>NZ_WAAO01000002.1 GCF_008868005.1 Microbacterium algeriense
CCACCACCGCACCCTCCCCACCAGCGGATGGGACATCCGCATGCACCACGGCACCCCCCACATCCGCGGCCCCGCCTGGTGGGACCCCACCCGACAATGGCGCACCCCACACGTCAAACCACATCGGAGCGGCCCGTCGCGGGACAGGCACGCGACCGTTCGGGCCTGAACCGGCGGGCGTGGCACACTGAGGCTGTGAGTCAGACGGTCGAGGGCGCGGCGCAGCCGGCGAAGCGCGGACGTCCGGGGTACGACCGCAGCGGCCTGCTCGACGCCGCCGTCGCCGTGTTCAACGAGTCCGGCTATGACGCGACGTCCGTCTCCGCACTCGCCGCGCGCCTCGGCCTCTCTAAGGCCGCGCTCTACCACCACTTCTCCTCGAAGGAGGAGATCCTCGAGACCGCGCTGAGCGAAGCGCTCGACGGACTCGAGGGTGTGCTCGTCCGCACGCAGTCGGTCGTTCCGAGCGAACGCCTCGCCGCGGTGCTGGAGGGTGCGGTGCGCGTCCTCGCCGCGCACCTGCCCGCGGTCACGCTGCTGTTGCGCGTGCGAGGTAACAGCGAGATCGAACGTCGCGCGCTCGAACGACGCCGGGCGTTCGATCAGCAGGTCACCGGCATCGTCCGCGCGGCGCAGAAGGAGGGCACCGTGCGGGACGACGTCGACGCCTCCGTCGCGACCCGGCTCCTGTTCGGCATGGTGAACTCCCTCGTCGAGTGGTACCGGCCGGGCGGGGCCGAAGACGCCGACGCCCTCGCGCGCGACGTGCTCACCGTCGCGCTCGACGGTCTCCGCACGCGCTGACCCGACGGTCCGCCGCGGGCAACCCTTCGCACTCGGACATCTGCGGCGCGCTCCGCGACAAGTGCGGCGCGAGACCGCGCCCGACAATGAGAGAGGCGACCGCTTCCCCACGGCCGTCGACCAGCGCCACGCTCGAAGGAGAGTCCCTGATGTCCGATTCCGCCGTTTCCGTCCCCGTCGCATCCGGACCCGCCGATTCCGCGGCAGCCGCCGCGGCCGCGCTGCTCGACCGCATCCAGGCGCCGGAGGGCGCGGGCCGGGAGATCCCGGACGCCGCGACCCGCGAGGTCATCGGCAGGGCTCCCGTCGCCTCGGTCGAGGATCTGGACGACGCGATCGCCCGCGCGAAGGCCGCGCAGCCCGCGTGGGAGGCGCTCGGACACGAGAAGCGGAGTGAACTGCTCCTGGCCGCCGCCGACGCCATCGATGCGAACGCCGAGGGCCTGGCGTACCTCCTGTCGCGGGAGCAGGGCAAGCCGCTCAACGGCCCCAACGCACGGTTCGAGCTCGGCGCGTGTTCGGCGTGGCTGCGCACCAACGCCACCACCGTCATCGAGCCGCAGGTGCTCGTCGATGACGAGACGCTGCACGCCGAGCTCGTCTACAAGGCGGCCGGCGTCGTCGGCGCGATCGGACCGTGGAACTGGCCGCTCATGATCACGATCTGGCAGATCGGGCCATCGCTGCGCATGGGGAACACCGTCGTCGCGAAGCCCAGCGAGTACACACCGCTGAGCGTGCTGGCGATGCTCGCCGTGATGAACGAGGTGCTCCCCGCCGACGTCCTCATCGGGGTCTCCGGCGATCGCGAGGTCGGCGCGCGTCTCGCCTCGCACCCCGACATCGACAAGATCATGTTCACCGGTTCGACCGCCACGGGCCGTCGCATCATCGAGAGCTCCGCGGGCAACCTCGCCCGTCTCACGCTCGAGCTGGGCGGCAACGACGCGGGCATCGTGCTTCCGGGCACGGATGCTTCGGCCATCGCGGAAGACCTCTTCTGGGGCGCGTTCATCAACACCGGACAGACCTGCGCCGCCATGAAGCGCCTCTACGTGCACGACTCCGTGTATGACGAGGTCGTGGACGCGCTCGCTGCCATCGCCGAGCAGGTGCCGATGGGCAACGGCCTCGACGAGGGCAACGTGCTCGGACCGCTGCAGAACCGTCCGCAGTTCGACATCGTCAGCCGTCTGGTCGACGACGCGAAGAGCCGCGGCGCGCGCATCGTCACCGGCGGCGAACCGGCATCCGACCTCGGCGAGCTGTTCTACCGTCCGACGATCGTCGCCGACATCGACAACGACGCCGCGCTCGTGCAGGAGGAGCAGTTCGGCCCGGCGCTCCCGGTCATCCGGTACAGCGATGTCGACGAGGCCTTCGAGCTGGCGAACTCGCTCGACGTCGGCCTCGGCGCCTCGGTGTGGTCGAGCGACCCCGACGAAGCGCGGGCCGTCGCCGCACGCATGCAGTCCGGCACGGTGTGGATCAACTCCCACGGCGGCCTGCACCCGATGGTGCCGTTCGGCGGGGTGAAGAGCTCGGGGTACGGGTTGGAGTTCGGCGTCGAGGGGCTCAAGTCCGTCGCCGTCACCCAGGTCGTCTCCGGACCCGGCCGGAAGGCCTGACCGTGACCGGCGCGAACAGCGGGGTCCGCTCCGCCATCGTCGTCGGAGCCGGCACCTCGGGGGCCATCGTCGCCCGGCGGCTCACCGATGCCGGCGTCGCGGTGACGCTCGTCGAGGCGGGCGGCTACGACACGAACCCGGCGATCCATGACCCGTCGCGGGCGGGGGAGCTGTGGCACTCGACCGAGGACTGGGACTTCTTCACCGTGCCGCAGCCGCACGCCGGCGGCCGGCAGCTCCACCTCCCGCGAGGCAAGGTGACCGGCGGCTCGCACGCGCTGAACGCCATGATCTGGGTGCGCGGCGCGGCCTCGGACTACGACGCCTGGGAGGCCGCGGGGGCGACGGGGTGGGGTTGGGCCGACGTCGAGCCGATCTACGACGCGATCGAGAACGATCTGCTGCCCGTGACCGACGACTACGCGCTCTCGCCCATCCAAGCCTCGATCATCGATGCCGCGGTCGAGGAGGGACTGCCGCGCAACCCGAACTACAACGGCGGCACGCTCGACGGGGTCTCGCAGGAGCAGGTCACGATCAAGGACGGCCGGCGCGTCAACACCTGGACCGCCTATGCGCAGCCGGTCGCCGAGCGGATGACCATCCTCACCGGCCGCGCCGTCCACTCCGTGATCGTGCGCGACGGGCGCGCGGTGGGCATCCGGCTGGGGGAGGGCGACGAGGCCGAGGAGGTCTTCGCGGACGAGGTCATCCTGTCCGCAGGCGCGCTCGGCACGCCCGTCATCCTGCTCCGCTCAGGCATCGGCCCCGCCGCCGAGCTGGCCGCCCTCGGCATCCCCGTCGTCCATGACGCCCCCGGAGTGGGCAAGAATCTCCACGACCACCTCCTCTCGCCGGTGATCTTCGCGACCGAGAAGAAGCCGGTAGGGCCGCCGCAGCCGGGCGTCTCCGTCACGCAGAGCCACCTGTTCTGGCGCAGCCGTGACGGGCTCCCGCAGCCCGACACGCAGCCCATCCACTTCTCCGTGCCGATGTGGGGCGAGCTGGAGCCGCGCGGCACCGACGGGTTCACGCTCATGGCCGGCCTGGTGACGCCGTACAGCCGCGGCGAGCTGCGTCTCACCGGCCCCGGCCTCGACGACCTGCCGCACATCGACCTGGCGGCGCTGGAGGATCAGCGCGACGCCGACGCCCTGGCCGCGTCCGTGCGCCAGTGCCGCCGCATCGGCGGGCAGCCCGCGCTCGCCGAGGAGTGGGGAGCGGTCGAGGTCTACCCCGGGCCGGACGTGGCGGACGACGACGTGGAGGAGTGGGTGCGCCGCACCGCCATCACCTACCACCACCAGGTCGGCACGTGCCGCATGGGCTCCGATCCGCAGGCCGTGGTCGACCCGCAGCTCCGGGTGCGCGGGATCGAGGGGCTCCGGGTGATCGATGCCTCGGTCATTCCGACCGTGCCCACGGGCAACACCAACGCACCCGCGGCCATGATCGGCGAACGCGGCGCGCGGTTCCTCCTCGCCGGGTGAGGGAGGGCGGCGAGGACGCGGGGCGGCGCGGCGCGAGCCGCGGTCGCCCCGCGCTCCCGCGCCACCCCTTCGGACGAGGGCTCAGCCGGTGAGCAGTGCGACCATCACGAGCGCCAGCGCGACGACGCCGAAGCCGGTCGCGAACACCGTCAGCACGAGCGGGAGCACGCCGCCCGGCAGCGGTCCGCTCCTGCGCGCGGTGAGCACCGCGGTCGTCCGACGCTGCCGCCGACGCGCGGCGATCCAGAGCAGCGCCGCCGTGCCGACGCCCAGCACGCCCGGTACGAGGCCCCACCCCTCGGCGCCGGCCGGCAGCACCAGGGGGAAGACCCGCAGCGACAGCAGCGAGCCGATCGCGATCGCGAGGGCCGTGCGCCGCCAGGCCAGCTCGGTCCGCTCCGGCTGCAGCCCGGGGTCGTACAGATCGGGCGCGGGGGTGTCGGGCGTGGTCATCGTCTCCGCTCCGTCAGCGCCACAGCACCCCGGCGAGGACGAGCAGCCCCGTCGCCACCACGACCACGGCGAGCACCACTGCCGACAGCGCGCCGGGCAACGGTCGTCCCTGCCGCAGGGCGCGCTCGGCCCGCATCCACTCGAACCAGGCGAGCGGCGCCACGGCCGTGCCCGCGATGATCAGCAGCAGCGATGCGGCCAGGCGGAAGCCCGGGTGCAGATCGAGCCCGAGGACCTCGAGCGCGACGCCGCCCGCGATCAGCGCCAGGCCGGTGCGGGTCCAGGCCAGGAACGTGCGCTCGTTGGCGAGGGAGAACCGGGGATCGGGCTCGTCCCCGACCCGGTAGACGGAGGCGGGGAAGCGGCGCATGCGCCCATCGTACGGCGCGGCCCGCTCAGCGCTCGTGCACCGCGCGTCCGGCGAACCACGTCGAGACGACCTCGGTGTGCACGATCTCCTCCGCCGGTCCGCCGATCGCGTCCCGTTCCAGGATCACGAAGTCGGCCGATTTGCCGGGGGTCAGGGAACCGGTGTCGGCGCCGAGCCCCATCGCCGTGGCGGCATTGATCGTGAAGACCTCGAGCGCCTCCTCGGCCGAGATCGCCTGTTCCGGCCAGAGCGTGCCCGCAGCCCGGCCGAGCGGATCGGCCCGTGTCACCAGCCCCTGCAAGCCCTCGAGCGTGTTCGGCGACTCGCTCACCGGCCAGTCCGAGCCGCCGGCCACCAGGGCCCCCGCGTCCAGCAGCGCGCGGTTGGGCTGGGAATGCTCGGCCCGGTCGCCCAGCACGTCTGCCAGCGCCTGCGGGATCACACCCGGGTACCAGATGAAGGGCGAGATATCCGCCGAGACGTCCAGCACGGAGAGTCGGGGGATGTCGCTCTCCGCGAGGAACTGTCCGTGCGCAATCTGCACCGGCGTCGTGAAGCCGTCCGCGCGCAGGCGCTCCGCGGCGTCGAGCACGAGGCGCGCGGAGCCGTCCCCCGTGCAGTGCACCTTGGCACCGAGGCCACGCTCGGCCACGGTGCGCAGCCACCCCGTGAGCTCGTCGAGGGTCATGGTCGTCTCGCCGTGGAAGTGCGCCCCGTGCACGGGATCGGCCGGATACGGGTCAAGGAAGGAGGCCGTCCGGGCGGGCGGCACGCCGTCGAGGAAGATCTTCACGAAGTCGGGACGGTGATGCGGCGTGCGGAACTCCTCGCCGCGGTCGAGCAGGGGAGCGCCGATGGGGTCGAACCCGAAGATCTCGTCGTTGATGAGGAGCGAGGAGACCACCCAGGCGTGCAGCTCGTCGGCGCGGTCGAGTCCGGCGAGCGCGGCGAGGATGTCGATGGAGACCCCCGCGTCCTGGAACGCCGTGATCCCGAACGAGTTCAGCAGCTCGATCCCGCGGCGGGAGGCGGCCGCGTGCTGCTCAGCGGTGAGTCCGCCGCTGCGGTCGTATGCCTCCTGCACCGGGATGCCGGCGGCTTCCAGGAGCACTCCCGTGGGGGTGCCGTCGTCGGGGTCGAGCACCGTGACCCCGGAGGTCGGGATGCTGGCCGCCGTGATGCCGGCGAGCTCCAGCGCCCGGGTGCTGGCCCAGCGGTTGTGGCGGGAGTCCTCCATGAGCGCCACGGGCCGTCCGCCCGCTGCCTCGTCGAGACGCAACCGCGTGGCGGTGTTGGCGAGGGTGGGAAGCAGGGTCGTGGCCACGGCGCCGCCGACGATCCACGCGTCCTCGGGCAGGGTCTGCGCCTTCTCCCGCACTCGGTCGAGGATCTCGTCGAGCGTGAGGGAAGGGGCCAGCGACAGTTCGAAGAGCTCGGTCCGTCCGGCGAGCGCGTGGTGGTTGTGCACGTCCACGAACCCGGGATAGACCGCCGCGTCGCCGACCTCGACCAGCCGCGTGCGGCGGCCCCGCAACGGCTCCACGTCGGCGCGGTCGCCGACGGCGAGGATCCGTCCGTCGCGCACGGCGAAGGCCTCGGCGCGCGGACGGGCACGGTCGGACGTGCGGATCACGGAGCCGGTGACGATGAGGTCGGCGACGTCGGTCATGTCAGGCGTCTCCGAAGGTCGCGGGCTCGAGCGACGGGGTGTGGTGGGTGGTCGACAGCAGGCGGCCGTGCGCGCCGAACGTGAAGTGCGTCGGCACCTCACCGCTCTCGTCCAGGCCGAACAGCACGCCGTGGGAGCGGATCGCGTTGACGTCGCGGTGGTCGGCGATCGTGACCGAGGCGCACGGGATCACCTTCTCGCGCCACGCGAAGATGTAGATCCCGGGGCGCACCTCCCACACACTGTTCTCGTCGGTGTCGGCGAGCCCGCGCTCGGGACCGGCCAGGCACTGCCACGAGTACCAGCGCGGGGAGAGGTACACGTGCTCGTAGGCGTGCTCCTCGCTGTAGACCCACTCGACGCGGCGGCCGATGAGCGTGGTCGTGGGGGCGGCCTCGGCACCGGTGACGGCGGCGCCCTCGATGGTGCCGGGGGCGAAGTGGTGCTGCACGCGGGTGCGGCCCTGCTCGGGCGCGGGGAGGATCTCGGAGATCACGGCGAGGGAGCGTCCGTGCCGTAGATCGAGCACGAGCGAGACCGCCTCGTTCGGGAGGTAGCGGTGGTGGAACTGCACGAAGTAGAGCTCGTCGTCGACCTCGAACGCCTCGTAGTCGTCGGTGTCGGACGCGGCCTCCGTGGGGTCCTCGGTGCCGGGCTGGTACTCCCAGGCGACCGTCGAGTCGTCGAAGCGGTGGACGATGCGGGTGCCGCGGGCGTCGACGACAGCGATCTCGCGACCGCTGAGCGCGGTGCTGTGCGGGGCCTTGTTGGCGTCGAAACCGGGGGCGAGGCCTTCCAGCGGCAGCCAGGTGGAGGTGTCGGCGGGGTTGAGGGTCGTCATGGGGATTCCTTCCTTCGGAGAACGGGGTCGGGGCGGACGTCAGCGATCGCTGAACCGCTCCAGGTCGGTGGCGAGGCCGTCGTACACGGCGGGCTTGGCGCGGCGGAGGTAGGCGGCGTAGACGATGCCGCCGATCAGCGCGAGCACGAGCAGGAGCGGCATCAGGCGGATCGCCAGCTCCTCGGAGCCGGCCACGATGTTGAAGTTCACGATCGCCAGGATCGAGATGGCCGCGATGCCGAGGAAGCCGATGCCCGGCGCGATGAAGGTGCTCCACCACCGCGGGTCGTTCCGGCGCCGGAAGTACACGACGATCGAGATCGCCGCGAGCCCCTGCAGGATCAGCACGCTGAGGGTGCCGAAGCCGAGCATTGCGGGCACGAGCGTGACGATGGGGTCGGCGCCGGCGAGGGCGAACAGGATCGCCATGATCGCCGCGAAGCCGGCCTGCACGATGCCCGCGAGCTGCGGGGCGCCGTTCGGCCGGGTGCGGGCGAGGGCCTGGGGGAGGATCTTCGCGCGACCCAGCGAGTACAGGTAGCGGGTGGCCGAGTTGTGGAACGCGAGCATCGCCGCGAACAGGCTCACCAGGAGCAGCACCATCATCACGGTCGTGAGCGGACCGCCCAGGTACTGCTGCGAGAGCGAGAAGATGAGGTCGCCGGTGGGCAGGTGCTCCAGCGCCGTGGCCTGCGCCTGTGCGACGCCGGTCGCGCTCACCACGGCCCAGGTCGTGACGCCGAGGATCACGCCGATCGCGATGATCGAGGTGTAGGTCGCCCGCGGGATGGTGCGCAGCGGCTGCTTGGCCTCCTCGCTGAAGAGCGCAGTGGCCTCGAAGCCGAGGAAGCCGGTCGCCGCAAGCAGCAGGCCGATGGGCAGCGAGCCGGAGAACACGGCCTCCGGGCTGAACGCCGACACGTCGTAGCCGGTCTGCACGAGCACAGAGACGTCGAACACGACGAGCATGAGCACCTCGAGCACGAGGCACACGCCGAGGATCTTCGAGCTGAAGTCGACGCCGATCCGCGCGAGGATGAAGCACACGACGATCGACAGCAGGCCCCAGACGAGCCAGTGCACGTCGAGTCCGGTGAGGTCGCGGATGATCGTCTGCATGAAGAAGCCGCTGGTGCCGATCGTGCCGACGACGAAGAAGTTGTAGCCGAGCGTGGCGATGAGGCCCGCGACGAGTCCGCCGGTGCGGCCGAGGCCCTTCACGACGAAGGCGTAGAAGCCGCCCGCGTTCACGAGCTGCTTCGACATCTGGGCGTAGCCGATCGCGAACAGCAGCAGGATGGCCGCGACGAGGAAGAATGACATCGGGGTGCCGCCGCCGTTGCCGAGGGCGATGGCGAGGGAGGCGACGACCACGATGCCGGTCAGCGGGGCCACCGCCGCGAGGACGAGGAAGACGATGCCCGCGACGCCGAGGGCGCCGGGGCGGAGAGAGGTATGGGTGTGCGTCGTGGACGCGGATGTCGGGTCTGCCACGTCGGCTCCTTTGCTGGGTGACGGCCGTGCGGACACGGCACCGACGACGAGGGGAATCGTCGATAGAGCGAGTCTGCTCGCGCGGTCGCCGTCGCACTTGACCCTGAGGGAAGGACGATGGTGCCAGCGTGCACAGCCCGCACTCGCGCGTCGCCGCGACCGAGCAGGGGGAGCAGGATGACCGGGAAGACACCGCCGTCCTCCCTGCGCACCACCGGGTGCCGGACGGCACGCGAAGGACGAGATGGATCTGCAGCTGCTCGGCACCACGGCCCTGATCACGGGCGCCGGAAGCGGCATCGGCCGTGCCACGGCGGTCGCGCTCGCCGCAGAGGGGGTGAGAGTGGCGCTGCTCGACCGCGATCCCGACGCGCTCGAGAGCACCGCGGATCTGCTCCGGGGGGAGGGGAGCGCGCTTCCGGTCGTGGTCGTGGCGGACGTCACCGCCGAGGACCAGGTGCAGGTCGCCGTCGCCGCCGCTGTCGCGGAACTGGGGCGACTCGATGCGGTCGTCTGCTGTGCCGGGGTCTCCGGGCCCGTCGGCTCCTCGATCGAGAAGATCGACCTGGCCGCGTGGAACGCCGTGTTCGCGGTGAACGTGACCGGGCCCTTCCTCGTGCTCCGACACGCGCTTCCCGCCCTGCGTGCTGCAGCTTCAGCGTCGGTCGTGCTGCTCGCGAGCGACTCCGCCTCGGTCGCCTCGCCCGGCATGGTGCCCTACTGCGCGTCGAAGGCCGCTCTCGTCCAGTTCGGACGCGCGTTGTCGGTCGACCTCGCCGGCACCGGCATCCGGGTGAACGCCGTGGCCCCCTCGATCGTCGACACCCCGATGAGCCGAGGCGACCTGGGAGCGCAGGCCTTCGTCGATCCCGGGTTCCCCGTGCAGACGGCGGCAGAGGTCGCCGCCCACGTCGCGTACCTGGTCTCGCCGCGTGCGAAGGCCGTCAACGGGACGACCCTCCTCAGCGACTTCGGGTATGCCGCCCGTTCCGGATTCCCGGCCTGACGCGACCGCGGCAGGCCGACAACCACCGCGCGAGTTCGCGCCAGAGCAGTGCAGGAGAAGACATGGGACTGGTCGTCGGATCGAGCGTCTCCGGACGCGTCGTCGTCATCACGGGAGGCGGCACCGGCATCGGCGCGTCGATCGCCGAGCGGTACGCCGCCGAGGGCGCGCACGTCGTCGTGGTCGGTCGCCGACCCGAGCCGCTGCACGAGGTCGAGCGGGCCGTCGGCGCGATGCCCATCATCGCGGACGCGGCGGACACGGAATCCGCCAAGGCGGCGGTCGCGGAGGTGCTCGCCCGGTTCGGACGCATCGACGTGCTGGTCGCCAACGCGGGCGGTCACGGGTTCTCACCGGTGGCCGAGACCGACGACGCGAGCTGGGAGGCGGCGATCCGCGCGAACCTCACCACCGCGTTCACGATGGCGCGGGAGGCGCTTCCCGCATTGATCGAGGCGAAGGGCCAGATCGTGATCGTCTCGTCGCTCGCCGGGCTGTTCGCCGGGCCGTCGGTGGCGGGGTACACGGTGGGCAAGCACGCGCTGATCGGCCTGACCCGCACGCTCGCGCGGGACTACGGCCGGCACGGGGTGCGGGTGAACGCGATCTGCCCCGGGTGGGTGCAGACGCCGATGGCGGACGAGGAGATGGACGAGTTCGCCGCGCACGCCGGGCTCGCATCACGGGAGGAGGGCTACGCCACGGTGACGGCGGATGTGCCGCTGCGCCGACCGGCGCGCCCGTCCGAGATCGCGTCCGTGGTGCGGTTCCTCGGGTCGGGGGAGTCGTCGTACATCACCGGCGCGGTGATCGTGGCGGACGGCGGGTCGCACGTGGTCGACGTTCCGACGATCGCGTTCGACCACGCAGGGATGTAGCCGGAGGGCGCGTCAGGAGGCCTTGTCGGCCGCGGAGCGGTAGCGGAGTCCGTCCACCAGCAGCCCGACCAGGATCTGGCTCTGCTCCTCCGATCCCGCGGAATGGCAGAGGTTCGCCGCGGCGTACAGGAGCTGCGTCGCGTCGACGTCGGGACGGATCGTCCCCGCCTCAGCGGCGGCGTCGAGGAGACGTTCGAGGGCTCCGCCGAGCTCGGCGGTGAAATAGGACGGCAGGGCCTCGAAAGCCGGGTCGCCGGAGTGCAGCGCGGCGGCGAGGCCGCGCTTCGTGGCGATGAACTGCGTGAAGCGCTGCAGCCACTGGGCGAGCGCTTCATCCGGAGCGTGCGCCGCGGCGAGTTCGTCCGCCGCCGCTGCGGTGGCGTCGACGGCGTGCCGGAACACGGCGACCACGAGATCCGAACGCTGCGGGAACCGCCGATACAGGGTGCCCACGCCGACACCTGCGCGCTCGGCGATCAGCCGCGCGGGCGCATCGACCCCCTCTGTCGCGAAGATCTCGCGCGCGGCGTCGGTGAGAGCGTCGGCATTGCGGCGGGCGTCGGCGCGCATGGTTCCTCCCGGGGTTGCGTAAACGGAACAACGTTCCGTATGCTTCCGGAAAGGCGTTCCACTTCGGTCAAGGATAAGGCACCGGACAGCAGGGCGCCATCGACGGAAGGAACACGACATGCAGTACCGCACTCTCGGCCGGACCGGCATCCAGGTCAGCCCCTTCGCTCTCGGCGCCATGATGCTCGGGACCGACGGCAGCATCGGCAACGGCGACGAACGGGATTCGATCCGCATCGTGCACCGCGCCATCGACGCAGGCATCAACATCATCGACACGGCCGACCGCTACTCGCAGGGCGGCTCCGAGGAGCTCATCGGCAAGGCGCTCGCCGGGCGCCGCGACGACGTCGTCCTCGCCACGAAGTTCAACGGGCCGATGGGCGATGACCCCAACAGCCGCGGCAACTCGCGCCGGTGGATCATGCGCGCCGTCGAGGGCTCGCTCCGTCGGCTGGGAACCGACTACATCGACCTGTACCAGGCGCACCGTCCGGACGACACCGTCGACCTCGAGGAGACGCTCTCCGCGCTGACCGATCTGGTCCGCAGCGGCAAGGTGCGGGCGATCGGCAGCTCCGACTTCCCCGCATCGATGCAGGTCGAGGCGCAGTGGACCTCGGAGCGTCGGGGCCTCGAGCGCTTCCGCACGGAGCAGCCGACCTACTCGATCCTGAACCGGGGCATCGAGCGGGAGGTCCTGCCCGTCGCACAGCGCTACGGCATGGGCGCTCTCGTCTGGAGTCCTCTCGCCGGCGGCATGCTGACCGGGCGGTTCCGGAGGGGACAGCAGACCGACCTCGCCCGCGCGACCATGTTCCGGCACAACCAGGACGAGCGGAGGATCGACGCGGTGGAGCAGGTCGTCGCGCTCTCCGAGGAGACCGGCATCCGGATGACCCACCTCGCGATGGCGTTCGCGATCGCGCATCCCGGCGTCACGAGCGCGCTGATCGGCCCGCGATCGATGGAGCAGCTGGACGACCTGCTCGCGGGAGTGGACGTCGCGCTCACGGATGAGGTGCTCGACCGCATCGACGCGATCGTCCCGCCCGGCACCGACGTCGGGCGCCTCGACCAGCAGTACAACCCGCCCGCCGTGCTCGAGTCCGCCCTGCGACGGCGACCCGTGGCGCAGCGCTCCGCCGCCTAGCCGGCGCGGCGGGCGCGGCTGCGGCCGATCAGCCGATCCGGAGCTCGAAGCCCTCGTCGCGGGCGGCGATCGACACGTGCGTGAGGTCGTCGACGTGCGCGGTCGGGGCGTGGGCGGCCGCGTGCGGGCCGACCCCGATCACGCGCATGCCCGCGGCGTGGGCGGCCTGGATCCCGGCGCCGGAGTCTTCGAACACGACGCAGTCGGCCGGGTCGATGCCGAGGGTGCGCGCGGCCAGGAGGAAACCCTCCGGGTCCGGCTTCGAGGCGGACACGTTCTCGGCTGTCACGGCGAGGGCGGGCACGGTCAGTCCGGCCTGCCGCATCCGCGCGGTCATGAGGGCGACGTTGGCCGAGGTCACCACGGCGTGGGGGAACGGCTCCAGGGCGTCGAGCAGACCGTCGGCGCCCGGGATCATGATGACGCCGTCCACGTCGGACGCCTCGTTCGCGAGCATGACCTCGTTCTCGCGGAGGTTGATCGCGTGATCGCGCTCGGGCAGCATGATCGCCATGCTCTGGTGGCCCTGACGCCCGTGCACGACGCTCAGCACCGTCTCGGGGGCGATCCCGTGCGGCTCCGCCCAGGCCAGCCACAGCCGCTCCACCACAGCTGTCGAGTCGACGAGGGTGCCGTCCATGTCGAGGAGGGCGGCGCGGGCGTGGATGGTCTGGGTCATCGTCTCAGGCTAATCCCCACGTCCCGTTCATCGCCGCCGGTCGCTCGCCCCTGACACGTGCTCAGCCGCCGAGGTACGCGCGGTGGAGGAGGGCGGGGTCGGCCTGCAGGGCCTCGGCCGTGCCCTGGAACGACACGCGACCCCCGGCGACCACCACCGCTTCCTCGGCCAGCCCGAGAGCGAGCTGGGTGAACTGCTCGACGAGCAGCACACCCACCCCGGACTCGGCGATCGACTGCACGATCGGCATCAGCCGCATGAACACCACGGGTGCCAGCCCCAGCGACATCTCGTCGATGAGCAGGATCCGCGGCTTCGCGGCGAAGGCCCGCGCCAGCACCACCATCTGCTGCTCGCCCCCGGAGAGGAGGGCCGTCGGCGCGTCGATGCGCTTCTCCAGCTCCGGGAACTGCGCCAGCACCGCGTCCTGCTCCGCAGAGGTGCGCGCCGTGAGGGAGATGTTCTCGCGCACGGTGAGCGAGGGGAACACTGCCCGCCCCTGCTCGATGTGAACGATCCCGCGACGGGCCCTGGCGACGCGGGACAGCCTGTCGATCGGCTCCCCGTCGAGCGTGATGGTTCCGGCCGAGTGCGGTGTCACACCCGACACCGATTCGATCAGGCTGGTCTTGCCTGCGCCGTTCGGGCCGACCAGGGCCAGCACCTCTCCGCCGGCGACGCGCAGGGAGACGTCGGAGATCACCGGACCGGCGCCGCGGCTCACGGTCACGGCGTCGAGGACGAGTTCGCTCATGTCAGCAGCTCCGTCTCTCCCATGTACGCCTTGACGACGTCGGGGTTCGCGAGGACCTCGGCCTGGGGCCCGGTGGCTAGCACTCGACCGAAGTCGAGCACGGTCAGGGTCGGGCACACCGAGCGGACGAGGTCCAGGTCGTGTTCGATGATGATGAGGGCGACGCCGTAGCGCGTCGGCAGCTCGCGCAGCCGGGCGGCGAGGGCGAGGTGCTCCTCGTGAGAGAGCCCGGCAGCGGGTTCGTCGAGGATCAGCAGGCGAGGGCGGGCCGCGACGTTCGCGGCCACCTCGACCAGTCGGCGCGTCCCCACATCGACGCTCGACAGCCGCGATCGGGCGGGCGGGCAGCCGAAGAACGCCAGCACCTCATCGATGTCCGCGGTGGCGAGACGACGCCGGGCGACGAAGCGCACATACGCCCCGACGGTGAGGGATGGAGGGACGCGATCCTGTTGGAACGTGCGACGCAGGCCGAGCCGGGCGCGCCGTGTCGGGGAGAGGCCGGCGAGGTCGCGGTCGCCCAGCAGCACCCGGCCGCCGTGCTTGGGAAGGAATCCGCTGATCGCATCCACGAAGGTCGACTTGCCTGCGCCGTTCGGGCCGATGAGCCCCATGATCGAAGCGGCCGGCACCGTGAACGACACGTCGTCCAGCGCCTTGAGGGCCCCGAACTGCACCGTGAGCCCCTCGACGGTCAGCACGGGAGCGCCGTCGAGGGCGGCCTCGTCCACGGTCGCCGTGGTCGTGGTGGTGATCGCTGCGGCATCCGTCCCTGCGTCGGGTGGCAGTGCGGAGAGCTCGGCGTTCGCCGTCCGCCGGTCGGCGCGCCGGTAGAGCAGATTGCGGATGCCCTGGCCGAGGTTGGTGCCGCTGGTGAGGGCCTGCACCCCGAGCACGCCGAAGACGACGAAACCCCAGTCCTGCGGCACGCCCCAGCGCTTCAGGAGCTCCGGCACGAGCACCCAGAGCAGGCCGCCGAAGATCGACATGTCGATGAGGTGGGCGCCAGACATGATCGCCAGCACGTACAGGGCGAGCGACTGCAGCGGCGTGAAGCTCGACGCGAACGGCAGCTGCACCTGTCCTGCGAGGAGCCCCCCGGAGATGCCTCCGAGCGCGGCGGACACGGCGAACGCGGTCAGCTTCGCCGACTGCACGCTCTGGCCCGCGGCGGCGGTTCCCCGTTCGGAGAACGCCACGGCCTTCCAGCTCGAGCCCCAGCGGCCGCGCTGCAGGAAGAACACCCCGAGCGCGCAGACCGCGAGCACGATGATCGAGAGGAAGAAGAACTGGCGGTCGTTGGAGAACATCGCAGGCCGCTCGATGGCGGTGCCGTCGGCGGACCCGGGGAACTGGATCTGCACGAGCGTCACGTCGGCCGCGGCAGCGAACCCGAGGGTGACGACCGCGAGGTTCACGCCGCGCAGGCGCAGCGCGGGGAGCCCGACGAGGATGCCGACGAGTCCGGCGGCGATGCCGCCCAGGAGCAGCCACACGAGGAACCCGCCGGGCGCCTGCATCACGTTGAGCAGCGAGACGATCCACGCGCCGACGGCGGCGAAGGTGAGCTGGCACAGGGCGATCATCCCCGCTGAACCGGTGACGATGCCGAGGCCGAGGATCGCGATCGCCGCGGTGACGGCGCTGATGGCCAGGAACACGAAGTATCCCGGCAGCGCCGAGCTGAGGATGGCGCCGACACCGATCCCCGCGAGGGCGACGGCGAACGGCCAGGTGGCCCGGAACCAGGGGCGGTCAGCGAGCGGCATCCCACACCTCCTTGCGTTGCGTCCACAGCAGCAGGACGACGATGAACAGGAACGGGAGGAAGTTGCGCACCAGCGCCACCTCGTCGATCTGAGCGACGAGGCCGCCGAGCACTCCCAGGACGATGCCGCCGACCACGGCCAGGTCCAGGCGGCGGAACCCGCCCAGGAGCGCGGCCGCGGCCGCCGGCACGATCAGCATCGACAGGCTCGTGGCGTCGTTGGACTGCGAGGGCGCGACGATCATGATCGCGATCGCGCTGATCACGCCGGTGACGAACCACACCGCGATGGAGAGAGGGCGGGACCGGATGCCGAGCAGTTCGGCGGTCGTTGGCCGCTCCGAGAGGGCGCGCAGCTGCGTGCCGACCCTCGTGCGGCGCAGGACGATCCGCACGAGGATGGCGGTGACGATCGCCATCGCCACGGTCGCGACGGTTACCTGGCTGACGACGACGCCGCCCAGGGAGAAGGCGGGCCCGGCGATGATCGGCGCGAACGGCTGCGGCTTGTTTCCGAACAGGATGAACGACATCGAGATCAGCAGCAGCAGCGGTCCGACGGTCATGGCCGAGCGGGTGGTGGTGGAGGCTTCGGAGAGCCACGTCGCGGCGATGAACCCGATCGCCGCGGCCAGGAGCCCCGCGATCAGGACGCCGAGAACGGAGCCGAGCCAGATCGGGAGTCCGATCTCGCGGACGAACCAGACCGCGGTGAACGCGCCGAACATGCCGGTCGCGGCTTGGGCGAAGTTCACGACCCGCACCAGGCGGGACATCAGGGTGAGGCACACGCCGAGAACGGCGTAGAGGCCGCCGGCGGCGAGTCCGGCGATGGCGCCTTGCAGCATGAGGCGTCCTTTCTGGTGAGGGCCCTTCGACAAGCTCAGGGACCCAAGGGGCGACGGGGCGGGGGCTTCGACAGGCTCAGGGACGCACCGGAGTGGGTCGCTGAGCCTGTCGAAGCGCGGGTCACTCGCCGATGCGCAGCCAGTCGTCGGCGACCTGCTCCCAGGCGTGCGTGCCGGACTTCAGGATGATCGGCCAGCCCGCGGTGTTCTGCGTGCCGAAGGCGTACGGCGTGCCCACCATCGGGTTCTCGATCGGGTCCATGTCCTTCAGCGCCGCGGAGACGCTCTCCCTGGTGATGTCTCCGTCGATGCTCTTGAGAACCTCGATGAAGTAGGTCGCCGCGAGGTAGCCGCCCTGGCTGAACGAGGTGAGCGCGATGTCGTTCTTCTCCATCAGCTCGCGCCAGTCGGCGTTGATCTCGCTGTCGTCCGTGAACGGGTAGAACTCGGCGGGCACGTAGATGCCGGCGCCCGCGTCGTCGATCGCCTGCGCGAAGTTCTCGCTGTAGACGCTGGTGAGGTACAGCCAGGTGACGTCGTCCCAGCCCTGCGCGTTCGCGGCCTTGACCTGTCCGATCGCATCGGGCTCGACCGGGTTGATCGCCAGCGCCTTGCAGCCCTGGTCGCGTGCCTTGACGATGTAGGGCGTGTAGTCGGAGGCCCCGTACGGGACGGTGTCGTCGACGTACTTCGGCTCCTTGCCGGTGATCTCGGTCCACTTGTCGATCGCCGCCTGATAGGTCGGGCGCGTGGAGCCGGCGATCTCGAGCAGGATGCAGATGTCGTCGAGGCCGAGCACCTCGGACCCGTACTGCAGCGTGAGGGTCATGTCGTTGAAAGGACCGACGTTGGCGGGGGAGATGTTGTCGCTGTCGAAGCAGCCCGTGTCGACGCCGATGCCGGGCATGGAGAGGATGCCCTCCTGCTCGTAGTACTTCGCGTTGATCTCGCACTCGATCAGGCTCGCGGAGCCGACCAGCGCGACCGCACCGTCGCTGCCGACGAGTTCGCGGGCGGAAGCGGTGGCCGTGGCGGGGTCGCCCTTGTCGTCGAGCATCTTGTAGTCGATGGTCCGGCCGTCGAGACCGCCCTCCTCGTTGAAGGCGTCGAAGACGGCGGCGGCGGCCTGGGACGCCTCGGGGAACGTCGCCGGGCCGCTGATGGTGTTGACCGAGCCGACCACGATCGGGGATCCTTCACCCCCGGCTCCGTCTCCGCCGGCACAGCCGGCGAGGGTGAGGGCTGCCACGGCGATGAGGGCCGCGGTGCCGGATACTCGCTTGTTCATGTGATTCCTGCCTCTCGTGTTCGGGTCGTGCTGTCAGCTCGAAGGCTGGGTCGCGGAGCCTGTCGACGGGTCGCGCAGTGCGCGATTGACGAGCTCGGTGTCGGTGAACTGCTCGAAGGCGACGATCTCTCCGTCGGCCACGCGCCAGACGTGGGCGACGCGGGCGGCGAAGAAGCGTCCTGTGCCCTTGTAGGTGCCGGAATAGGTGCCGATGCCGACCACCACGTCGCCGCCGTCGACGACCTCGTCGATCGCGACGGTGTAGTCGTCCCACTCCTCCTGGATGCGGCCGAAGACGTTCTCGGCGACGGCTGCGGGGCCGATGTAGGTGCCGGCGTAGGGGAAGCCGGCGGCCTCCGTCCACTGGATGTCGGCGGCGAAGGGCGCCAGCATGCCGTCGAGGTCGCCGCGGTCGTTGGCGGCGTAGTGCTCGCGGATCAGGTCTGCGTTGCTCATGTGCTTGCTCTCTCTCGTTCTGGGTCCCTGAGCCGGTCGAAGGGTGGGTCCCTGAGCCTGTCGAAGGGCCTATCCCTGAGTCCCGGTCCTGGGTCCCTGAGCCGGTCGAAGGGTGGGTCCCTGAGCCGGTCGAAGGGTGGGTCCCTGAGCCTGTCGAAGGGTCGAAGGGTCAGACGGGCTGGGCGTCGGGGTAGGCGACGCTGCCCAGCGGGTAGATGTGCCCTCCGGCGCGGGAGTGCTCGGACTCGCCGTCGCCGTTGAGCCCGAGGAAGATCCCCGTGGTCATGAGCTGATAGCCGAGGTCGTGCAGCCAGACGCTCGCGACGGCGATGCGGAACTCGCGGAAGCAGAACAGGTACAGCCCGTCGGCGAACTTCCACACGGTCGACAGGTCCATATCGCCGTGCCCCCGCTGCACGCCCTCCAGGCACTGCCACGCGTAGCGCTGACTGGAGACGTACACGTGCTCGTACAGGTGATGCGGGCTGTAGCGGTAGATGTTGCGCTTGCCGATCAGGTCGCGGCTGGGGCCGGGGATCTCGCCGGTCGCGGGGCCCTGGTCGGTCGTCGCGGCCCAGAAGTCCTGACCGACCTGCGGCGTGCCCTCGACGGCCTCCGCGGCGATGCGGGAGCGGATGACCGTCGCCCGGTTCGTCGTGGTCGAGAAGACCACGGTGAGCGCTTCGCGCTCGCGGCTCGCCAGCGGGATGTTCACGAAGACGACGTCGTCGCGCACGCGGACGGCGTCATAGGGATCGGTCCCCGAGGCGTCCAGGCCGCTCCACGTGACGGCGTCCTCGTCGAAGCGGAGCGTCAGCGTGCCGCCGTCGTCCAGGGTCAGCGCGAGGTCGGTGCCGGCGAGCGTCGTGCTCGGCAGGCGGAAGGTGTCGATGCCGGCGGCGAACTCGTCGTAGGTGCGCCATTCGTCGAGTGCCGGGTCGGTGGAGATGTCGGTCATGCGGGTCCAGACGTCGCACGCGGCGGGGCTGCTGCGCCCCGGGCACCGCGTCTTCGCGGTGCGCTTGCCTCATGCTCGGTCCGGGGCCGTCATGCCCTCAAGGTCTCGGCCTCCATCGCGCGCCGAGAGTCAACCGGCGTGCCGTCCGGGGCAAGAGCCTGCGTGACCCGGTCCTGGCTCAGTGCGCGGCGCGGTACTCGCTGGGGGAGACGCCGAACGCCGACTTGAACGCGCGGCTGAAGTGCGCGGCGTCCACGAAGCCCCAACGGGCGGCGATCGCCGCGACCGGACGGTCGGCCAGCATCGGGTCGAGAAGGTCGCGACGGCACTGCTCGAGGCGACGCGTGCGGATCCAGGTGGAGACCGTCACACCCTGCTCCTGGAAGAGTCCGTGCAGGTGACGCGTCGAGATGTAGTGCGCCGAGGCGATCGATGCGGGGCCGAGGTCGGTCGAGGCGAGGTTGCGGTCGATGTAGCCCCGGATGCGCTGGACGAGCGCGCGATGCGGATCGGCGGACACCCCGTCGAGGCCGAGTTCTCGCGTGAAGACGGTGGTGACGAGGTCGAGGGCGCTGTGCGCGAGGCGGGCTCCGGTGGTGCCGGCGAGCTGGTCGAGGTTTCCCGCGAGCTGCGTGAGGTAGGGCACCACCATGCCGCCGAGGCCCTCCTGTCCCGAGATGCGCACGGCGGTGAGCTGGCCGATCATGGTCGACGGCAGGCTGATGAGGTGCTTCGGGAACATGACGACCATGGTGCGGAAGTCGGCGTCGAAGACGAGGGAGTAGGGGCGATCGGTGTCGTACACCGCGAGGTCTCCGGCTTCGAGCACGGCCTCCCGGTCGTCCTGGATGAGCAGGCCGGTGCCGGCGAGCATCAGGCTGACCTTGAAGTACGAGTTGTCCCCCCGGGCGATGAGCTCGGGCGTGCGCTCCACGACGTGCGAGGTCGCCCGCACCTCGGTCACGTGCACCTCGTCGACGGATGCGCCGCGGATGACGCCGCGGAAGTGATCGGGACCCCCGGTGGACACCTGCAGCGGGACGAACGACTCCGAGACGGCGGCGCGGAATTCGCTGATGTTGCGCGCGACGAGCGTGGACACCGATTCGGCAGGGGCGGCGGGTGCACCGTTCATGAATGATCACCTCGGGTGGTGGGAACGACGACGTTGTATACGATCCGTTCCGCGATGGTATCACCGGCGACGCGCGAACGGGACGCCTCCTAGGATGTGGACCGTGAGCGACGGGACGATGCGGGTGATCGGCGACAGGATCGGCCGGGTGCTGCGACAGGTGCGCGGGCCGGACACCTCGGCGGCCGTGTTCGAGGCGACGGCCCTGATCGTGGGCGCGGCGTTCCTCGTGCTCGGGTTCGCGGTGGCGCTCCCGGTCTTCTGGGGGCACGAACTGGCGATCAGCGGTTCCGGGTCGATCGGGGTGTTCGCGGCTTCAGGCGGGGCGATCACCGCAGCGGTCGCCTTCGCGCTCGGTCGGCTGGCGGTGCGCCCCGAGAACGTCGACGCGGAGGCGCTGCGCGACGGATTCAGCGTCCCGGGCGATCGCCTGCGCTGGTACGACCTCGTGGCGATCGCCTTCGCGCATGCCGCGATCGCCTACCTGGGCTGGCTGGGCATCGCCGAGCTGCTGGAGCGCAGCTTCACGGATGCCCCGGTCTTCGCATTCCCTGGTGCCGTGCTCGTGGCCGTCGCCTTCGCGCTCACCGCGTACGTGACGTTCCTCAGCTCGGTGGCGCTCACGCCGATGGTGCTGTCGCTCGTCCTCGCCGTGTTCCTCGTCGTCGGGGCCTTCGCCAGCATGCTCGCCTCGAGCGACGTGCACTGGTGGCGCGACAACCTGTCGGCGCTCGGCATGAGCACGAACAGCTCGTCGGTCGCCTTCAATGCGACCCTCATCATCGCGGGGATCATGGTGACCACGATCTCCCGCTACGCCACCGCGGGCCTCCCGGTCGGCGACGCTGCCGAGCGTCGCGGACGACGGATCGTGCGCGGGGGTCTCATCCTGCTGGGGATCTTCCTCGGATGCGTGGGGATCTTCCCCGTCGACGAGTTCTTCCTGCTGCACAACACCGTCGCGACAGGCATGGTCGTCGTCTTCGCCGTCGTCGTCGTGGGGCTTCCCTGGCTGCTGCCGTCGATCCCGCGGGTGTTCGTCGGGCTCGGGTGGGCCTACGTGCTCGTGATCGTGCTGCTCGCGGCCTTCTTCGCGGTCGGCTACTACAACCTCACCGCGGTGGAGCTCATCGCGGCCGTGCTCATCTTCAGCTGGATCATCGTGTTCCTGCGAACGGCCGGATCCGTCGGATCGGCGGCCGCCCCGCGTGATCAGGCGGTGCCGGCCGTCGGCTGACCGGTCGGCTGAGCGGTCAGCCTCAGCCGCGGAGGGCGTGCGTGGCCAGGCGGGTGCGCTGCAGCGCGTCGACGGTCTCGGCATAGCGGCGCTTGGCGACACCGATGAACAGGCAGTCGACGAGGGTCAGCTGCGCGATGCGGCTGACCATGGCGCCGGCGCGGAAGGCGGACTCCCTGACCTCCGTGAAAAGCGCATGGTCGGCGGCGCGGGCGAGCGGGGAGTCCTTGGCGGAGGTCACCGCGACGGTCGTGCTGCCGTTGGCTCTGGCGGTCTCGAGGAACCGCACGGTCTCCACCGTGGAGCCGGTGTGCGAGAAGCCGATGGCGACGGTCCCGGCGACGGGCAGCACCGTCGCGGCGACGGCCTCGTGCGGGTCGGCGAGCACATGGGCGTTCCGGCCGACGCGCAGGAGCTTGTGCGCCAGATCCTCCGCGACGAACTGGCTCGCCCCGATGCCGTAGAGGAGGATGCGCTCCGCACGGTCCATCGCGTCGATCGCTGCTTCGAGCACCCGGAAGTCGAGTTGGGCCACGGTCTCCTCGATGGCGAGCAGTTCGAGTCCGGCGAGTTTCGACACGGCCTCCTCGAGGGAATCCTCCTCGGAGATCTCCGAACCGAATGCACCGCGGGCGGAGAACTGCGCGGCCTCCTTGCCGAGCTCGGTGGCCAGCGCCATGCGCAGGGGCGCGTATCCGCTGAAGCCGATCGCGCGGCAGAAGCGCACGACGGATGCCACCGAGGTGTTCGACTTCTCGGCCAGCTCGTTGATGGTCAGGTCGATCACGACCGCGGGGTTCTCCCGGATCACGGCGGCGACGCGGGTGAGCGAGGGCGGCAGGGTCGATGCGGCGGCTTCGATCGTCGACTGGATGCTCAATCGGTCCTCCGGGGATGTGGGATTCTCAAGTATGTCGCGACGGCGGCTGCGACATCGATGGTAAATTCTTTTCGGCAGATCCTGCCGCCTTGTACTATCTTTTCAGACCTTCCTGACCGTGTCCCCGAGGAGAGCCGATGAGCGCGCCGACGACCGCCTCCGTCGACCTCGGCAAGTCCCGCTGTCGCATCGTCATCGACGCTGCGGGTGAGCGGAGCACACGAGACGGGATCGGGTCGCCCGGACTCACCGCCGCCGGGGGAGTGGAGGCGGCAGCCGCCGCGATCCTCCCTCTGCTCCGAGACGTCCCCGGACTCCGACTCCTGGGCGTCGGCGCCGCCGGGGCATGGCTGGCGCCCGAGGGCGCCGCAGAGCTGGCCTCCCGCCTCGCCGCCGCGACAGGGGCGCGGACCGTCGTCGCGTCCGATGTCGTCACCGCGCACGTCGGTGCGCTCGCCGGAGAAGCCGGAGTGCTCCTGATCGCGGGCACCGGTGCGGCGGCGCTCGGCATCGACCAGGAGGGCGCCCGCCTCGTCGACGGCTGGGGACCCGAACTCGGCGACCTCGGCAGCGGTTCATGGCTGGGGCGCGAGGCGCTGCGTGCCGTGCTGCGTCAGGCCGACGGCCTCGGACCCGCCACGACCCTGAGCGACGCCGTCGCCGGACCGGTGGGCACCGTCTCCGATGTGCAGGGCTGGCTGGCGCAGCCCGGTCCGCTTCCGCGTCGGCTCGCGACACTCGCACCGCTCGTGCTCGATGCCGCGGAGGGCGGAGACGCGGTCGCCGGCAGCATCGCCCTGGAGGCCGTGCGGCTGCTCACGGACACCGCGGTGGCGGCATCGGCCCAGACCGTCGACGTCGTGCTGCACGGCGGGCTCACCGGCCACGCGTGGTTCCGCGACGCTCTCGCCTCCTCTCTTCACACCGCCGGCCGCCGGGTCGTGCCCGCGCAGGGCGACGCCCTCGACGGTGCGCTGCTGCTGACGCGTCGCGCAGATCTCCCCCACGAAAGGTTCGTGCATCGTGCCGAATGACGACTCCCGCCTCTCCGCTCTGCTCTCGGTCCTCGAGAAGCTCGACACCGAGGCGTCGACCACCGAACGGGGCGACCTGGATCTGCTGGGCACCGCCGAGCTCGTGCGCCGCATGAATGCGGAGGACCGGAGAGTGCCGGAGGCGGTCGCCGAGCGAGCCGAGGAGATCGCGGCAGCGGTGGACGGCATCACGGAGCGGTTCCGTCGCGGCGGACGCCTGATCTACATCGGCGCGGGCACGGCGGGGCGCATCGGCGTGCTCGACGCCAGCGAGTGCCCGCCCACGTTCGGCACCGACCCCTCGATGGTGGTCGGTCTGATCGCCGGCGGCGAGACCGCGATCCGCTCCGCCGTCGAGAACGCGGAGGATGACGCGGAGGCCGCAGGCGCCTCGCTGCGGGAGCTCGACCTCGCCGAGAACGACACGGTCGTGGGCATCTCCGCCTCCGGCCGCACGCCGTATGTCATCGGCGGTCTGGAGTACGCCCGCCGCGTGGGCGCGCTCACGGTTGCGATCGCCTCGAACGCGGATTCGGCCATCGGCGCCGTCGCGGACATTCCGATCGAGGTCGTGACGGGTCCGGAGTTCATCTCCGGCTCCACCCGGCTGAAGGCCGGCACGGCGCAGAAGCTCGTGGTCAACATGCTCACGACGCTGTCGATGATCAACCTCGGCAAGACGTACCGCGGGGTCATGGTCGACCTGCTCGCCACCAACGAGAAGCTGCACGCGCGGTCGATCCGCACGGTCTCGCAGCTCGCCGGCGTGGGTGTCGACGAGGCGGCCGCCGCCCTCGAAGGCGCGGACGGATCGGTCAAGCTCGCGCTGCTGATGCTCGCCACCGGCGCGACGCCCGAGGCCGCGGCGACCGCCCTCGAACGAGCACACGGCATCCTCCGGGAAGCGATCACCGCCCTCGCCTAGTGCTCGCAGGTGCAGGCTGCGCCGCCCCCGCAGCAGGAGCCTGCCCCGGTCGCCGCGTGCGCCTGCGACGACTGCGGCACGTCCATCGCGGGGTTCTCGTCGAGGAAGCCGTTCGGCTTGAACCAGAACCCGGCGTAGTCGACCGGCATGATGGGCCAGTCCTCCGGTCGAGGGAAGTGCGTGAGGCCGAACGTGTGCCACAGCACGAGGTCTTCGCCGTCGATGGAGCGATTCCGGGCGGTGTACTCCGGGAGCCCCGCGCCGCCCTGGTGGGCGTTCGGGTAGCGTCCGGCCGGCCAGATCTGCCCCGACTCGTGGCGGGTCGCCCATAGATGCTTGGTGGCGAACGCGGCGCGCGCGGCCACCGATGACCCGGGATCCGCCATCAGCAGCGCGGTGGGCTCCGGGATGAGGTGGTAGGCGGTCGGGCGGCCGACGCGGTTGGTCCGCGACGCGCTCTGCACCTCCCACACCCGTGCCACGGAGGTGTCGGCCTCCCGCTGCGCCTCCTGCTCCGTCCGCAGCGGGGTCTCCGACCAGCTGAACGCATTGCCGAAGGGGTTCTCCGGTCCCATGGGCACCCGCTTCGCATCCACCTCGACGAGGCGGTTGTCCTCGCCGTCGATCGCGACGTCCAGTCGCGCGCAGAACAGATGCTGGTGGACCGGCGCGAAGACACCGGGAGCGAGTTCCGTGGCGTGCTGCTGCCGCACACCGGGTTCTCCCGCGGCGGCGAAGACGATGCCGGTGGCCTTGGCCGTGACCTCGATCGAGCCGTCGAGTCCGAAGTTCCAGTAGAAGCCGTAGTCGTAGTTTCCGATCGTGGAGAAGTACGAGACGACGAATCGGCGGGAGCGGCGCACGTCGGCGCGGCCGGAGAGGTCGGTGTGCTTCCAGAGGATGCCGAAGTCCTCCTCGTGCATGCAGACCACGTTCGGGATGCGCACGGGGTGGCCGTGGTCGTCGGCGACCCAGCCGTCGAGGTAGCGGATCACGCCGAGGCAGTCGCAGCCGAGTTCGAGGTGATTGGCGTTCTTGCCCAGCAGGTACTCCCCGGCGTCGAAGTAGCTGATCCAGAAGCGCCCCGGCGCCGTGTCGCCGTAGGGCACGACCATCTCGGGCACGCTCGCCCTGCTCAGCACGGAGCGACCCTGGAAGGTCACGTCGTGCAGCACCAGCCCCTCGCGCGCGTTGAAGTCCACGCGCATCGACCAGCCCTCCCACTCCACCAGGGATCCGGAGACCGTGAAGCTCGGACCCTCGGGCTGCGTGATCTCGATGGGCTTGAGCGACGTGCGCGCTGCGCCCTGCGTCTCGGGGTAGTAGTTGCCGTGGCCCTCCGGCACGGGCACGTCGCCGTGGTCCTCGACACGGATCACGGTGTTCGCGGTCAGGTCGATGTGCACGATGAGCCCCTCGACGGGATGCGCCCACGGCGAGTCCTGCTCGTCGTACTTGAGAAAGGTCAGCGAGCGGATCACCCGGCGGCCGACCTCGTCCGCCCGCCCGGTGTAGCCGGGGGCGAGGGGGCCGCAGAAGGCGAGCGCCATGTGCTGCTCGAGGCCGCGACGCCGCATGGCGGCCTGCCACTCGGGCGATGCCTTCGCGATGGCCTCCGCGCGCTCGTACTCCTCGAACAGGTATTGCGGCTGTCCGTAGGGCGGCGCGTCGTTCGGCACGCGGTGCGTGCGCAGCACCTCGCCGCGGGTGAGCGAGACGATCGCCTCGGTCGCGACACCGGTGGCGATGTCGAGCAGGGTGACGTCGACCCGACGGTCGATGGGGTCGCCGGGAGTCCACGCCGCGAACTCCTCCTTGGTCGGCTCGTCGGGCAGCAGCATGGGCACGCGCGTCGTCTCGGTCAGGAGACCTGCCGCGTCGAGGATGCTGCGCGCCGCGGCGATCTCGGCGCCGGTGAGCGGATCGTGCGGGTGCGGCGGCGCGATCTTCTCGATCGACACGGGCTGCGGAGCGTGGTGGGACATCATCGACCTCACTATTTTCGAGCGGACGCTCAATAAACGGGTTGGCACGATGATACGGCGCCACCGCGACCCGCACAAGCAACGGGTCAGCGGGTGGTCGCGAGGTTCGAGGCGGGGTCAGGCTCGCCAGGGGGAGAGGATGCCGTCGAGCACCGCGAGGTGCGCGGCGGGCGGCTGGGGTTCGGTGACCTCGACGATCTGCTGGCCGTAGGTGATCGAGCGCAGCAGCGCCATCAGCGCGTCGGTCGGAGTGTCGCTGCGCAGCTCGGCATCCTCGACAGCCTCCTGGAGCGCCGCCTGGATGCTGTCCTGCCACGTGGCGAGGGTCGGAGCGGAGGCGTCGGGCGTGGGGGCGAGGGTGGCGAGTCGGCCCCAGAACCCCACCACGACGCGCGCTTCGGTACGGGTTCCCTCGTCGACCGGAAGTACCTCGCGCATCAGGGCGTCCAAGCGGGCGAGTCCGCGCAGTCCGGTCGTGGCTGCGGCGATGCGTTCATCGGTGCGGCGGGTCACCTCGGCGGCGGCGGCGCGGATGACGTCGTCGAAACCGTCGAAGTAGTGCCACAGCGAGCCGGTCGCGACCCCGAGCTCCTTGGCGACCGCGCGGGATGACACGCTCTCGTGTCCGTCTCGTGCGGCGACGGTCAGGAGCGCCTCGGCGATCTGCCGGCGGCGCTCATCGTGGTCGACGATGCGGGGCACCTGCCCATCTTGGCGCATGGATACCTGGGCTCGCTTTTTTGAGCGCGCGATCAATATACTTCGGCTGTGGATCCTCTGCTCCCGGCAGCATCGTGGCTGATGGCGGTGGCGGCGCTCGTGTCAGCCGTCGCCTGCCTGGCCGCGCGGCGCGCCGTGCCGTGGCAGGGGCGGCAGGCCGCGCTCGTGATGGCCGCCGGCATGCTGCTGATGGCCACCGGCGTCCTCGACCCGCTGGGCGGGGTCGTCCTGGGAGCGCTACTGCTGCTCTCGGCCATGCTCGGGACGATGGGGGTGCGCGGGACGCCGTCCGCGCCCGCGTGCTGCCACCGGGCGCTCGGCTCGCTCGTGATGGCGGCATGCATGTTCGAATCCGCCTCGACCCCGGGGCCGGTCGCCGGCGTCGAGGCCGCTATCGGTCACGGCGGGCATGGTCTCGGCGGTGTGCTCTCGGCGTTCGTGCTGGTGGGGACGCTGGCGGTCGTGGGTTGGACGGTCGTGGCGCCGTGGCGCCGTCCGGAGCTGCATCGCGGGGGAGCGGTGCGGTCGCTGATGGTCGAGTCCTGGGCGATGGCCGGCGGTGTCGTCGCGATGTGCGCCGGGATGTGATCGTGGAGCGTGAGGGAGGTCCGCTACCGTGAACGCATGCCCCTTGCCCTGATCACCGGTGCCGCCCGCGCGAACAGCATCGCCGCCGGCATCGTCCCCCGTCTGCGCGCCGCGGGGTGGACGGTCGTCACCAGCGATCTGCGCGACGCCGACCACCTGGCGGACCTGTCGACGCCGGACGGCCCCGCATCCCTCGTGGCGGAGGTGAACGCGCAGCACGGTCCGATCTCGGCGCTGATCCTCAGCCACGCGCACGATGTCGAGTCCGGAATCCTCGACACCACGGCGGAGAGCTTCGACCTGCACGTCGCCGTGAACGCGCGGGCGAGCCTGCTCCTGATCGCAGCGTTCGCACGCCAGGTCGGTGAGGACGGCGGCGCGATCGTGGCGCTCACGAGCGATCACGTCACCGGCAACCTCCCGTACGGCGCTTCCAAGGGTGCGCTCGATCGGCTTGTCATCTCCGCCGCCCGCGAACTGGGTCCGCGCGGCATCTCCGCGAACGTGCTGAACCCCGGCCCGATCGACACCGGCTGGATGGACGACGAGACCCGCACCTCCCTGGGCGAGATGACGCCGCTGGGCAGGCTCGGTCGGCCCGCCGACATCGCCGCCGTCGTCGAATTCCTCGTGTCCGAAGAGGGGCGATGGATCTCCGGTCAGCTCCTGCAGGCGGACGGCGCCTTCTCGGCCCGCTACTGATCGCGGGGCGCGGGCGACGGATGCGGCGGAATAGTGGGGGAGCTATGAGGTGAAGTTCTTCGCGGGACTCTTGTGGTTCATGGTGCTTCTCGTCCGTGGGGTGCTCCTCTGGCTTCTGATCCCATTCGCGGTGGTTGCGTGGTTGACCGTTCACTGGTGGGCTCAACGCGCCTCGGTCGGACAAGCGGTCTGCTGGTATGACCAACTCCTCTGGGCCTTCTTGATACTGATTCCGTTTCGTCTCCTGCTGCTCCTCGAACCGAGGACAAGGGCCGCCAGATTTGTGAAGCTATCGGAGATGCGCGAACTCAAGACGTACCGGATTAGCGTTCTCAATGAACTCGCATAGGAACTCTTGGCTCCACGAACTCAGGCATGCGCAACAGCGGGCGGGCTGGGGGTCGGAGTTCTCCCTCGCGCATGCAGGTGAGACTCTGAAGCCCATCCTTCGAGAGATCGTCTGTGCCAGAACTACTTCGAGATGGATGCTGATCTAAGAGGAGGCGGATATGCACGCTGGGTTGCGGGGTCTCGCCGCGCTGATCATCGTGCTGCCGGTGGTCGCACTCACGGGGTGTCTCTGGAGCGCGGGCAACGAGAGGCCGATATCGCTGACCGTAAAGGATGGGGAGTATCTCTTCCATTGGTGCGGGAAACCCACGGAGGAGTTCCAGTACCTTCAGGTTAGTTACGCCACGTATAGTCCGCAGCGAGAAGACGCTCTCGCGCTCCGCGCGCGGGGAGAATTCAGCCTTCAAACGTCTGACGAGTTCTCGCTCTCCGACCCTCCGTTGGGCCTTGCGGTTGAACATGAGTCAGCGATCCCTATTGAAAGTTCACGGGTGCTTATCTTCCTCGACATAGGACGCTCAGAGACAGACCTCGGAGGGATTAACGCGACATTTAGGCCGGAGGATGCGGGAGCGCTTGACGGAAGATGGCTGTATCCCTCAGGGGCGGTCCACGACAGCCCCTGCGAGATGCGAGGAGCGCTGTAGCTCCCATCTTTCGGTGAAGCGTGGGCTCCCATGGCGTTGAAAGTGAGGTGGTCGCCAGGTCTGGGCGGACATGGGCTCGTGGCCCGCAGGGCGACGACGACCTGCGGGTTGGGGTATGGAACCCGTTCGGTCAACCGGCGGATCCGGTCTCGCGATCGGCACCACTGCGTCGGATGACTCGGGTCAGGTGGAGGGCAACACGTTGTGGCACAAGGGGGCGTTGACGTTCTCTCCCCCCGGGCGCCATCGTAGGCAGGTTGAGTATGTCGCGGGTGCGCAGAGGCGAGGTGACAAGTTCAAGCCACTCCACTCGAATGCTCACCGGACCGAGGGGAGGTAAACCCCAGGGGCCGGGAGGAACTACCGAACCGGGTTGACGAAGGTCAACTTCGGGCGCGCCAATGTCAAACACAGCTTCCATGTTTGGATAGGATGAACGAGCCAATACGTGAACAAGTTCTTCAGCGTGTGCTGGGGCGCGGAGCAGTAGGAATCGCCCGAAACGAAGTCTCTGGTGCGTTCTACGTGAACATTGAGATTGTCGAAAGTACTCACGAGGTATTTGCCGCGATAACGTTCAATCCAGAGTATGTCGCTCTCGAGAACGATAACGAGACAGATGTATACCTCGCGTGGGGGCGCTGGGAGGATGTGTCCAATGAGGTATCGCGCTTCATCGAGGAGATAGAGTTCCACCCTTGCCCACCAGAAATCGAAGATCGAGTTCGTGTGTATTGTTCGGCGAAGAACGCAAGGACGCTATTTCGCCCGACTTTGGCGACCCGTGGCATCGATTTGAAAGGCCGTCGCTCGGCACCTGATTCAAGCGACAGAAGCTAACAGTATTGCGGTGGTCGCGCGGGTTCTCGATCAGCATTGTTTAAGATGGGCAAAAGATGCATCACAGTGCAATTTGCGGATCGGCGCGCGGCGTGCGTGTCGCAGGAGCCGTTTGGGCGCTGTTTTCCATGGGCGGAGGCGTCCTCCTGCTTCTCGAGTATGATTTGTGGCCCGCAGCCCTCGCGTTCGCGGCCGTCGGTGGATTCCTGCTCATCCGCCCTTGGTTCATGGGGGTTTGGCTCGAGGGAGATTCGATCCGAGTCGGAGGTTGGTTTCATAGTTTTCGGTTGTCGCGGAGCGAGGTCACCGGCATAGAGCTTGAGAAATGCATGGGTTTGCTGGTGGGGTTCCAAACAGGTTTCCTGCCATTTGTTGGCCGTGTTCGAATGATCCAGGTTGAGATTGTTCGAAAAGGGCGGGTGCGCTATGTATCCCTCGCCGGCGCGATCGGTCGCTACAACACCGTGCTGAAAGTTGTGCGAGAAATGCGCGTGCACGTGGGGCTTCCGAAATGAGATGCATGCATGCGCCGACCGAGCGTGAGTCAACGGTGCAATGGGCGCCTCTGAGGTCACCCGTGGCGCCGGCGGGACCTCGGGGGAAAGGTGGCTGGCGATTTGCAATCGCGTAACTTTTCTCGGAACTCGCGGCCCCTTCCCTCCGGTCTGAGGGGGCGGGTCGCGATGCTCTTCGCGTCCACCCTCGTCGTGGGGGGCCTTTCTGCCGCCGTGATGATCGTCGGAATCGGGCTGCGTAGTGACGGGTGGTTTCTCGTCAGCATCTCTGCACCGGTTCTCGGCCTGTATATCTGGGCCTGGATCCGTGTCGGGCGTATAGGTGTGAGGTTCGAGGAAGAAGGCGTTGTCGCAAAATCCTGGTTTTCGACTACCCGATACGCGAATAATGACCTAGAGCGCTGGTCGGCCGAGCCTTACACCGGCGTGCTTTACGTATTGGGATGGCCAGTGGCAGGCGGAGCGCTGGAACCGGGCATCCTGAGCGTCGACTTGAAGGACGGAACGCGACGGCCGGTGGCAGGGAGCGTGACGTTTCGCACGACGGCCCGCGCGCAGGCGAGGGTCTTGAATGAGCCTTCGAGAGCTCCCCGGGCGACGATAGAGACACGGTTCGATCTCGACGCCCCTTAGAAACAGATGGACCCGTTTAGCCAAGGCGCAGGCATCGTTGACAGAGAGGAGTCTCGGCAGTGGATGATCAGATCACAATCAGTCTGAGTAGCGATCACGCGCTCGTCTTGTTCGAGTGGTTGTCGAGTCGGGACGAGCGAGACTTCTCGAGTGCGCATCCGGCGGAGCAGAGAGTCCTGTGGGACCTGGAGTCGCAGCTTGAGACGAAGCTGCCGATGCTCTTCGACCCGGACTATGCGGAGCGGGTCGACCGGGCCCGACACGCGATCGGGCGCTAGGCGGCCCGGTCTGGCGCGGGTTCGCCTACGCCAGCTGCAACTTAGAGATGACCTCGCGGCTGGTCTACGGCGCATCCGCCCGGGAATCGCCGGTTCATGGAGTGTGCACAGCAGCTCGCTGGCGTGACGTACGACGCGCTGCAGCCGTTGCAGCAGGTGGCGTATCCGGATGCGTCAGCGCTGAACGCCGTCAGCCGTGACGCCGCGCAGCGGGTGATCGGTCAGGAGTGGCTGGTCGGCGGGCAGGTGGTGTCTGACGCGGTGGTGCGATCGCAGTCGGGTCGCGTGGTGAAGCAGCAATCGTCGATGGGATCGACGTCGTATTCGTCGACGTACGCGTATGACACGGCGGGTCGGCTGACGTCGGCGGTGATTCCGGGGCACACGCTCACCTACGCTTTCGGGGCGACGAGCGGGTGCGGCCCGAACACGGCGGCGGGGATGTCCGGGAACCGGACAGGGGCGACGGATGTGTGGACGGCGCCGGGCCAAGCGGCGGTGACGACGTCGACGGCGTACTGCTACGACTGGGCGGACCGGTTGGTCTCCTCGTCTGTGACGGAGGTCATCCCGGACGCGACGACGGTTGCGGGTGGTTTGACCGCTTCGGAGGTCGTGTATGACGTGCGCGGGAATACGGTTCGTCTCGGTGACATGCAGTTCTCTTACGACGCGGTGAACCGTCATGTGGGGACGACCCATGACGACGGTACGGTGGTGCGGATCGTGCGCGATGCGTCAGGGCGGATCGTGTCGCGGACGACGGATCCGGCGGGGGCCGATCCGGCGGCGACGACCAACTACCTGTACGCGGCTGATGGCGACGCGGCGTGGGGTCAGAAATCCGGGGCGGAGCTGACTCGGAGTGTCGGGTTGCCGGGCGGCGTGTCATGGACGAACCAGGCTGGGGAGGTGACGTGGTCGTTCCCCGGTCTGGGCGGGCATGGTCTCGTGACCCGCACGGGGACGACGACGAGCGGGTTGTTGTTGTGGGACCCGTTCGGTCAGCCGGTGGATCCGGTGACGTTCGCGATCGGGACGGTGGCGTCGGATGACGCGGGTCAGATCGCAGGGAACACGCTGTGGCATCAGGGTGCGTTGAAGCCTGCGGAGTCCGCGGGGTCGGCGTTGGTGGTCGAGATGGGAGCCCGGTTGTATGTGCCCGCCCTCGGGCGGTTCCTGCAAGTCGACCCGGTGGAGGGTGGTGGGGCGAACGACTACTCCTGGCCCACCGACCCCATCAACGGACACGACCTCAGCGGGGAAAAATGGGCGGCGCAAAACTTCGATAGCAAAACTGCAGTGTCCGCGCCACGAGCCGAGCGACGGCTCGCAAGTTCGCCCTTCATTCGAACCAGCGCTGCGCAACGGTCGAAGTACGACAAGCCGCGCGATCGTTGGGTGAACCCGAAGTGGGTCTCGGGCACCGTAAACCTAGTCGTGGGTGCTCTCAGTATTGGGAACGGAATTGCGAGAATGATATTGTCGACACCCCTGTCGTTGTCAGTCCCGTATGTAGGATGGGCAGTGACCTTACCTGCGTGGGGCGTCGGAGCCTGGCAAATCATTACCGGGACAGCCAGAGCGATTCGCGGCGCCGGACAGCTCACGGGAGCAACGGAGAAGCCGTGGGTGGAAACCGCGGCAGGCCCGTGGGTGAGAGATGTAGCTTTCGGCATATTGCCTTCATTCTCCGAAGGTGTCATTGAGTTCGTGGGAGGCTTTTGAAATGAGATTTATCTATGGCCTCAGCTGGTTCCTTATCTATGTGATTCGCGCGTTCGTCTTGTGGATTTTGATACCTTACGCCGTCCTAGCTTGGTTATTCGTGCATTCATGGGTGCAAAAGTCAACGATCGGACAGTCAATATGTTGGTATGACCAAAACTTCTTAGCCTTTATGATCCTCGTGCCCTTCCGGTATCTGAGGTTCGTGAATCCTAAGCTCAGGTCGGCCAAATTCTTGCGTTTATCGGAGATGCGGGTGGTTAAGACATACAGGATCAGCTTCCTGAGCGAGATGGTTTAGTCGACGATGTTGGAGGATATTTGGCACGAAATCATCCAGTAAGCCCGCGTACTCCCTTCGTGTTGTAGTAGACTCTAGCGGCTAAGTGATCACCGCATTTCCATTTTGAGGAACATGGCTTTGATTGTCTTCGACTTCAAGGTTCTCCGTGAGACGGACCTAGACAACGTCATTTGGCATGAAATAGGGGCGGCGCCATTTTACTATTCTTGTTTCTTGGGTGACGTAATACTCGAGGTGGATGATGTCGATCTCAGTGTCAGCTGGGGATGGGTGCCGGTGTTCGATTTTGTGTTCCAAATGCGTTGAATAGCTGAAGCCCTCGCCGGCGGTGAGGATCAGGTGTACAGCTTCACCGAATCGGATTCTACGATCGAGTTCACGCTGCAGCGGGAGGGGGTCGAGATTCGAGCCGAGTACGCGGAAGCTACTGTGACGGTGTCTGTCAGCGAGTTCTCGCGGGCCGCGGAGGGCCTGCTCTCGAAAGTTCGCCATTAGATCGAGGCCGCGCATCCAGAGCTGCTCGAAAATCCCCATTACCGGGAGTTGCTCGGTTCGTACTGGTAGCGGTCGAAGCAGGTCGCACGTCAGGTTGGTGTCGGCGCTGATTTCGGGCATGAGTTGTGGCATGGCAAAGTTCCGAGAGGACTCTTCTTTCGGTGCTCACTACTAAATCCCCACTGGTTCTGGGCAAGGAAGCGTCGGCGGTAACGGACGAGACTGCCGGCAAGGCGATCAAAGCAGGCGGAATGGTGGTGCAAACGCTAGAGTGATTCGAAGTGCTCCAGGGGCGGTGACGCGAAATTCGCTCCATTCTTCGAACCGCGCGATTCGAATCTCCGCGAGAGGAGCAGAGGTCGTAGCCGCAACCTCGCTCAGCTCGACCTTGCGCCGACCGAGCGTGCGCAAGCCGCTTGCATCGGGTGTCACGAAGAAGCTGGGGAGGTACACGATCGATGCCGCTTGACCAGGCTTTCAGACGCGGCAGAGCCGGAAGGGCTCGCCGCCTTGGCGTTGCATCCCTGTTCATCGGTGTGCTTCCCGCAGCAGTTCTTCTGAACTACTCGTCAGCGAGCATGCCGAGCGTCCTGATCTGGTTCTCCGCGATCGCGCTCCCGCTGTGTATGTGGCTTTGGATTCGCCTGCCTTTCACGGGCGTCACTCTGACCTCCTCGCACGTGGTGGCGACATCGTGGTGGTCGCGACGAAAGTACGAGCGGGGGGCGGTCGAACGATTCCGCGCTGAGCCGTACACAGGATTCTTCTTCGTTTTTGGGTGGACGGTTTACGATGGAAGGTTCGAGAGCGGCCACCTCGTATTGGAGTTCGCCGATGGTCGCAGGCGACCACTTGGGGGGACCGTCTGCAATCGACGCGTCGCTCGAGAGATTGCGGAGGCGCTCAATCGCGACCTGGGGCTCGATGTCGGCGCGGGTGTCGGGCAGCGTCGAAGCTCGCGAGAAAGTCGCGCGCGGAACGAGTAGCCGTTCGTCCCCGCGCGTTCGTGGCGTTGGGGCTAGTGTGGAGCGCACTTCCCTCAGGCGCCGAGGGGGTCGCGAGTTCGCGCATGGTTTCGACGAAAGACGGGAGTGCTCGTTCCTGATGACGATCCGCGCTGGAATGTCACTTCCCTCCGGGCGAGGTGGCCGATCCGCGCGACTCGCGGTGACCTCCGTGGAACCCAGTGGCAGGTGATGCCGTGACCGGCTGGGCAGAGTATCCGTTGAACGAGTCGATGCCGTGGTGGGCGCTTTCCGAGTTGCCGCGCTCTGTCGCTCGCGCCGAGTTCGACCGCACAATGCGGGAGAAGGACGAACGTGTCGCGATCTTCCGGGATCTGTTGGCGGAGTCTGGTATCGAGTTCGACGGCAGCGATGGATCGGTTCAGTCATTGAATGACTGGTTCGTCGAGACGATGACGCCCGCCGCCGACCGGAATGACCCCGATCGGCGGTCACAGTCCGTGTGTGAGGACGTTACGTTGCTGCTCGGTGACGTGATGATCGATCGTCATCCGGAGTTGCGCTGGGAGTTCTTCATCTGGGGCAAGAAGAATGTCGCGTATCAGTCCCATGTGATCATGGGATTCTCGCTCGAAGACCCCAAATGGCACTCGAATTTCGATCTACCGCGGATCATCTATGGATACGGGGTTCAAGTCTTGGACACCCGCCGCGGGCTCCCCGTCGACGTGGGCGTGCCTGAGGGGCATCCGTTGCACGGAGTTCAGATTCCCCTGTCCCCACTCGATCGGTCCGAGTTCCTCTCCTTGCTGGCGGCCGTGGCTCGACGGTGTCAACCTAGACGAAGCGGCTGAAGCCGCCTATCGGGCGGGGATCGCCAGCGGTGACGCACACAGCGCGCACAACCTCGCGGTGATGCTGCGGGACAACGGTGAACTCGCGCGAGCGGCGGAGTTCCACGAGCTCGCGACGCAGATGGGCGATCTGACGCCTCTGCAGGCACCGAGCGACTGAGAGGCGCCCCTGCTGACGCACGGAGCCTTGGACGCCAGCAATGGCCGCAATCCCCCAACCGTCCCCGTCGCCCGCGGCCTACTGTTCGCGGGCCGCGGGCCGGACGAAGGCCCAGGCGGCGAACGCCGCTGCCGCAGCCGCGACCGTCATCGTCGCGGCCATCGTGATGGCCGTGGTCCCGCCGAGACCGGCAGCCACGGGGGCGAGCACGGGGCCGAACAGGAACGTCGCCATCCCGAGAAGCGCCGAAGCGGTGCCGGCACGGACCCCGTGATGAGCGAGCGCCAGCGTCTGGCCATTGGGCCCGCCGATGCCGGAGCACAGCATGAACCCGACCAACGCGATGACGACACCCATCATGCCGACGCCCAGAAGCGCCAGCACGAGGAAAGCCGTCGTCGCCAGGAGCGTCGCGGTGATCCCGCCAAGGTAGACGCGCAGGGGCCCCCAACGCCGCACCACGAGTCGGCTCAGCTGGCTGCCCGCGATACTCGCCAGGGCGCCGGCCGCGAAGGCGACGCTGAACTCCTGAGGGCTGAGACCGAACTCGTCCTGCAGCACGAACGACGACATCGACAGGTATGTGAAGAACGCGACACCGCCTCCGGCCGCGGCGCACAGCACGGCGACGAAGAGCCGGTCGCGGACGACCGCTCCGGCGTGCGCGCCCCAGACCCGGAGGCCCCCGCGGTGACGGGCGGATGGCGACAGGGTCTCCGGCAGGGCGAACACCACCACGAGCAGCAACAGCACGCCGACCCCACTGAGCACCCCGAAGATGCCGCGCCAGTCCATGATGCGGGCGAGTTGTCCGCCCACCACCGGCGCGATGATCGGGGCGGTGCCCGAGACGAGGAACAGCAGCGAGAGCATGCGGGAGAGCTCGACCCCCTCGAACTGGTCGCGGGCGATCGCCAGGCAGATCACGATGCCCGCCGATCCCGCCAGCCCCTGCAGGAAGCGCGCGACGAGCAGCAGCTCGATGTTCGGAGCGACGGCGCACACCGCGGAGAGCACCGCGAACGCCGCGACGCCGACCAGCAGTGGCAGGCGTCGGCCCAGCCGGTCGCTGAGAGGACCGGCCGCGAGCTGGCCCAGACCGAGACCGATCATGCACGCCGACATCGTCGCCTGCGCCAGGGCCTCGGTCGTGCCGAGCGAGGCCGCGAGCTGGGGGAGCTGCGGCAGGTAGAGGTCCATCGACAGCGGACCGAAGGCTTCCAGCATGCCCAGCACCAGCATCGCCCGCAGCGTGCCCATGCGGGGCCGCGGGGCGTCAGCGGCGAACGGAAGACTCATCCCTCGAGGCGCAGCACGCGGCGCAGCCAGCTCTCCCGCGCGGCGACCGCGGCCCGGGAGACCTCGGCATCGGGGGAGAACCCCGAGAAGCCGTGGTAGCCGCCGGCCCAGACGTGCAGCTCGGCCTGCCCGCCCGTGGCCCAGACTCGCAGCGCGTAGTCGACAGCCTCGTCGCGGAAGGTCTCGGCGGCGCCCACCTCGATGAACGCCGGAGCGAGTCCCGACAGATCCGCAGCCCGTGCCGGTGCCGTGTACGGCGACACGCGATCGGTGAACCGGTCGGCCCCGGCGATCGCGTCCCAGGCCGTGTCGTTGTTGTTCCGATCCCAGGCGCCGAAGCCGTCGTACTGGCGGCTCGAGGGAGTTTCGTTGCGGTCGTCGAGCATCGGGCAGCCGAGGAGCTGTCCGGCCAGCCGTGGCCCGCCGCGGTCGCGGGAGAGCAGCGCGACCGCCGCCGAGAGTCCGCCGCCGGCGCTCTGCCCGGACGCGATGATGCGGGAGGTGTCGATGCCGAGCTCGTCCGCGTGGGCGACCATCCACTCCAGTGCCGCGTAGCAGTCCTCCGCCTGCGCCGGTCCGGGGTGCTCGGGGGCGAGACGGTACTCGACCGCGACGCCGACGACACCGTGCCGCTCGGCGAGGTCGATGAGCTCGGCGGTGCCGAAGAAGCGCGTGCCGAGCACCATACCGCCGCCATGGATCGACAGCACCGCCGGTGCCGGGTCCGTGGGCGCCTGCGCCGGGCGCACGATCGTGATCTCGAGGTCCGGAGCCCCGACGGGGCCGGGGATCACCCGGTCCTCCCACGCGACGGCACGGCCGGCGGCCTGCACGGACATCGGCGGGATGATCGTGGCGAAGTGATCGCGGTTGGCGTGGATCGTGTCCGCGCGCAGCGGGATGACCTCGACGAGGTCGACGAAGGCGTCGAGCCCGGCGACGAGCTCCGGGTCGTAGGGCACCGGTTCGGGCGTGCTCATGCGGCGGTCCGCCAGATCCGTCGCAGCCAGGAGGCACGCGCGGCGAGGGCGGCGCGGGTGATCTCGGCGTCCGGCATGTACATGTCGAAGCCGTGGGCGCCGCCGCCCCAGACGTGCAGCTCGGCCTGCCCGCCGGTCGCCCAGATCCGCAGGGCGTACTCGGTGTCCTCGTCGCGGAACATCTCCGCCTCTCCGACCTCGATGTAGGCGGGCGGGAGGCCGGAGACGTCCGTCGCGCGGCTCGGAGCGGCGTAGGCGGGGGCCTCGGTGCTGAACGCGAGCTCCTCACCGAGGACACATGACCAGGCGAGGAGGTTCATGTCGCGCTGCCAGGTGCCGATGCCGTCGTACTGCCGACTGGCCACCGTGGTGTTGGTGTTGTCGATCATGGGACACAGCAGCAGCTGCCCGGCCATGACCGGGCCCCGCCGGTCGCGAGCTAGCAGGGCGACGGCCGCGGTGAGACCTCCGCCCGCGCTTCCCCCGCCCACGACGATGCGCGCCGGGTCGATCCCGAGCTCCGTCGCATGGGCGTGCGTCCACACGAACGCCGCGTAGCAGTCCTCCACGCCCGCGGGGTACGGGTCCTCCGGAGCGAGGCGGTACTCGACGTTCACGGCCACGACGCCGTGCTCCGCGACGATGTCGACGACGCGAGCCGTCTCCCAGGAGCGGTGGCCGACGATCATGCCGCCGCCGTGGATGTTCACGAAGCCGGCGAGCGTCGAGGTCTCGGAACCGGCGGGGCGGAAGATCGTGACCTCGATGTCCGGTGCTCCGGGCGGGCCGGGGATGACGCGGTCCTCCCAGGTGATGTCCCGGCCGGCGATCACGGCGTCGTTGTCCGGGAACATCCGGTCGACGCCGTCGCGCGGCAGGGTCTCGCGGGTGAGGACGGGCTGCGGGGTCTTCGCGATCTCGTCGAGCACGGCCTGCACATCGGGATCGAAGGGGACGGGGATGGTCATGGTTCTCCTCGGGTGGGACGGCGTCAGGGGCCTTCGGGGTCGACGACCCCGCGGTCGGCCCAGAAGGGCTCGACGAGACGGCGCAGCTCGGCGGCGCCGATGCGGTCGACGAGGGCGGCCGCGTCGAGGTTCGCCCGCAGCTGCGCGACGCTGGAGGCACCGAACAGGGTCGTCGTCAGGGCGGGGTGGGTGAGGGTGAAGGCGATGCCGAGCTGGGCCGGCGTCACGTCGAGATCCTCCGCGACCGCGGTGAACGCGGGGACGTCGGCGATGATCCGTTCGCGGATGCCGCCGTGGTCACGCCCGATCTGCCGGTCGCTGTTCACCTTCCCGGCGAGGATCCCGCCCTCCAGGCAGTCCGAGGCCTGCAGCGTGAGGCCCTGCTCCCAGAGGCGCGCGAAGGGCTCGCCGTCCGGGATCGACCGCCGCGAGACGCTGTACTTGAGCTGCGCGATCTGCGGACCGGGCACGCCCTCCGCGGCGGCGAGGTCGATCAGGGTCTGGATGCTCCCCGCCGACCAGTTGTTCACGCCCCACGCGCGGATGAGCCCGGCGTCGGTGAGGGCGGCGAGGTCGAGCACGAGGTCGCGCAGATCGAGGTCGTCGCGACGCAGGTCGCCGAGGATCACGAGGTCGGCGTGTTCGGTGCCCACCCGCATCAGGGCGTTCTCGAGCTGCGGGCGGAAGCCGTCGCTGCCGAAGGCCTCGAGCCACAGCTTCGACGACAGCAGCCACTCCTCGCGACGGAGCCCGGCCGCGCGCACCATCGCCGAGAAGATCACGTCGGTGAAGACGGGCGGGGCGTCGGGCGCGGAGTACACGCCCACGTCGAAGAGGTTCACGCCGCGGTCGGTGGCCTCACGGAGGAGCGCGACAGCGTCGGCGAAGTCCATGCGGTCGTAGGTGTGCCACGAGCCGAGGGAGAACAGGGAGGCGTGCAGGCCGCTGCGGCCGATCTCGCGCAGGGGGAGGGAACTGGTCACGATGCTCCTCAGAGGCTCGGGTCGATGACGGCCTTGACCTCATCGAGGTGGTGCATGTGGGCGATCTGGGCGGAGGCGTCGGCGAGTCCGACCGGAGCGCTGAACAGGTCGTCCCAGGGGAAGCGGTCGGCGAACGCCGTGAAGAAGGCGATGGCGCGGGCGTAGTCGGAGATGTCGCCGTTGAGCGAGCCGACCACCGTGAGCTCCTTGCCCATGATGGTGCTGAGGGCGAAGCCGTCTCCGGCCGGACCGGTCGAGCCGACGATCGCCACGGTGCCGCGCTGGGCGGCCATGCCCACGGCGTCCGGGCCGACGCTCGGGGCTCCGGCGAAGTCGAACACGTGGTCGGCCCCCTGGCCTCCGGTGAGCGCCATCACCTGGTCGACGACGGGACCGTCGCGGAAGTCCACGACGGCGTCGGCGCCGAAGCGGGCGGCGAGCTCCAGACGAGCCGCGGGGGCGCCGACGGTGATGACCTGACCCGCACCCGCGATGGTCGCGACCGCGGTGGCGAAGATGCCGAGGGCTCCGGAACCCTGCACCACGACCCGGGAGCCCGGACGGATCCGGCCGGCCCGCTCGAAAGCTCGCAGGACGGTCTTCGCGGCGCAGCGCGCCATCGAGGCCCAGGTGTCCTTGACGGCCGTCGGCAGCAGGAGCTTGGCGGCACCCGGAGTGACGTACGCGTACTCGGAGAGCCCGGCCGTCGCGAACGGCGGCACGTCCGCGCGCTGGAGGAAGCCGTAGCCGCGGCGGGAGCAGGCGACCGGCTCGCGGAGCACGACGCAGCCGTGGCACTCGCCGCAGGTGGACTCCGACCAGCCGATGCGGTCGCCGGGGGAGAGCGGGCGGCCGAGGGCATCGCGGGTGTCGGGACCGATGGCCACGATCTCGCCGACCATCTCGTGGCCGAGGACCATGGGCAGCATCCCGGGGAACGACATCTTCCCCTCCCAGATCTCGATGTCGGTGCCGCACAGCGTCGTGCAGGCGATGCGCACGAGGGCGGCGCCCGGCTCGATCTCGGCGGGCAGGGGGAGGTCCTGCAGGGTGAGCGGTTCGCCGTGCGCGGTGAGCACGGCGGCGCGGGTCGTCGCGGGCAGGTCGGTGAGGAGGGGCATCGTGTCGTCTCCGGGGTCAGACCAGGAGCTGTCCGCCGTCGACGGCGACGGAGACCCCGGTGATGTGGCTGGCGGCGTCGCTCGCGAGGAACAGCACGAGCGGCGTGATCTGGTCGACCTCGGCGATCGTGCCGAGGGGGATGCGCGACTCCCAGGCGGCGCGGGCGTCGGGGTTCGCGGCGAACTCCGCGGTCAACGGCGTGAGCACGGGCCCAGGGGCGACGGCGTTGACGCGCACGCCCGACCCGGCGAGCTCGATCGCCGCGGTGCGGGTGAGCGCGTCGACGGCGGCCTTCGTGGCCTCGTAGTGACCGAGGCCCGGAGTGGGCTGCCGCGCACCGATCGACGAGATGTTCACGATGGCGCCGTGACCGGAGTCGGCGAGCAGGGCGCCGAAGACCCGGAGCATGAGGAACGTGCCGCGGACGTTGACGCGCAGGGCCGCGTCGACCGCGTCGACGGCAACCTCCTGGAGCGTGCCGCCGCCCGCGACGACGCCGGCGTTGTTGACCAGCACGTCGAGCCCGCCGGCTTCCGCGATCCGCTCGCACGCCGCCTGCACCGACGCTTCGTCGGCGATGTCGAGGCCGAGGGCGGTGGCGCCGATCTCGTCCGCCACCGCGGCCGCAGCCTGCGCGTCCACATCCCCGATGAACACGACGTCACCGGCTGCGCGGAAGGCGCCGGCGATACCGCGGCCCAGTCCGGACGCGCCTCCGGTGACCAGGATGCGACGGGGGGAAGCGGTCATGATTCGTCCTCACTGACGGGTGCTCTGACGGGATGAGTCCGTTATATTCTACAAACATAGAAAAACACAACCCCGGTCCACCGGTCGGCGATGCGCGCCGCGCCGCGACGACGCACCAAGGAGCCTCATGTCCGCATCGACATTCCCGCGCACCCCGCTGCAACCCGGCGGGCGACCGGTCCCGCCGCTGGCGCTCGGATCGTGGAACACCTGGGACCGGATGACCGGCGACGAGGCGATCGCCCTGATCCACCGCGCCGTCGAACTGGACGCCGGATTCTTCGACGTCGCGTACTACAACATGGGCCCGCACGCCGAGAACTCCCGCACCGACATCCTCTTCGGGGAAGCGCTCCGTGCCAGCGGGATCAAGCGTGCCGACATCGTGCTGTGCGGCAAGCTCTGGCTGTGGGACTGGCCGAACCAGGGGTTCCGGGCGCAGCTCGTGGAATCCCTCGACCGCGCCGACTTGGACCGCTTCGACACGCTGGTGATCGGCGACTACCTCGACGCCCCCGATATCCCGCGGCTCGTCAGCGCGGTGAACGAGCTCATCGCTGAGGGGCTCGTGGACTCCTGGGGCATCAACAACTGGCGCATCGAGCACACGCGAGAGGCGCTCGCGGAATCCGCGGCGCAGAGTGCGGCCGGTCCCGCCTTCGCGCAGCTGAAATACGGCATCGCACGGCGCTCGATGGCCGAAGGTGACGCCTATGGACCGCTGTTCGCGGACGGCACCCTCACGCTGCAGGCCTCGGACGTGTTCGAGGGAGGGATCCTCGCCACGGGGCGCACGCCGCAGCGGAAGATCGGCGCAGACGTGGGCGGAATCCGCGGGCGCATCGCCGCTGTCTATCCCGAGGTGGCCCGCGTGGCCGCCGAGTTCGGCGTCACCCCCGCGGCGCTCGGCATCGCCTTCTGTCTGGCGAACCCCGCGACCGTGAACGTGCTGTTCGGGGCCTCACGCGTCGCGCAGCTGGAGCAGAACCACGCCGCTCTCGCCCTCGTCCGTGATCACGGAGCCGAGGTGCGCGCCGCGCTCGCCGCATGCTGGGTCGACCGAGACGTGCGGGCGGACGGCGCGTGGTGACGGCGGCCGTCACGCCGGGGCGTCAGTGCGCGCCGCCGAATTCGATCATCGCGACGCCGACCGCGATGAGCGCGACACCGACGGCCATCATCGCCGAGAAGTGATCCTTGAAGATGACCCGGCCGAGCACCGCGGTCACGGCCACGCCCGCGGCCGCCCAGATGCCGTAGGCGACCCCGATCGGCATGCCCATCGCGAGGATGGTGCCGAGCAGGGTGAACGCCGCGAGATAGCCGACGACGATCACCGGGATCCACCGCCGGCGGCGCAGCCCCTCGGATGCGCGCAGGCTCAGCGTGGCGGTGACCTCGCTCGCGATCGCGAGGGCGAGCAGCAGCCACGTCACGAGGCGACCTCGGTCTTCCGCTCGTGCGACCCGAGCTCGACCAGGAGCACGCCGATCACGATGACCCCGACCCCCACGATCTGCACGGGGCCCAGCACCTCGCCGAACAGCGCCGTGCCGAGCACCGCGGTCAGCACGACCCCGATCGCCGACCAGATGCCGTATGCCACGCCCACCGCCATGCCGCGATCGAGCACGACCGACAGCAGCCACAGGGAGCCGATGTAGCCGAGCACCACCACAATCAGCCACAGGGGATGGGTGAATCCCTCGGCGGCGCGCAGCGAGAGCGTCGCCGACACCTCCAGCGCGATCGCGATCAGCAGAGGGGGCCAAGCCGACGGGCCGGGGCGAGCGGTCATCGCATGCCTTTCGTGGAGGGTTCGAGGGAGGGAACGCGAGGGGAGGGCGCGGGATTCCCGGCGGGCGGAGGGGCACGCGGTGTGCAGGACTGCGCGCTGAGACAAGCCTGGTGCATCCCCGGGCATGGGGGCGAGCCACCGTGAGCGGAATGGCTCTTGCGCTCTTTTTCCACACATGTAGACTAACCACCACGACACATCGAAGTGGCGTCGGACCCGGCTCCCGGTCAGCGGCACTCCGAACCTTCTTCACCACCCCCTGCACCCGAGAGAAGGAACCATGAAACGAATGCCCCTTGCGCTCGCCGCAGCCGTGGCCGCGACCCTCGCGCTCGCCGGCTGCAGCGGCGGCGGAACGCCCTCGACCTCCGAAGACGGTGGCGCCGAAGGCCCGGACGCCCTCAACATCGGCAACTTCCTCGATGTCACGTCCTGGGACCCGTCCCTCGCCGACATCGGCTTCGACGGCCCCTACCTGTCCGCGGTGTACGACGCCCTGATCGCCCTCGATGCCGACGGCACCCCGATCCCGTCGCTCGCGACGGAGTGGACCGTGGCCGACGACGACCTCAGCATCGACCTCGACATCCGCACCGACGCCGTGTTCAGCGACGGCACCGCGGTCGACGCGGATGCGGTGGTCGCCAGCCTCGAATACCTCAAGGAGGGCGCGCGCTCCGGTGAGGCGTACGTCAACGTCTCCGGCTTCGCGAAGGTCGACGACGACACCGTCCGCATCACGCTCACGCAGCGCGACGACACGATCCTGTACCTGATGGGTCTCGGCCGCAGCTACGTGATGTCGCCCGCCTCGATCGAAGCCGGCACGCTCGGCGCCGAGCCCATCGGCTCCGGGCCCTATGTGCTCGACGACACCACCAGCGTTCCCGGCGCGGAGTACCACTTCACCAAGACCGAGGACCACTGGGACGCGAAGACGTATCCGTTCTCCGAGCTCGCGATCTACCCGATCACCGACGCGACCGCCCGCCACAACGCGATGCTCAGCGGTCAGATCAACGTGCAGTACGGTGACGTCGCGAACCTCGAGCAGGCCGAGCAGCAGGGGTGGAACACCGCGCAGCGGGTCTCCGGCTGGGCCGGACTCGTCATCACCGATCACACCGGCGCGAAGAGCGAGCCCCTCGGCAAGCTCGAGGTCCGCCAGGCGCTGAACTACGCGTTCGACGGCGCGACCGTGCTCGCCGCGGTCGGCAGCGGGGCGGGTGTGGCGACCAACCAGGTGTTCCCGGACGGCGGCGACATCAACGACCCGGGACTCAACGACGCGTACGCGTTCAACATGGACAAGGCCAAGGAGCTGCTGGCCGACGCCGGGTACCCGGACGGATTCGACATCTCGATGCCGATGTCCCCGATCTTCGAGATGTGGAAGCCGTCGGCCGAGCAGGCCCTCAACGAGCTCGGCATCACGGTCACCTGGGACAACATGCAGATGCCGGACTATCAGCTCAACGCCCCGAACTACCCCATGTTCATCTCGTTCCTCGCGATGGACGGCAACGACGTGGCCACGGTCTCCCGGCAGCTGACGAGCGTGCAGTGGTTCAACCCCGAGCCGGACTACGCGCAGAACGAGGTCATCGCCCCGCTCGTGGAGAAGGTCCAGACGGAGCGCGGCGACGCGCAGACCGACGCCATCAAGGAGCTCAACGAAGCCCTCGTCGACCAGGCCTGGTGGTCGGTCTGGTACCAGGCGAACAACATCTACTACACGGCGCCCGGCATCCAACTGCAGCCCGTCGTGGGGATGATGTTCCCGACGCTGCGGTACATCACGCAGGGCTGATCGCCCGCCGGGGCGGTCCTTCCGTGACCGCCCCGGCACCCCTTCCCCCTCCGACCCTCCCTCCGAGAGGCCCCCATGCTCCTCTTCACGGCGAAGCGGGTGCTGTCCGGCATCCTTCTCCTCGTCGCGGTCTCGATCGGCACGTTCTTCCTCGCCCATCTCGCGATCAGCGATCCGACCGCCTCGCTCCTCGGCACGACCGCGAGTCCCGCGCAGCAGCAGGCCCTGGCGGCGAAGATCGGTCTCGACCGTCCGCTCCTCGTGCAGTTCTGGGACTGGTTCTCCCACGCCGTGCTGCTCGACTTCGGCGTCTCCTGGAGGAACTTCCAGCCGGTCGGCGCGCAGCTCGCGGTGAAGGTGCCCGTCACGCTCTCCGTCGTGACCCTCGCAACCCTCATCACCGCGGTCATCGGCGTCGCGTTCGGCATGATCACCGGACTCCGCCCCGGCACCTGGTTCGACCGCATCATCAAGGGGATCTCCGTCGTCCTGTTCGCGCTCCCCGGGTTCTGGGTGAGCCTGGTCCTCGTGATGTGGCTGGCCGTGCAGCTAAAGTGGTTCCCCGCCGTCGGCTACGTCCCGCCGACGCAGTCCGTCGAAGGCTGGCTGCGCTCGATCACCCTGCCCGCGATCTCCCTCGCGCTCGGCGGCATCGTCGCGGTGTCCGAGCAGCTGCGGAACGCCGTGATCGCCCAGAGCCGTCAGGACTGGGTGCGCACCCTCCGCAGCCGCGGGCTGTCCGCCGCCCGGGTGAACGTGCACATCCTCCGCAACGCCTCGCCCGCCGCGCTCACGGTCATCGCCCTGATGTTCGTGGGTCTGCTCTCCGGCGCCATCGTGGTCGAGCAGATCTTCAGCCTCCCGGGACTGGGCCAGCTCACGAACCAGTCGTCGCAGAACGGCGACATCCCCATGCTGCTCGGCATCACGGTCATCTCGATCGTGTTCGTCGTGCTCATCAACCTCCTGCTCGACCTCGTGCTCGGCTGGATCAACCCGAAGGTGCGCGTCGCATGACCACGACAGACATCCGCGTCGCCTTCGACCGGGCCGCTCAGAAGCGCCGGTCGAGCCTGTTCCGGCGCTTCCTCCGCCACCCCGGCGGCTACATCCCGCTCGCGATCTTCGTGCTCATCGTGCTCGTCGGGGTGTTCGCCCCGCTGCTCGCCCCGATGGATCCCAACCTCGTCGACCTCGCGGCAGCCAAGGCGCCGCCGTCGTCGGAGCACCTGCTCGGCGGCGACTCCACGGGCCGCGACATCCTCAGCCGCCTCATCTACGGCACCCGGACGACCCTGTGGGGCGCGCTCATCACGATCGTCACCGCCCTCGTCATTGGCGTGCCGTCGGGTGTCGCGGCCGGGTACTTCGGGGGAGTCTTCGACCGCGTCGCCACCTGGATCAGCGATGCGCTCCAGTCGATCCCCGGGATGATCATCCTCCTCGTGGTCGCCGCGGGCAGCCGCAACAACTTCGAGCTGCTGATGGCCACCGTCGGCGTCTTCATGGTCCCCGGCTACTTCCGCATCGCGCGGTCGCAGACACTCGCCGTGCGCAGCGAGCCCTATATCGACGCGGCCCGGGTCTCCGGGCTGTCCGACGCGCGGATCATCTTCCGCCACGTCATAACGGCCGTCTACCCGCCGGTCATCATCCAGACCGCGCTCACCGCCGGCATCGCGATGGGCATGCAGGCCGGACTCCAGTTCCTCGGCATCGGCGACTCGAACGTGCCGAGCTGGGGTGCGATGATGCTCGAGGGCTTCCGCCTCATGCTCACCTACCCCCTCATGCTGCTGTGGCCCTCCGCCGCGCTCGGTCTCACGATCGCCGTCCTCGCGATCATGGGCTCCACGCTCGCCGAGCTCGTGCAGGTGCGCACGCCGCGTGCGGCCCGACGGCGGCGGCGCGGGGTGCTCGAGGCCGCCGACGAGATCGCCGCGGCTCCCGCCACGGGCAGCGTCCGCCACGAGGCCCCGAATTCGGCCCTCCGCGTCGAGAACCTGCACGTCGTCCACGCGACGCCGACGGGGGAGACCGAGGTCGTGCACGGCGTCACCCTCGACGTCGCGCCAGGGGAGGTCGTCGGCATCGTCGGCGAGTCCGGGTCGGGCAAATCGCAGACCGTGTTCTCGGTGCTCGACCTGCTCCCCGCGACCGGCCGGGCGACCGCCGACGCGATCTGGGTCGGCGGCGCGGAGGTGACGCACGCGACGCCGAAGGAGCGACAGGCGCTGCTCGGCCGCACGATCGGCTACGTGCCGCAGGAGCCGATGAGCAACCTCGACCCCTCGTACACGATCGGGCATCAGCTCATCGAGCCGCTGCGCCGGACGCACGGGCTCGCGAAGGCCGCCGCCCGGCAGCGCGCGCGGGAGGTGCTCCTGCGGGTCGGGCTGTCCGACCCCGATCGCGTGATGCGCAGCTACCCGCACCAGGTGTCCGGCGGCATGGCCCAGCGTGTGCTCATCGCCGGTGCGATCGCGGGGCGCCCCTCGCTCCTCGTCGCGGACGAGCCCACCACCGCCCTTGACGTGACCGTGCAGGCCGAGGTCCTCGAGTTGCTGCGGGAGCTGCAGGCCGAATACGGCATGGCGCTGCTCATCGTGACGCACAACTTCGGCGTCGTCGCCGACATCTGCGACCGCGTGATCGTCATGCGCGGCGGCGACATCGTCGAATCCGGCCCCGTGGACGACCTCTTCGCCGCTCCCGACCAGGACTACACGCGCGAACTCATCGCCGCGTCGCTCGACGAGGCCGAGGGGCGCGCCGAGGTCGACCGGCACAGGACGGAGGTCCCCGCATGAACGCCGCTCCGGTGAACCCCCTGCTGCAGGTCGACGACCTCGTGGTCGAGTACGGCCGCGGACGACACGCCTTCCGCGCGCTGCGCGGCGTCTCCCTCGACATCGCCCCCGGCGAATGCCTCGGTCTGGTCGGGGAGTCCGGATCCGGCAAGTCCACCTTGGGCAAGGCGATCCTGGGCCTCGCGCCGATCACGGCGGGCAGCGTCCGCTTCGACGGCCGGGAGATCAGCCGCCTCAGCGGGCGTGCCCGCCGTGCGCTCGCCGACGACGTGCAGGTGGTCTTCCAGGATCCCTACGGCTCGCTGAATCCGGCCATGACGATCGGTGATGTGCTCGCCGAGCCGCTGCTCACCACGGGAATGGGGCCGAAGGCCGCCGAGGGCAAGGTCCGCGAGATGCTCGACCGGGTCCGGCTTCCCGCCGCCGCGATGGACAGATATCCGAGCGAGTTCTCCGGCGGTCAGCGTCAGCGCATCGCGATCGCCCGTGCCCTCGTCCGCGGTCCTCGCCTGGTGGTGTGCGACGAGCCCGTCAGTGCACTCGACCTCACGACGCAGGCCGCCATCCTCGACCTGTTCATCGAGCTGCAGCGCGACACCGGAGTGGCCTACCTGTTCGTATCGCACGATCTCGGCGTCGTGCGCAGGGTCTGTCATCGGGTCGCCGTGATGTACCACGGCGAGCTCGTCGAAGTCGGCGACGGCGAGCAGGTGACCCGTGCGCCGCGGCATCCGTACGCCGAGCGGCTGCGTCTGGCGTCGCCGGTGGCCGATCCCGCCGCACAACGCGAACGCCGCCGCCAGTGGCTCGCTCTGCGGGAGGTGCCCGATGCGGCGGTACGGTAGCTCCAGGCCGGAACTCGCCACACCCCGGACTCGGCCGGAAGGACGCCATGCCGAAGATCATCGACCACGACCAGCGGCGACGGGACATCGTCGAGGTGGCCAAGAGCATCATCCTGAAGGGTGGGTTCGAGGCGGCGACCATGCGCAGCATCGCCGCCGAGGCGGGCTTCGCGAACGGTGCGCTGAAGCACTACTTCCCCGGGAAGGAGAGCATCGTCGCGGCGACGTTCGAGACGATCCTCCAGCAGATGTCCGAGGGCGTGCAGGCGGCGGGCGAGGAGCCGGCGTCGGCGGATGCGGCCCTGCAGGGCTTCCTGCAGGCGACGATCCCGCGCGATCGGGAGCAGATCGCCGCGGGGCGCGTGCTGCTCGCCCTCTGGGAGTACGCCATGGCGAACGAGTCCTTGGCCGAGCTGTACCGCGGACATCTGGCCTCCTGGCGCGCCTCGCTCATCGAGCGGATGGAGGCCGCCCGCGACGAGGGGGCGATCCGCGACCAGGACTACGGTCCGCTGGCGGACGAGTACATCTCGGCGGCGGTCGGGGCGACGGTGATCAACCTCATGTACCCGGACGGCGACCGCATCGCCGACTACGAGAACTACATCGACCGGTTCCTCGCGCGGCTGCGCTGAGGATGCGGGGCCGGTCCCGAGAGGACGGCCCGTCATGACCCTCACCCCCGAACCGCCCGTGGTGTTCCTGCACGGCCTCGCCTCGCGCGGCACGCAGGATTGGCCGGAGAGCGAGTGGACGGCGGTGCTCGGCGACCGATCGCGCCGCGTCCTCGACCTGCCGGCGCACGGCGATGCGCCAGGGCTCGGAGCCGTCTCGACCTCCGCCGTGCTCGATGCGCTCGCCGAAGCGATCGGTCCGCACGAGATCGACCTCGTCGGATACTCGCTCGGCGCCCGGCTCGCGTGGGACCTCGCCCGACACCCGGGCGTCGCGGTGCGGCGCCTCGTGCTCGGCGGCCTCAGCGCGGGGGAGCCGTTCGCGCTGGTCGACCTCCCCGCCGCCCGGAGCGCGATCGGCGGCGGGCCGGCCCCCGTCGACCCGCTGACCGGGATGATCGTGCACATGGCGAGCCTGCCAGGCAACCGTCCGGGCGATCTGCTCGACCTCATCGAAGGGCTCGCGACCGAGCCGTTCGCGCCCGAGGCCGGAGCGCCGGCGATGCCGGTGCTGCTGCTGGGCGGTGTCGACGACCCCATGGCCGCGGGCATCGACGAGCTCGCCGCGCGGCTGCCGGACGTCCGCGTGCGGCGCGTACCGGGCGATCACCTCGCGGCACTGCACACCCCCGAGTTCCGCGACGCGGTGCGCGGGTTCCTCGCGGACTGACCTGCGCGACCCACGCCGGGCCTCTTCCTGTTCTTTATTTCCCACGTTCGTAGACATACCGAAAGGCATCCGCCATGACCGACACCCCCACTCCCGACGCCGCCCGCATCCTCGACATCGCGACCGGCTACATGGCCGCGAAGCAACTCTTCCAGGCCAGCCGCATCGGCCTGTTCGCCGCCATCGCCGCAGGCGCCGACACGGCCGCGGCGATCGCCGAGCGCTGCGGGGTCAGCGAGCGGATCGCCCGGCTGCTCGCCGACGCCCTCGCCGCGAAGGGGCTCCTCGTCCGGACGGAGGGGCGCTACGCCCTGACCCCCGACGCCTCCGCCTACCTCACGGGGGAGGACGCGGTGATCGACCTCGCCCCGTTCCTCACCTTCCTCGACGAGATCAGCTACCCGCACTGGCTGCAGTTCGCCCACACCGTCGACACGACCGAGCCCGGCGACCTGCAGATGGACGACGCGCGGTGGGGCACGTTCATGGCCGGCGTGATGACCTACAACCGGCTGCACGCGCAGGAGTTCGGCCGCCGCGTCGACCTGGCCGGCGCGACGAAGGCCCTGGACTTCGGCGGTCTCTCCGCCGACTTCGCCCTCGCGGTCATGGCCCGCAACCCCGAACTGCACACCACGTTCGTCTACGCACCCGGATTCGAGGACGGCGTCGCCGAGGCCGTCGCCGCAGCGGGCGTCGCCGATCGTGCCGAGGTGCAGGTCGGCGAGACGGCCACCGCGACGCCGCAGGGCGACTTCGACGCGGTGTTCGCGAACCATGTCATCCACCGCTTCTCGGCCGAGGAGAACGCCCGCATCTTCCGCAACCTCCGTGCGGCCGCCGCTCCGGGTGCGACGCTCACGGTGCTCGACTTCTTCCTCGACGACGACCCGGAGCAGCGCGCGCTGGACGCGCTGCACGCGGGGGAGTATCTCGTGATCGACGGCACGGTCGTGTACCCGGAGGCCGAGGTGCGCTCTTGGCTCGCGGACGCCGGGTGGCAGGTGCAGGACAAGATCGCACTGGCGGGCAGCCCCCGCGTGCTCGTCGCCACGGCGATCTGAGATCCGCCCCGGCGCCGCGACGCGGCGTCGGGGCAGCAGGCTGGTCCGAGGGGGATCAGAGGCGGGCGGCATGCGTGAACATGCCGCCCGCCGTTTCCGTCCGCCCGCTCAGCGTGTGGACCCGCCCGGACGTGCGTCGACGCCTGCGCGCGCGTAGACCGTGCGTCCGTCGACGATCGTGCGGGAGACCGCGATCCCGGCGAAGGGGCGGCCCGGTGTCAGCGGGTCCTCGTCCAGAACCGTGAGGTCGGCCACCTTCCCGACTTCCAGCGAGCCCTTCCAGGCGGAGGCGCCGTCCTGGCGTGCGGCATCGACGGTCAGGGTGCGCAGCAGTCGCGTCCGTGTCCCTCGGTCGTCGCGGAGGCCCGCACCTGTGAGCAGTCCGAGCGAGGCGTCCAGGCCGAGCCGCCAGTCGGGGCTCGCGATGGGGGAGTCGCTCGTCACGGTCGTGAGCGCGCCGGAGCCGAGCATCTCGGCGAGCGGCCAGGCCGCGGCGGTGCGTGCCTCCCCGAGCTGCAGTGCGGCCCAGGAGTGGGTGTGGGCTGCGATCAGCGGCTGCACGGCGAAGCCCGCGCCGATGCGGCTCATACGGGCGATCTGCGCGGGTGTGGCCAGGTCGCCGTGCACGACGTAGTGCGGCGCGGCCGGCGCGGGTGCTCCGGCCAGGTTCTCGAGCACCGCGAGGAACTCCGCGATCGAACGATCGCCCGTCGCGTGCACCGCGATCTGCAGGCCGCGGGCGGCGGCGAGTTCCACCATGCGCCGGAACGCGAAGAGCGCGCCGCGCTCCCCCCGGGTGAGGAGGGCGCCCGTCGTCCCGTCCGGGTACGGCTCCTCGACCCACGCCGTCGCCATCGGGGGGATCCCATCGGCGAAGATCTTCACGCCGGGGATCGCGAGCCATCGCGCGTCGGTCTCGGGTGCGGACGTGCGGATGCCGCGCTCGAAGTCCTCGAGCGTGCTCTCGCCGTCGATCGTGCCGAACAGCCGGAGGAGGGTGACCCGGGAGGTCTGTGCGCGCTCGCGGTGCAGCTCGACATAGGCGTCGAGCATGTCCGAGCCGAAGCATCCGGTCTCGCCGTCGTCCTCCCCGGGGCCGATGCCCGGTTCGGTGTAGCTGGTGATGCCGAGCTCGGCCAGCAGGCTCCACGCGCGGCGGAGCGCGGAGCGGCGTTCGGCGGCGGTCGACACGAGTCGTCCGGACGGCTGCTGGTCAGGAGGGGTGTCGGAGAAGAAGAGGTGCGGCCACCGGGCGCCCAACCACGCGCCGTGCAGGTGGGCGTCGTTGATGCCGGGGACGACGGTGCGTCCGTCGAGCTCGATGATCTCGCGCGCCGCGAGCGCCTCGGCCTCGGCGTCGAAGGCGATGATCACCCCGTCCCGCACGGCCAGGGCGCCGACCACGGCGTCCGCGGGGTCGAGGGTGTGGATGCGACCGCCGCGGATGATCAGATCGGCGTCGTCGCCGTGCAGTGAAGGGCTCATTATTCCACCAGTGTAGACGTAAAGATCGTCCCGAGACGAGAGCGTGAGGCGGGCGATTCGGTGCACCCCGATGCGGCTTGTACCCTGGACTCATCCCCCGAAACACCCGGCAACCTCGTGCGCGCCGGCGACCTCGGCGCGCGCTCACACATGCAAGGACGCAGATGAACGATTCCGCGGCACACCGCGACGACTGGACCGAGAGCGAAGAGCTGGCGGAGCGGATGATCCCGCTCATCGGGGCGCTCCGACGGGAGCACGACGTGGTCACCTCTCTCCACGGGCACCGCCTGCTCGGGCTGTCGGCGACGGGGCTGGTCGAGGTGCACGAGCGCGTCGCGCAGCTCGGACACGAGCGGCTCCCGATCGAGGACACACTGGCGGTGCTGGAGGCGATCCACGCCCTCGCGCCCGGTGCCTCATCCCTCGACGTCGCGCGCCTCGTCGCCGGGCACGCCGAGAGCGGTCAGCCGCTGGAGACCTACCTCGCCGAGGTGCTCGCCCCCGCGATGGGGGCGGTCGCAGCCGAGCCGACCGATGTCGTGCTCTACGGTTTCGGGCGCATCGGCCGACTGCTCGCGCGCATCCTCATCGCGCACACGGGCGGAGGCAGCGGTCTGCGTCTGCGAGCCATCGTCGTCCGACGCGGCGCCGAGAACGACCTCGTCAAGCGCGCCTCCCTGCTCCTGCGCGACTCGGTGCACGGACGCTTCGCCGGCTCCGTCACGGTGGACGAGGAGGCCGAGCAGATCATCGCCAATGGCACCCGCATCCAGGTCATCTACTCCGACGACCCTTCGACGATCGACTACACCGCGTACGACATCAGGGACGCGATCGTGGTCGACAACACCGGACGCTGGCGCGACGAGGAGGGCCTCTCGCAGCACCTGCGCTCGACGGGGGCCGCCCGCGTGCTGCTCACGGCCCCCGGCAAGAGCCCGCTCAAGAACATCGTGCACGGCATCAACGACGACACCATCGCCGACTCCGACCGCATCCTCTCGGCCGCGTCCTGCACGACCAACGCCATCACTCCCGTGCTCGCGGCGATCGATGAGGCGTACGGCGTCGTCAAGGGACACGTCGAGACCGTGCACTCCTTCACGAACGATCAGAACCTGATCGACAACTTCCACAAGGGCGACCGTCGCGGACGCTCGGCGGTGCTCAACATGGTCATCACCGAGACCGGCGCCGCGAAGGCCGTCGCGAAGGCGCTCCCGCAGCTGGAGGGCAAGCTCACGGGCAGCTCCATCCGCGTCCCCACCCCCGACGTGTCGCTCGCGGTGCTGCACCTGACGATCGAGCGACCCGCCACGAAGGACGAGGTCAACGACTACCTGCGCCGCGTCTCGCTGCACTCGAAGCTGCGCCAGCAGATCGATTACGTGGAGAGTCCCGACGTCGTCTCCACGGACTTCGTCGGCTCGCACCGGGCCGGCATCGTCGACGGGCTCGCCACCATCGCCGACGAGGACACCCTCATCCTGTACGTCTGGTACGACAACGAGTTCGGCTACTCGTGCCAGGTGATCCGCGTGCTCGAGGTGATGGCCGGCTCGCACCCGATCGTGCTCCCCGAGCGCCGAGAGGTGACGCTGCGGGGCTGACCCCGCGCGCCGCGTCGGACGCGCCCGGCATGATGGGGGCATGAAGACCGCGACCCTGCGCGCCGAGCGCCTCCGATCGCACCGTCTGAGCGCGCCGACGCGCACGGTGACCGATGCGGCCGCCCACATGCTGGCCGTGCAGAGCCAGGACTTCACCGCGGGCCGGTGGGCACTCGCGGTCCGCACCCGCGGCGACGTGCGGCTGCGCGATGTCGACCGGGCATTCGACCGGGGCCGGCTCGTGCGGGCCTGGACCATGCGTGGCACGCTGCACACCGTGCCGTCGCGTGATCTCGGCTGGGTGCTGCAGGTCACGGCGGACCGGCAGCGGCAGCAGGCGGCGTCACGGCAGTGGGATCTGGGGATCGACGAGGCGATGATCACCGCCGTCGTGGCGGCCCTCACGCCGAGGCTCCGCGACGGCGGCCTCACCCGCGGGGAGGTGTTCGAGGTCCTGCAGGGCATCGGCATCGACCCGACGGGGCAGCGGGGCATCCACCTGCTCTTCCGGCTCACGATCGACGGGCTGATCTGTCAGGGCCCCGTCGTCCCTCGGGAGGGGATCACGCGGGAGCAGCGCTTCGTCCTGGTCGAGGAGCACATCCGCGAGCACGCCGCCCCCGACGACCCCCTCGGCGAGCTGTTCGTCCGGTACATCGACGGTCACGGACCGGCGAGCGTCGCGGACTTCGCCTGGTGGTCAGGACTCACGCTGGGACAGGCGCGCGAGGCTGCGGACCATGCATCCGGTCGTGTCGAGCAGGTCGAGGAGGGGCTCTTCTCCGCCGCCGCTCGTCCGCGACGGACGTCGGCAGCGACAGCCGTCCACGCGCTCGGCGCCTTCGACGAGTACTACATCTCCTACGCCGACCGCACCGGGGTGTGCGCGCCCGAGCATCTGGCGGCCGTCGGCCCCGGCAAGAACGGCATGGTCAGGGCCACGCTCATCGAGGACGGTCGGGTCATCGGCTGCTGGACGCACGCCGTCGCCCTGCGCGACACTCCGCCGGAACTGTTCGAGGGGCCGCGCGACCCTGCCGCGGTGGACGCCGCCCTCGCCCGTTTCGCGTCCTTCGCCGGAGACTGAGCGGGCGGACCGAGGGGCGGACCGTGGGGCGGAGGCGATGCCGGACGGCTACTCGCTCGCGTGCCGGCCGAGGAAGTTGTAGACCTCGTTGTCGTCCACGCCGGGGAACGCGCCGCGGGGGAGCGGGGAGAACATGTGCGTGTGCACGCGGGCGCTGGGCCAGGCCTTCCCGTTCCAGCGCTCCGTCAACTCGGTCGAGGGGCGCCGGCAGCACGACTCGTCGGGGCAGGTCGACACGGCCCGGTCGTTCGTCTCGCGTCCCCGCCACCAGCGGGCGTCGTCGAACGGCACGCCGACCGTGACCGAGAACTCCCCGTCCGTCGAGGAACCGGTCTGCGTCGAGCACCAGAACGTGCCCGACGGGGTGTCGGTGTACTGGTGGTGCTCGACCGTGCGGTTCTGCTGGGTGAACGCGGCGCGGGCCTGGAACTTGCGGCACACCCGCTGGCCCTCCACGGCTCCCGTGACGTCCATCGGCAGTGGCAGGTCGTCGTTCTCGTAGACGCGCGTGATGGCCCCGGTCGAGTCGACGCGCAGGAAGTGCAGAGACATCCCGAGGTGCTGCGTGAGCAGGTTGGTCATGCGCATCCCGGCGGCCTCATGTGTGACGCCGAACCCGTCGCGGAAGTCCTCGACAGCGAGGTTGCGGTCCTTCTTCGCCTGCTGCAGGAACGCGACGGACGCCGTCTCCGGCATGAGGCAGCACGCGGCGAAGTAGTTGATCTCCAGGCGCTGCTGCAGGAAGTCGGCGTAGTCGGTGGGCGGGGTGTGACCGAGCAGACGGTGCGCCATGGCCTGCAGCGCCATCGAGCGGAGGCCGTGTCCCCCGGGGATCGACGCCGGCGGCAGGTAGATGCGCCCGTTCTCGAGGTCGGTGACCGAGCGGGTGGAGTGCGGGAGGTCGTTGACGTAGATGAGTTCGAAGCCGAGCTTCTCGGCCATGATGCTCACGGTGCGGTGGGTGAGCGCGCCCTGTGTGTGACCGGCGGCCTTGAGCTGCTTCTCGGCGAGACGTTCGATGTCGGGGAGGTAGTTGTTCTGCGCGCGCATCCGCAGGCGCAGCTCGGTGTTGGCACGGCGGGCCTCCTCCGGTGTCGCGATGGCTTCGCGCTCACGGCGCTCCAACTCGCGGTGCAGACCGAGGATCGACTCGATGGTCTCATCGCTCATGCCCTTGGTGACGCGCACGGGGGCGATGCCGAGCTGTCGGAACAGCGGACTCTCCTGCGCGCGCTCCAGAGCGATCTCGAGCGCGGCTCTCCGGTTCGGCGGCTCTCCCGAGATGAGGTCGGTCACCTCGGTCTTCGTGGCGTGGGCGATCGCCTGCAACAGGGAGAGCTTCGGTTCGCGCTTGCCGTTCTCGATCAAACTCAGCTGCGATCCGGCGACGCCGACCTGCGCGCCGAGTTCGTCGAGGGTGAACCCGTTCTCCAGCCGGTGATGACGGATGCGGTGGCCGAGGGTCGTGAGGTGGATGCCGGAGGACGCCATTGTTTGAGTCTAGCGAAAGAACCGCGATTCTTATCATCCGATTTGGCGAAAACTTCGCTCGGACTCCGAAGAAGATGGATGCAACGCCCCCACTTCTAAGGAGCAGTCATGGCCATGGCCGAAGTCCTCACGCCCCGCACGTCCCCCGTCGCCGCGACGCGCACGTTCGGTACCGCGCCGACCTATGACACTCCCGCGATGGCCGAGCTGGCCGCCTGGGTCGAGGAGATCCGGGAGCTGACGCAGCCCGACGCGGTGCACTGGGTGGACGGATCGCGCGCCGAGAACGACTGGCTACTGCGCGGGCTCGTCGACGAGGGCAAGCTCATCAAGCTCAACCCGGAGTGGCGCCCCGGCTCCTACCTGGCTCGCTCGCACCCCAGCGACGTCGCGCGCACCGAGGGTCGAACGTTCATCTCCTCCGAGCGCGAGGAGGACGCCGGCCCCACGAACAACTGGGCCGATCCGGCCGAGATGCACGCCAAGATGGACGAGATCTTCGAGGGCTCGATGCGCGGTCGCACGATGTACGTCGTCCCGTTCTCGATGGGCCGCGTCGGCGGGCCGCTCTCGCACATCGGCGTGCAGATCACCGACAGCGCCTACGCTGTCGCCTCGATCGGCATCATGACGCGCGTCGGCGACGAGGTCACGCGACAGATCGCCGAGGGTGCGCCGTGGGTCAAGACCGTGCACTCGGTCGGGGCGCCGCTGGCTCCGGGTCAGCCCGACGTCGAGTGGCCGTGCAACGACGATAAGTACATCGTGCACTTCCCCGAGACGCTCGAGGTCTACTCCTACGGCTCGGGCTACGGCGGCAACGCGATCCTGGCCAAGAAGTGCTTCGCGCTGCGCATCGCCTCGGTGATCGCCCGCGACGAGGGCTGGCTCGCCGAGCACATGCTGCTCATCCGCGTGATCGACCCGCAGGGCAAGGCGTACCACGTGGCCGCCGCGTTCCCGTCGGCCTGCGGCAAGACGAACCTCGCGATGCTGCGCCCGACGATCCCCGGCTGGAAGGTCGAGACCCTCGGCGACGACATCGCCTGGATCCGCCCCGGCGAGGACGGCCGCCTGTGGGCCATCAACCCCGAGGCCGGCTTCTTCGGCGTCGCGCCGGGAACCGGCGAGTCGACCAACGTCACCGCGGTCGAGACCCTGTGGGGCAACACGATCTTCACCAACGTCGCGCTCCGCCCCGACGGCGACGTGTGGTGGGAGGGCCTGACCGACGAGGCGCCCGCGAACCTGATCGACTGGGAGGGCAACGACTGGACCCCCGAGTCGGGACGCCCTGCCGCGCACCCCAACTCCCGTTTCACGGTGTCGGCGGCCCAGTGCCCGCAGATCTCCGAGGACTGGGAGGAGGCCGTGCCGCTCGACGTGATCCTGTTCGGCGGACGCCGCGCGAGCAACGTGCCGCTCGTCGTCGAGGCCACCGACTGGACGCACGGCGTGTTCCTCGGCTCGAACATCTCCTCGGAGCGCACGGCGGCGGCCGAGGGCACCGTGGGCGAGCTGCGCCGCGACCCCTTCGCGATGCTGCCGTTCTGCGGCTACAACATGGCGGACTACTTCGGCCACTGGCTCTCGGTCGGCCGCGGTCTGCGCTTCGACCGTGCACCGCGGATCTTCCAGGTCAACTGGTTCCGTCGCGGTGCGGACGGCCGCTTCCTGTGGCCCGGGTTCGGCGACAACTCGCGCGTCGTGGACTGGATCATCCGCCGCGTGGCCGGTGACGTGCCCGCGGTCGACAGCCCGATCGGACGCCTGCCGCGCGTGGAGGACCTCAACCTCGACGGGCTCGACCTCCCCGCCGCCGACCTCGACGAGCTGTTCTCCGTCGACGCGGAGGCGTGGAAGACCGAGGCCGACCTCACCGAGGAGTTCTACGACACGTTCGGCGACAAGGTTCCGGCGGCGCTGCGCGCCGAGCTGGCCTCGCTGCGCTACCGCCTCGCGAAGGCGTAGCCCCCAGACCGGTGCCGGTTCGGGGGAGCCGGCACCTTGGGGCCCCGTGCCCCGCAGATCCGCGAAGGCGGGACATCCGAGACGAACCCATGGCTGAGTGGTCTCGGACGTCCCGCCTTCGTGTTGCCGTGCTCTCGCGAGCCCCCGGTTTCACGGCGAAACCCCGCCCTGCGCACGCGCGCAGGGCGGGGTCTCGACGGAAGGCCGGGGTTTCGGCGAGCTGGGGGAGTGCTATGCCAGCAGCTGGTGCCGGGCGAGGTCGCGGTACAGCGGGGTCGACTCCACGAGCTCGGTGTGGGTGCCCTGGCCGACGACGACGCCGTCCTGCAGCACCACGATCAGGTCGCTGTCGACCACGGTCGAGAGGCGGTGGGCGATCACGACGAGTGTGCGGTCGGTGGACACCGCGTCGATCGCCTCCCGCATCCGCTGCTCGTTCACGCCGTCGAGCGACGATGTGGACTCGTCCAGCAGCAGGATCGGGGCGTCCGTGAGCAGCGCGCGGGCGATGGCCAGGCGCTGACGCTCGCCTCCGGACAGCATCACGCCGTCCTCGCCGACCGGGGCGTCGATGCCCAGCGGGTTCCGCTCGAGCACGTCGCCGAGGTTCACCGCTCGGAGCACGCGCTCGCAATCCGCGGCAGAGGCATCCGGAGAGGCCAGCCGCAGGTTCTCGGCGAGGGTGCCTGCCAGCGTCGGGGCGTCCTGCTCGACGTAGCCGAAGTGCGCGCGCAGCTCGTCGCGGGGATAGGTGCGCGCATCGTGGCCGTGCAATCGGATGGACCCGCCGGTGGGGTCGTAGAAGCGCTCGATCAGCGACAGGATCGTGCTCTTGCCCGCACCACTGGGCCCGACCAGGGCGACTCTGGCGCCGCGCGGGACCGCGAAGGAGACGCCGCGGAGAACCTCGTGATCCTGCACCGTCGGGGATTCCGCCTCGGCCGACTCGAGGTGGGCGTCCGCGAGCAGGGTCTGCGCGGCCTTCGCCGCCGCCTGGCGGGCTGCGACCACGTTCTCGGGGTAGCGGAAGCGCACGTCGCGGAACTCGAGCGCGGGAGCGTCGGGTGCCGCGGTTTCGCGGGGGAGGGCTGCTGCGATCGCCTGGTCGTCCTGCGTCTCGGTGGGCAGGTCGAGCACCTCCTGGATGCGGCCGAGCGCGCCCAGCGCCTGATTCACGGAGGTGATCGCACCGAAGGTCGTGGCGAGCGGCATCACGAGCAGGAACAGGAACATGATGAACGAGATCAGCGAGGCGATCGTGATCGCTCCGGCGGCGACACGGAACCCGCCGACGCCGAGGACCACGAGCAGCGACAACTGCAGCGCGATGCCGGAGACCGGGACCACGAGCGAGGAGATCTTGGCGATGCGCACGCCGATGCCGTAGGCGTCGGCGGCGAGCTCCGATACGGAGGCGGTCTCGCGCTCCGTCGCTCCGGACGCGCGGATGGTGCGGATCGATCCGACAGCGCGTTCGACACCGGAGGCGAGTTCGCCGACCTTCTCCTGCTGGGCGGTCGAGGCGGTGCGGATCCGGCCGCTGAGCAGCACGACGACGGCGACCGAGACGCCGATCACGACCACGATGAGCAGGAGCAGGACGGGGTCGATCAGCAGCATCGCGATGAGGGCGCCGAGGAAGAGCACGGCGCTGCCGACGGCATCCGCGAGCCCTTGCGTGAGCACGGCGTACAGCAGCGTGGTGTCGGTGCCGACGCGGGAGACGAGGTCTCCCGTGCGGCGTGCGTCGAACTCCGAGGTGGGCAGGTGCAGGATCCGTGCGATGAGCTTGCGACGGCTGGAGTACACCACCGCGGTGCCCGTGCGCTGCAGGAGGTAGTGCTGGAAACCGGAGATGATCGACGACACGATCACGAATCCGACGAGCAGCCAGACGAGGATGCCGATTCCGGTGTCGGACGGCACCGCCTCGATGACCTGCCCGACGAGCAGCGGTTGCACGAGCGACGTCGCAGCGCCGACGACGCTGAGGACCGCGACCACGATGAGGGTGCGCTTGTGCTCGAAGAGGAAGGGGAGGAGCTGGCGGAAGGTGGCGCGGGGGCCTTCGGACTGTGCGCCACGGCCGCGGCGGCGTGCGGTCGCCGAACCGGACATGGGGGACCTCGATCTGGAGATGGTACTTCGACCGTACTTCGTTCGCGGGGGAATCCTATGGAGGGGCTGTATGGCTCAGGATCGACCGAAGCGGCGGTGCGCGGCCTGCTTGCTGACGCCCAGCGCGCTCGCGATCGCCTGCCACGAGTAACCCTGGTTGCGAGCGCGGCGCACCTGAGCCTCCTCGGCCCGGGCGAGCTCCGTGCGGGCCTCGGTGAGTCGGTGCAGCGCCGCGAGCGGTTCGCCGCCGTCATCCTGGGCGAGAGCAGTGGTGTGTGTCATCGGAGAACCTCCACCGTCAATTTATATTGACGCCGGTTCGAAGTCAACATGGATTGACGAGAAGTTGTCCACAGATCGACCTTCCGCGCATGTGCGTCACATGCGATCCTGGGAGCATGGGACGCATGCTGCAAGTCAGGAACCTCCCGGACGCCGTCCACGCGAAGCTCAAGGAGCGTGCCGCCGCGGAGCGCATGACGCTGTCCGATTATGTGGCGCGGGAACTCGAAGACCTCGTGCGCTACCGCAGCAACGTTCAGGTCATCGCCGCGGCGAGGGAGCGAGCACGCGCAGCCGGCGTCGCGCTATCGCGGACGGACATCCTCACGGCGCGCGACCAGGAGCGGGCGGAGCATGACGGGGCATCCCTCCGGTGAGCGCGCGTGGACCGGTCGTGCTCGATGCCTCCGCCGCGATCGAGGCTCTACTCGGCGAGGAGCCCTGGGTCGGAGGCGAGGACTTCCACGCCCACGCCGGTCTCGACATCGAGGTCGTGTCGGTGCTACGGCGGCAGACGCTTCGCTCGCAGCTTCCCTCCCATGTCGCGCGGGAGGCACTCGATGCCTTCGGGGACCTTCAGATCACGCGGCATCCGCTGCGACGGCTGATCCCGCGCATCTGGACCCTTCGCGATGAGGTGTCCGCGTACGACGCGGGGTACGTCGCCCTCGCCGAGGCGCTCGGACTGCCGCTGCTCACTCGGGACGGTCGCCTGGCGAGAACCGCCTCCCGCTACTGCGAGGTCGTCGTCCTCTGAGGTGCCTTCGCAGACACAAGACGGCGCCCGTGTCCGCAGACACGGGCGCCGTCACTGCGCTGCCTAGAGCTCGACGGCGGACGCGAGACCGAGGTCTTCCTCGTAGTCGTGGTCCTTCGTCTCCGGAGTGAAGATCAGTGCCACGAAGGTCAGCACGGCCATCGCCGACAGGTACAGCCCGACCAACCAGGGCTGGCCACCGACCGCGGCCCACAGCGCCACTGCGATGAACGGGGCGACAGCCGCGCCCAGGATCGACGACACGTTGTAGGCGATCGCCGAGCCGGAGTAGCGCACGTTCGTCGGGAACAGCTCGGGCAGCAGCGCGCCCATCGGTCCGAAGGTCGTTCCCATCAGCACGAACCCGAACACGAGGAACGCCTGCGTCAGCGCACCGGTGAACTTCGGGTCGGCCTGCGGCAGCAGGAAGAGGTTGAACGTGAGACCGAACACGATGATGAGTCCCGTGACCCAGAGCAGCAGCTTCCGGCGTCCGATCGCGTCGGCGATGGGGCCGGACAGCAGGGTGAAGACACCGAAGAACACCACGCCGATGATCTGCATCAGCACGAAGTCCGTGTAGCCGAAGCCGAGACCGGGGTAGAACTGCTGCGCGAACACGCTCGGGTCGAACGGCTTGCCGGTCGCCTCGGCGGCAGCCTGGGCGGCGGCGGACGCGGTCTCCAGGTCGGCGGCCTTGGTGCCGTACGTCAGCGTGAAGTTCGTCATCAGGTAGAACAGCACATACGTCGCCAGCATGATGAACGTGCCGAGGATCAGCTGCTTCCAGTGGTGACGGAAGACGGTCGCGAGCGGCAGCTTCCGGATGGTGCCCTTCTCGGCGGCCTTCTTGAACGTGTCCGATTCGACGAGCTTGAGTCGCACCCAGAGGCCGATGATGACCATGACCGCGGAGAAGAGGAACGGCACACGCCAACCCCATGACAGGAACGCCTCGGACTTGAGGACTGGGTTCTCCGGGTGCGGCAGGGCGAAGTTGATCGCCAGGAACAGGCCGTTCGCGATGATGAACCCCAGCGGGGCGCCCAGCTGCGGGAAGGAGCCGTACCAGGCGCGCTTGCCCTTCGGGGCGTTCTCCGTCGCGACGAGAGCGGCGCCCGACCATTCGCCGCCGAGCGCGAAGCCCTGCGCGAGCCGCAGGACCAGCAGGAGCAGCGGTGCGACCCAGTTGATCTGCTGGAAGGTGGGGAGGAGTCCGATCACGAAGGTCGCGATGCCCATAGTGAGCAGCGACGCGACGAGAGTGGCCTTGCGTCCGAACTTGTCGCCGAAGTGGCCGAACACGACGGCGCCGATGGGGCGGGCGACCATGGCGGCGCCGAACACGGCGAACGACGCCAGCAGCGATGCGGTGTCGTTGTCGCTGGGGAAGAACAGCGTGGGGAACACGAGCACGGCCGCCGTCGCATAGACGTAGAAGTCGTAGAACTCGATGGTGGTGCCGACGAGGCTGGCGGTGATGACGCGCGAACGCGGGTTCGCGGGTGCCGGGGCTGTGGTCATGTCTCTTCTCCGATCGGCCCCGGTATACCAGGGGACTCGGGCGAGTTTACGCCTTCCTGAGTGTTTGCTGTGCGCAATGACGGCCGGTGTCCGCGCGTAGAGTCGGAGTCGACAGGGAGGCACGCCGCGATGACCACACGCATGCTGCTGCTGGCCGACACCCACGTCCCGAAGCGTGCGAAGCGGCTGCCGGATGCGGTCCTGCGCGCAGTCGACGACGCCGACCTCGTGGTGCACGCGGGGGATTGGGTCGACGAGGCCACGCTCGACCTGCTCGAGGCGAGGGCCGCGGTGCTGCACGGCGTGTTCGGCAACAACGACGGCGAGGGGCTTCGCGCACGCCTGCCGGAGGTCGCCCGCTTCACGGTGGAGGACCTCGAGGTGGCGGTCGTGCACGAGACAGGGCCCTCTCTGCGTCGCGAAGCCCGGATGGACGAGGAGTATCCCGGCATCGATCTGCTGGTGTTCGGGCACTCGCACATCCCCTGGGACACATTGGCGCCCTCGGGCATGCGGCTGCTGAACCCCGGCTCGCCGACGGATCGTCGACGCCAGCCGGTCTGCACCCTGATGTGGGCGATCGTCGACCGGGCCGTGGTGGACCTCACGCTGGTGCCGCTGCCGTGATCCATCCCCCCGTCTACCGTGCTCCGATGCGCTCCCGCGATGACCGCGTCCCGGACGGGCCGGCGGTGGAACGGGCCCTGGCACTCGGAGTCTGCGGCGTGGGAGGGCGGCTCGACGCGGCGCCCGCATCGTTGACGGAGGCGCTCGCCCTGGTCGACGCCGCCCACGGAGAGCGCGTGGCCCGTCGGCTCGAACGGTTCGCGACCGCTCCGGACGGCGCGCACGTCTGGACCCGCGACGAGGACGGTCTCCTGTGGCTCGGCAGGCTCGACGGCGCGTGGCGGTACGACACGCGGGCCGCGGCCCACGAGGTCGACCTCGTGCACGTCAGACCCTGTCGCTGGCTGGCCGATCCCGTCCCGCCGCGCGATGTCCCCGGCGCCGTGAGGGCCGCGTTCGCCCGAGGCGGCCGCAACTGGCAGCAGATCCGAGATGCCGAGGTCTCCAGCGCCTCGGTCGCCCTGTGGGAACGTTTCTCTGGCGCGTGACGGCGACGGGTCGCGTCGGCGGCCTTACTCCTCGGTCGCCCCGAGCGCGAGACCGCCGACGAAGCGCACGACCGGATCGAGCACCTGCTCGAGCTCCAGCACGACGAGGCTGTTCGCGCCGGCCCGGGTCACCGGTTCCGGGACGTAGAGCGTGCGCTGCGGACCGTTCCGCCAGTACCGGCCGAGGAAGAAGCCGTTCACGAAGGCGAAGCCTTTGCTCCACGCTGCGGTGTCGAGGAAGAGATCGGCAGCGGCATCCAGGGCGAACTCCGCGGTCCAGGCACTCGGCCCGTCTCCGCCGCCGTCCGCGGTCGCGCGCGCGGCGACACCTGCGGCCAGCTCCGCGACGTCCAGCGGAGTGGAGCGCCAGCCACCCAAGGGAGCGCCGTCGAGAGTGATCTCGCCGATCAGCCCCTTCTCCTCGCCGAGCCGGTGGTCGTAGTTCACGCGCCCCTGGTCCTCGACCAGGATGCTGAGCGTGCGTCCCGGGGGAATCCGAAGCGTCCGGTCCTGGCGCGTGCGGGAGAGGGTGCCGACAGGGCGGCCGTCGACGCTCGCCCACGCGAGATCGCGCACCTCGCCGATGAGGAGGAGTCCGCCGTGTTCCGTCGGCAGCTCGACGTCGTACCGGATCAGAGCGCTGCGGTGCCCGAGCGCGTCGAAGGTCTGCGGCAGTGCGGTGCGGGGCTCGATTCCTTCCCCCTCGGTCCACGCCCCTGCCGCGCGGAGGTCGACCTCGAACGCGGGAGCCGCCGGGGCCGCGGGGGGCAGTTCGTCGGGAACCGGTGCGTGGCGGGCGATCACCTCGCGGAAGGCGAAGAACTTCGCCGTCGGGTTTCCCGCCTCGTCGAGCGGGGCGTCGTAGTCGTAGGAGGTGACCAAGGGCAGGTATCGCCCCTTGTCGTTGGCGCCGTTGGTGAGCGCGAAGTTGGTGCCGCCGTGGAACATGTAGATGTTGACGGACGCTCCGGCAGCCAGAAGCGCGTCGAGGTCGGCTGCGGCCGCGTGCACATCCGTGGTGTGGTGCACTCCGCCCCACCAGTCGAACCACCCGTCCCAGAACTCCGAGCACATCAGCGGTCCGGTCGGCTGGTGGCGGCGCAGCGTCGCGAGGCGTTCCGTGCTGCGCGAGCCGAAGGACGCGGTCTTGTGCAGCTCGGGCAGGCTGCCGTCGCGCAGCATCCGATCGACCGGCTGATCGACGGTCGTCAGCGGCACGGTGATCCCGGCATCGCGCGTGACGGCGACGAGGGCTTCGAGGTACGCCTGGTCCGCGCCGTAGGCGCCGTATTCGTTCTCGATCTGCACCAGCACGACGGGTCCGCCGCGCTCGATCTGCCGCGGGGCGACGATGTCGTACACGCGGCGGAGGTACGCGCTCACCTCGGCGAGGAAGTCCGGGGCCGAGGAGCGCAGCCCGTCGACACTGCCGGTGAGCCAGACGGGGAGGCCACCGTTGTGCCACTCGGCGCAGATGTACGGGCCGGGACGGACGATCGCGTCCAGCCCCTCCTCGTGCACGAGATCGAGGAAACGGCCGAGGTCGTTCCATCCGGTCGTGTCCCAGGCGCCCCGCTCCGGCTCATGCGCGTTCCACGCGACATAGGTCTCGATCGTGTTCAGCCCCATCAGCCGGGCCTTGCGGATGCGGTCCTGCCATTGATCGGGGTGCACCCGGAAGTAGTGGATGGCGCCGGAGATCACCTGGTGCGGCTGGCCGTCGCGGAGGAAGTCGGTGTCACCGAGGGAGAAGGAGGTCACGTGTCGTGGTGCTTTCGATGAGGCGGGTCGAGCCGGTCCCGGCACGGGGATCCGGGACCGGCTCTGCCGCGGTCCTACTTGTTGACGGTGAAGCCCTGCGCGTTGCCGTACTCGACCAGCGCGTCCTGCCAGGACACGAGGCCCTCGTTCAGGTCGGTTCCGTTCTGGTACGACTGTCCGACGGTGTCACCGAAGATGCTGTTCGCGTACACCTGGTACGGCAGGTAGCTCCAGCCCTCGACCACGTCGTCCGCGGCGGCGGCCAGCACCTCGTTGATCTTCTGCCCACCGAAGTACTCCGGGGCCTCGGCGAGGAACTCGTCACTGGAAAGCTCGGCGGTCGTGGACGGGAAGCCGCCCGACTCGAGGAAGATCGAGATGCTCTCCTCGGAGTTGTTCAGCCACCACAGGAATCCGGCAGCCAGCTCCGGGTTCTTGCTCTGCTTGGTGACCGCCTGACCGCCGCCGCCGTTCTCCGCCGTCGCAGGGGAGCCGTCGTAGGTGGGCATCGGTGCCACGCGCCAGTCGCCGGAGCCGTCAGGGGCTCCCGAGATGAGGTTGCCGGGCATCCACGCGCCGATCACGAGGCTGGCGAGGCTGCCGTCGCCCAGGGCGCGGAACCACTCGTCGCTCCAGCTGCCGTAGGGGGCGAGCAGGTCGTCCTCGACGAGGCGGTTCCAGTTCTCGGTCCACTTCTTCGAGCCGTCGTCCTGCAGATCGATCGTGACGTCGGTGCCCGAGGTCTCGAACGGCTTGCCGCCGGCCTGCCAGATCATCGAGGTGGCGAAGCCCGCATCTCCCGTGTCGTTGGTGATGTAGGCATCCGGGTTCGCCGCGTGGATCGCCTTCGCGGCCTCGTAGTACTCGTCCCAGGTGGTGGGCACGGCGACGCCCGCGGCGTCGAACACGGTCTTGTTGTAGAACAGCGCCATGGGGCCCGAGTCCTGCGGCAGGCCGTAGATCGCATCGCCGTCGCTCACCGAGTTCCATGTCGAGGCGGTGTAGTCGTCCTCGAAATCGGCGAACCCGTACTGCGAAAGGTCGGTGAACGCATCCGTCAGAGCGAACTGCGGGAAGGCGTAGTACTCGATCTGCACGACGTCGGGGGCGCCGGAGCCCGCCTTGATCGCGTTCTGCAGCTTCGTGTACTCCTCGTTGTTCGTGCCGGCGTTCACGAGGTTCACGGTGACGTTCGGGTACTCCTTCTCGAAGGCCTCGACCTGAGCCTCAGCCGACGGCGTCCACGACCAGTACGTGATCTCGCCGCCCTTCTCGAGCGCGGCCTCGACGGAGTCGAACGAACCGGAGCCCGCGCTGCCGTCGGAGCCGGCGTCGCCACCGGTGCTGCATCCGGCCAGCGTCAGCGCTGCCACGGTGCCAGCGGCCAGCACCGCGAAGGTGCGCCGGGTCGATGAGGGAAGGTGCTTCATTGCTGTGTCCTTTCGGGAGGTGCGGCCCAGCGTCGGGTCGCGGGGGTGATGCAGAGGATGCGGGGAGTCACTGCTTGACGCTCCCCGCGGTGAGCCCTGACTGCCAGAAGCGCTGCAGCAGCAGGAAGGCGATGACGATCGGGACGATCGTGAGGAGCGAGCCCATGATCACGAGGTTGTAGATCGGCTGGGATCCGGCGCCGACGGCCTGGGCGCTCCACTGGTTCAGTCCGACGGTGAGCGGATACCAGGCGGGATCGGACAGCATGATCAGCGGCAGGAAGTAGTTGTTCCAGGTCGCCACGACCGTGAACAGCGCGACCGTCACGATGCCCGGGGCGAGCAGCCTCATCGAGATCGTGAAGAAGGTGCGGAACTCGCCGGCGCCGTCGATGCGCGCGGCCTCGAGCAGCTCCGTCGGCACGGATTCCGACGCGAACACCCAGATCAGATACAGGCCGAACGGGCTGATGAGCGAGGGGATGATGACGGCCCAGGGGGTGTTCGTCAGACCCAGCTCGCTGAACAGCAGGAACGTCGGCACGGCGAGGGCTGTGCCCGGCACCGCCACCGCGCCGAGGACGACGGCGAACACCGCGCGGCGTCCGGGGAACCGGAACTTCGCGAGGCCGTATCCGGCCATGGTGGCCAGCAGCGTGGCTCCTCCGGCGCCCACGACGACGTACAGCAGGGTGTTGCCGAGCCAGCGCAGGAAGATGCCGTCGCGGTAGGAGAACGTGGCCACGAGGTTGTCGAAGAAGGCGAAGTCGTCGGCGAACCACAGTCCGAACGAGCTGAACAGTCCCGCCTGCGTCTTGGTTGAGCTGAACAGCAGCCAGACCAGCGGGACGAGCGTGTACAGCGCGTACACGATCATCACGATCAGCAGCGTGTTCGACTTCCGCGGATTCATCGGGTCGTGGCGTCGGCGGGAGGGGCGGGCCAGGGGGAGTGCCATGTCAGCGCACCTCCGACTTCGAGCCGCGCAGCTGCACGACGTAGGCGATGACCGCGGTGATGACGCCCATGATGATGGCGATGGTCGCGGCGTAGTTGAACTGCTGGCCGGCGAACGACAGGTTGTAGGCGTACATGTTCGGGGTGAAGAACGTCGTGATCACGTTCGGGGCGAGCGGACGCAGGATGTTGGGCTCGTTGAAGAGCTGGAAGCTGCCGATGATCGAGAAGATGGTCGCGATCACCAGAGCCCCGCGGACGGACGGGATCTTGATCGAGAAGACGGTGCGCCATGCGCCGGCGCCGTCCAGCGACGCGGCCTCGTACATGTCGCTCGGGATCGTCTTGAGCGAGGAGTAGAAGATCAGCATGTTGTAGCCGACGAACTCCCACGTGACGATGTTGCCGATCGAGAGCAGCATCCACTCTTTCGCGAAGGGCGTGATCGCATCGACGCCGAGGAAGTCGTTGATGTTGCTCGTGAGGCCGAACTGGTCGCCGTAGATGTAGCCCCACATGAGAACGGCGACCACCGCGGGGACCGCGTAGGGCAGGAAGATCAGGATGCGGAAGAAGGACGCTCCGCGCAGGCGGGCGCTGTCGAGGGCGAGTGCGGCGCCGAGGGCGAGGATCAGCATGATCGGCACCTGCACGACCAGGAAGACGAGCACGCGGCCGAACGCCTCCCAGAACTGCGGGTCGGTGAGCGCGCGGGCGTAGTTGTCCAGGCCCACGAACGCGGTGCCGCCGATGAGCTTCTCCTGAAAGAGGCTCAGGTACAGGGCGTAGGCGAGCGGTGTCAGGAACACCAGGGCGAACACGACCATGAAGGGACCGACGAAGGCCCAACCCTTCCAGTCGCGGCGGTCGCGGCGTCGGGGGCCGAGGGCGCCCTGTGCTGCGGGGATATCAGTCGTCATCGACGAGTCCTTCTCACGTTGCGGGCGCTCCGTGCGCCGTGTGTCAACGTCAACATATGCGATGCGCTGGTAGTGTGTCAACGTCAACACATGAGGGGATGGGTGATCATGACCCCAGAGCATCCGACCGAGACGTCGCTTCGTCGCCGGGAACCCTCGATGGAAGACGTGGCCAGGGAAGCCGGGGTCTCCGGTCAGACGGTGTCGCGTGTCGTGAATGCCAGGGGATACGTGGGCGCCGCCACGCGCGAGCGCGTCGAGGCCGCGATGCAGCGCCTCGGGTATCGGCCGAACAGCGCCGCCCGGGCGCTGCGCTCAGGACGATTCCGCACCATCGGCGTCGTGATGTTCTCGTTCAGCTCCTACGGCAATCAGCGCACGCTCGACGCGATCGCGGTGCGCGCCGCGCAGCTCGGCTACGCCCTGACCCTCATCCCGGTCGAGTCCACCGCCGGCGAGACCGTGGCAGGAGCGTTCCGGCGTCTCGAGGAGCACGCGGTCGACGGCATCATCATCGTGATCGAGGCGCACCAGCTCGATGAGGCGGACATCGAGATCCCCGAGGCCCTCCCGGTCGTGTTCGTGGACTCGAACCGCGCGGAGACCCACCCGTTCGTCGACACCGATCAGGCCCAGGGGGCTCGGCTCGCGACCGAGCACCTCCTCGAACTCGGCCACGACACCGTCTGGCACGTCGCCGGCCCCGCACGCTCGTACTCCGCGGAGAGGCGTCGGGAAGCCTGGCAGCAGACCCTCGAGGCACACGGGCGTGAAGTGCCGGAGCCGCTGTCGGGGGACTGGACCGCCGCGTCGGGCTATGCCGCGGGCCGAGCGCTGCGCGAGCTCGACGACGTCACCGCCGTCTTCGTCGCGAACGACCAGATGGCGATCGGAGTGCTGCGGGCCTTCCGCGAAGTCGGGCGCGCGGTGCCGGAGGACGTCAGCATCGTCGGGTTCGACGGGCTGCCGGACGCCGCGCAGCTGTGGCCACCGCTCACGACCGTTCAGCAGCATCCTGAGCGCGTCGGCGCTCTCGCCGTGGACGCGCTGCTGGCCGAACTGGACGGCGCGGGACGACGGCAGACGCCCCTGGTCGCCACCGAGCTCATCGTGCGGGAGAGCACGGCAGCGCCGAAGGGCGGGCGCGGGATCAGCGCCAGATGACGGCGAGGCCTGCGTTCAGCAGCGCGAGGATGCCGATGAGCCAGAACACGGCGGGGGGCACCGCCGCACCGCGCTTCTGACGCGCGGAGCCGATGCCCAGCAGGGCGCCGATGATCAGCAGGACGACGAGCTTCACGCCGATCTTGACGTAGTTCAGGTCGTATTCGATGCCCCACGGAGCGGCCAGAGCGAGGCCGGCGACACCGGCGATCGCCAGACCGTAGTCCATGATCCTGGTGATCTGACGCTTGCCGCCGAACGCCTGTGCGGCCCACGCTCCGAAGAGCACGGCGAAGCCGATCAGGTGGATGAACACGACAATATGACGCAGGATCTCCATGTCCTCACCGTAGAAGTCGAGGGCTCTCCTGCGCTAGCAAGGGCAGGCTGACCTCAGCCGCGAAGCTCCCGGATCACGAGCGCCGTCCGCAGCGCGGCATCCGCGGCCTCGGCACCCTTGTCCTCCTTGGAGCCTTCCAGCCCCGCACGGTCGAGCCCCTGCTGCTCATCATCCAGAGTGAGCAGTCCGAAGCCGACCGGCTTGCCGGCGTCGAGCGAGACGCGCGTCAGGCCGTCGGTCGCGGCGGAGGACACGTACTCGAAGTGCGGAGTGCCGCCGCGGATGATGACGCCCAGCGCGACCACCGCGTCCGCTCCGCCGGCGAAGGCGGCCTGCGCGGCGACCGCGAGCTCGAACGAGCCCGGAACCCGCACGACGCGGGACGTGGCGTGCGCCTCGTCCAGCACGCGCTGCGCACCGGCGATCAGGCCGTCGGAGATCGTCTCATGCCATGTGCCCGCGATCACCACGACGTTCAGCCCGCGTCCGTCGATGCTGCCGGTATTCGGTGCTCCTGCGCCGCTCATTCCTCGTCCTTTCCGTGGGCGAGCGCCGCTGCGAGCTCCGCTTCGCCGATGATGTGACCCATCCGGTCACGCTTGGTCTCCAGATACTGGTGGTTGTTCGGGCCGACGCCCACGATCAGCGGCACCTGCTCGATCACGTCGAGACCGAGCTCGCGCAGCTGATTCACCTTGTCGGTGTTGTTCGTGAGCAGACGCACCTTCGTCACGCCGAGGTCGGCGAGGATCCCGGCCGCAGCGGCGTAGTCGCGCGCATCGGCCGGCAGTCCGAGTGCGAGGTTCGCGTCGACGGTGTCGAGCCCCTCCTCCTGCAGGCTGTATGCGCGCAGCTTGTTGATGAGGCCGATCCCTCGTCCTTCGTGTCCGCGCATGTAGATGACGATGCCGCCATCCTGTTCGATCGCGTCGAGCGCGGCGTCGAGCTGCGGGCCACACTCGCACTTCAGGGATCCGAAGGCCTCTCCGGTCAGGCACTCGGAGTGCACGCGCACGAGCGCCGTGTCTCCGGGTTCGCCGGACACGACGGCGATGTGATCCGTGCCGGTGACCCTGTCCTTGTAGGCGAGGAAGCGGAACACGCCGTGGTCGGTCGGAACCGTGGCGTCGGCGCGCAGGCTCACCCGACGGCCGCGGTGGGCGGACGGGGTCGCGCCGTCCGGGTCGATCTCGTTCAGGTGGGCGATGAGCTGCTCGATCGTGATGACCGGCACGCCGTCGCGGGCGCCGAGCTCGAGCAGTCCGGGAAGGCGCATCATGCTGCCGTCCTCGGCCACGACCTCGGCGATCGCGCCGACCGGTCGGAGTCCGGCGAGCTTCATCAGCTCGACCGCGGCCTCGGTGTGGCCGCTGCGCTCGCGCACACCGCCGTCCACGGCACGCAGGGGCAGCACGTGGCCGGGGCGGATGATGCTGGTGGCCGTCGACCCGGGGTCCGCGAGCACGTTGAGCGTGTGGGCGCGATCGTGGGCGCTGATGCCGGTCGTGACGCCCTCCGCCGCATCGACGCTCACGGTGTAGGCGGTGGAGCGGGCGTCCTCGCTGGCGGCCACCATGGGGGGCAGGTTCAACTGATCGGCGAGGTCGGTCGGCATCGGGGCGCAGATGAATCCCGAGGACCAGCGCACGGTCCAGGCCACCCATTCGGGCGTCGCGAGCTCGGCGGAGAGCACGACATCGCCCTCGTTCTCGCGGTTCTCGTCGTCGGCGACGAGGACGGGGCGCCCCGCGCGCAGCGCGTCCAGGGCTTCGGGGATCGTGGAAAGGCTCATCGCGAGCCTCCTTCCGGTGCGGCGCGGAACGCGAGCAGCCGCTCCACGTGACGCGCGAGGATGTCCGTCTCCAGGTTGACGCGGTCGCCGACGGCGCGGAGTCCCAGCGTGGTCGCGGCGAGCGTCTCCGGGATCAGGGAGACCTCGAACCAGTGTCCGTCCTGGGTCCCTGAGCCGTCCTGGGTCCCTGAGCCGTCCTGGGTCCCTGAGCTTGTCGAAGGGCTCACAGCGCTCACCGTCAGGGAGGTGCCGTCGACCGAGATGGACCCCTTGTCGACGACCAGGGGAGCGAGGTCGGCGGGAAGGCTGATGCGCAGCACGCTCCACTGGGCGCCGGGGCGCACCTCGAGCACGTCGCCTGTGCCATCGACGTGGCCCTGCACGATGTGTCCGCCCAGCCGCGCACCGACGGGCATCGCCTTCTCGATATTGACCCTGGTGCCGATCGTCGCGGAGCCGATCGCCGAGACGTCGAGCGTCTGCTTCATGACATCAGCGTCGAAGGTGTCGGCCGTCGAGCCCACCACCGTCAGGCACACGCCGGAGACCGCGATGGACTCTCCGTGCACGGCATCCGCCGCGGCCCGCGGCGCACGGACGGTGAGGCGCCAGCCGTCACCCGAGGGCGCGACCGCCGTGATCTCGCCCATCTCCTCGATGATTCCGGTGAACATCAGGCGGCTCCTTCGTTGTGCGATTCGTTCTCTTCCGCAGGGCGCGCGACCACGAGCAGGTCGTCGCCGAGCGGAACCCATCCGTCGACCGTCAGCCGACGCGCTGCGGCGATCGAGGGGACGCCGATATCGGTGAGGGCGAGGCGTTCACCTCCGAGCAGGACCGGCGCGATGTAAGCGAGCACCTGATCTGCGAGTCCTGCGGCGAGGAAGGCGCTGGCCAGCGTGGGGCCGCCTTCCACGAACAGGCGCTGGATGCCGCGACCGTGCAGATCGGCCATCACCGCTGCGAGGTCGTGCGTGTCGAAGAAGAGCGGGGGGTGCGGATGCCGATGCACAGCGGCGTCTTCCGGCGTCGAACGCGTCCCGATCACCACCGGCACGGGTTGGTGCGGGAGCAGTGTGTCGCCGTCGCGGGCGGTGAGCGCGGGGTCGTCGGCGAGAACGGTCCCGGTGCCGACCGCGATGGCGTCGGCCTCGGCACGGCGTCGGTGCACGTCGGCTCGGGCGACGGGACCGGTGATCCACTGGCTCGAACCGTCGGCGGCGGCGGCACGGCCGTCCAGACTCTGCGCCCACTTGACGGTGACGTGCGGGCGTCCGAGGCGCTGGGCCGTGAGCCAGCCCTCGATCAGTGCGCCAGCGGCGTCCGCCTGCTCGCCGGACTCCACCTCGACCCCGGCGGCGCGCAGCCGCTCGGCCCCGCCGCCCGACACGGCGCCCGGGTCGTCGAGGGCGTAGACGACGCGGGCGACGCCGGCCTCGATCAGCGCGACGGCGCAGGGACCGGTGCGCCCGGTGTGGTTGCAGGGCTCGAGCGTCACGACAGCGGTGGCACCGTGCGCCGCCCCCGGGGCCAGCTTCGACAGGGCGTCGACCTCCGCGTGCGGAGTGCCCGCACCGCGGTGCCAGCCCTCGGCCAGAACATCGCCGGTGGAGGAGAGGATGACCGCGCCGACCTGCGGGTTCGCTCCGCGCGGCCCCCGGGCGGCGAGCTCGAGCGCGCGACTCATCGCGGTGCGCTCTGCCGCATTCACTGCCATCCGTCGTCCTCCTCTGAGGCTCCGGGGTCGAGCGGGGATGGCGGAACGGACGCACGGATGCGTCTCGTGCTGCCTCCCTTCCGGACTAGCGAGGTCTCCCTCGCATCACCGTCGGTCCCGGAATTCCACCGGATCGGCATCCCGATCTCTCGAGACGCTCGCGGACTGTCACCGCCGGTTCGGATTCTCACCGACCCCGGAGCACGTTGTTGCTCTGAGTGTACTCAACGCGTCTGCGCAGATTTCATTCCAAGACATGGAACTGCGCCACGCCGGGCTGCCGGTCACTTGAGCAGGCGGGAGAGCCGGCGGTCCGCGAGGACCTTGCCGCCCGTCTGGCAGGTCGGGCAGTACTCGAGGGAGCGGTCGGCGAAGAACACGCTGCGGATCGTGTCCCCGCACACCGGGCAGGTCTCACCGCGGCGCGCATGCACCTGCATTCCGCGCCGTTTGGCGTCTTTGAGGTCAGCGGGCGGCTTGCCCGAGGCCGCCGCGACGGCATCGGTCAGGGTGGTGCGCATCGCGTCATACAGCCGCTCGACGTCGGCCCCGTCGAGGTTCCCGGCGATCGCGTACGGTGACATGCGCGCGGCATGCAGGATCTCGTCGGAGTATGCGTTGCCGATCCCGGCGATCACGGCCTGGTCGCGCAGCAGGCCCTTGATCTGCATCCGCCGATCGGTCAGCAGGGCCGAGAAGGCATCCAGGGTGAAGTCGGCGGCGAGCGGGTCGGGCCCGAGCCGGGCGATGCCGGGAACCTCCTGCGGGTCGCGGACGACGTAGACGGCGAGCGACTTCTTGGTGCCGGCCTCGGTCAGATCGAATCCGCTGCCGTCGTCGAGCGCCACCCGCAGCGCGATCGGCGACTTGCCCGGCTTGATGAGCGTCGTGGGCAGGGCGTCGTACCAGCGCAGCCAGCCCGCCTTGGCGAGGTGGAACACCAGATGCAGGTCGTCGCCGCAGGAGAGGACGAGGAACTTGCCCTGTCGCGTGGACGCCGTGATCGTCGCGCCGTACAGGGCCGTGTTCGGTGGGTCGTAGGTCTTCAGTGCCGCGATCGCGCCCACGTTCGTGCGCGTGATGGTTCGTCCGACCGCGCGCTCCGCGAGGAACGCAGCGAGTCCCTGGACCTCCGGCATCTCGGGCATGCAGCCATCCTGGCATCGAGGTCCGACGCTGTCACGCGACGCGAGGCGGACGCCTCCTCGTCAGAGCACGGGCCAGTCCACCGGGGCGCGGTCGTCGGAAGGGAGGAGACCGGCGATCCAGCCGTCGTCGCGGCCGCGCGGGCTGGTCAGGGCTTGGCGCAGAGTGCCCTCGAAGCGGAAGCCGAGCGTCCGTGCGGCCCGAGCCGAGGGGATGTTGCCGAGCACGGCCTGCCATCGGATGCGCGCGAGCCCGAGTTCCCCGAATCCCCAGTCGATCGCTGCGCGGGCGGCTTCGACGGTGTAGCCCTTCCCGCGCGCTTCCGCCGCTATCCAATAGCCCAGCTCGGCCTGACCCCCGGCGTCGTGCGGCGTGATGTGGTGCAGGCCGACCGTGCCGACCAGCACGCCGTCCGCGAACACGGCCCACACCGCCTGGCTGTCGCTCTCCCACCACTGTGCGACCAGCGAGACGAAGCCCTCGCCGTCGGCGCGGGTGTACGGACTCGGCACCGGCGTCCACCGCGGGATCTCGGGATCCTGGCACGCGGCGGTGATCGCATCCACGTCCGCCGCTGTCGGGGCGCGAAGCACGAGACGTTCCGTGGTGAGGACGACCGGTTGCATCCCTGCACTCTATTCGGACGGGCGGTCCGGCCGGAGTGTCGGCGGGCCGGACTAGTCTTGTCCGGTGACTGTTCCGGGGATTCTGCGCGCCTTGGAAGAGGCGTCTCTTTTTCGTGACGCCCTCGCCTGGGCGCAAACCGACGCCGACCTGGGGATGGTCGACGGGCTCGATGCGCCCACGCTCGCAGGGCTGCTGAACAAGCGCGCCGCCGCCGGACAGCCCGCGGCGGTCCTCGCGGTCGTCCCGACCGGGCGCCGCGCCGAGACGCTCGCGCTGGCCATGGGGGCGTACCTGCCCGACGCCGACGTCCTCACCTTCCCCGCGTGGGAGACGCTCCCGCACGAGCGGCTCAGCCCGAGTCCCGACACCGTGGGACAGCGGCTCCAGACGCTGCGCCGCATCGCCGAATGGGAGGGGGAGCACCCGCTCGTGGTCGTGGCCTCCGTGCGTGCGGCGCTCCAGCCCATCGCCGGCAACCTGGGCGAGATCGAGCCCCTCGAACTGACCGTCGGATCACGCGGCAACGAACTCGACCGGGTCGCGGAGCAGCTCGTGGAGCGCGCGTACTCCCGGGTCGACATGGTGTCGCGCCGTGGCGAGTTCGCCGTGCGCGGCGGCATCCTCGACGTGTTCCCTCCGACGTCGGAGCATCCGTTCCGCGTCGAGTTCTTCGGCGACGAGATCGACCAGATCCGGGCGTTCTCCGTCGCCGATCAGCGTTCGCTCCCCGGCGACGTGCCCGGTGTCGATCTGCCGCCGAGCCGCGAGCTCCTGCTGACCGCGGAGGTCCGTGACCGGGCGCGGGCGCTCATCGGAGGCTTCCCCGCGATCGCCGGGATGCTCGAGAAGATGGCCGAGGGCATCCCCGTCGAGGGCATGGAATCGCTGCTTCCGGCGGTCGCCGGACCCCTCAAGTCGCTGGTCGAGTATCTGCCGGAGGGCAGTGCGACCGCCGTGATCGACCCGGAGCGGTCGACGGCCCGCGCCATCACTCTCGGCGACACCAACCGGGAGTTCCTCGACGCGGCCTGGAGCGCCGCGACATCGGGTGCCTCCGCCCCGATCGATCTGGGCGCCGGAGACTTCCTCACGATCGCCGACCTCCGCGAGGTCGTGCACGACCGGGGCGGCGTCTGGTGGCGGCTCAGCCCGTTCGGCATCGGCGACGCCGACCCGGAGAGCATCGAGGCCTCCGCCGTCATCCCGTCCTTCCAGGGCAACGTCGACGGGGCGATCGCCTTCGTCGACGCCAAGGTCGCCGACGGCTGGCGTGTCGTCGTGATCGCGGCCGGCCACGGACTGGTCGACCGCGCACGCGACGTGCTCTCCGATCGGGGCATCGCCGCCCGCGTCGTCGAGTCGCTCGAGGATGCACCGGACATCGGGGTCGCGACGCTCGTGACCGGCTCGGTCGAGGCGGGCTTCCAGGTGCCGGAGGCGAAACTCGCCGTCCTCACCGACAACGAGTTCTACGGCCGCACGATCGGCGGCGACCAGCGCGTCGTCCGCAAGCTCGCTTCGCGGCGCAAGAACGTCGTCGACCCGCTGCAGCTGAAGCAGGGCGACTACGTCGTGCACGCCACGCACGGCATCGGCCGGTTCGTGGAGATGACGCAGCGCGAAGTCTCGACAGGCGGACGCAACGCCACCAAGTCGGTGCGCGACTACCTCGTGCTCGAGTACGCGCCGTCCAAGCGCGGGTATCCCGGCGACAAGCTCTTCGTCCCGACCGACCAGCTCGACGCCCTCTCCAAGTACGTCGGGGGCGAGGCGCCGACCCTGTCGAAGATGGGCGGCAGCGACTGGGCGCAGGCCAAGGGCAAGGCCCGCAAGGCCGTCCGCGACATCGCGGTCGAACTCGTCAAGCTGTACTCGGCGCGCATGAGCGCCAAGGGGCACGCGTTCGGTCCGGACACGCCCTGGCAGCGCGAGCTGGAAGAGGCGTTCCCGTTCGCGGAGACGCAGGACCAGCTGCAGACGATCGACGAGATCAAGGCCGACATGGAGCGGCCGATCCCGATGGACCGGCTGCTCTCCGGCGACGTGGGCTTCGGCAAGACCGAGGTCGCGGTGCGGGCCGCGTTCAAGGCGATCCAGGACGGCAAGCAGGTCGCGATGCTCGTGCCGACGACGCTCCTGGTCAAGCAGCACATGGAGACGTTCACGGAGCGCTTCGCCGGTTTCCCGGTGAAGGTGCGGGCGCTGTCGCGGTTCCAGACCGACAAGGAGGTCCGGCTGACGCTGCAGGGGCTCCTCGACGGCACGGTCGACATGGTGATCGGCACGCACCGCATCCTCACCGAGCAGGTCATCTTCAAGGACCTGGGCCTGATGATCATCGACGAGGAGCAGCGGTTCGGCGTCGAGCACAAGGATGCGCTCAAGAAGCTGAAGACCAACGTCGACATCCTCGCCATGAGCGCCACCCCCATCCCGCGCACGCTGGAGATGGCGGTCACCGGCATCCGCGAGATGTCGACCCTCGCGACGCCGCCGGAGGACCGGCATCCGATCCTCTCGTTCGTCGGACCCCGCAGCGACAAGCAGATCGCGGCCGCCATCCGCCGCGAGATCCTCCGCGAGGGGCAGGTGTTCTTCGTGCACAACCGCGTGCAGTCGATCCAGCGCATCGCGGCACAGCTGTCGGAGCTCGTACCCGAGGCGCGTGTCGCCGTCGCCCACGGGCAGATGGGGGAGCACCAGCTGGAGCAGGTCGTGGACGACTTCTGGGAGCGCAAGTTCGACGTGCTCGTGTCGACGACGATCATCGAGACCGGCCTCGACATCTCGAACGCGAACACCATCATCATCGACCGCGCGGACAAGTACGGCCTCAGCCAGCTGCATCAGCTGCGCGGGCGGGTCGGTCGCGGCCGGGAGCGCGCCTACGCGTACTTCCTCTACGACGAGATGAAGCCGCTGTCCGAGACCGCGGCCGACAGGCTGCAGACGATCGCGGTGAACAACGAGCTCGGCTCGGGCATGCAGGTCGCGCTGAAGGACCTCGAGCTGCGCGGGGCAGGCAACATGCTCGGCGCGGAGCAGGCGGGACACATCGCGGGCGTCGGCTTCGACCTGTACCTGCGCATGATCGGCGAGGCCGTTGCGACCTTCCGCGGCGAAGACGTCGAGACCGGGCAGGAGCTGCGGCTCGAACTGCCGCTGGACGCCCGGATCCCCGAGTACTACATCGACAGTGAGCGTCTGCGGCTCGAGGCCTACCAGAAGCTCTCCGCCGCGTCGGCCGCGACCGCGAAGGACGACGCGATCGACCTCGTGATCGAGGAGCTCGTCGACCGGTACGGCAGCCCGCCGGAAGAGGTCGAGGGGCTCGTCGCGATCGCGCGTCTTCGTCGTCGGGCGGCCAGAGCCGGACTCACCGACGTCGTCACGATGGGGTCGAACCTCCGGATCGCGCCCGCGCGCCTGGAGGACTCGATCAAGGTGCGTCTGCAGCGGCTGTATCCCAAGGCGAAGCTCGTCGCCGGGGGAGAGGCGCTCGTCGTGCCGATGCCGACCGTGCCGGCCGCGATCGGCGTGGGCGTGGAGCCCCTGCCCGACGCGGAGCTCCTGGAGTGGGTCGCCCAGCTCTTCACCGCGATCTTCCCCGACCCCCCCAAGCCCGAGTAACCCCCCCCGCCCCCCCCGAGCCCGACCCCGAGCCCGAGTATCAGTCCGCGTCGCGACTTCTTCGGCACAACTTCGGAGACCCGGGACGACACGCCGATGCCAGGCCGACACAGCGCGGCGTGTCGCCCTGGATCTCCGAAGTTGTGCAGGGGGTGGCGTGTCGCCCGCGATCTCCGAAGTCGTGCAGGGGCAGAGGGAGGGGGAGACGCGGGAGGGGCGGCGGGGACTAGTCTGGCGGCATGTTGTACGAGCACCTCGGGGCTCGGCCCCGCATCCACGACAGCGCTGTCATCGCCCCCACCGCCGTGATCTCCGGAGACGTGGAGGTCGGACCGGGGTGCCAGGTGCTGCACGGCGCCGTCATCACGGCTGAGGGCGGACCGATCACCCTCGGCGAGCACGTGATCGTGATGGAGAACGCGCTGATCCGCGCGACTGCGGCGAACGCGGTGCACATCGGTGCGCACACGCTCATCGGCACGCTCGCGAGCATCGCCGGCGCGACGGTGGGCGAGGAGGTGTTCTTCGCGTCGGGCGCCCGCGTCTTCAACGGGGCGCTGGTCGGGAACCGGTGCGAGGTACGGGTGAACGCGATCGTGCATCGCCGCGCCGTGCTTCCCGAGGGCACGGTGGTCCCGATCGGCTGGGTGGCCGTCGGAGACCCTGTGCAGCTGCTGTCACCGGATCGCGATGACGAGATCGCCGCCGCGCAGCCCGAACTCGACTTCCCCGGTCATGTGTTCGGGGTCGACCGCGACACCCCCGACCTGATGGTGCAGCTCACCGAGCGCTACGGCAGCTCGCTGGCCCGGCACGCCGACGATCGGGAGGTCGGTCTGTAGCGCGGACACGACGATGCCGGACGCCCCTGGACGCCCGGCATCGTGTCGTTCGGGTCAGATGACGCCCTGGGCGAGCATGGCCGCGGCGACGCGCTCGAAGCCCGCGATGTTGGCGCCCGCGACGTAGTCGCCGGGGACGCCGTGGCGCTCGGCGGCCTCGAAAGCGGCGCTGTGGATGTCGGACATGATCTCGCGGAGCTTGTTCTCGCTGTCGCCGAAGGTCCAGCGCTGACGCGACGCGTTCTGGCTCATCTCGAGCGCCGAGGTCGCGACACCGCCGGCGTTCGCGGCCTTGCCCGGGGCGAACAGCACGCCGGCCTTCTGGAAGGCCTCGACGGCCTCCGGCACGCAGGGCATGTTGGCGCCTTCGGACACGGCCCGCACGCCGTTCGCGATCAGAGCCTCCGCGTCGGCCAGGCTCACCTCGTTCTGGGTGGCGGACGGCACCGCGATGTCGACGGGCACCTCCCACACGCTGCCGCCCTCGACGAAGCGTGCGCTCGGACGACGGTTCGCGTACTCGACGATGCGGGCGCGCTCGACCTCCTTGAGCTGACGCAGCAGGTCGAGGTCGATGCCGGCGTCGTCGACGACGTATCCGGAGGAATCGGACGCGGTCACCGCGGTCGCGCCGAGCTGCGCGGCCTTCTGGATCGCGTAGATCGCCACATTGCCGGAGCCCGAGATGCCGACGCGCTTGCCCGCGAGGGAGTCGCCGTGCACGCCCAGCATCTCCTGTGCGAAGAACACCGCGCCGTAGCCGGTCGCCTCGGTGCGCACCTCGGCGCCGCCCCATCCGGTGCCCTTGCCGGTGAACATGCCCGACTCGTGGCGGTTGGTGACCTTGCGGTACTGGCCGAAGAGGTAGCCGATCTCCCGGCCCCCGACGCCGATGTCGCCCGCAGGGACGTCGGTGTGCTCGCCGAGGTGGCGGTACAGCTCGTTCATGAACGACTGGCAGAAGCGCATGACCTCGGCGTCGGACTTGCCGTGCGGGTCGAAGTCGGAGCCGCCCTTGCCGCCGCCGATGCCCTGGCCGGTGAGCGCGTTCTTGAAGATCTGCTCGAAGCCGAGGAACTTGATGATCGACAGGTTCACCGAGGGGTGGAAGCGCAGACCGCCCTTGTACGGACCGAGCACGGAGGAGAACTGGATGCGGTAGCCGCGGTTGACCTGCAGCTTCCCGGAATCGTCGATCCACGGCACGCGGAACAGGATCTGCCGCTCGGGCTCGACGAGACGTTCCAGGATGCCGCCGTCGATGTACTCCGGGTGGCGCTCGAGCACGGGGGCGATCGAGTGCAGCACCTCGTGGACGGCCTGGTGGAACTCCGGCTCGTACGGGCTGCGGGTCAGCACGGTGTCGAACACGGGCTGCACGGCGGGAGCGAGCGGGTGGAAGTCGGCAGTGGTCGGAGCGGTCACGCGGGAGCTTTCTGGGGTGGGGGATGGTGGTGCGGGCGATCGTGTCGCGTGAGGCTGCGCCGGATCGGCGGAGTTTTCACTCTAGCGGGGACCGGAGGGGGCGATTTCCCTCCGGCCGGCTCCCGATCATCCGGTGTTCTGCAGGCCGGCGGCGACGCCGCTGACGGAGAGCAGGAGCAGGCGCTGCTGCTCCGCGTCGGCACCGGATCCGGTGGGACCCTCGGGAGCCGATCGCAGGGCGCGCAGGGCACGCAGCTGCAGGAGGGAGAGGGCGTCGACGTAGGGGCTGCGCAGCTGCACGGCGCGCTGCAGGATCGGCTTGTTCTCCAGCAGGCCCTCGCCTCCCGTGAGACGGATCACCCAGCGCCGGGTGATGGCGAGTTCGTCGAGCACGAGCTGAGCGAGATCGTCGCGGTCGCCGAGGGCGAGGTACTGGCGGGCGATGCGCTCGTCGGTCTTCGCGAGGCTCATCGCGACGTTGTCGATCATGGTGCGCAGCAGCGGCCACTCGCGATAGGCCTCGGAGAGCATGTCCGCGTCGCCGACCGCGTCCAGCGCCGAGCCGAGCCCGAACCAGCCGGCGAGGTTGATGCGCGCCTGGGTCCAGGCGAACACCCACGGGATCGCCCGCAGGTCCTCCAGCGACTCCACCGACAGTCCGCGCCGGGCAGGACGGGACCCGAGGGCGAGCAGACCGATCTCCTCCATCGGCGTGACCGTGGCGAACCACGACGCGAACCCCTCGGCCTTCACGAGCGAGAAGAAGCGCTCCCGCGAGGCGGCGTCCATGGTCGCGGCCACCTCGGCGTAGCGTTCGGCGGCGCGGCTGGTGCGCTCCTCGACCGACGGCGAGGAGGCGAGCAGGGTCGCCGCGGCGACCTGGTCGATGTGCCGCATCGCGATGGCGGGCTCGCCGTAGCGGGCGAAGATGACCTCGCCCTGCTCGGTGAGCTTGAACCGGCCGTCGACCGAGTGCGGCGGCTGGGCGAGGATCGCGGAGTTCGCGGGACCGCCGCCGCGGCCGAGGGCGCCGCCGCGGCCGTGGAACAGGGTCAGCTCGATACCCGACTCCTGCGCCCAGCGGGCGATCTTCTCCTGCGCCTCGTACAGCGCCAGGTTCGCGGCCACGGGCCCGACGTCCTTCGAGGAGTCGGAGTAGCCCAGCATGACCTCGAGGCGGTTGCCGGTCGCGGCCATGCGCTCGCGGAACTGCGGGAATGTGACGACCTCGGCGAGGATGCCGGGCGCCGCCTGCAGGTCGGCGAACGTCTCGAACAGCGGCACCACGTCGAGCACCGGGGCATCGTCGCCGAGGGCGTAGCGGGCGAGACGGTGCACGTTGGCGAGGTCGGAGGCGGCCTGCGTGAAGGAGACGACGTAGCGCCCGGCTGCGCGCAGCCCGCGGTCGCGCTGGATGTCCGCGATGGCGCGGAACACCTCCAGCACCTCTTCGGTCTGCGCGCTGATGGCCTCGCCGGCATCGAGCTCGGCCAGTGCCTTCGCGTGCACCTGGGAGTGCTGACGCACCTCGAGCTCGGTGAGGTGGAAGCCGTAGGTCTCGACCTGCCAGATGAGGTGCTGCACACCGCCGAAGGCGTGGCGCTTCGCCCCCGCGGCCGCGAGCGACGCCTGCACGGCGCGGAGGTCCGCGAGCAGCTCCTCCGGGCGCGCGTAACCCTGCGCCCCATCGCCGTGCCTGGTGGCAGCGACGCGCCGCGCCAAGGTCAGCAGCACGCGACGGTGGGGCTCATCGGGGGAGCGCGTGGCGAGCTCGGCCGCGAGCTCGGGCTCCGCGGCGGCGTACCGATCCCACAGCGCGGTGACCTCCGCACTGGGCGGGGTGTCGTCCGCGGCGAGGGTGAGCGTCCGGCCGATGCGCTCCAGGGCCCGCTCGAGACCGCGCAGCACGTGGTCCGCGGCGATCTGGGAGGCCTCGCGGGTGACCGATGCCGTCACGAACGGGTTGCCGTCGCGGTCGCCGCCGACCCACGAGCCGATCCGCACGAACGCGGGGACGACCGGGGCGCTGGCGCCGGACTCCTCACCGCGAAGCGCGTCGTCGATGCGACGGTAGACGTGCGGCACGGTGGTGAAGAGGGTCTCGTCGAACACGCCCATCACCGTGCGGACCTCGTCCGTCGGGGAGGGCTTCTGCGAGCGCAGCGGAGCCGTGCGCCACAGCGTGTCGATCTCCTCCAGCATCCGGCGGCGCGCACGATGCTCCTCGGCACCCCCCGCGCTCGCCGCGTCGTGCTGCGTCAGCAACTCGGACAGGCGGCGGATGCTCGACGACACCGCACGCCGTCGCGCCTCTGTCGGGTGGGCCGTGAAGACGGGGTGGAAGCGGAGCCCCTCGAGGCGTCGGCGAGCCTCCGCGTCGCCCACCTCGGTGCGCAGCTGCGCGTACGCCCCGGCGACGGTGTCCGCCGCCTGGTTCTGGGTCCCTGAGCTCGTCGAAGGGGACCCCGCCTGGTTCTGGGTCCCTGAGCTTGCCGAAGGGGACCCCGCCTGGTTCTGGGTCCCTGAGCTCGTCGAAGGGGACTGCCCGGCGCGCTCGCGGAGCACTCGCACGCGCTGGTGCTCCTCGGCGAGGTTCACGAGGTGGAAGTAGCACGTGAAGGCCCTGGCGACCTCGTCGGCGCGAGCGATCGTGAAGGACTCGGCGATGGCGGCGGCCCGCTCGAACGCGTCGGAGGACTCGTCCTCGTACGCCTGGATGGTCGCCAGCCGGAGCCGCTCGACGTCTTCGAAGAGTCCGTCGCCGCCGGCTTCGCGCAGCACCTGGCCGAGGAGCGCGCCCAGCATCCGGACGTCGGAGCGCATCGCATCGGGGATGCCGCGGCCGGCTTCGAAGCGGCCGATCACGCGGATGGCCTCGGTGTTCGTGGGCTCGGAGAAGGAGTGTGCGGGGGTCACCCCTCGAGAGTATCCCTCGTCGCAGTGGTGCCCTGCACGCATGACGACACACGGCGATGCGACCCCGTGGCCGCACCGACGGCGGGGTGGGCCGCCGCGGCGCGACCTACGATGGAGGGGATGCGCATCTCACCGAACCCGCTCCGCGGGCAGCAGTTCCCCGCCGTCCTCCTGCTCGTCGCGGCCGGTCTCGGCCTCCTGTTCGCGAACCTCCCGACGCATGATGCGATCGCCGGCCTGTTGGACTTCCACATCGCGGTCCCCGGCACGTCCCTCGATCTGTCCGTCGCGCACTGGGTGTCCGACGGTCTGCTCGCGGTCTTCTTCCTCGTGGTCGCCATCGAGCTCCGCCATGAGCTCACCCACGGGGAGCTCGACTCGCCGCGCAAGGCCGTGCAGCCCGCCATCGCCGCGACTGGCGGCGTGCTGGTGCCGATCGCGGTCTACCTGCTCATCGCGGGGGACAGCGCGACCGTCTCGGGCTGGCCGATCCCGACCGCCACCGACATCGCCTTCGCCCTCGGCGTGCTGGCGATGTTCGGCCGCGGGCTCCCGTCTCGGGTGCGGGTGTTCCTGCTCGCCCTGGCGATCCTCGACGACATCATCGGCATCATCTTCATCGCCGTCCTCTTCGCCCATGACGTCCAGTGGCTCTTCTTCGGCCTCGCGATCGTCGGAGTCGCCGTCTTCTGGGCGCTCAGCCGGCTCCTGCACGCGAAGGGGCACCCGCTCATCGCGATCGCGATGGCCGTCGTGGGGATCGTCACGTGGGCGCTCGTCGCGTCCTCCGGCATCCATGCCACGATCGCCGGCGTGATGCTGGGACTGGTGATGGCACCCGTGCCGGCCGGTCGCACCCGACACGCCCTCGAGCCCACCGTGAACGGCGCGATCCTTCCGGTCTTCGCCTTCGTGGCGGCGTTCGTCGTGATCCCCGCCGTCTCGCCGACCCAGCTGTCACCGGCGTTCTGGGGCATCGTCGTCGCGCTGCCGGTCGGCAAGGTCATCGGCATCTCGCTGTTCGGCTGGCTCGCGATGCGGATCCGCCCGCGCGGCGCCGACCCCGCGCTGCCGTTCGCCGACATCCTCGCAGCCGGCGCGCTCGGCGGCATCGGCTTCACGGTGTCGCTGCTGCTGGCCAACCTCGCCTTCGCCGCTGACGCGGGCATCCGTGATCAGGCCATCCTGGGCGTGCTCGTCGGATCCCTGATCGCGCTCGCCGTGTCGGGTGTCTTCGTGTCGCTGCGGGCGCGCTGGTACCGTCGGGTCGCATCCGCGGCGTCGTGAGCGCGGCGTCCGGCTCCGGACCCATCCGAGGAGGAACGATGACCTCACTGCCCGAGATCCCCGGTGCTCCGGAGGACCCGCTCCGCACCGCGGCGGAGACGATGCGCGCGGTCAGGGAGCGCTGCGTCTGGTCGCAGCGCATCACCCACCGGGACCTCGTGCCGTATCTGATCGAGGAGTCGCACGAGGTGATCGACGCGGTCGAGACCGGCACGCGCGACGACCTCCGCGAGGAGCTGGGGGACCTGCTCTGGCAGGTGCTGTTCCACGCGGCGATCGCGGCGCAGGACACCGACGACCCGTTCGACATCGACGACGTCGCCCGCACCCTGACCGAGAAGATGGTGCGTCGGCACCCGCACGTGTTCGCCGGCGAGGTCGCGGAGACGCCGGAGGAGGTTCTGGTGCACTGGAACGCCGCGAAGGCCGCGGAGAAGCGCACGCGCACCAGTGTCCTCGACGGCGTGCCGCCGGGGATGCCGGCCCTCGCCCGCGCCCAGAAGCTCACCGGCCGTGCGGCGGGGGCAGGTGTCACGGTCGCGCCCGCGAGCACCGCTGCGGCTCCCGCATCCGAGGCCGAGCTCGGTGACGCGCTGCTCTCCCTCGTGGCCACCGCGCGCGCCGAGGGGTGGGATGCCGAACGCGCCCTGCGTGAACGGCTCCGCGCGCTCGAGGACGACGTGCGGGCCGCGGAAGCCGCGTCCTGACCGGTCGGCACGTCCGCGTCGGCAGACCTGGGAAGATGGAACCGTGGCTACCGTGAACCCGCCGCGCGGCATGCGCGACATCCTCCCCGCCGACAAGGCCCGCCGTGAGCGCGTGCTCTCCGTCATCCGCGACCGCTACCTGGCGCACGGGTTCGACGAGATCGAGACGCCGGTCGTCGAGGACTACGACCGGCTGCATGCCGGGATCGGCGGCGACAATGAGAAGCTCTCCTACAACATCCTGCGCCGCGGCCTCGACGCCGACGCGATCAGAGCGGCGGCCGACGACCCGGCCGCTCTCTCGGACCTCGGGCTCCGCTACGACCTGACCGTCCCGCTCGCCCGGTTCTATGCCAGCAACCGCGGCCAGCTCCCCTCGGTGTTCCGCTCGATCCAGATCGGCCCGGTGTGGCGCGCCGAACGCCCGCAGAAGGGCCGCTACCGCCAGTTCGTGCAGTGCGACATCGACATCATGGGCGACGACTCCGCGCGCGCCGAGGCCGAACTGATGGTGGCTTCGCTCGACGCCGTCGACGCGCTCGGGCTCGAGGGCGCGACCGTCCGCATCAACGACCGCCGGATCCTGGACTGGATGCTCGACAGCTTCGGGTTCACCGACGCCGAGCGCCCCGGCGTGCTGATCACGATCGACAAGCTCGACAAGATCGGACCGGAGGGGGTCGCGGCGGAGCTTCGCGAACGGAGCGCGTCCCCGGCGGCGGCCGACGCGTTCGAGGCCTTCCTCCGTCGCCCGCAGACGATGGAGTACCATCCGTTCGGCGAACGCCAGATCCGCAAGGCGCTGCCGGAGGGGGCTCCGGCCGAGCTCGTCGAGCATCTGGTCGGCATCGGCGAGGCCGTCGCGGTCGGTCGCGGGCAGTCCGACATCCCGCTGGTGTTCGACCCGTTCCTCGTGCGCGGCATGGGCTACTACACGGGCACGATCTTCGAGCTCGCGCACCCCTCCGTCGGCTACTCGCTCGGCGGAGGCGGCCGCTACGACGGGATGATCGGCCGTTTCCTCGGGCAGCAGGTCCCCGCGGTGGGCTTCTCCCTCGGCTTCGAGCGCCTCGTCGACCTCGTGACCGAGACCGCCGACGCCACGGCGCAGGCGGTCGTGCTCATCCATGACGCGGATGTCCCTGTCGCGGAGCTCATCCGCCACAAGGCCGCACTCATCGCGGACGGCGCCCGCGTGCGACTGGAGCGGCGCACCAAGAACCTCAAGGCGCTGCTGGAGCGCTCCGCCGCCGACGGCTACACCGCCTTCGCGACCGTCACCGCCGGCGGCGACCTGGAGCTCAAGCCCCTCTCCTGACCCCGGCTCCGTCACCCGCCCTTCGAACCCGGGACGGATGTCGGACCGAAGGACGGCTGTCGGACCGGATGCCGTGTTCCGGTCCGACATCCCTGCATCCGTCCGACAGGTGTGCGGCTGAGCGTCGGGCCGCCGGGGAGGGCCGCCGGGGAGGTGCGGCGGGCGTTCACCCGGAGTTCACGGGCGGGGGATGGGATGAGGATGTGAGCCGCATCCGCCTCGTGATCGCCGTCGGGACGGCCGTCGGCGTCGCTGTCGCCGTGTTCCGCCTCGCCTTGACGCAGCAGGCCGCCCTTGCCCGGCGTCGGATCGGGAAGCCGCTGGGCGAGCGGTCGCTGGATGCGGATCGGGTCTGGCGACCGCGCCTCGAGGGGGAACCGCTGCAACTGGTGCTGCTCGGAGACTCGCTCGCCGCCGGCCTCGGGGCCGAGCACCGCAAGGAGACCCTCGGCGGGAGACTCGCCAAGGCGACGGCGCGGCGACTGCAGCGGCCCGTCCGCCTGCGCACCCTCGCGGTCGTCGGCTCCGAGTCGCCCGACCTCCCCGCCCAGCTCGCCGCCCTCGAGCCGGACTGCCGGCCGGACGTGGCGGTCATCGTGGTCGGCGGCAATGACGTGACGCATCGGCTTCCCGTGGCGCTGTCGGCCCAGCACCTGCAGGAGACGATCCGCAGGCTGCGAGCGCGAGGCGCCGAGGTCGTGGTCGGCACCTGTCCCGACCTCGGCGCTCTGCGCGCGGTGCCGCAGCCCCTGCGCCGGATCGCCTCCAGCCTGTCCAGACGGCTCGCGGACGTGCAGGCCGAGACCGCCAGGCACGCGGGGGCGGAGCCGGTGGATCTGCGCCGCGCGGTCGGGCCGATGTTCTTCGACGAGCCGGAGGCGATGTTCAGCCTCGACCGCTTCCACCCGAGCGCGCTCGGCTACCGTCGCACCGCCGAGGCCCTGCTTCCCGCCGTGTGCCGGGCGGCGGAGGCTGCTGTCAGCTCGCGTCGTCCGCCGGAGCCGCGCTGAACGACGCCGCCCACTCCGCCACCCGGCGGCTGCTCTCCTCTTCGGAGATGTCCTCGACCCTGGTCATGATCGACCACCGCACGCCGAACGGATCGCGGATGCTGGCGAAGCGGTCGCCCGAGACGAACGGTGCCGGAGCCTCGCGCACGGTGGCCCCCGCGGCGACCGCCTTCTCGACCACGGCGTCGACGTCCGAGACGTACAGGCCCATCGAGTAGCAGTCGTCGTCGCCTCCGGGAGCGGGCACCAGGTGGTACTCCGGATTCGGCTCGCCGAGCTGGAGGAGACCGAGCCCGAAGTCGAGGTCGGCGTGCGCCACGACGCCCTCGAACTCGGTGACGTCGACGACGCGGGCGCCGAGCACGTCCCGGTAGAAGGCGATCGCGCTCTTGGCATCCGGGATGGCCAGGAAGGGCGTGAGGGAGGTGGCGCCGTTGGGGCGTCCGTCGGTGGTGTACGTGCCGGTCGCACCGGTCGTGGGAGTGTCGTGGGTCATGCCGCCACGCTAAGCGGCCCGCGGGCTCCGCCGCTTGAACTTGCGCGACAGGCTCCGCATGTCCGTCCCGGCGCCTACGCTGGGCGCATGGTGAACCCGACCGGCGGCGTGCTGTATCCCGCCCGCCTGCCGCAGTTCCACCGGCTGCCACCGCCGGCGGAGGCCGCGGAGCTGGTCGCGTGGTTCTGGATCCCGGAGTGGGACATCGCCCCCGGTCGTTCGTCGCGCCAGGAGGTGGTCTCCTTTCCCGCGCTCAACCTCGTGGTGGACCCGCATGCCGTGACGCTGTCCGGCGCGACGACGCGCGCGTCCCATCGCGATCTGCGCGGGAGCGGCTGGGCCGTGGGCGCGCTGCTGCGTCCTGCAGCGGTCGCGGCGCTGATCGACGATCCCGCGTCGCTGGTCGACGCCGAGCGCGTCCTCGACGAGCGGTTCGGCGACGTCGCCGGTCTCCGCGAGCGGGTCGTCGGGGCGATGGGCACGGGGCAGGGCCATCGGGAGCGTGCGGTCGCGGAGTTCGCCCGCTGGCTCGCCGCGCGTGCGGGTGCCGTGGACGACTCGTCGCGTCAGGCGAATGCGCTGATGGACGCGCTGATGGGCGATGACGCCGCCCTCACACCGGAGGAGGCGGCGACGCGACTCGCCGTATCGGTGCGCACACTGCAGCGGATGACGCATCGTCACGTGGGTCTCTCGCCCGCGGCGATGATCCGCAGACGGCGTCTGCAGGAGGCGGCGCGGCGCGTGCGGGAGGAGCCGGGCACGGACCTCGCCTCGCTCGCCGCGGAGCTCGGCTACGCGGACCACGCGCATCTGACCCGCGACTTCCGGGCCGTGCTGGGCGTGGCTCCGCGGGTCTACCGCTCGGAGGCGGCGGACTGATCGTCGGCGCGGGCCCGGCGCAGACGCAGCAGTCGATATCCGACGCCGACCAGCACGACGACCATCCCGATCAGCGAGGCCAGGACGGGGAGCGTGCTCACGAGCACCAGGCACCCGAGCGCGCCGACCACCTGCAGGGCGCGGGGGTAGCGCCGCGCGGGCCCCGTCTGCCGGAAGGCGGAGGCGTTCGCGATCAGGTAGTACAGGAGCACGCCGAACGACGAGAACCCGATCGCACCGCGCAGGTCGGCGGCGAGCACGATGACGATCACGATGACGGCGATCGCGATCTCGGCGCGCTGCGGCACCTGGTGGCGCGCATCCACCTTCGCGAGGAAGCGGGGGACGTCGCTCTCCCTAGCCATCGCCAGGGTCGTCCGGCCGATACCGGTCAGCAGGGCCAGCAGGGCGCCCAGCGACGCGGTGGCGGCGGCGATCCGGACGAGGGGACCGAGCTGGGGCCACCCCGCGCGCTCCAGCAGATCGACGAGCGGCGCGGCGGATCCGACGGCGTCGGCTCCGAGCACGAGCACGACGGCCGTGCCGACGACGGCGTACACGACCACCGCACCGCCGAGGGCGAGCACGATCGCCCGGGGGATGGTGCGCGCGGGATCGACCACCTCCTCGCCCATGGTGGCGATGCGGGCGTAGCCGGCGAAAGCGAAGAACAGCAGCCCTGCCCCCTGGAGCACGCCGTAGACGGTCGCGTCCGGAAGAGGCGGCGCTCCGGCAGGAACGGCCGTGAGCCCGAAGCCGACGGCCACCGCGAGTCCGAGGAGCGAGCACACGACGAGGATGCGCGTCAGCAGCGCGGTGCGCGTCACGCCGAAGCAGTTCACCACGGCGAGGGCGGCGACCGCGGCGACCGCGACCGGCACCTGCCACCCGGCGGGCGCGGCGTAGGCGGCGAAGGTCATCGCCATGGCCGCGCAACTCGCGATCTTTCCGATCACGAAGCTCCATCCGGCGACGAAGCCCCACCACGGGCCGATCTCGGCTCTGGCGTAGGCGTACGTGCCGCCGGCCACCGGATGCACCGCGGCGAGCTGAGCGGACGAGGTCGCATTGCAGTACGCGACGACGGCGGCGATCGCGAGCGCGATCAGGACGCCGCTGCCGGCCACGCCGATCGCGGGGGCCCAGACGGCGAAGACGCCGGCGCCGATCATGGAGCCGAGGCCGATCGCGACGGCGTCGACGAGACTCAGGCGGCGGGCGAGGGGCATCCCGTCATCGTGGCACGTCGCGGTGAACGGCGGGTGACGCGGAGGGCGTCTGCCTCGGCGTCGTGGTCACCGCGGGCAGCGTCAGCAGGGCGGGAGCGTCTCCGCCCAGGCGCAGGGTCTGCTCGCTCGGGATGAGGCGCGAGTGGTCGCGCACCGGGTCCTCCGTCCCCGGGTTCCGCAGGTGCAGGGGGTGCGCGCCGGAGGACACCTGCACGCGCAGGCGGGATCCCGCGGCGACACGGTGGGCGAGCGGGGCGAGCTCGAGCCGGATGCGCCCGCTCCCGTCCTCCGAGACCTCGGGCGACAGCCGCCGATAGCCGTCGGTCAGGGTGCGCGAGACCCCCCTCGCATCCACCTCGCAGAGCCGCACGAACAGGTCGACGCGCGGGTTCGACGAGGTGAGGGCCAGCGCGACCTCGGGCGTCCCCATCAGCAGCAGATCCTCGCGGAGGGGCTCATCGGTGAAGACGAGCACGTCGGCGCGCTGCTCGCGCCGACGCTGGACGCGACGGCCGGCCGAGAACGGATTGAGGGTGCGCCCGCCGGCGTCCGGTGTCGGATCGCCCGGGTCGTATCGGTAGGAGAGCGCGCCGGCGGGGTGGGCGTCGCCGCTGCGGTCGAGGCGGCCGTCGGCGGTGAGCTCGGCGCTGAGGCGCGTGTGCGGCGGCGGCCAGCTCTCCAGGTCTCGCCACCCGCCGCCGCCGGTGACCTCGATGCGAGCGCCGGTCGGCGGCGCGGTCTCGGGGAACGATCGCAGCGCCTCCCGCACGCCGATCACGGTGATGTCCGGCGCCCCGTGCACCCAGTCGCCGACGATCAGGCGGACAGGGCGGCCGGCCTCGTGGAGCGCCGCGTGGTCGGCGAGCTGTCCGACCAGGAAGAGGTCCTGCCACCCGGCGACGAGGGTGACCGGGGGGATCGTGTCGACATCCTGGGCGAAGTGCATCGGCTGCCACCACGGGTCGCCCGCATCGCTGTGTTCGACCCAGTCGCGGAAGAACTGCGGATCCGCTCCGCGAGCGACCCGCACCGCGTCAGCGGGAGGGACGGCGAGAGCGCCGCGGCGCAGGGCCCACCGCGCCCGCACCAGCGCCCCGATCCGGGACGGCAGCGCGCGCTCCTGGATGTCCAGCGCGTACGCCCAGGTGAGCGGGGTGTCGATCGAGAACCCGCCGCCGGGATACAGGATGGCGTCGTCGAAGCGGCGCGCCGAGATCGCGATGCCCATCGCATCCGGACGGTCGTCGCCGTCGCAGTACGCCCACTGGGTCACGCCGAAGTAGCTCCCGCCCCAGGAGTGCACGCGTCCGGTCGCCCAGGGCTGCGCGCGCAGCCACCGCAGAGTCGACTGTCCATCCGCGGCCTCGTCGTGCAGCGGGTCGAAGGCTCCGGATGAGCCGAAGGTGCCGCGACAGCTCTGCACCACCACGTGATGACCGCGCTCGGCCAGGAAGAGCGCGACGCCGCCGATGCCGTCGCGCCCGTACGGAGTGCGGATCAGCACGGTGTCCCCGCCGGCGCCGTCCGCGTGCCAGTGGTCCGTCAGGAGCACGGTCCCGTCGCTCGCGCGGACGCGGATGTCGCGTGTGCGGTGCACGGACGGATGCGTTCGCGGTGGCATGTCCGCGGCGCGCGCCAAGCGCCGGTACTCGCGGCGGGCCGCACCGCGGAGGCGGGGTGACCCGGTCATCGCACGCCCTTCACTCGGGTGACCGCGAACGCGGCGATCACGGCCATCACGACCGCGCCGATGTACAGGGCCGCGAAGTTCTCACCTGTCGGCGAGCCTATGCGCGTGGCGAAGAAACCGAAAACGGGCACCAGGATCCCTGGGAGCAGGTAGGCCAGGGCGACGATGCCGAGGTCTTTGCCCGCATCCTCGACGGACGGCAGGCACTCGGTCATCAGCGCCACGTCCGCCGCGATGTAGGCGCCCTGCCCGGCTCCGACGATCGCGATCCCGATGAGGAAGAACGCGATGTCTCCGAAGGAGACCGCGAGGACGAGCCCGCCGGCGCTCGCGAGCGCGCCGATCACGACGCTCGGCTTGCGGCGTCCCGTCCGGTCCGAGATCACGCCGAAGACGAACGCCATCACGAGGTTCATGAGCGTGAAGGCGGCGGTCGCCTGCGTCTGCACACCGGCGATCTCGGTGGGGTCGTCGATGCCGAACCGGCCCGAGATCGTGAGGTAGAGGTAGCTCGTGACGGACACAATGGATGCCGTCATGAAGAAGCGGCACATCCACGCCCACGCGAAGTCCGGGTAGCGCCGCGGGCTGAGCCAGAACGTGGCCAGCACGCCGCGCCAGTCCATCGGCTCCGCGGGCTGACGGCGACGGATGTCCTTCAGCGCGAAGAAGAGGCTGATCGCGAGGAGGACGGACAGTCCCCCGGGGATCAGGAACATGCCCAGCTGGCCGGTCGGGGCGACGACGCCCGCGAGCGCGACACCGCCGAGGATCCCGATGGCGGTGGCGGCGCCCGTGACGGCCGACATGATGGCCCGGATGCTGCGGCGGATCTGGTCGGCGAACAGCGTGTGCACGGTCATCGACACCGCACCCCACCCGACCAGGACGAGGATCGTGCCGGTCCCGAGCACCGGCAGGGACGCAGCGGTCGCCTGGATCGCGTAGCCGGCGAGGGCGATCAGCGATCCCGAGAGGATCCACGGGCGGCGGATGCCGAGGCGGGACATCGAGCGGTCGCTGAGGCGCCCGAAGATCGGTGTCGTGATGAGGATCGCAGCGCCGCCGAGGGTGAGGATGATGCTGAGGTTCCCGGTCGCCTGATCGGGATCCCATTCCTTGAGGAGCTGCGGGATGGCCACACTGGCGACGCCCTGGGCGATGCCGGAGCCGAGCCAGGCGAGGACGAACGTCACCCAGAACCACCGCGTCTGCCGCTGGCCGGGGATGGCGTCCGCGGTGAGCGGAGGTGCGGGGAGGGAGGGGAACACGGGATCTACGGCGTGGGTGGACATCATCGTCTCCTGGTCTCGGTCGGGTGCGGGCATGGCAGTGCGGTCGTCGGACGGGTGCGGTCTTCGGGCGGGTGCGGTGGTCAGGCGTCCGTGGCGGCGGCGGTCGTGGCGGGGCGACGCGAGGCATCGTCTCCGCTCCTGGTGCGGTAGGCGATCGCGAGCTCGTCGGCGAAGACCGCCTGCCAGTCCCGTGCTCCCTGCCAGCGGGCGGTGAGCCCGGGGGAGCCGTGCACGTGCCCGGGTCCGACGTGCAGCCGGACGGGCACTCCCGCCTCCCGCAGCACGCGAGCGTAGGCGATCGCCCCGTCGCGGAGGGGGTCGAACTCCGCCGCGAGGATCAGTGCGGGAGCGAGTCCGCGGTGGTCCGCCGCGTCCAGCGGGGAGGCGGCGGAGAGCGGGGCACCGGCGCGATAGAGGTCGGCGAGTCTCTCTGCGCCCTGCATGCCCGACGCGGCGCGATGCCGATGCCCCGACGCTCCCACCAGGCGGAGAGCCGCCGGCAGCACCTCGAGGGCCTGGTGGTGCAGGCGTCGTCCGGCATCGCGCTCGCGCAGCGCCGTCGTCGCCGCGACGGTCGCTCCCGCGGAGTTGCCGCCGACGCCCAGGCGCTCGGCGTCGATCCCGAGGTCGTCGGCGCGGCGGCGCAGGTCCGCCAGGGCGGCGACGGCGTCGTCGACCGGTGCGGGGAAGGGGTGCTCGGGGGCGAGCCGGTATTCCAGCGCGATGATCTGCACTCCCGAGCGGAGTGTCCGGTCGGCGCAGATGCGGTCGTTGAGAAGCTCGTCGATCGTGCCGCCCGTCCAGCCTCCGCCGTGCAGCCACAACAGGGTCGGCTGCGGCCCGACCGCTCCTCCGGTGCGGAACACGCGAGCGCGGCAGGGGCCGGACGCGCCGTCGACCTCCCGATCGCTGATCTCCACCCCGGTCGGCGCCGGATCGGTGAACTCGGCCGCGAGGAGATCGCTCAGCTCGCGCTCCGCCCGGCGCCGCTCGGTCGGCTCCTCGGATCGGAGACCGGGAAGAGCGGCGGAGATCTCCGCGGCGCGCTGCAGCCACTCCAGGATCGCGGGGCTCAGCGGCGGCAGGTCCTCGAGAGGGACGGTCATGCCGCCGCCTCCTCGTACAGGGTGCGCAGCTGCGCCACGATGAGCCGGTGCGCGACATCCGCGGCGGGGACGAAGCCGGTCGAGCCGAGGGAGCCGTGGGTCTGTCCGACGAAGCGGAGCGCGGTGACGGGGACGCCGGCTGCCGAGAGCGCTCGTGCGTAGGCCTCACCGTCTCCGCGCAGCGGGTCCAGCTCCGACGTGAGGATCAGGGTCGGCGGGAGTCCCGCGTGCGATGCGGCGCGCAGAGGCGATGCGTACGGCCGGCGCGCGATCGCCGCGTCGTCTCCGAGGTACTGCCGCACCAGGTTCCGTCCGGCCGCGCGCACGATGACGCCGGGCATCCGCGCGTCGATGCCGGCCATGTCGACGTGGCCCATGGTGAGGTCGAGGGCCGGGTTCTCCAGCAGTTGGAAGGCGATCGGGTGCGCGGAGCGGTCGCGGTTCATCAGAGTCACGGCAGCGGCCAGATCGCCTCCCGACGAGGAGCCGCCGACGGCGATGCGGTCGCGGGATGCGCCCAGCTCCGCCGCATGCGCGTGCGTCCATTCGAATGCGGACCAGCACTGCTCCGGCTGCGTGGGGAAGCGCTGCTCCGGCGCGTGCGCGTAGTCCGCAGCGACGATCACGATCCCGGCGTCGCGAGCGCGGGTCCGCAGTCGCGCGTCCCAGGAGACCCAGTCGATCCCGGCGATCGTGAATCCACCGCCGTAGAAGTACACCAGCACGGGCAGCCCCGCACCGGGAGGGGTGCGCTCCTCGCCGGGCCAGTACACGCGGACGCGCACATCAGGGTGGCCGTCGACCGGCACGATGTGCTCCTCGGCCGCGGTGCGCGGCGGGGCGATGCCGAGCGCGGCGCTCACCGCGACGTCGTTCGCCGCCGCCACACGCCGTCGTCCTGCGGGGTCGGCGGGCTCCGGGGCGAGCAGCGGCGCGACGCGCTGCTCGAGGGCGGCCACCGCGCTGTCCAGCGCGGGACGACGGAATCGGGATCGATGTGCGTGCATCCGGCATCTCCTTCGACGAGTTCCGCACTAGTCTGAGCAATCGAAGAACTTCGATGAAGCAGGAGGCGGGGGATGCGCGCACGCCCCGGTCGGGTCACGATCTACGACGTCGCCGCGCGCGCCGGAGTGAGCATCTCGACGGTCTCGCTGGCCGTGAGCGCTCCGCACCGCGTTCGTCAGGAGACCCGTGAGCGCATCGTCGCGGCAGCCACGGAGCTCGGCTACCGCATGACCTCCGGACGCAGAGTGGGGGCCGCTCGCATCGCGGTCGCCGCCCCTTTCACGACGTACCCGTCGTACCTCCGCCGGCTGTCGGGGATGCTCCGCCGTGCCAGGGACGCGGCGGTGGACATCATCCCGTACGACCTCGACTCCGCCGCCGCCGCGGAGGAGCCGCTGCTGGACGTGCTGCCGACGCGCACCGACGTCTCGGGGCTCGTGGTGATGGGCGTGCCGCTGGGAGGTGCCGCCCGGCGCGCGAGCAGGGCGGCCCGCATCCCGGTCGTGTACGTCGACGTCGTGCCGACCAGAGCCGAGGCGGGCGGACCCGTCATCCTCGTGGACGATCGGGACGGCGGCGCGCAGATCGGGCGTCACCTCGCCGAGCTCGGACACCGGAGGGTCCTCTTCGTGCACGAGCCGCAGCGGTCCCCGGCGTACGTGTCCGCGGGCATGCTGCGCGTCGACGGGCTGATGCCGCACGTCGCGGTGACCGATCTGCCGGTCGATGCTCCCGCGTCCGTCGATGGGCGCGTGATCGCCGCGGCACGGTCCGCCGGGGCGACGGCCATCGTGGCGAATCACGACCAGTTCGCCGTGGCGGTCCTGACGGCGCTGCATGCGGAACCGGGGGGCGCTCCGCTCGCCGTCGTCGGATACGACGACGGCGAGGCGGCCGCAGCTCTGGGCATCACGACGGTGCGTCAGCCCTTCGAGGAGAGCGGGCGCACGGCTCTCGAGCTCGTCCTCGGGCTGGTGTCCGGCGCATCGAGGGAGCACGGGACCATCCGACTCGCCCCGACACTCGTTCCGCGGGCGTCGACGCTGTCGGTCCCGATCGCGGCCGCCGTGCCCCCGGAGGTCAGGACCGAGAAGAAGCCGTGACCCGCTTCTTCTCGCGGATGTAGACCTCGCGGCGCACCTTGGCGACGACATCGCCCTCGCGATCGGTGATCACCGTCTCGAACCACTCGAGCACCTTGGCCCCGCCGCGCGCACGCTCCCGGATCTCCTCCGCCTTCTGCTTCGACACATGGAACTCCGCCGTGAGCACGCCGCGGCCCGGCTTGAGGAACTCGATCTCGCCGCGAGTGTCCCACACGACGTGGTCGCGGCCGAGCTGGTGCATCACGAGCATGAAGAAGTAGGGGTCGGTCATCGCCGACATGGAGCCGCCGAACGCGGTCTTGACGTAGTTGCGCGTGAACACGTTCACGTGCAGTTCGACGGTGGCGTGGGTCCAGTCCTCGCTGAAGCGGCGCACCCTGATGCCGCTGAAGAGGTTGGGGATCCACAGGCTCATGCCGATCGCGAGACGGCGGGGAGTGATGCGCATGCGGCCAGTGTGGAGCAATCCGCCATGGGTGGGGAACTTCTGTGGAGGGTTGCCACATAAGTTCTAGTTCACATAGAATAACTAGAGATCACGACGAGAGGGGGACCGGATGCTCATCCGCGTCGATGCCGACAGTCCGCGGGCCCTCTACGACCAGGTCGCCGCGTCCATCCGCTCCGACATCCTCGCCGGCGTGCTGTCGCCGGGCGATCGGCTCCCCGCCGCGCGCGACGTCGCGGAAGCGCTGGAGATCAACCAGCACACCGTGCTGCACGCGTACCAGCGGCTCCGCGACGAGGGGCTGGTCGATCTGCGTCGAGGTCGGGGCGCCGTGATCGCGGCGACCGCCGCCCCTCTCGCCGAACTCGCCCACGACATCGAGGAGCTGGTGCGCCGGGCAGCGGCGCTCGGCGTCTCGGTCGACACTCTCGCCGGCATCGTGCACGCGCACCGCGATCCCCGCAACGCCCCCACGCCGTCCGCACCACCTGAGGAGGACTCGCCATGACGACACACGACCTCACCCGCACACCGCCCGCGCTGCTGCGGCGCGCCAGAGTGCGGTTCTTCCTCGTGGCGCTGGTCGTCCCCGTCCTGATCACCGCGGCTGCCGTCATCGTGCTCCTCACCTGGTTGCCCACGCTGCCGGAGCAGGTGGCCACGCACTGGGGCATGAACGGTGCCGACGCCTTCGGCCCCGTCTCTGTCTACCTCTGGATGCTCCTCGCCATCGGCCTCGGGATCCCCGTGCTGATGGCGGTCACGACGCTTCTCGCGGTCGGCGCGCACTGGGGTGGCGCTGCGCGACTCATGGGCGCGCTCGCCGCGGGCATGGCCGCCTTCGCCGCGGTCACGACCCTCGGCTCCCTGTGGATCCAGCGCGACCTCGTCGACACGACCCGGGTCCCCGGCATCGGCGGCGTCGTGGCCGTGTCGTTCGCGGCCCTCGTCCTCGTCGGCGCTGCGGCCTGGGCCGTGCAGCCCCGGGTGCGCCCCGAAGCGGGTCGGACGCTGCAGGCCCGGCACGTGATCGACATCGCGCAGGGGGAGCGGGTGGTCTGGGTGGCGACGACCTCGATGCCGCGCGGGGCCCTCCTCTTCCTGATCGTCGTCCTGCTCGGCCTGGTCGCGCTCGCGGGCTACATGCTCGGCACCGGCGTCGCCGGCGGCGGGATCGTCGCGGTGGTGGTGGTGCTCGTCGCCCTCGCCCTCGCAGCCACCGCATCGTTCCGGGTCACGATCACCCCGGAGGGCTTCGCGGCCCGCGGACGCCTCGGATGGCCGCGCACCCGCATCCCGCTCGACCAGATCGTCTCGGCGCGCGCGGTCGACATCTCCCCGTTCGGCGAGTTCGGCGGCTGGGGCTGGCGCATCGCGGTGGACGGACGCTCCGGGATCGTCATGCGACGCGGGTCCGCGATCGAGGTGTCGCGCCGCGATCGACGACCGTTCCTCGTCACGATCGACGGTGCAGAGGAGGGGGCCGCCCTCCTGCAGGCATACGTCGACCGCGGACAGGCGCCGTCAGGATCGGCTTCCGGCACCGGGGAGGTGACGGCGTGACCTCTCGGACGACGCGTGCGGAGAGTGTGCACTGGCCCGCCGTCGCGGCCTTCGTCCTGATCGCCTGCGCTCTCGCCTGGGTGGTCGTGCTGCCGCTGTGGCTGGGGCGGGGCCTCGCCGAGCCGATGTCCACGGTGCTTTTGCCGGTGATGATGTTCACCCCGGCGATCGCGACGCTCGTCGTGACGTTCGTGATGAAGGTCCCCGGGCCCGGGAGGCGCGCGCGCTTCCTCGGGGTGTGGCCGCTGCGTCCGGCCAAGCGCGTGGTGTGGCTGATGGTCGCGGGCTGGCTGGTGCCGCCGCTGCTGGTCGCCCTCAGCATCCTGCTGTCCGTCGCCCTCGGTTTCGTGCAGCTGGACCTGACCTTCTCGGCGTTCGCGTCTCAGCTCGAGGGTGCGCTTCCCGACGGAGTCCCGGTACCGCCTGTCGGCGCCGTGGTGCTGGCCCAGCTGGCCCTGCTCCCGGTGGGTGCGCTGTTCAACAGCGTCTTCGCCGTCGGAGAGGAGATCGGCTGGCGCGGCTGGCTTCTTCCGGCGCTGCGCCCGCTGGGCACCTGGCCGGCGCTCGTGCTGAGCGGTGTGATCTGGGGGCTGTGGCACAGTCCGGTCATCCTGCTCGGCTACAACTTCGGGCGGACGGACATCACGGGCGTGCTCTTCATGATCGGCGGATGCGTCGCCTGGGGTGTGCTGCTCGGCTGGCTGCGCCTGCGCTCGGCTTCGGTCTGGCCAGCGGTGATCGCGCACGGATCGCTCAATGCCGCAGGCGGCCTCATCGTGCTGTTCGCCGCCGCGCAGCCCGACCTGGCTCTGGCCGGACCGCTGGGCGTCGCCGCCTGGATCGTGCTCGCCGTCGTCGCGGCGGTGCTGGTGCTGACGGGGCAGTTCCGCCGGCAGCCCGCCCTCGCCGATACCGCATCGCCGGCGCCGGCGCCGCGCCCTTGACGGCGCGCGGCGCCGGCGGTTGGCTGAGGGCATGGAACCCACCCCCGCCGCCTGGTCGCACGCCGACGACTTCCTCGCAGACATGCTCGTCGGAGACGACGACGCCCTCGCCGCGGCGCTCGACGCGCAGCGCGCCGCCGGTCTCCCCGAGATCGAGGTCGCACCCGTGGCCGGGAAGCTGCTGAACCTGCTGGTGCGCATCAGCGGCGCGCGGCGAGTCCTCGAGATCGGCACGCTGGGCGGCTACTCCACCATCTGGATGGCACGCGCGGTCGGCCCGGAGGGTCGCGTCGTGACGATCGAGGCGGAGGCGGTGAACGCGGGGATCGCCAGGGCCAGCATCGACGCAGCTGGTGTGGGGGAGCGGGTCGACATCCGTGTCGGCCGAGGCGCGGACGTGCTGCCCACTCTCGTCGGCGGTTTCGACCTGGTGTTCATCGACGCCGACAAGGAGTCGAACACGATCTACCTCGACTGGGCCGCGAAGCTCGGCCACCCGGGGACGGTGATCGTGCTGGACAACGTCGGTCGCGAAGGGGAGATCGTCGACGAGCACACGACCGACCCGAAGGTGATCGGCACGCGCGAGGGGCTGCGGATGCTGCGGGAGGACCCGCGGTTCGACGCCACCGCCCTGCAGACCGTCGGGGCGAAGGGATGGGACGGCTTCGCGCTCGCCGTCGTGGTCGAGGCAGCCGGGCTAGACTGAGCGCGGATCGACGACGCTCCACACCACGTTTTCCCCCTGAGCAAGGAGCACATCAGTGGCACTGATCGAGGCTGTAGGCGCACGCGAGATTCTCGACTCGCGCGGAAACCCGACCGTCGAGGTGGAGGTGCTCCTCGACGACGGCATCGTGCAGCGCGCGGCCGTCCCGTCCGGGGCGTCCACCGGTGCGTTCGAGGCGTACGAGCTCCGCGACGGCGACAAGAGCCGCTACGGGGGCAAGGGCGTGCTGAAGGCCGTCGAGGCCGTCATCGACGAGCTCGGCCCGGCGCTGGAAGGCGTGGAGGCGAGCGAGCAGCGCATCGTCGACGAGGTCCTCATCGACGTCGACGGCACCGAGAACAAGAAGCGCGTGGGCGCCAACGCCATCCTCGGCGTGAGCCTCGCGGTCGCCAAGGCCGCCGCCGACTCCGCCGACCTGCCGCTGTTCCGCTACCTGGGCGGCCCGAACGCGCACGTCCTGCCCGTTCCGCTGTTCAACGTCATCAACGGCGGCGAGCACGCCGACAACGGCATCGACATGCAGGAGTTCTTCCTCGCCCCGATCGGTGCCGAGACGTACTCCGAGGCGCTGCGCTGGGGTGTCGAGACCTACCACGTGCTGCGCGCCGAGCTGAAGGCCGCGGGCTACGCGACCGGCCTCGGCGACGAGGGCGGCTTCGCCCCCGACCTGCCCAGCAACCGCGAGGGCCTGGACTTCCTGGTCAAGGCGATCGAGAAGGCCGGCTTCACGCCCGGCACCGACATCGCGCTCGGCCTCGACGTCGCCGCCACCGAGTTCTTCAAGGACGGCGTCTACCGTCTCGACAACAAGGACTGGGACGCCGCCGCGCTGACCGAGTACTACGTCGGGCTGGTCAACGACTTCCCGATCGTCACGATCGAGGACGCCCTCGCCGAGGACGACTGGGACAACTGGAAGCACCTCACCGACGCGCTCGGCACCAAGGTGCAGCTCGTCGGAGACGACCTGTTCGTCACCAACCCGCAGCGTCTGGCCGACGGCATCAAGCGCGGCGTCGCGAACTCGCTGCTGGTGAAGGTGAACCAGATCGGCACGCTCACCGAGACGTTCGACGCGGTCAGCCTGGCCCAGCGCTCCGGCTACACCGCCATGCTCTCGCACCGTTCCGGCGAGACCGAGGACACCACGATCGCCGACCTGGTCGTCGCGACCAATGCCGGACAGATCAAGGCCGGCGCGCCCGCTCGCAGCGAGCGCGTCGCGAAGTACAACCAGCTGCTGCGCATCGAGGAGGAGCTCGGCGACGCCGCGGTCTTCGCCGGGCGCTCGGCGTTCCCGCGCTACCAGGCCTGAGCGCAGCCGAGAAGACGAAGCACGCCGCCGTCCGGGCGGTGAGATCCGCCGCGGAAGCGGCATGACGAAGGAGGGGCCGTGGCACGACGACCGGCTCCTCCTTCGCCGTCTCCCGCGGCGAAGGGCTCCCGTCCGGCGGAGCGGACGTCGACGCGAGCGGCCTCTCCGACCCGAGGGCGCGGGGCAGCGCCGCGTGTCGATGTGCGGGAGTGGACCGCCGGCATCCGGCTGTCCGCCTTCTCGGTCATCATGCTCTCGCTCGTGGTGCTCGGTGCCTGGGTGCTCGTGCCGACGCTCGGCACCTACATCGATCAGCGTCAGAAGATCGCGGCGCTCGAAGCCTCGGTGCAGGTCAGCCAGGACCAGATCGCCGCTCTCGAGGCAGAGCGCGAACGCTGGAACGATCCGGCGTACATCACCACGCAGGCCCGCGAGCGCCTGTACTACGTCAAGCCCGGCGAGGTGGTCTACCTGGTCGACAACGACCTCGACCCGTCGGCGCTGCCCCGCGAGCAGGAGCCCGTGAGCGACACGCTCGAGGAGAAGCCCTCGGACTGGATGCCCCAGCTGCTGCGCACACTCGTCTCGACGGGTCTCAGCGACACCGCTGCCGCCACCCGCTGAGGGGCGCGTCGAGCATCCTCTCGGTCGGCTCCCCTACGCTGGAGGGGTGACCACGCCCCCGTTCCCCGCGCCCACGCCCGCCGAGCTCGCCGTCGTCTCGGCCCAGCTCGGCCGCCCCGCCCGCGGAGTGGTGGGGATCGCCGCCCGATGCGCCTGCGGCAACCCGACCGTGGTCGCCACGACGCCGCGCCTTCCGGACGGCACCCCGTTCCCGACCTTCTACTACCTGACCCACCCGGCCGCGACCGCGGCGATGTCGACGCTCGAGGCCACGCAGGTGATGCCAGAGCTGGCCGCCCTGCTCGCCGAGGACGAGGACACGGCCGAGGCCTACCTCGCCGCCCACCGGGCCTACCTGGCCGACCGTGCGCAGTTCGGGGAGGTCTCCGAGATCGACGGCATCTCCGCCGGCGGAATGCCGACGCGCGTGAAGTGCCTGCATGCCCTCGCCGGTCACGCGCTCGCGGCCGGTCCCGGCGTCAACCCGATCGGCGACGCGGCTCTCGCCCGCTCCGCCTGGTCCCCTTCGGTCTGCCGCTGCGAGGACCCCGGCGCCGCTCTCCGCGCCGAGGCGGCTGCTCCGGCATGACCGCGCGCCGCACGCTGCGCAGCGCCGCCGCCCTCGCGGTGGTCGCGGCATCCGTGCTGCTCCTCGGAGCCACCCCGACCCCCACACCGCCTCCGGTGCCCGACGACCCCAGCGACCCGGTGCGGGCGTCGGAGTACTGGCTCGACGGGGCGCGGATCCGCGAGGCGTGGCAGACGACCCGCGGCGAAGGGGTGACGATCGCCGTGATCGACACCGGCATCGGCAAGGTCCCGCAGACCTTCGGGGACGCGGTGGTCGGCGGTACCGACGTCTCGGGCGCGGGACGTGCGGACGGCCGCACGCCGCTCGGCGCCGTCGACGGCGACCACGGATCCTGGGTCGCCTCGCTCGCGGCGGGCCGTGGTGCTCCCGACGGGACTGGCATGATCGGCGTGGCGCCGGAGGCCAATCTGCTGTCGATCTCGGTGGGCTTCGGCGCCGCCGCCGCCGTGCCGTTCACCGAGCAGGTCGCGAAGGGCATGCGCTGGGCGGTCGACCACGGCGCCGACATCATCAACCTCTCGTTCACGACCAACACGCTGGACTGGGACGAGAGCTGGGACGACGCGTTCCTCTACGCGTTCGAGCACGATGTCGTGGTCGTGGTCGCCGCCGGCAACCGGGGCAGCGGCACCAACATCATCGGGGCACCGGCCACGATCCCCGGCGTGCTGACGGTCGGCGGCGTCGACCAGACCGGAACCGCGAGCGTCGAGGCGTCGACGCAGGGCATCACGATCGGCATCTCCGCGCCGAGCGAGGGGCTGCTCGGTGTCTCGGCCGACGGCGAGGTGGTCCGCTGGCGCGGGACCAGCGGCGCTGCGCCGATCGTCGCGGGCATCGCGGCGCTCATCCGCTCGGCGCATCCCGACATCGCCGCGATCGACGTCATCAACCGCATCATCAAGACCGCCATGCCCGTCGCGGATGCGACCAGGCCGCAGGACCCGCTGTACGGGTACGGCCTGGTCGACGCCGAGGCGGCCATCTCGGCCAGCATCCCCACGGTCACCGAGAACCCGATGGGCGATCTGGCGGAATGGATCCGCGTGTACCGCCGCGCGGAGACCGAGCCGCAGCCGGAACCGACCGTGACTCCGGTCGCGATCCCTCCTCTTCCGGCCGCCGACGCGCCCACCGAACCCGGTTCACCGTTGCTTCCCAGCCCGGATTCGCTGCGCTACGGTACCCTGCCGCTCATCGCGCTCACGGTCCCTGGTATCCTGATAGCGCTTGGCGTCACCGCAGCTGCCCGGCGCATCCGATCGGCGCGCGTTCCCGTACGCCAAATTCCCGACTCCGAGGAGTAGTTCTTCTGTGCCTCAGAACAGCACTGTGCCCAAGATCCTGATCGTCGGCGGAGGGTACGCGGGTTTCTACACCGCGTGGAAGCTCGAGAAGCACCTGCGCAAGGGTGAGGCCGATGTGACCATGGTCGACCCGCTGCCGTACATGACGTACCAGCCGTTCCTGCCCGAGGTCGCCGCCGGTTCGATCGAGGCGCGCCACTCCGTGGTCGCGCACCGCCGTCACCTCAAGCGCACGAACGTGGTCACGGCCAAGGTCACGAACATCAACCACGCGCAGAAGGTCGCCACGATCACGCCGCCCGTGGGCGCGCCCTACGAGTTCGCGTACGACCAGATCGTCGTGACCGCGGGTGCCGTCTCCCGCACGTTCCCGATCCCCGGCATCGCCGACAACGCGATCGGGCTCAAGACGATCGAAGAGGCCGTCGCCATCCGCGACAAGGTCATGTCGAACTTCGACAAGGCCGCCTCGCTCCCCGCCGGTCCCGAGCGTGACCGTCTGCTGACCGTCGTCGTGGTCGGTGGTGGCTTCGCCGGCATCGAGGTGTTCGCCGAGCTGCGCTCGCTCGCCTCCTCGCTCGTGGGCAAGTACCCCCAGCTGCGCTTCGAGGACACGCACTTCCACCTGATCGAGGCGATGGGCCGCATCATGCCCGAGGTCTCGCTGGAGACCAGCAAGTGGGTCATGAAGGACCTCGGCAAGCGGGGCGCGTTCATCCACCTCGACACCCAGGTCACGGGAGCCATCGACGGCAACGTCGAGCTCTCCACCGGCGAGGTCATCCCGACGGATGTCATCGTCTGGACCGCCGGCGTCATGGCCAACCCGACCGTCGTGCGCGGCGGCGACCTCCCGGTCGAGGAGCGCGGTCGCATCCAGACCCGCGCCGACCTGCGCGTCGGCACGCCCGAGGCGTTCGTCGAGGGCGCCTGGGCCGCCGGTGACGTGTCCGCCGTCCCCGACCTGTCCGGCGGCGGTGTCGGCGGTTTCTGCGTGCCGAACGCCCAGCACGCGGTCCGCCAGGCGAAGCTCCTCGCGAAGAACCTCGTGGGCGTGCTCCGGGGCGAGAAGCCCAAGGACTACTTCCACAAGAACCTCGGCGCTGTCGCGGGTCTCGGCCTCTACAACGGTGTCTTCCAGTCCGGCAAGATCGCCCTGAAGGGCTTCATCGCCTGGCTCGCGCACCGCGGCTACCACGGCCTCGCGATGCCGACGTGGGAGCGCAAGTGGCGCGTGCTGTGGGGCTGGTGGAACAACCTGTGGCTCGGCCGCGACCTCGTCAACCTCGAGACCGTGCAGAACCCGCGCTACGTCTTCGAGGAGTTCGCCGCACGTCCGCGTCCTGCCGCTCCCGCTGCTCCGACCGCAGATGCACCGGCGGCGAAGACCGAGCCCGCGAAGAAGCCCGCGGCGAAGAAGGCATCCGCGAAGTCGGCCGACCAGCCTGTCGAGGCTGCGGCGAAGTAACGGCTCTCCGTACCACCTGGATCGGCCCCGACGCGTCTGCGTCGGGGCCGATCCTCGTCTGCGGGTACGTCTCGGAGGCGATGCACAGGTGCGGACGGTAGCTTCGGTCGGACAAGGGGAGTACTCCCGTCTGCAGCGTCGTCGTCATTACGAGCATGAGGTCATGCTCCGGCCCGCTGGCCCGCGAGGGTGGAGGAGACCTTGGCACCCGCACTGCGGGCTGCCGAGCGCCCCTGCCGTCCCTGCGACGTCGTGGAACCGGTGGCCCGCCCCACGAAAGCGACCACCCATGGGCAAGCTCTCCCGTCTGATCGGCCTCGCCTCCGAAGCGCTCGACAAGGGCGCCGGCACCGGGCGGAGCGGCGCCGCACCGGCTCCCCGGTCGGCCGACCCCTACGCGCCGCCGCCCGCCGGTGCGTCGCGGGCCCGGCAGGCGCCGTCCGAGGCAGATCGCGCCGCGATCGCCCGCTACGACTACCTCCTGCAGACGGCTGATCCGCAGCGGATCGAGCAGATCCACCGCGAGGCGTTCGCGCGGCTGAGCCCGGCGCAGCGGAGCCTCGTCGAGGCGCGCATGCGCGAAGAGCTCCCATCGCACGAGCGTCCGCGCTCGTCCTCGCCCGACGACCTGGCCCGCGCCGCAGGGCGCGCCGAGGCGATGACGCCGGGGCGGATGCGCGGCCTGCTCTCCCGCGTGCGCGGTGCGGGTGTCGGAGGTGCGGCCGTCGCCGCCGGCGGTGCCGCGGTCGGCATCCTCGGTGTCGTCGCCGGAGGCGCGGTGCTCAGCACCGTGGCCGGTCCGATCCTCGAGCAGGCGGCCGGCATCGGAGTCGACTTCGGCGCGCTCGCGGAAGGCGTGGATATCGAGTCGCTCGCCGCGGGCGTGGACGTCGATGCTCTGTCCGGGGGAGCCGAAGGCCTCGTCGGGTCCGCGGGTGAAGCGGTGTCCGGGCTCGGCGACGCGGCTTCCGGATGGGGAGACCGGCTCGGTGACCTCGGCGTCCCGGGCCTCGGCGATCTGTTCGGGCGCTGATCGGGCATGCTCGTCATCAGCGAGGCCGAGCACGGCTTCACGGGTCTGACCGGGTTCGCCGCCGACGTCCTCACGGCGCTCGGCGACATCGGAGTCGGGGTTCTCGTCTTCCTCGAGGTCCTCATCCCGCCGATCCCGAGCGAGGTGATCCTGCCGTTCGCGGGCTACCTGAGCCAGAGCGGCGAACTGCACCTGGGGTGGCTGATCTTCTGGAGCACTCTCGCGTCCTGGCTGGGCGCCCTCCTGCTCTACGGCCTGGGGGCGGCGATCGGCATGGACCGCGCGATCCGACTGCTCGCCGCGACCCGCCTGGTGAGCCGGACCGATCTGCAACGCGGCTCGGACTGGTTCGTGCGCAGCGGCGGATGGACCGTGCTGGTCGGCCGGATGGTGCCCGGTGTGCGCAGTCTGATCTCGATCCCCGCCGGCGCGTCCCGGATGAACCTGGCCCTGTTCAGCGTCTACACCGTGATCGGCAGCGGGCTCTGGAACACCCTGCTCATCGGCGTCGGTGCAGCGCTCGGAACGCAGCATGAGCAGCTCGAGCACTACCTCGGATACCTCGACTACGTCGTCTATGCCGCGATCGCGATCGCCCTCATCGTGCTCGTCATCCGTCGGATGCGGGAGGCGGCGGGCGAGCGGCGGGCTGCCGCCGAGGACGGCGACGCGACGTCGACACCGGCGTGACGGCGGGGGTGCCCCCGCTGGGACTCGAACCCAGACTGAAGCGATTTTAAGTCGCCTGCCTCTGCCATTGGGCTACGGGGGCCGCGCGGCCAGCCTATCGTCGCGGTGGGCGTGCGACGCCGTGCCATCGGGGGTGATCCGCGGTGCCGTCAGGCCGTATGGTGGGGGAGTGCTCGACCTCATCGATGAACTGAGCCCCGCCTCCGGTGCCTCCGCGGTCGCGCCCGAGTGGGAGGATCCCGCCCGCTACTGGCCGCGCCTGTCGGCGGCCACCGGACATCTGCCGGCGCCCGTCGCCGTGATCGACCGGGAGGCTCTGCGGTACAACGCGATGGACCTGCTGGTGCGGGCCGGCGGCCTTCCGATCCGCGTGGCCTCGAAGTCGGTGCGGGTGCGCGCCGTGCTCGATGCCGTGCTGAAGCTCCCCGGATTCCGCGGCATCCTGGCCTTCACGCTCGAGGAGGCCCTCTGGCTCGCGGAGACGCACGACGACATCGTCCTCGGCTATCCGACGGTCGACCGTGCGGCCCTGGCGCGTCTCTTCGCCGACGAGCAGGCCGCTCGGCGCATCACGCTGATGATCGACGACCTCGCTCATCTCGACGTGATCGACAGCGTCGCCGGTCCCGGCACCCGCCCTCCGATCCGGGTCGCCATCGACGTCGACGCCTCGTGGCGTTCGCCGCTCCTCGGGCACATCGGTGTCCGGCGCTCGGCGCTGTTCTCGGCCGGAGAGGTCGCCGCTTTCGCGCGCAAGGTCGTCGCGCGGCCCGGCGTCGACCTGGTCGGGCTGCAGATGTACGACGCCCAGATCGCGGGGCAGGGCGATGCGGCCGGACCGGACGCCCCCGTGATCCGGATGGTCCAGGCCCGCTCCCGGAACGAGCTGCGCGAACGCCGAGCGGCGATCGTGGACGCGGTCCGCGGGATCGCTCCTTTCGAGTTCCTCAACGGAGGAGGGACCGGCTCGCTCGAGTTCACCGGGAGCGATGAGTCCCTCACCGAGGCGAGCGCGGGCAGCGGCCTCCTCGGCGGACACCTGTTCGACGGGTATCGGTCCTTCCGCCCTGCCCCCGCTTCCGCCTTCGCCTTCGATGTCGTCCGCCGCCCGGCCGTCGACATCGCCACCGTGCTCGGCGGGGGCTGGATCGCCTCCGGGCCTGCCGTGGCCTCGCGACAGCCGCGCCCGGTCTGGCCCGAGCGGCTGCACACCCTTCCGCGGGAAGCGGCCGGCGAGGTGCAGACGCCGCTGCAGGGCCCCACGGCCGCCGCGCTCGGAGTGGGCGACCGGGTCTGGTTCCGGCATGCCAAGAGCGGCGAACCGGCCGAGCGCATCGACCGGTACCACCTGGTCTCGGGAGACGAGGTCGTCGACGAGCTGCCGACCTACCGTGGCGAGGGGAAGGCGTTCCTGTGACGCGGATCGGCGGCACCTGGCAGAACTGGGGCCGATCGGCATCGGTGCGGCCCGTGCGAGTGGAACGTCCGCGGACCCCGGAGGGTGTGCAGCGCGCGGTGATCGCCGCGGTCAAGCACGGACTCCCGGTGAAGGCGGTCGGCGCTGGGCACAGCTTCACCGGGATCGCCGTGGCCCCGGGCGTCCTCCTCGAGCTGGACGACATGCAGGGGCTCGTCTCGGCCGACGTCGGCACCGGACGAGTGACGCTTCTGGCGGGAACCCGGCTGCATCGCATCCCCGGCCTCCTCGCACCGTACGGTCTCGCGATGGAGAACCTCGGCGACATCGACCGGCAGTCCATCGCCGGTGCCATCTCGACGGGCACGCACGGCACGGGCGCCGGGTTCGGCGGCCTGGCGACGCAGGTCGTCGGCGTCACCCTGGTCACGGCATCCGGAGAGTTCCGGCGGATCGACGAGGAGCACGACGCCGATCTGCTCCCGGCCGTCGCCCTCGGCCTCGGCGCGCTCGGCATCATCGTCGAAGTGACGCTGCAGTGCGTGCCGGCCTTCGTGATGCACGCGATCGACGAGCCGGTGCCGCTGGACGACGTCCTCGCCACGCTCGGTGAGCGCGTCGCAGGCTCCGATCACTTCGAGTTCTACTGGTTCCCGCACACGGAGGTCGCGCTCACCAAGCGGCAGACGCGCCTGCCCGAATCGACCGTGCGCAGACCGCTCCCGGTCGTCGGGCGCTGGATCGACGAGACGCTGCTCTCCAACGGCGTCTACCGCGTGGTCTGCGCGGCGGGCCAGGTGGTTCCGGCCCTCACTCCGCCGTTCAGCCGGCTCGCGGTCAAGCTCACCGGCGACCGCGAGTACACGGAGCTGTCGCATCGCGTGCTCATCCAGAGCAGGACCGTGCGCTTCCGGGAGATGGAGTATGCGATCCCGGCCGAGAACGTGGTCCCGGCGTTCCAGGCGGTCCGCGCCCTCATCGCCCGACGCGGGTGGCGGATCGAGTTCCCGATCGAGGTGCGCTTCGCGGCAGCCGACGACCGCTGGCTCTCGACCGCCCACGGTCGCGCGAGCGCCTACATCGCGGTCCACCGGTACTGGCGCGCCGACCCGACAGAGTACTTCGGAGCGGTCGAGGAGATCATGGGCGAGCACGGTGGGCGTCCGCACTGGGGGAAGCTCCACACGCTGACGGCGGAGACGATGCGCGATCGCTATCCGCGGTTCGACGACTTCCTCGCGTTGCGTGACCGGATGGACCCGGACCGCCGTTTCGGGAACCGCTATCTCGAACGGGTCCTCGGCGCGTGAACCGGGTCTCCCGAGCCCGCGCATGCCCAGTCCACGTGCAGACTGCGCGTCTAGGATGAGAGAAACACGAGGAAGGGTGGGCCTCTGATGGAATGGCTCGTGCCGGTACTGATCGTTGTCGGAGTGATCCTGCTCGTCGGCATCTATCTGTGGGCCACGTACAACTCGCTGGTGCAGCTGAACGTCCGCGTCGATGAGGCGTGGAGCGGCATCACCGTGCAGCTGAAGCGACGAGCCGACCTCATCCCCAACCTCATCGAGACGGTGAAGGGATACGCCTCCCACGAGAAGGCCGTGTTCGAGAACGTCACCCGCGCCCGCGCCGAGACCCTGACCGCCTCGGGACCGGGCGAAGCGGGCATCGCGGAAGGACACCTGCAGCAGGCTCTGCGCAGTCTGTTCGCCGTCGCCGAGGCGTATCCGCAGTTGCAGGCCAGCACGAACTTCCTGCAGCTGCAGCAGGCCCTGGTCGACACCGAGGACAAGATCCAGGCGGCGCGCCGGTTCTACAACGGCGGCGTGCGCGAACTCAACACCAAGATCAAGGTGTTCCCGAACAACCTGTTCGCCAAGGGCCTCGGCTTCACCGAGCGCGAGTTCTTCGAGGTCGCCGACAGCAGCGCGATCTCCGAGCCGCCGCGCGTGCAGTTCTGACCGCACCGGCGCTCACCAGACCGAGAGCTCGATCCCGTCGGCGCTGAACGCGACGTCGCCGCGCACGCTCCAGGAATCCGTCCGGTACGTGGTCGTCCGCGGTGAGCCGTCCTGCCCGGTGCCGGTGATCGTCGCCACGAGGATCCCACCGTCGGCGACGAAGGCCGTCGGCGTCAGGGTCACCGTCGGTGACCGCTCGATGCGGTAGCGGATCTCGCTCACCTCGCGGAACTCCGTGCCCCACGGGATCCGGATCCCGCACCCCGCCGCCGCCGTGTCCGCGGGCTCCGTGCAGGTCGCGAGGTGCGCATCCAGCTGCTCCTGCGCGGCCGTCGTGGCCTCCGGGCGCAGTCGTGCGTCCACGGTCGCGGCGACGTTCTCGCCGGGCAGCACGCGCACCGTGCTCTCACCGGCGAGCAGCCCGGTGGGCGCGGCGGTGACCGCGTAGGCGGCGGGGACGAGGGGGAGGGCGTCGCCGACGGCGGCGGACGCCGTCCCGACGGCGACGTGCGTGCCGATCGCCGAATCGGCGGTCACCGTGCCGAGCCCGGACTCGTCGACGACCCAGCGTCCATCGACGGACTCGAGCGTCAAGCGAGCCGTGTGCTCCTCGCCCTGGAGGTGGAAGGCGATGTCGACCGATGCGGACGCGGGGGGCCCGCCATCGGCCCGGTGAGTGACCTCGGCGTCCTGGATCAGCGCGGTCGCGGCCGCGAAGGCCTCGAGGGCGGGTTCCGGCACGGCGGTCCCGGTCGCGGCCACCCTCTCCGGGTCGCCGGACTCCAGCGCGTGCAGGTAGGCGAGGGCCGCTTCCTCCGGAGTCGACGAGCGCGTCGAGGCCACCCAGAACCACACGCCGGCGATGAGCAGGGCGAGAGCGGCGGCGGCTCCCACGAGCCACCACCGTCGGGACGTCATGCCGTGACCTCGCGCGCATGCACATGGCGCCGCACCGCCGGTCCCGATGCCGATCCGGCCACCAGCGCATCATGCACCGCAGCGGTCGCATCGCCCCAGCCGGACACCGACACGTGCTCAAGGCCCTGCCAGGTGGCCGCGAGCGCCAGTTCCGCGGCGATCGCCTCCGCGTCGCCGGGTCGTGCCTGCGGCTCCCACCAGGCGGACTGCACCTGCAGCGTCGACGTCGGCCGGTCCGCCTTGAGATCGACCCGCGCGACGATGCGGTCTCCGACGAGAACGGGCAGCGAGTAGTAGCCGAAACGGCGCTTCTCCGCCGGGACGTAGATCTCGATGCGGTAGTCGAGGTCGAACGCGCGGAGCGCGCGATCCCGGAACCACACCACCGGATCGAAGGGCGTCAGCAGCGCGGCGGCGTCGACCCTGCGCGGCAGGACCGCGTCGTGGTGCCGCCAGGCGGGCAGAGGACGGCCCGCCCGCTCCCAGCCGCGCACCTGCACCGGCTCGAGCTCGCCGGTGTCGACGAGCTCTCCGATGGAGCGGACCACGGCCGCTCGGTCGCGGATCCGGTAGTAGTCGGCGAGATCCGACGACGTCGCGACGCCGCTCGAACGCGCAGCCCTTCGCGTCAGCTCCCGGATCGCGTCCTCCCGGGGGATCTCCTGCGAGCGGATGTCATGCGGAATGACGTGCTCCGCCAGGGCGTACGTGCGCTCGAATCCGCGCCGACCGCTGATCGCGACGTCGCCCGTGCGCCAGAGGTGTTCGAGCGCGAGCTTGACGTCGTCCCAATCCCACCACGTGCCGCGCTCGCGGGGAGCGTCGGCGCGGAGATCGACGGGGCGCAGCGGTCCACGGGTCCGCAGCTCGTCCTGGACCCACCGCATCGTACGCGCGTTGGTGCTCGCCCAGGAGTCCTCCGCGGCCCAGCGGCGACGGAAGTCCTCCATCCGGAAGCGCCAGAGCGGCCAGTCCGCGACCGGGATGAACGTCGCCTCGTGTGCGAGGTATTCGACGTAGTGCGTCGTGCGCGACAGGAAGACACGGTCCAGCAGCGCGGGCTCGTAGGCGCCGAGCCGGGAGAACAGGGGGAGGTAGTGCGAACGGGCGAAGACGTTCACGGAGTCGATCTGCAACACGCCGAGACGATCCATGACGCGGTGCACATGCCGCGCCGAGACGGTCGTCGGACGCGACCGGGTGAAGCCCTGTGCAGCCAGGGCGATGCGTCGTGCCTGGGCGGCGCTGAGGGTATCGGTCACGCCGCCAGCGTAGCTCCGGCCCCCGACATCCCGCGCGCGGGGAAAGGATGCGCGGAACGGCATACGGCTTGACCGTAGACTTGGGCGATGAACGAGGACCAGCGACCCCGGCTGCGCGACCTGTTCCGCCCGCGCCCGGTCTCCACCGACCGTACCGTGACGACCGAGGCCGATGAGGCGGTGCCCCTGCCTCTGCGCGTCACGGCGAGCTACGCCTGGCGATTGCTGATCATCGCGGCGGCGATCGGCGTCTTCATCTGGCTGGTCATGCTGCTGAAGCTGCTGGTCATCCCGCTCATGGTGGGCATCCTCATCACGGCCCTGCTCTGGCCTGCGTTCTCGTGGATGCTCCGACACGGCCTCCCGCGCTGGCTGGCGATCGCCATCTCGCTGATCGGCACCGCAGCCATCGTCACCGGTCTCATGTGGCTCGTCGTCTGGCAGGTGCGCGCCCAGCTCCCCGACGTACAGCAACGGACGACCGAAGCCTTCGACCAGTTCCAGGTCTGGCTGCACGAGGGGCCGCTGAGCCTCTCCGACACCCAGATCGCGAACTACCTGCAGCAGGGCCTCGATTTCCTGAACGAGCAGGCGCAGGTGCTGTGGACCGGTGCTCTGGCGATCGGGACGACCGTCGGCCATGTCGCCACGGGTGCGCTGCTGTCGCTGTTCATCCTCATCTGCCTCCTCGCGGACGGCGCCGGCATCTGGCGCTGGACGCTGAAGGTCTTCCCGCGCAAGTCGCGTCCCGCCGTCGACGGTGCCGCCCGCAACGGCTGGACGACGATCGTGAACTACGCGCGGACGCAGCTGTTCGTTGCCACCATCGACGCGATCGGCATCGGACTCGGCGCCTTCCTGCTGCAGGTGCCGCTCGCCCTGCCGGTCGCCGTCCTGGTCTTCCTCGGCTCGTTCATCCCGATCGTGGGTGCGGTGGTCACGGGTGCCGTCGCGGTGTTCCTCGCCCTGGTCTACAACGGCCCGTGGATCGCGCTGTGGATGCTCGTGGTCGTCCTGGCCGTCCAGCAGATCGAGGGTCACATCCTGCAGCCGATCATGATGGGCTCGGCCGTGAAGGTGCATCCGCTCGCCGTCGTCCTCGTCGTCGCGGGCGGTGCGATGATCGCCGGCATCCCCGGCGCCCTCTTCGCCGTTCCGCTGGCCGCGTTCGTGAACGTCGCGGCGGTGACCATCAGCTCGGGCTCCTGGCGCACCGGCGTCGGTCCGAGTGGCGACCTGATCTGGAGCACAGTACCGCGTGAGCGGAGACGGAGGAATCGATGAGCGCAGTCCCCAGCCTGGCTGAGTTCGAAAGCGCAGCTCAGAGTCTGGCTGAGGTGATCTCGCACACGCCGACGCTGCCGTCGCGGGCCCTCTCCGACACCCTCGGTGCTCCGGTGCTGCTGAAGATGGAGAATCTCCAGCGCACCGGGTCGTTCAAGATCCGCGGTGCGGCCTACCGGCTGTCGCGGCTGAGCGCCGAGGAGCGCTCGCGCGGAGTGGTCGCGGCCTCTGCGGGCAACCATGCGCAGGGTGTCGCTCTCGCCGCCCAGGCCCTCGGCATCCCCGCCACGATCTTCATGCCCCTGGGCGTTCCCGTGCCGAAGCTGCTCGCCACGCGGGGCTACGGCGCGGAGGTCGTGCTGGAAGGGGAGACGGTCGCCACCTCGCTGCGCCTCGCCGCGGAGTTCTCGGAGCGCACCGGCGCCGTGCTCATCCACCCGTTCGACCACCGCGACATCGTGATCGGACAGGGAACGCTCGGACTCGAGCTGCTCGACGACGCGCCGGAGGTCGACACGGTCGTGCTCGGCATCGGCGGAGGCGGACTCATCGCTGGCGTCGCCGCCGCGGTGAAGGCCCGTGCGGCGGAACTCGGGCGCACGGTCCGCATCATCGGCGTGCAGGCGGAGAACGCCGCAGCCATGCCGCCGTCCCTCGCCGCGGGCGAGCCGGTCGACATCGTGACGCGGCCGACGATCGCCGACGGCATCCTGGTCGCGCGTCCTGGCGCCCTCCCGTTCGCGATCATCAAGGACCTCGTCGACGAGGTCGTCACGGTGTCGGACGATGACCTCGCCCGCGCCATCCTCGTGCTCCTGGAGCAGGCGAAGGTGGTCGTGGAGCCGGCCGGAGCCGCGGGCGTCGCGGCGATCCTGGCGGGCAAGGTCTCCGGGACCGGGACGACGATGGCCGTGCTCTCCGGCGGCAACATCGACCCGCTCCTGCTGCAGCGCGTGGTCTCGCACGGGCTGGCGGCATCCGGCCGCTACCTGACGGTCCGCATCCCGCTGCCCGACCGCCCGGGCCAGCTGGCCCGCGTGTCGGAGCTGATCGCGGAGGCCGGCGCGAACGTGATCGAGGCGATGCACACCCGGCACGGCCACGGTCTGCAGATCAGCGAGGTGATCCTCGAGCTCAGCGTCGAGACCCGCGGTCCGGAGCATTCGGAGCTCACTCTCGACACCCTCCGCCGCGCCGGGTTCGAGCCGATGCTCGTCCCGGACTGACCGGACGCCTGTCCACACGACAGCGCCCCGACCTCCACCAGGAGGTCGGGGCGCTAGGCGTCGGGGGAGCGGTCAGCCCGTGTAGGTCTCGACCTTGACGATCTCGACGCTGATCGAGCGTCCGTTCGGCGCCTCGTAGGAGGACTTCTCGCCGACCTTGAGGCCGAGGATGGCCTGCCCGAGGGGGCTGGCCTCGCTGTAGACGTCGAGGTCGCTGCCGGCGGCGATCTCGCGGCTGCCGAGGAGGAACACCTCTTCGCCACCGGCGACGACGGCCGTGACGACGGTTCCGGGCTCGACGATGCCGCGGCTCGCGGGGGCCTCGCCGACCTTGGCGGTCTTCAGCAGCCCTTCCAGCGTGCGGATGCGGGCCTCCTGCTTGCCCTGCTCGTCCTTGGCGGCGTGGTAGCCGCCGTTCTCCTTGAGGTCGCCTTCTTCGCGGGCCGCCTCGATGCGCTTGGCGATCTCATCGCGACCGACGGTGGACAGGTGCTCCAGCTCGGCGACGAGTCGGTCATACGCTTCCTGAGTGAGGAAGGGTACCTGAGCATCGGTGGACATGACGAAGCTCCTTCTTTCGGGATCCTCCGGAATGCTGCGGGGGATATGCCAAGACGCCCCGGCACGGTGCCGGGGCGTCGTCTGTCTGGCTCGAGTCTAAGCGACCCAGCAGGTGTTCACCAAACCTGTCGTCGCCTCCGCGACCGTGGGCACAGTGACCGATCGAGCCTGGGAATGGCTGTCTCCTGCGGGGATCTCGACGATCTTCCACCCGACGACGCCGAACTCCTCGTCCAGGGCCTCCACGGCGCAGACGACGTCCTTGCCCTGCACACCGGTGACCTGGAAGCTCACGTTCACCGAGTGCTCGTCGACCAGTTCGAAACCCAGATCGTCGGCGTCGACCGAGCCCATGGACTGGGCGACGGTCATCCAGCTGAACGCGCCGACCAGCAGCAGGGCGACGGCACCCGCGATGATCCACGGCAGTCGGCGCCGCCCGGTACGGCCGTAGCGTGCGTCGAGGTCTCGGGCGGTCGTCACAGGGGGCTCTTCCGGTCGTTAGGCTGGTGCTACCAGGTTATGCGACCTGCGTACGAAAGGCCGATTCATGCTCTCTCTGTCCGAGACCCCGATGCCGACGCCCAGCATGACGGTCGATCCGGTCTCCGTCACCCCGGGGTTCATCGGCTTCGCGGCGATCGTGATCGTCGTGCTCGCGGTGATCCTGCTGATCTGGGACATGAACCGTCGCATCCGGCGGGTGCGCTACCGCGAAGAGGTCCGCGAGGAGCTCGACGCGGAAGAGGCCGCGCTCGCCGCGGAGCGGGAGGCGTCGGGACAGGAGCCTCCTTCGGCACGGCGCACGGCCGCGTCGAGCGACACGGATCAGGACCCCGAGCCGCCCACGCGCTGAGCGCCGATCAGGGGGCGCCCAGCGAGGGCGACAGCGGTGCCAGGGCGATGAGCAGGCACGCGGTCCAGTGGCACAGGAACGCCAGCACCGTGCACACATGGAAGATCTCGTGGAAGCCGAAGTGGCCGGGCCACGGGTTGGGCTTCTTCAGCGCGTAGACGATCGCGCCGCCCGTGTAGAGCAGTCCGCCCACGATCACCAGGACCATCATCGCGACGTTCGCATGCAGGAGGTCGACGAGATACATCACCGCGGCCCAGCCCAGGAGCAGATACAGGGCGACGTACAGCCAGCGCGGTGCATTGATCCAGAAGACGCGGAACAGGATGCCGAGCAGGGCCCCGCTCCACACCAGCGACAGCAGCAGCACGCCCTTCTCGGGCGGCAGCGCGAGGGTCGCGAGCGGCGTGTAGGTCCCGGCGATGAGCAGCAGGATGTTCGCGTGGTCGATGCGCTTCAGGACGACCTTGACCCGTGGGCTCCAGTCGAAGCGGTGGTAGAGCGCGGAGTTGCCGAAGAGGAGGAGCGACGTGGCCATGAACACGGCGGCGGCCCATTTGGCCTGCGCCCCCTGTGACACCACGATGAGAACGATCCCGGCGACGAGGGCGACGGGAAAGACCGCGGCATGGATCCAGCCACGCCAGGTCGGTCGGATCTCGACGGCCGCATCGACGTCCGCGGCTTCCATGAGGGGCAGTTTGGGGACGTCGGGGCCAGGCTGCTCGGGAGTGCTCACGTGCTCACTCTAAGCCGCTCACCGAGGCGCGAAGGGCAGATTTCCCCAGGATCCGCACACGATGTCTCCGCGGTCGGCACGGTAGCGTAGACAGGTGATTCCACGCGAGAGCCCGGTGCGGGGGCCGCTCTATCGGCTCTACACGAGTCGGCTGCGCCGCCACCTCGATCCGGTATCCGTCCCCCACCACGTGGCGATGATGATCGACGGCAACCGTCGATGGGCGCGGCAGCTCGGGTTCGACTCGGCGGCGGAGGGGCATAGGGCCGGCGCGGCCAAGATGCGGGAGTTCCTCGGCTGGTGCGACGAGCTCGGAGTGCGCGTCGTCTCGCTGTACCTGCTGTCGAGCGACAACCTGCGCAAGCGGGACTCGGCGGAGCTCGCCGACCTCATCGAGATCATCGCCGAGCTCGCCGAGGCCCTGTCGCAGGAGGAGAACTGGCGGGTCAAGCACGTCGGGCGTTCGGACATCCTCCCTCCGGAGCTCGCGCGCGTGCTGGCCGCCGCCGAGGAGCGCACGAAGGATCACACCGGACTGCACGTGAACCTCGCCGTCGGCTACGGCGGACGCAACGAGATCGTCGACGCCGTGCGCAGCATCATCACGAAGCACGAGGCCTCGGGCGGGACCATGGAGGACCTCGCCGCGCATCTCACCCCCGAGATGATCGGCGAGCACCTGTACACGGGAGGCCAGCCGGACCCCGACCTGGTGATCCGGACGAGCGGCGAACAGCGACTCAGCGATTTCCTGCTCTGGCAGAGCGCCCACAGCGAGTTCTACTTCGTGGAGGCGCTCGGCCCCGACCTCCGTCAGGTCGACTTCCTCCGGGCGATCCGCGACTATGCGGACCGCGATCGACGCTTCGGCCGCTGACCGGGGAACGGCGCCGGTCGACGCGTGCCACAATGACGCAGTGAGCACTTTCCAGGACTACGTCGACACCTTCGACAACGAGTCCGGCTACCTGAACTGGGCGGCGTTCGGACCGCTGTCGCCCTCGGTCCGCGAAGAGGTCTTCGCCGATGCGGATCTGCTCGGCAGCGGCAGGCCCTCCTCGCTGTCGCTCGTCGCGGAGCGCATCGGACAGGCCCAGGAGATCGTCGCCGAGCTGCTCGGCGGCGAGGCCGACGACGTGACGCTGCAGCCGTCGTCCACCCACGGGCTCATGCACGCCCTGTACGGGCTCGGCGGCGCGGTCATCGCGAGCACCGCGGAGTTCCCCAGCGTCAGCCTGACCGTCGAGCGCGCCGCCGCCGCGTCGGATCACCGGGTGACGCCGCGCTGGATCACACCGCACGACGGCCGCGTGACGCCCGATGCGCTGACCGAGGAGCTGGACGACGACGTCGTCGCGCTGGCCGTGAGCCATGTCGACTTCCGCACCGGCTACCGCGCCGACCTGGCGGCGCTCCGGGAAGCGATCGGCCCTGATCGCCTCCTCATCGTCGATGCGGTCCAGTCGTTCGGGATCGTCGACGTCGACTTCTCCGTCGCCGACGTGGTGGTCGGCCACGGCTACAAATGGCTCCGCGCCGGGCGAGGCAGCGCCTTCGCCTGGTTCGCTCCGCGGGCGAGGGAGCGCATCGCGCCGGTGCTGTCCGGCATCACCGGGACGACGGCGACGGGCCTGTTCGTGGATGAGCTCCCCGCCCCGGCGGCATCCGCACGCGCCTACACCGTCAGCCAGCCGGACACCCTCGCCGCCGGTCGGCTCGCGATCGGCGTGCGGGACGTCCGCGACGCCGGCGTCGCCGCGATCGAGGAGCGGCTCTCCGAGCACGTCGACACCGTGATCGAGATCGCCGACCGTCACGGCATCGAGGTGACGTCTCCCCGGGACCGCGCGCAGCGGGCCGGCATCGTCGCCCTCGCCCCTCAGGAGCCGGGGCGTCTCGCGGCCGCCCTGGCCAACGCCGGTCTGGTGGTGACCGCACGCGGCTCGTCGGTGCGGGTGGCTCCGCACGCGGGGACGGATGCGGAGACCCTGCTGCTGCTCGACGAGACGCTGCAGGCGTTCGGCAATGAGACGTTCATCAGCGCGTAACGAATCGCTGGCGTGTCGAATGCGGGTTAATCCCTCACGCGGTCGTACGTTCTAGGCATCGGGCAAGGCGCCCGTTCGAGTCGGCCTCAGGTTGACGGCTCGTGACCCCCTGGTCGACTCGTTCGAATAGCCGGGATTCCCCCGGGTCGGGAGTGGGTCGTGACCACACGTACAGCGCAGCAGGCCACCAGCACCGCGCAGCAGTCCACCCGTAAGACCACGCGTCGAGACACGACCGCCGATCCGGATCAGGATCTGCGCACGTACGTCCTCGACACCTCGGTCCTGCTGAGTGACCCGCAGGCGTTCTTCCGATTCGCCGAGCACTCGGTCGTGCTGCCGGTCGTCGTGATCACGGAACTCGAGGGCAAGCGCCACGACCCGGAGATCGGTTACTTCGCGCGCCAGGCGCTGCGTCACCTGGACGACCTGCGCATCGAGCACGGGCGCCTGGACTTCCCGGTCGAGGTCGGAGAGGGCGGCACCCTCCGGGTGGAGCTCGCGAACACCGACTCCTCGGTGCTCCCCGCCGGCATCCGGCTGAGCGACAACGACACCCGTATCCTCTCCGTCGCGATGCACCTCGCGCAGGACGGGCAGGACGTCACGATCGTGTCGAAGGATCTGCCGATGCGCGTCAAGGCCGCCTCTCTCGGCCTGCGTGCGGAGGAGTATCTCGCCGAGCAGGCCGTCGATTCCGGGTGGACGGGGATCTCGACGCTCGACCTCTCCGGAGATGACATCAGCGACCTGTACGAGAGCGAGGTCGGGATCAGCGAGGATGCGCGAGGGCTTCCGGTCAACACCGGCCTCATCATCCACTCCGAGCGCGGATCGGCGCTCGGTCGGGTGACCGGCGACGGCGAGTACCGGCTGGTGCGCGGCGATCGGGACATCTTCGGCATGCACGGTCGCTCCGCGGAGCAGCGCATCGCGATCGATCTGCTCCTGGATCAGGAGGTCGGCATCGTCTCCCTCGGCGGTCGCGCCGGAACCGGGAAGTCTGCTCTCGCCCTCTGCGCCGGGCTCGAGGCGGTCCTGGAGAGACAGCAGCAGAAGAAGATCATCGTGTTCCGGCCGTTGTTCGCCGTCGGCGGGCAGGAGCTCGGATACCTGCCCGGCGATCAGGGCGAGAAGATGGGTCCGTGGGGGCAGGCGGTGTTCGACACCCTCGGCTCGGTGGTCTCCGGCAACGTGATGGAGGAGGTCGTCGAACGCGGCATCCTCGAGGTGCTGCCGCTCACCCACATCCGTGGGCGCTCGCTGCACGACGCGTTCGTCATCGTCGATGAGGCGCAGTCCCTCGAGCGGAACGTGCTCCTGACGGTGCTCAGCCGCATGGGTCAGAACTCGCGGGTGATCCTCACACACGACGTCGGCCAGCGGGACAACCTCCGCGTCGGACGCCACGACGGCATCGCCAGCGTGATCGAGACCCTGAAGGGCCACGACCTGTTCGGACACGTGACCCTGATGCGGTCGGAGCGCTCCGCGATCGCCGCGCTCGTCACCGAGCTCCTGGAGGGCGGAGAGCTCAGCTGACGACGCGGGGGAGGAGAACGGCGGATGCTGCGGCATCCGCCGTTCTCTGCTTGTTCGACACTCGTCATTCAATTTCCTATAGGATATTGGCGCACGGAGTCCGGAGGGCTCCGCGTCGACCCGAGGAGGAACGCGATGACGCGTCTGTTCAACGATCCGCTCCAGTTCGCCGACGAGATGACCGCGGGCTTCGCGGCTGCGGCGTCCCGGTGGGTGCAGTCGGCGCCGGGCGGCGTGGTGCGCGCCACCGAGGCCGATGAACCCACCGTGGCCGTCGTCGTCGGCGGGGGTTCGGGGCATTACCCGGCGTTCGGCGGGCTGGTCGGCACCGGACTCGCGCACGGAGCCGCGATGGGCAATCTCTTCGCCTCGCCGTCAGCGAATCAGGTGTACCAGATCGTCGGCGCGGTCGAGCGAGGTCGCGGCGTGCTGCTGAGCTACGGCAACTACGCCGGGGACGTGCTCCACTTCGATCAGGCGCAGGAGCGCTTGCGCGCGGAGGGGATCGACGTGCGCACCGTGGTCGTGACGGACGACATCTGGAGCGCGCCGAAGCACGAGGCTCACAAGCGGCGCGGCATCGCCGGAGACCTCGCGGTGTTCAAGGTCGCCGGGGCTGCGGCGGAGGCGGGCTACGACCTGGACGACGTCGAACGCGTCGCCCGTCACGCGAACGCACGCACCCGCTCCTTCGGCGTGGCCTTCACCGGGTGCACTCTGCCCGGCGCCGCAGAGCCGCTGTTCACCGTGCCGGAGGGGCGGATGGCCGTCGGGCTGGGCATCCACGGCGAACCCGGTATCGACGAGATGGATGTGCCCACGGCCGACGGGCTCGCCGACCTGCTCGTCGACGCCCTGCTGGAGGAGCGCCCCGACGGCGCGGAACTCGCCGGCGCGCGCGTCGTGCCGCTGCTCAACGGCCTCGGCTCCGTCAAGTACGAGGAGCTCTTCGTCGTCTATCGGCGCGTGCACGAGGCCCTGGCATCGCGAGGGATCACCGTCGTGGAACCCGAGGTGGGCGAACTGTGCACCAGCTTCGACATGGCGGGTCTCTCGCTCACACTGCTCTGGCTCGACGAAGAACTCGAACAGCTGTGGGCTGCTCCCGCCGACGCGCCCGGGTACCGCAAGGGCACCGTCGAGGCGCGCCGGCGCGCCCCGTCCGTCACCGCCGAGGCGCCGGATGCGGGCGTGCCGGCGGCGACCGCCGCATCCCGCGAGACGGCGCGGTTCCTCGCCACGGCCCTCGAAGCGGTCGCCGACGCCGTCGCCTCCGCCGCCGATGAGCTCGGCCGGATCGATCAGATCGCCGGAGACGGCGACCACGGGATCGGCATGGAGCGCGGCACCCGCGCCGCCGCCGACGCCGCTCGAGCGGCCGTCGACGCGGCTGCCGGGGCGCGGACCACCCTGCAGCGGGCAGGGGATGCCTGGAGCGATCGAGCAGGCGGCACCAGCGGCGCCATCTGGGGCGAGATGCTCCGTGCGCTCGGCCGGCAGCTCGGTGACGACGAGCGCGCCGACGGGGAGAGGGCCGCCGCGGGGATCGTCGCCGCGAGAGAAGCCGTCATGGCGTTCGGCAAGGCGCAGGTCGGGGACAAGACCATGGTCGACGCGATCGTGCCGTTCAGCGACCGCCTCGCGCACCTGGTGTCCGACGGACGGCCGCTGCTCGACGCCTGGGGAGATGCCGCCGATGCGGCCCAGGCGGCCGCGGACGCGACCGCTTCCCTCACGGCCACTCTCGGCCGTGCGCGTGCGCACGGCGACAGATCCCTCGGCACCCCTGATCCCGGGGCCGTGTCGTTCGCGCTCGTGTGCCGCACGGTGCACGGCGTCCTCGCTGCACAGAAGGAGAACTGATCACATGGCATGGCGTCTGATCGTCGGAAGCGACAAGGCAGGATACGACTACAAGGAGATCATCAAGCGAGACCTCGAGGCGCATCCGCTCGTCGCGTCCGTGGTCGATGTCGGCGTGGACGATGCCGCGGGGTCGACGTCCTACCCGAAGGTCGCCATCGAGGCGGCCGAACGGGTGGCGCGCGGGGAGGCCGACCGGGCGATCCTCCTCTGCGGCACGGGGCTCGGCGTCGCGATCGCCGCGAACAAGGTCCCCGGCATCCGTGCGGTCACGGCTCACGACTCGTTCTCCGTCGAGCGCTCGGTGCTCTCCAACGACGCGCACATCCTCTGCATGGGCCAGCGTGTGGTCGGCATCGAGCTGGCGCGCAGGCTCGCGGGGGAGTGGCTCGGCTACACCTTCGATCCGTCCAGTCATTCTCAGGCGAACGTCGCCGACATCTGCGCATACGAGGGCTGACGCGTGCTGATCGGCTCGAGCTTGAAGATGTACTTCGGGCGGGCACGCACGGTGGAGTGGACCCGGGCCGTCGCGGACATCTGCGCAGCCCATCCGGCTGTGCGCGAAGGTCTGGTCGAGCCGTTCGTCATCCCGAGCTTCGTGTCCATCGCGGAGGTGATGCCCATCGCGCGTGCCGCCGGCATGCTCGTCGGCGCACAGGACGTGCACTGGGCGGAGCCTGGACCCTACACCGGCGAGGTCTCCGCGGCGGAACTCGCCGAGCACGGCGTCAGCCTGGTGGAGATCGGGCACGCGGAACGGCGCGCGCACTTCGGGGAGACGGACGACACCGTCGCACGCAAGACCGCGGCCGTCGTGCGGCACGGACTGACGCCGCTCCTCTGCATCGGTGAGACCGTCGAGTCGGATCCGACACGGGCTGCCGAGGTGTGCACATCGCAGCTCGAGTCGTCGCTCGCTCGCGTCGACGGCTCCCTGGCGAACCGACTGGTCGTCGCCTACGAACCCGTGTGGGCCATCGGCAGGTCGGATCCGGCCGACGATGAGCACATCCGCCTGGTCGCCCGTGCCATCAAGACTGCGCTCGTCGCGACCCCCTTCTCCGCTCAGGTCATCTACGGTGGGAGTGCGAGACTAGGTCTGCTGCCTCGCATCGGCGATGCGGTCGACGGTGTGTTCCTGGGTCGCTTCGCCCATGATCCGCTCGCTTTCGGCGGAATTCTTGATGAGGCGCTCGACATGGAGGAGATGCGATGACGGCACCGGTCCCGCGGCGGGTCACCGAGATGGAGCGGCGCAACCTGCGCGACCGTGTGTACGACCTGATCCTCGAGATGCTGCTCGACGGCGACGTGGAGCCGGGCGCGCGTCTGTCCATCGACACGCTCGCCCGCCAACTCGATGTCTCGCCCACCCCGGTGCGGGAGGCGATGGTGCAGCTCGAGCGCACCGAGCTCGTCACCCGTGAGGCCCTGCGGGGATATCGTGTCGCGCCGCCGCTCGGACCGGACCAGCTGGATGAGCTCTTCGCGGCACGCCTCATGCTCGAGGTCGAAGCCGCCAGGCTGGCGACCCCGCACGCCGCTGACCTGCTCGCGGACCTGCGCGCGGCGCATGATCGTCACCAGGACTGGGCGCAGCGCATCGCCGCCTCGATGCGCTCGGGGACCGCGAGTGTGCGAGACATGCAGGAGTACTTCGCAGCGGACGCCGACTTCCATGAGGTGATCCTGCGGGCGGCGGGGAACCGCTACATCATGAGCATGCATGCCGACCTCGGTGCCTTGACGCACCGTATGCGCCAGGCCGTCCTCCGGGGGGCGAACGACGTGGAAGAGGCGCATGCCGAGCATGCGGCGATCATCGACGCGTTCGATTCCGAAGACCCGGAAGCGCCGGCCGCCGCGATGCGGGCGCACATCGAGGGCGTGCGTGATCGATCCTGGCGCGAAGCCGACGGCGACCCCCTGCGCTGACCCGAAGAGCGCCGTCCGAACGCCGGCTGATCGTCTGGAAGCCTCGTTGCGAGCTCGACGGGGAGGCCGCGGTTCGGCGCGCCCGTCGGAGAGGATCGCGCGGAGGCAGCCGATATTCGTTGTGCGCCGATTGAATATTTCCTATAGGATTTACGAAGGCAGGCTCCGATGATCGGAGCCCCGGACACGATGGAGTGAGATGCCTGCGTTCCCCGCAGCCGAATGGCCGATCGCCGCATGCTTGCACGGCGTACCCACCGTGCTCGCCGATGGGCGCACCCTGCACGACGCCGGACCGGAGGCGTGGGAGGCGGCGTTCGCCCAGGTCGCCGCGGTCGACTTCTCGATGGCAGAGCTCGCCGACAGTCACATCCGTCCCGCCGACCTGAGCAGCGCGCAGCGCGCCGAGCTCGTCGCGGTCGCCGCCGCGCGCGGCATCGCGATCCCCTCGGTGCATGTGCAGCGGCAGAGTGTGATCGAACCGGGGCGTGGCGAGCAGAACCTCGCGTACGCCCACCGCACGATCGATGCCGCGGCGGAGATGGGGATGAGCGTCTTCTCCACCGGACTGCACCGACCTCTCAGCGACGCGCAGCGCCGCGCGCTGTGGTTCTGGTCGGTCGAGGGCCCGCGCGACCCCGCCGACGACCCGGCGACGTGGGCGCTCGCCGTGACGCGGCTTCGCGAGCTCGGCAGGCACGCCGGCGAAGTGGGCCTCCGGGTCTCGCTCGAGATGTACGAGGACACCTATCTCGGGACAGCCGACTCCGCCGTCCGGCTGGTCGAGGAGATCGGGCTCGACAACGTCGGACTCAACCCGGACATCGGCAACCTCGTGCGCCTCCACCGGCCCATCGAAGACTGGCGCGAGGCGTACGCCAAGACGCTTCCCTACGCGAACTACTGGCATGTGAAGAACTACACGCGCGATGAGACGTTCGACCGCTCACGCGCCACCAGCGCTCCGTCGACGATGGCATCGGGCCTGATCGACTACCGCCACGTGATCCAGCAGGCGGTGGCCGTCGGCTTCGACGGCGTCATCCTGTGCGAGCACTACGGAGGAGACAGCCTGGGGATGTGCGCCGCGAACCAGCGATACATCCGCGACGTGCTCGCCGCCGGCGAGCGTGCCGCCGCCCCCGCATCCGCCGTACTGCCCGTGCCCTGACCCTCCCGAACGAAGGACAGCCATGACCTCTCACCCTCGCATCGCCCTGACCCTCGGCGACCCCGCCGGAGTCGGCCCCGAACTCGTCGCCCGGCAGCTCGCCGACCCCGCGTCCACCGCGGTCGCCGACATCCTGATCATCGGCGATGAGCAGGAACTCCTCGAGGCCATGGCCGACGCCGGCGTCGAGTTCGCCTGGACCAGGGAGCGGGGAACCGGCGTCCCGCAGCTGATCGACAACGGCGGGACGCGCCCGCCCGGCGGCTTCGTGCGGAAGCAGCCCACCCGCGAAGGGGGTCTCTGGGCGATGGCGAGCCTGCGCACCGCCCTGGAGCTGTCGAAGGCGGGTGACGTCGATGCGATCGTCTTCGCCCCGTTGAACAAGTCCTCGCTGCACCTGGCCGGGATGACCGAGAACGACGAGATGGCATGGTTCGAGACGGTGCTCGACGACGGCACCTCCGCCACCGAGCTGAACATCCTCCCGGAGTTGGTCACGGGTCGCGTCACCAGCCACTGCTCGATCTCCGAGGTCGCCGACCTGATCACCTACGACCTCATCGTGGAACGCGGCGAGCTGCTCGAGCGAGTGCTCCGGGCACGCGGCATCGACGAGCCGCGCATCGGCGTCTGCGCCCTCAACCCGCATGCCGGGGAGTCGGGGAAGTTCGGTCGCCACGAGATCGACCTCATCGCTCCGGCGATCGCGGAGCTGCAGCGGCGGGGAGTGGACGCGGCAGGCCCGTTCCCCAGCGACACCATCTTCCTCAAGGCGCGTGACGGCGGGTTCGACGGCGTCCTCACGATGTACCACGACCAGGGGCAGATCGCCGTGAAGCTGCTCGGCTTCGACCGCGGCGTCACGATGGCGGGCGGCCTCAGCGTGCCCGTCTGCACGCCGGCTCACGGGACCGCGTTCGACGTGGTCGGCACCCGGTCCGCGTCCACCGGGGCGTATGAGCATGCGTTCCGCACAGCCGTCGACGTCGGCGCGCAGGCACGCGCCGCCCGCGAGTCCATCTGATCCCCCCCATTCCTCCGTTCGAACCCGACAAAGAGACAAGGAAAGACAATGAAGTCACGTTTCGCAGCAATCGCCATCGGTGCCGTATCCGTCATGGCTCTCGCCGGCTGTTCCGCAACCGCGCAGGGTGACGGCGACGGCGGAGGGGATGCGTTCGCGCCTCAGGACGTCCGCATGATCGTGCCGTTCGCCGCCGGTGGCGGCTCGGACGTCTCCGGTCGTGCCATCGCCAGCGGCCTCGAGGAGGCGACAGGCTCCACGGTCACGGTGGAGAACCGCGAGGGCGGATCCGGAGCCGTCGGGTACTCGCACTTCCTCGCGCAGCAGGGCAACGGCAACTACCTGCTCGCGGCGGAGACCGCGCTCCTCGCATTGCCGCTGACGACCGACGTGGGCTTCAGCTACGAGTCGTTCACGCCGATCATGAAGCTCGGCGACGACTACACGCTCGTGGTCGCTCCCGGCGACAGCCGATTCGACACGTGCACCGACGTCGTCGACGCGGCGAAGAGCGATGGCGTCGTCGCCGCCGTGTCCGGCACCGTCAGCCTGGACGAGGTCGTGTTCACGCTCATCGAGAAGGACCAGGACATCACCTTCGACCGTGTCCCGTTCGAGGGCGGCAGCGAGGTCATCGCCGGTCTCCTCGGCGGTACCGTCGAGGTCGGCTCCCTGAACCCGAGCGAGGTGCTCGGCCAGCTCGAATCCGGTGATCTGAAGGCGCTCTGCGCGCTGTCCGAGGAACGCTACGAGTACGCGGAGCTCGCCGACATCCCCACGGCGAAGGAGCAGGGGATCGACGTCGCGTTCGCCCAGTTCCGCGGATTCATCGCCCCCGGCGGCATCAGCGAGGAGGCGAAGCAGTTCTGGATCGACGCCGCGAAGGAGTTCGCCGAGTCCGAGGCGTACACCGCCTACATCGAGGAGAACCTCATGCAGGCCAACGCCGCCTACGGCGACGAGTTCGCCGACTACCTCGCGGAGAACTCCGCTGCCCTCGAGGCGGTCGTCGGAAAGTGATCATGTCACCCCGGATCGCCAGGGTCGCCGCGAGCGGGGTCCTGGTCGTCGTGGGAGCCGTGGCCGCCCTCATCGGGTCGGGGTACGGCTTCACCACCGACAACGGTCAGATCGGCGCCGGCTTCATGCCGGTCGTCCTCGGCGTGGTCATGGCGGTGCTCGCCGTGGTCGACGTGGTCGCCACCCTGCGTCGACCCCCGGACGCGGACGCGGGCGCGGGCACGGAGCAGTCCGACATCGACGTGCTCGGCCGTTCGCAGCGCCAGCGGAACGGAATGCTGGCGCTCGTCGTCGGCCTCCTGTTCCTGGCGCTCCTGCTCGTCCCCGTCACCGGGCTGCTCATCGCGCTCGGGCTGCTCGTCGTCGCCATCGCGACGATCGTCGAGCGGCGCCATATCCTCGCTGCGCTCCTCGTGGGCGCCATCGCCATCGCCGTCGTGCACGTCGTCTTCGCCGTCCTGCTGAAGGTGCCGATGCCCACCGGCCTGATCGGACTCATCTGATGATCGAGAACATTCTTCTGGGCTTCCAGACCGCGCTCACGCTGGAGAACATGCTCTGGTGCTTCGTCGGCGTGCTCCTCGGCACGGTCATCGGCCTGCTGCCCGGGCTCGGCTCCACGACCGGCGTCGCCGTGCTGCTGCCGGTCACCTTCACGCTCGAGCCGGTCACCGCGTTGATCATGCTCGCCGGCATCTACTACGGCGCCCAATACGGCGGCACGATCACCTCGGTGCTGATCTCCACGCCGGGCGAGGCGGCCAGCGTGGTCACGACGCTGGACGGCTACCAGATGGCGAAGAGAGGCCGTGCGGGTGCAGCGCTGGCGATCAGCGCCATCGGATCCTTCATCGCCGCGATCATCTCCCTCGCGCTGCTGATGGCACTCGCGCCTCCGCTCGCGGACCTCGCGTTGGAGTTCGGCCCCGTCGAGATGCTCGCGATCATGATCCTCGCGCTCGTGGTCGTCATCACCTTCCAGGGCAAGGACATGATCCGCGGTGCGCTGATGGCCGTCGCGGGGCTTCTCGTCGCGACGGTCGGCATCGCTCAGGGCACCAGCGAGGCGCGGTTCACGTTCGGGAACGTCAACCTGCTCTCCGGCATCCCCTTCGTCGAGGTGATGATCGGTCTCTTCGCGCTCGGCGAAGTGCTGCACCAGATCCGGATGGGCGCAGCCGCTCCCATCCGTGCCCGGTTCCAGGACATGCTGATCACACGCAAGGACGTCAAGGACTCGATGCCGGCGATCCTCCGGGGCTCGGGCATCGGCTTCCTGCTCGGCATCCTCCCCGGTGCCGGGTCGACTCTCGCCTCGTTCATGGCCTACGGGGTGGAGCGCAAGGTCAGCCGCAATCGCGACAACTTCGGCCGGGGCGCGATCGAGGGCGTGGCGAGTCCGGAGAGCGCCAACAACGCGGCCGCGAACGCCAACTTCGTGCCGACCCTGGCACTCGGGATCCCCGGCGGGGCGACGACCGCAGTGCTCCTCGGCGCGTTCACGATCTTCGGACTGCAACCCGGACCGCTGCTGTTCGATACCCAGCCCGCGCTCGTCTGGGGGCTGCTGGTGTCGTTCTTCATCGGCAACGTCCTGCTGCTCGTGCTGAACCTCCCGCTCGCGCCGGTGTTCGCGCAGATGCTGCGGATCCCGTACGGGTACCTCTATCCGATCATCCTGCTGACCTCGCTGATCGGCGCCTATTCGGTGAGCAACAACATGTTCAGCGTGTGGCTGGTGTTCGTGTTCGGACTGATCGGCTACCTGATGAAGGAGGTCGACCTGCCGATGGCGCCGTTCGTGCTGGGGCTCGTCCTCGGGCCTCTGCTGGAGAAGGCGCTGGTCCAGACCAGCGCCATCGGCAAGGGCAACCTGGGCGTGATGTTCGAGAGCCCGATCGCCGTCGGCGTGATCGCCCTGGCCATCGCGGCGATCGTCGTGCCGCGGGTTCTCGCGGCCTTGCGAGGTGCGCGACGCGACGCCCGCGTGTGACCGCACGAAAGACGGATGCCACGACCCCTCAGGGTCGTGGCATCCGTCTTCGCTGTGTGCGGGTCAGCCCGGGTGCGTCATGGACAGCAGGTCGAGCTTCTCGTCCAGCTGCTCCAGCGTCAGGTCGCCGCGCTCGACGTAGCCCAGGTCGATCACGGCGTCGCGCACGGTGATGCCCTTGGCGACCGCGTGCTTGGCGATCTTCGCCGCGGCCTCGTAGCCGATGAGCTTGTTCAGCGGCGTCACGATCGACGGGCTCATGCCCGCGAAGGCCGCGGCGCGCTCGACGTTCGCCTGCAGACCGTCGATGGTCTTGTCGGCGAGCACGCGCGAGGCGTTCGACAGCAGGCGGATCGACTCGAGCACCGCAGTGCCCATCACGGGGATGGCGACGTTCAGCTCGAAGGACCCGGACGCGCCGGCCCAGGCGACGGTCGCGTCGTTGCCGATCACGCGCGCGCAGACCATGAGCACGGCCTCGGGCACGACAGGGTTGACCTTGCCCGGCATGATCGAGGAGCCGGGCTGCAGGTCGGGGATGTGGAGCTCGCCGAGGCCCGTGTTGGGGCCAGAGCCCATCCAGCGCAGGTCATTGTTGATCTTGGTCAGCGAGACCGCGATCGTGCGCAGCGCGCCGGAGGCCTCGACCAGTCCGTCGCGGTTGGCCTGCGCCTCGAAGTGGTCCTTGGCCTCGGTGATGGGCAGCTCGGTCTCGGCTGCGAGCAGCTCGATGACCTTCTGCGGGAAGCCCAGCGGCGTGTTGATGCCGGTGCCCGTCGCGGTGCCGCCCAGCGGGACCTCGGCCACCCGGGGGAGAGCCGACTGCACGCGCTCGATGCCCAGGCGGATCTGACGGGCGTAGCCGCCGAACTCCTGGCCGAGGGTCACGGGCGTCGCGTCCATGAGGTGCGTGCGACCGGACTTGACCGCGTCCTTCCACAGCTCGGCCTTCGCCTCGAGGGCGACGGCGAGGTGGTCGAGGGCCGGGATGAGCGTGTCGATGAGCGCCTGCGTGACGGCGATGTGCACCGAGGTGGGGAACACGTCGTTCGACGACTGCGAGGCGTTCACGTGGTCGTTGGGGTGCACAGCCGAGCCGAGGATGCGCGTGGCGAGGGTCGCGAGCACCTCGTTCATGTTCATGTTCGAGGAGGTGCCGGATCCGGTCTGGTAGGTGTCGACCGGGAACTCGCCGTCGTGCGCGCCGGAGGCGACCTGGTCGGCGGCCTGCGCGATGGCGTCGGCGATGGCGCCGTCGAGGGTGCCGAGCTCCTTGTTGGCCAGAGCCGCCGCCTTCTTGATCCGTGCCAGGGCGGCGATCTGCGTCGACTCCAGCCCCTTGCCCGAGATCGGGAAGTTCTCCACGGCGCGCTGCGTCTGCGCCCCGTAGAGCGCGTTCACGGGCACCCGCACCTCACCCATGGTGTCGTGCTCGATGCGGTACTCGGTGTCGGTCATTCCGAACCCTCCTTGGTTGCGGGGACGGTCCCCTTGGTGTCGGCGTCTTCGTCGATCCCGACCGTGATGACGGGCACGGCGGCGCCCTCGGCCAGACGGTAGTTCGCTCCCACGATGCCGAGCCGGCCCTCGGCGACCGCGTTGCTGATGATCTCGGACGACTGCAGCAGGTCGTGCACGGTGTTGCGCAGGTGCTCGCGTCCGACCAGCTCGGAGTCGATCTCGGCGACGGTGGTTCCGCCGCTCTCGGCGAGCACCTTCCTCGCAGCGGGGACGATCGGCGCGATCAGCTTCCAGATGTGCGGCGGCAGGGGAGCGGCATCGATCGCGGTTCCGTCGATCGCCGCGCGGACGGCTCCGCACGAGTCGTGGGCGAGCACGACGATGAGGGGCACTTCGAGCACCGCGACCGCGTACTCCAGGCTCGCCACGATCGACTCGCCGATCACCTGTCCGGCATTGCGGACGACGAACAGATCACCCAGGCCGAGGTCGAAGATGATCTCCGCGGCGAGGCGGGAGTCGGAGCAGCCGAACAGCGTCGCGACGGGATGCTGAGCGGCTTCGAGGTCCTTGCGGCGGAGCACGTCCTGGTTCGGATGCCGGGGCTCGTCCGCCACGAAGCGGCGGTTGCCCTCCTGCATCTGCGCCCAGGCCGCGGCGGGGGTGAGCGGGTGCGTCATGAGGCCTCCGAGATGGTGCGGATCTGCGGGATGAGGGACTCGGCGAGCTCGGCGGTCGAATCGGGGGACCGCGAGCCGTAGAGGAGGATGTAGTCGTCGCCGGCCTGTGTGCCGATCGCGTACGAGACGTTGGCGTTGGATTCGGCGCGGGCGGGTTCGAAGACGTCCCAGTCGCGCCCGCCGATCCGGACGGTGTCGGTGGGAGCGATGCCGTTGAGCCGCTGCGGCGCCCACGAGGCGTCGGCGTCGAACGCCTGGGCGACCTTGATGAAACCGCGCTCCTCGTCCGCCTTGGGAGCGAGCGTGACCTCCCAGACGACCGTGGCGCCGCTCTGCAGCTCCGCGTCGTTCGCACGCCAGAAGTCGCCGAGCTCCGGGATCAGGACCGGGCTCTGCAGGGAGGACTCGACTCCCTCCGCGATGGCCGCCACGTCGAGGGGAGCGCGCTCCACGGGTTCGCCTCGCGGGACGGCGAAGATGATGACGGCGACCACGGCGAGAGTGACCGCCAGGGCGGCGATGAGGTTGCGCACGGTCTGGCTCGACCGGTACGCCTTGCTGGAGGCGGCCTTGCGGGCCGCGGTCTCGTCGGGCGTCTCCGGGCGGCCGAGCTCCGCGATGATGGGCGGCTGCTTGCTCACAGCTGTGCCCCCGGGGTCTCCGAGTCCGAAGCCTCGGCCCGTGCGGCGTCGAGACGGCGCTTGGCCCCGAGCAGCCATTCCTCGCAGCGGGCGGCCAGAGCCTCTCCGCGTTCCCACAGCGCCAGCGAGTGCTCGAGGGTCGGAGAGCCCTGTTCGAGTTCGGCGACGACCTTCACGAGCTCGTCGCGGGCCGCCTCGAACGACAGCGTGTCCACGGGGATGTCGTTCACGGCGCTCACTCCTCCATCCTACGTCGTGCGCCGCGGCCCCTCGGCTCAGGCGCCTTCCGGGATCTCGCCCTCCGAGCGTGCCGCGAGCGAGCCCCTGTCGAGCGTGATCGTGAGGGAGCTCCCCGACGGCGCGGCTGCGGCATCGCGCAGGATCACCCCGCCGTCGAGGTGCGCGATGGCGTAGCCGCGCGCCAGCGTCGCGGCAGGGGAGAGCGCCCTGAGCGAGGCGCGGAGCTCTCCCGTGCGTCGTCCCGCGTCGTCGAGCTGCCGGTTCACCGCGTCTCTCCCGCGCGACAGCAGAAGCCAGGTCTCCTGTGCGCGGGCGTCGATGATCGGCGCGGGGGAGCGCAGCACCGGGCGTGAGCGGAGCTGCTCCAGCTGCGCGATGTCGTGCGAGATGCGTTGAGTGAGTCGCGTCGTCGCGCGGGACCGCAGCTGTGCGATGAGCGCACGCTGCTCGCCGACGTCGGGCACCACGCGCTTGGCGGCGTCCGTCGGCGTCGAGGCGCGCAGGTCGGCGACGTCGTCGAGCAGCGGATGATCGTTCTCGTGACCGATCGCGCTCACCACCGGGGTGGAGGCGGCGGCGACGGCGCGGACGAGGCGTTCGTCGCTGAAGCCCAGGAGCGTCTGCGGATCTCCGCCGCCGCGCGCGATGATGATGACGTCGACCTCGGGGTCGGCGTCGAGCCGGGAGAGCGCGGCGAGTGTCTCGGGCACGCACCTGTCGCCCTGCACGGCGGCGTACGCGGTGCGGAAGCGCACCTGCGGCCAGCGCAGCTCGGCGTTGCGGTGCACGTCCTTCTCGGCATCCGAGCGCTCGCCCGTGATCAGCCCGATCACGTGCGGCAGGAAGGGCAGCCGCTTCTTGCGGGACGGATCGAACAGTCCCTCCTGACGCAGCTGCACGCGCAGCTTCTCGAGGCGCTCGAGCTGGTCGCCGAGTCCGACGTGCTTCATGGCCGAGACCGTGAAGCTGAAGTCGCCCGACTTGACGAAGTAGTCCGCCTTCACCGCGGCCACCACGTGGTCGCCGATGCCGATGTCGGACGGGATCCGGCCGCGCACGCTCGACCAGACCCTGATCGAGATCTGCGCGTCGGAGCGGGTGTCCTTCAAGCGCGCGAACACGTTACCGGCGCGGACGTTCCAGGACGTGATCTCCCCCTCGACCCACACGGTGTTCCATCGGGCGATGAAGTCGCGGATGGTCGCGTTGAGTCGCGTGACCGAGGTCGGGGCCTGGGCGGTGGAGTCGCGGGGGGCCACCGAATCCGCCGGCGGCGTCTCTCCCGGTCCTGCCGTCGCTTCGAAGACTGTCATCGCTCCCGTTCCTGCCCCCGAGTCTCCCCGGCCCCGCACAGCTGCGCGGCGGTAGAATTCAAGGGTGACTTCGACTGCCGTTCATCTCCCCGTCCCTCGCCTTCCACGCGTGCGCGCGGCGGCCGGGCGGCTTCAGGATAACCCGGTGGCCGGACACAAGCGGGTTCTGCTCGCCGCTCCTCGCGGCTACTGCGCGGGTGTCGACCGCGCGGTCGTCGCCGTCGAGAAGGCGCTCGAGCGCTACGGCGCGCCGGTCTACGTGCGCAAGCAGATCGTGCACAACATCCACGTGGTGACCGAACTCGAGGCCAAGGGGGCGATCTTCGTCGAGGAGGTCGACGAGGTGCCGGCGGGTGCGCACGTCGTCTTCAGCGCGCACGGGGTGTCGCCGGCGGTGGTGAATGCGGCATCCGATCGCGGCCTCCATGCGATCGATGCGACCTGTCCGCTGGTGACCAAGGTGCACCGCGAGGCCGTGCGGTTCGCCCGCGACGACTTCGAGATCCTGCTCATCGGTCACGACGGACACGAGGAGGTCGAGGGCACGGCAGGCGAGGCGCCCGAGCACGTCACGGTCGTCAACTCCCCGGAGGAGGCGGACACCGTCGTCGTGAAGGACCCGAGCAAGGTCGTGTGGCTGTCGCAGACCACCCTCTCGGTCGACGAGACCATGGAGACCGTCAACCGGCTCCGGACCCGCTTCCCCGAGCTGCACAACCCGCCGTCCGACGACATCTGCTACGCGACGCAGAACCGTCAGGTCGCTATCAAGAAGGTCGCCGCGGGCGCCGACCTGGTCATCGTGGTCGGTTCCGCCAACTCCTCCAACAGCGTGCGCCTGGTCGAGGTGGCGCTCGAATACGGAGCGAAGGCCGCCTACCGTGTGGACTACGCCGAGGAGATCCGGCAGGAGTGGCTCGACGGCGTCGAGACGGTCGGCGTCACCAGCGGGGCGTCCGTGCCCGAGGTCCTCGTCCGCGAGGTGCTCGACGCGATCGGCGACGCCGGATACCGCGACGTGGAAGAGGTCAAGACGGCGGAGGAGGACCTCATGTTCTCGCTCCCCAAGGAGCTTCGTCAGGACGCTGCGGGTCAGCGCGACGCACGGGCGCTCGGCGGACGCACCTCCGGAGGAGGCGCGTAGCGTTGAGCGCCGCGGAAGCGGAGCCGACCCTCATCGGGTCCGTGCAGCGCGCACTGCGGCTGGTCGACATCGTCGCCAACTCCCCGCGGCCGCTTCCGCCCAAGATGCTCGCCGCGATCACCGGCCTGACTCCCGGCACCACCTACAACCTGGTGCGCACCCTCGTGCACGAGGGGTATCTCAGCTCCGAACCCGACGGCCTCGTGCTCGGCACGCGGTTCCCCGCGTTCCAGCAGCAGATCGACTCCCGCGGGGTCTTCCTCGCCCGGGTGCGGGCGGCGCTGCGCGAGGTGACGGAAGACGTGGGAGCCACCGCCTACCTCTCCCGTTTCGCCGACGGCGAGATGCACCTGGTCGACATCGTCGACGCCGTCCGCAACCCGCGCATCGAGCTGTGGGTCGGACTGCAGTCCAGCGCCCACGCGACCGCGCTGGGGAAGCAGATCCTCGCCGACCTGCCGGACGAGGATCGACTCGACTACCTCTCCCGCCATCGACTGGAAGAGCTCACGCCGCGAACCATCAGCGACCGGACGACCCTGCTCACGCAGCTGGAGCACTCACCCGGCTGGGCCCTCGATCAGGAGGAGTACGCCATCGGCGCGACCTGCGTGGCCGTCCCCGTCAACGCCCCGGGGGTCACGGCGTCGCTCGCGATCTCACTCCCCGCAGACCGTGCCGTCGTCGATCGCGAGCTCGTCTCGAAACTGCAGCGGACCGCGCGTCGGCTCTCCCTGCAGCTCGGCGCCGATGCGCTGGACGACGGGGCGGAGTTCACTATCTGAAGGAAGACCCCTGGTGCCGCGGCAGGCGTTTTCCTATGATCGAGTGAGCAGCGGTAAACATGAACGCTGCTGATCGCCCGCAGCGTCCCCAGCGCCCGGCGATCATCTGGATGAGGAGCGTCCCCAGCGCACCGCATCCGCGGCCCCGAGAAGTCCCCACTTCTCCGGGGCCGCTATCGTGCCACCGCTCAGGCGGTCCCTCCGCTGTGAACCCGTCTCGGGTCGAGCCGTTAGCATGGCGGGATGACCGATCAGCGGCCCCAGTACGGCGAACTCGCGACTCCCGAGGAGCAGCGACGCGCCGCCGGGCTGCCGCCGCTCAGCGAGGTGGCTCCGCCGCCGCCGCCCATGACGCCGGTGCCGTCCTCGGTCGAGGCCGCCGGTCCGAAGCGGGCTCATCCGGTGGACCGATTCGCCACGATCGGACTGCTCGCCTACGGCTTGGTGAACATCGTGATCACCGGCCTGTCGTACCTGGACCTGCCGCAGGTCATGAACCAGACCATGGACATCCTCGGCATCGAGGGGGAGTTCACGAACTTCGCGCAAGGGAGGGTCTGGGGCACGGTCGCCGCGATCGTCCTCGCCGTCGGCTGGGCGATCACCGCCGCGCTGTCGATCCGACGTCTGCGCAGCGGACGGCTCGCGTGGTGGGTGCCGATCGTGGGTGCGGTGGTGACGATGGGCGTTGTGACGGCCTGCATCGCCGTGCCGATGATGAACGATCCGGCTTTCGTCTCGTACCTGACCTCCGTCGCGAAGTAGCCTCGCCCCCGCCGCAACGGGTACCGCCCGCAGACGCGAAGATGCCCCGGCGGATCCGCCGGGGCATCTGTCATGTCGTGGTGCGGTCAGCTCTTCGACTGTCCGTACGAACCCAGCTGGCGGGTCGACTCGACGACGCGGGCTGCCATCGCGGACTCGGCGACCTTGCCCCAGGCGCGCGGGTCGTACTGCTTCTTGTTGCCGACCTCGCCATCGACCTTGAGCACGCCGTCGTAGTTCTTGAACATGTAGTCCGCGATCGCGCGCGTGTAGGCGTACTGCGTGTCGGTGTCGATGTTCATCTTGATGACGCCGTTCGCGACCGCGAGGGCGATCTCCTCGTCCGTCGAGCCGGAGCCGCCGTGGAAGACGAGGTCGAGCGGCTTGGCGCCGGTGTTGTACTTGGCGGCGACCTCGGCCTGGATCTCGCCGAGGAGCTCCGGACGCAGCTTCACGCCGCCCGGCTTGTAGACACCGTGCACGTTGCCGAACGTGAGGGCGGCGATGTAGCGGCCCTGCTCGCCGAGGCCCAGCGCCTGGACGGCCTGGTCGACGTCGGCGAAGGTCGTGTAGAGAGCCTCGTTCGACCCTTCGTGCTGCACGCCGTCCTCTTCGCCGCCGACGACGCCGATCTCCACCTCGAGGATGGCGTTGATCGCCTTCATCCGGGGGAGGAGCTCCTTGGCGATCTCGATGTTCTCCGCGAGGGGGACCGCCGAGCCGTCCCACATGTGCGACTGGAAGATCGGGTTGCGACCGGCCTTGACCTCTTCCTCCGAAGCGGCGATCAGCGGCTCGACGAAGCCCGCGAGGGCGTCCTTCGGACAGTGGTCGGTGTGCAGGGCGACCGTGACGGGGTAGTTCTTGGCGACCTCGGTCGCGTACCGGGCGAAGGCGAGGGCGCCGGTGGCCCGGGCCTTGACGGTGTGGCCGGCGAAGTAGTCGGCGCCGCCGGTGGTGACCTGGATGATGCCGTCGGAGCCGGCCTCGGTCAGGCCCTGCAGCACGGCGTTGATGGTCTGCGAGCTCGAGACGTTGAACGCGGGGTACGCGAAGCCGCCGGCCTTCGCGCGGTCGAGCATGTCGGCGTACTGATCCGGGGTGGCGACGGGCATGAGAACTCCTGCGGTAGGTGAAGCCGGGACAGGTGCCACTCTATCGGGGAGCGTGCGGCGATGCGGCCCGGGGGATCCGCCGCGAGGCCCGCCCGTCCTGCTCCCGTGTTAAGAATCGCGGATCCTTCGCGCCCGTGTGCCCGAAAGGCCGCGGTCTTCGCGGGTGCGGTGGATAGGCTGGCCGCATGGTGAGTCTGACTGCTGATCTGAGCCCGCTTCGACCCGACCGCAACCTCGCGATGGAGTTGGTGCGCGCGACCGAGGCGGCCGCGATCCGAGCGGTGCCGTTCATCGGTCGAGGGGCGAAGGAGGCGGCGGACGGCGCTGCCGTCGACGCGATGCGCGCCTTCCTCGGCACGGTCGACTTCCAGGGGCGCGTCGTCATCGGCGAGGGCGAGAAGGACAACGCCCCGATGCTCTTCAACGGCGAGGTCGTCGGGACGGGACGCGGACCGCTCTGCGACATCGCGGTGGACCCCATCGACGGCACCTCTCTCACCGCGGCCGGTCGGCAGAACGCCCTGTCCGTCATCGCTGTGTCCGACCGCGGCACGATGCTCGATGCCTCGTCGGTGTTCTACATGGACAAGCTCGTCACCGGACCGGCCGGTGTCGGTGTGGTCGACATCCGCCTCCCCATCGGGGAGAACATCCGCAAGCTCGCAGGGGCGCTGGACAAGCCGGTCGACGAGATCGTGGTCTCGGTGCTCAATCGTCCGCGGCACGAGCAGCTGATCCAGGAGATCCGCGACGCGGGCGCTGGCACGCGTCTGATGAGCGACGGCGATGTGGCCGGCGGGATCAACGCCGCGCGCCACGATGCGCGCACCGACATGTGCGTCGGCGTCGGCGGCAGCCCGGAGGGCATCGTCACGGCGTGCGCGATCAAGGCGCTCGGCGGACACATCCAGGGCCGCCTCTGGCCGCGCGACGACGATGAGCGTCAGCGCGGGATCGACGCCGGTCTGGACATGGACAAGGTGTACGAGGCGGATGACCTCGTGCAGGGGAACAACACGATCTTCGTCGCCACGGGCGTGACCGACGGCCAGCTGGTCGCCGGTGTCCGCCGTGAGCGCGGCTACGTCTACACGGAGAGCGTCGTGCTCCGCGGTGCTTCTGGCACGCTGCGCCGCATCGCCTCGGAGCACCTCGTCTCGAAGTGGCTCTGAGCCGCCTCCCCGGGCGCCGGGAGAGCTGAGGAGCGACACGCGGCAGGAGCGTCCCCGGCGCCATCGTTACCGAGCCGGTATCGGGTCGGTACGGCACGATCCACGCTTCTCCGCGGCCCCGTGTCACAATTGTCACTGGGTTTGTCGCCGTCGACGGAGCCGCCAGGCACCGCAGGCACAGGAGGGCGAACAGATGACAACGCAGCACACGAGTGGCTCCAAGGCCGCGCCGACGAAGATCATCACGACCAATACCGGACGCATCCTCCGGGTGAGTGCGGATGCCGAATCGGTGGCCCCCAAGCCGCCCGTCACGGTTCAGCAGACTGCGGTCACGGACCCCGCGCGACGAGCCGACGTGCTCTTCCGCGTCCGTCGCGCCGAGGGGCACGAGATCAGCGCCTGGTGGATGATCGGCGCCTTCCTCGCCACGAGCGGCCTCGTCATCCTGCTGCTGAGCGGCGTTCCCGGCGCTGCCTGAACGAGGGGCATTCTTTCCGGTCCGCGCCGGAGAGACCCGCTCAGTCGCCGTCGAGGCGTATCCGCACCTCGCCCACATCCGCACGGAGTGATGCGGCGGTCACAGCACTCCCAGCCTCCGTCGCGTCCTCGTGCCCAGGGGCATCGGGCGCTATCAGCTCGGGTGCGGTGAAGCGGCGTGTGGTCCCGGCGGCGGCGGGGGGAGCGGAGGACAGCGCCGAGGCGTCGACGCCGGGGAACTGTCGAGCTGTCACCAGCACGCGGGTCTCGAGAGAACCGGCGAAGCGGTTGTAACTGTCGACTGTGCGCTCGAGAGCCCTGCGGAGGTCGTCGGCGTGCCCGGCGAGAGTGCCCAGGCGGTCGTACAGCTGCGTGCCCAGTGCGAGCAGGGTGCGTGCCTCGGCGGATACCTCCTGCTGCGTCCAGGTGAAGGCCACCGTCTTGAGGACCGCCCACAGGTTGACGGGTGAGGCGAGCGCGACGCGGCGGCTGAACGCGTAGTCGAGGAGTGTCGGATCCTCGTCGATCGCTGCGGCGAGCAGCGACTCGCTCGGCAGGAAGCAGATCACGAACTCGGGGCTCGCATCGAGTCCCGCCCAGTACGCCTTCTTCGCCAGCGCGTCGACGTGCGCACGGACCGCCTTCACATGGCGCTGCATGAGAGCACGGCGCTGCGGCTCGTGTGCGTCTCCTGCCGGCAGCGCGGATGCCTCGAGATAGGCATCGAGGGGGACCTTGGCATCGACGGCGATGGAGCTGCCGCCGGCGAGACGCACGACCATGTCGGGTCGGCCCTGACCGCGATCGGACGAGATGGTCGCCTGCAGATCGAAGTCGACGTGTCGCGTCAGCCCCGCGGCCTCGACGACACGGCGCAGCTGCGTCTCGCCCCACACACCGCGGGTCGCGGTCGAGCGCAGGGCCCCGGCCAGTGATTCGGTCGTCGCGCGCAGCGCTTCGTCGGACTCCTGGGCACGTCGCAGCTGCTCTTCCAGGGTGCCGAACTGCGCGTGGCGTTCGCGCTCGATCGCCGTGACCTTGTTCTGCATCTGCTGCAGACTCTCCCGCACGGGAGCGAGCGCGGTCAGGACGGCGTTCTGCTGCTGCACCCGCTGCGCTTCGGCACGCTGCTCGTTCCGCGCGTGCTCGACCGCATCGCGGTACAGATCGTACTGGCGGTCGCGGTCGTCTCTGGCCGCGGAGAGCTCGGCCTGCAGGCGGGCGACATCGGCGGCACCGTGTCCGGCGCGCAGGAACCATCCCACGGCGACACCGGCGGCGAGGGCCAGCAGCACGAGAGCGATCGACAGAGCATCCATGTGTTCATGATGCCGCCGGGCTCCGACATTCCGACGTCGCGCACACACCGGCGCGGGACGGATCAGGCGACCGCGCGCTCCAGGGCCGGCTCGACCGGGGCGACGGGTGCGGTGACCCGCAGGCTCAGGGCATCCGCGAGGGCGAAGACGTCGCTGGCACCCACTCGCCCCGCCGCATCGATGATGATCTGCGCGCAGGCACGGGCGTCGGCGAGGGCGTCGTGGTGGGAGAACTCCGCGAATCCCGCGGCGGCCGCCGCCATCGGAAGGCGGTAGGACTCGAGTTCGTAGGTCTTGCGGGCGACCTGGAGGCTGCACAGCGAGCGGTAGGGCGGGCAGAGCTGTCCGGTGGCCTCCGACGCCCGCCGCAGCACGTTGAGGTCGAAGCCCGCGTTGTGCGCGACGAGCACGTCGGCTCCGGCGAAGGCGCACAGCCGATCGAACTGGTCGACCCAGGTGGATGCGGAGAGCACGTGCTCCGGCTGGATGCCGTGGATGCGCACGTTCCACTCCTGGAACTCGTCGTGCCCGGGCGGCGGCTGGATCAGCCATCCCGTCGCAGCGACGACCTCTCCGCCGCGCACACGGACGAGTCCGACCGAGCAGGCAGAGGCCGGGCTGGAGTTCGCGGTCTCGAAGTCGATCGCAGTGAAGTCCAGTGGCACATCCCCACCTTCTCCCTCGTGCCGGAAGCCGCGTCGCAGACTCGCCGTATGCTGGCGACATGGCTGACGAGATGGCGACGTCGTTCGGCGCGCAGGCGGGAGACTACGAGGCCGGGCGGCCCGACTATCCGTTCGAGGCGGTGGCCTGGATGCTCGAGCGGATGCCGGCCGGCTCGCGCCGCGTCGCGGACGTCGGGGCCGGGACGGGCAAGCTCACCCGGGTACTGGCGAAGGCGCCCGGCGCCGAGGTCGTGGCCGTCGATCCCGATCCCGAGATGCTGGCGACGCTTCGTGGTGCCGTGCCGGGTGTGCCGACGTTCCGGGGGTCGGCGGAACGGCTGCCGCTGCCGGATGCGAGCGTCGACGCGGTGGTGCTCGGCCAGGCCTGGCACTGGGTGGAGCCGATCGCCGCCTCAGCCGAGATCGGGCGCGCGGTGCGGAGCGGGGGAGTGCTCGGGCTCATCTGGAACCTCCGCGACGACCGTGTGGAGTGGGTGCGGAAGCTCACCGAGATCATGCACGGCAGTCACGCCGAGCTCATGCTCGCCGAGGGCGACCCGGTCGTCGCGGCGCCCTTCGGCCCGCTCGAGCAGGAGCGCTGGGAGTGGAGCCGACCGGTCACGCGCGACGTGCTGCACCGCATGGCCGCGTCCCGCAGCTACATCATCACCGCTCCCGAGGATGAGAAGGAGCGCATCCATCGCGAGCTCGACGCGCTGTTCGACGAACTCGGACTGCATGGCGACACCACGATCGACCTGCCCTATGTGACGAGGGCCTACCGCGCGGTGCGGGACTGACGCGCAAGCTCAGGCGATCACGCGGCATCAGGCCGTTCCGCTCCGCAACCGCCTGAACTCGGTCACGTGCCTGACCTCGCGCGGGCGTCCCGCAGGATCACGCGGCAGCGGGCAGGTAGACTCGTGCCCCGTGGCTCTCACTATCGGTATCGTCGGCCTGCCCAACGTCGGCAAGTCCACCCTCTTCAACGCTCTCACCAAGAACGACGTGCTCGCGGCGAACTATCCGTTCGCGACGATCGAGCCCAACGTCGGCGTGGTGAACCTGCCGGATCCGCGCCTGGACAAGCTGGCGGAGATCTTTGGCAGCGAGCGCATCCTCCCCGCAGCGGTGTCGTTCGTCGACATCGCCGGCATCGTCCGCGGGGCGAGCGAGGGCGAAGGACTGGGCAACAAGTTCCTCGCGAACATCCGCGAGGCCGACGCCATCGCCCAGGTCGTGCGCGGATTCGCCGATGACGACGTCGTGCACGTCGATGGAGCCGTCAACCCGGCGTCCGACATGGAGACGATCAACGCGGAGCTCATGCTCGCCGACCTGGAGACCGTCGACAAGGCGATCGCCCGGTACGAGAAGGAGGTGCGCGGCAAGAAGATCGAGCCCATCGTGCTCGAGACCGCGAAGGCCGCGAAGGACGCCCTGGAGCGGGGCGTGCTCCTCTCGGTGGCCGGCATCGACCTGACGCCGATCCGCGAACTCGGACTGCTGACCGCGAAACCGGTGATCTTCGTCTTCAACGTCGACGAGGCCGTGCTCACCGACGACGCCCGCAAGGCGGAGCTGGCCGCGCTCGTCGCACCCGCGAAGGCCATCTTCCTCGACGCGAAGATCGAGTCGGAGCTCATCGACCTCGACCCCGAGGATGCGGCCGAGTTGCTCGCCTCCACCGGTCAGGACGAGTCGGGCCTCGACCAGCTCGCGCGCATCGGCTTCGATACGCTCGGACTGCAGACGTACCTCACCGCCGGTCCCAAGGAGGCCCGCGCGTGGACGATCCCCAAGGGCGCGAAGGCTCCGCAGGCCGCCGGCGTCATCCACACGGACTTCGAGAAGGGCTTCATCAAGGCCGAGATCGTCTCGTTCGAGGACCTGGTCGAGACCGGCTCCGTCGTCGAGGCGCGTGCCAAGGGCAAGGCCCGCCTCGAGGGCAAGGACTACGTCATGCAGGACGGCGACGTGGTGGAGTTCCGCTTCAACAACTGAGCTCGACGGATCGAGGAAGTCGTCAGTGGTGGACCCGAAGACCTACGAGCCGAACGGGTTGCTATCGCGCCTCGTCGGGCAGCGGATGTACTCGGTCGAGTTCGTCCTCAACGACTTCGTGCAGTTTCGGTTCGACGGCTCACCCAGCGTCGGCAACCCGGTGACATTCAGCTGTTATGTCTGGCCCGTGGTCGAGTTCGATGGACGCAGGTGGCGTGAGATAGAGGACGGGTATGCGGACGCTCTGCGCAGACTGACGCCCGGTACGGTCATCTCGACAGAGGAACAGACGGGGTCGGGTCTACGAATCGCTCTGGACACCGGCGTTCTCGTGATCCACCCAGCGCCGGATGAGGTTCACGTCGAGATCGCGGTACTCGCCGGTTTCGAGGATCGCCGATGGATGGTGTGGCGCCCCGGGGAAGAGAGCTTCGAGGACGTGATCTGAAGCGTGGTGTGGAGGCGTTCTGCATCGGAGTGCACCAGGCGGTTCCGAGTAGGCTCTGTCCATGATCCGCGGCAACAGAGCGTCGCTCAGCATTCACAGCGACAAGAAGAGGGTCGCCGAGATCTCCGCGATGCTCGGACTGGAGCCCACCGACTGGGGTGAGAAGGGCGATCTCACCCCTGCGGGGCGGGCCGGTCGGAACTATGCGCCGGAGCGTCTGACCTATCCGCGGACCTATTGGTCGCTCACGGAGAGTGGTGACGAACCGAGTGCCGGCGACGGGACCGGCTTCTCCGCACTTCGCGCGTTGGTGGGGAGACTGGAACCCCACGCACAGGCGCTCGAGGATTTACGTGAAGGCGGAGAGACCAGGCTCTGGTGGTCAGGAGACTCCGACAGCACGCAAGGGGGATTCGTGCTGGACGCGGACCTGATCCGCAGGCTTTCGAACCTCGGGTGCGATGTCTACGGGACCGCGTTTCTCACCGAGGACGACGAAGACGAGAGTTTGTGAGCGACGGAGACGTTCTGCCACAGAGGGTCGCACCCGTGGGGCCTGCGATACTGGCGGCATGAAGGATCCCCCGCGTCGCTCGGCACGGCGGGATCTTCTGCCCGCCCTGGCGATCCTGCTCGGTGTGTGGTTGCTGTTCTGGGGAGCCCAGGGAATCCCCACGCTCTGCGCCCTGGCCAACCCCTGCCCCGCGCCGGATGTGCGGGTGGCGCCCGCGATCCTGTTCGGTGCGCTGATGCTGATTCCCGCGCTCGTTCTGATCATTGCGGCACTCTCGAATCGGCGGCTTCCCGGCGCCCTACGCGTCACCTGCTACGTGGTCCTGGTCATGCTCGCGATCGTCGGCGCAGGAGCGGTGCTGTTCTCCGGCGGGTTCAGCATTCCCCTTTTCTGAGCGCCGCAGGGTCGCGGTGACCGACCAGGGGAGATGAGGCCCGTCGGCGCACCACCCGCACGGGTGACAGGATTGAGGGATGACCGCAACACTCGTGGCCCACGGGCTGGCCGGCGGGTACGGCCACCGCACCCTGTTCGATTCGCTGGATCTGACGGTGGCACCCGGCGACGTCGTGGGGCTCGTGGGCGCGAACGGCGCCGGCAAATCGACGCTGCTGCGTCTGCTCGCCGGGGTCGACGAGCCGCAGGCGGGGACGATCCGGCTGTCTCCGGCCGATGCCTTCGTCGGCTGGCTCCCACAGGAGCACGAACGCATCGCCGGGGAGAGCGTGGTGGACTACATCGCCCGCCGCACCGGGTGCGCGACGGCGACGAAGGACATGGATGCGGCTGCCGCGGCCCTCGGTGATCCGAGCCTCGCCGCCCCGGGCACGGATCCGGCGGATGCGTACTCCGTCGCGCTGGACCGCTGGCTGGCAAGCGGCGCCGCCGACCTCGATGAGCGGCTCCCCGCGGTCCTCGTGGATCTCGGACTCGACCTCGGCGAGGACCCGGCTCAGACGATGATGACCTCGCTGTCCGGGGGCCAGGCCGCACGAGTCGGTCTCGCCGCGCTGCTGCTGTCGCGATTCGACATCGCGCTGCTGGACGAGCCGACGAACGACCTCGACCTCGACGGCATCGAACGGCTCGAGTCGTTCGTGCGCGGGCTCCGTGGCGGCGTCGTGGTGGTCAGCCATGACCGCGAGTTCCTCGCCCGCTGCGTGACGCGAGTGCTCGAACTCGACCTCGCGCAGCACAGCAACCGCGTGTTCGGCGGAGGGTACGACGCGTATCTGGAGGAGCGGGAGACCGTCCGCAGGCACCAGCGGGAGAAGTACGACGAGTTCGCGGACAAGAAGGCCGACCTCGTCGCCCGCGCGAGGACGCAGCGGGAGTGGTCGAGCCAGGGCGTCCGCAACGCGATGCGCAAGTCGCCGGACAACGACAAGATCAAACGCAAGGCCTCTGCGGAGTCGAGCGAGAAGCAGGCCCAGAAGGTCCGTCAGATGGAGAGCCGGATCGCGCGGCTCGAAGAGGTCGAGGAGCCGCGCAAAGAGTGGCAGCTCGAGTTCACGATCGGCTCCGCTCCGCGCTCGAGCTCCGTCGTCTCGACCCTGAGCTCCGCCGTGTTCCGGCAGGGCGGTTTCCAGCTCGGACCCGTCTCGCTCCAGGTGAACGCGGGGGAGCGGATCGGGATCACGGGGCCCAACGGCGCCGGGAAGTCGACGCTGCTGCGTGGGCTGCTGGGGCGGCAGCTGCCGGACGAGGGTACGGCGAGCCTCGGAGCCAGCGTCGAGATCGGCGAGATCGACCAAGCCCGGGCACAGCTTGCGGGCTCGCGACCGCTCGCGGTGGCGTTCGAGGACCTCGTCCCGGCGATGGCGTCGGGGGAGATCCGCACGCTTCTCGCCAAGTTCGGGCTCAAGGCCGATCATGTGACGCGAGCCGTCGATGAGCTCTCGCCCGGCGAGCGCACCCGGGCCGGGATGGCGCTGCTGCAGGCGCGCGGCATCAACCTCCTCGTGCTGGACGAGCCCACCAACCACCTCGACCTGCCGGCGATCGAGCAGCTGGAAGAGGCGCTCGAGTCCTACCAGGGCACCCTGCTCCTCGTCACCCACGATCGACGGATGCTCGCCCGCGTCCAGACCGACCGGCAGTGGCGGGTGGAGGCGGGGCAGGTCGTCGAGCGATGACGTCCTTCGCCATCGAGGTCACCCCGCACGCCCGGCTCACCGTCGACGACATGGCGGGACTGCGAGCCCTCTTCGACGCCGAGTACCTCGCGGACTTCGGCGCGTGGGACCCCGATCAGCCTTACGGCTACGCGCCGCACGATGTGCATGTCACCGCCCGCCGCGGCGACACGATCGTGGGGCACGTCGGGTGGGAGCGGCGCATCATCGGCGTCGGCGCGGACGACGTCGCAGTGGCGGGTGTGGGCGGCGTTCTCATCTCGCCGCACGCCCGCGGGGATCGGCTCGGTGCACGGCTGCTCGCCCGCGCCGCCGAGTCCATGGCATCCGCCGGCGACGTGCGGTTCGGCTACCTCGGCTGCCGCGAAGAGGTCGTCCCGTTCTACGAGGCGTGCGGGTGGCGCCGCATCACGGCATCCGAGCGTTCGATCGACCGCACCGGGCGGCCCGTCACCCAGCCTCCGGGACCCCCGCTGCTGACCCTCCCACTCGGTCCGGATCCGTCGCCGTGGCCCACCGGATCGATCGATCTGCGCGGGCGGGCCTGGTAGCTTCGGAGCCTGTCCGACATGCGGTTAGGCTGGAAGACGGCGGCGCGGGCCGCGGTTCGGTCGCAGGCGTCCACCGTGGACGTTCCGTCTGAGCACCTGACACCGACGGCATGAGGAGATTGACGCCGATGACCGAGACCCAGATCTTCGAGCCCGACGGCCGCGCGATCCCCTTCGTCGACGAGGGCGACGGTCCCGTCAAGCTCGTGCTGATCCAGGAGCGCGACGTCGCAGCCGACGTCCTCGGTGTCGTGGCGCACTACCTCGCCGAGGAAGCCGGATTCCACGTGCTGCGGATCGGCCACCGCACCGACGGTCAGGACGTGTCCGTGGATGCGCGTGTCGAGGACGCGCTCGCCGTGATCGACCACGTCGGTCTCGGCGACACCTGGATCGGCGGTCACGGCTTCGGCGGGACGATCGCTCGAGCCTTCGCGCAGAGCCACGCCGATCGCGTGAACGGTCTGGCACTGCTCGGCGTGGAGGACTCCGACATCCCGCTGGCCCCGGTCATGCCCGTCTTGATCATCCAGGGTACTGACGACGCCGACACCCCCTTCGCCAACGGTGAGCGCCTGCAGGCGACCGCGCCCGAACGGGCGAGCGTGAAGAGCATCGACGGCGGAGAGCACCTGTTCCCGATGACCCATCCGATCGAGACGGCCGTGGTCATCGAGGAGTACCTCGACTGGGACTGAGCCCCTAACGGCCCTGCCTCTTCTTGTACGGCTTCGGCTGCCCCTTCACCGCGGGCGCCCGGCCCTTCCCCTTCGATGCCTTGGCTTTGCCGCCGCGGGGAGCGGCAACGATCTTCACGGGCTCGGGTGCTGCATCGACGGCGGCTCTCGCCTCCTCGAGGAAGAGCTCTCCGACGTGCGTCAGACGCGTCTGACCTTCGCGGTTCACGAGCGGGTGTCCGACCTCGGCCTCGAGCTTGTCGATCGATGTGTACAGCGAAGCGAGCGGGATGCCGAGCTTCTCCGCCGCCCGCGGAAAGTGCAGTTCGTCCGCGAGGACGACGAAGCGCCGGAGCAGGGAGATCTTCACGGGTGCCCTTCGAGGTGAGCCTGGGGAGTGGGAGCACTCCCCAGGCTACGCGAGTCCCCGGAGGGGGTCGGCGGGTCAGACGTCGCTGAAGTCGTTGGCAGGCGCGTTGATCTGCGTGACGGTGTCGCCGTCCAGCAGGAACAGCAGGTAGAGGGTTCCGACCGAGCCGGGGTGCGTCAGCGACTCGGTGTCCGGAACCTCGCGGCCGCCAAGGCCGAGGTTGGCGGCTGTCGTCGGGTCTTCGTCGTCGACGAGGGCCCAGCCGCCGGCGTCGAGGAGCTCCGCTCTGGTCGCACCGACCCCGACGCCCTCTTCGGTGGTGACGGTGATCCCGTCGACTTCGGCCGCCGTCACCGCGATCGACGCCGGTCCTTCGCCCGCACTGTCGGCCAGGACCCTCAGCCCCTCCCAGTCGTAGGACTGCATGTCGACGTCGTAGCCCTCCATGCCCTCGACGGTCTCAGGGGCGGGCAGCTCGCCCGTGGCATCCTCGAGCAGCGCGAGGAGCGCGGCGGAATCGTCGTACGCGGCGGTGACGGTGCCGTCGTCATCCGTGAAGCTGACGCCGTCGAGCGAGATGACCAGCTGAGCGTCGACCTCCGGCTCGGTGGACGCCGAGGGGGACGCCACGGGTGTGCTCGACGGCGTCGAGGAAGACGGAGAGGCGGGGGCGCAGCCGAGCAGCAGCGCCGCTGAGCCGGCCAGAACGGCGAGGGCGGAGAGAGGAGAACGTCGCATGCAGCGACACTATCGACTGCCGGCGGGCGTCCCCGGCTCCCTCGGCAGTCGGGATCGAAACGTGATGTCCGACAGACGACGGATGCCGCGACCGAAGCGGTCGCGGCATCCGGGGGGATCGCGGTCAGGCGACCTGCGGGAGGACCGCGAAGGACACGGACCCCTCTTCATCCACTCCCGCGTCGAGGATCTTGTCGTCGAGAGCGGACACGGCCGTCTCGTCGAGGAACAGGCGGGTGCCGGCGATCTCCACGACCTGGTCCTCGGGCTCGGGATCAGCGGTGACGAGCACCGCGAGGCGGGCGCCGTCTGCGCCGGGCGCTTCCGTGGAGTGGATGCGGAGCCCCGCGTCCGGGGCGTCGTTCTGGCGACTCACGAGGGTCGTCACGATGGCGGTGGCGTTGTCGGTGAGGGTGAGCACGAGACTCTCCTTCCGGTTGGGGCATGCCACGGTCGCGGCATGTGTCCGGGCCACGATTCCGGACTCGACGGAGCGTCTCAACCCCCTTGCGGCTATTCGGAGGAGGCTCCTAGCCTTCTCGCAGTCGCTTGCGCAGGAAGACCTGCTCCGTCCCGTCGCCGTCGGGCACCCGCTCGTGCTCCACGTATCCGCACGACTCGTAGAGGCGGATGTTCGCCTCGCTGAGGCTTCCGGTGAACAGCTCGGCCTCGTCGGCTGTCGAGGCGTTCTCGGCGCTCTCGAGCAGCTTGCGCCCGATGCCCTCTCCCTGCATGTCCGGAGCGATCGCGATACGGCCGATCAGCAGCAGGCCGTCCTTCTCGACGTAGCGGATCGCGCCCACCAGTCGTCCGTCGATGCGCGCCGTGAGACCCGACTCCGAGCGGAGTTCCGCTTCCAGCTCCGCCAGGGTCTGCGTGAGCGGCGGCATGTCGACACTGCCGTAGATCGCCGCCTCCGACACGAAGGCCGCGCGCTGGACGGTCAGCACCTCCCCGGCATCCGCATCGCTGATGGGGGCGATGACGACCTCTCCGGGGTCCTGGTCATGCTCGTTCGTCACGTGCTTCCTCTCTCTGGGGTCAGGAGACACGTTCCGTGCCGGGAGTCATCGGTGTCAACCCCCTCCTGACGGGACGGAGGGCCACGCTAGCGTCGCCCTCAGGAGGTCACAACATGGCTGAGAACAAGACGACGAAGAAGACCGGCAGCTCGAAGGGCGCGGTCAAGACGACCAGGCAGCAGAACGCGGAGAAGGGCTTCACCGCCTCGTCCACTCTCGCGGGGAACCTTCAGGCGGTGCTCGTCGACCTGCTCGACCTCGCCATCCAGGGCAAGCAGGCGCACTGGAACGTGGTCGGTCGCAACTTCCGTGACACGCATCGTCAGCTCGACGAGATCATCGAGGACGCCCGCACGTTCAGCGACACGATCGCGGAGCGGATGCGCGCGCTGCACGCCGTCCCCGACGGGCGGAGCGCGACGATCGCGAAGACCTCGTCCCTGCCCGAGTTCCCCGCCGGCGAGGTCTCGACGACGGAGACCATCGACCTCGTGACCGCCCGTCTCGAGGCGGCCGTCGGCACCGCACGCGACGTGCACGACGCCGTGGACGAGGAGGATCCGACATCCGCGGATCTCCTGCACGCCATCATCGAGCGCCTCGAGCAGTTCGCGTGGATGGTCAGCGCAGAGAACCGGAGCCCCGCCGGTCGCTGACGCCGACTCAGGTGTTCTCCGCCGCGGACGGCCCATCCTGGCCGCGCCCGCGGCGGAGAACCTGAGGCAGCGCCAGCCAGAGGGCGATGACGAGGATGAGCGAGACCACGAGGGCGACCACACCCGCGGTCCGTCCGACCGTGAAGTCGACGATCAGCGTCGTCACACCGATCGTGAGGGCGCCGATCACGACGAGATCGATCTTCACGATGCGCGCGGCGACCCGGACGAGATCGGGCTTCCGTCGACTGCCGAACAGCGCGCGGTGCAGGCCGACAGGAGCGAGCGCGAGGATCGTCGCCACTGCGGCGAGAGCGACCAGGACCACGTACACATCGCGCTGCACCGCGTCCATGTCGGTGAAGCGCGGCTGGAAAGCCACCGCGAGGAGGAATCCCGTGAGGATCTGGGTACCCGTCTGCATGACTCGAAGCTCCTGGAGGAGCTCGTCCCAGTTGCGGTCGGCGCGCTCGTTCGCCGTCTCGTCGCGTCCGTCGCGGCGGTCGTCGTGGTCGCGCGCCGTGCCGGGTGAATCCGTCGTCATGGCCTCATCTTCGCGGCCGATGGGCGATGGTGTCCACAGGGTTGCGCCCGCGCGCCGAAGCGGGGCGGCGCGATGACGCTTCCTCCGGCTCGGGAGTGGTGGTCGCGCCTGTCGCCCGAGGCGCGACGCGAGGTGCTCGACAGCGCCTCCCCGCGCCTGGAGGAGACGGTCCGCGAGGAGATCCGCGAGGTCACGGGCGCCGTCGTCGGGATGGTCGAGGAACTCACCGATGACGATCTCGACTACGTGCGAGCGCACGCCGAGCCGGACGACTGATCGCCGGGAGCGCGCTCCGATCGCCTCAGTCGTCGGAGCCGGGCGACAGCTCTTCCCGGAGCCGCGGCTCGGTGCGTCGTTCCGGCCGCAGGCCGGCCTTGTCGGCGTAGAACGCGCGGATCCGGTCCATGTCGGCAGCCACGTCGCCGGTCAGGTCGAGGGTCGGACCGAGACCGGTGGTCATGGTCGTGCGGTCGACGAAGCCCAGGGTCACCGGCATTCCGGTGGCCCGCGCGATCCGGTAGAACCCCGACTTCCAGTAGTCGTTGCCGCCCCGCGTTCCGTCGGGAGTGACCACGAGTCCGAACACCTCACCCGCATGAACCTGCCCGACGACGTCGTTCACGACGCGCGCGGGGTCGTCGCGGTCGACGGCGATGCCGCCGAGCGCGCGCATGATCGGGCCGCGCCACCCCCGGAACAGGCTCTTCTTGCCGAGCCAGTGCACATCGATCCGCAGCTGCCAGGCGATCGCGAGCATCAGGACGAAGTCCCAGTTCGAGGTGTGCGGGGCGCCGACCAGGACCGTGGGGCGGGTGGGGGCGGCTTCGCTCACGAGCGTCCACCGGCTGAGCGTCCAGAAGATGCGGGCGAAGAGGCGTCTGAGCATCTGTCCACCGTACGGGAATCCAGCTGTCCAACCGCTGGCGGCGCCACCTCCGCTGAGCAGGCGTACGATCGAGGGATGACCAAGATCCAGCAGGAGACGGAACAGGATGCGCCCACCGGGCTGCAGCCGCTTCCCGACGCGCTGAACCTGCTCGACGGCGGCGCCGTCGGGTACTGCAGCAACGGCGTCTGCCACATCCCCGCGCCGAAGACGCAGTGACAGGCAGACGCCGTCGCCGTTGACCGTCGGGTCAGTGCCCGCCGTGGAACCCCTCGCCGACGTCGTCGGCCGGCTTCCGCACGAACGGGCTGAGCGCCACCGCCGCGAGCGAGATGATCGCCGCGATCAGGAAGGCCATCCGCGCTCCCGGCGCACCCGCGACCGCGCGGGACAGGCCCTCGGCCTCGCCGGCGTGCAGGATCGCCGAGTAGGTGACCGTGAGCAGGGCCACACCGGCCGCGCCGCCCACCTGCTGCAGCGTGTTCAGCACCGCCGATCCGTGCGAGTACAGGGAGCGCTGGAGCGAGCCCAGCGAAGCGGAGAACAGCGGCGTGAACGACATCGCCAGTCCGACCGACATCGCGGCCTGCACGATGATCAGCACCCACCACACGGTGTGCTCGCCGACCGTCGAGTAGAAGAACAGCGACGCGGACACGAGGATCGTGCCGGGGATCAGCAGCGGCCGCGTGCCGCGCGCGTCGTACACGCGACCCATGATCGGACCCAGCAGACCCATCAGCACGGAACCAGGGAGCAGGATCAGTCCCGACTCGAGGGCGTTCAGTCCGGCCACGTTCTGCAGGTACTGCGGCAGCAGGGTGAGCGTCCCGAACATCGACAGCGCCAGGATCGTCATGATGATCACCGAGAACGTGAAGTTGCTCGAGCGGAACACGCGCAGGTCGAGCAGGGCGTCGTCGATGCGCTGCAGCACGAGCTGGCGCCACACGAACAGGGCGAGCGAGACGGCGCCGACGACCAGGGCGATGATGCCGGTCAGCTCACCCGACCCGCCCTCGCCGCCGAACTGGCTGAGGCCGAAGACGATGCCGCCGAAGCCGAGCGCCGCGAGGGGGATCGAGAGCACATCGAGCGGGACGGCACGCGTCTCGCCGAGGTTCGTCATCCACTTCGCGCCCATGGCGAGAGCCACGATCGCGATCGGGAGGATGATGGCGAACAGCGCGCGCCAGTTCAGCGTCTCGAGGACCGCGCCGGCGAGGGTCGGGCCGATCGCCGGAGCGAGCGAGATGACGAGACCGACGCGACCCATCATCCGGCCGCGGGACTGCGGCGGGACGACGTTCATGATCGTGGTCATCAGCAGCGGCATCATGATGCCGGTGCCGGCGGCCTGGATCACGCGGCCGATGAGCAGCACGGAGAAACCGGGCGCCACGAGGGCGACGAGCGTGCCGAGCGAGAACGCGACCATCGCGGCGATGAACACCTGACGGGTCGTGAAGCGCTGCAGGATGAAGCCGGTCGTCGGGATGACGACGGCCATCGTCAGCATGAACGCGCTGGTCAGCCACTGGCCGAGCTCCGGCGGGATGCCGAGATCCGCATTCAGATGCGGGATCGCGATGCCCATCGTGGTCTCGTTGAGGATGGCGACGAAAGCGGCGACGAGGAGCAGCCAGATCACTCGCATGTCCTTGCGGGAGATCTCGGCCGCTGCCGGTGCAGGGGGCGTCGAGATGGAGCCGGTATCGACGGCAGACATGGGCGGCCTCCAAGGCGAGGAAGAAGTGGATGTCGCGAGAGTTCGCAAGAGTCATTCAGCGTAACGGCACTCTCGGACATTTCATTCCGAATTCACAGAGAATCCGCCGTCGGCAGACTCACGCGCCTCGTTGTCCTCGGGGCTGGGTACGCTGGCGCCATGAGCATGGGTGGTGGAATGGGCGGCGGTCCCCGCGGCGGATTCCGTGGCGTGGACGAGGATGCGCAGCGCAGGCTGAACGCCGAGGCGCCTCGCATCCCCGGTCTCGGCGGCCGCGTGATCGCGCTGTTCCGCGCCTATCGCTGGCGCATCCTCTTCACGGGCGTCCTGGTCGTCGTCGGGGCGGCGATCGCGGTCGTGCCCCCGCTGATCGTCCAGCGCATCTTCGATGACGCGCTGTTCCCGGTCGCAGGCGGAGGGCCGCACCTGGAGCTGCTCGGGTGGCTCGTGGCCGCCATGGTGGGACTCTTCCTGCTCTCGGCGGTCCTGGGCGTCGCGCAGACATGGCTCACCGCGACGGTCGGAAACAGCGTCACCGGCGACCTCCGCGTGAAGCTCTTCGAACACCTGCAGGCGATGGAGCTGGGCTTCTTCACCCGCACCAAGACGGGTGTCATCCAGTCGCGTCTGCAGAACGACGTCGGCGGTGTCTCCGGTGTGCTGACCAACACCGTGACGAGCATCCTCGGCAACGTCGTGACGGTCATCGCCTCGCTCGTCGCGATGATCCTGATCGACTGGCGGCTGACGCTCATCGCGGTGATCATGATGCCCTTCCTGATCGTGGTGCAGCGCCGGGTCGGCCAGGTCAGGGCGCGGATCGCGGGGGAGACCCAGGAGTCGCTGTCGGAGCTCACCTCGATCACGCAGGAGACGCTGAGCGTGTCCGGCATGCTGCTGTCGAAGGCGTTCAACCGGCAGCGCACGGAATCGCAGCGCTACCAGGCCGAGAACCGCAACCAGGTGCGGCTGCAGGTGCGGCGGGCGATGAGCGGGCAGGGCTTCTTCGCGGTCGTGCAGGTGCTCATGGCGAGCGTGCCCGCGGTGATCTACCTGGTCTCGGGGTATCTGATCGCGGGTGGAACGGGGGCGATCACGGCGGGAACGGTCGTGGCCTTCACCACGGTGCAGGCGCGGCTGCTCATGCCGCTCATGGGGCTCATGCGCGTCTCGCTCGACCTCCAGACCTCCTCGGCGCTGTTCGCGCGCATCTTCGAGTACCTCGACCTGGTGCCGGAGATCGAGGATGCGGCGGACGCCATCACCGTGGACGAGGCTCCCGGCCCGCGCGGTCGGATCGAGTTCGCCGACGTCGTGTTCCGCTACCCGGACGCCTCACCGGACGCGCGTCCGACCCTCGACGGCGTGTCCTTCGTGGCGGAGCCCGGAAAGCAGGTCGCCTTCGTCGGCCCTTCGGGGGCGGGCAAGACGACGATCCTGTATCTCGCGCCGCGACTGTACGAGGCGAAGGGCGGCACGGTGCTGTTCTCCGGCGCGGACGTGCGCACCCTCACGCAGGAGTCGATCATCGACAACGTCGGGATCGTGTCCCAGGAGACGTACTTGTTCCACGCGACCATCCGCGAGAACCTGCGCTACGCCAAGCCGGACGCGACCGACGAGGAGCTGGTCGCGGCCTGCACGGCGGCGAACATCCACCACATCATCGCGGGGTTCGAGGAGGGGTACGACACCGTCGTGGGCGAGCGCGGCTACCGCCTCTCCGGGGGCGAGAAGCAGCGCATCGCGATCGCGCGCGTCCTGCTGAAGGACCCGCCGGTGCTGTTGCTGGACGAAGCGACCTCGGCGCTCGACACGGTGTCGGAGCGCGTGGTGCAGGAGGCGCTGGACGAGGCGGCGAAGGGACGCACGACGCTGTCGATCGCCCATCGTCTGTCCACGGTCATGGGCGCCGACGTGATCCACGTCCTCGAGGCCGGCCGTATCGTCGAGTCCGGGACCCATGCGGAACTCCTGGCCCGGGGCGGGCTCTATGCCGAGCTCGCCGCCGAGCAGGTCGCGGCCACCCGCGTGCTCGAGACCGAGGCGGAGGTCGAGGAGGCCGTGACCGGCGGCGCCACGGCCCCCCTCGCGGAGCGTCGCGCAGACCGTGCCCCGGCCGACTCGGCGGGTGCCGACGCCGTCGCCGTGATCACCGCCGCCGTGCCGTTGCTGTCGGAGCCGCGCCCCGACGAGAGGGTCTACCCGCCCGAGGCCTGAGTCCGCCCGAGTCTCAGTGCACCGAGAGCCCGCCATCGACGAACAGCGACTGCCCCGTGATGTACCCCGATCCTGCCCCGGCGAGGAAGACCGCGGCGGCCGCGAAGTCGCTCGGCACCCCGTTCCGACCGATCATCGTGCGCGCGGCGAGTTCGGCGACCTTCTCCGGATCCTCCTGCAGGCGGGCGTTGAGCGGTGTGAGGACGAACCCCGGGACGAGGCTGTTGCTCGTGACGCCCGTGCCGCCCCAGGCCTCCGCCTCGGAGCGCATGAGCGACTCCACGGCGCCCTTCGACGCGCCGTACACGCCGCTGCCGACGAAGGCGCGGTGCGCCTGCTGCGAGCTGATGTGGATGAGGCGGCCGTACCCGCGTTCGGCCATACCCCGGGCGTAGGCCTGACCGAGCAGGAACGGAGCGAGCGCGTTGACCGTCATCGTCGCGTCCCAGTCGTCCTCCGTGATCTCCGGGTACGGCGGCCGGATGTTGATCCCCGCGGAGTTCACGAGGATGTCCGGCTCTCCGAAGGGCGCCGCGGCGGCATCCGCGACCGAGCGGATCCCCGCCCTGGTGCTGAGGTCGCCCACCACTCCGGCGGCTCGGCAGCCGAGGCCGCGCAGCTCGTCGACGGTCTCGCCGACACGATCCTCGCCCCGGGCGACGACGACGGTCGCCGCTCCCGCCCTGGCGAGCGCGGTGGCGATGCCGCGGCCGATGCCCGAGCTGCCGCCGGTGACGACGGCCGTGCGGCCCTCCAGGGAGAACAGGGAGGCGAGGTAGTCGTTCATGTGGTCACCAGGGCTTTCATCGGGAGAGGGCACAGCGCGGTCACCACGCGAGGGCCGCGGCGAGTGCAGGGTCGGGGGCGGCGTCGGCGAACTCCGGCAGTGACCGGAGTTCGCGGATGAACGCATCGACCTCGGACGTGTAGGCGGGGTCGGGGTGGCTTGCGGCGATCTCGAGGAGCGGCGCGACGTCCATCGCGAGGATCAGCTCCAGTCGGCAGATGACGGCTTCGCGGGCCCCGGCCTCGTGCAGCACGCGGATGCCCCCGCGCAGGGCGTCGAGGTAGTCGCGCAGCACGGGCAGCTTCGACCTGCTCTGCGTGATCGAGGTTCCGTCGGCGCGGAGACGCCAGTCCACGACGACGTCGGGGATCACGTCGAACGTCCTCGCCCGCGTGTACATCTGCTGCGCCACGACCTGATCCTCGTATGCCACGCCCTCCGGGAAGCGCAGGTCGCGCCAGAAGTCGGTGCGGCTCAGCTTGGACCAGGCCACGATGTTGGACACCGCCCGCGGATGGGCGGCGAGCGTCGTCGCGAGGCGCTCCGGAGCCGTCGCGGCAGCGACCCAGGGCTGGACGCGCCCGGACCGGTAGCGGCCGTCGTGCAGGCGGGTGCGCACGTAGGCGCCGGCGACGAAGTCGCTGCCCGTCCGTTCGAGTGTGCCGACGAGGCGGGCCAGTGCGTCGGGGCGGAGCTCGTCGTCGCCGTCGAGGAACCCGACGTACGGGGTGTCGACACGATCGAGGCCGACGTTGCGGGCGGCGCCCAGCCCGCGGGAGGCCTCATGCGGGATCACCGCGAACCGGTCGTCGTCGGCAGCGGCGGCGGCGAAGATCGCTCCCGTGTCATCGGTTGATCCGTCGTCGATGAGGATCGCGCGCCAACGGGATTCCGTCTGCCCGCGCAGCGACGCGATGGCGGCCGGAGCGAACGCGGCGATGTCTCGACCGGGGACGATCAGCGTGGCGATCGGGGCGGATGCAGTCACCAGCCGAGTCTAGGGCGACGGCTCAGGCGCGAGCCGCGCGCACGGCGTCCGCGACGAGCGCGGCCAGCCGGTCCGGCGCGTCGTCGGGTAGCGCCTCTCGACCGAACGTGAACCGCACGGAGGTCTGCGCGATCTCCGGAGCGACGGCGCAGGCGAGCAGCACATGCGACGGCTCGTCACGCCCTGCCGCGCACGCCGAGCCGCTGGACGAGATGACTCCGCGCCGCTCCAGCTCCAGCAGCACGGATTCCCCGCTGACACCGGCGAACGTGAAGCTCGCGGTGCCGGGGAGCCGATGCACGGGGTGGCCGGTGAGCGCGGCTTCCTCGACACGGTCGAGGACCCGGGAGATGAACGCCGTCGTCGCCGCGCCGATCCGCGCCGCAGCGGCCTCGCGGTCCGCCTCGGCGAGCTCCAGCGCGGTCGCCAGTGCCACGGCGCCCGCGACGTTCTCGGTGCCGGAGCGTCGTCCGCGCTCCTGGCCCCCGCCGTGCAGCAGAGGCTCCAGCGGGACACGGCCACGCACCACGAGCGCTCCGGTGCCTTTCGGAGCGCCGAGCTTGTGGCCCGCGAGCGAGACGGCATCCGCGCCCAGACCCCGCAGCGGCAGCCAGCCCGCCGATTGCACCGCGTCCAGGTGCAGCAGTGCCCCCGCTGCGTGGGCGACCGCCGAGAGCGCTGCCGCGTCCTGCACCGTGCCGATCTCGTTGTTGGCGTGGCCGATCGAGATGAGCGCGGTGTCATCGCGCAGGGCAGCGGAGAGGTCGGTGGGGGCGATCCTCCCTGTCTCGTCCACGGGAAGCCGCGTCACGATCACGCCGTGGAAGCGCTCGAGGTAGGAGGCGGATTCCAGGATCGATTCGTGCTCGATCGGCGATACCACCAGGTGCCGCCGCCCGGCCTGCAGCCCGGCGAGCACGATGCCCTTCACCGCGAGGTTGTTCGCCTCGGTGCCGCCGCCGGTGAAGACGACGTCGCCGGTGCGCATCCCGAGCACCCCGGCGACCCGCGCGCGAGCATCCTCGAGCGCGTTCGCCGCCGCTTCGCCCGCGGTGTGGTGACTCGAGGGGTTGCCGAACACCCCGGTGAGGTACGGCGCCATGGCGGACAGCACCTCCGTGCGCACGGGGGAGGTGGCGGCGTGGTCGAGATACAGCACGGGCTCAGTCGATCCGCAGGTCGAGCCCGAGGTCGAGCGCACGCGCGGAATGGGTGAGCGCGCCCACGGAGATCACATCGACGCCGCAGCGCGCGATGTCTCCGACCGTGTCAAGGTCGACGCCGCCGGAGGCCTCCACGATCGCCCTGTCGCCGATGAGGGCGACGCCCTGACGCAGCTCGTCGAGCGAGAAGTTGTCGAGGAGCACCGTGTGGGCGCCCCCGTCGAGGACGGCGGGGATCTGGTCGAGGCGGTCGACCTCGACGACGACGTGCGTGGTGTGCGGCAGCCGCGACAGGGCGTCGCGCAGCGCGGACGCGAGGTCGAGCCCCGAGCGGGTGAGCACGGCGAGATGGTTGTCCTTGGCCATCACGGCGTCGGACAGCGAGTACCGGTGGTTGCGGCCGCCTCCGGACGCGACCGCGTGTCGTTCGAAGGCGCGCAGACCCGGAGTCGTCTTGCGGGTGTCGGCGATCCGCGCCTGCGTGCCCGCGACCGCGGCCACGTAGGCGGCGGTCAGCGTCGCGATCCCGCTCATGCGCTGGGCGAAGTTGAGCGCGACGCGCTCGGCGGTGAGGATGCTGCGCGCCGCGCCGGACACCGAAGCCAGGGCGTCGCCCGCGGCGAACTCGTCGCCGTCCGCGACGTGCAGGTCGATCGTCAGGCCCGGGTCCGTGCGGGCGAAGGCCGTCGCGAACACCTCTCCGCCGCTGAAGACCCCCGGCTCGCGGGCGACGAGGTCGGCGGTGGCGGTGGCATCGGCCGGGAGCAGCGTCGTGCTCGTGAGGTCTCCCCAGGGGGCGTCCTCTTCCAGGGCGGCGCCGACGACGCGATCGATGGTGGCGCGGGTGAGCATCAGACGGACTCCAGGATCGAGGCGAGAGGGCGGGCGTGAGCGTTTTCGGGCACCGGGTCGTCGATCCGGTGATGCGCCCCCAGGGACGACGTCCTGATCAGGGCCGCCGTGGCGGCGGCGTGTGCGAGCAGCAGGAGGTTGGCGTCCTCGTGCTCGGCGATCGTCGCGGGGTCGGCGGTGCTCGCGGACCAGCTCCGCAGCGTCGCGAGCGCGTCCACCAGACCCGTCTCGCTGCGGAGCAGACCCACCGCTTCCCACATGAGCTGCTGCAGCGCCGCGCGGCTGAAGGGCGGGGTGGGGGAGGAGGAGCTCGGCGGCGCGGCTTCGACAGCGACCGTCGCCGCACGCCGCGGGCCGGGCGAGTGGGCGGTCGACGGGGCGAGCGCAGCCGCCGCCCTGGCACCGAAGACGGCACCCTCGAGGAGCGAGTTCGAGGCCAGACGATTCGCGCCGTGGACGCCGGTCCGAGCGACCTCTCCGACGGCGAAGAGGCCGGGGAGCGACGTGCGGCCGTCGAGATCGGTGACCACTCCGCCCATCAGATAGTGCGCTGCGGGCGTGACCGGGAGCGGCTCTCGCGACCAGTCGAAGCCGCGGGCCCTCGTCACGCGGTCGATGGTCGGGAACCGTCGCATCAGAACGGCCCCACCGAGGCCCGTGGCGTCCAGACGGACGGGGGAGCCCTGGATGGCGGCCTGGCGTGCGATCGCGCGGGAGACCACGTCCCGCGGGGCGAGCTCGCCGTCGGGGTGGCTGTCGAACGCGAAGCGCCGATCGTGGTCGTCGATCAGGGCGGCGCCTTCGCCTCGCACGGCCTCGGAGATGAGGAAGGGCGGCCCGGACGCCAGGATCGTGGGGTGGAACTGCACGAACTCGAGATCGGCGACGGCCGCGCCGGCCCGCAGGGCGGCAGCGATCCCGTCGCCGGTGGCGCCGTGCGGGTTGGTGGTGTGCGCGTAGAGCTGACCGGCGCCGCCGGTCGCGAGGATCACCGCATCCGCCGCGAGCTCCGTCAGCGCATCCCGGCGCAGCAGACGCACTCCTGTCGCCGCGCCGTCGACCACGACGAGGTCCAGCAGGAACGCCCGCTCGATCACCGTGATCGTGGTACGCCGCACGGCGTCCACGAGAGCAGTCGCGATCGCCGCTCCGGTGGCGTCCCCACCCGCATGGACGATGCGCGCGTGCCGGTGCGCGGCTTCTCGGCCGAGCTGCAGAGCGCCGTCCTCGTCGCGGTCGAACGCGACGCCACGCGCGATGAGCTCCGCGATCCGGGCGCCGGCGTCCGCCACGAGGGCCTGCACGGCCGCGGGATCCGCGTGTCCCGCTCCCGCCGCCATGGTGTCCTCCGCGTGGTGCGCGGCGGAGTCGCGCTCGCCGTACATCCCGGCAACGCCGCCCTGCGCGAGCCGGGTGCACCCGTCGCCCAGGCTGCCCTTCGTGACGAGCGTCACCCTGTGGCCGGCTTCCTGCGCATGCAGAGCAGCCGTGAGTCCCGCGATGCCTGAGCCCGCGACGACGACGTTCATCGTGCGCCGGCGCTCACGGGAGGCTTCGCGGCGAGCATCCGCTCCAGGGCCACGCGCGCGGGGTCGGCCACGTCGTCGCTCACGGTGATGCGGTTCGGGGTGCGTCCTGCGACGAGCTCCTCGAGCACCCAGGCGAGGTAGCCGGGGTGGATGCGGTACATCGTCGAACAGGGGCACACCACGGGGTCGAGGCAGAAGATCTCGTGCTGCGGGTACTGGGCTGCGAGTCGGCGGACGAGATTGATCTCGGTGCCGATCGCGAAGGTCGTCGGCTCGGTGGCGGAGTCGATGGCGCGGCGGATGTACTCGGTCGAGCCTGCTTCGTCGGCGGCGTCCACGACCTCCATCGGGCACTCCGGATGCACGATGACCCGCACGCCGGGGTGCTCGACGCGGGCACGGTCGATCTGCTCGACCGTGAAGCGGCGATGCACCGAGCAGAACCCGTGCCACAGGATCACGCGGGAGTCCCGCAGTTCGTCGGCGGACGATCCGCCGAGCGCTCGCCGCGGGTTCCACATCGGCATGCGGTCCAGCGGCACGCCCATCGCCTTGGCGGTGTTGCGGCCGAGGTGCTGGTCGGGGAAGAACAGCACCCGGCGTCCGCGCTCGAAGGCCCACTCGAGCACGGTGCGGGCGTTGGAGGAGGTGCAGACGATCCCGCCGCGCCGCCCGACGAAGCCCTTGATCGCCGCGGAGGAGTTCATGTAGGTCACCGGGATCACCGGCACGCGGCCCTCGGCATCGAGGGCTTCGAGGTCGCCGAAGATCTCCTCGAGCTGCTCCCAGCACTCCTCGACCTGGTCGATGTCCGCCATGTCGGCCATCGAGCATCCGGCGGCGAGGTTCGGCAGGACCACGGCCTGGTCGGGCCGGGAAAGCAGGTCGGCGGTCTCGGCCATGAAGTGCACCCCGCAGAAGACGATGGCCTCGGCCTCCGTCCTGCCCTTGGCCGCTGTCGCGAGCTGGAACGAATCCCCGACGTAGTCCGCGTGCTGCACCACCTCCTCGCGCTGATAGAAGTGGCCGAGGATCACCACGCGGTCGCCGAGGGTGTCCTTCGCGGCGCGGATGCGCTCATGGAGCTCGTCCTCTCCGGCCTCGCGGTACGCCGCGGGCAGCTCGCCCTGCCGCGGAGCGCCGGTGGGGATCACGTCGCCCATCGAGGAGCCGGGGCCGTAGCCGGGGCGGGCGTCGAAGTCCCACGGGCCGGCGGCGAGATCGGTGGTGCAGGTGGCGTCGGTCGAGGCGCCGCTCACGATCGCCTGGATCGCGTGGTCGACGGAGGCGTCGCGCGGGGGGACCGCGGGAGCGGGGACGACGGTGATGCTCATCGGGTGCTCGTTTCTTCGGGACCGAGGGGGCCGCGATCGGCCAGCTCGACATCGGTGTTGTCGCGGTACAGACGCGCTGGGCGGTGGCTGCCGGTGCGGAATCGATCGGTGGGGATCAGGTTTCCCGCCGCCTCGACCTGACGGCGGAAGTTCGCCGGGTCGAGCTGTCGACCGAGGATCGATTCGTACGCCTCACGGAGTTCGGCGAGCGTGAACTCCTCCGGGAGGAATCCCTGCGCGACGCGGCTGTAGCCGACCTTGTTCCGTAGGCGCCAGAGGGCGTAGTCGATGATGCGGGAGTGGTCGAAGGCGAGCTCGGGCAGCTCGTCGACGTCGAACCACCGCACGTTCTCGGGAGCGCGGCCGGAGGCGCGGTGTGCGGCGATCTGCGCGGTCACATCATCCTGTCGCAGAAGTGCCCAGTACACGATCGACACGACGCGGGTGGGGGAGCGGTCGACCGCTCCGAAGGCGTAGAGCTGCTCCAGGTAGCTGGGGGAGAGGCCGGTCGTCTCGGCGAGCGTGCGCGCCGCGGCGTCGACGGGGGACTCGGCGGCTGTGAGCCACCCACCCGGCAGCGCCCACTGGTCGGCGTAGGGGTCCCGCGTGCGCAGGACCAGGGGCAGGGCGAGGACCGCGCTCCCGTCTTCGCCCCGGCGCAGCGTGAGGATCACGGTCGACACCGCGACCTGGATCCCGCCACTTTGAGTCATTGTTACCCTAACCTCCTGTTGACGATCTTAGTGTCACCTCGACTCTTTGTGCACGCAGATGACGCCGCGGTGTTGTCGAGTCCGAAACGTTATCTGCGAGCCTGCGAGAGTCTTGTCCGTCGGGGCGGGGTTTGTTAGGTTACTGTCCTAACAAACCCCTTCGAGGTGGCTGTCCAACCGCCTCCCTGGGCGTCCGGGAACCCCATCGCGGGGTTCTGCTCCATCCGGAGCGATCCCTCCTGCAGTGCAGCACCGAGAGGAAACAACAGAAATGATCCGTAACGGAAAGCGCAGACTCGCGCTCACCGCGGTTGCCGGAGCCTCCGTCCTCGCCCTGGGCCTCACCGCCTGCGGCGCCGGTGGCAACGAAGGCGGAGACGCCGACAGCGACCGTGCCCTTCGTGTCTGGGCGGGAAGCCAGACCCCGATCACCGCGAACTACAACCCGTTCGCGCCGACCGTGCTCCACGGCGCGCTCGGTCCGATCTACGAACCGCTCTTCTTCTACAACAAGACGAAGGACGCCGAGCCCGTCGGGCTGATCGGCGACTCGTTCGAGTACAACGAGGACGGCACCCAGATCACCGTCACGATCAAGCCCGACCTCAAGTGGAGCGACGGCGAGCCGCTCACCGCGAAGGACGTCGCGTTCTCGTTCAACTACGAGGCGAACAACCCCGAGGGCAACGGTCTGATCTCCGCCGAGGCGACGGACGACACGACCGCCGTGCTCACCTACTCCAGCGCGCAGTACACCACCGAGTTCCAGCGCATGGGTTCCAGCTACATCCTCCCCGAGCACATCTGGAAGGACGTCGACGACTTCGCGAACTTCACCAACGAGGAGCCCGTCGGCTCGGGCCCGTACGTGGTGGACAAGACCACCAGCGAGTCGTACACCCTGGTCGCGAACGAGAACTACCGCGGCGCGGACGACCTCGCCGTGAAGAAGGTCCAGTACATCGCGGTCGACAACAACCAGACCGCGCAGGACCTGCTCGCAGCCGGCAAGCTCGACTGGACGGGCATGTTCATCCCGAACCCGGACGACGTGACCTCCAACGGCAAGATCGACTGGATCAACACCCCCCAGGACCCGACCGTGCTGTACACGTGCTCGAACGCCGAGCTCGGATGCACGGGCCCGCAGACCGATGTCGCGGTGCGCCAGGCGCTGAACGTCGCCATCGACCGCGCGACCATCAAGGACAAGGCGTTCGTGGGTCTGACCGGCGACATCTCGCCCGCGTACACCCTGCTGCCGCGCGACGAGAAGTGGCTCGCCGACCCGGCCAACGAGGTCAGCCCGCAGGAGGCGAACGCCGCAGAGGCCGGCGAGATCCTCGAGGCCGCCGGATACACGAAGGGCTCGTCCGGGATCTACGAGAAGGACGGCGCCCCCGTCGAGCTCAACCTGATCTCGGTCGACGGCTGGACGGACTACAACGACGCCGCGAAGCTGATCGCCGAGCAGGCCGAGGCAGCGGGCATCAAGGTGACCGCTTCGACCGTGCAGTGGCAGGAGTTCTCCGACGCTCGTCAGGGCGGCAACTTCCAGCTCATCGTCGGCGGCGTCATCGGCACGTCGGTCGCCGACCCGTTCCAGATCTACCGCGACTGGTTCGGCGGCACCGCGGTGGAGTCCACCAGCCCCGTCGGCGAGGAGATCCCCGCCGGTCGCTGGAACTTCAGCCGGTACAGCAACCCGAAGGTCGACGAGGCCATCCAGGCCGCGATCAGCACGAACGACGAGGCCGAGAAGAAGGAGCTGTACGGCACGATCCAGACCGAGATCGTCCGTGACCTGCCCTACATCCCGCTCGTGATCAACGCGACGCAGACCTTCTACAACACGAAGGACTACACCGGCTGGCCGACCGAGGAGGACCTCTACGCCTTCCCGCCGTCCTGGGGTGCGATCGCCGCGGGCTACGTGCTGACGCAGATCAAGCCGGCCGGCTGAGTCGAGAGGAGTCGGGGAAGAAGGAAGTCAGGAAACAGTGACATGAAGTTCTATGCACGAAGAATCGGGTTCTACGCGTTCACGCTCTGGGCCGCGATCTCCATCAACTTCCTTCTTCCCCGGCTCATGCCAGGGGATCCCGCCGACATCATGATCGCCAAGATGCAGCGGGCGGGCGGGGAGGTCTCCGAGACCACCATCCGCAACATCCGGCTGTTGCTCGGCGGCGACGATTCGTCCCTGTGGGACCAGTACCTCGCGTACTGGGGGCGCATGTTCCAAGGCGACCTGGGCGTGTCGGTGACGAAGTTCCCGACGCCGGTGACCGAGCTCATCGCCGGTGCGCTGCCGTGGACGCTGATCCTCGTCGGCACCGCCACGGTCATCTCCTTCCTGCTGGGCGTCGCTCTGGGCGCCTGGGCGGGGTGGAAGCGCGGCACCTGGGTCGACCACCTCATCCCGGCCACGACGGTCCTGCAGTCGATCCCGTACTTCTGGCTCGCACTCGTCCTCGTCGCCGTGTTCGCGGTCGGGCTCGGCTGGTTCCCGATGTTCGGCGGCTACGACGTCTTCGACTTCCCCGACGGCCCAGAGCCGACCTGGGCGTTCTTCTCCGACGCGGTCGCCCACTCCCTCCTGCCCGCCATCACCATCGTCATCAGCTCGGTGGGCGGCTGGATGTTCGGTATGCGCAACATGATGGTCTCAACGCTCGCCGAGGACTACGTCCTCACCGCTGAGGCCAAGGGGCTGCGTCCGAGGCGCATCATGACCACGTACGCGGCGCGCAACGCCGCCATCCCGTCGATCGCCGGCTTCTCGATCACGCTCGGATTCGTGGTCGCCGGATCCATCGTGATGGAGCAGGTCTTCACCTACCCCGGTGTCGGCAAGCTGATGTTCCAGGCCGTCACGAACAACGACTACGCGCTGATGCAGGGGCTCTTCCTCGTGATCACCCTCACCGTGCTCGTCGCCAACTTCTTCATGGACCTCGTCTATGGCTTCATCGACCCGAGGGCTCGCCAGAATGTCTGACACCAAGAACCCGCTCCTCCTGGAGGAACCGCCCACCGTCGCCCCCGAGGGCACGGTCGCCCTGGCCACCCAGCGCCAGGAGCGCAAGCGCCGGCGAGTGCTCCCGAGCACGTCCCCGAAGTTCATCATCGGCTCGATCCTCGTGCTCGCGATCGTGCTCTTCGCGATCATCGCCCCCTTCTTCACGCAGAACCCGCGCAGCACCGACAACCCGGCGCTCGAGGCGCCGTCGGCAGCCCACTGGCTGGGGACGACGAAGCTCGGCAACGACGTGTTCGCCCAGCTCGCGATCGGTGCGCAGGGTTCCCTGCTGATCGGGGTCACCGCCGGCGGGATCGCGATCGTGCTGTCGCTGCTGTTCGGCGTCCTCGCCGGATACCTGGGCGGCTGGCGCGAGGACGGCCTCGCGCTGATCACGAACGTGATGATCGTGATCCCCGGTCTGCCGCTCACGATGGTCATCGCATCCTTCGTCCCCCAGCGCAGCTGGCAGCTGGTCGCGTTCGTGCTCGGCATCACATCCTGGGCAGGAGCGGCATACGTGCTGCGGCTGCAGACCCGCTCACTGCGCACGCGCGACTACGTGTACGCCTCGAAGGTCGCGGGCGAGAAGTCGCTGCGGGTGATCCTCGTCGAGATCATGCCCAACCTGCTTCCGCTGCTGACGGCGCAGTTCCTCTTCGCGATCATCTTCGCCATCCTCGGCGAGGCCGGTCTGTCCTACCTGGGGCTCGGGCCGAACTCGTCGATCACGTGGGGATCCATCCTCAACGACGCACAGTCCGGGCAGGCGCTCGGCCGTGGCGCGTGGTGGTGGTTCATCCCGCCGGGGATCATGATCGCGATCCTCGGGGCGGGCCTGGCCCTGATCAACTTCGCGATCGACGAGGTCATCAACCCGAAGCTGCGCAACGCGCCCGATGCCGCGCGACGTCTGCGCAAGGCCGCCAAGGAGAAGGGCGTCACCGCATGAGTGAGGCAGTGCTGACGGCGCGGAACGTGTCGATCGAGTATGAGGTGGACCCGCCGGTGAAGGCCGTGCGCGACGTCTCCCTGACGCTCCACCGCGGCGAGATCCTCGGACTCGCCGGGGAATCCGGGTGCGGCAAGACCACCCTCGCGTACGGGATGAACCGGCTGCTGAAGGCGCCGGCTCTGATGACCGGTGGCGAGATCGTGTTCCACGATCGCGACGGACACGACATCGACATCGTGGGGCTCGACGGCGAGGGGCTGCGCGCGTTCCGCTGGGACAAGATCTCGATGGTGTTCCAGGGGGCGATGAACTCGCTGAACCCGGTCATCAGCGTGAAGGCGCAGATCTTCGACATCTTCGACACGCATCGCCCCGGAATGTCGAAGAAGGCCAAGCAGGAGCGCGCCGAGGAGCTGCTCACGCTGGTGGGAGTGGATCCGAACCGGCTGACGAGCTTCCCGCACGAGCTGTCGGGCGGGATGCGGCAGCGCATGATGATCGCGATGGCGCTCGCCCTGGACCCGCAGGTGATGATCATGGATGAGCCGACGACCGCGCTGGACGTCGTCGTGCAGCGGGGCATCATCCGGGAGATCATGCGCCTGCGGGAACGGCTCGGCTTCGCGGTCATCTTCATCACGCACGACCTGCCGATGCTGATCGAGATCAGCGACCGGATCGCGGTGATGCTGCAGGGCCGCATCGTCGAAGAGGGGACAGCGGAGGAGATCTACCGCACCCCGCAGCACGAGTACACTCAGCGGCTGCTGTCGAGTTTCCCGTCGCTGACGGGGGAGCGGGGCGACTTCGTGCGCACGGGTGTGAACCAGGAGGGGATCCGATGAGCGCGACGATGGGTACGGCGACCGGCACGGCGACGCTGGAGGCCCGGAACCTGGTGAAGGACTTCTCGCTGCGGTCGGGCTTCCGCACGAGCGTGCTGCACGCCGTGAAGGACGTGTCGTTCACGATCGAGGCGGGCAAGACGATCGCGCTGGTGGGGGAGTCGGGATCGGGGAAGTCCACGATCGCCCGGATGCTGATGAAGCTGGAGACGCCGACGAGCGGGGAGATCCTGCTCGACGGCGTCGAGTCCGGCACCAGGGGGCGGGCGCTGGAGCGGTACCGCTCCGACGTGCAGATGGTGTTCCAGGATCCGTTCGCGTCCTTGAACCCGTTCCACACGATCGTGCACCACCTGGAGCGTCCGCTCCGCCTCCACCACCCGGAGCTGTCGCGCGCGCAGGTGCGGGAGCGGGCGGTCGAGCTGCTCGAGCGCGTGCGTCTGACGCCGGGGGAGAGCTTCGCCGAACGGCGTCCGCACGAGCTGTCGGGCGGTCAGCGGCAGCGTGTCGCGATCGCGCGGGCGCTGGCGCCGGGGGCACGGTTCATCGTGGCCGACGAACCCGTGTCGATGCTCGACGTGTCGATCCGGCTCGGGGTGCTGAACCTGCTCGCAGACCTGCAGCGTGAGGAGAACCTGGGCGTGCTGTACATCACGCACGACCTGGCCACCGCTCGGCACTTCTCGGACGAGATCATGGTGCTCTACAAGGGAGACGTCGTCGAGCGCGGTCCCGCGGACGAGGTCATCCTCCACCCGCAGCACGAGTACACCAAGACGCTTCTGGGGGCCGCACCCGAGCCGGAGAATCTCGGACGCCTCCGCGACGAGGTCCGCGCCGAGCTCGCCCTCGACGCCTGACGCCCTCGCCCCGCCGACGGGAGGGCCGTGGAGTCGGGGAACGGACCGGCTAGACTGGGGCGCACAACTGAAGACAGGCCGAATGAACCCCGCGGGAGAGCCCCGGCGAACGCAGCCGGGCACCGAAGGAGCAAGCCTCCCCGCCAATCTCTCAGGTATGCGTACCGCGCGGTTCCGGCCACTCTGAAAAGCGATCTCGCGCACAGCGCGGATCCGCCGACGGTGAAAGCCCCGCAGCCATGCATGGGCGAAGCTCTCAGGCCTATGACAGAGGGGGAGTTCCGAGGTATGGCGACGCCGCCGTGCCGCCCGTACGCACCCGGGAGAACTCCATGTCGAACCCCCGCTACACCCCGCTCCGAGAACGCCACGAGGCCCTCGGCGCGTCCTTCACCGACTTCGGCGGCTGGCAGATGCCCGTCCGCTACACCTCGGACCTCGCCGAGCACCACGCGGTGCGGCAGAGCGCCGGGATCTTCGACATCTCGCACATGGCCGAGTTCACGGTCCGCGGCAGCGTGGCGGGAGAGTTCCTGGACTATGCGCTCGCCGGACGCCTCTCGGCTCTGCCCGTCGGCAAGGCGAAGTACTCGCTGCTGCTGACCGAGTCGGGCGGGATCATCGACGACGTGATCGTCTACCGTCTCGCCGAAGACGACTTCCTCATCATCTCCAACGCCGGCAACCGGGAGGCCGTGGCGGCGGCGCTCGCCGTCCGCGCCGAGGGCTTCGACGTCGCGGTCGACGATGTCTCGGACGCCTACGCCCTCATCGCCGTCCAGGGGCCGCAGGCCGAGGCTGTGCTCGCCGCGACGGCCGAGATCACCGATGTGAGCACGCCGTGGTCTGAGCAGAAGTACTACGCCTGGGCGTCGGCCCGCTTCGCCGGGGAGCCGCTGCTGCTGGCCCGCACCGGCTACACCGGGGAGGACGGCTTCGAACTGCTCGTTCCGGCGGAGCACGCCGCGGCGCTGTGGGATGCGCTCCTGGCCGCGGGGGCGCCGCTCGGCCTCGTGCCCGCCGGCCTCGCCGCCCGCGACACGCTGCGCCTCGAGGCCGGTATGCCGCTGTACGGGCACGAGCTCTCGCTCGACACGGCACCCGCCCAGGCCGGACTCGGACGCGTCGTCGTCACCGCCAAGGACCAGTTCGTCGGCAAGGCTGCGACGGAGCCGGGCCCGGACGCACCGGTGCTGGTCGGTCTCGTGGCCGAGGGCAAGCGTGCCGGGCGCGCGGGGTACGCCGTCGTCGACGACGAGGGAGCAGTGCTCGGCGAGATCACCAGCGGTGCGCTCAGCCCGACTCTCGGCCACCCGATCGCCATGGCCTACGTGCATCCTTCTTCCGCTGCGGAGGGAACCGCAGTATTCCTTGATGTGCGGGGGACCAGGATCCCCGCGACCGTGACCGCCCTGCCTTTCTACCGGAGGACCAAATGACCGACCTCAATGCACTCCACTACACCGATGAGCACGAGTGGATCGCCGGTGTCGACGGCGCTTCCGGCTCGGGGACCGTCGTGACCATCGGCATCACCGACTACGCCGCCGACAAGCTGGGCGACGTCGTGTTCGTCGAGCTGCCCGCCGTCGGCACCGAGGTCACGGCCGGATCCGTCGTCGGCGAGATCGAGTCGACCAAGTCGGTCGGCGAGCTGTACGCGCCCGTCTCCGGCACGGTCGTCGAGATCAACGACGCCGCGGTCGACGACCCGTCTCTGGTCAACTCCGCTCCGTTCGAGGGCGGCTGGCTGCTCAAGGTCGAGGTCGCCGACGGCGCGCTCGACGGACTGCTCGACCGCGACGCGTACGTCGCACTCACGGAGGGCTGATCCAGAAGTGGTTGCTTTCGCCGATCGTCACATCGGACCCACGGATGCCGCGCAGCGCACGATGCTCGATGCGCTCGGGATCGACGCCGCGGGAGCCGACGACGCGCTGACCGCCGTCGAGGCGCTGATGCGCCAGGCCGTTCCCGCATCGATCTACACCGGCCCCTCGTCGGACGACTCCGCGTCCCGGATCCCCGGCGCCGCGAGCGAGACCGAGGCCCTGGCCGAACTGCGCGGCCTCGCGTCGCGCAACACCGTGAACCGCCCGATGATCGGCATCGGCTACTACGGCACCATCACTCCGCAGGTGATCCAGCGGAACGTGCTGGAGAACCCGTCCTGGTACACGGCGTACACGCCGTACCAGCCGGAGATCTCGCAGGGGCGCCTGGAGGCGCTCATCAACTTCCAGACCATGGTCGCCGACCTCACCGGGCTCACCACGGCCAACGCGTCCATGCTCGACGAGTCGACCGCGGTGGTCGAGGGCATGCTGCTGGCCAGGCGCGCGTCGAAGTCCTCCTCGAACGTGTTCGCGGTCGATGCCGATGCCCTCCCGCAGACCGTGGCCATGCTCGCCACGCGCGCGCAGGCGCTCGGGATCGAGATCGTCTCGGTCGACTTCGCCGCGGGGGAGGAGCTGCCCGAGAGTCTGTTCGGCGTCTTCGTGCAGTACCCGGGGGCTTCCGGTCGGGTGTGGGACCCCTCGGCGGTGTTCGATGCCGTGCACCTCGCCGGCGGTCTCGCGGTCGCCGCCGCCGACCTCCTCGCCCTCACGCTGATCGCCTCGCCGGGCTCGCTCGGCGCCGACGTCGCGGTGGGGACGACCCAGCGCTTCGGCGTGCCCATGGGCTTCGGCGGACCGCACGCGGGCTACATGGCCGTGCGCTCCGGGCTCGAGCGCCAGCTCCCCGGTCGCCTGGTCGGAGTGTCGGTCGACGCCGACGGCAAGCCCGCCTACCGGCTCTCGCTGCAGACCCGCGAGCAGCACATCCGCCGCGAGAAGGCCACATCGAACATCTGCACCGCGCAGGTGCTCCTGGCCGTCATGGCGTCGATGTACGCGGTCTATCACGGTCCCGACGGACTGCGCCAGATCGCCTCGGGGGCGGCGACGAAGGCCGCGCTGCTGCGCGACTGGCTGACCGAGGCCGGCGCCGAGGTCGTGCACGAGTCCTTCTTCGACACGCTGTCGGTGCGCGTGCCGGGCCGGGCGGCGGAGCATGCCGCGCAGGCACGCGACGGCTACGGGATCCTGCTCCGGGTGACGGACGCCGACACGATCGGCATCTCGGTCGACGAGACCACCACGGTGACCGAGCTCCACCAGGTCGCGATGGTGTTCGGCGGAACGCAGGAGCGCGCCTTCGGGTTCGCCGGCGGGGAGAACGCCCTGCCGTCGGAGCTTCGCCGACAGGACGAGTACCTCACGCACCCCGTTTTCCACGCTCACCGCAGCGAGACGGCGATGATGCGCTACCTCAAGAGCCTCTCCGACCGGGATTACGCGCTCGATCGCGGGATGATCCCGCTGGGCTCGTGCACCATGAAGCTCAACGCCGCGACGGAGATGGCCGCCATCACGTGGCCGGAGTTCGCCGGCATCCACCCGTTCGCTCCGGCGGCCGATGTGCAGGGCTACCTCGAGCTCATCGATCAGCTCGAGGGCTGGCTCGCGGAGGTCACCGGATACGATGCCGTCTCGCTGCAGCCCAACGCCGGTTCGCAGGGTGAGCTGGCGGGCCTTCTCGCGATCCGCGGCTACCACCACGCGAACGGCGACCAGCACCGCACGGTCTGTCTCATCCCGTCGTCGGCGCACGGCACGAACGCGGCCTCGGCCGTGCTCGCCGGCATGAAGGTCGTCGTCGTCGCGACGGACGAGCTCGGCAACGTCGACCTCGACGATCTGCGCGCGAAGATCGCCCAGCACGCCGACGACCTGTCCGCCCTGATGATCACCTACCCCTCGACGCACGGCGTCTACGAGGAGCAGGTCGTCGAGATCACGAGCGCGGTGCACGACGCGGGCGGCCAGGTCTACGTCGACGGCGCCAACCTGAACGCGCTGCTCGGGTACGCGCGGTTCGGTGACCTCGGCGGGGACGTCTCGCACCTGAACCTGCACAAGACGTTCGCCATCCCGCACGGGGGCGGCGGTCCCGGCATCGGTCCGGTCGCAGCGAAGGCGCACCTCGCGCCGTTCCTGCCCTCGCACCCCCTCGCGCAGCGCGCCGAGCACTTCGGCGGCTACACGTTCGAGGGCGGCGTCATCTCGGCCGCACCGTACGGATCCGCGGGCATCCTCCCGATCTCGTGGTCCTACGTGCGGATGATGGGCGCCGACGGACTGCGTCGCGCGACGGCGGCCGCCGTGCTCTCCGCGAACTACATCGCCGCCCGTCTCGGCGAGCACTTCCCGGTGCTCTACACCGGGGAGAACGGCCGTGTCGCGCACGAGTGCATCCTCGACCTGCGCCCGCTCAAGGAGGCGACCGGCATCACGGTCGACGACGTCGCGAAGCGTCTGATCGACTACGGCTTCCACGCCCCGACCATGTCGTTCCCGGTCGCCGGCACCCTCATGGTGGAGCCGACCGAGTCGGAGGACCTCGACGAGATCGAGCGGTTCATCGAGGCGATGATCATGATCAAGGCCGAGGCGGATGCCGTCGCCGCCGGACGCTGGCCGGCTGACGACAACCCGCTCGTGCGTGCCCCGCACACCGCCGTCTCGCTCATCGCGGGGGAGTGGTCTCACGCATACAGGCGGGAAGAGGCCGCATACCCGGTGCGCTCCCTCATCGCCGGCAAGTACTGGCCGCCGGTGCGTCGGATCGATCAGGCCTACGGCGACCGCAACCTCGTGTGCGCCTGCCCGCCGGTGGAGGCCTTCGCCTGACATCGACACCCCACGACGGCGACGCCGTGCCCCTGCCGAGGGGTACGGCGTCGCCGCGTTTCCGGGTGTTTCGCCCGTGTTACAGATGGTCACCACTCAGTAACAGTTCGTTAGCTGAGTGAAGTGCCGACGAAACCGCGGGTTACGCTCAGGTATCCCTGCGTGTTCGATGGTGAGCGCGCAGACTCAGCACTGTCCACAGGAGGACGAAAAGTGAAAAGAAACAGGATTGCCCTCGCGGGCAGCGCTCTGCTCGTGGTCGGCGCCCTGGCGTTGGCCGGTTGCGCAGGCGGGAACGACGCAGGCAACGACGACTCCACGGCGTCGACGACCGCGATCATCTCGGCGAACGGAGGCGAGCCGGAGAACGCGCTGATCCCGACCAACACGAACGAGGTCAATGGCGGCAAGATCCTCGACTCGATCTTCGCAGGTCTTGCCTTCTACGACGGCGACGGCGCCCTCGTCAACGACATGGCCGAGTCGATCACGGTCGACGCTCCGAACAAGGTCACCGTGAAGCTGAAGGAGGGCAACAAGTTCACCAACGGTGAAGACGTCGTCGCCCACAACTTCATCGACGCATGGAACTACGGCGCGCAGCTCTCCAACGCGCAGCTCAACCAGTCCTGGTTCGCCGACATCGTCGGCTTCAACCCGGATGCGGACTCCGAGCTCACCGGTCTCACCGAGGTCGACGACCAGACCTTCACGATCGACCTGAGCAGCGACGTGGCCTCCGACTTCGTGACCCGCCTTGGCTACTCGGCGTTCTACCCGCTGCCCGATGTGGCATTCGAGGACATGGATGCCTTCGGCGAGAACCCGATCGGCAACGGCCCGTACAAGCTCGCCGAAGACGGCGCCTGGCAGCACGACGTCCAGATCGACATGGTCAAGAACGATGACTACAAGGGCGAGCGCGTCGCACAGAACGGCGGCCTCACGCTGAAGTTCTACACCGCTCCGGAGGGTGCGTACGCAGACCTCCTCGGTGGCAACATCGACGTCATTGACCAGATCCCCGAGGCTTCGCTCGAGGTGTTCGAGGACGAGCTCGGCGAGCGGGCGACGAACCAGCCTGCCGCGATCTTCCAGTCGTTCACCATCGGCGGCCAGCTCCCGCACTTCTCGGGTGAAGAGGGCGCGCTGCGTCGTGCGGCCATCTCGATGGCGATCAACCGCGACGAGATCACCGACAAGATCTTCGCCGGCACGCGTACTCCGGCGAGCGACTTCACGACTCCGGTCATCGACGGCTGGAGCGACAGCATCCCCGGCGCCGAGGTGCTCGCATACGACCCCGAGAAGGCGAAGGAGCTGTGGACCCAGGCCGACGCCATCTCCCCGTGGTCCGGCACCTTCCAGATCGCGTACAACTCCGACGGTGGACACCAGGTGTGGGTCGACGCCGTGTCGAACTCGCTGAAGAACACGCTCGGGATCGAGGCGTCGGGCGCACCGTACGTCGACCTCGCGACGCTCCGCGCTGCGGTCAACGCGCGCGACGACGCGGGCAAGCGCACCATCCAGACGGCGAACCGCTCCGGATGGCAGGGCGACTACCCGGCGGTGTACAACTTCCTGCAGCCGCTGTACGGCACGGGAGCATCGTCGAACGACGGCGACTACTCGAACCCCGAGGTCGACGCTCTGCTCGCCGAGGGCGCAGCAGCCACCAGCGCGGATGATGCCAACGCCGCGTACGAGAAGGCGCAGGAGATCCTGTTCAAGGATCTTCCCGTCATCCCCCTCTGGTACCAGAACTCCATCGGTGGCTTCGGCGAGAACGTCGACAACGTGACCGTCGGATGGAACTCGGTTCCGCTCTACTACGAGATCACCAAGGCCGAGTAGGTCCTTGGGGTGAACGGCAGCGAGGCGGTGGCGGCGACGTCACCGCCTCGCGTCGTGCACTCCGGCTGACTCCGACTCCACGAAAGGAGCAAGGATGCTCGCCTATACCCTGCGGCGACTTCTCCAGCTGATCCCGGTCTTCTTCGGTGCGACGCTTCTCATCTACGCGCTCGTCTTCCTGATGCCGGGTGACCCGATCGCGGCGCTCTTCGGTGACAAACCGCCGAGCCCGCAGCTGCTCGCCACGATCCGAGCGCAGTATCACCTGGACGACCCGTTCCTCGTCCAGTACTTCTACTACATCACCGGCGTCTTCAAGGGCGACATGGGAACGACGTTCTCCGGTGAGTCGGTGAGCACCGTGCTCGCCCGGACGCTTCCGATCACCGGTCGTCTGGCCATCATGGCGATCGCGATCGAGTTCACGCTCGCGATCATCATCGGAACGCTCTCCGCGCTCCGCAAGGGCAAGTTCTTCGATCACGCCTCGCTGATCGTCTCGCTCGTGTTCCTGTCGATGCCGATCTTCGTCGTCGCCTTCCTCGCGCAGTACTTCCTGGCCATCAAGCTGGGCTGGTTCCGTCCGACGGTCGGCGGTCAGAACGACTGGGGCGACCTGTGGCTCCCGGCGATCGTGCTCGGGCTGAGCCTGTATGCGACGAGCATGCGCCTGATGCGCGGCTCGGTGCTCGACACCCTCAACCAGGACTGGGTGCGCACGGCGTACGGCAAGGGACTGTCGCGCAACCGCGTGATCCCCGTGCACGTGCTGCGCAACTCCCTGATCCCGGTGATCACCAACTCGGCGACGAACTTCGGTGTCCTCCTCGTCGGAGCGACCGTGACGGAGTACATCTTCAACATCCCGGGCGTGGGCCAGACCCTCTTCCAGGCGACGTTGCGGCACGAAGGACCGACGATCGTGTCGTTCGTGACGGTGTTCGTCATCATCTACGTTCTCGTCAACCTGCTCGTGGACCTGCTCTACGGGCTGCTCGACCCGAGGATCCGCTATGTCAAGTGACCGTCCCACCCACTACGTCGCACCGGTGGTGGCCGAACAGCCGCCGACGGATGCCATCAGCGTCAAAGGCAAGCCCGCGAGTCTCTGGCGGGACGCGTGGACAGACCTGCGCCGCCGTCCTTCGTTCTGGATCTCGCTCGGAATCGTCGCGCTCATCCTGCTGATGGCCCTGTGGCCGACGCTCTTCACGCAGACGCCGCCGAACAACCAGTGCGAGCTCGCGAACTCCAACGCGGGACCGGCCGCAGGCCACCCGCTCGGATACACCTTCCAGGGGTGCGACATCTGGTCCCGCATCGTCTGGGGTTCGCGCACGTCCCTCAGCGTCGGCCTTCTCGCGACCATCATCAGCTCGACGCTCGGACTGATCATGGGCGCCTTCGCCGGCTACTACGGCGGATGGCTCGACGCGGTGCTCTCCCGCGTCGGCGACATCTTCTTCTCGATCCCCTACATCCTCGCGGCGGTCGTCGTGATGACGGTGTTCTCCCAGTACCGCAACGTCTTCACCCTCGCTCTCGCGATCGGTGGATTCGCCTGGGCTGCGACGGCGCGTGTCGTCAGGGCGGAAGTGCTCAGAGTCAAACAGGCTGATTTCGTGATGGCCTCGGCCGCGCTCGGCAAAGGCCGCTTCGGCACCCTCCTGTCGCACGTGATCCCGAACGCCTTCGCTCCGTTGCTCGTCCTGGCGACGCTGGCTCTCGCCGGCGGTATCGTCGCCGAGGCGACCCTGAGCTTCCTCGGTGTCGGGCTCGGAAGCGATGTCATGTCCTGGGGCAACGACATCAGCCAGGCGCAGCGCTCTCTGCGTGTCGCGCCGATGGCGCTGATCTATCCGTCGATCGCGCTCACCATCACGGTGCTCGCGTTCATCCTCCTGGGCGAACTCATCCGAGACGCCCTCGACCCGAGGGCGAGGGCACGCCGATGATCGAATCGACAGCTCCGCTGCTGAGCGTTCGCGACCTCACCGTCGCGTTCGACACGCAGAACGGCACACGACAGGTCCTGCACGGCATCAGTTTCGATGTCATGGCAGGGGAGACGGTCGCGATCGTCGGCGAGTCCGGTTCGGGCAAGTCGACGGCGGCGACCTCGATCATCAAGCTCCTCGCGGGCACGGGTCGGATCACCGGTGGCAGCATCACTCTGGACGGGGAAGAGCTCACGCATCTCTCCGAACGGGAGATGGAGAGGGTGCGCGGCAGAGCGATCGGCTACGTGCCGCAGGACCCGATGTCGAATCTCAATCCCGTCTGGAGCATCGGCTTCCAGGTCGAGGAGGCGGTTCGTGCCAACGGTCTCGCGCAGGGCCGCGCTGCGGTGCGCGCTCGTGCGATCGAGGTGCTCCAGCAGGCGGGGCTCGCCGACGCGGCCAAGCGGCTGCGTCAGTTCCCGCACCAGTTCTCCGGCGGTATGCGCCAGCGTGCGCTCATCGGCATCGGATTGGCTGCTGACCCGCGGCTGCTGATCGCGGACGAGCCGACCTCGGCGCTCGATGTCACCGTGCAGCGTGTGATCCTCGACCACATGGCGAGCCTCACCCGCGACCGCGGAACCTCGATGCTGCTGATCACGCACGACCTCGGTCTTGCGGCCGAGCGCGCAGAGCGCCTGATCGTGATGCAGAACGGGTCGATCGTGGAATCGGGGCCGAGTAAGGAGATCCTGCAGAACCCGCAGCACCCGTACACCAAGCGCCTCGTCGCGGCGGCACCCAGTGTGGCTTCGCAGCGCATCCAGGCCGTGGTCGAGGACCGCGGCGTGGAGACGCTCGAGGATCTCGCCGCCATCCCGCCGACGGTGCGGGTGGCCGGCCTCACCAAGGACTACCGCATCCGTCAGGGTGGGTTCCGCAGTGAGATGTTCCGTGCGGTGGACGACGTGTCGTTCGAGATCCCGCGAGGAAAGACGCTGGCTCTGGTCGGCGAGTCCGGCTCCGGCAAGTCGACCGTCGCGAAGATGGTTCTGAAGCTCGAGGACCCCACGTCGGGGACGATCGAGATCGACGGCATGGACGTGTCCGGGTTCTCCCGCGCCCAGTCCTTCGGTCTTCGGCGTCGCATGCAGCCGGTCTTCCAGGACCCGTATGGGTCCTTGGATCCGCTGCGCAACCTCGAGAACACGATCGCGGAACCGCTCGAGATCCACGGCGTGGGCGACCGCGCGTCGCGTCGTGAGCGCGTGCGCGAGCTGCTCGACCAGGTGTCACTGCCGCAGGACCTGGCCACGCGCTATCCGAGCGAGCTGTCCGGAGGACAACGTCAGCGTGTCGCGATCGCGCGCGCTCTGGCGCTGAAGCCCGACATCGTCGTGCTCGACGAGGCGGTCTCGGCGCTGGACGTGCTCGTCCAGGCCCAGATCCTCAAGCTGCTGGCCGACCTGCAGACCGAGCTCGGGCTCACCTACCTGTTCATCACGCACGACCTCGCGGTGGTGCGTGTCTCGAGCGACCTCGTCTGCGTCATGGAGCGCGGCAGGATCGTCGAGCAGGGCACGGTCGACGAGACCTTCGCCAACCCGAAGCAGGAGTACACGAGCCGTCTGCTCGAAGCGATCCCCGGTGCGTCCATCCCTCTGGGTGGCCTCTGATCGTGGCGATGCCGAACTCTCCCGAGGACGGGCGGACCTTCCGCTCGTCCTCGGGCACGGTTGTCATGGTCGTGAGCCTCGCTCTAGCGGTGTTCCTGCTCGGCGACGCCGTCGTGCGCGGAGGCTGGGGGCAGACGCTGCTGCTGGCGCCCTGGGTGCTGCTCGGGCTGTGGATCATCTACGAGATCAGCTACGTGTCGATGGTCCGCATCGGCGATGACGGGGCGCTCGTGCAGAACATGCTGCGACGGACGGAGTTCGGCTGGCACCGGGTCCGCGACATCGATCTGCAGTGGCAGCTCAGCTTCGCGTTCGACGACGGCACGGAGCTCACCTGTTGGGGTGGGCCGGCCCACGCCCGCCCGAGGCGCAGCAAGATGCGAGATGAGGAAGTGACGGTCTCGGCTTCGTTGCAGAGCCTCACCGACATCCGCGACCGCTGGCAGGCGGCTGCGGGCCACGCGGCGAGTGCGCCGATCCGCCGTTCCTGGGATACGAAAGCGCTGCTGGCGCTCGCAGGGATCGTGGCGTGGGCGGTCGTCGCCGTCCTGATCGTCGCCGCTGGCTGAGCAGGATGTGCCACTCGGTCACGCGCCCCTGTCCTCGGGCGAGAACAGGGGCGCGTGATCATAGGGCCCGAGACCTGGTTCAGGAATACGAGAACCAGTGGCCGGGCAGGTTGGCGCGGTAGACGCACGGTCCGACGCTGTAACCCTCCTGCATGAAGATCCGTCGTTCGGCCTGGCAGTAGGCCAGGTCGGTGAACGGGCCGAACCAGGACGCGGCCTGCGCTGCGGCGGCCCCGCCGAACACCATTCCCGTGACGAGGACGATGCCTGCGGCTGTTGCGGACAGTTTCTTCTTCATTCGAATCCCCCCGGATTGTCGTACCCACGACGTCGTGGGTGGCCCCGAGCCTAAGGGGACCCCTGACGGGTGTCAACGTCCGTCGAGGGCATCATCGGGTGCGGACGGAGGGCTGAGCGTCCGAGCCGTCAGCTCGGGAGTCCGAATAGATCCGGCCAGGTCGCCGCTGCCCACGGGTAGCCGACGAACACGGTCGCGTCGATGAGGAAATGCGCGACGAGGAAAGGCAGCAGGCGGCCGGACCGCTGGTAGAGCCAGCCGAACAGCAGCCCCATGGCGAGGTTCCCGATGAACGCGCCGGGCCCCTGATACAGGTGGTAGCTGGCACGTAGGAGCGAGGTCGCGATGATGATCGTCCACGGTGACCAGCCGAGCTGCCGCAGCCGCGCGAAGAGGTAGCCGAGCACCACGAACTCCTCCTGCAGGGCAGCCCGCGCCGCGGCGAGGAGCAGGATGGGCACCGTCCACCAGTGCGCGTCGAGACCGGCGGGGTTGACGGCCACGAACAGTCCGAGCGCTCGTCCGGCGAGGTACAGCCCGAGACCGGGGACGCCGATCGCCACCACGAGGAGGATGCCACGGCCCGCGTCGCCGATGACCCGCGTTCCATCGAGTCCGAGCCTGCCCAGGTGCGGACGCCGCGCCTGCCAGAGCAGGAAGCACACCAGCAGCACCGGGACGAGGGAGAACCCGATGGAGAGCACCTGATAGATCAGGTCGAAGAGCTCGCGGTCGCTGCGGGAGGGATTGAGCGTCGCCGTCTGATCCGCGAGCGGCGTCTCATCGGTCAGGCGGTACGCGAGCTGCACGATCGCGTACACGGCCGACTGGCCGAGACCGAGGGCGAGCACGATGGCGATCTCCCACCACAGGCGGCTGCGTCCTTCGCGTCCCTTCGCGGTGTCGGACTCCGACGTGGTGCGAAGGGAGGAAGGCCGCTCGGGGACCGGGGCGGAGCGCTCGGGAGCCGGGGGAGTGGGGGTCACGATCTCGATGCTACGACCCGTATTCAGGAACATGCCCTGAGCTTGCGTTATCCTGGAACGTCGGCTTCCCGGCGCAACCCCACACTCTTTGAGGACCCTTGTATGGCGCACGCCCTCCGCTCTGACCTCCGCAACGTCGCAATCGTCGCCCACGTCGACCACGGCAAGACCACTCTTGTCGACGCGATGCTTCGCCAGACGGGTTCCTTCGGTGAACACTCGCACGTGGAAGAGCGCGCGATGGACTCGAACGACCTCGAGCGTGAGAAGGGCATCACGATCCTCGCCAAGAACACGGCGATCACCTACAAGGGCAAGCACGCCGACGGCAAGGAGATCACGATCAACGTGATCGACACCCCCGGCCACGCCGACTTCGGCGGTGAGGTCGAGCGGGGCCTGTCGATGGTCGACGGCGTCGTGCTCCTCGTCGACGCGAGCGAGGGCCCGCTGCCGCAGACCCGCTTCGTGCTGCGCAAGGCGCTCGAGGCCAAGCTCCCCGTCATCCTCCTGGTCAACAAGACCGACCGTCCCGATGCCCGCATCGCCGAGGTCGAGGAGGAGGCGCACGACCTGCTGCTGGGCCTCGCCTCCGACCTGGTCGACGACGTGCCGGACCTCGATGTCGACGCGCTGCTCGACGTGCCGGTGGTCTACGCCTCCGGCCGCGCCGGCGCCGCGTCGCGGAACCGTCCTGCCGACGGAGCGCTGCCCGACAACGACGACCTCGAGCCCCTGTTCGAAGCGATCCTCGAGCATGTCCCCGCTCCGGCGTACGACGACGAGGCTCCGCTGCAGGCCTGGGTCACGAACCTCGACTCCAGCCCGTTCCTCGGCCGACTCGCCCTGCTGCGCGTCTTCAACGGCACGCTCAAGAAGGGCCAGACGGTGGCCTGGGTGCGCGCCGACGGCACCACGAGCAACGCGCGCATCACCGAGCTGCTCAAGACCCGCGCTCTCGAGCGCTACCCCGCCGAGTCCGCCGGCCCCGGTGACATCGTCGCGATCGCCGGTTTCGAGAACATCACCATCGGCGAGACCATCGCCGACCCGGAGGACGTCCGTCCGCTTCCCGCGATCACGGTCGACGACCCCGCCATCTCGATGACGATCGGCACCAACACCTCGCCCCTCATGGGCAAGGTCAAGGGACACAAGCTCACGGCTCGCATGGTCAAGGACCGTCTCGACAAGGAGCTCATCGGAAACGTCTCGCTCAAGGTCGTCGACATCGGACGCCCGGATGCGTGGGAGGTGCAGGGCCGCGGCGAGCTGGCCCTCGCCATCCTCGTCGAGAACATGCGGCGTGAGGGCTTCGAGCTCACGGTCGGCAAGCCGCAGGTGGTCACGAAGAAGATCGACGGCAAGACCTACGAGCCGTTCGAGCACCTGACCATCGACACGCCGGAGGAGCACCTCGGCGCGATCACGCAGCTGCTGGCGAACCGCAAGGGTCGCATGGAGAACATGACCAACCACGGCACCGGCTGGGTGCGCATGGAATTCATCGTCCCGTCGCGCGGCCTGATCGGCTTCCGCAGCGAGTTCCTCACCACGACCCGTGGCACCGGTATCGCGAACGCGATCTCGCACGGCTACGAGCCGTGGGCCGGCTCCATCACGACGCGCCAGAACGGATCGATCGTCGCCGACCGTCAGGGCGTCGTCACCCCGTTCGCCATGATCGCCCTGCAGGAGCGCATGTCGTTCTTCGTGCAGCCCACGCAGGAGGTCTACGAGGGCATGGTCATCGGCGAGAACTCGCGCGCCGACGACATGGACGTGAACATCACCAAGGAGAAGAAGCTCACCAACATGCGTGCGGCCAGCTCCGACACGTTCGAGTCGATGACGCCTCCGCGCGTGCTGACCCTCGAGGAGAGCCTCGAGTTCGCCCGTGACGACGAATGCGTCGAGGTCACGCCCGAGGTGGTCCGCATCCGCAAGGTGATCCTCGACCAGACCATCCGCGGTCGCGAGGCCTCGCGCCTGAAGCGTCAGGACGCGAACGCCTGAGGACATCCCGGAGCACGCTCCGCGAGAGGGCCCTGCCCGCGCCGAAAGGCGCCTGCAGGGCCCTCTTCTCATGTAAATCCCAGGTGAGGGCTAGTTTTCGCTCAGGTTGATGACGCAGACTCGTTGACTTGCGCCTGGGGCGAGCTCCCGATGAGTCCCCTGCAAGGGCGCACGACGACCCGAAAGTCGAACCCATGCTTCAGAACACCCGTGCGCTTCGGCGCGCCTCCGCGGCGGCCTCCGCTCGCGCCGCAGTCACCGCCCGACGCCCGATGACCATCTTCGGCACCGTCTGCGCGACCCTCCTCGGTGTCACGCTCAGCGTCGGCCTCGCCTCCGCCCCTGCTGCCGGCGCCGTGGCCCCCGACGTCGCGGCCGCGTTCCCCCGGACGGTGCTGGGCGCCGACCAGTTCAGCAGCATCGCCGACGACACCCGATCCGCGGTGAGCACTGCCGAGGCCGCGGCGTCTGTCGCCGACGCCCTGAGCGACGAGGTCGCCGCGTCCGGCCTCGATGTCGGAACGACCGTGAAGGTCGACACCTCCACCCTGGAGGACAGGATCGATGCCCTCGACGATGCCGAGGTGATGCCGCTGCTGCTGCTGGACACCCGGATGGAGGAGGCCGCCGCGGAGACGCGACGAGTCGTCTCCGAGACGGGCGTCCTGCGAGACGCGTTCACCGCGGCCCAGCAGAAGAAGGCCGCCGAGGATGCGGCGCGAGCCGCGGCGGAGCAGAAGGCGGCGGAGGAGCACGCTGCGCAGGAGGCCGCCGCGGCGCTCGCGGCGGCGAACACCGTGGACGGCGCGAAGGCCACGGCCCGGCAGCTGATGGCGAGCACCTACGGCTGGGGCGGAGATCAGTTCTCCTGCCTGGAGTCGCTGTGGACCAAGGAGTCGGGCTGGAACTACCAGGCCTACAACGCCGACGGCGGCGCCACCGGCATCCCGCAGGCGCTTCCCGGGAGCAAGATGGCCGCAGCCGGCGCGGACTGGCAGTCCAACGCCGCGACGCAGATCGCCTGGGGTCTCGGCTACATCTCCTCCGCATACGGCACTCCGTGCAGCGCGTGGTCGCACTCGCAGGCCATGAACTGGTACTGAGTCGGGCCGCAGTCAGCACGCGGAGACGCGCACTAGCCGGGGAGGCGCGTCGAGGACTACGGTGACTGTGACGGCTGGGGGCGTCGCGAATCCGAGGAGGACGTGTGCTCGACCCCGTCGCATGGCTCGATGTCCCGCAGGAGGTGTCGACCGGCACGCTGCCCGGATGGGATCGTGTCGATGAGATCGTGCAGGAGGCGCACGCGCGCTACGTCTCAGAGCGAGGCGGCCGGGTCGCCGACTACATCCCCGTGCTGGCTGAGGTCGACCCCGAACTGTTCGGACTCGCGGTCATCGAGGTCGGCGGCGGCTTGCACGACGCGGGCGATGCCCTGCATCCGTTCTCCATCCAGTCGATCTCGAAGATGTTCGTCTACGCCCTGGCCATCCAGGAACACGGACACGAGAAGGTCAGGGACATCGTCGGTGTGAACAACACCGGGCTCGCGTTCAACTCGGTGATCGCGATGGAGCTCAACGGCGGCCATCCGATGAATCCGATGGTCAACGCCGGGGCGATCGCGACCACCGCCCTGATGCCCGGAGCGACGGCCGTCGAGCAATGGGAGCGGGTCAGGGAGGGGCTTTCCGCCTTCGCCGGCCGACCTCTGAGCCTGGATGGCGTCGTCTACGCTTCGGAGGCCGAGACCAATGACCGCAACCGCGCTCTCGGGCGCCTGCTGCGCAGCTACGGGCGTCTCGACGGCGATCCGGATGAGATCGTCGACGTGTACACGCGGCAATGCGCGCTGAACGTCACGGCTCACGATCTCGCGGTCATGGGAGCGACCCTCGCCGACGGGGGAGTGAACCCGGTCACGGGGGAGCGGGTGGTGTCGGCGGACGTCTGCCGCGACACCCTCGCCGTCGTGGCATCGAGCGGACTGTACGAGCGATCGGGCGACTGGCTGTTCGAGATCGGTCTCCCCGCCAAATCCGGGGTCGCCGGAGGCATCGTCGCGGTCGCCCCCGGCAAGGGCGCGGCTGCCGGCTTCTCGCCGCGACTCGACGATGCGGGGAACTCCGTGCGCTCCCAGATGGCGATCGGACACCTCTCCCGCTCGCTGGGACTCAACCTCTTCGCGTCCGCCCCGGCACGCGAGAACGTCTCCGGGCATGGGGTCCGGTCGCAGGAACAGGAGACGAGATGACTCGGATCGCGCCGGCACCGCCGAAGACGTCCTGGCTGCCGATGGTCAGCCTCTTCCTCGCGCAGGTGCTGATGTCCTTCAACGTGGCTGCCCTGCCGATCTCCCTCGGCGGGATCGTCAGCGAGTTCGGCGTGCCGCCCACCGTCGCCAGCACCACGATCGTGATGTACGGGCTGGCCGTCGCCGCCCTGGTGATGACGGGTGCGAAGCTCGGGCAGCGGGTGGGGTGGGTGTTGATCTTCCGCATCGTGATCGCCCTGTTCGCCGGCTCGGCGGTCATGATGCTGCTCGCGCCGACCGTGTGGTGGGCGATCGCGGGGCAAGCGGTCGCCGGTGCGGCGGCGGCGATCATCGTGCCCTCGATCGTCGCGCTCATCGCGGAGAACTACCGCGGACCGCAGCAGGCCACCGCGATCGGCGCGATCGGGTCCGCCAGGGCGATCTCGGGCGTGAGTGCCTTCCTGATCGGCGGCACGCTCGGCACGCTCGTCGGCTGGCGTCCGATGTTCTTCATCGTGCTGGGCATCGCGGTGGTCGTCTTCGGGCTGAGCTTCACGCTGCGCGGCGACCGTGGCGACGCGTCGATCCGCATCGATCTCGTGGCGTCGCTGCTGATCGGTGCGGCGATCGTGTTGCTCACGCTCGGGTTCAACAACCTCAACAGCTGGGGCGCCCTGGCTCCGACGCCGACCGCCCCGTTCACCGTCCTCGGTCTGTCCCCGGCGCCGGTGTTCATCGTGCTGGGCATCATCCTGGGGCAGGCATTCTTCCTCTGGACGCGCAAGCGCATGGCGGACGGGAAGGTGCCCCTGATCGATCTGAGCGTGCTCGGCTCGTCTCGCGAGCGCGCGGCGGTGTACGCGATGTTCATCGTGGTCGCCCTCGAGGCGTGCGTGAACTTCACGATCCCGCTGTACATCCAGATCGTGCAGGGGCGTACGCCGTTCGACACCTCACTGGCGATGATGCCGTTCAACCTGACGGTGTTCATCACGGCCACGCTGGTGGTGCGCTTCTACAAGAGGTACCCGCCGCGCACGATCGGTGTGTTCGGCTTCATCCTCACGACGGCCGCGCTCGTGTGGCTGTCCGTGGTCGTGACGAACAACTGGGAGACCGTTCCGACGATCGCGGGTCTCATCGTCTTCGGCATCGGCCAGGGAGCCCTCGTGACCCTCGTGTTCAACGTCCTGGTCACCGCCGCCCCCGCCGAGCTCGCGGGTGACGTCGGCTCCCTCCGCGGGACGACGCAGAACCTCGCCTCGGCCGTGGGCACCGCGCTGGCGGGAGCTCTGCTGGTCTCGCTGCTCGCCCTGAACGTGGGCCGCGCCGTCGTCGAGCATCCCGAGCTGCCGCCGTCGCTGGTCGCGCAGGTGCCGATGGATGACGTCAACTTCATCAGCAACGACGACCTCCGCACCGTGCTGGAGGATTCGACGGACGCGACGCCCGAGCAGGTGGATGCGGCCGTCGCCGTCAACGAGGAGTCGCGCCTGAGCACGCTCAAGCTCGGGCTGCTGATCCTCGCCGCCATCAGCGCGCTCGCGATCCTCCCTGCGTCTCGACTGCCGCAGTACCGGCCGCACGAGATCCCCGATCCTTCGCCGTCGGGCGGCTCGGAATGAGGCTCAGCGCAGTTCGGAGATGAGCACGGCGCTCGTCCCGGCAGCCGTGGCCTCGAAGATGTGCGGAGCGTCGCCGGGATAGGTCAGGTAGTCACCGGGGGAGAGCGCGACGGGGTCGTCGACGGGTCCGACCCGAGCCTCGCCCGCGAGCAGGATCACGTGCTCGATGGTGCCGGGGTGGTGCGGGTCGGAACGGCGCGCGTCGCCGGGCTCTGCCTGGATCAGGTAGATGTCCCGACGGGCGCCGGGGGGACTGGCCGAGAGCAGGGTGGCGCTGTAGGCCGCGGCGGAGGAGGGGACGCCGGCGAGGTCGTCGGCGCGGATGAGCGTCGGCGCGTTCGCCTGCTGGTCGACCAGCACGGCGAAGGGCACGCCCAGGGCCACACCGAGCGCCCAGAGCGTCTCGACGCTGGGGTTGCCGGAACCGCCCTCGAGTTGGGACACGGTGGCCTTGGATACGCCGGCTCGTCGTGCGAGTTCCGAGACGGACAGGCCGCTCGCCTCGCGCTCTCTGCGCAGCGTGCGGGCGATGCGGGTGCGGAGATCCTCCATGCGTTCATCATGTCAAACGTTCGTTCACTTGACTATTCACTGGGCGATGTTCAGAATGATGGGCGTGCGTTCATTGAATCGAACACCAGGGGAGTGGCGGCGATGACCGCCGAGCGCGAGGTGTGGCGGGAGGCCCTCGGCGTCGTGCTCGCGACGAGCGCCTACGGGGTCTCGTTCGGCGCTCTCGCCGTGGCCTCAGGGCTCGACGTCTGGCAGGCCTGTGTGCTGAGCCTGCTGATGTTCACCGGCGGCTCCCAGTTCGCCTTCGTCGGGGTGTTCGCCGCCGGCGGCGTCGCGGCGCTGCCGTCCGCCATCGCCTCAGCGGCGCTCCTCGGCGTGCGCAACGTCGCCTACGGCATGCGCATGTCGCCGATCGTCGGCGGCAGGCCGCTGCGACGGGCGGCGGCCGCGCACTTCACGATCGACGAATCGACCGCGGTGGCGATCTCTCAGGACGATCCGCGGCTGCGCCAGGTCGGCTTCTGGGTGACCGGCGTCGGCATCTTCGTCGGCTGGAACATCACCACGCTGATCGGTGCGCTCGTCGGCGACGTGCTCGGCGACCCACGGACCTGGGGTCTGGACGCGGCGGCCGCCGCCGCATTCCTGGCTCTCCTCTGGCCGCGGCTCCGCCGACGACAGGCCATCGCCGTCGGTGTGGCCGCTGCCGTCGTGGCCGCGGCGTTGACGCCGTTCCTTCTTCCCGGGCTCCCCGTGCTGGTCGCCGCCGTCGTGGCGATCGTGGTCGGCTGGTTCAACTGGCTCGGGCGGGCGGGCGATCCCTCCGCGCCGCACGCGCGCCCGGAGGAGTCCGCATGAGCGTATGGAGCGCGATCCTGCTCGCGGCGTTGATCTGCCTCGCCCTGAAGGCGGCCGGGTACCTCGTGCCGCCGAAAGCCCTGGAAGCACCTCGCACGGCACGCATCTCCGATCTGCTGACGGTGGCCCTCCTGGCCGCCCTCGTCGCCGTGCAGACCCTCGGCGCCGGGCAGGCGATCACGGTCGATGCCAGGGTGCCTGCTCTGCTCGTGGCCGCTGGGCTGCTGTGGCTGCGGCAGTCGTTCCTCGTCGTCGTGGTCGCGGCCGCACTGGTCGCCGCCCTGCTGCGCCTGTTCGGTCTCGCGGCCTGATACCCGTTCGAGGGGCGCGACGGCGCGGGTAGGATCGACGGGTGCGGGTGAGCTGGGTGTCGAGAGTGCTGTCGTGGATCGCTGCCGCCCTGGTGGGCGGCGTCTACGGCATCGCCGGCACGATCGGCCACAGCGTCATGTGGGGGCCGGTTCCGGTCGGACTGATCGTCGCGACGATCGCCTGTGCCGCGATCCTCGTCGCCGTGCGCGCCCTGACACATGACCGTGGGGCAGCGGTCGCCGCCGGTCTCGGGATGCTCGGCATGCTCGTGCTGATCTCCGGTGTCGGGCCGGGCGGCTCCGTCGTGGTGCAGGACTCGTTCGCCGGCCGCATCTGGACCTACCTGGTGGCGGGTATCGTGCTCCTGGTCGTCGCCTGGCCCTCGTTCTCCAAGCTCCCGGCGCGCCCCACCGGGCGGGGCTCGGAGGAAGCAGAGGCTCGCGAGTCGTAGACTGGAGCGGTGACGTATGTGATCGCCCTCCCGTGCGTCGATGTCAAGGATCGCGCCTGCATCGACGAGTGCCCCGTTGACTGCATCTACGAGGGTGAACGGTCGCTGTACATCCACCCCGACGAGTGCGTGGACTGCGGCGCCTGCGAGCCGGTCTGCCCGGTCGAGGCGATCTACTACGAGGACGACCTGCCCGACGAGTGGCAGGACTACTACAAGGCCAACGTCGAGTTCTTCGATGAGATCGGCTCTCCGGGCGGTGCCGCCAAGGTCGGCGTGTATCCCTTCGACCACCCGATCATCGCCGCGCTGCCGCCGCAGGGCGAGTAGGCCCGCTCCGTGAGCGTCCGCGACCTCGCCGACTACCCCTGGGACGCCGTCGTGCCGTTCCGGGAGCGCGCCGCACAGCACCCGGGAGGCCTCGTCGACCTGTCCGTCGGCTCACCCGTTGATCCGACCCCCGAGATCATCCGCCGCGCTCTGGCGGATGCGACGGACGCGCATGCCTACCCGCAGACGCTCGGCACCCCTCGCCTTCGCGAGGCGATCGTCGAGTGGTACGCGCGGCGCCGGGGAGTGACCGACCTCCGCGTCGACAACGTCCTCCCCACGATCGGGTCGAAGGAGCTCGTCGCGCTGCTGCCGACGCTGCTCGGTCTCGGACCCGACGACATCGTCGTGCATCCGCGTGTGGCGTACCCGACATATGAGGTCGGCGCTCGGGTCGTCGGCGCCACCCCGGTGCCCGCGGATGACCCCGCCGAGTGGCCGCAGGGCACCAAGCTCATCTGGATCAACAGCCCAGGCAATCCCGACGGCCGCACCTGGACGGTCGAGGAGCTCGCCACCGCCGTCCGTCGTGCGCGCGAGCTCGGAGCGGTGCTCGCGAGCGACGAGTGCTACGCCGAGCTCGGCTGGGACGGCCCCTGGGCGGAGCAGCCGGTTCCCTCGATCCTGGACCCGCGCGTCACCGGGGGAACCCGCGAAGGGCTGCTGAGCGTCTATTCGCTGAGCAAGCAGTCGAACCTCGCCGGCTACCGCGCGGCCTTCGTGGCCGGATGCGCGCGCGTCATCGCCGAGCTCCTCACCGCCCGCAAGCATCTCGGGCTGATGCCGCCCGCTCCGGTGCAGCACGCCATGGCCGTCGCCTTGGGAGACGACGAGCACGTCGCCGCGCAGAAGGAGCTCTACCGGACGCGGCGGACCGCTCTGCGTCCCGCTCTGGAGATCGCGGGCTTCCGCATCGACGGCTCGGAGGCGGGACTGTACCTGTGGGCGACCGAGGGACGCGACGCCTGGGAGTCGATGGGGAGACTCGCCGAACGGGGCATCCTCGCGGGACCAGGGCCCTTCTACGGCGCGGACTCCGCGCAGCACGTCCGCTTGGCGCTCACGGCCCCGACCGAACGAGTGCAGGAGGCCGCACGCCGACTCTCCGCCGGGCCGCTGTAGGTTCCCTCCTCGCACGGGGCATCTGTTTGGCGGATGTCACAGTAGGCCTGTGCGCCTACTAGGCTGTAAAGGCGATTCGGTCGTGACCCGACCTGGTGCTTCAGTGCCGAGAGATCGCCAGTTCCGACTTGATCAAGATCTTGTCCGAAACACCGCGACGAGCGGGGCGGACACCAGGAGGAGGTCCGCGTGAGCGCTGCGGCAGACCAGACGGCGAAGCTGACGATCGGCGATACGAGCGCCGAATTCCCGGTCCTGCGCGGTACGGCAGGCCACGACAGCATCGATTTCTCGACGCTGACGCGGCAGACCGGGTACACCGGCCTCGACTACGGCTTCGTGAACACCGCCTCGACCAAGTCCGAGATCACGTTCATCGACGGCGACAAGGGCATCCTGCGCTACCGGGGCTACCCGATCGAGCAGCTCGCCGGCTCCACCAGCTACCTCGAGGTCGCCTGGCTGCTCATCTACGGTGAGCTCCCGTCCGCCTCCGAACTCGCGGAGTTCGACGAGAAGATCCGCCGCCACACCCTGCTGCACGAAGACCTCAAGCGCTTCTTCTCGGCGCTGCCGCACACCGCACATCCCATGTCGGTGCTCTCCTCGGCCGTCGCCGCGCTGTCCACCTACTACGAAGGTCAGACGGACCCGCACAACCCCGAGCACGTCGAGCTCAACATGGTGCGCATGCTCGCCAAGCTGCCCGTGATCGCGGCATACGCGCACAAGAAGAGCGTCGGCCAGGCCTTCCTCTACCCGGACAACTCGCTGAGCTTCGTCGACAACTTCCTCAAGCTGAACTTCGGCGTGCACAGCGAGGAGTACGAGGTCAACCCGGTGATGTCGAAGGCTCTCGAGCTGCTCCTCATCCTGCACGAAGACCACGAGCAGAACGCCTCCACCTCGACCGTCCGCCTGGTGGGCTCGACCGGTGCCAACCAGTTCGCGTCCATCTCCGCCGGCATCCAGGCCCTGTCCGGACCCCTCCACGGCGGCGCCAATGAGGCCGTGCTGACCATGCTCGGTCAGATCCGCGACTCCGGCCAGAGCGTCTCCCGCTTCGTCGAGCGGGTGAAGAACAAGGAAGAGGGCGTGAAGCTGATGGGCTTCGGGCACCGGGTGTACAAGAACTACGACCCGCGCGCCAAGCTCGTCAAGGACGCCGCGGACGAGGTGCTCTCCTCCCTGGGCGTCACGGACCCGCTTCTCGACCTCGCCAAGGAGCTGGAAGAGCTCGCACTGGCCGACGACTACTTCCGCGAGCGTCGTCTGTACCCGAACGTCGACTTCTACACCGGCGTCATCTACAAGGCGATGGGCTTCCCGACGCGCATGTTCACCGTGCTGTTCGCCATCGGCCGACTGCCGGGGTGGCTGGCGCAGTGGCGCGAGCTGCAGCTCGACCCGCAGACGAAGATCGGCCGCCCGCAGCAGCTGTACACGGGATCGCCCGAGCGGTCGTTCCCCACGCGCTGAGCGTACGACGAAAGCGCCCCCTCCGCCGAAGCGGAGGGGGCGCTTTGCTGTCCGGGGGGCGCGGGTCAGCGACCCTGAGAGCTGCGTCCGCCTTGGCGCGACTGGCCACTCTGGGTGGAGTAGCCCCCACCCTGGCCCGCGCCGCCGGAACGCGGACGGCGACGACGACGAGAGGGCGGGTTCGCCGCTCCGTTCCGCTCGCCTCCTGCGGGGCGCTGCTTCGAGGACGCGCGCTGCTGCTGCTGCGCCTGGACGGGCGCGGGACGGACATGCGGGGCGCGCTCGGGAACGAGCTCGGTGACGGCTGCCGCCGTCACGTCCTCGAGAGGAGCGGAGATCGCGGCCTTGCGGAGCAGGTCCTTGACATCGCGGCGCTGCTCGGGAAGCACGACGGTGACGACGGTGCCTGCGGCACCGGCACGCGCAGTACGTCCGGAACGGTGCAGGTACGCCTTGTGCTCGACGGGCGGGTCGACGTGGACGACGAGGTCGACGTTGTCGACGTGCACGCCACGGGCGGCGACGTCGGTCGCGACCAGCACCCGCACTCCGCCGTCCTCGGGGGCAGCGGAGAAGGCGCCGAGGTTGCGCTCACGGGCGTTCTGGGACAGGTTGCCGTGCAGGTCCACAGCGGGGATGCCGGCGGCGGTGAGCTGCTTCGCGAGCTTCTTCGCCTGGTGCTTGGTGCGGGTGAAGAGGATGCGCCGTCCGGTGCCGGAGGCCAGCTCGCGGACGAGGACCGTCTTGTTGTCGGTGGAGTCGACGACCAGCACGCGGTGCGTCATCTCGCCGACGGGCACGCTCTCCTCGTCGACCTCGTGGCTGACCGCGTTCGAGAGGAAGCGGCGGGCGAGGGTGTCGATGCCGCGGTCCAGCGTCGCGCTGAACAGGAGGCGCTGTCCGCCGGCCGGAGTGGCCGAGAGGATGCGCGTCACGCCGGGCAGGAAGCCGAGGTCGGCCATGTGGTCGGCCTCATCGAGCACGGTGACCTCGATCGCGCTGAGGCGCACGACCTGCTGCTTCATGAGGTCTTCGAGCCGGCCGGGGCAGGCCACGACGATGTCGACGCCGCCGCGCAGCGCCTGCTCCTGCGGACGCTGGCTGACGCCGCCGAAGACGGTGGTCACGCGCAGGCCCGCTGCCTCGGCGAGGGGAGCGATCGTGGCGGCGATCTGCGTCGCGAGCTCACGGGTGGGAGCGAGGACGAGTCCGCGGGGGAGACCGGCGCGGCGCTGTCCGCCGGAAGCGGCGAGCCGGGCGACGAGCGGCAGGGCGAAGGCGATGGTCTTGCCGCTGCCCGTGCGACCGCGACCCAGGAGGTCGCGTCCGGCCAGAGAGTCGGGAAGGGTGTCGCGCTGGATGGCGAAGGCTTCGGTCTTGCCGGAATCGGCGAGAACAGCGGCCAGCTCGGCGGGAACGCCGAGTTCGAGGAAAGTAGACATGCAGAACTCCGTCAGCGCACGAGTGAACGGCGCGAGATAGGGGGTGAGGTGGGCGACGGCGCAGGAAGTGCGCACCGGTTCGCCGTTCGAAAGGCCAGCACATGCTGGTGATGGGAGCGATTGCGCTCGCTTCGGTCCTCGGAGACCCCGTGACGACGACGATGTTGCAGCACCGGCGGTGCGGACAACGACATCAGTCTATCAGGACGTGCATGCCACAGGCCGCATGCGGCTCTCGCCGTGGGTCGCGATCAGGCGTGCAGCGCCTCGTTCAGCGTCACGCCCACGCCCGCGCGCCGCACGGCCTCGACGGCGCCGCTCAGCGAGTTGCGGCGGAAGAGCAGCCCGTCCTGGCCGGAGAGCTCCGCGCCCTTGACCGTCTTGCGTCCGCCGTCGGGAGTGGCCGGGCCGTCGGCGAGCACGACCTTGGTCCCGGCGGTGACGTAGAGCCCGGCTTCGACGATGCAGTCGTCTCCGAGCGAGATGCCGATACCGGCGTTCGCGCCGAGCAGCGTGCGCGCACCGATCGAGACGCGGTGCGTCCCCCCGCCCGAGAGCGTGCCCATGATCGACGAGCCGCCGCCGATGTCGCTCCCGTCGCCGACGACCACTCCCTGGGAGATGCGGCCCTCGACCATCGAGGCGCCCAGCGTCCCGGCGTTGAAGTTGACGAAGCCCTCGTGCATCACCGTGGTCCCGGGGGAGAGATGGGCGCCGAGGCGCACTCGCGATGCGTCGGCGATGCGCACGCCGCTCGGCTGCACGTAGTCGGTCAGGCGCGGGAACTTGTCGAGTCCCTGCACCTGGATTCCGGCGCGCTGGAGCGCGGGGCGCAGTCGAGCCGCGTCGGCCGGGAGGATCGGGCCGGCGTTCGTCCACGCCACGGTGGGAAGATGCGCGAAGATGCCGTCGAGGTTCAGCTCGTTCGGGCGCACCACGAGGTGCGAGAGTGCATGCAGACGGAGGTAGGCGTCTGCCGTCGACGTCGGCGCCTGATCCAGATCGACCTGCAGCTGCACCGTCTCGACGGTGACGTTGCGGCGCTCATCCGGTCCGACCAGGGACTCGAACGCACCGCGGTCGACGTCGCCGGCAGCCGCGTCGCCGGTGCGGACCTCGGGGTACCAGGCATCGAGGACGGTGCCGTCCCCGGCGATCGTGGTCAGACCGAAACCCCATACCGTGCGTGCGTCGCTCATGCCTCCACGCTATCGCGCCGCGCACCCCTGGACGTGCCGCGTGACGGGGTAAGTAGGCTGGACCCCATGGTGCTCGATCTGACCGCGTCATCCGCGGACCTCACCCGTGCGATCTGCGACATCCCGAGCGTCTCGGGCGATGAGAAGACGCTGGCCGATGCGATCGAGGAGGCGATCACGCCCCTCGCGCATCTGGAGGTCTTCCGCCACGGGAACACGATCGTCGCCCGCACCGACCTCGGTCGACCGCAGCGCGTCGCGATCGCGGGGCACATCGACACCGTCCCCATCAACGCCAACCTGCCCACCCGCGACATCGAGGTCGACGGGGAGCCCTTCATTTGGGGTCGCGGGACCGTGGACATGAAGGCCGGCACCGCGGTGCAGCTGAAGCTCGCCGCCGAGCTCACGGAACCTGCGATCGACATCACCTGGATGTGGTACGACAACGAGGAGATCGAGGCGTCGAAGAACGGCCTCGGCCTGCTCGCGGCCGACCGACCGGATCTCTTCCGCGCCGACTTCGCGATCCTGGGCGAGCCGTCCAACGGTGAGGTCGAAGGCGGATGCAACGGCACGCTGCGGGCGATCGTGCGCACCAGCGGCGTGCGCGCCCACAGTGCGCGCGCCTGGATCGGCGAGAACGCGATCCACCGTGCGGCGCCGATCCTCACCAGACTCGCGGAGTACCGCGCCAGGGAGGTCATGGTCGAGGGACTGCTCTACCGGGAGAGCCTGAGCGCCGTGCGCATCGCGGGTGGCGTCGCCGGCAACGTGATCCCGGACGCCTGCGAGGTCGAGGTGAACTACCGCTTCGCTCCGAGCAAGACGGCCGCCGAGGCCGAGGCCCACGTCCGGGCCGTGCTCGCCGGCTTCGATGTGGAGATCACCGATGCGGCCGAGGGCGCGCGCCCGGGTCTCGATGCGGAGATCGCACAGCGGTTCGTGGCTGCCGTGGGCGCGGAGCCGCGTCCGAAGTACGGCTGGACCGATGTCGCCCGCTTCTCGGCGCTGGGCATCCCCGCCGTGAACTACGGCCCCGGAGACCCGCACCTCGCCCACCACGATGAAGAACGAGTACCGCTCGCGCAGATCGACGCCGTCGAGCGGGGCCTGCGCGCATGGCTCGGCTCGCACTGAGCACGGCACGGCGCTGGGCGCGGCTCCCCGTCGCGGGACGCATCGCCGTCATCTACCTCGCGGCGCGGATCATCACGACGGGGTTCCTCCTGATCGCGTCGGCCCTGTCGACGGCGACGTCGCGGTTCGGCGCCGATGCCGGACTCGGCGACATCGTGGTGGGGTGGGATGCCCAGTGGTACTGGCTGGTGGCCGAGAGCGGCTATCCGTCCACGCTGCCCCTCACCGAGAGCGGGGACGTCGCCGAGAACGCCTGGGCCTTCATGCCGGTGTTCGCATACGCCGCCAAGATCGTCGGCTTCGTGTTCGGTTCCTGGGGCGTCGGGGCGTTCCTGCTGTCCTTCACAGCGGGATACTTCGCCTGCCTCGCGCTGCACCGCCTGCTTCGAGACCGCATCGGCCGATCCGCCGCCCTGTGGGCGGTCGCCTTCTTCGCCTCGGGGCCGCTCGCCGCGATGTTCCAGGTGGGCTACGCCGAGACGCTGTTCCTGCTGCTGCTGTTCCTGGCGTTGGACGCGACGATCCGTCGTCGCTACGCCTGGCTCTATCTGCTCATCCCCGTGATGGCGTTCACCCGCCCCGGCATTCTCGCCTTCGCCCTCTATCTTGGGCTGCACGGCGTGCTGCGCTGGGTGCATCGTCGCGAGGATCCGCTCGTCGTCAGGGAGATCGTCCACATCGTCCTGCTCGGCGTGCTGGCGACGGCGACCGGCTTCGCCTGGCAGGTGATCGCCGGGATCGTCACGGGGGACCCGGGAGCGTATCTCGCCACCGAGCTCGCCTGGCGCCGGCACTGGATCGATGGCGGGGTCGGCGGCTTCGTGCCGTTCGAGGGATGGATCCAGGCATCGCAGTTCTGGTTCGGCTTCTGGGGGATGCCGCAGACATGGGGGCCGGTCGCCCTCGTGCTGCTGGTGGTCGCGGCCGGCGCCGCCCTGCTGCTCCTGCCGCAGGTGCGCGCGCTGGGTGCCGACCTCCGACTGTGGAGCGCCGGATATCTGCTGTATCTGCTCGCCGTCTTCTTCCCGCAGTCGAGCACGTTCCGCCTGCTGCTGCCCCTCAGCCCCCTCTGGGGTGCGGTCGCCGTGCCCCGATCGCGCCTCTGGCGCTGCGGTGTCCTGGTGGCCTGCCTGCTGGGCCAATGGGTCTGGATCTACCACATGTATGCGCTCGGCAGCACGTTCTGGCAGGTGCCCTGACGCCGATGCTTCATCCAAATGTCGTCCGGTGACCTCCAGGTCCCGGTGACACCCGATAAACTCGATCCATACCACCGGAGGAAAGGGAGCCACGATGGCAGCGATGAAGCCGAGGACCGGAGACGGACCCATGGAGGCCGTGAAAGAAGGACGACTCATCATCGTGCGCGTTCCGCTCGAGGGCGGCGGCCGCCTGGTCGTCTCTGTGAACGACGCCGAGGCCAAGGAGCTTCACGACGTGCTGGCCGCCGTCGTGGCACCGGCCTGATCGAACGAGGACCCGCGCATGCGGATCCGAAGGGCGGTGGATCTGCGGATCCACCGCCCTTCGTCGCGTGGCGCTCGCGCCGGTGTCGTCAGTCGCGTTCGGCGAGGCTGACCAGCTGCAGGAGTCCTTCGCCGGCGGAGGACACGGTCGCCAGCACCGCCGACGACTCCTGGGTCTCCTGCACCAGCGACCGGTAGGCGGAGGTCACCTCGTCACGCTGGACGGGATCGGCGACCTTGCCGCCGGTGAGGACGCGGGGAACCAGCACGAGCCCTCCGGTGCGCGCCAGGCGCAGGCCGTGCTCGACGTACTCGATCACGTTGTCCGGGTCGGCATCGACGAGCACGATGTCGTACGAGGCCTCGTTCATCCGCGGCAGCACGTCGATCGCGCGGCCGGTGATGAAGCGGGCCTTCGTGGACGGCACCTTCGCATCCGAGAAGGCCTGTCGCGCCGCGGCGAGATGCTCCGGTTCGTTGTCGATCGACGTCAGGACCGCCTGCGGCGCCCCGCGCAGCAGCCACAGCCCGGAGACCCCGGCGCCGGTCCCGATCTCGACGATCGACCGCGCTCCGGTGGCCGCCGCGAGGACGGCGATCTGCGAGCCCACGGCTGCACTGATCGGAGCGGCGCCCAGCTCGACGGCGTGCGCACGGGCGCGGGCGATGGAATCCGGTTCCACGATGGACTCGCGCAGGAAACGCGCGTTGGCGTCATGCTCGCTCATGGCCTGTCTCTCCCTGCCTGCCTGTGATCCTCTCCAGAGTATTCGGTCGGCGAGTGCGGGGACCGCAGGCGCGGCGGTAGCCTGGACAGATGACGTTCGGGCTCACCTTCGAGAAGCTGCTGCTGATCGGTCTCATCGCAGTGCTCATCATCGGTCCCGACCGTCTTCCCCGTGCGGCCGAGGGGTTCGCCCGGGTGGTGCGCAAGGCAGGGGAGTACCTCCGCGACACCAAGTCCCGTGTCCGCGAGGAGATGGGTCCGGAGCTCGACGACGTGGACTGGCGCAAGCTCGACCCGCGGCAGTACGACCCCCGTCGCATCATCCGCGACGCGCTCCTGGAGGAGCCGCAGCCCGCGACACCCGCGCAGGCCACGGCGACGATCGCGGAGCCGGTCGCACCCCGTCGCGCTCCCGAGGTGTTCAGCGCCACCAACAGGCCGCCGTTCGACCCTGAAGCCACCTGAGGCCGCGGCGACCCGAGCAGGGTCCGACGGGCTACCGGATCCGTGCGCGCAGAGCCGCGATGTCGTCATCGGACAGCAGCACGCGGGGGATCGCCGTCGCCACGGAAGCGTCCCGCAGTTTCAGGAGGACGGCATCCCGGCCGACCCTGAGGTGCTGGAACGTGCTGTAGGGGATGTCCGAGCGTCGTCGGCCGCTCCCCATCTGCAGCCGATCGTCGTCGAGGGTGAGCCACACGACCGACTCCGCCGGCATCGCGGCGCGCACGGCGGTGCGGGCGCCGGAAACGGTCATCCCCACCGCGAACAGCGCCAGGGCGACGATGACGACGGGCATCCAGGCCACGATGGCGCTCACCTCGCGCCCTCCCGACGTTCCCGCACTGAGGTTGAGGATGCCGAGGACGAGAGCACCGGCGAGGGCGAGCCACATGACGATCGCGATCGGCCGGGTCAGCGAGTAGACCGCGGCGTCGCGCGCCATCCGACGCAGAAGACCCTCATCGACGGTCACGGAGCGAGGAGGCATCCGCTCATTCTCCCATGCGTGTTCAACCGATCGACATCGGCAGCGACCGGCCGGACAGGCCCCGCCCCTGCCGGGCCAAGGCGGCAGCGAGGTCGCGGATGGTCACGGCCGCCGGGTCGTCGGTCCTCGTGCTGACGACGGGCACTCCGGCGTCGCCGCCTTCGCGGAGGGCAGGACTCAGCGGGATGGAGGCGAGCAGGGGCACCGGCGCTCCCGGCTCCGAGAGGGCGTCGGCGACCGCCGCACCCCCTCCCGCTCCGAACAGATCCACCACGGTGCCGTCGGGGAGCGTGTACGCCGCCATGTTCTCGACGACGCCGATCACGCGCTGCCCCGTCTGGCGCGCGACTAGCCCGCTGCGGATCGCCACCTCGGAAGCCGCGGTCTGCGGGGTGGTGACGACCAGGACCTCGGCATGCGGGAGGAGCTGTCCTATCGAGATCGCGATGTCTCCGGTGCCCGGCGGCATGTCGATGAGGAGCACGTCGAGGTCGCCGAAGAACACGTCCGTGAGGAACTGGGAGACCGTGCGGTGCAGCATCGGACCACGCCACGCGACGACGGACTCGCCGTCGCGGAGGAACATGCCGATCGAGATCGTCTTCACCCCGTAGGCGACCGGCGGCAGCATGAGGTCGTCGATCCGCGTCGGCTGGGTGCCGGACGGGACGCCGAGCAGGCCGGGGATCGAGAAGCCGTGCACGTCTGCGTCGACGAGACCGACCGACAGCCCCTGATCTGCGAGCGCGACGGCGAGGTTCGCCGTCACGGTCGACTTCCCCACGCCGCCCTTGCCGCTGGAGACGAGGATCACCCGCGTCAGGGAGTCGGGGCCGAAGGGCATCTCGCGGGCCGGCCTGCCAGCGCGCAGCTTCTCGGTGAGCGCCTTCCGCTCGGCGGGCGTCATGACTCCCACCTGCACCTCGACGGCTCCGATACCGGGGACCGCCGCGGCCGCTCGGCGCACATCCGACTCGATGCGGGCGGCCGCGGGGCATCCGACGATGGTCAGGACGATGCCCACGTGCGCGGTGTCGCCCTCGACGGTGATCTCGCGCACCATGTCGAGCTCGCCGATGGGCCGGCGCAGCTCCGGATCGGTCACGGCGGACACCGCGGACCGGACGAGCTCGGCCCCGCTCACGATGCGCTGCCCGTCGCGGGCTTCTCCCCGTCGTCGCCCAGCTCGGCGAGGAGGGCTTTCAGCTCCTGCCGCAGCACGTCGCGGGTCACCGCCTGGGAGTTGCGCTCCTCGAGCGACATCCGCAGCGCCACGATCTCGCGCGCGAGGTACTCGGTGTCGGCGAGGTTGCGCTCCGCGCGCTGCCGATCCTGCTCGATCTGCACGCGGTCCCGGTCGTCCTGCCGGTTCTGGGCGAGGAGGATCAGCGGCGCGGCGTAGGACGCCTGCAGGGACAGCATGAGAGTGAGGGCGGTGAAACCGAGGGCGGCGTCATCGAAGCGCAGGTGATCGGGCATCAGCGTGTTCCACCCGATCCAGAGCACGCAGAAGAGACTGAGGATGAGCAGGAACGCGGGGGTGCCCATCGCCCGCGCCACCCATTCCGTGAACCGCCCGAAGCGGTCGCGCGATGTCGTCCGCGGGCGGCTTCCCGTGCGTCCCGGCGCATCCAGCCGAGGCTGCTGCCGCGCCATCAGCGCACGTCCTTCGCGGGGGAGGGGGCGTCATCGGCATCGTGCGAGCGCCAGTCGTCCGGCAGCAGGTAGTCGAGCACGTCGTCGACGCTGATGGCTCCCACCAGGCGGTGCGCCGCATCGATGACCGGGAGCGACACGAGGTCGTAGCTGGCCAGCATGCGGGCGACCTCGGCAGCGGAGGCCGTGACCGGCACGGGTTCGAGGCTGTCGTCCATGATCGCGCCGAGCCGCTCGTGCGGCGGGTAACGCAGCATCCGCTGGAAGTGCACCATGCCGAGCAGACGCCCCGTCGGCGTCTCGAACGGCGGGAGCGTGACGAAGACCGCGGCCGCGAGGGCGGGGTGCAGTTCGTGGCGGCGGATGAGGGCGAGTGCCTCCGCGACGGTCGCGTCGGCCGACAGGATGATCGGCTCCGGCGTCATCAGACCGCCCGCGGTGTCCGGCCCGTACCGCAGCAGCATACGGACGTCCTCTGCCTCCTCCGGCTCCATGAGCTCGAGGAGCTGCTCCAGACGGTCCGGGTCGAGCTGAGCCAGCAGGTCGGCCGCGTCGTCGGGTTCCATCTGGTCGAGGATGTCGGCCGCGCGCTCATCGCCCAGCCGGTCGAGGATGTGCACCTGCTCGTCCTCCGGCATCTCCTCGAGCGCGTCGGCGAGTCGGTCGTCGGACAGCTCTTCGGCCACCTCGATCATGCGCTGCTGCGGCAGATCGAGCAGGGTGTTGGCGAGATCGGCGGCGTGCAGCTCGGAGTAGGACGCGACGAGCTGCTCCGCCGACTGCGACTCGCCCGGCGCGCGCTCTTCGGCGACCTCGCTCCAGGCGGCGAACGTCGTCGGACCCTTCGCGAACGGGGACGCGCTCGTCTTCGGACGGCGCAGGAAGAGCTGGCTGATCGCCCATTCGCCCAGGCGGTTCGGTTCGATGGCCACGTCTTCGATCACTGCCGTGCCGCTGCCGTCCGCGAAGCTCACGCGGCGGCCGAGCATCTCCGCGAGCACGCGCACCTCCCCGGCACGCGGGGAGAATCGGCGCACGTTGATGAGCCCGGTGGTGATGACCTGACCCGAGCGGATCGACGTGACGCGCCCGATGGAGAGGAACACATGCCGTCGTCCCGGGATCTCGACCACGAGGCCGATCACGCGGGGCGCCGCGGTACTTCGGTACACCACGACGACATCCCGGACCTTGCCGAGCCGGTCGCCGACGGGATCGAAGACGGCGCACCCGGCGAGGCGCGCGGCGAAAACCCGTTGTGTGCTCACCTCTCCAGCGTAGTCGGCGGGTCGGACCGGCGGCGGGTCGGGTCGCGCCTCGGGCCTTCCGGGGGTGCGCGTGGAAGAATAGCCGGATGAGCATGCTGAACCGCCCCGCGAACGGCACGGACACCGGCGAGATCGTCGCGTCGACGCGCGACTACGAGAGCGCGCAGAAGACGGTCTCGAAGCTGATCGCGGGGGAGGTGCCCGCCCGCGACATCGCGATCGTCGGTCAGAGCGTCCGCACGGTCGAACGCGTGACCGGCAAGCTCGGCTACGCCGCGGCCGCCCGCTCCGGCGCCATCAACGGCGTGCTGATCGGACTTTTCCTGTCGGCGATCCTGGTCCTCGGGAACCCGGAGGTGCCGATCCAGCTGTTCGTCGGTTTCGTGTTCATCGGTGTCGCGGTCGGGATGATCCTGAGCCTCGTCACCTACGCGATCGTGCGTCGTCGGCGCGACTTCGCCAGCGTCACGCAGTTCGCCGCGGACCACTACGAGGTCACGGTGATGGCGACGTCGCTGTCCAAGGCGCGCCAGGTCCTGGGAGCGGCGCGCGTCGCCCCGGTGCGTCCGCCGGTGAACCTCGACGAGCCGCCGAAGTACGGCGAGCGGATCGCGCCGGGAGGGACCGCTCCCGCTCCGGCACCGGAAGAACCCGTGATCCCGCCGCGACCTGCTGACCCGCAGCCTCCCGCGGAGCCCGAGGCCGGAGAACCGGAGGCGGAGCCCGACGGCACGCCCCGTCCCGCCGGACCGGCGATCCCGGGCGTCGAGGGTCCTGAGGGCGGCCGGGCGTGACGCGCCGCCCGCTCTGCTGATGGTCGAGATCCTCGTCCCGCTGCCTGCGGGCGACGTGACGATCACGGCCGACTGGGTCGACGGTGACAACGGCGCGATCATCGCCGTGGCGCACGGCGCCGGCACGGGGAAGGATCATCCGTTCCTCACCGGGTTCGCCGACGCGCTGAACGACGAGGGCTTCTCGACGCTCCGCTTCAACTTCCCCTACGTCGAGCAGGGGCGCCGGATGCCGGGGCCCGCCGCGCACGCCGTCGCGACCTGGCGGAGCGTGGTGGAGTTCGCTCGCATCCGCGAGCCGGCGGCGACGGTCTGGGCGGCGGGGAAGTCCTACGGCGGACGGATGGCGTCGATGGCGGTCGCCGACGGTCTCGTCGTCGACGGCCTCGCCTACCTGGGCTATCCGCTGCACCCCCCTGGCCGTCCGGACAGGCCCCGGGTGGAGCACCTGCCCCTGATCGCGGTGCCGCAGCTCTTCGTCGAAGGCACGACCGACCCGTTCATCCAACCTCTCTCGCAGTTCGAGGAGGCGCTGGCGAGCTGCCAGGACGCGCGGGTGGAGTGGATCGAGGGTGCAGGGCACACCTTCGAGGTGAAGGGCCGCAGACGTCCCGCTGCGGAGATCGGCGCGTCCCTCGCCCCGCTCGTCGCCGACTTCGTCCGCGGCGCAGCGGACCGCTGACGCGCCTCAGTCGAGGAGCGCGGACAGGTCGACGTCCGTGAGCAGGCGCCGCATCGTGGAGCGGCCGAGTGCGCTCAGGTCCGGACTCGTGTGCTCGTAGTACCAGACGAGCCCCATCGCCTGCTGCAGGGCCCATGCCGCGCCCCGGAGCCACTCGCCGTCTTCGGCGGCGACACCGTCGCGGAGCTGCCGGCGGGCCGGTGCGTCGAACAGGTGCCACGCCGCGACGAGGTCGAGGGCGCGGTCCGCCGGGCCGAAACCCCCGCCGTCCAGGACACCGACCAGGCGCGCATCGTTTCCGAGGCCCTGCGCGAGGAGGTTGAAGGGGGTGAGGTCGCGGTGGCTCATCGCCGGCGGGCCCGCGGCGGGGATCGTCCGCAGCTCCTGCCAGAGGGCGGCCGCACGGGGCACGTCGACGAGGTGCCCGCTCCGTGCGAAGCACTCGGTGAGCCAGTCGTCGTGATCGGAGAGCTCGCCGCCGCGGCCCTGCCCGTCGAACACACGGCCGCGCAGGTCCGTCCTGCGCAGCGCCACGATGAGCGCGGCCAGATCGCGAGCGAGCCGAGCGGAGTCGGCGAAGCGCGTGGGATCGGCCGGGTCGCCCTCGACCCACGTCTGCACCGACCAGGCGGAGGGATGGTCCGGCGTCGCCGCGCCGATGCCGTACGGGCGCGGGGCCGCGACGGGTGACACGGCAGCGAACTCGTCGAGCGCCGCAGCTTCGCGTCGGAGGTCCGCGACGGTCGCGCCGAGCCTCGGGAAGCGCGCGACCAGATCCTCCCCGATACGGAAGATCCGGTTCACGGTTCCGGATCCGGGCACCGGACGCAGCTCCCGGTCGCCCAGCTCGGGGAACCTTCCGGCGATCAGCCGCGCCGCGACGGCATCGTCGAGCGCGAGCTCGTCCTCGTGCATCGGATCTCAGGCGTGCAGGCGCGCGATCCAGGCCTCGACCTCGTCCGCGGTGCGCGGGATGCCGGCGGACAGGTTCACGGGCCCGTCCTCCGTCATCAGGATGTCGTCCTCGATGCGCACGCCGATGCCGCGCAGTTCCGCGGGGACGGTGAGATCGTCGATCTGGAAGTAGAGTCCCGGCTCGATCGTGAACACCATCCCGGGCGTGAGGATGCCGTCGTAGTACATCTCCCTGCGGGCCTGGGCGCAGTCGTGCACGTCGATGCCGAGATGATGCGACGTGCCGTGCACCATGTAGCGGCGGTGCTGTCCGCCCTTGTCCGCATCGAGCGCCTCCTCGGCGGAGACCGGAAGCAGCCCCCACTCGGCGGTCCGCTCGGCGATCACCTTCATCGCCGCCGCGTGCACGTCGCGGAAGCGCACTCCCACCCTGGCGGCTTCGAACGCGGCGTCCGCAGCCTCGCGCACGGTCTCGTACACGCGACGCTGCACGTCCGTGAAGGATCCCGACACGGGGAGCGTACGGGTGATGTCGGCCGTGTACAGGCTGTCCGCCTCGACGCCCGCATCGACGAGGATCAGGTCTCCCGGCACGACCGTGCCGTCGTTACGGGTCCAGTGCAGGTAGCAGGCGTGGGGCCCAGACGCGGCGATCGTGTCGTAGCCCTCGCCGTTGCCGTCCTCGCGGGCGCGCCGGTGGAAGACCCCCTCGACCACGCGCTCGCCGCGGGCGTGCGCGACAGCGGCAGGCAGTTCGCGGATGATGTCGTCGAAGCCCTGGGCGGTGATGTCCACCGCGCGGCGCATCTCCGCGATCTCGAACTCGTCCTTGATCAGACGCAGCTCCGACACGAAGCGCGTGAGCGCATCATCCACATCGAGCACCAGTTCGCCCTCGACGGAGCGGAAGCCGTCCAGGTGCGCGGTGGCGATGTCGAGGTCGGCCGCGACACCCGCGAGAGACGGGCGCGGGCCGATCCAGAACTCGCCGACGGTGGCGTCGGCGTAGAACTCGGTCGTCGTGCGGTCGGCGCGCTCGCGGAAGAAGAGGGTGACGTCGTGTCCGGAGTCGGACGGGTCGAACACGAGCACCGAGTCCGGCTCGGAATCCGACGCCCAGCCGGTGAGGTGGGCGAAAGCGGAGTGCGCGCGGAAGACGTAGTCGGTGTCGTTGCTGCGCTGCTTGAGCGAGCCGGCCGGGATCACGAGCCGCTTCCCGGGGAAGGCGGCCGAGACGGCGGCCCGGCGGACGGCGGCGTACGGAGCCTGCGCTCGAGGAGCGGGAAGAGTCTCCGGGCGCTCGGACCATCCCGTCGAGATCGTGTCGAGGAAGCCCTGCGGGAACGGCTGCTTGCGGTTGGTCGTGCCGTTGTCCGCGGTGGCTTCGACAGTGGGCTCTGCGATCGTGTCGCGCTCTCCGGTGCTCATCCCTCCAGTCTGTCACCTGAGGGGCGGTCGCGGGATCTCAGCGCGCGGGCTCGAGCTGCACGACCAGCGCGCGGTGGTCGCTGCCGCCCGCGTCATCGAGCACCGCGGAGCCGGTCGGAGTCCAGTTCCCGGATGCCATCACGTGGTCGATGGGGGCACCCGCCAGCGGAGGAAGCGAGCTCGGCCAGGTGCCGGCGAGTCCGTTGCCGGTCCGCGAGGCGACATCCCGGCAGTAGCCGATGTCTCCGCCGTCCACGCCCAGCGGGGCCATGTGGTCGACCGTGGCGTTGAAGTCGCCGGCGAGGATGAAGTCGCCCCGCGGGCACTGGTCGGCGATCCACTGCAGGTCGCTCTGCCACTGCTGCATCTCCTCCATGCGCGGTGCGACCGCATGCACGGCGACGATGGTCGGTCCCGAGCCGTCGACCGGCATCAGGACGACGCTCGGCACCGAGCCGGTGTTGTTCGAGCCGTCCTTCGAGGACTCGATCACCGAGTACTCGCCCAGGTCCGGCGCGACCAGCACCGTCGTCTGCCACGACTGCGGGCCGTCCTGCACATCCGGGCGGAACTGCACGTGGTGCACCCACATCGGGTGACCCTGTTCGCGGAGCATGATCGCGATGCGCTCGCCGACGGCCTCGGTGGTCTCCGGGAGCGCGACGATGTCCGCGCCCTGGTCGAGGATCTCCTGCGCGATCCTCTCGGCCGTCACCGCCTCGCCCGCTGTGTTCCAGGTGAGCACCCGGACGCTGGTGTCCGTCGCGTCCGGGAGGGCGGAGGCGCCGAAGCCGCGGACCGCTCCGATGGCGGCGGTGGCTGCAGCGCCGAGCAGCGCCACGATCAGGACGGACGCGGCGAAGCCGCGCAGGGGCCTCGCGAACAGCAGCAGCAGCGCGACGACGGCGACCACGAGGAAACCGCCGAGCACGATGCCCCGGGCCGCGACGAGCTGCGCGAACGGGTAGGTCTGCTCGAGGTGGAAGAACTGCGGCCACACCACGACCGCCGTCGCGATCGCGAGCAGCACGGTGAAGAGGATCCCCAGGAGACGAAACATCCCCTCAAGCCTAGAAGCGCCGCCTGTGAAGTCCCTCCCCGACATCCCGACGTCGACTTCGCGTCCCCTTGCTCCGGTGCTCGGTACGCTCAGAGGATGTCCTCCGCGTCACACGGGTTCTCCGGCCCCGCCGACCTGCATCTGCACTCCAACCATTCCGACGGCACGGAGTCGCCCGCCGAGGTCGTCGCACAGGCGCACGCCCACGGCGTCCGCACCCTCGCCCTCACCGACCACGACCGGTCGACCGGATGGCAGGAGGCCGGAGACGCCGCGGTCGCTCTGGGGATGACCTTCCTCCCCGGCATGGAGTTGTCGGCGAAGCACGGGTGGCGGAGCGTCCATGTGCTCGGGTACCTCTTCGACCCCGATGACGAGGCGCTCCGTGCCGAGACCGACCGCATCCGCGGCGATCGGATCGGGAGGGCGGAGCGCATCGTCCGGAACATCGGGCGCGACTACGACCTGAACTGGGATGACGTGCTCGCCCAGACCACGCTCGACGCGACGGTCGGGCGGCCTCACATCGCCGATGCGCTCGTGGCGCGCGGCATCGTGCGCGACCGCACGGAGGCCTTCGACGGCATCCTGCACCCGCGGGAGGGGTACTACGAGCCCCACTATGCGCCGGATCCGCTCACCGCGGTGCGTCTGATCACCGATGCCGGGGGAGTGGCGATCATCGCCCACCCCGTGACGAGCGGTCGGGACAGCATGATGCCCGAGCCGTACATCGAGCGCCTGATCGAGGCGGGGCTCGGCGGTTTCGAGATCGACCACCGGGAGAACACCGAGGCGGGCAAGCGCGAGCTGCGACGGATCGCCGCGACGCACGACCTCATCGTCACCGGGTCGAGCGACTACCACGGCACCGGCAAGCCGAACCGTCCCGGCGAGCACACCACGTCGGAGGAGATGGTGGCGCGGCTCCTAGCACGCGGCACCGGTACCGCACCGCGTTTTCCCTGATCCTCGGCGTACTGTCGGCGATCTCTCTGCGCGCTGTCGAACGGAACCGATACCGTCCGAGGCATGCAGCGAGCGACATCTCTGGAGCGCCGCGTCGATGCGCTCGCCCATCGCGTCCTCCGCGATGCCCCGGCGAACGGCATCCGCGCCGGCCTGATCGAGTTCGCGGTGTTCATCCTGAAACAGGCATGGGCCTGCGTCTTCGGCGCGGCGCTGCTGGTCGTGATCGTGGCCGCACGCCTCTGGTACCCGGACGACGCGCCGCTCGCCCGCAATGATGCGATGACGATCGCCGCCGTGCTGATCCAGGTCGCGATGCTCGCTTTCCGACTTGAGAGCGGACGGGAACTGTGGGTCATCGTGCTGTTCCACATCACCGGCACAGCCATGGAGCTGTTCAAGACCGATGTCGGCTCCTGGGCATACGCGGCGGACGGTGTGCTCCGCATCGGCGGAGTCCCGCTGTTCAGCGGCTTCATGTATGCGGCCGTCGGCTCGTACATGGTCCGCGTGTACCGCCTGTTCGACCTCGGGTTCACCCGATATCCCCGACGCTGGATGACGGCGATTCTGGCCGCGGCGATCTACCTCAACTTCTTCACGCACCACTGGTGGTGGGACGCGCGATGGGTGCTGCTCGCCGGCGTCGTGCTGCTGTGGCTGCCGACGGTGATGCACGCCCGGGTCTGGCGTCGCACGATCCGACTGCCGCTTCTGCTCGTGTTCGCCGGAGTGGCCCTCTTCATCTACCTCGCCGAGAACATCGGCACCTGGGCCGGCGCCTGGGCGTATCCCGACCAGGCCGGAGGTTGGCAGCCGGTGTCGCCCAGCAAATTGACCTCGTGGTTCCTGCTGATGATCATCTCGGTGGTGCTGGTCGCCTGGGTCTATCCGCCGCAGGTTCCGGCAGCGGTGTTGCGGAGCGAGCCCGTCGATGATCGGCGGCGTGTCCGACCTTGACGATGGCATGAGCGCGCAGTCGTCGGCCCGATCGTCATCCTCCCTGCGCGCTGCGCCCGTCAATTCCGAAGGTTCTCCGCAGGACGCAGCCGAGCGGCGCGAACGGCAGCCAGCCCGCCTCCGCCCGCGCCGACGACCAGACCGACGGCTATCGCCAGCGGAAGCAGTGCGACGTCGAAGACGGGCGTCCATCGCTGCGTGATCGTGACCGCGAGGATGGCGCCCATGCCGAGTACCAGCCCAGCCGCGCCGCCGACGATGCCGATGCCCGCCGACTCCAGGGTGATGAGCCCGCCGATCTGCCGGCTCCGCGCGCCGAGAGCCTTGCGCATGCCGATCTCGCCGCGGCGAGAATTGAGGGCGAGTAGCGTCGCGTTCATGAGCGCGGCGATCGCCACGATCAGGGCGAGCACTGTGAACGCCGTGAGCGTCGCCTGAACGCCCTGCTCGATCTGTCCGCGCAGTTGCGCGGAGTCCGTCGGGGCGGCGACCGCGATCTGCTCCGACTCGAAGGCGTTCAGCGCGGCGGCGAGTTGGGCGGCGACTTGCTGTGCCGCGCCGGGCTGCGTCACCGCGAGCATCGTCACATCGATCGGTCCCCTTGCAGTGAGGTCGTCCCGAGGCCCGATGACGACCTCCCCCCGGAGCAAGGGCAGGCGCGATGATTCGGTGATGAGGCCCGCGACGACATAGGTGCTGCCGTCGATGTCCACGGTCGGGGCGGCATCGACGCTGCTGAGCTGCAAGTCCTGTGCGAGGAGGTCTCCCACGAAGACCTCACCCGCCCCGAGCCTCCCGTCATGCCATGCGGCCCCGTCGATGGACAATCGTGCCGCAGCTGCAACGTCTCCGAAGGCGACGTGCGGCTGGACCTGTCGGGACTCCGCGAACGTCGAAACGGTGCCCACCGAGAGGTCGACGACGACCGCGGAGGCCTCGACCCCGCTGAGCTCGTCGACGGTGTCCGCCACCGTCACGAGGGGCAGGGCGTGCGGGAGCGCGGTCGACCAGGTCGCGGAGACCTCTCGGTTCACATGTGCGTCGAACGTCGCGGAGACCTGCGCGCGGGCGGACGTCGACAGGCCGAGCGTGGTGATCGTCAATGCTACGGCGATCGCGACGGCGAGTGTCTGACCGATGGATTGCCGTCTTCGTGACAATAGCGAGGCCCACGTGTCGCGGAGCATGTCGCAGATCCGGACACTCGTCTTCCCGGGACTCCTCGGGGGGCCTTGGGCTTCTCGTGGGCACGGAGCCGGTGCTGCCACTCCGGCCGGAGCGCGCGTCGGGGGCACGGCGGCATTCGGCCGTGTCGTATCCGACACCACCGTTCCGTCGACGATGCGGATGACTCGATGAGCCCGTTGGGCGACCTCGGGGGAGTGCGTGACGACGATGACCGTCGCCCCGTCGCGATGGAGACGCTCGAGCTCGTCGAGCACCCGAGCCGCGTTGGCGGAGTCGAGGTTCCCGGTCGGTTCGTCGGCGAGGATCAGCTTCGCCTCGGCGGCGATGGCTCGCGCGATGGCGATGCGTTGCCGCTGCCCTCCCGACAGGGTCGATGTGCTCTGGTACAAGCGGTCGTCGAGACCGACCGCCGCTGCCGCACGGAGCGCCTTCTCGCGCCGTTCCGCGCGCGGGGTGCCCCGGTACAGCAGATTCAGTTCGATGCTGTCGACGGCAGGCCGTCCCTCGAGGAGGTGGAATGCCTGGAACACGAAGCCGATCGTGCGGGCGCGCACGCTCGCCGCCTCCGGTCCGCCGTTGGCGTGCACCGCCTGCCCGTCGAGGTGGTAGGACCCCGACGTGGGGGCGTCGAGAAGGCCCAGGATGTTCAAGAGGGTCGTCTTTCCGCCTCCCGAGGGACCGATGACGGCGACGAACTCGCCCCGGGGGATGTCGAGGTCTATGCCGCGCAGGGCTCGGACATCCGGCCGCCCCGCGGCGGAGAACGTCCGCTGCACGCCTCTCATCCGTATCACTGGCTGATCAGCCGACGACGACACGGTCGCCTGCTTCCAGAGCACGGTCTTCCGTCGGCTTCACAGCGACTTCGCCGTGCACGCTGCCCAGAACGGTGACCGGCACCTCCATGATGGTCCCGTCGTCCTGCTGGGTGCGCAGAACGGACTTCCCTCGTCCTCGATCGGAGACGGCGAGGACCGGGACGATCAGAGCATCCTCGGCCACGATCTCCTCGATCACCGTCACCTGCGCCCGGCTCGCAGAGGCGGGCAACGACGTCGCGGGCGTGACGACGAAGGTGACGTCCGATGCGGCGCCGCTGTCCTCCGCCGCGGAAGGGGAGCCAGCGTCGGGCTCGGCAGTGGCGGTTGGGGTGATATCACCGACCACGCCCCCGATTTCGGCGCCGTCGACCGAGACCGTCGCGCCGTCTCCCGCGCGGACATCACCCAGCTCGGCGACCGACACCACCACCGTGACGACGAGGTCAGCGGAACCCAGGATGAGATCCGGTCTTCCTTCTTCCGCCACGCGCTGACCGATCTGCACGCCCTGGACGACGCGAGCCGACGAGGTGGGGATTGCCACGAGCTCGGTGAGGGGCACGTATTCCCCGGTGGATGGCATCGGAGAGGGGCTGGTGACGGGGGCGTCACCGCCGCCCTGGCGGTCCTTCTCTGTGTCCGTGGTACTGCGACTGGCGGCGTCGTAGCCGCTGTCCCGGTACCACCGCCGGACGGCCGCGGCCGTCTCAGCCCCGTAGCGCCCGTCCGGTTTCACCGGATAAGACCGCGCCGCCAGTGCGATCTGCAGCGCTTCGACATCCGGTCCTCGATCGCCAGGACCTATGTCGCGATAAAAAGCGAAAGGTGTGTGCACCCCGAACACCGGTCGCCCATTGACCTCGGTGAGCAACTGCCCCGACGCCGTGGAGGCTCCCGCTTCCAGCGGGTGCCCGGTGACAACCGCGATCGATGTCTCGGGGATCGGGAGCAATGTCACGGGGGTCTGCAGCGAGGGGCCGACGTGGCCGGTGAACCTCATCTCCTCAGCCAGCGTGCCGTGGGTCACCTCCGCGAGCACCGGGCCGGGTGATGGGGCCTTGGCATTCGCCTCGTGCTGTGCGGATGACTGGAACTGGGCGGCGAACCAGAATCCGGCTCCCAGGACCGCGATGATCGCCGTCACCGCGGCCGGTGCGATAAGACGGGATCGGCCGAGTGGCTTTTGGGGCCTCATGGTGCCTTCGGTGCGTTCTCAGCCACGATCGTGAGCAGCTTCGCCTTGCGTTCGGCGGCCGCCTCGCGGATGCGGTCGAGCTTGTCGCGGTTCTGATCGACGAGGTTCTGCTGTTCATCCCAGCTCCTCTCGTACTTGGTGCCGGCGAGGCCGCTGGAATCGCGGCATTCCGCGTCGGCCATCGCGACGGCGATCTCCTCGGCGGAAGGCGTGCCGGTACCGTCTGCGGTGTCGCCCCAGGCCGTCGCGGCGGATCTCGGAGGCATTTCGGTCCAGGGGTCGCGAATCGACCGCAGCGAAAAGCTCACGAGCGGTTCGAGGCAATCGCGCCACTGGGCCGTCGCCTCGATCACCGCTGGATCCTGTAGGACCACCTCCTCCGCCTGAAGCGCCAAGCCGGAGAGATAGTTGACTCCGTCGAATGTGGTCGTGAACTCGGCATCGACGGTCCTCACCTCATCGGTGCAATGGAGCAGGATCTCGTCCAGTTCCGCATCGGGGAAGAAGGCGTCTGCGGTCGTGGCGAACTCCTCCCATAGCCGCGCGCTCTCCGGATCCGCTGGCGGGGCCAGCCGATAGCCCCACTGCCGGGCGATGTCCAGGGTGAACAGTCGCAGTCCCGTGGTGTTGACGTTCTCCGCCTGCGGGAAATCGGTGTTCTGCCAGGGCACGGGCCAGTCACGTCCCTGCGCGCGCACACACTTCGCGATCTGCAGTTGCTCTGCGTAGTTGTCGAGTTCGGGGGAGTACACGTAGAACTCGTCGAGCGGCATCGTCCACAGGGCCTGGTTCCGCACTCTCTCACCGGTCTGGAGCGCTGCGGGGGTGCAGCCGACGGCACCCGCGGTGAGGACGACAGCGAGCGTCAGCAGAGCCCAGCGCCTTCGGCACACGCACCGGTGCTTCACAGGCAGAGAGCCGAACCGGAACCGCTGCGGGTCGTATCGAAGTAGCCGGACTCGGCGTTGTCATTGAAGCTCAGCGTTCCGAGGTTCGGCACGCCCGTCCCTTTCGGGAAGGAGATCGATCTTCCCGTCTTGTATGTCCCCGCGTAGAGGTAGGACGCCTGATAGCGACCGTTGTTGAAGGCGGACGAGGCAACGTTCTTGTACGACCGCCAGCCGATGTACATGTCGTCGGCGCAGTTCGCGGCTTGCACCCGTGCGCGTTGCCAGAGCCCAGGACTGTTGATTGTGACCACAGTTCCCTCATCTCAATAGCGTGTAACACGTTACCACCACGCTAACGCGCGTCAGAAGAGTCCGCTAGGGGAGCGCTGCTTGTGTAAGCAGAGGAGCGCGTGCCGCGGATGATCCGCAACACGCGCCCCTCACTAGTGCTCAGGAGTCAAGCGCCCGCGACGGGAGCGGCGCCCGCGCCGGAACCGCCGCGGCGGCGACGGCGACGACGTGCGGGGGCGGGCTTGCCGTCGTGGTGCTCCTTGCCCGCGCCGTCGTGGGTGCCGGCGCCTTCCGCGTCACGGTCAGCCGGAGCGGAGGACTGGCCCTCGCCGGAGGTGTTGTCGGTCGCGCCTTCGGCGAACGTCGAGCCGACGGGCGTCGATGCTCCACGGCGACGGCGACGGCGACGCGTCCCGCCTTCGTCCGTGCCCTGCTCCGCCGCGTCCGCTGCCCTCTCCGGTCGGCGCGTGCGCTCGGTCTTCACGGCCTGCGTCTTCGGTGCCGAGACCAGTCGACCCTTCGTGCCCTGGGGGATGTCGAGGTCCTCGTACAGGTGCGGGCTCGACGAGTAGGTCTCGATCGGCTCGGGCTGGCCGAACTCCAGTGCGCGGTTGATCAGGGCCCACTTGTGCAGGTCCTCCCAATCGACGAACGTGACGGCGATGCCGGTCTTGCCGGCGCGTCCCGTGCGGCCGGCACGGTGCAGGTAGGTCTTCTCCTCGTCGGGGATCGTGTGGTTGATGACGTGGGTCACGTCGTCCACATCGATACCGCGGGCGGCGACGTCGGTCGCCACGAGGACATCGCGCTTGCCGGCCTTGAACGCCGCCATGGAGCGCTCGCGCTGGTCCTGGCCCATGTCGCCGTGGACACCGCCCACGTTGAAGCCGCGGTCGTTGAGCTCGTCGACCAGTCGCTGAGCAGCGCGCTTCGTGCGGGTGAAGATGACCGTCTTGCCGCGCCCCTCCGCCTGCAGGATGCGGGCGATGACCTCGTCCTTGTCCATCGAGTGCGCCCGGTACACCAGGTGCTTGATGTTTGCCTGCGTGAGCCCCTCGTCGGGGTCGTTGGCGCGGATGTGGATCGGGTTCGTCATGAAGCGACGCGCGAGCGCGACGATCGGGCCGGGCATGGTGGCCGAGAACAGCTGCGTGTGACGGACCGCCGGGACCTTCTGGAAGATCTTCTCGATGTCGGCGAGGAAGCCGAGGTCGAGCATCTTGTCCGCCTCGTCCAGAACGACCTCGGTCGCGTTCGACAGGTCGAGCAGGCGCTGGCCGGCGAGGTCGATCAGACGTCCGGGCGTGCCGACGACGATCTGCGCGCCCGCCTTGAGCTGGTCGATCTGGCCCTCGTACGCCTTCCCGCCGTAGATGGCGACGACGCTCGTGGAACGGTTGCTCGTCAGCAGGTCGATGTCCTCGTAGACCTGCACCGCGAGTTCACGCGTCGGCACCACGATGAGCGCCTTGACGCCGTGCTCCGGGTCCTTGCCGAGGCGCTGGACCACGGGGATGCCGAAGCCGAAGGTCTTGCCGGTTCCGGTCTTGGCCTGTCCGATGATGTCCTGGCCGGGGAGGCCGAGCGGGATGGTCTGCTCCTGGATCGGGAAGGCGTCGACGATGCCCTTCGCGGCGAGTGCGTCGACGATGTCCTGATCGATGCCGAGATCAGCGAATGTTGTCACTTTATTCAGATTGCCTGTCCGGCGACCCTGCGGGATCGCCACGTAAACGGAGCCACGCCGTCTCTTGTGCCACAGGCGCGGGGCCCCGCTCCGACGGCGGGGACACGCCCAGCCTACCCGAGGGGGCCCGTCGCCCAGGAAGAGCGGGCGCGCACGGGTATTGTGAACCAGGTGGTGAACTCGGGAGGACGACCTCGTGGTTAAGTGGTTCTGGCAGCGCGACGCCGCGCCCCGACGCACCCTCTCCCTTCGCAGCAGAGGCGAGCAGGGAGATGCGACCCGTATCGACTTCGCCGAGCTGGCGCCGGAGCTCAACCGCTTCCTCGGGCAGGCCGCGTACCTGCAGCTGGGGTACTTCGAGACGCTGACGCGCCTGATCCGCGCCACGCCGGAGCTGACAGAGAAGGAGTCGCTCTCCCGGGCGGCCGGCGCGGCACTGACCAAGCACCGCGGGATCGTCGATCTCATCGCCGAGCGCGGTGACGATCCGACGCAGCTCATGCTGCCGTTCCGGGAGAACCTCGACGCCTTCCGGCGCAAGACCATCGGAGCTCGGCCGCGCGAGACGCTGCTGGCCGTCTACATCACGGCGGGCATGCTCGACGACTTCTATCTCGCGCTCGCCTCCAGCTACGGCGACACGGGCCGTCGCGTGGCGGAGATCCTCCGTGAGGACGACGCAAGGCACGAGATCGTGGCGATCATCCAGGAGACCATCGAGAGCGACGAGGAGTGGCGTTCGCTGCTGTCGATGTGGGCGCGGCGGCTGGTCGGCGACACGATCCTGGTGTGCCGCTCCGCGCTGCGGCCGGAGGTGCTCGCCGTGGAGGAGGAGCGCATCGAGCCGGTCTACACCGAGCTCATGGGCGCGCATGCACGACGCATGGACGCGATGGGACTCGCCTCCTAGACGCCCCTGCCTCGACGGCGGGTCAGATCCCGAGCGCCGCGCGCGCCGCAGCGTCCGAACGACGGCGGATGCCGGTGATCGCAGCCGTCGCGAGCGCGGAGACGGCCGCGGCACCCAGGGTGGTCGCGAGCCACAGCCAGACGCTGTCCTCGCCCACGCCGGCCCACTGCAGGCCCGTGTAGGCGATTGCCGAGACCGCTGTCGCGATCGCGGGTGCGAGAGCGACGCCGCGCAGCTCGCGTCCGCCGATCAGGAAGTGGACGGCGATGCCCAGTGCGCACGCGGCGATGAGCGCGAGGAGGATGTACATCGGCGGGTCAGGCGACGAAGCCCACGCGACGCGATTCCTCGGTTCCCAGCTCGATGTACGCGAGGTTCGCGGTGGGGACGATGTACGAGTTCCCCTTCACATCGGCGAAGCTCAGGTGGGTCGCGCTCTGCTCCAGCGCCGCGGCGACCTGGGTGCGGACCTCGTCGGCGCTCGTGCTGGTGTCGAAGCTCAGCTCGCGGCCGGTGTTGATGATGCCGATGCGGATTTCCACGCGTGCTCCTTGAAGTTCGGGGACTGGGGCAACTCTATCGCGCACGCGCCCGGCGGGATCGGCCGCCATCGCCGGTTTCGCCCTGAGCGCACAGATGCCGAGGTGCTCCCTCGGCAGCCCCGCGTCGGGAGCACGAGGATGTCCGCGCGTCCGGATAGCGTGGAGGGCATGACACCCGATGCCGCACAGCGAGCCGTGATAGCCGCTGCACCCGCGTCGTCCGGCGTGATCATCGGCGCACCGGGGACCGGGAAGACGCGCACGCTCATCGAACGCGCCGTCCACCTCCTCGAGGAGGAGCAGCTGCGGCCGGAGCAGGTGCTCGCGCTCACCCCGAGCCGTCAGGCGGCGACGGCCCTGCGGGACCGGATCGGTGTGCGGATCGGCCAGGCGACGCCGGGACCGCTCGCGCGCTCGCTCGGATCCTTCGCGTTCCAGCTGGTCCGCGGGGCGATGGTCCGTGAGGGCGCGGAACCGCCGGCGCTGCTCACCGGAGCAGACCAGGACCGCATCATCGCCGAGCTGCTCGCCGGCGACGCCGAGGACGGTCGCATCGCCTGGCCGGAGGCGTTGAGCCCCTCGGTGCGCGCGTCCAAGGGATTCCGCTCGGAGCTGCGGGCCTTCCTCGCCGAATGCACGGAGCTCGGGGTGCGGCCCGACGAGCTCCGTGGTTCCGACGACCCGGTCTGGGCGGCGACCGCGGAGTTCCTCATCGAATACCGCACCGTGCTCGATGCGCTGCGCGCAGCGCACCGTGATGCGGCGGACCTGCTGAGCGAGGCCAGCGCCATCCTGCGCACGGCGGACGCCGCCGCCCTGGGGCCGCTCGCCCCGCTGCAGGCCGTGCTCATCGACGACGCGCAGGAGCTCACGCGCGGCGGCATCGCGGTCGTCACGGCGCTGCGCGACAGGGGCATCGCCGTCCTGGCCTTCGGCGATCCCGACATCTCGTCCGGATCCTTCCGCGGCGCGAGCCCCGAGCTGTTCGCCCAGCTCGCCGGCGTCCTGGGCGATGTGCGCGTGCTCGACGGCTCGCACCGGCAGAAGCCGGCGCTGACTGCGCTGACCCGCACCGTGACGCAGGCGATCGGAGCGTCCGGGCGCGTGGAACATCGACGCCCCCCGGTCCCGGTCGACCCCGACGAGGTCGAGGCGGCGGTCTCGACGTTCATCGCGCCCTCGCCGTACGAGGAGTTCGACCGCATCGCCGGAGTCCTGCGTGAATGGCACCTCTCCGAGGGCGTCCGCTGGGACCGCATGGCTGTCATCGCGCATGACACGCGCCAGGTGACCACGCTCGAGACCGAGCTGGCGGCGCGCGAGGTCCCGACCAGGGCCGCAGGAGTGCAGCGTCCTCTCGGCAGCGAAGGCATCGTCCGTGACATCGTCGGCATCGTGCGGCTGGCGCTGACACCCGTCGAGGAGCGCACATCGCAGGCGCTCGAGGAGGCCATGCGCACGCCGTTCGGCGGGATGGACGCGATCGGGCTGCGCCGACTGCGGGCCAGGCTGCGGCACCTCGAGCTGGAGCAGGGGGGATCCACACCGGCACGCGAGCTGCTGCGGCAGGCGATGGCGGAGCCGTCGCACCTGACCCTCATCGACTCGCCGGAGTCCCGCACGGGCGAGCGCTTCGCCGACACGATCCGATCGCTCGCGCTCGCCGCAACCTCCGGCGAGACCATCCACGACCTGCTCTGGCGGGTGTGGGATCAGGCGAGGGCGGTCGACGGGCGCAAGCTGCAGGTCGCGTGGCGGGAGATCTCGCTCCTGCCGACCGGCGCCGAGACCGCACGGTCCCTCGACGCGCTCGTGGCACTGTTCGACGCCGCGAAGCGCTTCGTGGAACGCACCCCGAACGAGAAGCCGGAGGCGTTCGTCCGCGACATCCTCGACAGCGCGGTCCCCGAGGACTCGCTATCCAGCCCGGACCGTCCAGGGACCGTCACGCTGCTGACACCCGCCACGGCGCTCGGTACCGAGTTCGACGCGGTCGTCGTCGCGGGGGTGCAGGACGGCGTGTGGCCGAACGTCCGGCTGCGCGGCGGCCTGCTGCAGACCTGGCGACTGGCCGATGCGATGCTCGGAGCGCGCACCGGTACGCGTGTCGAGCCACCCGGTGTGCTCGACCGGCGTCGTGCCGCGCTGCATGACGAACTGCGGCTGTTCGTCCGCGCCGTCTCGCGGGCGCGGAGCCGTCTGCTCATCACGGGCGTCGACGACGACGACCTCACGCCCAGCGCGTTCTTCGGTTTCCTTCCCGCTCCGGAGCCGCCGGAGCGTCACGCCTCCGCCGAGCACCCGTTGACCCTGCGCGGGCTCGTCGCCCGGCATCGGCGCACGCTCACGACGGCGACGGCGGAGGGTGCGAGGCGGGATGCCGCCGCCCAGCTCGCCGTGCTCGCTCGGGAGGGGGTGCCCGGGGCCCACCCCGCCGAGTGGTACGGCATCATGCCCGCGTCGACCGACGCCCCGTTGCGGGATCTGACCGTGACGGGCGCTCGCGTGTCGCCGTCGAAGATGGAGTCCTACGAGGAATGCGGCCTCAACTGGGTCGTGTCCGCACTCGGCGGCGATACCGTGATGCCCCCGACCGCCGGCATCGGGACCATCCTGCACGAGGCGATGGAACGGGTGCCGGACGGAGACATCGAGCGCATGCGGGAGATCGTCGCGGAGCGCTGGCCCGAGCTCGACTTCGAGACCGAGTGGATCGGGCGCAAGGAGCGACGGCGAGCCGATCTGCTCGTCGACCGGCTGCACACCTACCTCGGCGATGTGCGCGGAGACGGAGGGCGCGTGATCGGCAGCGAGGTGGAGTTCCGCTTCGCGGTGGACGTGCTCGCGCCGGGGGAGGATGCTGTGCCGGCGGTGCATCCGGTCGTGGAGGACCGGGGCGACCAGGCGATCATCCACGGGTACATCGACCGGATCGAGGCGTACCCGCCCGGCGCGGGCGATCATCCGCACGCACGCGGGCGCGGCTGGGAGCGGATCGCGGGAGCCGAAGCGGGGCCGACCGTCGTCGTCGACCTGAAGACGGGCAAGAACGACCCGGAGTCGGACTCCGGCGTCCTCGAGCACGCGCAGCTGGCCGCCTACCAGATCGCGGTGCAGCAGGGACTGGTCGAGGGCGCTCCTCCGGACTCCCTGGCCGGGGCGCGGCTCGTGATCGTCTCCAAGACCCTCGCCAAGAGCGACTACCGCATCGCGCACCAGCACACCCTGGATGACGAGGCGCGTGCGGCCTTCCTGCGTCGCGTCTCCGATGCCGCCCGGGGCATGTCCGCGTCGAGCTTCACGGCGCAGGTCGAATCGCACTGCGCGGACACCCAGCGTCGTGTGCACCCGTGCCGCGTGCACACGGTTCCGGCGGTGAGTTCGTGACGGCATGGGAGGGCAGTCTGGGAATCTCGGCGACCGACATCGCCGCCGCGCTCGGCCAGCCCCCGCCGACAGCGGCTCAGCAACGGGTCATCGAGGCTCCGCCCGCACCAGCGCTCGTGGTGGCGGGCGCCGGATCGGGTAAGACCGAGACCATGTCGGGACGGGTCGTGTGGCTCGTCGCCAACGGGCACGTGAACCGGGACGAGATCCTCGGCCTCACCTTCACGCGGAAGGCCGCGGGCGAACTGGCCGAGCGGATCAGCCATCGCCTGGCCGTCATCGACGAGTACGGCCGGCGGGGCCTGCTGCCGTACCTGCCGGCGATCGTGCGCGACGGCGATCTGCGTCGCGTGGACGAGGCGGCCCCGGGGCGCCAGCGTGAGCTGGTCCGTGCGACGGTGCTCGATGAGCTCGCCGCTCGCCACGGCACCGGATGGGACCCGGTGGCCCCGCGTGCGGCAGAGGACCTCATGATCCGGCCCCGCGTGTCGACCTACAACGCCTTCGCCGACGGCATCGTCCGGGAGCACGCCGCGCGCATCGGCCGCGACCCCGACGTGGCGATGCTCAGCCAGGCGGCCTCCTGGATGCTGGCACGCGAGGTGGTGCTGCGCAGCGATCTGCCCGAGCTCGAGCAGATCGACTTCGCGCTGGCCACGATCATCGACGCCGTGCAGCGCCTCGCCGGGGAGGCCCTCGACCACCGCGTCGACCTGACCGTCGCGGAACGTCTCGCCCGGGAGCAGGCCCTCGCGTTCGAGCCCTACCGCGGCAACGGCGACGTCGAGAAGGCGGCGCTCAACCTCCTCAGCCTCCCGACGCTCGCGCACCTCGTCCGGGACTACATCGCCGAGAAGGAGCGCCGCGGCGTGCTGGACTTCGCCGACCAGGTCAGCGGGGCGTACGACATCGTCGAGTCCGCGCCCGATGTGCGCGCAGAGCTCCGCGAGCAGCACCGCGTGGTGCTTCTGGACGAGTACCAGGACACCTCGGTCATCCAGACCCGCTTCCTCGCGGAGCTCTTCCGCGATTCCGCCGTGATGGCGGTCGGCGACCCGCACCAATCGATCTACGGTTGGCGCGGGGCGAGCGCCGACAACCTCTACGCCTTCTCCGGCACCTTCGCCAGTGGCGGCACCGCCCAGACCTACAGCCTCATGACCAGCTGGCGCAACGACCGGCGCATCCTGGACATCGCGAATCGAGTGCTGGAACCTCTGCAGCGCCCGGGACTGGACGTGCCTCCGCTCGAACCGCGGCCGGGAGCAGGGGAGGGCGACGTCACCGTGGAGTTCCCGTTCACGGTCGACGACGAGGCCGCAGCGGTCGCCGAGTGGTTCGCGGAGCGTCGGGCCGCTCACGACGCGGCCGGCGTCGCAGAGGGCACGAGGAAGCCACACACCGGCGCCATCCTGTTCCGATCGAAGCGGCACATGCAGACGTTCGCCGCCGCGCTCGCCGCCCGCGGCATCCCGCATCGCATCCTGGGGCTCGGTGGGCTCCTCGCGACACCGGAGGTGGTCGACGTCGTCTCCACGCTGCGGGTCGTGCACGACCCGACTGCGGGGTCGGCGTTGATCCGCCTCCTCACCGGTCCGCGATTCGGGATCGGCGTCGCCGACATGGCCGCGCTCTACGATCTGGGCCGCACCCTGTCGGAACGAGACACCGCGATGATGCCCCTTCCCGAGGAGGTGCGGGTTCGCCTGCGCTCCTCGCGGGGCGCCGACGAGGCGGTCTCCATCGTCGACGCGGTCGATGTGGTGCGAGCGGTGCGCGACGACTATCGGCTGCTCGAGGCGATCACGCCCGACGGCAGGGCGCGTATCCGCGCCGCAGGGGAGATGCTGGAGCGGCTCCGCCGTGCGTCGTCGCAGCCGATCCCGGAACTGATCCGGCTCATCGAACTCGAACTGCGTCTGGACATCGAACTCGCGGCGAACGAGACCCGCGGGCCCGCGCGGGTCGCGGCGACGCAGCTGCGCGCCTTCTCGGACGAGGTCCGCGCGTTCCTCGCCGCCGACGAGCGGGGCAGCATCGGGAGTCTGCTCGCCTGGCTGGACAAGGCGGAGAGCACGGACGAACTGATGCCCCGGCCGGAGCCCCCGGAGCCGGGAGTCGTGCAACTGCTGACGATCCACGGCTCCAAGGGCCTGGAGTGGGACGCCGTCGCCGTGGTCAGGCTCGTGGCCGACGAGCTCCCCAGCCGGGTCTCCGACACCTCCGGCTGGTTCGGCTTCGGCGTGGTGCCCTTCGCGCTGCGTGGCGACCGCGCCGCCCTCCCGCGCTTCACCTGGGATCCGGTGGCGGCGATGGGCGAGGAGACCGACCCGGTCAAGCGTCAGCGGCTCGCTCAGGCCTCGCTGTCCGGTGGGGCGACCAAGGCGAACCCGGAGGGCGGCGCGCTCAAGCGGTTCAAGGACGCGTACCGCGCGTACCAGCAGCAGGAGGAGCGTCGCCTCGCGTACGTCGCCGTCACCAGAGCGCGCACCGATCTCCTGCTCAGCGGAGCCCATTGGGCGGGGCAGAAGGCTCCGCGCACGCCGAGCCCCTACCTGCTCGAGGCGATCGACGCCCAGGGAGGGGAGGCGATCGAAGCCGTCGATCCGGACGAGAACCCGTACGACGGCCCGGGGGCGACCCTCCACTGGCCGCTCGATCCGCTCGGCTCCCGCCGCCGGATCGTCTCGGCGGCGGCGGGCCTGGTCGAGGATGCGGTCGACGCCGGCACGGCCGAGCCGTCGGTCGAGCTCACGCGCCTGCTCGCGGAGCGTGCCGCGCGCCTGCGCGGAACCGATGCCCTGCCGCCGACGCGCGTGCCGGCGTCGCGGTTCAAGGACTACGTCACGGACTTCTCCGGCACCCTGTCGTCGATCGTGCGGCCGATGCCGGAGCGGCCGTACCGGCAGACCCGCCTCGGGACCCTCTTCCATGCCTGGGTCGAGCAGCGCTCGGAGCTGGTCGGTGTGGGCAGGAGGGTGGACGAGGCCCTGTGGGAGGTCGACGAGGATGAGCCGGCGTCGGAGCCCTGGCACGACGCGACGGTCCCGGACGCTGCGGGGGCCGCGGCGGACGCGGCCGATCTGGCAGCCCTTCAGGCGACGTTCGAACGCAGCGAGTGGGGTGGCTTGAAACCTATCGCGGTCGAGATCGAGATCGACTTCGCCCTCGGCGCCGGATCGGGCGACCGCGACGGGCAGGCGCACATCGTGATCTGCAAGCTCGACGCCGTGTACCGCCGTGCGGATCGGGGCGACCGCATCGAGATCGTGGACTGGAAGACCGGTCGGGCCCCGCGCACGCCGCAGGAGCGCGAAGAGCGGATGCTGCAGCTCGCGCTCTACCGACTCGCCTACCACCGGCGCTTCGAGGTGCCGCTGGAGGAGATCGACGTGGCGCTGTACTACGTGGCGGACGACCTGGTCATCCGCGGCGACAGGGTCTACTCCGAGGAGGAGCTCTTCCACCGCTGGAGCGCCGCCCGCGCGGCCCGCTGAGCCTCGTCGGTGTCGTCCTCGTCGTCCTCAGGGGCCGCCGCAGCGGGCCGGTGCGACGACGAAGGGTCGTCGCGCACGTCACGGCTGCCCGCGAACGCGTTCGTGACGCCGGAGAGATCCTCGGTCTCGATGTTCAGCATCTCGGCCCGCCGTGCATCCTCGGCATCGGCAGCGAACCCCGGGAGCGGCGTCGGCGCGTCCCCGGCTCGGGTGGTCTCCTCGTCGCTCGTCTCAGCGTCGCGCGCCCACAGCTCCTCGGGGTTGTAGGCATCCGTGTGCATCGAGGTGTCGACCTCGCTCGCCGTGTCCCTCGGCACACGATCCAGAGCATCCAGAGCCGAGTCGACGCCGGTGCCCCGTGGTTCGTCGATGTGGAGATCGTCGGAGTTCAGGCCCTCGGCGAGGGCGACGAGCAGGGCGGCGGCATCGTCGACGATGTCGGGTCGGCGCATCGAGTCGCCATGCACCAGCCATCGTGCGAACTCCAGTTCCGCGAGCAGGCGGGCGCGCACCTCCAGGCCGCTGTCGGGCGCGCGCTCGATGGCCCGGGCGTAGGCGGCGTGCACGTCGTCGGCGGCGTCGGGGGCTGCAGACAGCCAGGAGAGGTCGAGCGCGGGGTCTCCGACCGACAGGCCGTGCCACCCCAGGAGGCCGATCACGGCAGGGCCGTCATCCGGGTCGTCTTCGAACAGGAAGGACGTGGCCTGTACGCCACCGAGCGTCACGGTGGACTCGAACTGCCAGAGGTCGTCGTCGGCCACGGCATCGCGCCAGCGCACCGTCAGCCGGGCGGGCACCCGCCCCGTCGCCGCGGCCGTGTCGACCAGCCGCTCGATCTCGGCGCGGCTCTCCTCGGCACTGCGGGTGGCGAGACCGGCGCTGCGCACGACGGACGTCGGCAGGCCGTGCACGGCCGCGATCGACGCTCCCATGGACTCTGCGGCGCCACGTCCAGGGGGGACCATGGCGGCCTCGATCTGGAACCCCGGGAGGAGCTCGGTGACGAGCGCGCGCCCGTCGCCGATACGCGTCTCGCCGATGTAGGCCGGCGCGGCGAACGGGAGCATGGCGCGAGCGCCGTCGGTCAGAGCACGGAGCGCGATCGCCTCGGCCGCGAGCTCTCGCGCCGTCTCGTCGTCGTCGGCGACGCGGATCGCGAGCTCTCGTCCGTCGGCGAGCGAGGCGATCCCCGAGTCGAAGCGGCCGTCGCCACCGGCGCTGAGGCTCCGGGCACCCGTGACCTCCGCCCCGGGCAGTGCGGCGGTCACAGCCGCGGCTAGAGTGAAAGGAGAGCGTCCCATGCCCCCAGGGTAGGTCGGCTCAGGGGCGGTCCCGCCTCCGCCACGCCCGTGAGAGAGGGAGTCGATGACCATTCCGCGCCCGACCCTCGACCGTGCAGCCGAGCTCCGCGAGGAGCAGGGCGTGCTCGATCGTCTGCGCCACGATCTGGCGACCCGCGTGATCGTCGTGCGCGAGGGACGGGTCAGAGTCGTCGACTCCGCGCTCCTGCGGGTGCCGCCGACGGCGGTGGAGGAGGCCACCTGGGCTCTCCTCGGACGCGACGCGGACGGCACCGCGCTGCTGCTCGCGGCCGCGCCGCCCGAGACCGACGCGCTGGACGCGGCGCCGGACGAGATCTGGCTCGGACTGCGCGACCTCGGCGGACGCATCGATGCGCGGGAGGCCGAACTGCTCACGGGAGCGATCGCGCTCGCGGGCTGGCTGCGCGACGCGCCGTTCTGCCCCACGTGCGGCGGGGGCACCGAACTGCGTCAGGCCGGATGGTCGCGACGCTGCCTCGTCTGCGGGCGGGAGCACTTCCCTCGTACGGATCCCGCGGTCATCGTGGCGGTCGAGAGCCGTGACGGCGAGCGCCTCCTGCTCGGCGCCAATGCGAACTGGGGCGGCCGGATGTACTCCTGCTTCGCCGGGTTCACCGAGGCCGGAGAGTCGCTGGAGGCGACCGTGCACCGCGAGATCGAGGAGGAGTCGGGCGTGCGCCTTTCCACCCTGCGTTACATCTCCTCGCAGGCCTGGCCGTTCCCGCGCTCGCTCATGGTCGGCTTCCGTGCGGTCGTGGAGGACGAGTCCGCGGCGATCGCCGACGGCGAGGAGATCATCGACGTGCGCTGGTTCACCCGTGCCGAGATCGCCTCCGCGCTCGCCGGAGACGGTCCGGTCGGGCTACCGGGGCCCGCATCCATCGCGAGGGCGCTGATCGTCGACTGGTACGAGGGCAGCGCGTGAGCGCGCTGGATGGCCTCGACGAAACGCAGAGGGCGGCGGCATCGGTGCTGCGGGGACCGGTCGTGGTGCTCGCGGGAGCGGGCACGGGCAAGACCCGGGTCATCACCCACCGCATCGCCCACGGGGTCGACACCGGAGCGTACTCCCCGTCGCGCGTGATGGCGGTGACGTTCACGGCCAAGGCGGCGGGAGAACTGCGGGGCCGGCTGCGCGCGCTCGGGGTCGAGGGGGTGGCCGCCCGCACGTTCCACGCGACCGCCCTGGCCCAGCTGAACTTCTTCTGGCCGACGCTGGCAGGCTCGCCGGCACCCTCCCTCATCGACAACAAGGTGCGGATGCTGGGTCAGGCCGCCGACGCGATCCGGCTCCGGCCGAGCACCGCGACACTGCGTGACATCGCGTCGGAGATCGAGTGGCGCAAGGTCTCGATGCTCTCGATCGACCAGTATGCGGCGCTCGGTCGTCCCGTCAGCGGTGTCGACGCCGGGCAGCTCGTGGAACTGATGCGCGGGTATGAGGCGCTGAAGGACGACCGCCGCCAGCTCGACTTCGAGGACGTGCTCCTCGCCTGCGCGGGGATGCTCGAGGCGGAGCCCCGGGTGGCCGCGTCCGTGCACGAGCAGTATCGCCACTTCACCGTCGACGAGTTCCAGGACGTGTCGCCGCTCCAGAATCGGCTGCTCGAACTGTGGCTGGGGGATCGGCACGACATCTGCGTGGTGGGCGACGCCAGCCAGACGATCTATTCGTTCGCCGGGGCCGAGCAGCGCTATCTGCTCGAGTTCGAACGTCGCCATCCCGATGCGACCGTCGTCCGCCTGGAGACGAACTACCGCTCGCAGGCGCCGATCCTGACCGCGGCCAACGCGCTGATGCACGGGCGTCCCGGTGCGCTCGAGCTGGTCCCGGCACGCGAGCAGTTCACGGCGGATCCACCGACGGTCACGGCCTACGACACGGAGAGCGAGGAGGCCGCCGGCATCGCAGCCGCGATCTCGGCGCAGATCGCGGCCGGTGCCGCGCCGTCCGAGATCGCCGTCCTCTACCGCGCCCATGCCCAGTCGGCCGTGCTGCAGCAGGCGCTCGCGGCGGAGGGCATCGCCACCTCGGTGCTCGGCGGCACCCGGTTCTTCGCGATGCCCGAGGTGCGTCAGGCGATCCTCGCGCTGCGCGCTGCGGCCGTGGCGCCCACCGAGCACGGGTTCCTCCCCGGCGTTCAGCGTGTCCTGCGTGAACTCGGACTCACCGATGAGCCCCCGGCGGCGGGCGGCGCCCAGCGCAGCGGATGGGAAGCGCGACGAGCCATCCTCACGCTCGCCGAGGAGGCCGGCCCCGATGCGGATCTCCGCACGTTCAGCGATGCGCTCATGGCGCGCGCGAAGGATCAGCACGAACCCACGATGCGGACCGTCACGCTGTCGACGCTGCATGCGGCGAAGGGCCTGGAGTGGCCGCACGTCCACCTCGCCGGCTGGGCCGAGGGCTCTCTGCCGATCTCCTATGCGACGACGTTCGAGGCGATCGACGAGGAACGACGCCTGGCCTACGTCGGCGTCACGCGGGCCGCGCGTACGCTGACGCTGTCCTGGGCACGCTCGGCGGGGCGAGGGGAGCGGGCGCCGTCGCGTTTCCTGGCCGAGATCGGGACCACGGCTCGCGGCACCGGCATTCTGCGTGAAACGTCACCGAACGCCAGACGAGGGAGCCGTCAGCGCTGACACGCACCATCGGGCTGGTGTCGTTCGCCGGTTCCGCGAGGATCAGGGCCGCGAGCCGCCCGGCCTCTGCCACCTGTGCGGCGCGCAACGGCCCGGGGTCCCTGCCGATCAGCTGCGCGTGCAGCAGGGGCCACGCGGGATCGCGATCCCGATCATGGCCGTCACGGCAGCTCAGGCACGGCGACCGTCCGGGGACGACGAGGGGGCCGACGGTGACGCGTCCGCGTTCGAACGACACGGGCAGATGCGAGACGTCCTCTCGCAGATGGCGCGCGAACTGCAGCGCAGCGGCGGCTCCGGGAACCAGCACGACCGCCACCGCCGCGGTGCCGCTGACCTCGACCAGGCGAACGCCCTCGTCTGCGAGGGCCTCCCGCATGCGGTATTCGCTGCGGGCATCCGTGACACCGATGCTCTCCACCCACGCGGGCCGGGGCGAGGCCGTATCGTCGAGCAGCACCGGTTGCAGGCGGGCGAACAGCTCTCGGGCCGCCTCCCGTGGTGCGCCGGCCGCGTGTGCGAGCACATCGAACGAGCTGCGGCGGAAGCCCGAGCGCAGCCGGCTGAGCAGCAGCTCCACCCAGGGGGCGTCCGCAGCGATGCACAGGCCTCCGTCGTCGCCGAGCTGCAGCGTCTCCTCGTCGCGCCACAGCAGCGGCAGGCCCGGGTCGATTCGGGTGAGGGTCGGCGGTGTGAGCGGCATCCCTCCGATTCTGGAGGCCGCGCACAGGGGGCTGGACGCGGAGCGACGCTTCGGTGGACAACTTCGTCGGTGTCCCGATCAGGGGAGGAGGAGACAGCGCCCGCGGATCGACGCCGCGACCGCCGTCACGCTCAGACCGGCCGGTCGCCTTCGGGCGCCGCGGCGTCGCCGTCCTCGTCGCCGTCGGTCGACGGCTTCTCGTCCGAGAAGTCGTCGCCGTCGAGGAGGCGAGCGAGCGCCTCGTCGAACTCGTCGGCCGCCGGCTGCTCGCCGCGTTCCGCCGCCTGCAGCCGGGCGACCAGAGCACTCGGGTCGTCGATGTCCTCGGCCGTCGGCATGAGGTCAGGGTAGTCCCACAGCGCGTCGCGGGCGCCGATGCCGACGGCGTCGGTCACCGCCTGCCACATCGCCGACGCCTCGCGCATGCGACGCGGCCGCAGCTTCAACCCCACGAGAGCGCCCAGCGCGTCCTCAGCGGGGCCGCCGACAGCGCGGCGGCGGCGGGCCGCCTCGGCGATGCGGGCACCGTCGGGGAGGCGCGAGGTCGCCTCGGCGGTCACCACGTCCACCCAGCCGTCGATCGTCGCGATGAGATTCTCCAGCCGGGTCAGGGCCTCGCGCTGCGCCTCGCTCTGCACGGGCAGGAGCGCTCCGCCCTCGATCGCCGCCCGCAGCTCTTCGGGGTCGGACGGGTCGAGGCGACTGGCGACGTCCTCCAGCGCGTCGACGTCCACGGTGACCCCGCGGGCGAAGTCCGTGATCTGCGCCATGACATGCAGGTGCAGCCACTTCGCGTGACGGTAGAGGCGCGCGTAGGCGAGCTCGCGCGTGGCGAGGTAGAGGGCGATCTGGTCCTCGGGGATCTCCAGGCCCTCGCCGAAGGCGGTCAGATTCTGCGGGATGATCGCCGCGGTCCCCGCCGGCAGCACCGGGATGCCGACATCTCCGCCCGAGACGACCTCGAGCGAGAGGTTGCCGAGCACCTGCCCGAACTGCGCGGCGAACACCGAGCCCCCGAGACCGCGCATGAGTCGGCCGGCGCCCTGGACGACCCCCCGCATATCCTCGGGAACCTGCGTGTCGAGCGCCGAGGTCAGCGCGTCGGCGATGCTGGTGGACACCGGATCGGCGATCTCCTTCCACACCGGAAGCGTCTTCTCGACCCATTCGCCGCGCGTCATCGCGGTGGGGGCCTCGGCGAGCTCCGAGATGGTCGTCGCCTCGCCCAGCCACAGGTCGGCGAGGGCGAAGGAGTCCGCGAGCGAACCGCGGGAGCCGTCGGTGATGCCCTGGCCGTCGCGGTTCGCGATGTGCAGGGCCTGACGCAGGGCGTTCTCCCACGGGTCGCCGCCGAACGCGCCCTGGAGCTGCGCCATGATCGTCTGCATCATCGCGGGATCGAGCTGGAATCCGTCCATGCCCTCGAACGCACCGCGCAGAGCCTCGGGGTCGATGTCCCCGCCGCCCTGGTTCGCGAGCATCCGTCGCAGGAATTCCTGGAAGTCCTCGGGTGTCGGGTCGTTGTCTGCCATGTCGATCGCCCTCTCAGCACATCTGTCGCCGTGGCATCTACGCTAGTCACAGCTTTCTGCGCGCGAACCCGTTGCGGGCAGATCGGTGTACGCCGCTCGCGAACGACGGAGGAATGCAGTGGATCGAACGCGGTCTGGGAAGCTCGGACTCGGAGTCTGGGCGCTCATCGTCGCCCTCATCGCGCTCGTCGTGCTGACCTTCCTCCCGTCGCCCTACGTGATCCAGCGACCGGGCCCGGTGTACGACACCCTCGGCACCGCGACCGACGAGGACGGCGAGGAGGTTCCGCTGATCAGCGTCGAGGGCGCCGAGACGTTCGAGACGGCGGGCACGCTCGACCTCACGACCGTGCAGGTCGTGGGCAACCGCGAGCGCACACCCAGCTGGTTCGAACTCGCCCTGGCGTGGATGGACTCCTCCCGCGCGGTCGTCCCGCTCGACTCCGTGTTCCCGGAGGGCGTCACGACCGAGCAGCGCGACGAGCGCAACGCGACGCTCATGATCGACTCCCAGCATGAGGCGACCGCGGCCGCGCTGAACGAGCTGGGCTACGACACCGGAGCGCAGGTCGTCGTCGTCGACGCGGTCGAAGGCACTCCCGCCGACGGCATCCTCCAGGCGGACGACGTCATCACGGGCATCGGCGGCACTCCGGTCACCTCCGCGACCCAGTTGCGCGAGGCGATCCAGGAGTCCGACGGTCAGCCGGTGCAGCTCACGGTGCAGCGCGACGGCGAGGAGAAGACCGTCGAGGTCACGCCGGAGAAGAGCACCGAGGGCGGGACCACCACCTGGCTCATCGGCGTGACGCTGCGCACGGACTACGACTTCGAGATCGATGTGACGATCCAGCTCGACAACGTCGGCGGGCCGAGCGCCGGCATGATGTTCGCGCTCGGCATCATCGACACCCTCACGCCGGGGGAGCTCAACGGCGGGGAGAACGTCGCCGGCACGGGGACGATCGACGCGGAGGGCACCGTCGGCCCGATCGGCGGCATCCGACAGAAGCTCTACGGGGCGCGCGACGCGGGGGCCGAGTACTTCCTCGCTCCGGCATCGAACTGCGATGAGGTCGTCGGCCACGTGCCGGACGGACTGAAGGTGATCCGCACGGCCACGCTCGACGAGTCGCTCGACGCCCTCGAGGTGATCGCCGACGGGGGAGACGTGGACGCGCTGCCGACCTGCGAGCTCCCGGCGAGTTGATCCGACCACGGCACCGTGACCTCGCCGTGATCGCGATGACAGCCCGCGCACAGTGAGCGATGCCTAGGATGGAACGGTGACCTCGACCTCAGCTCAGAACCCGGCCACGCCTCGAACCTCCCGACGGATCCTCGGCATCTCCCTGGTGATCATCGCCGCGTTGATCGCGGTGTTCTTCGTGTTCGCCTCCCTCTACACCGAGTTCCTCTGGTTCGACCAGCTCGGCTTCACCGGCGTGCTGACCACGCAGTGGATCGCCACGGCGGTGATGTTCGTGGTGGGCTTCCTCGGTATGGCGGTGCCGCTGTTCGTCGTCATCCAGCTGGCGTACCGGCTGCGCCCGGTCTACGTGCGCCTCAGCTCGCAGCTCGACCGGTACCAGGAGGTCATCGAACCCCTGCGCCGTCTGGCGATGTGGGGCATGCCGATCTTCTTCGGCCTGTTCGCCGGTTTCGCGGCGGCGGGTCAGTGGAAGACCGTCTGGCTCTGGGCCAACGGCGTGGCGACGTCGGAGGTCGACCCGCAGTTCGGTCTCGACACCGGGTTCTACATGTTCGCGATGCCGTTCTACACGATCCTGCTCGCGTTCGTCTCGGCCGTGCTCCTGCTCTCGCTCCTGGTCACCGCGCTCGTTTCTTACCTCTACGGTTCGGTGCGCATCGGCCAGGGTGAGCTGCGCATCTCGAAGCCGGCACGCATCCAGCTCGCCGTGATCGCCGGCCTCTACCTCCTCGTGCAGGCCGCGAGCCTGTGGCTCGACCAGTACAAGACCCTCGTCGAGCGCGACGATCGCATCACGGGTGCCGCGTACACCGGCGTCAACGCCACGATCCCCGGTCTCGCGATCCTCGCCATCATCGCCGCCGTCGTCGCGATCCTCTTCTTCGTCACGGCCGTCATCGGCCGCTGGCGCTTCCCGCTCGCCGCGACGGCCCTGCTCATCGTGGCCTCGCTCGTCGTCGGCATCGGCTACCCGTGGGTGGTCACGACCTTCCAGGTGAAGCCGAACCAGAACGCCTATCAGGCGGAGTACTACCAGCGGAACATCGACGGGACCAAGGAGGCATACGGGGTCGCGAACCTCGAGACCACGCCGTTCGAGGCCGAGACCGACGCCGAGGCGGGGCAGCTGCGCGCCGACGCCGAGACGACCGCGTCCACCCGCATCATGGACCCGAAGGTCATCCCGCCGACGGTCCGCCAGCTCGAGCAGTACCGCGGGTACTACCAGTTCCAGAAGACGATGGACGTCGACCGGTACGAGATCGACGGGAAGATGCAGGACACCGTGGTGTCCGTGCGCGACCTCGACATGTCCGGCCTCGGCGACGGCGACAACTGGAACAACCGCGTCGCCGTCTACACCCACGGCTACGGCCTGGTCGCCGCCGCCGGCAACCAGCGCACGTCGGACGGCGAGCCGGTGTTCCTGGAGCGCGGCATCCCCACCTCCGGCTTCCTCTCCGACCGGGAGAACTTCGAACCGCGCGTGTACTTCGGTGAGAACTCGCCCGAGTACTCCATCGTGGGCGCTCCCGACGGCGCCGAACCCGCGGAGATCGACTACCCGCGCGGCAAGGACGGCTCGAGCGAGACGAAGACCACGTTCGAGGGGGACGGCGGTCCGAAGATCGGCGACACGTTCACCAAGCTGCTGTACGCGCTGAAGTTCCAGTCCGAGCAGATCCTCTTCTCGAACCTCGTGAACGACGAGTCGCAGATCCTGTACGACCGCGACCCCAAGACGCGCGTGCAGAAGGTCGCGCCGTACCTGGAGCTCGACAGCGATCCGTACCCGAGCGTCGTCGACGGGCGCATCGTCTGGATCGTCGACGGCTACACCACCAGCTCGACCTACCCGTACTCGACGAGCGTGAGCCTCTCGGACGCGATCGCGGACTCGAACATCCCGTCGCCGACGCTCGCGATCGACGACATCAACTACATCCGCAACTCGGTCAAGGCCACGGTGGACGCCTACGACGGCTCCGTGACGCTCTACGCCTGGGATGACGAGGATCCGGTGCTGAAGACCTGGCAGAAGGTCTACCCGTCGACCCTGAAGCCGATCAGCGAGATGTCCGGCGAGCTGATGAGCCACGTCCGCTACCCGACCGACCTCTTCAAGGTGCAGCGCGACATCCTCGGTGTCTATCACGTGGACAAGGCCGGCTCGTTCGCGCAACAGGACAACCGCTGGCAGACGCCGAACGACCCGCGCAGCAACGACATGCTCCAGCCGCCCTACTACCTGACCATGCAGATGCCCGGCCAGGATTCCCCACGGTTCTCGATGTTCTCGACGTTCATCCCGAACTCGCAGGGCGCCGGCGGCAGCCGAGACGTGCTGATGGGCTACCTCGCGGTGGACTCGGACGCCGGATCGGAGAAGGGCGTCAAGGCGGAGGGCTACGGGCAGCTGCGCATGCTCGAGATCGACACCGACACCACGGTGCCCGGTCCCGGTCAGGTGCAGAACACCTACAACTCCGACACCGCGGTCGTCCCGCAGCTCAACCTGCTGCAGCAGGGAGAGTCCGAGGTCATCTACGGCAACCTGCTGACGCTGCCGGTCGGTGGTGGTCTGCTCTACGTGCAGCCGGTGTACGTGCAGTCGTCCGAGGGGACGCAGCTGCCGCGTCTGCAGAAGGTGCTCGTCGCGTTCGGTGACCGGGTCGCCTTCGAGAACACTCTGACCGAGGCGCTGGACACGCTGTTCGGAGGCGACTCCGGCGCGACGGGCGGTGACGACACGGTCGAGCCGGATCCCGACGCGGCGGATCCGGACACCGGCGAGACGCCGGCGCAGCCGACCGACGCCCAGGCCGACGCCCTCGCGGCTGCTCAGTCCGCTCTCGTCGACCGCGAGACGGCACTGAAGGCGGGCGACCTCGCCAAGTTCGCCGAGGCCGATGAGCGGCTCACCGCAGCGGTTCAGAAGCTGATCGAGCTGGAGTCCGCAGCGGGGGAGTAGTCCTCCCTCTCGAGGAATGGGCGCCCCCTCGGGGGCGCCCATTCGCGTCTTCACGCCGGCGCTGCGGCCGTGGGTGGCCGCGGTTCACGCCGGAGGGCTCGCGCCGTGCGCTCCGCCGTGCGAGGGTGGGAGTCGAACAGGGAGGGCCTCGATGGCTGAGCGGATCGTTGTGGGAGTGCTGGACACGTCGGCGGGTCGACGGGCTCTGGAATGGGCGGCGGAGCGGGCGCGATCCCGAAAGGCCTCGCTGCTCCTGGTGAGTGTCGTCGGCGGAGCGGTCGGAGCAGTCGGCGAAGGTCCTGTGGTGGAGGCGGCGATCGCGTCGGCGAACGCCTTCCTCGAAGCGCACGCGCGCAACCTGGAGGCGGAAGGACTGGCCGTCGACGTGGTGGTGCTCCGTGGCGATCCGGTGCGACAGCTGGTGTCGGCCACGGCCGGGGCCACGCTCCTGGTGATCGGCAGCGACTACCGCAGCGATGACCGCGACACCCCTCGGCGCGGGGTCCATGGCCTGCGCATCGTCGCCGGAGCCGCCTGCCCGGTCGTCGTCATCCCCGATGTCGCCGCCGAGGGACGACGGGGGATCGTCGTCGGCGTCGACGGATCGCCCACGTCGGAAGCCGCCGTCGCCTTCGCGGCTGCGGAAGCGGACCGTCTCGGAGAGCCTCTGATCCCGGTGATCGTCTGGACGCCCGTGGCCGTCCCGCGCGGACCGAAGGTGTATCCCGAGCAGTATCTGACGTCGATGCAGGCGCTCTCGGAGGAGGCCCTCGCCCTCGCTCTGGCCGGCCTGCGACAGACGTACCCCGACCTCGACCTGCAGTCCCGCGTGGAACGCGGATATCCGTCCGAGGTCATCAATCGGTTGGCTGCCACGGCGCGTCTGACCGTCGTCGGCTCGCACGGTCGCGGCGCCGTCGCGCGCTTCCTGCTCGGCTCGATCAGCCACGAGGTGCTCGCGGCGCTCGTCGCGCCGACCGCGGTCGTGCGCTGACTCGAGACGGAGAGTGCAAAGGAGAAGGGCCCTCTGACCTGGATTTCTCCGAGTCAGAGGGCCCTTCATTTGTTGCGGGGACAGGATTTGAACCTGCGACCTCCGGGTTATGAGCCCGGCGAGCTACCGAACTGCTCCACCCCGCGGCACAAGAGATAACTTATCACGGATTCCGGGGTCGGTCGAATCGAGGCGACGCCGCACGGGAACCCGGGCGCGTCGTGGATGCGAGAGGATGAGAGCATGTCCGCACCTGCAGCCGTCCCCGTCGCCGTGTGCCAGTTCGCTCCCACCGCCTCCCGCCCCGACAACCTCGAGCGGGTCGCCGAGCTCGCGACCGAGGCCGCCTCGCGCGGAGCGAAGCTGATCGTGTTCCCGGAGTACTCGAGCTACTTCGTCGACCCCCTGGATGAGAGTCTCGCCGCCAACGCGGAGGACCTCGACGGCACGTTCGTGACGACGCTGATCGCCCTCGCCGCGGATCTCGCGGTCGTGATCGTCGCCGGGCTCGTCGAGCGTGCGTCCGACGAGCGGCATGTCCGCAACACGGTCGTCGCGGTGCGGGGCGACGGTGTCCTCGCGGTCTATCGCAAGCAGCACCTGTACGACGCCTTCGGGCAGACCGAGTCGGACTGGGTCGAGCCGGGTGAGGTCGGGGAGGCCGCGACGTTCGAGCTCGGAGGGCTGCGCTTCGGACTGATGACCTGCTACGACCTGCGATTCCCCGAGGTCGCCCGCGTCCTGGTCGACGCCGCCGCCGATGCGCTGGTCGTGCCGGCCGAATGGGTCAGGGGGCCGCTCAAGGAGCACCACTGGACGACGCTGCTCGGCGCGCGTGCGATCGAGAACACCGTCTACGTGATCGCCGCCGACCACCCCACTCCGATCGGTGTGGGGCACTCGCAGATCGTCGACCCGCAGGGGGTCGTCCTGGCAGGGGTCGGTACGGCAAGCGGGATCGCGGTGGCGACCGTCGAGCGCGCCGCCATCGAGACGGTGCGGACGACCAACCCCTCGCTGCGGGTTCGCCGGTACGGAGTGACAGCCCGCGAGTCCTGAGGATCCCCGTCAGGCGGAGTACCGCGTCAGCCGGGCCGCCGCTTCCTCCAGCACGTCGATCCGCTTGCAGGCGGCGAAGCGCACGAGGCCGGCGTAGTCTTCTCGATGTTCGGGGGAGACGAAGGCCGAGAGCGGAATGGCCACGACGCCGGCGCGCTCCGGGAGGGCGCGGCAGAACGCCGCAGCGTCCGCCCCGCCGAGGGCCGTCGCGTCGGCCACGGTGAAGTAGCCGCCCCGCGGTGGATGCACGGTGAACCCGGCGGCGCGCAGCCCCTGGCCGAGGATCTGATGCTTGCGCGCGAGCTCGGTCGCCGCGTTCGAGAAGTACGAGTCGTCCAGGCGCAGTCCCACGGCGATCGCAGGCTGGAAGGGGGAGCCGTTCACATAGGTGAGGTACTGCTTCACCGTGAGGACCGCCGTGATGAGCGCCGCGGGGCCGTGGATCCAGCCGATCTTCCAGCCCGTCGTGGAGAACGTCTTCCCTGCCGAGGAGATGGTCAGCGTGCGCTCCGCCGCGTCGGGCAGGGTCGCGATCGGCGTGTGCGGGGAGTGGAAGGAGAGATGCTCGTACACCTCGTCCGTCACGATCACCGCATCGTGCTGCTGAGCCAGCCGCACGACCTCAACGAGCACCTCCCGGCCGAAGACGGCTCCCGTGGGATTGTGCGGGTCGTTGACGAGGATGATCCGGGTGCGGTCGGTGACCGCCGCGGCGAGCTGTTCCAGGTCCGGTTGGAAGTCCGGGGCTCGCAGCGGGACCGTGCGCAGTCGCGCGCCGGCCAGCGCGACCGCGGCGGCGTAGGAGTCGTAGTACGGCTCGAAGACGACGACCTCGTCGTCCGGGCCGTCGATCAGGGCCAGCAGTGTGGCTGTCAGAGCCTCGGTCGCTCCGGCGGTCACGATCACCTCGGTGCCCGGATCCACGTCGAGCCCGTAGAACCGGTGCTGGTGCTCGCTGATGGCGGCGAGCAGGTCGGGGACGCCTCGACCGGGCGGGTACTGGTTCGCACCGTCGGCGATCGCACGGCGCGCAGCCTCCAGAACCTCGGCAGGGCCGTCCTCGTCGGGGAAGCCCTGCCCGAGATTGATCGCCCCGGTTCGGGCCGCTGCGGCGGACATCTCTGCGAAGATGGTGGGCGCGACGGTTCCGTCCGCAGCGAGCAGACCTGCACCCGCTGCCGTGCGCCGCCATGCGCCGGGAATGACACTCATGAAGAACAGGCTAAGGCCATAGCTGAAACTCATCCTCGACATAAGGAACGCACAGACACAGGCGTCATTCTGAAATGGTCGTTGAAGGAGCACACACCATGAACGAAGACAAGACCCCCGACCAGTCGGCAGCCGCGTCGAACGACGCCGTGCCGTCCACCCAGGCCGCAGAGGTCGCCGCCCAGTCGGCGACGGGTGCCGCCGCTGACACGCCGAAGCCGGCCCCTGCCGCGCCGGTGCACGGACACGAGGTGCCGTCGACGTTCACGTCCCCTGCGCCCGCCGCCCCCGTCATCGCCTCGGTGCCGCACGGTTACGCGCCCCCGTCCGCAGGACACGCGCCCGGCGCCGCTTTCGGCATCCCGACGGCTGCCTCGCACACCCAGCCCACGCAGCCGCTCGGCGACGCCTCCACCGCTGGGCCCAAGGTGAAGGAGCAGAAGCGAGGCGGCACGAGGATCGCGGCCTTCATCGTGGCGGCAGCCCTCGTCGGCGGCGTCGCGGGCTTCGGCGGCGGCGCCCTGCTGAACGGCCTGCAGGAGACCCCGTCCTCCGGAACGGCCACCGGACCGCAGACCGTCACCGTGAACAATCCGGGCTCGGTCAACGAGACCACCGCGGTCGCGACGGCCGCTCTGCCGTCCGTGGTGACCATCGAGGTCGCCGGTTCCGACCAGGCGGGAAGCGGTTCCGGTGTGATCATCAGCGATGACGGCTACGTCCTGACCAACACGCACGTCGTGACCCTGGGCGGCGCGGTCGCCGATCCGACGATCCGGGTGACCACCTCCGACGGCCGCATCTTCGAGGCGACCGTGGTGGGGACCGACCCGATCTACGACCTGGCCGTCATCAAGCTGAAGGGGGCGGAGGGGCTCACGCCGATGGACTTCGCCGACTCGTCGAAGCTCAACGTCGGTGACACGGCCGTCGCGCTGGGCGCCCCGCTGGGACTGGCGAACTCCGTCACCACCGGCATCGTGAGCGCGCTGAACCGCAGCATCCAGATCGCGTCGTCCGCGCTGCCCGACTCGTCCTCCGAGGACGCGCCGGATCAGCAGCAGTCGCCCGACCAGGGGCAGGGCCAGGGGCCGTTCCAGTTCGACATCCCCGGCAGCGGCACCCCGCAGACCTCCGACAGCATCTCGATCGCCGTGATCCAGACCGACGCCGCGATCAACCACGGAAACTCGGGCGGCGCACTCGTGAACAGCAAGGGTGAGCTGATCGGCATCAACGTGGCGATCGCGAGCTCGGGAAGCTCCGAGGACTCCGGTTCGATCGGAATCGGATTCGCCATCCCGTCGAACATCGCCAAGCGCGTCTCCGACGAGATCATCGCCGACGGCGCGGCGACGCACGGTCTGCTCGGGGCCTCCGTGCAGGACGCGTCGAGCGTCGAGGGCGCGACCGTCGCCGGGGCGTACATCGCCAAGGCGAACGAGGGTGGCGCCGCGGCCGCGGGCGGTCTCGAAGCGGGCGACATCGTCACCGAGTTCAACGGTGTGCCGATCACCAGCGCCAGCGATCTGACCGCGCAGGTGCGCGCGGCGGCGGCCGGCAGCAAGGCGGACGTCACCTACGTCCGAGGCGGCAAGGAGTACGACATCGAGGTGACGCTCGGCGAACTCGCCGGCTGATCCTCCCGTCACGGAGAAGGACGCCACCCGCGCGATAGGCTCGCGGGGTGGCGTCCTTCTCTTTCGGCACCGGCAACGCGGCCAAGCTCCTCCGGATCCCGCTGTATGCCGTCGGACGCATCGGCACCTTCCTCCTCCCGCGTGGCCGTCGCTGGGTGTTCGGCTGCGGCGCCGGTATCGGCGACGGAGCGCTCGCGCTGCACCGCCACGCATCCGCGATGGGGCACGACACGCTGTGGCTCACGGCCACCGCGCGCGAAGAGCGCGACGCAGCGGCCCTGGGCATCCCCACCGCCCCGAAGAACAGTGCCCGCGGATGGTGGGCCACAGCGCGCGCCGGTGTGCTCGTGGTCACGCACGGTCTCGGAGACGTGAACCGGTACGCGAACGGCGGCGCCTTCGTGGTCCAGCTCTGGCACGGCATCCCGCTGAAGCGGATCGGCCTGGACTCCTCCGCGACGACGCAGGTGCCGCACGTACCGGGAGCGGCTGTGCTGCGTCGTCTGGTCGGGTTCCTGTATCGCGCGGCCGCCCAGCGCATCCGCGTGCTGCCCGCCGCATCCGACCGCGCGCGAGGACGCCTCGAATCCGCCTTCGGTCTCGGCGATGACCGCGTGGTCGTGACCGGTGAGCCCCGGGTTGATGTGCTCTCGGCCGGTCCCGCCGAGGAGCGACGGCGCTCCGCGTCGGCGGTGCTCCATGCCGCCGTCGACGACCTTCCCGAGGGCGCGCGCACCGTCCTCTACGCGCCGACCTGGCGCGACGGGGCGCCCGACCCCGCCGTGCCGACCGCGGCGGAGTGGACTCTCATCCTCCGTGCGCTCGAGCAGGCCGACGCGGTTCTCCTCGTGCGCTCGCATCCGCTCGGTGCCGGACGCTACGCGCCGCCGCAGCCGAGCCGCAGAGTGCGGTCGCTCGGCGCCGATCGACTCGCCGACGTGACTCCGGCCCTCGCCGCGATCGACGTCCTCGTCACCGACTACTCCTCGCTCGCCTACGACGTCGGTCTGCTGGGCATGCCGGTGCTGTTCCTCGCGCCCGACGCCGAGGAGTACGCGCGCACGCGCGGCTTCTACGGCAGGTACGAGGACGTCGCAGGTCCCGACCCGGCGAGGGACTGGACGCAGCTGGTGCAGCAGCTCGAGGCGCTGCTGTCCGACGATCGGGCGTACGACATCGCCTCCTCGCGTTCCGCTACGCTCAGCGCGGAGATGCATGCGCATCGGGACGGGCGAAACACCGAGCGCGTCTACCAGGTCATCCGCGCGCGGGGGATTCCCGCGCCGAAGGGAGCAGCATGACGACGGCCCGCATCGATGACGCCGCAGAGGCGCTGGTCATCGCCGGGACCGGTGCGCGACCGGCAGCGGCCGTCCTGGTCGGACCACGAGCGCGCGTCGACGCGCGCATCACCGGCGGCGGCAAGACGTGGAAGGCCACCTTCCCGCTGCAGGCGTCACGCTGGGGCGGGCCCCTGCTCCCGCTGCCGGCCGGACGATACGAACTGCGGATCGCGGATGCCGACCTCGCCGACCTCCGTGTGCCACCCGCGGTCCTGACCGGCGTCCGCATCGCGGTGGACGGGGACGAGGTGCGGATCGCCGCGCCCATCGATCCGGTGTACGAGACGGCCGAAGGGCGCGCGACGCTGGAGGAGCGCTACGTGGCGCAGACCGGTGGGACCGAGAACGCCGTGTTCTTCGAGAGCTTCTACGGCCGGAGCGTCGGCTGCAACCCGCGGGCGATCGACCGGGAGCTCGCCGCCCGTGCGCCAGAGGTGCGGCGGTACTGGAGCGTCACCGACCTCTCGGTGGAGGTGCCGGAGGGGGCGATCGCCGTCGTCGAGGGCAGCCCGCAGTGGTGGCATGCCCGCGGAGCCGCTCGACTGCTCGTGGTGAACGACTGGCTGCGCCGTCGGTTCGCCCGCAAGCCGGGCCAGAAGGTCCTGCAGACGTGGCACGGCACGCCGCTGAAACGACTCGCCCTGCACCGCCCGGGGTTCGACCCGCGGCGCATGGCTGCCGTCGTCAAGGAGTCGCGGCGATGGGACGTCCTGCTGGCGCAGAACACCTACTCCGAGCGCATCCTGCGCAAGGCGTACGCGTTCTTCGGGCGGCCGATCTGGGTCGAGGGCTATCCCCGCAACGACGCTCTCGTCACGGGCGACGCCGCGGCCGTCCGCGAGGCGCTGGGGATCGGCGCGGACGAGCGGGTGCTGCTGTACGCCCCGACCTGGCGTGACGATCGCACCGAGATGGTGGACTTCGTCGACGCCGAGCTGCTCGCCCGCCAGGCGAACGCGGTGGTGCTCGTGCGTGGGCACTCCCGCACGATCGAGCAGGGCAGGGACAGGGCGGGAGCGCGGGTCATCGACGTCACCGGCTATCCGGAGACGTCACGGCTGCTGCTCGTCGCCGACGCCCTCATCACGGACTACTCCTCGGTCATGTTCGACTTCAGCGTCACCGGCAAGCCGATGTACTTCCTCGTGCCCGATCTCGACCACTACCGCGGCCAGCTGCGCGGCTTCTACTTCGATCTCGCCGATCGCGCCCCCGGTCCGCTGGTGCGCACCCAGGACGAGCTCGCTGCCGCCCTGGACGATCCGGACCACGTCGCGACCTACGCCGAGCGGTACGCCGCCTGGCGGCGGCAGTTCAACACGCGGGACGACGGGCACGCCGCTCGACGTGTCGTCGACCGCCTTCTGGACCTGGGGTTCGTCACCCGCTGAGCCCGGGAGTCGGCGCTAGGGGAGCGGGGTGTTGCGCGTTCCCAGACGGGAGGCGTCGACCGTGTCCCTCGCTCCGCGGAGGACTCCGCCGAGGAAGCCGAGCCCCCAGGAGAGGTGCATGGTCGGCAGGACCGCCAGGGTCCACAGCCGTTGACGAAGGCCGCCGCCGCCGGGCGCGAGGGCGACGCCCACGACGAGCAGCACGTACAGGGCCAGCGGGGTGTAGACGAGAAGCGAGGCGATCAGCGACGCCGGCCCGCTGAGCACTCCGGCGAGCTGCAGGATGCCGACGACGAGGGCGAGGACGACGACCAGCAGCAGGATCGGGGGAGCGAAGTAGCGGATGCCGTTGCGGCGTCCGAAGCGTCTGACGAGTTCGCCGCGCCACGCCCCGGTCGCCCGGAACTGCCTGGCCAGTCGGAGCCAGCTCTCGCGCGGCCAGTAGGTCACGGAGAGGTCCGGATCGAACCACACCCGGTGCCCGGCCTGGCGGATGCGCAGGTTCAGCTCCCAGTCCTCGCCGCGGCGGATGGACTCGTCGAAGAGGCCGACCTCGTCGAGCACGGCGCGGCGCATGACGCCGAGGTACGCCGATTCCGCCTCGCCCTCCTGCGTGCCGCCGTGATAGGCGCCTCCGCCGAGCCCGACGGGGGAGTTGTACAGGCGCGCGACGGCCTTCTGGAAAGGAGAGCGCCCCTCGGCGTGCATCACCCCGCCGACGTTCGCCGCTCCGGATCGCTCGAGGGTCTGCAGCGCCCGCGCTGCGTAGCCGGGCGACAACTCGGAGTGCGCGTCGACGCGCACGATGGTCGCGTAGCGGCTCGCGCGGATCGCCGCGTTCAGTCCGACCGGGATGTGCGCCGCGGGGTTGTCGACGAGGCGGATGCGCGGATCGGCAGCGGCGAGCCTCTGCGCGAGCTCCGTCGTGCCGTCCGTCGACGGCCCGAGCGCGAGGACCAGCTCGGCCGGTCCGTCCACGTCCTGGGCGAGAACCGAAGCGACCGCATGCTCGAGGTACGCACGCTCGTTGAGCACCGGCATCACGAAGGACACCCCGGACGGGGGAGTGGGGGATTCGTCAGCGGGCACATGTCGATCATGGCACGACGTCTCGCGCGTTCCCTGATGACAGGGGGGACCCGACCCGCGGAAGGCGACGAACTATCCTGGAGGGATGGGTGCACTGTCTGACGCGAAGAAGGCCTACCGTCTGCTGAAGCGGGCGCTCGCGTCCCGGTCCGCCGTGCAGCGCGTGCGTCGACGCCTCGCCGAGCGCGAGCCGCACCCCCAGGGTCGCTTCCAGGTCGCGGTCTACTTCGCCGACGGCGACGTGAACATGTACCAGATGCGTCAGTGGTACCGACCGCTCGCCGAGCTGGCCGAGCGCTGGCCGGTCGTCGTGCTCGCCCGACAGGCCACCGGTGCGGAGAAGCTCCTGGAAGAGGATGCCCCGCCCGTCGCCTTCGTGCCGAAGATCCGCGATCTCGAGCGCTTCATCGCGACGCAGGACATCCGGGTCGTGCTGTACGTGAACCAGAACACCCGGAACTTCCAGATGTTCCGCTACGGGCGGCGCTGGCACGTGTTCATCAACCACGGCGAGTCCGACAAGATGTACATGACCACCAACCAGTACAAGGCCTACGACTACGCCTTCGTCGCCGGCCAGGCCGCGCGGGACAGGCTCTCGCGCACACTGTGGGACTATGACGTGGACCGGCGCACGATCGAGATCGGCCGCCCGCAGGCCGATCACTATTCGGGCATCCTCCCCTTCACCCCGGACGACCGCACGGTGGTCCTGTACGCGCCCACGTGGGAGGGCGACCGCCCCAGCGCGCATTACGGCTCGATCGCCTCGCACGGCGAGACGCTCGTGGCGCGGCTGCTCGCGACCGGCGAGCACCGTGTCATCTACCGACCGCACCCGCGCAGCGGCGTCGTGGACGAGGCCTACGGTGCGGCCCACCGTCGGATCATCGCGGCGATCGAGGCGGCGAACGCCGCGGATCCCTCGGCGCACCACGTCTACGATCACGGGCCCGAGCTCGGCTGGCAGCTCACCGCGGCCGATGTCGCCGTCGTCGACATCTCGGCGATGGTGTACGACCGGCTCGCCGCGGGCAAACCGCTCATGATCACCCGTCCGGCGGATGAGCGCGCCTCGGTGGACACGCAGGGGTACCTCGCGGACTGCGAATGGCTGACGGTCGAGAGCGCGTCGGACATCGTCGCGGAGGTCGAGCGGGTGCGCTCCGACGAGGCGGCGATCGCGCGCCTGCGGATGTGGGTGCAGCATTACTTCGGCGACACCACCCCCGGCGTCGCCACCGAGAAGTTCCACGCCGCGGTGGAGCGGCTCATGCAGGAGTGGGAGCGCTGGGAGGCCAGCGAGGTCGGAGCGGTCCGTCCCGACGAGGACGACGACGACGAGGAAGCCGACGAGGACGAGGCATGACGGCCTCCTTCCCGCTCGCGGGCACGGTCGCCTCGCGGCTGGAGCACGTGACTCGCACCGGCTCGACGAACGCCGACCTCCGGGCGCACGCGGAGGACGCGGAGGGCTGGCCGCACCTGTCGGTCCTGACCACGCACGACCAGGCGGCAGGACGAGGCCGCCTCGATCGCACGTGGGTGGCGCCGGCCGGCTCCGCCCTCGCGGTCTCGGTCCTGCTTCGGGAGCTTCCTGCCGCCCCGACCGCACGGGGATGGATCCCGCTCGCCGCCGGTGCCGCGATGGCGGCTGCCGTCGCCGAGCAGCTGCCGGGACGCGACGTCGCCCTGAAGTGGCCGAACGACGTCCTGGTCGACGGACGCAAGATCTGCGGCATCCTCGCTGAGGCGACGACAGGGGCGGTGGTCCTCGGCGCAGGTGTGAACACGCGCATGACGGCCGAACAGCTGCCGGTGCCGACGGCGACCTCGTTCGCGGTGCTCGGCGCCGACGTCGACGAGGATCGTCTGCTCTCCGGCTACCTCACGACGCTCGACGGCTACCTGTGCGGCCTCCTCCAGGCGGGCGACGCCATCGCGAGCGGCCTTCACGACGCTGTCTCGGCACGATGCGCGACGCTCGCGCACACGGTCCGGGTCTCGATGCCGGGCGATCGCGTCGTCGAGGGAACCGCTTCGCGCCTCGACCGCGAGGGACGCCTGGTGGTGGTCGTCGACGGCGCGGAGCACGCGATCTCGGCCGGTGACGTCGTGCACGTGCGTCCGGCCGGAAGCTGACACGCCGCGGTACAGCCGGGGATGTCGCCGATCACGGGCACAATGGTGGGGTGACCCAGCCTGTGACGCTCGGCGGGCGGCCCCTGATGCCGCCACCCGGTACGCCTGCGGAAGAGCTGCTGATCGCGCGCTTCCGCAGTCACGCGCGCCGGCTGTTCTGGTCGGCGCTCGTGCTCATCGCGACCTTCGGGGCCACGGCCTATCTCTACGGCAACCTCCCCGAGGGGTTCGAGGACTGGATGCTGCTCGCCGCCGCCGGTGCGCTCGTCCTGATCGCCGTCGTCATCCCCTTCGTGGTCTGGTTCTCCCGGAGCACGACCGTCACGACGCGGCGCGTCATCGCGCATCAGGGCGTCGGCGCACGTCGCCGTCGTGAGATGTCGCACTCCCGCGGCTACACGATCGCGGTTCGCCGCGGTCCGCTGCAACGCCTGTGGGGCACGGGGACCATCACGCTGTCGAACGGCGTGGATGCGCCGCTGCGGCTGTCGAACGTGCCGAACGTGACGCTCGTGCATGAGACCCTCGCCGATCAGATCGAGGTCGGCCAGATCCTCGCGCACCGCGATGCGCAGTCCGGCGGGGACGAACCCGGCTCGCTGTGACCCGAGACGGGTCCTCGCGCCGTCTCGGCGTCGCGTCCGATGTCGAGCGGGCGGCTCCCGGTGCGGAAGAATGGGGGCAGACGAATGGAGGCGGCACATGGCGCTGCGAGTTGGCGTGATCGGCGGAGGACAGCTGGCCCGGATGATGATCGCCCCGGCGGTCGAACTGGGACTCGATCTGAGAGTGCTCGCCGAGGAGGACGGCATGTCCGCCGGACTCGCGGCCACGGCGGTCGGTGACTATCGCGATCTCGAGGCCGTGCGCGCCTTCGTCGCGGACGTCGACGTCGTGACCTTCGACCATGAGCACGTCCCGCAGGAGGTGCTGCGCGCTCTCGTCGCCGACGGGGTCGTCGTGCACCCCGGCCCGGACGCCCTCCAGTTCGCGCAGGACAAGCTGGTGATGCGCGCTCGCCTCGCCGAGCTCGGGGTGCCGCAGCCGGATTGGGCGCCCGTGCGCTCGATCGACGAGCTGCAGGCGTTCCTCGACGAGCACGGCGGCGCGGGGGTCGTGAAGACGCCGCGCGGTGGCTACGACGGCAAGGGCGTGCGCGTCGTGCGGGCTGCCGGCGAGGCCGAGGACTGGATGGACGCGCTTGACCATGGCGACGCGCTCCTCGTGGAGGAGCTCGTGCCGTTCGTCCGCGAGCTCGCGCAGCAGGTGGCCCGTCGTCCGAGCGGTGAGATCGTGGCGTACCCCGTGGTGGAGACCGTGCAGCGAGACGGGGTCTGCGCCGAGGTCATCGCGCCCGCGCCGGCCGCGGGTGAGCGGTTGACCGCCGTGGCCAGGGGCATCGGCGAGTCGATCGCCGAGGGACTCGGCGTCACGGGGATGCTCGCCGTCGAGCTCTTCGAGACCGACGACGAGCGCATCCTCGTCAACGAGCTCGCGATGCGGCCGCACAACAGCGGACACTGGAGCCAGGACGGGGCGGTCACGGGGCAGTTCGAGCAGCACCTGCGGGCGGTCGCGGACCTGCCGCTGGGCAGCACGGCTGCGCGTGCGCCCTGGTCCGTCATGGTGAACATCCTCGGCGGTCCGGCGGAGGGCACTCTCGGTGACCGTTTCGCGGCGGCAATGGCCGAGCACCCCCAGGCGAAGATCCACACCTACGGCAAGGCCCCCCGCCCCGGTCGCAAGGTCGGACACGTCAACGTCGCCGACGAGGATCTTGATGACGCGGTGTACGTGGCCCGCGCCGTCGCCGCGCACTTCGACTGAGCGGCGCGTCACCGAGCAGACATGCGATTCAAGCGCGCGCCGTTCGGGGAATCTCCCAGCACCAGACCGTAGCCTGATCTGGTGACCGAGCCACTGCACTCCTCCGCCGCGCCCCTGGTCGGCGTCGTCATGGGATCCGACTCCGACTGGCGCGTGATGAGCGACGCCTCTCAGGCCCTCACGGACTTCGGCATCCCGCACGAGGTCGAGGTGGTCTCGGCGCACCGGACTCCGGACAAGCTCATGTCCTATGCGCGTGAGGCGCGGTCCCGCGGCATCCGGGTCATCATCGCCGGCGCCGGGGGAGCAGCCCATCTTCCCGGCATGCTCGCGTCGATGACGCCGCTGCCGGTGGTCGGGGTTCCGGTCCCGCTCGCCTACCTCGACGGGATGGACTCGCTGCTCTCGATCGTGCAGATGCCGGCGGGCATCCCCGTCGCGACGGTCTCGATCGGCGGCGCGCGCAACGCCGGTCTGCTCGCCGCTCGCATCCTCGGCACCGCTGACGACGCGCTCGCCGACCGGGTCGAGGCGTATGCCCGCGACCTCGAGGCGCAGGTCGAGGCGAAGAACGAACGGCTGAAGGACTCGCTGTGACCCTTGCGCCGCCGCGCGCATCGCAGCGCCCGCTCATCGAGACCCGGCCGCTGCGGCACCCGGATTCGTCTGATCCCGGGATGATGGCGAAGCGGGGCTGGTGGCTCGTCGCCCTGAACCTCGTGCTGCCCGGATCCGCACAGATCCTCGCAGGCAATCGTCGGCTCGGCCGATTCGGGCTCGGCGCGACGCTGGTGGCCTGGCTGCTGGTGCTCGTGACCGCAGGACTGGCCCTGTTCGCCCGTCCTGTCCTGCTGTGGTTCACGATCGGCGGGGGATTCTTCTCGGCGGCGGTCCTCACGATCGTCCAGGTTCTGCTCGTCGGGTATGTCGTGCTCTGGATCGTGCTCACCTTCGACGCGCTGCGCCTGGTGCGTCTGGTGAAGGTGCCAGGGGTGTCGCGCCTCGCGATCCCGGTCGTCGCCCTCGTGCTCCTCGGCCTGGTCGGCGGCGGCACCGCGTACGCCGCGACCGCGGTCGGATCGGTGCGCAGCACGCTGGGATCGATCTTCGGCCAGAGCGGGCCGAGCGTCGAGCCGAGCGACGGCTACTACAACATCCTGCTGCTCGGCGCCGACAGCGGCGACGGCCGCGATTCGATGCGCTTCGACAGCATCTCCGTCGTCTCGGTCAACGCCGACACCGGCGCCGTGACGATCACCGGGATCCCGCGCGAGCTCCCGAACGCCCCGTTCAGCGACGGCAGTCCGATGCAGGAGCTGTACCCGGACGGCTTCGAGGGGCACAGCTCGTCGACCTGCGGCTGGAACGGCTGGATGAACCATGTGCGCAACGCCGCGGAGGTGTGCCGGGAGGACCACGGGACAGGCTTGTACCCCGACGCCGACGCGCACGGCTCCGCCCCCGGCATCGAGGCGACCAAGGATGCGGCGGAGGGTGTCCTCGGCATCGAGATCCCGTATTACGTGTTCGTCGACATGCACGGATTCGCGGAGCTTGTGGACGCGCTCGGAGGTGTGGACATCAACGTCACCGAGCGGCTGCCCAAGGGTGGTCCGCCGGAGGGCTGGACAGGCACCGATGTGAACGAGTGGGCGATCGGATGGATCGAGCCCGGTCAGCAGCGGATGGACGGCGACACCGCGCAGTGGTACGCCCGGTCGCGCTACACGACGGACGACTGGGATCGGATGAAGCGTCAGCGGGAGCTGCAGGAGGCGATCCTCGCGCAGTTCACGCCGCAGACCGTGCTGACCCGGTTCAACGAGGTCGCCGCGGCCGGAACCGCACTCATCAGCACGGACCTCCCGTCCGACAAGCTCCCCGAGTTCTTCGATCTGATGCTCAAGGCGAAGGAGCAGCCGGTGACGACGATCGAGCTCACGCCCGAGTTCGGTGTGGATGAGCACCAGCCCGACTACGCGCACATCCGCGAGATGATCACGCAGTCCCTGCACCCGCCGACGGAGACGCCGACACCGCAGCCCTGACACCCGACCCGAGGCGCGGGCGATCGTGATCGCACCGTCCGGGCGCTCCAAAGCCCACGGCCGTCCCCAGGAGAGGGACGGCCGTGGGCTTCCGGTGAGTTCACCGGATGCACCAGACGACGGTGATCGGAGGGGGAGGGATCACCGTCGTCCAGTCGACCACCGCGCGAGGCGGCAGCCGGACCTAGGCGCGCTTGCGGCGGGAGGCTCCGACCGCGACGAGAGCGCCGCCGGCGACGAGCGCCGCGGCGCCGCCTCCGAGCACCCACGGTGAGACGCTTCCGCCCGTGAGCGCCAGCTCGAAGCCGTCGCCGGTGAGCGGAAGCTCGGAACCCGCGGCCGCGACCCCGGGGTCGTGGTCGCAGCTGACCGCCGCGTCGTGACCGTGCGACACCGTGATCGTGGCGGTGTACGCGCGTGACCCGTTGAAGGCGATGGCGTAGGAGCCCTCGCCGTCGGACGGCGGACGGAACGTGAGCGTCAGGCTCCCGTCGGCTGTGGCGGTGTTGCCCGACACGGCTGCATCCGCGGCGTTGAGCCCGGAGACCGCGACGTTGACGTTCTCCGACGGGAGGAAGAACCCGGGACCGAAAACGATGGTCGAGACTTCGCAGATGTCGATGATCGGGTCGCCGACCTTGACGCCGGGAGGCGTCGAGTACGAGTCGGTCGACGCGGCCGGAACAGTCGGCGCGGCGGTGGCGACAGCGGGCGCGAGCAGGACCAGCGCGCCAGCGGTGAGGCTGATGGCAGCCAGTTTCTTCAGCATGATTTCTCCCCAGAATTTCACGCGGAATCGCCTTCGGACACACCCCTGCGTCCGACTGCGTGGTGTCTTCCTGCCCCCACGGCAGTTTTGCAGACACCAGATATTCCCCAGTGAGTCGACAGTACCCTATCGGCGGGTGAAAGTCACGAAGCGCAGGTCAGAGGTTTCCGCGTCGTCTCGGGAGCGTCGATCAACGGGGTGTGCAGCACCTCGGTCAGGCGCTCTCCGGCGCCCGTGCCCTGGAACTCGACCGTGATGGTGGTCGATTCGCCGGGGGCCAAGGTGACCTCGTGCTGCACGACAGTGCGGTCGTCGAGAACCGCCGTCTGCACGGCATCCTCCTCGCCGTCCCTGTCGATGTGGTCGGGGGTGGCGCCCTGCGGACCGTAGACGGCGATCAGGGTGCGTACGCTCCCGGGGGGAACCCCGTAGAACCCGTCCGCTGTGACGTACTTCGGCAGCGCCGTCGCCGCGTCTGCGGGAGCCGTGTTCGTCCAGGTCACGCTCACCTGGGTCGTGGGCAGTCCGCGGCAGGTGCCGACCGCGGTCGCGATGGAGGCACGGGTGTAGTAGTCCATCTTGCCGCCGGTGGTGTCGTTCATCAGGACGCCCACCGACGAGCCGTCAGCGGTGTCCTCCGGGATCGTGCCGCCCAGAGCCGAGGCCGCCAGCACGGACTCCTCGTCCTCGTGCGCGCTCCAGATGCGGATGCGTCCCTCGCCGGCCGCGTCCGCGAGGGCGCCGACCAGGGCTTCGGGGTCGCCGGCGGACAGTGCCGCGCCGAACAGGGCGCTCGCGACGCCCGCGAAGATCTGGTCCTGGGCGGCCGGATCGGGGACGGCGGCGTAGATCTCGGAGAGGAGGATGTCGGTCACGTTGTCCGCGGTGGCCGTGAACGGGCCGAAGGTGAGGTCGCCGGTGACCTTTAGGAGGTGTCGGGCCACGACGGCATCCACGGCGATCACGCCGTCGACCTTCTGCCCGAAGCGGCCTTCCCATCGCGCGGCGATGGTGGCGCCGACCTCGCTGAAGTCGGGGATGCTGGTGATGTTCTGCAGGTAACGGCCCGGACGATCCTCGAACAGGGCGACCGTCGACTCGCTCAGCGGCAGCGGTGTCTCCAGGGGCGGGAAGTCCAGCGTCGATGCCTGGGACTGCAGCGTGATCTGCCCGTTCTCGGCGTGCAGCAGGGCGATCGAGCCCACGATCCCGCCGGAGGAGCGCAGCTCGGCGTTGTTCTGCATCGCGAGGACGTAGTCGCGGGGGCCTTCGCCGCCGAGCATGGTCGGCAGCAGGACGGCCGCGCCGTGCAGTGAGCCGACGACCGTCGCGGCCTCGGTGACGGCCGAACGCAGCTCTTCGACGGCATCCGCGAGCGGCGGGAGCGTGGCATCCGCGTCGATGCGTCGTGCGTCGCGCTGGGCTGCGCTCAGGGCGGCGTCGGCCGCGCCGAGCGGCTCCGCGATCGCGGCGAACGGAGCGAGATCGATCTTGCCGCCCGAGAACCCGAGGTTCGCGAGATCGAAGTCGGCCGCCACGTCGAGCAGGGGCGACAGCGCCTCCTGCGAGACGTCGTCGGCGATCTCGGCGACCTCGCTCACCGCGCGGAAGTTCGGACCGAGCCACGGCACCGCGCCGAAGACCTGCCAGACGGGATCGGAGGTGAGGTCGCGAGCCGACGCCGCATTGCGCGCGATGCTCTTCGCTATCGGCTGGGCGCCCTCCAGATCGCCGGCGGCGATCGACGACTCCAGCTGCGTCGCTCCCTTGGCGACCTGCTGGAGATCGTTCACGGCCCCGATCCCGCGGACGGCGACCCAGCCGATCGCGATCAGCAGCAGGGACAACAGGATGCCGACGGTCCACCCGATCCATCGGCGCCGGGCGGGAAGTCGACCATCGCTCACTCGAGCATTCAAACATGAACAGCGCCGTCCGTGGGCGCGGAATCTGTGGGAACGCTGACATTCGGGCGGCGCGGGCCCGGTGCTCCCAGGAGCGAAGGGCGCCCGCGGCTACCCTGATGCCATGGGTGCTCGACTGCGTGTTGTTCTGGATCAGCTCGTGCAGATCGTCGACCCCGACCAGGCTGCCGCGTCCGTGGATCTGGCGGCGGGACTGGTCGCGACGGCTCCCTCCGGCTGCACGGTCGAGGCGATCGTCCCTGCCGGCGCGTCCGTCCCCGTGGCGGGCATCTCGGAGGTGCGCACGCTGAGCCTCGGGCGCCGCGAACTCGCCGCGTCCTGGCAGCTCGGCATCGCCCCGGGAGTCGGCGGCGGGCTGATCCACGCACCGACGCTGATGGCGCCGCTCGTGCGCCACGACCGGCTGCACGACAACGACCAGACCACCGTGACCCTGTGGGACCTGCGAGCCTGGGAGGCGCCCGATCAGCTGTCGAAGGGCACGGTCGCCTGGCAGCGGGGCATGCTCCGCCGTGCGGTCAAGCATGCCGACGCGGTGGTCGTCCCCTCTCATGCCATGGCAGAGAGACTGAGCGAGCTGGCGCGCCTGGGCGACCGGGTCCGTGTCATCGCCGGTGCTCCTCCCCGCGGCTTCGCTGCACCGACCGACGCGGCGCGACGGCGAGCAGCGCTGTCCCTTCCGGAGGAGTACGTCGTGCTCGTCGGGCCGCTGGCGACGCTGACCGAGGGCTTCCGCGGCGCGATCGCCGCTGGTCTCGATGCCGTCGTTCTGGACGCGCCAGAGGGTTCGGAGCCGCGCTACGCCGAGGTGGCCTCGGCGGCCGGACTGCCCGAGCGGCGCGTGCATGTGCGGGGTGCTCTGCCCGTCGAGGACCGCGCCGCCGTCCTGGCAGGCGCGTCGGCCTTCGCGGCGAGCGACCCGGTGGCCGGCTGGCCGTGGCGGGCGATCGAGGCGATGGTCCTGGGCGTGCCGGTCGTGGCGGTCGACAGCGGATCGCACGGTGATGTGATCGCCGACGGCGGGATGCTGGTCGCGGCCGAGGACCTCGCGGAAGCGCTGTCCGAGGCCGCGAACGCGGCGGCCGAGCGGTTGCGCGTGCTCGGGTTGGACCGCGCCAGAGCCTTCTCCTGGGCGAGTTCGGCCGAACGTCTCTGGGGCCTGCACGCGGACCTCTGATTCGCTGGGAGCAGCCTGCGCATCCCTGCGACACGCCGACGGATTGCGTCTCAACTGTCGTAACAGTGGCATCATCCCGCAACTTCCGTCACACTGGTCACATGTCTCGACGTGCCCCACGCTCTCGAAACACACCGAGGACCGCCCCACTCCTCGTCTGTTTCCTTGCTGTCTCCGCCCTGCTCCTCGGCACGGCGGTCCCCGCCGCCGCTGCCTCGGCGTCCACCTCCTCGAGCAGTGCCGACCTCGCGCGCGCGTCGGTCCAGCCCGCTTCCGGGGGGATCGTGAAGACCACCCTCGCCGGGTTCAATGCGGGGAACATCATCAGCGACGCCGTGTTCACCAACAAGAGCACGATGACCGAAGCGCAGATCCAGAGCTTCTTCAACGGCAAGGTGGCGCGCTGCCTGGGCGGTCGTGACGAGAACAACGAGCCGATCGTGTGCCTCAAGGACTTCCGCATGAACACGGTGTCGCGCCCAGGCGACGCGTACTGCTCCGGCTATTCGGGAGCGGCGAACGAGTCAGCGGCGCGGATCATCTACCGCGTGGCGCAGGCCTGCAACATCAACCCGCAGGTGCTGATCGTGATGCTCCAGAAGGAGCAGGGTCTCATCACCCACACCTGGCCGAGCGCGTGGCGCTACCGCATCGCCCTCGGTCAGGGATGCCCGGACACGGCGCCGTGCGACCCCAATTACATCGGCTTCTTCCACCAGATCTACGGCGCAGCGCGTCAGATGCAGATCTACATGGAGGGCCGCTGGTTCCAGTGGTACGCCCCAGGGCGGACCTGGAACATCCTCTACAACCCGAAGGCCTCGTGCGGCTCGTCGCCGGTGGCCGTCGCCAACAAGGCCACCTCCGCGCTGTACTACTACACGCCCTACCAGCCGAACGCCGCCGCCCTCCGGGCCGGCTACGGCACCGGCGACGGCTGCTCGGCATACGGCAACCGCAACTTCTACAACTACTTCACGGACTGGTTCGGCAGCACGCAGGGCATCAAGAGGCCGGACGGTCCCATCGTCAACGTCGGCAAGGACATCTACGCGATCACCAACGGCACCGCGTACCACATCACGGCCGACGTCTGGGGCCAGTACAAGGCCGCCTTCGGCGACCCGGCGCCGACGACGAACGACCACATCGGGTCGCTCCGGCAGGGCGGGGCGGCGACCCTGTTCCTGCAGGACGCGTCCACCCTCACGGTGTCGTATCTCAGCGACGGGAAGACGCACCGGTTCCCGACCTGCGACCTCGTCGCGAGCTGGGGATCCAACTGCAACGCGCTCACGAAGTTCGACTCCGACGACTTCCGCAGGCCCGGCGCCGGGCCGGAGATGACCGTGCGGGCGAAGATGGCAGGCGATGCGCGTGTCTTCGTGATCGAGGGCAAGGACCTCGTGCCGTACGGAACCGCGGCAGCGGCGACGGCGTGGGGACAGAACCCGAGCCTCTATGCGGCGACCATGACGCCGGGCGGGGCCTCCAAGTACCGAGCGATCCCGACGCGCTTCGTTCCGGGCGAGTTCATCACGATCGCGGGATCGACCAGGGTGTACCTGCCGACGTCCGACGGGGAGCTGCACTACGTGTCCTCCTTCGACTTCGCCACCCACCTCGGTCTGCCGGTGAAGGTCACGAAGAACGTCGCCGCGACGGCGGTCGCGCAGCATCGGACCACGACGGATCTCAGCCGCTTCGTCTCGTGCGACGGTCGCGTGTACTTCGCTGCGGGCGGCACGCTCTGGCGCGTGGCTTCCTCGGGCGGGTTCGGAGTCGCGGCGGTCGACGCCCGGACGTGTGCGCTGCTGCGGATCGGGAACGACACGGCCTCGCCTCTCTTCGTCAACGGCGCCGGCGACAGCGCCATCCACATGGCGACGGGCGGAGTCTTCCGCCACGTCGCCAACCCCGCGACGCTGACGGCGCTGAACGGCCCCGGCGCCGTGCGCGTGGTGACCCTGGCGGCGGCTGACATGGCCGCCCAGCCGAAGGGGACGATGCTGCGCGCCGACATCGGCTTCGTGGTGACGCCGGGCGACGGCCGCGTGTACCTCGCGGATGCGGGACGCCTGATCTACCTCAACTCCTGGCTCCGCGCCGACGATCTGGGCCTCCCGAGGCAAGCCGTGGCGATCTCCGACGCGGCGGGCGCGGCGATGCCCAAGGCGGGGACGGTCACCACGGTCGTCCGCTGCAACGGCGTCCTCTATTCCGCCGCCGCAGGCAAGCTGACGATCATCACGGATCCGCGGGGCGTCGCCATCACCGAACTCTCGCCGGCCAACTGCGCGACGCTGAAGCTGCCGACGCGCTGAGAACGGACACAGGAGGACGGGCGAACACCCGTCCTCCTGAAAGAGTGCGCCCAGGATCACCGACTACGATGAAGGGCGGTATGCGTGCCTGCCCGAGGCGCGCGACGAGGAGGCGTGGTGGTAACCAGGTGAGCACAGTCGACGCGCGCTTGTATCAATCTCCCGGGCGCGGACGAGGGGTGCTCGACGTCTTCCGGCGTCGGTACCTCCTGAACCTTCTCGTCCGCAAGGCGACCGCGACTCGCTATCGCAACTCCGTCCTCGGTTGGACCTGGTCCTACGTGAAACCGGCGGCGCAGTTCGCCGTGTACTACTTCGTGATGGGGATCATCCTCAACATCCATCGCGACGTCGACAACTTCGCGATCTACCTGTTCTCCGGCATCGTGATCATCAACCTCTTCAACGAGGGATTCGGCAACGCGACGAACTCGATCGTCGACAACGGAGCGCTGGTGCGGAAGATCTATCTTCCCCGAGAGCTGTTCCCGGTCGCGGCGATCATCGTCGCGTTCGTCCACTTCCTCCCGCAGGTGGCCGTGCTGCTGGCGATCTGTCTGCTGCTGGGGTGGACTCCGTCTCTGCTGGGCATCGCCGCCGTCCTCGCCGGCGTGCTGATCGTGCTCGTCTTCGCGACCGGTCTGGGGCTCTTCTTCGGCGGCATCAACGTGCGCTTCCGCGACGCCCAGAACGTCGTCGAGATCATCCGCATGTTCTCGACGTGGACGTCGCCCGTGCTCTACATGTGGACGCTCGTGATCGACAAGATGCCGCCGTGGCTGTTCCACATCTACATGAGCAACCCGCTGACGGTCGCTGTCGAGTTCTTCCACTACGGCTTCTGGGCGCCGACCGCCTCGTCGACCCCCGGCCTGCCGCCGCACTTCGGCGTGTACGCCGTGGTCGCCGGCGTCGTCAGCCTGATCATGCTCGTCATCGGACAGCTCGTCTTCCGCCGTTTCGAGCGCAGCTTCGCACAGGACCTGTGAGCACAACATGCAAGATCTGATCGCGGTGCAGACCGCCACCCCTCCCACCATCATCGTCGAGGGCGCATCGAAGTACTTCCTGCGGAGGAACTCGCATTCCTTCAAGGAGGCGTTCATCGGATGGCTGCAGAAGAAGAAGGTCAGGACGGATCAGTTCCTGGCTCTCGACGACATCAGCTTCCAGGTGGGGGAGGGCGAATCCGTCGCCATCCTCGGCATGAACGGATCGGGCAAGTCGACGACGCTGAAGCTGGTGTCCGGAGTGCTCGAGCCGGACGGCGGACGGGTGCTCACCCGGGGCAGGGTGGCCGGTCTCATCGAGGTCGGCGCCGGCTTCCACCCGGATCTGTCCGGCCGCGAGAACGTGTATCTGAACGCCGCGATCCTGGGGATGTCACGCAAGGAGACCGACGAGAAGTTCGACGACATCGTCGCGTTCTCCGAGATCGGCGACTTCATCGACCAGGAGGTCAAGCACTATTCGTCCGGCATGTTCATGCGGCTCGCCTTCTCGGTGGCGATCCACGTGAACCTCGACACGCTGCTCGTCGACGAGGTGCTGAGCGTCGGTGACGCCCCGTTCCGTGCGAAGTGCGCGCAGAAGATCAAGGAGCTCACCGCCCGCGGCGTGACGATGCTCGTGGTCAGCCACGACATGAACATGGTCCAGGAGCTGTGCTCGCGGGGGATCGTCATCTCGAAGGGGAAGATGATCTTCGACGGACCGATCACCGACGCCGTCGAGCTCCTGCGCTCCTAGCGGCGCCGGCGCAGGCGGCGCTCGACGCGCCGCCAGAACGAGGAGGCGACGATCTCCTCGCGGATGCCGTTCTCCACGTCGACGAATCGCTGGTCGATGAACTTGGTGAGGTAGAGCACCAGGCCGGTGCCGTTCTCCTCGACCCAGCTCCGCAGGGCCTCCTCGCGGATGCTCGCGTCGTACCGGGCGTGGTCGCTGCGGGCGCCGGCCACGCTGTTCGCCGCGCTGCCGGTGGCGCCGCGACGCTGATGCCAGTAGGCCAGAGGCTGATCGCCGAGGTACTCGAGGGCGCCACGGGAGAGCACCTTCAGGTTGAAGTCCCAGTCGCCGACGACGGGCAGCTTCTCGTCGTAGAGGCCGATCTCGGCGTGCAGCGAGCGACGGTAGAGGAAGCCGATGGGAACGAACCTGTTGAAAAGGAGGGTGTCGGTGAGCAGGGGGGCGGTGAGCTGGGACTGGAACTCCTCGCGCTCCTCCACGACGAAGCGGCCCTGCTCCTCGCGCTCCCAGACGATCTCGATGCGAGAGACGACGCCCTGCCGCTCAGGGTGGGCGTCGAGATACTCGACGGCCTTGGCGAGGAAGTCACGGTGCCAGGAGTCGTCGTCGTCGTGCAGCACGAGGTACTCGCCCGTCGCCGCCAGGACGCCGGCGTTGGCGGAGACCCAGCGACCGCGGGACTCCGGATGGTCGATGACGCGGACGCGGTCGCGATGCGACGGATCGGGGAGCGCGGCGACAAGCGCCGCCACCTTCGCCGCGTCGCCCCCGTCGTTGACGATGATCGCCTCCCAGTCGTCGAATGCCTGGGAGGTGATGCTGGAGAGCGCTCGGGTCAGGAAGTCCGGACGGTTCTTCGTTCGGACGACGATGCTCACGCGCGGGCCGGTCATGGGCGCCCCATGCCGAAGTAGGTCCATCCAGCGGCGCGCCAGGCCACGGGATCCAGGCAGTTGCGCGCATCCACGATGGTCCGAGCGGTGGTGGCTGCAGAGACGGTCGCCGGGTCGAGGTCGCGGAACTCCCGCCACTCGGTCGCCACGACGACCACCTCGGCGCCGTCGACGGCAGCGAGGACCGATTCGGCGTAGGACAGGTCGGGAGCGACACGCCGTGCCGTCTCGTTCGCCGCCGGGTCGAACGCCTGGACGTCGACGCCGGAAGCGTGCAGACGTCGGGCGACATCCAGAGCGGGCGAATCGCGGGTGTCGTCGGAGTCGGGCTTGAACGCGAGTCCGAGGACCGCCACCCGACGGCCCTCCGGGGCGCCGTCGAGGGCCGCCACGACGAGGTCCGCGACACGTTGCCGGCGGCGCAGGTTGATCGCGTCGACCTCGTGCAGGAACCGCACGGACTCGCCGACACCGAGCTCCTCGGCGCGCGCGGCGAACGCCCGGATGTCCTTCGGCAGGCATCCGCCGCCGAATCCGATGCCCGCGTTGAGGAACCGGCGACCGATCCGTGCGTCGAAGCCGATGGCGTCGGCGAGCTGGGTGACATCGGCACCGGTGACCTCGGCGATCTCGGCCATCGCGTTGATGAATGAGATCTTCGTGGCCAGGAAGGCGTTGGCCGAGACCTTCACGAGCTCCGCGGTGGCGTAGTCGGTGACCACGCGGGGTGTGCCGGACTCGATCGCCGGCCGGTAGATCTCGTCGAGGACGGCGACGTCCGCGGCGGACGCGTCATCGCTCTCGACCCCGTACACGAGACGATCCGGTGCCAGGGTGTCCTGGATCGCGAAACCCTCGCGGAGGAACTCCGGGTTCCACACCAGCCGTGCGCCGGTGGGGCGGATGGCATCGGCGATGCGCCGGGCGGTGCCGACCGGGACCGTGGACTTCCCGACGACGAGATCGCCGGGGGAGAGGACGGCCGTGAGGGAGGCGATCGCGCTGTCGACGTAGCGCAGGTCCGCGCCGTCGCCGTCGGCGCTCTGGGGGGTGCCCACCGCGATGAAATGCACGGTCGCCTCGGATGCCGCGGCGAAGTCGGTCGAGAACGTCAGCGTGCCGCGATCGCGCGCCTGACCGAGGAGGTCGTCGAGACCGGGCTCGAAGAACGGCGCCTTCCCCGATGCGAGCATCGCGATCCGGTTCTCGTCGACGTCGATCCCGACCACCTCGTGGCCGAGCGACGCCATCGCCGTCGCGTGCACCGCCCCGAGGTATCCGCAGCCGATGACGCTGAGTCTCATTCCATCAACCCTTCAGGCCTGCGACGTAGGCGCGCAGTGATTCTTCCGCGTCGGCGGGCGAGAACCCGGCCGAGACGATCTTCGTGAGGTCGAGGACGCTGTTGCGCGGCCGAGGGGCGACCGGCCCCGCGGCGGTGGCGAAATACTCGTCCGTGCTGACCGGGGTCACACGCTCGGGGTCGTGGCCGGACAGCCGGAACACCTCGCGCGCGATCTCCGCCCAGGACGAGGCGTCGCCCGATCCCGTCACGTTGTAGACGCCGAACGGGGCGCCCGTCTCGACCAGATGCGCGATCGCGTCCGCGATGTCCGACGTGAACGTGAGGCGTCCGACCTGGTCGCCCACCACACGAGGGTCGATGCCCCGCTCGGCGAGCGAATGCATGGTGCGGACGAAGTTGCCGCCCTCGCCGATCACCCAGGAGGTGCGGAGGATGTAGTGCCGCGCGGCCGTCGACGCCGCGAGGTCACCGGCGGCCTTGGTCTGACCGTAGACGCCCAACGGGCGAAGCGGGGCGTCCTCGGTGTAGGCGCCCTCGAGGGTGCCGTCGAAGACGTAGTCGCTGGACACGTGGACGAGCGTGATGCCGTTCTCCGTCGCGACGCGGGCGAGCGCTGCCACCGCCGTCGCGTTGGCAGCCCAGGCCTGCTCGCGCCCCTCCGGGGTCTCCGCCTGATCGACGGCCGTGTAGGCGGCCGCGTTCACGATGAGTCCGTAGTCCCGCCAACGGCGGGCGTCGGCCAGATCGGCAGCCGTCACGTCGATGTCCTCGCGCGTGGCGTACTCGATGTGCGCGGCGTCGCCGAAGCGGGCCCGCAGGGCGAGCCCGAGCTGGCCGGACGCGCCCAGCACGAGGATCCGCTTCGGCGGGATCGGCGTGACCTCCGCGAGACGCGGGTGCGCCTTGTCCTTGGCGGAGATCTCGACCTCGGCGAGGGGGATCGGCCAGTCGATGGCGGCGGTCTCGTCCGCCAGGTTCAGGAACGAGTACGACGCGTCCGGCGACCAGTGGTCGTTGACGAGGTAGGTGTAGGCGGTGTCCGTCTCGAGGGTCTGGTAGGAGTTGCCGACGCCGCGAGGGACGAAGATCGCCCGCGAGGGGTCGAGTTCCGTCGTGAACACGGTCCCGAAGCTCGGGCCCTCCCGCAGATCGACCCAGGCGCCGAAGATGCGGCCGGTCGCGACGGAGACCCACTTGTCCCACGGCTCCGCGTGGATGCCGCGCGTCGTGCCGATGGCGTCGTTGAACGAGATGTTGTTCTGCACCGGCCCGAAGTCCTCGAGGCCGAGTGCGGTCATCTTCTCGCGCTGCCAGTTCTCCTTGAACCAGCCGCGGGAGTCTCCGTGGACGGGCAGCTCGAACACGACGAGACCCGGGATGGGCGTCTCGATCCGTTCGAGCGACTTCCCGAACGCCGTGCTCACTGGCCCTTGCCCGCGTAGAACGCCTCCACGGCGTCCTTGCTGGGCGCCCACCACGACTCGTTGTCGCGGTACCAGTCGATCGTCGCCGACAGGCCGGCCTCGAAATCGGAGAACTGCGGGCGCCAGCCGAGCTCGGTGCGCAGCTTGGTCGAGTCGATCGCGTACCGCAGGTCGTGTCCGGCACGATCCGTCACGTGGTCGTAGGCGTCCGCCGGCTGACCCATCATCGTCAGGATCAGCTCGACGACGTCCTTGTTGTTCCGCTCGCCGTCTGCGCCGATCAGGTACGTCTCGCCGATCGCACCCTTGTCGAGGATCGTGAGCACGGCGGAGGAGTGGTCGTCCGCGTGGATCCAGTCGCGCACGTTCTCTCCGGCGCCGTAGAGCTTCGGGCGGATGCCGCGGAGCACGTTGGTGATCTGACGGGGGATGAACTTCTCGACGTGCTGGTAGGGGCCGTAGTTGTTCGAGCAGTTCGAGATCGTCGCCTGCACCCCGAACGAGCGGACCCAGGCCCGGACCAGCAGGTCGCTGCCGGCCTTGGTCGACGAGTACGGCGAGGAGGGGTTGTACGGGGTCGACTCGGTGAACCGCTCGGGGTCGTCGAGTTCGAGGTCGCCGTACACCTCGTCGGTGGAGATGTGGTGGAACCGGCGGTCGTGCCGGCGTGCGGCCTCGAGCAGCGTGTACGTTCCGATGATGTTCGTGTCGAGGAACGGACGCGGGTCGTTCAGCGAGTTGTCGTTGTGCGACTCCGCCGCGTAGTGCACGACGGCGTCGGCGTCGGCGAAGAGCTGGTCGACGAGCGTCGCATCGGTGATGTCGCCTTCGACGAACGTGACGCGGTCCTCGGGGAGGCCCTCCAGCGACCGGCGGTTGCCGGCGTAGGTGAGAGCGTCGAGGACGGTCACGTGGTGATCCGTGTGACCGACGACGTGGTGGACGAAGTTGGAGCCGATGAAGCCGGCGCCTCCGGTGACGAGCAGGCGGCTCATGCGTGTCCTCTCTTCAGGATGTCGAGCAGGTAGACCCCGTACCCCGACTTGACCAGCTTCTCTGCGCGCTCACGCAGCTCGTCGTCGCTCAGGAAGCCCTGACGCCACGCGACCTCCTCCGGAACGCCGATCTTGAGCGCGGTGCGCCGCTCCATGGTGCGCACGTACTCGGCGGCGTCCGTCATCTGGTCGAAGGTCCCGGTGTCCAGCCAGGCAGTGCCCCGCGGGAGCACCTCGACCTGGAGCTTGCCGCGCTCCAGGTAGGCGCGGTTGACGTCCGTGATCTCGTATTCGCCGCGCGCGCTCGGCGCGAGGTTGCGAGCGATCTCGACCACGTCGTTGTCGTAGAAGTAGAGACCGGGCACGGCGTAGTTGCTCTTCGGCTGTGCCGGCTTCTCCTCGAGCGACACCGCGCGGCCCTCGTCGTCGAACTCGACGACGCCGTACGCCTGGGGCTCGCCCACCCAGTAGGCGAAGACCGCGCCGCCGTCGATGTCCTCGAACCGCTGCAGCCGGCTGCCGAGTCCCGGGCCGTAGAGCAGGTTGTCGCCGAGGACCAGGGCGACCGAGTCGTCTCCGATGAAGTCTGCCCCGATCGTGAAGGCCTGCGCGAGCCCGTCCGGCGACGGCTGCTGCGCGAACTGCAGGTTGATCCCGAACTGCGATCCGTCGCCCAGGAGCCGCTCGAAGTGCGCGGCGTCATGCGGGGTCGTGATCACGAGGATGTCGCGGATCCCTGCGAGCATGAGCGTCGACAGCGGGTAGTAGACCATCGGCTTGTCGTACACCGGGATCAGCTGCTTCGACACTCCGAGAGTGATGGGGTGCAGACGTGTGCCGGAGCCCCCGGCGAGAATGATGCCTTTCACGCCTCTATGTTGTCACACTGTTCCTGGAACCCCGGGGCGCGAGCGGTAAGCGCTCTCATGCGGTGCTGCACGCAGGGGATCGACAAGGGTGCGGGCTATCCTGATTCGGTTGTCCGCGAGAGGTCTGGAACTAATGGGAATGCTCGAACTGCTGTGGCCCGCCGTCGTCCTGGTCGCGGTGTACGCGCTTCTCGGCGGGTCGCTGGCGTGGGTGATCGGGCTGCGCGGGCTGTGGGCGGTCGCCGCGGCCCCGGCCTTCGCGACGACGGTGATCGGCGGCGCGAGCGTGGTCGCCGGCTGGCTCGGCCTCGGCTGGTCGATCCTGCCGAGTCTCATCCTGACCGTCGTGATCGGCGTCGGGGTCGTGCTCGTGCGCCGCAGGACGGCATCGCCCGTCGCGTCGCCCAGATCCTTCTCGCCGTGGTGGACCGTGCTCGCCGTCGGCCTGGCCGCGGTCGTGATCGGCTGGCAGACGCTGTCGGTCATCGGCGGTCCGACGGCCATCTCGCAGACCTTCGACAACGTGTTCCACCTCAATGCGATCCGCTACATCCTCGACACCGGGGCCGCCTCGCCGCTCGAGCTCGGACAGATGACCAGCCCCAACGGGGGAGTGCCGTTCTACCCCTCCGTGTGGCACGCGACGGCCGCCATCGTCGCCCAGCTCAGCGGCGCGAGCATCGCCACCGTGGTCAACGCCCAGACCCTGGTGATCGCGGCCGTCATCTGGCCGTCGGGCGCTGTGCTGCTTTCCCGGGTGCTCGGCGGCGCCACAGCGGCCGTCACGGTGAGCGCCGCGATCGTCAGCGCGTCGGTGCCCATGTTCCCGCTGCTCCCCATGGACTACGGCGTCCTCTACCCCTTCCAGCTCGCACTCGCCACAGCTCCGGTCGCGCTCGCCGCCACCGCCTCGATGCTCGGCATCGGATCGTCCTCCGGGCAGCGCGCGCCGGGATGGTGGGCCTTCATCGTGCTCGGCGCGATCCCGGGCGTGGCCCTGGCCCATCCGGGCGGCTTCGTCGCGTGGCTCGCCCTCTCCGTCCCGATGGTCGCGGTCTTCGCCGTCCGCTTCTGGCGCGGTCACGCCCGCGCGGGAGCACGCATCGGTCTGATCGTCGGCGTGCTCGCCTACCTCGGACTCGGACTCCTGCTCCTCAAGATCCTGCGCCCGCCGCTGCCGACCCGACTCTGGCCGACCGCGCTCAGTCCCGCCCAGGCGGCCGTCGAGGTCGCCCAGGTGTCGATGTTCTACGGCACGGTGTCGATCGGGGTCGCCGTCGCGATCCTCCTCGGTCTCGTCTGGGCCGTTCGCGAGCGCACCGGCCCCGTCGCGGTCGCCGTGCTGTCCTGGGTGGTCGGTGCCGGTCTCTTCATCGTCGTCATCGCCTCGCCGTTCCCCACGCTCCGCGATGCGCTCACCGGGAGCTGGTACAACAACTGGCCGCGGCTCGCGGCGGTGTTCGGCGTGGCGCTCGTCCCGCTGGCGGCTTTCGGCCTGGCCCGCACGGTCCAGGCCGTCGCGCGACGCTGGCGTACCGCTCGCCCCGAGGACCTGCGGGCTCGGACGATCACGGGTGTGGCGCTGGCGGTCGTCGGTTTCGTCCTGTTCCCGCTCCCTGCCATGCCGCACGCGGTCGAGCAGGCGCACCGGCAGTTCGCACTGACCGACGATTCGGCTCTGGTGAGCGCGGACGAGATGGCCCTGCTCGAGCGCATTCCCGAGCACGTGCCCGCGGGGGAGACGATCGCAGGCAACCCGTACACCGGCACCGCCCTGGCCTATGCGATCGGCGGACGGCCCGTCCTGATGCCGCACATCCTGGTCGACGTCTCCGAGGACGCGCAGACGGTCAACGACCATCTCGCCGATGCCGCGACGCAGCCGTCGGTCTGCGACGCGCTGCGCGCCACCGGGGTCGGCTTCGTGCTGGACTTCGGCGAGCGCGAGGTGCACAACGGCTCGCACCCCCTCCCCGGCCTCGACGAGCTCGCGGATTCCGGGGTGGTGCGCCTGGTGGACAGCCAGGGCGATGCCAGACTGTACGAAGTGACCGCGTGCGGTCTGGGCTGAACTCGGAGATCCTGACATGACCGACAACACGCGTGCGAACCGCGTTCTCGTCCTCGTGCCCGCGTGGAACGAGGAACGCAACGTCGGAACCACCGTGCGGGAGATCCGTGCCGCGTCGTCGCGCTATGACGTCGTCGTGATCGACGACGGATCGACGGACGCGACGGCCGCGGTGGCGAGGGACGCCGGCGCCGCCGTGCTCTCCCTGCCCTTCAACCTCGGCGTGGGCGGCGCGATGCGCACCGGATTCACCTACGCCGCCAGGGAAGGCTACGGAGCCGCCATCCAGGTCGACGCCGACGGGCAGCACGACCCCGTCGACATCGAGCGGGTGCTCGCCGGCCTCGACCGGGCCGACATCTCGATCGGAGCGCGGTTCTCCGATGTCGGCGACTATTCGGTGCGCGGCCCGCGCCGGTGGGCCATGGTGTTCCTCGCCTCCGTGGTCTCGCGCATCGCGAAGACCCGCCTCACCGACGTGACGAGCGGATTCCGTGCGGCCAACGCCCGAGCGATCGACCAGTATGTGCGCTACTACCCGGCCGAGTACCTGGGAGACACGCTGGACTCGCTCGTCGCCGCCCTCCACGCGGGACTCACCGTCACCCAGGTCGGGGTCGCGATGCGTCCTCGCGTCCACGGGAACCCCAGCCAGGGGCCTCTCGGCTCCACGGTCTACCTGCTCAGGTCCGTGTTCGCGCTGATGCTCGCCGCGATGCGACGGACGGGATCGCGAGCAGGGGAGCCCCGCGCATGATCGTCTTCGTCGGCATCGCCCTCGCCATCCTGATCCTCGTGGTCGTGCTGTGGATGCTGCTCACCCGCAGGCTGCGCGAGAAGTACGCCGTCCTGTGGCTGATCATCGCCGTGTCGGTGCTCATCGTCGGGCTGTTCCCCGGCCTCCTGGCAGGTCTGACAGCCTTCCTCGGCGTGCAGGTGCCCTCGAACCTGCTCTTCGCGACCGCGATCCTCCTCCTTCTCGGAGTGTCGCTGCACCTCTCCTGGGAGTTGAGCCAGGTCGAGGAGGAGACGCGACGCCTCGCGGAGGAGTCGGCGATCCTGCGGACCCAGCTCGACCGGCTCGAGAGCAGGACCTCGCGCCTGGAGGGTCAGCGGCCCGCCGACGACGTCGACTGACGGCCGCTCAGGCGCCCGACGTCCGCCGCACGGCTCGGCGCCCGCCGGTGATGGCACCGCAGAACCAGCTCGCCCGGTACTCCACGGCAAATCGGGGCGGCACGATCTCCCGCCGGCGCGCTTCGCGGAGGAGGGCGGACACCGCCGTCAGGCGCCGGGCATGCCCGAAGGCGCGATCGCGGCGGACGTCGATGCGGTCGGCGGGAATCCGGGAGTCGAGGGTGTCGACCATCAGCTGGCGCCATCCCACGTAGGTCCAGAACGTCATCCTCGCGACCGCGAACGGGGAGCGGGAGCCCTCGAAGCGCTCGGCCTGGCCGAGGACGTTCGCCACGGAGGTTCGGATGCTCCCGCCGCCGAGACGGCTCGGATCCCCGAAGACGTTGGCGTCGTGCTGGACATAGTCCTGCACGACGTCGTCCACGATGCGGGTGCCGCGGTGGGCGGACGCGACGACGGCGAGCCAGTGATCGTGCGTCGCGACCCTGGTCGATGCGCGCGGGAACGGAAGCGCTGTGGCCAGCAGCTCCGGCCCGAAGAGACAGAGCGAGCCCGTGAACTCGTTGGACAGCAGCGTGAAGAGAGCGCCGTGATCCCGACGCTCGGTGCGGCCCGTCTCCGTCTCCGAGGGGTAGGAGATGATCCTCGCCTGGGCGGAGACGAGCGACACCTCGTCGAGATGGGGGAGCAGGCGCTCGATCTTGTCGGCGTCCCACCGGTCGTCCTGATCGCACAGCGCGACCCAGGTGCTGTGTTCGGAGACCTCGAGGAGAGCGCGTTCGAAGTTCAGGTAGAAGCCGAGCCGGGTGCCGTCGCCGATGATCCGGAAGCGATCGTCGCCCTCGGTGATCTCCTCGACGAGTGCGGCGACCGGGGCGGGGTCGCCGTCCACGGAGATCACGCACTCCCAGTTCCGCACCGTCTGCGAGCGCAGGGAGTCGAGCTGGCGGCGAAGGAGCTCCGGATCAGGGGAGTAGGCGGCGAGCACGATGGTGCCGAAGGGGGAAGTCGACACGCGAGGGCCTTCCGGGTCTGCGGGGATCGATCAGCGAATGAGGCTAGTCTAAATGCGCCATGCTCCTGTCTCCGCTCCCCGTTCGACGTCCGGTGCGCCTCGGATGAGCGCCGCGCATGTCTGGGCGGTCTTCTCGACCTTTCGGCCCGGTGAAGCCGCTCTCGACGCGGTCGCCTCGGTGACCGCGCAGGTCGAGGGCGTGATCGTCGTCGACGACGGCTCCGGTCCCGCTGCCGACGCCGTGCTGTCGGCGCTCGAAGCGGGCGGCGTGACGGTGGTGCGACGCGGGGCCAACGACGGCATCGCGGCGGCGCTGAACGACGGCATCGACCGTGCCAGAGAGGCCGGAGCGGAGTTCGTGGTCACGTTCGACCAGGATTCCTGGGTCGGGCCGGGCTTCGTGAGCGCCCTGGTGGCGGCTCACGATGCCGCGACCGCTGCCGGCGACCGCGTCGGGCTGGTCGTGCCGGAGCACTTCGCCGGGGTGCGGCAGCAGAGGGGGCCCGTCGCCCCGTTCGGCGATGCCGTCAACGTGATCCAGTCGGGGATGCTCATCCCGGCGTCCGTCATCGCCGCAGAGGGGGCCCTCCGGGAGGACTTCTTCATCGACCTCGTCGACACCGAGTTCGAGCTGCGCCTGCGCCGGCGCGGCTGGCGGGTGCTCGCGGCCGGCGGTGTGCGCATGGAGCACGCGCTCGGCACGAAGTACCGGCGTGAGCTGTTCGGCCGGACCGTGGCGCTGCCCGGGATCCCGCCGGAGATCACGCTGAGCACCCCGTTCCGCTATTTCTACCGCCTGCGCAATCGGCTCGTGCTCAACAGGGAGTACTTCGTCTCGGCGCCGCGTCAGATCGCGAGGGATTCGCTGCTCGACGGCATCCATTTCGTCAACGCGGCCTGGGTCGCCCGACCTCGACGTGCGCTGCTGCGGCTGTATCGCGCCGCATTCGTGGCCGCCCTGCGCGGACGCATGGGTCGGATGCCCGCGGCGCTCGCACCCATCGCGGCCGAGATCCGGTGGAGCGCACCCGTGATCGAATCGGAGCAGAGGTGAGCGGCGCCGTCCGCACCGCGGCGGGACGTCTGAGCGGCTTCACCGTCTCGGTCGGCGTCGTGACGCTCATCGGCATCATCTCGATCCCGCTTCTGACCGCCTCACTCGGAAGGACCACCTGGGGCACGCTCGCGCTCATCCAGACCGTGTCCCAGTTCGGCGGCATCCTCGTCGCCTTCGGGTGGGGAGCCACGGGTGCCGCGACGGTGGCGGGGATCCCCGTGGCGGAGAGACCGGCGTTCTACCGCACCTCGCTCCGTGCCCGCGCCGTGCTCTACCTTCTCGTGCTGCCGGTGATCGCCGTGATCCTCGTGCTCCTCACGCGCGGCGACGTTCTCGTGTCCGTGCTCGGCGCCGCGGTGTACCTGCTGCCCAACCTCGGAGCGACCTGGTACTTCACGGGCGAGGGGAGGCCGATGCGCCTCCTGCTCTGCGACACCCTGCCGACCGTGACGGGCGCGGTCGCCGGCATCATCGGTGCGGTCGTCACCGGCGAGCTGTGGGTGTACCTGGTCGGACAGGGGCTCGGATTCGTGGCCGCCGTCTCCATCGACGCCGTCGTCGTCCTCCGCGGCTCCTCGGGACGCTCCATGGCACCGGTGCGCCTGCGTACCGCGCTGAGCGGGCAGCGCCACGCCGTGTCCGCGACGCTCGTCAGCGGCCTCTACGTGACCCTGCCGATGGTGGCGGTCCAGGCGTTCCTGCCGGGGCTGCAGCCGATGTACGCCTTCGCGGACCGGCTGTTCAAGTACGCCTCGGTCGCGCTGCTGCCCATCCAGCAGTATTTCCAGAGCTGGGTGCCCGACCCCGGGGCGGACTTCCGGCGACGAGCGCGGATCGCGACCCTCGCCGCCGTCATCATCGGCGTCATCGGCGGCGCGTGCATCGCCGCACTGAGCCCCTGGGTGTCGACGCTCCTCTCCGTCGGCCGGATCACGGTCCCGTGGGAGGTGTCGCTGCCGCTGGGCGTGGCCTTCGTGGGGATCGCCACGGCGGCGATCGTCGGATACGCCTGTCTCGTGGTCGTCGGCCGCGTGCGGGCCCTGGCGGCGTCGACGCTCATCGGGGCGCTGGTCGGCGCGCCACTCATCCTGCTCTTCGCGGCCCTCGGATCGGTGCCGGCGGTGGCCTGGGCCGTGGCGCTGTCCGAGCTCTGCGTGGCGGGCTACCAGGTCCTCGTGCTGCGGGCGGAGCTCCGCACGTCCGAGAAGGAGGCCGCGGCGTGAGCACGGTGCGCGTGAGCGTCTGCATGGCGACGTACAACGGCGAGCGGTTCCTCGGTCCGCAGATCGAATCCATCCTGCAGGAGCTCGAGCCGCAGGACGAGCTGGTCGTCGTGGACGACGCCTCGTCCGACGGCACCGTCGCCGCGCTGGAGCGGTTCGACGATCCGCGCATCCGGGTGCACGCACGCGCGGACAACCGCGGGTACGTCCGCACCTTCGAAGAGGCGATGGAGCGCGCGACCGGCGACATCCTGATGCTCTCCGACCAGGACGATGTCTGGATCCCCGGCCGCAGGGCGCTTTTCGTCGAGGCGCTGACGAACTCCGCGGTCGCGGCGTCGAACCTGGTGCTGCTCGGCTCGGACGATCCGCTGCCCAATCCGGTCACGAGGCGACCCTGGCGTCTCCGGGCGGCGTGGTCCCGGCAGGGCGTGCGCAACGGGCTGCGGATCCTGGCCGGGATGGCGCCGTATTACGGCTGCGCCATGGCGATCCGACGCGATGCCGTGGACCGCGTGCTTCCGTTCCCCGCCTACCTGGACGAGAGCCACGACCTGTGGCTGGCGCTCTTCGGCAATGCGCATCGCACGATGACGCACATCGAGGCAGCGACGATCCGCCGCCGCATCCACGACACGAACGCCTCGCCCTCGCGGCCGCGCGGCATCCGCGCCGTGCTGCGGGCGCGGATCATGCTGCTGCGGGCGTGGGGAACGGCCCGCCGCCGCTGATCAGCGCAGGATGTGCGCCCAGAGCGCGCGACGACCGTCGGCGTCTCCGTGACGGACGACGGCGGGCACCGTCGTCAGCGCATGGAGGCGGGCGAGAACGCGCGCTCGGGCGGCCCGCGCCGTCGCCCGCCATCCGTGCGCCTCCGCCCGTCGCGCGGTCTCGAGGAAGAATCGGCGATCGTCCGTGAAGCGCGTCCCGTCCAGGATCGCCTTCTGCGAGGCGCTCTCGGTGTGCCGACGGTACGCGAACACCTCGTCGTCGATCACGACGAGCGACCCGCCGGCGAAGGCGATGTCCAGGAGGATGGCCAGATCGAGCACGATGGGCAGGTCGTCGCGGAAGTCGTGTGCGCGGATCGCATCCGCGCGGAAGACGAGCGAGGGCCAGTACAGCCAGTTCCCCCGGGTGAGGCTGGTCGCGAGACGCTCTCCCTGCATCTCGACGTCGCCTGACCGGGTGTCCGGGCGGAGCAGGCGCTGCTTCACCCGATCGACGAGAGGCAGCGAGGGCGCGCCGTGCTCGTCGATGACGCGGACCCCCGGCTGGAAGACGGCGGCCTCCGGGTGCCGAGCGATCGCGGCACGGAGGGAGGCGACATAACCGGGCAGGAGCAGATCGTCGCTGCCGAGCACCATCAGGTGGTCGGCCGTCGCGAGACGCACGCTCGCCCGGAAGTTCTCGATGATCCCGACGTTCTCGTCGTTGCGAACGTAGCGGATGCGCGGGTCGTCCAGTCGGCCGAAGTGCTCCGCCACGCCAGGGTCGGGGTAGGCGTCGTCGATGACGGTGAGACGCCAGTCGCCGTCGCTCTGCGCGCGGACGGATTCCACCGTCCGGTAGAGGAGCTCCGGCTCACCCCAGAACGGCAGCATGATATCGATCGTCATCGCCACCAGCTTACGAACATCGGGGACATCGCGTCGGTCACGGCCGGCCCAGCATGGCGAGCCGTGCCCGCAGCACCCGGTCGAGGCCCTCGGGAAGGGTCGTGGCGACCAGGGCGTCCAGATCCGTCCACACCTCGGACCGCACACGCAGGTCCAGGGCCTGGCCCGTGGCCGGTCCCTGGCCGAGGAGGGAGAAGCCGCTGCGGCGTCGCAGTCGCCTCAGCTCGCCCAGGATCGCGCCGACCGAGACCGCACGACCGGTGCCGACGATCTTCACGACCGTGGCCCCGGCGGGGAGCAGGCGGGCGCGAGATGCTGCCGCGCTGACCACCGCGGCAGCGTCGTCCTCGAAGATGTAGTCGCGCAGCGTGTCCAGGGACACGTAGATGATCGCGGGCTGCATCGTGATCGCGCTGTCCACGAGCGTCGAGATCAATCCCTGCTTCTTCGTCAGGTCCTGGCCGGGGCCGTAGAGGTTGGTGAGCCTGCCGATCACGGTGCGCCAGCCCTGCTCGGCACCGCGCTCCGCCGCCAGCGCCTCCATGGCGAGCTTGGCATCGCCGTAGGCGGAGGCCGAGGCGGGGGGAGTGGACTCGCGGTGCGGCGGCTCGGCCGCGCCGCCGTACGCGCCGCCGACCGACGAGGCGAGGAACAGCACCAGGCGATCAGCGGTCGCCAGCGGTGAGCGCGCCAGCACGTCGAGGAACGCGCCGAACAGCGCGACCTCCGCGAACAGCGACTCCCGCGGGGTCGAGGTCACGCCTTTGCCGGCGCACCAGTAGATCTCGACCGGGCCCGGCACGCGGAGGAACGCCTCGGCGCCCGCCGTGAGCTCTCGGATCGCGCGCTCCGGATCATCCCACGAGACGTCGACGGCGAACGGCGTGTCGGCCCGCGAGCGGGACACGGCCCGGCCGAGGAGTCCGCGGCCGATGATCCATCTACGCGCTGTGCTCGTCACTCGAGTCCCTGGACGTGATCTGCGCGTGTCCGAGCGGACCCGACTGCGGATCGCGGACGATGAGGTAGGTCGGTCGGCCCAGCGCGGAGCTCACCGTCACGCCGAGATACTCCGCGATGATCCCGAGCGCCATGAGCACGGCACCGATCCCGGCGGCCGTGAGCACCATCTGCGACGTCCATCCGGCCGGGATGTCCACGGCGAACGCCCGCATGATCACCAGATACAGCGCGAAGAGGATCCCGCCGGCGAAGAACAGCGCCCCGACGCCCGTCACGAACCGCAGGCCGCGGGTTCCCGAGGTCAGCACCATCCGCCAGAAGTGCGCGAACAGTCGTCGATAGGAGTAGCCGGAGGTGCGCTCGCCCTCGTCGCGGAGCAGCACGGGCGAGGTGACCGTCTTCGCGGACACCCAGCTGAGCGCGACGTCGAGGTAGACACCGGTACCGGCGTACGCGGCGACGCTCCGGGCGATCTCGCCCAGGATGAGCCGGTAGCTGTTGAACTGCGAGGCCTGACCTCCGCCGAGGAAGGACTCCAGGAGCTTCTTCGAGCTCTTCGAGGCCGTGTTGCGGACGAAGCCGTGCGGAGGGCGATTGCTCGGTGCCGCATACACGAGATCGGCCTGCTCCCGCAGCGCGGTGTCGATCATGCCGCCGATGAAGACCGGGTCGTGCTGGCCGTCCTCGTCGAGCGTGACGATCCAGTCGCCGCCCGAGCTGGCGATGCCGGCGAGGGTCGCCGCGTGCTGGCCGAAGTTGCGGCTGAGCCAGACGGCCCGGACCCAGGGCCAGGTGTCCGCGAGACGGCGGATGACCGCAGCCGAGTCGTCGGGACCCCGGTCGTAGCTCAGGATGACCTCGGTGACCCTGGCGCGATGGCCGTCCGGGGTGGTGAAGTCCTCCGTGAACGGCGCGATGCTCGCCACCAGGTCGTCCAGGGTGCGCTCGCCCTGGTACACCGGGGTGACGACGCTGACACGGTGGATGTAGCTCTCGCTCATCGACTCCTCCATCTGAGTACGAGGTAGGAAAGGCGCCGGAGCCGGGCCATCGCGCTGGCGCGGACGTTGCCGATCAGCACATCGGCGCGGGACACCACGGCGGGGTGCCGACGGTGGAGGTCGGCGTGGAAGCGACGGGCCTGATCAGCCTGCGACGCGATGAGCACGGCACTCCACTGCGAATCGGACAGGCGGAACGTCGCACCGACGGTCGTGTCCGGCACGAACTCGCCCGTGAGCAGCACGCGGGAGTACGTCGCCTGGTCGATGAGGTACGGGAACTCGGCGCTCCAGCCACCCGCGCGCTCGAGGACGTCGCGGCGCATCATGACCGAGGCCGGCTCTCCGAACAGATTCGAACCGGCCCGGACGGCCTTGGCCACCGCTCGCGCACCCGGCATCGGTCCGGCGAGGCCTCTGAGGCCCCACCCCGGCATCAGGACGCGGCCGTCGGCGTCCGTGACGTCGCGTCGGCACGCCGTCAGCACCGCGCCGCTGCTTCGCAGGAGCTCGCTCTGTCGAGCGAGGATCCCCGGGCGGAGCACGTCGTCCCCGCAGACGAGTTTGAGGAACTCTCCCGTGGCGGCCTCGGTGACCCGGTTCCAGTTCCGCTCGGCGCCTCCGCCCGCCGGCGTGTCCAGCAGCGTCACACGAGGGTCGTCCGCATACCGGTCCATGACCGCGCGCGTGGCGTCGGCCGATGAATGATCCGCGACGATGAGCTCGAAGTCCACGCCCTCCTGTGCGAGCACCGAGTCGATGGTCTCCTGGAGGGTGGCGGCGTTGTTGTAGGCGGGGACGACCACACTGACGGTCGGCGCGGTCACGGGGTGTGCTCCTTTCGACGGAAGGAGAAGCGGCTGTGGCCGAAATAGCTCACCAGCGTCGTCACGAACACGATGAGGGCCTGGGCCACGATCGGCTCCAGATGTGCGAACTCCACGAGCAGAGGAAGCAGGACCGCGTTGATGCCCAGCGAGACGAGGTAGACGGTCTCGAAGCGGACGAGGTCGGTCCACACGTGACCGCGGACGCGGAACACGAGCCGGCGGTAGAGCACGAAGGCGCACAGGACGCTGGCGACATGCGCGAACAGCAGCGTGACCATGTAGCCCCAGAGGCGGCCCACCGTGATGTCGAAGAGCGCGAACCAGACGAATCCGACGACCGTGTTGATCACGCCGACGAAGAGGAAGGCGACCCGTCGGTCGCGGAACAGTCGGAGCAGCGGACCATCGGGGCCGGTCATCCCGGCGATGGAGCGGTCCTCGACGACCTCCTGGTCGGAGTCCGGATCTGCCATCTCGTCGCCGTGTCGCGCATCGCTCATCGGCTCGACCACCTGCCCTGCACTCTCGCTCGTCACCGCGGTGCCGGTGCTCATCGAGCGTACCGCATGGTGTCAGGGCGCTCCCTGACAGGGGAGGACAGTCGTCGCAGGTAGCATGGGTACGCTATCGGCTCCGCGACGCCGGGGCGCGCCACGACGGCCGCCTGCGCGTGATCCAGACAGGAATGATGCATCAATGGACCTCCTCATCGTCGGCTCCGGTCTCTTCGGACTCACCATCGCCGAGCGGGCAGCCGCGGCCGGACGGAAGGTGACGATCCTCGAGCGACGCCACCACATCGGCGGCAACGCGTACAGCGAGGCGGAGGCGACGACGGGCATCGAGGTCCACCGCTACGGCGCGCATCTGTTCCACACCTCCAACGCGACCGTGTGGGAGTACGTCAACCGCTTCACCACCTTCACGAACTACGTGCACCGGGTCTACTCCGCGCACAAGGGCGTCGTCTACCCGCTGCCGATCAACCTCGGCACGATCAACCAGTTCTTCCAGGCCGCCTACAGCCCCGCCGAGGCGCGCGCGCTCATCCAGGAGCAGGCGGGCGAGTTCGACCCCTCGTCGGCGAGCAACCTCGAGGAACGGGGTATCGGTCTCATCGGCCGCCCGCTGTTCGAGGCCTTCATCCGCGACTACACCGCAAAGCAGTGGCAGACCGAGGCCAAGGATCTCCCCGCATCGATCATCAGCCGTCTGCCCGTGCGCTACACCTACGACAACCGGTACTTCAACGACACCTGGGAGGGCCTGCCCACCGACGGGTACACCGCCTGGCTGGAGCGCATGGCCGACCACCCCAACATCGAGGTCCGCCTGTCGACCGACTTCTTCGACGAGGCGCAGCCGCTGAACCGCGCGGCGGTCGTCGGACAGGTCCCCATCGTCTACACCGGCCCCGTGGACCGGTACTTCGACTACACCGAGGGCGAGCTGAGCTGGCGGACCATCGATCTCGAGGAGGAGGTCCTCGACATCGGCGACTTCCAGGGCACGAGCGTGATGAACTACCCGGATGCGGACGTGCCGTTCACGCGCATCCACGAGTTCCGCCACTTCCACCCCGAGCGCGCGGATCGCTACCCGAAGGACCGCACGGTCATCATGCGCGAGTTCTCCCGGTTCGCCGGACGTGACGACGAGCCGTACTACCCGGTCAACACGGCGACGGACCGCGAGCGCCTCCTGGCGTACCGCGAGCTCATGGCGGGGGAGAAGGACGTGCACTTCGGCGGACGCCTCGGCACCTACCAGTACCTCGACATGCACATGGCCATCGGGTCGGCGCTGTCGATGTGGAACAACACCCTCGCCTGACCCGCGACCGGATCGATTCTGAAGGGGACCGGATGAGTGCGACGTCGATCGGCGCGCCTGGCTCGGCACGGCGGTACCTCCACTCCCTGTGGCTGCTGTCCTCCCGCGACCTCCGGGTGCGGTATGCCACGAGCTGGCTCGGCTACCTGTGGTCGATCCTCGACCCGCTGCTGATGAGCCTGATCTACTGGTTCGTCTTCACGCAGGTCTTCGAGCGGACCGTGGGGGAGCAGCCCTACATCGTCTTCCTGATCACGGCCCTCCTGCCGTGGGTGTGGTTCAACTCCTCGGTGTCCGATCTCACGAAGGCCTTCAACCGCGACTCCAAGCTCGTCCGCTCGACCTCGATACCCCGATCGATCTGGGTGAACCGGATCGTGCTGAGCAAGGGGGTGGAGTTCCTGTGCTCGCTGCCCGTGCTGGCGGTGTTCGCGATCTTCTCCGGTGCCACGGTCTCCTGGCAGCTGGTGTGGATCCCCGTGGCACTGATCCTGCAGGCGGCTCTGCTGGTCGGTCTCGGTCTGCTGATCGCGCCGCTGTGCACGCTGTACGCGGATCTCGAGCGCACCACGCGTCTCATCCTGCGCATCCTGTTCTACGCCTCGCCGATCATCTACGGCGCCGCGGATCTCCCGGGGGCCTTCAAGGACATCGCGGTGTTCAACCCGCTGTTCGGGATCTTCAGCCTCTATCGCGTGGGGTTCTTCCCCGATCAGTGGAACACGGCTGCGGTGATCGGCGCTGTGCTCATGACCCTCCTCATCCTCGTCGTCGGCATCACCGTGTTCCGCCGACTCGAGCCCGCCGTGCTGAAGGAGCTGTGATGACCGCGATCGAAGTGGTGGGGCTCGGCGTGCGCTTCCGTCGCAACCGGCGGGGAAGGCGCACGTTCAAGGACATCTTCGGCAGGCGAGGCCGGGGCCGGCCCCCCGGCGAGTTCTGGGCGCTGCGCGACGTCTCCTTCACGGTCGCGCCCGGCGAGTCCATCGGCGTGGTCGGACGCAACGGGCAGGGCAAGTCCACGCTCTTGAAGCTCGTGGCCGGCGTCCTGCTGCCGGACGAAGGACGAGTGGTCGTGCACGGCGGCGTCGCGCCGCTCATCGAGCTCACCGGAGGCTTCGTGGGCGATCTGACCGTGCGGGAGAACGTTCGCCTGACCGCCGGTCTGCACGGGATGAGCCGCGCGGAGATCTCCCGCCGCTTCGACGACATCATCGGATTCGCCGAGCTCGAGGACTTCCTGGACACGCCGTACAAGCACCTCTCGAGCGGCATGAAGGTGCGGCTCGCGTTCTCGGTCGTCTCTCAACTCGAAGAGCCGATCCTCCTCGTCGACGAGGTGCTCGCGGTCGGCGACAAGGCCTTCCGCGAGAAATGCTACCGCCGGATCGACGAGCTGCTCGCCGACGGGCGCACGCTCTTCTTCGTCAGCCACAACGAACGCGACCTGCGCCGATTCTGCGCGCGCGGGCTGTACCTCGACAAGGGCCGCCTCGTGCTCGACGGCCCCATCGGCGACGTGCTCGACAGGTACAACGCCGACAACGCGCCCGCCTGACGGCTCAGTCGCCGGCTGCTCCTGGCATCCGGTAGAGGATGAGCTCGGGTCCGGTGTGCGCGCCCCCGATCACCTTCGCGAGGTACTCGACGCTGCGCCAGATGCGGACCGGCTCCCACGGACTCGCCGGGGGAGTGCCGATGCTGCTCCAGACGGTGTCCGGCTCGAGTTCTCGGATCGCGCGGTAGACGCTCTGCTCCTCGGGCATCGAATCGGCGTTGAGGTAGCGGGACACCATCGCGGAGGACGTCAGCACATAGGGAAGCGGATCCATGCCCTCCCTGGGCTGCACGACTCCGTCCTCGACCGTCAGCTCGGAGGCGAGGTTGCGCGGCCCGTCGGTCAGGAACGGCGTGTACCCGTCGTAGAACGTGTCGTCCGCCTCGATGCCGCGTGCGTCGAGGTCGGCGGCCGCGGTCTGGCGCGTGTCCGCGGCGAGGGCGCTCGCGAGTTGCGCGGTCGAGGCCAGGAGCAGCGACAGCAGCGAGAGGGCCCCGAGGACCCCGACCGCGACACGGGCGATCGTGCCGCGCTGACGCGCCCAGCGCCATGCGGCATCGGCGCCCACCGCTGCGAACAGCAGGGGCGTGACGTACATCGGCAGCCCCCATCGGTCCCAGTGCAGCGTGAGGGCGGAGATGGCGACCCAGAAGACGAGGCCCGTCAGAAGCGGGGTCATGTCCCAGCGTCGGGTCAGCACTGCGGAGACCAGACCGATCAGGGCGAACAGCACCACGAGGACGCCCGCGTTGTTCAGGAAGCCGGTCGCATAGAACGCCGCGTTCCCGGCCCAGTCCAGTCCGTCGGCGCCCAGGTGACCTGTCGAGTTCTGCTGCAGCAGCTGCGCGCGGACGGCCGAGAAGTTCGTGAACAGGGAGGGCGAGAGCGCGAAGGTGAAGCCGATCGTCATGCCGATCGCGGCGAGGCCGCGGATCGGGATGCGCCAGAGGTGGCGTGATCGGATCGACGCGATCACGACGGCGGCGGCGATCGTGACGGTCGCGGCGAGAGCCGGGTACTTCGCCGTCACACCCACGGCGACGCCGGCGCTGGCCAGGACCAGCGACGGCCATGACTCGGTCTGCAGATACCGCACGCACCCGAGGATCACCAGGAGCACGGCGAAGACGAGCGGCACGTCCGGAGTGGCGTAGCGCGAGTTCTCGACGAAGGGAGGGAAGAAGGAGACCGCGAACGCCGCCCAGAGACCGGTCGTGCGGGAGAACGAAGCGCCGATGAAGTACGCGACGACGATCGACGCGGTCCCCAGCGCGGCCGTGACGGCGCGCGCGAGGGCGTAGAACGGCGCCGGGTCGACGGCGAAGAGCACCTCGGGGGAGCCGCCGCCGAACAGATGCGACCAGGCCTGGAAGGCGAGGTAGCTCAGCTGGGTCTCGAGATGATCCGGCCGGAAGAAGTGCGGCGGCTCGAACGAGTTGCGCTGGGCCATGTCGATGGCACCCTCGACCACGACCCATTCGTCGGCGTGCAGGGCGAACGGGAGCCCCCACCCGATGCCGGCGAAGCGGAGGACGCCACCCACGACCGTGATCGCGAGTAGGCCCCAGACGATCAGATCAGGTCGCGATCCCAGCTTCCGTCGGGCCGTCGTCACCGCGTCGCTCATGCGACGGTGTTCTCGAGGTCGGCGATCGCGTACTCGAGGAGGACCCTGGCGCGCGTCGCGAAGGAATGCTCCGCGCGGATATGCGCGCTGATCCGCGCGAGCTCGTCCTCGTCGGGGAACTGCGCATCGAGGTCTCCGCTGAGGAACGGGATGATCTCGGACACGCTGCGGTAGGTCTGGACGGCACCCTGGAAGATTTCGTCGATCCCGGGGACGGTGTCGCTGTACACGCGTCCGCCCGCGGCCACGACGTCGAACAGGCGGTTCGAGATGAACCCCTCTCGCTGCATGTCGGCCCAGTGGTCGTTCAGCACCACGGCGGCGCCGGCGTACATCTCGCCGAGGGCGGCGTTGTCGACCCGCGACCCCGCGATGGCCTCCGCCGGGACGAAGCGCTCCCAATCGCCGCCGTAGAGCTCGAGCGGGAGTCCGCCGCGCACCGACTCCATCACGGTCGGTCGCGGGATGCCCCGGCTGTTGCCGACGAACAGCAGGCCTTCGCGCTCACGGGCGGCGGTGGGGCGGAAGCGGTCGGGGTCCGTGCACTGCAGCAGCGGCTCCACCGGCAGCGACCAGCGGCGCGTCACGTCCGCGGACCAGCTCAGGGAGGCGGCGAACACGCGATCGAAACGCTGCGCCTCCGCCTTGGCGACCATGTCGGGGTGGCTGATGACCCAGAGGTACGAGAGCGAACCCGGGGACGGAACGAACTCGTCCAGCCCGCGCAAGTGGACGACGACATCGTCGAGATACTCGGTCTCGCGATGCTGCGCCTCGCGCGCGTCGACCACCGCGTCCTGCCCGAGGGCGGTGAGCGCATCGGCGAGAGCGCGGCCGAAATGCGTGTCGCCCCAGCTCTCTCCGACCGGCCCCGACGGGGATGCCGTCTTGATCGCCCATCGCAGGCGCGGGATGACGCGGCCGTCGAGCGTGGTGGTCTTCCGGTCGCGCGTCACGACAGGGAGGAGGAGCTCGGGCTGCGGCTCCGGAGTGCTGTCGTCGTCCTCCGTGGCGACAGAGGGGAGCACCTGGCGCCAGTGCGGTACCCGCATGTCGAGCGGGGCGTACCAGCGCTCCGGCGGCGTCACGGCGCATCCCGCCAGCCGGGAGCGGAGCGCGGAGGCCGTTCCCGCCGGGTCGAGCTGGACGAACTCCCACGGCGCGGCCATCTGCGTGAACTCGACATCGGTGCGGACCGCGAGAGATCGGTCCTCGAACGCGTTCGCCAGGCCCGCCCATTCGTGTTCGTTGAACAGCAGGGGGTCGAGGCCACCCGCCTCGGAGAGCGCCGCTCTCGACACGAACGCGCTGCGACCGGACAGTGCGCGCAGCTCGACCGTGGGACCGAGCCGGCGCGCGTCCTCGATCGGGTGCCCGCCCAGGATCGCGACGGGAGTGCGCTGCGAGCCGACCAGCAGGGAGCCCATGCTCTCGACCGTCCCCGAGGTGCTCACGGTCAGGGGGATCACGGCAGTCGCCCGGCCCGAGGAGACCTCATCCACGAGTTCGCGCACACCGGCCGCGGTGAACAGGGACAGCGGGTCGATGACGCCGAAGACCCGCGCGGTGCTGCGTCGGAGCTCGCGCTCCACCACGTAGGCGAACGGTTCGCCGCTCTGGTGGAGCATCGCGGACACGCGATCGCGCCCGCTCGCATACGCGCTGATGTTCCGCCACTCGTCCGGCTTGACGCCGACCGCGACGATGCGGACGTCTGCGGAGCCCTCGGCGATCTCGGTCAGCGCGACGAACTTGGAGGCCAGCGCCGCATCGTGGCGCTGGACGAGGCAGACGACGGTGGTGTCGGCGTCCGGCCCTCGTCCCTCCGTGCCGTTCTTCGCCGAATGGCGCAGCCGGACCTCGGTGTTCCAGCCGAACGCCTCCGTCGTCGAGATGCGGTCGGACGCATCCTCGGAGTTGTCGTAGCGGGCTCCGAGCGTTGGCACGTGTCGGATGGGCGCGTGAGCGGCGAGCTTGAGGATGAGGTCGTAGTCGACCGCGCGGCGGAGAGTCGGGTCGAAGCCCCCGACCGCCTCGATCGCGTCTCGCCGGGCGACGAGCGTGTTCAGGTCGATCGAGTTTCCGCGGAGCAGACTGGTCGGACTCGGCGATCCGTAGCGGTATCTGGTGCCCGCCTCGTCCTCCATGGCGATCGTCGCGTACGCCGTCGTCATGCTCTCCCGCGTCATGGTCGTGACCATGTCGTGGAGGAAGGTCGGCAGCCACGTGTTGTCGCTGTCGAGGAAGGCGACGTAGTCGCCGGTCGCCGCGGCGATCCCCGCGTTGCGCGCGGCGCACACGCCCTGGTGATCGTTCTTCAGCACGCGGATGCGCGAGTCCCTCGAAGCGAGCAGCTCGGCGGCGGAGACCGTGTCGTCCCAGGAGCCGTCGTCGACGATGAGCAGCTCCCAGTCCGACCAGGTCTGCGCGATGATCGACTCGACGGCCCGCCGCATGGCGCCGCCGCGGTTCCAGACCGGCATCACGATGCTGACCTTGCCGCCGCGGTCGGTGTCAGCCGGAGCGAGGGACTCGGCGTGGGTGAGCTCCCGACGCGGGTAGCGCTCGCGGCGGTCGCGCTCGAGCTCCGCCCACTCCGCGGTGGCGTCACGGAGGACGGGGTAGATCTCCGACCACGGCACCGGGTGCGCCCCACCGGATTCGATGCTGACCTCGGTGCTCGGGTCGCGGGTGACGCGCTCCCAGAGGTGACCGACGGGTCCCGCCGGATGCTCGAGCGCCTCGGGGTTCTCCTCGACGTAGCGAGCGACGCTCCAGACCTCGGTGGTCCTGGCATGCCAGGCGGCGGAGTTGAAGTAGTCGTAGAGCGCCGGTCGGTCGGTCCGGATCATCGATCGGCGCAGCACGAAGGGGTCCGTCAGGACGTTGAGCGTGTAGCCGAGCCGGAACCCGACGGTCGCGTAGTGCATCGCCGCGTCCTCGACGGTGATCGACGGCACACCGAGCTGGGCGGCGTACAGCGGCGCGTCGACGATCCCCAGGCGCGCCAGTCGCTCGGCGCGACGACGCGGGTCTCCGGCCTCGACGGCGCGTCGGACGACCGGGACGCGTCGCGCGAGCCTGGACAGTTCACGAATCGTCGACATCGGGGGAGAGTCCTCTCTTACCGGTGCGCTTCGGTGTGCGGTAACCGAAGGCGGCACGCTCGATCGGGTTGAGCTTGGCGAACCCGTAGTTCTCGTAACGGCGCTCGCTGTATGCCGAGCGGGTCTGCTCGAGATAGTCGCGCACGCCCTGCATCTGCTCCGGGTAGCGCGCCTCGAGTGCCGTCAGCAGCGTCCCCGCGCCGAGCCAGTAGGGGTCGTAGCGCAGCGTGTCGAGCTTGATCAGCGGGAGCCGACCGTCGTCCAGCGTCGCGTCGGCGAAGGCGCTCGACCAGTTGAGGTTGTCCGCCTGTGCCGGATCCCTGCGTCGACGCGCGTCGAAGTAGCTGTCCTCCGCCGAGTCGAATCGCGCGGGGAAGCGCTGACGACGCTTGCGCAGCCAGTGGATACCCCGGCGGACGGCGAGGAGTCGCTCGGCTCTGGTCGGCTCGAAGTACGACCCGATGCTGAACCCCGCGTTCATCATGGCCTGGCTGATCCCGATCTCCTGCTCGGCGATCGCACTGGCGCGGTCCGGTGCCGGCTTGGCGTCGGTCCAGAAACGACGGAACGCCTGCGAGTGGACCGCCGCTCCGGAGAAGTGGAGGAAGTAGCTCTGCACGTGGGGGGCATGCCGGTTCGACCGGGTGATCCCCCAGAGCTCGACCGGTCGCGCGCTCATCGAGGCCACGATCTTGCTGAGCGGGCGGAAGAAGCCGACGTAGGAATCGTTCGTGAGGAGGACCTCGTCGTGCGACTGGCCCCAGTCGTAACGTTCGAGGCAGTCTCGCCAGGAGCCGAAGTCGTGGCCGTAGTTCGCGCGCCGCACCAGCGTGGCGCGGGAGGAGATCGCGTCGGAGGCGGCGGTGCTCAGGTCGACCGTCGTCGCGAGCACGACGTCGTCGAAGACCGTGCCCAGCTCATCCAGCTGACGAAGGACATGAGGTGCGACGTCGCCGCGGGGGTCGTAGTGCGCGACGATCGCGATGCGCTTGGTCATGGCGCCTCCTCGGCGGTCTCGGACTCGACGGTGCGCGGCACAGGCATCCTGGTCTTCTTCTCCTGGGTCGATCGGTTCTTCGTGCGGGTGGGGCGCGAGGCCTTTCGGGAGCTTACCCGGGGGTCCGGGCAGGCTCAGAGGCCGACCAGGCTCCTGAGCTCCTGAGCGGCAGCTCGCGCGGCATCGACGGCCGACGCGTCGTCCGCGTCGTCGCTGATCGCCGTCCGAAGCTCCGTCAGTCGTTCGGCATAGGCCGCGACGCCGTCCTCCCACGCGGCGGCGATGCTCGACGGCGGCTGGGCGTCGGAGAGGCGCTGCGCGTCCTGCTGGAGCGTGTCGACGACGGGCAGGGCGTCCTGGCCGGTCGCGCCGGCGACGATGTCGAGCCCGCGGGGTGCGTCGTTGAGCCATCCGCTCACCTGACCGCGGAACCCCTCGATCGTCGGGTCGGGCACGGGTGGTGGGGTCGCCACGGAGGTCTCGGAGGGCTCGGGCGCCGCCGTCGGCGAGCCGGAGGGCGACGGACTCGACGACATGGACGGCGTGGGCGTGGCGCTCTCGGTCGGCGTCGGCGCACCGCCGCGGGGGAGGAGGAAGAAGAGCAGCGCCGCCACGATCGCGATCACAGCGACGACGAGGCCGATGATCGCCCAGACGCGCCCTGTCCGCTTGGGCTGGGGAGGGAGCGGCGCCCAGCGCAGCTCCGGCTGCTGTTCGTCCATCGTCACGCCTCCAACGGTGCCATCGGCTGCCAGGAACGGTCGCGGCCTACCTTCGCGCCGTCGCGGATGCCGCGGAACAGGTTGCTGGTGCCGCGCACGGTCCGCTCGACGAACACGAGCCGGATCAGCTCCTTGAAGAACGTCGCCGTGGAGCCGAGTGCGAACAGCACCGGGTTGTAGACGCCGTGGGCGCGGTAGTACTGCTTGATGAAGCCGCGGTTGCGCATGATGTAGTAGCGGTACGCGTTGCTCGAGGCGTTCATGTGGCGGATGCCCATGTCCCACTGCTTGATCTCGCGCGTGCGGCGCAGCACGAACTCGTCCACGATGACCGAGGTGGTGCGACGGGACGCGAGCCAGCCGTACATCTGGTCGTCCCAGTAGATGAAGAAGCGCGGGTCGGGCAGACCGATCTGGCGCACGATCGAGCGGTGGATGAACATGCCCTCGAAGCAGCCGCTGTTCATCTCCTTGTAGCCGGACTCGTCGAAGCCGGACGGCGCGAAGGGGATCGGGATGCCCATGCGCTCCGCGATGCGGTACTGCCAGTAGAACTCGCTGCCGTCGTAGTCGTAGCGGCGCCCCTGGATGCTCTTGAACCGGCTGCTCCAGACGCCCATCTTCGCGAGACCCTCCGGGAGGACCTCGACGTCGTCGTCCATGAGCCAGATCCACTCGGAGCCGAGCTCGTAGGCGGTGCGCATGCCTTCGCTGAAGCCGCCCGAGCCGCCCGTGTTCGTCTCGAGGCGTCGGTAGACGATCTCGGTGCCGATGCCGTCGCGGAAGGAGTCGACGACGGCGGTCGTGTCGTCGGAGGACGCGTTGTCGATGATGACGACGTGGCCCGGCTTGGGATCCATCGCGGTGATGCTGGTCAGCAGACCGGAGAGCAGATGCGAGCGGTTGAAGGTGACGATGACGATCGTCGCGGCCGTGGGGTCGAATGCAGCGGGCGCCGCGGTCATGCCTTCTCCTCGAAGATCTGCTGCCAGGACTGGGGAGACACCAGCTCGGGGAGAGCGGCACGATACTGCCGCTGCAGCTCCGGCCAGCGGCGGCGGAGCTCGGCGTGCAGCCGCACGGTCTCGCGCAGCATCCGGCGGTACTTCCGGCGATCGCGCGTGTAGATGTTCTTCCCCGACCCGTCCGCCGCGCTCACCAGAGCGCTGTCGAAGGCCGGAACGCGCCACCAGTGCGCGTCATCCTTGCCGAACTCCACCTCGGGCTGCGCCACGTTCGCGGGATCCGGACGGTGGATCAGGTGCGAGATCAGCGTCGACAGGGTGAACCAGCGCAGCCGCAGGCCCGTCGGGTTGTCGAGGTCGTTCTTCGGCCGCTGCTTGTAGACCTGGCGTCCGCGCCGGGAGTGCAGGACCGTGGAGGGGTCGCGATGCACGACGGTCTCCGGGAAATCGGCAGCCAGGGCACGGGCGGCTGGCATCGCCGTCGCCAGGTTGCGACGCATGTGGTCCGGGCCGGAGAGGATGTCCCGCAGGGCCTGCGCACGCAGAGCCACGGGGTAATACTGCATCATCATCAGGTGCTTGAGGTCGACGCGACGGCTGTGCACGATCAGACGCCCGCCGCGCGGAGCGTTGGAGTGGATGAGCCCGGCCACGATGCGGTTGCGGGCGTGGAAGTACGCCTGCCAGTCGATCGAGTCGTCCTTGTTCACCCAGGACACGTGCCAGAGCGCGACGCCGGGCATCGACACCGTCGGGAAGCCGGCTTCGCCGGCGCGGAGGCAGAACTCGGCGTCGTCCCACTTGATGAAGGCGGGGAGGGCGAGGCCGACCTTGCGGATGGCCTCGAGCGGGATGAGGCACATCCACCAGCCGTTGTAGTCGGCGTCCATGCGCATGTGCAGGAGCGTCGACTGGCGCAGGTTCGAGGCGCCGAAGTCGTGCGGCATCTTCTCCTGGTAGAGGTTGCGCCACATGAACGGGCCCTCGTCGACCACCTCGGCCCAGCCGTGCAGCTTGGGGCGGTCGAGCAGATCGAACATGTGGCCGCCGACGAGCACCGGGTTCGTCGCGAACTGTCCGAACACGATCGAGCGCCGCAGCGACTCCGGCTCGAGCCGGACGTCGTCATCGAGCAGCTGCACGAAGTCGCTCTCCGGGCGCTGCAGCGTCTCGTGCATCGCCCGGGCGAAGCCGCCCGAGCCGCCGAGGTTGGGCTGACGGATGATCTGGAGCGTCTCGCCGAGCCGGGCGGCGACGTCGTCGAAGCCCTCCTGATCCGCGACGAGCTGCGTCCCCTGATCGACGAGGAAGATGCGGTCGACGAACTCGAGTGCGTCCGGCGACGCCGCCAGCGCTCGCAGGGTCTCGACGCAGTAGTCCGGCTTGTTGTAGGTGGTGATGCCCAGCGAGGCCTTGCCGGAGCGCGCCGGCTCCTGCTCTGTGGTCCACTCGGCGCCCTCGAGGACGGCGGGCTTCTCGTCGGCGACGATGTCGAACCAGATCCATCCGCCGTCGCTGTACTGGGTGAGGTCGAGATCGAAGGACGTCGTCGCCTCGCCGGTGACCTCGCGCGTGGCGACGCGCTGGCGGACGCCGGAGCCGTTCGAGCGGTAGACCAGGATCGTCGCCGGTCCCGTCGTGCGGACGGTGAGCTGAACCGCGCGCACGCTCGTCCAGTGCTGCCAGTAGGAGGCGGGGAACGCGTTGAAGTAGGTGCCGAGCGAGACGCGCCGCCCTGCGACGATGCGTGCCCGGTGGCGCCCGAGGATGTTCCCGAGGTGCGCTCTGCTGGACACCCGGACGGGCTCGTCCTCGATGACCGACCACGTCTCGGGGTCGGCGTAGAGGGGGAGGAGATCGGGGTCGCGATCTAGTGGGAAGACGACGTTCTGAAGGACGTGGGCCACTGGGGAGTTCTCCGATGTTGGTACCGCGGTCCGCTGCGACGGGGCAGCGCGGGATTCGACGAGCAGTGAGTAGCCTACCGTCCGTCGCCTGCGGATCTGCGGAGAGCAGGCCCCGGGGCGGCGTCGGGGCGACTGGCTAGACTGACCGCGATGAAGGTTTTGATCACCGGCGGAGCCGGCTACATCGGCTCGACCGTCGCGACCGCGTGCATCGAGGCGGGACTGCAGGTCGTCCTCCTCGACGACCTCTCCCGCGGACTCCGGGCCTTCGGCGAGGGCCGCGACCTCTACGTGGGCGACATCGCCGACGCGTCGCTGCTCGACCGCCTGCTCGCCGATCACCCGGACATCGACGCCGTGGTGCATTGCGCGGCGCGCATCGTCGTGCCGGAATCGGTCGCCGATCCGCTCGGCTACTACGACACCAACGTGGGCAAGACGATCGTCCTGCTGCAGCGGCTGCGGGACGCGGGCATCGCGCGGATCGTCTTCAGCTCGTCGGCGGCGGTCTACGCGGGCGAGAGCGGGGAAGGGGTGGACGAGAGCGGTGCTCTCGCCCCGGCGAGCCCGTACGCCGTGACGAAGGCCATGGTCGAGCGCATCCTCGAGGACGCCGCGACCGCCGGGGACTTCCGCGCTATCGCGCTGCGCTACTTCAACCCGATCGGCGCCGACCCCCAGCTGCGCACGGGGCAGCAGACGCCGACGCCGTCGCACGCGCTCGGCAAGATCATGCAGGCCCGGGCCACGGGTGAGCCCTTCCACCTGACGGGCACCGACTGGGCGACGCGAGACGGCTCCGGCCTGCGCGACTACATCCACGTCTGGGATCTCGCTCTCGCGCATGTCGCCGCGGTGCAGAGGTTCGACGAGGTGGCCACCGCGACCCGGCCGTACCGGGTGGTGAACCTCGGCACCGGCGACGGGGTGACGGTGCGCGAGCTGATCGCCGCCTTCGAGCGCGTGACCGGGGCGCCCCTCGCTGTCGTCGAGACCGATCGTCGGCCGGGGGATCAGGCGGGCGCCTTCGCGATCGTGGAACGCGCTGCCGACGAGCTCGGGTGGCGCGCCCAGCGGTCCGTCGACGACGGGGTGCGCGACGCGATCGCCTGGTCGGAGCGGCTCCGCGCCCTCCTCGGGGACGCGGACGGCCCCGGCTACTCCTGAGGCCGGAGGGTCGGGATCGCGCCGGTCTGGGCGGCGTCGATGTTCTCGCGCCAGGAGCGGGACTGACCGGCACGCAGCGCGCACAGCACGAGCAGGAACCACCCGGCGCCGACAAGCGTGAAGCTCTCGAACATCGAATCGACGGCGAGTGTGACGAGGGTGATCGGCGTCCACGCATAGACGACGGAGCGACGCACGCTCGCGACCAGCCAGGAGCGGATCAGCGCGACACCGCCCAGCAGCAGGAACAGCACCAGCCCTGCGGCGCCGAGCTGCAGCAGCACGTCGAAGAAGGCGTTCAGGGCGCTCTGGTGATGGTCGTCCAGCTGGAAGTTGATGTAGGTGAAGGGGTACTCCCCGCGGGCCCAGTCGCCGAACCACCCCCACCCCTGCACGGGCTTGAGGGCGACGAAGTCGAGGATCGTGTTCCAGAGCGACCCGCGGATCGAGAAGTCGGAGCCGGCGTCCAGCAGGGCGATGATCTGGTGACGCAGCGCGAACGCGATCGTGAGCGCGAGCGCGACGAGGACACCGAGAGTCCACTGCACCAGGTTGCGTCTGGCCGGCGAGGTGTGCCGCACGATGGTGAGCGCGACCGTCACCACCCCGACCGCGCCGGCGAGGACGAGCACGGTCGGCGAGGCCGAGAGGAACGCCAGCGACCCGGCGAGGGCGATGGACACCACGGCGAGCGGCGGGTCGACCGACTGCGTGCGCCATTCGATCACGAACGTGATCAGCGCGATCACGGCGACGAACCCGAGCATGTTCCGACTGCCGAACAGGCCCTGGACCGGCCCGCCGACGGCGAGGTTGCCCTGGATGCCGAGGAACGTGAACGGCAGATCGAGCAGGATGCCCGAGAGGATCTCGACGGCGAGCGAGGCCGCGAGCAGGCCGCGCAGGGTGTCGCCGATCGCGCGGACCGTCTGCAGGGTGTCGCGGATGTGCCCCACCGTGATGGCCAGGAACGCGAAGCCGAACAGCGACATCCAGCCGAACAGGGTGTCGGACTTGTCGGTCGACCACACCACGCTGACGAGCGCCCACGCGAGGAACGCGATGAGGGAGGACGGCGCGATCCGCAGCAGGGAGAGCTCCTCGCGGCGCACCCACAGGATCGCGGCCCCGACCAGGCACAGCACCGCGATGACGGTCGCGAGCGTGACGGCTGAGGTCATCCGCTCGATCGCGAAGGAGCCGAAGACCGCCGTGAGCGCGGCGATCGTGAACGCGCGGGCGAGCTCGACGGAGCCGAGGAGCCGGGCGAGCGTCCGCACCGGGGTCACGGCACCCGCCGTTGGCGTGCGCCCCGCTCGAAGACCAGATCGCGTTCGCCGACGCCCACCAGCGGCACGGACTTGAGCTTGAACGACAGGAGCACCAGCAGCAGCCAGCCCCACAGCATGATGGGCGTGGACTCCGACAGCCCCTGCACGAGGAGGGTGACCGTGAACAGGCTCGGCAGCAGAGTCAGCGGAGAGTACGGGCGTGCGGCGTCGAGGTCCCAGCGCGGCCGGTCGACGGCGAAGAACCACGAGCGCCAGAGGAGGCTGCCGTACGCGACCGCCATCACGACGACCCCCAGGGCTCCGAGCTGCAGCAGGACGTCGAGCCACATGTTGTGCGCATGGAAGACGGTGATGCCGTGGTCGGTGATCCAGTGGTCGAACGCCGGGTCGGTGGGCACCCACGGGCTGGAGAAGCCGTTCCCGATGATCGGGTGCTCGCCCGCCCGCTGAAGGACCTTGGCCCAGATCAGATCCGAGCGACCGGTGAGGTCGACGTCGCGTCCGAGCAGCGCGAGGAGCGGTCCCCGCAGCAGCCAGACCGCGGCGACCGCGAGCACGGTGCCGCCGATGGCGACCACATAGATTCGGGTCCGTGCCCCTGGGGTCCGCGCGTGCCGCATCAGCAGGGCGACAGCGAGGGTGACGACGACGGCCGCCGCGCACGCGAGCGCGGTGGCGGACGAGGTCCGGAACAGGAAGTACACGGCGAGGAGCATCCACAGTGCGAGCGTCGTGCGCCACCGTGCGCGCGCGGCGAACAGCACCCCGAAAGTGATGAGGGCGAACAGCGAGATCATCGCCAGCAGGTTCGCGTTGCCGACGATGCCCTGGATCCGTCCGCCGTCGAAGAGGTTGTCGCGCACCCAGTACCACTGCGGGTCGATCTTCCCGTCCGGCAGCGTCGCGAAGTTCGGCAGCAGGGGGCCGTGCAGCACGAGGGAGACCCAGAGCTCGATGGCCAGCGAGAGCCCGAGGATCCACTTGAACGCCGAAGAGAGGGCGCGAACGATCTCGTGCCAGGTCAGCACGTGCGCGATGAAGAGCCCGTTGACCGTGATCGCGGCGAGCAGGAACCACGTGATGAGCGTCGGTCCGCGCCACTGCGACCAGACGATGGAGAGCAAGGCGAGCGCGGTGTAGCCGAGCGCGGCCCAGGGGAGCCGCCGCCAGCGGAACGGCTGCGGCCGGTTGCGCGCCAGCATCGGGACGCCGATCGCGGCGGTCGCGAGCGTGAACACGACCAGGGTCAGCGCGGCGCCGGTCTGCCCGAGCAGGTTGTACACGGCCGAATGGGCGAAGGCGATCACCAGGACGAGGATCACGTACCCGCGCAGCAGCAGGTGCCCCGTCGACTCGCGCTCCGGCGCGGTGGGCGGAGCGGACACCGGATGCTTCGTGTACTGGGCCATCGCGTTCAGGCTACCGCGCCGCGCTCGGAGCGTCCCGGATCAGCGCAGCTCGGCTCTACGCTGGGGGCATGCTGCTGCGTCTCTCGAACACGCCCCGCGACTACGCCTGGGGATCGGACACCCTCCTCGCCGGACTGGAGGGCCGCACGCCGACGGGCGCGCCCGAGGCGGAGGTGTGGTTCGGGGACCACCCCGCCGACCCCTCCGACGTCGCGGAGGACGGAACGCTGGATCAGGTGACCGGCGGCAGCCTGCCGTATCTGCTCAAGCTGCTCGCGGCCGGCCGGCCTCTGTCGATCCAGGTGCACCCGACGATCGAGCAGGCCCGTGCCGGATGGGAGCGCGAGAGCGGACTCGCCATCGACGACCCGCAGCGGAACTACCGCGACGACAACCACAAGCCGGAGCTCCTCGTGGCCCTGAGCGAGCGCTTCGAGTCGCTGAGCGGGCTGCGTCCCGTCGCCGAGACGCTCGAACTGCTCGACGGCATCGATGACAACGCCGGTGTGACACGTCTGCGAGAGCGCCTGCGTGGTGACGGGGACGTGCTGCGCGAGGTGATCGGCTGGCTGCTCGGCGGACACGCGCAGCGCGAGGTCGACGACATCATCTCCGCCGTGAAGGTCGCGGCCGTGCGGCAGGAGCCGGGGGAGTGGGATGTCACGCTGCGGGCCATCGCCGGTGTCGCGGAGACCTACCCCGGTGATCCCGGCGTGGTCGTCGCTCTGCTGATGAACCACGTCGTGCTCGAACGGGGTGAAGGCGTCTTCCTGCGAGCCGGGCTGCTCCACGCCTACCTCTCCGGCCTGGGTGTGGAGATCATGGCGGCCAGCGACAACGTGCTCCGCGGCGGTCTCACGCCCAAGCGCATCGACGTCCCGGAACTGCTCGCGATCCTCGACACCGCTCCGGGCGCGGTGCCGGTGCTGCGGGGGACGGGCGACGGCGCCGTCACCTCGTACCCGGTCCCGGTGCCCGACTTCGCTCTCGACCGGATCGAGCTCACCGGTCAGCCGGTCGCGCTCCCCGTCTCCGGTCCGACGATGGTCCTCGCCACGTCCGGAGCGGTGACGGTCGCGGCGCTCTCGGGCGTACGGCTCTCCCTCGCGGTGGGCACGGCGGCGTTCGTCGGAGCCGATGAGGAGGGCATCACGCTGTCGGGTACCGGTGAGGCCTTCCTCGCCCGCCCGGGCGTCTGAGGTCCGTGCCGACGCGTCGCGACACGCCGACGCCGGCTCAAGAACCTTCAAGAGTCGCTTGAGGGTTTACGATCCGCGACTTGACCGGAGCGAATGACACGGGTGTAATTAGTTGAGCACGGCCCGCCAGGGGGGCGGTTTGAAGGGTTGGAGGTCGAGATGACGGGATACCGTTCCGATGTGCCGGAGAACTGGTACGTCGACCCGGTGAACCTCGGCGTCCCCGGGGTGCGGCGAGCCGACCCGGACGACGACAACGCCCTCGCCTGGCAGAGCGACGCGCTCTGCTCGCAGACCGACCCGGAGGCGTTCTTCCCCGAGAAGGGCGGCTCGACCCGTGACGCCAAGCGCATCTGCACCTCGTGCGACGTGCGCGGCGAGTGCCTCGAGTACGCGCTCAACAACGACGAGCGGTTCGGCATCTGGGGCGGGCTCTCCGAGCGCGAGCGCCGCAAGCTCAAGCGCCGCGCAAGCTGACAATCGTCATCCTCCCGCGTGGGAGCCGATGGCTTCGCGGGCGCGCCGCGTCCGCTGACCCGAGCCGGAGTATCGCGCGCATAGGCTGACGACGTCATGCCAGCCCGAGTTCACGCCATCATCGTCGCGCGCCACGGATCCTCCTCCCGAGCGCAGCTCCTCCGCACTCTCGAAGCTCTGCGAGATCAGACGGCGCCCCCGGCCGCGATCGCGCTCGTGGTCTGCGGCGACGCCTCCTCGGCACGCGAGAGCGAAGCCGTCGCGAGCACCGTGGAGGGCATCATCGAGGCACGGTCGACCACGACGTTCGCCGAGGCGGTCGAACTCGCCCGTCCGCGCGTGCTCGAGGGCTCCGCGATCTGGCTGCTGGCGCAGGACACCGCCCCGCATCCGCGGGCGCTGGAACGTCTCAGGGGGACGCTGGAGCGCTCTCCCTCTGCGGCGATCGTCGCCCCCAAGCTCGTCGCGACGGACAACGACCGCGAGATCGTCTCGCTCGGCGTCAGCATGACGGCGCTGGGACGGTCGGTCGAACTGGCTGCCGGTGAGCTCGACCAGGGCCAGCACGATCGCATGGACGATGCCCTCGGCGCCGACGTGCGAGGCATGCTCATCCGCGGCGAGGTCCGTGACGCGCTGCGCATCGATCCGGCGCTCGCCGGTGCGGACGAGGGGCTCGACCTCGGCGTGCGCGCGCGCCTCGGGGGCGGCAGGGTCGTCCTGGCACCGAGCGCGCGGGTCGCCGCAGCGCCCGGGGGGCCGGCGGCGCTGCCGTCCGGCAGGACGCGCCGCGCCTACGTCACCCGCCTCGCGCAGCTGCATCGCCGCCTGGCATATGCGCCGGCCGCCGCCGTGCCGCTGCACTGGCTCAGTCTGCTTCCGCTCGCGCTGTGGCGCTCGCTGACGCATCTCGTCGGCAAGCGCCCGGAGTCCGTGCTGCCCGAGTGGTGGGCCGCTCTGACCGCGATGGTGCGCGTCGGTGCCGTCGCTCGTTCCCGGTCGCGCATCCGCGCTTTCCGCACCTCGACATGGGCCAGCATCGCGCCGTTGCGGGTCACCTCCTCCGACCTGCGACGGCGGCTGGACGACGGGCACGGCAGTGAAGGCGGTGCCGTCAGCGAGCTGCGCTTCTTCTCCGGCGGTGGCGCCTGGGCCGTGCTGGCGGCGTTGGTCGTCAGCATCGCCTCGTTCACCACCCTGATCGCCTGGCCGGCGGTCGGCGGAGGCGGACTGCTCCCGCTCCGGCAGACCGTGTCGGCGCTCTGGGCGGACGCCGCTTGGGGTCTGCGGGGCATCGGCGTCGATGTCGTCGGTCCGGCCGATCCGTTCGCCGCGGTGGTGGCGGTCGTCGGAACGCTGTGGCCGGGGGCGCCCTCGTTCGCGATGGTGCTCCTGTGGATCCTCGCCCTGCCCCTCGCCGTCCTTGGGGGGTGGTTCGCTGCCACGCGCGTGACCGACCGGGCGGGACTGCGGATCTTCGCCGGCGTCGCGTGGGCGCTCGCGCCGACCTTCCTCACGGCGCTCGTGGAGGGGCGGCCTGCCGCGGTCCTGGTGCACCTGCTGCTGCCCTGGCTCTTCCACAGCGCCGTCGTCGCGCACCGCTCCTGGGGAGCTGCCGGAAGCGCGTCCCTGCTGCTCGCCGCCGTGATCGCCTGCGCCCCGTCGCTGGCACCCGCGCTCGCGCTGCTGTGGGTCGTCGCCCTCGGCATCGTGCTGGGCACGGCGCAGTTCCGTGGGGCGGGGCGGCTGCTCTGGCTGCCCGTGCCGACCGTGGCGATGTTCGCCCCTCTCGTGCTCTGGCAGCTCGCGAACGGCACGCCCCTGGGAATCCTGGCCGATCCCGGATCGATCTGGGCGGGACCGCAGGCGGCAGCCGATGCGGCGGGTCGTCTGGCCCTCGCCACCGGATTCCCGACCGCGGGTCTCGCCGAATGGACGGCGCTCGTCCCCGCCTCGATCGCGGTGTGGGCGCCGGTGCTGTGCGCGCCGCTCGCGCTCCTGGCGCTCGGGGCCGCCGTCGCCCCGCGCTGGCGGGCCGGCATCACCCTGCTCGTCGTCGCCCTCGCGGGGCTCGCGACGGCCTTCCTGGCCGTCGGCGTCACCGTCAGCTTCGTCCAGGGCGCTCCCGTCGCGATCTGGCCGGGTGCGGGACTCAGCCTGGCCTGGGTCGGGGTGCTGGGAGCGGCTCTCGTCACGCTCGACACCGCGCTCACGCTGCCGCGGCTGCGCGTGATCGCCGCGGTCTCCGCCGGCGTCGCGCTGGCGGTCTGCGCCGTGCCCGCGCTCACCGCCTTCCACGCCGGTCGCACGGTCCTCACCAACGGCCCGGAGTCCACCCTGCCGGCCTACGTAGCGGCGCAGGCCGCGGGCGACGCGTCGGTCGCCACCCTCGTGCTGACGCCGCAGAATGACGGCGGCCTCGCAGCCGAGGTCGTCTGGGGGGCCAGCGAGACGCTCGGATCGCAGACGACCATGCTGTCGACCGCCGTCGAGCCGCAGGGCGAGGACGTCTCGACCCTCGCGGTCGACCTCATCTCCGCCCGCGACTTCGACGCACCGGGCGAGCTGGCGGCGAAGGGGATCAGCTACGTCCTCCTGTCCGCGGTCGCCGGCGGGGAGGGCGATCGTGCGCGGACGCTGCGCACCACCGCCATCGCGTCGATCGATCAGCGCCCGGGGCTCGTGCACGCCGGTTCGACCGATCGCGGTGTCCTCTGGCGGCTGGAGGCCGACGCCGCGGCCGCTCCGGAGCTCACCTCCGCACAGGAGGGGACCGCCCGGCTGGTCGTCACCCTGCAGCTGCTGGCCGTGCTCGCCGCCCTTCTCCTCGCGATCCCCACCCGCGCCTCCCGTCGCGCGGCGCGCGCCCAGTCCCGCATCGTCGGCCGTGCTCCCGAAGAGCCCCTCGTCCTTCCGCGCCACGCTGAGGACAGAGACGACCCGGAGGACCAGCCGATCGGAGCGATCGAGGAGCCGCAGGACGCTCCGGCGCTGGAAGACGAGGCGTTGGCGCCGATCGCCGAACCCGTCCCTGACGTCGACGAGGCGTCCGGCGCAGACGGCGAGGCGGAACCCGACGATGCCGATCGGCCGGCGCCGACAGGCAAGGAGGAGGACCGATGACGGGGACACGTGCATTCCGGGTCGCCGCGACCGGCGCGAGGCTCGTCACCGGTGTGGTCGTGGCGGCGGCGTGCGTCGTCGGCGTCGCGACCGCGATCCATGCTCCCTGGCCGACCGTCCGGCACGAGCCGGCACAGGTCGACGTCACACCGCTTCCCGGCGACAGCGTGCTCGTGTGCAACGGAGATCTCCGCGCCCTCGGCCGGGATGCCGCCGCGCCGTTGGAGATGCGCGCGGCGGGGACGCCGTCGCTCACCGCCGGAGGCACCTCAGGGCCGCCCGCGGCGATGCAGCTCGCGGCTCCGGATCTGGGACAGGACTCCGGCCCGCAGGTGCTGACCGGAGCGGTCGAGGAGCGCTCGGCCCCGCTGATCGCCGGCGCCGAGTCCATCGCCGTCGCCGCGGACGACCTCGCCGGGTATGCCGCCCTTCCCTGCGGCGTGCCGCGGCTGGACTCCTGGCTCGTCGGAGGAAGCGTCGCCACCGGCGCCCAGGACATCGTGACCCTCACGAACGCCGCCGAAGTACCGGCGACCGTCACGCTGACGATCTACGGCGCCACCCGGAGCACGACGACGACGGTGGTCCCCGCTCGCACCCAGATCGGCCTTCCGCTCAGTGCGGTCGCGGCGGGAGAGGAGGCGCCGGTCGTCAAGGTGGCCGCGGTGGGCGCCCCGGTGCGGGCCGTCCTCCAGTCCTCGCTCGTGCGGGTGCTCGACCCGGCGGGCGTCGACCTGCAGGATGCGGTCGCCGGCGCGCAGCAGAACCTCGTGTTCACCGGCGTGCAGGCCTTCGCCGCGGACGGAGACGACGCGGAGATGACCGTGCTGCGCCTGCTCTCGCCGGGCGCAGGCACCACGGCGACCGTCCGCGTCCAGCGCGAGGGGTCGAGCTCGACCGTGGACGAGTTCACCGTTCCGCTCGATGCCGACGTGCCGGCTCAGGTCTCCCTCAGCGGCCTCGAGCCCGGGCGCTACACCGTGGAGGTCGACGCCGAAGCTCCGGTGGTGGCCGCGATCCGCGAGCAGGACGGGTTCGGCCTCGATTCCGACTTCGCCTGGGCGACCCCGGCGCCGGAGATCCAGGACGAGGTCGTGTTCGCGGTGCCCTCGGGTCCCGCCCCGCGCCTGCAGATCGCGAACACCTCGGACCAGGACGCGACCGTGACGCTCGAACCGCTCGACGGGGGCGAACCCCAGGAGGTGAGCATCGCCGCCGGCGAGACCCGAGGGGTGGAGGTCGAGGCGCGCACCACCTACCGCATGCGGACGACCGGCGCGGTGCACGCCGCTGTGACGCTCACCGCTCCCGGACGCCTGGCTGTGCTTCCGGTGCAGGCGAGCCCGGGCGTCGAACGGTCCATCACGGTCTACCCGTGAGCTGACGCGCACGCGCGGCGCGAGGAGTCAGTGATCGTGCCCGAGGTCCCAGGGCTCGCGACCGACGTACTCCGCGGCTGCGCGGAAGACGGCGCTCTCGATCGCCATGCGGCGGTGTGCGGCGTCGTCGTGCCCGGGGGGAAGGAGCCGCTCGATGGGGAGCCGGAACAGCACGATGCGCCGATTCTCGCGGTCGAGATACCACCGAGGCACTTCCTCCGTCGCGTCGAAACCGGGGATCGCGCCGATCTCGAAGCGGACCTCCTGCAACTCGGGCCACGTTCCGCGCAGGAACTCCACCGCGGTGCCGACGGTGAGGTCGAATCGGTCGATGCGGCCGTCGAGCGGAGCGAGCGGCGGACGCACGACCTCGCTGCGGCCGAGCCTCCCGTGGCGACCGTGCCGCGCGCCGCGCCGTGGTGCGGCGGAGGCATGGGTGGCACGACGACGGGGCATGACGAAAGTCTAGGCCGTACCGCGTCGCGCGGCGCGGCATGCCCGGCTCCGGCGCGCGCCGGCCGTACGCTGACGGAGATGGACGAACGACTGTGCTCGAAGGTCGGCTGCGCGCGAGAGGCCGTGGCGACGCTCACGTACGACTACGGGGATCAGATGGCGGCCCTCGGTCCGCTCGGCGCTGCGAACGACCCGCAGGCGCACGACCTGTGCTCCCCGCATGCGGATCGGCTCTCCGTGCCCGCCGGGTGGCTCGTGGTGAGGCACGAGGCTCTCCGCGCCTGAGCGCGTCCGTTCGACACGCGGTCGCCGGGCCCGAGGTCGAATCGAAGTCTGGATACGCTGACCGCAGGCGTGCCAGGGCGGCGCGGCCGGAAAGGCACTCGTGATCGTCTGGCGTCGCTGGATCTTCCCCCTGCTGCTCGTCCTCCTGATCGGGGCGTGCGCGGCCGCGCTCGTCAAGATCGCCTTCTTCCCCGACCGGGCGGAGAGCGTGGTCAGTCCCGAGGCCGCGATCACCGACCCCGTGGTCGCGGTGGAGCGCGGATCGGTCGTGAACGCCCTCAGCCTGAGCGGCAACGTCGCCCGAGACGAGGCGTATCCGGTGCGGAGCGAGATCAACGGAACCGTCATCGCGGTGCACATCGGCGACGGTGCCGCCGTGGCCGCGGGACAGAAGCTCTTCACGGTCCGCCAGGACGACCCGCGCAAGGACATCGACGTGCTCGCGCCGGAGGCCGGCGACGTCTCGGAGCTGGCCGTCGTGAAGGGGCAGACGACGACCGTCGGCACCGAGACCTACAAGCTCACACCGGCGCGCTACCACCTGCTCGCCACGGTGGAGCCGGTGCAGCTGTATCGGCTCGTGAACGCGCCGACCGAGGCGACGGTCACGATCACCGGCGGTCCCGCACCGTTCGCGTGCACCGGCGTGGGCGTGCAGGTGACGCCCGAGGGAACGGCGAACGTCCGGTGCGCCATCCCGGGAGATCAGACCGTGTTCGCCGGCCTCCCCGCCACCATGGATCTCGCCCTCGGCCAGGTCGACGACGCACTCGTGGTCCCCGTGACCGCGGTCAAGGGCGGTTCGGGGACGGGCAGCGTCTGGATCGACGCCGCCGACGGGTCGGAGCCCGAGGAGCGCGCCGTGAAGCTCGGCGTCAACGACGGTGTGATGGTCGAGGTCACGGAGGGCCTCGCGGAGGGCGACAGCATCCGCGAGTTCGTGCCCGGTTTCGTCGCACCCGTCGAGGAGATCTGCTACGAGGTCTCGCCGGGCGTGGAGCAGTGCGACAGCGGGATGAGCTGGTGAGTCTCGTCGCGCTCGACGACGTGTCCAAGAGCGTGCTCCTGGCGGATGACTCGAGACTCGAGATCCTCCGCGGCGTCAGCCTGGAGGTCGGCGCCGGGGATCACGTGTCCATCGTCGGCCGCTCGGGGTCGGGGAAGTCCACCCTGCTCAACATCCTCGGGATGCTGGATGCGCCGTCCTCCGGCTCGGTCTCCTTCGAGGGGCGCGAGGTGCGCCGCATGCGATCCGGCCGTCTCGACCGCCTGCGCGGAGACAACGTCGGCTTCGTCTTCCAGCAGTTCAACCTCCTCGCCGGGAGGACGGCCATCGACAACGTGATGATGCCGCTCGGTCATGCGCGGGGCCGGATGTTCTGGAACCGTCGTCGCATCGCCGCCGACATGCTGGAACGGGTCGGGCTCGGACACCGCGTCGACCAGATCGCGGACAAGCTCTCCGGCGGCGAGCAGCAGCGCGTGGCCATCGCCAGGGCTCTCGTGCGCCGCCCGGTGCTGATCCTCGCCGACGAGCCCACGGGCGCCCTCGACATCGACACCGGGGCGTCGGTCATGTCGCTCCTCGACGAGGTCGCCACCGAGACCGATGCCGCGCTGGTCACGATCACGCACGACCTCCACGTCGCCGCGCGCGCCCGTCGCCACTACCGCCTCGACGCCGGACGCCTGGAGACGGCCGATCTGAGTCGAGCCTTCGAAGCGTCGACGCTCGCGGCATCCGTGCCGTCGACGCCGCCGAGGGCTGACGCATGACGGGCTTCCTCGGCGCGCTCGCCGATGCATGGGCCGAGATCCGCGTGCACAAGCTCCGCGTGCTGCTCAGTCTGATCGGCATCGCCGTCTCGGTCGGCGCGCTCACTGCCGTCGTGGCGATCTCGGAGTACCAGAGGCAGTTCCAGACCGAGCAGTCGGACCGCTTCGGCGGCCGAGCCGCGACGGTGGTGGTCTCGGTCACGCGCGACGACGGATCTCCCGTGGACGCCGACGGCTTCGACGAGCGATTCAGCCGGGTGTCCGAGCGCTTCGGGTTCAGTCACACGGCGCGCATCGCGCAGGGCGTGATGCTCGATGTGCAGCTGCCGGAGGGCATCACGCAGGTGGCCGCACGGGTGATGGATCCCGCGTTCTCACAGATCCACCGTGAACGCCTCCTCGACGGACGCTGGTTCCTGGGTTCCGACGCCGAAGCCCTGGCGCCGGCGGTCGTCATCAGCGAAGCGCTGTGGGATCGCCTCGGGCGCGTGCCGCTCACGCAGCACCCGACGCTGACGCTCAGCGGCGCGGCCGGGGGGACGTACCAGGTGATCGGGATCACGCCGCGCCAGGGCATGGGCGATGAGGAACTGCGAGTCGACCTGCTGTACGACTCCTACCGCGCCCGCGTGGATGCGCTCCCGGCCGACGCCTGGACGCAGTACGAGATCTGGATGGGGCAGGATCAGGTGGATCGGATCGCCCCCGTGCTCGCCATGGATCTGCGGGCCGGGCTCCCCGCCGGTCAGACCGTCTCGGTGAGCAGATCGGACTGGGCGGCGCAACCGGGCACCCTGGACGCGCAGGCCACCTTCGAGATGATCACCGGCGGCATCGCCGCGCTGATCCTCGCCCTCGGCGCGCTCAGCCTGATCAACATCCAGCTCGTGGCCATGCGTCAGCGGGTGCGCGAGATCGGCGTGCGCCGCGCGTTCGGGGCCAGTTCCGGACGCGTGTTCTTCTCCGTCTTCCTGGAGAGCCTCGTCGCGACGACGGTCGCCGGCGTGATCGGGATCGCGATCGTGGTCGCGATCCTGCGGTCGGACTGGATCGTCACCTCGCTGTTCTCCGGCATCCAGGACGTCCCGCCGTTCCCGATGCGGGCCGCGATGATCGGACTCCTCGCCTCGGTCGTCGTGGGGGCGGTGTCCGGCTTCATCCCCGCGCTCGTCGCTCTGCGGGTGAAGGTCATCGACGCGATCCGCTTCTGACACGCCAGGATGCGATTCTGACGGGATGGAAGAATGTGAGGATGTCTGAGCTCGAGTACCGTGTCGCCGACCTGTCGCTCGCCGGAGCCGGCCGTCATCAGCTCCGACTGGCGGAGAACGAGATGCCGGGGCTCATGGCGCTGCGGGAGGAGTACGGTGCCGCTCAGCCGCTGAAGGGCGCGCGGATCGCCGGCTCGCTGCACATGACCGTGCAGACCGCCGTCCTCATCGAGACACTCGTCGCGCTCGGCGCCGAGGTGCGATGGGCGAGCTGCAACATCTTCTCGACGCAGGACGAGGCGGCGGCGGCCGTCGTGGTGGGTCCCGAGGGCACCGTCGATGCGCCGGCCGGTGCTCCGGTCTTCGCCTGGAAGGGGGAGACGCTCGAGGAGTACTGGGCGTGCACCGCGCGCATCTTCGACTGGTCGTCGTCCGGGTTCGACGGGCCCAACCTGATCCTGGACGACGGCGGCGATGCGACCCTCCTCGTGCACAAGGGCGTCGAGTTCGAGAAGGCCGGTGCGGTGCCCGCCGCGACGGACGCCGATGCCCACGAGTTCACGGTCATCCTCGACCTTCTGCGTGCTTCGCTCGCCGCCTCTCCCGACCGCTGGACGAAGCTCGCCGCCGGTCTCATCGGTGTGACCGAGGAGACCACGACCGGCGTGCACCGACTGTACGAGCTCGCCGCTTCCGGAGACCTGCTCTTCCCCGCCATCAACGTCAACGACTCGGTGACCAAGAGCAAGTTCGACAACAGATACGGCATCCGGCACTCCCTCCCGGACGGGCTCAACCGGGCGACCGATGTGCTCATCGGCGGCAAGGTCGCCTTCGTCTGCGGCTACGGCGATGTCGGCAAGGGGGCGGCGGAGGCGCTGCGGGGTCAGGGCGCGCGCGTGATCGTGAGCGAGGTCGACCCCATCTGCGCTCTGCAGGCCGCCATGGACGGCTTCCAGGTGGCGCGACTGATCGACGTGGCCGGCGAGGTCGACATCGTCATCACGGGCACGGGGAACCGCGACGTCGTGACGGTCGAGCACCTGCAGGCGCTCAAGCACCTCGCGATCGTCGCGAACGTCGGACACTTCGACAACGAGATCGACATGGCAGGCCTCGAGGCGCTCGCCGGGGTGGAGAAGATCGAGGTCAAGCCGCAGGTGCACGAATGGCGGATGCCGAGCGGACGCAGCGTGCTGGTCCTCAGCGAGGGGCGACTGATGAACCTCGGCAACGCCACGGGGCACCCCTCCTTCGTGATGAGCGCCTCCTTCACCAATCAGGTGCTGGCGCAGCTGGAGCTGTACACGAACATCGCCGCCTACCCGACGGGCGTCTCCGTGCTGCCCAAGGCGCTCGACGAGAAGGTGGCGCGACTCCACCTGGACGCGCTGGGCGCGCGGCTGACCGCTCTCACGACGGAGCAGGCGGCATACATCGGCGTGCCCGTCGAGGGTCCGTACAAGCTCGAGCACTACCGCTACTGAGCACGTCGGAGCACGTCTGAGCACGTCGGAGCGCGTCGGCGTCGGTCAGACCCCGACGCGTCGGCCGGTGAGCCGCTCGGCCCTGCGGTCCGCGTTCTGCAGAGCGCGGCGCTCGCGTTCCCTGCGGAGCACCGTGATGCCGACGAGCGCGTGCTCGGGGGGAGCGGGCGGCATCGGCGAGACGAACGGAGCCGCTTCCGCCAGCAGCTCCGCCGCGACGCGCGCCCGAGCGACCGGGACCATCCGCGGCGCGCTCTGCAGGAACTGCGAGATGCGACGCGCCAGACGGTCGGGAAGCCGGGCGACGTCCGCCACCTGCGCCCAGCCCGCCAGAGCCGGCGGCAGCACGGGGGCATGGGTGGTGAGGGCCGGGGTGCGCACGCGCTGGCTGTAGGTTCCCGCCACCAGGTCGCCCAGGCGCTGGGACCGGGCGGTGAACGCGCCGGTGAGCACCGCGATGCCTCCGAAGGTCATGTAGATCTCGAGCACCCCCAGCAGGGCGCGGATGAAGGCGTGGCGGAATCCTGCGGCGCCGCCGTCGACGCGCACGATCCGTCCGCCGACCGCGAGCTTGCCGAGGCTGCGCCCCTTCAGCGCGACCTCCATCGTGAGGGGGAGGACGACGAAGCTCACCACGAACGCGGAGACGACGGCGATGCGGTCGGTCGCCGCGTCGAGCACGCCGGCGTCGAGCAGCCAGATGCGCAGGAAGATCCACAGGACGAAGACGGCGTAGCCGAGGAGCATGTCGATGATGGCGCCGAGCGCCCGCAGCAGGAAGCCGACCGGCTGCACGTCGATCGCCACGGCCTCGCCGGAGAGCACCTCGTCGGAGACGTCGATCTGGGCGGACATGAGTACAGTAAATCAGGTGGACGCCGATGCGCTGACCGATGCACGCCGCGCCGAGTGGGAGCGGCTCGACGAGCTCAGCCGTGCCCGTCTGGACGGTGCGGGAGTGGATGAGCTGATCGTCCGCTATCGCGCGGCGTCGGCCGACCTCGCCGAGCTCAAGACGTCGATCGGCGACTCCCCGCAGGGTGCGTATCTGTCGACCATCCTGGTGCGGGCACGGCTGCGTCTCACCGGCGCATCCGACAGCATCCTGACCCAGACCGCGCGCTTCTTCCGTCTGCAGCTGCCCGCCGCCCTGTACCGGCTGCGGTGGACGACACTGGTCATCGCGGTGGCCTTCATCGCGGTGGCGGTGGGCACCGCCGCCTGGATCTCGAGCGACCCCGCCCTCGTCGCCACGCTCGGCAACCCGGATGCCCTGAAGCAGTATGCGGACGAGAGCTTCACGGGGTACTACACCGAGAATCCGGCCGCGGTGTTCATGGGCATGGTCTGGACCAACAACGCCTGGATCGCGATGCAGTGCGTTCTCTTCGGCGTCACCGGCATCTGGCCGGTGTACATGCTGGTGCAGAACGCCATGGGGCTCGGCACGTCGGGCGCGGTGATGGCGGCACACGAGCATGCCGACCTCATGGTGCTGTACATCCTCCCGCACGGCATGCTCGAGATGACCTGCATCTTCGTGGCGGCCGCAGCCGGACTGCATGCGTTCTGGGCGTGGGTCGCGCCGGGGCGACGCACGCGCGGCGAGGCGCTCGCCGAGCAGGGCCGCGCCCTCGCGACCGTGGCGCTCGGGCTGGTCTTCGCCCTCTTCCTCGCCGGGCTGGTCGAGGGGTTCGTCACCGGATGGGCGCTGCCCTGGCCGCTGAAGATCGGCATCGGCGCGGCGGCGCTCGCGGTGTTCCTGATCTACATGCTCGTGGTCGGAGGGCGGGCGCACCGCTCGGGTGAGACGGGGGACCTCGTCGAATACGAGGCGGGCACTCCTCGCCTCGTCGCCGGCTGATCCCGTCCGCTCGGGGATCAGAGCCGGCCGGCCGCCTTCAGCTCCAGGTAGCGATCGGCGATCCGCGGCGGCAGGGCATCAGGGTCGGCGGCGATCGCCTCGCCCCCGGCGCGACGGATCGCGTCCGCGACGTCCTCGGCGTCGCGCAGGGTGCGCTCGGCCGCGGCGGCGAGGTAGACCTCTTCCCGGGAGCCGCGTCGACGCGCCAGCTCGGCGATGCCGTCGTCGGTGACGGAGCCGACGAGCACGGTGGTCGCCCGTGTCGCGTTCGGGAACGCTCCGAGGAATCCGCGGGCGGACTCGGCCGCGTCCTGCGCGGTCAGCGCGACGATCAGGGACGGGCGCGTGGTGAGCGTGCGCACGGCGGCGAACGCCCCGTGCCAGTCGGTGTCCACGAGGCGGGCGTGGATGGGGGCCATCGCGTCCGTCATCGCCGGCAGGAGCGCCGTGCCCTCCACGCCGGACACCCGCGCCCGCACGACGCGGTCGTACATCAGCAGGTGGACGTGGTCTCCGGCACGCGAGGCCAGCGCGGCGAGCAGCAGGGAGGCCTCGAGAGCGGCATCGAGCCGCGTGCCGTCTCCCACGCGGGCGGCGGCCGTGCGTCCGGTGTCGAGGATGATGACGACGTGGCGGTCGCGCTCCGGGCGCCACGTCCGCAGCATCGTGGTGCCGGCGCGGGCCGTGGCACGCCAGTCGATCGAGCGCACGTCGTCGCCCCGCACGTACTCGCGCAGCGAGTCGAACTCGGTGCCCTGGCCGCGCACCTGGATGCTCGTGTTGCCGTCGAGCTCGCGCAGCCGGGCGAGCCGGGACGGCAGGTGCTTGCGCGAGGCGAAGGCCGGCAGCACCGTGATCGCGCCGCGGACCGCATGCCGTGCCTGTCGGCCGGCGAGCCCGAGCGGGCCTCGGGAGCGGACCATCACGAACTCGCTGACGAGTTCTCCGCGCCGCCGCGGCAGGAGCGGAATCGCGACGCGTCGCCGCTCTCCCGCGGGGATGCTCAGCCGCTGCCGTTCCTCGGGGGCGCCCGCCGTCGGCTGCCAGGCGTCGCGGATCACCGCGTGCAGTGGCCGGGACCCGTGGTTGTGGACGGCCACGCTGACCGGGACGGGCTCGCCGAGACGCACGCGCCGGGGCAGGCGGCGGGTCACGGTCACGGACCGGGGACTCGCGGCGAGGAGCACGTCGAGACCGACCAGCAGCGCGCACAGCGCGAGCCAGACGCCCAGGACCGTGTACGCCGGAGAGCCCGCGAGCCCGGCGAGGACGAGCGGGACGACACCGACGGCGATGGCGACGGCGAGGCGGCCGGTGACGAACACCTAGATCGGAACCCTGGTCTGCTGCACGACCGAGGTGAGCACCGCATCGGCAGAGACACCCTCCATCTGGGCATCCGGTCGCAGCTGCAGGCGGTGGCGCCACACCGGCACCAGCATGGTCTGCACATGGTCGGGCGTCACTGCGGAGGAGGCGTTGAGCCACGCCCAGGCCTTGGCCGCCGCGAGCAGTCCGGTCGACGCGCGCGGGCTCGCGCCGAGCTCCACCGACGGCGACTGCCTGGTCGCGCGCGCGAGGTCGACGACGTACCCGAGGACGTCGTCGGTGACCTCGACGGCCGCCGCGGACTGCTGGGCCGCGCGGATCTCCTCGGCGGACACGACGGCCTCGACGCCCGTCAGCTCGCGCGGCGAGAAGCCCTCGGCATGCCGTCGGAGCACCGAGACCTCGGCGTCGCGCTCCGGCATGCCGACGACCAGCTTCATCAGGAACCGGTCGAGCTGAGCCTCGGGCAGGGAATAGGTGCCCTCGTGCTCGATCGGGTTCTGCGTCGCCGCGACCAGGAACGGGTCGGGCAGAGCACGGCTGACACCGTCCGCCGAGACCTGACGCTCCTCCATCGCCTCGAGCAGGGCGGCCTGCGTCTTCGGCGGAGTCCGGTTGATCTCGTCCGCGAGGAGGATGTGGGTGAAGACCGGGCCGGCGCGGAAGTCGAATTCTCCGGTGCGCGCGTCGTACACGAGCGAGCCCGTCACATCGCCCGGCATCAGGTCGGGGGTGAACTGCACGCGCTTGGTGTCGAGTCCGAGCGCGCGGGCGAAGGATCGCACGACGAGGGTCTTCGCGACCCCCGGCACCCCCTCGAGGAGGACGTGTCCGCGGGCGAGCAGAGCGACCAGCAGACCCGTGACGGTGCCGGCCTGGCCGACGACGGCCTTGTCGACCTCGGTGCGGACTCGGTGCATGGCCTGTCGGAGCGCGGCGTCGTCCGCGGTCTGATTCTCAACGGTCACGGGGTTCCCTCGGCTTGTCTCGGATGGATGGGAGTGTGCGTGGTCGGTCACGGGGTGTCCTTCGCGCTGCGGATGCTGTCGTCAACGGCGTCCTCCAGCGCTTCGAGCCGACGGGCGAGCTCGATCAGGGCGGCGTCGTCGTGGGGGAGCGGCCCGGACAGCTGCTCCTGCAGCGTGCCGCGAGGGACCCGGAGCCGATCCGCAGCCGCATCGGCGACGTCGTCCGCTCCGGCGTGGACGGCGAGGCCGAGGCGGCGGGCGAGTCGTCGCCGTGCGCCGTCGCGCAGCGCCTCTCCGGCATGCTGCGCGTCCGCGGCCTTCGCGGTGAGGCGCGCCCTGCCGTGCATGGTCTCCGAGGCGCGGACCGTGACCGGCAGCGTCTCGGCGACCAGGGGTCCGAAGCGCTGGCCCCGCCAGATCGCCGCGGCGATCCCGGCTGCGATCAGCAGGAGGATGGCCGGCGTGACCCAGGGCGGCGTGAGACTGCCCAGAGTGTCGACCGTCTCGCCTTCGATGTCCGAGTCGGCGAAGTTCGGGACGTACCAGACGACGCGGTCGGTCTGCGCGAGCAGAGCGAGAGCCAAGGCGGCGTTTCCGTCCTCGGCGAGGCCCTCGTTGTCGAACAGCCGGGTGCCCTCGACGACCGCCTGGCGGGGCCGCGATCGCGCGTCCACGAGGACCGCGGCGCCCTCGTCGTTCCGGAAGCACGCCTGGACGCCGTCGGCGGGGGAGAAGAGCCGGTCGGCGCGGATCGAGCCGACCTCGGCGAACTCGGGCAGGTCGCATCCGGGAGTGACCTCGGACAGCGCGCCGGTCGCGTTCTCGCCGATCTTCAGGGTGTTCAGCAGGTGGGTCCCGGCGGAGAGGAAGACGACGCGTTCCGCCGGCTCCATCAGCGTCTCCAGGGCTTCGTCGGTCAGCGTGTACGGGTTCGTCATCACGAGCGTCGCGTCCTGATCGATCGCGGCACGCGCCTCCGCACGAGATCGGTACACGGAGACGTCCACACCCTGTTCGCGCAGGATCTCGGCGAGAGCGAGCGCTCCGCCTTCGCCTGCACCTTCCGGATCGAGCGCACCCTGTGCCGCGGGTCCGGTGGCGGCGACGCGGAGCGCGGCGAAGGACACCAGCAGCACGAGGGCGACGACGATGCTCCATCCCGCGACGGTCCTGCCCCGGCGCGGTCGGGGATCTGCGGTGGACGGCAGCGCGGTCCCCTCGCGGACGGCCGTCATGCTGCCACCGCCTCGGTGCGACGGGCGCGAAGCCGTTCGTCGGTCGCCGCGAGCTCTCCATAGCTTGCCGCCGTCGCGCGGTGGCCGAGGTAGCGGACGTCGTCGAAGGCGACGGCGGCGCGGCGCAGGGCGTCCGACTCGTCGGCGAACACCGCGCTCGCCTCACGCGCGATGGCCTGCGCGGTGGCGCCGGGGGCCGGATCGATCAGGTCGCGCTCCAGCAGTCCGCGCGCCAGCGCCCGGTAGCGGAGGACGGTCGCCGCATCCCAGTCGCCCTCCCTGGCGCTGCGTTCGGCGTCGGACCGCAGCTGCGCGGCGGTGCGGTCATCGCTCGCTCCGAGCAGATCGAGGCGTCCGCGGCGAACGGCACGCGAACGGCGCGGGCGTCCCCAGATGAGGAGTGCCGCGACCAGAGCAGCAGCGATGATGACGATGACGATGATGAGCGCGGACGGGCCGACGCCCGCCCCGTTCTCCGAGCTGAACAGGTCGGCGAGAAAGCGCCCGACGTCGCGGGCGAGCAGGTCGAACCACGTCGGCTTGGCATCCGCGTAGCGCGGGTTGGACAGTTCCTCTTCCGCCCAGCGTCTGGCGTCATCCCCATCCGGGACGAACGCGTCGTCGATGCGTCGGATCATGTCGTCGCGTCGCTGCCGGGCGCCGTCCACTCGTTCCCGGTCGGGGCGGAGCGCGGCTCGGGGTCACGCGGGGGCGGAGGGGGAGGGAACGCGACATCCGCGGCGGGCCGCGGCGCCGGGGCCTGCGGTGCTGCAGCGAGGTACGGCGCGGGAGGGTATGTCCGGCCGGGGTGTGTCTGGCCGGGGTACGGTGCCGGCGGGGCGGGATAGCCCGGGGCTCCGGTCGGCGCATACAGGCCGGCCTGCGTCATCAGCACGTGTTCGGGAACCTGCCGCGGCGGGGGTGCGGAGGTGACGGCACGCGAGGGGTCGACGGCGAACGGATCGCCCAGCTGCTCGTCGGTCCAGCCGAGCTCTCGACGCTCGACGTGGCTGAGCAGGGTCTGATCGAGTCCCTCGTACCGCATCCGGCAGTCGAGGTAGACCAGAGCGGACCCGGTGCTCTGCACGACGAGGGCGATGGCCTGGATGACGAGCAGCAGGATCTGCGGGGCGATGAGGGTGAGGGCGTAGCCGACGACGGCGCTCGGCCCCTCCGCCCCGGTCGGAGCGACCACCGAGCCGAGGAGCGAGCTGAGCAGAGTGGCCGGGATGCCGACCACCTGCGCCGCCAGTCCCATGATGGCGCTGATGAGGAACATGACCCCGAATGCGACCCAGAACCGGCCGCGCGTGAGGCGCCAGGAGCGCACGAACGCCTCGCGGAATCGGGCGCGCTCCAGCACGAGGATGGACGGGACGAGCAGGAGCTTGGTCGTGAGCCACACGCCGAGCGGGATGCACAGGAGCACGATGAGGATCATGACCACGACGACGAGACCGACCAGCTCCCCCCTGTCGCCGAGCCCGCCGGCGAGGAGACCGGCGGCGACGGCCGCGACGATCATGAAGGCCCCGAACACGGCCACGACCGACAGCGAGGCGAATCCGGCGAGACGCCAGAACGCCGGGGTCATCCGGCGCCACAGCATGCGCAGCGTCGCCTTCACACCGATCGCGGCATAGCCGATCTCGGCCGCGACGACTCCCTGCATCATCGCCGTGAACGCGATCGATGCGAGTCCCACCGCGAGTCCGGCGATCAGGTTGATGGCCACGGTCCCGGCGAACACCGCTTCGAAGTCGGGAGACGAGGGGGAGACCGTGGAGAGCCGGGTGAAGGTGGTGAACAGCACGAGTCCCATGACCGTCGCCGTCGCGATCACCACCACCAGCTGGATGGCGACGGCGAATCCGAAGAGCACCTTCGGATTGTGGCGGAGAGCCGCGAAGGCCTTGCCCAGGAGCATCCCGAAGGTCAGCGGATGAAGGGGGATGATCCCCTTCTTCGGGGCAGGCGTCCACGTCTGGCCACTCAATGGCACTCCCTTCGTCGTGCGCTCCCATCGTGTCATATCCGCGGCGTGGAGCGCAGACCTGCGGCACGCGGGACTCGGTGCCATAAGGTAACTGTTATGACCTCACGCATTCTCGTGGTCGACGACGACACAGCGCTCGCCGAGATGATCGGGATCGTGCTGCGCACCGAGGGCTTCGAGCCGGTCTTCTGCGCCGATGGTGCGCGGGCCGTCGACGAATGGCGCGCCCAGCGCCCGGATCTGGTGCTGCTCGACCTCATGCTGCCCGGCATGGACGGGATCGAGATCTGCACCCGCATCCGCGCGGAATCGGGGGTGCCCATCATCATGCTCACGGCACGCAGCGACACGGCCGACGTGGTCAGGGGTCTCGAGGTCGGCGCTGACGACTACATGGTCAAGCCCTTCAACCCGAAGGAGCTCGTCGCGCGCATCCGCACCCGCCTGCGTCCGACGCCCCAGACGACCAGCGAGCAGCTGCGGGTCGGCGATCTGACCGTCGACGTCGACGCGCACGAGGTGCGTCGCGGCACCACCCCGATCGCGCTGACCCCGTTGGAGTTCCAGCTGCTCGTCGCGCTGGCGTCGAAGCCGCAGCAGGTCTTCTCGCGCGAGATGCTCCTCGAACAGGTGTGGGGTTACCACTACAAAGCAGACACCCGTCTGGTGAACGTGCACGTGCAGCGTCTGCGCGCCAAGGTCGAACTCGACCCGGACAATCCGAAGATCGTGATGACCGTGCGCGGCGTGGGTTACCGTGCCGGGACGGTCGCATAGGAGCACGATGGCCGCGACCACAGCGACCACCACGACGGTCGCCGTGCTGCGCGACTGGCGCGGGTGGCCGGCGATGCTCGGCCTCCTCTGGCGTCGGTCGCTGCGCTTCCGCACTCTCTCGATCACGCTGATCGCGACGTCGCTCGCGATTCTGATCACCTGCGTGACGATGGCTCTGGTGATCCAGAACGACCTGTTCATCTCACGGAAGAACGTGGCCCTGGAGGATGCCAGGCGCGCCGTCGACCAGGTGCAGGCGACGCTCGACGTGGCGGAGGTGGGGGACGACCCCGCCGCCCTCACGGAGCTGTGGAACGGCGTGCAGAGCACCCTCGCCCGGACGTCGAGCACCGATCAGCTGGCCGGCTACCCGATCGACAACGATTCGGACGGCATCCGCTTGAACGGCTTCGAGGCGCGGTTGAGCGCCGACCTGCTGAGCCCGGAACTCCGTGCCCGCGTGGTCGAGCTCGCCGACCGGCAGCAGTGGCAGTCGATCGCGCTCCCGGCGGAGGACGGCGGGGAGACGCCGGGCATCGTCGTCGGACAGCAGCTGCTGGTGCCGGAGGCGGGGGCGTTCGAGATCTACTTCGCCTACGACCTCGGCGACGCCGACCAGACCCTCGTGTTCGTGCAGCGGACCCTCTGGATCGCAGGGATCGGACTCGTCGCGATCGTCGCGGCGATCTCCTGGATCGTCCTGCGGGCGGTCTCCGCCCCGATCGTGCAGGCCGCCGAGACCAGTGCCCGTCTCGCGGCCGGAGACCTCGGCGTGCGCCTCGAGGTCCACGGCGAGGACGAGCTGGCGACTCTGGGGCGCTCGTTCAATGCCATGGCCGACAGCATCGAGGCGCAGATCAAGGAGCTCGGCGAGCTGTCGATGGTGCAGCAGCGCTTCGTCTCCGACGTCTCGCACGAACTGCGCACGCCGCTGACGACGATCCGCCTCGCCGCGGACATGCTGAACGATCAGCGCGGCGAGTTCGACCCCACGACCGCGCGGACGGCAGAGCTGCTCCATGCGCAGGTCCAGCGGTTCGAGACGCTGCTGTCCGACCTGCTCGAGATCAGCCGGTACGACGCCGGTTCGGTGCAGCTGGAGCTGGAGGCGACGAGCCTCGCCCACCTGGCGGAGGACATCATCGAGCAGATGCGACCGCTCGCCGAGACCCGCGGGACCGAACTCCGACTCGTCGCGCCCGGGGGCTATTCGCCGGTCGACATGGATCCGCGACGGGTGCGGCGGGTGCTGCGCAACCTGATCGGCAACGCGATCGAGCACGGGGAGGGGCGTCCCGTGGTGATCACGGTCGACAGCAACCAGCACGCCGTGGCGGCCGGGGTGCGCGACTTCGGACTGGGCATGCAGCCGGCGGATGTGGAGCGGGTGTTCGACCGCTTCTGGCGCGCCGACCCGTCTCGCCAGCGCACCATCGGCGGCACAGGGCTCGGGCTCTCGATCGCCCTCGGTGATGCGACGCTGCACGGCGGCACGCTCGCCGTGTGGTCCGAGTTCGGGGTCGGGACGAACTTCGTGCTCACGATCCCGCGGCGCGACGGCGTCCTCGACGGGCCGAGTCCCATCCCGATCGAGCCGCAGGAGCCCCTCGCCGAGATCGGCGACGCGACGCAGCCCATCTCGCTGACCGATGCGCCGGCCGGGCTGTTCGACGACGAGGAGGAGCGGTCATGAGTCGACGGACCGGACGACGGTCGCTGCGCGTGATGGCCCTGGCGGTCGCGGCGCTCCTGCTGCCGGCCTGTGCGGGGCTCCCGACGAGCGGCGGCGTCTCCGTAGGACTCAAGCTCGGCGAATCCGAGCAGGAGGTCGACTTCCTCCCCGTCGCGTCCGGCCCCATCACCGGTGCCGGACCGGAGCAGATCGTCGAGGGCTTCCTGGAAGCGGGCATCACGACGACGGACAACTGGGACACCGCCCGCGACTTCCTCGCCCCGTCGCTGCAGCGCACGTGGCGACCCAGCGCCGGAGTCTCGATCGACCTCGGCGTCGACACCAGGACCATCACCTCCTCCGTTCCCGACGACGCTGTCGAAGACGCCGATACGGCAGAGGTGCAGGTACTGCTCGATCTCGTCGCCAGCGTCGACGACTCCGGAGGCTACTCGGAGGCGCTCGGACCCTCGCCCGTCCCGTTCACCCTCGAGCGGATGGAGGACGGAGAATGGCGCATCACCGATGCGCCGGACGGGGTCGTGATCGACGAGCAGCGGTTCCCGAACGTCTTCGAGGGGTACCCCCTGCAGTACTTCGACCTCGCCTGGTCGCGCCTGGTGCCGGACATGCGCTGGTTCCCCCGCCGACAGAGCCCGGCCACCACGGTCACGCAGCAGCTCATCGGGGGCGGGCCGAGCGACTGGCTCAAGCCCGCGGTGCAGACGGCGTTCCCCGCGGATGTGCAGCTCGCCCAGGACGCGGTTCCGATCGTCGGACAGGTGGCGGAGGTCGCCCTCACCCGCCCGGCGGCCGGACTCGATCCGACCACCCTCTCCCGCATGCGCACCCAACTCCAGTCCACGCTGCGTGCGGCGGGGGTCGCCGTGACCCAGGTGCGGTTCACGGTCGACGGACGTGCGCTGGACGCGGGCGTCGTCGACGTCGTCGAGCCGCCGGCCGAGGTCGGCACCCTCGTGCTGAAGGACGGCGCGTTCGGCCGGATCGTCGGCGACGAGATCTCGCCGATCGACGGCATCAGCGCGGAGGTGGCCCGGCTCCCGCAGCCGGTGCTCTCCCTCGACCTGGCTGCGGACGACTCGCGGGCCGCCGTGCAGCTCGCCGACCGCCACGTGTATCTCGTCCGGGAGGGCGCCGTCGACGAGCTGGACGACCGTTCCGGGCTCATCGAGCCTTCGATCGACCCGTACGGCTACACCTGGACGGTGCCGCGGAGCACTCCGAGCGCGCTGCAGGTGACGGGGAGCGACGTCGCCCCTCTCGAGGTCGCGAACGCGTGGCCCACCGCCTCGTCCGTGTCCGCGATGCGCGTCTCGGCCGACGGGGCGCGCGTGGCCGCCGTCCTGACCGTCGGCAAGCAGATCTGGGTGGTCGTCGCCGCGGTCGTCCGTGACTCCTCCGGCGCGCCGACGGAGCTCGGCGACGTGAAGCCCCTCGTGCAGCTCTCCGGCCAGGCCTCGGCGCTCGGGTGGGTGGGAGCCGATCGCCTCGCGGTGCTGGTCGATCCCAGCAACCCGCGGCTCATCACCCAGGTCGTCGGGGGACCGGGGTCGGCGGAGGCCGCCCCGAGCACGGCCGTCTCGGCGGCCGGTGCCCGGACGTCCGCCGGGGTGCGGATCCTCGGCTCGGACGGCGCGCTGTTCGCGCACGCGGGCTCGGCCTGGCGCGAGATCGCGTCGGGGGTCTCCGTCCTCGCCACGCGCGCCGGGGAATGACCCTTCCTGCACCGGCGGCCCCTGCCGCGCTGTTCTGATCACGGACGGGCGCTGCGGTCCCCGCCCGGGGACCGCAGCCGCACAATCGTCCGATGGTGACCAAGGATGATGTGGCGCGGGTCGGTGCCGAGCTGGCGGCGTTCCTCCTCGCCGCCTCGTGCGCCGGATGCGGCGAACCGGGTGCCCTGCTGTGCGGGCGATGCCGACGCGCGGTCACGGCGGATCCCCAGGCCGGTACGACGCCGCGCGGGATGGCTTTCCGCGCCGCACTGCCGTTCGAGGGCGTCACGGCGCGCTGCATCCGGCGGCTCAAGGGCGAGGGCGACACGTTCCTCGCACGGCCCCTCGGCGCCGCGCTCGGCGAGGTCCTGCTGCCCGCGATGACGCCGATGACGTGGGTCGTGCCGGTGCCGACGGCGCGCGCAGCCTTCCGCCGGCGCGGCTACCGCGTCCCCGAGCTCCTGCTCCGTCGGGCCGGCGTCGAGCCGCAGCGGGTGCTCACGCGCGCGGCGGGGACCACCGAGCAGAAGCGGCTGGGGGCCGCGGCACGGGAGGAGAACGTGCGCGGGGCGATGCGGGCCCGCCGATCCGGGCGCGGCGCGGAAACGCTGATCGTCGACGACGTCGTCACGACCGGCGCCACACTCGACGAGGCGGCTCGCGCGCTGGAGGAGGCCGGTTTCCGTGTCGTCGGCGCCGTCGCGCTCGCCGCCACGCCGCGCCGGGAAGGATTCGGATGAAGCTCATGGCGAACTCGACGCAGACATCAGGGTGAGACCCGTGACATCCGTCGGCGGTCGGACTACGGTGGGGTGTCACAAGGCGACCACGGTCCGCCCTTGGCCGGGAGGACCGGGACAAGGAGGCAGCAATGGAAACGAGCATCGTCGGCGTCGGAGTGGGTATCACCGATCGCTTCCGAACCGTTGTCGAAGAGAAGATCGCCAAGATTCAGATGCTGGCGTCACGAGCGCAGCGTCTGGACGTGAAGGTCACGCATCGCGTCTACCGCAACGGCCGTATCCCGGATGAGACGGTCGAGCTGACACTGATCGGCAAGGGTCCGGTGGTGCGCGCCGAGGCGACGGACGGCGACAAGTTCGTCGCCCTCGACCTGGCCGTCGACAAGATGGCCGAACAGCTGCGCCGTGCGAAGGAGAAGCGGGTCGACGGCAGACAGCACCCGCGCGGCGCCCACTTCGAGAAGGAGAGCGGAGCCCTCGAGGGAATCGACGTGCAGCCGGCATCGGCAGACGTGCTCCATGCCGTCGCCACCGGCAGCGTTCCGGTGCAGCAGACCGAGGAAGAGGAGTACTCGCCGGTCGTCATCCGCACCAAGAGCTTCGACGCGGAGTGGATGACCGTCGAGGAGGCCGTCGATCGGATGGAGCTCGTCGGACACGACTTCTTCCTGTTCGTCGACGTCCGCACGGATCACCCGAGCGTCGTCTACCGGCGCAAGGGCTGGGACTACGGCGTGATCGCGCTCAGCACCCAGGCGCCGCCGTCGCAGGCTCTCGCCTCCTGACGCGGACAGCGGAACGGCCCGGCCCCTCTCGGGGTCGGGCCGTTCCTGTGCTGTCGGGGCTCGCCGTGGCCGGTCAGTCGAAGATGCCGTCGAGCAGGCTGCCGATGACCAGACCGCCGAGGATGCCGGAGGCGAGGTCTCCACCGCCGCCACCGCGCCGCGGTCCGCCGCCCCAGCCTCCGCCGCCCCAGTCCTGCCCGGGAGGACGGGAGGAGTCGATGTCGCGCTGGGCGAGCTGCAGGGCCTCGGAGGCGAGGTGGGCGACACGGCGCGCCTGCAGGAGCGCGGCCTCGCGTGTGTCCTCCGCAGGGAGCAGATCGGACAGGTCGACGCGCAGGCGCTCCGCCTCGGCCAGGCGTGTCCGTGCGTCCGCGCCGATCCAGCCGCGATGTCCGGCGATGAGTCCGCGCGCCACCCCGAGCTGACGATCCGCGTCATCGATGGCGTGCTGCACCTGGGCGATGCTCGGGAGGGGGTTCTCGGCGCGGTGCCGGGCCTTGGCGATCGCCTCGTCCAGCGCCGAGTTCGCCTCCCGCAGCTGCGAGAGCTCCGCGAAGGGGTCGTTCGGGGTGCCGGAGGGCGTCAGGGCGGCGAGGGCGGACTGGAGCGCGCTGACCGCCTGGGCCACCTCCGGGGTGGCGGGCGCGTTGCGCGCCGCGATCAGGTCGCCGCGGGAATCCGCCACGACCTCGGCGAGCGTTGATTCGGCGCGCAGCGCCTCGATCTCGAAGTCCTCGACCGCGTCCAGCAGCGCCGACGCGCGCCGTGTGGCCTCGGTCGCGGTCTCGAGGGCGACGTTCGCCTCCTCGTTCTGCTTCGCGGCGCGACGGCGCTCCGAGACGTCGGCGCTGTGCGTGGCGAAGCTGATGAGCTGCTCCGCCTCGGCGGCGCTCGCCGTGATCTGGTGCATCGCCGACTCGGCGTAGCGGGCGGCCAGTCGCTGGATCGCTTCTCTCGTCTGCGGGATCCTCGCGCTCAGCGCCGCAGCGTCGGCTCGCACCTGCGCGATGATCTCCGGTGCGCGGCGCACCTTGGCGACGGACTCGGCGAGGACGGCCGTCTTCTCGTCGAGGAGATCCTGCGCCCAGTCGCAGAGCTGCAGGATGCGGGCGTTCCGCGTGCGCAGCTCCTCGGGGGTGTCCGGGATCTCGTCGTGGTTGAGCTGGTGCAGCTGAAAGGCCTCCCGCAGGTGCGTCCGCACCGCGGCCAGTGCCCGGCGCAGGTCGGCCGTCAGCGATTCGCCGAGCTCGGCCTCGGCGAACGAGAGCTCATCGGTGGTCGTGCGGATCCGCTCGTCCGCGCCGACGAGGGCCTGCTCCGCACGCCGGGCGAGGTCGGCATCCTGTGCGGCGAGCTCTTCCTGTTCGCGTTTGCGTCTGCCCCAAAATCCAGCCATGAACCGATCCTAGTTTCCCGCGCGCCTGCGCTGGCTGAGCATCCGCTCCGGGCGAACGGCGATCGGCGGCGATGAAGGGTGGCGGTGCGGCGCTTCGGGGGCGTCACGCGGCCGGCACATGGTCCGCGACCAGGGCGGCCGCCTTGGCGGGACGCCCTCGTTTGGGGCGCTCGGCCGTGAGCTCGAGGGCCACGGCGTGCCGCGGGTGCGCGGCGAGCCGTCGCTCGACATGGTCGAGCCAGCGGACCTCGGCCTCGGCGGCGAAGATCTGCGAGTCGACCACGAGCGACCAGGCCAGCTCCTCCGGCGTCTCCTCGTCGCGCTCCGTGCGTCGAAGCCGCAGCTGCTCCAACTGGAACATCGACGCCGCGCGCTGCGCCCGGATCGCCGCGGACGCGTCGACTCCCGGCAGCGTGGCCGCGACGGCGAGCTTGATGGCGAGCTCGTCCCTGGTTCCCTGACCGCGGACGACGGGGGAGGAGAGCCAGCGGTCGACCTCGTCCGCTCCGGCCGGGGTGATCTCCCAGTACACGTGGCCGTGGTCATCGGTCGCTCCGCGGCGCACCAGGCCGTCGCGCTCGAGCCGTTCCAGGGTGTTGTAGATCTGCCCGACGTTGAGCGGCCAGACCGAACCGGTACGGCGATCGAACTCGTGCCGCAGCTGGTATCCGTAGCAGGGGCCCTGCGCGAGGATGGCGAGCAGGCTCTGGCGTACGGACATGTCGTCTCCTGTCGCGGTCCGGTCGAATGCGATACCGAGTATATGGATACCCGGCAACCTCGCTGCACGACGCGCTGTCCGGTCTTGCAGGCGACGTGCAGGTCACAGGCCGGTAACATGGCAAAGCATGCCTGGCGTCGGGTTCACCGGCGGCCGGCGATTTACCCACTGACAGGGAGATGACATCCGTGGCCAATCCTCTTGAGAAGCTGCTGCGCGCCGGTGAAGGGCGCGTCATCCGCCGCCTGAATCAGGTCGTCAAGGCAGTGGGGGCGCTGGAAGAGGACATCTCCAAGCTCACCGACGACGAACTGCGCAACGAGACCACCGAGCTGCGCGCGCGTTACGAGAAGGGCGAGACCCTCGATCAGCTGATGCCGGAGGCGTTCGCCGCCGTCCGCGAGGCCGCCAAGCGCACCCTCGGCATGCGCGCGTACGACGTGCAGATCATGGGTGGCGCCGCCCTCCACCTGGGCAACATCGCCGAGATGAAGACCGGTGAGGGCAAGACCCTCGTCGCCACGCTGCCCGCGTACCTGAACGCGATCGCGGGCAAGGGCGTGCACGTCATCACGGTCAACGACTTCCTCGCCAGCTACCAGGCCGAGCTGATGGGTCGCGTCTTCCGCGCCCTCGGCATGACCACCGGCATCATCGTCTCCGGCCAGACCCCCGCGGTGCGCCGCGAGCAGTACGCCGCCGACATCACCTACGGCACGAACAACGAGTTCGGCTTCGACTATCTGCGCGACAACATGGCGTGGCGCAAGGAGGACCTCGTCCAGCGCGAGCACTTCTTCGCGATCGTCGACGAGGTCGACTCGATCCTCATCGACGAGGCGCGGACCCCGCTCATCATCTCCGGCCCCTCGTCGGGCGAGGCCAACCGCTGGTTCGCCGAGTTCGCGAAGATCGCTCGCACTCTCGTCGCCGGTGAGGACTACGAGGTCGACGAGAAGAAGCGCACCGTCGGCGTGCTCGAGCCCGGCATCGAGAAGGTCGAGGACTACCTCGGCATCGACAACCTCTACGAGTCCGCCAACACGCCGCTCATCTCCTTCCTGAACAACTCGATCAAGGCGCTCGCCCTGTTCAAGAAGGACACCGACTACGTCGTGATGAACGACGAGGTCATGATCGTCGACGAGCACACCGGCCGCATCCTCGTCGGGCGCCGCTACAACGAGGGCATCCACCAGGCCATCGAGGCCAAGGAGGGCGTGCCGGTCAAGGCCGAGAACCAGACCCTCGCGACCGTCACGCTGCAGAACTACTTCCGCCTGTACGACAAGCTCGCCGGCATGACCGGTACCGCCGAGACCGAGGCGGCGGAGTTCATGTCGACCTACAAGCTCGGCGTGATCCCGATCCCGACGAACAAGCCGATGATCCGCAAGGACCAGTCCGACCTCGTCTACAAGAACGAGACCGCGAAGTTCGCCCAGGTCGTCGAGGACATCGCCGAGCGCCACGCGAACGGCCAGCCGGTCCTGGTCGGCACCGTCAGCGTCGAGAAGAGCGAGTACCTCTCGCGACTGCTCGCCAAGAAGGGCATCAAGCACGAGGTGCTCAACGCGAAGAACCACGCGCGCGAGGCGGAGATCGTGGCCCGCGCCGGACGTCTGGGTGCGGTGACCGTCGCGACCAACATGGCCGGTCGTGGAACCGACATCATGCTCGGTGGGAACGCCGAGTTCCTCGCGGTGCAGGAACTCAAGGGCAAGGGTCTCGACCCCGTCGAGACGCCCGAGGAGTACGAGATCGCATGGGACGAGACGTACGAGGCGATGAAGGAGGTCGTCGCCGAGGAGGCCGCCAAGGTCATCGAGGCCGGCGGTCTGTACGTGCTCGGCACGGAGCGCCACGAGTCCCGTCGCATCGACAACCAGCTGCGCGGTCGTTCCGGCCGTCAGGGCGACCCCGGTGAGAGCCGCTTCTACTTGAGCCTCACCGACGATCTGATGCGCCTGTTCCAGTCGGGCGCCGCCGAGGCCATCCTCGCGCGCACCAACTTCCCGGACGACGTGCCGATCGAGTCCGGGCTCGTGTCCCGCGCCATCCGCAGCGCGCAGTCCCAGGTCGAGGCGCGCAACGCCGAGATGCGCAAGAACGTCCTCAAGTACGACGACGTCCTCAACCGTCAGCGCGAGGCGATCTACGCCGACCGTCGGCAGATCCTGCAGGGCGACGACATCGCCGACCGGGTGCAGCACTTCATCGAGGACGCCATCAGCGGCGTCGTCCGCGACCACACCGGCGAGGGCCACAACGAGAGCTGGGACTTCGACGCCCTCTGGACCGAGCTCAAGACGCTCTACCCCGTCAGCGTGACGATCGACGAGGTCGTCTCCGAGGCCGCGGGCCGCAAGGGCGGCATCACGGCGGAGGGCCTCACGCGAGAGCTCCTCTCGGACGCGAAGATCGCGTACGAGAAGCGCGAGGAGTCCCTCGGCGAGGCCGCCACCCGCGAACTCGAGCGTCGTGTCGTGCTGCAGGTGCTCGATCGCCGCTGGCGCGACCACCTCTACGAGATGGACTACCTCAAGGACGGCATCGGCCTGCGTGCGATGGCCCAGCGCGACCCGCTCATCGAGTACCAGCGCGAGGGGTACGCGATGTTCCAGTCGATGATGGGGCAGATCAAGGAGGAGTCGGTCGGCTACCTCTACAACCTCGAGGTCGAGGTCCGCCGCGCGGGCGATTCCGACACCGCCGAGGTCGAGGCCAAGGGCCTCGCCACGGGCGGCGGAGAGCAGCGCCTGGAGTACTCCGCGGCGAACGACGCGGGCGAGGTCGAGGTCCGCAACGACCGCGGGCAGGTGCAGCAGGCGGCGACGGATCGCGTCCGCCAGGCGGCCGCGCGCGCTCAGGCTCCGCAGGCCGAGCCGGAAGAGGCGCCGCGCGGCGCCTTCGGGCAGCGGACGGACGCCGAGCCGCCCGCCGCCGGCAACCGCGAGCAGCGTCGGGCGCAGAGCAAGAAGAAGAAGTAGTCACGCGCCGAGAAGGAGGGCCAGTCCGTGTGGATTGGCCCTCCTTTCGTCGCTGTAGGCTTGATCGATGACCCCGATGCGCAACTTCGACCAGTCGTCGAAGCTCAAGAACGTCCTGTACGAGATCCGCGGAAACGCCCTCGTCGAGGCGGCGCGATTGGAAGCGGAGGGGCACAAGGTCCTCAAGCTGAACACGGGCAACCCGGCGATCTTCGGGTTCGACGCTCCCCACCAGATCGTGCACGACATGCTCGCGGCGCTGCCGACCGCGCACGGCTACAGCGACAGCAAGGGCATCATCTCGGCACGCCGAGCCGTCGTGAGCCGCTACGAGCAGATCGAGGGCTTCCCGCGGTTCGATCCGGACGACGTGTACCTCGGCAACGGCGTCTCCGAACTCATCACGATGACCATGCAGGCTCTGCTCGACGAGGGCGACGAGGTGCTGATCCCGGCGCCCGACTACCCGCTGTGGACGGCCATGACCAGCCTCGCCGGCGGAACCCCCGTGCACTATCTCTGCGACGAGGAAGACGGCTGGCAGCCCGACCTCGAGGACATCCGCTCGAAGATCACACCGCGCACCAAGGCGCTCGTGATCATCAACCCGAACAACCCCACGGGTGTGGTGTACTCGCGGCAGATCCTGGAAGGACTCGTGCAGATCGCGCGCGAGCATCAGCTGCTCCTGCTGTCGGACGAGATCTACGACCGCATCCTGTTCGACGACGCGGTGCACATCCCGACCGCGACGCTCGCCCCCGACCTGCTGTGCCTCACCTTCAACGGGCTCTCGAAGACGTACCGCGTGGCCGGCTACCGCTCCGGCTGGATGGTCATCACGGGCCCGCAGGATCACGCCAAGGGCTTCATCGAGGGGATCACGCTGCTGGCGTCGACCCGGCTCTGCCCCAACGTGCCGGCGCAGCACGCGGTGCAGGCCGCGCTCTCGGGCGTGCAGTCCATCGACGCGCTGATCGCGCCGACCGGTCGCCTCCACGAGCAGCGGGACATCGCCTGGGAAGGGCTCGAGTCGATCCCGGGTGTCTCCTGCGTCAAGCCGCAGGGAGCGCTGTACGCCTTCCCGCGTCTGGACCCGAACGTGCACGAGATCAGGGATGACGCCAAGCTCGTCTACGACCTGCTCGTCTCGGAGCACATCCTGCTCGTGCAGGGCACCGGATTCAACTGGTCGACCCCGGACCATCTGCGCCTGGTGACCCTCCCCGAGCCGCGAGTGCTGAGCGAAGCCGTCGAAAGGCTGGGGAACTTCCTCGCGAGCTACCGGCAGTAGTCGTCGTCGGCCCTTCGGGGGACAGCGACGCGGCGAGGCCGCGCACGGCGGCGACGAAGGCGGACCGCGGCGCGACCTCGGACATCGGCCTCGCATGCAGCAGGGCGGCGTCCGTCGCCCGCTGGTCGAACGGCAGGAAGACGACGTCGTCGATGCCTCCGAACCGTTCCAGGGTTCTGCGCACCTGCCCGCGCGCATCGATGCCCAGGGGTCCGTGGCGGACGCGGTTGACGACCACGACGAGCGGCGTCGGAGACGTGAGCCGCCGCAGTTCGGCGTGGTCGCGGAGGAACCTGCTGATGCCCAGCGGATCCGCCGTCGCGACCGCGACGATCAGATCCGCGTCCCGCAGGACCGCAGAGGTGGCCGCATGCCGTCGGGGGCCGGTCAGATCGTACGTGAGCTCGTCGTCCGCATCGAAGGCGCCGGCCACATCGACGACCGTGTCATCGACCCAGTCCCGGCAGGCCATGAGCGCCGCGCGCAGACGCGCGTCCGACAGCTCCGGCCATCGGCTCGGCCGGTTGATGCCGGGAAGCACCTCGCACTCGCCGGCGCCGGCGCCGATCCGTGTCGCGAGTCTGGTCAGCTCCGCTGCGTCGAGGACGCCGCGCTCAGCCCGACGGCACGCCGCAGCCGCGCCGGGGGCGTCGTCGCTGAGCCCCAGGAGCAGCGCGAGGGACGGCGCGACGGTGTCGGCGTCGACGAGACCGACACTGCGTCCGCGCCGGCTCAGCTCCACGGCGAGCTGGATCGCGACGGTGGAGCGTCCGGGTGCGCCCTGAGGCCCCCAGACGGCGATGACGCGACGCGGCGCCCGCGCGGCGGGCCCCTCGGTCGTCGGCTCCGGGTCCGCCGCCAGCGCCTCCGCCACCTGCCACCCCGCCGCGTCGGGAGGGAGGGACGCCGACAGTCCTAGACGGCTGAGCAGCCGGGTGTCCGCTCCGCCGAGCGCGATGATGCGCACGCCAGCGCGATCGCACGTCGCGATCAGGTCCGCCGTCAGGACGGCGCGCGAGGCGGGCACGATGATGGCACCGGCTCCCGACAGCAGCTCCGCTCCGACAGCGACAGGCGTCCCGACGACCGACAGGACGACGACGCCCTCGAGCTCCAGCTCCGCGGCGAGCTCGTCCGCCCGCGGTTGCGGGATGGCCACGACGACGGCCGTCACTCTCCGGACTCCCAGGGAACCACCGAGAGCGTGGCGCCGCCGGTCACCGCCGCGAGCACGTCGGCGACGTCCGCTCTGCCGATCACGACCTCGAGGCGGGTGCGGGTGTCGGCCAGGACGCCCTCGGGACGAAGCACCTCGCGGACGACGGCATCCGCGACGAGGATGCGCGGGACGTCGAACGTGCGACCGTCTTCGAGCAGCGGTGCGCTCCACACCTCGACCGCGGTGCCCGCCTGCACGTCCTCGGGGATTCCGGTGCCGCTCTCGATCACCACGGTCGTGGTGCGGAGGCGGTCCGCCGCGGTCAGGGCGCGCGCCGGGACGAGCTCGCCCTCCGCGATGGTGCGTGCGGCCACCTGGCCCGGTTCCAGACCCTCCGGGGCGAGGTAGTCGTCCGCGAGCGCCCCGAGCCCCACCTCGACGACCTGGAAGTCGTCGGAGGTGAGCGCCTCGCCCTGCGTGATGGTGCGGTGGGCGCGGAGGACGGGACTCGCATCGTCCGCGGCGGCGACGATGAGCCAGACGGCGGCGATCGAGAGCAGCACCAGGGCGATGCCCACGAGGAAGCGGATGTCGCCCCAGAACGCACGTCGGGACCGGGAGAGGGAAGCCATGGCGACATCGTCACAGAAAGCTCGCCGACGCCGATCCGGTTATCCATAGGATGACGCGGGCGGGAGCGGGCGCCGGGGCGTCCGGGACGACAATGGGGGAATGGCACCCCCTTCTGCCCGCGCGCCGCGTTTCCTCGCCCCCGCCCAAGTGGCGGAGCTGCTGAGCATCGAGGTGGGCGAGGTGATCGACCTGCTCCACGAGGGGCGGCTCCGCGGCGCGCAGCTCGGGTCGCCGGGGCGCTGGCGGGTGGAGGAATCCAGTCTGGACGGGTACCTGGCCGAGGAGTCCGAGAACGCGCGGAGGATGGCGCTGTGGCGCCAGTCCCAGGCTGCCAGCTTCCCGGAGGTCTGGGGAGTCTCCTCGGCTCACGGCATCTGATCGCTCGACGCCTGCACCGCGACCAGCGACGCGAAGGGGATCATGCGGAACCCGCGCACGGCTCCGGCCCTGCGCGGCTCGTCGGGGTCGTGCACCGCGATGTCGAGGTGGTCGAAGGCGGCACGATCGATCGTGCCGTGCACGTCGGCGAGGGGAGTGCTGAGGTGCACGGGGATGCGGCGACGTGCGAGGTCGCGCAGCACGAAGCCGAGCGTCATCCGCTCCCGCAGGGTGCGATCCGTCGACTCGGCGGCTTCGAGGCTCGCCAGGAGCAGGCCGTGGTCCGTCGCGATGCCGACGATCGCATGGAGCGGGAACAGCACGGAGGACTGCTCAGGGTGCCCGTCCCCGGAACTGCGGGATGATGCGGCGACCCAGTCCGCGCCGAGCGTGCGGAGGGTGACCGGCAGCCGACGCCCGTTGCGCAGTTCGATCGTCGCGTCGGCCTCGGCGCCGCAGAGCACGCGCAGGCGGGAGCGCAGTTCCAGCCGTGCGATGCGCAGCCGCTCGGACTCGGCATCGAGCACGGCGCGCTCGGCCTCCCACTCCGACGCGAGCTGACCCTCGAGGTCTTCGAACAGGCGGTCCCAGTGCATCCGACAGAGCGTAGGCGACGGGCGTGCGGGATGTACGAGTAATCCACATTCTTCTGCCGCGGCGGCCCGCGGACCGGCGACCCGGTGCTGTACTGACGGCCTCGCAGACCTCCCCGACCGAGAGATCGACACGATGCCGCACGAGTACTTCGCACCCCAGCCCACCCCGACCAGTGAACTGCCGGATCCTGCACCGCTGCTGCGGAGCCTGACCCACGGCGTGCTGGAGGTCCTCGCGGGCGTGCGGGAGGTCGATCCGCTCGCGCGCTGGTTCAGCGAAGACGCGTTCCGCAGCCTCGTCGTCAGAGCCAACCTCTCCGCCAGGGCGCGCAGCGCGCGCGGCGTGGCACCCCGGCGACCGCAGTTCGAGATCCGGGCGCAGCGCGTCACGGAACCCGTCGACGGCGTGATCGAAGCGGCGGTCGTCGTCGCGGGCCCTGGGCGCACACGAGCCGTCGCCATCCGGCTCGAGGGCATCGACCGGCGCTGGCGCGCCACGTCCCTGGCGATCCTGTGACGGATGTCACCGTAGGCTGGTCAGGTGTCAACCCTCAGTGATCTCGCCCATGAGCAGGGCCTCCTGACCGACAGCGACGTCGAATGGCTTCACCGCCTGGCCGGGGACGGGCAGCTGCTCGCCGACCTGGCTTCCGCCGACATCGTGATCTGGATCCAGACGGACGACGGGTCGTTCATCGCCGTCGCCCATGCCAGGCCCAGCGGTGCGGCGACGCTCTTCTACCGGGACATCGTCGGCGAGCGGGTCCGTCCGCAGTGGCGCACCCAGGTGCAGGGCGCCTTCGAGTCCGCCGAGATCGTCGACTCCTCCTCGCCGGACTGGTTCGAGGAAACCCCGACGAGGGTGCGTGCCGTGCCGATCGTGAGCGAGCGGCGCGCGGCCGACGCGCCCGCCACCGTCATCGGCGTCGTGACCCGGCACACGAACCTGGGCGAGGTGCGCACGCCGTCGCGTCAGCAGATCACCTTCGACGAGTGCGCCAACGACCTGTTCCGCATGATCGCCGACGGCAGCTTCCCTGACCTGGCGGCTCCGACCTCCCCTCGGCGGGGGGCGCCGCGTGCATCGGACGGCCTCATCCGCATCGACGTGGACGGCATCACGACCTTCGCCAGCCCCAACGCGCTCTCCGCGTTCAACCGCATGGGCTTCGACGACGAGCTGGAGGGGGAGTCGCTCGCCGAGGTGACGACGCGGCTCGTCCCGCCCTCCCGGCAGGTCGACGAGTCGCTCCCCGTGGTGGTCACCGGTCGGGCGCCGTGGCGCACCGACATCGAAGCCCGCGGCGTCACGGTGTCGCTGCGCGCGATCCCGCTGAAGGACCACGGCACGCGCATCGGCGCGATCGTGCTCTGCCGAGACGTCTCGGAGCTTCGCCATCAGGAGCAGGAGCTCATCACCAAGGATGCGACGATCCGCGAGATCCACCACCGGGTGAAGAACAACCTCCAGACCGTGGCGTCGCTGCTGCGGATCCAGGCGCGCCGGACGCACTCCGACGAGGCGCGCGACGCGCTGACGCAGGCCATGCGTCGCGTGGACGCGATCGCCGTCGTCCACGACACCCTGGCGCAGGGCCTGACCCAGAAGGTGGACTTCGACGAGGTCTTCCACCGGGTGCTCAAGCTGGTCGCCGAGGTGGCATCCGCTCCGAATACCCGCGCGCGCACGCAGTCGACGGGGCGTTTCGGTGTGCTGCCGAGCGAGTACGCCACGCCCCTCGCTCTCGCGCTCACGGAGGTCGTCACCAACGCCGTGGAGCACGGTCTCGCCGGGCAGGAGGGCGTCGTCACGATCGATGCCAAGCGCACCGAGGACAACCTGCGGGTGACCGTCCGCGACACCGGACTCGGGCTGCCGGAGGGGCGGATCGGCCAGGGGCTCGGGACGCAGATCATCCGCACCCTGATCCAGGGCGAGCTCGGCGGCACGATCGAGTGGCACGGCACGGACGGCGAGGGCACCGAGGTCGTCATCGACATCCCGCTGCGCTGGCTGGAGCGCTGAGCGCCGCAGGGGCCGGACAGACGGAAGCGGCCTGAGAGTGGATCTCAGGCCGCTTCCGGGATGATCAGGAGGCGCGTCGAGCGCGGGCGGCGCGACGCTTGAGGGCGCGACGTTCGTCTTCGGAGAGACCGCCCCAGACGCCGGAGTCCTGGCTCGTCTCCAAGGCGTACTGCAGGCAGATCTCGGTGACCGTGCAGGTGGCGCAGACGGTCTTCGCCTTCTCGATCTGGTCGACGGCGGGTCCGGTGTTCCCCACGGGGAAGAACAGCTCGGGGTCGACAGTCAGGCAGGCGGCCTTATCGCGCCAGTCCATGGGGGCTCCTCGGTGTGGATTTTCGTGAGATGTCGCAAAGCGACCCCTCGGATTCGAGCGGCGGTTCGGGTTCCGCTACCCTGTTGAGATGCGGGCGGATGCCCGCGAATTGTGATGCGAGTGTGAATGCTCGCCCCACGCCGCTGTGGGAGCACATGACTTTCTCTATTCTGTTACATGAAAACCCCGAAATCAAGGGTTTTCTTCTGTCATCGATCCCCGGGAGACACCGTGCGCGCACCTGGACTGGCTCTCGCGGCAGCGGCTGTCCTCGGCCTGGAGGCGCTCGCGCTCCTCGTCTTCGCGATCATCGAGCTGGTCGGTCTGGGCGCCGGTGACGCGGCGTCGCTCCCGACCGCTGTCGCGTTGATCGTGCTCACCCTGATCGGAGCCGCTGCCCTCGTGGCGTTCGCGCTGGGCACCCGCGCCGGCCGCTCCTGGGCGCGTTCCGGGGGAGTGGTGTTCCAGGTGCTGGCGGTCGCGCTGGCGCTGGCCGCGCTCACGCTGCAGCCGGTCTCGTGGACGTTCGTCCTCGGCGTGGGGCTTCCCGCGCTCGTCGGCTTCGTGCTGCTGATCTCCAGCGCGCGCCGCGAAGGGGAGCGCCGCGAGGCGGAGTGAGCCCGTCGGCTCCGACCGAGCCGCGACCGCTGGGGTGCGGAGCGCTCAGGCGTCGATGCCGAGCTGCTTGCGCAGTCGCGCGACGTGACCGGTGGCCTTGACGTTGTACTGGGCGAGGGTGATCGTCCCGTGCTCGTCGAGCACGAACGTCGAGCGGATCACGCCCTCGACGAGCTTGCCGTAGTTCATCTTCTCGCCCCAGGCTCCGTACGCGGAGTGGACGGCATGGTCGGGGTCGCTGAGGAGCGGGAAGGTGAGTCCGTCGCGCTCGCGGAACGTCGTCAGCGTCGCCGGGTCGTCGCGGGAGACGCCGATGACGCGATAGCCGGCGCCCTGGAGTGACGAGATGCTGTCACGGAAGTCGCAGGCCTCGGTCGTGCAGCCGGGGGTCATCGCGGCCGGGTAGAAGTAGAGAACCGTCTTCTGACCGCGGAGATCCGCGAGACGGACGGTGTTGCCGTCCTGGTCGAGGAGAGCGAAGTCGGGGGCGGCGGTTCCGGGTTCCAGGCGCTGAGTCACCCCCTCAGCCTATCGGCCGGGCGGCTGCTCCGCCTTGTCCGCGAAGGTCTGGAGCAGGCGCTGGAGGGAGTCGAGGCGCGCGCGTCCGGTCTCGCCCAGCTCGCCCCGCTCCGCCGCCTCGATGAGGGCGCAGTCCGGGGCGTCCGCGAGGTGTGTGCACCCTCGGGGGCAGTTCTCCGCGATCACCGCGAGCTCCGTGAAGGCGGCGAGGATGTTCGCCGGATCGACGTGCCCGAGACCGAAAGAGCGCACACCGGGGGTGTCGATGACCCAGCCGGTCCCGGCGGCGCCCTGGTAGCGCAGGGAGACCGTGGACGACGACGTGTGGCGGCCGCGACCGGTCACCTGGTTCACATGGCCGGTCGCCCGCCCCGCGCTCGGCACGAGGGCGTTGACGAGCGTGGACTTGCCCACGCCGGAGTGTCCGACGAAGACCGTGGAGTGGCCGACCAGCGCCTCGCCGATCTCGTCGACCGGCATCTCGTCCTGAGCGCTCGTGAACACCCGCAGGTCGAGCCCGTCGAAGTGCGTGAGGAACTCGGTCGGGTCTGCGATGTCCGTCTTCGTGACGACCAGCAGCGGCCGGATGCCCGCGTCGAGCGCTGCGACCAGGTAGCGGTCCACCAGTCGTGCGCGCGGCTCCGGGTCGGCGGCGGCGACCACGACGAGCATCTGGTCGGCGTTCGCGACGATGACGCGCTCGACCTGGTCGGTGTCGTCCGCGCTGCGGCGGAGGAGGGAGGTGCGCTCGACGATGCCGACGATGCGCGCGAGCGTGCCCTCGTCGCCCGAGGTGTCTCCGACGACGCGCGCCTGATCCCCCGTCACGATCGGGGTGCGTCGCAGCTCGCGAGCCCTGGTCGTCGTGATCGTGCGCTCCTGGTCCGTGTCCTCGCCGAGCAGCACCGTGTAGCGGCCGCGGTCGACCCCGAGCACGCGTCCGATCTCGGCGTCCTCGTGCGCGGGTCGGCGCTTCGTGCGCGGCCGGTTCGCCTTGGGGTTGGGGCGGGTGCGGATGCTGCTCTCGTCGAAGTCCTCGAAATCGTCGTCGAGGTCGTCGGTGTCGTCCAGCCAGCTCATCCGTCAGCCTCGCAGCATCCGCTCCCAGAGCATCGTGAACTCCGGGAGGGTCTTCGCGGTGGTGCCGATGTCGTCGATCTCGACGCCGGGGACGCGCAGGCCGATGAGCGCGCCGGTCGTGGCCATCCGGTGGTCGTGATGCGCCGCCCAGGTGCCGCCGCGCAGCGGGCGCGGGATGACGCGGAGTCCGTCGGGGAGCTCCTCCGCCTCGCCGCCGAGCGCGCGGATGTTGCGGATGAGCGCCGCGATCCGGTCGGTCTCGTGCAGGCGGATGTGTCCGATCCCGCGGAACGTCGTCGGCGACTCGGCGAAGGCGGCGAGGCCGACCAGGGTCGGCGTGAGCTCGCTGGCTGCGGACAGGTCGAGGTCGAGCCCCCGGATGGCGGAACCGGCGCGGACCGTGAGGGTGCCGCCGTGGCGGCCGACGTGCGCGCCGGCGGCCTGCAGGAGGTCCGGCAGGAGGGCGCCGGGCTGCGTGGAGTGCGCGGGCCACCCCGTGATGGACACGGAGCCGCCCGTGACGAGCGCGGCCGCGAGGAACGGGGCGGCGTTGGAGAGATCGGGCTCGATGGCGATCTCCTTCGCCCGCGGCACGCCCGCCTCGACCAGCCACTCGCCGACCGCCGGACGTTCGATGCGGATGCCGCGTCGGCTCAGCGCCTCGATGGTCATGTCGATGTGGGGGAGGCTCGGCAGGTGCTCTCCGGTGTGGACCAGGTGCAGTCCGACATCGAACCGCGGAGCGGCGAGCAGGAGGCCCGAGACGAACTGGCTGGACGCGGACGCGTCGATCTCGACGCGACCGCCGCGGATCCGACCGTGACCGCGGATCGTGAACGGGAGCGCCCAGGTGCCTTCGTCGTCGATGTCGACGCCCAGGTCGCGCAGCGCGCTGATCAGGCCGCCCATCGGACGGTGCAGGGCCGTCTCGTGCGCGGTGAGGTGCACGTCGTGCTCGGCGAGGCCGGCGAGCGGGGCGATGAAGCGCATCACGGTGCCGGCCTGTCCGCAGTCGACGGTCGTGCCGCCGTGCAGCTTCGCCGGCGTGATCACGAGGTCGGGCCCGAACTCGTTGCCCGCGTCCACCTCCTGGATGCCGACGCCGAGGGCGCGGAGGGCGTCGACCATGCGGGCGGAGTCGTCGGAGTGCAGCGGGGCGATCAGTCGACCGGGACCGTCGGCGATCGCGGCGATGATCAGTTCGCGGTTCGTCAGCGACTTCGAGCCGGGGATCGTGAGCTCCGCGTGCAGGGGCTCGTCGATCGTGGGCGCGGAGTAGGCGCCCTGCACTCGGGTGGGGGAATACCTGTCAGCGCTCATCGGTTCTCACCTTAGTAAACGCACGGAGCTTCGTCGCGAAAGACGAGGCTTCCGACCAGAAGGAGAGCGAATGACGGCGACGCTGGAGCGCGAGGTGATCGACCTCAGCGGCCTAGACTGGCCGGTGATGGATGACACCGCAACCGCAGACACCGTCGGCGACCCTCGGCGCGAGTTCGAGGAGCAGGCGCTCCCCTTCATGGACCAGCTCTACGCGGCGGCCATGCGCATGACGCGCAATCCGGCCGACGCCGCCGATCTCGTCCAGGAGACGTTCGTCAAGGCGTACGGCTCGTGGTCCACGTTCTCGCAGGGGACCAACCTGAAGGCGTGGCTCTACCGGATCCTGACGAACACCTACATCAACATCTACCGCAAGCGGCAGCGCGAGCCGTTCCAGGGCACGATCGACGAGCTCGAGGACTGGCAGCTGGGCGGGGCGGAGTCGACGACCGCGTCGCACAGCCGTTCGGCCGAGGCGGAGGCGATCGACCGCATGCCGGCGTCGGTGGTCAAGGATGCGCTGCAGGCCGTTCCCGAGGACTTCCGTCTGGCCGTGTACCTCGCCGATGTCGAGGGCTTCGCGTACCAGGAGATCGCCGACATCATGAAGACCCCCATCGGCACCGTGATGAGCCGTCTGCACCGTGGCAGGCGCATGCTGCGGGAGCTGTTGGCAGAGTACGCCGCTGAGCGGGGCATCGCCGCGGCTGACACGAGGAGCAAGAAATGAGCGACTGCGGCTGCGACAAGGCCCGTCAGGATCTGGAGGAGTACCTCCGCAACGAGGTGTGCAAGACCGAGCACACCGAGATCCGCGAGCACCTGGAGAACTGCCCGTCCTGCCGGGACGAGGCTCTCGTCGCCACCACGCTGACCGAGGTGATCGCCCGCGCGTGCAAGGAGACGGCTCCCGAAGAGCTGCGCGATCAGGTGTTCGCCCGCCTCCGCGAGGTCCAGGCCGCCCAGCACTGACCCCCGGCGTGCGCCGGAGGGTGTCCGTGGACGACCGTAGGCTGTCCTCATGGCCCTCATCGATGCACGCGGGATCCCCGCCGACCAGACCTCCGTCGACCGGCTCGCCGCGGAGGGGCTCGACTATCGCGTCGTCGATACCGAGGACTCCGCTCGACTGACCGCCTTCCAGCGGGCGATGGCGAGAGGGTTCCTGGGTGGCGACCCGACTGAGGCGGTGCTCGCCGAAGGAGCTCCCACCGTGCGGAGCCGCCGGGGAATCGGCGTGTACGAACGCGGTGCGGACAGCGGTGCGCTCCCGGTGGCGACGATCGACTCCTGGGTGACGCCGCTGACGATCCCCGGTGGCGAGATCGACATGTGGGCGATCAGCGGCGTGACGGTCGCCGGCACCCACCGACGGCGCGGCATCGCTCGTTCCCTGCTCGAGGGAGAGCTCCGTGCCGCCGCCGACAGCGGGGTCGCGGTCGCCGGTCTCACCGTCTCCGAGGCGACCATCTACGGCCGTTACGGGTTCGGGGCCGCGGTGCCTGTCTCGCACTTCACCGTCGATGTCCGGCGCGCGGGATGGGCGGGACCCGTGCCCCCGGGGCGGGTGGAGTACGTCGAGCGCGAGCGGCTCGCGGAAGAGCTGAGCGCCGTGCATGAGCGCGCCCGGACGACCCGTGCAGGACAGGTTCCGGGCTGGGCCGCCCGCTGGGCAGGGCTGGGCGGCCTCGCTTCGAACGAATCCGATCGCGACAAGGTGCGCGGCGTGCGCTACCTCGACGCGGAGGGAGAGGTCCGGGGTGTCCTGAGCTTCGCGCTCAGCGAGCGGGGCGACTCCTTCCGGTTCTCCCTGCACGTGCGTCTGCTCGTCGGCGAGACGCCGGAGGCCGTCGCAGCCTTGTGGCGCTTCGCGGTGCAGCACGACCTGGTGGACGAGGTCACGGCGGACCTGCGTCCGGTCGACGATCCGCTGCCGTGGCTGGTGACCGATCCGCGCGGGGTCGTGCAGGTGGTGCACGACCACGGGTGGCTGCGCATCCTCGACCTCCCCACCGCGCTCATGGCGCGCCGCTACTCGGCCCCGATCGACACGATCCTGCGCGTCGAGGACGCGCTCGGCTTCACCGCGGGGACATGGCGTCTGCGGGTCGACGAAGCGGGCGCGGCGACGGTCGAGGCGGGGGAGGAAGGCTCCGAGCCGGACATCACCTTCGACGTGTCCGCGCTCTCGGCGCTGTACGTCGGGGGTGTGCGGGCCGCCGCCCTCCACGGAGCCAGCCGCATCGACGCGTCTCCGGCGTCCGTGGTCGCCCTCGACCGTGCCTTCGCCGCTTTCCCTGCTCCGTCACTGGACATCTGGTACTGACCTCGGTCCCGACACGATGAAGGGCGCCCCGGCCGAAGCCGGGGCGCCCTTCGTCGTGGGAGAGGGTCAGTCGACCGTGACCGCCGCGCGGATCAGTGCGGCCTGCTCGGCGGCGTGGACCTTCGAGGATCCGGTCGCCGGCGACGCCGAAGCGGGACGCGACACCGGACGGAACGACCGGTCGCCCGGGACGTCGGCGAAGGCCAGAGCCAGGAACGGCCAGGCGCCCTGGTTCTCCGGCTCCTCCTGAACCCAGACCAGCTCCGCGTTCGGGTACGAGTCCGTGATGGCCTTGAGCTCATCGATCGGCGTCGGGTACATCTGCTCGAGGCGGACGAGTGCGACCGCCGGGTTCGGGTTCTTCTCGAGCTCGGCGCGCAGATCCCAGTGCACCTTGCCGGAGTGCACGAGCACGCGCCGGACGGCGGAGCGGTCGAGACCGCGGTCGTCGTCGATCACCGGCTCGAAGCGGCCCTGGGTGAAGGCCTCGACGGGGCTCGTCGCACCGCGCAGACGCAGCATCGCCTTCGGTGTGAACACGATGAGCGGCTTGCGCGGGCGGGCGTATGCCTGGCGACGCAGCAGGTGGAAGTACGACGCCGGCGTGGACGGCCGCGCCACGATCATGTTGTCCTGCGCGCACAGCTGCAGGAAGCGCTCGATACGGGCGGACGAGTGGTCCGGTCCCTGACCCTCGTATCCGTGGGGGAGGAGCAGGGTGACGCTGGACTGCTGGCCCCACTTCTGCTCGGCCGCGGAGATGTACTCGTCGATGACCGACTGCGCACCGTTCACGAAGTCGCCGAACTGCGCCTCCCAGAGCACGAGAGCCTCGGGGGCCTCCACGGAGTACCCGTACTCGAAGCCGAGCGCGGCGTACTCGCTGAGCAGCGAGTCGTACACGAAGAACCGGCCCTGCGCGTCGGAGAGGTTCGACAGCGGCAGCCATTCCTGGCCGTTGGCGCGGTCGTGCAGCGTGGCGTGCCGCTGCACGAAGGTGCCTCGACGCGCGTCCTGTCCGGCCAGACGCACGGGCGTGCCCTCGACGAGCAGCGACCCGAAGGCGAGCAGCTCGCCGAAGCCCCAGTCGATGCCGCCGTTGCGGCTCATGTCGAGCCGCTTCTCGAGCAGCTGCTGGATCTTGGGGTGGACCGTGAAGCCCTCCGGCTTGTTGACGAAGGCGTCGCCGATCAGTCGGATGACCTCGCCGGGGACGCCGGTGACGTCCGGGGCGCCGACCTGCTCCTCGGCGGGCTGCTCCTCCGAGGTCACCGGAACGGCGCCCGTCTCGGCGGCGTGCGTCTCGGCGAAGGCGATCTCGAGGCGGTTCTGGAAGTCGGCCTTCGCCTCGTCGTATTCCTGCTCGGTGATGTCGCCGCGGCCGACGAGGGACTCGGTGTACAGCCGGCGGACGGAGCGCTTGGCCTGGATCAGGTCGGTCATCAGCGGCTGCGTCATCGACGGGTCGTCGCCCTCGTTGTGGCCACGTCGGCGGTAGCACACGAGGTCGATCACGACGTCGCGGTGGAAGCGCTCGCGGTACTCGAACGCGAGCTGCGCCACGTGGATGACGGCTTCGGGGTCGTCGCCGTTCACGTGGAACACCGGGGCCTGGATCGTCTTGGCGACGTCGGTCGAGTAGATCGAGGTGCGCCCGTCGTTCGGCGTCGTGGTGAAGCCGACCTGGTTGTTCACGACCACGTGGATCGTGCCGCCGGTGCGGTAGCCGCGCAGCTGCGACATCTGCAGCGTCTCGACGACGACGCCCTGGCCGGCGAAGGCCGCGTCGCCGTGCACGAGGATCGGCAGCCAGGCGAATGTGCCGATCGGCTTGCGGTCCTGCTTGGCGCGGACGATGCCCTCCAGCACGCCGTCGACCGTCTCGAGGTGCGAGGGGTTCGCGGCGAGGTACACCGGGAGGGAGGAGCCGTCGTCGGCGACGAAGGTGCCCTCGGTCCCGAGGTGGTACTTCACGTCGCCGGAGCCGCGCTGGTTGCCCGGCGTCTGCGTGCCCTCGAACTCGCGGAACACCTGTCCGTAGGTCTTGCCGGCGATGTTGGTGAGCACGTTCAGGCGACCGCGGTGGGCCATGCCGATCGCGGCGCCCTCGAGTCCGGCGGTCGCCGCCCCCTGGAGCACCTCGTCGAGCAGCGGGATCAGCGATTCGCCGCCCTCGAGGGAGAAGCGCTTCTGGCCGACGAACTTGGTCTGCAGGAAGGTCTCGAACGCCTCGGCCTCGTTGAGCTTGCGCAGCACGCGCAGCTGCTCGTCGTGGCCGGGCTTCTGGTACTTGACCTCGACCTTCTCCTGGAACCAGCGGCGCTGCTCCGGGTCCTGGATGTGCATGTACTCGATGCCGAGCGTGCGGCAGTACGAGTCACGCAGCACCCCGAGGATGTCGCGGAGCTTGGCGACGCGGCGTCCGCCGAAACCGCCGGTGACGAACTCGCGGTCCAGATCCCAGAAGGTGAGCCCGTGGCTCTCGATCTCCAGGTCCGGGTGCGAGCGCTGCCGGTACTCGAGCGGGTCGATGTCGGCCATCAGGTGTCCGCGCACGCGGAAGGAGTTGATGAGCTCCTGGACGCGGGACTGCTTGTCCACGCGCTCGGCGAGGTCCACGGCGATGTCGGGGTTCCAGCGGATCGGCGCGTACGGGATGCGGAGCGCAGCGAAGATGTCGTCGTAGAAGCCGCGCTGGCCGATGAGCAGCTCGTGCACCTTCTTCAGGAACTCGCCGGAGCCGGCGCCCTGGATGACACGGTGGTCGTAGGTGCTGGTGAGGGTGATCGTCTTGCCGATCGCGAGCTCGTTGAGCGTCTTCTCGCTCGCGCCCTGGAACTCGGCGGGATACTCGAGGGCGCCGGCGCCGATGATGCAGCCCTGGCCCTTCATGAGACGGGGCACCGAGTGCACGGTGCCGATCCCGCCCGGGTTGGTCAGCGAGACGGTGGTGCCCTGGAAGTCGGCGGCCGTGAGCTTGTTGCCCCGCGCGCGGGTGACCAGGTCCTCGTACGCGGAGAGGTACTCGGTGAAGGTCATCGTGTCGGCGCGCTTGATGCTGGGCACCATGAGGGCGCGGGTGCCGTCCGGCTTGGGGAGGTCGATCGCGATGCCGAGGTTCACGTGCGCCGGCGCCACGACGGACGGCTTGCCGTCGATCTCTGCGTAGAAGACGTTCTGGCTGCGGAACTCGTCGAGGGTGCGGATGAGCGCCCAGCCGATGAGGTGGGTGAAGCTGACCTTGCCGCCGCGGGTGCGGGCCATGTGGTTGTTGATGACGATGCGGTTGTCGATCATCAGCTTCGCCGGGACCGTGCGCACACTGGTCGCGGTCGGGACGGTCAGGGACTCGTCCATGTTCGCTGCGAGGGTCTTCGGCAGGCCGCGCAGGGGAGTGACCTTGTCCTCCTCGGCGGGCTCCGGTGCTTCCTTCGCCTCGGGCTTCGGCGCCGGCTTGGGCGCCTGGGCCGGGATCGGAGCGGACGCCGCGGGCTTCGCCGTCGTGCGAGCCACCGGCTGCGAGCCGATCACGGGGATGGGGGCGGTCACCGGGTGCGCCGGCTGCTCACCCGTGGAGGGGGCGCCTGATCCTGAAGCGGAGACCTCCGAGTGGTACTTCTCGAGGATCGGCCACCACTCCTTGTCGACCGAGTCGCGGTTCACCTTGAACTGCTCGTAGAGCTCTTCGACGAGCCAGGAATTGGCTCCGAACCCCCCGTCGCCGCCGACGCCGGTCACCTGGTTCGACACGCTCTATCGCCCTCTTTCATCGCTGAAGCTCTCTGATGCGGCCGTCGACGCAGGATGCGTTCGGGTCCGCACGCTCTCGACCACCAAGCCTAACGTGTTTCCCGGAGGGAATCGTCGAAGCCGTGCGCCCGCCCGCGCGTGTTCTGAGTACCGTGGAGACATGGAGTTCTCTGGAGCGCAGCCGACCGTCGATCTGACCTACTCTGACGTGTTCCTGGTGCCGCGGCGCTCAGGCGTCACCAGCCGTCTCCAGGTGGACCTCGCGCCGCTCGACGGCACCCCGGCCACCCTTCCGCTGGTCGCCGCCAACATGAACTCGGTCACCGGGCCCCGCATCGCCGCGGTGCTGGCCCGGCGCGGCGCGCTCGGCGTGCTGCCCCAGGACCTGCCGCTGCAGGACCTCGACTCCGCGATCCGCGAGGTGAAGGCGCAGCCGGTGCTGTGGGACACCCCGCTGGTCCTCCCGCCGGAGGCCTCGGTCGCCGACGCGCTGCGCCTGCTGCCCGCGGCGCCGGGGCACGGGATCGTGGTCGCCCAGGGCTCCGCGCCGTTCGACGTGGACCGCATCGTCGGCGTCCTGCCCGCGACGCGCCTCGCGACCGCTCTGCCCGACGCGCAGCTCGGCGACCTCGTGCACCGCGGCACGCCGTCCATCGACGCGGACGACATCGGTTCGGAGCGCCACGCGTTCGACGTCATCACCGACGCGGACGTCGAGATGGTGACGGTCGTGCACCATGGTCACCTCGTCGGCACCCTCAGCGCCCGCAGCGCCCTCCGGTCCACGCTCTACGCGCCGGCGGTGGATGCCGATGGTCGCCTCGCGGTCGCGGCGGCCGTCGGCATCAACGGCGATGTCGCCGCGAAGGCCAAGGCGCTGGCGGCAGCCGGTGTCGACGTCCTGGTCGTCGACACCGCGCACGGCCACCAGGAGGGCATGCTGCGGGCACTGCGCGCTGTCGCCGATCTCGACCTGGGTCTGCCGATCGTGGCGGGCAACATCGTCACCGCCGACGGCGTCGTCGACCTCGTCGACGCCGGCGCCACGATCCTGAAGGTCGGGGTGGGACCCGGTGCGATGTGCACGACCCGCATGATGACCGCGGTCGGTCGGCCGCAGTTCTCCGCCGTGCTCGAGACCGCCCAGGCCGCCCGAGAGGTCGGCGCGCATGTCTGGGCCGACGGCGGCGTGCGGTACCCCCGCGATGTGGCGCTCGCCCTCGCCGCGGGTGCGGCGTCCGTCATGGTCGGCTCGTGGTTCGCCGGGACGATCGAGGCGCCGGGCGAACTGCAGCGCGATGCCGAGGGGCGGCTGTTCAAGGAGTCCTGGGGAATGGCGTCGACCAAGGCCGTGCAGGCGCGCTTCGGGCGGCTGGACCCGTACGAGCGCGCGCGCAAGGAGCTCTTCGCCGAGGGCATCTCCTCGTCCAAGATCTACCTCGACCCCCTGCGGCCGGGCGTCGAGGACCTGCTGGACATGATCACCTCGGGCGTGCGCTCCTCCTTCACCTACGCCGGCGCGTCCTCCGTGCCGGAGTTCCACGATCGAGCACTGGTCGGTCTGCAGTCGGCGGCCGGATACGAGGAGGGCAAGGCGCTGCCGGTCAGCTGGTGATCGCGAGCGCAGACCCAGCCGCGTTCTGTACAATCGTCCGCATAATGGACGACCCTCCCAGTTGTAGAACATCGCCCCACTGTCCGCCTCTCTCCTCGGAGGGGAACCGCTGATGGACTACATCATGTTGGGCGTGGGGCTCCTGCTCACGGTCGGCACCGGTCTCTTCGTCGCCAGTGAGTTCGCGCTGGTGAACCTCGACCGCGCCGACCTCGAGGCTCGCCAGGCTCGCGGCGAATCGCGGCTCTCGCTCACGATCAGCGCCCTCAAGCACACCTCGACGCATCTCTCGGCGGCCCAGCTCGGCATCACGCTGACGACGCTGCTCACCGGATACACGATGGAGCCGGCACTGTCGAACCTCCTCCGTCCGACCCTCGTCGCCTGGAGCATCCCCGAGGCGGCGGTCGCGCCCATCGCGACGGTCGTGGCGATGTTCGTCGCGACGGTGCTGTCGATGATCCTCGGCGAGCTCGTGCCCAAGAACTTCGCGCTGGCGCTGCCGCTCGCGACGGCGAAGCTCGTCGTCCCGTTCCAGACGGCCTTCACCACGATCTTCAAGCCGGCCGTTGTCGTGCTCAACGGCAGCGCCAACGGTGTTCTCCGCAGCATGGGGATCGAGCCGAAGGAAGAGCTCTCTGGCGCGCGCAGCGCCGAGGAGCTCTCGTCCCTCGTCCGTCGCTCGGCCAGCGCCGGCGTGCTGGAAGCCGATACGGCCACCCTCCTCGATCGCACGCTGTCGTTCTCCCGGCTCACTGCCGCGGACGTCATGACGGCCCGCCCGAGCATGCACGCGATCGCCGCCGGCGACTCGGTGGACGACGTGATCCAGCTCGCCCGCCGCACGGGGCACAGCCGCTTCCCGGTGTACGACGACGACCTCGACGACATCATGGGGGTCGTGCACCTCAAGGCCGCGATCTCGGTGCCCCGCGAACGCCGCGGCGAGGTGCCCGTCGGCGCCCTGGCCACGGAGCCGCTCCGGGTTCCTGAGACCGCCCACGTCGACGGCCTCATCGCGGAACTCAGGGCTCGGGGCTACCAGCTCGCCGTCGTGGTCGACGAGTACGGCGGAACCGCCGGACTCGTGACTCTCGAGGACCTCGTGGAGGAGCTGGTCGGGGAGGTCTCCGACGAGCACGACCGCACGCGCGCCGGCGTCATCCGCAACCGCGAGGGCATCACGTTCCCCGGCGAGCTGCGTCCGGACGAGCTGCGACGTCGCGCGGGCGTCGAGGTGCCGGAGGGTGATGTCTACGACACGGTCGGCGGCTACGTCATGAGCGTCCTCGAGCGGGTCCCGTCGGTCGGCGACGAGGTCCCCCTCGACAGCGGCACCCTGCAGGTGGTCCGTATGGACGGTCGCCGCGTGGATCGGGTGCGCTACGTTCCGAGACCCGTCGACGCCGAAGAGGAGGCCACCCGATGAACGATTGGGGAGGACTCGCCTGGCTGGTCGTGCTGCTGGTCGCGAACGCTTTCTTCGTCGGCGGGGAGTTCGCCGTCATCTCCGCGCGACGGTCGCAGATCGAGCCCCGCGCGGAGCAGGGGTCGCGCGCGGCGAAGACCGCGCTGTACGCGATGGAGCATGCGACGCTCATGCTCGCCACCTCGCAGCTCGGCATCACGATCTGCTCGCTGCTGATCCTGAACGTGTCGGAACCGGCGATCCACCACCTGCTCGCCGTGCCGCTGCACGCCCTCGGCTGGCCGGACGGTGCGGTCGACGCGGTCTCGTTCACGATCGCGCTGCTCATCGTGTCATTCCTGCACGTGGTGTTCGGAGAGATGGTGCCGAAGAACCTGGCGTTCTCGGTCCCCGACCGTGCGGTGCTGCTCCTCGCACCCCCGCTGGTGTGGGTGTCGAAGGTGTTCATGCCGGTGATCTGGGTGCTCAACGCGGCGGCGAACGGCGTTCTGAAGCTGTTCCGCGTCGAACCGAAGAACGAGGCGGCGTCCACGTTCACCCTCGACGAGGTCGCGACCATCGTCAGCCAGTCCCGTCGCGAGGGTGTCCTCATGGACACCGCCGGCACGGTCACGGCGGCGGTCGAGTTCACCGACAAGAAGGCCAGGGATGTGGCCGTGCCGCTGAGCGACCTGGTGACCCTGCCGCAGTCGACCACTCCGGACGACATCGAGAAGGCGGTGGCGCGCTACGGCTTCTCGCGGTACGTGATCGTGGACGAGGATGCCGCACCGATCGGCTACGTGCACCTGAAGGACATCCTCCGGGCGTCCGAGGGGCCGGATGCGGAGGTCAAGATGGTCGAGCCCATCCCGGCCAAGCGCATCCACCACATGGTGCCGGTGCAGGAGGACACGGATCTGGAGGACGCGCTGGCGGTCATGCGCCGGGCGGGTCGCCACCTGGCCAAGGTGCGGGACGCCCAGGGCAACACGACCGCGGTGCTCTTCCTGGAGGACATCCTGGAGGAATTGGTCGGCGAGGTGCAGGACGCCACCCGTCGTTTCCGCGGGCGCTGAGTCCGGCTCGTCCGACGACGGCCGCCGACCCCGGATGGGGCGGCGGCCGTCGTCGTCGGTGTCGATCAGCGCCAGCGGGCGCGATCGTACTGCGGAGGCCACGGGACCTCGACACCCAGCTCGTGGGCCGCGCGGAGCGCGAAGTGCGGATCGCGCAGCCACTCGCGCCCGGCGAAGACCGCGTCCGCCGCGCCGTCGGCGAGCACCTGCTCCGCCTGTGCTGCGGCCGTGATGAGCCCGACGGCGGAGACCGGGATCCGCCCGCTCTGGCGCACGGACTCCGCGAGCGGCACCTGGTAGCCGGGGAACACGTCGATGCTCTGGTGTGCGACGAGCCCGCCGCTGGACACGTCGATCAGGTCGGCGCCGCGCTGCGTGGCCCAGGTGCTGACGACCGCGGCCTCCTCGGGGGTGAAGCCGCCCTCCGCGTGATCGGTGGCGGAGATCCGGACGAACAGGGGGATATCCTCCCCGGCGACCGCGCGCACGGCATCGATGACGCGCAGCAGCAGTCGTGCGCGGTTCTCCAGCGTCCCGCCGTAGTCGTCTTCGCGGCGGTTCGACAGCGGGGACAGGAACTGGTGCAGGAGATAGCCGTGCGCGCCGTGCAGCTCGAGCACGTCGAAGCCCGCCTCGAGAGCTCGTCTCGCGGCCGCGGCGAAGGCAGCCACGATCCTCTCGATCCCGGCGAGGTCGAGGGCGAGCGGTTCGGCGAACCCGTCGAACGCGACGGCGGAGGGAGCCGTGGTGGTCCAGCCCCCGGAGGCCACAGGCACCGAGCCCCGCTCCGGAGCCCAGGGCCACCACGTCGAGGCCTTCCGTCCGGCATGGGCGAGCTGGATCCCGGCGAGGCCTCCGCGACCGTGGATGGCCGCGACGATCGGTGCCCAGGCGTCGCGCTGCTCGTCGTTCCACAGTCCCGCGTCGCGCGGGGAGATGCGGCCTTCAGGAACGACAGCCGTCGCCTCGGCGACGATCAGGCCGGCGCCGCCGGAAGCGAACGGCGTCAGGTGCCCGTGATGCCATTCCTGCACGATGCCGTCCACGGCGCTGTACATGCACATGGGCGACACCCACAGTCGGTTGCGGAACGTGCGGGAGCGGATGGTCAGCGGGGAGAAGAGAAGACTCACCGTTCGACGGTACTCCCGTGCAGGCTTCCGGACGGCCACCGCACTAACGTGGAGTCATGGTCGAGGTGCGGGAATGGTCACGCAGCGATGCCGCGCGGTTCTTCCGCGCGCCGACGGCGGACGACGACAAGTACTCCCGCGGAGTGGTGGCTGTGCGCACCGGATCGCCCGCGTACCCGGGCGCCGCCGTGCTCGGAGTCGAGGCCGCATGGCGTGCCGGAGCGGGCTTCGTGCGGTACGTCGGCGAGCAGCCGGTCATCGACGCCGTGCTCGCACGAAGGCCGGAGACCGTCGGCGGCGCGGACGTCGGCCACTCCCGGATCGGCGCCTGGGTGATCGGCTCCGGCACCGACCCGGCGCATCGCGACGACACCGAGACCGCTGCTCTGCGGGAGATCCTCTCCGGCGCGGTGACGGTGATCGTCGACGCGGGAGCCCTCGACCTGGCGGCGGACGCGCGTGCGCCGTTCGTCGCGACCCCGCACGCGCGGGAGTTCGAACGGCTGCAGCAGCAGCTGGGACTCTCTCTCCTGGAGGATCGGGCTGAGGCTGCGCGCCGGACGGCTGTCGAACTGGGCGGTGTCGTGCTGCTGAAGGGCTCCCGCACGCTGATCGTCGGTCCGGACGGACCGGCGCTCGCCGTCGAGGCGGGCACCGGCTGGCTCGCGACCGCGGGGACCGGCGACGTGCTGGGTGGTGTGCTGGGCGCGGTGCTCGCCGCGAACCCGGACGCCGAGCCCGCCGAGGCCGCCGCAGCGGGCGCGTGGCTGCACGGACACGCCGCGCGGATCGCCGCGGGTGTCCTCGACGGGTCTCCGGGGCAGCCGATCGTCGCGCTGGATGTCGCGCATGCCCTTCCGCCCGCGATCGCGGACCTCCTGGCGTGACCCGCACCTCCACGCTCCGAGTGCTCGCGCTGTGGTGCGCCTTCCTCGTGGTGCATCTGGTCACGGCGTGGCTGGGCTGGGTCTACCCGAACCAGCCCATGGGCGACGTGGTGCTCGTGTACGAACCCTGGGCATCGTCGGCGCTCGGGGGCGGATCGATCGTCGGCATCACCGAGACCTGGGTGTATCCGCAGCTGGCGCTTCTGCCGATGCTGCTCGCCGCGGGTCTTGCCGCACCGCTGGTCGCGCTGCTCGGGGTCTCGGGCGCCTATCTGGTGGGATGGGTGACGCTCGTCCTCGTCCTCGATGCGGTGGCGTTCGGGGTCCTGGTGGGCCGCGCGCCGTCCCGTGCGCGCCGCGCCGCCGCCTGGTTCTGGTGCGGTGCGCTGCTTCTCCTGGGACCGATCGCGCTCTACCGCATCGATGCGATCACCGTGCCGCTGGCGGTGATCGGCGGGCTCTGGCTGGCCTCCCGGCCGGTCGTCGCGACCGCCCTGCTCACGATCGGAGCGTGGATCAAGATCTGGCCCGGAGCGCTCGTGCTCGCCGCCGTGGTCGCACTCCGGGCACGTGTGCGGGTGCTGCTCACGGCGGTCCTGGTCGCTGCAGGCGTCGTCGTGGCGCTGCTCCTGCTCGGTGCGGATGCCGAGATCCTCGGCTTCCTGACCGAGCAGACGGGCCGCGGGCTACAGATCGAGGCGGTGGCCGCGACGCCGTTCCTGTGGCTCGCCGCAGCCGGGGCGGCACGCATCGACTACAGCTTCGAGATCCTCACGTTCCAGATCACCGCGCCAGGGGTGGAGACCGTCGCTGCGGCGCTCACTCCGCTCATGGCGTTCTGCGTGCTGGCCGTCACCGGGATCGGAGCGGTGAAGGCCGTGCGCGGGGCGTCCTTCGCTCGGCTCTTCCCGCCGCTCGCCCTCACCCTGGTGGTGCTGCTCATCGTGACGAACAAGGTCGGATCCCCGCAGTTCCAGACCTGGCTGATCGCGCCGGTGATCCTGTGGGTCGTCCTCGACCGTGTGCGAGCGCGTGTCCCCGTGGTCGTCGTCCTCGCCCTCTGCCTGCTCACGTGCCTCGTCTACCCCCTGGGCTACGACGCCCTGCTGCGCGCCGATGCGCTCGCGGTCGGGGTGCTGACGATGCGCAACGCTCTGCTTCTCGTCCTTCTCGTCCTGGGTGTCCGCACTCTCGTGCGGGTGCCTGTCTCGCCACCGAAATCCAGGGAGTGAAACCATGCTGATCGCCTTCTCCGTCGCCCCGAGCGGCACACCCGCCGAGGGTGCAGAGCGCACCGACGCCTCCGTGCACGACGCTGTGGCCGCCGCGGTTCGCGTGGTGCGCGAGTCGGGGCTGCCGCACCGCACCACGAGCATGTTCACCGAGATCGAGGGCCCGGACTGGGACTCGGTCATGGACGTGGTGAAGCGTGCGACCGAGGCCGTCATGCCCTTCGGATCGCGGGTCTCTCTGGTGCTCAAGGCCGACATCCGGCCGGGGTATTCCGGAGAGCTCGACGCGAAGATCGAGCGTCTGGAGGCGGCCATCGAAGGGGCGGCCGTCGAGGAGTCGGATGACTGATCTCCTGTCGTCCGCCTCGGTCACGCTCCGAGCTACGTTCGCGGCGGACGTGGATGTGTTCATGAGCCTCGACCGCACCGGGCGGTCAGGGACCGGGCAGGCGATCGAGGAGCCCGACGCCCGGTAGGCTGTACCGGTGAATCCCTCGACGCCATCGAGGGGTGCGGCGAAGTGGGCGCTCCTCTCTCTCGCCATCGGCAGCTTCGGCATCGGCATGACCGAGTTCGTGGTCATGGGCCTGCTGCCCGACATCGCCGCCGACCTGCTGCCCTCCCTCTGGGCCGCCCGTCCGGAGGAAGCGCTGAGCCAGGCCGGCTGGCTCATCTCCCTCTACGCGCTCGGCGTCGTCGTCGGAGCGCCGACCATCGCCGGTTTCGTGGCGCGCTTCCCGCGGCATCGGGTGATGATCGTGCTCGCCCTCGCCCTGACGGTGTTCAACGCGCTCACGGTCGTGCTGCCCACGTTCGAGCTCGTCGCCGCATCGCGGTTCCTCGCCGGACTCCCGCACGGCGCGTACTTCGGCATCGGCGCGCTGGTCGCCGCCGACGTGATGGGACCGGGCAACCGCGCGAAGGGCGTGGCCTTCATCCTGACCGGTCTCACCGTCGCCAACGTCGTGGGCGTGCCGCTGGGCACGTTCCTCGGTCAGCAGTGGGGCTGGCGGTCGGCTTTCGCGGTCGTGGCTCTCGTCTTCGCTCTCGCGACCCTCTGCATCGCGCTGTTCGTCCCCCGGCACCCCGGTGAGCCCGGGCGGACGATGCGGCAGGAGCTCCGGGTCTTCCGCATCCCGCAGGTGTGGTTCACGCTCGGGGTCGGAGCGATCGGCTTCGGCGGTTTCTTCGCGGTCTACAGCTACATCGCGCCTCTCGTGACCGAGGTCGCCGGCTCGCCCGAATGGGTGGTCCCGATCGTCCTCGTGCTGATGGGCCTGGGGATGACGGCCGGAAACCTCGTCGGCGGCCACTTCGCCGACATCGACCTGCGTCGCACGCTGCTGTTCGGCCTCGCGACGATGGCTGTCGTGTTCGCGCTGCTCGCCTTCCTGTCGTTTTGGATCATCAGCCTGGCCGTGACGGTGCTCGTGGTTGGCTTCGTCTCCTCCGTGCTGAGTCCGACGATCCAGACGCGGCTCATGGACGTGGCCGGTGACAACCAGTCCATCGCGGCCGCGATGAACCATTCGGCGCTCAACATCGGCAACAGCCTGGGCGCGTTCCTCGGCGGTGTCGTGATCGCGGCGGGCTGGGGTTTCACGGCCCCGGCATGGACCGGTGCCGCGCTCGCCGCGGCGGGTCTGCTGATCGCTCTGCTGTCGTATCGCGTCGAAGCGCGTCGTCCGGCGCAGGCGGAGCTCGTCGCGTCGTAGAGTGACGGGGTGAGCGCCCCGGAGTCCCTGCCCCTCGCCGGTACCGCGGTGCTGCTGCGCACAGCGGACCCGGGGTTCGAGGTGCTGCTGATGCGCCGCCCTGATCGCGGTTCGTTCGCCGGCGCCTGGGTGTTCCCCGGCGGCAAGGTGGAGCAGAGCGACCGCCGCGAGGGCGGCGATGAGGTCGACGCCGCACGGCGGGCGGCGATCCGGGAGACCCGCGAGGAGGTGGGACTCGTGGTCCCCGAGCTCACGGTGCTGTCGGAGTGGCGACCGCCGATCGAGGCGCCGACACGGATCCGCACCTGGTTCTTCCTCGGCGAGGCTCCGGTCGGCGAGCTCTCGCCGTCGCCCGCTGAGGTCGCGGAGATCGCCTGGGTGACGCCGTCCGCGGCTCTCGCACGACACGCGGCGGGGGAGTGGACGCTCTTCCCGCCGACCTGGGTCACTCTCCATCAGCTGTCGGCGTTCCTCGACCTGTCCTCGGCGGTATCCTCGGCCGGGGCCGCGCAGCTGTTCCAGACGCGGGTGGTCGACTCGGAATCGGGGCGTGCTTTCGTGTGGGACCACGCGCGCCTCGAGGCGGGCGCGCTGCCTTGGCGCTTCCTGACCGATTGAGGACGACGGCTCAGCTGTCGAGCAGGCGGCGCAGATTCGTGCCGACGGCTTCGGTCTCGATGAGGAAGCCGTCGTGCCCGAAGTCGCTCGTGACGACGACCGCGTCCCCGTCGATCACGTTCGGGATGCTGCGCGCGATGCGCTGCTGCCCGTCCACGGGGAAGAGGCGGTCGCTGTCGATCCCGAGGACGAGGGTCGTGGCGGTGACGCTGTGCAGCGCCTCTTCGACGCCGCCGCGTCCCCGACCGACGTCGTGCGAGTTCATGGCCTCGACGAGCGTGATGTAGCTGTTGGCATCGAAACGCCGGGTGAACTTGTTCCCGTGGAAGTCGAGGTACGACTCGACGGCGAAGCGTCCGCCGTGGCCGAGCGGTGACACGTCCGACTGCCAGGAGCGCTGGAATCGCTGATTGAGCTCGATGGGGCTGCGGTAGTTCAGCAGCGCCATGCGGCGGGCGAGCGCCAGCCCTCGATGCGGCCCGTCGCCGTCGCCCAGGTCGTAGTACTCGCCGCCCTGGAACCGCGGATCCATCCGGATGGTCTCCAGCTGCACCGTGTTGAGGGCGATCTGGTCGGCGGTGGTCACCGGGGGAGAGGAGAGCACCGCGAGCCGCCGCACGCGGTCGGGATGAGTGGCCGCCCATTCCAGGGCGTGCATGCCGCCCATCGAACCGCCGATGACCGCGGCCCAGCTGTCGATGCCGAGCGCGTCCGCGAGCCGCACCTGCGCCGCCACCTGGTCGCGGATCGTCAGGTAGGGGAATCGCGATGCCCACTCGTAGCCGTCCGGCGCGATGCTGGCCGGCCCCGTTGAGCCCTGGCAGCCGCCGAGCATGTTCGGAGCGATCACGAACCAGCGGTCGGTGTCGAGCGGGGCCCCTGGACCGGTGATGTCCTCCCACCAGCCGGCCGTCGGGTGACCGGACCCGGCAGGGCCGCGGACGTGGCTGTCGCCGGTGAGGGCATGCAGCACCAGGATCGCGTTGTCCCGAGCGGCGTTCAGCTCGCCCCAGGACTCATAGGCGATCCGGATGCCGGGAAGCTCGGCGCCGCTCTCGGTCGCGAAGGAGCCGAAGGCCGCGAACCGACGGCCGCCGACGGGATCGCCGTCTCGCCAGGCTCCCGTCGCCGGAGGGCGCGCCCGGAGCAGCCGGACGTCGGCCTCCGTCACGGGCGCGGAAGGCACCGTGTCCTCCGAGGTCGTCTGCCAGTCCATCCCCCCATTCTCGCGTGGACCGGAGGGCGCGGGCGGCAGGTTACGACCCGATGTCGCATCGACGGACGGCGATGATGCGGGCGAGCGCCGGCGCAGCGTCAGCGGACGGTGGTGACGGTGGCGAGGTGGTCGCTGCTCCCGGCGCGCACGGTGCGGGAGGCGATCACGTCGAGTCCGCGGACGAACACGTGGTCGATGCGGACGACGGGAAAGGCGGCCGGCCACGTGAACCCGAGGGTGCCGTCGGTCGGTCGCACCCAGTCGGCTTCAGAGCGCATCGCCGCCAGGCTCGGGTCCGTCGACGGCGCATTGAAGTCGCCCACCGCGATGATCGCGGCGGCCGGGTCGGCGGCGACCTGTGTGGCGATGCCCTGCACCATCGTGTCGCGGTCGTGCTGGTGTCCCGGCCGTACGGAGGCCGCGTGCAGCACGTACACCGCCACCTGTCGCTGCGGGGGCTGGACCTCGACGCGGAGGGCGCGCTTCCAGCCGAGCCCGAGCGTCAGCGGCTCCGTGGTCGAGAAGGGGTAACGGCTCCAGACCGCGACGGTGCCGACGGCGTACGCGTACGGATACTCCTCGGCGAGGGCCTGCTGCGCCGCGGAGAGGCTGTCGCCGTCCAGCTCGGTGAGCGCGATCACATCAGCGCCGCCGGCCGCGAGCTCGGTCGCCGAGGCCGCCGCTCCACCCGAGTGGGCGCGCACGTTCTGGCTCATCACCGTCAGCGTGGAAGCCGAGGGGCCGGGCGCGGGGGTCGCCGGGGCGGGGAGCGCCGGGGCGAGAGCGAGCAGCCACAGCAGCGCCGGAACCAGGATGAGGACCATGACACGGCGCGCACGGAGCAGCGCCGTGAGCAGCAGGGCCAGCAGGACCAGACCGAGCCAGGGGAGGACGGCCGCGACCGCGGTGCCGACGACGCCGGGTATCCAGCCGCACGCCACCACGACCGTCAGCAGGAGGCTGACGGCGGCGATCCCTCTCGCCTGGCGCGTCGTGCGTCGTCGGAGGCCCGGCGGGCGCGGTTCGGCGTCGATCATGCTCTCCTCACGGCAAGGGCTCCATTCTCGACGACCTCGCCTGTGGAGCCGCCGGATGTCCCCCGCACACGACGACGCCCCGGACCGTGCGGGCCGGGGCGTCGTCGTGCGGACGTGTCAGGCGCGGGCGGCCTCGGACACGGCGCGTGCGGCAGCGAGCGCCTGGTCCAGGTCGGCCTTGAGGTCTTCGACGTTCTCGATGCCGACCGAGAGCCGGACGAGACCGGGGGTGACGCCGGCCGTGAGCTGCTGCTCGGGGGTGAGCTGGGCGTGCGTGGTCGAGGCGGGGTGGATGACGAGCGAGCGCACATCGCCGATGTTGGCGAGGTGGCTGAACAGCGACAGGCTGTTCACGAACTCCCGGCCGGCCTCCACTCCGCCCTTGAGCTCGAACGACAGGACGGCGCCGACACCCTTGGGGGCGTACTCGTTCGCCTTGGCGTACCACGGCGAGGAGGGCAGACCCGAGTAGTTGACCGTCGCGACGTCGTCACGGCTGTCCAGCCACTCGGCGATCTCCTGCGCGTTCTGCACGTGGCGCTCGATGCGCAGCGAGAGGGTCTCGACGCCCTGGATGAGGTTCCAGGCGCTCTGCGGGGCGATGGCCGAGCCGAGGTCGCGGAGCAGCTGCACACGTGCCTTGATGATGTAGGCGAGCGGGTCGCCGACCGCTGCGGTGTAGCTCGCACCGTGGTACGAGGGGTCCGGCACCGTGAGACCCGGGAACTTGTCGACGTTCTTCGACCATTCGAAGGAGCCGCCGTCGATGATGACGCCGCCGATCGTGGTGCCGTGACCGCCGAGGAACTTGGTGACCGAGTGGACGACGATGTCGGCGCCGAACTCGAACGGCCGGATCAGGTACGGCGTGGCGATCGTGTTGTCCACGATGAGCGGAACGCCGTTCTCGTGCGCGATGTCGGCGACGGTGCGGATGTCGAGGATGTTGATCTGCGGGTTGCCGATGGTCTCCGCGAAGAACAGCTTCGTGTTCGGGCGGACCGCGCGGCGCCACTCCTCGGCGTCGTCCTGGTTCTCCACGAACGTGACCTCGATGCCGAGCTTCGCGAGCGTGTACTTGAAGAGGTTGTACGTGCCGCCGTAGATCGAGCTCGACGCCACGAAGTGGTCGCCGGCCTGGGCGATGTTGAGGATCGCGAACGTCGACGCCGCCTGACCGCTGGCCAGGACGAGGGCGCCGGTGCCGCCTTCGAGCGCGGCGAGGCGCTGCTCGAGCACGTCCTGCGTGGGGTTCTGGATGCGGGTGTAGATGTTCCCGAACTCCGCGAGGGCGAAGAGGTTGGCCGCGTGGTCTGCGCTGTCGAACACGTATGAGGTGGTCTGGTAGATCGGCGTGGCCCGCGCCTTGGTGACCGGGTCGGGGGCGGCGCCCGAGTGGATCTGCTTGGTCTCGAAGCGCCAGGACTCGGGTGCGGACATGTGATTCCCCCAGAAGTGGTCGGAAGGTCGGATGGCGGATGCCGTTGCAGCGAGAGTACGGAATATCGGAGCTTGTCAACAACAGCCGGGAAATGTGACGTAACACGGTCGAGGGCCGGAAACACGGGCTCGCGGCGCGGCAGGCAGCTCGGTGCGGAGCCTGCGCGACCGACCGGGAGCGGCATTCCGGCACATCTCCGACGGGGACCCGGGAATCCGTGAGAGGAACATCGTACGGTGGAGGAATGGTGATCAGACGTGCAGTGGTGACAGGTGCGAGTTCGGGAATCGGCGCGGCGACGGTGCGCGCTCTCCGTGCACGCGGATGGGACGTCGTCGGCGTGGCCCGGCGCGAGGACCGACTGGCAGCGCTCGCCGCCGAGACGGGGGCGTCCGCCATCGCGTGCGACCTCACGGACCCGACGGCGGTCGATGCGCTCATGTCGCAGCTGGAGCAGTCAGGGCCGGTGCACGCACTCGTGCAGGTGGCCGGAGGCGCCCGTGGCACGGACCGCATCGAAGACGCCTCCGCGGACGACTGGCAGTGGATGTTCGACGCGAACGTGCTGGCGAGCCAGCGTCTCGTCGCCGGTCTCCTCCCGCTGCTGCGCCGTGCCGCGACCGCGGACGGCCACGCCGACACCGTCTTCGTGACGTCCACGGCCGCCCAGAACGCCTATGCCGGCGGCGCGGGGTACAACGCGGCCAAGGCGGCGGAGGCGATGCTGGTGCGAGTGCTCCGGCAGGAGCTGAACGGCGAGCCGATCCGCGTGGTCGAAGTGGCGCCGGGCATGGTCCACACCGAGGAGTTCACGCTCAACCGGCTGGGCGGGGACGCCGTGGCCGCCGAGGCCGTGTACGCCGGTGTGGAGGCCCCGCTCGTCGCCGACGACGTCGCCGACGTCATCGCCTACGCCCTGGAATCGCCCGGCCACGTCAACCTCGACCTCATCACCATGCGTCCCGTGGCGCAGTCCGCCCAGCACCTCCTGGCGCGCGGACCCCTCCGCGCGCGGCCCACCGAGTGACGATGCCCCGCGGTCTCGCCGAACTCGCCGAAGACGGCCTCATCGACCCGGGATGGGCGGAGGCGCTCGCTCCGGTCCAGGACGTGATCACGGGACTCGGCGAGCGTCTGCGCGCCGAGCAGCAGGCCGGTCACGGCTATCTGCCGGCGGGGGAGCACGTCCTCCGCGCCTTCCAGCGTCCGCTCTCGGATGTGCGGGTGCTGATCACGGGACAGGATCCCTATCCGACCCCCGGCCACCCGATCGGTCTGTCGTTCGCGGTCGATCGCGACGTGCGGCCGCTGCCGCGCAGCCTCGCCAACATCTACAAGGAGCGAGAGAGCGACCTCGGCATCCCGCCGGCCCCGCACGGTGACCTCACGGCCTGGAGCGACCAGGGCGTGCTGCTGCTCAACCGCGTCCTCACCGTCCGTCCCGGCGCCGCCGCCTCGCACCGCGGGTGGGGGTGGGAGACGGTCACCGAACTCGCGATCCGCACTCTGGTCGCTCGGGATCAGCCGCTCGTCGCCGTGCTCTGGGGGAGGGATGCGGCGAACCTCCAGCCGATGCTCGGAGCCACACCGGTGATCGCCTCGGCTCACCCCTCACCCCTGTCGGCGGGTCGCGGCTTCTTCGGCTCGCGCCCGTTCTCGCGCGCCAACGCGCTCCTCGGGGAGCAGGGAGCGGCGCCGGTGGACTGGAGGGTGGATGGCGAGGCGGCTGCTTCCCTAAGCTGAGCGCATGCAGTTCGAGCCGGGGGACCGTCGCCGGGTCCTTCCGCGCCATCTGCGCCCCACGATCTCACCCGAGGTGTTCTCCTACACGATCCGACCGGCGCGTGCCGCGGACCTTCCGCACGTCCGGGAGATCTACAACCACTTCGTGAGCAACTCGGCGGTCACGCTGGACGAGCGGCGCAGCAGCATCCCGTACTGGCGCGAGAAGTTCGCCCTGCTCGAGCGTCTGCAGCTGCCGTTCCTGGTGGCGGTCTCGCCGGCGGGCGTCGTCATCGGCTACGCCCTCGCGCAGCCCTGGGCGGGGAAGAACGCCTACAAGTACACCGTCGAGGACTCGATCTACCTCGGACCCGGCGCCGGCGGCAAGGGGCTCGGTGCGGCCCTGCTCCAGGCGCTGATCGACGCGTGCGAGCGGATCGGGCTCCGGGAGATGGTCGCCGTGATCAGCGACCAGGGTGCGGAGGCGTCGATCCGGCTGCACGCGAAGCTCGGTTTCGTGGAGGCGGGGCGGATGGGACGCGTCGGGCACAAGTTCGGCCGCGACCTCGGCACCGTCTACATGCGCCGACAGCTCACTCCGATCGGAAGGCGGCGCGGGAGCCTGTTCGGCGCTCGACGCTGAGCCGACGTCCTCCCCGTCACCGACCCGGGATCACCGGGATCGCCGCGAGCAGTGCCTTCGTGTAGTCCTGGGTCGGGTGCAGGAGCACGTCGCGCGTGGAGCCCCGCTCGACGACATGGCCGTCCTTCATCACGACGACCGTGTCGCACAGGCTCTGGACCACACCGATATCGTGCGACACGAACACGAGGGTGAGGTCGCTCGTCCGTCGGAGCTCGACGAGGAGTTCGAGGATCTGCGCGCGCACCGTGACGTCCAGTGCGGAGAGCGGCTCATCGCCCACGAGGATCCGGGGGCGGTGCGCGATGGCCCTGGCGAGGGCGATCCGCTGACGCTGCCCGCCGGAGAACTCGTGCGGATAGCGGTCGACCGCCTCGGGCTCCAGGCCGACCTGGGCGAGCACCTCTCGCACCCTGGCGCGTCGGTCCCCGGGGATGTCGAGGGCCCACAGGGGCTCCCCGACGATCTGGCCGGCCGTCATCCGCGGGTCGAGCGAGGCGTAGGGATCCTGGAACACCAGGCCGGTCTGCCGCCGCAGCCAGTGCAGCGACCGCGCGGATGCTCGGGCGTCGACGCGGCGGCCGTCGACGGAGACGGTCCCCGACGTCGGCCGATCCAGACCGAGCAGCAATCGCACAAGGGTCGACTTCCCTGATCCGGACTCGCCGATGATCCCGACGGACGATCCTTCGATCACGTCGAGGTCGGTGGGGGCGAGCGCGGTCTGCGTGCGGGTGCGCTCGAAAGCCGTCCGCTTCCGGGCGGGGAAGTCACGGCTCAGCCCGCGCGCTTCGATCAGGCTCATCGGCTTTCTCCCTCGGGGCGCCAGAGGGTCGCGGTCGCGTCGCGCAGCAGACCCTGCGTGACGGGAGACGCCGGTGTCGTGAGCAGCGTCGACACGGGCGCCGCTTCGACCACGCGGCCGTGCTCGAGCACGACGCCCTCGGTCGCCACCTGCGCAAGGACCGCCAGGTCGTGGGTGATGAACACCAGCGACATCCCCTCGTCCTCGACGAGGGACAGCAGCAGGGACAGGATCTCTGCCTGAATGGTGACGTCCAGCGCCGTGGTCGGCTCGTCGGCGATCAGCAGGCGCGGACGGCACGCGAGCGCCATCGCGATCGCGACGCGCTGCCGCTGTCCGCCCGAGAGCTGGTGGGGGTAGCGGTCGACGATCGACTCCGGATCCGGCAGACGCACTCGAGCCGCCTCGGCGATCGCTCGAGTGCGAGCCTCCCGGCGTCCCAGGCCCTCGTGGATGCGGATGGACTCCGCGATCTGCCGTCCCACGGTGCGGATCGGGTTCAGCGCGGTGCGCGGCTCCTGGAACACGATGCCGATGTCGTCGCCGCGGAGCCTGGCCAGCTCGCGATCCGGCATGCCCATCAGCTCCGTGCCGTTCCAGCGGATGCTGCCGCGCGCGGTCGCCCCGTCGGGCAGCAGACCGAGGACCGCGAGGGCGGTGAGCGACTTCCCGGAGCCGGATTCGCCGATCAGGCCCAGCCGCGCGCCGTCCGGGACCTCGAACGAGATGCCGTCGACCACCCGCCGTCCATCGATCTCGACGACGAGGTCCTCCACCACGAGGCTCATGCGACCACCGCCGGCGTGTGCGTCTCCGCACCACGGTGCCGCAGCGTGGGGTCGGTGGCCTCGCGCAGCCCGTCGCCGAGGAGGTTCAGGGCGAGGACCGTGAGGGTGATCGTCAGGCCCGGCCAGATCACGGACAGCGGGTGCACGCCGATGTACCGCTGCAGGTCGGCCAGGAGCAGGCCCCAGCTCGGTTCGACGACGGAGGCCCCGAAGCCCAGGTACGACAGCCCCGCCTCGGCGAGCACCGCCACCGCCATCGACCAGGACAGCTGCACGATGAACACCGGCGCGACGTTGGGCAGGAGGTGACGGACGAGGCTCTGAGCGGGGGTGAGTCCGGAGGCTCTGGCGGCGAGCACGAAGTCGCTCTGCTGCACCCGTCGCAGTTCGGGCCGCGTGACACGGGCGATGTTCACGCCGAAGCCGATGCCGACAGCCCAGATCACGACCCAGAGGGAGCCGCCCCAGACCGACGAGATCATCATCGCGATCAGCAGCACGGGGAAGGCGATGAGGATGTCGACGAGCACGGCGACGGTCTCCCGCATCCAGCGGGCGGTGAGCGCGCCGAGGGCTGCCAGCGCGATGCCCACCGCGGTCGCCACGATGCCGGCGCCGACGCTGACGAAGACCGTCGTCCGCGCTCCGGCCATGAGCAGACTCAGGATGTCGCGGCCGGTGTCGTCCGTGCCGAGCAGATGCGGCCAGCTCGGCGCCAGCCAGCGATCCCCGATGTCGGACGCCTGCGGGTCGAAGGGGGTCCAGAACAGCGAGACGAGTGCCGTCAGGGCGACGAGGAGCACCACGATCAGCCCGAACCGCCCGGTGGCGGTGTCCCAGAGTCGGCGGAGCCAGCGCGGGATCATGCGGCCTCCCTCTGCCGAGGGTCGATCGCCCGGTGCACGAGATCGACCAGGAAGCCCACCACGAGCACGAACCCGGTCAGCACGAGGAGCTCGCTCTGCACCTTGACGAGATCGCGGGTCCCGACGTCGGCCACGAGCATGCGCCCGATCCCGGGAAGGGTGAAGAGCTGCTCGATCACGACCGAGCCCACGATGATCCCGGCGACCTGCAGACCGAGCACCGTCACGATCGAGAGCCCGACCGCAGGGATGCCGTGCTGGATCAGCGCCCTGGTGCGGGTGAGGCCCTTCGCCGCGGCCGTGCGGACGAAGTCCTGGCCCGCGGCCTGCAGCGTCGCGCTGCGCACGAACCGCATCAACATCGCACCCTCGACGATGCCGATCGTGAGCGCCGGCAGCAGGAGCGACTCGATCGCCCGCCCCGGGGTCGCCCATCCGGTGCGCGGAAAGCCCTGCGGTGGCAGCCATCCGAGCCAGACGGAGAAGACGACGACGAGCATCATCCCCGCCCAGACGACGGGGACGGCGGCGAGCGTCTGAGCGCCCACGCTCAGCGCCGTGCCGCCGCGGCGGTTGCGGAGCAGGGCGGCGAGGATGCCGAACGGGACGGCGATGAGCACGGCGATGAGGAGCGACATGATGCCGAGGGGGACGGTGACCTGCGCCTTGAGGAGCAGCTCTTCGCCGACCGACGCCCCGGACAGCAGCGACGTCCCGAGATCTCCGCGGAAGATGCCGCCGATCCAGTCGGCGTACTGCGCGAACAGCGGGCGGTTCAGGCCGAGCGACTCCCGGAGGGCCTCGACCTCCGCCGGCGACGCCTGCGTGCCGGCGATGAGCTGAGCGACGTCACCGGGGAACACGCGGAGCGTGAGGAAGATGAGCACGCTCGACACGAGGAGCCCTGCGATGAGCAGGGCTCCTCGGACGAGCGCGTAGCGGATCACGAAGGGTCGCCGCTGATCAGTTCTCTGCGGAGACGGTGACGCCGGCCAGATCGATGCGCGAGTTGATCGAGTCCTCGGGGAAGCCGACCACGATCGGGCTCACAGCGGTGAGGGTCTCGCCGTTGTACAGCCAGTCGGCGGCGTGGTCCTCGGAGACGAGGCGGGCGGCCTGGGCGAGGAGCTCGGCCGACGCATCCGCGTCGACCTCAGCCAGGGCCTGCGCGTACAGATCCTGCACCTTCGGGTTGTCGTACCCGAAGTAGTAGTCCGGGTTGGCGAAGTTGCCGAAGTCGCGGGGCTCCACGTGCAGCACGAAGCTGAGATCGTAGTCGTGGTTCGTGTACACATCCTCCAGCCACGTCGGGAACTCGACCGCGTCCACCTCGAGGGTCACGCCGACCTTCTTGAAGTCCGAGATCAGCACCTTCGGCACGGTCGTGCCGTAGAACGAGGGGATCGTGAGCGTCAGCTCCAGATCCTCCTGGCCCGCCTCGGCCAGCAGCTCCTTGGCCTTCTCCGGGTCGTAGGAGATCACGTCCGACAGGTCCTCGTAACCGGGGTCGAGTTCCGGGATCGGTCCGTACATCGGCGTTCCGGCCCCGACGGCGTCGATGAGCGCCTCGTGGTCGATGGCGAGGCGCAGGGCCTCCCGCACGCGGACGTCGTCGAGCGGCGCCTTCTTGTTGTTGAACGCCAGCGTCGCCTTGTCGGTCGTGCGGCCGGTCGTGAGCGTGAAGTCGCCGGAGTCCTCCAGCTGCGGAGCGAGGTTGGGGTCCACCGCCGTGAGCACGTCGACGTCGCCGGCGAGGGCGGCGTTGACACCGGCCGTGAAGTCCGGGATGTACTGGAACTCGACCTGCGCGACGCCGGCCTTCTCGCCCCAGTAGGCGTCGTTGCGTGCGAAGGCGATGCTGCTGCCCTTGTTCCAGCGCGTCAGCGTGAAGGGTCCCGTGCCGTTCTCCGCGGTCTTGAGGTCGGTCGTGTCGCCCTGCTTGAAGACGAGCCCCGCCGGACCGGTCAGCGCGAACAGGAAGTTCTGGTTCGGCTCCGACAGGACGATCTCGACCGTGGTGGCATCGGGGGCCGTGATCGAGGAGACCGACGCGAACTCCGCGTTGCCCTGCACGGTCGGATCCGTGCGTACGGTCTCGTAGGACGACACGACGTCGGCGGACGTGAGCGGGGTGCCGTCGTGGAACGCGATCCCCTCGTTCAGGGTGAACGTGTACGTGAGGCCGTCCGACGAGACCTCGTAGTCGGACGCCAGGCGCGCCACGATCTCGTTCTCCTGGGTGCGGCTGACGAGTCCCTCGTAGATGTTGTCGATGAGGATCTGCTCGAGGGCGGCGCCGCTGGTGTGTCGGATGTCGAGGTTGGTGGGCTCCAGCACGAGGCCGACGTGGAGCGTGGCGTCGGGGTCGGGAGCGCTCGGAGCGGTCGACGGATCCTCGGCGGGAGTGCCGGAGCAGGCGCTGAGGATCACCGCTGCGGCCGCGACGGCGGAGATCAGGGCGAGACGTCGGGTGCGTCGGAACATGGATTTCCTCTCGGTGCGGCAGATGCTGTGTGCCGTGGAACTGAGCCTAGGGATGCGGGAAGAGGGTGGGGCCTGCGCCGGAACGGAACGTCATATTCCGCGGGCGGGAGTCGAGGCGAGGAGGGCGGCCAGCGCGACCGGGGCCGTCTCCTGCACGTTGTGCGTCGCATCGAGCACGACGACATGAGCCTCGGGCAGGCGGCGCTGGAACTCCGCGGCATCGCTCTCGCTGACGAATCCGCGCTCGGCGCGTACGAGCGTGGTCGCCGCCGTGACGGAGGCCAGGTCATCCCACCCGGTCTCGTGCAGCGCGGATGGCGTAGCGGAGGTTCCAGGATCGTGCGCGGCGAGGGTCTGGGCCGCCAGATGCGCGAAATGGTGCTTCCACTCGACGCGTCCATCCGCACGCACACGCGTGTTCAGGAACACGCCGCGTTCGGTCTCGGAGCGCGTGCCCCCGAAGCCGAGCGACATGGCCTTCTCGACGAGCTCGTCGCGCGAGGCGAAGTCGGTCGGTCCGGCATAGAACGCGCGCAGCGCGGCCGGTCCTGCCGAGACGTCGACACCCGGCGTGATGTCGACGATGACGAGTTCTGAGACCAGGTCGGGACGGGTCGCCGCCAGGGCCGCGCCCGTGAGGCCTCCGAGCGACTGCCCGACGACGAGCTGCGGCTGCGTCGTCCAGACGTCGAGAGCGTGCGCGACGTCTTCGGCGAGTGTGCGCGGTGCGTAGTCCGCGTCCTCGCGCCACGACGAGTCGCCGTGTCCGGCGAGATCGATCGCCAGGAGCGGGCGCTGCACCGCCAGTGCCGTCGTGTCCCAGGTGTGCGCGTTCAACCCGGCTCCGTGCAGGAGCGTCACCTCGGGCGCCTCCGTCCCGAAGCGGAGGGCGCTCAGCGTGCGGCCGTCGGGGAGGGGGAGGGCGAGACGCTCCACCGGGGGGAGGGGTACGCCGAGAGCTTCGGCCTGTGCGGGAAGATAGCTGAACTCGCTGTTGTCGATCGCCACGTCCACATTCTGCGCCCTTCGAGAGACCCGGCGGAAATGCGAGAGCGATTTGCTCATCTTTGACGACCGCATGCTTCGCTTTATGACGTTGAATTACTCAAGTCACTTCGCAATCTGCATTCGACGCCGCGAGCGAAGGCGGGCCGCGCGTCGGCGTGCTCCGAATATCATGGAGCCATGAGCGAGACGCGTGTGCACCTGTCCAAGACCGAGCCTGCGGCCTACCAGGCACTCGATGCGTTCTCCAAGACCGTGGGGCAGATCTGTGCGGCGAACGGGATCGACGATCGGCTCAAGGAGATCGTGATGATCCACTGCTCCCAGCTCAACGGCTGCAGCTATTGCACGCGCATCCACGTCGACAGGGCGACCGCTGCGGGCATCGACACGGACACGATCACCCAGATTCCGACCTGGCGCGAGAGCGGGGTCTTCAGCGATCGGGAGCGCGCCGCGCTCGAACTGGCCGAGGCATTCACCTTCATCGCCGAAGACGGCATCTCCGACGAGGTGTACGACCTCGTCGGAGGGGTGTTCACCGAGAAGGAGTACGCGGCGCTCAGCTGGGCCTGTGTCTCGATCAACGCGTTCAACCGGATCGTGATCGCGGGACGGTACCCGGTTCCGCCACGCGCCCCGCGGGCGCAGGCATGACGGTCCTCGACGTCGACGGCGTCACGAACGTGCGCGACGTCGGCGGCATTCCGGCCGCGGGCGGTCGTATCCGCTCCGGGGTGCTGCTGCGTTCCGGGCAGCTGTCGGGGGCGACGACCGCCGGCGCGGCCGCGCTGCGGACAGCCGTGCAGCACATCGTCGACCTGCGTGACGGCGAGGAGGTCGCCGCCGAGCCCACCGAGATCGAAGGCCCGGACACCACGCACCTGCCGCTGTTCCTCGGCTCCGTCCGGTCCTTCTTCGAGGCCGATACCAGTCTCGACGAGCTCTACCTGCATCTGCTGGAGGAGAGCGGGGAGCGCTTGGTCGAGGCCATCCGCATCATCGCTTCCGGGCAGCGCACGCTGGTCCATTGCACAGTCGGCAAGGATCGCACCGGAGTGACCGTCGCGCTCGCCCTCTCCGCCGTCGGCGCCGAGCGTGAGGCCGTCGTCGCGGACTATGCCCTCACCGAGTCGCAGCTACCGGCGCAGCGCAATCAGCGCATCGCGGAGTATCTGCGGGCGCACCACCCCGATGCCGTCCACGCCGTGGCGCTCGCCACCCAGTCGCCGGCCGACGTGATGCGTCGCCTTCTGGCGCAGGTCGACGAACGCTGGGGCTCGGCGGCGGACTACCTCCGTGCGAACGGGATGACGGACGAGGAGCTGGATGCGCTGACGGCGGCTCTCGTCGAGCCCGTCTCCTGACGAGTCTCCCTGCGGCTGCGGCAAAGGTTAGGCAAGCCTTCACTTGGTGTACGATGAGATCATCATGAGCACCCCCGTCGAGACCCGCAGCTCGCGTGCCGAGCGCCGCGCGGCACGTCAGCGCGCGCACCACCTGGTGACCGCCGATGAGCAGTCTCTCACCGAGCTCGAGGTGTTCCTGACGACACTGCCGCTGTGCGCATCGGGCCGCATCTTCATCGAGGTGCCGGAGGTCTCGGACATCGGTGTGATCGATGCTCCAGGACGCATGACGGTCACGTGGCTCGCTCGCGGATCCCGCTCGGGAGTCCCCGGCAGCGGCCGCGCCTGCGCGCCCGGTCAGGCGCTGGCGCGGGCCACCTGCGCCTGGGCCGACGAGATGATGTGCGACGACGAGATCGAGACGAACGTCACGCTCCTCGGCGGATACCTCGGGACGGCCGACATCATCGAGCACCTCACGGGTCCGCTGGGCATCTCCGCCGCTCGCATCCACGCGCCAGAGCGCTTCGGGCTCCTCCCGGCCGACCGCTGAGCGGTCAGCGGGACCGTCGCACGTAGTTGCCGTCCTCGAGGCCGGCCTCGATCTCGAAGCGGTTGCGCAGCGGATCCCGACCGGCGAAGAAGTAGAGCACGGGCATCAGGAAGCCGTACCGGAGCCACTGCGCCTTGTGCACCGCCTCATGCCGGAGCACCGCCTCGCTGGGGGTTTCGTCACCGGTCAGGAAGCAGCCGCCGACGCACACACCGCCGCGGTTGAAGGTCCAGGAGGGCATGCCGCGGAAGACCCACAGCCCCGCGCGCCGCTCCACCCGCCCGGTGCTCCACAGCGACCCCCACAACCAGCCGACGGCCGTGCCCCACGCATAGCCGAGGCGGCTGACCGGCGAGCGGAGCAGGAACGAGGGGATGCGGCGATCCAGACGCCGTCCTCGGGCCAGTGCCTCATCCGCGGCGCGGTTGTCCGCGTCCGTCGTCATGCCACGGCTCCGACCAGTCGCAGCAGGGCGCCCAGATCGTCGACCGCGTCGGCGGGCGAGCGAGGCGCGAAGCCGGCGATGGTCGCGCCCGCGAGCGGGATCTCGGAGCGCAGGGCGCGGATCGCGGCGCTCAGCGCGGCGGGGGAGAGACCGAACGGCGCGGGAGAGGAGACGCCGGCGAGTTCGGCAGGGTCCAGCACGTCCACGTCGATATGGACCCAGACGCGCGTCGCCCCGGTCGCCCGCACGGCATCGAGGAGGGCCTCCGGGCGCTCGAGGTCCGCGACCGTGAGGTTCCTCAGCGGCTGGAGCTGCTCGACCTCCGGGTCGTCCAGGGCGCGCATGCCGACGGTGACCACCCGATCGGGGGCGAGGGCGGGAGACAGGACGAGCTGCGGTTCGCCGTCGCCGAGCACAGCGCGCAACGCCATCCCGGAGAACGCGCCGGAGGGGGAGGTGTCGGGGGTGTGCAGGTCGCCGTGAGCGTCGCACCACACCAGAGCCAGCTCGTCGGTGCCACCGGGAAGCGCGTCGAGTGCCGCGACCGTCACGCTGCAGTCACCGCCGATCACGACGGTGTTACCGGCATCGATGTGACCGTGGACGAGCTCGCGTGTCCGCAGCAGCGCGCTCAGCCTCCGCACGCCGGTTCCCAGCGACTCGCCGGCCTCCACCGGCACCTCCAGGACGGTCGTGGCGGCACGCGGCAGGTCTCCCGCGATCGCCGAGGCGCCGTCGACGAGCAGCATCGCCCGCGCAGCAGGGGACCCCTGCCACTGCGGGATCACGAGGAATCGCACCATGGGTGCCTCCGGAAAGAAGAGCGCGGACGGCCCGGGCACGAGGCCCGGACCATCCGCGGGTGGTGTCAGGAGCCTTCGATGGCCTGACGGGGAGCGTTGCCGCCGGCCTTCAGCTCGGCGAGACGAGCCTCGACCTCGGTCAGCTCGCCGAGGTCCTCCAGGCTCTCGAACTGGGCGTCGAGGCTCGATGCGGCGAGCTCGATCTTGCCCTGCGCGATCGCCTCCTGCCGGCGGACCTTGTCCTCGAAGCGGCCCAGCTCGCTGGTGGGGTCGAGCACGTTGATCGAGCCCACGGCGTCCTGCACCTTGGTCTGCGCCTCGGCGACCTTCGCGCGGGCGAGCAGTTCGCTGCGCTTGTTCTTGAGCTCGACGAGCTTGTCCTTCATGCCGTTCAGGCCGCTCTTGAGCTTGTCGACGATCTCGGTCTGCGCCGCGATCTGCGGCTCGGCGCCGGTCGCCTCGCGCTCGGCGCTGATCTGACGCTGGAGCGCGATCTTGGCGAGGTTGTCGAACTTGTCCGCGTCGGCGGTGTTGCCCGACGCGCGCATCTCGTCGGCCTTGCGGCTGGCGGCGAGAGCCTTGTTGCCCCATTCGGTCGAGGCCTGGACGTCTTCCTCGTGGTCGCGCTCGAGCAGGCGCAGGTTGCCGATGGTCTCGGCGATCGCAGACTCGGCGTCGGCGATGCTGTTCGTGTAGTCGCGCACCAGCTGGTCGATCATCTTCTGCGGGTCTTCCGCAGAGTCCAGCAGGGAGTTGATGTTCGCGCGGACGAGGGTGGAGATACGTCCGAAGATGGACTGCTTGGTCATGCGTGATTCCTTTCAGAGGGCGTCTTCAAGAGCTTGTCGTACGTGTCTGTGGAGGGGATCAGAAGCGTCCACCCCCGGATCGACCGCTGCGGCCGCCGCCGGATCGTCCGCCGCCGCCGAAGCCCGAGCTGCGGAAGCCTCCGCTCCCGCTCGAGCGCCAGCCGCCACCGCGGGACGAGGATCTGCCGCCACCGCCACCGCCGGCGAGGAGACCGCCGATGATGCCGCCGAGGATGTCCCCGCCGATCCCGGATCCGCCACCGCCGCCGCTGAAGGGTCCGCCGCCCCAGCCGCCGTCGTAGGAGCGGGCGTTGTAGGACGAGACGTCGGCAGAGGCGGACGACGTGGCCTGCCTGGCGAGCTCGAGCGCCCGCCCGGCCTCCGCCAGCGCCGACTCCGGCGACGTGCTGCGGAGGGTCAGGGCCTGGGTGAGGCTCGCCTCCGCCTGGGCGAGTCGAGTGCGTGCCGTCGAGCCGACCGTGCCGCGGCGCGTCTCGATGAACTCTCGCGCCGTGCGGATCTCCGCGCCCGCCTGGGCGAGGGTCTGCTCGAGCATCTGCTGCGCACGACGCGCGCGGTCGATGCTCTCGCGTCCTCGAGCGATGGCCGCATCGATCTGCGCGTTCGCCGCGGTGAGGGCGTCGAAGGCACGCTGGGGATTGCGGCCGGCGCCGGTCAGATCGGTGTCCGCAGCCTGCAGTTGACGGATCGTCGCAGCGGCGGCCTGCGCGATGCTGCCATCCGGGTCGGGAAGCTGCTGCGTCGTCGACACGTCGGCCTGCAGCTCCGCCACGAGTGCTCGCGCCCGACTGTCGACGGCCGACAGGTCCGACCCGAGCGAGGTGATCGCGTGCACGAGCTGGGATGCCTGCGCGACCGACTGCTCGGCCGTGCGAATCGCGAACGCCGCCTCACCGGACTTGCCCGCCGCGATCGCCGTCGCCGCGGCTTCGATGGATCGATCGGCGAGAGCGGCGCGCTCCCGCGCCTGGGCGGGGTTGTCGGCGACGGTGGTCAATGCGTCGGCGTCGTACACCCCGGAGAGTGCGGAGAGCGCGGCGTCGGCCTCGGCGAGCACCGGCTCCAGGGCTGCGCGCTCACCGCGGACGCGTTCGAGCTCCTGCGGGGCGTTCTGCTCGAGCTTGCGCAGCGCGTCGAAGGCCTCCGTGTTGGCGTCGAGCACGTCATCGATCTCGTCGGCGATCCGGATGATGCGGATGTTCCAGGCGCGCCGATCGTGGACGGTGTCCTCGATCTCGTCGTCGAGCTTCTGCCGGAGTTCGAACGCCTCGGCGATCTTGGTCTTCGCGGTCTCCACGGCGCGCGTGAACTCCTCGGTCGCGGCGTCGCCGAACTGGGCGATGGCGAATCCGAGTTCCTCACGGCTCGAGGTGATGGCGTCGTCGGCCTGCACGAGGGCGAGCCCTGCCTGCGTGGCGACCTGATCGTCGGTCAGCGTCGAGAACGGGTCGTTCGGGTCCGGCTTCTCCGGCATCGCACCGCGTTTGCGGGCGACCGCCCGGCGCCGGCTCCGGCGGACGAGGACGACGATCAGTCCGATCACCACGAGCGCGGCGATCACCCCGAGAACGATGAGGAGAACGCGGAGGGCCCCGGCGCCGCCGTCGCCCTGGATCTCGTCCGCGGCGAGGACGATCGCGCCCTCCCAGTCCTTCTGGGCGAGAAGCGGCTGGATCTGCTGCTCCACGTCGTCCAGCTTGCTGCCGGAGAGCGGGCCGCCTTCGGCCGCCGAGATGTAATAGCTGCGCTGCTCGACGGCGATCGCGAGAAGGTACTGGTCGGGGCCGAGTCCGTTGTCCTCCGCGACGGTGTCGGCCCACTCGACGCGGTCGCTCGGCGACGTGAAGCTGTCGACGAGGACGACGAACAGGTCGGCTGTGGAGTTCTCGGTGAGCTCCTGAAGGCGGCCCTCCGCCGTCTCCTTCTCCTGCGCGCTGAGGACGCCGGCGCTGTCGGTGACATAGCCCGGGTCGAGCGTGAGGGGATCCGTCGCGGAGGCCGCTGCGGCGCTCAACGCGCCGGTGAGGGCCGCTGCCAGGATCACGATCGGCGCGAGCCATCGAGACCTCATCGTGTCTCCTCCGACAGACCGGTGCTCCCCATGTCACGAGTCTATGCACAGAGCCCGACACGCGACAGCACTCGACGCGGGTTCGCCGTTCGCCGTCAGCGGAGACACATACGCTGGAAGGCATGGATGACATGTACGGCTCCGACGTGCTGGCAGCGGGCTGGCGCGAGCGCGGCGCGAAGCAGGTGCCGCAGGTCGCGGCCGAGACCGACCTCGTGGTCGAGGTGGCTGACGACGGATTCTGCGGCGCCGTCACCCGTGTGCACGGCGGCACGGTCGAGCTCGAGGACCGCCTCGGGCGACGACGCCTCTTCCCGCTGGGCGGCGGCTTCCTGATCGACGGCGCCCCCGTCCGGCTGGTGGTTCCTGCGGCGAAGGAGCAGGGCCCGCGCCGCACAGCGTCCGGGTCCTTCGTCGTGGCGGACCAGCGCGCGCGCGTCGCCCTTCCCAGCCGGATCCTCGTCGAGGGCAAGCACGATGCCGAGCTCGTCGAGAAGGTGTGGGGCGCCGACCTTCGCGTCGAGGGGGTGGTCGTGGAGTTCCTGCAGGGCGTCGACCTGCTCGATGAGCTGCTCGCCGCGGAGCCCCCGAACGCCACCCGCCGTTACGGGGTGCTCGTCGACCACCTCGTTCCGGGGTCGAAGGAGTCCCGCATCGCCGACGCCGTCGCCCGCGGCCCGCACGGACGCCATCTGCGCATCGTCGGGCATCCGTTCGTCGACGTGTGGCAGTGCGTCACGCCCCGCGCGCTCGGGATCGCGGCGTGGCCCGAGATCCCGCGCGGCATCGAGTGGAAGGTCGGGATCTGCCGTGCCTTCGGCTGGCCGCACGAGACGCAGGCCGACATCGCGAGGGCGTGGCAGCACATCCTCTCCAAGGTCACCACCTATCGCGATCTGGAGCCGGCGCTGCTGGGCCGCGTCGAGGAGCTCATCGACTTCGTCACGGCGCCCGCCGGCTGAGCGCGGCGAGACCGGGCCCGAGCGGACGCCTCGGCGCCGACGGCTACCCTGGGAACATGCCCGAACCCCGTACCTTCCGCGAAGAACCGGTGTCGTTCGTGCGCCGCAGCGGCCGGATGTCCGATGCCCAGGAGCGCGCGTTCGCCGAGCTCGGGCCGCACTACCTGCTCGATGTGCCGCGTGACGTGGCATGGACGTCCGTACACCCCGAGGCGCGCCTCGACCCCGCCGCCGAGTACGGCCGTTCGGCCGACCTGTACGTCGAGATCGGCTCCGGACAGGGACACGCGATCGTGTCCGCCGCGTCCTCGCGCCCCGAGGATGACTTCCTGGCCGTCGAGGTGTTCCGGGCGGGGCTCGCCCGCACGATGCTCGACGCCGACCGCGCCGGTGCCGGGAACCTCCGGGTGGTCGAGGCGAACGCCCCCGAGGTGCTGTCGTCGTACCTCCCCGAGGCGTCGGCGCAGGAGGTGTGGATCTTCTTCCCCGACCCCTGGCACAAGAAGAAGCACACCAAGAGGCGTCTCGTTCGCCCCGGATTCGGCGACACGGCGGCCCGCGCCCTGCGTGACGGGGGCCTGTTGCGCCTGGCCACGGACTGGGAGGACTACGCGCTGCAGATGCGCGAGGTCCTGGACGCCGAGCCGCTGCTCGAACGCGCCTTCGACGGGGAGTGGGCGGAGCGGTTCGACGGCCGCGTGATGACCGCGTTCGAGCGGAAGGGCATCGCGAAGGGGCGCGACATCCGCGACCTCGTCTACCGACGCAGGGCGCGGGCGTGACGGACCTGCCGCGTGCGGCGACCGCGCACGTCGGCGTGATCCCCGCCCTGCTCGTGTGCGCCGCCGCGCCGGCGTTCTTCGTGCTGGAGATCCCGTGGCTGGGGTGGCTGCTGCTCGCCGCCGGCATCCTGACCGCATGGCTGATCGAGCGCGCGCGACCTGTCGAGGCGCCCGGGGGAGCGATCGGCCGCGCCCCGTCGCTCACCCGAGACCTGTCCCTGATCGCGCTGGGCCTGCTGATCGTCAGCATCATCCCGCTCGCCGCCGAACTCGACAACCTGGCGATGCTGCGGTTCACCCTGGCGCTGGGCGGCGCCGTCGCGGTGCCGTACGCGATCTCGCGGTTCCTGTATCGCGACCGCGCGATCGCGTTCCCCTGGCGGACCCATCGACGCTGGGGACGCCTGCAGTGGGGCTGGTTGGTCGCGGTGCTCGTCCTCGGGTGGCTGATCCTGCCCTTCTACTTCATCACCAGCGGGGTGTACCAGAACTGGCCGGTCGTGGACACGCCCGAGCTGATCGCGCGGCTGTTCGTCGGTGTCGGCGCGGTCGGGATCTGGGACGAACTGTTCTTCATCTGCACCGTGTTCGCCCTGCTTCGCCGGCACTTCCCCGATCTGGTCGCGAATCTGCTGCAGGCCATCGTCTTCGTCTCGTTCCTGTGGGAGCTCGGCTACCGGGAGTGGGGACCCCTGCTCACGATCCCGTTCGCGCTGCTCCAGGGCTACATCTTCCTCCGGACGCACTCGCTCGCGTACGTCGTCACGGTGCACCTGCTGTTCGACGCCGTGGTGTTCGCCGTGCTGGTGCACGCGCACAATCCGGGACTCCTGCCGGTCTTCCTCGTCTGACCCCCGCCGGACGCGCACCCGGGACGGATGTCGGGCGGAGATCCGGGACGGATGTCGGGCGGATCAACGGATGTCGGGCGGATCGTCGGGGAGCCGTCCGACATCCGGGAAATGGTCCGACAGGTGTCCGGGTGGCGTGCTCGTCGTCGAGGGGCGGTCGTTCCTCGGGTTGCCGTTCGGCCCTCGGGAACGGGAGAATCGGCCCATGCTCATCGTCGGACTCATCCTCGCCGCAGCGGCCGCTGCGTTCCACGTCTTCATCTTCGCGCTCGAGTCGCTCCGATGGACCGAGCCCGAGACGAGGAAGATCTTCGGCGTCCCCAGTGAGGCCGACGCCGTCACGATGAAGCAGCTCGCCTTCAACCAGGGCTTCTACAACCTGTTCCTCGCTCTGACGACTCTGCTCGGCATCGGTCTGGTGATCGTGGGGGCGCAGACGGTGGGTCTGACGCTGGTCTTCGCGGGAACGGGGATGATGCTCGCGGCGGCGCTCGTGCTGGTGCTTTCCGACCGGTCGAAGCTGCGCGCGGCCGCGATGCAGGGCACCCTCCCGCTCCTCGCCGTCATCGTGACGGCGATCGGCGTCGCGGCGGCCTGACGCGCCTGCATGGGGTGACTTCTGCGCCTGCACGCGCCACACTCGGTGCATGGGCGACTGGGTGCTGCACGTGGACATGGATCAGTTCATCGCCGCGGTGGAGGTGCTGAGACGCCCCGAACTCGCCGGGCTACCGGTGATCGTCGGGGGACGCGGTGATCCCTCCGAGCGCGCGGTCGTGTCGACGGCCTCGTACGAGGCGCGCGCCTTCGGGATCGGCTCCGGCATGCCGCTCAAGATCGCCGCGCGCAAGGCTCCGGACGACGCGGTGTTCCTGCCGGTGGACCACGAGGCGTATGAGGCGGCATCGGCGGAGGTCATGACGGCGCTGCGGGCGCTCCCGGGCATCGTGCTCGAAGTGGTCGGCTGGGACGAGTGCTTCCTCGGGGTCACGAGCGACGACCCGGAAGCCGTCGCCCGCGCCGCGCAGTCCGCCGTGCGGGATGCCACCGGCCTGCACTGCTCCGTCGGAATCGGCGACAACAAGGTGCGGGCGAAGATCGCCACGGAGTTCGGCAAGCCGCGCGGCGTGTTCCGGCTCACGGCGGAGAACTGGTTCGAGGTCATGGGCGACCGAGCGACGAGGGATCTGTGGGGCGTCGGACCCAAGGTGCAGAAGCGACTGGCGCAGCACGGGATCACGACCGTGCAGGAGCTCGCCGACGCCGACGAGCAGGAGCTCATCGGGGAGTTCGGTCCGCGGATGGGGGTGTGGTATCACGGACTGGGCTCGGGCCTGGGTCCGAGCGTGGTGGACGACACGCCCTGGGTGGCCCGCAGTCACAGCCGGGAGACGACCTTTCCGCAGAACCTCGTCGATCCCGCGCAGATCGAGTCGGCGTTGCGGGAGCTCGCCGGCCAGGCGTTCGACGACTGCGCCGCCGAGGGACGACCCGTGGTCCGGGCTCACCTGAAGGTCCGTTACGCCCCCTTCGAGACCAGGACGTTCGGTCGGAAGCTGCCGGAACCGACGACCGAGCGTGAGGTGTTCGTCGCCGCCGCGCTGGCTCTCTGTGCGACGCTCGACGCAGCGCGGGAGGTGCGCCTGCTCGGGGTCAGGGCGGAGATGACGATGCCGGAAGAATCCGACCCGGTCGAGCGCACTCCCGTGCGCGGACGCATCTGAGTCCGGATCGCCTCGCGCAGGTCAGTCCCGGATCACAGCGGCGACGGCGCTCACCTCGATCAGTGCGCCAGGCACGCCGAGCCCCGCGACGATCGCGGCGGTGACCAGAGGAGGGGCGCCTTCTCTGGCGAGTGTGGACGCGACAGCGCCGTAGGCGGCGCGCAGATCCGCTTCCTGGTGGATCAGCACACTCCAGCTGATGACATCGTCGAGGCCCGCCCCCGCCGACTCCAGAGCGATGCGCGCGTTCTCGAGGGCGCGCAGCGACTGTTCCCCGGCGTCCGCGGAGACGACCGCTCCCGTGGCGTCGACGCCGTTCTGGCCGCCGACGTAGATGGTCGTCGCGCCGGGCGGCACGACGGCGACGTGACTGAACGCGGGGCTGACGACGAGCCCCGCCGGTTGTGTCAGTGTGATCTCCATCACCACACTCTGCCCCTGGCCGCCGACATCGCGGAAGGGCGATGTCGGCGGCGGGACGTCAGAAGCGCAGCAGGACCTTGCCCACCCGGCCGGGCGTGTTGCTGGCGCGCACCGCGTCGGCGATGTCCGCGGCGTCGAAGATGCCGGCGACGGGCAGGGTCAACGTGCCGTCGCCGAGGCGCTGGAAGAGCTCGCCGAACAGCGAACCGCGTGTCGCCTGATCGAGCGCGGGGATCACCCTGCTGCCCCAGAAGCCCTTCACGATCGCCTGCTTGAAGATCACGTCCGAGGAGGCGATCTCCATCGTGGGGGAGTCCATGGCGCCGAACGCGACCAGGGTGCCTCCCTCGGCGAGCAGCGAGAGCACCTGACCGGACGCTGCACCGCCGACCGAGTCCACGCCGGCGACGATGCGAGCGCCGCCCGTGATCGCCTCGGCCTGAGCCTGCCAGTCGTCCTGGTCCGTGGCGACGATGCGGTCGATGCCCTGTTCGCGCAGCTCCTCGACGCCGGCGCTGCGGCGCACGAGCCCGAGGACGTTCACGCCGCGTGCGGCACCGAGCTGGGCGAGCATCCGCCCGACGGCCCCGTTCGCGGCGTTCTGGACGATCCAGTCGCCCTCGCGGGCGCCGAGGAAGTCGAGCAGCGTGATCGTGCTGAAGGGCATCGAGACGAGCTGTGCGGCGACCTCGTTCGGCACCGCATCCGGAACCGGCACCAGGCCCGCGGCGTCCGCCACGATGTACTCGGCCCATGCGCCGAAGGTACCGCCCGTCGCGACACGCTGTCCGACCGTCAGATGGTCGACGCCCTCGCCGAGCGCGTCGACGACGCCGAGCGCTTCCGTGCCAGACGGGGCCGGAAGCTCGGGCTTGAATCCGTAGGTGCCGCGCACGGTCCAGAGGTCGTGGTTGTGGATGGGGGAGAGCAGGATCCGCAGGCGGACCTGGCCGGCGGCGGGCTCCGGGAGGGGGCGGTCCTCGACATGGAGGACCCGCTCCGGGTCGCCGAAGGCGGGATGGATGAGTGCGCGCATGATGTGTGCTCCGTTCGAGGTGCGGTGTCAGTGGGCCGGGTGTGCGGCCGCGGTGGTGTCGGAACTGTGCTGGAGGCGGGTGGTGATGTCCTGCAGCTCGGCGATGAGCTGTCGACGGTGTGCGTCGTCGTGTATCCCGGAGAGCTCCGTGATCCTGCGGTGCAGCGGCGCGAGCTCGGCACGCAGCGCCGCCCCCTTCTCGGTCGTCTGCACGAGCACGACCCGCTCGTCGTCGCTGCGCCGGCTCCTCGACACCAGGCCCGCCTGCTCCAGTCTCCGCACGAGCGGCGAGAGCGTGCCGGAGTCGAGCTGCATCGCCTGTCCGAGCGAGCCGATGGACTGCTCGCCGTCGATCCACAGCACGGCCAGGACCAGATACTGCGGGTACGTCAGGCCCCAGGGGGCGAGAAGCGTGCGGTACGCCTGCGTCGTCGCTCGTGCGGCTGCGTACAGCGAGAAGCACACCATCTCATCGGTCACGGACATGCGATAAGCATTGCAGACAATTCAGTTGTGCGCAATATGAAGGTTCACCAGGGTGACTCCCGATCGCGGCACAGGACCCGGCTGCCGACGAGCATCTCCAGGCAGTACGCTTCAGGCCATCCGACAGGGAGCGATATGAGTGCACGGGGCAGGCCGCGGTGGATGTTCAGCACGCTCGACGGCTATCGGCGGCAGTGGATCGTCGGCGACGTCGTCGCGGGGCTCTCCGCCGGGGCGGTCGTCGTCCCGCAGGCGATGGCCTATGCGACGATCGCGAACCTGCCGGTGCAGGTGGGGCTCTACACCTGCATCGTGCCGATGCTCGTGTACGCGGTGCTCGGCGGCAGCCGTGCGATGAGCGTCTCGACGACCTCCACGATCGCCACCCTCACTGCGACCACGCTGGTGTCGGCGGGCGTGGCGGCGGGTGCGGACGATGCGATGGGCTCGCTCATGATGCTGACGCTTCTCGTGGGCGCGGTCCTGCTGGTGGCGCGGCTGTGCCGGCTCGGGTCCCTCGTCGAGAACATCAGCGGCGCGACGGTGCTCGGGCTCAAGATCGGCGTCGGGGCGACGGTCGCGGTCGGTCAGCTGCCGAAGCTCCTCGGCGAGACGTTCGACTTCTCCGGGCACGGCTTCCTGCGATCCATCGCCGCGGTCGGACAGTCCCTGGACAGTGTGAACGGGCCGACCGTGCTGCTCTCGGCCGGATCGATCGTCGTGCTCCTTCTGCTCAAGCGCTTCGCCCCGAAGGTCCCCGGCACGCTCGTGGTGGTGGTCGGGGGCATCCTCCTGGTGTGGCTGGCCGACATCGACGCCCTCGGGGTCGATCTCATCTCCGCGGTGCCGAGCGGGCTGCCCGTCCCGGCCATCCCGGATCTCGCGCAGGCCACCGCCCTCGTCCCCGGGGCCCTGGCGATCGCCGTGATGGCGTTCCTCGAGTCCGCAGCGGTGGCACGCAGCCTCCGCGTCGCGACGGAACCGCAGATCGACAGCGACCAGGAGCTCATGGCCACCGGGGCGGCGAACACCGTCGGCGCATTCTTCGGCACGATGCCGGCGGCGGGAGGCTTCTCGCAGAGCGCGGTGAACCAGAGCGCGGGCGCCCGCTCCCAGCTCGCGACCGTGGTGACGGTGGCGCTGGCGGTGCTGGTCGCGCTCTACCTCGGGCCCGTGCTGAGCCTGCTGCCCGAGGCGACGCTGGCCGCGATGGTCTTCGTCGCGGTCGCGAGCCTCATCAACATCCCCGAGCTCGTGCGCTGGGCGCGGATCAGTCGGGTGGACTTCTGGGTCGCGCTGGCGGTCGCGGTCATCGGACTCACCGCCGGTCTGCTCCCGGCCGTGGCCGTCGGCGTGGTGGTGACGCTGGTGCTCGTCCTGCGGGAGCTGAACATCCCCCGAACCTCGGTCGTCGGTCCGACGGACGGCGTCCTCGGAATCGCGTTGGAGCGCGGCCTGTACACCGCCAACGCCCTGGCCAACGAACGCGTGATCCTGAACCTGGTCGCGGCGCAGTCGCCTCCGGTGCGGGCCGTGGTCCTGGGACTGGCGCAGCAGGAGGTCGTGACCATCACGGTGCTCGACGCGCTGGAGAACCTCGATCGCGAACTCGCCCAGCTCGGAGTCGTGCTCCACCTCGCGGCGCTTCCCTCCGCCGCGACCGACGTCGCGGGGCGCACGGCCTGGTTCGCTCGCCTCGCCTCCAGCGGTCGCGTGCACGACTCCGTTCGGGCGGGGATGACGGCGGCGTCCGAAGGCGCACCCGCCTGAGCCGTTCACCCTGGTGAACTCGCCGACGCACCGTGACGATCGGCGGGGCGGTGCCTAGGCTGACCGCACGGCGGGGTCGCGCCCGCGAACACACCGAACGGGGGACACCATGCCGGACGGCGCGCCGAACCACGCACGTCGGGAAGGGCGGCGCCTCGTGCCGGGCGGCGGCATCACCTGGCGCTGGTCCCGGTTCGGACTCGGTGCCGCCTACGCCGTCCCTGCCGTAGTCGTGGCCGCGTGGTCTCCGACGCTGGGCCTGGCGGTCGCGGTGGGCGTGCTTCCCGCCGCTGCCTTCGGTCTGCCGCCGCGGCGCCCGGGGCGCGCGGTCATCCCCGTCGTGGGAGCCCTGAGCGCGCTGGGACTCCTCCTGGGCTCGCTGGTCGCCTCCACGCCCGTGATCGCCGTGGTCGCCGTGTTCGCCCTCGCCGTCGTGGCGAGCATCACCGCGACCAGCGGCCGGCTCGCGCAGCTGTTCCTCCTCCTCGGCCTGCCGATGTTCGGGATAGGGCTGAGCTTCCCGTGGGGAGCGGCGGTGCTCGCGCTCGCGGGCTGCATGGCGGCCGGTTCGCTGTACGCCTGGCTGGTGGCGCTCGCGTGGCCCGAGCGGACCTCGCCGGCACTGTCGCCGGCACCCGTGCCCCGCGGTCGGGCGATGGTCGTCTACGGCGTCCTCCTCGGCACGGCCGCGGCCACGGCGGCCGCCGTCGGATTCGCCCTCGGCCTCGAGCACGTCGGGTGGGCGACCGGCGCTGTCCTGCTGGTCATGCGCCCGGTGCGCGGGCAGCTCATCCTGCGCAGCGCGGGACGGGCGATCTCCGTGATGCTCGGCGCGCTCGCCGCGGCGTGCTTCGCGCTCGTCGGGCCGGGCCCCCTGCTCAACGCGGCCCTGATCCTGCTCGTCGTCGGAGCGTTGTCCGCGACGCAGGAGAGCCGCTGGTACATCGCCCCGGGGTTCACCACCTTCCTCGCGCTGACGCTGATCCTCTCGACCTCGTCCTCCTCGCCGTCTCAGCGCTTCGTCGAACGTTCCGTCGAGACGCTGCTCGGCGTGGCGCTCGCGCTGTTCTTCGGCGCGCTCGTGCCCGCCGCGCTCTCGTTCGCGGCACGCCGTCGCGGTCGGACCTGCCCGTGATCCCGCGCAGGGTTGAGCGCCCCGGTCCGAGATGCCATACTGCCCGGTAAGGGCGGGGAGGCTCTAGTCAATTCATTCGGGGGGTTCCGATGGATGAGGACGATCGAGATTCCGGCGCGCCGTGGACTCGCATCCCCGTCATGATCGACAACGACGTTCGTCGACCTGCTCTGCTCTCGCGGCTGTCCGCCGCCTTGAACCAGCCGTGGACGCTGACCCTCGTCAGCGCACCGGCCGGAGCGGGCAAGACGCGCCTCCTCTGCCAGTGGGCGCACGAGGTGGGGGACGATCCGGTGACGGACGTGGTCTGGCTCGCGCTGCCGCGAGGGGCGGTGGACCTCGGCGAGCTGCGATCCGCCATCGCGCGGGTCGCGGACCGGCGCCTGACCACGGCGCTCGAGAGGGTGTCCGGTGCGGCCACGGCCGACGCCGCGCGTGCTCTCGCGCGCGCGCTGAGCGCGACCGATCGCCGTGTGGTGCTGATCATCGACGACGTGCACCATGCCGAGTCGACGCAGCTCGGTCTGCTGCTCTCCGCGTTCGTCCAGGCCGTTCCAGGCAACGCCCACGTCGTCCTGTCCGGGCGCGGCACCGGAGCGGTCCCGGTGGCCAGAAGACGCATCACGGGTGTGGCCCTCGAACTCGGGGTCCGCGACCTCGCCTTCACGGCGGACGAGATCCGCTCGTTCTTCCGCGCGCGGGACATCCGCGTCTCGCAGGGGGAGATCAGCGCCATCCTGCGGCGCACGGAGGGATGGGCGACCGGACTGCAGCTGATGGTCGTGCCGGCCATCGACGAGTCCCACCTCACGCCCCTGCCCCTGCGTGGCGACGCGCAGGCGGTGGCCGACTACTTCCTCGAGGAAGTGCTCGCCGACCTCGATGAAGAGCTGCGGGAGTTCCTGCTGGTGACGTCGGTCCCCGAGGTCTTCACGCTCGAGCTCGCGCAGGCGCTGTCGAAGGGCACGCCGACGACGATGCCGATCGACCGCCTCGTGCGTCTGAGCGTCGTGGCGGCGCAGCCCGGCGACGAGGCGGTGGAGTACCACTACCACCCGGTGCTGCGTGAGTTCCTCCTCGCCCGGCTGCGGGCTCGAGGACGGTCGACGGTCGAGGCGCTCGAGGCGATCGCGGCGGAGTGGTTCGCCGGGCGGCAGGACCATCCCGCCGCCCTCCGTCACGCGATCCTCAGCGGAGATCCGGAATGCATCGAGGTGATCCTGAGGCGCTGCGGGATGCACCTGATCCTGACCGGTCACGCGGCCGCCGTCCTCGAGGCGATCACCCACGTGTCGCCGCGATTGCGCGCGGACCCGGCGGTGCGGATGCTGCTGGCCGCGGCCGAACTCGATCTCGGAGACGCGTCGGCTGCGGCGGCTGCTCTGCCCTCGCTCGCGGGAGCGGGCGAATCCGTCGCTGCGCGACGGTGGCGGACGGGGATCGACCTGCACACGGCACTGCGGCGCGGCGGCCTCCTCGAGGCGCTCGACCGGGGCGAGCCGGATCTGGACGAACCCATCGGAGAAGCGCCGCTGGACACGTACGCCCACCTGCAGGCGGCGATGGGCGAGCTCTACGTGGGCCGCCTGGACCGCGCGGACGAGTTCGCCAGACTCGCATCCGATCAGGCGCGCACGACGGGGATGGCGGCGGCGGAGCTGCAGGCCGGAGCGATCCTCAATACCAGCGCCCTCTTCCGCGGTCGCCTGCGCGACGTGGTCGACTCGGCCACCCGGCTCGATGATCGCTGGCAGGCGCTGGGGCGTCCGGAAAGCCCGTTCTACGAGGTCACGCGCGTCTGGCGGTACTGGGTGCCGTACGAGGCGATGCGCGAGGACGACGCCGAGTGCGCATTGATCGCCGCCGCTGCGGTCATCGACAACGGCAGCGAGCCGGCGATCGCTCGCGGACTCCGCGGCATGCTCTCGCTCGTGCGTGCGGAGAGGACCGACGGCCCGCACGACGTCGCGCTGGAACTGCTGGACACCCTCGCACCGCGTGACGACGCGCCGTTGCCCGTGCACTGGTACGCCATGATGGGCTCGTTCGCGGTGCATGCCTTCCACCGCCTGGAGGAGCCCACCCTGCGCGACTGCTTCCTGGAGGCGATGACCCGCGGGCTGGGCGCCGCCGGAGACGCCGGCGTGATGCGCGCGATGGCCGCACTCCACGACCGCCGCCACGCCCTCGCGCGCGAGGAGCTCGCGACCGTGCTCGAGGGAGCGGCACCGTGCCTGCTCCCGGCCTCCCTGATCGACGCGTGGCTCGTCGAGGCGGCACTCGACGTCCATGCCGGGGAGCCGGATCGAGCCCAGCTCTCGCTAGCCACCGCGCTCGCTCTCGCTGAGCCCGAGGGGCACGCCCGGCGCGTGGCGTTGGCCGACCCCGTGATCGGCCGTCTGCTCGCCGCCAGAGCCACACCGGGCTCGCGCACGCGGTTCGCCGACGAGGTGCGGGAGCGCCTCGCGACGGCAGGGGTGCTGGTCGAGGAGGAGCTGACCGAGCGCGAGCGCGTAGTCCTCGCCGCGTTGACCCGCCGCGCCACGCTGCGCCAGATCGCCCAGCAGGAGTTCATCTCGCCGAACACGGTGAAGACGCATGTGCGGAACATCTACCGCAAGCTGGGCGTCTCGGATCGAGAGGCAGTGACCGCCGCCGCGCACGCACTCGGCATCGGCTGAGTGCGTGCGCGGGCGGCGTCAGTCGCGGGCCATCGCCGCGGCCAGGTGCGCCTCGAGGTCCAGGTACGCGTCGTCGGCGATGTCGAACACGACCTTGGTGATCTCCCCGCCCGCGAAGTCGAACCCGTAGCCGTACAGCGACGAGACCGGATCGGCGCTGTCGCGGCCGATCGTCAGTCCCTCACCGCACAGGGAGAAATGGCCGAGCACGGTGCGGATCTGCTTCTCCCCGACCTGCTGGTCGTCGATGTAGAGCTTCACCGGCCCGACGCCTTCGCGGTGCTCGCCCGTGCCTTCCTTGGTGAACTCCACGCCGATGATATGCGTGCCGGAGACGGGCACGGGGGCCGAGACGCGGTCCTCGGGCGGGATCCCCAGGAAGTTGTAGACGTAGTGCACCTGGCCGTCCTTGACCACGAGAGCATGACCGCCGAACCGGGAGCCGTGAGCGAAGATGACGCCCTCGGTCTCCGCGGTGAACTCGACCTCCGCGGCGATCTTGAAGGAGACGCCGTGCGTGTTCGCCGCTGAGCGCTCCGGGACCTCGCTCGTGCCCGGGTAGTACACGAACTGACCGGAGGGCGGCGCGGGCTGGTGGAACTCCATCGCGACGAACGTCTCGAAGTCCTTCGGGTTGCCGATGATCTGCAGGTCGTTGAGGGGCAGGACCGCGTTCGCCTTCGCCTCCTCCATCCAGAGCGCCTTGAGCTCCTCGACCTTCTCCGGGTGCTGGTCCGCGATGTTCTCGGCCTCCGCACGGTCGACGTCGGTGTGGTAGAGCTCCCATTCGTCTTCGTCGAAGTTGCCCTTGCCGCTGATCGGGCCGTGCACCGTCACCGCCTTCCACCCCTCGTGCCAGATCCCGCGCTGACCGAACATCTCGTAGTACTGCGTCTGCTTGTGCGTCGGGGCATCCGGCGCGGCATCGAACGAGTACTTCATCGAGACGCCGGAGAGCGGCGTCTGCTCGACTCCGTTGTAGACGTCGGGGAACTCGATCCCGCAGGCCTCGAGGATCGTCGGCACGATGTCGGTGGAGTGGTGGTACTGATGGCGCACCTCCCCGCGGGCGCGGATCCCGGCGGGCCAGTGGATCACGAGCGGATCGCACACGCCGCCCTGGTAGGTGTAGCGCTTGAACATCTTGTACGGCGTGGAGAAGGCGGCGGCCCACCCGGTCGGGTAGTGGTTGTAGGTGTCGGGCGAGCCGAGCTTGTCGACCATACGGAGGTTCTCGGCCTCGTCGTCCGGGTACCCGCCGAAAATCTTGCCCTCGTTGACCGAGCCGTTCGGGCTGCCCTCTCCGGAGGCGCCGTTGTCTGCGCAGTAGATGATCAGCGTGTTGTCGAGCTGCCCCGACTCCTCGAGGTAGTCGACGATGCGGCCGACCTGGGCATCGGTGTACTCGCTGAAACCGGCGTAGACCTCGGCCATGCGCGAGAACATGGCCTTCTCCTCGTCGTTCAGCGAGTCCCACGGCCGCACCTCGTCGGCAGGCGAGAACGAGCCCTCCGGCATGGGGTTCAGCGCGGTGAGCTCCGTGTCCTTCGGGAGGATGCCCTTCTCGACCATCCGCGCCAGCACCCACTCGCGGTACGCCTCGTAGCCGTCGTCGAACGCGCCCTTGTACTTGTCGATGTACTCCTGCGGTGCGTGGTGCGGGGCGTGGTTCGCGCCGGGGCAGAACCACAGGTACCACGGCTTGTCCGGCTCGGTCTGCTTGACATCGCGGATCATCGACAGCGCCTGGTCGGCGAGATCCTTCGAGAGGTGGTAGCCGTCCTCCGGGAGGTACGGCTGGTCGATGTAGTGGTTGTCCTCCGCGAGCGACGGGTACCAGTTGTTGGTCTCGCCGCCGATGAATCCGTAGAACCGGTCGTAGCCCTGGGCGAGAGGCCAGTGCTTCTTCGAGGCGCCGGCCGTCCACTCGTCGATCGGCACGTTGTGGTTCTTGCCCACCCAGAAGGTCGACCAGCCGGCGTCGCGGAGGACGTGCGCCATCGTCGCGTTCGAGTCCGGGATGTGGGAGTTGTAGCCGGGGAATCCGGTCGAGGACTCGGAGATCGTCGCGAAGCCGTTGAGGTGGTGGTTGCGTCCGGTGAGGAACGTCGAGCGGGTGGGCGAGCAGAGCGCCGTGGTGTGCCACTGGGAGTAGGTCAGACCGTTCTGCGCGAGGCGGTCCATGGTCGGCATGTTGATCCGTCCGCCGTACGGGGACCAGGCCGCCATGCCGGTGTCGTCGTAGAGCACGACCAGCACGTTCGGAGCGCCCTGCCGGGGCTTCGCGGGGAGGAAAGCATCCCAGTCCGCGACGGAATCGCGGACGTCGAGTTCGATCCTGCCCTGGAAATCACGGGTCATGACGGTCTCCTTCATCTTTCCGGAACGTGCATTACCCGTACGGTACTGCCGCGCTCCCTCGACGAGAACGGGGGATGGGACCGTTCATCCGGGTGATCTCTGCGGCCGCTGCGGGGCATCAGAGCAACCCGCTGACAGCCTTCTCGAGCTGGAGGACCCCGATCACGAGGAGCAGTGCGGCATTGAGCACATGCGTGTTCCCGGCGATCCAGGTGCGGACGTCGTCGAGCAGCGGCTGGGCAGCCGCGCCGCGCACCGCGACGTACAGAACAGGCACGCCGATGGGCAGGGTTCCGACGACGACGAACGCCGCGGCGACCCATAGCCCGGCGTCGGCATCGAGGTCGGCGAGGGAGATGTCCAAGGCGGCGATGACCGCACAGGACGCGTCGACGGGGTTCAGGACGAACAGCCCGAGGCCGAGCAGGAACGTTCGTCCGGGGCGGAACGACTCCACGGTGTGGAGCCAGCCGGGAAGGTGGGGTGCCGCGGCGACCACTTCGCGCGGCGACGACGCCGCAGCCATGCTCGCGATACGCGCGCGCCCTTTCCGGTACACCCACACGGCGGCGGACGTGAGGAAGATCCCGAAGAGCAGCCGCACCGCCGGCACCCAGAGCGGCGGTTGGCCGCGTTCATGCACCGCGATCAACGGGAACAACCACAGGAACAACGCCATGAGGCCGGAGAGTCCGAGGAACCACCCGGTCAGATAGGCGATGCCGTTGGTGCGCGCATGTCGTGAGAGCAGCACGGCGACGAGAGCCATGATCGCGAGCGGACTCAGCACCACGCCGAGCGCGACCGGCACCAACGAGAAGATCAGCTGCGCCATCTGCGTCTCGGCTCTGTCGTGCTGTCGCTTTGATCGCCTCGGGTCAGAAGCTCCCGATGCCCTTGCCGATCATCGAGACGCCGATGACCAGCAGCAGCACGGCCATGATCACCGCATTCTCCGCGGCCAGCCAGCCACGCAGCGCGTCCAGCGGTGCACGGAGCCTGTCCGCGGCGATGAGGTAGCCGATGACCGGCACGAGGACCGTCGATGCGGCGATGAGTGTGAACACCGCGATGACGAGGGCCGACGAGCCAGCCGAGAGCCCGGCGGCACCGATATCGACGCCGGCGCCGGCCGCCATGATGAGGTTCTTGGGGTTGAGGGCCGAGAGCAGGAAGCCCAGTCCTGCCGCCGCGATGAAGGTGATCGTGTCGATCGCCTTCATCCACTTCGGCAGCGCCGCCTGCTCCCCGGCCTTCGGGCGCTTGCGCCACTGCGAGAAGGCGAGCAGGAACAGCAGCAGCCCGAGCACGATCTGGATGATGCCGCGCACGGGGCGCGATGCGTCCGGGTCCTGAGCGGGCAGGATCGACGACAGCAGGGTGAACACGGTCACCGCGACCACGATGCCGACCACCCAGCCCAGGAGGAACCCGACGCTGGTCACGCGCGCCTTGGGGGAGAGCAGCATGAGGATCGCGGCGATGATCGGGATCGGGCTGATGGCGACGCCCAGGGCGAGCGGGAGGACCTCTCCGATGACGGTGCCCATGTCAGAGTCCTTCTCTCTCCGTGGAACGGCGCTGTACCGCGGGCGCGGTCAGATCCGCGAGCGCGGCGCGGTTGGTGGGGTAGACCTGCTCGGCGTCGAGGAGGCCGAGCGCGGTGAGGCGGTGCAGCGTGTTGGGCCGCACCCTGCTGAAGGCGAGGGAGATCGAGTGGTCGGCGAGCCACTCCTTCAGCGAGGCGAACGACTCCGCCCCGGTGATGTCGACGTCCGTGACGGCTTCCATGTCGACGACGAGATGCCGCACGGCTCCGTCGCCCGCGGACCGGACGGCGTCCTTCACCGCACCCGTGAAGACGGCGCCGTTGGCGAAGAACAGCGGAGCGGCGAGCCGGATCACGATGACTCCCGGTGCCGTGACGGTGCCGGCCGGTGCGTCCTCCAGCAGGGACTCCCCGGGGTCCCCGCTCGATTCGAGGACGTCGATGGCGGGGTTGGAAGCGCGTTTGGCGAGATTGATGAGCGCGAGCACGAACGCGACGAGGATCCCGGGGATGGAGCCGATGAAGAGGGTCACGAGGAAACACGTCGCGCCGATGAGGAACTCGAACCGGTCCTTGCGCCACAGATCCGCGAAGTCTCGGATGCCCAGCAGCGGGATGATGGCGACGCCGACGATCGCGCCGATCGCGGGTGAGGGGATGTCCTCGAGCAGGGCGGTGCCGAACAGGAGAAGCAGAAGGGTGCCCACCGCGAGCACGAGCGCGGGGAGTTGCGTCCGCGAGCCCGCCTGGTCCATCGCGGCCGTGCGCGACGTCGACGAGCCGACGGAGAAGCTGCCCTGGGCTCCTGCGGCGACGTTCGCCACACCGAAGGCCAGCAGGTCGCGATTCGCCCGGAACGGGTATCCGTGCTTCTCGGCGTAGGAGCGCGAGACCAGCAGCCCCTCGGCGGTCGTGACGAGAGTCAGAGCGATCGCCGACGGCACGAGGGCGAGCCACATCGTCCAGTCGATCATCGGCCAGGTGAACGCAGGAGCGCCCGCCGGAACCTCGCCGAGGACATCGACGCCCTGCTGGTCGAGCCTGGAGACGACGACGGCGATCGTCGAGACCACGAGCACGACGAGAGCCCACGGCACGGCTCGCAGGAAGGCGCGTCCGGCCAGGAGCACGGCGACGGAGCACACCGAGATCAGCACGGACCAGCCGTTCAGCGTCCCCAGACCGCTCACGAGGTCGGCGACCTTGCCGGTGAACTCCTTGCCGGAATCGATCGAGACGCCGAGCATCTTGGCGATCTGACTCACCATGATGTCCAGCGCGAGTCCGCCCACGAACCCGACGAGGATCGGCTTCGACAGGAAGTTGGCGAGGAATCCGAGCTTGAACACCGCCAGCAGGATGAACAGCACGCCGCAGATGACGGCCTGGGCGAGCGCGAGCGTCGCATAGTCCGCACTGCCCGCCACGGCGAGCCCGCCGACCGACGACGCGACGAGAGCGGCGGCTGCCGCATCGGGCGACGCGACGAGCTGGCGTGACGACACCACCAGGGCGTAGACGACCGTGGGGACGATCAGCGCGTAGAGTCCGGCCGTGGCGGGCAGCCCCGCGATCTGCGCGTAGCCGATGTTGAGCGGGATCGCGATGGCCAGGAGGGTGACGCCCGCGGTCAGCTCCGTGGCGAGGTTCCGCGTCGTCAGTCCCGCGAGTGGACGTTGCATGCGACCTCCTTCGACCGGACTCCCGCGAGCCGACTCCGGATCCACGATCCCACCGCGTCCGATGCCGCGACCAGTCCGCCCGCGCAACCTCCTCCGGGTGATTTACGCGCGGCGCCCCAGACGGCGCTTCCGCCGACGTGCTGGCACCGCCACCGGTGCTGCGGGAGCGGGAGGGGCGGGCACCGCGGTCCTGTCACCCGAGAGCCAGCGCAGCCACACCGATCCCGGGTCTCCCTCCAGGACGAGGGCCCGTGCGAGCAGGGTGAGCGGGATCGACAGGATCGCCCCGAGGGGTCCGATGATGAACGTCCAGAAGATCACCGAGAGGAAGCTCAGGGTGAGGCTCAGGTCCACCGCGTCGCTGACGAACTTCGGCTGCACGAGGACCTGCAGGACCACGTTGACGACGCAGTAGACGGCGATCACACCGAGGAGCAGGGGCCACCCGCCGACGACGAAGGCGAGGATCGCCGGAGGGATGAGGCCCAGGACGAATCCGATGTTCGGGATGAAGTTGGTGACGAAGGCCAGGATCGCCCAGACGACCGGTGCAGGAACGCCCATCCACCACAGCGCCAGCCCGTCGATGATCGCCACGACGGCTCCGAACGCGGCGTTGACGACGTAGTACCGCCGGATTCCCGTGTTGAGGCGGGCGATCCGCTCGAGCACCTCGCCCTTCGTCGCCCCGAAGAGCGCGGGAGCCTGACGGTACCGCGAGGCGTCCACAGCCAGGAAGATGATGTACGCGCAGACGAAGAAGAGAGCGGTCGCGACGCTGAGGACCGTGCTTCCCAGACTCTGCGCGATCCCGATCAGGGTGTCCGGATCGAGGACGGAGGCCGCGGCGGCGGAGGCCTCCTCATCGAGACCGAGCGTCTGCAGCCAGCTCACGACGTCGTCGGCGGTTCCGGCCAGACCCTCATCCGAGACGAGGTCTCCGATGAGGCGTGCGAACTGGGTGCCGGCGAGCCACAGCAGCGCGGCCATCGCGAGGAGGATCAGGTACGCGAGAACGATCACGGCTGTCGTGCCGGCCCACGCCGGCCAGCCGCGTCGATCCAGGGGGCGCCGGAACGGCTCGCAGATGATGACGATCACGATGGCCAGCGCGACCGGCCCGAACACGTCCCGGATGAAGAAGACGCCCGCGAGGGCGACGACGGTCGCCGCCAGCACCAGCAGCACTCGCAGGCTGGGAGAGAACGTGCGGTCCGGAGCGGGGCCGTGGGCAGTCGAAGAGGTCACGCGGTCAGCGTAGTCGTCAGATCGTCTCGGGGGTGACGAGAGGGGGCGGCCCCTGTCGAGGGGCGACGACGGCCTGCACGCCTGACCTCTCCAGCGTCTCCGCCACGCCCCGGACGGTGGCGGACACCACGGCGGTGCCGTGCAGAGGGTGATGCCAGATCCGGAGGATGAGCATCCAGCGCTCCGGAGAGACCGAAGCCACGGAGACGCCGGGGTGTTCGCGTGCGTGCACCCCGTCGATGCCGCCTGCGGCGCGGGAGACGAGCGCGATGACGTCGTCGAGGTCGAGGTCGGCAGCGCGTCGGATCCGGATGTCGAGCTCGCTGCGACGCGCGCCGTGGCGGGAGTCGTTGACGAGGACGCCCGTGAGCAGCAGCGCATTGGGCACGTGCACCGTACGCCCGTCGACCGTGGTCAGAAGCACCGCGCGCCCGTTGAGCTCCTGCACGACACCGCGGAGTGTGCCGTCCGGGCCCTCGACCACGATCTCCTCGCCGATCTTCACCGACTGACGCGACTGGATCAGCACACCGGCGGCGAAGTTGTCTGCGACGCCGCGGAGCACCAGGATCAGCACGACCACGGCGATCGCGGTCATCGCGAGCAGGGGCTGCACGTTCGCCCCCAGGAAGGCCATGCCGACGCCCACCCCGACCAGCAGCAGCGAGTACTGCGTGAATCGTGCGGACAGCTGCGCCACCGAGTTCGATATGCCGGGGGTGCGTTCGGCGAGTTTGAGCACGCCCTTCCTGGCCAGTCGGGACAGCAGCCAGCCGACGAGCACGGAGAGCAGCGCCAAGGCGATCTGCCACCCGGTCAGCCCGCTCGGGAACAGGTCGTCCAGGCTCACGAGCGATGACCGGCCGGTGTGGATGCGCGCTGCCGCATCACCCCAGGGTGTTCGTCGATGCGCATGCGGCGCGCGCAGCGGTCACCCGTCGAGGGTGAGGCTCGGGGCATCAGACGCACGGGGACCGCCACGATCTCGGTATGGACGAACGGACCGGGAACGCCCGCGAACGCACTCGCGGCGTGCTCGACGTCCTGACTGTGCTCCTCCTGTCCGTCACCGCGGTCGTCACCGCCTGGTGCGGCTTCGAGGCGTCGAAGTGGGGCGGCGAGATGTCGATCGCTTTCAGCCAGGCGTCCAGCGCGCGCGTGCAGGCGGCCTCGGCCGAGGCCAGGGCGCAGGCCGCCCGACAGTACGACCTCACGATCTACACCGAATGGGTGCTCGCGGAGCGAGACGGCGACGACGAGCTCGTCGACTTCATCGAGGAGCGGTTCACCGACGAGTTCGCGGTGGCCTTCCAGGCCTGGGATGCCGAGGGCCGTATCGCGGATGGCCCGTTCGCGATGGCCGAGTACGTGCCGCCGGGGGAGAAGGAGGCGGCCGAGCTCCGAGACGGGGCCGACGAGAAGTTCGACGAGGCTCTGCGCAACAACCAGCGGGGCGACGACTACTCTCTGCTCACCGTGCTCTTCGCGCTCGTCCTGTTCTTCGCCGCACTGTCGCAGCATCAGGGAGCACGATGGCGTCGTCTGGTGTTCCTCGTGCTCAGCGTCGTCCTGGCTCTCGTCGGGGTCATCCTCCTGGCGACCTTCCCGATCAAGATCTGAGCGGGGAGGGAGGAAATCACCCGGGCGAGGACCCGACGATGATCTTGAGGCGGTCGGGACCCGTCACTAGCTTTGGGGCATGTCGCCTCCCGTGCGCTCGACGAGGCCAGGACCTGCGGTCCGGTTCCGGCCGCCGTCTCCCCAGCCCGGCGCGATCCGCCGGCAGCGAGTGAGCACGGCGATCACCGCGGCAGTGGAGCGGGATTCGCTGACGGTCGTCAGCGCGCCGAGCGGATACGGCAAGACGATCGCGGTCGTCGACTGGGCTTCCGGGCTCGACCAGGTCGCCTGGCTCGCGCTCAGCCCGTCCGACGGAGATCCCGGTCGCGTCACGAAGGGCGTCGTCGACGCCCTTCTCGCCGGCTTCGAGCGCGTGGGACGCCCGCTCGCCCTCGCCCGGGATCTGGAGGATCCCGCCCGCGCCTACCAGGAGATCTGCGGGGCGCTGGAGGAGATCGAAGCTCCCACGTACCTCATCGTGGACGACGCGCACCGTGCCGGAGAGCACTGGCGCAGCGGCCTGCTCGGCATGCTCGCCGATCAGGCACCGGACGGACTGCGCATCGTGCTCGTCGGGACGACGCTGCTGGAGCTGACCCTGTCCCGCCATCGCGTCACGCACCCGCAGTCGTTCATCGGCGCGGAGACGCTGGGGTTCACCGCGGAGGAGGTGCGTCTGCTTCATGATGCCGCCCCGGAGCGGCTCGCGCCGGAGACGATCTTCGAGGAGACGCTGGGCTGGCCGATCGCTGTGCGCCTGATGATGATCGGCGGCGCACGGCCCGACTCTCCGGCACAGAGTGCGTCGAGGTTTCTCGGCGACTATGTGCGAGAGCACGTGCTGGGCGCCCTACCCGCCGACGTCGCCGACTTCGTCCTGGACGGCAGCGTCTGCGGAGAGCTGACGCCCGAACTCGCGCGACGCATCACCGGACGCCCCGACGCCGGCGAGCTGCTCGAGACGTGCGTGCGACTCGGTCTGTTCCTCGACCGATTCGAGGGCTCTCACGGACCGGTCTATCGCTGGCATGCGTCTTTCGTGCGCCGCTGCGCCGAGATCGCGAGCCTCGACGGCGAGCGGATCGCAGCATGTCACCGTCGAGCGGCGGAAGCTCTCGAACAGGACGATCCGATGGCATCGATCGCCCATTCGCTGCGGGCAGCTGACGCGGCGACCGCTCGGCGCACGCTGCTGCGCCACTGGGTCGGGCTCGTGGTCGGCGCGAGCGCCGCGGACGTCGAGCGGACCGCGACGGAGATGTTGCGACATTCACCGGAGGATGCCGAAGTGGTGCTCGTGCGCGCGTGCGCGAGCGACGTCCTCGGCGACCACCGCGTGGCCAGGGAGCTGTATCGGCGAGCGGAGCGGGCACTGGCTCGCAGAGAGGACGGCGGCGAACCTGCGACGCTGCAGATCGCGCGCCTGTTCATCGCCGACGAGCGCGCGGAGGTCGCTGCGGCGAGTGCCGGCGTCCGACGGATGCTGCTGGATGCCGACTCGACCGAGCTGTGGGACCGTGCGGCTCTGAACTATCTGCTCGGCTGGACCGAGATCCGTCACCGCGGCAACCCGACGGTGCCCATCGAGTACTTCGCGGCTGCGGCGAGGGAGGCGAGCGGCTCGGGCGACGGCGAGCTCGCCGCGCGTGCCCTCGGCCATCTCGCGTTCGGTCAGACGTGGGCCGGTCGTCTGATCGACGCTCGCGAGTCCCTCGCCGCCGTGCGCGCGGAGGAGGACGTCGCCCTTCCCTGGAGCACCTACGCAGGAGGGAGCGCCACCGCCGCTGCCGGCTACGTGGCGTACTGGTCGGGCGAGTCGGACGAAGCGCACCGGGTGTTCGGCACGTTGGTCGCCAACGGCGGCTCCGACCGCTCGTTCACGAGCCTCGGGCGCATGATGGTCGCCTACGCCGCCGCGGAGAAGGGCGATGTGGCCGTCTGCCGCCGAGCGGCGATCGGCGTCCAGGACATTCCGCTCGAGGTCGTCCACGGTGTGTCCTGGCCAGCCTTCCGGGAGTCCTCGGTCGCTCTGCTCGAGGAGGCGGTCGGCCGGCAGGACAGGGCCATCCGGATCGCGCGGCGATACCTCCAGTGCCCCGACCTGCCGGTCGTGAACGTCGCGCTCGCCGGAGTGCTTCGCCGAGCGGGGGAGTACGCCGCCGCGCTGGAGATGCTGCGCGCGCTGCGGGCGTTCGGCGAGGTCTCCTACGTCAAGACCGCGACCCTCATCACCGCCGCCGTCCTCCGCCGTCACGCCGGACATCAGGAGGATGCGCAGGAACTGTGCGAGGCGGCGATCGCCGTCGCGTCGGCGGAGGACATCCGGCTGCCGTTCGGACCGCGCGAGTCGGCGGTCCGGCGGCTGCTGCACGAGCATGTGCATTTCGGCACCCAGTTCGAGGACTTCATCGGTCGCTGTCTGGCGAGCGACGCCAGCGGATCGCGGGTCGATGCGCTCTCCGATCGGGAGCGCGACGTCTTCCAGCAGCTCCAGACGGCTCGCACGCTCCACGAGATCGCACGGGAGCTGGCCGTCTCGATCAACACCGTGAAGACGCATCAGCGTGCGATCTACCGCAAGCTCGGCGTCTCCTCACGACGCGAGGCGGTGCGGACGACCGTCTGACGCGCCGGACACGGGGGCGGCACGGCGCGGCCTCACAGCCGGCGCAGTGCGAGAGCGAGGGAGGCGTTCGCGACAGGGGCGGGGATCGACTGTGTCGCGAGGACGCGATCTTCGCGGTGATCGATGTCGTGGGAGAGCCGCTCCACCCAGGTGGGCTCCACCAGGAGCAGCGCAGCGCAGGATCCGGCTGCGATCGCGGACGCGAAATGGTGGGCGTCGTCCTCGCAGATGAGACCCGGCAGGTCGAGGCCGAGGCCGGCCAGCGCGAAGTCGTCGCGATCGATCTCGGTCAGCTCGGCGCGGCCGTCGTCCGTTCGGCGGAGGACCAGGACGTCCACGAGGCGGAGGCCGCCCGACTCGACCTGACGCAGCAGGGCCTCGAGGAGGTTCCGGCTGAGGTGGTCGTCGTCGAGGCGGACCACGACGAACTCCAGGTTGCCGAGCGCCTGCAGCATGGCATCGACCACCTCAGTCATGGCGTCAGCTCAGCGCGCGCGCCTTGATGGCGGCGAACTCGTCGGGCGTGATCGTGCCGGCCGACAGCAGCTTGGATGCCTTGTCGATCTCGTCGCTCGGACTGGAGCCGGCCACGCTGCGGATGTACGAGTCCGCGGCGTGCTGCTGTTCGCGATAGGCCGATGCGCTCCGTTCCGCCATCCCACTGCCGCGGGCGATCAGATACACGAGCGCCGTCAGGAACGGCACGAAGATCAGGAAGATGATCCAGACCGCCTTCCACCAGCCGTTGAGCGCATGATCGCGGAACAGGTCGGCCACGATGTTGAACAGCACCATCAGGTAGGAGATGAAGACGAAGACCCAGAAGAACCACCAGATGATGTCCCAGAAGCTTTCCCAAATGGACACGTCGGTCCCCTTTCGTCGAAGTTGTCGAGTACCGGGAGCGTGGCAGTGCCGGACCCGGGGAGCACGCCCCGCTCACCCGAACCGGGCGACCGCGCCTCCGGTGCTCTCACCCGCTCGGGGTGAGGAGGTCGACGCCGTCGGCGACCGCGCTGGGAGCATGAGCGCACAGAGTCCGCATCGGGGGTCGTGTCGCCTCCTGCGGGGAAGGGCAGATCCATGAACGACTTCCGTTTCGGTCCTGCGGAGTTCTACCTCGTCGGATTCGAGGGCGAGCGGCCCGATCCGGCCACGTTCCGCGCGCTGGCCGATCTCGTCGACAGTGGCGTCGTCCGTCTCCTCGACGTCGTGATCGTCACCAGGTCCGAGAGCGGCGAGGTGCAGATCGTCGAACTCGAGTCGGACGGCGGAGTGCTCGGGCTCGTCGGATTCGAGCCGATCGCCGCGGGTCTCGCGGGGGAGGAGGACGCCGAAGCGCTGGCCGGCGCTCTCGCGCCGGGCCGCTCCGCCGCCATCGTCGTGCTGGAACTCGCCTTCGCCCGTGTTCTCGCGCAGAGACTCGCCGAGGCCGGGGGCGAGGTGCTCCGCAGCGAGCGGGTGCCGGCGCCGGTGGTGAACGCCATGATGGACATCCTCGATCAGGAAGGTGAATGACATGCCCTTGAGAAGATTCGGTCGCCCCGGTCTGATCGGACTCGCCGCGAGGACCGCCGTCGTCGCGGGAACGGCCGGCGCCGTCGGCGGTGCCATGTCGCGGCACCAGCAGCAGCGGGCGCAGCAGGAGTACGAGCAGGAGCAGTACGAAGCGGCGCAGCGGCAGGCGCAGGTCGACGCCGCCGCGCAGAACGCCGCGTCGTCCTACGCCGCGCCCGCTCCGCCGACGTCGGGCGGCGCCGACGACATGATCGCGAAGCTGCAGCAGCTGGCGGCGATGAAGGAATCCGGCGTGCTGTCGGACGAGGAGTTCGTCGCCGCCAAGCAGAAGCTGCTGAGCTGACGGCGATCGCCGCATCTGCGGCGGGAACGGGCAGGGGAGGTCGCGGATGAGCGAACTGGACGAGCTGCGTGCCAGGGTCGTGCTCCTGGAGCAGGAGAACGCCGCGCTGCGCGTGCCGCGCCGACGTACCAGCGGTCGGAGCATCCTCGCCGGTGTCGTGCTCGCTCTCGCAGTGCTCATGGCCCCGATCGCCGCGATGGGGACCTGGGCGCGCCTGCAGCTCGTGGACGCGGACCGTTTCGTCGCGACGTTCGCCCCGCTGGCTCAGGATCCCGACGTGCAGGATTTCGTCGCTGCGCAGGTGGGCGACGCGATCCAGGAGCAGGTCGACCTGGACGCTGTCGTCGGCGAGGTCTTCGACGGCCTGCGTGCACTCGACCTTCCGCCGCGCGCGGCCTCGGCGCTGAGCCTGCTCGAGGCTCCGGCGGCGAGCGGTCTCGCATCGCTCGTGGACGGCGTGGTCCACGATGTCGTCCGGTCCGACCAGTTCGCCGACATCTGGGCGCAGTCGCTGCGCGTCGCCCATGAACGCGCGGTCGCGATCATGCAGAACAGCCCGGACACCGCGCTGCAGCTCGCTGACGACGGCGTCCTGTCGCTCGACCTCGGCGTCGTCGTGGACCGGGTCAAGGACGCTCTCGCCGAACGCGGGGTCGGCTTCGCAGACCTCATCCCCGCGATCGACCGTTCGGTCCCCATCGCTCAGGCCGACGCGCTCGTGCTGACGCGGAGCATCTACCAGATCGCGGTCGTCGCGGGTTTCTGGATGCCGTGGCTCGTACTCGGTCTGATCGTGGTCGGCGTGCTGCTCGCGCTGAACCGCGCACGGGCGCTCCTGTGGACCAGCATCGGTTTCGCCGGCGCGTTCCTGCTCCTCTCGGCGGGGATGGGCATCGGGCGATCGTTCTTCGTGACGGCGGTGAGTCCGTCGGTCATGTCCGCGTCCGCAGCGCAGGCGCTGTTCGATCAGGTGACCTCCTTGCTCAGCTCGACGATCCTCGCGCTGGCCCTCGTCGGCGTCCTCGTCGCCGCGTGGGCCTGGCTCGGCGGGACCAGCCGCAGCGCCGTCGCGAGCCGAGGCCTCCTGAACAGCGGGTTCGCCGCCGTCCGCGGCACGTGGGAGCGGCGGGGCCTGTCGACCGGCCGGTTCGGCGAACAGGTGGATCGCCTGCACGGGGTGATCGTCGTCGTCGCGATGGCGGTCGCCCTGCTGGTCGTGATCACCACGCGACCGGTCTCGTTCGCCACCGTGGTGGCTGTGGCCGCCTGGCTCGTCGTCTTCGCCATCGTGGTCGAGCTGGTGCGCCGTCCGCGGACGCTCACCCCGCCGGGGTGAGCAGCATCCGCTCCACCCGCCCGTGCGGGGGATACTCGCCTCGACGCTGGTCAGCTGCACCCCGATCGAAGGAGACAGATATGCCGGAATTCAATTCGGACTTCGCCGGTGAGATCACGCTGGACGTCCGAGACTCGGTGCCGGACTGGTCACCGTACGAGCTGACGTCAGCACCGGATGGTGCACCGAACATCCTCGTCGTGCTGTACGACGACACGGGGCTGGCCTCCTGGTCGCCGTACGGCGGGCGCATCAGCATGCCGACGATGGACCGGCTCGCCCGCGGCGGCCTCACCTACACGCAATGGCACACGACGGCGCTGTGCTCGCCGACCCGCTCGACGATGCTCACCGGCCGGAACCACCACGTCAACCGGGCCGGGGTCATCATGGAGGGCACGAACGGCTTCCCCGGGTTCGCCGGACGCCTGCCCGCCGAATGCGCCACGATCGGGCAGATCCTCCAGCAGAACGGCTACTCGACGTTCTGGGTCGGGAAGAACCACAACGTCCCGGAGGAGGACATCGCCCCCGGGGGCAATCGATCCATGTGGCCGCTCCAACTCGGCTTCGACCGCTTCTACGGCTTCCTGGGCGGCGAGACCAACAACTGGTACCCCGACCTCGTCGAGGACAACCACTTCATCGAGGCGCCGGCGACGCCGGAGGAGGGCTATCACCTGTCGAAGGACCTCGCCGACCAGGCGCTCAAGATGATCCGCAACCAGCAGGCCTCGAATCCGTCCAAGCCCTGGTACATGTGGTTCTGTCCCGGAGCCAACCACGCCCCGCACCATGCGCCGGAGGAATACATCGAGAAGTACCGCGGTGCCTTCGACGACGGCTACGACGCCTACCGCGAGTGGGTTCTCGCGCGCATGATCGACAAGGGCATCCTGCCGGAGGGAACGGCGCTGACCCCGTTCAATCCGCTGCCGGAGGAGGCGGCCAATCCGGCGGACCACGTCCGTCCCTGGGAGGAGCTCTCCGCCGACGAGAGGCGGCTGTTCGCCCGCTTCGCCGAGGTGTTCGCCGGTTTCTCGGAGTACACCGATGCGCAGGTGGGACGCATCATCGACTATCTGGAGGAGACCGGCCAGCTGGACAACACGCTCGTCTTCTACTGCGCCGACAACGGCGCGTCGGGGGAGGGCTCGCCGGACGGATCGGTCAACGAGAACAAGTTCTTCAACGGCTATCCGGACGACCTCGCCGAGAACCTCACCATGATCGACCGGCTCGGGTCCGCCGACACCTACAACCACTACCCGACCGGCTGGGCTGCGGCGTTCTCGACACCGTTCCAGATGTTCAAGCGCTACTCGCAGTACGCCGGCGGCACCTGCGACCCGATGGTGATCCACTGGCCGGCGGGGTTCCGGGCGAAGGGCGAACTGCGCCACCAGTATCACCACTCGGTCGACATCGTCTCCACGGTGCTCGATGTGATCGGCATCGAGATGCCCGAGACCTTCCGCGGAGTCGCCCAGCACCCGCTCGACGGCGTGTCGATGAAGTACAGCTTCGACGCCGAACCGGACGGATCGACGAGGAAGAGCGTGCAGTACTACTCGATGCTCGGCACCCGCGGCATCTGGAAGGACGGATGGAAAGCGGCCGCGGTGCACGCCCCGCTCAGCGGCAAGGGACACTTCGAGGACGACGTCTGGGAGCTGTACCACGTCGCGGAGGACCGATCGGAGTCGAACGACCTGGCCGGGAGCCACCCGGAGAAGCTGCAGGAGCTCATCGCCGCCTGGTTCCAGCAGGCGGAGGCGAACTTCGCGCTTCCCCTCGACGACCGCTCGGCACGGGAGATCCTGGGTGTCGCGCGGCCGCAGGCCGAGGCGCCCCGCGAGCGGTACGTCTACTATCCCGGGACCGACGCGGTGCCCGAGAGCGTCGCGGTCAACCTGCGCGGCCGCTCGTACAAGATCGTCGCCGACGTCGTGCTCGACGAGGGGGCGCAGGGGGTGATCTTCGCGCACGGCTCGCGGTTCGGCGGGCACACGCTCTTCATCAAGGACGACCGACTCACCTACGTCTACAACTTCCTGGGCATCCCCCCGGAGCAGACGTTCACGTCGGAGAGGCTCACACCCGGCCCGCACACCGTCGGCGTCGACTTCGTCCGTGAAGGCGCGGGCGAGCACGGGGAATCCGTCGGCACGGCGACACTGTACGTCGACGATCGCGCCGTCGCCTCCGGCCCCATGCGGGCGCAGGTCGGGAAGTTCACGCTGTGCGGCGACGGCCTCTGCGTCGGATGGGACAGCGCGGATCCGGTGAGTCGCCAGTACGGCAACCCGTTCCCGTTCACGGGCGGGAAGCTCCTCGGTGTCGGGATCGACGTCAGCACGGAGCAGTACCGTGACCTGGAGCTCGAGGCGGCCGCGATGCTCTCGCGGGAGTGAGACGCGGACGCGGGGTCCGCGGCGGGGTGTTCGCCCGGACCCCGCGCCCGTCAGACCGAGGCCGCCCCTTCTCCGGGGACCCCTTCTCCGGGGAACACCGTCGCCCAGTCCTCGCGCACGCTCACGACCGTGTACCCCCGGTCAGCGGCGACGGAGAGCGCCTTCTCGGCTCCCGCGTCGTAGGGGGCGTCGCCGCGATCGTCGTCGTCATGGTGGACGAGCATCGCGAAACCGGGGCGGGGCCCGCGGCGGGCGAAGTCGAGCATCGCCATGTCGCCGTTGGAGTTGCCGCCGGCGAAGAGCGGCCGTCGCCCGATCCGACTCCAGATCCGCACGGGCTTCTCGGGGCCGTCGTCGAAGAAGGCCAGCGATGAGGAGTAGTGCACGGACGCGTCTTCCTCGTTCCAGGTGAGGCCGAAAGCGGAGCCGACCACTCGCTCGGGCGGGATGCCGTAGTTGGCCTGCGTCATGGGGCGCATGAAGTCGCGCTCGCCGCCGGAGACGATGTAGCAGGTGAAGCCGTGCAGCTCGAGGTGGCGGAGGAGCTCGACCATCGGCTGGTACACGGCGGCGGAGTACGGACGCCGCAGCGTGGGGTGCTGTGCGGTGCGGTAGAACTCCGCCACGGATCGGGCGTACTCCTCGACGCTCACGCCGTCCGTGAGGCCGACCAGCGCCTGGATGATGATCTGCAGGTCGGTGTCGTCGCCGCCGTAGTGCTTGTCGATCGCGGCGCTCAGCCAGCCGAAGTCGCCGCTCACCGCCGCGCGGTAGGGCTGCCGTTCGGTCAGTTCCGGGGAACGCTGCGCTGCTGCGCGCCACTGCTCGACCACGTAGTGCAGCTGTGTGGGCATCGGCTTCTCGGTCCACAGTGTGCCGTCGTTGTCGAACACCGCGACGCGCTCCGCCACCGGCACCGCATCGGGTCCCTCGCTCACGGCGGCCACGAAGGCCTCGATGTCTCGGCGCGTGCGGGTGTCGCGCCATGAGGGCAGGGCCGTCTGATCCGTCATCTCGAAACCTCGACTCCCGTGGAGTGATGAGCGACTCCAGCGTGGCACGCCACGGCGGGGGGCGACGCGGCAGGTCGCCCGGGAAGGGTGAGGACGCCCCCGATATCCGGCGTCTTCGTGTTGCCGGGAATACCCGCCATGGGTATAGGGTTGGGAAAGACAAGTACCCCATTGGGGTATCCCGAATCGAGAAGAGGAGAGGTCATGCGCACGAGCGAGTACCAGGTCACCGGAATGAGCTGCGGTCACTGCGAGGTCGCGATCCGGGGCGAGGTCGGCCAGGTGCCCGGCGTCGATTCGATCGAGGTGAGTGCTCGGACGGGCCGCCTCGTCGTCACGAGCGCCGGGCCGATCGACGACGACGCGATCCTCGCCGCCGTCGACGAGGCCGGCTACCAGGCGACGCGTTCCCGATGAACACCGCAGGCCGTCTCGGCATCTACGGCGCAGGTCTCGTCGTCGTGTTCGGAGCGGCTTTCGCGACCGCCGGCGCGCTGGTGCCCGATGCCGCCGTCTCCGCATGGACGGATCAAGCGCGGCACGACCAGACCCCGACCGAGCAGGAACGACACACCGCGGGCCCCGCGGCCGCACAGGAGGAAGACATGAGCGGAGTGACGATCGCCGCATCCGGGTACGTCCTCGGACCGATCTCCGCGCCGGCCGACCCCGGCGCACCGGGGGAGCTGTCGTTCCGCATCACCGATGCGCTCGGCGATCCGGTCACCGGCTACGAGACCGCGCACGACAAGCAGCTCCACCTCATCGTGGTGCGCAGTGACGGCACCGCATACCGGCACGTCCACCCCGAGCTGGACACCGCCACCGGGACGTGGTCGCTGCCGTGGACGTGGGATGCCGCCGGCACGTACCGGGTGTACGCGGACTTCACCGGGCAAGGAGGCGTCAGCGCGACGCTGTCGCGGACGGTCGACGTCGCAGGCCCCCTCGCCCCGGCCGCGCCGGCCGACACGAGGACGACCGCGAGTGTCGACGGGTTCGACGTGCGAGTCCGGGGCGACGTGGTCGCCGGCACCGGAAGCGAGCTGACGGTGGAGGTCACCCGAGACGGCGAGGCGGTCACCACGCTCGAGCCGTATCTGGGCGCCTTCGGGCACCTCGTCGCCCTGCGCCAGGGGGACCTCGCGTATCTGCACGTCCACGCCCATGGGGAGGAGCCGCAGGCGGAGGAGCTCTCCGGTCCTGAGGTGCGCTTCACCGTGCAGGCCCCGACCGCTGGACGATATCTGCTCTACCTCGACTTCCAGGTCGACGGGACGGTGCACACCGCGCCGTTCGTGATCGAGGCCGCCGCTCCTATGGCTGAGACGCCAGCCGGGACCGGCGACGACCACGAGGGGCATTGAGACCCGTGCTGTACCGACGCCCGCCACGAGGAGCCGCGCTCCCGGGCGGGGAACGCGAAGGATCGAGGAGATCATCATGACCGACACGCAGCACGCAGCCGCAGCCAGCGTGGAGCTGGAGATCGGCGGAATGACCTGCGCCTCGTGCGCGATGCGGATCGAGAAGAAGCTCAACCGCATCGACGGCGTGACGGCGACCGTGAACTACGCCACAGAGAAGGCGAAGATCACGGCGCCGGCGGGAATCGACCCGTCTGTGCTCATCGCCGAGGTCGAGAAGACCGGGTACACCGCAGCGCTTCCCGCGCCTGTGGCGACGACTCCGGCGCCCGATGCCGAGTCTGCATCGGACAGGGAGCTGACGGATCTCCGGCACCGCCTGATCGCCTCGATCGTGCTGACCGTCCCCGTCGTCGCGATGGCGATGATCCCCGCCCTCCAGTTCACCTCCTGGCAGTGGCTCTCGCTCGCGCTCGCCGCCCCCGTCATCGTCTGGGCGGCCTGGCCCTTCCACAGGGCCGCCTGGACGAACCTCCGCCACGGCGCGGCCACCATGGACACCCTCATCTCCCTGGGTACCGTCGCCGCGCTGCTGTGGTCCCTCTACGCCCTGTTCCTCGGCACCGCCGGGGTGCCGGGGATGACCCACCCGTTCGAACTCACGGTGGCGCCGAGCGACGGCGCCGCCAACATCTACCTCGAGGTCGGCGCCGGGGTCACGACCTTCATCCTCGCCGGCCGCTATTTCGAGAAGCGCTCGAGGCGACAGGCCGGGGCGGCGCTGCGTGCGCTCCTGGAACTCGGGGCGAAGGACGTCGCCGTGCTGCGCGACGGCATCGAGATGCGGATCCCCACGACGGACCTGAAGCCCGACGACGAGTTCGTGGTGCGGCCGGGGGAGAAGATCGCCACCGACGGGGTGATCGTCTCGGGAACCTCCGCCGTCGACGCATCGATGCTGACGGGGGAGTCGGTGCCGGTCGAGGTGGGAGAGGGAGACGCCGTCACCGGCGCCACCGTGAACGCCGGAGGTCGACTGGTCGTCCGGGCCACGCGCGTCGGCTCCGACACGCAGCTGGCGCAGATGGCGAAGCTCGTCGAGGAGGCGCAGACCGGGAAGGCCGAGGTGCAGCGGCTGGCCGACCGCGTCTCGGGGATCTTCGTCCCGATCGTGATCGCCGTCGCCCTCGGCACGCTCGGCGCCTGGCTCGGAGCGGGCTTCCCCCCGTCCGCCGCCTTCACGGCCGCCGTGGCCGTCCTCATCATCGCCTGCCCGTGCGCGCTCGGTCTCGCCACCCCGACGGCGCTGCTGGTCGGCACCGGACGCGGCGCTCAGATGGGCATCCTGATCAAGGGGCCGGAAGTTCTCGAATCCACACGGACGGTCGACACGGTCGTCCTCGACAAGACCGGCACCGTCACCAGCGGGAGGATGACGCTCACCGGCGTCCACACCGCGGAGGGCGTGGGGCGGGACGAGCTGCTGCGCCTCGCCGGAGCCGTCGAGGACGCGTCCGAGCATCCGATCGCCCAGGCGATCGCGAAGGCGGCGACGCAGGAGACCGGAGCGCTCCCGGCGCCGGAGGACTTCGCCAACATCGAGGGCAAGGGGGTGCAGGGGATGGTCGACGGGCACGCGGTGCTGGTCGGCCGGGAGTCGCTGCTCGCCGAATGGTCGCAGCACCTGCCCGCCGCGCTCGCCGCAGCCAAGGCCGAGGCCGAGAGCCAGGGCAAGACGGCCGTCGCCGTGGGGTGGGACGGAGAGGCGCGCGGCGTCCTCGTCGTGGCGGACGCGGTGAAGCCCACCAGTGCGCAGGCGATCGTGCAGCTGAAGCGTCTGGGACTGACGCCCATCCTCCTCACAGGTGACAACCGGACCGTCGCAGAGCGGATCGCGGCCGAGGTCGGCATCACCGAGGTCATCGCCGAGGTGCTGCCGCAGGACAAAGTCGACGTCGTCACGCGCCTCCAGCGCGAGGGCAGGGTGGTGGCGATGGTGGGGGACGGCGTGAACGACGCGGCCGCCCTCGCTCAGGCCGACCTCGGGCTGGCGATGGGCACCGGCACCGACGTCGCCATCGAGGCCAGCGACATCACCCTGGTGCGCGGAGATCTGCGCAGTGCGGCGGACGCCATCCGGCTCTCCCGGAAGACGCTCGGCACGATCAAGGGGAACCTGTTCTGGGCCTTCGCGTACAACGTCGCCGCGATCCCGCTCGCGGCGCTCGGGCTGCTCAACCCCATGCTCGCCGGTGCGGCGATGGCGTTCTCCAGCGTCTTCGTCGTCGGCAACAGCCTCCGCCTCCGCTCCTTCCGGAGCCAGGCGGTGGACCCCTCCCCGTCGGAGACCCCGGCACGGCGCGAGCGCTCGGTGCCGGCAGCCTCCGCGGACACCCACTGAGATCGAAAGAGGAGCATCACATGTCCGATTCCCCCGCAGCGTCCTGCTGCAGCATCGACGGCGGCAGTCGCGTGTCCGCCGAAGGACGCAGAGACCTGCTCGCCACGCCCGCCGACGGCACGGCGGAGTGCCCGGTGATGGTCGGCAGCCCCGTCGTGATCGCCGACGCGGAAGCCGCAGGGCTCTTCCGCGATCATGACGGCACGCGCTACTACTTCTGCTGCGCAGGGTGCGGCCCGGCCTTCGACGCCGACCCCGCGAAGTACGCCGTCGCAGCAGCCTGATCACACTCCGTCCCGTTCGGGGCCGGCGACACTCCGGCCCCGAACGGGTACCGTCTTCCGCAGAGGAGAGGTCCATGAGCACCCCGAACCACGAGCACAGCGACAGCACCGGAACCCATCCAGGCGCCGGACACGCCGGCGGATCCCACTCCGCCGCGCCCGAAGCAGAGCACGACGCGCACGCCGGTCACGCGGGTCCGGCCGGTCACGCCGGTCACGCGGGTCACGACGCGCACGCCGGTCACGACGCGCACGCCGGTCACGAGGGTCACGGCGACCACGCGGGTCATGGCGGGCACGGCGACCACGTCGCCCAGTTCCGGCGACTCTTCTGGATCATGCTCCTGCTGGCCGTGCCGACCGTCGCGCTGTCCGGCATGTTCGCGATGATCCTCGGCTACACGCTCCCCGACGTGCCCGGTCTCTCCTGGGTCTCGCCGGTCCTCGGCACGGTGATGTACGTCTGGGGAGGCAGGCCCTTCCTCGTCGGCGCGGTGAGCGAGCTCCGGGCGCGCAAGCCCGGGATGATGCTGCTCATCGGCCTCGCCATCACGGTGGCCTTCTTGGCGTCGTGGGGTGCGAGCCTCGGCATCCTCCATCACGAGCTCGACTTCTGGTGGGAGCTCGCGCTCCTGATCGTGATCATGCTGCTCGGCCACTGGATCGAGATGCGTTCCCTCGCTCAGACCACGTCGGCGCTCGACTCGCTCGCCGCCCTCCTCCCCGATGAGGCGGAGCGCGTCGAGGGCGGACAGGTCGTCGTGGTCTCGCCCACCGAGCTCGCCGTCGGCGACATCGTGATCGTCCGGCCGGGAGGAAGCGTCCCCGCCGACGGCCGGATCATCGACGGTCGGGCCTCGATGGACGAGTCGATGGTCACGGGGGAGTCCCGCACGGTCGCCCGCGACATCGGCGACCTCGTCACGGCGGGTACCGTCGCGACGGACTCCGGGCTCCGCGTCGAGATCACCGCGACCGGCGACGACACGACCCTGGCCGGGATCCAGCGCCTCGTCACGGAGGCGCAGAACTCGTCGTCGCGAGCGCAGCGTCTCGCCGACACGGCAGCCGGATGGCTGTTCTGGTTCGCCCTCGGAGCGGCGGCCATCACCGCGGTCGTCTGGACTCTCGTCGGATTCCCCGACGCGGCCGTGATCCGCACCATCACCGTGCTCGTGATCGCCTGCCCGCATGCGCTGGGTCTGGCGATCCCGCTCGTCGTCTCCATCGCGACGGAGCGGGCGGCGCGAGGCGGCGTGCTGGTCAAGGACCGTCTGGCACTGGAGAGCATGCGCACCGTCGACACGGTGCTGTTCGACAAGACCGGCACGCTGACCAAGGGAGAGCCGATCGTGTCGGCGGTGGCGGCCGTCGAGGGGCAGGAGGAGACGGAGGTGCTCGCGCTCGCCGCTGCGGCGGAGGCCGACAGCGAGCATCCGCTCGCGAGGGCGATCGTGCGCGCCGCTGCGGACCGCGGACTCTCCGTGCCCGAGAGCCGCGACTTCCGCTCGTCGCCCGCGGTGGGCGTCACGGCCACTGTCGGCGGGGCGACGGTGCGCGTCGGCGGTCCTCATCTGCTCTCCGAGGAGAGCGCGGACGAACTCCCGGTGACCGATGGCTGGCGCGCGGACGGCGCCATCATCCTGCACGTGCTCCGCGACGGTCGGGTCATCGGTGCGCTGAAGCTCGCCGACGAGGTGCGCCCGGAGTCGCGGGAGGCGGTCGACGCGCTGCACGCGCTCGGTGTGCAGGTGGTGATGATCACGGGTGACGCGGAGGCGGTCGCCCACACCGTGGCCGCCGACCTCGGGATCGACCGGGTCTTCGCCGGGGTGCGTCCGGAGGACAAGGCCGCGAAGGTGCAGGAGCTGCAGCGTGAAGGGCGCAAGGTCGCGATGGTCGGAGACGGCGTGAACGACGCCCCTGCCCTGGCGCAGGCCGACGTGGGACTGGCGATCGGCGCCGGAACCGATGTGGCGATCGCATCCGCCGGGGTGATCCTCGCCGGCGACGACCCGCGCGCCGTGCTGTCCGTGATCGAGCTCTCGAGGGCCGCCTACCGGAAGATGAAGCAGAACCTGTGGTGGGCGGCCGGCTACAACCTGATCTCGGTTCCGCTCGCGGCGGGCGTGCTCGCTCCGATCGGGTTCGTCCTGCCGATGTCGGTCGGAGCGATCCTCATGTCGCTGTCGACCATCGTCGTGGCGCTGAACGCCCAGCTGCTGCGTCGCCTCGACCTTCGACCGGAGGTGACGACGCGCGCGATCCTCGATCGATGATCGGCGCGTCGTCACCCCGGAGTCAGCGCGGGGTGATGTCCCCGAGCTTCCAGCTGCGGTCGAAGTACGGCTCCAGCGGTCCGTAGAAGCGGAAGTAGGAGAACCAGTGCTTACCCGGGATGGTCTGCACCCAGTTCCGTTCGCCCTCCGCGGGCTCGGCGGGTCCGAAGTGCAGGTCGACCGATCCATCGGCGTTGCGGACGAGCTCGTCGCGGGATCCGCGATCGCCGCGCTGCTGAGGGTTGTCGATCAGGCAGCGCGTGGTCGCGTCGTACACGGTCGCAGACCAGAACAGCCTCGCCGGCACGTCGGCGGGCACATGCAGCGTGTAGTCCCGCCCTCCGTCGAGCCACTCGCCGGCTCCGTCCGTATACGACCCCAGGTATGCCTGGCCGACGCCCGGCGTCGTGCTCTTCATCGCCTCCGAGAACGACACGGCCTCGTAGAACCACGACGCCCGCTCCAGCAGCTCGTCGTAGCCGTCTCCCCGCTGGGCGGAGTTGTCGAGCACGATCGCGAGCTCCCACGCCCGGTCGGGCCAGTACGTCCCCTGCGGGAAGCGCTTGGCGAACGTGTTCGCCTGCGCCATGAGTTCTCCGGCCGCGGCGCCCTGCTCGAGGATCCGCGTGAGACGCTCGTCCGGAGCGAACGGCTTGCCCTTCTCGATGCCCAGCTGCCGGAGCATGGCGAGGTGGAAGCGATCCCGTTCGTCGACGACCTCCGACTGGTAGATGTCGTGCAGGCGACGCCAGTACTCGATTCCCCGGGGCTGGTCCCCGCTCCACGGTCTGCCCTCCGGCGACACGATCCGCGTCGGCGCGGGGTGGGCGCGATCCGCGTACGGATAGATCCGCACGGCACGCACGAGCGCGTCCGAGCGCTCGGGGTCGGGATCGAGGGTCCGGAACCCGAACATGATGTTCACGCCCGAGGAGCGCAGCGCCCGATAGTCCTCACCCAGCCCGTCCGGAGCATCGACCCCCGGGGCCAGCACGAGGTACTTGCCGCCCTCCCCGCGGTCCGGTCCCATCTCGCCCATCGCGCCGATCTCCCGCTGCCAGAAGTCCGAGACTCCGCCGGCGGTCGGACCAGGCGGCAGCTCGATGACGAGCGGACCGGTCTGCGACAGATCGAAGAAGTTCAGGATGTACGGGGTCGTCGCGTTGGCCGTGATGAGGCCGAGCCGATCGCGATAGCTGAGGTAGCGCACGAGGTCGCTGCTGGTGGCGCCGAACACGTCGTAGTGCTGTGTCTTCCACTGGGCATAGGAGACCAGCGGCAGCGCCCACAGGTACGCCTGGCACGCGAACTGGTGGTCGAGCTCGTCGAAGATCAGCGGGATGTCGGTGCGCGCGGGGAGTTCGCCGTCCATGCGTACGTCGGCGAGACGGCCAGGAAGATCTGCCGCCATCAGATCACTTCGCTCCACCGAGGTCGTGGATGAGCTCCGCCTCTTCCTCGGCGGAGAGCGAGGTCTGCACGACGGTGCCCTGATACGGCGCGAGGGCGGCGGCGAACTTGTCCTCGGTGATCTTCGTCGCGTACACGACGACGGCGGACTTGCCGGCGGACACCGTGCTCTTCACCCGGTCGCGGAACTCCGCGTCGATCCCCGTCTTGTCCAGGCCGGCGAACAGCGCACCGAAGAGCCCGCCGAAGAGGAGCCCCGCCACCGGGACGAAGAACAGCAGGCCGATGAGCATGCCGAACAGCGCGCCTCCGACCGCTCCGACACCGACGTTGCCCGCGGCCCCCGGATACTCGACCTTGGTCTTGCCGTTCTGATCGACCTTCACGAGCGCGAGGCCCGCAAGCTCGACGACCAGGTCGTTCTGCAGCGCCTGGATCTGTTCGTAGGCGCCTTCGGCCTGCGTCTCGGAATCGTAGGAGATGACGATCAGTTCAGCCATGAGCTCTTCCCTTCTCTGAGCCGGGGCGCGATGCCCCGACCGCCGGATGCGGGAGCCGTCAGCCCCCTCGAGCCAGGCTAGGCACGGGCGTGCCCGGAAGTGGCGGGAAGAGCGGGAAATCACCCGGGGGAGCTTGGCGCTCCCGCGAGGGGGAAGCACGGTGACGGCGCAAAGGCGCGTACGCAGAAAGGCCGCTCCGAAGAGCGGCCTTTCTGCGTCATGTGTGTGCCCCCGACAGGAGTCGAACCTGCGACCTACGGTACCGGAAACCGGCGCTCTATCCACTGAGCTACGGAGGCGTACCGATCGACAATATCACTCGTCGGGGGTGGTCTCCGACCCGCCTGCCTCTGTGACCGGGGCGGCGCGCAGTTCGTCGAGCGCTGCCGCGACCTTCTCGGCGAGGTAACGGTGGCCTTCGGTCGAGGGATGGCGGCGTCCCGGGTCGACGTCGATCACATCCAGGTAGTTCTCCGGCGTGATCCAGTTCTGGGCGATGGGAGAGATGTACCACCATCCGCGTGCGGCGGCGAGCTCCGAGAGGTCGACGTCGATGCGGGCCGTGCCTGCTCCGACCGGCAGGACGTGTGGAGCGGGGCCCAGGACGACGATCGCGCTCTCTGGGTATTTCGCGGCGAGAGCATCCCACGCGGCCGTCACGGCTTCGCGGTAGCCGGCAGCACCCTGCTCGCGGTCGTTGATCGATCCCTGGATGAGCACGAGGTCGGGAGCCAGGGCGGGGTCGAGCGCCGCGATGCGCTCTCCGAAGGTCGGACCGTCGATTCCCGGTTTCAGATACCCGCTGCCGCGGACGCCGTCCACGATCGTCTCGCCGTCGAGCAGATCGGCCAGCACGTAGGCGTAGCCGAGCGTGGGTTCGTCGGCCGCGGACCCGTACGTCCAGGAGTCGCCGAACACGAGCACTCTGGGGTGTTCGGGAAGCACCAGCGGGGCCGGGGCGATCACGGATGCGACGCCGTTCCCGCCCTCGACACCGACGCCGACCGGGGCCGACGACGGCGGGGATGCCCACGGCCGCCACACCCCGAGAACGCCCGCGGCGGCGGCGAGCACGAGCGCGATGCCGACGCCTGCGGTGCGCAGTCGGCGGCGGGAGACGGAGGCGGGCATGGCATGAGAGTAGATCACCGCGGGCCGAATGCGAATTCTGTCGCTCATCGCGCCGTCGGGAAGCGCCCCGGCGCCCCGTAAACTGGGGAGGCTATGAACCCCGAAACCCTCGCCGCCGCCCTTCTCGCCGTCCTCGCTCCGATCGCCGAGGAACGACGCCCCGGCGAGCCGCTGGAGCTCAGCGCAGCCGACATCGTGCTCGAGCGCCCGCGCAACCGCGACCACGGGGACTGGGCGTCGAACATCGCGATGCGCCTTGCCAAGCCCTTCGGGACGAACCCGCGCGAGCTCGCGCAGCAGATCGCCGCAGGTCTCGCGGATGTCGACGGCATCGCGAGCGCCGAGGTCGCCGGCCCCGGGTTCATCAACATCCGCCTCGACGCGGCGGCCGCCGGTGCGCTCGCGCAGGTGATCGTCGATGCCGGCTCCGCCTACGGCACGAACTCGTCGCAGGCGGGCGTCAGCGTCAACGTCGAATTCGTCTCGGCGAATCCGACCGGTCCTCTCCACATCGCGCACACGCGGTGGGCCGCGCTCGGCGACTCCATCGTGCGTCTGCTCCTCGCCAGCGGCGCCCACGCCGTGCGTGAGTACTACATCAACGACGCGGGTGCGCAGATGGAGCGGTTCGCGCTGTCCGTGCTCGCCGCAGCGAAGGGGGAGCCGACCCCCGAGGGCGGCTATCCGGGGGAGTACATCGCCACCCTCGCCGGCCGCGTGCGTGAAGCGCGCCCCGACCTGCTCGACCTCGCAGCGGATGAGCAGCTGGTCGTGGCACGCGAACTCGCCTACCAGTTCCAGCTCGCCGAGATCCGCGCCTCGCTGGACCGCTTCAACGTGCCGTTCGACGTGTGGTTCTCGGAGCGCACGCTGCACGCGAAGGACGCATCGGGCTCGAGTCTGATCGATCAGGCCGTCGACCGTCTGCGCGAGCAGGGCCACGTGTTCGACCAGGACGGTGCCGTCTGGGTGCGCACCACCGACTTCGGGGACGACAAGGACCGCGTCATCCGCCGCTCGAACGGCGAGTACACCTACTTCGCCGCCGATGCCGCGTACTACCTGAACAAGGGCGACCGCGGTTTCCAGAACAAGATCTACCTGCTCGGCGCCGACCACCACGGTTACGTCCACCGTCTGAAGGCCATCGCCGGTGCCGCGGGAGAGGACCCGGAGAAGAACGTCCAGGTGCTGATCGGCCAGATGGTGTCGATCAACGGCGCGCGCCTCAGCAAGCGCGCAGGCAACATCATCGAGATGGACGACCTGCTCGACTGGCTCGGTACGGACGCGCTCCGCTACTCGCTGGAGCGCTCGCCCGCCGACTCCCCGCTCGACCTCGACCCCGAGCTGCTGCAGAAGCGCACCAACGACAACCCGGTGTTCTACGTGCAGTACGCGCACGCGCGCACCCACAACGTGGCTCGGAACGCGGCCGACTCGGGCGTGGACCGCTCGGAGTTCGCCCCCGAGACGCTCACGCACGAGACCGAGGCGGCCCTGCTCGGTGCCCTGCAGGAGTTCCCGCGGATCGTGGCCTTCGCTGCAGAGGTCCGCGAACCGCACCGGGTCGCGCGCTATCTGGAGGAGCTGGCGGGTCTGTATCACCGCTGGTACGACAACTGCCGCGTGATCCCGCTGAGCGACGACCCGATCGAGAGCGTGCACCGCACCCGCCTGTGGCTCAACGACGCCGCGGGGCAGGTCTTCCGCAACGGCCTCGATCTGCTCGGAGTCTCCGCACCGGAGCGCATGTAGTGCAGGCGTGCGGGTTCGCCCGTGAGGCAGGATGGCAGGCATGAGCGACGACAACCACACCCTGCCGTACCCGGACGCCGCGGCGGAGCATCCGACGCTCGTCATCCCCGGTTCCTCCGCCGCAGGCGAGCAGCCGACGCGGCGGCGCCGTCGCCGCTGGCCCTGGGTCGTGCTGATCGTCGTCGTCGTGCTCGCCCTGCTCGTGGTCGCAGCGGAGCTCGTCGCGCGTGCGGTGCTTCCGGGCGTCGTCCGCTCCGTCGTGATCGAGAAGCTCGATCTGCCCGCAGACCAGCAGCTCGACGTCGAGACCGAGGGCATCCTGCTTCCCCAGCTCCTCTCCGGCACGCTAGACACGCTGCACCTGTCGACGGACTCCGTCACGCTGGAGGGGATCACGGGGGCGGCAGACGTCACGGCCACGAGCGTGCCGCTGCGCGGTGGTGACCTCGGCGGGGCATCCGGAACGGTCACCGTCGATCAGACGCAGTTCACCTCCCTGCTCGCCGGGAGCGACCTCCCCGTCGAGACGGTGGAGTTCGCCGCACCGAACGCGACCGTCGGCGGTTCGATCAGCCTGCTCGGGGCGGCCGTCCCGCTCTCCCTGACCGTCACGCCGAGCGCGGTGGACGGCGACATCGAGCTCACGCCCGTCTCCGCCAGCATCGGGGGGCTGGACATCGACCTGGACCAGCTCGGCTCGAACCTCGGGTCGCTCGGGGAGGGGCTCACACAGCCGCAGCGGGTGTGCATCGCGGACCGGCTGCCGGCCGGACTCACTCTCTCCGGGCTCGAGATCGTGGACGACACGGCCGTGATCGACCTGGACGTGGACGGGGCGATCGTCTCCGACGAGTCACTGCAGGCGAAGGGCGTCTGCCCGAACTGACCGGTGCGGCTAGCGCACCGACGGACGCGGATCGACCGAGCCGTCGATGTGACCGGCGAGCCAGTCCGGCCGCTGGAGCGGGATGCCGTGCCCGCAGCCGTCGACGACGATGATCGTGCTGGCGGGGCGTTCGGCGCGCAGGGCCGCGGCCGAGCGGTGCAGCAGGCCCCGCTCGGCGGCGCCGACGACGAGCGTGACGGGGCCGGGGAAGTGCGCCCACCCGTCGGGAGGCGTGAAACGCAGGTTCGCCGACACCGCGGCGATCAGGGTCTGCCGGGAGATCGCGGCCGATGTGCGCAGGTACTCGTCGAGAAGCGGCTCGGGGATGAACAGCTGTCGTGCCTGCGCGCGCGCGAAGCGCTCGTTGCGCGCCAGGCCGGCGGTGGCGGACAGCAGTGCGAGGGTCAGGCGGGTGCCCCGCATCCGGACGGCCTGGGCGCTGACGGCCGTCACCCGCGCCACCAGGTCGGGGCGCTCCGCCGCGAGCAGCACGGCCAGCTGCGCACCGAGGGAGAAGCCGACGACCGTTGCGGGCTCTCGCTCCCGTTCGAGGATGCGGATGAGCTCCCGCACCGTCTCCGCGTGCGACACGTAGGGCTCGTCGGCGCTGCGACCGTGCCCGGGGAGATCGGGGACGAGGATGCGGTGGTCGCCGCGCAGGTGTGCGCGCACCGGATCCCACATCCAGCCGGCGACGCCGCCGCCGTGCAGGAGCAGCAGCGGGCGCAGACCGCTCGGTGCGGGGCTGTCGAGATGCATCGGCTCACTCCTTCTCGAGGGACGCGGCCATCCGGCCGATCGCATCGATCGCGGACTCCAGCTGAGCCGCATCCAGCGGCCCGAGCAGCCGTGCTGCGGACAGGAGGCCGATCGTCGCGCTGGACAGCGCGAGGGCGAGTGCGTCCGCGGTCACGTCCTCGACGATCCGGCCCTGCGCCTGCAGATGCCGCACCCAGGCGATGACGGCCGTGTGACGCTCACGGTATCTGTCGTCCGTCGTCTCCAGGGCGTGCACGCCGAGCACGCCCCGGTCGTCGAGGAAGGCCGCGGACATCAGCGGGTCGTCCAGCAGCGCGCGCGCCGAAGACCGGTAGGCCGCGCTGAGGGAGGGATGATCACCCAACTCTCTGCGGACGCGGTCCGCCATGCGCGCGTTGCCGCGCTGCAGGAGCGCATCGAGGATCGCGTGCTTGCTCGCGAACTCCAGGTACACGGCGCCCTTGCCCACCCCGGCCTCCGCGGCGATCGCCGCCACGTTCACCGCATCGAACCCTCGGGCGAGCACCAGCCCCTCCGCCGCATCGAGGAGGCGTTCGCGGCGGTCGGGGATCCGCGGCCTAGGCACGGCCGGCTCGCCCGAGGTGATCGAGCATGGCGGCGAGGACCACGTCTTCGCGATCGCGTTGCACCCAGTGCCCCGCACCGGCGGCGATGACCAGCTGTGCGCCGGGGAGCAGCCGGGCGGCAATCTCGATCCGCGCGAGCGGCACGCCGGTGTCTCTGTCGCCGTGCAGGAAGAGCGTGGGAGTGCGGATCGACGGCAGTCGCTCGGTGTACACGGTCCGCAGCCGGTTCCAGCGCACCTGCTCTCGCTGCCACTCGCCGAACACCTCGAGGCCGGTGCCCTCCGACGCTTCGGCGAGCACCGCGGCCACGAGCTCGGGAGTGCGCGCGTCCGGATCGCGCACGACGTCGCGCAGCCCGCGCTCCATCAGGCGGGGGTCGCGGGCGTATCGGCGGGTCATCGCGGAGAGGGCGCCGGTGCGCAGCAGGACGTAGGTCGCGAAGTGGACGGCAGCGCCTCGGATCCCCTCGGCGAGGCGGGGCATCAGCCCGTAGCAGCCCAGGAGCATGGCGGCACGGGCCCTGCCGGGGCGGTCGAGCAGATGCCCGAGCGTCATGCCGCCGCCGAGGGAGAGGCCGCCGACGGCGTAGGTCTCGAGGTCGAGCGCGTCGACGAGCTCGCCGACATAGCGGACGAGGCCTTCCTGTGTGAGAGGCCGGGCGGCACGCGGACTGCGACCGAAGCCCGGGTGGTCGGGGGCGATGACGCGGTGGCCGGCGTCCGCGAGCCGAGGGCCGATGCCGCCCCAGGAGAGTTCGGCGCTGTCGGCTCCGCCTCCATGCAACAGCACGACCGGAACGCCCGTCTCCTGTCGGGGGACCCATTCCACGACCGAGACGGTGGCGCAGGGGAGCACCTGTTCCGAGCGACGTGCGGTCATGGACTCCTCCTCGTTGTGACCAACCTAGCAGCATGGGTCACAACGAGGGAGCCGGGGCGTCAGTCGGCGTCGTCGCCGGACGCAGCGCGCTGCGCCGCACGCAGCTCGGCCGTCGCGATGCGGACGTCCACCTCCGCGCGCTGGAGGCGGCGCTGGACGAAGGTCGAAGCGCCGAACCGCTCGTGCAGCCGGTCCTTGCGCTCCTCCTCGGCGGTCACGATGTACGCGCACGCGACGAGGATCACCTGCGATGACAGGTTGAGCCAGATCAGCAGGGCCAGCAGCGAGGCGAAAGAGGCAAGCAGAGGGTTGCTCGTCGCGCCGCCGACGAAGAGTCCGGAGAGCTCCTGCAGCACGATCAGACCGAATGCGCCGAGCAGAGCTCCGGCCCACAGCGATCGTGCCGCGGGCCGCACACCGGACAGCAGCAGGAAGATCGCGATGATGAGACCGGCGTCGAGCGCGAACACCACGAGCAGGGAGAGCAGCCGGACCGTCCAGGCGACAGCCGCGGAGTCGGCGGGGAGTCCCAGCAGGTCGGCGATCCAGGAGACGCCGAGCTGGCCGGCGAACGTCACCGCGGCCGCCAGCACGAAGGAGACGCCGATGCCGATGCCGAGGGCGAGGTTGCGGAGGATCACCCAGATCCAGAGGATGTCGTCCTGCACGGTCCCGGCCACCACGCGCACGGCGGTGCGGAGCGACCCGATGGCTCCGAGCGCCGCGCCGATGAGGGCGACCAGCGACACGATCCCGGCGATCGAGAACGAGGCGGGCGTGCGCAGGTCGGAGGCGTCGATCACGCCGTCCTTGCCGATCAGCCCTGGCACCGCAGCCTGCACCGCGTCGATGATCGCGCGCCAGGCGTCGGGGTTCCCCGCGAGCCAGAGTGCCGCGATCGAGAAGCCGAGCAGCACGCCGGCGAACACGCTGAACAGCGCCCGGTAGGTGACGCTGTCGGCGAGCATCGGTCCGCGTCGCTCGCTGTAGAGCAGCGCCGCCCGCACCGGCCGCCTGGCCAGCGCCCAGGCGATGACGGGCGCGCTGACGCGTTCGATGAGTCCGGGCTTCTTCGCCGTGTCCGTGCGCGACCCGCTGTCTCGTGTATCCGTGTCCACCACGCCTCCACCCTACGAGGGCGTCGGCGGCCCTCCGCAAGGGGCTGACGCGGGCCGTCACCGTGAGCAGGAGCTTCCGGCCGTTGCCCTAGAATCGGGGGCAACCTCGATGCGCGCGCTCCGCCCGAGATCCGTCCCACGATTGGTGCTCAGTGCTTCTCCCTGCCGATTCGCTTGCTCCGGAATGGCTCGTCGTCCCCGACGACGCGAACGACCTCGCGACCGGCGTGTGGCCGGCGTCCGCGGTCCGCGACGGTGACGGCGCTCTCGCGATCGCCGGGGTGAGCGCTCCGGAACTCGTGCGCACGTACGGCACGCCGCTGCTGGTCCTGGACGAGGACGAGGTGCGCGGTCGGGCCCGGCGGTTCCGTGTCGCCTTCGATCGGGCGGCCGCCGACAACGGCACGACGGCTCAGGTCTACTACGCGGGCAAGGCTTTCCTGTGCACGACGGTCGCGCGCTGGGTGATCGACGAGGGGCTGCGCATCGACGTCTGCACCGGGGGAGAGCTGGCCGTCGCCCTCGCGGCCGGGGTCGCCCCGCGCTCGCTCGGATTCCACGGCAACAACAAGTCGGTGGCGGAGCTCGAACGCGCCGTCGAGGTCGGCGTCGGCACGATCGTCGTCGACAGCGCGATCGAGATCGAACGGCTCGCGGCGATCACCGCGCGCACCGGCGCGACCCAGCGGGTGATGGTCCGCGTGATCAGCGGCGTCCACGCCGAGACGCACGACTTCCTCGCCACGGCCCACGAAGACCAGAAGTTCGGGTTCCCTCTTCCGGAGGCCGAGGCTGCCGTGGCCCGCATCCGCGAGATCGAGGGTCTCGACTTCGCCGGGCTGCATTGCCACATCGGCTCGCAGATCTTCGGTGTCGCCGGCTTCCGCGAATCCGCGTCGCGCGTGCTCGACCTGCACGCGGCGCTGCTCGAGGACGGTCCGGTTCCCCAGCTCAACCTGGGCGGCGGATTCGGCATCGCCTACACGCGCGTCGACGACCCGACCCCGATCGAGGAACTCGCCGGAGCCATCGTCTCCGCCGTCGCCGACGACTGCGCGGCGCGCGGCATCCCCGTTCCGGCGCTGTCGTTCGAGCCCGGCCGGGCCATCGTCGGCACCGCCGGGGTCACGCTCTATGAAGTCGGCACCACCAAGGACGTCACGGTCGCGTCCGGAGCCGTGCGCCGGTACGTGAGCGTCGACGGCGGCATGAGCGACAACGCCAGGCCGGCGCTGTACGGCGCGCAGTACTCGGCCCGCCTCGCCTCGCGCGTCGGCACGGGGGAGCCCCGCCTGAGCCGCGTGGTGGGCAAGCACTGCGAGTCGGGCGACATCGTGGTCGACCACGAGTACCTGCCGGACGACCTCGTTCCCGGCGACCTGCTGGCGGTCCCGGCGACCGGCGCGTACTGCGCCCCGCTGTCGAGCAACTACAACCACGTGCCGCGCCCGCCCATCGTCGCCGTGCGCGACGGGCGCGCGACGGTGATCGTCCGCGGCGAGACCATGGACGACGTGCTGGCCCGCGATGCGGGCATCGAAGGGGCGGACGCCCCCGAGGGAGAACAATGACCCACCTCCGAAGGAGCAACCATGACTGACTACCGACGACTTCGCGTGGCGCTGCTGGGCGCAGGAGCGGTCGGCTCGCAGGTCGCGGCGCTCCTGCTGCGCCACGGCGACGAGCTCGCAGACCGTGCGGGCGCCGAACTCGAACTCGCCGGGATCGCCGTGCGCGACGTGGACGCCCCGCGCGACGTCGATCTGCCCAGGGAGCTGTTCACCACGGACGCCGAGTCGCTCCTGCTGGGAGCGGACATCGTGATCGAGCTGATCGGCGGCATCGAGCCGGCGCGGTCGAACATCCTGCAGGCGATCGGCGCGGGCGCCGACGTCGTCACGGCGAACAAGGCGCTGCTCGCGACCCACGGTCCTGAGCTGTTCGAAGCCGCCGACCGCGTCGGCGCCTCCGTCTACTACGAGGCCGCCGCCGCGGGAGCGATCCCCATCATCCGCCCGCTGCGCGATTCGCTCGCCGGCGACCGTGTCGTGCGCATCATGGGCATCGTCAACGGCACCACCAACTACATCCTCGACCGCATGGAGACGGAGGGCGCCGACTTCGCCGACGTGCTGGCCGACGCGCAGCGCCTCGGCTACGCGGAAGCCGACCCCACCGCCGACATCGAGGGCTACGACGCGGCGCAGAAGGCGGCCATCCTCGCCAGCCTCGCCTTCCACACCGCCGTGCCGCTGGACGCCGTGTACCGGGAAGGCATCACGTCGATCACCGCCGCCATGATCGAGGAGGCCCGCGCCGCCGGGTTCGTGATCAAGCTGCTCGCCGTGTGCGAGCGCATCGAGGCGAACGGCGCGGAGTCGATCTCCGTGCGCGTGTACCCGGCGCTCGTGCCGACCTCGCACCCGCTCGCGTCCGTGCACGGCGCCAACAACGCGGTGTTCGTCGAGGCGGAGGCGGCCGGATCCCTGATGTTCTACGGCGCGGGTGCCGGAGGCGTGCAGACCGCGTCCGCTGTCCTCGGCGACGTGGTCTCCGCAGCTCGCCGGCACATCGCCGGAGGAGTCGGCGTGGGCGAGTCGACCCGTGCGAACCTTCCGGTCGTCCCGATCGGCCACGTCACGACCCGGTACCAGATCACCCTCGAGGTCTCCGATGCGCCCGGTGTCCTGGCCACGGTCGCCGGGATCCTCAGCGACGGCGGAGTGTCGGTGGCGACCGTGGTGCAGACCGTCGAGGGCGAGGACGAGCCCACCGCTCGTCTCATCATCGGCACGCACCGCGCGACCGAGCAGGCGCTCAGCGCCACCGTCGAAGCCCTCGCCGACAGCGCCGTCGTCGCGCGCGTGGTCTCGGTGCTGCGGGTGGAAGGCGAGTGACGATGACCGCACCCCTCGCCCCTGTCGAGGGTGCCGCAGAAGGCCGCACCGTCGAGGTGCGGGTGCCCGCGACGAGCGCGAACCTCGGCCCGGGGTTCGACACGCTGGGACTCGCGCTGAGCGTCTACGACACGCTCCAGGTCACGGCGCTGCCGGAAGGCGAGCTCGAGATCGAGGTCAGCGGTTCCGGCGCGGACGACATCCCGCGCGACGAGTCGAACCTGATCGTCCGGACGATCGCGCACGTCTTCGCGGACGCCGGGCGACCCGTCCCCGGGCTGCGCATCGTCGCCGAGAACGCCGTCCCGCACGGGCGCGGACTCGGGTCTTCCGGAGCCGCCGTCGCCGCCGGGGTGCTCGCGGCGAAGGGGCTGCTCGAGGGCGACGTGGAGATCGGAGACGCGGACCTGCTCCGCCTCGCCACCGAACTCGAAGGCCACCCCGACAACGTCGCCCCGGCGCTGTTCGGGGGACTCACGATCGCCTGGATGTCGGAGCGCGGACCGCAGCACAAGAAGCTCCTGGTGCATCGCGGCGTCTCGCCTCTTGTGCTCGTGCCCGCGTACACGATGTCCACCTCGCAGGCCCGCTCGCTGCAGCCACCGCAGGTGTCGACCGCGGACGCCGTGTTCAACGTCTCGCGCTCCGCCCTCCTGATCGCCGCCCTGATGCAGAGTCCCGAGCTGCTGCTGGACGCGACGGCCGACCGCCTCCACCAGGACTACCGCGCAGGGGCGATGCCCGAGACGCAGCGCCTGGTGCAGGCGCTGCGCGCCGCGGGCTTCGCCGCCGTCGTCTCCGGCGCCGGCCCCAGCGTCCTCGTGCTTGCGGACGGGCCCGGGAGCCGTCTGGAGGCCGTGGAACTGGCTGCCGAGGTCACCGACACCCCGTGGGAGGCGCTCCTGCTCGCCGTCGACGTCCGTGGTGGTACAGTGGGGACTCGAGCGGAGGGCTCCACGTAACGTCGTGAATCTGGCCCCATTGCAACTCTTGCAAGACCCGCACGCAAACCCTTGAGGCACAAGTGCCGAGGCTGGCTGGCGCCGAGCGTCAGCCCGTGCGATCGTGCGCAGCACCCGTTGTGCGCGTTCAACGCTCATTCCCCATGACATATAAGGGAGTACTCGTGGAGAACCTCTCCGAGACCCAGAACGACCAGTCGGCTCCTGCCGCCGAAGCCCCGGCGGCAGCGGAGACCGCCCCGCCGCGCAAGCGGGCACCCCGCCGCGCGAGCACCGCGACCGCGGCCGCGAAGGCGGAGAAGGCGGAGGCCGCCAAGGCGGAGAAGGCCGACAGCGCCAAGGCGGAGACGGCCGAGAAGCCCGAGAAGCCGGCGCCGAAGAACGACAGCGCGGCCGCCGAGGCCGCTTCCGGCAGCGGCGAAGCGGCAGAGGCCGCACCGAAGGCGAAGGCCCCGCGTCGCAGCCGTGCGAAGAAGGCGGATGCCGACGCTCCCGCCGAGCCGGCAGCGGAGGCCCCCGCCGAGGCAGCGGCCGAGTCGGCTCCCAAGACCAGCGGCCGCGGCCGTCGTGGTGCGCAGAAGAGCGCGCCGGAGGCGGAGAGCTCGGCTTCTGAGCCCGCCGCAGAGCAGGCCGCTCCCGCCGCCTCGGCCGAGGCGTCGAACAACGGCGACAGCGCAGCAGACTCCGGCGACGGCGGCGAAGAGCAGGGTGGCCGTGGCCGCAACCGCAGCCGCAGCCGCAACCGTGGGCGCGGCCAGAACGGCGCCGCCCAGGAGCCGCAGGCCCAGGCGTCGTCCGACGACGACCAGGCGGGCGGCAACGGCCGCAACCGCCAGCGCAACAAGCGCCGCAACGGTGCTCCGGCCGATGAGTTCGACACCGAGATCGGCGAGGACGACGTCCTGATCCCGATCGCCGGCATCCTCGACGTGCTCGACAACTACGCCTTCGTGCGGACGACCGGCTACCTCGCCGGCCCGAGCGACGTGTACGTCTCCCTCGGCCAGGTCAAGAAGTACAACCTCCGCAAGGGCGATGCGGTGGTCGGCTCCATCAAGCAGCCGCGCGAGGGCGAGCAGCAGGGACGCCAGAAGTACAACGCGCTGGTCAAGGTCGACTCGATCAACGGTCTGTCCGTCGACGACGCCGCCACCCGCGTGGAGTTCGGCAAGCTCACCCCGCTCTACCCGCAGGAGCGTCTGCGCCTGGAGACCGCGCCGGAGAAGCTGACCCAGCGCATCATCGACCTCGTCGCCCCGATCGGCAAGGGCCAGCGCGGCCTCATCGTCGCGCCCCCGAAGGCGGGCAAGACGATCGTCCTGCAGCAGATCGCCAACGCGATCGCGCAGAACAACCCCGAGGTCCACCTCATGGTCGTGCTCGTCGACGAGCGCCCCGAAGAGGTCACCGACATGGAGCGTACGGTCAAGGGCGAGGTCATCGCCTCGACCTTCGACCGCCCTGCGGAGGACCACACCACGGTCGCGGAGCTCGCGATCGAGCGCGCCAAGCGTCTCGTGGAGCTCGGTCGCGACGTGGTCGTGCTGCTCGACTCGATCACCCGCCTCGGCCGCGCGTACAACCTGGCCGCCCCGGCATCCGGTCGCGTGCTCACCGGCGGCGTCGACGCGTCGGCGCTGTACCCGCCGAAGCGCTTCTTCGGTGCCGCCCGCAACATCGAGAACGGCGGATCGCTCACGATCCTCGCCACGGCTCTCGTCGAGACCGGCTCCAAGATGGACGAGGTCATCTTCGAGGAGTTCAAGGGCACCGGCAACAGCGAACTGCGTCTGTCGCGTCAGCTGGCCGACAAGCGCATCTTCCCTGCCGTCGACGTGAACGCGTCCAGCACCCGCCGCGAGGAGATGCTGCTCTCCGCCGACGAGGTCAAGATCACCTGGAAGCTGCGTCGCGCCCTCGCGGGCCTGGACCAGCAGCAGGCGCTGGAGGTGGTTCTCGGCAAGCTCAAGGAGACCCACTCGAACGTCGAGTTCCTCGTGCAGATGCAGAAGTCGATCCCGACGCTTCCCTCGGGCGCGCACGGGCACGACAACAACATCCGCTGATCGGCTGAGCCGTGTTCGAGTCCGTGCAGACTCTGATCGACGAGCATCGCCGGGTGCAGGAGGAACTCTCCGACCCGGCGGTGCACGCCGATGCGGCGCGCGCCAAGCGCGTCAACCGTCGCTACGCCGAGCTGTCCCGGATCGTCGCCGCGCACGAGGCGTGGATCGCCGCCGCCGATGACCTGGAGGCCGCGCGCGAGCTCGCCCGTGAGGACGAGGCGTTCGCGGCAGAGGTCCCCGTGCTGGAAGAGGGTCTGCAGGCGGCGCAGGAGCGACTGCGGCGGCTGCTGATCCCGCGCGACCCGGACGACGCCCGCGACGTGATCATGGAGATCAAGGCGGGGGAGGGCGGCGCGGAGTCTGCTCTGTTCGCCGCCGACCTGCTGCGCATGTACATCCAGTACGCCGCGTCGAAGGGATGGAAGACGGAGCTCCTCGAGCGCAACGAGTCCGACCTCGGCGGTTACAAGGATGTGCAGGTCGCCATCAAGGGGTCGTCGTCGGACCCCGCTCAGGGCGTCTGGGCGCACCTGAAGTACGAGGGCGGAGTGCACCGTGTCCAGCGTGTTCCGGCGACGGAGTCCCAGGGACGCATCCACACCTCGACCACCGGCGTGCTGGTGTTCCCCGAGGTCGACGAACCCGAAGAGATCCAGATCGACCAGAACGACCTGAAGATCGACGTCTTCCGCTCCTCCGGCCCCGGCGGTCAGTCCGTGAACACGACGGACTCGGCCGTGCGCATCACGCACGTCCCGACCGGCATCGTCGTGTCGATGCAGAACGAGAAGTCCCAGTTGCAGAACCGCGAGGCGGCGATGCGCGTCCTCCGTGCGCGCCTGCTCGCGCGGCAGCAGGAGGAGCTCGACGCGGCGGCATCCGACGCTCGGAAGTCGCAGATCCGGGGCATGGACAGATCCGAGCGCATCCGCACCTACAACTTCCCGGAGAACCGGATCGCGGACCACCGCACCGGGTACAAGGCCTACAACCTCGACCAGGTCATGGATGGAGCCCTCGATCCGCTGATCGAGAGCGCGATCACCGCCGACGAGGAAGCGCGGCTCGCCGCGGTCGGATCCGAGTCCTGAGCCGCGGCGCGGGCGCGCATCAGGTGCGCGCCGCGTACCGGTGCTCCGGACGGCCCGTGGTGCCGTAGCGCAGGCGCACCTCGACGACGGCCCTGCCCGCCAGTGCGGCGAGATGTCGCTGGGCGGTGGCGCGCGAGATGCCGATGCGTTCGCCGATCTCGGCGGCGGAGGCCTCGCCGTCACCGAGGGCGGCGAGCACGAGCTGCTCCGTCGCGGAACGCGACAGGGACACGGGCTCGCCGGCGCCGTGCAGGATGGCGAGAGCCCTGTCGATGTCCTCCTGGCCCAGGACCCGGTCCCCGGCGAGCAGATTGCGGGAGCGCACATAACGGTCGAGGAGGCCGGTGAGGGCACGCGTCTCGAACGGCTTGATCAGGTACCCGACGGCTCCCGACCTCAGCGCACGCCGTACGGTCTGCGCGTCGTCGGCCGCGGAGATGAGGATCGTGTCCACACCGGAATCGCGGGCGAAGGCGATCCCGTCGCCGTCGGGGAGGAAGACGTCGGCGACGAGCAGGTCCGGGCGCGAGGAGCGCAGGCTGTCGCGCGCCTCGACGCAGGAGCGCACCGTGTCCACCACCGTGAACCCGGAGTGGTCGTCCACGATCGCCCTGTGCAGCTGGCCGACCCGGAAGTCGTCGTCGAGGATGAGCACGCGCAGCGGCTCGGTCATGGGTTCTCCTTCTGCTCGTGTGGTGCAGCGTCGACGACTCCGCCGAGGCGAGCCGCGAACACGGCGCCGTGCTCGTCGCCGCCCGGATCGATGACCCAGAGGTCGCCGCCGCTCCGGCGCGCGATCTCGGTGCACAGCGGCAGACCGATCCCGTGGCCGTGCAGACGATCGTCCGCGTCGTCGGCGTGGCGTGCCGTCGACGCATCGGGGGCCCCGAGCCCCGGTCCCGAATCGGCGACGGTGCACACGAGGGCGTCGCCGTCGCTGAGGACGGACACCTCGACCCACCGCGGGTCCCGCGGGCCGGAGACCGCGGCCGTGACGGCGTTGTCGATGAGGTTGCCGAGGACGGTCGCGACGTCCTCCGCCGCGCGCACGTTCCCGATCAGCTGGGTCTCCTCCGCGACCCGCAGCTCGACGCCGCGTTCGGCGGCCTCGACGCCCTTGGCGCCGAGGAACGAGTGGAGGAAGGGATCGCCGAGCAGGGCGAGGCCGGCGACGGGGAAGGCCACGGAGCCCCGGGCGACGAGTTCTCCGAGGAAGGTGCGCGCCTCGTCCACCCGCCCCGCATCGATCAGGCCGGCGGCGACATGCAGACGGTTCGCGAACTCGTGCCGCTGCACCCGGAGCGCCGATGTCATGGTCCGCACGGTCTCCAGTCGCTCCGTGAGAGCGATCAGGTCGGTCCGGTCGCGCACGATCAGCACGTCGCCGAGCGAGCGGCCCTCTCGGCGGACAGGGCGCGCGTCGAGGTACAGCAGCCGATCGCCGACCACGGCGCTCGTGCTGTCGACCCCGCCGGTGAACGCGTCGCGCACCGCGGCAGGGACCTCCAGCTCGTCCAGCGTGCGGCCGACAGGGGCGTCGAGGCCGAGCAGGCGGTCGGCTGCCGCGTTGCTCACCTGCACCGTGCCGTGCGGATCCACGGCGATCACTCCGTCGTCCACGCCGTCGAGCACAGCGGTCTGATTCTGCACGAGCGCCACGAGCTCCTCGGGTTGCACGCCGAGGGTCAGCCGCTCCCATCGGCGGCGGAGGAGCAGGAATGCGAGGAAGGCGAGACCCAGCGCTCCCGCTGCGGTGAGACCGATCACCAGGAGCAGCGGGGGAAGGTCGTCGAACACGCCGTTGCGCTCGAAGCCCACGCTGATCTCGCCGACGGGGGTGCCGGCGTCGTCGCGGACGGGCACCTTCGCCCGCGCGGATTCACCCAGCGTTCCGGTCTGCCAGTCGACGACCTCCCGTCCGGCGAGCACTTCCTCGAACGGCGTGCTCACCACCTCGCCGATGCGCGACGGGATCGGATGCGCCAGACGGATCCCCTCGTCGTCGGTGATGACGACGAACAGGGCGCCGGTGCGCGCCATGACCTCCGAGGAGATCCGCTGTAGCTCTCCGTGGCGCAGGGCGACGGCGTCGGGCTCCTCGGGAGAGGCGGAGACGGCGGCCACTTCGGCGCGGACCTGCGGATCCTCCGCGAGCGTCCGCGCGATGCCGAGGGCGGTGGATTCGGCCTCGGCACGCAGCTGCTGGACCGCGAGGGCGAGATACACACCGGTGCAGAGCGCGACCACGAGGGCCACGGCGGCGAGATGCATCAGCAGCGCGCGCGTCGCGAAACGAGGCCTGGTCCTCGGCATCCTCGACATCGGACTCCTTTCGCGCAATATGCGCAGAACTCACGCTACGCGCACAATGCGCGGGAATGCGGCATACCGCGCCTCGGGCCGGCCGATTGCCTAGTCTCATCGAGATCCGTCGGAGAGGACGGAGCGACGACGAAGGAGTCACCGCATGCCTGACGCACTGACCGTACTGATCGCTGCCGCCGAAGAGGAGGCGCCGACGTACGACGTGGCGTTCGTGCCGCCGGAGTGGATCCTGGTGCTCCTCGGGTTCACGATGGTGCTCACGTTCATGACGCTCATCATGACGAAGCGCCTCACCCCGATGGTGGCACTGATCCTCGTGCCGACCGCTTTCGGTCTCTTCGCCGGAGCAGGGCTGGGACTCGGAGACATGATCCTCGATTCCATCGGCACGATGGCGCCGACGGCGGCCCTGCTGATGTTCGCGATCATGTTCTTCGGCATCATGATCGACGTCGGGCTCTTCGATCCCCTCATCCGGATGATCACGCGCCTGCTCGGAGACGACCCGGCGAAGGTCGTGCTGGGCACGGCGATCCTCGCGGGTGCGGTCTCCCTGGACGGAGACGGCTCGACGACATTCATCATCACGACGTCCGCGATGCTGCCCATCTACCTGCGGCTCGGGATGAGTCCTGTCGTGCTCACGTGCGTCGCGGGGCTCATGAACGGCACCTTGAACATCGTGCCGTGGGGCGGCCCCACCGTGCGGGCGGCGACCGCGCTCGGGCTCCAGCCGACCGACATCTTCGTGCCGATGCTGCCCGCGCTCGGTGCCGGCCTCCTCGTGGCACTCGGGTTCGCCTGGCTCCTCGGGCTGGGGGAGCGCCGCCGACTCGGGGCCCTCGACCCGGATGCGCGGCTCACGGGTGCGGACGGAGGCGCGCTGACGAACGTCCCGCGGATCTTCCGTGGCGCCGAGCTGAAGCCGGGCGCGCGCGCCTCGCTGCGCACGGGCAACCTCGTCGTCGTCGCGGGCGGCCGCGCCCCCGTCGCCGCGGGAAGCGTCGACCCTGCGGACACGGCGATGGCCGACACGATGCTGGATCCGGCTCGGCCGACGCTCCGCCCACGACTGATCTGGTTCAACCTCCTGCTCACCGTCGCGGTGATGGTCCTGCTGGTGATCGACATCCTGCCGCTGCCGTACGTGTTCATGGTAGGGGCCGGGATCGCTCTGCTCGTGAACTTCCGCGGAGTCAAGGAGCAGGCGTCGGAGATCGTCGCCCATGCACCGAGCATCGTCGGCGTCGTCTCGATGGTGATCGCCGCCGGCGTGCTCGTCGGAGTGCTCTCCGGCACCGGGATGGTGGATGCCATGGCGACGTGGATCACCACCGTGCTGCCGCCGGCGCTCGGGCCGTTCCTGGCCCCGATCACCGGGCTCCTCTCCATCCCGTTCACGTTCTTCATGTCCAACGACGCCTTCTACTTCGGCATCCTCCCGGTGCTCGCCCAGAGCGCGGCGAACTTCGGCATCGACCCGGTCGAGATGGCGCGAGCCTCGATCACCGGGCAGCCGGTGCATCTGCAGAGCCCGCTCGTCCCGGCGATCCTGCTGCTCGTCTCGCTCGCGGGCGTGAACCTCGGAGACCACCACCGCAAGGTGCTGTGGCGCGCGGCGATCGTCTCGCTGGTCATGCTCGGCATCGGCATCGTGAGCGGGGCCGTCCCGTTCTTCGTGGCGCAGTGACCGTCGGGCACGCGGGGCGATAGGCTCTGCGCGTGATCACCTTTCTCTTCCGCGGTCTGATGTACGTCGTGTCCGCCGGGCTCGGTCTGATCGCAGCCGATCTGCTGCTCGACGGGTTCCAGATCCAGTGGGACAAGTGGTGGGGCTTCGTCGTCTGCGTGCTGATCTTCGCGATCCTGCAGACCGTGCTCTCGCCGTGGGTCAGCAAGGTCGCCGACAGATACGCCCCCGTGCTGATGGGCGGGATCGGGATCGTGTCGACGCTGATCTCGCTCGTCGTCGTGGTGCTGCTGCCGATCGGCGGTCTGCGCATCACCGATCTCACCGGCTGGCTGCTGGGCGCCGTGATCGTCTGGCTGATCACCGCGCTCGGCAGCGTCCTGCTGCCGCTCCTCTTCCTCCGGAAGAAGGTCGACGCCGCCAAGGGACGCCGCGGCTCCGAACGCTGAGGTCTCAGATGGCGTAGTCGGGCGCGGTGAGCAGCGCCCTCGTGTCCTCGCCGACCGTGCGCTGACGAGGCTTCGCCGGCACGCCGACGAGGATGCTGTCCGCCGGGGCATCGCGCGTCACGACGGCGTTCGCCCCGACGACCGAGTGTGCGCCGATCGTGATGGGGCCGAGGATCTTCGCGCCGGCGCCGACGGCGACCCCGTCCTGAAGGGTGGGATGCCGCTTGCCGGCGGTGCGGGTGCGACCGCCGAGGGTGACGCCGTGATACATCAGCACGTCGTCACCCACCTCGGCGGTCTCGCCGATGACGACGCCCATGCCGTGATCGATGAAGAAGCGTCGACCGATCCGCGCTCCCGGATGGATCTCGATGCCCGTCAGCCAGCGCGAGATCTGCGAGCAGGCGCGGGCGAGCAGCCGGAGGCGGCGACGCCACAGCGCATGCGAGACGCGGTGCGCCCACACCGCGTGCAGTCCCGGGTAGAGCAGCGCGACCTCGAGAGAGCTGCGTGCCGCGGGGTCGCGCAGACGGGCCGCGGCGATGTCCTCGCGCATCCGCGCGATCATTCCCATGTGCGGCTCAGACTTCGCGCAGATCCTCGAACAGCGCGGTGGAGAGGTAGCGCTCACCGGTGTCCGGGATCACGACGACGATGGTCTTGCCGGCGTTCTCGGGGCGCGCGGCGACCTTCAGCGCGGCGGCGACGGCCGCCCCGGACGACATGCCGACCAGTAGCCCCTCCTTCGCCGCGAGGTCCCGCGCGACGCGCAGCGACTCGTCGAACTCGGCCGTGATGATCTCGTCCAGCACCTCGCGGTCGAGCACCTCCGGGACGAAGTTCGGGCCGATGCCCTGGATCTTGTGCGGGCCGGGGTGGCCCTCGGTCAGCACGGGGGAGTCCTTGGGCTCGACCGCGATCACCTGGACGCCGGGCTTGGCCGCCTTGAGAGCCTGCCCGGTGCCGGTGACCGTTCCGCCGGTGCCCACGCCGGCGATGAAGACGTCCACCGCGCCGTCGGTGTCGCGGAGGATCTCCTGCGCCGTGGTCTCCCGGTGGATCTGCGGGTTCGCCGGATTCTCGAACTGGCGGATCCAGATGGCACCGGGGGTCTCGGCGACGATGCGCTCGACCTCCGCGATGGCCCCCTTCATCCCCAGGGTGGGATCGGTGAGCACGATCTCCGCACCGAACGCCTTGAGCAGCACGCGGCGCTCCTTCGACATCGACGCCGGCATCGTCAGGATGACGCGGTAGCCCCGCGCCGCACCCACCATCGCGAGCGCGATGCCGGTGTTGCCGCTTGTGGACTCCACGATGGTGCCGCCCGGCTTCAGCTCGCCGGATGCCTCTGCGGCGTTGATCATGGCGATGCCGATGCGATCCTTCACGCTCGACGCCGGGTTGTAGTACTCGAGCTTGGCGAGGACGGTCGCTCCGAGTCCCTCGGTCACGCGGTTCAGACGGACGAGCGGGGTGTTGCCGAAAGCGGTGGTGATGTCGGCGTGGATACCGGGCATGAGGAGCCTTCCTGTGCGGGGTCGCTGCCGCACCAGCCTAGGCGAGCGCCCTGTGAGCGAGGGCATTGTGACGACCGTCGGCACTCTACGCTGGAACGCATGCCCGACTCCTCCCTCTCCGCCGTCGTCCGCGCCGCCGCACAGCGCCTGGCCGATGTCGGCGTGCCTGATCCTCTGGTGGACGCCGAGCTGCTCGCCGGTCACGTCACCGGCCGGCGCAGGGGAGAGGTGCAGGCGGCGATCGTCCGGGGCGATCGGATCGACGAGGAGGATGCGGCGGCGCTGGAGGCGCTCGTGGTGCGCCGTTGCGCACGCGAGCCGCTGCAGCACATCACCGGCACGGCCCCGTTCCGCCATCTCGAGCTGGCGGTCGGCCCCGGAGTGTTCGTCCCGCGGCCGGAGACCGAGACGGTCGTGCAGTACGCGATCGACGCACTGCTGAATGCCGCGGAGCCGGCGCCGATCGGTGTCGATCTCGGCACGGGAAGCGGCGCGATCGCCCTCGCCATGGCCACCGAGGTGCCCCACGCCCGGATCTTCGCCGCGGAGCTGTCCGCCGACGCGCACGCCTGGGCCAGCCGCAACGTCGCCGGCGTCGAGAACCTGACGCTCGTGCTGGCGGACCTCGACGAGGCCTTCCCGGAACTCGACGGTGAGGCGACCGTCGTCATCTCCAATCCGCCCTACGTCCCGGACGCCGCCATCCCGCGCGACCCGGAGGTGCGGCTCTTCGATCCCGCGATGGCCCTCTACGGAGGCGAGGACGGTCTGGACGTCGTCCGAAGGCTCAGCACGCGCGCGCTGCGGCTGCTGCACCCGGGTGGGCTGCTGGTCATCGAGCACGGCGAGCTGCAGGGAGAGGCGATCAGGGCGATCCTCACGGCGGACGGCTGGAGGGCGGCGGCGACGCACCGTGATCTCACGTTGCGAGACCGCACCACCACGGCGCTGCGACCCTGATCAGGCGGCTCCGAGCATGCGCGACACCCCGGACGCATAGAATCGAACCGTCATGTCCCCCATCTTCGACTGCCGCGACGAGTCGCAGCTGCTCGCCGGCATGCGCCATGCGCGCCAGGCGATCGGCCGCGGCGACCTCATCGTCATGCCCACAGACACGGTGTACGGCGTCGCCGCCGACGCCTTCTCCCCGGCCGCCGTGCAGCGGCTCCTCGATGCGAAGGGGCGGGGCCGCGACCAGCCGCCGCCCGTCCTGATCGGCACCAAGGAGACGCTGAGCGCGCTGGCGGAGTCCGTCCCCGAGCCGGTGGAGCGCCTCGTCGAGGCCTTCTGGCCGGGCGGACTCACGATCGTGCTCCCTGCGCAGCCGTCGCTGGTGTGGGACCTGGGCGAGACGCTCGGGACCGTCGCCGTGCGGATGCCCGAAGGACGCGTCGCCCTCGAGCTGCTGGCGGAGACGGGGCCGCTCGCGGTCTCCAGCGCGAATCTCACGGGCCGTGCAGCGGCCATCTCCGCCCTGGACGCCGAGAAGATGCTCGGCGAGAGCGTCGCGGTGTACCTCGACGACGGCCTCAGTCGCGACGGCATCGCCTCGACCATCGTCGATGCGACCTCCCTCGTGCGCCGCGATGCGGAGGACGCCACCGCAGTCGTGCGGATCCTGCGCGACGGCGCCGTCAGCCGCGAGCAGCTGAGAGAGGTGCTCGGCGACCTGCTCGAGCCGGAGGAGCAGGACGGGGATTCGTGAAGCAGTATCTCTTCACGATCATCCTCACCGCCGCGATCACGTTCGCACTGACCTGGGCGGTGTGGCGGCTGAGCCTCCGTTACAAGCTCTACCCCGGCATCCGGGAGCGCGACGTCCATACGACGCCGACGCCGCGGCTCGGCGGCGTCGCGATCTTCCTCGGCATCGCTGCGGCATTCGGGTTCTCCGCGGTGAACCCCTTCTTCCAGAGCATCTGGATCCCGCCGCAGACGATGTGGTCGATCCTCGGCGCCTCGCTGCTCATCGCGGTCATCGGCGTCGTCGACGACCTGTGGGACATCGACTGGATGATCAAGCTCGGCGCGCAGTTCCTCGCGGCGGGACTCATCACGGTGGGCGGGGGACTGCAGATCCTGTCGTTGCCGTTCGGGGACCTGATCGTCGTATCGAGCTGGCTGAGCATCACGATCACGATGTTCGCGATCGTGATCGTGATGAACGCCGTCAACTTCATCGACGGTCTCGACGGACTCGTCGCCGGGGTGTGCCTCATCTCGAACGGCGTCTTCTTCGCCTACTCCTACATCTTCACCCGCGACTCCGGCGCCTCCAGCTACTTCAACCTGTCGACGTTCCTCGCTGCTGTGCTGATCGGCGCCTGCCTCGGCTTCCTGCCGTTGAACTGGAGTCCGGCGAAGCTGTTCATGGGCGACTCGGGCGCGCTCGTGATCGGGCTGCTCATGGCGACGTCGGCGATCGCGATCACGGGCCAGATGGATCCCTCGGCCCTCGACCCCGAGCGACTCGGGCGGTCTCAGCTGGTCGGCGCCTTCCTGCCCGTCCTGCTTCCGCTGCTGGTCGTCCTGCTCCCGCTGCTCGATTTCGGCCTCGCGGTGCTGCGCCGGATGAGCGCGGGGCGCTCACCGTTCTCGCCCGACCGCAAGCACCTGCATCACCGCATGCTCGACCTCGGCCACCGCGATCGCGACGCCGTGCTGATCTTCTACGCCTGGACCGCCGTGATCTCGCTCGCCGTGCTGCTGATGTACGTCGGCGCGCGGGAGGACTGGCCCGGCCAGTACCTGCCCGGCGTCGGCTTCGGCGTCCTCGGCATCGCCGCCTGCCTCTTCATCACCCTGAGCCCCAGCCGCAGCGGTCGCCGCGCAGCGGACGCCGAACCCGACCCGACACCCGTGGAGCCCTCATGAGCCCGAGTCCTGTTTCCAGCACGCCGATCCTGCGCCGCACCCTGATCTGGTCGGCGGTGGCGACCGGCGTCCTGGCCGTCGTCGCCGGCGGCGTGGGATTCCTCGTGGCACAGGGGGAGGGGCTCGTCAGCGGGCTGCTCGGCGTCCTGCTCGCCGCGCTCTTCCTCGCGATCACCGGCATCAGCATCCTGATCGCCAACCGCTGGTACGGCGACCCGCTCTACGTGCAGCTCTTCTTCGCGATCGTCCTCGGTGGCTGGCTGCTGAAGCTGGGCGTGTTCGTCCTGGTGATGATCCTGCTCGCGGGGCAGCCGTGGCTCGACCCGATGGTGTTCTTCCTGTCGATCGTGGCCGGAGTGCTGATGTCTCTCGCGATCGATGTCGTCGTCCTCACGCAGATGCGGCTGCCGAGCGTCAGCGACACCACGCTGCCGACGGAGGTTCCGGAGGATCGCGCTCCCGGCACGGCGAATCACATCGATGAGGGACCCGTCGAAGAGGGCCCGCGGTCTTAGGGCACCCTCAGATTCTGATACTGTTGAAACGTGCCCGCCGCTCGCCCGCGAGCGCTTGCGCTGATTGCACACCGACCATCGTCGCCCCGGTTTAGACCGGTGCCCCGAAGCTGGAGCCCGCGCTGTTTAATCTTGCTGCGACCCTGACCCCCCGACTTGCCTCCGACGGCGAGTTCCACGGCCCTTCGATCGACGAGTTCTTCCCGCCGATCCTCTTCCACGTCGGGCCGCTCCCGGTGACCCGGATCCAGCTGATCCAGTTCCTCTCGGTGATCGCTGTCGTCCTTCTTCTGTGGCTCGGCACGCGGCGCATGAAGGTCGTCCCCGGCCGGTTCCAGAGCGTCGTGGAGATGGGCCTGGGCTTCGTCCGCGGCGGCATCGCGCACGACCTGCTCGGCCGCAAGGACGGCGACCGCTTCCTGCCGATCCTCACCACGATCTTCTTCATGGTGCTGTTCATGAACGTGACGGGCATCATCCCCGGCCTGAACATGCCGGGAACGGCCATCATCGCGGTGCCGCTCACGCTCGCCGTGGTCAGCTACGTCACCTTCATCTACGCCGGTATCAAGAAGAGCCCGAAGAACTTCTTCAAGAACGCCCTGTTCCCCTCGGGCGTCCCGTGGCCGGTCTACTTCATCGTCACGCCGATCGAGCTCATCTCGACGTTCATCATCCGCCCGGTGACCCTCACCCTGCGACTGCTGATGAACCTCGTCGTCGGTCACATGATCCTGGTGCTGTGCTTCGCAGCGACCCAGTTCTTCTTCTTCACCGCAGGCGGCGGCTGGGCCGTTCTCGGTGTCGGAACCCTCGCCTTCGGCGGTGCCTTCACTCTCTTCGAGATTCTGGTGACCGTCCTGCAGGCCTACGTCTTCACCGTCCTCACCGCGGTCTACATCCAGCTCGCGGTCGCAGAAGAGCACTGAGCGGGCGGGCAACAGCCCTCCCACCCAACGAAAGGAAAAACCCGTGGACGCAACTACGGTTCTCGCTGAAATCAACGGCCACCTCGCTTCGGTCGGCTACGGCCTCGCCGCGATCGGTCCGGCCATCGGTGTGGGCATCGTCGTCGGCAAGACGATCGAGGGTGTCGCCCGTCAGCCCGAGCTGGCCGGTCGCCTGCAGGTCCTCATGTGGATCGGTATCGCCTTCACCGAGGCGCTTGCATTCGTCGGCATCGCCGTCGGATTCATCCCCTTCCCGTAATCCCCACCGACTTCTGAAGGAGACAGGATGCTGAACGCTCTTGTCACGAACCTCGCGGCAGCGGAGGGGGAATCCCCCAACCCGTTGCTCCCCGCGGGGTACGACATCATCTGGTCGGGCCTGTGGTTCCTCATCATTCTCGTCGTGGTGTGGAAGGTCGCCCTTCCTCGCCTGACGAAGATGCTCGACGAGCGCTCAGCCGCGATCGAGGGGAACATCGCCAAGGCCGACGAGGCGCAGAAGCAGGCGGAGGCGGCACTCGAGGAGTACACGCGTCAGCTCGCTGAGGCGCGTACCGAGGCCGGCGAGATCCGCGAGGCCGCCCGCGAGGACGGCAAGAAGATCGTCGCCGAGGCGAAGGAGACCGCCGCTGCCGAGGCAGCGCGTCTGACCGCCACCGCGCACACGCAGATCGAGGCCGAGCGCCAGACGGCTCTCGTCTCCCTGCGCAGCGAGGTCGGCTCGCTCGCTCTCGACCTCGCCGGTGGCGTGGTCGGCGAGACGCTCTCCGACGACGCTCGCGCGGCCGCCGTGGTCGACCGCTTCCTCGCCGATCTCGAAGCATCCGACCTTCGACAGGCTCAGGTACCGGGCGGGCAGTCGTAATGGGCAGCGCGACCGCTCAGGCACTCGCGGCATCCACTCAGACGCTTGCCGCAGCGAAGGACGTCACCCTCGAGACCGCGCGCGAGCTGTTCGCGGCCGCGCGGGCCGTGGGCGAATCGTCTCAGCTGAGCGGCGCGCTGGCTGACCCCTCGGCTCCGGCCTCGGCCCGGCAGAACGTCGTGTCCGCGGTGTTCGGGCAGTACGGCTCCGCGGCGCAGGACGTCCTGCGCACCGCGGTCGCCGAACGCTGGTCGAACGCGTCCGAGCTGATCGACGGTCTCGAGGAGCTCGCGATCCGGGCGGCGACCATCGCCGAGTCCGGCGCGGACATCGAGGGAGAGCTCTTCGGCTTCTCGCGGGTGATCGCGGCGAACCCGGAGCTCGAGCTCGCTCTCGGCAGCCGGCTCGGGGGAGAGGACGCGAAGGCCGCCCTGGTCGAGCGCCTCCTCGTCGATGCCTCTGCCACCGCTCCGACGGCCCTCATCGTCACGTCCCTCGTGCGTCAGCCGCGCGAGCGCCGGGTGCGGCAGCTGCTGAGCCGGGCGATGCGTATCGTCTCGAGCCAGCGCGGCCGCCTCGTGGCCACGGTGCACACGGCGACCGAGCTCAGCGACGCGCAGCGCACGCGACTCGGCCAGACGCTCTCGCAGCGGTACGGCGGCCAGGTGTCCCTCAACGTCGTCATCGACCCCAGCGTCGTCGGAGGCCTGCGCGTGCAGATCGCCGATGACGTCATCGACGGCAGCATCTCCGCACGACTCGCCGACCTTCGCCAGAAGCTCGCGGGCTAACACGACTTCGCGCGGGGAACCGCGCACCCAGATACAAAGGGAAGACAATGGCAGAACTATCGATCAGCCCCGACGTCATCCGTGACGCGCTGAAGGATTTCGCCGCCGCGTACGAGCCCACCGGGGCCGCGGCGACCGAGGTCGGCACCGTCATCGACGCCGCCGACGGCATCGCTCACGTCGAGGGACTTCCCGGCGTCATGGCGAACGAGCTCGTGACCTTCGCCGACGGCACCAAGGGCCTCGCGCTGAACCTCGACGAGCACGAGATCGGCGTCGTCGTCCTCGGCGACTTCACCGGCATCGAGGCCGGTCAGGAGGTCACCCGCACGGGTGAGGTCCTCTCCGTCCCGGTCGGCGACGGCTACCTGGGTCGCGTCGTCGACCCGCTCGGCAACCCGATCGACGGCCTCGGCTCGATCGCCACCGAGGGCGTCCGCGAGCTCGAACTGCAGGCGCCCGGCGTCATGCAGCGCAAGTCCGTGCACGAGCCGATGCAGACCGGCATCAAGGCCATCGACGCGATGATCCCGGTCGGCCGCGGCCAGCGTCAGCTGATCATCGGCGACCGCCAGACCGGCAAGACGGCCATCGCGATCGACACGATCATCAACCAGAAGGCCAACTGGGAGTCGGGCGACGTCAACAAGCAGGTGCGCTGCATCTACGTCGCCATCGGCCAGAAGGGCTCGACCATCGCCTCGGTGAAGGGCGCGCTCGAAGAGGCCGGTGCCCTGGAGTACACCACGATCGTGGCCGCTCCGGCATCCGACCCCGCCGGCTTCAAGTACCTCGCCCCCTACACGGGTTCGGCTATCGGCCAGCACTGGATGTACGGCGGCAAGCACGTCCTCATCATCTTCGACGACCTGTCGAAGCAGGCCGAGGCCTACCGTGCCGTCTCCCTCCTCCTGCGCCGCCCGCCGGGCCGCGAAGCCTACCCGGGTGACGTCTTCTACCTGCACTCGCGTCTGCTGGAGCGTTGCGCGAAGCTGTCCGACGAGCTCGGCGCCGGCTCCATGACGGGTCTCCCGATCATCGAGACCAAGGCGAACGACGTCTCGGCGTACATCCCGACCAACGTGATCTCGATCACCGACGGCCAGATCTTCCTGCAGTCCGACCTCTTCAACGCCAACCAGCGTCCGGCGGTCGACGTGGGTATCTCGGTCTCGCGTGTCGGTGGTGACGCTCAGGTCAAGTCCATCAAGAAGGTCTCCGGAACGTTGAAGCTGGAGCTGGCGCAGTACCGCTCGCTCGAGGCGTTCGCGATGTTCGCGTCGGACCTCGACGCCGCCTCGCGCCGCCAGCTGTCGCGCGGTGCCCGTCTGACCGAGCTGCTCAAGCAGCCGCAGTACTCGCCGTACCCCGTCGAGGAGCAGGTCGTGTCGATCTGGGCCGGAACGAACGGCAAGCTCGACTCGATCGAGGTCGAGGACGTGCTGCGCTTCGAGCGCGAGCTGCTCGACTACCTGCGTCGCAACACCAAGGTGCTCGACACGCTGCGCGAGACCAACGTGCTGGATGACGACACGGTCGCAGAGCTCGACAAGCAGACGGACAACTTCCTCCTGGAGTTCCAGGGCGGCAAGGGTCACGCCATCGGCGCCCCCGGCCACGAGGAGCACGCTGCAGCTGAGGCTGAGGACGTCAACCAGGAGAAGATCGTCAAGGGTCGTCGCGCGTAACTGCGCGGGGTACTGACATATGGGCGCTCAACTCAGGGTCTACAAGCAGAAGATCTCTTCTGCTCAGACGACCAAGAAGATCACGAAGGCGATGGAACTCATCGCGGCTTCGCGCATCCAGAAGGCGATGGCACGCGTCAAGGCGTCCACTCCCTTCGCGCGGGCCGTGACGAGGGCCGTGTCGGCCGTCGCGACGCACTCGAACGTCGATCACCCGCTCACCCGTGAGCCCGAGACGATCCACCGCTCCGCGGTCGTGATCTTCTCCTCGGACCGCGGTCTGGCCGGAGCCTTCAACTCGCAGATCCTCCGTGAGGGTCTCGAGGTGGCCGAGCTCCTGCGCGAGCAGGGCAAGGAGCCGGTGTTCTACCTCGTCGGTCGCAAGGCCGTCGGCTACTTCCAGTTCCGCCGCATCGCGGCGGCTGCGGAGTGGACGGGCGACACCGACACCCCGTCGTTCCACACGGCGGAGGAGATCTCGGCGACACTGCTCGAGGCCTTCTCCCGCGGTGGGCAGGACGGCGGGGTCGACGAGATCCACCTCGTTTACAACCGTTTCGTCAGCATGATGACGCAGTCGCCGGAGTCCGTGCGCCTGCTTCCGCTGGAGATCACGGAAGCCGATGAGTCGGAGGCCGGTAACACCGTTTACCCGCTGTACGAGTTCGAGCCGGACGCCGAGACCGTTCTCGACGCGATCCTGCCGGTGTACATCCAGAGCCGCGTCTTCAACGCACTCCTGCAGTCCTCTGCCGCGAAGCAGGCGGCGACGCAGAAGGCGATGAAGTCGGCCAGCGACAACGCCGACAAGCTCATCACCGACTACACCCGTCTGCGCAACAACGCGCGCCAGGCGGAGATCACGCAGCAGATCGCGGAGATCGTCGGCGGCGCCGACGCCCTCTCGTCGAGCAAATAGACCATCAGGAAAGAGACGAAAATGACCACCACCGCCACGGCTGACCAGCCGGCGACCGCGGTCGTCGGGCGCGTCGCACGCGTCAACGGTCCGGTTGTCGACATCGAGTTCCCCCATGACTCGATCCCCGACATCTACAACGCACTGAAGACCACGATCGTCATCGGCGAGGAGTCCACCGAGATCACCCTCGAGGTCGCTCAGCACCTCGGCGACGACCTCGTCCGCGCGATCGCCCTGAAGCCGACGGACGGCATCGTCCGCGGCCAGGAGGTCCGCGACACGGGCGAGGCCATCTCGGTCCCGGTCGGCGACATCACCAAGGGCAAGGTCTTCAACGTCATCGGCGAGGTCCTCAACGGCGAGCCCGGTGAGACCATCGAGGTGACCGAGCGCTGGCCCATCCACCGCAAGGCTCCGAACTTCGACCAGCTCGAGTCGAAGACCACCATGTTCGAGACCGGTATCAAGTCGATCGACCTCCTGACCCCCTACGTGCAGGGTGGAAAGATCGGTCTGTTCGGTGGCGCCGGCGTCGGCAAGACCGTCCTCATCCAGGAGATGATCCAGCGCGTCGCACAGGACCACGGTGGTGTCTCCGTGTTCGCCGGTGTCGGTGAGCGCACCCGTGAGGGCAACGACCTGATCCACGAGATGGAGGAGGCGGGCGTCTTCGACAAGACCGCCCTCGTCTTCGGTCAGATGGACGAGCCGCCGGGAACGCGTCTGCGCGTCGCCCTGTCGGCTCTGACGATGGCGGAGTACTTCCGCGACGTGCAGAAGCAGGACGTGCTGCTCTTCATCGACAACATCTTCCGCTTCACGCAGGCCGGCTCCGAGGTCTCCACGCTGCTGGGCCGCATGCCTTCGGCCGTGGGCTACCAGCCGAACCTGGCCGACGAGATGGGTCTCCTCCAGGAGCGCATCACTTCGACGCGCGGCCACTCGATCACCTCGCTGCAGGCGATCTACGTGCCCGCCGACGACTACACCGACCCGGCTCCGGCGACCACCTTCGCCCACCTCGATGCGACGACCGAGCTCTCTCGTGAGATCGCCTCGAAGGGTCTGTACCCGGCCATCGACCCGCTGACCTCGACGTCGCGCATCATGGACCCCCGCTACTTGGGCGAGGACCACTACCGCGTCGCGACGACGGTCAAGCAGATCCTCCAGAAGAACAAGGAGCTGCAGGAGATCATCGCCATCCTCGGTGTCGACGAGCTCTCCGAGGAAGACAAGATCGTCGTGTCGCGTGCACGTCGCATCCAGCAGTTCCTCTCGCAGAACACCTACATGGCGAAGAAGTTCACCGGTGTCGAGGGTTCGACCGTCCCGCTCAAGGAGACCATCGAGTCGTTCGACGCGATCACCCGCGGAGACTTCGACCACGTGGCCGAGCAGGCCTTCTTCAACGTCGGCGGCATCTCCGACGTCGAAGAGCAGTGGGCGAAGATCCAGAAGGAGAACGGCTGACCATGGCGCTGCACGTCAGCCTCGTCTCCGCTGATGCGGAGGTCTGGACGGGAGAGGCGAGCCTCGTGGTCGCCAAGACCGTCGAGGGTGAGATCGGCTTCATGAGCGGGCACGAGCCGGTTCTGGCGATCCTCGCCGAGGGCCAGGTCCGCATCACCCAGTCGGATGGCACCAAGGTGCTGGCGAACGCACAGGACGGCTTCCTCTCCATGGAGGGCGACAGCCTGACGATCGTCGCCGGCAACGCGGCGCTCATCGCCTAGCAGCTCGTCTCATCGCGTCCGCCTCGGATGCTCCTCGCTCGGTTCACGAGCAGAGGAAGCACCCGGGGCGGACGCGTCTGCATGTACCGAGGTTCCATGAAGATCCTGCTCCCACCGTCCGAGACGAAGCGCGAGGGCGGTGACGGCGTCCCGCTCGACCTCGACCGGCTCGCCCTTCCCTCCCTGCGGCCGCAACGCGCGGCGGTGCTCGCGGCCCTGAGCGAGCTCGCCGCCGACGAAGGCGCGAGCCGTCGCGTCCTCAAGCTGAGCGACCGCCAGCTCGGCGACATCGCGCACAATCGCACGCTGCTCGGCGCTCCCACCATGCCGGCGGTCGATCGCTACACCGGCGTGCTCTTCGACGCCCTCGACGCCGGCTCGCTGCCGGCCGCGTCACGTCGCTGGTTGGGTGCGCACGTGTGGATCCACAGCGCTCCGCTGGGTCCGATCGGCGCTCTCGACCCGATCCCGCCGTACCGGCTGGCGGCCGGCACCTCGCTGCCCGGCGTTCCCGCGCTCCGCCGCCTCTGGGCCGAAGCGACCTCTGCGGCGATCGCCGCCGAAGCCCCGCCGTTCATCCTCGATCTGCGCAGCGAAGCCTATGTGGCGCTCGGTCCGGTGCCGGCGACCGTGCCCTCCGCATACGTCCGTGTCGTGACCGACCAGGGGAGGGCGCTGAATCACTTCAACAAGAAGTCGAAGGGCCTGCTCGTGCGGGCCCTCGCAGAGGACCGGCCACGGATCGGATCGCTCCGCGCGCTGCGCGGCTGGGCCGAGGTGAACGGGCTCGAGCTCCGCCAGGCCGACCCGTCCGGCGTGCTGGAACTCGTCGTCTCGGAGTGAGCATCCGCGGTCGGACCGCGTGCCACGACTGCGCGCGGCGCCCGCGCGGGCCCAACGGCGCATGCGTGCGACCCCCGGACGCGCTAGTGTGATCAGCGCATAACGCCCGCATCACGATTTCCTTGGAGGGAACATGGACGACTACTACGGCTATGACGGCCTGTCGGGGGGTGCGATCGTCGCCTTGGCGCTGCTGTACACGGTCCTGCCGCTGCTGATCTACGCGCTCTACTCGTGGTTCTACATGCGGATCTTCGACAAGGCGGGGGTCCAGGGCAAGTGGCGTGCGTGGGTGCCCGTCTACAACACCATGATCTTCTACAAGCTGGGCGATCTGAGCCCGTGGCTGGTGCTCTACCTGATCGGTGCCGGCATCATCGGCGCGATCATCCCCTTCCTGGGCTGGTTCCTGATCCTCCCGCTCGTGGGCATCGCCGCGCGCGTGCTCGACCTGATCGCAGCATGGCGCGTCGGACTGAAGCTCCAGAAGGACGCCGTCTGGGTCATCCTGTACTTCTTCCTCCCGCCCGTGTGGCTCGGCATCAACGCCTTCGACGGTTCCCGCTGGAACCCGAACATCCAGCCGGCCTCGTGGGCCGCCAACTCGCTGCTCGGGGACCGCACCGTCTGGGACGGCATCCCGACCCAGCCGACCGCAGCCCCGCAGCAGCCCGGCTACGGCGCTGCCCCCGGCTACGGCACCCCGCCCGCGCAGCCCGGATACGGTGCGCCGGCCCAGCCGGGCTACGCCCCGCCCGCGCAGCCCGGTTACGCTCCGCCGGCAGCTCCCGCGGCTCCCGCCACCGGCGCCCCGGTCCCTCCGGTGCCCCCGACGACGCCGCCGGCTCCTCCGCAGGCTCCGCCCGCCGCTCCGCCTGCTCCGCCGACCGCGCCCCCGGCTGCTCCGCCGGCTCCTCCGGCCGCACCGCCGGCATCGCCGAACGATCCCGCGCAGCCTCCCGCGTGACGTCCTGACTCAGGGCCCTCGACTCCGGTCGGGGGCCCTGAGCCGTTCGCGGTGGTCCGCCGTCCGCCGCGACGGCTAACGTGGATCCCATGGTCTTGTCCCAGCGTCGCGTCGGCGCGTCCGGTCTGCTCGTCACATCCACAGGTCTCGGCTGCAACAACTTCGGGCGAGCGGGAACCGCGACCGAATCCCTTCGCGGCACGCGCGAGGTGATCGATGCGGCCATCGCCAACGGGATCACGTTCTTCGACACCGCGGACATGTACGGTGCCGAACCCGGAGCGAGCGAGACGCTGATGGGGGAGGCCCTCGAAGGCCGCCGCGACCGCATCGTGCTCGCGACGAAGTTCGGTCAGGAACGGGACATGGGATACGCGTTCCCCGCCGCCCGCGGCTCGCGTCGGTACGTCCGCCGAGCGGTGGAGGAGTCGCTGCGGCGCCTCCGCACGGACTGGATCGATCTCTACCAGCTGCATCTGCCGGATCCGGAGACGCCGATCGCCGAGACGACCGACGCCCTCGACGAGCTCGTGCGCGAGGGGAAGGTCCGTTACTACGGGCACTCGAACTTCACGGGGTGGCAGGTCGCGGAAGCGGAGTTCACGACGCGTGCCCGCTCCACCGGGCGGTTCATCTCGGCGCAGAACCACTACTCGCTGCTGGCCCGCGCGGCCGAGCGCGAGGTCCTGCCGGCGGTCGAGCGCTACGACCTCGGCTTCTTCCCCTATTTCCCCCTGCACAACGGACTCCTGACCGGCAAGTTCCATCGCGACGGCGGTCCCGCATCGAGTCGGATCATGTCCGCTCGGCGGCACGTCTGGGAGAACGCGCCCTGGGACGCGCTCGAAGCGTTCCAGACATTCTGCGACGAGCGCGGCATCACCATGCTGCAGGCGTCGTTCGGCTGGCTGCTGGCGCGCCCCTCGGTGTCGAGCGTGATCGCCGGCGCGACGTCCGCAGCGCAGGTCGAGGCCAACGCCGCGGCCGGTGACGCCTGGCGACCGGACGACGAGGACCGCCGGCTCATCGACGAGATGTTCCCGCTGGTGGAGGATCCGGGTGCCCGGGTGTGATCGCGGTGGCGAGGAGTTCTACTACGATGTGTGAGTATCCTGCGACCGCCCGATCCGTCGCAGACCCACCGGAGGCAGCACGTGGCTGAGACGAAGACGCAACGCGTCACGGTTGCGCAGCGTCCCCTGCTGCTGTCCTGGGCGGGCGTCACCGATCAGGGGCGTCGACGGGAGACGAACCAGGACGCCTTCCTCGCGGACTACCCGCTCTTCATCGTCGCCGACGGCATGGGCGGTCATGCCGGAGGCGAGATCGCGAGCCGGAGCACCGTCAGTCGTCTGCAGGCGCTGGTCGCCGCGGGCGAGGTCGGTCGACCCGGGATCGAGAACGCCCTCGAGCTGGCGGTGGGGGACATCGCGGATCACCCGGAGACCACCGACGAAGGCACCGGCACGACCCTCACCGGGGTCTTCCTCGACTCCGAGGGCGACGAAGCCCACTGGGTGGCGCTGAACATCGGCGACTCGCGCGTGTATCTGCTGCGCGACGACCGGCTCGTGCAGGTCACCACGGATCACTCCGTGGTGCAGGAGCTCATCGCCGCCGGCAAGCTCAGCCCCGAGGAGGCGGAGGGGCATCCGTACAGCAACGTGATCACCCGCGCCGTCGGAGCGAGCGAACTCACGGCGCCGGACTACGTGTCGATCGACCTGCGGCCGGGAGACCGGTTCGTCATCTGCTCGGACGGGCTCACGAAGGAGCTCACCGACTACGGCATCCAGCACTTCCTCCGCGAGCACCTCGATCCGGCTGCCGCGGTCGACGCGATGCTCTCGGCGGCGCTCGAGAACGGCGGGCGAGACAACGTGACGCTGATCGTTCTGCAGGTGGCTGACGAAGCCGACTCCTCCTCCCCATCCGAGGACACGGCCGAGTAGCAGCCAGGGCTTGTGGACAGCCCGTTCTCCGCGCCGGCCATGAGGTGCACTGGGGGTCATGGATTCCCTTCCCCTCGCTCTCCCGACGACTCCCGCGCCTTCGCGTCGCGCACCGCTGCCCTTTCTCGCCGCCGTCGTTCCGGTGGCCGGCGGCGTGGTGCTGTGGCTCGTGACCGGCTCACTGTACGCCCTGTGCTTCGCGGCACTGGGGCCGCTCATGATCGGCGCCTCCGCTGTCGACGCCGCACGTCATCGGCGACGCGACCGTCGGGAAGGGGAAGCGCGGGCGGAACGGGACTGGGCGGCGGTCGAGGCGGAGCTCGTCAGAAGGCACCAGGAGGAGAGGGATGCTCTGTGGCTGCATGCTCCCGATGTCGCGGGGTGCCTGGCGCAGCCTCCTCTGCGGGGCACGCGGCCGCCCGACGCGGACACGTCGATCGTCGTGGGCGCGGGGAGCGTCTCGAGCGCTGTTCGCTGCAGCGGTGCCGACGATGAGCGGGGGCGCTCGTTCCGGATGAGAGCCGGTGTCCTCGAAAGGGCGCCGATCGTCGTTCCGCTCGGCGGGGGCATCTCCGTGCGCGGGGCGCGGCCGCTCGTGGAGGCGGTGGCCCGAGCGCTGGCGGTTCAGCTCTGTCTGCGCTTCGGGCCGGCCCAGCTGACGATCGTCGGCGAGCGACTGGAGGAGTACGGGCTCGCGGGGCTGCCCCACGCCGCTCGGGTCCCTGGTTCCGGGCTGAGCGTCGCCATCGGCGCGGTCGACGAAGCGCGGTCGGCAGCGGATGCGGCGATTCTGATGCTGCCGCCCGGAGCCGACGTCCCCGAGGGGACGACGACGGTCATCGACGTCGCGGAGCCGACGCTGTCGTCGGTGCGCACCCCGCACGCGGTGATCGACGTGGCCGTCGAGTGCCTGTCGCGCGAGCAGGCCGTCGTCGTCGCGGGCGAGCTGGCGGGACGACGCGACGACGCGGAGCGCCTCCCCGAGGCCGTGGCTCTCGATCAACTGGAGCAGCCGGATGACGCCGAGGGCCTCGCGGCGGTGATCGGCCGGGACGCGCGGGGGCCGGTCGTCGTCGACATCGTGGGCGACGGACCGCATGCCCTCGTCACCGGGACGACCGGCACCGGAAAGAGCGAGCTCCTCGTCACCTGGGTGGCGGCGATGGCGGCGAAGCACGGCCCGGAACGGGTGGTCTTCGTGCTCGCGGACTTCAAGGGCGGGACGGCCTTCGAACCGCTCCGCGAGCTCCGGCAGGTCGCCGCGGTCATCACCGACCTCGACGACGAGGGAGCGCGGCGGGGCGTCTCGAGCCTGGCGGCGGAACTGCGCCGCCGGGAGAGGCTGCTGGCCGCTGCGGGGGTGCGCGATGTGCGCGATGCGGCGATTCCGCGGCTGGTAGTCGTGGTCGACGAGTTCGCCGCCCTGCTGGCGGAGAATCCTGACCTCGGCGCGGTCTTCACCGACATCGCCGCCCGCGGTCGAGCCCTGGGCATGCACGTCATCCTCGGCACGCAACGAGCAGCCGGCATCGTGCGGGATGCTCTTGCGGCCAACTGCCCGCTCCGCATCAGCCTGCGGGTCGGCGACGCCGCGGACAGCCGGCTCATGATCGGGACGGATGCCGCGGCGTCGCTTCCGGGCGGCACGGCCTCCCGCGGCGTCGCGCTGATGCGTCGTCCGACCGACACCGAGCCCGTGCCCGTCCGCATCGCGCTGACCGGTGCCGCAGACGTGAGTCGCGTCGCGGGGCGCTGGGCGGCGGCGCCACGTCCGCTCAGTCCCTGGCTTCCGGCGCTCCCGACGCGGGTGGGGCTCGCGGAGCTCACCGCGAGATCGGGGGGCGTCGACGAGATCGTGCTCGGACTCGCCGACGAACCCGATCGGCAGGAGCAGCCGCTGGAGCTCCTGCGCTCCGGCGAGGAGAGGGGGCTGGTCGTCGTCGGCGGCGCAGGATCGGGGAAGACGACCGTGCTGCGGGCGATCGCCGATCAGCGTCCTGATGCGCTCTGGTTGCCCGACGACGCGGAGGTGGTCTGGGATCTGGTGATCGCCTGGGCGAGCGGCGAGGAGTCGCCTCCGCCTGTCGTGCTGGCCGACGACGTGGACGCTCTCGTGGCGAGCCTTCCGCCCGACTACGGTCAGCAGCTCGCGCAGGGCTGGGAACAGGTTCTCCGCACGTCTCCCGGCTCGCTGTTCGTGCTGACGGCGGGGCGCAGCGCGGGGCAGCTCGGGCGCGCCCTCGACCTGGTTCCGAAACGCGCCGTCCTGAGGATGCCCAACCGGATCGAGCATCTCGCGGCGGGGGGAGAGGCCTCGGCCTTCCTGCGCCGGCGCACTCCGGGGCGCGCCACGATCGGGGAGAGGGAGGTCCAGCTCGTCTGGTCCGAGCACGACGTACCCCGGGCGCACCGGAGCGTCGCGGAATCGACGTGGACGCCGCGCGCTGCGTCGACGGCGCTCGTGAGCCCCGGGGCGCCGGCGGCGGCAGAGCGTCTGCAGCGCGCGCACCCGCACGGCGAGGTGCTTCTCGTCGGGGCGGAACCGTCAGCGAAGGACAGGCCTCGCATCTTCGTCGCGGACGCCGAGACGTGGCAGCGCAACTGGTCGACCTGGCAGCGCATCCGCGCGGAGGGGGAGGTGCTGGTCCGTGCGGAGCACCCGGTCGATCTGCGTCAGCTCGTCGGCGTCAGGACCCTTCCGCCGTTCGCACGCCTCCACGAGGGTCGCGCCTGGTCCGTGCGGGGCAGCCGCCCGCCGGAACGGGTCGTGCTCCCCGAGCTGTCTCCCCGGACACAGGGGCGTTCCCGACGTCGTCGTGACGGGTGAGTCAGAGACCTGCCCCGGGACGGATCATCCCGACGTCCTTGCCACCGCCGGAGATCGCGAGGGGGAGGGCCTCCGAAAGGGCGGCCACCTCGGCGTCACCGAGCCCTCCGGCGCGCGCGATCAGTGTCGCGGCGACGATGGTGGACGCCCTGGTTGCTCCGTCGAGCATCTTCAGGGCGACGGTCGTCCCGTTCGGAGCCACCATCACCATGACGCCCTCGGCGCCGTGTTTCGTGAACACTCCGAGCTGCTCCGTCGCCACGGTGTCCGGCCGACCGGGACCCTCCAGTGTCCACGGGTGCTCGCGCACCGCCCGAACCAGCGAGCCGGCCACGCGATGCAGGGCGAACGGCGAGCGATCGGAGGCCGTGCCGATCCGGTGGATCGAGCGCGCGAGACCGGTGAGCGTGACCGCGTGCACGGGCGCACCGCAGCCGTCGATCGCGGTGTGGGCGATCTTCTCCCCGGTGAGGCGCTCGACGACGTCGCGGATGTGGGCCTGGAGCGGGTGCGCGGGGTCGAGATACCCCTCCGTCGACCATCCCGTCGCCACACAGGCGCGGAGCATGGCCGCGTGCTTGCCGGAGCAGTTCATGCGCACGCGCGCCGGCTGACCGTGCTCGCGCACGAGCTCATCACGGGTGGACGTATCCCCTGGCCATGACGGCGGGCAGGCGAGGTGGTCCTCGGTCAGCCCGCCTTCCGTGAGGATGTCGCGGACCACGGACGCGTGCCGGTCGGTCCCGGTGTGACTCGCGGTCGAGATCGCGAGCTGCTCGCCTTCCAGGTTCGCGCCCGCGGTGATGCACGCGACGGCCTGGAGCGGCTTCAGGCTGGAGCGCGGGAGGATCAGGGCGTCCGCATTGCCATGACGGGCCAGCACATCCCCATCGGGCGAGAGCACCACGGCGGCGCCGGCATGACGGGATTCGACGAATCCGCTCCGTTCGACGACGGCGAGTTCCACGGAATCCTGAATGGTGAGAGTCTCCAGCACCCGTCAACTCTAACCGCGCCGACACCGCCGTTCGTGCCGCGTCGGCACCTCCTGGCAGACTGAGCGCATGACAGAGTCGACAGCTCGTGCCCTGGGGGAACACCACTACGCGCTCACCTCCACCTGGACGGGCAACACCGGAACCGGCACCAGCGGCTACCGCGACTATCGCCGCGACGTCACCATCGAGGTGGCGGGCAAACCGGAGCTTCTGGCGTCGTCCGATAAGCCGTTCCGCGGGGATCCGTCTCGATGGAATCCGGAGGACCTTCTCCTGGCTTCCCTCTCCGAGTGCCACCTGCTGTCATACCTGCACGCGTGCGTCACGGCGGGTGTCGTCGTCGTCTCGTACCGGGACGCCGCCTCCGGATTCATGCGGGAGGACGGAAAGGGGGGCGGGGCGTTCGTCGAGGTGACGCTGCGTCCCGAGGTGGTCGTGGCGGAGGCATCGATGATCGAAGCGGCCGAACGCGCCCATGCGCAGGCCAACGAGTGGTGCTTCATCGCCAACTCGATGAACTTCCCCGTGCGGCACGAGGCGACGGTGACCGCTCTCGCCTAGGCGGCGGCGCGGTCAGCGGCGCTCGTGGGGGAGCGCCTGCTTGATCTTCTCGATCGTGCTCTGGGCGGGGGCTTCGTTGTAGATTCCGGCGAGTTCCTGGCCCGACAGCGCGTGGATCGCCGCCATGATCTCGTCGGTCGCGAGGCGGCGGGCGCGCCCGCTCGTGGCGGGACCGTGCGGGGACAGATCGAGCGGCTCGCCGAAGCGGACGGTGATGCGCTCCTTGAGCGTCGGCACCTTCGCGCCGACCGGCATCACCTTGTCCGTGCCGATGAGTCCGACGGGGACCACAGGGGCTCCGGTCTGGAGCGCGAGGAAGGCGACACCCGTCCGACCCTTGTACAGTCGTCCGTCCGTGGAGCGGGTGCCCTCCGGGTAGAGCGCGACCGCAAGCCCCTCGTCGAGGAGCTGACGCTGCAGGTCCAGAGCGTCGAGCGCCGCCTGGCCCGCACCGCGCCGGACCGGGATCGCGCCGATCGACTCGAAGAAGGTCTTGCTCATCCAGCCCTGGAAGCCCGTTCCCTCGAAGTAGGACGACTTCGCGAGGAAATGCACGGGGCGGGGAGCCGCCACCGGGATGGCGATGGAGTCGATGAACGACAGATGGTTGCTGGCGAAGATGACGGGACCATCCAGCGGCACGTTCTCGCGCCCCTCGATGCGCGGGCGGTAGACGAGGCGGGCCAGGGGCGTGATGAGGCTCCGGCCGAGCGTGTACGCGAACCCGGCGTGGCGGGGCTTCGCAGTCTCTTCTGACGAGGATTCGGGCTCGACGGACTGCTCGGAGGTCATCAGAGCAGGTTACTCCCGGATCCATGCCGGAGTGGGAATGAAGCCTCGCGCCGCGTCTCCCAGCGCGGGCAAAGGGGTATAGGGCAGGATGGAGGTTCCCGCCCGCGATTCCGAGGTCCCACTGTGCGCAAGCGTCCGCTCATCGTCCTGTCCACCGTCGCCGCCGCGACCCTCCTGCTGGCGGGCTGCTCCGGCAGCGGTGCACCGCAGAGCTCCGGCACGCCGGAGCCGACCGCCGCGAGCCAGTGCGCCCTGGACGCTCAGCCGGGCGCGACGTCCGACGCGGTCGTCGTGGAGGGTGACGGAGCCGACACCAAGGTGACGATCCCGGCCGACGCGGCCTTCGCCGGTGTCGAGCGCACCGTCATCTCGGAAGGGGACGGCGAGGAGATCGGCGTCAACGACCTGGTGTCGGTCGAGTACCAGATCGTCGACGCCACGAACAACCAGGTGCTCGACTCCTCAGCCCGCGGCGACGGTGATGTGCTGCCCGTGCTTCTGGACACCAACCAGTCCTCGCTCTTCGTGGCAGCGCTGGAGTGCAAGCCCCTCGGTTCCCGCATCGCGCTCGCCCTCCCGGGCAATGTCCTCGGTGAGGGCCAGAACAACGTCGTCGTCTACGCCGAGGCGGTGGAGAAGCTGCCGGAGGTCGCGACGGGGACTCCCGTCGACCCCACCCCGGGAATGCCGACCGTCAAGCTCGACGACAAGGGTGCACCGTCCGTGACGATCCCGGACGGCGATGCACCGTCCGAGACGAAGGTGGCCGTCCTCAAGCAGGGCGACGGAGCCACCGTCTCGTCGGGCGATCTCGTCGTCGTGCAGTACCTCGGTGTGAAGTGGTCGGACGGCAAGGAGTTCGACTCCAGCTGGAGCCGTGACGCCGTGCCGGCGCAGTTCCAGACCACCGGCGTGGTCGCCGGCTTCCAGAAGGCGCTCGAGGGCCAGAAGGTCGGCTCGCAGGTGCTCGTCGTGATGCCGCCGGCGGATGGCTACGGGGCGAGCGAGGGGCACGAGCTGCAGAACGAGAGCCTCGTGTTCGTCGTCGACATCCTGGCGACGACTCCGGTCCAGGCACAGCAGTAGCGGACGAGCCGCCGCAGGCGGTGACCTAGGCTGGCGGTATGCGTCGCGTCATCGTCCTCGGCTCCACCGGTTCCATCGGCACCCAGGCCCTGGATGTGATCCGCGCCAATCCTCGTCGGTTCGAGCTGGTGGGTCTCGCCGCCGGCTCGAACGCCGAGCTGCTCGCGGAGCAGGCCTCCCAGTTCCAGGTCGAGCACACGGCGCTCGGCGCGGCGGAGGCGGAGCAGCTGGTCCGCGACGTCGAGGCCGATGTGGTGCTCAACGCCATCACGGGTTCGATCGGTCTCGGCTCGACCCTCGCCGCGCTGCAGGCCGGACGCACGCTCGCCCTCGCGAACAAGGAGTCGCTGATCGTCGGCGGCGAGCTGGTGTTGGCCGCTGCGGCCCCCGGCCAGATCGTCCCGGTCGATTCGGAGCACTCCGCGCTCGCGCAGGCGCTCCTCGCCGGAACGCACGCCGAGGTGCGGCGTCTTGTGGTGACCGCGTCAGGCGGGCCGTTCCGCGGACGCAGCCGGGCGGAGCTGACGGAGGTCACACCGGCCGAGGCGCTCGCGCACCCGACGTGGGACATGGGGCGCATGGTCACGACCAACTCGGCAACGCTCGTGAACAAGGGCCTGGAGGTGATCGAGGCGCATCTGCTCTTCGACGTCGCCTATGACGACATCGAGGTCGTCGTGCACCCGCAGTCGATCGTGCATTCCATGGTCGAGTTCATCGACGGGTCCACGATCGCGCAGGCTTCGCCGCCGGACATGCGCCTTCCGATCTCTCTGGGGCTCGACTGGCCCCACCGTGTCGGAGGGGTGGGGCGGCCGCTGGACTGGTCCTCCGCCACGTCGTGGACGTTCGAGCCCCTCGATGCCGACGCGTTCCCCTCCGTCGCGCTCGCGAAGGCCGTCGGACGCGCGGGAGGGACCTTCCCCGCGGTCTACAACGCCGCCAACGAGCAGGCCGTCGATGCGTTCCACGAAGGTCGACTGTCGTTCCTCGGCATCGTCGACACGATCGCCCGCGTGGTCGATGCCCACGACGCACCGGAGTCTCTCACGGTGGAGACGCTCGCCGCCGCGGAGTCGTGGGCGCGGACGACCGCTGATCGACTGATCGAGAAGGGCTGATCCGGGGGAGCAGCCCCTCCCGATTTCAGTCCTCGTCCGGATAGGGCACGGGCCACTTCGGGTCGGGCACCGGCCAGCCGGCCGCCCGCAGGGCCCGGCGGGCCAGTTCTCGCGCCGAGTACGGGGTGCGGACGCCGCGGATGTCGCGGTAGTCCTGGTGCCCCGGTCCTGCCCAGAGGATCGCGTCGCCCTCGCCCACGAGTCCGACCGCCGTGACGATGGCGTTCTCGGGCGGGGACGCCTCATGGATCTCGGCATCAGGGCGGGCGCGCCGGGCACCCTCGATCAGAGTGGCCCGGATGGAGCCGGGGTCCTCGAAACGGGGGTGGTGGTCGGTCACGACGAGGATGTCGCTTCCTTCGACGGCCGTGCGGGCCATGTCGAACCGCTTGCTCGCGTCGCGGTCTCCGTCAGCGCCGAACAGCATCAGCACCTTGCCCGGGGTCACCCGGCGCACCGCGGCGAGGGTCTTCTCGAAAGCGTCGGGGGAGTGGCCGAAGTCGACGAACACCGCCGGCCCGGCCTCACCGGACACGAGCTGCGTGCGCCCGGGGAGGTAGGCGCGGATCCCGCCGTCGCGCGTGAGAGCCTCGACGATGCGCGACCACGCGTACCCGCCCTCGAGCAGCATCACGATCGCGAGTGCCGCGTTCGCGGCCATGTGCGGTCCGATCACGGGCACCGTGGTCGTCAGCGATCCGGCGGGTCCTGTCATCGTGAACGTCGTGCCGGACGCGCGCTCCTCGTCGATCACGACGACCCAGTCCGCGGCGGCGGCGGCCTCGGGATCGGCGGCGATGGAGGGAGTGCCGACGGTCACGACGGGGATCTCGGCGCGCTCCACGACGACCGCCCCCGAGGGGGAGTCGAGGCAGATGACACCGCGCCGGGCGCGGTCTGGACGGAACAGCGGCAGCTTCGCCTCGAAGTACTCCTCCATGTCGGCGTAGTCGTCGAGATGATCATGGCTCAGGTTGGTGAACCCGGCGACGTCGAAGCGGATGCCGTCGACGCGATGACGAGACAGTGCCTGCGCGCTGACCTCTACCGCGACGGCCTCGACCGACCGCTCGCGCATGAGAGCGAGGAGCGCATGCATCTCGGACGCCTCAGGCGTCGTGAGCCGCGACACGATCACTTCGCCCGCGATGTGACGCTCGGCCGTCGAGGAGAGACCGGTGACCACGCCGAGCTGATCGAGGATCCCCTCGAGCAGGTGGGAGGTGCTGGTCTTCCCGTTCGTCCCGGTGGTCGCGAACAGCAGCGGGAGCGGGTCGTCCGCCCCGGTGCCGTACACCCAGGCGCTCAGGTCGCCGAGCACGGCTCGGGGGTCATCGACGACGATGATCGGCAGGCCCGCAGCCTCAGCGATCGACGCGCCCGCCTCGTCGGTGATGACGGCGACGGCACCCTTCTCGGCGGCAGCGACCGCGAAGTCGGCGCCGTGGCGGTTCACTCCCTGGATGGCCACGAACGCCTCGCCGGGTCGGAGGTCGGCCGTGGCGAGGGTGATGCCGGTGAGGGCGATGCCGTCGACATCGCCGCGGACGGCACGGGCGAAACGGGATGCGAGTTCGGACAGCTCACGCCGGGGCGGGTTCGCGGGGCGGAGCACGGGAGGCAGGCTCGGTTGTTGTTCAATCGACATGTCGTCTCCATGATCTCACGGCCTCAGGGCGAACCCCTCTGCGGCACGACTCCTCGCGCGCTCGGATGCGGCGGGCGAGGAGCCGTGCGGATCGTCAGACGCGTCGACGGTACGCGAGGATCGCCACGACGAGCGCGGAGATCCCGGCGACGAGACCGCCGGCGCCGAGAGCGATGCCCGCGACATCGCTCGTGGTCGCCTCATCGCCGTCCGTCGCCGCCGCGTCGTGGTCGCCGTGAGCGTCGTCCGCAGGGGACTCGGCGACCGTCACGACCGGGGCCGGAGCTTCGAGGCTGTGCGGATCCTCCCCGTCCTCCGCGAGCTGCGTCCACTCGGTCGCGCCCTCGACGCACTCCTGCACGACGGGGAACGCAAGGGACTCGGGCGTGCTCTCGTCCAGGCCGACCGACATGCTGACCGCTCCGCGCAGGTCGGTGGGGACAGGGGTGAGCGCGGTGTAGGTCACGGCGCTCACCAGGCCGTCATCGCCGCGCTCGACCTGGATGTCCCAGTCGCCGTCCATCGTCGGGGCGACCGAGGCGAGGCCGTCAGGGATGGTGATGCGGAGCGCGGTGGTGGGGGAGTTCTCGCACCCGTGCGAGAACGAGAAGGTGAGAACGCCGTGGTCGCCCGCGACGAGTTCGTCGGGGCTGACGCCGACGTGCGCGCCGGCCATCGCGGGGACGGCGAGAACGAGGGCGGCGCCGCCGAGGATGCCGGCGGAGGCGATGGCGGTGCGGCGGGTACGGGTAGAGGTGTTGCGGGACATGCGGGATTCTCCTGATTGCTCGGAATGAGCGGGGCGCGACGAACGGCCCCGCGAAAGGGTGATGCCGCCCATGGGCGACGGGTTCCGGTGCGACGGTCAGTCGCGGGCGAGCGGAGGAGGACCGCGTCTGGACACCGCCGCGGCGACGGCGGCGTCGATCGAGAGAAGCGGGAGCGAACGCAGCGGCCGCGGTCGGGGATGATCCGACGACGCGAACGCGACGGCCTGCAGGAGGAGCGCCTCGACCCAGCGCGCGACGGCGCGCAGGAGCCCTTCGCCGTGCCACACCAGGAGCGTGGTGAGCACCGCCGCGACGGCGTGCGCCAGCAGCATGAGGGCACCGGGTGCGGTCGCGGCCGACGCGGGGCCGAGCAGGCTCAGATCGACGTGGTGGGAATGCCCGAGAGCGGAGGCGGCGCCGGACCCGCTCGGGGAGCCGAGGACCTGGAAGACGACGTGGAACGCGCCTTGAGCGATGAGCACGGCCAGTGCGACACGTCCCCGTGACCGGCGCGCCCCCACGAGCAGAGCGGACAGCGGCGTCAGGAGCGTCGTGACGGCCAGGATCAGCAGCGGTGCGGGCGCGGATCCGCCGCCGAGAGTGTGCGAGACCGCGGCGATCAGCGTGGCGACGGAGGATACGGCCGCAGCGCGGACGAGTCGCAGCTGCCGGGCGTTCACACGGCAAGCCTAGCCGCGCGGACGGCGCCGGGCGGATTCCTAGCTGCGGGCACTAGCGTTGGCACGTGGAAATCGTGCTCTACGTGGCGGGCATCGTGTTCATGCTGATCGGCCTCGGCCTCTCGATCGGTCTGCACGAGGTCGGCCATCTCGTCCCTGCCAAGCTCTTCGGCGTGCGCGTCGGTCAGTACATGATCGGCTTCGGTCCTCGGCTGTGGTCGAAGCGGATCGGCGAGACCGAGTACGGATTCAAGATGCTGCCGCTGGGCGGGTTCATCTCGATGTCGGGCATGTATCCCCCGTCGAAGAGCACGGGGCCGGCGTCCGGGGTGTTCCGATCGCTCATCCAGGACGCGCGGGCCGCGAACGACGAGACCATCGCGGAGGGCGCGGAGGACCGGGTCTTCTACCGTCTCCCCGTCTGGAAGCGCGTGATCGTCATGCTCGGCGGACCGCTGATGAACCTCCTCCTCGCCGTCGTGATCTTCACGGTCCTCGTCTCCGGGATCGGCGTGCAGCAGGGGACCACGACGATCGCCTCGGTGAACGAGTGCGTCGTGCCGGCGTCCTCCACCGCGACCGAGTGCACGTCGGCCGACCCGCCGTCGCCTGCGGCTGAAGCGGGGATCCAGCCGGGTGACGTTCTCGTCTCGATCGACGGGCGACCCGTGTCGACCTTCGCGGAGGCGACCGCGATCGTCCAGGCCGCTCCCGGGGAGACGCTCGACATGGTGGTGCGGCGCGCGGGCGAGGAGAAGACCCTGTCGATCACGCCGATCGCCGCCGAGCGCACCCTCACGGACGCGAGCGGACAGCCCGTGCTCGACGACGCCGGTGATCCCGTCGTCAAGGAGGTCGGCTACGTCGGCATGGGGGCGCAGATGGGGTACGTGCAGCAGCCCTTGACCGCCGGCCCTCAGCTCGCTGCCGAGAACGTCTCCCGGGTGGCCTCCCTGATCGTCACGCTGCCCGTGCGCCTGTGGGACGTCGGGGTGTCGCTCGTGACCGGGAGCGAGCGCGACCCGAACGGCCCCCTCAGTGTGGTGGGTGTGGGGCGCCTCGCCGGAGAGGTCGCCGCGACGGACGCGCCCGTGCTCAACCGCTTCGCGATCCTGCTGAGCCTGCTCGGCTCGCTGAACGTCGCGCTCTTCGTCTTCAACCTCATCCCGTTGCTCCCCCTCGACGGCGGACACGTCGTGGTGGCGCTGTGGGAGGGCGTTCGGCGAGTGTGGGCGAAGCTCTTCCGGCGACCGCCCCCCGCGCCCGTGGATGCGACGAAGCTCGTACCGCTGACGGTGGTCGTCGCGGTGCTGCTGATCGGCATGGGCGCCCTGCTCCTGGTCGCCGATCTGTTCAACCCGGTGAAGCTGCTGGGCTGAGCGCGCGTTCCTGGCGCGCTGCAGTGATCAGGCGACGGCGTGCGCGACGAGACGCTCGAGGGTCCGGATGCCGTCGCGCGACAGGATCGACTCCAGATGCCCCTGCACGGAGGCGAAGTGCGCGCCACGGAGGGCGTACACGTCGCCCGAGCCACTGTCGGCCGACACCTCCGCCCCCGCGACGCGCTCCGTTCCGGGAACGACGCGGGCAGTGAAGGTGTTGTAGAAGCCGATCGAGGCCTTCTCGCCGAAGACCGGCACCGACTTCTGCAGTCCCTGGTGCGGCGAGTCGAGCGGCGTCAACGCGATCCCGAGCCGATCAGCGAGGATCTGGTGGCTGAGGCACACCGCGAGCAGCGGTGCCCGGGCGTCGAGACGGCGGGCGACGATGTCCCGCATGCGGGCGATGCGGGGGCTCGCCGTGTCCCGGGGATCCCCGGGCCCTGGTCCGGCGACGACGAGGTCGGCCGCGTCGACATCGGCATCGGCGACCTCGCTCCATGGTGCGATCGTCACGCCGAGGCCGAGATGGCGCAACTGGTGCGCGAGCATGGTCGTGAACCGATCCTCGGCGTCCACGACGAGGGCGGTGCGGCCCGCGAACGGTCCCGTGAAGTCCTCGCCCTGCGGGTTGAGCCAGAACTCGGCGAGACGGGCGTTGCGGGATGACAGCAGCTCGGCGATCACCGGGTCGTCGGCGAGGGCGCGGGTCTCACCGGGTGCATCGGCGTCGCTGCGCGCCTCGGCGACCCGGTCGCGGTCGATGGCCCCGATCGCCCCCAGCACCCCTGCGGCCTTCCCGTGGGTCTCGGAGACCTCGCCCAGCGGGTCGGAGTGGCGCACGAGCGTGGCGCCGACCGGCACGCTGAGGGTGCCGTCCTGGAGGTAGACCGTGCGGATGAGGATCGGCGCATCCACGTCGTGGCCGCCCTCCGCGTTCGGCGTGAACAGTGCGGCGACCCCCGAGTAGTAGCCGCGCGGTTTCCGCTCGTGTCGCCGGATCACGGCGCACGCGTTCTGCATCGGCGAGCCCGTGACGGTCGGGGCGAACATCGTCTCCCGGAGGATGTCGCGCGGGTCGAGCGCGCTGCGTCCGCGGAGCATGTACTCGGTGTGGGTCAGGCGCGACATCTCCTTGAGGTGCGGACCGGTGATCCGGCCGCCGTCGGAGCAGACGGCGCTCATCATCTTGAGCTCCTCGTCCACCACCATGAACAGCTCCTCCGTCTCCTTCGTCGAGGAGAGGAAATCGGTCAGCGTCTCCCGGGTGGCTCCCCCCGCCGGGTGGCGGAAGGTGCCGGAGATCGGGTTCATGGTGACCACGCCGCCGCGGGCGACCACGTGCGCCTCGGGGCTCGCACCGACGGCGATGTGTCCGGGCGTGAAGACGGCGAACGTCCAGTAGGCCCCGCGCTCGTGTGTCAGCAGCGCGCGGAACCAGGTGAGGGCAGCCGTGCGGTCGTCGACGTCGATGCTCGCGGTGAAGTCGCGACGGATCACGAAGTTCGCACCCTCGCCGCGTCCGATCTCCTCGGCGATGACCTCCTCGACGATCGCGGCGTATTCCTCGTCGGCGATGTCGAAGCCGTCGTCGTGCAGTGGCACCGGTGCACTCGGGAGCGCATCCACGAGCGCAGACGTCTCGATCTCGCCGTGCTCATCGACGATCAGGCAGCGCAGGGGCGCCCCGTCGTCCTGGGCCACGAAGCCCCGCTCGCGCACCTGCCGGTAGGGGACCAGGGCGAAGACCTCGCGCGGTGTGCCGTCGATCGTCAGGGGGATGTCGGCGAGCAGATCGACGTCCGCGACCTCGCCCGAGAGGAGCTCGACCGTGTCCGCCCTGTCGCGCGCGATCAGCACGAAGGATGCCGTGGGATCCGCGGTGAGCTCGGCCAGTCGTGAGAGGGTCATCGATGTCTCCTGTGCAGTGCTCCGGCTCGGCGCAACGAAAAGACCGCCCCGGAGGCGGTCTGGATTCGTGGGAACGCGAACACACCGCCTAGAAGGCGGGCCACCAGGTGAAGTTCGCGAGCATGGGCCGAAACTACCACACGGTCACGGCGCTCCCCGGCGCGATGACGTCACCAGATGGTGCCGCCCGCCTCCCGGACCTCGGCGTCGAAGACGTGATCCACGATGAGGCGAACGGCCAGGGCCAGCTCCTCCTCCGGCAGGTGCGGTGCGCCGTCGGGCGCGGTGCTGGTCGACCAGGGCAGGTGCACGAAGCCGGCGACGGCGTCGGTGCGGACCGCCCCCAGTGCGGTGTACAGCACGTGGTTGCAGACGTATGTGCCGGCGGAGAGGGAGACGCGCGCCGGGAGACCGGCGAGCGTGAGCTCCTTCACCAGGAGCTTGGCGGGGAGAGTGGAGAAGCGCGCGGCCGGCCCGCCCGGTTCGCTGGGCGCGTCGACGGGTCGGGCGCCGTCGTTGTCGGGGATCCGCGCGTCGATCAGATTCACCCCGAGGCGTTCGATCGCGATCTGCGCGCTTCCCCCGGCGAGGCCGGTGGCGACCACGGCATCAGGAGAGTGCTGCGCGATGAGCTCCCGCAGATGCCGCGCGGAGGTGTCGAAGGCGACCGGCAGGGTCGCGACGACGAGGTCATGGGGGCCGTCGTAGCCCTGCGCCACGGCTTCGACGGCCTCTGCCGACGGGTTGCGGTCGGAGCCGGCGAACGGTTCGAAGCCGGTGAGCAGGATGACGGGCATGCTCTCAGGCTAGGCGCTTCCAGCCCGCATGCATCCGAGCGGCGTAGGCTGAGGGGGTGCCAGCAGTGAACCTCGGAATGCCGAAGATCCCCGAAGTCCTCGCCCCGCGCCGGAAGTCTCGGCAGATCAAGGTGGGCAAGGTGCTCGTGGGTGGTGACGCCCCCGTCAGCGTGCAGTCGATGACGACGACGAAGACCACCGACATCAACGGGACTCTGCAGCAGATCGCCGAGCTGACGGCGTCGGGCTGCGAGATCGTGCGCGTGGCGGTTCCGTCGCAGGACGATGCCGACGTGCTGCACATCATCGCCAAGAAGAGCCAGATCCCGGTGATCGCCGACATCCACTTCCAGCCGAAGTACGTCTTCCAGGCGATCGACGCGGGCTGTGCTGCCGTGCGGGTCAATCCCGGCAACATCCGCAAGTTCGACGACCAGGTCGGAGAGATCGCGAAGGCTGCCAAGGACGCCGGTGTCTCGCTGCGCATCGGCGTGAATGCGGGCTCGCTCGACCGCCGTCTGCTCGAGAAGTACGGCAAGGCGACCCCGGAGGCCCTCGTGGAGAGCGCCGTCTGGGAGGCGTCGCTGTTCGAGGAGCACGATTTCCACGATTTCAAGATCTCCGTCAAGCACAACGACCCCGTCGTGATGGTCAAGGCGTACCGCCAGCTGGCCGAGCGCGGCGACTGGCCGCTGCACCTCGGCGTCACCGAGGCAGGACCGGCGTTCCAGGGCACGATCAAGAGCGCCACGGCGTTCGGCATCCTGCTCGGTGAGGGAATCGGCGACACCATCCGCGTGTCCCTGTCGGCGCCGCCCGCCGAGGAGGTCAAGGTCGGACATCAGATCCTGCAGTCGCTCAATCTGCGCGAGCGCAAGCTCGAGATCGTGTCCTGCCCCTCGTGCGGACGCGCCCAGGTCGACGTGTACACGCTCGCCGAAGACGTGACCGAGGGACTCAAGGACATGACCGTGCCGCTGCGCGTCGCCGTCATGGGCTGCGTCGTGAACGGACCCGGTGAAGCCCGTGAGGCCGACCTCGGCGTGGCATCGGGCAACGGCAAGGGGCAGATCTTCGTCAAGGGCGAGGTCATCAAGACGGTGCCGGAGGCCGACATCGTCGCGACCCTGATCGAAGAGGCCAACCGGATCGCCGCCGAGATGGGCCCGGAGGCGCCGCTCGGCACAGCCCAGGTCGTCACCGCCTGAGCGGAGGAGCACCGTGTCCGACTTCCTCCTGCCAGCGCCGGTCCAGACGATGATCGATGCGATCAACGCCGGGGACACCGCGGCCTTCGTCGACGCATTCACCGCGGACGGTTTCGTGAACGACTGGGGCACCGTCAAGGCGGGTGCTGACGGCGTGCGCAGCTGGGCGGACACCGACGCGATCGGCGCGGGGGCACGGATGACGGTGCTCTCCGCCGCGACGGACGGCGACACGACGCGCATCCGATTCGGATGGTCCAGTCGCGTCTTCAACGGAGAGTCCGACGGGATCTTCGTCGTCGAGGGCGCCAAGCTCGCCAGCTTCACGATCCCGCCATCGCACTGACACCGCCCACCGCATCGGCCCCGTCGAGGGAGCCCTTTCCGAGGAGACCCATGACCACGCCCACGATCGTCACCTTCCCGGACGGCACCCTCCGAGGAGACGCCGTCGTGACCCGCGTGGCCGACGACCCCGAGGGGGCGGTGGTCGTCGTCGACGCCACGCCGTTCCACCCGGTCGACCACACCTGGCCCGACCAGCCCGGTGATGTCGGTGTGCTGACGGCCGGCGGCGGATCCGTCCGCGTGACCGAGGCGCTCATGGCGGCTGTGTCGGACGAGGGCGAGTTCGCGGTCGGAAGCGTCATCCCCGTCAAGCGCGGAGCCGAGGGATGGACCTGGCTGGTCGGCCATCGACTCGACGGCGCTGCACCGGCCTGGCTCACGCAGGGTGCGGGAGTGTCTCTCGCGGTCGACGAGGGTCACCGTGCCGGGCTGAGCCGCGGCCACACCGCATGTCACCTCGCTTCTCTCGCCCTGGATCTCGCAGTCGCGGACCTCTGGCGCAAGGACCCGGGGGAGGATGCGCTGGGCAATCCCGACTTCGAGGGGCGCGCGAACCAGTCCAGCCGCATCCATGAGGACGGCGCGGTCGACGAGTACCGACTCGGCAAGAGTCTGCGTCGTGCCGGGTTCGACACCGAGACGTTCGCTGCCACGCTCTCCGATCGGGAGCAGCGCATCAATGCTCAGCTCGCGGCCTGGGTCGCCTCCGGCGCGGCGAGCCTCATCGAGGTCGAGGGCCCGACGATCGTGGACCGTCGACGCTGGCGCTGCGACCTCCCTGAGGGGGAGGCCGTGATCCTGTGCGGCGGGACGCACGTCGCCTCGCTCGACGAGTTCGCCTCGATCTCGGTCTCGCTCGACCTCAGCGACCCTCAGCTACTCGTCATGACCACGACCGCGACCCGCGCCTGACCCCGTGACACCCGGAGGCTTCCTCGGGTGACGGCCCACCCGCATCAGGCAACCCTGCGGAATCAGGCGCTTCTGGCGGGAAACTGCCTGACCCGGCGGGATCGCCTGATCCGGCGAGGTCGCTCGGCGAGTCCCGCGTGATCCATCCGGTCAGCGTAGCGGCCGGGGAGGGCTCAGACGGCGAACTCGACCACTCCCTCGGAGATGTCCGCGCGGACGACGCGCAGCCGGAGGATGTCACCCGGCTTCGCGTCGGCGGGCACGGGCGCGGTGGCTGTGACGGCGGGGTCTGCGATCTGGATGGCTGCCCGGTCGCCCCGCAGCTCGATCACGGTCGCCTCGAGGCTTCGCCCGACCAGAGGCGTCAGGAGCGCCGCCTCGACCCGATTGATCGTGGCCGCGTCCAGTTGCGAGGCGCGCTGTCCGGATTGCTGCATCAGGGCGGGGAGATCGCCGAGGGAGGAGCGCACCCACGGCGGCACGGGTTCTCCTGCCGATGCGGCGAGGCAGATCGCGAGGGCCCACCGGTCGACGAGGCGGCGCAGGGGAGCGGTCGCGTGCGCGTACGGGGCTGCGATGGCGGCTTGAACGGCGTCTTTCGGCGCCTCCCCGTCGAACACCATGTATCCGGCGCCGCGGAACAGGGACGCCGCCGCCTCGAGCACGGGCAGGGTCATCGGGTCGGCACGGTCGAGACCACGAAGGTACTCTCCGTAGGTCCCGCCGACCCAGGGACGGCCGAGCGCCGCCGTCTGATGCCGGAACGCCTCGAAGGCCGCCTCATCCGGCTCCGGCATCGTTCGGATGATGCCCACACCCGCGTCGAGCATGAGCGATGCGGCCGCCATGCCCGTCATGAGCGAGAGCTGCGCGTTCCATTCCTCGACCGGCAGGGGGCTGCGCCGCTCGATCGCGTACCCGCCGTCGGGCGTGCGCACCACCTCCTCGTCCGGCAGATTCAGACTGGCGCCCCCGCGTCGACGCTCCTGTTCGAGACGCAGGGCGCCGATCTCCGGCAGCAGGGCAGCGGGACCGCCTTCTCCGGCGTCCAGGGCCCGTTGCGTCGTCGCGTAGTCCAGTTGCGCCCGGGACCGGATGAGCGCGCGCTGCAACCGGAAATCGGTCACGGCGCCGTCGGAGTCGAGGGTGAACGTCCACACGAGCGCAGGGCGGTCGACGTCGGGCAGCAGCGAGGCGCGATCCTCGCTCAGTGTCGGCGGATGCAGCGGGATGGTGCCGTCCGCCGCGTACAGGGTCTGTCCGCGGCGACGCGCCTCGGCGTCCACCGCGCCTCCCGGCACGACGAAGCCGGGGACATCCGCGATCGCGTAGCGCACCAGGTAGCCGTCGCCGTCACGCTCCAGGTGGAACGCCTGATCCAGGTCGCGTGCGCCCGCAGGGTCGAGCGTCGCGAACGGGAGATCCCGGAGATCGAGCTCCGGCGCCGGAGCCGTCAGCGTCTCCGCCTCGGCGAGCACCTCCACGGGGAAGTCCGTCGGAGCCTCCAGGGTCTCCCGCAGGGCGGCGAGGGCCGCGGCGAGCTCGGTCTGGGCGGCGGAGGGGGCGACGTGGGATCGGCGCTGCGGCATGGCTCCACCCTAGGCGGCCGGCCTCCGGCACCGGTCGCGCTGAGCGGGCACCGCTTCGCGCTCGATGACATCCAGGACGCGTACGACACCTTCAGCCGCGCCGCCGAGACCAAGGCGCTCAAGGTGGTGCTCAAGGCCTGACCCGTCGAACACGGCCCCGTCGAGGACAACCCGCGTTAGCGTGGAGGCATGACCACTGCAGCCAAGGCACAGACCCTCGTCGGACTCTATGACGCACCGGAGATCCTCCGCGTCGTGAACGTGTGGGACGTGGTGTCCGCTCGCGCGGTCGCCGCTCTTCCCGAGACGAAGGCGATCGCGACCGCGGGCCACGGGGTCGCGGCGTCCTTCGGCTTCGAGGACGGAACGACGCCGCGCGAGATCATGATCGACATGGTCGGGCGCATCGCCGCCGCCGTGCCCGTGCCCGTCACCGCCGATCTGGATGACGGGTACGGCGACGCGGGGGAGACCACGCGGCTCGCGATCGGAGCCGGTGTCGTCGGGGCGAACGTCGAGGACCGGCTCAAGCCGCTCGCCGAGTCCGTCGCCGCCGTCGAAGCCATCGTGAAGGCGGCGGAGGCCGAGGGCGTGCCGTTCGCGCTGAACGCCAGGACGGATGCCTTCGTCCGTGCGGGCCATCGTCCGGTCGAGGAGAGCATCGCCGATGCGATCCAGCGCGGACGCGCCTTCCTCGACGCCGGAGCCACCGCGGTCTTCGTTCCCGGCATCCTCGACATGAACGTGACCCGTCAGCTCGTGGAGGGCATCGGCGAACGCAAGGTCAGCGTGATCGGGATCCCGGGTGCGCTCGCGGCGTCCGAGTATGAGAAGCTCGGCGTCGCGCGCATCTCGTACGGCCCTCTTCCTCAGCGGGTGGCTCTGACCGCGCTGCAGGAGCTCGCCGCCGACCTCTACGCGGGCGGCGTCGTCCCGGCGAACCTCCCCGCGCTCAACTGAGCGTCCGGGACGGGTGGCCGCGGTTCACTAGACTTGCTCCGTGGTCACTCGTCTCTCGAACTTCTTCCTCCGCACGCTCCGCGAAGACCCTGCCGGCGCAGAGGTCGCCAGCCACAAGCTGCTGATCCGCGCCGGTTACATCCGACCGCAGGCGGCCGGCATCTTCGCGTGGCTCCCGCTGGGCCTGCGAGTGAAGTCGCGGATCGAGACGATCGTCCGCGAGGAGATGGCCGCGGCAGGCGCGCAGGAGGTCCATTTCCCTGCCCTCATGCCCCGCGAGGCCTATGCGGCGACGGGGCGGTGGGACGAGTACGGCGACCTGCTGTTCCGCCTGCAGGATCGCAAGGGCGGCGACTACCTTCTCGCGCCCACGCACGAGGAGGCGTTCACGCTGCTGGTGAAGGACCTGTACTCCTCGTACAAGGACCTGCCCCTGACGATCTACCAGATCCAGGACAAGTACCGAGACGAGGCTCGTCCGCGGGCGGGGCTGCTCCGCGGGCGCGAGTTCACGATGAAGGACGCCTACTCCTTCGACTCCTCGGACGAGGGGCTGGACGCGAGCTACCAGGCGCAGCGCGACGCGTACGAGCGGATCTTCCAGCGCCTCGGACTCGAGTACGCGATCGTCCAGGCCGACGCCGGGGCGATGGGCGGATCCCGCAGCGAGGAGTTCCTGCACCCGACGCCGGTCGGCGAGGACACGTTCGTGCGCAGCGCCGGCGGTTATGCGGCCAACGTCGAGGCGTTCACGACCGCTGTACCCGAGCCTGTCGCGTTCGACGCCGACGCGTCGCCCGTGATCTTCGACTCCCCGGACACGCCCACGATCGAGACGCTCGTCGCGCATGCCAACCGCGTCCTCGACGGCGAGTTCACCGCGGCAGACACCCTCAAGAACGTCGTGCTGGCGCTGAAGCACCTCGACGGCACGCGGGAGCTCGTGATCGTCGGCATCCCCGGAGACCGCGAGGTCGACGAGAAGCGTGCCGAGGTGGCCTTCGCGCCGGCCGAGGTCGAGACCGCCACCGCCGAGGACTTCGAACGGAACCCCCTGCTCGTCAAGGGATACATCGGGCCCTGGTCGCCGACGGGAGCCGTCCTCGGTGAGGAGTCGGCGACCGGCATCCGCTATCTCGTCGACCCCCGCGTGAGCGAGGGCACCAGCTGGATCACGGGTGCGAACGTCGATCAGAAGCACGCGCACTCGGTGGTGGCCGGCCGTGACTTCGAGGCGGACGGGATCGTCGAGATCGCGAACGTCCGCGCCGGTGACCCCGCGCCCGACGGGAGCGGTCCCGTGGAGCTGGCACGCGGTATGGAGATCGGTCATGTCTTCCAGCTCGGCCGCAAGTACGCCGAGGCTCTGGGCCTCAAGGTGCTCGATGAGAACGGCAAGCTCGTCACCGTGACGATGGGCTCCTACGGGATCGGCGTCACCCGCATCCTGGCGATCATCGCGGAGCTGAACAACGACGACAAGGGCCTGATCTGGCCGTCGTCGGTCGCGCCCTTCGACGTGCAGGTGGTCGCTGCCGGTCGCGATCAGGTCGCCTTCGACGTCGCCGAGGACCTCTCCGCCCAGCTCGAAGCCGCAGGACTCGACGTGCTCTACGACGACCGTCCGAAGGTGTCCCCGGGTGTCAAGTTCGGCGATGCGGAGCTCGTCGGCGTGCCGAAGATCGTGATCGTCGGCCGGGGAGCCGCCGACGGCCAGGTCGAGTTCTGGGATCGTCGCACGGGCGAGCGCGAGGCCGTCTCGGTCGCCGACGCGGTGGAGCGGCTCAGCTCCACTCGCTGACGCCCGCTGTGCCTGCCGCTCAGCAGGTGATGCGGCCGTGGTTCATGGTGTCGTCGTCCGGGGTGTCTCGGGTCACCAGCGCCTTGAGCGCCCCGGCGGCCATCGCGACCTTCCCCTTCGCGGGCTCCCAGAACTCGGCGACGACCGGTGTCACCTTGAGCAGCGCGATTCCGGGCGTGTCCAGCCCGTCCTCGAACCAGATGTCGAGCGAGGGGGAGTAGAGCTCCTGCATCTTCGCGCGATCGTGCACGATCTCGGCGGTACCGGCGACCGACACGTAGCGCATGCCCTTCGCGTCGCAGTAGGCCAGCCCGACGTCATGATGACGGCGAGCCTCTTCGACCTTCTCGGTGTCCTCGGCAGTGAAGAACCAGATGGCGCCCGCGTCGTCCATCTGTCGTGTCGACATCGGACGGCTGACGAGGTTGCCCTCCGGGTCGGTGGTCGTGAGCATCGTGAAGTCGATGTCCTCCACGAGCTCGGCGACGCGGGCGAGGGCTTCGGGTCGGGTGATCTCTGTCATGCCGCCATGATGCCGCGTGCGGACGCGTCGGGCACGGGCGTTGACACCGCTCATCGCGCGTGCTCCCTCGGCGTTGCGCGTCGCCCACTGCACGCCCCATGGGACGCTGGGATCATGACCGAGGAAATGCTGCCGGCAGCTCTGAGCGACGAGATCAACCATGTGCTGGACGAGGCCGGCGTGTCCACCGACCGTCGGCTCGTGATGCGGATGCTGCGGACCGCGCTGCTCCTCGGGGAGGACGGCACCGACCGCCTCGATCTCAAGATCGCCTCCGCCGCTCTGGCCGAGATGCGCGATGCCTTCCGTCTGTTCGCGCCCTTCCGGGGTGTGCCCAAGGTGACCGTGTTCGGCTCCGCGCGCACCCGCCCCGACGACCCCCTCTTCCGGCAGGCACGCGACGTCGCCGCGGCGCTCGCGAGCGACGGCTGGATGGTCGTCACGGGTGCAGGGCCCGGGATCATGCAGGCGGCGGCCGAGGGCGCTGGCCCCGCGCTGTCGCTCGGCGTCTCGATCCGGCTGCCCTTCGAGGAGAAGGCGAACAGTCTCGTCGCGGGGAGCGATCAGGTCGTCGCGATGAAGTACTTCTTCACCCGCAAGCTCATGCTCATCAAGGAGTCGAGCGGCTTCATCTGCCTCCCCGGCGGGTTCGGCACCCTCGACGAGATGTTCGAGCTGCTCACCCTCCAGCAGACGGGCAAGGCCGAGCCGACGCCCATCGTGCTGCTCGACGAGAAGGGCGGATCGTTCTGGGAGGGGATGCGGCGGTTCGTCGACGAGCACCTCGCCCCGATGGGGGTGATCTCCCCGGGGGACTTCGATCGGGTGGTCATCACCGACTCCGTCGAGGCGGCGCGCGCCGAGATCACCGGTTTCTGGCGCAACTACGACTCGCTGCGCTGGGTCGGGGACACGCTGGTGCTGCGTCTCAAGGCCGAGCCGACGGATGAGGAGATCGAAGAGCTGAACACGGAGTTCGCAGCGATTCTCTCGACCGGCCGCATCGAGCGGACCGTGCCCCGGTCGCCCGAGGTCGCCGACGACGATCGCCTCGACCTGCCGCGCCTCGCCCTGCACCTGGATCAGCGCCAGGTCGGCAACCTCTTCCGCCTGATCGGCGCGATCAACGCCCTCTCCTCCGCACCGAAGGACTGACCCCGCGCCGGTTCAGGCGTTCCCGCCGGTTCAGGCGGTTTCTGCGTCCGCACGCCTGATGCGGCGCGTCAGCCTGCGTGCGCGGGTGAGGCGGCGGCGTGGCAGTGCCGCCGGGACGCAGGGTATCGTTGTACGGATGTCGCGCGTGCGAACAGGCGCGACGAGAGCTGAATAGGGAGGCCGTCATGGACATCGAACTGAGTCTGCTGCGAGGGATCGAGAAGGAGAAGGCGATCCCCTTCGACGAACTCGTCGCGATCATCGAGCAGGCGATCCTGACCGCGTACTCCAAGCACGTCTCCGCAGACGGCGCCACCCCTGAAGGCGTCCGGGTGCACCTCGATCGCAAGACCGGCCACGTCGCCGTGCTGCAGGTCGTCCGTGACGAGGAGGACGCGATCATCGGCGAGGAGGACGCGACCCCGGACGACTTCGGACGCATCGCCGCCTTCGCCGCGAAGCAGGTCATCAGCCAGCGTCTGCGCGACATCGCGGACGACGCCGTGCTGGGCGAGTTCAAGGGCAAAGAGGGCGACATCGTCGCCGGCGTGATCCAACAGGGTCCGAACCCGCGCATGATCCACGTGGATCTGGGCTCGGTCGAGGCGATCCTGCCCCCGGAGGAGCAGGTGCCCGGCGAGGAGTACGCGCACGGATCGCGTCTGCGCGTCTACGTCACGAGCGTGGCCAAGGGCCTCAAGGGTCCGCAGATCACCGTCTCGCGCACGCACCCCGGTCTCGTCCGCAAGCTCTTCGCCCTCGAGGTGCCGGAGATCGCCGCAGGGCTGGTCGAGATCGTCGCGCTGGCTCGCGAGGCGGGCCACCGCACCAAGATCGCGGTGAAGGCGAACGACCCGTCCATCAACGCCAAGGGCGCCTGCATCGGCGAGCTCGGCCGTCGCGTGCGCGCGGTGACCGAGGAACTCGCGGGGGAGAAGATCGACATCGTCGACTACGACGCCGATCTGCCGACCTTCGTGGCCCACGCCCTCTCGCCCGCCAAGGTGACGAGCGCGTTCGTGCTCGATGCCGGCACCAAGGCCGTGCGCGCCCTGGTGCCGGACTATCAGCTGTCGCTCGCCATCGGCAAGGAGGGCCAGAACGCCCGACTCGCCGCCAAGCTGACGGGCGCGAAGATCGACATCCAGCCCGACAGCGTCCTCGACTGACCGGGCTCCGGCCTCCCGCCACGCCCGTCCGCGGACGAGGCGGGGTGAAACGCAGGTGTAAGATGGAACCCGTACGAACGTGCGTCGGTTGCCGCACGCGTGCTCCCCGCTCCACTCTGCTCAGGGTGGTTGCCCAGAACGACACCCTCATCCCCGATGAGCGTGCTGTCCTGCCGGGGCGCGGCGCGTGGGTGCATCCGACACCCGAATGCATGGAGGCCGCTCTGCGGCGACGGGCTTTCGGACGAGCACTGCGTGTGACCACTCAGCTGGACACACGGACCTTCGAACAGCACCCACCAAGAAACAAAGGCTGAACAGCTATGGAAACAAAGTGAACGGCTCGAAATGAGACCCGTCCGCGACTAGTGGTCTGCCCTGTCTGGGTGGACCGACTCAGACAGGAGAATTGTGGCTGGTAAACCACGCGTACATGAGATCGCCGCCGAACTCGGCGTCGACAGCAAGGTCGCTCTTGCGAAGCTGAAGGAACTCGGCGAGTTCGTGAAGAGCCCGTCCTCGACCATCGAGCCGCCGGTGGCGCGCAAGCTGCGTGCGGCGATCGAGGCCGACGGTTCGCTCAAGGGTTCGGCGGAGTCCGCTCCCGCCGGCAAGCCCGCTGCGGCGAAGCCCGCACCGAAGCCCGGCGCGAAGCCTGCGCCGACCCCTGGCCCCAAGCCCGGACCGAAGCCCGCCCCGGAGGCGGCTGCTCCGGCAGCACCGGCGCCTGCCGCTCCCGCTCCCGCGGCACCGGCTCCCTCCGCGCAGGCCCCGGCGGCTCCGGCTCCCGGTGCCCCGAAGCCCGCAGAAGGCGGCGCACCGACGCCCGGCGCCCCCCGCCCCGGGAACAACCCGTTCTCCTCGGCACAGGGTATGGGCCAGCGCCCGGCCGGCCCCCGTCCGGGTAACAACCCCTTCGCCTCGGCGCAGGGCATGGGCCAGCGCCCGACGCCCGGCAACATCCCGCGTCCGCAGGCTCCTCGTCCCGGCGCCCCGCGTCCGGGTGCGCCTCGTCCCGGCTCGCCTCGTCCCGGAGCGCCTCGTGGCGGTCAGGGCGGTCGTCCCGGTGCTCCGTTCCAGCAGCGTCCCGGCGGCCCCGGTCGTCCCGGCGGTGCCGGTGGACCCGGTGCCGGTGGACCCGGTGCTCGTCCTGGCGGCGGCTTCGCCGGTCGCCCCGGCGGTGGCGGCGGCCGTGGTCGTGGTCCCGGCGGTGGTACCGCTGGTGCCTTCGGCAAGGGCGGCGGCAAGAGCAAGCAGCGCAAGTCGCGGCGGGCGAAGCGGCAAGAGTTCGAGATGCGGAGTGCTCCGGTCGTCGGTGGCGTCAACGTCACCCGCGGCAACGGAGAGATCATCCGCATGCGTCGCGGCGCATCCATCGCGGACTTCGCCGACAAGATCGAGACGCTGACCGGTTACACGGTCCAGCCCGGAACCCTCGTGACGATCCTCTTCAACCTCGGCGAGATGGCCACGGCCACCGAGTCGCTGGACGAGGCGACGTTCGAGGTCCTCGGCGAGGAGCTCGGCTACAAGATCCAGATGGTCTCTCCCGAGGATGAGGACAAGGAGCTCCTCGAGGGCTTCGGTCTCGACCTGGAGAAGGAGCTGGAGGAGGAGAGCGAGGACGACCTCGAGATCCGTCCTCCGGTGGTCACCGTCATGGGTCACGTCGACCACGGTAAGACGCGACTGCTCGACGCGATCCGTCAGACCAACGTCATCGAGGGCGAAGCCGGCGGCATCACCCAGCACATCGGTGCGTACCAGGTGTGGACCGAGCACGAGGGCATCGAGCGAGCGATCACGTTCATCGACACCCCCGGTCACGAGGCCTTCACCGCCATGCGTGCCCGTGGAGCGCAGGTCACCGACCTCGCGATCCTCGTGGTCGCGGCCGACGACGGCATCATGCCGCAGACGGTCGAGGCGCTGAACCACGCCCAGGCGGCGAACGTGCCGATCGTGGTCGCGGTGAACAAGGTCGACAAGCCCGACGCCAATCCGTCGAAGGTCCGTCAGCAGCTCACCGAGTACGGTCTGGTCGCTGAGGAGTTCGGTGGCGACGTGATGTTCGTCGACGTCTCCGCTCGCGCCGGCACGGGTATCCAGGAGCTCCTGGACGCCGTGCTGCTCACCGCGGACGCCGGCCTCGATCTGACCGCGAACCCGAACAAGGCCGCTCGCGGTGTCGCCATCGAGGCGAAGCTCGACAAGGGTCGTGGTTCGGTCGCAACGGTGCTCATCCAGTCCGGAACGCTCCGGGTCGGAGACGCGATCGTCGCGGGTACGGCGTACGGCCGTGTGCGTGCGATGGCGGACGAGAACGGCGAGCAGGTCCTCGAGGCCTACCCGTCGCGTCCGGTCCAGGTGCAGGGTCTGAACTCCGTGCCCCGCGCAGGCGACGTCTTCATCGTCACCGAGGAAGACCGCATGGCCCGCCAGATCGCCGAGAAGCGTGAAGCGGTCGAGCGCAACGCCCAGCTGGCCAAGGCCCGCAAGCGCATCTCGCTCGAGGACTTCACCCGTGCTCTCGAAGAGGGCAAGGTCGAGTCGCTCAACCTCATCATCAAGGGTGACGTCTCCGGTGCCGTCGAGGCGCTCGAGGAGTCGCTGCTCAAGATCGAGGTCGACGACTCGGTGCAGCTGCGCATCATCCACCGCGGTGTCGGTGCGATCACCGAGTCCGACGTGAACCTGGCGACGATCGACAACGCGATCATCGTGGGCTTCAACGTCCGTCCTGACACGAAGGCGCGCGAGCGTGCCGCTCGTGAGGGCGTGGACATCCGCTTCTACTCCGTCATCTACAACGCGATCGACGAGATCGAGAGCTCGCTCAAGGGCATGCTCAAGCCGGAGTACGAAGAGGTCCAGTCGGGCGTCGCCGAGATCCGCGAGGTGTTCCGCTCCTCGAAGTTCGGCAACATCGCCGGTGTCATCGTGCGGTCGGGAACGATCACGCGCAACGCCAAGGCCCGCGTCATCCGCGACGGCGTCGTCATCGCCGATGGTCTCGCCATCGAGTCGCTGCGTCGCTTCAAGGACGACGTCACGGAGGTCCGTACGGACTACGAGGCCGGTATCGGACTCGGCAAGTACAACGACATCCAGATCGGCGACGAGATCGAGACGACCGAGCTCGTCGAGAAGCCGCGCGGCTGATCTATTCGAATCACCCCTCGGGCGTCCTCTGCTCCGGTCCGGAGCGGGGGACGCCCTGAGGGTTCCTGGACAGGGAGAGAAAAATGGCAGGCGAACGACAGGCTCGGCTTGCGGACCGTATCCGCGTGATCCTCGCGGAGCGGCTCGAGAAGGGGCTCCGCGACCCGCGGCTCGGGTTCGTCACGATCACCGACGTGCGCGTGAGCGGAGATCTCCAGCATGCGTCCGTGTTCTACACGGTCCTCGGCACGGAGGAGGAGCGGATCGCCAGCGGCGCCGCGCTCACCTCGGCGACCGGGATGCTGCGTAGCGAGGTCGGGCGTCAGCTCAGCACGCGACTGGTCCCGACGCTCGAGTTCATCCCCGACGCGCTCCCGGAGAACGCGGACCACATCGGCGCGCTTCTGCGCCAGGCGCAGGAGCGGGACGCCGAGGTGGCCAAGCTCGCCTCCTCGGCCTCGCACGCGGGCGACGCGGATCCGTACCGCGCCGAGGACGACTCGGAGTGATCCGCTTTTGATACGCTCGGCCTCGCGGGATCGCCTCCCGCGAAGCTGAGGGGGATCGGCATCGACGGTACGACTGCGTCGCGGGCGTCTTTCGTCGCGCCCGCAGCGGTCGGGCTGCTCCTCGACGAACTCCTCGACCGGGGTCTGGGCTGCGCCCCGCACGTGCTGGCAGGGCTTGCCGCACGACTCGACGGGGACGGCACCACGATCATCGAGGTCGTCACGCAGTTGACGTCCGAGCAGAGGCACGGTCTGCGGCCCCTTCCGGTCCCGCTCCCGCTCGTGCCGGCCATCGCCGAGCGATTCCACGGGACCGAGCTCGATGCCCGGGACCGCCGGCTCCTGCTGGCCGTCGCGGTGGGTCTCGACGACGCCCTCGATCCGCTGCTCGTGTTCGACGGGCGGACGGCAGCGGATCTCGCCGCCGACCCCGTCGGAGAGCACCTCACGATCCACGCCGGTCGTGTGCGCCTGGTCGATGCGCGGTTGGGGATCTGGGTGGCGGCGACCACCGGCACGGCGGAGACAGCAGCGGTGCACGCCAGATTGAGCGAGATCTTCCGGCGCTGCGGCGATGCCGTGGGCGCCGACTGGCACCGAGCGGGGGCCGCGCTCGAGAGGGCTCCGGAGGCCGCGCCCGACCTCGCACTCCTCGCCAGTCAGCTGGCCCGGGCAGGGCACCCGGAGCGGGCGCTGCTTCTCGCGCGGGAGGCCGAGCAGCACGCGATCGGTGAGGATCGGGAGGGCGTCGAGCTGGTCGCCGGAAGGTCGGCGCTCGACGCGGGACTCGCCGTCGAGGCCGTCGAGCGATTGAGCCGCCTGTTCCCGCATGCCGCCGAGAGTCGTCGTCTCGAGGCCCTCGGCGACCTCATCGTCGCTCAGACATTCGTGCACGGCGCCGTGCCGGAGCTCGATCCCGGCGCGCTGCGCCCGACCACGGACGCCCTCGGCGACTGGCGTCACTGGACCAGGGCTGCGGCCATCGGCGCGGTGCTGTGCGCTGAACGGGGAGACCGGCGCGGAATGCGCGGCTGGCTCGACGCGCTGCGCGAGGGCGCGGCGAGGACCGGCGCAGATCAGGAGCTGCGTGACGCGGTCGTCGCGTTGAGCTGGCTCCTCGTCGGAGAGCCGGAGGCGCTGGGGCGCGCGGATCGGCGGGTGTCCGACGGGGGTCTGCTCCGGATCCTGGACGCCGCCGTGACCGGCGACATCGACGTGGCGCTGCGACTGCTGGCGGGCGACGAGGGGATGGCGTCCGGTACGCGGTCCTCGTTCGTGCCGGGTTACCGGCACAGCCCGATCGTCCGTGCCTGTCAGGCCGTCGTGGAGGTGCTGCTGCTCGTCTGGCGCGGCGACATCGGCCGCGCACGCGACCGGCTGATCCAGTCGTCGCTCTCCCTGCCGGTCGCGCTCCCGCTGGCCGGACTCGGTGTTGTGCTCGCACGACGGCTCGATCTGGCGGTCCTCGGCGAACTCGGCCCGTACGCTCGCGCGCTGACCGAACTCTCGTCGGTCGGGACCGACGGCCTCGTCGATCACGGCATCCGATCATTCCTGTCCGGTGACTTCGATGAAGCCTCCGCGGCGATCCGCTTGTGGACCGAACTCGGGTCGCCGGCGACGGCGATCGCCGTTCCCGGTCTGGACGAGCTCGCCGCGGCGTCCGGGCAACCGTCGGCACGGACGTCGATCGCGCCGCCGGACGTCGCGCTCGCGCGGTGTCTGCGGGCCCGCGTCGCCCTCGTCGCCGAAGGACGCTGGCGTTCCGAGTACGAAGAGGTCAGCGAGACGGCGCGGAGTCTGCGGTCTCCGTTCGCGCGAGCACGCGTGGAGACGATGCTGGGCACCCGGCAGGCGATACGCCAGGAGCATGCCTCCGCCAGGGTGCACCTGCAGTACGCGGAGCGCCTCTTCGAACTGTCCGGCGCCACGGCCTGGGCGCGGGCCGTCCGGGATCGTCTCGATCGCCTCGACGCGAGAGAGGGGAGCATCGTGCCCTCGGTCGACCCGCTCATGGCCTGCCGCCGCGCCTGGTCGCTGCGCCTCACCGCGCGCGAGGTGGAGGTCGCGATGCGCGCGGTGCACGGTGCCGCCAACCGCGACATCGCCGCCGCGCTGAACGTGTCCGTGCGCACGGTCGAGGTGCATCTCGGGCGGGTGTTCGCGAAGCTCGATGTCCGCAGCAGGGTCGAGCTCACGGTGCTGGCGCACCGCTTCGAGCAGCACCTGTGAGTGGTCAGCGAGGCAGAGAGAGCCACTCGCCGTCGGCCTCCGCGAGACCATCCGCGATGAGGGAGTCGATCGCCCGGTCGCGCTGACGCGGGTCCGGCCAATCCGGCAGCACGGCGTGCAGGGCCGCAGCCTCGGGGGAGAGCTCCCGCAGAAGGCGCAGGACGGCTCCGCGTGCCTGACGGTCCGACCCCTCATACGTGGCTTGACGCCGCCGCTCGTCCCGGCTCTCCGGTCGTCCTGCCGCCAGCCAGGCGCACGAACCGGCGAGCGGACACAGCTCGCAGCGAGGAGCCCGCGACGTGCATACGGTCGCGCCGAGCTCCATCGCCGCGGCGTTGAACACGGCGGACTCCGCCACCGAGGTCGGGAGCAGCGACGCCATGAGCTCGAGATCGCGTCGAGAGGGGGGACCGGGCTGCGCCTGACCGCCGATGGCCCGCGCGAGCACCCGCCGCGTGTTCGTGTCGACGACCGGATGGCGGTCGCCGTACGCGAACACCGCGACGGCACGAGCGGTGTAGTCGCCGATGCCGGAGAGGGCGAGCAGTGCCTCCACGTCACGGGGGACCGTTCCGCCGTGACGCTCGGTGATCTCGACGGCGGCACGGTGCAGCCAGAGCGCCCGACGCGGGTAGCCGAGGTTCGCCCACTGCCGCACCACGTCGGCGGTGGTCGCCGCGGCCATCGACGCCGGAGTCGGCCAGCGCGAGAGCCAGGCCTCGAGATGGGGGATGACGCGTGTCACCGGAGTCTGCTGCAGCATGAACTCGCTCACGAGCACGCCCCAGGCGCCGAACTCGTCGTGGAACCCGGGCCGTCGCCAGGGCAGATCCCTGGCCGACGCCCGGTACCACTCCGACAGAGGTGTCGTCACGTCGCGAGCGGCCTGCGGTCCGGGCATCCTTCCAGCCTACGGGAGCGGTCGCCGCGCCTCCGCCCGCGCCGAACGCCCCGGCGCAGGAACAGGGGAGCCTCCGGCCCTCGGTAGGCTGGAGGAATGGTCTCGCCCGGCATCCTCCTCGTCGACAAGCCCACGGGGCCGACCAGTCACGACGTCGTCGCGCGGACACGGCGGGCGTTCGGTACCCGGAAGGTGGGACACGCCGGAACGCTCGACCCGATGGCGACCGGACTCCTCGTCCTCGGCATCGAGGGCGCCACGCGGCTGCTCACCTACATCGTGGGGGCAGACAAGACGTACGAGGCCACGATCCGCCTCGGACAGACCACGAGCACCGACGATGCCGACGGCGAGATCCTCACGACGGCGGACGCATCCGCCTGGGAGGCTGTCGGCGATGAGGCGATCGCGGCCGGGATCCGGGAGCTCACGGGCGAGATCTCCCAGGTGCCCAGCGCCGTCTCCGCGATCAAGGTCGACGGTCGGCGGGCTTACGACCGTGTGCGGGCGGGGGAGGAGGTCGTCCTCGCCGCACGGGAGGTGGTGGTCTCGCGATTCGACATGCTCGAGAAGCGGCAGAGCGATGGACACCTCGACCTCGATGTCGTGGTCGACTGCTCGTCCGGGACGTACATCCGCTCCCTCGCCCGCGACCTCGGCGCGGCGCTCGGCGTCGGCGGCCACCTCACGGCGCTGCGTCGCACCAGAGTCGGTCCGTTCGAGGTGGCTGACGCGGTCGGGATCGACGACCTGGAGGGCGCGGAGACCCTCACTCCGGCCGAGGCCGCAGCACGCATCCTCCCGGTGCTCCCGATGTCCGCCGAGGAGGCCCGCGATCTGCGCCACGGCAAGCGACTCGCGGGGCAGGCCGTGCGTCTGGAAGGCGCGATCGCCGCTGCGGTCGACCCCGAGGGCGGTCTCATCGGGATCGTCGAGAGGCGCGGGAGCGATCTGAAGAGCACCATGAACATGCCGGAGGCGGCCCGATGATCCTGTGGTTCACGATCGTGCAGATCGCGGTCGCCGTGGCCGCGGGGCTGTTCTGCCTCGTGGCGGGTCTGGCCGGTCGTCGGCCGAGCGACTACACGGTCGGCGCCCTGGCGCTGGTGGAGGCGCTCCTCGTCGCCCAGGTGGTCGTCGCGATCATCGCGCCGCTGGCGGGCAACCCGCCGACGGGCGACCTGCTCGAGTACTGGGTCTATCTCGTCTCCGCTCTGCTCCTGCCGATCGGGGCGGTGCTCTGGGCGCTCATGGAGCGAAGCCGCTGGAGCACGGTCATCCTCGGCGTGGCGGCCGTGGCGATCGCGATCATGCTGTGGCGCATGCAGGTCATCTGGTCCGTGCAGATCGCGTGACGCCGGGGGACGACGGCGGAGTCCGGCCCGCTCCCGCGGCTCTAGGATGGAATGCGCTATGAGCTCCACCGCCCCCACCACTCGGATGACCGGAATCGGTCGCGTCCTCGTGATCGTCTACGCCGTCATGGCGCTGGCCGCCACGGGGCGCAGCTTCGTGCAGATCGTCCGCCGATTCGACGAGGCGCCGCTGGCGTACTCGCTGTCCGCACTCGCCGCCGTCGTGTACATCCTCGCGACGCTCGCGCTGGTGCTCGCCCGCCGCCGCGGCTGGTACACGGTGGCCTGGGTGGCGATCGTCTTCGAGCTCACGGGTGTCCTCGTCGTGGGGGTGCTCAGCATCGTGCTGCCGGCGCTGTTCCAGCACGAGACCGTGTGGTCCCTGTTCGGCCGCGGATACCTGTTCATCCCGCTCGTCCTCCCGGTGTTCGGCATCTGGTGGCTCCGCACGCATCGTCCTGTCGGCGCCGGGCGTCCCGTCGAGGTCGCCGCGTGATCGTCTTCCGCAGCCCGGAGGAGGTCCCGTCCGACTTCGGACCCAGCGCCGTCGCGATCGGGAAGTTCGACGGTGTGCACATCGGCCACCGCGCCGTGATCGACCGTCTCAATGAGGCGGCGGCCGCGAGCGGGAGCCGTTCGGTGGTGGTCACGTTCGACCGCAACCCGCTGGCTGTCCTGCGACCGGATCGCTGCCCCGAGAACGTCGTGACCGTCGACCGCAAGCTCGAGCTGCTGAGCGAGCTCGGGATCGACGCGACGCTCGTGCTCACCTTCGACGAACAGCTCGCCGCCCGCAGCGCCGACGACTTCGTGACCGACATCCTCGTCGACGCGCTCCAGGTGTCGACGGTGCTGGTCGGCGAGGACTTCCGTTTCGGCAACAGGGGAGCGGGAACGCCGGAGCTCCTGCGAGAACTCGGGCCCCGTGACGGCTTCACGGTGGAGGTCGTCGACGACGTGTACCTGCCGGGTTCGACGCGCCGCGTCTCGTCGAGCTGGATCCGCGAACTGCTCATGCACGGCGACGTCACGGCGGCCGCCAGGGTCCTCGGACGGAACCCGGACGTGCGCGGCGAAGTCGTGCACGGGCTCAAGCGCGGTCGGGAGCTCGGCTTCCCGACGGCGAACCTGTCGACCATCGTCGACGCGTTCGTCCCCGCAGACGGGGTGTACGCGGGCTGGCTCGTCGACCACGACACCGGCATCCGGCACCCATCGGCGATCTCCGTCGGCACGAACCCCACCTTCGACGACGTGCTCGTCCGGCAGGTGGAGGCGCACGTGCTGGGCGAGACCGGGCTGGATCTGTACGGCCACGATGTGACGGTCGAGTTCGTGGAGCGGCTGCGCGGGATGGTCGCGTTCGAGGGCATCGAGAAGCTCATGGAGCAGATGGCCGCGGACGTCACCGACGCTGCGCGCGTGCTCGGGCTCTCGTCCTAGGCACCTCTTCCGCAGAGCCGAACCGCGGCACGGCGCGATGATCCGCAGGAAGCCGGCGCGATGACATAGAATGGGTATCGGCTTCCGCCGTTCCTCGCGCGTCCCGCGCGCCGCGGCGGAAGACGATCCACTGTTCGTACGGTCCTGGCTCACGCCACACGCGGACAACGAGAACGGCTCGCGGTTTCATGGGGAAACCAGGGCCTTCACGCTCAGGAGGAGCATGCCGACCACGGCAACCGCCGCCACGCGGCGCAAGAAGACGTCCCGACGTGACGATGAGGCGCCCCTCATCCCGATCCTCGCGCGCAAGGTGCGCGAGATCGAGGCGAAGTCGCAGCGAGGCAAGCTGGGCCCGACCAACCGGGTCAAGTTCCAGGTGATCGCGTTCCTGGTGCGCGAGGAGCGCGCCAGGGTGAAGGCCGACGCGGAGATCGGCGATCCCGCACGCGCCGAGCTGCTGAAGCGTCTGGACGGTGTCGCGACGATCCTCGCGAAGACCGCGGCACGCGACACCTCGCTCATCCAGCTGCTCGAGGCCGACCAGGCGACCTCGCCCGTCGCGAAGCGCATGCGCCGCGACTGGCTGCTCGAATCGGGGGCGGAGCTGCCTCCCGAGGAGCTCATCATCGCCGACGCCGCTCCCGTGCAGATATCGGTCGTGCCTGCCGCGATCGCGGAACGTCAGGTCACCCCGCCCTCCGTCGAGGCGCGACAGCTCGCGAATCCGTTCCTCGCGCCCGACCTCACCCCGCGTCCTGCGGCCACTCCGCGCCGCCGGCTCGACGGGTGGGAGCTCATGGGGCCGCTGTACAAGGCGTTCGAGACGGGCGCCGGTGGATCCGCCGCGTCCATGGAGCTGCCCCCGGCGCCCGAGTTCGACCACATCTCGCCCAAGGGTCTCGATGTCATGGTGCATCAGTCGCGCTTCCTCGAGGCCGTGCGCGCCGGGCACCGCAGCTTCCTCCTGGCGGACGAGCCCGGACTCGGCAAGACCGCGCAGTCCGTGCTCGCCGCGTCCGTCGCCGGGGCCTACCCGCTGCTGGCCGTCGTGCCGAACGTCGTGAAGATGAACTGGGCACGCGAGGTCGAGCGGTGGACGCCGCAGCGGCGGGCGACCGTGATCCAGGGCGATGGTGCCGACATCGACGCCTTCGCGGACGTCTTCATCGTCAACTACGAGATCCTCGACCGTCACCTCTCCTGGCTGGCCTCGATCGGTCTACGCGGCATGGTCGTCGACGAGGCGCACTTCATCAAGAACCTCTCCTCGCAGCGGTCCCAGAACGTGCTCTCCCTCGCCGCCCAGGTGCGCGAGCGCACACCGGGACACGATCCGCTCATGCTGGCCCTCACCGGGACACCGCTGATCAACGACGTCGAGGACTTCGACGCCATCTGGCGCTTCCTCGGCTGGACCAACGGAGAGAAGCCGGGCCCTGAGCTCATGGAGAAGCTCGACGCCACGGGCTTCACGCCCGCGGACAAGGCGTTCTACCCGGAAGCGAGGGACGCCGTCATCTCGATGGGCATCGTCCGGCGCAAGAAGAAGGACGTCGCGGCCGACCTGCCCGACAAGCTGATCGCCGACCTGCCCGTGCAGCTCGACGACGAGTTCGGACGCAGCATCCGTGAGGCGGAGCGGGAACTGGGCGAGCGACTCGCCGCCCGTTACCGGCGGATCATCGAGGCCCGCGGCGACCGCGGACTCGCACCGGGGGAGATCGACGACGACATCGTGCGCCTCGTCGCGCAGAACGAGCTCGAGGAGTCGAAGGCGGCCGGCACCGGGGGAGACAACGTCTTCACGATGGTCCGACGCATCGGCCAGGCGAAGGCTCAGCTCGCCGCGGACTACGCCGCACAGCTGCAGCGCTCGGTCGGCAAGGTGGTGTTCTTCGCGAAGCACATCGACGTGATGGACAAGGCGGAGGAGCACTTCGCCGCCGCCGGCATCCGTGCGGTCTCGATCCGCGGCGACCAGACGACCACCGCGCGGCAGCAGGCGATCGACGACTTCAACGGCGACCCCGACGTCGGAATCGCCGTCTGCTCGCTGACCGCGGCAGGTGTGGGGCTGAATCTGCAGGCGGCGTCGAACGTCGTCCTCGCGGAGCTTTCCTGGACGGCCGCGGAGCAGACCCAGGCGATCGACCGCGTCCACCGCATCGGACAGGGCGAGCCGGTGACCGCGTGGCGGATCATCGCGGCGCACACGATCGACACCAAGATCGCGGAGCTCATCGACCAGAAGCAGGGTCTCGCGGCGCGGGCACTCGACGGCGAGGCCGTCGAGGAGTCGGCAGGTGAGCCGGTCCAGCTGGCGGCTCTGATGCACCTGCTGCGTCAGGCGCTCGGGTCGGCCTGAGCGTCAAGAACGACGTTTCTTAACGTCCGTTCTGCGGCAAGATCGGCCGGGACCGCCAACTTCGTCGATTCGGTGGCCGGCGGCTGTCAAGATCGACGGTTTTCTCCGACGTCGAATAGCGCCGGGCGCGCCGGAGCGCTAGTGTCGATCGAAGGCAGCGTCGCCTTTCCCCCATCTCCTGAACGTCTGAAGGCACCAGCATGAAGATCGGCATCCTGACGAGCGGCGGCGACTGCCCCGGCCTCAACGCGGTCATCCGCGGCATCGTGCTCAAGGGCACGACTACGTACGATCTGGAGTTCGTCGGCATCCGAGACGGCTGGCGGGGCCTCGTCGACGGCGACTTCATGCCGCTGACGCGACACGAGGTGAAGGGCCTGTCGAAGGTCGGCGGCACGATCCTCGGCACGAGCCGCACGAACCCCTACGAGGGTGAGCGGGGCGGCGCGGAGAACATCGCCAAGACCCTGTACGGGCACAAGATCGACGGCGTCATCGCGATCGGCGGCGAAGGCACTTTGGCTGCCGCCGACCGCCTCGCCAAGGATGGGATCAAGGTCATCGGCGTCCCCAAGACGATCGACAACGACCTGCAGGCGACCGATTATTCGTTCGGCTTCGACACGGCCGTCAACATCGCCACCGATGCCATGGATCGCCTGCGCACCACGGGCGACTCGCACCAGCGCTGCATGGTCGCCGAGGTCATGGGCCGCCACGTGGGATGGATCGCGCTGCACGCCGGGATGGCCGCCGGCGCCCACGTGATCTGCATCCCCGAGGTGCCGATGTCCATCGAAGACATCACCGAGCTCGTCACCAGCGCCCACGACCGCGGACGTGCCCCGCTCGTCGTGGTCTCCGAGGGGTTCAAGCTTCTCGGAATGGAAGAGGCCTACAGCGACAAGGGCCTCGACGCCTTCAACCGGCCCCGGCTGGGCGGCATCGGCGATCTGCTCGCCCCGGAGATCGAGCGCATCACGGGCATCGAGACCCGCGCGACGATCCTCGGACACATCCAGCGCGGCGGATCGCCGTCCGCGTTCGACCGTGTGCTCGCCACGCGGCTCGGTCTGCATGCGGCTGACGCGATCGTCGACGGCGCCTGGGGACAGATGGTCGCGATGCAGGGCACCGACATCGTCCGTGTGCCCTTCGCCGACGCGCTGGGCGAGCTCAACACGGTGCCGCGCTACCGCTACGACGAGGCTGCCGCGCTCTTCGGCTGAGCTCTCGGCTGCGCGCACGTTCAGGCGTTCGGCCGCGCCGGGCCGCGCCGCTTCAGGCGTTCCGCTCGGTTCAGGCCGCGAGTTCAGGCGTTCCGCCCGGTTCAGGCCGTTCGTGCGGGAGAGTGCCTGATCTCGCTCGTCCGCCTGTTTCCGCGCGGCGGCGCCCTCCGCATTCTGCGCACCTGCGTGCCAGGGTTCAGGCCCGCGAGTTCAGGCGTTCCGCTCGGTTCAGGCCGTTCGCGCTGGAGAGTGCCTGATCTCGCTCGTCCGCCTGTTCATGCCGTGCTGGCAGGGGAGTGGAAGCACGGCGCGAAAGCGGGGCAAGTCAGCGCTTGCGGTGAAGACCCTGCGCCATCGCCGTCAGGATGGTGCGTTCGACATGGGGTGCGTCGTACATCACCTGCTGCGTATCGAACCGGAGGACCGTGTAGCCGCGCAGCGCGAGGCGGGCGTCTGCTCGCATGTCGCGCCTTCGGTCCGCGGCGGAGCTGTGATGGGCGTAGCCGTCGATCTGCACGCCGAGGCGGTCGCCGATCATGGCGTCGAGGGGATGCCCGTCGACCCAGACCTGCTGCCGCACCTCGACGCCGATCCCGCGCATGAGCGAGACGAACGTCGACTCCGGACCCGAGTCCGAGCGATCTCCGACGAGCGCGGAGATGCGGGACGCGGCGGACGAGCGCCACTTCACCTGCTCGAGGACGTCGAGGTCGACGGCTCCTCGACGCACCGCGGACTCCCAGATCGCCAGAGCATCCGGCAGGGGCAGACACCGCGCGACGTGGAAGAGCACGTTCAGGACCGGCTCGTCGGGGGATCGCGGGTGCACGGGGACAGGACCGCGGCCGCGGTGGACGATCACTCCGGAGGGGTCGAACCGCGATGCGCTGTGCGGGAGCGCGACGTGGACCTCATCCGTCCGGACCTCCCACAGCCCTTGCAACGCCGCGGCACTGACGCACGTCGCGCGGCCTCCGACGGAGGCTGCGGCCACACGCCGCGGATCGCAGTCGGGGGTGACGAGCCACGATCGGCGTACACGATGGAGTGCGCCCGCATCGACCGCGCGTCGGACCGCGTGATCACTGAAGCCCGAGAGGCGAGCGGCGGAGGAGTGGGCGGAGCCGCCTCGCGCGCGCACCCAGTCCTCGACCGTCGGCTTCGTCATCCGTCCAGCCTGCGCCCCGCGGGGATGTCGCCCGGGCGCCCCGCACGGGGTCTGGGGAAGCAATCACCGTCGACTGCACCGTGTAGGAGAGGTCGTGCCCACGCGACGCGCGCGTGGATCAGGCGAACACCCCGGATCAGGCGAACTGAGGCGAAAACTGCCTGATTCTGCGTGATCGCCTGATCCGGGGAGGGTGGGTGCAGGCGCGGGTCAGCGGGTGCAGGGGTCAGGCGTCGGCGAGGCCGAGCGTGTCGAGCAGCCAGGCCAGCTCGAACGCGCGCTCCTTCCAGGAGTTGTACCGTCCGCTCACGCCGCCGTGGCCCGCGACCATCTCGCACTTCAGCAGCACGTCCGAAGCCCCGGCCTCCCGCAGTCGAGCGACCCACTTGGCCGGCTCCACGTACAGCACGCGCGTGTCGTTGAGCGACGTCACCGCCAGGATGCGCGGATACGCGACGCCGTCCCGCACGTTCTCGTACGGCGTGTACGACTTCATGTACGCGTACACCTCCGCGTCGTGGAGCGGGTCGCCCCACTCGTCCCACTCGATCACGGTCAACGGGAGCGAGGGATCGAGGATCGTCGTCAGCGCATCCACGAACGGCACACCCGCCAGGATCCCGGCGAAGAGCTCGGGGGCGAGGTTGGCGACCGCCCCCATCAGCAGCCCGCCGGCGCTGCCGCCCTCAGCGACCATCCGGTCCGGCGCGGTGATCCCCGCCTCGACCAGGTGCTCGGCGCAGGCGACGAAGTCCGTGAAGGTGTTGCGCTTGTGGAGGAGCTTGCCGTCTTCGTACCACTGCCGCCCCATCTCGCCGCCTCCGCGCACATGCGCGACGGCGAACACGACGCCCCGGTCCAGCTCGGAGAGTCGTGCGACGGAGAACGCCGGATCGATGGAGTGCTCGTACGAGCCGTAGCCGTACAGGTGCAGGGGCCGCGCCTCGGAGCCGGGCTCTCCGAAGGAGCGCTTCCAGACGAGGGAGATCGGCACGCGCACGCCGTCGGATGCCACGGCCCAGTCGCGGCGCTGTCCGTACTCGGCGGGGTCGTAGCCGCCGAGCACGGGCACCTGCTTGCGCAGCACGAGCTCTCGCGTCGCGAGGTCGAGGTCGAGGTCGTACACGGTGCCCGGGGTGACGAACGAGGCGTAACCCAGGCGCAGGAAGGGGGAGTGCCACTCGGGGTTGCCGCTCACGCCCGCGGAGTACAGCGGCTCGTCGAACCGGAGTTCATCGACCGTGTCGGTGGAGTAGTCGAGCAGCCCGACGCGTTCGAGACCCTCGCTGCGGTACTCGACCGTCGCGTAGTCGCGGAAGGCGTCCACTCCGAGCAGGCGACGCCCCTGCTCGTGCGGGACGACCACATGCCGCTCGCCCTGCGGATCGGAGACGGATACCGAGACGAGCTCGAAGTCCAGGGCCTGGTCGTTGTGCAGGATCAGCAGGCGGTCCTCGCCGTCCACCACGGCATGATCGACCGCGTACTCGACGCCTTCCCGCCGTGGCCAGACGAGTCGCGGCTCGGCGGTCAGCTCGCCCGCCAGGTCGACGAGGTACTCCTCGCTCGTGATACTCGACCCGACCCCGATGACCAGGAACCGACGGCTGCGGGTGATCCCCGCCCCGAGCCAGAACTTCTCGTCCGGCTCATGGAAGAGCTTCACGTCGGAGGAGACCGGAGTGCCGAGCCGGTGCAGCCACAGCGTGTCCGGTCGCCACGCCTCATCGCGTGTCGTGTAGAGGACGCCGGTGCCGTCCGGCGTGAAGAACGCCCCGCCGGTGTTCGGGATCTCGTCGTCGAGGGTGGCGCCCGTGGTCAGGTCGCGTACGCGCACGGTGTACAGCTCGTCGCCCTCGAAGTCGGTCGACCACAGGAGCTTGGTCGCGTCGTCGGAGGTGTCGAAGGCGCCCAGCGAGAAGAACTCGTGCCCCTCGGCTTCGACGTTGCCGTCGAGGAGGATCTCCTCACCCGCGACGGGAACGTCCGGCTCGAGCCGCGGGGGTGTCCAGTCGTCCGCATCGGCGGCGGCGCGGCAGTGGATGCCGTATTGCGCGCCTTCCTCGGTGCGGCTGTAGTACCACCAGTCACCGCGGCGGGTCGGGACGGACAGGTCGGTCTCCTGCACGCGTCCTCTGATCTCCTGGAACAGCCGTTCCCTGAGGTCGGCGAGATGCGCGGTCTCGGCGTCGGTGTGGGCGTTCTCGGCCTCGAGGTGGGCGATGACCTCGTCCGAGTCCTTGGCCCTGAGCCACTCGTAGGGATCGTCGAAGGTGTCGCCGTGGTGCGTGCGGAGGGTGGAGCGGCGGTCTGCCGTGGGTGCGTCAGTCACCGTCTCACGCTATCCCAGGTCGAGTTGACCGGCACGGGGGAGGGTGGGAGGATTTACCGGGGCCGGTTAACGGAAGTCAAACCCACGGTGAACTCTTCGTTCAGCACGTCGACCACGTCGACACGTCCTTCGTCCTCAACGACCGAAAGCGAACGGTGGAAACCGCAGCCCTCATCGTCGTGCTTGTCATCGCGCTGGCACTCTTCTTCGACTTCACCAACGGCTTCCACGACACGGCGAACGCCATGGCGACGCCGATCGCGACGGGCGCCCTGAAGCCCAAGACCGCCGTCCTGCTCGCCGCGGTCCTGAACCTCGTCGGCGCGTTCCTGTCCACGGAGGTCTCGAAGACCATCTCCGGCGGCATCATCCGCGAGGACGCGATCCTCGACGCGGGGGCCGATCTGTTCCTGTCGCTGATCTTCGCGGGACTCATCGGCGCGATCACCTGGAACATGCTGACCTGGCTGCTCGGGCTTCCCTCGAGCTCCTCGCACGCCCTGTTCGGCGGCCTCATCGGTGCCACGCTCGTCGGTGCCGGGATGGGTGGGATCGACTTCGGGGCCGTGCTGTCCAAGATCGTGCTGCCCGCGCTCATCGCGCCCGTCACCGCGGGGATCATCGCGTTCGCGGCGACCAAGATCGCGTACTCGGTGACCCGTCGCTATGACGGCAAGCCCGACGGTCGCGACGGGTTCCGCTGGGGACAGATCTTCACCTCCTCGCTCGTCGCGCTCGCACACGGCACGAACGACGCGCAGAAGACGATGGGCGTGATCACCCTCGCGATGATCACGATCGGCTGGCAGTCGGGTGCTCACCACGAGCCCGAGCTGTGGGTCATCATCGCCTGTGCGTTCACGATCGCGCTCGGCACCTACCTCGGCGGATGGCGCATCATCCGCACCCTCGGCAAGGGCCTGACCGATGTCAAGCCCGCTCAGGGTTTCGCGGCGGAGAGCTCCACGGCAGCGACGATCCTCGCGTCGAGCGCTCTCGGCTTCGCCCTCTCGACGACGCAGGTCGCCTCCGGCTCGGTCATCGGCTCCGGTCTGGGGCGCCGCGGTTCCACGGTGCGCTGGCGGACCGCCGGCCGCATCGGCGTCGGCTGGCTGCTCACCCTTCCGGCGGCGGGCGGCGTCGGTGCGCTGGCTGCACTGCTGGTCGTGTGGCTCGGGAACTGGGGCGTGGCGATCGACGCCGTGCTGGCCCTGGCGATCATCCTCGGCCTCTTCATGCGCTCGCGCCGGAATGCCGTGACGCCGGCGAACGCCATGAGCGACGTCGCCGCGTCGGGCAGGGCGATCGAGCTTCCGGACACGCCCCCGCCCACGCGCCGACAGCTGCGCATCGAGCAGGCGAAGGCGGAGGCCAAAGCCCGCGCCGAGGCCCGCGAGAAGGTGAAGGCCCAGGCCAAGAAGGACGCGAAGGCGAAGGCCGAGAAGAAGGCTCAGGCCAAGGCGGGAGCCAAGGCGTCGAAGTCGTCGACGGGCGTGCCCGCTGAGCGGAACGGGGACTCGGAATGAACGTCGTGATCGACTGGCTCGCCTTCCTCCAGGTCTTCGTCGCGGCTCTCGTCGGAGCTGCTGCGATCGTCACGTTCTACGCCCTCGGGCTCCGACTGCTCGTGCGCAGCGGACATGCCCCCGTGGTGAGTCCGGCGGAGTTCACGGACGCGATCACCGTGATCACCGAGAAGGAGCTCAAGCGCGCCGAGAAGCAGGCGGCGAAGGCGGCTCGCAAGAGCCCGCTCACCGAGGGGCAGAAGAAGCTCGCCCTCGTGGGTGCGTACGCGTGCTTCGCGCTGTGCGCGGCGGCGGTCGTCGCCGGCATCCTGATGCTCGTGGTGGGGCACTGACGACGGCATCGTCCGCCGACGCCTGAGTCGGATGCGCAGCCCCCGGCGGAACGTCGCGGCGGACGCCTAGGCTGATGCCATGTCCGCAGGAAACGCTCCCTCGTACGTCTTCGGTCGTCATCGGCCCGCCTCGCACGTGCTCATCCATGTGAGCGACCCGCACTTCCTCGCGGGCGGCGCGCTCCTGGGCGGTCACTACGACGTCGAGGAGAACTTCTCCCGGACGCTGGAGGCGATCCGCGCGGTGCACCCGCATCCGGCGGCGATCGTGATCACGGGCGACCTCGCCGACCTGGGGGAGCCGGACGCCTATCGTCGGCTCCGCGCCGCGGTCGAGCCGGTCGCCGAAGAACTCGGGGCACCGGTGGTGTGGGTCGCCGGGAATCACGATGAGCGCCCGGCGCTGCGCGCCGAGCTGTGGGACCTGGCTCCGACGGAGGAACCCGTCACCGGGGTCTGGGACCTCGACGGCCTCCGACTCGTCGCCCTGGACACGAGCGTGCCCGGCTGGCACCACGGCGATCTCGACGACGGGCAGTTGACATGGCTGGCCGGCATCCTGTCCGAGCCGGCGCCGCACGGCACCCTCCTCGCGATGCATCACCCGCCGCTGCCCAGTCATCTCCCGCTCTTCGACATCCTGGAGCTGCGCCATCAGGATGAGCTCGCCGAGGTGATCCGCGGGACCGATGTCCGCGGGATCCTCGCGGGTCACCTGCACTACTCCTCGAACGGCACGTTCGCCGGAGTGCCGGTGAGCGTCGCGTCGGCCACCTGCTACACGATGAACGTCGCGCGGCCCTCCGCGGAGGTGAACGGCATGGACGCTGCTCAGGCCTTCCAGCTGGTGCACGTCTACCCTGACACGATCACGCACACGGTGGTTCCGGTGGTCGACGCCCCCACCGGCGACTTCTTCTCGGAGGAGTGGCTGGAGCGCATGGCGATGCTCACCCCGGAGGCGCGACTCGAGGCCTTCTCCCGCAAACCCGGACGGTGACCGGCGTAGACTGGGGACATCCCCCACCCTTCTCACCCGCCACGACCCACGAGGATGTGACATGGCTTCTGCCGCGCCTACCCTGACCCGCACCGAGACCGATTCGCTCGGGAGCATGGAGATTCCCGCCGACGCGTACTGGGGGATCCACACCGCCCGCGCCGATGCGAACTTCCCGATCACGAAGCGGCCCATCTCGGTGTATCCCGACCTCGTCGTGGGCCTCGCGATGGTCAAGCAGGCGAGCGCCAGGGCGAACCGCGAGATCGGCGTGCTGGACCCGGAACGGGCCGACCTGATCGACCGTGCCGCGCAACGCGTCATCGACGGCGAGTTCCACGAGCAGTTCACGGTCGGCGTCATCCAGGGTGGGGCCGGAACCTCGACCAACATGAACGCGAACGAGGTCATCACCAACATCGCGCTCGAGATGGCCGGCCGCGAGAAGGGCGACTACGCCTTCCTCTCGCCGATCGACCACACCAACCGCAGCCAGTCGACGAACGACGTCTATCCGACCGCAGTGAAGATCGGTCTGTCCCTGACGCTGCGTTCGCTGCTCGAGGAGCTCGATCTGCTGCGTCTGTCGTTCCTCGGCAAGTCGCGCGAGTTCCACGACGTGCTCAAGGTCGGACGCACCCAGCTGCAGGACGCCGTGCCGATGACGCTCGGGCAGGAGTTCAACGGCTTCGCCACGACCCTCGGCTACGACCACACGCGCCTCACCGAGAACGCCTCGCTGATGTTCGAGATCAACATGGGCGCCACGGCGATCGGCACGGGCATCACCACGCACCCCGGCTATGCTCCCGCCGTGCTCAAGCACCTGCGCGAGATCACCGGACTCGACCTGCGCACGGCGGGAGACCTCGTCGAGGCGACCAGCGACACCGGATCGTTCATGTCGTTCTCCTCGACGCTCAAGCGCAACGCGATGAAGCTGTCGAAGATCTGCAACGACCTCCGGCTGCTGTCGTCCGGTCCGCAGGCGGGTCTCGGCGAGATCAACCTCCCGGCTATGCAGGCGGGGTCGAGCATCATGCCGGGCAAGGTCAACCCGGTCATCCCGGAGGTCGTGAACCAGGTGGCGTTCGCCGTCGCCGGCGCCGACATGACCGTGACGATGGCGGCAGAGGCCGGTCAGCTGCAGCTGAACGCCTTCGAGCCGGTCATCGCGCACTCGATCTTCCAGTCGATCACCTGGATGCGTCAGGCGATGTGGACCCTGCGCGTCAACTGCGTCGACGGCATCACCGCCAACCGTGACCGCCTCGGGGCGATGGTGGGCGCATCCGTCGGCGTGATCACCGCGCTGACGCCGTTCATCGGCTACGCGGCCGCCGCCGCTCTCGCCAAGACGGCTCTGCTCACGAACCGGAGCGTCGCCGACCTCGTGGTCGAGGCGGGGCTGATGTCGCGCGACGAGGTCACCAAGCAGCTGTCGCCGGCGCGCCTGTCCGGGCTGGAGACCATCACCGCCGCCATCCCCGTGGTCACGCCCGAGGACCTCATCGAGATCTGACCGGGGGAGACGAGAAGGGGGGGACGGATGCTTCGGCATCCGTCCCCCCCTTCTGTCTGCGTCGTGCGTCAGTCCGTGATCCGGCAGTGCGTGGTGAGCTCGCCGATCCCGTCGATGCCGACCGTGACGGTCGAGTGATCGCGGAGGAAGATCTGCGGATCGCGTGAGTAGCCGGCACCGCCCGGGCTCCCGGTCGAGATGAGCGTGCCGGGCAGCAGGGTGAGCGACTGCGACAGGTGCGCGATCAGCTTGGCGACTGAGCGCACCATCTGGTCCGTGCTCGCGTCCTGAACGGTGTGACCGTCGACGACCGCCCAGATGTGCAGATCCTGCGGGTCGGCGATCTCATCCGCGGTCACGGCGAAGGGACCGGTGGGTGTGAAGCCGTCGAAGGACTTGCAGCGCGACCACTGCGCCTCGGAGAACTGGATGTTCCGCGCGGTGATGTCGTTGACGACGGTGTAGCCCCAGACATGCGAGAGGGCATCCGCCTCGGCGACGTCCTTGGCCGGCGTGCCGATGAGGACGCCGAGCTCGGCCTCGTAGTCGACGGCTTCGCTGAGGCTGCGCGGCCAGGACGTGGTCTGTTCGTGACCCGTCAGCGAGTTCGGCCAGAGGGTGAACACCGTCGGGGCTGCATCGGTCTTGAGCCCGAGCTCGCTCGAGTGCGCGGCGTAGTTGAGCCCGACGGCGAGAACCGCCGGGGGAGCGATCACGGCGGAAGCGAAGGACCAGTCGCCGAGCGGGTGCCGGTCCGCGGCGCCCTCGGCCACGGCGGAGCGGAGGCGCTCGAGCAGGGCGTCGCCTCCTTCGATGAGCTGCTGCAGCGTGGCAGGAGCATCGGTCACGAGGTCGGAGACGAGGATGGCGTCCGAGTCCTGCACCACGGCGAGAACCGCATGAGGGGAGTCAGGACGGCGCAGATGAGCGAACCGCATGCTTCTACGCTACCGGGTGGCGGGCGGTGAGCGGTTGGAGGACTCGGCCATACCCGTGCGGGCTCTGTTGTGCCGCCTAAGCTGTGGCTATGACTTTCGGAGGACCGCCCCCGCAGCAGCCGTCGCCGTACACGCCGCCGCCCGCGTCGCTTCAGGCCTCCCCGCCCGCGTACACGGCCGCGCCGTCGCCGACGTTCCCGACGGCACCGGCCCCCGCGACGGGCTACGCCTCCTCGCTCGCGCAGCCGACGCCGTACACACCGCCGGCACCGGTGGCTCCGGCCCCGGCGCCCTCGCTGCCCGCGCTGCCTGTCCCGACCAGGAAGGGCCGAACGGTCTCGCTGTGGCTGTTCGGGGTGCTGGGGTTCCTGCTGATCGCCCTCGTCGGCTATTTCGTGTGGGCACTCGGATCGGTGGCCTCGATCGTGGGACTGGTGCTCGCCCTGATCCCGCTGACTATCGTCTTCCTGGGCGTCCGCCTGATCGACCGCTGGGAACCGGAACCCAAGCGGCTCATCGCCTTCGCCATCGCATGGGGCGCGGTCGCCGCGGTGGGGCTCACCCTACTCGTGGACACCGCGCTGACCCTGCTGTTCGACATCCGCTCGGAGGAGTTCAGCGCCGTCGTGCAGGCCCCGATCGTGGAGGAGTTCTGGAAGGGGCTCGGCGTCTTCCTCATCTTCCTGCTCGCACGGCGGGCTTTCGACGGTCCGGTCGACGGCATCGTGTACGGAGCACTCGTGGGCGCGGGGTTCGCCTTCACCGAGAACATCCAGTACTTCGGCCTGAGTCTGATCGAGGGCGGCGGGGAGCAGCTCACGGTCACGTTCGTCGTCCGGGGGCTCCTGTCGCCGTTCGCGCACGCCATGTTCACGGCGATGACGGGTTTCGCGATCGGGCTCGTCGCCCGGCGGCACGGTTCTGCGGGGTCGGCTTTCGGGGCCGGGGCCGTGGGACTGATCGGGGCGATCCTGCTGCACGCGCTGTGGAACGGATCCGCCACGTTCGCGGACTTCTTCGGGCTCTATTTCACACTGCAGGTGCCGCTCTTCGTCGGATTCATCCTCGGCATCGTCGCCCTGCGACGGGAAGAGGCGAGACTCACCAGGGCACGACTGAGCGACTACGCGGCCGCCGGCTGGTTCACACCGGAGGAGGTCACGATGCTCGCGACTCCGGCGGGACGCAAGGTGGGCCTGGCGTGGGCCGCGCAGCTCCGGGGCGACCGGCGCCGGCTGATGCGTGCGTTCATCAAGGACGCGACGGAGCTCGCGTCCGTCCGACAGCGCGCGATCACCGGGCGTGACCCGCTGGCGGTGGACGACGAGCGGGCGCTGCTGATCCGCACGCGCGCTACGAGAGCGGCGCTGCTGGCCTACTGAGAGGTCCGTCCGGCAAGACTCAGCGCCCGGTGCTGCGGCGATGCCTGCGAGTCTCCCGGGCGCTGAGTTGATCTGTAATCAGGGTGCACCCGCCCGCTCGTGGGTGTCAAGAGCTTCTTCGACGGCGCAGGCCGGCGGTCGCCGGGGTGTTCGCTGTGAGCAGGTGCGTTCGCGTTGACCCGTTCCGGCGTGCTCGGGTTTGATGGAGGCATGACTGATCGCACAAAGCCTGAGTTCGATGCCCCCAGCGGCCCCGCTCCCGAGGAGCTCGTCATCCGCGACATCATCGAGGGTGATGGCGCCGAGGCGAAGCCCGGCGACACCGTCACCGTCCACTACGCCGGTGTCGAGTTCGACTCCGGCGAGGAGTTCGATTCGTCGTGGGGACGCGGCGAGACGATCCAGTTCCCGCTGCGCGGACTGATCCAGGGCTGGCAGGACGGCATCCCTGGCATGAAGGTCGGCGGCCGTCGTGAGCTCACCATCCCGCCGCACCTCGCATACGGACCCGCCGGCGGCGGACACTTCCTCTCCGGCAAGACGCTGATCTTCATCATCGATCTGGTGGCTGTCGGCTGAACCGAACCCCATCACGAGGCGCTCCTCTTCCCGTGAGAGGGGCGCCTCTGTCGTCCCGCGCAGAATATTGCTCGGCGCGGGAATACATGCGAATGAATGTAAGTTGTCACAGGGGTCGCGACCTTCGCGGCCCCTGTCCCTTTGCCGCCGCAGCGGCTGATCTCTCCGAAGGAGAACCCATGACCAGCATCGACATCCCCGGCTACCGTCCCGGCACCTGGGTCCTCGACCCTGCGCACAGCGAGGTCACGTTCAGCGTCCGTCACATGATGATCTCGAAGGTGCGCGGCACGTTCGGCGTGAAGAGCGCGACGCTGATCGCCCCCGAGAACCCGCTCGACGCCAAGGTCGAGGCGAGCGTCGACGTGACCTCGGTCGACACCAAGGACGAGGGGCGCGATGCCCACCTGCGCTCGGCCGACTTCTTCGACACCGAGAACTTCCCCACGATGGAGTTCGTCTCCACGGGAGCGCGCGCCGAGAAGGGCGAGCTCTTCGTCGACGGCGACCTGACGATCCGCGGCATCACGAAGCCAGTGACCTTCGAACTCGACTTCGGCGGCTTCGGCAGCGACCCGTGGGGCAACTACAAGGCCGGCGCCTCGGCGAAGACCGTGATCAACCGTGAGGACTTCGGCCTCACCTGGAACGCGGCGCTCGAGACCGGCGGCGTGCTCGTGGGCAAGGACGTCACGATCAGCCTCGACCTGCAGGGCGCCCTGCAGCAGGACTGAGCGGCAGGATCCCTCGAACCCCGGGCCCGTCAGGGCTCGGGGTTCTCTGCGTCGTAGTCGCGGAAGCGCCGGTTGCGCCGCGCGAGCAGGGCGACCAGGGAGATCACGAGGATGCCCCCGAGCAGCGGCGGGAACCACAGGGCGGTGAGGGTGGCGAGCGTGCCGGCGTAGAGTGCACCGACGCGAGGGCCGCCCGTCACCACGACGACGAAGAGTCCTTGCAGGCGACCGCGCATCGCGTCGGGCACCGCTGCCTGCATCATCGTGTTGCGGTAGATGGAGCTGACGTTGTCGGACGCCCCGGAGAGCGCGAGCGCGATGCACGCGGCGACGATCAGTCCGATGTTCGGGTCCTTCTCGCTCGCCGGTGTCGAGAACGCGCCGACCAGGAGCACCAGGCCGAACAGCAGGATGGCGGCTCCGTACGCCTCTACGGCGCGCGCGATGCCGCGCCCGTGCCAGCGGTACTGCACCACGCGCCCGGAGAGCAGGCTCGATGAGAAGGTGCCGACGGCGACCGCGGCCGTGAGGATCCCGGTGGTGAATGCGCCTCCGCCGAGGATCACGGTGCCGAGAGCAGGGAAGAGCACCAGGGGCTGGCCGAAGGTCATCGCGATGATGTCGATGATGTACTGCATCCGGATGTTGCCGGCTCGGCGCAGGAACCGCCAGCCGTCGACGAGAGAGGCGAACCCCGGCCGAACGACCTCGCCCTCGGGGCGGAGCGCGGGAAGCGTCCACAGCCCGAGGAACATCGACAGCATCAGTACGACATCGATCGTGTAGGTCCAGCCGTACCCCGTGAGCGCCACGAGGAGACCGGCGAGTGCCGGACCGGCCATGACGGTGAGGCCGAATGCCACACCGTTGAGGGCGGATGCGGCGGCGAGCATGCGGCGGGGGATGAGCCGGGGCACGATGGCGGTGCGCGTGGCCATGCCGACGGAGTTCGCTGCCGAGTTGACGATGCTCAGCGCGTAGAGCCACCAGATCGTCTCGGTGCCGGTCCACGTGAGGGTGGCGAGCAGGGCCGTCGAGGCGAACGTCACGGTCGCGGCGATCAGGGCGACGCGTCTGCGATCGAAGGCGTCGGCGAGCATGCCGCCGTAGAGCCCGGCGAGGATCATCGGGAGAAGGCCGGCGACCGCGATCATCGAGACGGCGAACGTGCTCCCGGTGAGCACGAACACGTGGAGCATGACGGTGACGATCGTCAGCTGGCCGCCGATGCCGGCGAGCGTGGAGCCGATCCACATGCGAGCGAAGGCGGGACTCGCCTTCAGCGGAGTGAGGTCGATCAGATGGCCGCGTCGGGTGCTCACCGGTCGATCTTCTTCTGCACATCCCGAGCCTAGTCGACCCATGCGAGGGCGAGACGGCACTGGTGTCCCGCCACGCGCGATTCGGCTGGTAGACTCGTCAGGTTGCCGTTCGATCGGCCGCGGATAAAGAGAGCTCACGCATCAGGCGTCGGGCGCCGCGCAACAAGCAGAGAGGGGATCGAATCTATGGCACTGGAAGCAGACGTCAAGAAGGCGATCATCGAAGAGTACGCGACGCACCCCGGTGACACCGGATCCCCCGAGGTGCAGGCCGCGATGCTGACGCAGCGCATCAAGGACCTCACCGAGCACCTGAAGGAGCACAAGCACGACCACCACTCGCGTCGTGGTCTGTTCCTGCTCGTGGGTCAGCGCCGTCGTCTGCTCGGCTACCTCCAGAGCGTCGACATCGAGCGTTACCGCTCGCTGATCGCACGCCTTGGTCTTCGCCGATAAGGCACCACGGACCCAGCGTTCAATCGCGCAGAACATTCTTGAGAAGGCCGCCCCACGGTGTGGGGCGGCCTTCGTCGTACCCGAGCGGGTAGCGATGCTGGTTGCCACCTGCCCGACTTTCCGATAGGAAAGTCGTAGGGCTTTCCACCTGGAAAGTGAGGGAGGTCGTCATGGAGCAGAAGCCGATCGAAGGTCAGGACGCTCTGGTGCCCCCGGACCCGGAGACCGCCCGGCGCTATCTCGAGACGGTGGAGGCGGTGGTGGACCGCCGCGACCGTGCCGTCGACCGACGCGCTCTCGCGCGACTGCAGATCGGCAACGCCGTGGTCATGGCGGCGTACTTCGTCGCCTTCGCGCTCGTCCTCCGGCAGGACGACGTGCTGGCGTCGCAGATCGTGCTGTTCACCCTCCTGGTCTGGGGGCAGCTGTCCACCGGGATGGCGCAGCGCACGGGCATGCAGTGGCGGATGACGCGTTCGCGGTGGCCGCTGCTGGTCGGCGGCGCAGCGATCGTCGTCGGGGCGCTCGTGGTGTTCGGGTTCGCGGCTCTGGATACGAGACTCCCCGTCGGGGTGGTGCTCATCCCGGCAGCCTTGGTGCTCGCCGGAGTGGGAGGGCACGGCGTCGTGCAGCTCAGACGGGCTGCGGGTGACCCGCGTCGTCCGCGTCCGGCTCCCCGTCCGTTGCCGCGCCGGCTTCGTTGGGGCACCGTCCTCGTCGGCGTCGCGTTCGCCGTGCTGACGATGCTCGCGGGATCGCCGGACGACGTGCTGAGGAGTGTCGTCACCCTGCTCGTGATGCTGTGCCTCGTGGCGTGGATCGCGGCCTCCGCCTCCGACCTCGGTCTCCCCGCTGTCGGCGCGTCCTGGCGTTGGCCGCACCTCACTGTCTTCTTCGTCGCCGCCTGCATACCCGTGGGCATCGTCCTGGGATCCGGAGCACTCGACAACGCGGGACTCGCCGGCGTGTGCGCCGGAGTCGGCGTGATCGCGTCCTTCATGGCTGTCTCCTTCGTCGCGGGGCATGGCGAACGTGCGTGAGTCCGCCTCCGCCCCACACCCGCGCACCCGGCTGGACGACAACTTCGCCTCGCCGATCCGGTTCTCCCTCATGGCCGGACTTGGCGACGGGATGGAGCTCGACTTCTCAGCCCTGCGCGAGATGCTGCAGTGCGGCGATTCCCCCCTGAGCAAGGCGATCGCGCACCTGCAGGCCGCCGGGTATGTGGTCGCGCGCAAGGGCACGGTCGGGGGGCGCTCGCGCACCTGGGTGCGTCCGACGAAGACGGGAAGTGATGCCTTCGCCGCGCACCTTCAGGCACTCCGCGAGATCGTCGCCCTCAGCGGCGGGGCGGAACTGTGACGTCCCTCAAGCGGTCGCGCTGACGAGGTCGGGGTGATGGATCGCGGCGACATCGGGGTGCGCACGAAGCCGAGACTTGAGCGCGTTCTCGCCGTAGGTCGCATGGATCGGGTTGCCGGGATCCTCGGTGACTCCGGTCGCCTGGGCAGCGAGGTCGGCGGGGAGCTCGAGTAGCGGCAGCTGCTGATCGAGCGCGGGGTTGAAGAAGAACGGGATCGAGATGCGCTCCTCCGGTGCCCGCGGTGAGATCACACGGTGGTTCGTGGCCTTGAGGTATCCGCCGGTGGCGTATTCCAGCAGCTCGCCGATGTTGACGACGAAGGCGCCGGGCACCGGGGGAGCAGAGACCCACTCGCCGTCACGCTCGACCTGGAGTCCGCCCTTGCCGGGCTCGACCCACAGCAGCGTCAGCACACCGGAATCCTTGTGCGCTCCGACGCCCTGCTGCGGTTCCGGCTCGTCCGTGCCCGGGTACCGCACGATCTTGATCAGAGTCGACGGATCGCGGAACGGCTCGTCGAAGTAGGTCTCGTCTGCGCCGAGCGTGACAGCCCAGGCGCGAAGAAGCTTGTGCGCGATCTCGGTCAGGGTGTCGTGCCATTCCGTGACGATCTCCTTCAGCTCCGGCTGGGCTGCAGGCCAGAGGTTGGGGCCGGTGAGCCGGTTGAAGGCGGGGCCGCCGTCGACGGGTTCGCGCTCGGGGCCGATGTCGATCTGCTCGCGCCAGTCGACCTTCCCCTGCGTCCGCTCGCCACCCACTCGCGTGTACCCGCGGAAGTGCGGACTGTTCACGTTCTCGATCGCGAGCTTGTCCTCTTCGGGCAGGGCGAAGAAGTCGAGCGCCGCCTGGTGCAGGCGCGCTTCGAGGTCGGGGGAGATCCCCGTGCCGGTGAGGTAGAAGAAGCCCACGTCGTGCGTCGCGGCGCGGAGGTCGTCGCGGAAACGAGCCGCGGCGTCGGGGCCTTCGTCGAGCTGGGACAGATCCAGGATGGGGAGCGAGAGTTCAGCCATGGACCGAGGCTACGTCGGAGGAGCGACCCGGTCATGCTCTGTTGCGCTCCATTACTTCCGGTCACGGTGTTCGAGACGGAGCGATCCCGATGCTAGAGTCTCGTGAGTAAGGGCTGCCTTACCTCAGTCGCCATCAGAGAGTGTTCTTCCGTGCTCGCCACCTTCCTCATCGGGCTCCGCGAGGGTCTCGAAGCCGCGCTCGTCGTCGGCATCCTCGTCGCCTACCTGCGTCGTCTCGGGCGTCGCGACGCTCTTCCGAAGATGTGGGCCGGGGTCGGGCTCGCGATCGCCCTGGCTCTCGCCATCGGGGCCGTGCTCACGTTCGGGGCGTACGAGCTCACGTTCCAGGCGCAGGAGCTGATCGGCGGAGGGCTGTCGCTGGTCGCCGTCGCGATGGTCACCTGGATGATCTTCTGGATGCAACGGGCCGGCCGCACGATGAAGTCGACGCTGGAGAGCGGGATCGATCGCGCCCTCACGGCCGGCGGTCTCTGGGCGCTCATCGCGATCGGGTTCGTCTCGGTCGCCCGCGAGGGGATCGAGACGACGCTGCTGCTGTGGTCGATGGTGCAGTCCTTCGGCGACGCGCCCTCCGCTCTGCTGGGAGCGTTGCTCGGCCTCACCGTCGCGGTCCTGCTCGGCTGGCTGATCTCGCGCGGGGCCCTGCGCCTCGACCTCCGCCGCTTCTTCGCCTGGACCGGAGGCTTCCTCGTGATCGTCGCCGCCGGTGTCCTCGCGTACGCTCTGATGGACCTTCAGGAGGCCGGCGCGCTGCCGGGGCCGTTCACGGCCGCCGCGCCTCTCGACCCGGTCACGGGGGCGGTCGCCGTGGGGTGGGCGGCCTTCCCGTTCGGCTGGGCCTTCGACGTCTCCTCGGCGATCGCGCCCGGCGGCGCCCTCGCCTCGATCCTCCAGGCCACGGTCGGATTCATGCCGGCGATGACCTGGTTGCAGGTCGTCGCATGGGTCGTCTACATCGCCGTCGTCGGATGGCTCTACGTCCGCGGACTCCGCTCGGCGCGCTCGTCGCGGCGCGAGCAGAGGACCGCGTCCTCCTCCTCTCCCTCACTCTCACAGCAAGGAGCAGCATGATCACCTCGCACCGGGTCCTGACAGCGGTGGTGGCCGCTGGTGCCGCCGCCGTCCTCCTCAGCGGCTGCGTCGCGAAGAGCGATGCGAAAGCCGCGGCCGCCTTCGAGGTCTCCTCCACGGACGGCGACTGCGCCGTGTCCGGGTCCACCGCGAAGAGCGGGACCCTGACCTTCGACGTGACGAACGACACCGACCAGGTGTCCGAGTTCTACCTGCTCGCCGAGGACGGCCTGCGCATCGTCGGCGAGGTCGAGAACATCGCCCCTGCGGCGTCGCGCACGCTCACCGTGGTGGCGCAGCCGGGGGAGTACTTCACGCTCTGCAAGCCGGGCATGGTCGGCGAGGGCGTCGGCCGGGCCTCCTTCACCGTCACGGGCGACCGCGTCGCCGTCGACGGACCCGACGCGGAGCAGAAGCAGAAGGCTGTCGACCTCTACGGCGCGTTCGTGAAGGATCAGGTCGGACAGCTCGTCCCTGCGGTGGAGGACCTGGTCGCCGCCTACGAGTCCGGAGACGATGAGACCGCCCGCACGCTGTTCCCGCAGACCCGGGCATTCTACGAGCGCATCGAGCCGGTCGCCGAGGCGCTGGGCGACCTCGACCCTCGTATCGACTACCGCGAAGTCGATGCGGTCGCGGAGGGACTCGACTGGACCGGGTTCCACCGCATCGAGAAGGACCTCTGGGTTCCTGCGCAGGACGCCCTGAACGCCGACGGCGAGACCCCGGCCTGGCAGGACTGGGCGCCCTCGACGCCGGCAGAGCGTGCGGACTTCGGCGATCTGCTGCTCGCGGACGTGCAGGAGCTGTACGACTACGTGCACTCCGACGACTTCACGACAGCGCTCGACGACCAGGGCATCGGCGGCATCTCCAACGGCGCGATCGCGCTCCTCGACGAGGTCGCCACGGGCAAGATCTCCGGTGAGGAGGACTGGTGGTCCGGCACCGATCTGTACGACTTCGCGGCCAACGTCGAAGGCTCGAAGATGGCGTTCTCGCTCGTCCAGGACTTCGCGGCCGCCCAGGGCGACGACGGCGAGAAGCTGGTCTCCGAGATCGAGTCGGGCTACTCGGCGCTGGAAGCGTCGCTGGCGGCCCACGGCTCGCTGACCGAGGGCTTCGTCGGATATGCGGAGCTGACCGACGCGGACAAGCGCGAGTTCACGGACCTCATCAACGCGCTGGCCGAGCCGCTCTCGCAGCTCACGGGCACGGTGCTCGACTGACGGTCCGGTCACGGCGCACAGGAACGGTCGCAGAAGTGAACGAGTCGGAGGCCGACACCGCAGACGCGTCGGCGGCATCGGAGGCGGCGTCCGCCGGGGGCGGGCTGAGCAGGCGAGGGCTGCTCGGACTCGCCGTCGGTGGGGGTGTCGCCGGCCTCGCCGTCGGCATGGGGGCGGGGCTCACGGGCGGCGTCGCGCTCGGGCGGGCTCGGGCCGGCGAGGGCGCGAACCCCGTGTACGAGTTCTTCGGCGAGCACCAGGCGGGCATCACCACCCCGGTGCAGGACCATCTGCACTTCGCGAGCTTCGACATGATGCCCCGCACGGATCGCGACGACCTGATCTCCCTCCTGCAGGACTGGTCGTACGCGGCCGCGCGGATGACGCAGGGGCTCGAGGTGAGCGCGAGCGGCGCGGTGAACGGTCCCGCCGAGGCGCCTCCCGACGACACGGGGGAGGCATTGGGACTTCCCGCCGCCGGTCTGACCCTCACCATCGGGTTCGGCCCCGGACTCTTCGAGAACGAGGACGGCGACCGCTACGGCATCGCATCCAGGCGTCCGGCCGGCCTCGAACGCCTCCCGGCGTTCCTGGGAGACGACCTCGACCCGCAGGCCTCGCACGGCGACCTCTGCATCCAGGCCTGCGCCGACGATCCCCAGGTCGCTGTGCACGCGATCCGCAACCTCAGCCGTATCGCCTTCGGGCGCGCCCGGCTGCGGTGGTCTCAGCTCGGATTCGGCAAGACCTCGCGCACGACGGCGACGCAGGCCACACCCAGGAACCTCTTCGGCTTCAAGGACGGCACGGCGAACATCCTGGCCGATGACGCCGCAGCCCTCGCTGATCACGTCTGGGTGGCGGCCGACGACGAGCCCGCCTGGATGACGGGCGGCTCCTACCTCGTCGCGCGGAAGATCGCGATGCTGATCGAGACCTGGGACCGCGTGCGGCTGTCGGAGCAGGACACGATCATCGGCAGGGACAAGGGAGAGGGCGCACCGCTCTCCGGCGGAGACGAGTTCACCGCCCCGGACTTCCACGGCTCGGAGATCGACGCGAACAGTCACGTGCGTCTCGCCCATCCGGAGCAGAACGGGGGCGTGCGGATCCTCCGTCGCGGCTACAACTACGTCGACGGGAACAACGCGCTCGGACGGCTCGACGCGGGTCTGTTCTTCCTGTCCTATCAGCGCGACCCCGCGCAGTTCATCGCGCTGCAGCGACGCCTGTCGACGGACCGCATGAACGAGTACATCCGGCATGTCGGATCCGGGATCTGGGCGATCCCCGCCGGAGCCGCCCCCGGGTCGTATGTGGGAGCGGAACTCTTCGCCTGACCGTCAGGCGGCCGTCTCGTCGGCGTCTTCGAGGATGTCGACGACCGCGGCGGCGAAGGCGTCGGCGCCGAAGTGGTCGGCCGCGGTGACGGTCACCACGGCGTCGTCGAGGAGGATCAGCAGCTGGCCGTGTGCTCCGTGCAGTCGCCAGGCGCGCCCGGGGCCGCCCCAGCCTGCGAGCGCATACCGGGAGTAGCCGGGGTTCTCTCCGGCGATCACGCCGTTCCGGTGCATGCCGTCGATCCACTCTGGCGACACGAGCTGTCGACCTTCCCACATCCCTCGGTCTCGGAGGAGGAGTCCGATGCGCGCGATCTCGGTGGTGCGGAGATGCAGTCCGCCGCCTGCCTCGATGCGCCCGAGGGGGCAGCGTTCCCAGTGCGCCCCGTCGATGCCGAGCGGTCGGAAGAGACGGCGCTCGACATAGTCGCCGACGTCGCCCACGTGCGCCGCGAGGGCCGTCATGGCCGTGTAGGTGCTCGCGTTCGAGTACTGGAAGACCCGCCCCCTGGACGGGCGGCGCAGGAACTCGACAGCGAGGTCGGGCCAGTCGGTCATGAGCGTCTCCGACCACGGCAGGTCGATGCCGCTGGACATCGTCAGCAGATGGCGCAGCGTCACCTCGTCGACCCCCTCGCCGTACGCGACAGCGGGAAGCGAGGAGATCACCGGATCGTCGAACGAGATCGCACCCTCATCCGCGGCGATGGCTGCGGCCAGCACGCACACGCCCTTCGCGACCGAGTGCACATCCTCGCGCACATCCGGAGCCCAGCGGTGCTCGGCCTCGTCGGCGCCGATGCGCACGTGCAGTCCGTGGGCGTCGAATCCCGAAGCGGCCACGGTGCTGACGATGCGATCGCGCACGGCCTCGGCCGCGTTCACGACGCACGCGATTCCGGTCGCGGACGGCGCGAACCGGTCGGATCGTTCCGGCGCCCCTCGCGCGACGCGAGCTCCGGGTCCCGGAACAGCCACCGCGGTCGCGGCTCGACGAGCGGCCGGAAGAGCCACCGGACGGGCTTCGTCGCGAGCAGCAGGGCGACGACGACGGACAGGAGGGTCACCAGGGGGAGCCAGATCCAGGTGGGTTCGAGGTCCCGCAGAACGCCGCTCTCCCGGAACGGATACAGCACGAAGGAGTGCAGGAGATAGACGTACATCGTGTACTGGCCGAACGTGGTCCACCAGTACGAGCCGCGGGGGATCAGCGCGAAGAACGCGGCGCACAGCACCACGGCGAGCAGCATCAGCGCGACACGGATCGCTCCCGCCCACCACTGCTCGCCGACCAGGTCGGAGTAGGAGTCCTCATAGAAGAGCCAGTGCCGCAGATCGACGGCCTGCCATACCGGCAGCCAGTTCCACGCCGCCCAGCCGGTCGCGGCGAAGACGGCGAGCGCGCACGCGCGGATCCACCACGGACGGAAGTCCAGCAGCCTCAGCCGGTCGACGATGCCCCGCTCGCGCAGCCACCAGCCGAGGGCGAAGAACGGCAGCAGGCCGAGCGTGCGGGAGAGCGAGAAGGTGCTGTCGACGTTGGGGAGGTACCCGGATCCGATCGAGATGATCACGGTCCACAGCAGCGGCCAGCGCAGCAGCGCGAGATAGGGCAGGACGAGCCGGAAGATGCCGAGGGCGAGCAGGAACCACAGCGTCCAGCTGGGCTGGGTGAAGTTGGGTGTGGCTTCTCCCTCGATGAGCCACTTCGTGAGGGTCCACAGCGTCTCGAAGATCACGTAGGGGAGGATGATGTCGGTGATGACCCGCGCCATCTGGGTGCGTGTGGGCGAGGCGGATTTCGAGAAGTATCCGGAGATGATCGCGAATGCCGGCATGTGGAAGGCGTACAGCGCCAGGTAGAACGCGAACGCGATGTCCGAGTCGTAGATGAGGCGCTGGATCGCATGGCCGAGGACCACCAGCACGATGCACGCGTAGCGGGCGTTGTCCCAGAAGGGCACGCGTCGTCGCCTGCGCTGAACGGATCCTGTCGTGGGCCCTGCGATGTCCGCCCCGGCACTGCTCATCGTTCGAGATTACAGGCCGGGAATAAAGTTGCTCTGAGCGCGTTGACCCATATACATTCAAATGAATAGAAACGGATGCCGAGTCATCCGGTTCGGAGAAACACGGAGCAATCATGAGCGAGCAGTCCAGCGCGCAGGCGATGCAGTTCGGCATCATGTCGGTCAGCGACATCACCCGCGACCCCACGACGGGGATCACCCCCAGCGAGCAGGAGCGCATCAAGGCGACGACGGCCATCGCCGTGCACGCGGAGGAGGTCGGCCTCGACGTCTTCGCGATCGGCGAGCACCACAACCCGCCCTTCTGGTCCTCGAGCCCCACGACCTTCCTCGCCGCCCTCGCGGCCCAGACCGAGCGTCTCATCGTCTCCACGTCGACCACCCTCATCACGACGAACGACCCCGTGCGCATCGCCGAGGAGTATGCGATGCTGCAGCACGTCTCCGACGGACGCATGGACCTCATGCTCGGCCGCGGCAACACCGGCCCCGTCTACCCGTGGTTCGGCCAGGACATCCGCCAGGGGCTTCCGCTGGCGATCGAGAACTACGCGCTCCTGCACAAGCTGTGGCGCGAAGACGTCGTGGACTGGGAGGGCAAGTTCCGCACCCCGCTCCAGGGCTTCACCTCGACCCCGCGTCCGCTCGACGGCATCGCGCCGTTCGTGTGGCACGGCTCCATCCGCACGCCCGAGATCGCCGAGCAGGCGGCCTACTACGGTGACGGGTTCTTCGCGAACAACATCTTCTGGCCGAAGGAGCACTACCAGCGCCTGATCGAGCTGTACCGGCAGCGCTTCGAGCACTACGGGCACGGCACCCGCGAGCAGGCGATCGTCGGCCTCGGCGGCCAGGTGTTCATGGCCGCGAAGTCGCAGGACGCCGTGAACCAGTTCCGCCCGTACTTCGACAACGCGCCCGTCTACGGTCACGGTCCGAGCATGGAGGACTTCACCGAGATGACCCCGCTGACGGTGGGCTCGCCGCAGCAGGTCATCGACCGGTACGCCGCGATGCGCGAGCACTACGGCGACTACCAGCGCCAGCTGTTCCTCATCGACCACGCCGGGCTGCCGCTGAAGACCGTGCTCGAGCAGCTCGACATCCTCGGCTCCGAGGTGGTGCCCGTGCTGCGCAAGGAGCTCGCGAAGGACCGGCCGGCCGCCGTGCCGGATGCCCCGACCCACGCGTCGCGTGTCAAGGCCCAGTACGGCGACGGACCCACCCGTCAGGCGCGTCCCGGTGCGAACCGGGGCGACAACCTGACCGGCGACTCGCCGTACCAGGACACGCCCGCACCGGCGGGCGCCGCATTCGGACTCGGCCGGAAGGAGGCCTGAGATGACCACGCGTCGCATCGCCGTCGTCGCGGCGGGACTGTCGAACCCCTCATCCACGAGGATGCTCGCGGATCGGCTCGCCGCGGAGACCGTCAAGGCGCTCGGCGAACACGACATCGAGGCCACCGTCGACGTGATCGAACTGCGCGACTACGCGCACGACATCACGAACAACATGCTGACCGGTTTCGCGCCGCCGGCGCTGGAGACCGCGATCAACACGGTGGTCTCGGCCGACGCCCTCATCGCCGTGACGCCGATCTTCTCGACGAGCTACTCGGGACTGTTCAAGTCGTTCATCGACGTGCTCGACCCCGACGCCCTCACCGGCAAGCCCGTGCTCATCGGTGCGAACGCGGGGACGGCTCGGCACTCGCTCGCCATCGACTATGCGATCCGGCCCCTGTTCGCCTACCTGCACGCGGAGGCCGTGTCGACCGGTGTGTTCGCGGCCTCCAGCGACTGGGGAGGCTCCGGAGACGACGTCGCCCCGCTCGCCAAGCGCGTGGAGAAGGGCGCCAGGGAGCTGGCGGACGCGATCGCCCGCCGGGAGGTCACCGCCGTCGCCGATCCGTACGACCCGGCGACCTACCTCGGCGAAGGGCGATCCTTCGGCCACATGCTGGGTGGCCTCGCGGGGGAGTGACCCGCGCAGCACGATCGGAAGTGCCCCGCTCCTGACCCGGAGCGGGGCACTTCGTCGTCTCGCGGTCAGGCGTCGTCACCCGCGGCGGCTCCACCGGCGAGGGCGGCCGTGACCTCGTCGTCCGCGACCTCGTCGAAGCGCCGGTAGTACTGCCCCACCGCGACGAAACCGGCGGGCTGCCGCACGCACACGACCGAGTCAGCCGCCGTGATCCGTGATGCCGCATCCGGGGCACCGACGGGCGCCGCGACGACGACCGTGCCGGCGCCGAGGGATCGGGCGACGAGGCACGCCGCCTGCGCGGTCGCTCCCGTCGCGATGCCGTCATCCACGATCAACGCGGTGCGTCCGCCCAGGGGCCGGAGCGCGTGGCCGCGTCGGAGCATCTGCACTCGGGCGTCGAGCACGGCACGCTCCCGCTCCTCCACGGCGGCGACCTCGGACGCAGGGATCCGCAGGGAGTGCACCAGGCGATCGTCGAGGATGCGGACGCCCGCTTCGCCGATCGCACCCATGGCCACCTCCGGCTGCCACGGGACGCCGAGCTTGCGGACGACGATGACGTCGAGGGGCGCCCCGAGGCGCCGGGCGATCACGGCCGCGACAGGCACGCCACCGCGCGGGAGCCCGAGGACCACGGGTTCCGGCAGGACGGAGCCGGACAGCAGCTCTGCGAGCTGTGCCGCCGCGTCGTCGCGGTCCTCGAAGACCGCTTCAGGGCTCGTGGTCATCGCTGCGTCGTGTCGTCGGATGACGGAGGGGGATACGGGAGCCCGAAGAAGCGGGCTCCCGCATCCGAGTGGTCAACCGCTCTTGCGTCGGAACTCGCGCCGCGTCTGCGGAGCGGCCGCACCGTGCACGGCGGAGTCGCCGTCGAGGTGGGCTTCGCCCTGCCGGTGGTGCGCGTTCTTCTTCTCGAGCGCTTCCTTGAACTTGCGCTTCATCTCCTCGGAGGAGCTGGCGCCTTCTTCGGTGCTCATGCCCCGAGCCTAGAGCACGCGTTGCGGCTGGTCACCCTCTCCTGCGGCGCACGCACAGGTCGATCAGCAGGCCCAGGCCGACAGCGCACACGATCGACACGGGCACGGCGACCAGCGGACCTCCGGGGACGACACTCGCGACGACCGCGCCCACGGCCGCCTGGTACAGCGCCCAGCCGGTCGCGGCGAGCGCGACGAGTCCGAGGTAGCGCGGCGGGTGGATGCGTGAGGCGCCAGCGACGAGATTGATGGCCAGCCGCGCGAACGGAACGAAACGGGCGGTGAACAGCACCGTGGCCGTCCCGCCGTCCAGCCGCTTCGCCGCCCAGCCGAGGGCCTGCCGCACCCGCGGGGTCCGCATCCACCGCCAGCGCTCGAGGCCGACCCGTCGTCCGATGACGTAGCAGCACGCGTCGCCGACGGACGCGGCCAGCGCCGCGCACATCACGACGCTCCACAACGGCGGCGATCCGGACGTCACGGCGAGCGCTCCGAGCGCCGTCACCGCGATCTCGCCGGGCACGACCACGAAGAAGGCGTCTCCGACGACGAGAAGGCTCATCAGACCCAGACTCCATGGAGACGTGAGCAGGTCGGTCAGCAGGTCCGTCGGCACGCGATCCACTGTGCCCGCCGAGGGTGAACGGCAACCAACGACGGGATAGCCGGTGACCTGCTGCCCAGCATCGGGTGAACATCCGGTGCCCTGCGTCGTTTCCGGGCGGAGGCACCGCCGATCGCCGTCATCCTGGGGCTGTGAGAGTAGCGATCGTCACGGAGTCCTTCCTTCCGCACATGAACGGCGTCACCGGCTCGGTGCTGCAGATCCTCCGCCACCTCGAACGTCTCGGACACGAGGCGCATGTCATCGCCCCCTCCGCGCTCGGCGCCCCTGGCCAGGTCTCCGGCGCTCGGATCGAGGCGATCCCCAGCCTCCCGCTTCCCGGGTACCGCCACGTCCGGGTCGGCACCTCGAGCTCGTCCCGCATCGCCGCGTCCCTGCGCCGGTTCGACCCGGACGTCGTGCACCTCGCCTCGCCGTTCGCCCTGGGGTGGCGCGGTGTCCTGGCGGCCGACTCCCTCTCCGTCGCCTCCGTGGCCGCGTACCAGACCGATGTGGCGGCCTACACCGAGCGCTACCGGATCGCGGCGACCACCGGACTGGCGCAGACGCACATCGCCCGGCTGCACCGGCGGGCGACCCTCACCCTGGCGCCGTCCGCGGAGTCGGCGGGACAGCTCGCGGAACTCGGGGTCGACCGGGTCAGACGCTGGGGCAGAGGGGTGGACGCCGAGCGCTTCCACCCCTCGCACCGTTCCCTCCCGCTCCGGGCCGGTTGGGGTGCCGAGATCGTGGTCGGCTACGTGGGAAGGCTCGCGCCCGAGAAGCAGGTCGAGGATCTGGCCGCGCTGCGCGACATCCCGGGGAGCCGGCTCGTCATCGTCGGCGACGGTCCGAGCAGACCCCGCCTGGAGCGGCTGCTGCCCGACGCCCTCTTCCTCGGTCACCTCGAGGGAGCCGAGCTCGCCACAGCGATGGCCTCGTTCGATCTGTTCGTGCACCCGGGGGAGAGCGAGACCTTCGGGCAGACGCTGCAGGAGGCGCACGCCAGCGGAGTGCCCGTGGTCGCCACAGGGCGCGGCGGCCCGTTGGACCTCGTGCGGATGGGGATCGACGGCTGGCTGTACCGCCCGGGCGACCTCGAGGACCTGCGTCTGCGCGTGGCCGACCTCGCCGGCGATCAGCGCAAACGTCACGCTTTCGGGGAAGCCGGTCGCGAGGGCGTCCAGCACCGCGGCTGGGCGAGTGTCTGCGATCAGCTCCTGGAGCACTTCGACGAGGCACGGACCCTGCACCTGTCGGACGTGCGCGCCCGCGCTCGCCGCATCGTGCGACCCGAGCCGCCACTCCCGGTCGCACCGCGGCGCTGGCATCGCTATGTCGCCCTGGGGGACTCCCTCACCGAGGGACTGTGCGACCCGGCACCCGATGGCGCGCTGCGCGGCTGGGCCGACCGTCTCGCGCTGCTCCTCGCCGCCCGAGGCGGGCTGCACTACGCGAACCTCGCCATCCGGTCGAAGCGTGTGCGAGACCTCTGCGGCGTCCAGCTCGAACGGGCGCTGGAGCTCCGCCCCGACCTGGTCTCGATCCTGATCGGAGCCAACGACCTCGTGAAGCACCGCGTCGACATCGCGGCGCTCGCCGCGGAGGTGGAGGATGCCGTCCGAAGGCTCCGGGGCACCGGCGCCGACGTCCTCCTCGTCACGCCGTTCCTCCCCGGGCGGCGGGCGGCGTCGATCTACACGCGCCGGTTCGCCGCGTTCGCCACCGCTCTCGCCGGCGTCGCCGCACGCACGGGAGCGATCCTGATCGACACCGACCTGCACCCGGAGCTGGCGGATCGACCGAACTGGGGTGAGGACCTGGTGCATCTCAGCAGCCGCGGCCACCGTTTCCTCGCGTACCGCGCGGGCGAGCTGCTCGGCGTGCCGGACGCCGACGCCCTCGGAGTGCTCGACGCCGCGCTGCACGAGCACGAGCCCGTCGGCGCCGGGGTGTGGTGGCGCCGGCACGCTCTGCCGTGGGTGTGGCGGCGGCTGCACGGTCGCACGGCCGGAGACGGACGGAACGCGAAGCACGACGATTACGTGTACCTGGGCCGATCCGCGGCGCCGCGGGGCGCGGTCGTCCGCTGAGCCGCGCCGTCGTCAGTGCGATCCCGCGCCGACGTGCTGCCACCCCGCAGCGCGCCACGCCGCCGCATCGAGAGCCCCGGAGACGTCGACGACGATGCGCCCTCGCACGAGTCCGCCCGCTCGTTCCGGCGACAGGGGAGAGCCGTCGTGGTCCCACGCGGTGACGACGAGGGCGTCCGCCTCGCGCAGGGCCTCATCGCGATCCCGCGCAGCGACGGATCTCGATGCCCCGGTGGCCGGGGCATCGACGACAGCGCCGTACACGGCCACGTCGGCTCCCAGTCCGCGGAGGCGCGTCGCCACCTCGCGGCCGAGGGGATGAGCTGGGTCATCGGACGCGTGACCCCGCGCGAGGACGGCGATCCGTCGTCCGAAGACGCGTCCGCCGAGGGCGTCGGCGGCGAGCCGGACGACGTCGTCCCGCTGTCGGAGGCCGGTCGGGTCGAGGTCCGCGGAGTCGATCGTTGACGTTCGCATCGGCCCAGCACAGCGGATGAGCGTCACGCCACGGCATCCGCAGGGTGAACGGCGCGTTGCCGCGGTCTGTCGGCTCGGTGATCCGCGTCGGGAGTCGGATTCCAGGTGGGCGCTGGTAGGGTGGACGGGGTCGACCTGCGTCGACTCCACAACTTCATATCGACTCATGGAGCGATCGGCGGAGAAGCTGGTCCCCTGTGGTGGGTTCCTCGGCAGGTGTCGGGTGGCTTTCTACTGGTGGCCAGCGCAGGCGAGATTCGCGGGAGTGCCCGCGCGCCCGAACCCTTCCGTTCCGCTCCTTTGAACACGCTCGCGCGTCATACGGACTCGCGAGTCTAAACAAAGAAGGAGAGACCTCTTGGAAGGTCCTGAAATCACCGCCACCGAGGCCGTTCTCGACAACGGCCGCTTCGGCACCCGCACCATCCGCTTCGAGACCGGCCGCCTCGCGCAGCAGGCTCAGGGCGCCGTCGCCGCGTACCTCGACGGCGAGACCATGCTCCTCTCGGCCACCAGCGCCGGCAAGCACCCGCGCGAGGGCTTCGACTTCTTCCCGCTGACGGTCGACGTCGAGGAGCGCTCGTACGCCGCGGGCAAGATCCCCGGCTCGTTCTTCCGCCGTGAGGGTCGTCCCTCGACCGAGGCGATCCTCGTCTGCCGTCTGATCGACCGTCCGCTGCGTCCGTCGTTCGTCGACGGGCTCCGCAACGAGGTCCAGATCGTCATCACCGTCCTCTCGATCGCTCCGGGCGAGTTCTACGACGCGCTCGCGATCAACGCCGCCTCGGCATCGACGCAGATCTCCGGTCTGCCGTTCTCGGGCCCCGTCGCCGGTGTGCGCCTCGCGTTCATCCCGGGTCACGGCCAGCACGAGGACCAGTGGGTCGCGTTCCCGACCGCGGAGCAGGTCTCCGAGGCCGTGTTCGACCTGATCGTCGCCGGTCGCGTCGTCACCAAGGCCGACGGCTCGGAAGACGTCGCCATCATGATGGTGGAGGCCGAGGCGACCGAGGGCAGCTGGAACCTGATCAAGGCCGGCGCCACGAAGCCGAGCGAAGAGATCGTGGCCCAGGGCCTCGAGGCCTCGAAGCCGTTCATCGCCCAGCTCGTCAAGGCTCAGGCCGAGCTCGCCTCGACCGCATCGAAGGAGCCGGGCGTCTACCCGGTCTTCCCCGCGTACAGCGACGAGGTCTACGACTTCGTCTCCGAGCGCGCGTTCGCCGAGCTCAGCGACGTGTACCAGATCGCCGACAAGACCGAGCGTCAGACGGCCGACGACGCGATCAAGGACCGCGTCAAGGCCGAGCTGATCGAGGCCACCGAGGCGGGTTCGCTCCCGGCCGCGGCTCCGCTCGAGTTCTCCGCCGCGTACAAGTCCGTCACGAAGAAGATCGTGCGCGGTCGCATCCTCACCGAGGGCGCTCGCATCGATGGTCGTGGCCTGGCGGACATCCGTCCGCTCGACGCCGAGGTGCAGGTCATCCCGCGCGTGCACGGCTCCGCGATCTTCCAGCGCGGCGAGACCCAGATCCTGGGCATCACCACGCTGAACATGCTCAAGATGGAGCAGCAGATCGACTCGCTGTCGCCCACGACGAGCAAGCGCTACATGCACCACTACAACTTCCCGCCCTACTCGACCGGCGAGACCGGCCGTGTCGGTTCGCCGAAGCGTCGCGAGATCGGGCACGGCTTCCTCGCCGAGCGCGCCCTCGTGCCGGTGCTGCCGAGCCGCGAGGAGTTCCCCTACGCGATCCGTCAGGTGTCCGAGGCGCTCAGCTCCAACGGCTCCACGTCGATGGGCTCCGTCTGCGCATCGACGCTGTCGCTGCTGAACGCGGGTGTGCCGCTGCGCGCTCCCGTCGCCGGCATCGCGATGGGTCTCGTCTCCGACGAGGTCGACGGTGAGACCCGCTACGCGGCGCTGACCGACATCCTGGGTGCGGAGGACGCGCTCGGCGACATGGACTTCAAGGTCGCCGGTACCAGCGAGTTCGTCACCGCCATCCAGCTCGACACGAAGCTCGACGGCATCCCGTCGTCGGTGCTCGCGGGTGCGCTGACCCAGGCCAAGGAGGCTCGTCTGACGATCCTCAACGTCCTGAACGCGGCGATCGACGCTCCGGACGAGATGGCGCCGACCGCGCCGCGCGTCATCAGCGTGCAGATCCCGGTCGACAAGATCGGCGAGCTGATCGGCCCGAAGGGCAAGACGATCAACGCGATCCAGGACGAGACCGGTGCGCAGATCTCCATCGAGGAGGACGGCACCGTCTACATCGGCGCGACCGACGGTCCCTCGGCCGAGGCCGCCCGTGCCCAGGTCAACGCGATCGCCAACCCCACCAACCCGGAGGTCGGGGAGCAGTTCCTCGGCACCGTCGTGAAGATCGCCACCTTCGGTGCGTTCGTCTCGCTCCTGCCGGGCAAGGACGGCCTGCTCCACGTCACCGAGGTGCGCAAGCTCGCCGGTGGCAAGCGCGTCGAGAACGTCGATGACGTCCTCTCGGTCGGCCAGAAGATCCTCGTGAAGATCACGAAGATCGACGACCGCGGCAAGCTGTCGCTCGAGCCCGTGCTCGACGATGCGCCCGCTGCGGACGCGGCTCCGGCGGAGGACGCCGCCGCCGAGTAATCGTCTCCCGGATCCGGAACCCGGGCCCGTCCTCGCGGATGGACCCGGGTTCCGTCGTCTTCGGTGTGACCGAATCGTTATCGGACGTTTCCGCGCCGTTCCCCGGATTGGTCGGGACGTTCGACGAAGTCGCTTACCCTCGAAGTACGCACCGGGGGGTGCAGAGTCAGCAGGTACGCAGGTCGGCACGCACCGACCGAGGCGGGGGTGAGAGAGTATGCGGTTGTTCGGCGTAGGCGCAGGGGCGTCCGCAGACACTGCCCTGAACGAGGCTTCGGAGCACCCGTCTGCCCCGATCCCGATCGTGGGCCCTGGCGTGGGGGAGACCATCCGCGTGCCGCTCGGTGAGACGGGGTATGAAGCGTTCCCGCTGATCCTCGGCGCCGCGGAATTCGGCTGGAACGTCGATCTCGAGACCAGCCACGGCCTTCTCGACCGCTACATGGAGTTCGGCGGAAACGCGATCCACACGGCCGACGGGTTCTCCGGAGGGCGCAGCGAGCACATCATCGGACAGTGGCTGCGGTCGAGGGGTCGCCGGGATCGCACTCTTCTCAGCGTGCGCATCGGCGCGCATGCGGACAACCCCGGCCTGGGGTCGGTCAACCTGGTCCGTGCCGTCGAGGGTTCTCTGACGCGCCTGGGCGTCGAGCGCATCGACGTCGTCTACCTCGATGCCACGCTCGATGCCACCACGAACCTCGAGGACACCCTCGCCACCGTCGAATGGCTGGCGGAGGCCGGCAAGATCGGCGCGCTCGGCGCCTACGGCTTCGCTCCGGAGCGTCTGGTCGAGGCGCGCATCCTCGCCGCTGCGGGCTACCCGCGTATCCATGTGATCGATGCGCCGTACAACCTCGTCAGACGACAGCCGTTCGAGGGGGATCTCCGGCTCGTCGCCGGTGCGCAGAACCTCGCGGTGACGCCATCCCACGCCCTCGAGCACGGGTTCCTCTCCGGCAGGCACCGCAACAAGGCGCTCACTTCGCGCGGCGTGCGGGGGGAGCAGCTGCGAGGTCACCTCAATCGACGGGGCATCAAGATCCTCCGGGCCCTCGACCAGGTGGCCGAGGAGCTCGGCGTGCCGGTGGCGGCCGTCTCGATCGCGTGGCTGCTCGCGCAGCGCACGGTCGCCGCCCCGATCGTGAACGCCTTCGCGGCCGATCACGTCGACGAGCTGATGCAGGGAGCAGGCGTCTCCCTGTCGCGGAGCCAGGTCGCCGAGCTCACCCGGGCAGGCAACTGAGGACAGTCCCGCCCGTGACGTAGGGTGGAAGAGAAGACCGGCGGATGCTGGCGATGAAGCGAGCGAGTTGTGACGCACTACATATATCTGGTCAGACATGGTGAACATCAGGATGCGGAGCATGGACTCGCAGACGGCCCCCTCTCCCCGCGGGGGCAGCGTCAGGCGGAGCTGATCGCGGACCGGCTCTCGGGCCTGCCGCTCGACGCCGTCTGGCATTCGCCGCTGCTCCGTGCGAACGAGACGGCGCGCGCGATCGCCGCTCGCCTGCCCTCGGTGGACCCCGAGCCCACCGCCCTGCTGTTCGACTGCGTGCCCACCGGGATGACCGAGGAGACCCCCGCGGTCTTCGAGCCGTTCTTCGGGTCGGTGACCGAGGCGGAGATCGAGGCGGGGCGCGCGCAGATGGCCGACGCCGTCAACGAGTTCCTGGTGCGCAAGACGGGCGACGTGCACGAGGTGCTCATCACGCACAACTTCGTCATCTCCTGGTTCGTGCGCGAGGTGCTCGCCGCGCCCGAATGGCGGTGGATGACGCTCAACCAGTCGCACTGCGGTCTGACGGTCATCGCGCAGAAGCAGGGACGGCCGTGGACGCTCCTGACGCACAACGACACCGGTCACCTGCCGGTCGAGCTCCGCACGGGCATCCCCGACGCGCTGCTGGTCTGATCGCGACGCGACGGGGCGCGAGGAGGTCCGCCCGAACGACGGCGGCACGATTGTTTCGCTCCCTCGGCCCGCGCGCCCCCGACCGGACCCCGCGGCCCGCGAAATAGACTGGACACATGACCTACCAGGTGGCACTCGTCGGCGGAACCGGGAAGCTCGGCACCATCATCAACGGGGTGATCGACGAGCTCGAGGGCTTCGAAGTGAGCCGGGTGCTGACGTCGTCCAGCGATCTGTCGGAGGTGGACGGCGCCGACCTGGTCGTCGACGCGTCGACCCCGCAGGTGAGCATCGAAGTGGTCCGCGCGGCCGTCGACCGGGGGATCAACGTCCTGGTCGCCACGTCGGGCTGGTCCTCCGAGCGGATCGCACTGGTGCGTCCGCTCGTCGAGGCCGCAGGCACCGGAGCGGTGTTCATCCCGAACTTCTCCCTCGGATCCGTGCTCGGCTCGGCACTGGCCGCGGCGGCGGCGCCGTTCTTCGGATCCGCGGAGATCGTCGAGGCGCATCGGGAGACCAAGATCGACTCGCCCAGTGGGACGGCGGTGCGCACCGCCGAGCTCATCGCCGCGGCACGTGCGGAGCAGGGCCCGGTGAGCGCGCCCCACGCGGATCAGCGCGCGCGGGGACAGCAGGTGGGCAGCGTGCCCATCCACTCGCTGCGGCGTCCCGGCGTCGTCGCGAAGCAGGAGGTCATTCTCTCCGGCCCCGGCGAGTCCCTCACGTTCACGCATGACACGACGGACTCGGCACTCGCGTACGCGCCGGGCATCCGGCTCGCCGTTCCCTACGCGCTCTCGGCCACCGGGGTGGTCGTCGGGCTCGAGCACATGATCGACATCGGCATCCGCTCGTGATGTCCCGCATCGGCGTCGGGCTGATGGCGGCGGCGCTGCTGGTCTACCTCGCGGTCGCGATCTGGCTCGCCGTCATGTTCATCTCGGTCGGCACTCCCGTCTCCATCGGCATGGGCATCACGCTCCTGGTGCTGGCGCCGATCGGCGCCTGGGCGCTCGTCCGCGAGATGATGTTCGGCTTCGGCGCGGATCGTCTCGGCCGCATTCTCGACGCCGAGGGCGGGATGCCGCCGGTCGAGACGGAGCTGACGCCGAGCGGCCGCATCGCCCGGGCCGACGCCGACCCGCTGATCGCGCGGTACGCGTCCGCCGCGGATGCGGCCGCCGACGACTGGCGCGCGCGGTACCGTCTCGGTGTCGTCCAGGATGCCGCGGGCCGCCGGAAGGACGCCAGGGCCAGCATCCGGGAAGCCATCCGACTCTCTCGGCGCTGACGGCTCCCGCCGACCCTGGTGGCCCGGGTTCAGGCGAGTGTGGCTTCGAGAGTGATCTCGATGCCGGCGAGGGCCTGCGACACGGGGCAGCCGGTCTTGGCTCCGTTCGCGATCTCCTGGAACGCCTCGGGGGTGAGACCGGGGACGGCGGCGTTCACATTGAGGTGACTGCCGGTGATCCCCACGCCGGGCTTGAAGGTGACGGACGCGGTGGTGTTGACGCGCTCCGGTGGCGTGCCGTTCTCCGCCAGTGCGTTCGACAGCGCCATGCTGAAGCAGGAGGCGTGCGCCGCGGCGATGAGTTCCTCGGGGGTCGTGGTGGTGTCGCTGCCCTCGCTGCGCGCCTTCCAGTCGATGGGGAAGGTGCCGAGGTGGGACGACGAGAACGCGACCGTGCCGGATCCCTCCAGGAGCGATCCTGTCCACGTGCTGGCGGCTTCGCTGGTGACGGGCATGATTCCTCCGGTTCTCGCGCTGCGCGACTGCAGCGTCGACTCGTGATCAGCCTAGCGAGAGCCTCGACCGGGCGGAACCGCTCTCAGGAGGCGGAGGCCTCGCGTCCGACGACCCCGGAGCGCTGCAGCAGCAGATAGATCTGGCAGCCGAGGCAGAACGCGAAGGCGGCGTTGAGGAAGGCGGCGATGAAGGCGGCGGCCGTCGCGATCGGCAGTGCCCACGGCACACCGAGGAGGTGCAGCACGAGGCCGATCCCGACGACGAGGAGTCCGACGCCCTGCGCGAAGCGGGGCGGGCGGGGATCCTCGAGCTCGGTCGGCGGCGCGAGACGAGGACGGACCACCGAGCGGAACAGCGCGCTCCACGGTGCGCTACGCGGGGAGAGCACGCCCCAGAGGAAGAGCAGCGCGAGCACGAGGGCCAGCAGGAACCCGGGGTCCAGCGCGCGCTGTGCGAGCGATGCGGACGAGATCGCCCAGGGCCCACCCGGGGGGAAGACGTCTCCCGACAAGGGAGCGGTCGCCACCCAGGTGGACCGTGCCGTCGAGATGCCGATCAGCGCCAGGAACGTGGCGACCAGAAGGAGGACGGCGGTGATGGTCGCGGCGAAGCGGGGGCCTCGCGGGTCGATGCCGGCGGGTGTGGTCATCTCTGCTCCTGTGTTCGTACCTCAGACGGCGGCGAGGGCCTCGGCAAGGGCCTGTGGCCGCGGCACTCCGTGGAATCGCGCACGGACGGCACCGGAGCCGTCGACCACGAAGGTCGTCGGCGTCTGCAGCACCCGGTAGCGCGTCGAGAGATCGGGACGGTGCGTCAGGTCCACCTCCAGATGGCGGAGCCCGTCGTGCTCGGACGCGTATGCACCGAGAAGTCGACGCACCTGCGGGCACCTCGCGCACATCTCCGTGCTGAACTGCACCAGCGTCGCCCGAGCGCCGAGTTCGGTCGCCGCGGCATCGGCGGGATCGAAGCGCAGCGCACCACCGTCGCGCCGCCGCCCGTCACGGCGGCGCAGCACGATCCCCGCGACCGTCGCGAGCGCGAGAAGGGCTGCGGCGATCCCCAGGGCGAGCACGGGAGACATGGCTCGAGCGTACGGGGCCTCGTCACCCGCCGGAGCCGATGTTTCAGACCATGACGTGCGGCCGCTGCGTGCCGGGGATCCGCCCGAGAGGAGGAGCGGGAAGGTATCGTGGCTCCCATGAGCGCAGCCGTTCCGACTCCCTATGAAGACCTGCTCCGTGACGTGCTGGAGACGGGCACGCATAAGTCGGACCGGACCGGCACCGGGACCACGAGCGTCTTCGGCAGGCAGATCCGCTTCGACCTGTCGAAGGGCTTCCCGCTGATCACCACCAAGCGCGTGCACTTCAAGTCGATCGCATACGAACTGCTCTGGTTCCTGCAGGGCGACTCCAACGTCCGCTGGCTCCAGGAGAACGGCGTCTCGATCTGGGATGAGTGGGCCGATGAGTCCGGTGACCTCGGTCCGGTGTACGGCGTGCAGTGGCGCTCCTGGCCGACCCCGGACGGGGGGAGCATCGACCAGCTCTCCGAGGTGATCGAGCAGATCCGCCGCTCTCCGGACTCGCGCAGACTGATCGTCTCGGCCTGGAACCCTGCCGACATCCCCGACATGGCGCTCGCTCCCTGCCACGCGCTCTTCCAGTTCTACGTCGCAGACGGCCGGCTCTCGTGCCAGCTCTATCAGCGCAGCGCCGACATGTTCCTCGGCGTGCCGTTCAACATCGCCTCGTACGCGCTGCTCACGATGATGATCGCCCAGCAGGTGGGTCTGGAGCCCGGAGACTTCGTCTGGACGGGCGGCGACTGCCACATCTACGACAATCACGTCGAGCAGGTGCGCGAGCAGCTGTCGCGGGACCCCTACCCCTACCCGACGCTGCGCTTCGCCCGAAAGCCGGAATCCATCCTCGACTACACGTACGACGATCTCGTGGTCGAGGACTACCAGCACCACGCCCCGATCCGCGCGGCGGTGGCGGTATGACCTGGGTCGGCCTGATCTGGGCCGAGGCGCACGGCGGCGTGATCGGTGCCGAGGGCGGCATGCCCTGGCACGTTCCGGAGGATCTCGCCCACTTCAAGGAGACCACCCTCGGCGCACCCGTCGTGATGGGGCGCAAGACCTGGGACTCCCTGCCCGAGCGGTTCCGTCCCCTCGCCGGCCGCGAGAACATCGTGGTGACGCGGCAGCAGGACTGGGCGGCGGAGGGCGCTCGGCGCGCCGCGACGGTCGCGGAAGCCGTGCGGGGTCTCGACCGGGTGTGGATCATCGGCGGGGCGGAGATCTTCCGCCAGGTGATCGGCGATGCCGACCGCCTGGAGGTCACGGAGCTCGACCTCGACGTCGACGGCGATGCCTACGCTCCCTCGAAGTCCGGCTGGCGCCTGATCGATGAGGGCGAGTGGCAGACCTCCCGCTCCGGAGTCCGCTACCGCTTCCTCGGATACGAGCGCTGATGCCCACCGCGCTGATCACCGGTGCCAGTGCCGGCCTGGGTGCCGAGTTCGCCCGTCAGCTGGCTCGACGCCGCGCCGATCTCGTCCTCGTCGCGCGAACCGAGGACGCACTGAACGCACTGGGGGCCGAGTTGCGCAGCGAATACGGCGTGGCCGTCGAGGTCCTCGCCGCGGATCTGGCGGACGAGTCGGGGGTGGAGAAGGTCGCCGAGCGGCTGCGTGACACGACCGATCCCATCGACCTGCTGGTCAACAACGCCGGTTTCGGTCTTCCGCTGCAGTTCGCCGACAACGACATCGACGACGAGGTCCGTCACCTCCGCGTGCACGTCGAGGCACCCATGCGGCTCATGCACGCGGCCCTGCAGTCCATGCGAGGACGCGGTGGACGCATCATCAACGTGGCCTCCGTCGCCGGGTTCATCTCGCGGTCGACCTATTCCGCCTGCAAGTCGTGGCTGATCGGATTCAGCCGGTGGGCCAACGCCGAGTACGCGAGCGACGGGGTCACCGTCACCGCCCTGTGCCCCGGCTTCACGCACACGTCCTTCCACGAGCGCATGGGCCTGGCCGTCGGCGACGAGGGTGTTCCCGGCTTCCTGTGGCTGAACGCCCGCGATGTCGTGCGCGCGGGCCTGCGGGACGCCGCGCTCGGCCGGTCGGTCTCGGTGCCGTCGCTGCGATACAAGCTGATCGTGGGGATCTCCCGTTCCCTGCCCAGCGCCCTCACGTCCCGCGTGGCGCGTCGCGGACGGGTCTGAGCCCGCGGCTCAGCGGAACCTTCCGAGCGCGATCCCCGCCTTGGCGATGGCCGCGATCGTCTCTCCGTCCGTGATCCCGCCTCGGCCGATCATGGCCAGCACCTCCGGGAACGGAACCCACGACACCGCCTCGATGCCCTCCTCCGCCTGACTCTCGGCCGCCTCGTGCGCGGACGAGACGGGTCGGAGGCCGCGGGCCAGGAAGACGTGCTCCGGCGCCTCGGCGATGCCGTTGAGAGCGTTCATCCTGCCCAGCGGAGTCCAGGCGTCGGCCGCGTAGCCGGTCTCCTCGAGCAACTCGCGCTGGGCCGCCACCAGCGGGTCCTCTCCGTCGCTTCCGCCGGCAGGGATCTCCGTCGTCATGCCGACGGTGTAGCGGTCGATCGTGACGAGACACACGCGCTCATCATCATCCACGGCGACGACGAACACCGCCGGATGCCGCATCGTGACGACGCCGTAGATGCCTTCGTCTCCGTTCGGTCCGGTGACGCGGTCCTCGCGCACGCGGATCCAGGCATTCTCGTATGCGGTCTCCGACTCGCGTGTCACCCAACCCATCTCTCGAGCGTAGAGTGCGTCACCGCGTCTGCAGCAGCACCATTCGAACCGATACGCTGGACGCATGACGCACTCGGGCAACCCTTTCGGACAGGTTCTCGTCGCGCTCGTCACTCCGATGACGGCCGACGGCGAAGTCGACTGGCCCGCCGTCGAGAAGCACATCGATGACGTGATCACCGCAGGAGCGGACGGCATCGTCGTGACGGGAACGACCGGCGAGACCTCGACGCTGACGGACCCCGAGAAGCTCAAGCTCGTCGAGGTGGGCAAGTCCGTCTCGGCGGGTCGCGCCAAGATCATCACCGGCGGCGGTTCCAACGAGACCGCCCACGCGATCGAGCTGTACAAGGCGAGCGAGAAGGCCGGCGCCGACGGCATCATGATCGTCACGCCGTACTACAACAAGCCGACCCAGGCCGGCATCCTGACGCATTTCCGGCTCGTCGCCGATGCGACCGACCTTCCGGTGATCCTCTACGACATCCCCGGCCGCACGGGCGTGCCGATCAAGTACGAGACGATCCTGCGTCTTGCGAAGCACCCGAACATCCTCGCGGTAAAGGACGCCAAGGGCGACTTCTCCGAGGTGAGCCGCGTGCTCAACCAGACCGACCTCATGTACTTCTCCGGCGACGACGCGAACGTGCTGCCGCACCTCGCGATCGGCGCCACCGGCCTCATCGGCGTCACGGCGAACGTCGCGGCCGCGCCGTACCGCACGATCATCGACGCGGTCAACGCGGGGGACCTGGCCACCGCGACCGCCGAGCACAAGCGCCTCGAACCGCTCGTCCGTGCGGTGATGACGCACGTGCCGGGCACGGTCGCCGCGAAGTACATCCTGCACGGCCTCGGGCGCATCACGAGCCCGCGTGTCCGCCTGCCCCTGGTCGGCCCCGAGGAATGGGAGGCCGCGCTCATCGAGGATGAGCTCGACCTCGTCAAGAACGTCCCCGGCGCCGACTTCTCGAACTTCCGACCCGACCGCAACGCGGCTGCGGGTGGTGCCCTGCCCAAGGTGCACGGCACGACGCGCTGAGCCGCGTCCCCATGAACGAACGGACGCGCGGAGTGTCCGACTGAGGAGACAGCATGTCCATTCCCCTGGTAGCACCGACCGCTCTCGACGAGGGGACGCTGCGGGTCATCCCGATCGGCGGTCTCGGCGAGATCGGCCGGAACATGACCATGTTCGAGTACGACGGCAAGATCCTGATCGTGGACTGCGGCGTGCTCTTCCCCGAGGAGCACCAGCCCGGCGTCGACCTGATCCTGCCCGACTTCGAGCCGATCCGTGACCGGCTCGACGACATCGTCGGCGTCGTGCTGACGCATGGACATGAGGACCACATCGGCGCGGTGCCCTACCTGCTGCGCCTGAAGAGCGACATCCCCCTCATCGGATCCGGGCTCACGCTCGCGCTGGTCGAGGCGAAGCTCAAGGAGCACCGCATCAAGGCCTTCACCCTCACCGTGAAGGAAGGCCAGCAGGAGAAGGTCGGCCCGTTCGACCTGGAGTTCGTCGCGGTCAACCACTCGATCCCGGACGCCCTCGCCGTGGCGATCCGCACGCCTGCCGGCATGGTGCTCGCGACCGGCGACTTCAAGATGGACCAGCTGCCGCTGGACGGTCGGATCACCGACCTGCGTGCGTTCTCGCGGCTCGGCGAAGAGGGGGTCGACCTCTTCCTCGTCGACTCGACCAACGCCGACGTCCCCGGCTTCACCCCGACCGAGCGCTCGATCGGCCCCGTGCTCGATCAGGTGATCGGCAAGGCGCCCCGTCGCGTCATCGTCGCGAGCTTCTCCAGCCACGTCCACCGTGTCCAGCAGGTGATCGACGCCGCAGCCGCCCACGGCCGCCGCGTGGCCTTCCTCGGCCGCAGCATGGTGCGCAACATGACGATCGCGGAGCAGTTGGGCTACCTGAAGGTGCCGGACGGCGTGCTCATCGACTTCAAGAAGGCGCGCGATCTCCCCGACGAGCAGATCGTCTACATGTCGACCGGATCGCAGGGCGAGCCGATGGCGGTGCTCAGCCGCATGGCCAACATGGACCACGCGATCGAGGTCAGCGAGGGCGACACCGTGATCCTCGCGTCCAGCCTCATCCCCGGCAACGAGAACGCGGTCTACCGCGTGATCGACGGCCTCACCAAGCTCGGTGCGAATGTGGTGCACAAGGCCAACGCCCGGGTGCACGTCTCGGGGCACGCGGCCGCCGGCGAACTGCTGTACTGCTACAACATCCTGAAGCCGAAGAACGTCCTTCCCGTGCACGGCGAGTACCGTCACCTGATCGCGAACGCGAAGCTCGCGCAGGACACGGGCATCTCCGAGGACAACACGATCATCGCCTCGAACGGCACCGTGATCGACCTGAAGGACGGCGTCGCGAAGGTCGCCGGCCAGCTCGACCTCGGATTCGTGTATGTCGACGGCTCGACCGTCGGCGAGATCACCGATGCCGACCTCAAGGACCGCCGGATCCTCGGCGAGGAGGGGTTCATCTCCGTGATCGTGGTCGTCGACGCTGCGACGGGACGCATCATCTCCGGTCCCGAGATCCACGCCCGCGGCGTGGCAGAGGACGACTCGGTGTTCGACGACGTGACGCCGAAGATCGTGGCAGCCCTCAAGGAGGCCTCCGGCAACGGCGTGCGCGACACGCATGCCCTGTCGCAGATCGTGCGCCGGACCATCGGCCGCTGGGTCAACCAGCGTCTGCGTCGTCGTCCCATGATCGTGCCGCTCGTCATCGAGGCGTGAGGGCGGGGGAGCGGCGCCGGCACTCACGGCTGCCCGACATCGCGACGTAACACCTCGGTCCTATGCTCGCGTCATGGACAGCGGGTTCGCCCTCCGGAGGGCCGCGCAGACGGATGCCGTGTTCCTCGGTGACATGCTCGTCGAGGCGGCGAACTGGCGCGCCGGGGGAATGCGTCCGCGGCACGAGGTGCTGATGTCCCCGGACCATCGGAGATACCTGGCGGGGTGGAAGCGCGCCGCCGACGAGGGCCTCGTCGCGACCGGTGCCGACGGTGTTCCCGTCGGCGCCGCGTGGTATCGCATGCTTCCACAGGATGCGCCGGGACTCGGCTTCGTCGGCGTCGCAGTCCCGGAGCTGATCCTCGGCGTGCATCCTCTCTGGCGGGCTCGAGGAGTCGGCCGAGCTCTGCTGCGTGGTCTCATCGAGCTGGCGGGAACGCAGGGGCACGCTCGGATCAGCCTCAGCGTCGAGCGCGACAACTTCGCGCGCAATCTCTACCGGGCGGAGGGTTTCGCTGTCGTCGCCGAGGGGCTCGCGCGTGACACGATGGTGCGTCGCACGGCGTAGCCGAGTGGCTTCGGATCCGTGGAAAGCCGCGTCATTACGCGGAGATGTCGGCTGTTGGTCGTAGCGTGGGAGCATGGCCAGGAGCACCACGAAGACTGAGCGCGCGTCGACGAGCGCACCGTCACGCCCCAAGCGGCAGACGGCTCCCAAGGCCCAGCCCGCGCCCAAGAAGTACATCGACGAGGCCGACAAGCCTCCCGTGATCGTGCGCGCCTGGGTCGGGCTGGCGCACGGGGTCGGCGGGCTCTTCCGCGCGTTCGGGCCCGAGACGCTTGAGAAGGACGACCGTCGCGACGGCTTCCCCTTCCTGCTCGTGCTGCTCGCCGTGCTCGGTGCGGTCAACGAGTGGTTCTTCATCGGCAACGAGGTCGCCGCGAACATCAGCGCCTACTCCGTCGGACTCTTCGTCGGCCGCGTGGCCTTCATCATGCCGGTGCTGCTTCTGCTCCTCGCCGGGTGGCTGTTCCGCCATCCCTCCTCGGTGCATGACAACGGGCGCATCGGGATCGGTTTCGGCATGTTCGTGCTCGCACTCGCGGGCATCTTCCATGTCGCCGGCCCGCGACCTCATCCCAACCAGGGCATGCCGGCCCTCAGTGAATCGGGCGGACTGCTGGGCTGGCTCGTCGGTCAGCCGCTGACGTACCTCACCGACATCCCCGCCTACATCGTGCTGTCGCTCCTCGTGGCACTCAGCATCCTGATCCTCACCAAGACGCCACCGAACCGCATCGGCGCGCGTCTCGGCGACCTGTACGCGTGGATGTTCGACGCCGAGCGTCCCGAGAAGCCCGCCAAAGATGCCGCCACGATCGACGAGGCCGACAAGGTCGACGACCCCGACGTGCTGCCGTGGTGGCGACGCAACAAGACAGGCCGTGAGGAAGACCCGGACGAGGGCACGCTCGGCTCCGACGACATCACCGCGCTGCTGACGACCTCTGACCCCACGCCGGCCTACGACCAGGCCGTCGTCGTCGAGAACCCGTACGATGCGGCCACCGAGGTGCTGTCCGAGGTCAGGTCGGTCGCCGACTCGCTCGCCGAGCAGCAGACGACCGCGCTGCTCGACGACTCCTCGGAGACGGGGGAGGTGCCAGAGCTTCCCGGCCTGGACGGATTCGGCACCGATGGGCCCGGCGACCGAGGTCCGCAGGCCCCGGTCGCGCCGTACATCCTCCCGTCACCCGGACTGCTCGTCGAAGGACCGCCGCCCGTTCTGCGTTCGGAGGCCACCGACAAGGTGATCGAGCAGATCACCAGCGTCCTGACGCAGTTCAAGGTCGATGCGAAGGTGACCGGGTTCTCCCGCGGACCGACGGTCACGCAGTACGAGGTCGAGGTCGGACATGGCGTCAAGGTCGAGAAGATCCTCCAGCTGAGCAACAACTTCGCCTACGCGGTGGCGTCGAACGATGTGCGCATCCTGTCGCCGATCCCCGGCAAGAGCGCGATCGGCATCGAGATCCCGAACGCCGACAAGGAGATGGTCGCGCTCGGTGATGTGCTCCGGTCTCCGGCCGCGCAGAAGAGCACCCACCCCATGACCATCGGGGTGGGCAAGGACGTCGGCGGCAACATCGTGATCGCGAACCTCGCCAAGATGCCCCACCTTCTGGTCGCGGGATCCACGGGTTCCGGTAAGTCCAGCTTCGTGAACTCCATGATCACCAGCCTGCTGATGCGAGCACGCCCGTCCGACGTGCGCATGGTGCTGATCGACCCGAAGCGCGTGGAGCTCACCAGCTACGCCGGCGTCCCGCATCTGATCACGCCCATCATCACGAACCCGAAGAAGGCCGCCGAGGCGCTGCAGTGGGTCGTGAAGGAGATGGACATGCGGTACGACGACCTCGCGTCGTTCGGGTTCCGCCATATCGACGACTTCAACCGCGCCGTCCGTGCCGGAGAGGTCGAGGTGCCCGTCGGCAGCGAGCGGGTGCTCAAGCCCTACCCGTACCTCCTCGTCGTGGTCGATGAGCTCGCTGACCTTATGATGGTGGCCCCGCGCGACGTCGAGGACTCGATCGTTCGCATCACGCAGCTCGCTCGCGCCTCCGGGATCCACCTGGTCCTGGCCACGCAGCGACCCAGCGTCGACGTCGTCACCGGTCTGATCAAGGCGAACGTGCCGTCTCGGCTGGCGTTCGCCGTCACCAGCGTCACCGACAGCCGCGTGATCCTCGACGCGCCGGGCGCGGACAAGCTCATCGGACAGGGTGACGCGCTGTTCTCGCCGATGGGCTCGTCGAAGCCGTTCCGTCTGCAGGGCGCCTGGGTCGACGAGAAGGAGATCGACGCGGTCGTCAAGCATGTGACCCGTCAGGCGCGTCCGGACTACCGGCCCGACGTCCAGGAGGCTCTCGAGCCGTCCAAGAAGAAGGAAGTCGACGAGGACATCGGCGACGACCTCGAGCTGCTGCTGGCGGCCGCCGAGCTCATCGTCTCGTCTCAGTTCGGATCGACGTCGATGCTGCAGCGCAAACTGCGCGTCGGCTTCGCGAAGGCGGGTCGGCTGATGGATCTGCTCGAGTCCCGGGAGATCGTCGGTCCGTCCGAGGGGTCGAAGGCCCGTGACGTGCTCGCGACGGCGGAGCAGCTGCCGCAGGTGATGGCGAAGCTGCGGGGCGAGGACGTGCCGTCGGCCTCCGCTCCGTCCGCCGCTCCGGCCGCTCCTCCCGTCCCGCCGCTGCCGGCGCAGCACGATCCGATCGCCGCGCAGTACGAGGGACTCCCCGAGGTCGAAGCAGAGGGCGACGAAGACGCCTGGGGCCTGACGGGACGCGACTGATGGCGATCCCACGGCAGCTGCCCAACGCCATCACCGTCGCGCGCATCCCGCTCGCGGTCGTCTTCTTCGTGCTGCTGCTGCTCGGCGGCACGTACGGCGACCTGGAGCCGGCGCTGCGCTGGACGGCGGCGATCCTCTTCATCGTCGGCATCTCGACCGACTGGGTCGACGGTTACCTCGCCCGCAGGTACGACATCGTCAGCGACTTCGGCAAGCTGTGGGATCCGATCGCCGACAAGCTGCTCACCGGAGCGGGATTCGTCGGGCTCGCCATCCTCGGCGAGGTGAACTGGTGGATCGTCGCGATCATCCTCGTCCGCGAATGGGGGATCACGATCCATCGACTGATGGTCGCGAGCGAGCATGTCGTCGCGGCAGCCTGGATGGGCAAGATCAAGACCGCGTTCCAGGGGGTGGCCCTCGGCTGGGCGCTGCTTCCGCTGCATTACCTCATCGGGCTGGATGCGTGGACGCTCATCACCTTCATCCTCATGCTCATCGTGCTCGTCCTCACCGTCGCCAGCGGGATCGACTACATCGTGGCGCAGGTCCGCGGCTCGCGACGGAAGCCATGACCGGTGCGGCGCCCGCACTGGCGGAGTTGCAGCGGCGCGGATGGACCCTGGGCGTCGCGGAGTCGCTCACCGGAGGCGCGCTGTGTGCGGAGCTCGTCTCCGTCCCCGGGGCCTCGGCGGTGCTGTTCGGCGCCGTCGTGGCGTATGCGACTCCCGTCAAGGCGTCCCTGCTGGGTGTCGACGCCGATCTCCTCGCTGCACACGGCCCGGTGCATCCTCTCGTCGCGACCCAGATGGCCGACGGGGTGCGGCGCGCCGTGAGCGTGGCAGGACGCCCGGCGGACGTCGGCATGTCCACGACAGGGATCGCCGGTCCCGATTCGCCGGACGGGCAGCCGGTCGGCACGGTCCACATCGGGATCGTGACTCCGACGGCATCGCGGACGGCCGCCTTTCACTTCGCGGGCGACCGCGCCTCGATCCGTCGGCAGACGGTCGATGCCGCCATCGGGCAGCTGCTCGACACGCTCCAGGAATAGCGCCGGGGTCTCGCGGGTTATCTCTGATGTGCTCACATTCAAACCACAGAGTGCAGGGGTAGATTCTGTGCAGGTCAGCAGTACTAGACTGGCTGTCTCTTCGGGGGAGACCTCGACCGAACACATGGGGAGGAGGTTCCGATGATTCTTGTACGACAGGAAATCGGCGATGTGCTGAGGGACTTCCGCCTGCAGAAGGGGCGTACGCTCCGGCAGGTCGCAAGCAAGGCGTCGGTCGCGCTCGGCTACCTCAGTGAGGTCGAGCGCGGGCAGAAGGAAGCATCGAGCGAGATCCTCGCGTCGGTCGCTGATGCCCTCGACGTGCCCATCTCGACGATCATGCGTGAGGTCGGAGATCGCATCTCCGTGCTCGAAGGCATCCAGGTGTTCCCGGATGTCGTTCCGGACGACCTCGTCGCGTCGGTCGAGCCGCAGCTCTCGCTGCACTGACGCGCGGACCGCGAAGCGATGCGTCGCAGCGAGTTCCTTCGCGCCGTGGACACGGAGTTCCAGGCGCGTGCGACTTCTCTCGTCAACGACCTCGGGCTGACGGCGCTTCGGGGACGCACGGCCGTGGAGGCGCTGGCCGACGGCACGCCGCCGCGCGACATCTGGCTGGCCCTGTGCTCCGAGATGGACGTTCCCGAGAGCCGGCGCTACGGCGTCGGTCGGCAGGAGCCCCGCGGGCGCTGAGCGCGTGCGCCGTGTGTCCGGAACGTACGGGACATGGGTGACGATATTCGGCGTGTCGTCGAAGATGTGTTCGAAACGGGCGTAGTCTTCTGCACAAGTGGTTCAGGGAAGCGGATCTGCACATCAGGTGAGATCGCCGACGCGATGTCGGTGGCCCCTCCTACGGTGGAGAACAAGCCAAGAGCCATACGCCTTGTCGGAGAGTTTCTCCCAGCCGGGAGCGCCGCGACAGCCTACAGGCGGCACCACGCGCGCAGAAGGAGCACATCATGCCATCACCCGCCGACCGCGAGAAGTCCCTCGAGACCGCCCTCGCCCAGATCGACCGCCAGTTCGGGAAGGGCTCGGTCATGCGGCTGGGCAGCGATGAGCGCGCCCCTGTGGCCGTCATCCCGACCGGCTCCATCGCCCTCGACGTCGCGCTCGGCGTCGGAGGTCTCCCGCGTGGTCGTATCGTCGAGATCTACGGCCCGGAATCCTCCGGTAAGACGACGCTGACCCTGCACGCGATCGCGAACGCGCAGCGTGCGGGTGGAATCGCCGCCTTCATCGACGCCGAGCACGCGCTCGACCCCGATTACGCAGCCAAGCTCGGCGTCGACATCGACGCCCTGCTGGTCTCCCAGCCCGACACCGGAGAGCAGGCGCTCGAGATCGCCGACATGCTCGTGCGGTCCGGCGCCATCGACCTCATCGTCATCGACTCGGTTGCGGCTCTGGTGCCGCGCGCCGAGATCGAGGGCGAGATGGGTGACTCGCACGTGGGTCTGCAGGCCCGCCTCATGTCGCAGGCGCTGCGGAAGCTCACCGGTGGTCTGAACCAGACGAACACCACGATGATCTTCATCAACCAGCTGCGCGAGAAGATCGGTGTCTTCTTCGGCTCGCCGGAGACCACGGCCGGTGGTAAGGCGCTGAAGTTCTACGCCTCGGTCCGCATGGACATCCGCCGCATCGAGACGCTCAAGGACGGAACCGACGCCGTCGGAAACCGCACGCGCGTCAAGGTGGTCAAGAACAAGATGGCTCCGCCGTTCAAGCAGGCGGAGTTCGACATCCTCTACGGCGTCGGCATCTCGCGGGAAGGCAGCCTGATCGACTTCGGCGTCGAGCACGCGATCGTCAAGAAGTCGGGTTCGTGGTACACCTACGAAGGCGATCAGCTGGGCCAGGGCAAGGAAAACGCTCGCACGTTCCTGCTCAACAACCCCGATATCGCCCTGGCCATCGAGACGCAGATCAAGCAGAAGCTCGGCATCGGCGGCCCGGCGGCCGCTCCAGCCGCAGACGAGCTCGCTGAGCGTCGTCCGGCCTAATGAGTGACACCCGTGGGGGCGATTCCGAGCGGATCGCCCCCATCATTCCTCTGTTCGGCGATTCCTCGCGAAGGTCCGGCGACGTCGCACCGCCTTCTGGTGCGGACTCCGCGGGGGAGAAGCCCGGACATCGGGCAGGCGCCGAGCTCTGGCGTTCGACCTGGGATGAGCCGCCAGCCTCGGCCGCGGGTGCCGATCGGAGCGACGGCACGCCGAGCGAGAGGCACCCCGCCAGGGGGGCCTCCGCGCGCACGGCGTCGGAGAGATCGCCGTCCGCCCCGGCCACACCGCGGTTGCGTGCCCTGCCGGATACCGGGACGGAGACAGCCGACGTCGATGCCGCGGACGACCGTCGCGCGACCGCCGAGGAAGCGCTGGTCCGAAAGCTCCGCGCCCGCTCGCTCTCCGTTTCGGAGGCTCGGACCGTGTTGCGCGGACACGAACTCGACGCGGGCGCGGTCGACGACGTGATCGACGACTTCTGCCGCCGCGGATACCTCGACGACGACGCTCTCGCTTCGGCGCTCGTGACGTCGGGCGTGGAGCGCAAGGGACAGGGGCGCGTCGCGCTCTCCCGTTCCCTCTCGCAGCGCGGGATCCCCCGCGAAGTGATCGATCGCGCGCTGGACGAACTGCCCGATGACGACGACGAGCGAGCCCTCGACTTCGCCCGGACGAAGGCTCGATCACTGAGTCGGCTCGACCCCGACACCGCGCTGCGTCGCCTGGTGGGGCAGCTCGCCCGACGCGGCTACAACGGCGCCGTCGCGATGAAGGCCGCGAAGACGGCGCTGCGCGAGACGACGTTCGGCTCGACGACGTCCGGGGTGCGTTTCGTCGATTCCGACTGAGTCGGGCCACCGCTCCGGCCGCGCAACGGCTCGTACAATGGGATCATCATGACTATCCCGCGCAGTGAACCGACGATCATCAGCGCGTCGTCGGCGGCCGTCGACGACGACGGGCGACAGCGATCATATGAAGTGCGCACCTTCGGGTGCCAGATGAACGTGCACGACTCCGAGCGGCTCTCCGGATCGCTGGAGAGTGCCGGCTATGTCCGGGCCGCAGATGGCGCCGAGGCCGACGTCGTCATCATCAACACCTGCGCCGTGCGCGACAACGCCGCGGGCAAGCTGTACGGCACGCTCGGGCACCTCGCCGCCGTCAAGCGCCGCAAAGAGGGGATGCAGATCGCGGTCGGCGGATGCCTGGCGCAGATGGACAAGCAGGCCGTCCTCGACAAGGCGCCCTGGGTGGACGTCGTCTTCGGCACGCACAACATGGGCTCCCTGCCCGGTCTGCTCGAGCGCGCTCGTCACAACGGCGACGCCGAGCTCGAGATCCTCGAATCCCTCGAGGTATTCCCCTCGACCCTCCCGACCAAGCGCGACTCCGCCCACAGCGGCTGGGTGTCGATCTCCGTCGGCTGCAACAACACCTGCACGTTCTGCATCGTCCCGAGCCTGCGGGGCAAGGAGAAGGACCGTCGCCCCGGCGACATCCTGAACGAGATCCGTCTCCTCGTCGAGGACGGCGCGATCGAGGTCACCCTGCTCGGACAGAACGTGAACTCCTACGGCGTCGAATTCGGAGACCGGCAGGCTTTCGGGAAGCTGCTGCGTGCGGCAGGCGAGATCGAGGGCCTCGAGCGGATCCGTTTCACCAGTCCGCATCCCGCCGCCTTCACGGATGACGTGATCGACGCGATGGCCGAGACGCCCAGCGTGATGCCGCAGCTGCACATGCCGCTGCAGTCGGGAAGCGACCGCATCCTGAAGGCCATGCGGCGGTCCTACCGGAGCGAGCGCTTCCTCGGGATCCTCGAGCGCGTCCGTGCCCGCATCCCGAACGCCGCCATCACGACCGACATCATCGTCGGCTTCCCCGGCGAGACCGAGGAGGACTTCGAGGACACCATGCGCGTCGTCGAACAGGCGCGCTTCTCCGGAGCGTTCACCTTCCAGTACTCGATCCGTGAGGGCACTCCCGCCGCGACGATGGAGAACCAGGTTCCGAAGGACGTCGTTCAGGCTCGATACAACCGCCTGATCGCCCTGCAGGAGCGCATCTCTCTCGAGGAGAACCAGAAGCAGGTCGGCCGCGAGGTCGAACTCCTCGTCTCGACCGGAGAAGGCAAGAAGGACGCGGAGACCCACCGTCTCACCGGCCGCGCCGAAGACAACCGTCTCGTGCACTTCGAAGTGACCCCCGGTTCGGATCTTCCTCGACCGGGAGACGTGGTCACCGTCGTCATCACGCATGCGGCCCCCTTCCACCTGCTCGCGGACGATCCGACGGGACGACCGCTGCGCATCCGTCGCACCCGCGGTGGCGACGCCTGGGACCGCAGTCAGTCCGAGTCGTGCGCTGTGCCGACGGCGAGCAGCGACGGTGCACCGCGCGCCGTCTCCCTGGGCCTGCCGACGCTGCGCGTGGGCGTGTGACCGCAGGACCGACCCTCTGGGCCGTGGTCGGCGCCACCGGCACCGGCAAGAGCGATCTCGCGATCGGCCTCGCCGAGCGACTGCGCGCCCGGGGGAACCCCGCAGAGATCGTCAATGCGGATGCCATGCAGCTGTATCGCGGCATGGACATCGGCACGGCGAAGGTGCCGCACGAGGAGCGGCGCGGAATCCCGCATCACCTCTTCGACGTCCGCGAGGTCCACGAGGATGCCGCCGTCGCCTGGTACCAGCCGAGAGCGCGAGAGGCTGTGGAGGACATCCAGCGGCGTGGCGGCGACGCGATCCTCGTCGGCGGATCGGGCCTCTACGTCTCGAGTGTGATCTACGACTTCCGGTTCCCGCCGCGAGATGCCGCGCTCCGCGACCGGCTCGAGCGCGAGTTCGAATCGAAGGGATCCGCACCCCTGCTGGAGCGGTTGCGAGCGCTCGACCCCGACGCCGCTTCCCGTGTCGATCCCCGCAACCCCCGGCGCATCATCCGCGCGCTCGAGGTCCGCGAGCAGGGGAGTGCGACCCACGGTGCCGCGCTTCCCGAGAAGCCGACGCTCTGGCTGCCGCACACGCGCGTGATCGGCCTGCGTGTCGAACGGGAGCAGCTCGTGGAGCGGCTCGACGCCCGCGTGCGGAGAATGTGGGAGGACGGCCTGCTCGATGAGGTCTCCGGGCTTCGTCGGAACGGACTCGAGCGCGGGGTCACCGCCCCGCGGGCGATCGGCTATGCGCAGGCGCTCGCCCAGCTCGACGGAGCCCTCTCGGAAGCCGAGGCCATCGCGCAGACGCAGGCGCTCACCCGCCGCTACGCGCGCCGCCAGGTGTCCTGGTTCAAGCGCTATCCCGAGATCGAGTGGTGGGATGCTCCGGCCGACGCGGACGCGGTCCTCCAGAGCTGACGAACCAGTGTCGGCGGCTCGTGGCACGCTTGCGGCATGACGACCCACTTCTACACCGCGTCCAGTCTCGACGGGTTCATCGCCACCGAGGAGCATTCACTGGACTGGCTGCTGAAACAGGACATCGACGAGGACGGCCCGATGGCGTACCCGGGATTCGAGAAGAACATCGGGGCGCTTGCGATGGGCGCATCGACGTACGAATGGGTGATGCGCCACGAAGAGGGCGTCTGGGGTTACGCGCAGCCGACCTGGGTCTTCACCCACAGGGAGCTGGCGCTGCCCGCCGACGCGGACGTCCGGCTGACCAGGGACGACGTCCGGTCGGTGCATGCCGAGATGGTCGCGGCGGCAGGGGAGCGCGACATCTGGGTCGTGGGCGGCGGCGATCTGGCGGGCCAGTTCGCGGACGCGGGGCTGCTCGACGAGGTGTGGGTGCAGTACGCACCGGTGACACTCGGCGCCGGAGCACCGCTCCTGCCTCGCCGTCTCGATCTCGAGCTCCTGGATGTGGCGCGCAACCGCAGCTTCCTGTGCGGCCGGTACCGCGTCGTCCGGGACGGAACCCCTGGCGGGGATCTCTAGACTGGGACCATGGTCGCATTCACCAAGGGGCACGGCACGGGCAACGACTTCATCATCATCGCCGACCCCGACGGACGGCTCGAGCTGACCTCGGAGCAGGTCGCGGTGCTGTGCGATCGACACTTCGGCATCGGGGCTGACGGCGTCCTGCGCGTCGTCCGTTCCTCCGCGATCCCCGAGGGCGCGTCCGCTCTCCAGGAAGAGGCGGACGCCGAGTGGTTCATGGACTACCGCAACGCCGACGGGTCGATCGCGGAGATGTGCGGAAACGGCATCCGTGTTTTCGCGCATTACCTCGTCCGGTCCGGCCTCGCCGTCATCGAGCCCGGGTCGACGCTGCCGATCGGCACGCGGGCCGGCGTGCGCGATGTGACGGCCGGCGCGACCGGCTACCAGGTCGACCTGGGACGGTGGAAGCTCTCCGGTGACGATCCCCTCGTGCGCGTCGATGGCCTGTCCGTCACGCGTCCGGGACTCGGTATCGACGTGGGGAACCCGCACGTGGTGGTCGCGCTCGCGTCCGAGAGCGAGCTCGCGGCTCTCGAGCTGCATCGCGCGCCCGGGCTGGAGCCGGTGCTCCCCGCCGGGGCGAACATCGAGTTCGTCGTGCCGGAGGAGCCGCTCGTGCGCAACGGCATCGGTCACGTGCGCATGCGCGTGCACGAGCGCGGCGTCGGCGAGACGCTGAGCTGCGGCACCGGAGTGGCCGCGACTGCTCTCGCCGTGCGCTACTGGGCAGGCGCCGATGCCCCCGACAACTGGCAGGTCGAGGTTCCCGGCGGAACTCTCGGCGTGCGGATGTTCCCTGCGGAAGACGGCGAGCACGTCGCGCTCTCCGGCCCTGCGCAGCTCGTCTACCAGGGTGAGGTCGACCTCCTCTGAGCGTCGCACCCGCCGCTCGGCGTCAGCTCAGGGTGATCGGTTCGGTCGGCGGGTTCCCGTGCTTGCGGACCTTGAGGATCCGGTAGCCCTTGCCCGTCGCGGTGCGGAACACGCTGTAACCGGGGTGGAAGGTCGAGCCGATCCACCGCTGGAGCGAGTCGGCGCCGAGGTTGCGCTGGACGACGAGCCAGGCATCGCTGCGCTCGTCGAGCCGGGGGATCCACCGCTCCAGGAGGCCGTGGAGCTCATTCTTGCCGACCCGGATCGGCGGATTGGAGCGGATCGTGCGGAAGGACACGTGCTCGGGAACATCGTCGGGCAATGATGCGTTGACATTGGTGAGACCGAGAGCCGCAGCATTGCGTCGGACGAGATCGAGCGCACGCTCGTTCACGTCCACCGCCCACACCGTCGCGTGAGGAGAGGCCAGGGCCATCGCCAGACTGATGGGGCCCCAGCCGCTTCCGAGGTCGAGAAGATCGCCGCCCGGGGGGACCGGGGGCATGTTGGCGAGGAGCACTGCAGTGCCGGCATCCAGACGGTCCGGGCTGAAGACTCCACCGGCGGTGGTGACTTCCAGCTCGCGGCCTGCGAGCGATACGCGGATCTTACGCAGGTTCTCGGGGCTTGCCGGGGCCGCAGTGAAGTAGTGATCGGACCCCATACGGTGAGCGTACCGGACAGCGCGGGCTAAGGTTAAGGCTCGCTATGAATCCCAGAGATCAGGAACGGATGACGGAGACCACGACACCCTCCACGGATGACCAGGCAGTCGAGCGCGTGCTCCTGAACGCAGAGAAGCGCTCCGAGGTGCACGTCTTCGGCGCGGCCCAGGCCTTGCAGGACGAATCGACCGCGGCGCACGCCACGACCGACGGAGCGCAATGGGACCTCGAGGACCGGCACGCGCTGCGCCGGGTCGGAGGTCTTTCGACCGAGCTCGAAGACGTCACCGAGGTCGAGTACCGGCAGCTCCGTCTGGAGAACGTCGTTCTCGTCGGGGTATACCCGCAGGGCGCTCAGGAGGACGCAGAGAACTCGCTCCGCGAACTCGCCGCGCTGGCAGAGACCGCGGGCGCCGTGGTGCTGGACGGCGTGCTCCAGCGACGCCCGCACCCGGACGCGGCCACCTATCTCGGTCGCGGCAAGGCGCAGGAGCTCAAGGACATCGTCGCCGCCGTCGGCGCGGACACGGTCATCGCCGACACCGAGCTCGCGCCCAGTCAGCGGCGCGCTCTGGAAGACGTCGTCAAGGTCAAGGTCATCGACCGGACGACCGTCATCCTCGACATCTTCAGCCAGCACGCGAAGAGCCGCGAGGGCAAGGCTCAGGTCGAGCTCGCTCAGCTCGAGTACCTGCTCCCGCGTCTGCGTGGATGGGGTGAGTCGATGAGCCGGCAGGCCGGTGGCCAGGTGGGCGCCGGCGGGGCGGGCATGGGCTCGCGTGGTCCCGGTGAGACGAAGATCGAACTCGACCGGCGACGCATCCGAACCAAGATGGCCCTGCTGCGTCGGCAGATCCGCGACTTCGGTCCGGCTCGGGAGGCGAAGCGCGCCGAGCGCAAGCGCAACACGATCCCCTCGGTGGCGATCGCCGGATACACGAACGCCGGCAAGTCGAGCCTGCTGAATGCGCTCACCAGCGCCGGAGTGCTCGTCGAGAACGCGCTGTTCGCCACGCTCGACGCGACCGTGCGTCGAGCGGAGACGGAAGACGGTCGTGTGTACACGCTGACCGATACGGTCGGCTTCGTCCGCAACCTGCCGCACCAGCTCGTCGAGGCGTTCCGCTCCACGCTGGAAGAGGTCGGCGAGGCCGACGTCGTGCTGCACGTCGTCGACGGCTCCCACCCCGACCCCGCGGGCCAGCTGCAGACGGTGCGCGATGTCCTCGGCGACGTCGGAGTGCGTGACCTGCCGGAGATCGTCGTCTTCAACAAGGCGGACCTGATCGACGATGACGAGAGACTGGTGCTGCGCGGGCTGCAGCCCAAGGCCCACTTCGTCTCGTCGCGCTCCGGGGAGGGCATCGACGAACTCCGGGCGGCCATCGAAGCGGCGCTGCCGAAGCCCGCCGTGGAGATCCACGCCGTGGTGCCGTACGACCGCGGAGACCTGGTGGCGGCGATCCATGAGAGCGGCATGCTGCTGTCCGTGGAGCACCGGGAGGAAGGCACGGCGGTGCACGCTCGGGTCTCCGAACGCCTCGCGGCGGATCTCGCTCCGTTCACCGGTCGGGACTGACCGGCGTCAGCGCGCGAGGAATCGGGCCTCCACGGTGGCGGAGACGGTGATCTCCTCCGGCTCGTATTCCATCGCGGGGCCGGATTCGGCCGCGAAAGCCACCGCATCGCGGGCCTTCATCAGCGGGGCGCCCGGGGCCGAGGGACCGGGGGAGATCAACCCGACGTCGGCGATCTCGAGAGGCGTGACCTCGTCGAGACCGAGCGCGCTCGCGTACGCCTGCGCCCGGGTCACGGCGACACCCACGGCCCGGGCTGCGACGTCACGCTCGAGATCCGCACGCGTCTCCGGCGTGAGGTGCCAGTCGACCCAGCCGACCTCGACGCCGTCCCAGGGTGAGATGTCGGACACCCAGAGGGACAGCTCGGAGGCTTCCGAGAACGTCGCCGTGAAGTCGATGCTGGCGTAGTAGACCGGGGCGAGGCGCTTGCCTTCGCTGTTCCAAGGGCGCTCGGCGCGGACGGCGAGTCGCTTGCTGGTCCAGTCCACGACGGTCCCCGCGTCTGCGCGTTCCGTGATGCTCCGCCGCACCGGCTCCGCGAGCCGCATGGCCGTGTCGACGACGGCAGCGCGATCCGGTCCCTCGGCGCGGACGCCGACGCGGATGGTGGCGCGCTCGGGCGCGACGCGCGCCTCATGCTCGCCGCGGACGGTGACGGTGACTTCGCTCATGCGGCGACTCTACGCCAGCAGTCTCGGCGGGCGCGGAATGGCGGAGCCGGCGCGAACGTTGTAGTCTGTGATGCTCGGGTGTTCGTCATCCGAGTTGGTAATTCCACAGTGTGACAGCGGCTCCTTCGAGAGAAGGACCACGGGGCTGATCGGTTTCGACAGCGCCTGTGAATCCACGAGAAGCGGGCCGAGGATGCAGAGTTATCTCGTAAACGCTCTCTGCAAAAAAATAGTTGCCGAAACCAAGCGCAACGACTTCGCCCTCGCTGCATAAGCGAGCCCGATAGTCCGTCAGGCCGTATGTGATTCCGGTACGGATCCTGGCGTCATCTAGGAATCTTGCTGCGTGACGGCGTCTGGACGTCACGTGGGACTCTTCCCAGGCTGGGCTCGTCGACTTAGGTGTCTGTGACAAAGGTCGGAGCCGAGTAGAACGTCTTCACAGACTGCGCCCGGAGAAGGCGTGGAGACTCAGCGTTGGACGGGGGTTCGATTCCCCCCAGCTCCACCAGGTCGCTGTCACAAGCATGAAGGCCCGCCTCCCTAGTAACCATTAGGGAGGCGGGCCTTTCTGGAATCGGGACAGGCTCCCGCGTCATCCGCTGAGCTGGTCGGTGCAGAGAGTGAGACGCGCGGACGAGATGATGGCGCTGCTGTCGGCGTAGATGTCGGCGTCGTTCTTCTGCTCACCTTCGATCAGAGACATGGTGTCTGGCACTTCTCCCGCGCGGAGCCGGTCGCATGCTTCCTGACCTGCTGCGAGGAGTTGTGCATCGGTGACGTCAGGGATGATCGTCTCCACGGGCAGGCTTTCGCCGACGAGGGCGAGGAACGCCGCTTCAGCGTCTGACGCCTCCGGCTCAGCGGTCGGCGATTCCGTCACATGGGGTGGCGCCGGTTCGCTCGCTGCTGGCGCTGTGCTCTCGTTCCCCGCGCTCGGCGTCGTCCCGGTGCACCCGGTGAGTCCGACGAGAAGCAGGGCCGTCACCGCGATGGTGGTGGCTGTCACTTTGGGCATCTCGATCCTCCCGATCGGCGTCTGACCCTCATCAGCGACGGCTGGTGAGGGAGGTGGTCGCAGGTTCTGCTGTTCAGCCGTGCTCGCTGAGCTTCATGTGGAGCAGTGGGTACGGCCGACCCGCTTCATCGGTCTCGCTGCGGCTGACGACCTCGAACCCGCGGTGCGCGTAGAAGCCCGCAGCGGAATCGTTCTGCTCGTTGACATCCACCGCGGTGACACCGTGCTCCGTGATCGCATGGCTCAGGAGAGCGGTGCCGATTCCTCCGCCGCGCTGCGCCGCATCCACGAACAGCATCTCCAGATTGCCGTCGAGAACGCCGGAGAATCCCACCGGGCGACCATCGAGATCAGCGACCGAGAGAGTCACGGCAGGGAAGTAGTCCGACTGCAGGTGGCTCTCGATCTCGTCGCGGTGAGCTTCCGCGAGGAAGCCGTGAGTCGCGTCCACAGCGCTGCGCCAGATCGCAACGAGTGCCGGATACTCCTCAGCGCCAAGGGACGATCGAATGCTCAAGGCGGTCATGAGGGGTCCTTCCTGGCGGACATAGACATCGTCCTCTCAGAGCCTATGCCCGGCTGTCGACGTCGTCGAGCGTGACGGCGTTCCCCCACACCCAGCAGCGGAACGTCCGATCGCCCGCGCGGAACTCGATTCCGGCGGCGAGGGGAGAGGAGCGGACGAGTCTCGCATCCACTCGGATCGCCTCAGGCCCGAAGCGCACCCACGCTCGCACGGACTTCGGTCGCGGGTGGATCGTCAACGGCTGTTCGCGCACGTCGAGCTCGCGATCGGTGAGCGACTGGAGCGGGCCGCGCTTCGCAGCCTCGAGAATCGATCGGGCCTGCGACTGCTTGTCGCGGTACGCGGAGAGCGTCGCCCCAGGGGTCCCCATTGCCGGTGTGTTCCTTCCTCCGGCCGAGAGATCGATTCTACGTCGAGGCCTCCGACGTCGACGCCGGTGTCGCAGCAGCAGCCGAGGGTCTTTCCCCGGGTTAGGGCATGATGTAGCGCATGATCAACGCTGGATCCGGCGGAGCGACGAACGGGATCTGCGTCTTCTGCGAGATCGTCGCGGGGCGGGTTCCCAGTGACAAGGTCGCGGAAGACGCAGAGACGCTGGCGTTCATGGACATCGACCCGGGCGCGGACGGGCACCTCCTCGTCATCCCGAAACGGCACAGTGCCGACCTGCTCAGCGTCCCGACGGACGATCTCGTGGCGACGACGGTGCTCGCCCAGCGGATCACCAAAGTCATGTACTCCGAGCTCGGAGCAGACGGCGTGAACCTCCTCAACTGCTGCGGCACCGCCGGCTGGCAGACGGTCTTCCACTTCCACCTGCACGTGATCCCGCGCTACATCGACAGGAGCAAGGACAGGATGGAACTGCCCTTCACCCCGGGGGCGCCGTCGGACGCCGAGGCCAGGAAGAGGTACGCAAGAACGCTCGCTTCCGCTCTTCAGACGGACGTGTAGTCCATGCCCATCGCCGTCCGCACTTCCCGCAGCGTCGCCGTGGCGATGTCGCGCGCTCGCTCGTGCCCCACACGGAGGACCTCCTGTGCGTCGCGGACCGTGAGGGCGGCAAGGCGGCTGCGGTGATCGGCGAGGAACTCGTTGACCGCCTCGATGGCGAGGCGCTTGAGCGCGCCGGCTCCTGCTGCCCCCAGTTCGTCCGCGATACTCTGCGGGCTGCGTCCGAGGACGACCGCGGCTGTCTCGAGCAAGGCGGAGACGCCCGGCCGATCATCGGGATCATAGGTGATCGCGCGCTCGGAATCGGTGCGGGCGCGGTTGATCGCCGCGGCAGTCTCATCGGCGGTCATGCCCAGAGCGATCGCGTTGCCATAGCTCTTCGACATCTTCCTGCCGTCGAGCCCCGGCAGCTCGGGGGCGTCGGAGAGGAGCGCCTGCGGCTCGGGGAACACCCGACCATAGCGCTCGTTGAAGCGACGCGCGATGGTGCGGGTGACTTCCACATGCGGCAGGTTGTCTTTTCCGACCGGCACGAGATTCCCCTTGCAGAAGAGGATGTCGGCGGCCTGATGCACGGGATAGGTGAGCAGAAGACCGCTGAGCGCGCGACCGGAGGCGGCGAGCTCCGCCTTGACGGTGGGATTCCTGTGCAACTCGGATTCCGTCACCAGACTCAGGAAGGGCAGCAGGAGCTGATGCAGAGCCGGCACGGCGGAGTGGGTGAAGATCGTCGTCGACCGCGGATCCAATCCGGCGGCGAGGTAGTCCAGAACGGCGCCGTGGACGTTCTCCCGGAGGTTGCCGGCGGAGTCGCGATCGGTGATCACCTGGTAGTCGGCCAGCACCACGAACGTCTCGACCCCGTGCGCTTGGAGGCGGACGCGCTCCCTGATCGTGCCGAAGTAGTGCCCCAGATGCAGTCGCCCGGTCGGGCGTTCTCCGGTGAGCACCCGGAAACGCTCCGGATGATCGATGGTCGCCTGACGAAGGTCGGGCATGCGCGCCGCGGTAGCGCTGAATGAGTCCATCTCTGCTCCTCGATAAGAGAGCTGCGCCGACCCTCGAGGCCGGATGGACTCGCGGACTGCCGGGCAGCCCGCGCGTGAAAGCGTTACGGCTGCTCGTGCAGCCACCACCAGGACGAAACGGTGAAACGCATAGGCCACAGGATACAGAGACTTCAGCAGCCGCCGTCATCCGTAAAGATTCGGCACTGCGCGATAGCGTGGGGACGGTGAGCAATCCCTTCGGAGAGGTGCCGGTCCTCCCGGTCGTCGTCCCTCTCGCCCTCGTGGTCTTCATCGTGCTGCTGTGGCGTCTGCATGCCCGGCGTCTCTTCTCCGTGCCGCGGGCGTCGGTCGCCGCCGCGATGGCCGTCTATGCAGCGGGCATCGTCGGGAACACCGTCTTCCCGATCTACCTCGACGCGCCGCAGACGGGCGAACCGTGGATCCCCGCGGTCGCGCTGATCCCGTTCGCCGACTACGAGATCGAAGACGCGGTGACGAACCTGCTGGTGTTCGTGCCCCTCGGTGTGCTCATCGCCCTGTTGATGGCACGGCCCACAGCAGTCAAGGTCATCGCGGTGGCTGCCGGGACGAGCCTGGGCATCGAGCTCGCCCAGCTGGCGGCGCAGGACTTCTTCTCGGGCGGCCACATCGCGGACATCAACGACTTCCTGTCGAACGTGGCAGGAGGGGCGGTGGGCTACGGTCTGTTCGTGCTCCTGTCACGCATCCCGCCTCTCGGACGCTTCCTCGAGCGGTTCCGCTGGCGAACCGGCGGAGGAGCCCCCGCCCAACCGCGGGACACGGCCGGACGGGCCACCCCGGCGGCCGGGTCCGCGGTGTCGGATCGGGACGCAGCGCCCTCGATCTGAGCCGGCCTCGTGGCGGGTCTTCGCCGGTATGGACGGCCGCACGACCCTAGGGCAGTGGCCGGTGCCACCTATATTGAAGTCTGTGGACACCACCGCAGCGGTCGCGACCGGCCTCACGTCCGCGGAGGTCGCAGACCGCGTCGCGGCCGGAACCACGAACGCCTTCGCACCGGATACGAGCCGAAGTGCCTGGAGCATCGTCCGTGCGAACGTGTTCACGCTGTTCAACGGGATCGTGTTCGCCTGCTTCTTCGTGCTGTTCCTCGTCGGCCGCTGGCAGGACGCGCTCTTCGGGCTGGCGGCGTTCGCCAACGCGATCATCGGCTGCGTCCAGGAGTTCCGGGCGAAACGTGCGCTCGACCGACTGGCGCTGATGAACGTCCCCCGCGCTCTCGTGTTCCGAGAGGGATCCGAGGAAGAGGTCGCATCCGCTGACGTCGTGCTCGACGACGTCCTCGTCCTGCGCGCCGGTGAGCAGGTCCCCGCGGACGCGGTGATCCTGACAGCCCACGGCTTGCAGATCGACGAGTCGATGCTCACCGGGGAGTCGGACCCTGTCGAGAAGCTGCCCGGAGATGACGCGCTGTCGGGAGCGATCGTCGTCGCGGGCGAGGGCATGGCGCGGGCCACGCGCGTCGGCGCCGAGTCGTATGCGAATCGCTTCGCCGGAGAGGCGCGTCGATTCTCGCTCGTCAGCAGCGAGCTCCGCTCCTCGGTCGATCGGGTGCTGAAGTGGGTGAGCTGGATCATCGGTCCGGTGGGACTCCTCGTGCTCAACGCCCAGATCATCGTCACCGGCGGCTACAGCACGGTGTTCTCGAGCGGGGCCTGGGTGCAGGCGGTCGTCAACACGATCGCGGCGCTGACCGCGATGATCCCGCTCGGGCTCGTGCTCATGACGAGCATCGCCTTCGCGGTCGGCGCCTCCCGATTGGCCCGGCGGCAGGTGCTCGTGAACGAGCTCCCCGCGGTCGAAGGGCTCGCGCGGGTCGACGTCGTCTGCCTCGACAAGACCGGCACCCTGACGGTGGGGGAGATTGCGTTCGACGCCGCCCACACGCTTCCCGGCGCGGAATCCGCCGCGCAGGACGCGGCTGTGGTCCTCGCCTGGTACGCGGACTCGCCCGATGCGAACGCGACCGCGCGATCGATGGCGGTCGAGTACCCGGTCGGGGAGCCGCTCGTCGTGGCAGGGTACGTTCCGTTCTCCTCGGCACGGAAGTGGAGCGCGGTGTCGTTCGCCGAGCCCGCCGGGACCTGGGTGATGGGGGCGCCGGAGATGGTCTTCGGCGACAGGGCGACGGACACGGGGGAGGCGCTCGGCCGCACGGTCACGGCCCTCGCGGAGTCCGGTCGCCGCACGCTGGTGCTCGGCCGTTCGGAGCAGCCGTTGACCGCGGAGGACATCGAGGCCGAGCGGCTTCCCGTCGGCGTCTCGCCCGTCCTCGTGCTCACGTTCCGGGAGCAGGTGCGGGCGGACGCCGCGCAGACCTTGGAGTACTTCGCCCGCCAGGATGTCGGCATCCGCATCATCTCCGGCGACAACCCGCGCACGGTCGCGGCGATCGCCCGCGAGGTCGGACTCGACGTCGCCGAGGGCTTCGACGCCCGTTCGCTTCCGGAGGACGACGCCGAACTCGCCGATGTGCTCGACCGGCACGCCGTGTTCGGCCGCGTGACACCCGAGCAGAAGAAGCGCATGGTCACGGCTCTGCAGAGCCACGGACACACCGTCGCCATGACGGGCGACGGGGTGAACGACGCTCTCGCCATCAAGGCGGCGGACATCGGCATCGCGATGAACTCGGGCTCGCCGGCCACGAAAGCTGTCGCGCGGCTGGTCCTTCTCGACGGACAGTTCTCGCATCTGCCGGATGTCGTCGCGGAGGGGCGTCAGGTCATCGCGAACATCGAGCGGGTCTCGATGCTGTTCCTCAACAAGACGGTGTACGCGACCCTTCTCGCGATCATCTTCGGGGTGCTCGTGCTCGAGTTCCCGTTCCTGCCGCGTCAGCTGTCCATCACCGATGGGCTCACGATCGGCATTCCCGCGTTCTTCCTGGCGCTCATGCCGAACGCCGCGCGGTACGTTCCCGGCTTCCTCCGCCGATCGTTGAGCTTCGCCGTGCCCTCGGGCATCGTCGTCGCGCTCGGCCTGACGTGGTACTCCTTCGTCGCGCGGGGTCTCGGAGCGCATCAGGACCAGCTGCGCACCGGAGCGACCGTGATCCTGGCCGTGGTCGGCATCTGGGTGCTGGCCGTCCTCGCCCGCCCCCTCAACCGGTTCAAGGTGCTCGTCGTCGGCGCGATGTTCGTCCTGCTCATCGCCGTGTTCTCGATTCCGCTCGCCCGCCGGTTCTTCGTCCTCGTCGACCCCGGTGAGGAGCTGGCGGTCGCGCTCACCGGCATCACGGTCCTCATGGTGGTCGCGATCGAGGTCGTGCGATCAGTGCATCGCCGGTTCGTGCTCCACGACGGTGCGCGGCAGACGAATCCGCGCATCTCGGCGGCATCGACCCCGCGTATCGTCTCGATCGTCACGACGGCCGTCGCGGCGCTCGCCTACGTCTCCGGAGTGCTGGCGACGGGCTTCGGCATCGTGGTCTTCCTCGGCCGGTACGATCCGGACGTCAGCACGTCGGCGTTCTCGCTGTCCGGAGCCGCCATCGCGCTGTTCGGGCTGCTCGTGCTGGCCGTCGCCGCGGGCGTCCGTCGCGGCAGCGGGCTCTCGCGACTCATGATCACGATCTTCCTCGGACTGCTCATCGCCGTGAGCGCGAGCGTGCTGATCTTCGGCGACCGCTGGGACTGGGGAGCGGCCGTCGCGATGGCGGGAGCGGCCGGGGTGATCACCCTGCTGTGGACGCCGCCGGTCACGCGTGGATTCGGACCGATCCGCGAGAGTTCGATGGGTACGGCGCGGACGTGAGGTGCGAAGGGGCTCAGCCGGCCCATTCGATGAGGATCAGTCCCTGACGGGTGTCGGCGAAGCGGACCCAGCCGTCTCCGAAGAGGTAGGTCATGCCGTAGCCCTCCTCATCCGTACCCATCGAGTAGCGGGGGTCTTCGGTGATGTACGTCCCGTCCGGGCCGTCTTCGCGCTTCCAGCCTTCAGCGAGCAGACCCGCTTGTGCCTCGGCTGCCGCTTCTGCGCCCAGCGCGGCCCACCCGTAGAGCTGCCCGTGGTCCGAGGCGACCGAGTAGTCCGCCCAGAAGCACAGGAGCCCTTCCGTGAGCTCGACGCCTCCCGCGACGAACTCCTTCGGCTTCGCCGTCCACCCGGCCTCGGTGAGGGCCGCGACGGTGCCCGCCGAGATCATCGACTCGCAGGTGAGCTCCGTGGCGGTGGCACTCGGCTCCGGCGACGCAGCGGTGTCGCCCCCGGATGACGGGGTCGGCGTGATGACGTTCGGCGTCGGCGCGGGAGCAGGTTCCGCGGGTGCCGCGCACGCGGTGAGGGCGGCGAGCAGAAGCAGCGTGCCCGCGGTCGCGGCAGTGATGCGGGGGATCATCGCAGGCCTCGCGGTTCGTTCAGTCCTGCAGGAGTGCCAGGAAATCGTCGTGGAGCACGCCGTTGGTGGCGAGCGTGGATCGCGCGGAGATCGTCTCGGCCCCGTCGATCGCGGTCATCCTTCCGCCGGCCTCGCGGACGATCGCCACGGCGGCGGCGATGTCGTACTCCTTGACGCCGAACTCCGCGACCATGTCGATCCGCCCCTCGGCGAGCAGCATGTAGGCGTAGACGTCGCCGTACGCCCGGTCGCGCCAGACGCGCTCGGCCAGCGCGAGCAGGGAGTCCAGGCGGCCCGCCTCCGACCATTGCGCGATGCTCTGGAAGCTGACGCTGGCATCATCGAGGGTCGACACCGAGGAGGTCTGCAGGCGGCGGATCTCGCCTTCGGCGGCGGTCCACGAGCCCGCGCCGGCGGAACCCCACCAGCGTCGTCCGAGGGCGGGCATGCTCACGACTCCGACCTGAGGGACGCCATCGATCGCAAGGGCGATCATCGTGCCCCACAGCGGGACGCCGCGGAGGAAGTTGGCGGTGCCGTCGATCGGGTCGATGATCCACTGCCGGTGGGTGCTGCCCTCTGCGCCGAACTCCTCGCCGAAGATGCCGTCCTCCGGGCGTTCCTGCGCCAGGATCGCGCGGATCGCGCGCTCCGTCGCGAGGTCAGCATCCGTGACATGCGAATTGTCGGCCTTGGTCGAGATCTCGAGGTCGGCGGCGTCGAAACGGGGGAGGGATTCGGCGTCTGCGGCATCGGCGAGGCGGAGCGCGAGTTCGAGATCGCTGGACAGGTCATCGGCGCGGGGGGAGGCGGTCACGCTCTCAGAATAGTCGGCGGATCCGGCGCCCCAGAGGGACCGATGGCCATGTTTCCCCCCGCGTCGACGGAGGGCCACGCCCGGGCCGAGCTCGATTTCGCGTGGGGCCGGTCGGCTGGTAATGTAATTCCTCGGTCGGGGTTATCCCGGGCCACGCACCTCTAGCTCAATCGGCAGAGCAACTGACTCTTAATCAGTGGGTTCAGGGTTCAAGTCCCTGGGGGTGCACGGATCAGCCTCGGAATCTCTCGCCAGATTCCGGGGCTTTTTCGCATCCGCGAACGGGCGCTATTTTTGTGCAGGAGTGCCGGATGGCGCTCGCACTCGGAAGGCACTCCATGCAGTTTCTCTCGGAACGGATCCTCGACGGCGGTGTCGTCGAGCGGGAGTTCCTTCTCGACGACTTTCCCGGCATCCTCTGGACACCGCCCGCAGCGTCCCCGGCTGCTCCCGTTCCGCTGATCCTGATGGGCCAGCCGGGCGGTATCGGCCTCCGACGGATGCATCCTCGTCTGGCGTCCCGTGCGCAGAGCTCCGCCGCGCAGGGATTCGCCTCCGTCGCCATCGAAGCCCCCGGGGCGGGGGAGCGTCCACCGCTTCCCGGAGCAGAGCAGGTGCGCGCGGAGCTCCGCCGCGTGCTCGGTGCCGGCGAGCGACCAACCGATGACCTCATCGACCGGTTGATCCTCCCTCTCGTCGAGCAGGCGGTGCCGGAGTGGCAGCGCACCCTCGACGAGGTCCTCGAGCTTCCGGAGATCGACGAGCGCGTCGGATTCTCCGGAGGTGTGATCGCCGTCGCCACACGCCTTGCCGTCGTCGACACGCGCATCCGGGCTGCGGGACTCTTCGCCGGCAGCTACGTGCCGCGCGTGACGATGGACGAGGCGCGCCTCGTCACCATCCCGCTGCACGTCCTCCTGCAGTGGGACGACGAAGGCAACGACCGAGGGATGGCGCTGGAGCTGTTCGACGCCTTCGGGTCAGAGGAGAAGACGCTCTACGCCAACATGCGCGGCCATACCGGCGTTCCGCGGTTCGCGGGTGAGGACGCGGCCCGCTTCTTCTCTCGCCACCTCGGCACGCCCGCAGGGTGACCTCGACCCGGTGAAGCGCTCAGGCGACGGGGACGACCGTGCCGCCGGTGAGCTCCCGCAACTGCGCGAAGGTCAGCGGCATCACTGTGTGCGGGTGTCCCGCCGCCGCCCATAGCTCGTCATGCTCCTGCAGCGCTTCGTCGATGAACGTGCGCAGCGGTGCGGGGTGGCCGACGGGTGCGACGCCGCCGATCGCCTGACCGGTGGCCGACCGCACGACGGGTGCCGGGGCCATCGTCACCTCCTCCGCTCCCATGCTCCGCGTCAGGACAGCGAGATCGACCCGATGACCGCCGCTGGTCATGACCAGCACCGGCTCGCCGTCGGCGACGAACACCAGGCTGTTCGCGATGGCGGCGACGTCGCATTCGATGGCCGCCGCCGCCTCTGCGGCCGTGCGGGCGGAGTCGGGCAGGACTCGGATCGTGGTCTCGACACCGGCCGCGGTCAGCTGGTCCTGCACAGGTCGGCTGCGTTCGGGAAGGGGCGCATCGATGCTCATCACCCCACGATATCCATCTGGCAGCGACGCCCGGCCGGTCGTCGCTGACCCGCCGGGCGCCGCAGTCCTGAGCTCAGGCGGCGTCGCCCAAGAGGATGGCCTCGGCGTCCTCGGTCACGGCGTCCGTCGGCTCGTCGTCGATGTGGGCCAGCACGCGGCGGCCGAGGAAGACGGTGAGCGCGGCGAGCAGCACCGACACGGCGGCGAAGACATACGGAACCGTCGCGTTGAACGCGTGCCACAGCAGAGCGGCGAGCGGGGGAGCCATCGCGCCGCCGAGGAAGCGCACCGCGGAGTACGCGGAGGACGCGACGGAGCGGGGAAGATCCGTGGCCTCCATCACCGCTTCCGTGAGGACGGTGTTCATCACGCCGAGCAGGAGTCCGCCGATGACGATGCAGACCACCAGCGCGGCCGCGCTGCCGACGACGAGTCCGGCCGCGACGAGGTCGACGGCGAGCAGCGGCAGCACGATCAGGATGATGCGCGTGCGCGGCATCCGACGCATCAGGACGGGTGCGACCCAGACGCTCGTGACGGCGAGGGCGACACCCCAGCCGAAGAAGGTGAAGCCGATGCCGAGCGCACCGAATCCGAGGGGGAACGGCGAGAAGGCCAGGAGCACGAAGAACCCGATGTTGTAGAACAGGGCGGCGACGGCGAGGATCGCGAGGGCCGGACGACGCAGCGCCGTGAACGGTGCGGAGAACGGCACCGGCACCCGCTTCTCGCCGGGGCCGCGCAGCAGGACGAGGACGGCGACGAAGGCGATGGCCATGAGGGCGACGACGCCGAAGAACGGTCCGCGCCAGCTCTGCTCGCCGAGGATGCCGCCGAGAAGCGGGCCGATCGCGATGCCGAGACCGAGCGCGGCCTCGTACAGGATGATCGCCGCGCTGCTGCCGCCGGAGGCGGCTCCGACGATCGTGGCGAGTGCTGTCGAGATGAACAGTGCGTTTCCGAGGCCCCATCCGGCACGGAACCCGATGACGGCGTCGACGCTGCCGCTCAGCGCGCACAGGAGCGAGAAGCAGACGATCAGCGCGAGGCCGATGAGCAGGGTTGCCTTCGCGCCGATGCGGCTCGAGATCCAGCTCGTGACGAGCATCGCCAGGCCGGTCACGAGCAGGTAGCTGGTGAACAGCAGCTCTGTCTCGACGGGCGTCGCCTCGAGGGACTCGGCGATCGCGGGGAGGATCGGGTCGACGAGCCCGATGCCCATGAAGGCGACGACGCACGCGAAGGCGACGGCCCAGACCTGTGCGGGCTGCTTCCACACCGATGGCGTGGTGGGGGCGGATGAGTTCACCGGGATTCTCCTGTCCGGTCGGCGATGGTACGAGCGGCGAGGATCTCCGCCGCCCGGGTGAGGGCAGCCCAGTCGTCGTCGCTCAGGTCGATGAATCGTGGGGCGATCGTGTCGCGGAACTCCGTGCGCCAGGCGCTGAGCGCGTCCGAGCCGTCGGGCGTGATGCCGACGACGATGGCTCGGGAGTCATCGGGGTCGGGGGAGCGGTGAACGAGTCCGTCCCGCTCCAGGCCGCCGATCAGTCGCGTCATGCCCGGCTGTGTGGTCCGCGCGGCTGCGGCGAGTTCTCCGACGCGCCGGGGCCCGGTCTGATCCAGGAGGCTCAGAACGCGCCACTGCGCGGCGGGTGCCTCGTTCCCGGCGTCCTGCGCGGCGATCCTCCCGAGCGCGTAGCCCGAGAGGACGAGTGAGGGGATGACCTCCGAACGATTCATACCAAGAAGTATATACCTGTTGGTATGTATGTGTCTTACCGCCTGGCGTTGGCGATCCGCGCGGAGAGCTGGTGCGCATGCGCCAGGAGGATGCGCCCGAGCTCCGCACGGCGCTCCGGCCCGAACCGGAACTCGACCCCCGTCAGGCTCAGCGCCCACTCCGGTCGTCCTGCCCGGTCGAAGACGGCCGCGCCCAGCCCCCAGCTGCCCTCGACGATCAAGCCGGGGTTGACGGCATAGCCGCGTTCCTTCGTCTCGGCGAGGCGCGTGCGAAGGGGCCGGACACCGTGCGCACGGCCCCAGCCGGTCTCGAGCTCGGGATGGCGTTCGAGGTAGGCATCCACATCGTGGTCAGGGAGGAAGGCGAGGATGGCCAGGCCGGCACTGGCGACACCGAGGGGGAACCGCACGCCCTCGCTGAGGACGAAGGAGCGGATCGGGAAGGATCCCTCTTCGCGAAGAAGGCACACGGTCTCGTCCGCCCGGCGAACCGAGAAGAACGCGCTCTCCTCGGTCTTGACGGCGAGCGAGCGGACGATGTCCCTGGCGAGGGCGGTCACGTCGTACCGAGCCGCCGCGACCGATCCCATCAGGAAGAGCTCGGGGCCGGGCATCCACCGAGCGCTCTCCTCGTCGCGGTCGACGAGTCCCTCGGCCTTCAGGGCGCTGAGGAGACGGTGAGCCGTCGAGCGCGAGAGCTGAGCGGCCTCGGCGAGCTCCTGCAGGGGGACGCCCTCCGCCCCTCCTGCGGTGACGAGTCGCAGCAGGCGAGCCGCCCGCGCGATCGCCTGGGCTCCGGCGACGGGAGTGGCCACCTGTTCCATAATGTGGACGCTACCGGTCGATTCGGCCACATCGCAAGATGCTGGTTCCGTCGACCCCGGTCACGGGCGGATGCTGGAGGGAGCACGGAATCGAAGGAGCTGACGTGATCGACAAGCAATGGGAGTCCGCGGCGCACGCCGTCGCGGACATCGAGGACGGATCCTCGCTCGCGGTCGGCGGATTCGGCCTGTCCGGCAACCCGATCGCCCTGATCGAGGCTCTGCTCGCGCAGGGCACCAGGGATCTCCGTGTCGTGAGCAACAACTGCGGCGTGGACGACTGGGGCCTGGGGGTCCTGCTCGCGGCCCAGCGCATCCGCAAGATGACCTCGTCCTACGTGGGGGAGAACAAGGAGTTCGAGCGGCAGTTCCTCAGCGGCGAGCTCGAGCTGGAGCTGACGCCCCAGGGGACTCTGGCGGAGAAGCTCCGCGCCGGCGGGTCGGGCATCGCCGCCTTCTACACCCAGACGGGCGTGGGCACCCAGGTCGCCGAGGGCGGCCTCCCTCGTCGCTACGGTGCCGACGGCAGCATCGCCGTGGCGTCGCCGGTCAAGGACGTCCGTTCCTTCCTCGTCGACGGCGAAGAGCGCGAGTTCGTGCTCGAAGAAGCCATCACCACCGACTTCTCGCTGGTGCACGCCGCGCGCGGTGACCGGCACGGCAACCTCGTGTTCAACAAGGCCGCGCGCAACTTCAACCCGCTCGCCGCGATGGCCGGTCGCATCTGCATCGCGCAGGTCGAGGAACTGGTCGAACCCGGCGAGCTCGACCCGGACGCCGTGCATCTTCCCGGTGTCTTCGTGCATCGCATCATCGAGGTCGGCGTCGACATCCCGAAACGCATCGAACGGCGCACCGTCGCCGCGGAAGGAGCCTGAGATGGCGCTCACGCGCGACCAGATGGCCGCCCGCGCGGCGGCGGAGCTCGAGGACGGCGCCTACGTCAATCTCGGCATCGGCCTTCCCACGCTGGTACCGAACCACGTGCCGCCGGACGTCACGGTGGTGCTGCAGTCCGAGAACGGCATCCTCGGGGTCGGGCCGTATCCCACGGAGGACGCCGTCGACCCGGACCTCATCAATGCGGGCAAGGAGACGGTGACGACCTTGCCGGGAGCCGCCTTCTTCGACTCCGCGACCAGCTTCGGGATGATCCGCGGAGGGAAGATCGACGCGGCGATCCTCGGCGCGATGCAGGTCTCCTCGTCCGGCGATCTCGCGAACTGGATGATCCCCGGCAAGATGGTGAAGGGCCCCGGCGGCGCCATGGACCTCGTGCACGGTGCCGGGCGGGTGATCGTGCTCATGGAGCACGTGGCGAAGGACGGATCCGCGAAGATCGTGGATTCGTGCACGCTCCCGCTGACCGGACGCGGAGTCGTCGATCGCATCATCACCGATCTGGCCGTGATCGACGTCACGGAAGCCGGACTCATCCTCGTCGAGACGGCCCCCGGCGTCGCCGTCGAGGACGTCATCGCCGCCACGGAACCGCCGCTCACCGTGGCCCCCGAACTGCTCACCGGAAGGACCAAGGACCATGACTGAGAACGATGTCGTCATCGTCGCCGCTGCCCGCACCCCGCAGGGACGGCTGAAAGGACAGCTCGCCGCCTTCACCGCGCCGCAACTCGGGTCCTTCGCGATCCGCGGTGCGCTGGAGCAGGCCGCCATCGACCCCGAGACGATCGATGCGGTGATCGTGGGGCAGGTGCTCGCCGCGGGCTCAGGGCAGAACGCCGCGCGACAGGCCGCGATCGGAGCAGGTATCGGCTGGGATGTCCCCGCCCACTCCGTGAACAAGGTGTGCCTGTCCGGTCTGACGGCGATCATCGACGCGGCCCGGATGATCCGCACCGGTGACGCCGAGGTCGTGGTCGCGGCGGGCATGGAGTCCATGACCCGCGCACCGCACCTGCTGATGGGCTCTCGCGAGGGGTGGACGTACGGCAGCGTCGAGGTGCTCGACCACATGGCCTACGACGGTCTCACCGACGCCTACGACAGGGAGAGCATGGGGGCATCGACCGAACGTCACAACGCCCGCTACGAGCTCACCCGCGAGGCCCAGGACCGCGTGGCCGCGCTGTCGCACCAGCGCGCCGCCGCGGCGCAGGAGGCCGGGGTGTTCGACGCCGAGATCGTCGCCGTCGACGTCCCGCAGCGCCGGGGCGAACCCGTGCGTGTGACGAAGGACGAGGGCGTCCGTCCCGAGACCACGGTCGAGACGCTCGCGGGACTGCGCCCCGCCTTCGCCGAGGGCGGCTCCATCACGGCGGGAAACTCCTCCCAGATCTCGGACGGCGCGTCGGCCGTGGTCGTCACGACGCGCGGCATCGCCGAGGCGAACGGGTGGCCGGTGCTCGTCACGGTCGGTGCGAGCGGGCAGACCGCCGGTCCGGACAACTCGCTGCAGGCGCAGCCGGCGCGGGCTATCCAACGGGCCTGCGAGAAGCAGGGCATCTCGCCGTCGGACCTGGACCTCGTGGAGATCAACGAGGCGTTCGGCGCGGTCGTCGCGCGCTCGGAGGTCGAGCTCGGACTGGACGACGAGATCGTGAACATCCACGGCGGCGGCATCGCGATCGGTCACCCCATCGGGGCGTCCGGCAATCGCCTCGTCGTGCACATCGCCCACGAACTGGTCCGCCGCGGGAGTGGGACGGCTGCCGTGGGACTGTGCGGCGGCGGCGGTCAGGGCGAAGCGCTCATCCTCACCCGGTGAGCGCGCGGTTCGCCGCCCCGCTCAGGAGCGCTCGTCCTTGGCGTGGTCCTGCGTGTCGGCCAGGGCCTTCTGCGAGCGGAACTGCAGGCGCTGCGCCTTCTTCGCCTTCTTGACCGACTGGGGCGAGTCGGCGTCGACCAGCACGCCGCGTCGCTCGCGGTTCATGTCGATCACGGCGCCGACGGCCAGGGCCATCGTGATGCCCCAGCTCACCCAGGACAGCACGGCGCGCCAGGTGATGGGCTGCTCGCGGGTGCCGCGCAACAGCGAGATTCCTGCGGAGATCGCAGCGACGAGTCCGGTGCTGAAGAGGTAGCGCATGTCCTTACGCTACCCGCCCGCACCCCAGCTCGCACCGAGCCTTGACAAGCCCTCCTCGATCCTGGCAGGGGAGTATGTCGTGAACGAGAGGCGGAGGGTGCGCACATCGGGGGTCCCGGAGAAGAAGGACGCGCCGGGGACGAACGCGACGTCGTGTCGGAGCGCCCGGCCGAGGGCTGCGGAGGCGTCCATTCCCTGCGGGAGCCGCGCCCAGACGAACATCCCGCCCTCCGGCCGATTCCAGGTGCTGTCCTGCGGGAGAGCCGCGGGCAGAGCCGCGAGCATGGCATCGCGGCGCTCCCTGTAAGCCTCCCGGATGCGTGCGAGGGCCGGTTCGCCGCGGCCGGAGAGCAGATAGTGTGCCGCCGCCGCCTGATCGATCGTCGAGGTGTGCAGGTCAGCGGCCTGCTTGGCGATCGTCACGGACGGACGCACGTCCGCGCTCATCCGGATCCAGCCGATGCGCAGACCGGGCGCGATCACCTTGGAGAAGCTGCCCAGGCTGATCACGTGGTCCGGCGCTGACGCCGCCAACGAGGGAAGCGCCTCGCCCGAGTAGCGCAGCTGACGGTACGGCTCGTCCTCGATGACGCGGAATCCGCGGCGCTCGGCGATCTCGGCGATCCGGCGTCGCGCCTCGAGTCCGTGTGTGCGGCCGGTGGGGTTCTGGAAGGTCGGCACCGTGTAGAAGAACTTCGGGGCGTGCGCGGCGGCGAGGCGGTCCAGCTCGTCCAGTTGGAGCTCGTCCTCCGCATACGGCACACCGATGACGCGGGCGCCCGCCAGCGCGAACGTCTGCAACGCAGCGAGGTAGCAGGGCTCCTCGACCAGCACCGTGTCGCCAGGGTCGACGAGCGCCGTCGCGAGCAGCCCGAGGCCCTGCTGGGAACCGGTGGTGATGAGCACGTCGGCGGCGGCCGTCGGGAGTCCGTCGGCGCTGTATCGACGGGCCACCTCCTCGCGCAGCACCGGGTTGCCCTCCGACGTGGAGTACTGCAGCACGGCGGGGGAGGTGAGCACCGCGTCGAACGCGGCACGGATGCCCTCGAGATCGAACAGCTCCGGCGCCGGAAGACCGCCCGCGAACGAGATCACCTCCGGCCGTTCGGTGAGGGCGAGCAGGTCGCGCACCGGCGATGTCCTGGTCTCGCCGACCCTCCGCGAGCGCAGTGGAAGGGCGGTGCGGGCGGCGCTGACCTGGGGGACGTTCGGCAATGGATCTCTCCTCGAGCTGGGCGCAGAGCCTGACAGGTGTCGCCAGACTAGTCCTCGCGTGCTCACGGCAGTCACCCGAGCACGCCCGGTATCATGGATGCCGTCGCGGCATGTCCGCGGCCGCACAACCGTGTATCTACCGGCCGTCGGCGCTCCGACGGACAGCGGCGGCACCCGACACCGCGTCTCCGACGCGCGAGAGCCATGACACACGTATCGACACATGCCTCGGAGGAGCAGCTCCACGAGCCGAGCCTTCTCCGCATCGCAGGCTTCCCGTACTTCCTGATCGCCTTCATCGCACGGCTGCCGTTCGCCATGATGGTCGTCGGCGTCCTGACCGTCGTGGTCGCGGCGCGCGGCTCCCTCTCCCTGGGCGGGCTCACCTCGGCGGCCGTCGGCCTCGGCACGGCCTGTTTCGGCCCCCTCCTCGGCGCGGCGGCCGACCGCTTCGGGCAACGCGCCGTGCTGGTCGTCCTCGCGCTCGCGAACGGGGCGATGCTGCTGCTGTTCACGCTGGTGGTCTACGGCACGGCTCCCGACGGCTTCGTCCTCCTGGCCGCCGTCGGCATCGGCGCCACCGCACCGCAGGTCGCTCCGCTCTCGCGTTCGCGGCTCGTGACGATCATCGGCGAGCGGATGCCGGAATCCCGCCGCGCCAGGACCGTGTCGGGCACGATGGCGTACGAGTCGGCGGCGGACGAGACGGTCTTCGTGTTCGGGCCGTTCCTGGTCGGGATCCTGGCATCGGCGATCGCTCCCTGGGCCCCGCTGGTGGGAGCAGCCGCCCTCACCGTGCTCTTCGTCGGTGCGTTCGCGTTGCACCCCAGCGGGCGCCATGTCTCCGCGGACCGCGACGCCGCGGGAAGGGCGCCCTCAGCGGTATCGGACCTGTTCCGTCCGCAGCTGCTCATCGTGGTCCTCGGCATTCTCGGCGTCGGCATCTTCTTCGGCACCATGCTGACCTCGCTCACGTCCTTCATGGCCGACCGCGGCGCTGCAGAGCAGGCCGGACTCCTCTACGGCGTGATGGGGGTGGGCTCCGCCGCGCTCGCCCTGGGCGTCGCCTGGCTGCCCGCGGCGTTCTCGCTCCGCGCGCGCTGGCTCGTCTTCTCCGGGATCCTGCTCGCCGGGACGCTCCTGCTCGGTTTCGTGGACTCCCCGGCGACCATGATGGTGGCCCTTGGGATCATGGGGATCGGCATCGGCCCGACCCTCGTCACGCAGTACAGCTTCGGTGCCGCGCGCAGTCCGCGCGGACGCTCGGCCACCGTCATGACGATGCTCGGATCCGGTGTCGTCGTGGGGCAGTCCCTCGGCGCGGCCGTGGCGGGCGAGATCGCCGAGAGCGTCGGCACGTCGGCGGCTCTGGTGCTGCCGATGGTCGCCGCCGCCATCGCGTTCGCGGCCGGTGTCGCGAACTGGTTCCTGAGTCGAGAGCACCCTCGTCAGGCGTCTGTCAAGGGATGACCCGCACTCCGGCGCCGATCGCGGAACCTGGGTAGGTTGGAATCAACCGTGAGGAGTCATACGTGACCGCTGCAGATTTCGTCGTCGTCGCAAACCGGCTGCCTGTCGACCGGGTGGAGGGGCCCGACGGCGAGGAGATCTGGCGCACTTCACCCGGCGGCCTGGTCGCCGCGCTCGAGCCCATGATGCGCAGTGTGCACGGGGCCTGGGTCGGCTGGCCGGGGCAGGCCGACGTGGAGCTCGAGCCGTTCGACGCCGATGGGATCCACCTCATTCCCGTGCCGCTCAGCGCGGAGGAGGTCGCCGACTACTACGAGGGCTTCGCGAACGACACGATCTGGCCGCTGTACCACGACGTCATCGCCCCTCCGCAGTACCACCGCGAGTGGTGGGAAGCGTACGTGATCGTGAACCAGCGGTTCGCGGAAGCCGCTGCCGCGGCCGTCGCCGAGAACGGCACGGTTTGGGTGCACGACTATCAGCTGCAGCTCGTCCCGCAGATGGTCCGTGACCTGCGCCCCGACGTCACGATCGGATACTTCCACCACATCCCGTTCCCCGCGCACGGCCTCTACGCCCAGCTACCCTGGCGGGACCAGGTGCTCCGTGGACTCCTGGGTGCCGATGTCATCGGCTTCCAGCGCGCGCAGGATGCCACGTACTTCCTCACGGCTGTGCGCCGTCGACTGCGCTACGAGGTCAAGGGCTCGAACATCGCGGTCCCCGAGGGCGACACCACCCGTACCGCGCTCGCCAGGGCGTTCCCGATCTCCATCGACACCGAGCCCTACCTGGAGCTCGCGGCGCGGGAGGACGTGCAGGCGCGTGCCGCCGAGATCCGCGCCAGCCTCGGCAACCCGAAGCGCATTTTGCTCGGCGTCGACCGCCTCGACTACACCAAGGGCATCGGGCACCGGATCAAGGCGTACGGCGAGCTCCTCGAGGACGGCCGGCTCGACCCCGAGGACGTCACCCTCATCCAGGTCGCGAGCCCGAGCCGGGAGCGCGTCGACGCGTACGCTCACCTGCGCGACGAGATCGAGCTGGCCGTGAGCCGCATCAACGGCGACCACGACACCGTGGGGCACTCGGCCATCCGCTACCTCCACCAGGGGTACCCGCGCGAGGAGATGGTCGCGCTCTATCTGGCGGCCGACGTGATGCTGGTCACGGCGTTGCGCGACGGGATGAACCTCGTCGCCAAGGAGTACATCGCGACCCGCGCCGACAACAGGGGAGTGCTGGTGCTCAGCGAGTTCACGGGCGCAGCGGATGAACTGCGTCAGGCGGTTCGGGTGAACCCGCATGACATCGCCGGCCTGAAGGACGCGATCATGACGGCGATCGAGATGCCGCCGGCGGAGCAGGCCAGGCGCATGCGCTCGCTGCGACGCCGCGTCCTCGACAACGACGTCAACGCCTGGTCGTCGTCGTTCCTCGCGGCCCTGGCCGACGTGCGCCGTCGCTGACGCACGCGTCTCCGCGATACTGGGATCATCCCCTCTGTGATTGGAGCACCCGTGACGCGCGCCTGGATTCCCGGAACACCCGACGCCGAGCTGAGCGCCCTGGCGGCGACGCCCCGGCTCGTCGTGGCCCTCGACTTCGACGGCACGGCCTCCCCGCTGGTCGCCGATCCGATGGCGGCGCGCGCGCTTCCGGAGGTCGCAGCCCAGGTCGCGCGCCTCGCCGCCCTGCCGGACACGGTGGTCGCCTACGTCTCCGGGCGCAGCATGCACGACCTCCGCGTGATCACCGAGCACGACGACGACTCCGCGATCGCTCTGGCCGGGTCTCACGGCGCGCAGTACTGGTTCCCCGGCGCGGGCGCTGCCGATGCGCCGGGCGAGGCCACCGAGGATGGAGCGCGCGAGGAGCTGTGGGCAGCGGCTCAGCCCATCATCGCCCGCTACGAGGGTGCGGAGTTCGAGCCCAAGACCTTCGGGATGGGCGTGCACACGCGTCGTGCCGACCGCGAGACCGAGCAGCAGGTGTTCGCCGAGATCGACGCCCTCGTCGCCGAGCGCTTCCCGCACTGGCGTCGGCGAGCGGGGCACCGCGTGCTCGAGTTCTCCTCGCGTGCCGAGGGCAAGGACGCCGCGATGACGACGCTCCGAGAGCGCTTCGCGGCGACGGGCATCCTGTTCGCGGGCGACGACGTCACGGATGAGGATGCGATGCGCGTGCTCGGCCCCGGAGACCTGGGGGTCCGTGTGGGACCGGGGGAGAGCGCTGCCGCACTGCGTGTGGACTCTCCACAACAGATCGCCGCGCTTCTGGAGACGCTGGCGGACGAACGGGCCGCCGCGCAGGAATAGACTCTCGTCATGTCCTCGCATGATCCCTCCTCCAGCGCGCCCATCGACATCAAGCCCCGCAGCCGCGTCGTCACCGACGGCATCGAGGCCACGACCTCCCGAGGCATGCTGCGTGCCGTCGGCATGGGAGACGCGGACTGGGACAAGCCCCAGATCGGCATCGCCTCCAGCTGGAACGAGATCACGCCCTGCAACCTGAGCCTGGATCGGCTCGCGCAGGGTGCGAAGGAGGGCGTGCACTCGGGGGGCGGCTACCCGCTGCAGTTCGGCACGATCTCCGTCTCGGACGGCATCTCGATGGGCCACGAGGGGATGCACTTCTCGCTGGTCTCGCGTGAGGTCATCGCCGACTCGGTCGAGACCGTGATGATGGCGGAGCGCCTCGACGGCTCGGTGCTGCTCGCCGGCTGCGACAAGTCCATCCCCGGCATGCTCATGGCCAGCGCGCGCCTCGACCTGTCGAGCGTGTTCCTCTACGCCGGATCGATCGCACCCGGCTGGGTCAAGCTCTCCGACGGCACCGAGAAGGACGTCACGATCATCGACTCGTTCGAGGCGGTCGGCGCCTGCCGTGCCGGGCTCATGAGCGAAGAGGACCTCAAGCGCATCGAGTGCGCTATCGCTCCCGGTGAGGGCGCGTGCGGCGGCATGTACACGGCCAACACGATGGCCTCGGTCGCGGAGGCGCTCGGCCTGAGCCTTCCCGGCTCAGCTGCTCCGCCCGCGGCCGACCGTCGCCGCGACTACTTCGCCCACCGCTCGGGCGAGGCCGTGGTGAACCTCCTGCGCCAGGGCATCACGACGCGCGACATCCTCACCCCGGAGGCGTTCGAGAACGCGATCGCGCTGGCGATGGCGCTCGGCGGCTCCACGAACGTCGTCCTCCACCTGCTCGCCATCGCGCGCGAGGCCGAGGTCGAGCTGAACCTCCACGACTTCAACCGCATCGGCGACAAGGTCCCGCACGTGGCGGACATGAAGCCCTTCGGCAAGTACGTCATGAACGACGTCGACCGTCACGGCGGCATCCCCGTCATCATGAAGGCCATGCTCGACGAAGGCCTGCTGCACGGCGACGCGCTCACCGTCACCGGCAAGACCCTCGCCGAGAACCTCGCCGAGCTCGACCCGCAGCCCATCGACGGCGAGGTCATCCACACGTTCGACAACCCGATCCACGCCACCGGCGGCCTGACGATCCTGCACGGCTCGCTCGCTCCCGAGGGCGCCGTCGTGAAGACCGCTGGCTTCGATGCGGCGGTGTTCGAGGGACCCGCCCGCGTCTTCGAGCGGGAGCGCGCCGCGATGGACGCCGTGGCCGAGGGCACGATCGAGCCCGGCACCGTCATCGTCATCCGCTACGAAGGACCCAAGGGCGGACCGGGTATGCGCGAGATGCTGGCGATCACCGCGGCCATCAAGGGCGCGGGGCTCGGAAAAGATGTACTACTCTTGACGGACGGACGATTCTCAGGCGGCACAACCGGCCTGTGCATCGGCCACATAGCACCCGAAGCGGTGGACGCAGGTCCTATCGCCTTCGTGCGCGATGGTGATCTGATACGGGTCGATATCGCAGCTCGCTCTCTCGACCTACTCGTCGACGACGCAGAGCTCGCCTCCCGCCGCTCTGGCTGGGAGCCGCTTCCCCCGCGCTACACCCGAGGCGTTCTCGCCAAGTACTCGCGCCTCGTGCGGTCCGCCGCCGAGGGAGCGACCACAGGCTGATCCATCGACAGGCTCAGGATCCCGTCTCCTCGGGCCTCCGCCTTCCTGCACCGTTCATCAGAAGGAAAGTCATGACTGCTGACTCCGTCTCGGCCGTGCCGAGGCCGCCCGCCCGTCAACCCTCTGCCCCGGAGATCACGGGTGCCGAGGCCGTCGTCCGCTCACTGGAGCTCCTCGGGGTCACCGACGTCTTCGGTCTTCCCGGCGGCGCGATCCTCCCGGTGTACGACCCGCTCATGGACGCCTCCGAGCTGCGCCACATCCTGGTGCGACACGAGCAGGGTGCCGGTCACGCGGCAGAGGGCTACGCCTCCGCTTCCGGCAAGGTCGGCGTCTGCATCGCGACGTCCGGCCCCGGCGCGACCAACCTCGTCACGGCGATCGCGGACGCCTACATGGACTCGGTGCCGCTGCTGGCGATCACCGGCCAGGTCTTCTCCACCCTGATGGGGACGGACGCGTTCCAGGAGGCCGACATCGTGGGCATCACGATGCCGATCACTAAGCACTCCTTCCTGGTGAAGGACGCCGCGGACATCCCCGGCGCGATCGCGGCCGCCTACGAGATCGCCGGCACCGGTCGTCCCGGGCCCGTGCTCGTGGACATCACGAAGGACGCGCAGCAGGCGACCGCGCCGTTCGTGTGGCCGCCCAAGATCGACCTGCCCGGATACCGCCCGGTGACGAAGGCCCACGGCAAGCAGATCCAGGCTGCGGCAGCGCTGCTCGCCGAAGCCAAGAAGCCGGTGCTGTACGTCGGCGGCGGGGTGATCCGCGGTCGCGCTGCGGCCGAGCTCCTCGAGCTGGCGGAGTCGACCGGCGCGCCCGTGGTGACGACTCTCATGGCGCGCGGTGCCTTCCCCGACTCGCACCCGCAGCACCTCGGCATGCCGGGAATGCACGGTACGGTTCCCGCCGTGCTCGCGCTGCAGGAGGCCGACCTCCTGGTCTCCCTCGGTGCTCGCTTCGACGATCGGGTGACCGGCAAGGCCGCGCTCTTCGCGCCGAACGCGAAGGTCGTGCACGTCGACATCGACCCGGCCGAGATCTCCAAGATCCGGACGGCGGACGTCCCGATCGTCGGCGACGTGCGCGATGTGCTCATCGACCTCGACGCGGCATTCCGCGGAGCGACCGCCGGGGGAAAGCCCGACATCGACGAGTGGTGGTCGTACCTCGACGGGCTGCGCACCGAGTTCCCGCTCGGATACGCCCCGACCACCGACGGCCTGCTGGCCCCGCAGTACGTGATCCAGCGCATCGGCGAGCTCACCGGACCCGAGGGCATCTTCGCCTCGGGTGTCGGGCAGCATCAGATGTGGGCGGCGCAGTTCATCAAGTACGAGCGTCCGAACGCCTGGCTGAACTCGGGCGGCGCCGGCACCATGGGGTACTCGGTGCCCGCAGCCATGGGCGCCAAGGTCGCCGAGCCGGATCGTCCGGTCTGGGCGATCGACGGCGACGGCTGCTTCCAGATGACCAATCAGGAGCTCGCGACCTGCACGATCAACAACATCCCGATCAAGGTCGCGATCATCAACAACTCCTCGCTGGGCATGGTGCGCCAGTGGCAGACGCTGTTCTACGACGGCCGCCACTCGAACACCGACCTGAACACGGGCCACGGCACGATCCGCATCCCCGACTTCGTGAAGCTGGCCGAAGCCTACGGCTGCCTCGCGATCCGCGTGGAGAAGGAGGACGAGGTCGACGCCGCCATCAAGCTCGCACTCGAGACGAACGACCGCCCCGTGGTGATCGACTTCGTCGTGAGCGCCGACTCCATGGTGTGGCCGATGGTGCCGCAGGGCGTGAGCAACAGCTACGTCCAGTACGCCCGCGACCACGCGCCCGCATTCGACGAGGAGGACTGACCATGTCGACCCACGTGCTGAGCCTGCTGGTGGAGAACACCCCCGGCCTCCTCACCCGCGTCGCCGGCCTGTTCGCCCGCCGCGGCTTCAACATCGACTCCCTCGCCGTCGGCGTGACCGAGGTGCCCGGCATCTCGCGCATCACCGTCGTCGTGGACGTCGACGAGCTCCCGCTCGAGCAGGTGACGAAGCAGCTCAACAAGCTGATCAACGTGATCAAGATCGTCGAGCTCGACTTCGCCACGTCGGTGCAGCGCGAGCACATGCTCGTGAAGGTCCGCACCGACAACGCCACCCGCTCGAACGTGATCGAGGTCGTGAACCTCTTCCGCGCTTCCGTCGTGGACTATGCCGCCGACGCCCTGGTCATCGAGGTCACGGGAGACAAAGGCAAGGTCGACGCGATGCTGCGGGCGCTCGAGCCGTTCGGGATCAAGGAGATCGCGCAGTCGGGTCTTCTCGCGATCGGTCGCGGCGGCAAGAGCATCACCGAACGCGTCCTGCGCGGCTGACCCTTCGAATAGCTCAGGGACCAGGTGTCCCGAACAACCACAACCAAGGAGAAACACATCGTGAGCACCGAGATCTTCTACGACGCCGACGCGGACCTGTCCCTGATCCAGAGCAAGAAGGTCGCGATCGTCGGCTACGGCTCGCAGGGCCACGCCCACGCGCAGAACCTGCGCGACTCGGGTGTCGAGGTCGCGATCGCCCTCAAGGAGGGCTCCAAGTCGGCCGCCAAGGCCGAGGAGGCCGGCTTCCCGGTCAAGACCGTCGCCGAGGCCACCGAGTGGGCCGATGTCATCATGATCCTCGCGCCGGACCAGCACCAGCGCACCATCTACAGCGAGTCCATCGCGCCGAACCTCACGGCAGGCAAGACGCTCGCGTTCGCGCACGGCTTCAACATCCGCTTCGGCTACATCGACGCTCCTGAGGGCGTCGACGTGATCCTGGTCGCCCCCAAGGCTCCCGGTCACACGGTCCGTCGCGAGTTCGTCGCCGGTCGCGGCATCCCGGACATCATCGCCGTCGAGCGCGACGCCTCGGGCAAGGCCTGGGACCTGGCGCTGTCCTACGCGAAGGCGATCGGCGGCACCCGGGCCGGCGTCATCAAGACGACCTTCACCGAGGAGACCGAGACCGATCTGTTCGGCGAGCAGGCCGTGCTCTGCGGTGGCGTCAGCCACCTCGTCCAGGCCGGTTTCGAGACGCTGACCGAGGCGGGCTACCAGCCGCAGATCGCGTACTTCGAGGTGCTGCACGAGCTCAAGCTCATCGTGGACCTGATGTGGGAGGGCGGCATCGCCAAGCAGCGCTGGTCGATCTCCGACACCGCCGAGTTCGGCGACTACGTCTCGGGCCCGCGCGTCATCGACGAGCGCGTCAAGGAGAGCATGAAGGGCGTGCTCGCCGACATCCAGTCCGGCGCCTTCGCCAAGCGCTTCATCGACGACCAGGACAACGGGGCCGAGGAGTTCCTCGCGCTGCGCGCCAAGGAGGAGCAGCACCCGATCGAGGTCACCGGCAAGGAGCTGCGTTCGCTCTTCGCCTGGAAGCAGCAGGACGAGGACTACGTCGACGGCAGCGCCGCGCGCTGATTCGATCCTCGAACGAACGGGCGTCCCTTCGGGGGCGCCCGTTCGGCGTTCTCCGCTCGAATTCCTCCGCAGACATCCGATGTCTATGCCAGGATGGACGCATGCGACAGGAATGGTTTGACCGGGCTCGGTTCGGCATGTTCGTCCACTTCGGGCTCTACAGCGGCGCTGCCCGGCACGAATGGGTGCAGAACTACGAGCGCCTCACCGACGAGGACTACCGGCCGTACTTCGAGCACTTCGACCCCGATCTCTTCGACGCCGCCGCTCTCGCGCGCACGGCGAAGGAGACCGGGATGGGCTACGTCGTGCTCACGACGAAGCACCACGAGGGCTTCTGCCTGTGGGACTCGAAGCTGACCGACTTCACCTCCGTGTCCAACGTCGGGCGCGACCTCGTGCGCGAGTACGTGGACGCTCTCCGCGCGGAAGGGCTCAAGGTCGGGCTCTACCACTCGGTGATCGACTGGCATCACCCGGACTTCACGATCGACTGGAACCACCCACGTCGCGACGACGAGAACGCGCAGGCGCTCAACGAGGGCCGCGACATGTCGCGCTACCGCGACTACCTGCACGGCCAGGTGCGGGAGCTGCTCACCCAGTACGGCGAGATCGACTACCTGTTCTTCGACTTCACCTATCCGGAGGAGAAGGACGGCTGGGCGGGCAAGGGACCCGAGGACTGGGATGCGACGGCGCTCCTCGCGCTGTGCCGCGAACTGCAGCCCGCCATGCTGGTGAACGATCGGCTGGGGATCCCCGCCGACTTCGTCACGCCGGAGCAGTATCAGCCGACGTCGCCCCTCACCAGGGACGGTGCGCCGCTGACGTGGGAGGCCTGCCAGACGCTGAACGGCTCCTGGGGCTACGACCGCGACAACACGGACCAGAAGTCGTCCACGCTCCTCGTCCAGATGCTCGTCGACTCGGTCTCCATGGACGGCAACATGCTGCTGAACATCGGGCCGGACGGGCGCGGTGCGATCGCGCCCCGTGATGCGGGCACGCTCGCGGAGATCGGCGAATGGATGCGCCTGCACCGCGACGCCGTGGTCGGGGCGGGGCATGCGCCGTTCGCCCCTCCGCGGGAAGGCGTGTACACGCGGCGCGGCGACCGCCTCTACCTGAGCCTGTTCAGCTGGCCGATGGGATTCGTGCACCTTCCGGGACTCGCCGACAGGGTGTCGTACGCCCGGCTGCTGAATGACGGATCGTGGCTGCGCACGAGCGTGTCTGATCCGGATCGCGAAGCCGATCTGATGACGCCGGCGGGGGAGGCGGAGGGCACCTTGACCGTGCACCTCCCGGTGCGGCGTCCGGACGTGCTCGTCCCCGTGATCGAGCTGACGCTCACCAGGGAGTGACGCCGGCGGTGGCGGCGGCTCAGGCCGTCGCCACCGGGATCTCCATGCCCTCCAGGGCGAGTCGAGCCGCCCCGAAGAGGATCGCGTCGGCTCCCGTGGCCGCCGATTCGATGCGCAGCCGCTGGGTCGCGAGCGGGTGGCACGCCTCGTAGACGCGGCTGCGGACGGCCGCGATGAACGGCTCCGACGCGCTCATGCTGCCGGTGAGGAACACGGCGTGCGGGTTGAAGAAGTTCACGACGCCGGACAGTGCCTGTCCGAGGTGGGTCCCGGCGGTCCGGACGAGGGTGGTCGCGAGGGGATCCGCGTCGCGCGCGAGGGCGAGCACGTCGGTGGTCGCCCGCACGCTCTGGTTGCCGCGCTCGCGCATCTGCCGGACGAGGCTCGCCCCGCTCGCGACCGTCTCGAGACACCCCGTGTTGCCGCAGGAGCAGGGGATGTCGCCGCTGCCGTCGATGCGGGTGTGGGTGATGTCTCCGGCTGCGGACGTCGCGCCGCGGTGGACGTGTCCGTCGACGATGATGCCGCTGCCGATCGCCGTCCCCGCCTTGACGGTGATGCTGTGGCCGGTGTGTCCGAAGCGTTCGCGGTGCTCGCCGAGCGCGGCGAGATTGGCGTCGTTGTCGACCGCGACGGGGACGCCGTAGCGCGCGGAGAGGTGCTCGCCGACGCGGAATCCGGGCCATCCGGGCATTCGTGAGGGCTGGTCGACGGACCCCGTGGCGATGTCGACGGGGCCGGGGAGGCTGATGCCGATCGCATGGACCCTGCCCCCGGTGCCGAGGCGGTCGAAGACGTCGGCGAGACGGTCGAGGGTCGCCTCAGGGCCCTCGGTCACGTCGACGGAGATCGACTCGCTGCCCAGCAGCGTGCCGCTGAGGGAGTGTCGGCCGATGCGGGCATGGCCGCCGCCGAGGTCGGCCGTGAGGACGAAGCCGTCCGCGGCTATCCGCAGCACCCGCGGCCGCCGACCGCCTCGGGATGTGCCGTCTCCTGCTTCTCGGAGGACGCCGGCGTCGAGCAGGGACTGCACCCGGAGCCCGACCGTCGATGCCGCCACGCCGAGCCGGGAGGCGAGCTCCGAACGGGACTGCGCCTCGCCGCGCGCGACGAGGTCGAGGATCCGCCGCGTATGGGGATCGTCGACGGTGGTGTCAGCGGTGTTCGTCATGGGAGCACTTTCCTGTCGGAGCATCGTCAGCGTAGCGGGGGATGGTCATGTTTCCCGGGAGTTACGAATTATCAAGGTCCGATAAACATCGGATGTTCAGCTTGCGGCCCGTTGCGAACTATGAAACGGTAACTTCATACGAAATCCTACTAGGTTGCTTCGGCTCTCGAAATAACCAGTTCCCTTCCAGGAGGCATTCAATGAAGAAGTTGCGTGTAGGGGCTGTGGTCGCCGTCACCGGCGTCGCAGTCGCGATGACCGGCTGCGCGAGCAGCAACAGCGGCGGGTCCGCCGACGGCGACACCATCGTCGTCGACATGTGGGCCGGCAGCGAGTCGGACGTGGACGCCCTCGAGGCCCAGGTCGCGTTCGCGCAGGAGCAGAACCCCGACATCACCATCAAGCTCCAGACGTCGCCGTGGAGCGACTTCTTCACGAAGCTGACCACGAACATGGCCAGCGGCAACATGGCCTGCGTCACCGGGATGAGCGGCGCCCAGTTGGGCGGGTACACGGGCGGTTTCCGCGAGCTCAGCGAGGACGACCTCAAGACGGCCGGCATCGACTGGGATGAGTTCAACCCGAGCGCCGACGGCATCCTGAGCTTCGAGGGCAAGGTCTACGGCGTCCCGTTCGACGTCGCGACGATGCTCGTGTACTACAACCAGGACCTGCTGACCGCGGCCGGTGCGGCGACCCCGGAGATCGGCTGGACGTTCGACGACTTCGACGCCATCGCCGCCGACGCCACGAAGGACGGCAAGTACGGCTTCGGCATGGGCATGGGCGGGTACCAGTGGATGTCGATGCCGATCGCGTACTCCGCGACCCAGCCGGCCTCCGAGGACGGAACGCTGCACATCGACGATGAGGACTTCGTCGACGCGGCCTCCTGGTACGCCGGACTGGTCACCGAGAAGAAGGTCGCCGCTCCCGTGGCTTCGGCCTCCGACACCGGCTGGGGCGAGAACCAGTACACCGGCGCCAACGCGGCGATGGCTGTCGACGGAACCTGGAACGCGGTCAGCTACCTGAACAACGAGTCCGGATTCGCCGCCGGCATGGTGCCGCTGCCCGCCGGCGTGGACGGCAACCCCGGTCCGATCCTCGGCTCCGGCTACGGCATCTCCGCCAACTGCAAGAACCCGGAGGCCGCGCTCAAGGTCATGGGATCGCTGCTCGGTGAGGACGCGCAGGACTACATCGCCTCGTCCGGTCGGTCGTACCCGGCGCGCATCTCGTCGCAGCCGCTGTACTTCGAGTCCATCGACGAGCAGTACCGCGACCAGGTGCAGTCCGTCTTCGAGGCAGCGTTCGGCGACACCGTCCCGCTCTACATGACGAAGAACTGGCAGAAGCTCGACAGCTACATCCAGCCCAACCTCGTCAGCGTCTACAACGGGCAGATGACGATGGAAGAGCTGCTGTCGAACGCGCAGGCGCAGTTCGGCGAGTGACCCGGCTCCGGCCACCGCAGCAGCAGTGCAGTAACAGAGAAAGAAACTGAGATGACGATCACGACGAGACGTCGACGATCGCTCGCCAAGGTGGAGGCCGGTCAGGCGCTGGGATTCGCAAGCCCAGCCCTGATCGGGCTCGCCCTGTTCACGATCGTGCCCGTCGGGCTGTCCATCGTGATGAGCGTCTTCGACTGGCCGACCTTCGGCGAGCGGACCTTCAACGGCGTGGACAACTACGTCAAGCTGTTCACCAGCAGCCCCGACTTCTGGCCGGCGCTGCGCAACTCGGCGGTGTACACCCTGCTGTACGTGCCGCTGAGCGTCGCTCTCTCGCTCGTGCTCGCCCTCGGCCTCAACTCGCGGATCCGCGGCCGCGGCGCGCTGCGGGTGCTGTTCTTCATCCCTGTCGTGACGCCGATGGTCGCCAACGTGCTGGTCTGGAAGATGATGCTGCAGCCGCAGGGACTCTTCAACGGCCTGTCCGTGAGCTGGTTCGGCATCGAGCTGCCCAACTTCCTCGCCGATCCGTCCTGGGCGATGATCATGGTCGTCGTGATGAGCGTCTGGCAGGGACTCGGCTACAACATGCTGATCTTCTCCGCCGCTCTCGAGCAGCTGCCCGAGAGCGTGCTGGAGGCCGCGAGCATCGACGGCGCCCAAGGGCTCCGGCGGGTGTGGAGCATCATCATCCCGATGATCTCGCCGTCGATCTTCTTCGCAACGATCATGACCATGATCACCTCCCTGCAGGTGTTCGTCCAGCCGCAGATGCTCACCGGCGGCGGCCCCGGCAACGCGACGAAGCCACTCGTCATGTACATCTGGGAGCAGGGCTTCACCTTCGGAGACCTCGGCCTGGCTGCCGCGGCCGCGTGGATCCTCTTCGCGATCATCATCGCCATCACGGGTCTCCAGTTCGCCGCGCAGAAGAAGTGGGTGCACTATGAGCACTGAGACCCTCATCCGCCCCACGGGTCGTCGGACCCGGACCGATCGCGAGCGCGCACGCGGAGCCGCGACCACGCCCGCCGCCCGCGCCCGTCTGATCCTGGCGCACGTCGCGATCTACGTCGCGGCCCTGATCTTCATCTCGCCCCTGGTCTACGCGTTCTTCTCGGCTCTCAAGCCCAACTCCGAGATGTTCTCGATGCCTCCGACTCTGGTCGGCTCGGAGCTGCGGTGGAGCAACTTCGTCGACGTGTTCGCCTACGGCCCGTTCGTGACCTACATCGCGAACTCGTTCATCGTCGCCATCCTCGGCACCCTCGTCGTGCTGATCGTCTCCACGACCGCGGGATACGCGTTCGGACGCCTGCGCTGGAAGGGGAGGGACGCCGTCTTCGTGCTGTTCCTCGCGACCCTCATGGTGCCGGCGGAGGTGCTCGTCATCCCGATGTTCCAGGTCATGCAGTGGTTCAACTGGGTCGACACGTACCAGGCGCTGGTGCTCCCGTTCGCCTTCGGGGCCTTCGGGACGTTCCTGATGCGTCAGTTCTTCCGCGGTATCCCGTACGAGCTGGAGGAAGCCGCCCGCGTGGACGGCGCGGGCCCCGTGCGGTCGTTCCTGCAGATCATCCTGCCGTTGTCGAAGTCGGCGGTCGCGGTGCTCGCGGTCTTCACGTTCCTGTCCTTCTGGAACAGCTACCTGTGGCCGCTCATCGTGACGGTCGACTACAACGCCCACGGCACGCTGCCCGTGGGCCTGGCGAGCTTCGCCGGGCTCACCGGCACGCGCTGGGATCTGCAGATGGCCGCCGCGATCATCTCGATGGTGCCGACGACGATTCTCGTGATCGTGCTGCAGAAGCACCTCGTCAAGGGCATCGCGATGGCCGGACTGGGCGGGCGCTGAACATGATCGGTCAGGAGCAGGGGATCACCATGCCCGGCGACAGCACCAGCGGCGCCGCTCTGGTGGGCATCGACATCGGAGGCACGAAGATCGCCGCCCTCCTCGTCAGCGGCGACGGAACGGTCCTCGCCAGGGGAAGCGTGCCCGCGCCGGCGGCCGCCGGGGGAGGAGCGATGGCGGATGCCGCCGCCCATCTCGCCCGAAGGCTCGCGGCGGAGGCCGGTGCGGACATCGCGGCGGCAGGGGTCGGCGCGGCCGGTGTCATCGACCACGACACCGGCACGATCCGGGCCGCCTCCGCGACTTTCGTCGGCTGGGCAGGGTTCCCGCTCGCGGACGAGCTGGAGGTTCGACTCGGCGTGCCGGTGCGGGTCGAGAACGACGTGAACGCCTTCCTGCTCGGCGAGGCGGCCGCCGAGGGTCGCGTCGAGGTCGATGTGCTCGGCGTCATGCTCGGCACCGGCGTCGGCGGCGCCCTCCTCATCGACGGCGAGCTCCACCACGGACCGCACGGCGCCGCGGGGGAGATCGGCCACACCCCCGGCTACAGCGACCTGGTGTGCACGTGCGGCCAGACCGGGCACCTGGAGACGCTGGCGTCCGGCACGTCGATCTCGCTGCGCTATCAGGAGCGGACGGGCGGTGCTCTGCTCGACGCCCGCGCGGTCGCGGATCGCGCTCGCGACGGTGACGCCGATGCGGTCGCCGTGTTCGACGCAGCCGGTCGGGCCGTCGCGCTCGCCTGCGCGAGCGCGGCGACGATCCTGGACCTGCCCTGCGCGATCGTCGGGGGAGGCGTCGCCGCCGCCTGGGACCTCCTGGAGCCCGCGATCGCCCTCACCCTGCGGACCGACTCCCCGGTGTCCGGCATCCCGCTGCGCATCATCCCCGCGGTCCTCGGCTCCGACGCGGTCGCGCTCGGCGCGATCGAGACCGCTCGCCGTGCGCTCGTGCCGGCGGGCGCACACTGAGTCCGAACCTCTTCCGACGAATCCGGCACCGACAAGGAGCGCACCCCGTGACCGCACGTCCCGAAGCCCACGAGATCTGGATGGGCGCCCTTCCGCCCGTCGCCGACGGGGGACTCCCGAAGCCCCGGATCGGCATCGCCGGGATCTCCATCGAGTCGAGCACGTTCTCCCCGCACATCTCCGGCGACGAGGCGTTCACCGTGCGCACGGGAGAGACGCTGCGGAGCTACTACCCGTTCCTGGACCGCGGGCGAGAACTGGCTGCGGCGGCCGAATGGGTGCCGCTGACGCACGGTCGTTCGCTGCCCGGCGGCGCCGTGGCTCCCGAGACGTATCGGCGGATGAAGGATGCGATCGTCGCCGGTATCCGCGAGCAGGGCCCCTTCGACGGGTTCTTCTTCGACATCCACGGTGCGATGAGCGTGGTCGGCATGGACGACGCCGAAGGCGATCTCGCGCTAGCGGTACGCGCGGCGCTCGGTCCCGACACGCTCGTGTCGACCTCGATGGACCTGCACGGCAACGTCTCGGAAGTGCTGCGCGATGCCGTCGACCTGCTCACGTGCTACCGGATGGCGCCGCATGAGGACTGGTTGAACACGAAGGAGCGGGCGGTGTGGAACCTGCTCGCCCGCCTGCGGGGGCCGCACGGCAGCGACCCCCTGCGCCGCCGGCCGTACACGGCGTGGGTGCCGGTTCCGGTGCTGCTGCCGGGCGAGAAGACCAGCACCCGGCTGGAGCCCGCGCGCAGCATCTACGCGCAGCTTCCCGAGATCGAGGCGCTCCCCGGTGTCGTCGACGCCTCGGTCTGGATCGGCTATGCATGGGCGGACGAGCCGCGGTGCCAGGCGTACGTGGTCGTGACCGGTGACGACGAGAAGCTGATCGCCCGCGAAGCGGAGCGTGTCGCCCGCATGTTCTGGGACGCCCGCGAGGACTTCGTCTTCGTGGCCGAGACCGGCTCACTCGATGAGGCGCTCGAGCGAGCCCTCGCCCCCGGCGCTCCCCATCCGTATCTGATCTCCGACTCGGGAGACAACCCGACCGCGGGCGGCGCCGGCGATGTGACGTGGACGCTCGCGCATCTGCTCGCGCGTCCGGAGCTCACCGACGGCAGTCGGACGACCCTCGTGGCCTCGGTGTTCGACAGGGAAGCCGTCGCGCACGCCGTGGCGGCGGGTGTCGGCTCCCCGGTGACGCTCGATGCGGGGGCCCGGGTGGATGCGGGGCCGAGCGGCCCCGTGCGCATCACGGGCACCGTGTTCTCGATCACGGACGGAGACGCCGACGCCGGCACCCAGGTCGTGATCGCGGTGGGCGGACTGCACGCCATCATCACCGAGCGCCGCAAGCCGTTCCACCACCTCTCGGACTTCCGGATGCTGGGCCTCGAACCCACCACCGCCGACATCGTCGTGGTGAAGATCGGCTACCTCGAGCCCGAGCTGTACGAACTCGCCGAGGGCTGGACCCTCGCCCTGACACCCGGCGGCGTCGATCAGGACCTGCTGCGGCTCGGGCATCACCGCCTCCAGCCCGGCGTCTATCCCTTCGACCCGGATGGGCGCCCCGACCTGACAGCGGTGGTCGTCCGCCGCGGAGCCGCCGAGGAGCAGAACGCATGATGAACTTCGAGAAGCGCACCGGCCCCGATCTCGGGGCGAACGCCCCCGTGTATCCGACGCAGGGCGTGCCCGAGTGGTACCGCGACGCGAAGCTCGGCTTCTTCGTGCACTGGGGCCTGTACTCGGTGCCGGCGTGGGCGGTGCAGCACGGGGAAGGAGTGAACATCCCCACCGAAGACGCCTACGCCTGGCACCAGTATGCGGAGTGGTACGGCAACACCGTGCGCATCGCCGGCAGCCCGACGTGGGAGCGGCACCAGCGACAGTACGGCCCGGGGACCTCGTACGAGGACCTGGCGGATCTGTGGGATGCTTCCGCCTTCGATGCGGATACGTTCGTGGGTGAGCTCGTCGGAGCGGGGGCGAAGTACATCGTGCCGACGACGAAGCACCACGAGGGCTTCTGCCTGTGGGACACCGCCACGACCGGCTTCAACACGGCCGCACGGGGTCCGCGCCGCGACCTGATCGCCGAGTTCCACGACGCGACGCGTCGAGCGGGCGCCAAGTTCGGCGTCTACTACTCCGGGGCGCTCGACTGGCACGTGAGCGACTTCCCGCCCATCGAGTCCGACACGGACCTCTTCCGGTACCGCCGCAACGATGAGCACTTCGCGCGCTACTCGGCCGCGCAGTTGGACGAGCTCGTGGCGCGCTTCTCCCCGGACGTGCTCTGGAACGACATCGAGTGGCCCGACGGCGGCAAGGGGCGGGACGAGTACGCGGTCGCCGCGCTCCTGGAGCGGTACTTTGACGCCGTACCCGACGGCGTCGTCAACGACCGCTGGGGCGTTCCGTACCACGGCTTCCTCACCCGCGAGTACACGGACATCCCGGAGATCATCCCGGAGCCGTGGGAGTCGACCCGCGGCCTCGGCTACTCCTTCGGCTTCAACCAGGCCGAGGACGAACGGCATTCGCTCTCGGGGGCGGCCCTGATCCGCCTGCTCGTCGACGTCGTGGCGAAGAACGGCAACCTGCTGATCAACGTCGGACCGGCCGCAGACGGCTCCATCCCGGAACTGCAGCGTCGCGCGATGCGAGAGCTCGGCGCGTGGCTGCAGACCAACGGCGCGGCGATCTACGGCACCCGCCCGTGGATCCGGATGGGGGAGCGCACCGGTGCCCCGCGGCGCTACACGACCACCGGAGAAACCGTGCACGTGCACGCTCTCGACCCGACAGTCGGCACGCTCGACCTCCCGGACGAACTCGTGCAGTCCGACCTGCGGTGGGCGGACGGCAGCGTGGTGGAGAGGGCCGACGGCGATCGTGCGGTCGTGGTGATCCCCGAGCGGCTGCGCGGCGAGGCTGTCGCGGTCCTGTCCGCAGGCTGAGACGGATCGGATCGCGACGAGGCATGGGCTCTCCCTGGATCATCCGGGAGAGCCCACGCCGTCTCGCGAGGATCAGGGGCGCGTGAGCTCGGCGAGCACTTCGATCACGTGGCGGTACGGTCGGCCGGTCGCGCGCGTCATGCCGATCTCGCAGGTGCGGTTCGCCGACACGAAGGCATCGAAACCGCCGCGTTCGACGTCGGCCGCGGCGATCTCCGCGGATTCCTGCGCGGTGGCGCTGGCGGTCAGTTCCGGGTGCAGCATGCCGCGGTCGCCCGCGAAGGCGCAGCAGCCCCATCCGTCGGGCACGAACACGTCGTCGGCGACGGCCTCGGCGATCGCGGTCAGCGCTCCCGTCGCTCCGAGCGCGGTGGTCGAGCACGTCGGATGCACGGCGACAGTGGGCAGCTTCGCGGGAACGCTCAGCCTCGGCAGCACTTCGCGCGCCACGAAGGTGGTCGCGTCCTCGATCCGCAGCCCGGTGTACCGCGGATTCTTCGCCACGGCCTGCGCGAGCATCACGTCCAGACCCTCGGTGCAGGAGGCCGCGTCGCACACCACGGGAAGGTCGCCGTGCCTGCTGGCCTCCCAGAGCGAGTCCAGCACGCGGTCGGCCATGAGCGCATAGCCGTCGAGATGTCCCTTCGACTTCCAAGGCGTGCCGCAGCAGAGGCCGCCGTTCTCCTCCGGGATGACGACAGGGATCCCGGCGCGGTCGAGCAGCTCGCGCAGGGCATCCCGCGATCCCTGGCCCTCGCCCTCGGCCCCGAACATCGTGCCGATGCAGGCGCCGAAGAACACGGCCTGCGCGTCGGACGGCGCCTCCGGGCGCGGCGGCTTCGATCCGCCGCCGGGGAGCCCGCGGTCGTAGAGCGGCACGGTGTCGGTGCCCAGAACCGCGCGGCCGAGGTGCGTGACCCCGCGGACCAGGGGTGCAGGGAGAGCGTCCGCGACGGTGAGCGCGACACCGCCGGCGCGGGTGACAGTACCCCAGTGCTTGGCGGCGGTGCCCCACACGGCACCCTCGACCGCGTTGGACTGCTCGGCCCGGAGACGGCGGACGAGGTCGCCCGTGTTGATGTCGACAGGACAGGCGACGCCGCACATGCCGTCCACCGCGCAGGTCTGGACGCCGTCGTAGTCGTAGTCCTTCTGCAGGTCGCGCAGCAGATCGGTGTCGCCCTGCTCCTCGGCCCACGCCATGTCGCGCCGGATCACGATGCGCTGTCGAGGCGTGAGCGTGATGCTCTTGCTCGGACAGGTCGGCTCGCAGTAGCCGCACTCGACGCAGCGGTCGACCTCGTGCTCGACCGTCGGCACCCGCTTGAGGTCCTTGAGGTACGACTCGGGGTCGTCGGAGAGCACGACGCCGGGATTGAGGATGCCGTCGGGGTCGAGCAGCGCCTTGATCTCCCACATCATGTCGGTGAGGGCGTCGCCGTATTGGCGACGGACGAACGGCGCCATGATGCGGCCCGTGCCGTGCTCCGCCTTCAGCGAGCCCTGCTGCGACAGTACGAGCTCGACGAGGTCGTCGGTGAAGCGCCGGTAGCGGGCGACGCTGTCGGCGTCGTCGAAGCGCTCGTTCAGAAGGAAGTGCACGTTGCCGTCCTTCGCATGCCCGAAGATGACGGAACCCTCGTAGCCGTGCGCGGCGAACAGCTCGATGAGCCGTTCGCAGGTGTGCAGCAGCCGGGGAACGGGGACCACGATGTCCTCGAGCAGAGCGGTCGTGCCGGATGGACGCGCGCCGGCGACAGCGGTGTAGAGCCCCTTGCGGACGTGCCAGAGAGCGGCACGTTCCGTCGCATCGGTGGTGAGACGCGGAGGCACCGCCAACGGCAGCGCCTCGAAGTGCGCCTGAGCGGACGCGCTCGCGTCCGCGAGGGCCTCGGCGCTCTCGGCGTGGACCTCGACGAGGAGCGCGGCGTGCCCGGCGACGGCGATCTCGGCGATCGCCGCCGGCACGTCGCTGAGGCCCTGTGCCACGCGCAGCGACGCCGCGTCCAGGAGTTCGATCGTGGCCAGACCGAGTCGTGTCAGGTCGGGGAGAGCCGTCATCGCGTCGGACAGCGTCTCGAAGACCAGGAGGCCGGTGGCGATGGCGGGTCGTACCGCGATCGTCCGGAAGCGGGCCTCCGCGACGAAGGCGAGGGTCCCCTCGGAGCCGATGATCAGGTGCTCGAGGATGCGCACGGGGTCCTCGAAGTCGAGCAGCGCGTTCAGCCCGTATCCCATGGTGTTCTTCATCGAGAACTGCTGGCGGAGGAAGGCCACGTGCTCCGGAGAGGAGAGCAGACGGGCGCGCAGGGCGAGCAGGCCCTCAGCGATCGCGGGCTCAGCCGCGCGCAGCACCTCGTCGGCGTCGGGGCGCCCGGTGTCGAGGACCGTGCCGCTGGGGAGGACGATCGTCATCGACTCGATGGTCTGATACGAGTTCTCCGTGATGCCGCACGCCATGCCGCTGGAGTTGTTCGCGACGACGCCGCCGATCGTGCACGCGATCTCGCTCGCGGGATCCGGGCCGAGCTTGCGGCGGTGACGGGCGAGACGGGTGTTGACCTGGCGCACGGTGGCCCCGGGACCGACCCGAACCGTCGCCCCGTCGTCCTCGACGCGGATGTCACGGAAGCCGCTGCGCGTGTCGACCAGGATGTCGCCGCTGACGCTCTGACCGGAGAGGCTGGTGCCCCCGGACCGGAAGGTGAGCGTGCGCCCGGCGGCACGGACGGCGCCGAAAGCACGCGCCACACCCTCGACGTCGGCGGGGGAGAGGACGGCATCGGGGATCAGCAGATAGTGAGAGGCATCGTGCGCGCGGGAGAAGCGGTCGATGGAGCGCGAGTGAACCCGGGTCGTCGAGCCCAGCAGGGCGGGGTCCAGCGGTTCGGCGAGTGTGGTCGGCACGGTGCTCCTCTGCTCCGTCGAAAGATTGTCAGACAAGTGTACCGAGCCGCGGTCCTTCATTAGGCTGGGGCGATGAGCACGACCGAGACCCCGCCCGCGCCCCTCGGGATCGTCGGCGTCGTGGACGCGGTGACCGCCCAGCTGCGGGAGCGCATCCTGAGCGGTGCCATCCGCTCCGGCGCGCCCCTCACCGAAGCGGCCGTCTCGCAGACGTACGGGGTGGCCAGACCGAGCGCGAAGGCGGCGATCGAGCAGCTCGTCGCCAGCGGGCTGCTGGTGCGCACGGCGCATCGCAGTGCTCGCGTGGTCGGCATCGACCCCGAGACGGTGCGCGACGTCTACCGCACCAGGACGCGGTTGGAGAGTGCAGCGCTGCGCGAGCTCTCCGCACGGCGAGCCGTCCCCGGGGCCGCGGTCGATGCGAACACCGAGCTCCTCGCGATGCCGGCAGGGCCCGACCCGGCGACCGTGGATCCCGACCTGCGCTTCCACACGGCTCTGATCGACGCGCTGTCGAGCGAGCGCACCGGCCGGATGTATCGCAGCGTCCTCGACGAGGTGCGGCTGTGCATGGCGCAGGTGCAGGGGAGGAAGCTGCTCGACGCCGCAGACATCGCCGCGCAGCACGCCGACATCCTCGACGCGGTCGCATCCGGGGAAGGGGAGCGCGCAGCAGCGCTCCTCGAGGCGCATCTCTCCTCCGCCGAGGAGCGCCTGGTCGAGGCGCTCTCCGGGGAGTAGCCGCGTCGCCGGCCTATTCGGCGGGCGCGTCCTCGACCTGGATCGGGGCTTCGGCGGGGTCAGCCCACTCGGGAGCGGGCAGCACGGTGTCGACCTCGCCGGCCTGGATCGCCCGCAGCGCTTCCGTGATCTCCTCGTCGTTCTCGGGGACCGGGAGGCCGCAGGTGCGCAGCTCCGAGGCGAACTGCAGCGTCAGACGGATCTTGCCGGCCTCGACGGCCTGCGCGGTCGTACCCGTGCGGATCTCGCTGCCGGTCTGGATCGCGGGCACCTCGTCGCAGACGTGATACACCTTGCCTCCGTCCACCCAGACGACCTCGTCCTTGCCGAGGAGCTGGATCACGGCCGACTGGTCGGCGGTGTACTGCTCGACGGACGGCGGGTCGAAGTCGGCGCCGATGAAGACCGCGAGGGCTGCGAGCACGACGCCGACGATCCCGGCCGTGGCCTTCTGTCCCTTGTCCATGTCCTTGTTCAGGAAGACCAGGATCACGAGCGGGAGGAAGGCGACCACCGCGATGATGGCCCCGAGCTGGTTCTGCACGAAGAACCGCGTCTTGTCCGATCGGCGTGCAGGGTCGAGGCGATTGGCCTTCTTCCACAGCACGGAACCGGTGATGGACAGGGCGGCGATCACGACGAGCAGCACGAGGAGTGTGATGAACGCCCACTGCGGGAACGTCGCCGTGACCCCCTGCTCCTCCAGCAGCCCCGTGTCGGGGTCGCGCACCAGCGTGCCGTCCTCGCCGACGAAGACCCGCTGACGCAGGAGCCAGAAGATGCCGACGCCCTCGCCGACGATCGCGAGCGCCCAGAGCACGCCGGCGATCCACCGGAAACGGGTGGCCTTCGCCTTCGCCGCGGGAGTCGGAACCCACCCTGCGGGCGGCTCTGTCGTCGGGGAATGCTCGATGCCGGCGTCGGTCCTGTCGCTCTCGGCCACGGTGCTCCCTTTCCGTCCGCTGCCCGCCGCTCCGGCTGAAGGCAACCCCGATCCTAGTGGACCGGGTGTCCTACGCTGGGGGACATGACTTCCGATTCCGACGACGCCCTGAGCTGGGACGGCGACGAGGTGGCACCCGCGAAGGACGGAGCGCTCCCGCCAGGGTGGAATGCCGTCGGCAGGGGGAGCGACGAGGTCGGACGCCTCGCGGACGACGGCACCGTCGTCGCCCCGCAGGAAGAGGAACCCGTTGGGTTGAGCACTCCGATGCTGCTGATCCTGGGCGTCGTCGGCGGCATTTACCTCCTCTACACGATCGGCTGGCTGATCGGCGGACTGCGGCTGCAGCCGCTGGCGTCGTTCCTCGTCTCGGACGCCATGTTCCTGCCGTGGTTCGTGCTGGCGATCGCCGCACCCGCGCTGTGGTTCCTCGCGAGCTGGGTCCTCACCCGAGGGCGGGCGGCGTGGATACGCATCGCGGTGCTGTTCGCCGGGGTCGTGCTGCTCGTTCCCTGGCCCTTCGTCACCGTAGGAGCGATCGGATGATGACCTCCCCCTCGAACACCGGATCGTCGGTCGCCCGATCGCCTCGCTGGCTGGTGGGTCTCGTCATCGGGCTCGCCGGACTCTTCTACGCGTATGCGGTCTGGAACGCCGTCGCCCACCTGATCACGATGGCGCAGACGGGACTGACGGGGGGCGGCTGGGCGACTCTGCTGTTCGGCGTCGTCTTCCCGGCCATCGTCTTCGCCTTCGCCTATGCCATCGGTCGGCGTCGCAGCGTCGGGGAGCTCGCGCTGGTGTTCCTCGCCGGTCTGGGCATCGTCGCCGTGTTCTGGATGAGCCTGATCGCGTTGAGCCTGACTCTTCCCAGCGCCTGATCGCTGCCGATCCCGCCCTGCGCGGGGTGTCACACGGCACGGGACCGCATGGGCCCTCGGGTAGAGTTGACGCGATCGCGCCCCCATGGTGTGCGGCGCATCGGCCCCTCCCGCCTGCCGCGCTGCCCCGAAGGATCCACTGTGCCGAAGCCCGTCGTGCTCATCGCCGAAGTACTCTCTCCCGCCACGATCGAGGCCCTCGGTCCCGATTTCGACGTCCGTGACGTCGACGGCACCGACCGCGAGGCGCTGTTCGCCGCGCTGGCGGATGCGGACGCCGTCCTGGTCCGCTCGGCCACCCGCATCGACGAGGAAGCGCTGACGCACGCCCCGAAGCTGAAGGTCGTCGCCCGAGCCGGCGTCGGTCTCGACAACGTCGACATCAAGGCCGCGACGGCTGCCGGTGTCATGGTCGTCAACGCGCCGACCTCCAACATCGTCTCGGCCGCCGAGCTCACGGTGGGCCACATCCTGAGCCTGGCCCGCCGCATCCCGGCCGCGCACGCCTCGCTGTCAGCGGGGGCGTGGAAGCGCAGCTCGTTCACCGGTGCCGAGCTGTTCGAGAAGACCGTCGGCATCGTCGGCCTCGGCCGGATCGGTGCTCTCGTCGCCGCCCGCCTGGCCGCCTTCGACATGCGCGTCGTCGCGTACGACCCCTACGTCACCTCCGCGCGCGCCCAGCAGCTCGGCGTGCAGCTCCTCTCGCTGGACGAGCTCGTCGCGGAGTCCGACTTCCTCACGATCCACATGCCGAAGACGCCCGAGACCACGGGCATGATCGGTGCCGAGCAGTTCAAGGCCATGAAGCCGACCGCCTTCGTCGTGAACGTCGCGCGCGGCGGCCTGATCGATGAAGAGGCCCTGCGCGAAGCGCTGATCGCGGGCGAGATCGCCGGCGCCGGGCTCGACGTCTTCACGTCGGAACCGCCCGTCGAAGGCGGCACGGCGCACGCGCTGCTCGGCCTGCCGAACGTCGTCGTGACACCGCACCTCGGCGCCAGCACGGAGGAGGCGCAGGAAAAGGCCGGCGTCTCGGTCGCCCGCTCGGTGCGCCTCGCCCTCGGCGGTGACCTGGTGCCCGACGCGGTGAACGTCGCCGGCGGTGTGATCGACCCCTATGTGCGCCCCGGTATCTCGCTGGTCGAGAAGCTCGGCCAGATCTTCGCCGCCCTGGCGACCTCGCCGCTCACCAGCCTCGACGTGGAGGTGCACGGCGAGCTCAACGAGTACGACGTGAGCGTGCTGAAGCTCGCTGCGCTGAAGGGCGTGTTCACCAACATCGTCAGCGAGACCGTGTCGTACGTGAACGCGCCGCTCCTCGCCGAGCAGCGCGGCATCGCGGTGCGGCTGCTCAAGGATGACGTGAGCGACGAGTACCGCAACGTGATCACGCTCACGGGAGCGCTGTCCGACGGCTCGCAGCTGTCCGTGTCGGGGACGCTGACCGGTCCGAAGCAGGCCGAGAAGCTGGTCGGCATCAACGACCACGCGCTCGAGCTGCCGATCGAGAAGCACCACGTCGTGATGCTCTACACCGACCGTCCCGGCATCGTGGCCGTCTACGGGCAGAAGTTCGGCGAGGCCGGCATCAACATCGCCGGGATGCAGATCGCCCGGCAGGCGGCTGGCGCACAGGCGCTGAGCGTGCTGACGCTGGATTCGCCCGTGTCGGACGAGCTGCTCGACGACGTGCGCGACGCGATCGACGCCGACCTGTTCCGTCAGATCGAGATCACCGAGATCTGAGCCGAAGCACGTCACGGGGGCGGGAGCGCGAAGCTCCCGCCCCCTTCCGTGTCCGCCGGCGTCAGGCGGTCGCCTTCAGGACCAGCGCGATCAGATCGGCGAGCTCGTGGCTTCGGGGGACCAGCCGCTCCGGTCCGTGCACGTCGAGCGAGTTGTTGAAGTAGAGCCCGTCGCTGACCAGCATCACGAGGTCGAGGCTGGCGCTGTCGCGCACGTGCGGGCGGATGGTCTCGGCCCACCGCCGACGGGTCTCGCGGAGAATGTCGCCCGCGCGGGTGGAGCCGCCCTGGGCGAGTCGGGTCGCGGCGATGAGCGCCCGGTCGAGCGCATCGTCCTCCATCACGGAGGTGCGCACGTAGTAGGCGACGGGACCCTCCTCGGCGGCCGTCATGCGCTCGAGGTCCAAGGTCGTGAGGTGATCGAGGCGCTCGAGGAGTCCGCCCTCGAGCTCCTCCTTCGAGCCGAAGTGATACAGCAGCCCGCCCTTGGAGACGCCCGCTGCTCTGGCGGTCGCTTCGAGCGTCGCGGCCCGCTCTCCCTCGGCGATGAGGATCTCTTCGAAGGCGTCGAGCACCTTCTCGCGGGCGAGGGGAGGTCGGGGCATCGTGGATCCTCTGCACAGCTGGGACGGGCCGGATTCTGTTACTATACCATCCGGACGGTTCACTAACCGTGCGATCACGAACCTGAGAGGTGTTCCATGACCCGTACTGCGTCGATCCCGACGACAGAGACGGAAGCTCCCCGCGTCGGAGTCCGCGGCTGGATGGCGCTCGTCGTCCTCATGCTGCCGGTGCTGCTGGTGTCGGTGGACAACACGGTGCTGAGCTTCGCGCTCCCGGAGATCTCCATCGCGCTCGCGCCGACCGGGGCCGAGCAGCTGTGGATCATCGACGTGTACCCCCTCGTGCTCGCCGGACTCCTCGTGACGATGGGCACGCTCGGGGACCGGTTCGGTCGTCGCAAGCTGCTCCTCATCGGCGCGACGGGCTTCGCCGCAGTCTCGGCACTCGCCGCGTTCGCCCCGACGGCCGGGCTGCTCATCGCGGCGCGGGCGCTGCTCGGCTTCTTCGGCGCCATGCTGATGCCGTCGACCCTCTCGCTCCTGCGCTCGATCTTCCAGAACCGCGACCAGCGCCGCATGGCGATCGCGGTGTGGGCCTCGGCGTTCTCCGCGGGGTCGGCCCTGGGCCCCATCGTGGGCGGTTTCCTGCTCGAGCACTTCGCCTGGGGCTCGGTCTTCCTCATCGCGGTCCCGGTCCTGATCCCGCTGCTGGTCGCCGCACCGCTCCTCGTCCCGGAGAGCCGCGACCCGAACCCGGGTCGCATCGACCTCCTCAGCATCCTCCTGTCCATGGCGACCATGATCCCGGTGGTGTACGCGATCAAGTCCCTGGCGGTCGACGGCCCGAGCCTCACGGCCGCTGCGTGGGCGCTGCTCGGCTTCGGAATGGGCTACCTGTTCGTGCGTCGTCAGCTCCGAGCCGCGACGCCGATGCTCGACATGGCCCTCTTCACGCGCGGCTCGTTCTCCGGGGCGATCCTGGTGAACCTGCTCAGCGTGGTGGCGCTCGTCGGCTTCCTCTACTTCGTCTCCCAGCATCTGCAGCTCGTCCTGGGCCTGTCGCCGATGGTGGCAGGGCTCGCGCTCGTGCCCGGAATGGTCGCGATGATCGTGGCCGGGCTCACCGTGGTGCCGGTCTCGCGGCGCGTCCCGCCGCACATCGTGATCCCCGCGGCCCTGGCCTTCTCCGTCGCCGGCTACCTGATCGTGGCCTTCACCACCCACGAGCACGGCGTGCTGCCGCTCGTGATCGCGTTCGTGGTGCTGGGTATCGGCATCGGCGCGGCCGAGACCATCTCCAACGAGCTGATCCTCTCGAGCGCCCCGGCGGCCAAGGCCGGTGCGGCGAGTGCAGTGTCCGAGACCGCGTACGAGCTCGGCGCCGTGCTGGGCACCGCGGTGCTCGGCGGCATCATCACGGCCTTCTACCGTGGTGCACTCGTGCTTCCGGATGGACTGCCCGCGGATGTCGCGCATGCGGCGGGGGAGACCCTCGCCGGCGCGTACACGGCCGCCCAGGAGCTGCCGGGCGCTCTGGGTGCGGCGCTGTGGGATGCCGCGGCCGCGGCATTCGGCTCCGGAGTCATGGTGACCTCGCTCATCGGCGCGGTACTCGTGGTCGCGGCGGGCGTGATCGCCGCCGTCACACTGCGCAAGGCACCCACGCACTGACCAGTACGCTGGGAGGACCGGCTCGCCTGCTCCCGGGCGGGCAGGAGCCGGTCCACCCCCGTGCAGTGCGCAAGGAGTCTCATGTCGCGTGTCGTGAAGCTGGCCGTCATCCCCGGTGACGGCATCGGTCCCGAGGTCATCGCCGAGGCGGAGAAGGTGCTCGACGCCATCACCGCGGACAGCGACGTGACCTTCGACAAGACCCGCTTCTCGCTCGGTGCCGGCCGGTTCCTCGAGACCGGCGACACGCTCACGGACGACGACCTCGCCGCGATCTCCGCCCACGACGCGATCCTGCTCGGAGCGGTCGGCGGCACCCCGGGGGACCCGCGGCTGAAGGATGCGAACATCGAGCGCGGACTGCTGCTCAAGCTCCGCTTCACGCTCGACCACTACGTGAACCTGCGTCCCTCGAAGCTCTTCGCCGGGGCGCCCGGTCCGCTGTCGAACCCGGGCGAGGTCGACTTCGTCGTCGTCCGCGAGGGGACGGAGGGGCCCTACGTCGGCAACGGCGGAGCGATCCGGAAGGGGACGCCGCAGGAGGTGGCGAACGAGACCTCCGTGAACACGGCCTTCGGTGTCGAGCGGGTCGTCCGCTATGCGTTCGCCCTCGCGGAGCGTCGTCGCAAGAAGCTGACCCTCGTGCACAAGACCAACGTGCTCGTGCATGCGGGTGCCATCTGGCAGCGCGTCGTGAACGAGGTCGCCGGCGAGCACCCCGACGTCGCCGTCGACTATCTGCACGTCGACGCCGCCACCATCTTCCTGGTCACCGATCCCTCGCGCTTCGACGTGATCGTGACCGACAACCTCTTCGGTGACATCCTCACCGACCTCGCCGGCGCCGTCACGGGCGGCATCGGCCTCGCCGCCTCCGGGAACATCAATCCCGATGGCAACTTCCCGTCGATGTTCGAGCCCGTGCACGGCTCGGCGCCGGACATCGCGGGTCAGCAGAAGGCCGACCCGACCGCCGCGATCCTCTCGATCGCGCTGCTGCTCGACCACCTCGGCCTGACGGCCGAGTCGGCGCGGGTGAGCGCCGCGGTCGAGGCGGACATCGCCGCCCGCAGCGGTGCCCGCACCACCGCGGAGATCGGCTCCGCGATCACTGCCCGTCTCTGAACGGCGGGCGTAGGCTGACAGGGCGCGAGGATGCGCCCGCCCCACGAGGATTGGATGATGACATGACGACGATCGACGCCGAGACGAGCGTGGCTCCCCTGGAGTTCGCCGTGACGAAGAACCTGAACGCGGCCTCGCCGGCCCGCCTCGCCGAGGTGCTGGAGAACCCCGGGTTCGGGGTCGTCTTCACGGACCACATGGTCGACATCTGCTGGTCGGCCAAGGGCGGCTGGCACCGTCCGCGCGTGCAGCCCTACGGTCCGATCCCGCTCGACCCCGCCGCCTCCGTGCTGCACTACGCGCAGGAGATCTTCGAGGGCATCAAGGCCTACCGGCACGCCGACGGCTCGATCCACACCTTCCGTCCCGACCGCAACGCCGCGCGCATGCAGGCGAGCGCCCGCCGCCTCGCGCTGCCGGAGCTGCCGACCGAGTACTTCATCCAGTCGTTGCGAGAGCTGATCGCGGTCGACGGCCGCTGGGTGCCCTCCGGCGCCGACCAGAGCCTGTACCTGCGGCCGTTCATGTTCGCCAAGGAGGCCTTCCTCGGCGTGCGGGCCGCGCAGAAGGTTGCCTACTACGTGATCGCGAGCCCCGCCGGCGCTTACTTCACCGGCGGCGTGAAGCCGGTCCGGATCTGGCTCTCCGAGGACTACGCCCGCGCGGGCCGCGGCGGCACCGGCAAGGCGAAGACGGGGGGCAACTACGCCTCCAGCCTCCTGCCGCAGGCCGAGGCCAGCGCGAAGGGCTGCGACCAGGTCGTGTTCCTCAACGAGAACCGCGATGTCGAGGAGCTCGGCGGCATGAACGTCGTGTTCGTGTTCAAGGACGGTCGGGTCGTCACACCCGAGTCCGACAGCATCCTCGAGGGCATCACGCGCGACTCGCTGCTGCAGCTCGCCGAGGACCGCGGCTACACGGTCGAGAAGCGTCCGATCTCGATCGACGAGTGGCGCGAGGGCGTGGCCTCCGGCGACATCGTCGAGGTGTTCGCCTGTGGCACGGCCGCGGTCGTGACCCCGATCGGCGCGCTCGTGGGCGACGGCTTCGACGAGCCGCAGCCGCTGGGCGAGCTGGCGCTGTCCCTCCGCGAGGAGCTCACCGACATCCAGTACGGCCGCCGCGAGGACAAGCACGGCTGGCTGCTCCGCCTCGACGCCTGACCCTCTCTCCCCGAGACCCCGCCTTCTCGCCGACACCCCGCCGTGTCGACGCGTGGAAGGCGGGGTCTCGGCGTGTAACCGGGGTCTCGCGCGCTGGGATGGTTCCTGCACAGGGGAGGAGGATGCGCGAGATGAGGGGTGGGAGTGTGGAGAACGGGGGGAGGAGGGGGTGAGCGGGGGAGAGTGAGGGGATGTCGCGGCGCCTCTCGTTCTCCGAAGCCTGGGATCTCGTGCGGTCGCGCGAGGAGGTCCTCGACGCGGGGATGACGGAGCGGGAGCTGGCGGCGGCGGTCGGAGTCGGCAGATTGATGCGCGTGCACCGCGGAGCGTACGTCGACGCGGATGTCTGGGACGAGCTGTGGCCCGAGGGACGGCAGCTCGTCCGGGTCTGCGCCGTCCGCAGAGCAAGCCCCGGCGGAGGTCCCGTGTTCTCGCATCTCTCCGCGGCGGCGCTCTGGGGGCTGCCGCTCGTGGGGCCGATCCGGGACGACGTGCACACCGCGATCCGCAGTCGTCGACACACCAGGACCGAAGCCGGGGTCATCCGACATCAGCTGGCGCTCGATGAGGCGGATATCGTCTCGCGGCACGGGCTCCGGTGTACGTCGCTGACTCGCACGGTGTTCGACCTCGCCCGACTGCTGCGTCCGGAGGCCGTCGTCGCCGCGGGGGACGCGGCCCTGCGCCTGGTCTCGGTCGAGGGGCACGCGGTCGACCTCGACGCCGTCGCGGCGTGGCGGGCCGAGGTCGAGGGGCTGTGCGCGGCAGGGCTCCGGGGTGTGCGGCGCGCGCGGTGGATCGCTGCCTTCGCCGACGGACGGGCCCAGCTCCCGGGCGAGAGTGTGAGCCGCCTCCAGCTCCATCGGCTCGGCTTCCGGGACGTCGATCTGCAGATCCCGATCGTGGGCTCCGACGGCGCACGCTATTTCGCCGACTTCGGTTTCCTGCGGTGGCAGGCGTTCGGCGAGTTCGACGGCGAGGACAAGTACCGGGACGCGGACCTGCGGACAGCCGCCACGGCGACCGATGCGGTGATGGCGGAGAAGCACCGCGAGGACGAGATCCGCGGGGTCACGGGATGGCGCGTGGTGCGCTGGGGCTCCCGACACATCCGCACGCCGGAGGACCTCGGGCGCCGGCTCGCCGCGTTCGGCATCCGCCCTCCCGGATGAGCTCCGCTGAGACCCCGGAATCCCCGCGAGACCCCGCCCTGCCTTCGCGAGCAGCCCGGGGTCTGGGCGACAAACCGGGGTTTCGACGGGTGGGGGACGGGACGCGGGGGATCTAGGCTGGGGGCATGAAGATCGCCCGGTTCAGCCACGACGAAGCCATCATGTACGGGATCATCGACGAGCGCGAGCTCGTGGTCCTGGCCGGGGATCCGATGTTCGCCGGATACGAGACCACGGGCGCACGCGTGCCGCTGGCGGATGCCGCTCTGCTCGCGCCGGTCATCCCGCGGTCGAAGGTCGTCTGCGTGGGGAAGAACTATCACGACCACGCGGCCGAGATGGGGGGAGTGGCGCCGGAGGAGCCTCTGCTGTTCCTCAAGCCGAACACCGCCGTCATCGGACCGGGCGACACGATCGTGCGCCCGACGCTCTCCGAGCGCACCGAGTACGAAGGCGAGCTCGTCGTCGTGATCGGGAAGATCGCGAAGAACGTCAAGGCCGAGAATGCGCTCGACTACGTGCTCGGCTACACGATCGGCAACGACGTGACGGCCCGTGATCTGCAGCGCAAGGACGGACAGTGGTCCCGGGCCAAGGGGTTCGACACCTTCTGCCCGCTCGGGCCCGTGATCGAGACGGACTTCGATCCGGCCAACGCCACGATCGAGACGCGGGTCAACGGCGAGGTGCGCCAGCACGCGCCGCTGACCGACATGATCCACTCGGTGCCGGCGATCATCGAGTACGCCTCCGCCGTGTTCACACTCCTGCCGGGCGACGTCATCATGACGGGGACTCCCGCGGGCGTGGGCACCTTCGAGGCGGGCGACGTGGTCGAGGTGGAGATCTCCGGGCTGGGCATCCTGCGCAACACGGTGCGCGACGCCGTTCCCGCGACATGACCGACATCGCCCTCACGGCGAGGCAGCAGGCGACGGTCCAGCGTCGGACCGTCCTGGTGCTGTCGTTCGGGCAGGTGCTCGGCGGGATCGCCTTCGGTGCCACGGTCTCGCTCGGCGCGCTTCTGGCGGCGGACATCTCCGGCAACGACGCGCTGTCCGGTCTGGCGACGGCCTCGGTGACGCTGGGAGCGGCCGCGTGCGCCATCCCGCTCGCCCGCCTCGCCGCTCGCGTGGGGCGTCGTCGTGCGCTCACGCTCGGCAACCTGTTCGCCCTGGTGGGCATCGCGGTCGTCATCCTCGCTGCTTCTCTGCGGATCTTCCCGCTGCTGCTCGTCGGCATCCTGATGATCGGCGCAGGCAACGCGGGGAACCTGCAGTCGCGATTCGCGGCGACCGACCTCGCGGCACCGCAGCATCGCGGCCGGGATCTGTCGATCGTCGTGTGGTCGACCACGATCGGCGGGGTCGCCGGTCCGCTCCTTCTCGGGCCGGGCGAGATCGTCGGGCAGGCGGTGGGGATGCCGCCGCAGACGGGCTCGTATCTCTTCTCGTTCGTGGCGCAGTGCGCGGCGCTCGTGCTCTACGTCGTCGCTCTGCGTCCGGACCCGCTGCTCGCGGCGCAGCGGCTCGCGAAGGCGTCCGCCGCGACCGCCGGTGCGGTGGCCGTCGATCGACCGCGCGTCGCCCGGTACGCGATCTTCGCGATCGCCGGATCCCACGTGGTCATGGCCTCGGTCATGGCCATGACGCCCGTGCATCTCTCGCACATGGCGCACGGCGCCGGGGGTATGGCAGCGACCCCCGCCGATGTGTCAGCGCTCGTGGGGATCACTATCGCGTTGCACGTGGGCGGCATGTACGCGCTGTCGCCCGTCTTCGGTGTGCTGGCCGACCGCTGGGGCAGACTGCAGGTGGTGCTGCTCGGACAGGTGCTGCTCGCCGGTGCCCTGGCGTTCGCGGTGTTCACCGGCACGGAGGCGTGGGGAGTCATGGTCGCGCTCATCCTGCTCGGCCTGGGATGGAGCGCGGCTACGGTGGCCGGTGCCGCGCTTCTCACCGAGGCGTCCGCCCCCGAGCTCCGCACTCGCAGGCAAGGCCGCAGCGATTCGCTGATGAGCTTGTCCGCGGCGGCGGGGTCGGTGCTGGCCGGCGTGGTGCTGGCGAACTTCCAGTACGCGGGGCTCGGCGTGGCCGCTTTCATCCTGGTCATCGCGATCGTGGCGCTGTCCCCGCTCGCGCGTTCCCGCGCCTGATGAAGGACTGGGCCGGCGTCGGCGAGGCGTATTCCGCCTCCTACGCCGCACTCTGTGCCGGGACCCTGCCCGCGATGCAGCGCGCACTCGGGGCACCGCACGGGCGCAGCCTGCTCGACGTCGGGGCCGGCGACGGAAGGCTCGCTGCGGCCTGGGCCGACGCGGGATGGCGCGTCCAGGCGTGCGAGCCGGAGGCCTCCATGCGGGCGGTGGCGCATCGCGACCGTCCGCAGGTCGACATGATCGATGCGGGACTGCCGGATCTGCCGTTCCCCGACGGCGCCGTCGACGTGGTCGTGGCGAACTTCGTGCTGAACCATGTCGACTCGCCACGCAGGTCGGCGGCCGAACTGCGGCGCGTGAGCCGTGGCGCCGTGGTCGCGACGATCTGGACGCTCTCGCCCTCCTGGCTCTGGGCGGACGTTGCGGAACGCGCGGGCGTGGCGCCGCTCGTCGGGGTGAAGCTCCCGGCCGACGAGGACTTCGAGCGGACCCCCGACGGCTTCGCGCGGATGCTGCGGGACGCGGGTCTGGAGCGCCCGGTGGTCGCCGAGCGCCGCTGGACCTGGAACGCCGACCCGAACAGGCTCTGGAGGTCGGTCGAAGGCGGCGTGGCCGATGCCGGCGCTCTCTACACCGCGCTCGCCTCCGATGAGCGTCGGCGGTTCCGTGCGGCGTTCGAGGCCGTCGCGGACGAGCGCGGCGTCGACGGCTTCCTGCCCCTGGAACACCGTGCGGCGGTCGCCGTGAACCTGTTGCCCTGAGTTCCCGTGGACGCGGTGCGCACTGCGCTACGGTCCGAGCCATGTCCGCTCTCGCCGGACGAGTCGCCGCAGGTGCCGTGCTCGCCGTCGCCGTCGGCGCTCCCGGCCGACAGGTGCGCGTGCGGTCCCCGTAGAATCGAAGGGCTATGGCTACCCCTCACCCCCTCACCACGACCGTCAGTGGTGCCGACGTCCGCGTCCGCTTCTGCCCCTCGCCGACCGGACTGCCGCACGTCGGCATGGTCCGCACGGCTCTGTACAACTGGGCGTACGCCCGTCACAACGGCGGGAAGATGGTGTTCCGCATCGAGGACACCGACGCCGCCCGTGACAGCGAGGAGAGCTTCCGCCAACTCGTCGATGCGCTGACCTGGCTCGAGATCGACTGGGACGAGGGCGTCGAGGTCGGCGGTCCGCACGCGCCGTACCGGCAGTCCGAGCGCCACGACATCTACCGCGAGGTCATCGACAAGCTCCTCGCTTCGGGCGCGCTCTACGAGAGCTACTCGACGGCCGAGGAGATCGACGCCCGCAATGAGGCGAACGGTCGAGCGAAGCAGCTCGGCTACGACAACTTCGACCGCGACCTCACCGACGAGCAGAAGCAGGCGTTCCGCGCCGAGGGTCGTCAGCCCGCGCTCCGCCTTCGCGTGCCCGACGAGGATCTGACCTACGTCGACCTCATCCGCGGCGAGGTCACCTTCCCCGCCGGCTCCTTCCCGGACTTCGTCGTCGTTCGCCCCAACGGCGTGCCCCTGTACACCTTCGTGAATCCCGTCGACGATGCGCTGATGGGCATCACCCACGTGCTGCGCGGCGAGGACCTCATGCCGTCGACCGCGCGTCAGCTCTCGCTCTACGCCGCCCTGATCGACGCGGGTGTCACGACGTTCGTGCCCCGCTTCGCGCACATGCCGCTCGTACTGGGGGAGACCGGGACCAAGAAGCTCTCCAAGCGCGACCCGCAGGCCGACCTGTTCCTGCACCGCGAGCGCGGCTTCATCCACGAGGGACTGCTGAACTACCTGGCACTGCTCGGCTGGTCGATCGGGCCGGACCGCGACGTGTTCTCGCTCGACGAGTTCATCGCCGCGTTCGACATCGAGAACGTCAACCCCAACCCGGCGCGCTTCGACCAGAAGAAGGCGGAGTCGATCAACGGCGACCACATCCGGATGCTCGACGTGAAGGACTTCGCCGAGCGCACGGTGCCCTACCTCGCTGCCGCCGGCCTGTTCGATGAGCCGACCCATGAGCAGCTCGTGCTCGCCTTCCGCGCGGCGCCCCTCGTGCAGGAGCGCGTGCAGCTGCTGGGCGACGTGCCCGGGATGGTCGGATTCCTGTTCCGCGACGAGGTCTCCTACGACGAGGATGCCCTCAAGGGACTGCCGGCCAACGCCGCCGACGTGCTCGACGCCTGCGTCGCAGCGCTGGAGCCGGTCGACGACTTCACGCCGGAGAGCATCCAGGACGCGCTGTCCACGGCGCTGGTCGAGAACCTCGAGCTGAAGCCGCGCGTGGCCTACGGGCCCCCGCGCGTCGCGATCACGGGCCGCCGGGTGTCGCCGCCGCTGTTCGAGTCCATGGAGCTGCTCGGCAAAGAGGAGTCGCTGCGCCGGCTGCGCGGACTCTCCGCGTTCCTCGCGCGCTGAGTCGCGACGCGCCCGAGCGGCGGCACACGCCGGTGGTTTTGGCGATCGGTCGCCGCTCGGGTAAGCTTGACTCTCGGTGCGAGGCTCCGGTTTCGCCCTTGGGGTATGGTGTAATTGGCAACACGGCTGATTCTGGTTCAGTTGTTCTTGGTTCGAGTCCAGGTACCCCAGCAGACAGATGGGCCCGGAATTCCGCTTCAAAACGGATGATCCGGGCCTCTGTCGTTTCCGGCGTCGGCGGCGCATCCCCTCCAAAACCACTCGGTTCGGTGCGCGCGAGCCTTTCGCGTCGTCTTCTGCCAATATGAGCGCTATGCACTGGTTCTTGGTTGACGAGACGAACCGCGACTACTCCGCGGATCACTTCTTCATCGTGGGCGGATTGGTCTTCACTGAGCCGCAGATCGATCTCGTTGACACCGCAGTGCGCGAGGTGCGCGACGCTTACGGCTACCGGCCCGGCGATAGCTTGAAGTTCGACACGAATGGCCGACCGGACTACATCACACCGCAGCAACACAAAGATGCCAAACAGGATCTGATTGAGCGGCTCCGCAACATCGGCGTACGGATGATCGTGTACGTCATCCTGCATGACATCTGCGTGAATGAGCCCTACGACACGAGAATGAACTTCGCGCTCAACACCCTCGTCTATGCATACGACGATCTGCTGTACCGAGACGGCGCAACGGGGCTGATGTTGATCGACCGTGACAACGGTCGATACGACCATCTGGAGTATCTGTTCCAATACGGGCTGGACTTCGAGGGTCGTCAGCTTTCGGTCAACTCCCGTATTCGACTCTTCGGCCAGACCAACGACAACGCCTCGCACCTAAGTAGTGCCACCGACGTGGCCTTGGGAGCGTTCCGGTACTGCGTTAACGCTGCGGGCGGCTGGGGTCGAAACGACGTTGCGCGCGCGATGTTCCCGCCGCTTGGCGACCTGCTGTGGGGCGTCGAAACGCAGAACGGCGTAAAGCAGGTGAGGGGCTACGGGTACCACCCGCGCCCCCAGACGGTGAAGGCCTACCGGTACAAGGAGCTATACGACAGTCTTGCCGCTGCCCTTGCGACGTTCTCGAACGACGACTGAAGCCCGAGATCGCACTCACCCGATGTCGATGATTCTCGCCAGGGCGGGGCGGCTGGCCACGGCTGCCAGGCGCGCCATGTCGTCGGTGTGGTCGTCGCTGAACAAGTGCAGGTAGTGCTTGTACATGGTGCCGATGTCAGCGTGGCCCATGTACTTGGCGACGCGCTCAATCGGGATACCCGCCGAGGCGCACGCGCTCACGTAGAAGTGTCGAAGGTCGTGCCAGCGCACAACAGGGATGCGCAGCTCCTTCAGCACCACCAGGAAGTGCTTCCGATAGAAGTTGTCGAGGTTGAACTGGATGGCGTAGTCCAGCGTCCCGCGACCGCCACCCCGACCGCTGCGCCGTCGGCCCGGCCAGAACATCGCGTCGGGGTCGTTGCCGAACGGGTGAGCTGCGACGTGCTCGCGGTGCCGCGGCACCAGGACAGGGTGCAGCGGCACCTTGCGGATCGACTTCGCTGACTTCGGCGTGATGTACTGCTAGCCCCGTTTCGGCTCGTATTGCGCCTGCCTCTGGACATGAACGTACGGCTGCCGCGCGAACAGATTCACGTCGCGGATGCGCATGCCTTGAAGCTCCCCGGCGCGCAGTCCGGTGTACGCGGCGAACTGCACCACCAGACCGTCCGGCGGCTCGGCGTCCAGGCGCTCAACAACGGCGTTGACCTGCTCGGGGGAGAGGAACGTTAGCTCGTGGTGCTCGACCTTTGGGATGCGCACCGGGATGCACGGGTCCACGTTGATGAGCCGTAGCTGCACGGCGTACTTGAACACCGCTGCCACAGCGACGTAACGCGTGCGGATGGACGACTGCGAGTGGGGTCGCTTGGTCTTGGGCGAGACCGCCGCCCGCTGCTCCGCCAGCCACGCCTTCTTGGCCCTTAGCGGTCGCCACTGGGCCTCTTCGGTCGGCTGAGTCCAGGTACCCCAGCACTTCACAGAAGCCCGGAAATCCGCTGCAGATCGGATCTCCGGGCTTCTGTCGTCTCCGCTCACACCGGGCTGACCAGCTGGATCAGATTGCCACAGGTGTCATCGAGGACGGCGATGCGCACCGGGCCGCCATCGGTCGGCGGCTGCACGAACACCACGCCCTGCCCGGTGAGCTCTCGGTAGGCTGCGTCGACGTCATCGACCTCGAACGATGCCGCGGGAATGCCCTGCTCAGCGAGCGCTCGGGTGTACTGCTTGGCGGCGGGATTCTCGTCAGGCTCCAGCAGCAGCTCGACGCCGTCGGGCGCGTCGGCGCCGACGACCGTGAGCCAGCGGAAGTCGCCGACGGGGACATCGCTCTTCGTGACGAAGCCGAGCCTGTCCGTGTAGAACTCCTGGGCCTTGGCCTGATCGTCCACGAACACGCTCATCACGTGCAGTCGTGCTCTCATCTTCTGTCTTCCTCTCCATCGATGGGCCACCGGCGCGTGATCTCGCGCAGGGGTTCGGTGCGGAGGTGGTGCACCTTGGTGCGACCCACCCTGGCGGAGCGGACGAGCCCGCACTCCTCGAGGACTGCGAGGTGCTGGGAGATCGCCTGGCGCGAAGACCCTGTCCCTGCCGTCGCGAGGCGACCGCAGATCTCGAACAGGGTCATCCCGTCGCGTTCCACCAGGAGGTCGAGGATGCCCCGACGGGTGGGGTCGGCGAGAGCCCGGTACACGTCCGTCATGCATCGCAGAATAGGCAAGTGGAGACTTGCCTGTCAAGGGTGTGGGGACACGCAGGACGGGCGGCGGACATGCTCGTGGACGGCGGCGTCGGCGGTATCCGCGAGAATACCGAGGTGATCGGAATGAAGAGCTTCTGGAGCGCCCTGCCCACCGAAGGGCGCTGGCTGCTGTCGACCGTGGCGATCCAGACTCTCGGACGCGGGATGACGCTGCCGTTCACGATCATCTACCTCCATGAGGTCCGCGGCTTCGACCTCGGGTTCTCCGGGGCTCTGATGAGCCTCATCGCGATCACGGGCCTCGTCGTCACGGGACCCGGTGGCACGCTCATCGACCGCTTCGGTGCCCGCCGCGTGCTGATCGTGGGTCTGCTGTCGATGATCGCGGGCTGCACGCTCCTGGCCTACGCCACGCATCCCGCCGTCGCGACCGTGGCGGTCGTGCTCATCGGCGTGAACTTCGGGGTGTCCTGGCCCGGGTTCAACGCTCTGATCGCCTCGGTGGTCGACGGCGAGGTCCGCCAGCAGTACTTCGGCGTGAACTTCGCCCTGGTCAACCTCGGCATCGGCGTCGGCGGCATCATCGGCGGCTTCTTCGTCGACGTGACGGATCCGTCGACCTTCACGACGATCTTCCTCATCGACGCGGCGACGAGCCTGATCCCGCTCGCGCTGCTCCTCGGGCCGCTCCGTCACGTGCGCACGCAGCCGGATCCCGACCCCGATGTCGCCGTCGAGGGCGGCTATCGCCAGATCCTCCGGCGTCCTGCGGTGCTCTGGATGACGCTGTTGACGTTCTTCTCCGTCTTCATCGGCTACGGGCAGATCGAGGCGGGCTTCCCCGCCTATGCCCGACAGATCGCTCAGGTGTCGACCGCCGTGGTCGGCATCTCGTTCGCCGTGAACACAGCGGTCATCGTGCTGCTGCAGTTCGCCGTCCTCCGCCTCATCAACGGTCGACGGCGCACGAGGGTCATGCAGGTCATGGCGCTCATCTGGGCGGTCTCGTGGGTCATGCTCGGCGCCGCCGGTCTGCTTCCCGACTCGGTCACGGCCGCGATCGCGGTGATCGCGTTCATGGGCGTGTTCGCCTTCGGGGAGACGATGATGCAGCCGACGATCCCCGCCATCTACAACGACCTGGCCACCGACCGCACGCGCGGACGCTACAACGCCCTGAACTCGGCGGCGTTCCAGGGCGGGGCGATCCTCGGCCCGCTTGTCGCCGGTGTGCTCCTGGGCGCGGGAGTGAGCGGCTGGTTCATCGCGCTCATGGTCGCCGGCAGCCTCGCCGTCGGTGTGCTGGCGTTCGTGCTGGAGCGGGTGCTTCCCACATCGGCCAACGGGAGCGTCGACGTCCATCGAACGGACGATGTCGAGCGGACGCCGCCGGTCTAGGCTCCGAGCATGGCCCTCGAACCCCTGTTCCTCCGACTGGATCGCATCGCGGGCGGGCGGCAGGCCGGCGTCCTGATCAGCGATGCCGGTCGCACCCACCCCCGGACGGTCCGCGCGTTCACCTGGATCCTCTGGCTGCTCGTCGCCGAACTGGTGCTCGGTGTCGGCGCGGTCGTCGTCGCGCTGCTGCTCGCGGTCGACGGTGAGAGCGTGCCCTTCGCGGTATGGATGCGCACGCTGATCGTGCTGGCCATGACGGCGACGCTGTTCTACTTCGCATGGAGGGCACGGCGCGGGTGGCGGTGGGCCTATCAGCGACTGCGTCTCTTCGCTCAGATCTTCCCTGTCATCACGCTCGTCATGGCAGCCATCCCCGGTCTCTATCCGGTGTGGATGGTGACGGAGCAGATCGTGTTCAGCCTCATCATGATCGGCATCGCCGATTTCCTCACCAGCGACCACATGCGGGCCGTCTTCGCGAAGGACGCACCGACCGCCTAGCACGCGGCACGGTGGCGTGACCACTCCCTTTCCCGTCGCGGCGGCATCCGCCATCGTCGTGGAGACAGCGACGAAGAGGAGAGGCGAGGGATGGCGCGACTGAGCAGAGTGGTTCCCGGTGTGGATCCGGGATTCCGTCGACAGCGTTCCGGGTCGGCATTCCGCTACGTGGATCCCAGCGGTGCGTCGGCACCGGAGGCCGACCGCGAGCGCATCAACGACCTGGTGATCCCGCCGGCCTGGCGCGAGGTGTGGATCGCTGCCGACCCGCTCGCGCACATCCAGGCCGTCGGCATCGACCAGGCCGGACGCAAGCAGTACCTGTACCACCCGCTCTGGCGGGTGTCGCGCGACCGGCGCAAGTTCGTGCGGGCGCTCGACCTCGCCGCGGCTCTGCCCAGCGCCAGAGCGCAGGTGACGAAGGCGCTGCGCGAAGAGGGACAGACGAAGGAGCGGGCTCTGGCCATCGCCTTCCGACTGCTCGACGACGCAGCGCTCCGCATCGGGTCGGAACGGTACCTCGCGCGTCACGGCAGTCGGGGCCTGACCACGCTCCGACGACGCGATGTGCGCATCGACGGGCGTGACGTCGCGATGTCGTTCCCCGCGAAGAGCGGGCGCACCGCGTCGATCGAGATCACCGACGAGTCCCTGGCCGATGCGCTCACGGATTTCGCGGCCGGATCCTCGAACGCGTTCCTGCTGGCGTACCGCCGAGGGCGTCGGCGTGTGAAGATCACACCCGCCGAGGTCAACGCGTATCTGAAGGACGTTCTCGGGGCGACGTTCACCGCCAAGGACTTCCGGACGCTGCACGGCACGATCATCGCGGCGGACGCCCTCGCCCGGATCGGCCCGTTGGATCGACGAGGACAGCGCGGCCAGGCGGAGCGCCTGGCCGTCCAGGCGGCGGCGACGGCCCTCGGCAACACGACCGCCGTCGCCCGCAACAGCTACATCGACCCCCGGGTGTTCCGCCAGTACGGACGGGGGAGGACGCTCGACCTCGACGTCACCCCGGAGACAGCGATCCGACGTCTGCTGGGTGGACCGGAGACGTCGCGGAAGGTCAATCGGCGAGAGCGATCCACGCGACGGCGATGACCAGGGGCACGAGCGGGGTGAGCACGGCCACGAGCACCGGCCACCAGCGCGCCCTGGTCTCCAGTTCCCTGGCACGGTGCGCGAGGGTGTCGCCTGCTCGTCGCACGGCTTCGGGATCCAGCGACTCGGCGTGCTCGTCCCGATAGAGCAGAGTGCGGCGTCCGAACCGGTCGTGCAGCACCGCGATAGCCGTCAGGAACCGACCGAGCTCCTCCGGGCGGGTGAGGTCGAGCGCGGGGAAGTACACGTGCAGAGTGCTGTCGACGACCTCGAGGTCGAGGTCGGCGCTGGTGTCGAGGAGCACGGCCATCAGATCAGGTGTCAGCACGTACAGCGCCGACGTCTCGTATCCCGGTGGTACGGACACCTCGAACACATCGCTGAAGTTCCCCTCGAGGCGCAGCTCCGTCCTGCCGCGAGGCCGACGGGGGAGCAGGCTCAGCGCACCGGCGCCGCGCCGAGACCGCAGCGCGATGCGCGGCACCTCGCTCGGCAGCGGGATCCGCACTGCCCGGACGGTGTGCATCGTCGCCCCCTCCCCGTCGCCGACGACGAAGGTGCGCTCCACGGAATCGAAGGGCACCTCGGTGTCTCGCGCGTCGATGAGGTCCGTGGAGGTTCGGTTCCCGCGATCGATCTGCTCATCGACAGACCCGCCCCACATGCGGTCGCCGACGTCGACGCGATAGGTCCATCCGAAGCCTGAGGCGAGGTCGGCGAGCACCGCCTGACGCCGCTGATGACGACGGATGCGCGAGGCTGTGGTGCCCACGAGCAGCGCGCCAGCGAGCAGCACGGCCAACTGAGTCGCCAGGAGCACCGACCCCTGCAGGCCGAAGCCGACCGGGAGGAGGTACAGAGCGACGGCCGCGGCGATGCCGAGGTAGGCGAGGGAGAGCCCGCCCAGGAGCAGGACGGTGGGCGCGCCCCCCGGTGCGCCCACCGCTCCCGCGCGACCGTGCCGGGTCACCGTCAGGGCTTGTAGACGATCGCGATGTTCAGCTGCCCGGCATCGCGGGCCCATGCCAGCCATCGCGGCTCGCCCAGACCGCTCAGACGCTGGATCGGGATGACGTACACGCCCTCGTCGGGCCGGCTCAGCGCCCGGAACTCCGGCTTCTTCGAGATCCAGATCGATCCACCGCCGTCCCACGGCTCCAGGCAGGTGTAGACGTAGCCGTGCTCGCGGAGGTTGATCCTGTCGGCCAGGCGGTCCGCTTCGGTCCGCAGCTCGGAGAGCAGATGCTCCGGCACGTTCCCGTCCAGCGTGAACGCGGCGACGTCGTAGACGTTGCCCTCGCCGAAGTCGCGCGAGGCGAGGATCGTGAGTTCGGTCACGCCCTTCTCCGAGGCGCGGGTCCACAGGGCGTGGGAGTTCTTCGCGCGCTTGTTCATCAGAAAGCCGCCGAAGTTCACCTTCTGGAAGGCGAAGTCGTCGAGCTTCGCGGCGATCGATGCGCGTGTGGTCATGTCGTCTGTCTCCTTGTCCGTGCGGGTGCCCGCTCCGGAGCCGAGCGTACGGAGCGCGGACAGCCTCCCGTGGAACCCCGAACGAATCCGAACGGCCGTACGTCGACGCTCTGCCCTAGGCTCAGGACATGCCCGGCCCTCGCACGTTCGACGAGCTCACTGCGGGGCTGGGGCGGCTGCGCGTCGCGGCCGGTACCCCTTCCTACGCGGAGATCGCGCGTCGGATCGGCGACCTCCGCGACGGCGACGAGCCCGCGAAGGTCACCGTCTACGACTGCTTCCGTCCCGGGCGGCGTCGGGTCGACGTCCGGCTCGTGGGGGACATCGTGCGCGCACTGGGCGGCTCGCCGGAGCACGCGGAGACGTGGCGCGCGGCGGCACGAGCGCTCAACGGCGAACGCTCCGGCGTGCATGTCGAGGTCGTGCTCGCGGCACGGGAGAGAGCGGGAACCGCGACGGGGCGGGAGGCGCTGATGGCGACGATCCCCGATGCGGACGTGGTCGTGCTGACAGGCCTTCCCGGCGTCGGCAAGACGACCCTGGCATCCGCGCTGGCCGGCCCAGACCCCGTGCTCACGGTGGAGCTGCGGGAGTCGGATCCGGACCGCCCGCTGGCAGACCCCGTGGACATCCTCCGCCGCATGCTGAGCGCGCTCGGCGTGCGCTCCCTTCCCTACGAGCTCTCACGATTACGCGCGCAACTGTCTCGAGCCGCGCACCGGACGAGAGTCGTGATCGAGGACGCCGGTGATGCAGAGCGGCTCGGCGCACTGCTCGTCCCCGGCGTCCGCTTCCTCGTGACGACGCGGCGCGACCCGGCCGACCTCGAGCTGCGGATTCCCGGCGGGGGCGTCGCGGTGGCTCGCGTCGTGGTGCCGCCGATGGCGGAGGCGGAGGCGCGGGAGCTGCTGACCATGCTCCTCGCGGACTCCCGCGGTGCCGCTTCCGGCGTTCGGGGCAGCGGGATCGACGACGAGGCGCTCGGCCGGATCGTCGCGGTCGGCGGCGGCCTTCCCCTGGATATCGCGATGCTCGCCGGCATCGTGCGGGAGCACCCGCGCTGGTCCTTCGACGACCTCGCCTCCCGCTTCGAGCACGAGCCGCGCGACGCCCGAATCCGTCCGGTCCTCGAGGCCGCGACCCGGTCCCTGTCCTCGCCGGACGCGGAGGTGCTCGCCGACGCTGCCCTGCTCGATCGCGACCTGGACGAGGCGGTGCTCCGGGCCGCCGTGGGCCCGCATGCCGAGGAGGCGCTGGGGAGGCTGGAGGCCCGGCACCTGCTGGAACGGCACGCGGGCCGCGTGACGATGCACGACACGGTGTTCGCCTTCGCGGCGGAACGGTCCCGCGCCCTGCGTCCGTCATCGACTCGGCGGCGTTTCGTGCAGCGTGCGGCGGATGCGGTGCTGGCCCTCATCGCCGAAGATCCCGACTACGCCCCCCGCGAGGTGGGCACGGTGCTCGCGGTCGCCGCTGCCGCCCGCGAGCACGACCTGGACGGGGCGGTCGAGAGGCTGGCGCTGGACGCGCACCCCGACCTCGCACGGTGGTCGCTCTGGAGCGAATCGCTGCAGCTGCACGATCTCGCCGCCCGAGGACGGGGGCTGGAGCTCGTCCCCGAGATCGCGCTCGGGGTGGCGCAGTGCGCCGAGAAGCTGGGCCGACTGGACGAGGCCCTCATCACCCTGCATCGCGTGCGACGCATCGCCGTGGGGGTGTCGTCGGCGCGGACCTGGAACCAGATCGGCAACGTCCAGCGCTGGATGAGCCACCTGGATGAGGCCCTCGTGTCGTATCGCCGAGCCATCGACATCGCTCGCGCGGTGGGGGACCGCGTGGTGGAGGGCCGGGCGAGGGGGAACCACGCCGATACGCTGCGCATCCTCGCCCGCTATCCGCAGGCGGAGGAAGGATACGCGCAGGCTCTGCGCATCGCCCTCGAAGAGGGCGACGACCTCAACATCGCGGTGGTGCGGGGCAACCGTCCGCTGCTCCTGCTCGCACGGGGTCGGTTGGCCGAGGCCGAGGCGGAGCTGGAGGAGCTTCTCGCGTCGTCGAGCGTCGCCTCCCTTCCCTTCGTGCGCAGGACGCTGGCGCTCGTCGCGGAGGCCCGCGGCGACGATGAGCTCGCTCTGCGTCGGTGCGCGGACGCCCAGGAGACGCTGCGCGTGGCGGGCGAGTTCGGCACCTCCGCAGATCTCGACCTGCTCTCGGCGCGGATCCGCGGCCGCCGAGGTGCTACCGCCGCGGCGCGGGCGACAGCCGAGCGGGTGCTCGCGGAGGCGGAGCAGGCGGGATCCCCGCTCATCGCGACGGAAGCCGCGAACTCTCTCGCCGAGATCCTCGTCGACGGGGCCGCGGCGGATGCGACGCGGTGGCGCGAGGCGGAACGGCACGCGCATGAGGCGCGCAGCGTCGCGGAGGCGACGGGCGACCGGGCGGAGGTGGCGCGGAGCGATGCGCTGCTCGCCGTCATCGCGGACGCCCGGGGTGAGAAACACGAGGCCGAGACGCGGAGGGCTGCGTCGCGTCGTCTCTACGCCGCGATGGGCCATCGTCTCGCTGCTGTCTGAGGCGTGGTCCCGATCACCAGCCTTTCCAGCGAAGATGCCAGGATGGTGGGATGCACACCGCAAATCTGACCCGGGAGGAGACGGCGGCGCGATCCGCGGCCGTCACCCTCCACCGCGTCCGCGTCGAACTCGACCTCACCGGAGCCCCGGAACGAGCCCGCACCGGTTTCCCCACGGTCACGACGCTCGAGTTCGACACGACCGGCGACAGCACCTGGATCGACTTCATCGGCGAAGAGGTCCAGCGTGTCGAGGTGAACGGCGTGGAGCAGCCCGTCGACTACGACGGCGCTCGCATCGCGCTGACGAACCTGGCCGCATCGAACGTGGTGCGCGTCGAAGCCGTGGGAGCGTACAGCCGCTCCGGCGAAGGGCTGCACCGTTTCCACGACCCCGCGGACGAGCGCACCTACCTGTACACGCAGTACGAGCCCGCCGACTCGCGACGCGTGATGGCGTGCTTCGAGCAGCCCGATATGAAGGCCGAGTACACCTTCGTCGTCGACGCGCCGTCCGGATGGCAGGTGCTCTCCAACCAGTCACCCGCCCACCTGGACCTCGGCGTCGGCGTGCAGCGGGTCACCTTCGCCCCCACGCTGCCGATCTCGAGCTACATCACCGCGGTCGCCGCCGGCCCCTACGTCCGGGTCGACGGAGAATGGACGCGCGGTGACCAGCACGTCGCGCTCGGCGTGCTGGTACGGCAGTCCCTGGCCCAGCACCTCGAGGCCGAGGAGATCCTCGACGTCACCCGGCAGGGGCTCGACTTCTTCGACGACGCCTTCGCGTACCCCTATCCCTGGGGCAAATACGACCAGCTCTTCGTGCCGGAGTACAACCTCGGCGCGATGGAGAACCCCGGGCTCGTGACCTTCACGGAGGGCTACCTGTCGCGCGGCGCGGCGACGGACGCGCAGCGGGCGGCTCGCGCCAACACGATCCTGCACGAGATGGCGCACATGTGGTTCGGCGATCTCGTGACCATGACCTGGTGGGACGACCTGTGGCTCAAGGAATCGTTCGCCGACTACATGGGAGCGCACGCGTCGGCGGTCGCCACGCGGTATCACGACGCCTGGGTCAAGTTCGCGGCGAGCCGCAAGGCGTGGGCCTACCAGCAGGATCAGCTCCCGACGACGCACCCGATCGTGGCCGACATCACCGATCTCGAGGCCGCGAAGCTGAACTTCGACGGGATCACGTACGCCAAGGGCGCCGCCGTGCTCAAGCAGCTCGTCGCGTTCGTCGGAGACGACGCGTTCTTCGAGGGGGCCAGACGCTACTTCGCCGCCAACGCCTTCGGGAACACGACGCTCGAGGACTTCCTCGTGCAGCTGAGCGCGGTCTCGGGCCGCGACATGCGCGACTGGTCGGCGGCGTGGCTGCAGACGTCCGGCGTGTCGACGCTCTGGATGGAGGCCGATGCCGACGGGCGGCGCTTCGTCGTCCAGACCGATCCGCGCCCGCATCGTCTCCGCATCGGAGCCTACGATCGGGTCGACGGACGCATCGTCCGTCGGGAGCAGCGGGAGATCGACGTCACCGGCGAGCGCACAGAGGTCGAGCTGCCGGATGCCGATCTGACGCTCTTGAACGACGACGACCTCACCTATGTGAAAGCACGTCTCGACGAACGATCGCTGCGCACCGTCGAGGAGTCCCTCTCCGCGATCGACGACCCCCTCGCTCGCGCGCTCGTGTGGTCCTCCCTGTGGAACGCCGTCCGCGATGGCGAGCTCGAACCGGGCCGCTACCTCGCGATCGTGCGGACGCACGCGCCCGCCGAGCCCAACATCGGGCTGCTCACGGGGGTGCTTGCGAACGCCGCGTACACGCTCCGCCACTTCGTCGGAGATGTCCGCCGCGACGAGGAGCAGCGCACCTGGACGGACACCGTGTGGAGTGCGCTGCAGGCCGCAGAGGCCGGCAGCGATGCGCAGCTCTCCTGGGCGCGGGCGTTCGCGACCGCGTCGAGCTTCGACGACCTGCATCACGAGCGGGTGCGCGAGCTTCTCGACGGCGAGGTGCCGGACGGACTCGTGGTCGACCCCGACCTGCGCTGGCAGCTTCTGACCGCCCTCGTGACCACCGGCCATGCCGATCAGGCCGAGGTCGAGGCCGAGCTGGAACGCGATGACACCGGCGACGGGCGCACGGCGGCGCGGCGGGCACGCGCGTCGCGTCCGGACCAGGAGGTGCGTCGCGCGGCGTGGGAGGCGGCCTGGACCGACCGGTCACTGAGCAACGACCACCTGGATGCCGAGATCAGCGGATTCCGCGCCGGCGGACGCCGCGACCTGATCGTGGGCTTCGACGGCGAGTACTTCGATCGGATCGCAGCAGCCTGGGCCGACCGCAGCATCGAGATCGCGAGGCGGCTCATCATCGGACTGTTCCCCGCCACGGAATCGCTGGAGCTCGTCGACAGCTGGCTCGCAGAGAATGCGGATGCTCCTGCCGCGCTTCGTCGCCTCATCGTCGAGCAGCGCGATCACCTGCAGCGCGATCTCAGGGTGCGGGGGATCCTGCCGCGCTGATGAGCTCGGCGGCGGTATCGAATCCGACGGCGCGGAGGTCGTCGCGGTCGTCGCTGGCGTGGCACAGGATGGCGGAGACGGCGGCGGCCCATGCGCGGGCTCGGAGCCACGTGGCCTCGTCGTATCTGTCGGCTGTGGCGCGGCGGAAGACGTGTCGCCCCTCCGCGTCGAAGACGAGCCAGCCCGCGGCGAGGTCGTAGGCGGGGTCTCCCGCTGTCACATCGCCGAAGTCGACAAGGGCCACGAGGCGGTCCCCGTCCGCCAGGATGTTCCCCGGGTGCAGGTCGCCGTGGATCCATACCGAGTCGGCGGCCGGGGCAGCGTCGAGTCCGGCTTCCCAGAGTGCGGCGAGAGGAGTGGCGACCCGCGGGGGCAGTTCGGCGAGACGCGAGCGGATGCTGTCGTCTCTGCTCCGCAGCGGCACCCCGCGCACCGGGTTGTGCGGTGCGTCATCGGGAGCCGGCTGATGGAGCGCCGACAGCACGCTCGCGAGCTGTCCGGCCCACGCCGTGTTGCGGTGACGGGGGAGTCCCAGCACGTGCTCGCCGGGGAGCCACGGCACGATCGACCAGGACCACGGGAACGTCGATGTGGGAGCACCGGCGACAACCGGCAGCGGCGCCCGCACGCCTGCCGCGGCGAGGCGCATCGCGAGCTGGGGGAGTGCGCGGTGCTCATGCCGGATCAGCGTCGCGGCGAGCTCGCGCCGCGGGACGCGGACGGCGAGGTCCGTGCCGAGGCGCCAGGTGACGTTGTCCCAGCCCTCTGCGACGCGGGTCAGCGGGAGCGAAGCGAGTCGGGGGGAGACCGTGCGCACCAGCTCGCGCACCTCGTCCTCCGCGAGTGTGCGCTCCGCCGCCGGCGAGTCCGCCATCGTCAGAGGTCGAGCGATTCGCCGGGCTCCAGCACGAAGAACTCGCCGCCGCCCTGCTCCGTGGCCCACTGCAGCCGCTGCCGGTGCATGTTCTTGCCGATCACCGACAGCGTCATGTCGTGCGTGCCGAAAGCGCGCCGCGGGGCGACGGCGAGCACGTAGTCCATGGCCTCGCCGATCTTCAGCCAGGGCGCGCCCAGAGGAGCGGCGAGAGTGGCGACCGTCACGTCTGCCGGGACGGCGTAGGAGTCGCCCGGGTAGTAGAACTCGTCGTTGACGAGCACGCCCACGTTCTCGATGGTCGGCAGCGAGGAGTGGATCACCTCGTGCGCTCCGCCGAAGAACCGCAGGCGGAAGTCACCGGCCTCGACGGCGTCACCCGGAGCGACGGTCGTGATCTCGTAGCCTTCGGCCGCCCGCGCGACTCCGGCGGTCGCGAAGATCGGCACACCGGGCGCCGCGCGCAGGATGCGGTCCAGGTGCTCGGTCGTCCAGTGGTCGGGGTGCTCGTGGGTGATCACCACGCCGACCACGTCGGCGAGGTCGTTCAGCGGGGCGGTGAAGGAGCCCGGATCGATCAGGAGGGTCTGACCCCCGGCGTCGAGACGGAGGGCGGCATGTTCGAACTTGGTGACGCGCATGTCACGAGTCAACTCCTTCCGGTGCCGCACGGCAAACGGAATTCCGTGCGCCACGCCCGGGCGTCCGCCGGGGTCGGCCTCGATTTGGCGCAGTGAGAATCGCCGTGGCATACTTGAACGGTTGTCGCGGGACGGAAACGCTCCGCAAGACGGCCCCATCGTATAGCGGCCTAGTACGCCGCCCTCTCACGGCGGTAACGCGGGTTCGAATCCCGCTGGGGTCACACAACACGCGAAAGCCCCCGGTTCTCCCGGGGGCTTTCGTCGTCTCCGGACGTGCTCGATCAGGCCGGGGAGCGCAGGGACATCGTGCGGAACGTGCGATTGCTCAGCGGCAGGACCATGAGCGCCATCATCGCCCCACCGAACACCGCGAAGGGCACCCAGAGCGCGGTCGCCGAGGCCAGCATCCCGAAGCCGGCCATCGCGAGCGGCATCAGGCAGTCGTCGCCCAGGCGGGTGAGGGATCCCATGCGGCCGAGGTAGGCCGTGTCGACCGTGGCGGAGAACGTGGCACTGAGCAGCACCGAGGCGTAACCGGCCGTGACTCCGATCACGAAGGCCGCCGTGCCGACCGTCCAGACCGGGCCGATCCCGAGCGCCGCGATCCCCCCACCCTGGACGACGAGCGCCGTGAACCCGGACAGCGCTTCGTGCCGCGGGCGCCATCTGGCGACCGAGACGGCGCCGAGCGCCGCTCCCAGACCGAGCAGGGCCTCGAACAGCCCGACCGCCTGGGCGCCCCACCCCTCGTCGTGCGCGCGCAGGGCGAGGCCGATGCCGACGGCCGGTCCGACCGCGAGGTTCAGGCCGGACAGGGCGAGCACGAGGGTGCGCGTCGTCGGGTGCGTACCGAGGTGGGCGAAGCCGCGACCGATTCCGCGCAGCGTGGACTCGCGGTCGGCCCGGGCCAGACGGAAGCGCGGGCGCAGCCAGATCGCGAGGAAGGCGACGACCAGCGAGAAGGTCAGGGCGTTGACGCCCGCGCTTCCCCCGAGACCTGCGTGCGCGACGATCACGCCGCCCAGCGCCGCTCCGGCCATGGTTCCCAGGCGAGAAGCGGTCTGCGCCGCCGCGCCGTACGACGGCAGGTCCGATGCGCGGACGAGCTGCCGCGCGATGGTTCCCGCCGACGGCTCGTAGAACGCGTCGCACACGCCGAACGCGATCGCGGCGAACAGCAGCACGGCCACGGTGGGCGGCGTCGCCAGCACCCATGCGGCGACGGCGACCAGAACGCCCACGCGCAGGACGTTGAACAGCAGCATCACGCGTCGGGCATCGGAGCGATCCGCGATGACGCCGCCGAACAGCAGGATCACCGCCCGCGGAACCGTGCCGGCGGCGACGATCAGTCCGGCCACGGCGGGGGAGGCGATCTGCACCGCCGTCCAGGCCAGGGCGATCGTCCACAGGGCATCGCCCGCATCGGACAGCGCCTTCACGCCGATCCAGGCGTGGACCAGCCGGTCGCGACGGAACGCCGGAGGTTCGGCCAGCTGGACCGGGTCGGTGACGGCGCTCATCAGGGTTCCGTGGGGAACGCGTGAGCGAACGCGAAGACGGGCCGGCGTTCGGTGCCGTCGTCGAGGTCGATCGCCTCGCGCCATTCGCGCATCGTGTGCAGCAGGCGTTCCGAGAGATCGCGCAGCTCGTCGGGGGAGGCCCAGGCCGTCGTCTCGGTGTTCGAGCCGTCATAGCCGACGTATGCGGGGTCGTCGCGGTGCCGGTGCCAGCGCTGAAGCCGTTCGATCTGCATCCGGATGCCCTGTCGCTGCGCCTCCCTGGCCAGCAGCGCATCAGCGGGGGTGTCGAGATAGTCGTCGACGGACCAGGTGAGGCCGCGCCGCGCGAGAGCCCACCAGCTCGTCCTCCGGTCGCCGGACGGGTCGGCGGCACGCTCGACGACGCCGGCTCGTTCGAGCATGCGCAGGTGATGGCTGATGCTGCCCACCTGGCTCTCGAGCGCCCGGGCCAGTGTCGTCACCTGGCTGGTGCCGTACAGGAGCAGGTAGTCGTAGATGCGGCGTCGGAGCGGGTGATGAACGGCCGTGACCGCGGAGATGTCTTCCACGCAGGAAGGCTATGCGCGGCTGCGGTGATGCACAAGACTTCTTGTATACCCCGGAAATACGCGGGTTCAGCCGTCTCTCCGCGGGCGATCACACCCCCAGGAGAGCGGTGACCGCTCACACGGTCGGGTCGATCCGCTTCTTGCCGGCGTCGGCGGGCCGTCGTGCGCGGCGCCGCGCACGACGGATGAGCCAGACGACCAGGATCACCACGGCTGCCACCGCGAGCCAGGGGAGCAGGAAGCCCAGCGCGATCACGAGTGCGTTGAGCGACACCACCAGACCGTTCCATCCGGCGAGCAGGCCGTCGCCGAATCCGGAGGGCTCGGCCGTCGTCGGCGCGGCCGCACGGGTCAGCTGCACCTGGAGCGAGGACATCGCCACCTGGTCGTCCAGCGCCGCCAGCTGCTGCTCGTAGGACTCCAGCTGCGCCTGTCGATCGGTCAACGCGACCTCCGCCTCGATCAGCTCCGAGACGCTGCCGGACTGCGCCATCAGCTGGGTGAGGCGCTCGACGGAGGCACGCGTGGAATCCACCCTGGCCTGCAGATCGATCGCGACCGCGGTCACGTCCTGTTTGGCGGTCGACGAGGAGATCACCTCACCGGTGTCGTCGAGCGCCGCGATGACCTCCGTGAGGTCGGCGGACGGGACTCGGATGGTGATGGAGCCGTATCCGGAGTCGGCGGGCGCCGACGCGACGTCGCTCTCGCCCTCGACGCCGAGCGCCTTGCCGACCTCCGTGCTCTCGACGTAGCCGCCGTGCTCCGAAGCCAGGTCGGAGATCTGCGCGGCCGCATCCGGGATGCTCTTGACCTGGACCGTGGCCTGAGCCGTGGCGATGATCTCCCGGTCGCCCTCGACGACGGCGGCGCCGGACAGGGCCGCGTCGCCGGACTCGGCGGTGGCTGGGTCGCCCGGCTGCGCGCCGGGGGCGAGCTCCGCGCTGCGCTGCGGCAGCGACGACGAGGAGTCGGCCACCGATCCGCCGGACGTGCTCCACCCGTCGGCCGTGGACACCGCGGATCCGCCCACCGCGTTCAGGATCGGCGGGGTCACGAGGACGCCGACGAGGAAGGCTGCGGCGATCCCACCGCCGGTGAGCCAGCGGCGGCGGCGCCGCTGTGCCGTCGTGCGCGCCGGCCGCGCGGGGCGTCCGTCCTGCGCGATCTCGGCGAACACCGCTCGCTCCATGCGTGCGATCGTCTCGCCGGGCAGTTCCGGGAGGGCGTCGTCGGGCGTCTGGTCGTTCATGCGTCTCTCACTTCCTTCACGGCGCCCCGCAGCTGCGTGCGCACTCGCGAGAGACGGTTCCGGACGACGGCATGGGTCACGCCGAGCTCCTCTGCGGCCGCCTGATAGGCGTACCCCTCAGCCGCGCACAGCCGGAAGATCTCGCGGTCGAGTTCGCTCAGACCGCCCACCTCCGCTGCGATCCTCGCTGCGAGGGCCGCGGTGATGACCTGCTCCTCGACGCTCACGGCATCCGCCAGCGTCTCATCGACGGCGTCGGTCGTGTGCGCCTCGTCGCGTCGGCGCCGCCGGAGCCGATTCGCCGCCTGGAAGCGGCAGATCGTCGCCAGCCACGGCAGGATGGACTCTCCCTGCAGCTCGAGGCCGGGGAGCTTGCGCCATGCGACGACGAACGTCTCCTGCGTCACGTCCTCCGCATCGGCAGCGGAACCCAGGATCCCCTGCGCGATCCAGTAGACGGGGCGCACGTGGGCGCGGTACAGCTCCCGGAAGGCGCTCTCATCGCCCGCCGCGGCCTGCGCGGCCCACTTCTGATCACTCGTCTGCACGGGCATCCTGGTTCCGTTCGGTGTCTCTCACCCGGGAAGTGTCGGTGGATGCCCCATCGTCTCAGATCCGTCCGCATCCGGTTCGCTCCCGACGCTTCATCCCGCCCCCGTGCTCCGGTAGCATTGCCCCGGCGAGAGGGAGTATCCCGGACCCGCGCGTAACGTCATCACGAGCATCGACATCGCTGCTCCGGGCGCGCGACGCCCTTCGGTGCGGGGGAGAGACTTTCGGCTCATTCCCGACCCCTCGCGAAAGGTGCAGTGCGCCCTTGGAAATCCCCCTCTGGTTCGAGATCACCTCGATGGTCGTCCTCACGATCATCCTGATCGGCGACCTGCTGCTCATCCGGCTGCGACCCCACATCCCGTCGACCAAGGAGTCCACGCTCTGGGTCGTGTTCTACGTGGGGCTGGCGCTCCTGTTCGCGGTGCTGCTGGGCAATGTCGGCGGATGGCAGAACGCGGGTGACTTCATCACCGGATGGGCGCTGGAATACAGCCTCTCGGTGGACAACCTCTTCGTCTTCGTGCTGATCATGGCGCAGTTCGCCGTGCCGCGGCGGTTGCAGCAGCAGGTGCTGATGGTGGGCATCATCATCGCCCTGGTGCTGCGCGGACTGTTCATCCTCGTGGGCGTCGCCATCATCGAGAACTTCTCGCCGATCTTCTACATCTTCGGGGCGTTCCTCATCTGGACGGCGATCCGTCAGGCGATGCCGGAGGGGGACATCGACGACGAGGTGAAGCGCGAGAACTTCATCGTCCGCCTGCTGCGCCGTCGCATCGACATCAGCGAGACCTACGACGGGTCCAAGATCCGCACGACGGTCGACGGCAAGAGGATGTGGACCCCCATGGTGATCGTGTTCATCACGATCGGCGTCACCGACCTCATCTTCGCGATCGACTCGATCCCGGCGATCTTCGAGATCACGACGAACGGATTCCTCGTCTTCGCCGCGAACATCTTCGCGCTGATGGGGCTGCGTCAGCTGTACTTCCTCCTCGGCGACCTCCTCGACCGGCTCCGCTACCTGCACTACGGCATCGCGGTGATCCTCGGCTTCATCGGCATCAAGCTGATCCTGCACGCGCTCCACGTCAACGAGCTCCCGTTCATCAACGGCGGACAGCACATCGAGTGGGTCCCCGACATCGACAACATGGTCTCGCTCGGCGTGATCCTCGTCTCCATGACCGTGGCGACGGTGGCGAGCCTGATCGCCTCCTCCCGCGAGAAGCGCGCCGAGAAGAGGTCGGCGCTCAGCGAGTGAGCCGGCGGGCGGCCTGCGTGCGACTCAGAACGCGCGCAGGTTCGCCTGCAGTCCGCCGTCCGCGTACTCGCGTCGGAGGATGCCGCGGCGCCGGAGGACCGGCACCAGCTCATCGAGTGTGCGGTGCAGCGTCACCGGGTGGAAGTCGCCCCACAGCAGCACCCCGTCGTTGCCCCACTCGCCGAGTTCCTCGATCAGGTCGGCGAACTCCTCCGCGGTGCCGACGAAGCCGCTGCGATCGGAGATGCGACCGGCGCGCGCGAGAGCGGACAGGTGCGCGCGCAGGGGAGCGTCCTCGCCGCGGTCTCCGATGAGTCTCTGGATGCTCCCGCGCGACACGTGCGCACCGAAGACCTCGAGGTCGAGCGGGCGATCCAGGTCGAGTGCGGTCAGGTCGGTCTCGAGGTCGCTGGACTGCTTCCGCGCGATCTGGACCAGAGCGGCGTCATCGGGGTGGGCTGAGGCGGCGACGATGCGGTCGGCCTCTTCCGGGGAAGCGGTGATGACGGGCTGGATGGCGAACAGGATCGTGACGTCCTCGGGGCGCCGGCCCTTCGCGATCGCGGCCTCGTGCACCTTCGCGCGGTACGCGCGCACCGAGGCCTCGTCGAGCGGGGCGAGGGCGAGCTGCACGTCGGAGTTCGCGCCGGCGAAGCCGAGTCCACGTCCGGAGCCGCCCGGCGACACGATCGCGGGTTCGCCCTGTGTGAAGGGGAGCGCGTTGAGGGGGCCGTCGAAGCGGTAGTGGTCGCCGCGATGCCGGACGGCGCGCATACGGGTGCCGTCCGCGTACACGTCCGTCTCGCGATCCTCGACCAGCGCGCCGTCGTCCCAGCTGTGCCAGAGCGCGCGGATGCCGGCGAGCCACTCCTCGGCGCGGTCATAGGCCTCGTCGTGGCCGAGCTGCGGCGCATCCGAGAAGTGCCGAGCGCTGCCGGTGTCGGTGACGACGTTGAGGCCGAGGCGGTGTCCGCTCAGGTGCTGCAGCGTCGCGAACTGTCGCGCCGCTGTGTAAGGCAGGTACGCCGCCGGGTTCACGGTCGGCACGACGCCGAGGTGGCGTGTCGCGTGGAACAGCGAGGGCGCGAGCAGGAGCGGGTCGTGCTTGGGACCGCCGAAGGCGTGCCGGACGCGGAGATCGATCGTGGCGGGCGACCCGAGCGACGGCGCGTCCTCGATGATGACGAGATCGAAGCCGGCCTGCTCCAGGGTGCGCGCCGCTTCCTGATAGATCTCGGGGCGCGTCCAGTCGTAGTCCCACTCCAGCGAGGGGTACCCCCAGCCCTGCGGACCGAATCCCCGCGCGAGGAACCACCCGAAATGCTGGAGGCGGGTCATGCCACCGTCTCCCGCACCGACTCGAGGACCCGGCTGAGGTCCGCGATGAGGTCGGCGACGTCTTCGATCCCGATCGACAGGCGGAGCGTGCCGGGGCCGACGCCGAGCACGGCGCGCTCCGCATCGGTGCGCTGGGCGTGGCTCGTGGTGCCCGGATGCAGTACGAGCGATCGCACATCACCGATGTGGGTCATGTGCGTGAAGACGCGCACGTCCTCGACGAAGCGCCGAGCGGCGGGCAGGCCGCCCCGGAGGGTGAACGTGAAGATCGAGCCGAAGCCTCCTTCGAGGTAGCGCACGGCCGTCTCGTGATGCGGATGGGAGGGGAGTCCGGCGTAGTCGACACTCTCGACGGCGTCCTGGGATTCGAGCCAGCGCGCGATCTCGAGCGCATTCCGTGACTGACGCTCGACACGCAGCGAGAGCGTCTCCGCGCCCTGGCCGATGAGGAACGCGTTCAGCGGCGACGGGGAGGCGCCGAAGCGCGGCGCGACCGACTCGCGCGCGTAGGCGATGCGGGCGCGGCCGCCGTGTCGGGAGAAGACGCTGGGAGCGCCGCCTCTCCCCGGCAGGACGAGGTGCGGCGCGTTGTGACCGGCGCGCTCCGCGTCGAAGCGGCCGTCGTCGACGATGGCGCCGCCGAGGACGGATCCGTGCCCGGCGAGGAATTTCGAGGCGGAGTGGACGACGACGGCGGCGCCGTGCTCGATCGGCCGGAGCAGGGACGGGGTGGCGAGCGTGTTGTCGACGATCAGCGGGACGGCGACCTCATCGGCGATGGCGCTCACGGCGGCGACGTCGAGCACATCGTTGCGCGCGTTCGCGAGCGACTCGGCGAACAGGGCGCGCGTGTTCGGCCGGATCGCCGCTCGCCACGCATCCGGATCGGCGATGTCCTCGACGAACGTCGTCTCGATGTCCAGCCGGGCGAGGTTGTCGAGGAAGAGGCCGCGCGTGCCCTCGTAGATGTGCGTCGAGGAGACGATGTGGTCCCCGGCTCCCACGACCGAGAGGAGAGCGGTGGACACCGCGGCCTGACCGCTGGCGACGAGCACGGCGTCTGCGCCCGACTCGAGCGACGCCAGCTGGCGCTCCACCGCGCGCACGGTCGGGTTCCCGGTGCGCGTGTATCCGAAGCCGGTGCCCGTGCTGAAGTGGTCGGCGGCGTGGTCGAAGTCGTCGAACTCGAAGCCGGCGGTGAGGTAGATCGGGGTGGCGCGGGCCGCCGCCGTCTCTCGGCTTCTCGCCGCGTGGACGGCGCGGGTGGCGAAGCGGGCGGTGTCGACGGTCATGCGGAGCCTCTCGGTCGTTCGGGTGAGCAACAGAGTGTCACGGCGTGTCTCGGCGTGTCCGAGCGGTGGTAACCTGACGTCATGCGGACCGTGCTCCTTCTTAGCGGCCGCGGCGAGACCTCGATCTGAGCCCCTCCTCGTCGCGGAGTCCATCGTGGGCCGAACCGCCATCCCCAGGAGACACGCCATGACCACCACCGCCGGTGCGGATTCCGCACGCCCCAGGACGCTCGCCGAGAAGGTCTGGGACGACCACCTCGTCGTCAAGGGCGAGGACGGGCAGCCCGACCTCATCTACATCGACCTGCACCTCGTGCACGAGGTCACCAGCCCGCAGGCCTTCGACGGCCTCCGCAGCGAGGGGCGCCCGCTCCGCCGGCTCGACCTGACCATCGCCACCGAGGACCACAACACCCCGACGTGGGAGATCGACAAGCCGATCGCCGACCTCACCAGTCGCACGCAGATCGAGACGCTGCGTCGTAACGCCGCCGAGTTCGGGGTGCGCCTGCACTCGCTGGGCGATGCGGAGCAGGGCATCGTGCACGTCGTCGGGCCTCAGCTCGGACTCACGATGCCCGGCATCACGGTGGTCTGCGGCGACTCGCACACGTCGACCCACGGCGCGTTCGGCGCGATGGCGTTCGGCATCGGCACGAGCGAGGTCGAGCACGTCATGGCCACCCAGACGCTGCCCCTCAAGCCCTTCAAGACCATGGCCATCAACGTCGAGGGCACGTTGCGTCCGGGCGTGACCGCGAAGGACATCATCCTCGCCGTGATCGCCAAGATCGGCACCGGCGGCGGCCAGGGCTACGTGCTCGAATACCGCGGCAGCGCGATCCGCGCGCTCTCGATGGAGGGCCGCATGACGATCTGCAACATGTCGATCGAGGCCGGCGCCCGCGCGGGCATGGTCGCCCCGGACGAGACGACCTTCGCCTACCTCGAGGGCCGTCCGCACGCGCCGAAGGGGCAGGACTGGGACGACGCCGTCGCCTACTGGCGCACGCTGCCGACCGACGAGGGCGCGGCATTCGACGCCGAGGTCTTCATCGACGCCGACGAGCTGGAGCCCTTCGTCACCTGGGGCACGAACCCGGGCCAGGGCAGCTCGCTCTCCTCCGCGGTGCCGAACCCGGCCGAGATCACCGACCCGAACGAGCGCGCCGCCGCCGAGCGCGCACTGGAGTACATGGACCTCACCCCTGGCACGCCTCTCAAGGAGGTGCCGGTCGATGCGGTGTTCATGGGCTCGTGCACGAACAGCCGCATCGAGGACCTCCGTGCCTTCGCGTCGATCATCCAGGGCAAGAAGAAGGCCGACGGCGTGCGCGTCATGGTCGTCCCCGGCTCGGCGCGCGTTCGTCTGGAGGCCGAGGCGGAGGGACTGGACCAGGTCATCAAGGACTTCGGGGCGGAGTGGCGGTTCGCCGGCTGCTCGATGTGCCTCGGGATGAACCCCGACCAGCTCGCCCCTGGGGAGCGCTGCGCCTCCACCTCGAACCGCAACTTCGAGGGCAGGCAGGGCAAGGGCGGCCGCACCCACCTGGTGTCGCCCCTGGTCGCCGCGGCGACCGCCATCCGCGGAACCCTGTCCAGCCCGAGCGATCTGGAGGCCTGACCATGGAGAAGTTCACCACCCACACGGGCATCGCCGCGCCGCTGCAGCGCTCGAACGTCGACACCGACCAGATCATCCCCGCGGTGTTCCTCAAGCGCGTCACCAAGACCGGCTTCGAGGATGCGCTGTTCCACGGCTGGCGTCAGGACCCGGAGTTCGTCCTGAACCAGGCGCCGTACCAGGGCGCGTCGATCCTCGTCGCCGGCCCCGACTTCGGCACCGGATCGAGCCGCGAGCACGCCGTCTGGGCGCTGCGCGACTTCGGATTCAAGGTCGTCCTGAGTCCGCGGTTCGCGGACATCTTCCGTGGCAACTCGGGCAAGCAGGGCCTGCTCGCCGCGACGATCTCGGAAGAGGATCTCGAGCGGATCTGGGCCGAGATCGAGCGGAATCCCGGGGTTTCCATGACGGTCGACCTCGAGGCGCGGGTGGCGGTCATCGGCGACATCCAGGCCGAGATCGGTATCGACGATTACACTAGATGGCGGCTCCTCGAAGGGCTCGATGACATCGGGCTCACGCTGCGCAACGAAGACAAGATCGCGCAGTTCGAGGCCCGTCGCGAGTCGTGGCGGCCCCGAACCCTTCCCGTTCAGTAGACGGTGGGGGCGGGGGAGCCAGGGGCAACCCGCCCCCGAATCCGTTGATGAAGTGAGGCTCCGAATGACGACACCTGTGCGCGATGCTCTTCCGGGCGGAGTCCCCGCACTCACCGGAGACGTCCTCGCCATTCGAGGCGGCCGTCCGCTGCGCGGTCGCGTCGACGTCAAGGGCGCGAAGAACCTCGCGACCAAGGCGATGGTCGCCTCGCTCCTCGGCGAGACGGTGAGCACGCTGCGCGATGTGCCGGCGATCAGCGATGTGGCCGTCGTGCGCTCGCTGCTCGAGGTGCACGGCGTCCGGGTCTCGGAGGGCGACGAGCCCGGCTCGCTCGTGTTCGACCCGAGCGACGTGGAATCCGCGCACTTCGAGGAGATCGACGCCCACGCGGGCGCCTCGCGCATCCCGATCCTGTTCTGCGGGCCGCTGCTGCACCGTCTCGGACAGGCCTTCATCCCCGACCTCGGCGGCTGCCGCATCGGCGACCGCCCGATCGACTTCCACCTCGACGCGCTGCGGAAGTTCGGCGCGATCGTCGAGAAGCTCCCGAGCGGCATCCGCCTGTCCACCGGGGGCAGCCGCCTGCACGGGGCGAACATCCACCTGCCGTACCCGAGCGTGGGCGCGACCGAGCAGGTGCTCCTCACGGCCGTCCGCGCCGAAGGCGTCACGGAGCTGCGCAACGCCGCGATCGAGCCCGAGATCATGGACCTGATCGCCGTGCTGCAGAAGATGGGCGCGATCATCTCCTACGAGCCCAACCGCGTCATCGTGATCGAGGGCGTCGAGAAGCTCCGCGGCTACGACCACCGGTCCATCTTCGACCGCAATGAGGCCGCATCCTGGGCCTCGGCCGCGCTGGCCACCGACGGCGAGATCTTCGTCGGCGGCGCCAAGCAGCAGGAGATGCTCACCTTCCTCAACGTCTTCCGCAAGGCGGGCGGCTGGTTCGACATCCAGGAGGACGGGATCCTCTTCCGCCGTGACGGGGACATCAAGCCGGTCGTGATCGAGACCGACGTCCACCCCGGCTTCATGACCGACTGGCAGCAGCCGCTCGTGGTCGCGCTGACGCAGGCGCACGGACGATCGGTGGTCCACGAGACCGTGTACGAGAACCGGATGGGCTTCACCGAGGCGCTGGTCAAGATGGGCGCCGACATCGTCGTGCACCCGCGCGGACTCCAGGACGGGCCTCGCCGGGTTCCCCGCCGCGATCTCGAGCAGGCCGCCGTCATCACGGGACCGACTCCGCTGCACGGCGCAGACATCGTGGTGCCCGACCTCCGCGGTGGCTACAGCCACATCATCGCGGCCCTCACCGCCACGGGCGAGTCGAAGGTCTCAGGAGTGGACATCCTCAGCCGCGGCTACGAGAAGTTCCTCGCCAAGCTCGACGCCCTCGGCGCCGACTTCGACGTCATCCGGTGACCCCGATGTCATCGCGGTCGTCGGAGACGACGCGGCCGAGCGTGTTCTGGCCGCTCGCCGCGCTCGTGATCCCGCCGATGTCGCTGATCGCGAAGATCCGGGTGACGGGTGCGGAGAAGCTGCCGAAGGCGGGGGCTTTCGTCCTCGCGCCGAACCACTACTCCGAGTTCGATCCGCTGATCGTCGCGGTCGCCGTGTGGCGGATGGGGCGTGCACCGCGGTTCATGGCCAAGGAGAGCCTGTTCCGTGTTCCGGTGCTGGGCTGGTTCCTGCGCCGCACCGGCATGATCCCCGTGGCCCGCACCTCCTCCGCCTCGTCGGCGCGCCAGACGATGAAGCAGTCCGAGGAGCTCGTCGAGCACGGCCGCGGCGTCATCGTGTATCCGGAGGGGACGCTGACCCGCGATCCCGATCTGTGGCCGATGCGCGGCAAGTCCGGCGCGGTGCGGCTCGCTCTCGCGGACGGCATCCCGCTGATCCCGATGGCGCAGTGGGGCACGCAGGAGATCATGGGCCGCTACCAGAAGGGCCTGAGCCTGTGGCCGCTGCGCAAGCCGGTCCACGTGCTCGTCGGCGATCCCGTCGATGTGGAGGACCTGCGCGCGCGTGCCGGCGAGCCGGCCGCCCTGACGGAGGCGACGAACCGTCTGATGAACGCGATCACGGCCCTGCTCGAGCAGCTGCGCGATGAGAAGGCGCCGGCGGAGCGCTGGAACCCCGCATCCCACGGCCAGAAGGAGACCGGACGCCTTGACTCCTAAGAGAACCGCTCCGGTCGGTCCGCGCGCCACCGTCATCGGCTCGGGCAGCTGGGGGACGACATTCGGCAAGATCCTCGCCGACGGCGGCGCCCAGGTGACGATGTGGGCTCGCCGTCCCGAGCTCGCCCAGGAGATCAACGAGGCCAAGCGCAACAGCCGCTACCTGCCGGGCATCAATCTGCCCCGGACCATGTCGGCCACGCATGAACTGGCGACGTCCCTCGACGGCGTCGAGCAGGTGTACCTGTCGGTGCCGAGCCAGTCCCTCCGCGAGAACCTCAAGGCGCTGCGACCTCTGCTCGCCGACAGCGACGCCAAGGTCATCAGCTTGATGAAGGGTGTGGAGCGCGGCAGCGGACTGCGCATGAGCCAGGTGATCCAGCAGGAGCTGCGCTGCGATCCCGACCGCATCGCCGTGGCTTCCGGGCCGAACCTGGCCCTCGAGATCGCCCGCGAGCAGCCGACCGCCGCCGTCATCTCCTCACGCAGCCAGGAGACCGCGGAGACCGTGGCACGCGCCGCGCGGAACGACTACTTCCGCACCTTCGTGAACACCGACGTGATCGGCACCGAGTTCGGCGGAGTGCTCAAGAACCTCATCGCGGTCGCGATCGGCATCGTCGACGGCGTCGGCTACGGCGAGAACACCAAGGCGTCGATCATCACCCGCGGCCTGGTCGAGATGACGGACTTCGCGGTCGCGAACGGCGCACACCCCGAGACCCTCCAGGGGCTCGCCGGCCTGGGCGATCTGATCGCGACGTGCCAGTCGCCGCTCAGCCGCAACAACACCGCCGGCCGCCTTCTCGGCCAGGGATACAGCTTCCAGGATGTCGTGAAGCAGATGCAGCAGACGGCGGAGGGCCTGGCATCGGTCGCGCCCATCCTGCAGCTGGCGCGTGAAGCCGACGTCCACATGCCCATCGTCGAGCAGGTGAAGATGGTGCTCGACGGGAAGATGGATCCGCGGGACATCGCGCCCCACCTGACGACGGACGACGACACCCCGCAGGGTGAGAGGACCAACCATGGACAAGCAGACGGTGGTGGTGCTCTTCGGCGGGCGCTCCAGCGAGCATTCGATCAGCTCCGCAACGGCGGGGGGAGTGCTGGGCGCGATCGATCGTGACCGCTACGACGTGATCCCGGTGGGGATCACGCGCGAAGGCGCCTTCGTCCTCGAAGAGGACGACCCCGCGAAGTTCCCCCTCGACGCGGAGCACCTCCCCGAGGTCGTCGACAACGGCACGCGCGTGCTGTGGCCGGAGCCGGGCGGCGATCGTACGCTGCGCGTCGTGCACCCCGACGGTGCCACCGAAGGGCTCGGCTCGATCGACGTCGTGCTGCCCATCCTGCACGGTCCGCACGGCGAAGACGGCACCATCCAGGGCTTCTTCGACACGCTCGAGGTCCCGTATGCCGGTGGAGGCGTCCTCGATTCGGCGCTGTGCATGGACAAGCACTTCATGAAGATCGCGCTTCAGGCCTCGGGTATCGCCGTCGCCCCCTGGGTGACCGTCCGGCGCCGGGACTGGGATCGGGAACCCGCCGCGGTCCGCGCGGAGGCGGAGGCCCTCGGGCTGCCGCTGTTCGTGAAGCCCGCGAGGGCGGGCTCGAGCGTCGGCGTGTCGAAGGTCGACGCCCTCGACGAGCTCGACGCGGCCCTGGCCGTCGCGTTCGCCGAGGATGACAAGGTCCTGATCGAGACCGGCGTGCACGGCAGGGAGATCGAGGTGGCCGTGCTCGAGGGCGCAGACGGTGTCCGTGCCTCGCTCCCCGGCGAGATCGTGCTGACCTCTCGCGGCTTCTACGACTTCGAGGGCAAGTACCTCGGCGGCGACGGCGTCGACGTCGTGTGCCCCGCCGACGTCACGGACGTCGAGCGCGCGGCGATCCAGGAGGCTGGCGTGCGTGCGTTCGAAGCCGTGGACGGTCGCGGCCTCGCCCGAGTGGACATGTTCCTGACGCCGTCCGGCGACCTCGTCGTCAACGAGCTGAACACGATGCCCGGCTTCACGCCGATCTCGATGTTCCCGAAGTGCTGGGTCGCCTCGGGGCTGAGCTACGGCGACCTGATCACCGAGCTTGTCGAGGCCGGTCTGCGACGCTGACCGTCCGGTCGGCCGCGGTCAGCTCGCGGGGAACTCGACGCGGTCGGTGCACTTCGCGGTCGCGGGGGCGAGTCCGCCCTGGATGCTCTTCGAGATCGAGTCGACGATCGACTGGAAATCGATCTGCTCGCCGCGGCGGATGTTGACCTCGACGGCGGGGTCGCGACCGTACGTGACCAGGCGCTGCCTCTCCTCCTCCTGCTCCAGGACGAGCCAGTCGACACCGCCGAGCGTCGTGCACACGAGGGCGGACGGGGCGGGAGGTTCGACGCCGCAGCGGAGCACGACAGTCGGGTCACCCCATGCGCCGGTGGCCTGGGCATCCGTCCACACGCGGTCGAAGCCCGCGACGTTGTCCGGGAGCAGCACCGACACCGAGGCGCAGGCGGGATCGTTCGCGTCGTCCGCCGGCTCGAGGTGGACGGTCGTGGAGCAGCCCGCGAGCAGCGCGGACACGGCCGCTGCGCCGGCGAGGGCAGCGAGGCGACGGGAGCGGGGCATGCTTCCAGGCTACCTTTGACAGCATGCCCTCCCGACCCGAAGCCGATGATCCGCGCCTGGGCGATGTCTCCGAAGGGCGGGTCCTCCAGGCGATCCTGACCCGCACCCCGCCGTCGGCGCACACGCTGCTGGGCCCGGGAGACGATGCCGCCGTGATCGCGGCGCCGTCGGGGTCGGTGGTCGCCACGACCGACACCCTCGTGCACGGTCCGGACTTCCGCCTGGCCTGGTCGAGCGGCTACGACCTCGGGTGGAAGGCCGCCGCGGTGAATCTCGCAGACGTGGCGGCGATGGGGGCGCGCCCGACCGCGCTGCTGGTCGCCCTCGCGGTGCCGCGCGATCTGCGCCTGTCGTTCGTCGAGCGGCTCGCCGACGGCTTCCGCGATGCCTGCACGGCGCTCGCCCCCGGGTGCGCCGTGGTCGGCGGCGACCTCACGGTCTCGGACGTGCTGACGGTGGCCGTGACCGCGCTCGGGGACCTGGAGGGCCGAGCTCCCGTCACCCGCAGCGGAGCTCGCCCCGGGGATGCGGTCGCGGTCGCGGGAGAGCTGGGCCTGGCTGCTCAAGGCCTCGCCGTGCTGTTCGGTCGGTTCCGCGACGGGGACGTCCCCGTTCCCGTCGACCCCGCCCGGCTCGGGCCGGGGGAGCGTGCGGCGCTCTCGGCGCAGTTGCGTCCGACTCCGCCGATCGCGCTCGGCGCCGTCGCGGCGACAGCCGGGGCGACGGCGATGATGGACATCTCCGACGGACTCGCGCTGGATGCGCGTCGGATGGCCGACGCCTCCGGAGTCACGCTCGCACTCGACGGTTCCGCGCTCGGTCCGGACGTGGATCGGGCGCTGGCGGGCGGGGAGGATCATGCCCTGCTCGCGACGTTCCCGGAGGGTGCGCTGCCTCCCGGATTCCGTGCCATCGGGGTCGTCCGAGCACGGGGGACAGAGGAGCTGCTGTGCGACGGGCGACCTGTCGACACCAGCGGATGGGATCCCTACCGGGACTGGGACTCGGTCTCCGGCTGAGCCGCAGAACCCTGCACCGCGTCGCCGTCGGTCTCTGCGGACGGCTCGGCCCACCACAGCGTCGTGTCGCCGTAGCTCTTCTCGCGGAAGAGCTCCAACCCTGCGGCGGTGAAGTCGGGAGGTGCGGACCGGCGCGCCCGCTCGACGACGACGACCGCGTCGGATGCCAGCAGCGGCGCGAGGGCGACGAGGTCCGCGGTCATCGCCGCGTCGTCGAGGTCGTACGGCGGATCGCTGAAGACGAGGTCGAAGGGCCCGGCGGCCCGCTGCAGGAACGCGTGCACGGAGCTCTCGTGGACCCGCCCTGCCGGCGCGCCCGTCGCCTTGGCCACCGCGGCGGCGTTGCGTCGCACGATCGCCGCGGCCTGCCGTCCGCGCTCGACGAGGTCGGCGCTCGCTGCACCGCGGCTCAACGCTTCGAGGCCGAGGGCTCCGGAGCCGGCGTAGAGATCGAGCACCCGCGCCCCGGAGATGGCGCTCAGGGATTCGAGCGCACCGAAGAGCGACTCGCGGACACGGTCGCTGGTCGGTCGTGTTCCCGCTCCCGGCACCTCGAGCCTCGCGCCTCTCGCGCCCCCTGCGATGATCCTCGTCACCTGTTCACGATACGACAGCCCCGGGGTGCCGACCGTGTCCGTGCTGTTCCCTAGACTCGGAGCATGCCGCTCACGCTCGATTCCTCGCTCGAGGATGCCCTCGGCGCGGCGTCTGCCAAGACGCTCGGACGCGCCTTCGGCATGCAGAGCGTCGGCGACCTTCTCGCGCACTACCCGCGCCGCTACGCCGATCCCGGGGAGCTGACTCCGATCCGCGATCTTCCCCTGGGGGAGACGGTCACGATCGTGGCCGAGGTGCTGTCGTCGAGTTTCCGTCGCATGCGCAATCGTCCGGGCGCGATGGTCGACGTCGTGATCGGGGACGGCGTCGGCCGGATGTCGCTGACCTTCTTCGCGAAGAACGTCGGTGCGGCGGAATGGCGCTCCAAGGATTTGGCCGTCGGGCGTCGAGGCGTGTTCTCCGGCAAGGTCGGCGAGTTCAACGGCGTGACCCAGTTCGCCCATCCCGAGTACGAGCTGTTCGACGACGAAGACGCCGCACGGCGCAGCGCCGATGCCCGGGCCGCGGTGCCGATCCCCATCTATCCCGCGACCTCGGCGATCCAGACCTGGCAGATCGCCCGTCTGATCGGACGCGTGCTGGACGACCTCCCGACCGTGCCCGACCCGCTGACCGCGGAGATCCGCGAACGCGAGGAGCTGCTCACCGCCCGGGACGCGCTGGAGCTGATCCACCGCCCCCGGACGCGCAACGACATCGACCCGGCGGTGCGCACCCTCCGCATGCATGAGGCGCTGACGCTGCAGACGGCCCTCCTGCAGCAGCGGGACGCGGTCCGCGCGCTCGCGGCGACCTCGCGCCCGGCGCATCCGGGTGGGTTGCTGGAGCGGTTCGACGCATCCCTTCCGTACACGCTCACGCCCGATCAGCAGACAGTGGGTGCGCAGATCGCCGCGGACCTCGTCGGAGCGTGGCCCATGAACCGCCTCGTGCAGGGCGAGGTCGGATCGGGGAAGACCCTCGTCGCGCTCCGGGCGATGCTCCAGGTCGCGGAGAGCGGTGGGCAGGCGGCGCTGATCGCCCCCACCGAGGTCCTCGCCGGGCAGCACCTGCGGTCGATCGCCAAGATGCTCGGCCCCGATCTGGCGGCGCAGCTGATGCCCACGCTGCTCACCGGACAGCTGACCGCCGCCGAACGTCGGAAGGCGGCACTGCGCGTCGCCTCCGGGCAGTCCCTCATCGTGGTGGGCACCCATGCCCTGCTCGGAGAGAAGACGACGTTCGCTGATCTCGGACTCGTCGTGGTCGACGAACAGCACCGCTTCGGCGTGGAGCAGCGTGAGGCCCTGCGCGCGAAGGGGTCGAGTCCGCACGCGCTGGTGCTGACGGCCACGCCGATCCCGCGGACCGTCGCCATGACCGTGTTCGGCGACCTCGACACCTCCGTGATCCGCACCATGCCGGCGGGACGAGCGGGCATCGAGACCTATGTCGCTCCGCTCGCGGAGCATCCGGGCTGGTTCAACCGGGTATGGGAGCGCGCTGCCGAGGAGATCGCCCAGGGGCGGCAGGTCTTCGCGGTCTGTGCGGCGATCGACACGGCGAAGAAGACGACCGAGCCCGGCGAACAGCCGGCGGCGGCACCGGAAGGCGGCAACGGTCCGCGCTGGGGCGTGGTGCAGCTCGACGAGGCGCTCTCCACGCATCCCACTCTGGGCGGTCTGCGACGCGCGGTCCTGCACGGCAAGATGCCCTCCGAGGAGAAGGACGCCGTGATGCAGTCCTTCGCGCGCGGTGACATCGATCTGCTCCTGGCCACCACCGTGATCGAGGTCGGCGTCGACGTCCCCAACGCCTCGACCATGATCGTGCTCGACGCGGATCGTTTCGGCGTCTCGCAGTTGCATCAGCTGCGTGGTCGCGTGGGGCGAGGGGGAGTGCCCGGCCTGTGCCTGCTCGTCACGGAGGCGGAGACGGGGTCCCTCGCGCGGGATCGCGTCGAAGCGGTCGCGGCGACACTCGACGGCTTCGCGCTCGCGGAGGTCGACCTCGAGCTCCGCGGCGAAGGTGATGTGCTCGGGGCCGCCCAGGCAGGCGTGCGCTCCTCGCTGAAGCTGCTGCGCGTGGTGAAGGACGCCGACCTCATCACCCGCGCGCGCGAGGTGGCGGAGGGCATCCTCGCGGACGACCCCGATCTCCTCGGTCATGCGGGGCTGCGGGAGGCGATCGGTCGGCGGGTGAGCGACGAGGATCGCGCCGCCCTCGCCAAGAACTGACGCCGCTTCGGCGTGCCCTAGGCTGGGGGCATGAGCAGCCGGATCGCCGTCGTCCCGGGTTCCTTCGATCCGCCTACCCTGGGTCACCTCGATGTGATCCGGCGTGCGGCCGCGTTGTACGACGAACTGCATGTGCTGGTCGTCCACAACCCCGGCAAGGAGGCGATGCTGCCGATCGCGCAGCGTCTGTCGCTGCTGGAGCGCTCGATCGCCGATGACGGCATGCGGGGGAACATCGTGATCGGCTCCTGGAGCATGGGGCTGCTCGTGGATTACGCCCGCGACGTGAACGCCGGTGTGCTGGTCAAGGGCATCCGCTCGCAGATCGACGTGGCGTACGAGTCGCCGATGGCGATCGTGAACCGGCACCTCGCCGACATCGAGACGGTCTTCCTGCTGCCCGATCCCTCGCATGCGATGGTGTCGAGCTCCCTCGTCCGTCAGGTGGCGTCCCTCGGCGGCGACGTGGCCCCGTTCGTCCCGCCGGCCGTCGCCGCGTTCCTCGACACCGGCGCGCGGGGTATCTGAGCGCCTTCCTGAACGTCGGCTCGGCCCTTCTCCCGGCGGCGCCCGGTAACATGGCCGGGTGCGATCTCGACTGAACGGCCCTTTCATCCTCCCCGTCCGCGACATCGTCCGGCGCCCGGGTGAGATGCGTGAGCACGAGTTCACGGTGACCCTCGCGGAGCAGTGGGGCGAGGGGATCGTCTCCTTCGAAGCAGGCTCCGACCTCGACGTCGATGTGCGCCTCGAGTCGGTCCACGAGGGCATTCTCGTGTCCGGAACCGCCGACGGTGAGTACGCCGGGGTATGCGGAAGATGCCTGATCGACATCGCTCGGCCCGTCGAAGTCGAGTTCCAGGAGCTTTTCGCGTATCCTGGTGAGGAAGAAACTGACTTCGAGGTTCAAGACGACCACGTGGATCTTGAAACTCTCGTCAGGGATGCGGCCGTCCTGGCCCTTCCTTTTCAGCCGGTGTGTCAGCCGGATTGCCCGGGTCTCGACCCGAAAACGGGTGAGCGACTGACCGTGAGCACCGGAACGGAGCAGGTGGCTCCCATCGATCCTCGGTGGAGTGCGCTCCAGCAGATCACAGACCAAGACGGCACGGAAGAATCTCGTGCCGCCGAGAAAGAAGAGAGCTAGTCATGGCTGGTAACCCCCCGAAGCGCAAGGTTTCCCGTTCGAACACCCGCTCGCGCCGCGCGCAGTGGAAGGCGGAGGCTCCTGCCCTCGTCAAGACCATCGAGAACGGCAAGGTCGTCTACAGCCGTCCGCACCAGGCGAAGGTCGTCACCGACTCGCAGGGCACCGAACTGTTCCTGGAGTACAAGGGCCGCAAGGTCGCTGACGTCTGATCCGCGAATCGTGACGGAGGTCCCCGGGGGGACGAGGCCTCTCCCAGCTAAGCTCCGCGTCGATATCGACGCGGAGCTTCTGGAGTTGGCGCTGACCCACCGCTCCTACGCCTACGAGCACGGCGGCATCCCGCACAACGAACGCCTGGAGTTCCTCGGCGACTCGGTGCTCGGGCAGGCGGTGACGGTCATGCTGTTCACCACCCACCCCGACCTCGACGAGGGCGAGCTGGCGAAGCGGCGCGCGAGCGTCGTCTCCACCGTCGCTCTGGCGGAGGTCGCCCGGGGGATCGGTCTCGGCGAGCATCTTCTGCTCGGCCGCGGCGAAGAGCAGACCGGCGGACGCGACAAGGATTCGATCCTGGCCGACACCATGGAGGCCGTGATCGGGGCGACGTACCTGTCGGCCGGTCCGGAGGCGGCGACCGAGCTGGTGCTCCGCCTGACGAAGCCGCTGTTGGCCGACCCGGAGCGCTATGGCGCCGCGATGGATCCCAAGACCAGCCTCCAGGAGCTCGCCGCTCGCGTGGGGGCGACCCCTCCGCAGTACTCCGTCGAGGCCAGCGGGCCCGACCACGATCGTCGGTTCACCGCGACCGTCGCGGTCGGCGACGTGCGCATGACGGGCACCGGAAGCAGCAAGAAGACGGCGGAGATGGCGGCGGCCCTCAGCGCCTGGCGCACTCTCAGCGACCGTGCCTGAGCTTCCCGAGGTCGAGGTCGTCCGGGCCGGCCTGGAACCGGCCGCCGTCGGCGCCGTGATCACCGGGGTCAGCGTGTTCGACGAACGTGCGCTGACGCGACACGTCCCTGGCGCGTCCGACTTCGTCGCGCGACTCGAGGGCCGGTCCTTCACGGCGACGTCCCGGCGCGGCAAGTTCCTCTGGCTCCCGCTCGACGACGGGGACTCCGCGCTGATCGCCCACCTCGGGATGAGCGGGCAGATGCTGCTGCGTGCGCCCGATGCGACGGCCGAGCGGCACGAGCGCGTCCGCATCGGGATCGAGCATCCCGTGCACGGAGAGCTCGCCATCGTCTTCGCCGACCAGCGGACGTTCGGCTCGCTGGCGGTCGACGCGCTCGTCGCCGACGGTCCTTCGCGTGTTCCGACGCAGGTGCGTCACATCGCCAGGGACCCGCTGGATGCCGCCTTCGATGATCGGGCGTTCCGCGCGGCGCTGTCGCGACGGCGCAGCGCGATCAAGCGCGTTCTCCTGGACCAGAGCCTCATCAGCGGAATCGGCAACATCTACGCCGACGAGTCCCTGTGGGCCGCACGCATCCACCCGGAGACCTCCGCGGATGCGTTGTCGACCCGCGCGGTCCATCGGCTGCTCGCCGAGGTGCGGCTCGTGCTCACGAGGGCTCTCGCCGAGGGCGGCACGAGCTTCGATGCGCAGTACGTGAACGTCAACGGACAGGCCGGTTACTTCGCGCGTCACCTGCATGCCTACGGCCGCGCGGGGCAGCCGTGCGAGCGGTGCGGCGGTCCGATCCGGAGGGAGCCGTTCATGAACCGCTCCAGCTTCTTCTGCCCGCGTTGCCAGCGGGTGAAGCCGGCCGCGGACTAGGCGCGCCGTCCCTGCGGAGGCGGTCACCGCGCACGCGCCGGGACCATCGGCACTGTCGCCGAGGCGACACTCGGCGAAGACTTGCAGCTCGTAGAACGAGAGGCATCACCATGACTGCACGCAACTATTCGCTCCTCGTCGCCGCTTACGACGACGTCACGACGGCCCGAGAGGAGTTCGCGGCGATCCACCAGCTCGACGATGTGAAGGTGACCGCAGGCGTCGTCCTCTCCCGTGACGAACAGGGAGAGGTCGAAGTGAAGGAGCACGGCGGCCGCCTGATCGAGGAGGGAACGGCGATCGGCGCCGTCGCCGGGCTGGTGGTCGGCCTCTTCGCACCCCCGCTTCTGCTGACAGGGGTGGTGGGTGCGGCGATCGGCGCCGGGGCCGGGGCGCTCGTGAAACGCCATGAGGAGAAGAACATCGGAGTGGACGCAGAGGCGTGGCTTCCGGCAGGTTCTTCGGCGATCGTCGCCGTCGTGGACGATCGCTACCTCGACAAGGTGGACAAGGCCGTCAGGAAGGCGACGAAGAAGGTGGCCAAGGCGATCGAGAAGGGCGACTACGACGCGGTGGTGAAGGCCGTGAACACGGGCGACGACAAGATCGTCGACGCTCTCGCCTCCTGACAGCGGCCCTCGGCATCGACCGAACAGCGGTGCCGGGCGGTCGGATCGCCGACTCGCGGGGGTCTCATGGATGTCGTGCTGGACTTCCTCGGCACGTTCTTCTTCGCCATCTCGGGGTCCCTGTTGGCGGCGCGCCGGGGATTCGACATCGTGGGGTCCGTCCTCCTGGGTGCGCTGACGGGGTTGGGCGGCGGGGTCGTCCGTGACCTGATCCTGGGCGTCACGCCGACCGCGTTCTCGCAGCCGATCCACCTGGCGGCTCCCGTCGCCGCGGCGGCGCTCGTCTTCTTCCTCGACCCGGCCGTCGAACGGATGCCCCACACCCTGCTCGTCTTCGATGCCGCAGGTCTTGGTCTGTTCTGCACGACGGGGGCGGTGAAGGCGCTCCAGCTGGGCATGAATCCGGTCGCTGCGGCTCTGCTCGGGGTCGCGACCGGCGTCGGAGGCGGCCTGCTCCGCGATGTCGTCGCGAACAGGGATCCGCAGCTGTTCGATCCGGACGACATCTACGCCGTTCCGGCCATGCTCGGCGCGGCGTCGATCACCGTCGCCTGGCTGACGGGCTGGTACAGCCCCGCGGTCGTGGTAGCCGTCGGTACGCTCGTTTTCACCCTACGACTCGTGTCGCTCCGGTTCGGATGGCGGGTTCCACGGGCGGTCGCCCGGCGGCGTGACGACCGGAGGGCGTAGTCCTTCGCGAGATGGTGACGCCGGCACTCCGGCATCGCCGGGGAGCTGCCCTGGCCCGGTCAGTTCTGCCAGTGGATCTGCTGCCCCTTGATGAGGGGGTAGTCGGCCAGCACGCTCCCGTCGAGGTCCTCCTTGTGCATGTCCACGGCCGTCACCTGGCTGTTCTCGTAGGTGGTGTAGTAGTAGATCCCCTTGTCGGTGTTGCAGCACGAGGAGTAGATGGTGATCTCGAACTTGCCGGGGGGGACTTCCACACATCCGCGCTGCTGCGCGACGGAACCGAGGATCTGGAAGAACTGGCTGATGGATTCCGATTCGGAGTCCCCGGAGACGGAGTTCATCTTCGTGAAGGCCGCTTTCACGAACCGCGACGCCGACGACAGGTCGCCCGGCAGGCCGATGGCGCCCATGCCGCGGCTGTACACGTCGAACTCGAGGGCGTCGGAGAAGTTGTTCTGCGGTGGGTTCGTCGACAGGTGCATGAAGTTGTTGAGGGTGAACGCCTGGATGTCGAAGGTGGGGTTGTTGGTGAGGACCCCGATCGGGTTGTCGTACACCTTCAGACCCTCCGCCACGCTCTCCACGGTGATCGACGTCGTCCGATCGGAGATGATCCAGTGCAGCGGCGACAGCGGGAAGGCGTCGCTGAAGGAGATGTCGACGAGGTTGATCCGCTCCAGCTCGGCCTTGACCTCGTCCACGGTCTCGAACTGTCCGAGGATCCAGGGGATGAACTCGAACGGCGTGATGTTGGTCTTGTCCGACGCTTCCGGTTTGTAATCGGCGTTCCCGGGGAAGTTGAGACCGGCCATGCTGAGGCCCTTCTCGTTCGTCGCGTCGTAGTACAGGGGATAGCCGTCCGAGATCGTCGCCATCCCGATGATGGCGTGGTGCGTGGGCAGGGGTTCCGCCCGCCGGAACCGGAAGGGGAAGTTCCTCGGCGTCACCGTCACCGCCTCGTTGTACGAGAACTCCAGGTCCAGATTGCGCCCGAAGTAGTGGTCCGAAGTCGTGTAGTTCGCCCCTGTGCACATGTCGTCACCCTCCGATGTGAGCTGATCCGTCTCGTGTGGGGCCCACGATACGTGCGAGTCCGTCGCTTGACCATGGCCGAAAGGCCCACACGCCTCCGCGCGTGCGTGGCGACGGCTTGCACCGGCTGGCGAAGGGTGTACCCGCAGAGCCTCCCTCCGAGACGCCCCCCGTCGTAGCGTGGGGGACATGCACACCAGAACACTCGGACAGGGACTCGAGGTCTCGGCGGTCGGCCTCGGCGCCATGGGCATGTCGCAGAGCTACGGGCCGAACCCCGGCGACCGCGACGCGATGATCGCGGTCCTCCGCGCGGCGGCCGACCACGGCGTGAACTTCTTCGACACCGCGGAGGTCTACGGTCCCTACGTCAACGAGGAGCTCGTCGGCGAAGCGCTCGAGCCGCTCCGTGACGAGGTCGTCATCGCGACGAAGTTCGGGTGGGACATCCGCGACGGGCAGATGGTCGGCGTCGACAGCCGCCCCGAGCAGATCCGTCGCGTCGCCGACGCCTCGCTCAGGCGGCTGCGGACCGATGTGATCGATCTCTTCTACCAGCACCGTGTCGACCCCCGGGTGCCGATCGAGGACGTGGCGGGCACGGTCGGCGAGCTCATCGCGGAGGGAAAGGTGCGCCACTTCGGGTTGTCGGAGGCGTCGGCGGCGACGATCAGGGCCGCACACGCCGTTCAGCCCGTCACGGCGCTCCAGAGCGAGTATTCGCTCTGGACGCGCGATCCCGAGGCGGAGGTGCTGCCGACGCTCGCCGACCTCGGGATCGGGTTCGTCCCCTTCAGCCCGCTCGGGAAGGGGTTCCTGACGGGCACCGTCGACACCTCGACGACCTTCGCGGAGGGCGACATCCGCACCCGCGTGCCGCGGTTCGAAGCGGGAAACCTCGACGCGAACCAGGCACTCGTCGCTCAGGTGAAGACGCTCGCCGCGGCCAAGGGCGCGGCTCCGGGACAGATCGCTCTGGCCTGGCTGCTGGCTCAGCGACCGTGGATCGTGCCCATCCCCGGAACACGGCGCACCGAGCGGATCCGCGAGAACGCGGCATCCACGGCGGTCGCCCTCTCCGCGGACGAGAAAGCCGATCTCGACGCTCTGGTCGAGCGCATCGGCGTGCGCGGCGACCGGTACAACCCGGAGCACATGTCGTACGTGAACCGCTGATCGCCGGCGGACCGAGGAGAGGAGAGACCGTGGCACGCGTATTCGTCACCGGTTCCACACAGGGGATCGGTCGTGCGACTGCCGCGGCCCTTCTCGACGACGACCATGACGTCGTGGTCCACGCCCGCACGGACCACCGCCTCGCCGACCTCGATGATCTGCTCGCCCGCGGGGCGCGGAGCGTCGTCGGAGATCTCGCGCTGCCGGATCAGGTGCGCAGCCTCGCGGAGCACGCGGGGGACCTCGGACCGTTCGATGCGGTCATCCACAATGCGGGGGTGCTGGACGGCCCGGCGCTGCTGCCCGTCAATGTCGTGGCACCGTACGTCCTCACCGCGCTGGTCCCTGCTGCGCGGTCGATCTACCTCTCCAGCGGCATGCATCGCGGCGGTTCGGCCGAGCTCTCGCGTCTCGACTGGACCGGGAACCGTCGGACCGCCTCGTACTCGGACAGCAAGCTGCTCCTGACCGTGTTGATGGCAGCGGTCGCCCGACGGTGGCCCGATGTGCTCTCCAACGCCGTGGACCCCGGTTGGGTGCCCACGCGGATGGGTGGCCCGTCGGCGAGGGACGACCTGGAACTCGGGCACGTCACGCAGTCGTGGCTGGCGACCTCGGAAGACCCGGCGGCGCTGGTCTCCGGAGCCTATTGGTTCCACCAGCGCATCCGGGATCCGCACCCTGCCGTGCACGACGAGGCCACACAGGACGCCCTGATCGCTGCGCTGGCGAAGCACACCGGAGTTCCCCTCCGCGAGTGATCGGCGGGGCCTCGGCGGCCCCGCCGCCTCTGATTCACGCGGTCCGGAACGCCCCCTGCAGCAGAGGACGCGTCGCCCAGGTGCTGGCCCACACGACACCGATGCCGACGGCCACGACGAGCGCGATCGTGAACACGGACACCGGGGCCGTGATCAGGGCGAGCCCGACCAAGGGGAACACGAGAACGGCCGCGACGAGAGCCGATCCGATCGCCGTGACCAGCAGCGGAGACATGATCGCGCGTCGACGCGCGCGGTCCACCGTCTCGAGCGGGACTCCGAGGTGATGCAGGCTCCGGTGGAGCTCCCGCTGGTCGAGGACATCGGACGCCTGGTTCACGCCGACGGATGCCGCCACCATCAGGAAGGATCCGATCAGGGTGATGATCAGGCCTGTCCGGATGTCGTCGGCGAGGGCGAGGTCCGCAGCCGACAGGTCAGCCCCGCTGAGAGTGTCCAGCAGAGCGACGCCGGTGCCGGCGAAGACGGCCATGAAGCTCGCCATCGCGATGCCGCCCACCTGACGCCACGCGGCCTTCGGCGAGTCCAGCACGATCCGGGAGGCGAGAAGACGCTCGGGAGTCTCGGCGCGCTTCAGCTGGCGCGATGCGCTGACCTTCAGCACCCACGGACCCATGAGGTTGAGGACCGCGAGACACGCGGCGAACAGCAGCGCGACGACGATGATGGTGACGAACAGCTCGGCCACAGCCGGGAAGACCTTGATCAGGGCGAAGGACACGGCGATGGCCCCCACCGCGATGACGGCTCGGATCCAGTGCACCTTCGATGGCTCGGTACGCGTGCGGACGCCGAGGGGCGAGATCACCACGCGGCGGAGCCCGATGACCGCGCTGGCTGCGGCCAGCACGAGCACCCCGCCGACCACGGCGAGCATTCCCCAGGGCGGCAGCAGCACCGCGCCGACCCCGAGTGCCTCGCCCCGGAACGGGATGAGGCCGATGAGCGGGCTGAGTGCGATGTGCCCGAGCACACCGGCGATCGCCCCGGCGCCGGCGACGAGGACGGACTCGGCGACCGTCGCGAAGGTCACACCGGCGGGGGAGACGCCCAGCAGACGCAGCGTGGACAGTCGCTCGTCTCGGCGTCGGGCCGACAGGCGCGCCGCGGCGCCGCCCAATGACATCAACGGGACGACGAGCAGCACGAGCGCGATGGCCGCCAGCGCCTGGTAGAGCGCGGCTTCCGGATCCGTCCACCGCCAGAACGCCTGGGCGCCGCCCACGACGGTGAGGACGAGCGTCGTCACGATCCCGAAGGCGACCACCGGGAGCACGAGAACGCTGTTCTGCCCCGGTGCGGGACGCAGCAGCAACGCGAGAACCGTGCGGTTCATGCGTTCACCGCCGATCCGAGGATGCGGCCGTCGCGCACGGCGATCGTGCGGGTGCAGCGGGCGGCGACGTCGGCGTCGTGCGTCACGACGACGAGCGTGCGGCCCTGACCCGTGGTGGACCACAGCAGGGCGTCCATCACCTCGGCGGATGTGCGGGAGTCGAGCGCTCCCGTCGGTTCGTCGGCGAACACCACCTCCGCGCCGGTCGCCTGCGCCCTGGCGATCGCCACGCGCTGCGCCTGGCCTCCGGAGAGCTCGCCGATCCGCCGGTCCTCCATCCCGGAGAGTCCGAGCGCGGCCAGCCAGGAGGCCGCGTGCTGCACCGCGTCCTGCCGCCGGACTCCGTTGATCATCGACGCCAGAGCGACGTTCTCGACGGCCGTCAGCTCCGGGATCAGCAGTCCCTGCTGGAAGACGAAACCGAAGCGCTCCCGTCGCAGCCGTGATCGGGCGGACTCGCCGAGCGCGGTGACCTCGATCGCGGCCCCCTCAGCGGGACGGAAGACGGCGCTGCCCGCATCCGGCGCGGTGATCCCCGCCAGCACGTGCAGGAGTGTCGTCTTGCCGGAGCCCGACGCACCCATGATCGCGACGGACTCGCCGCGGTGGATGGCGAGGTCGACGCCGGCGAGCGCGCGCGTCGTGCCGAAGTTCTTGATGAGGGCGTGTGCTTCGATCACGGGAATGTTCATGATTCCAGCCTGGTCACCCGGCCTGCGCGCGTCGTCGCTCCGCCGGATGACCATGCGGACCCGACGTCATCCGGGAGGATGAGATCGGGTCCGCGCCGCGATCAGAGCTTCTTCTGCCAGGCGCCGGCGTACGACACCGGCACGAACCCGACCGCCTCGTTGATGTCGAGCATCGGTCGATTCTCCTCCGCGTTGAACGTCGAGACCACGGTCGCATCGGGCATCAGCTCGCGCCACCGGAGGAGGTTCGCGCACTTGACGATCATCCCCAGGCGGTGTCCGCGGTGCTCCTTCGAGACCAGGGTGCCGAACTGATGCGTGACCCCTCTCCGCTCGGCGCCGATCAGCAACTCGTTGTACGCCACGAGGTCACCGGTCGGCACATGCTGGACGGCGACGACGGACACGGTCTGGCCCGCCCCGGTCAGCCTCGCCTCGCGCCGGACGACGCGGTCCTCGTCCCACACCTCGGCCACGAAGTCCATGTCACCGCTGGGCGCATCGGTCGACAGCTTCGCGAGGACGGCGGCGAAGCCTGCCCGCAGCTCGGGCGGCGTCGGCATCGTCCATTCGAGCACCCGGTAGTCGGGTCCGGCGACGGCGAGCGCGTCGGTCAGCGCCGTGCGCAACGGGGCGGGATCGGAGCGGAGGTCGGCTTCGCTGTTGCGCTCCACCTGCTCGAGGGTGAAACCGCGGCTCTCGATCAGGTCGCTCAACCGAGTGGCGGGGACCCGGCCCCAGCCCGTCTTCGGCACGAGCATCCGCTCCGCCTCCTCCGGACGGTGCAGCGACCAGATCTGCAGCACGCTGCGCCCGCGGTCGCGCGCCTCGGTCTCGGCGCGCGAGAGCAGCGCGTCCTCGATGCCGTGGCCCCAGCGGTCCTCGGGGACGAGAAGGTCGATCTCGGCGGCATGCGCTTCCTCCTCCTGCGCGAAGGAGATCGTCACCATTCCGGCGATCTCTCCGTCGACGCGGGCGATGAAGCCGAGATCCAGCGAGTCGGCGTCGTCCTGCCAGTTCGGCAGGAGCTGCGCGGCGTCGGGGGCCAGGTCGGGGAGTCCCACCTGCTCGTCGCAGATCCGGCGGTTGAGTTCGCCGTAGGCGCGGAAGTCCGCCGCGGTGTCGTCGTCGAGCGTGGCCGGAACGATCAGCGGGGTGATGGTCAGGTCGGCGATGGTCATGTCAGGTCCTTCGGGGTTCTACGGGGAGCGGTTCCGTCCCGGCATCCGTCCACGGGTGTGCGGACGGATGCCGGGGCGGGGTGCGCGTCGAGGTCGGCATGCGCTCGGTCAGCGCATGCCGCGCTGCATGTCGAACGTCATCAGTGCGTACGACTCGGCGGCGGAGCGGTGACGCTGCTCGCCGAGCAGGAAGGCGTCTCCCGGATCGGTGAGGATCCGACGGCGCTCGCGGCGCGGACGCTGGGTCCGCTGGAGCAGCCAGATGCCGATCCGGAGAGAGAGGCGATCCGCCATCCCCAGCCGGAGCAGTTCCTCGTCGCGGGGGATGTGGAGGACCTCGCGGTCCTCGATATCGGGCGGGTGGGCGGTGTTGCGGTGCAACGTGGAGTTCACGATGGTTCCTTCGAGATGGGTGCGATGAGTGGATGCGGAAGCACCCCGCCGCGACGCCTCGGCGGACGGCGATGGTGCGGACGGAGGCGACGCCGGGGCCGCAGAAGAGCGGGTGCCGAGCGAGGCGGGAGATCCGTGATCTGAGGACAGATCAGAGGGTGGGGCGCGGACGCGCCGACCGGAGAGGGCCCACTACGGGCCGGAGAATCGGTGCGCTGCTACGAGAGCGAGCCGAAGCGGTCGCCGGCGGTTACCGAGAACGCGTGGCGCGGCGCAGAGTGCGCGGGCGCGGCGAGGCCAGTGGCCTGGGCGTTGAGCTGAGTGATCATCATCGGTAACCTCCTTTCGTGTGGCGATCCGGAGGCAACCGTAGCGAAACTCGCAGCGAATCGTCAAGAACTTCGTGCTAAGCACGGCGTGTCGCCCCGATGCGGCTTTCGTCTCCGACCGCGCGGGATGACGGCCGAAGCCCGGGATTCCGGTAGCGTAGCCGCGTGATTCTCCCCGGACGAGTGGTGCCCGCATGCATCTGAAGAGCCTGACGCTCAAGGGGTTCAAATCGTTCGCGCAGCCGACGAGCTTCGTGTTCGAGCCCGGCGTGACCTGCATCGTCGGCCCGAACGGCTCCGGCAAGTCCAACGTCGTGGACGCGCTCGCCTGGGTGATGGGGGAGCAGGGTGCCAAGACCCTTCGCGGCGGCAAGATGGAGGACGTCATCTTCGCGGGCACGTCGACGCGCGGCCCCCTCGGCCGCGCCGAGGTGCAGCTCACGATCGACAACGCCGACGGCGCTCTGCCGATCGAGTACGCCGAGGTCACGATCAGCCGGACACTGTTCCGCAACGGTTCCAGCGAGTACGCGATCAACGGCGAAGGATGCCGGCTCCTCGACGTGCAGGAGCTCCTGAGCGACTCGGGCCTCGGCCGCGAGATGCACGTGATCGTGGGGCAAGGGCGTCTGGACACCGTGCTGCAGGCGTCGCCGGAGGACCGCCGCGGATTCATCGAGGAAGCGGCCGGAATCCTGAAGCACCGTCGCCGCAAGGAGAAGACCCTCCGCAAGCTCGACGCCATGGAGGCGAACCTCACGCGCCTCAGCGACCTGGCCGGTGAGATCCGTCGCCAGCTCAAGCCTCTGGGCCGCCAGGCGGAGATCGCCCGCGAGGCGCAGACCATCGCCGCGGTCGTCCGCGACGCCAAAGCCCGTCTCTTCGCCGATGACGTCGTCGCTCTGCGCGCGGCGCTGGCCGACCATACGCGCACCGAGCATGAGCGTCACACCGAGCGTCTCGTGCTGTCGGATCAGGCCGAGACCGTGCGTGCCGGAATCGCCCGCCTCGAGCAGGATCAGAACTCCGTCGCGGTGGACCAGGCGCGCAGCGTGGCGTTCGGGCTCGAGCAGGTCCAGGAGCGCATGCGCGGTCTGTACACCCTGGCCAATCAGCGCCTGGCACTCCTCGGCACGGAGGACGACGACGCGGCAGTGTCCGCCGTCACCGTGACCCAGGGCATGATCAACGAGGCCAAGGAGGAGATCGACACGATCTCAGCGGGACTCGGCGACGCTCAGGACGCCGCCGCGGCAGCGAGCCGTGAGGTCGTGCACGCGCGAGCGGAGCTCGACACGCTCGACGTGGACATCGCCGAGCAGAGCGCACTGGTGTCGGAGTACGACATGCGGCTGTCGACCCTGCGCGGGACGGCGGACGCCGCCGCTTCCGCCCTCGCCGCCGTGCGGGGAGCCGTGCTCCGCCAGGAGAACGCCCTCGAGGCCGCGAACGTGCGTCGGCGTGAGGCGGCGGAAGCGCTCGAGGCCATCGACGACGCGGAGGCGCCGGAAGGCACCGCCGCGGAGCACGCTGCCGCGTACGAGAGCGCGCAGCGGGCGGCGACCGCGGCCGAGGCGGAGCGCGAGACGCTGCGCGAACGGCTGCACGCCGCGGAGCGCGAGGTCGACTCCCTCACGGCCAAGGCTGCCGCGCTGAGCAGTGCGCTGTCGCTCTCCGGCGGGGCTGCCGAGATCGTCCAGGCCGGGGGTCAGGGAGTTCGGGGCCTCGTCGGCGACGCCGTCCAGGTCCGTGCGGGCTACGAGGCGGCGATCGCCGCGGTGCTCGGTCCGCTCGCCGAGGGTGTCCTCGTCGATACCGCCGAGGACGCTTTCGCCCTGGCAGCCGAGTCCACCGACCTGCGCAGGGGAGTCGTCGACTTCGTCGTCGCGGAAGCGAAGCGCACCCACCCCGACCTGCCCGCCGTCGACCGGGTCACGCCCGCGGTGGAGACCGTGACAGCTCCGGATGGAATCCTGGGCGTGCTGTCGCATGTGCTGATCGCCGAGGATTGGGACGCCGCCAGGGCTGCCAGGACCGCGCTCGATGTCGCCGGTGACACGGCGACGACGATCGTCACCCTGGGCGGTGACGTGATCACCGCGCAGACGCTCCGCACGGGCTCCGGCGGTGAGCGCTCGCGTCTGGAGCTCGCGGCAGAGCGTGATGCGGCGGCCGAACGGCTCGCCGAGATCCAGGTCGTCGTCGATTCTCTCCGCCTCGCTCGTGAGGAGGCGAACGAGACCGTCGAGACCACCCGACGTCAAGCCAAGGATGCGCTCCGTGCGCTGCGCGAACACGACGCTGCCCTCGCCACGCACGCCGAGCAGGTGAACCGCGTCACCGTTCGCCACGAGTCCGCCGTCGCCGAGTGCGAGCGGTTGGAGGCCGGGCTTGCGCAGGCTCAGGCCGCTGTCGCCGATGCCGAGTCCAAAGCGCAGAATGCGAAGGCGGCCCTCGACGAGGCGATCGCCGCACCGCGGCCGGTCCTCGACGCCTCTGCCCGCGATGGTCTGCTGGAGGCGCTCGAACTCGCCCGTGAGGGGGAGGTTCGCGCCCGACTGGAGATCGAGACGCTGCGCGAACGTGTGCGAGCGGCGCAGGCGCGGGTCACGGGTCTGGAGCGGCAGCGGGAGCAGGAGCGCGACGCCGCTGCCGAGGCTGCCCGTCGTGCCGTGATCCGCCGCGCGCAGCGGGAGGCGGCTTCCGGGGTGGCAGCCGAGCTTCCGCGCATCCTCGACTCGCTCGACAGGTCCGTGACCGAGGCGAGGCTCGCCCTCGCGGAAGCGGAGGCGGCGCGCTCGGCGCAGAACGAGGAGCTCGTCGCCCTGCGCGCACAGGAGACCTCGCTCCGCGAGCGCCTCGCGGGGCTGACCGAGAGCGTGCACGGGCTCGAGCTTCAGATCCACGAGAAGAAGCTGCACTTGAACAGCCTTCTCGAGCGCGTGTCCTCTGAGCTCGCCCTGGACGAAGATATTCTCATTGCGGAATATGGACCCGACCAGCTCGTTCCTCGGGATCCGGGTGCGGAGCCCGCGCCCGACGAACTCCTCGACGACACGGCGATCCCCTTCGACCGCCGTATCCAGCAGCGCCGTCTGGCCGACGCCGAGCGCAAGCTCTCCCAGCTCGGGCGCGTGAACCCGCTGGCACTGGAGGAGTTCGCGGCGCTCGAGCAGAGACATGCCTTCCTCACGGAGCAGCTCGCCGATCTGACGCAGACCCGCCAGGACCTCCTCACGATCATCACGGACCTCGACGAGCGGATGCAGACCATCTTCGCGAGCGCGTTCGAGGACACGAAGGAGGCGTTCGGTCAGGTCTTCCCCCTGCTCTTCCCCGGTGGGACCGGGAGCATCTCGCTCACGGATCCGGACAACATGCTGACGACGGGCATCGAGGTGTCGGTCCGTCCGGTCGGCAAGAAGATCGAGCGGCTCTCCCTGCTGTCCGGCGGAGAGCGTTCGCTCGCGGCGGTCGCGCTGCTGGTGGCGATCTTCAAGGCTCGGCCGAGCCCGTTCTACATCCTCGACGAGGTGGAGGCGGCGCTCGACGACGCGAACCTGGGACGTCTGCTCACGGTGTTCGAGCAGCTCAGGGAGAGCTCGCAGCTGCTCATCATCACGCACCAGAAGCGCACGATGGAGATCGCCGATGCCCTGTACGGCGTCTCGATGCGCCAGGACGGTGTCTCGGCCGTCGTCGGCCAGCGCGTCGGCGACCGCGCCGCCGCCGTCGTCTGACCCGTCCCGCCCCATCCGCCTCTCCCGTCCCCGCGTCTGCTCCGCCGTTCGACTGAGCACAACTTCGGAGTTCGGGAGGCGCTTGCGGCGTGTCGACCTGTGATGCGCGGCGTGTCGAGCAGGATCTCCGAAGCTGTGCAGAGGAGAGTCGCGCGGCGACGGGGGTGGGGAGTGTTCGGCGGCCATCCTGCAGCGCTACCCGTAGGCTGGGGGGATGGCGGAGAAGTCCTGGTCCCTCGGTCGCGCACTGCGCGGCATGTTCGTCAAGCCCACGATCGACGAGACGACGTGGGAAGACCTGGAGACCGCCCTGCTCACGGCCGACTTCGGGCCCGACATCAGCGAGCGCATCGTGGACGAGCTCCGTGCGAAGGTCGACCGGTACCGCACGACCGACCCGAAGGACCTCCAGCGCATGCTGCGGGAGACCCTCGAGGAGCACTTCGCCAAGTTCGACACGACGCTGAAGCTCACCGAGCGTCCGGCGGTCGTGCTCGTGGTCGGCGTCAACGGCGTCGGGAAGACGACGACGATCGGGAAGTTCACGAAGTTCCTCCGCGGCTATCAGCGCAGCGTGGTCGTCGGAGCAGCCGACACCTTCCGTGCCGCAGCAGTCGATCAGCTCGCCACCTGGGCGCAGCGCGGGGGAGCGGCGATCGTGCGCCCGCAGCAGGAGGGGCAGGACCCCGCCTCCGTCGCCTTCCAGACCGTCGAGTACGCCAAGCGCGAGGGCATCGAGATCGCGATCATCGACACCGCGGGACGCCTGCACACCAAGGGCGGCCTGATGGATGAGCTCTCGAAGGTCCGGCGCGTCATCGAGAAGCAGGCGCCGATCAGCGAGGTGCTGCTGGTCCTCGACGCCACGACGGGGCAGAACGGGGTGATGCAGGCGGAGGCCTTCCTGGAGCACGCGGGCGTCACCGGGCTCGTCCTGACCAAGCTCGACGGCTCGGCCAAGGCGGGCTTCGTGCTGGCCGTCCAGGAACGGACGGGGATCCCCGTGAAGCTGCTCGGTCGGGGTGAGGGGATCGATGACCTGACCGGTTTCACCCCCCACGTGTTCGTCCAGTCGTTGGTCGGCTGAGACGGGACTACCGCCGTGAGCACGAGGCTGGTTTCATAGCGTTATGGCGATCGAACACGACTACTTCGGACTCCTGTCTTCGGGGCCCGACGGCTCGATCTTCTGGTCGGAGACGGTGGAGCTCGGAGACCAGAACGTGACGGTCGACCTCACCGCGCCCGACCAGGACGATGTGTCGGTGGACGCGCTCGACATCGCCGCCTCCCTCATCTCCGGGCTCGAGAGCGTCGACGCGACCGCGCGCCGCGGCATGCTCGCCGAGGTCGACGACCGCACCAGCGAAGTGACCGAGTACATCCTGCAGCAGCAGGAGATCTACGGCGACGATCTGCCGGACGTGCTGGTCGACGTCTCCGGCGATGCCGCGGTCGACATCATCCGGTCGCTGCGCCTCATGAGCATGACGATCCTCGCCGACGAGCACGGCGGCTCGGAGCCGTTCGCGGTGCTCGAGTACGCGCTCGACGACAGCTCGACGGACGACGTCCTGCTCGTCAACCTCGGCTCCGACGGCAGCGTGCAGTCCGTCATGAGCGCCGACTGACCGGCCGCCCCCGTCGGAACAGGGGCGGCAGGCCTCAGACGGCCTGCGCGAACCCGAGGTCCGCGCTGTCGGCGATGTGCGCCAGGTGCGCGGGGATCTCGCGGCCCTTGGACGCCATGGACTGCGCCCAGAGCCGACCCGCGCGGTACGAGGAGCGGACCAGCGGACCGGCGAGGACCCCGAGGAAGCCGATGCGCTCGGCCTCCTCCTTGAACTCGACGAACTCGGCGGGCTTCACCCAGCGCGAGACCGGATGATGCCGCGGCGTCGGCCGCAGGTACTGCGTGATGGTGATGATGTCGCACCCGGCGTCGTGGAGGTCCTGCAGCGCCTGGACGACCTCCTCCGGCTCCTCGCCCATCCCCAGGATGAGGTTCGACTTGGTGATGAGTCCGGCGTCGCGCGCCTGCGTCAGCACGTTCAGGGAGCGCTCGTAGCGGAAGGCAGGGCGGATGCGCTTGAAGATGCGCGGCACGGTCTCGACGTTGTGCGCGAACACCTCGGGGCGGGCGTCGAAGATCTGCCCCAGGAAGGCCGGATCGGCGTTGTGCTCGTTCGCGAGCAGCTCCACCCCGGTGTTCGGGTTGAGCTCGTGGATCTTCCGCACCGTCTCCGCGTTGAGCCAGGCTCCGGTGTCGGGGAGGTCGTCACGGGCGACGCTCGTCACGGTCGCGTAGCGCAGGTTCATGCGCAGGACGCTCTCGGCGACGCGGCGCGGCTCGTCGGTGTCGTAGTCGGCCGGCTTGCCCGTGTCGATCTGGCAGAAGTCGCACCGCCGCGTGCACTGCGAGCCGCCGATGAGGAAGGTCGCCTCTCGGTCCTCCCAGCATTCGTAGATGTTGGGGCAGCCGGCTTCCTGGCACACCGTGTGCAGGTCCTCGCTCTTGACGAGCGAATGCAGCGCCGTGTACTCCGGTCCCATCTTCGCCTTCGTCTTGATCCACTCCGGCTTGCGCTCGATGGGCGTCTCGGCGTTGCGGATCTCCAGGCGGAGCAGCTTGCGGCCCTCGGGTGCGGCGGTCATGCGGGAACTCCTGCGGTCTCTGCGGTGGCGTATTCGGTGAGGAAGGCGGTTCGCACCGCATCGACGATGTCGAGCGGCGTCGTGCTGATCCCGCTGACCTCGCTCACGGTCGTGACCCCGGCGTCCGTGATCCCGCAGGGGATGATGCCCCGGAACCCGGCGAGCGAGTTGTCGCAGTTGATCGCGAAACCGTGCATCGTCACCCCCTGTTGGACGCGCACGCCGATCGCGGCGACCTTGTCCTCGGAGAGCGGTCTACGCACCCAGACCCCGCTTCGACCCTCCACCTGATAGCCGTCCACGCCGAACGGGCGGAGCACGTCGATGAGGATCCGCTCCATCCGGCGCACGTGGGCGACCACGTCGATGGGCTCGTGCAGCCGCACGATGGGGTATCCGACGAGCTGTCCCGGCCCGTGCCAGGTGATCTTGCCTCCTCGGTCCACATCGATGACGGGGGTGCCGTCGCGAGGGCGCTCGTGCGGCTCGGTCCGTTTGCCGGCGGTGTAGACCGCTTCGTGCTCGAGCAGGATGAGCGTGTCGGGACGTGTGCCGGCGACGACGTCGGCGTGGACGCGTCGCTGGAGCTCCCACCCTTCGATGTAGGGGACGGCGTCGGCGGCGAATCCGGGAGTGAGGATGTCCATCATGTCCAGTCGGGGTCGGTGGTAGTTGGATCGCGTCTAACAATACGCCTTCGCAGAGCGGGGTGCGCCGACGCGCCGGACCGGTACCGTGGGGGGATGACCTCGACCGGCCGAGCAGGACGCCCCAGGGCCTCCTCCCGCGAGACGCTCGCCGAAGCAGCGTGCGAGCTCTTCCTCGAGCGCGGCTACGATGCGACGTCCGTCGCCGACATCACCCAGCGCGCCGGCGTGAGCAGATCGAGCTTCTTCAACTACTTCGCGTCCAAGAGCGATGTGCTCTGGTCGGGAGTGGACGAGCGGATCGAGGACGCGGTCCGCTCGCTCACCACGTTGGGCAGAGGGGCGTCGGGGGAGCAGGTGCGCGGCATCCTGCTCGGCATCGTGCGCGATTTCGCGCCGGATCCTCTCGCCCTGGCTCTGCGCAACGCCGCGGTGATGCGGCTGCAGGACGAACTGGTGCGCGACACGGGACTGCGGCTCGCGCGACTCGCGGCTGCCGTGGCGGAGGCCGCACGTCTGTCCGGTATCGACGTGCTCCGAGCCGACGTCCTCGGCGCGGCGTTCGCTGCGGCCGTGCTGTCGTCGCTGCGGGTCTGGGCGGAGCAGGGCGCAGGGCGCGGGACGCCAGAGGCGGTGCTTCAGGAGGCGTTGTCCTCGATCCACGAACTGCCCTGGACGCGATGAGCTCCGCACCGGGCTGAGCATGGAGGCTCCGCTCGCGTAGAATCGACAGCACCATGGCTACCTTTGGCACGCTCTCCGATCGGCTCACCGAGACCTTCCGCAACCTTCGCACGAAGGGAAAGCTCACCGCGGCCGACGTCGACGGCACCGTGCGCGAGATCCGACGCGCGCTGCTCGACGCCGACGTCGCCCTCGTCGTCGTGAAGGAGTTCACGGCGAAGGTGCGCGAGCGGGCGCTCGGGGACGAGGTGAACAAGGCCCTCAACCCGGCCCAGCAGGTCGTCCAGATCGTCAACGAGGAGCTCGTGCAGATCCTCGGCGGGGAGCAGCGCCGCCTGCAGTTCGCCAAGACCGCGCCGACCGTGATCATGCTGGCCGGCCTGCAGGGCTCGGGGAAGACGACCTTCGCGGGCAAGCTCGCGAAGCAGCTCGAGGGCGAGGGGCACACGCCCCTGCTCGTCGCCGCCGACCTCCAGCGTCCGAACGCCGTCAACCAGCTGCAGGTCGTCGCCGAGCAGGCGGGCGCCTCGGTGTACGCCCCCGAACCGGGCAACGGCGTCGGCGACCCGGTCAAGGTCTCCCGCGACGGCGTCGAGTACGCGCGCCGCCAGCAGCACGACGTCGTCATCATCGACACCGCCGGCCGCCTCGGCGTCGACGCCGAGCTGATGAAGCAGGCCGCAGACATCCGCAAGGCGGTCGACCCCGACGAAGTGCTGTTCGTCATCGACGCGATGATCGGACAGGACGCCGTGAACACGGCGAAGGCGTTCCAGGAGGGCGTCGACTTCACCGGAGTCGTGCTCTCCAAGCTCGACGGAGACGCCCGTGGTGGTGCGGCGCTGTCCGTGGCATCCGTGACCGGTCGCCCGATCATCTTCGCCTCGACGGGCGAGCGCCTCGAGGACCTCGAGCCGTTCCACCCCGACCGCATGGCGAGCCGCATCCTCGACCTCGGTGACATCCTGACCCTCATCGAGCAGGCCCAGCAGGCCTTCGATGAGGAAGAGGCGATGAAGGTCGCGGAGAAGCTCGCGAACGAGGCCTTCACCCTCGAGGACTTCCTCGAGCAGCTTCAGCAGATGAAGAAGATGGGCTCGATGAAGAAGATGCTGGGGATGCTCCCCGGCATGGGGCAGATGAAGCAGCAGCTCGAGGACTTCGACGAGCGCGAGATCGACCGCACCGAGGCCATCATCCGCTCGATGACCCCGGGCGAGCGCCGGAACCCGAAGGTTCTCAACGGCTCGCGCCGACTGCGCATCGCGCGCGGTTCCGGCATGACCGTCACCGATGTGAATCAGCTCGTGCAGCGGTTCGAGCAGGCGGCGAAGATGATGAAGACCGTCGCTCGCGGCGGGACGCCGAACATCCCGGGAATGGGACCCGTTCCGGGGATGGGACGCCCCGGTGCCTCGTCGAAGCGCGGCAAGAAGGGCAAGTCCTCCGGTCGTTCGCGTTCCGGGAACCCGGCCAAGCGCGCGGCCGAGAACGCCGGCATCGCGGCGTCCACCACGCCGACGGGGTCCGGTTTCGGGCTCGGCGGCGGCGCTGCGCAGCCCCCGAGCGAGGCGGACCTCGCCGAGATCCAGAAGCTCTTCGGCAAGAGCTGACCCGCTCGCGCCGGCGATCAGCGGGCGGGCACCGGAGCCGCCGACGGCTCGATCAGGGCGGCGGCTGAGTTCCGGCGCGGCCACGAGGCGAGCTGACCGCCGAGGAGCGCGACCAGGGTGAGGGCGATGCCCGCCGCCTGGAGGGCGGAGAAGCGCTCTCCGGCGACGAGCACCCCGAGCACCGTGGCGACGACGGGGGAGAGCAGCGCCAGCAGCCCGGGGGCGACCACCGGCAGCCGCTGGATCCCGCGGAACCAGAGCGTGTAGGCGACGAGGCCACCGGCGGTCGCGAGCCAGAGGTAGCCGAGGGCGGCCTCCGCGTCGATGACGGGCGGAAGCCCTTCCACGGCGAGAGTGAGCGGGAGCAGGAGCAGACCGCCTGCGCTGAGCTGCCATCCCGCGTAGGCCACGGGCCCGACGCCCGCCGGCCGCCCCCAGCGCTTGGTGAGGATCATGCCGATGCCGGTGGCGGTGACTCCACCGAGCGCAGCCAGCACGCCCCAGAGGTCGAGCGCGGCCGCGGGTCCGAGCACGACGAGAGCGACGCCGCCGGCGCCGACGACTGCGGCCGCGGCGGTGAGCGGGCGGATGCGCTCACCCAGCACCAGGGCACCGAGGACGAGCACGATGAGCGGCTGCGCTCCGGCGACCGCGGCGGCGACGCCACCGGGGAGACGCTCGGCGGCGAGGAACAGCAGCGGGAAGAACGCGCCGATGTTCAGGCCGCCGAGGACGAACGCTTTGGCCCACCAGGATCCGTGCGGCAGCCGCCGTGCGAAGAGGAGCGCGAGGAGCCCCGCCGGAAGGGACCGGAGCAGGCCTGCGAGCAGCGGGTGCCCGGCCGGAAGCAGCTCGCTCGTCACGAGGTAGGTCGTGCCCCACGCCATCGGGGCGAGCGCGGTGGTCAGGGTCAGGCCGATGCGGTTCATGCTCCCAGCGTGCGCTTCGGTTGCACATGAGTCCAACGCATGGTTGTCACGACATCGATGACGAGCAATCATAGCTACATGGATCTGCAGCAGCTCCGGTACGTGGTCGCGGTCGCCGACGCCGCCTCCTTCACGCGCGGCGCCGCTCGCTGCCATGTCACGCAGTCTGCGCTCAGTCATCGGGTCGGAGCCCTCGAACGGGAGCTCGGCGTACGGCTCTTCGCCCGCACGAGCCGCAGCGTCCGGCTGACCGAGGCCGGGGAAGCCTTCCTCCGGTCGGCGCGTGTGGCCGTGCGAGCGGCGGATCAGGCGCGCGAGGATGCCGCCGCCGCGGGTGGCGAGGTCGTGGGCACGCTGCGGCTGGGAGTCATCCCCACCGTCACGGTGCTCGACGTGCCGCGTCTGCTGCTGTCGTATCGGGCAGCGCATCCCGAGGCGAGGGTGGAGTTGCGCGAGGGCAACAGCGATGCGCTCGTGACAGCGGTCCGAGACGGTGACCTCGATGTGGCGCTGCTCGGACTCAGGGACGGGCTGGTGCCCCAGGGAGTCGCCTCGCGCCCGCTGAGCCGCGAGCGGCTGGTCGCCGTGCTGCCACCCGATCATGCGCTCGCCGGCACTCCCACCGTGGTTGTGCACGACCTCGCGGACGCCGTCTTCGCCGACTTCCCCGCAGGGACGTCCGGGCGTGCACAGAGCGATGCCGCTTTCGCTGCGGCGGGGGTGAGCCGTGACGTGGCCTTCGAGTCCGACACCGCGGCGGGGCTGCTCGGCTTGGTCGCCGCGGGGCTCGCCGTCACGCTCCTCGCGCCCGGTGTGGTCAGCGCCGCAGGACACGCCGTCGCCACCGCGGAGGTGCGTGACGGTCCCGTGCGCGTGGAGCACGTGGCCTGGGACGCTGTGGCACCCCGCAGCGCGGCGCGGGCATTCCTCCGGATCGTGGCGGCGGCCCGGCCCCGTCAGACCGCATCCGACGGTGGACGAGAGACGGGCCCGGGGGAGTTCCCCGAGCCCGTCTCGTGACCGCGTCAAATCACTTCACGTCGTCGTCGACCCAGTCCATCGACTTCGTGACGGCCTTGCGCCACAGCCGCAGCTGGCGGTCGCGCTCGGCGTCGTCCATGGACGGCTCCCAGCGCTTGTCCTCCTGCCAGTTCGCGGACAGGTCGTCGAGCCCGTTCCAGAACCCGACCGCGAGGCCTGCCGCATATGCCGCGCCGAGAGCGGTGGTCTCCGCGACGACCGGCCGCACGACCGGGACGCCGAGCACATCCGCCTGGAACTGCATCAGCGCGTCGTTGGCCACCATTCCGCCGTCGACCTTGAGCTCCGTGAGGTCCACACCCGCATCGGCGTTGACCGCATCCAGCACGTCGCGGGTCTGGAAGGCCACGGCTTCCAAGGCGGCGCGCGCGATGTGGTTCTTGTTCGCGTAGCGGGTGAGGCCGACGATCGCGCCGCGGGCGTCCGAACGCCAGTACGGCGCGAAGAGGCCGGAGAACGCCGGGACGATGTACACGCCGCCGTTGTCCTCGACCTGCTCTGCCAGCTTCTCGACCTCGGGTGCCGAGGAGATGATGCCGAGCTGATCGCGAAGCCACTGGATCAGCGATCCGGTGACGGCGATCGATCCCTCCAGCGCGTAGTGGGTCGGCTGGTCGCCCAGCTTGTATCCGACGGTCGTCAGCAGCCCGTTCTTCGAGTGGACGACCTCTTCGCCCGTGTTGAAGATGAGGAAGCAGCCGGTGCCGTAGGTGTTCTTGCTCTCGCCCTTCTGGAAGGCGGCCTGACCGAACGTCGCGGCCTGCTGGTCGCCGAGGATGCCGGCGATCGGGGTCTCGCGCAGCAGCGAAGAGCTCTCGGCCGTGCCGTACACCTCGGAGGAGGAGCGGATCTCCGGCATCATCGAGCGCGGCACACCGAACGCCTCGAGGATGTCGTCGCGCCACTCGAGCGTCTCGAGGTCCATGAACATCGTGCGCGAGGCGTTGGTCACGTCGGTGACGTGCACACCGCCGTCGACGCCGCCGGTGAGGTTCCACAGGACCCAGCTGTCGGTCGTGCCGAAGATGAGATCCCCGGCCTCGGCCTTCTCGCGGGCTCCGTCGACGTTCTCCAGGATCCAGGCGATCTTGGTGCCGGAGAAGTAGGTCGCCAGGGGAAGTCCGACGATGGGCTTGAACCGCTCCACGCCGCCGTCCGCTGCCAGACGATCGACGATCGCCTGCGTGCGCGTGTCCTGCCACACGATGGCGTTGTAGACCGGCTTGCCGGTCTTCCTGTCCCAGACGACGGCGGTCTCGCGCTGGTTCGTGATCCCGACGGCGGCGATGTCGTGCCGGGTGAGGTCGGCGCGTCCGAGGGCGAGGCCGATGACCTCCTGGACGTTGCGCCAGATCTCGGCCGCGTCGTGCTCCACCCAGCCGGCCTTGGGAAGGATCTGCTCGTGCTCCTTCTGTCCGGTCGCGACGATGCTGCCCTTCTTGTCGAAGATGATCGCGCGGCTCGACGTCGTTCCCTGGTCGATCGCGATGATGTAGTCAGCCACTTGTGCTCTCCTTTGAATTCAGTGCGGGTGGGTCGCGCGTCAGCCGGCGAGGCCGAGGAGCGCGGGTGCGGCGAGGGCGGCGATCACACCACCGATGAGCGGTCCGACGACCGGGACCCACGAGTACGACCAGTCGCTGGCGCCCTTGCCCTTGATGGGCAGGATGGCGTGCGCGATACGCGGACCGAGGTCACGGGCCGGGTTGATGGCGTAGCCGGTCGGGCCACCGAGCGAGGCGCCGATGGCGACGACGAGCAGGGCGACGGGAAGCGCCGTGAGCGGGCCGAGGCCTCCGGGGACGCCGACCTCGATGTCGCCGTAGTCGGCGAACGCGAAGATGACGAACACGAGCACGAAGGTGCCGATGATCTCGGTGACGAGGTTCCACCCGTAGGAGCGGATGGCGGGACCGGTCGAGAAGACGCCGAGCTTGTTGGCGGCCTCCGGCTCCTCATCGAAGTGCTGCTTGTACGCGAGCCACACCACGATCGCACCGAGGATCGCGCCGACGAGCTCTGCGGCCGTCGCGGTGAGGAACATCGCGAAGCTGATCTTGCCGGCGACGAGGAGGCCGATGCCGACGGCGGGGTTCAGGATCGCGCCCGAGTACGCCGAGACGAGCACACCGGCGAAGACCGCGAGGCCCCATCCCCAGTTGACCATCAGGAAGCCGCCGCCGAAGCCCTTGTTCTTCGCCAGGGCGACGTTCGCGACGACACCGCATCCGAGCAGCACCAGCATCGCTGTGCCGACGAGCTCGGAGAGGAAGTAAAGACCGAGATTGACGTCAGTCATGTCTTCATTGACCTTTCTTGTGTGTCAGGGCCCCTCTGCCCTGACACGTTCTGGGAGATACGCCGCGAGGAGGGCGGCGGTCGGAGGTCCGTCAGCCGCGGGCGCGGGACGGGATGTGGAGTCCGTGTCTTTCGTTCAGCAGCAGGCGGGTCTGCTCCAGCTCGGCGTCGTGACGAGCGCTGTCCCACCCGAGGAGCGGCGCGAGCGCGTCGGCGATCTCGTCGAGCACCTCTGCGTTCGCTCCGCCCGTGAACGCGATGCTCGTGCGGCGGAGGATGACGTCCTCCAGGCGCGCCACGAGCTCGTTGTGCACCATCCACTCGAGCTCTCGCGTCGAGAGGTCTCCACCGGCCAGGGGCGCGTCGTCACCCTGCTCGACGTACTCCCAGACCTGAGCGGCCCGTGTGCCGTAGCGCGTCAGAAGCTGGTCGGCACGCGCGCCAGCCCCGGGAAGGTTCTCCTGGATCCAGATGCGCTTCGCCTTCTCGGTGCGAGGGAAGTCGCGACCGCCGCCGATAGCGCGACCCGCCGTCGACACGGTCCGCGTCCGGTCGATCAGCCCGAGGACCACGTCGGAGAGGGAGGCGCCGAGCGCCCGGAACGTCGTCCACTTGCCGCCGACGAGGCTGACGAGGGGAACAGCACCCTCGCGGTCGACCTCGATCCGGTAGTCGCGGGAGACGAACCCGGGAGCGGTGTCCTCGTGCCGGGGGAGAGGGCGGATCCCGGAGAAGTTGTAGACGATCTGCTCACGCGAGACGGGGATCGTGGGGAACACGTGGTGGATCAGATCGAAGAAGTAGTCGATCTCCTCCTCCGTGCACACCGGGACCTCGCGAGGATCGGCGTCGATGTCGGTGGTGCCGACCAGGACGCGACCCTTGAGCGGGTAGATGAGCACGATGCGTCCGTCGGAGTGCTCGAAGAAGATCTCGCGGCCACGGGTGGCCTCCAGCAGCTCCGGGTGGTCGAGGACGATGTGGGATCCCTTGGTGCCTCCCATGAAGCGGCTGTCGAGGCCGAGCTCCTCGTTGGTGAGATCGGTCCACGGGCCGGAGGAGTTCACGATCACGTCGGCCGCCACCGCGAACTCCGTGCCGCTCTCGCGGTCGCGCAGCAGCACCTTGTCGCCGTCGCGGCCGATCGCCTCGACGTAGTTCAGGGCGACGGCGCCCGGGTGCGCGGAACGACCGTCCTGGAGCACGTCGAGGGCCAGGCGCTCGGGGTCGTGCATCGAGGCGTCGTAGTACGTCGCGGTGTACTTGATCTTCGGGTCGAGGGAGGGCAGCTCGGCGAGCGACTTCTTGCGCCCGAGGAAGCGGTGCCGAGGGACCGTGCCGCCGTCGCGGGAGAAGGTGTCGTAGATCGTGAGGCCGACCTTGATGAGGAACGCTCCGCGCTCCTGCGGCTTGCCGCTCTTGTGCGTCAGGAACCGCAGCGGAGCGGAGAGGATGCCGGAGAAGGTCGAGTAGATCGGGATCGTCGTCTGCAGCGGCTTGACGTAGTGCGGAGCGATCTTGAGCAGGCCGTTGCGCTCCTCGACGGACTCGCGCACGAGGCGGAACTCGCCGTTCTCGAGGTAGCGGATCCCGCCGTGGATCATGTGGCTCGACGCTGCGGATGCGCCGGATGCGAAGTCGCCCCGTTCGACGAGGAGCACATCCACACCCTGCAGTGCCAGGTCGCGGAACGTCGAGATGCCGTTGATCCCGCCGCCGATGACGAGGACGCTCGTGCGTCCGGATTCGCGGGCAGCGCGAACGTCCGCGCGCTCCGCGGACGAGTGTGTCGAATCGATCATCGTCGATCCTCTCTTCCTTGCTTGCACCCAGCATCGACCTCCGCGGGAGCCGCGCGCAAGCCCACTGCACATATGTGCAAGGATCGTGGATGAGGAGGACTCATGGTCGGTGGCGGCGCGCAATCACGCGACAGCAAGCTGGTCGCGGCGCTCACCGCCGCGCAGCTCTACTACATGCAGGACAAGACGATGGAGGTCATCGCGCAGGAGCTCGGCACGTCCCGGTCCTCGGTCTCCCGTCTGCTGAGCTTCGCCCGGGAGAGCGGACTCGTCGACATCCGGATCAACTCGCCGCTCGAGCGCCTGGGGATGCTCGAGCAGCAGATCAGGGATCGGCACCGGGTGGCCGCGCACGTGGTGCCGATGCCGGAGATCCTCAGCGAGGTGGAGCGGCTCGAGCGCGTGGCCCTCACCGCCGGGCGGCTGCTGTCGCAGTTCGTCGACTCGAACATGATCATCGGCGTGGCGTGGGGATCCACGATCAGCGCCGTGAGCCGCGGGCTGACCCAGAAGGAGACGCACAACACGACGTTCGTGCAGCTCAACGGCGCCGGCAACACGCAGACCACCGGCGTGGAGTACTCCAGCGACATCCTCCAGCGGTTCGGGAGCGCGTTCGGCGCGCAGGTGCAGCAGTTCCCCGTCCCCGCCTTCTTCGACGACCCGGCGACGCGTGAGGCGATGTGGCGGGAGCGGAGCACGCGGCGTGTGCTCGACCTGCAGGCCAAGATGGACGTCGCCGTGTTCAGCCTGGGCTCGCCCGCCGCCGAGGTGCCCAGCCGGGTCTACGTCGGCGGGTACCTCGGCCGCGACGACTACCGAAGTCTCCGCGAGGATCACGCGATCGGGGACGTCGCGACCGTCTTCTTCCGTGCGGACGGCTCATGGCGCGACATCCGCGTGAACGCCAGGGCGACGGGGCCCGGCCTCGATCGGCTGCGCCGCGTGCCGCGACGCGTGTGCGTCGTCTCTGGGGTTCCGAAGCTGGCGAGCCTGCGCGCGGCTCTGGCAGCCGGCCTCATCACCGATGTCGTCCTGGACGAGGGACTCGGGCGGCGCCTCGTCGAGGACTGAGCCCTCCTCGGTCGGCGGTCAGGGCTCTTCGGTCGAAGACTCCGGGCCCGTGCGGAACTCGCGGATGAGGTGGTGCACGACCGGCACCAGGTTGCCGTCGGATGCGTCCGCGACCGCCAGCTGCCGGGCGTAGCTCGCGCCGCCGTCCAGGATCGTGCCGATGCCGCCGAACTCCCGTCCGCAACCCAGCTCGACGGCCACCGGAGCCAGCTTCTCGAGCGTCTCGGTGAGGTGCTCGCGCACCGGGCGCTGCGTGCCGTCCCGGTCGACGATCACACGAGCGCCGAGTCCGTAACGCGCGGCCCGCCACTTGTTCTCGCGGTGGAACCAGGCGGGCAGCGTCGGCAGCGTGCGTCCTTCGTCGAGCTCGCGGGAGAAATGCTCGACGAGCACCTGCACCAGCGCGGCGACGGACGCGAGCTCCGGCAGGGTGGACAATCCGTCGCAGGCCCTGACCTCGATGGTGCCCCACCGCGGTGCGGGCCGGATGTCCCAGCGGACCTCGGTCGCGTCGGCCATCACGCCGGTGCGCACCATGTCGTCGAGGTAGGCCTCGTACTCGGACCAGTCCTGCAGCGGCCAGGGGAGACCGGCGGTCGGCAGCTGCTGGAAGACGAGCGCACGGTTCGAGGCGTACCCGGTGCGCTCGCCCGCCCAGAACGGACTGGATGCGGAGAGCGCCTGGAGGTGCGGCAGGAACGCCGAGAGCGCGTTGATGAGGGGAAACACCTTGCGCTGGTCCTCGACGCCGATGTGCACGTGGATGCCCCAGATCATCATGTTGCGCCCCCACCACTGGGTGCGCTCGATCAGGGTGTGGTAGCGCGACTTGTCCGTCACGTCCTGGTCGTACCACTGGGCGAACGGGTGGCTGCCGGCGGAGAGCAGCTCGATCCCGGCCGGATCCGTCGCCTCGCGGACCGCGGTGATGGCGTTCGCGATGTCGTCGACGGCGTGGGCGACCGAATCGCCGATCCCGCTCGTGACCTCGATCGTGTTCGTCAGCAGCTCGCCGGTGACCGTGTGGCGTTCGTCGGCGCTCTGCTCCTCGAGGGCGGACAGCAGTTCGGGGGCGCGCCCGACGAGGTCACCGCTCACGGGATCCGCGAGCATGATCTCCCATTCGAGGCCGACGGTGGACCGCGCCGATGAGGCGAACTCGAGCTTCACCCGCACAGTCTGGCATGCGCGGGGCGCGACACGGCAACCGCGGTTTCGCCGCGTTTCGCGCCTGGCGCGCGCATCTGGCAGAATAGAGGGTCGGACGACGTGCTCGACCCTCTATCCAGCACCAGTCCTCCTTTTGAGCTTCCGCCGGGTGTGCACCCCACTCCCCAGGCGACCGGTTCGTTTTCCCTTCCACACAATTCAGGAGAATCGTGGCTGTCAAGATTCGTCTCAAGCGCCTGGGCAAGATCCGCGCACCGTACTACCGCATCGTCGTCGCCGACTCCAAGACCAAGCGCGACGGTCGCGTGATCGAGGAGATCGGCAAGTACCACCCCACCGAGGAGCCCTCGTTCATCGAGGTCGACTCCGAGCGGGCGCAGTACTGGCTGTCCGTCGGCGCGCAGCCGACCGAGCAGGTCGCTGCCATCCTCAAGATCACGGGTGACTGGGGCAAGTTCAAGGGCGACAAGGACGCGAAGTCGACCCTCAAGGTCGCCGAGCCGAAGGCCCCCTTCGAGATCGACGCCTCCAAGAAGTCCGTCGTCAAGCCCAAGGCCGAGAAGGCCGAGCCGGCCGCAGCGCCGGCCGAGGCACCCGCCGCCGACGCGGAGCCCGCCGAGGCTCCCGCCGCCGACGCAGAGTAATCCGCTGTGCTCGCCGCCGCGCTCGAACACATCGTCAAGGGGATCGTCGATCACCCGGAGGATGTTCGCATCAACGAGTCGACATCGCCGCGAGGCGACCTCCTCGAGGTGCGTGTGCACCCCGACGACCGTGGACGCGTGATCGGGCGCGGCGGCCGCACCGCCAAGGCACTTCGCACCCTCGTCAGCGCTCTCGCTGACGGGCGTCGTGTGCGCGTCGACGTCGCGGACGACTGACGTGGTGCCGAAGGACCGCAACCAGGGCAAGAACCAGCTGCGCGTCGGGCGCCTCGTGAAGGCGCACGGACTCAAGGGCGGGCTGAAGCTCGAGCTGTACACCGACAATCCGGAGGGGCGCTTCGTCCCCGGAGCCGTCTTCACGTTGCAGGTGCCGGAGGCATCTCCGTGGCACGGCAAGGATCTGACCGTTCGCGAGTACCGCGTGATGAACGGCAATCCCGTCGTCTTCTTCCAGGACGTCGATGATCGTGATGCGGCGGAGAGCCTGGTCAGAGCGATCCTCTGGATCGACCAGGACGTCGACGAGGTCGAAGAGGACGCGTGGTTCGACCACCAGCTCGTGGGCCTCGACGTGGTCCGCGAGGACGAGGTCATCGGCCGCGTCGTGCGGGTGGAGCACTTCCCCGCGCAGGACCTCCTCATCGTCAAGGCCGGAGACCGCGAGGTCATGGTGCCGTTCGTCGCCGCCATCGTGCCGACCGTCGACGTGGCGGCAGGTCGCGTCATCGTGACACCGCCGCGCGGACTCTTCGAGGAGCTGCCGGAGTCCGCGGACACGGACGCGGATCCGGAGCCCGACGCGGGCCCCGCTGCGGCCGAGTGACCGCTGATACGGTTCCCCCGTGCGCATCGACGTCGTCTCCATCTTCCCGTCCTACTTCGACGGTCTGACCCTCTCGCTGCTCGGGAAGGCGCGCGAGTCGGGCCTTCTCGACCTCCGCGTGCGCGACCTCAGGGACTGGACCTCCGATCGCCATCGCACGGTCGACGACACGCCGTACGGCGGCGGTGCCGGCATGGTCATGAAGCCCGAACCGTGGGCGCTCGCGCTCGATGAGCTCGCCGGTCGCCCCGACTCCACAGACGCAGCACGGCCGACGATCATCTTCCCTTCTCCGGCCGGAGAGGTCTTCACGCAGAAGACCGCTCGCGATCTCGCGACCCGTGAGCACCTCGTCTTCGGGTGCGGACGATACGAGGGGATCGACGAGCGCGTCTTCGAGTACGCCGCCACCCTCGGCGAGGTGCGCCTGATCAGTCTCGGCGACTATGTCCTCAACGGGGGAGAGGTCGCCACCATGGCGATGATCGAGGCCATCGGCCGCCTGATCCCGGGTGTCGTCGGCAACCCGGAGAGCCTCGTCGAGGAGTCGCACGAGGACGGCCTGCTCGAGTACCCCTCGTACACGAAGCCGTCGTCGTGGCGGGAGCGCCCGGTGCCGGACGTGCTCCTCAGCGGCAATCACGCGGCGATCGCGGCCTGGCGTCGCGAGCAGCAGCTCGAACGCACGCGGGCGCGTCGCCCCGACCTGCTCCCCGACGAAGAGGCCTCGGCGGACTGATCCGCGCGGAGGAGCGATCCATCGGCTCAGAGCATTCGCTCCGATCGGCGATCGATCTCGAAGACCACGCCGTGCGGGTGCCGCAGGGCCAGCGCAGCCGGGGCATCCAGGCCCCGCAGCTCCGCGCGGAGCATGCGGCCGATCATCTCGTGCGTGACGAGCAGCGGCGTACCCGTGGCGGCCCAACCGCAGCTGCTGAGGGCCTTCCGGGCGCGCGCCCTGGCCTGTGCGTAGCTCTCGCCGCCCGGGAACGCCCAGCCGTAGCGGTTGGCGGCGCGCTCCGCCCGGGCGGTCGGGTGGACCTCGTCGATCTCATCCCAGGTCATCCCCGCCAGCTCGCCGTGATCCAGCTCCGCGAGCTCGGGGACCTCGACGACCTGGGCGCCGAGTCGTTCCGCGACGACCTGAGCGGTCCGGAGCGCACGACCGAGCGGGCTGGAGCACACGGTGACGATGCCGATTCCGGAGAGCCGTTCGGCGATCGCACGGGACTGGGCGAGCCCTTCGTCCGTGAGCGGGGAGTCGAGCCGCCCCTGCAGGCGATGTTCGAGATTCCAGACCGTCTGACCGTGCCGAGCGAGGAACAGCCGCTCCGGCACGTGACGATCCTGCGGAATCATGGACTCAGGATGGCACAGCCCCTCCGGTCTGTCTGCTCCTCTTCGCCCGAGGGGTGATGCCGCCGCTCAGTCGACGCCGAGGAACGAACGATCGGTCAGAATGATCGGGCCGTCCTCGGTGATCGCGATCGTGTGCTCGGAATGCGCGCCCCGCGAGCCGTCCGCGCTGCGCAGGGTCCAGCCGTCGGGGTCCGTGACGAGCTCGTCGGTCGTGGCGAGGAACCACGGCTCCAGGGCGAGCACGAGTCCCGCGCGCAGCGGGAAGCCGCGGCCGGCGCGCCCGTCGTTCGCGACGTGGGGGTCGCCGTGCATCGTGCGGCCGACGCCGTGGCCACCGAAGTCGGTGTTGATCGAGTAGCCCTCGCCGTGGGCGACCGCGGCGATCGCGGCGGAGATGTCGCCGATCCGGTTGCCGACGGTCGACGTCTGGATCGCCGCCGTCAGGGCCCGCTCGGTCGTGTCGATCAAGCGGAGGTCCTCGTCCCGCGGCGTGCCGACGACGAAGGAGACGGCGGAGTCAGCGACCCAGCCGTCGACCGAAACGGCGAAGTCCAGCGTGACCAGGTCGCCGTCGCGGAGGGCGTAGTCGTGGGGCAGCCCGTGCAGCACGGCGTCGTTCACCGACGTGCAGATCACCTTGCCGAACGGGCTGGCGCCGAAGGACGGGTGGTAGTCGATGTAGCAGGACTCCGCCCCTGCCTTGCGGATCATGTCGTGTGCGCGGCGATCGATCGAGAGGAGGTTCGTCCCGACCTTCGTCTCGTCGCGCAGCGTCGCCAGGGTCTCCGCGACGAACCGTCCGGCGGCGCGCATCTCTTCGATCTCGGCGGGGGTGCGCAGTTCGATCATCGGGTGTCCTCTCGTCCCTTCCATTCTCCCTGATCACCGGGCCCCGGTACGCCGCGCGCTCTCAGCGAACACCGTGTCGGTCGCGGCGCAGGCGTCGTACGATCGGAGCATGTGGTTGCGACAGGCGTTCTTCCGCTGGCTTCTCCCGGCGGCGTTCCTCCTGCCGCTGTGGCTCCTGATCGGGTGGGGCGTCTTCCAGGGCGGCTGGTCGATCCTGTGGGTGCTTCTCATCGCGATGCCCTCGGTCTTCCTCGGGCAGCTCCTGCTCACGGTCCTCACCCGTTCCCGCCCGTCTGTGCGCATCGAGCGCGCCGTGTCGTGGTGGGACGTGGGCGGCTTCACGCTCTGGCACGGTCTCACCATCGCGGTCGGCTTCTTCATCGACGGGGCGTTCCCCTGGCTGCTGACCGGGGCGATCGTCGTCGGCATCGGCCTGATCTGGCTGCAGCTCTGGCAGCTGTGGAACGAGGCGCGGGGGAGCGGGACCCGACTCCGTGAGACCATCACCTGGTCGACCATCCGCACCTCCGACGACCCGGTGCCGCCGACGCGCGCGCGGGAGGTCATCGTGGTCAGGGAGTCCGACGCCCGCGACTGACGTCACGGTTTTGGCGGGTCGCCGCTTCCATGGCAGAATGGTTCCTTGTGCCGTGACCGGCTCTGCCTCAGGGGAGCCCGCGGACGCATCAGCGCCGTACGGCACACCCCCTTTCTTGTTCCTTCCGAAATCATGCATCCGACCTGAGGCGAGTGCAGAGAGAGACGATCATGCAGATCCTCGATGCCGTCGACGCGGCTTCCCTCCGTTCCGACATCCCCGACTTCGGTCCCGGCGACACCGTCAAGGTGCACGTCAACATCACCGAGGGCAGCCGCTCTCGTATCCAGGTCTTCCAGGGCGTCGTCATCGGCCGTCAGGGCGACAGCGTCCGCGAGACCTTCACGGTCCGCAAGATCAGCTTCCAGGTGGGCGTCGAGCGCACCTTCCCGGTGCACTCCCCGGTGATCGACCACATCGAGGTCGTCACCCGCGGTGACGTGCGTCGCGCGAAGCTCTACTACCTCCGCCAGCTCCGTGGCAAGAAGGCGAAGATCAAGGAGAAGCGCGACCGCTGAGTCGCAGCTTCTCCACAGCACCCCGGGACACGATGTCCCGGGGTGCTGTGTTCTCTCCCCGGTGTGCGAACCTTGATACCGTCGCCCCAAGGCGATGCACGATCGTGAAGGAACCTGATGACCGACTCTCCGTCCGCGACCACCTCCAAGCGTCGTCGCGGGTTCCTGATCTTCCTCCGCGACGTCCTGGTGATCGTCGTGATCGCGGCGCTCGTGTCGTTCGTCGTCAAGAGCTTCGTGGTCCGGTCGTTCTACATCCCCTCGGCCTCCATGGAGCGCACGCTGCTCGTCAACGACCGCATCCTGGTCGATGAGCTCACTCCGCGGTGGACGCCGTACGAGCGCGGCGACGTCGTGGTGTTCAAGGACCCGGGCGGATGGCTGGACGGCCAGCCGCAGACGCCGGCTCAGCCGCCGCTGGTCGAGGCGGTGGACTGGGTGCTCAACTTCGTCGGCATCTCCGCGACGGACTCGCAGGACCACCTCGTCAAGCGGGTCATCGGTCTTCCCGGCGATCATGTCGTGTGCTGCAACGCGCTGGGACAGATCACCATCAACGGTGCGCCGATCGATGAACTCAGCTACCTCAACCTCCCGGAGGGCGATACGGCGGCCTCGAACGAGCCCTTCGATGTCGTCGTGCCCGAGGACTCGGTGTGGCTCCTTGGCGACAACCGCGACCGCTCGCGGGACTCCCGCGCGCACCAGGACCTGCCGAGCGGAGGCTTCGTCCCGATCGGCAACATCGTCGGCAAGGCGTTCCTCACCACCTGGCCGCTCGATCGCATGGGCCCGATCGACGGCCACCACCAGATCTTCAACGGCGTACCGGCGGCGGAATGACCGTGATCGCGCCGAAGCTGACTCTGGAGCGGCGGCTCCTGGGGGAGTGCGAGCTGATCGTCTCGCTCGACGAGGTGGGTCGTGGAGCACTCGCCGGTCCGGTCGCCGTCGGCGCTGCGGCCATGGACGCGTCGGGTGCTCGACGTCGTGTGCCCGAGGGCCTGCGCGACTCGAAGCTCGTGACCGAGCGCAGACGGCCGGAGGTGGCCGCCCGCGCCGCCGCGTGGGTGCAGGCGTCGGCGGTGGGCTGGGCGAGTGCCGAGGAGATCGACGAGGTCGGGATCATGCGCGCACTCGGCCTGGCGGCTTCTCGTGCCGTACAGGCCATCGCCGATCAGGGCGTCGCCCTCGACCAGGCGCTGGTCCTGCTGGACGGCAACCACGACTACGTGTCGAAGGTGCACCCCGCGCCGCTGCGGGTGCGCCCCGTCATCAAGGCCGACCGGGACTGCGCTTCGGTCTCAGCCGCGTCGGTGATAGCGAAGGTGGCGCGGGACGGCTACATGGCGCAGCTGCACGAGGAGCATCCCGTGTACCAGTGGAACCGCAACAAGGGCTACGCCAGTCCGGAGCACCGAGACGCGATCCGCAGCACGGGGCTCTCCCCGTTCCATCGCTCCTCCTGGGCGATCGCGGACGTCCCGACGCTGTTCTGAGCGCACCGGCCGGACCGACCGGTCGGCCGGCGATGCCGCTGCCGGCCGCACACGACTCTAGGATGGACACATCATGGATGAGGAAGCCTTCGACGACTACGACCGCGAGCTCGAGCTGGCCCTGTTCCGGGAGTACCGAGACGTGGTGTCGCAGTTCCAGTACGTCGTGGAGACCGAGCGCCGCTTCTACCTGGCGAACGAGGTCAACGTCGTGCGCCGGGACACCGAGCACGACTTCTATTTCGAGATCTCGATGAGCGACGTGTGGGTGTGGGACATCTACCGCGCCGACCGTTTCGTGAAGGCGGTCCGCGTGCTGACGTTCAAGGACGTCAACGTCGAGGAGCTGCAGCGCCGCGAGTTCGAACTGCCGCAGGAGCTCTCGCTCGACGGCGAGTGACGCCGGGTCGCGGATGAGCCCGCGCATCTGCTCCACACGCTCGTGAGATCGTGACTTCTCCCCAGCTTCCGTGTGCCTCCACGGTGAGAGCGCCCGGCGACGGGGGGAGCTCGCGATGCTGAGCACATGGCAGCGAAGGATGAGCTCGGCAGAGCAGGGGAAGAGCGCGCGACACAGCACCTGATGCGCAGCGGCTACACGGTGATCGCTCGCAATTGGAGGTGCGCGCAGGGCGAGATCGACATCGTCGCCGTCTGCGGTGACCGCCTGGCGGTGATCGAGGTGAAGACCCGTCGGTCCGCCGCGTACGGTCACCCGTTCGAAGCGGTCGATCACCGCAAGAGGCGACGTCTCTGGCGACTCGCCCACGCCTGGGTGCACGCGCACCCGGATCAAGCGCGGGGACGCGCGGTGCGCCTCGAGGCCATCGGCATCATCGGCGACGACCCCTTCACCGGAGTTCTCGAGCATCTGGTGGACCTCGCATGACGACCGCGCGGACCTGGGCCGTCGCGCTCACCGGTGTGGACGGGCATCTCGTCGAAGTGGAGGCGGACCTGTCGAACCAGACGCCGGAGTTCCGGATCATCGGCCTCCCCGACAAGTCGTTGGCGGAGGCGGTGCAAAGGGTGCACAACGCCTGCAAGAACGCGGGGCTGGAACTGCCGCGGCGGCGCCTCACCGTCAATCTGTCTCCCGCCAGCCTTCCCAAGCACGGGGCCGGCTTCGACCTCGGGGTCGCCATGGCCTCCCTCGCAGCCGGCGGCGCCGTCGATGCGCGATCGATCTCGTCCGTCGTCCACGTCGGCGAGCTCGGGCTCGACGGGCGCATCCGTCCGGTCCCCGGGGTGCTGCCGGCCGTGTTCGCCGCGTCACGGGCGGGATTCGACACCGTGATCGTGCCACGGGGGAACGAGGCCGAAGCGAAGCTGGTGCCCGGTATCGAGGTCAGAGCCGCCGCCTCCCTCGCCGAGGTGGCCGTGTGGCACGGCGCCGACGTCGAGGTGACAGAGGTGGTCCCCGCCGCGTCGGCCCCGTCGCCTCGGCGGGAGCGTCCGACGGACGACCTCGTGGATGTGGTCGGACAGGAGGAGGTCGTCGAAGCTCTGGTCGTCGCGGCTGCCGGCGGTCATCACATGCTGTTGAGCGGACCTCCGGGTGCGGGGAAGACGATGCTGGCCCGCCGGCTTCCGGGGATCATGCCTCCGCTCACCGAGGAAGAGGCGCTCGAAGTCGCGTCCGTGCGGTCCCTCAGCGGCGAGCAGGTCTCCGCACTCGATCCGGTGCCTCCGTTGGAGGCGCCGCATCACAGCACTTCGGTCGCGGCACTCGTCGGGGGAGGGTCCCGCGTGGCACGACCGGGAGCGATCGCGCGGGCACACCGCGGCGTCCTCTTCCTCGACGAGTCAAAAAATCAGTAATACAACTATGTAGGCCTGACAGCCCAATCCATGTCCTAGTACAATTGAATCAACGGAACACCGGTGGTCGACCGCACATCTGCTGAGCAGAGAGGTTCGAGCTTCTAGCTCCCTCTCGCAAGTCAGAGCCATCCAGCTCGACCCGTGGTCGCGCAACCCATCTCAACGATAGGAGTTGCCATGGACGTTCCGATCCGTGACATCTACGGAGCCGACCGAGGCTTCAACGTTGCGGCGGACATCGTTACGCAGACGGCTGACGGTGTTCCCCTCAACGACATCTACAACGAGTTCATCGACGCTCTCAACGAGTGGAACCTCGGGCGCTCGGCGCTGTCGGCCATGTTCACGTCGAACACGATCGATTCGTTCGCGCAGCTTCCGAAGGAGCCCGGCAAGGGCGAGGACTTCGAACCGCAGAGCGAGTTCGGCGTACCGCGTTCGAGCCGCCGCGACGTCGACTACTTCCGAATGGGTCTCCCGCTCGAGTGGTTCGATGCTGCATCGCGCTTCACTGCGGCGTTCCTGCGCGACGCTTCTCGCGAGCAGGTCGACCTCCAGTTCCAGGACAAGCTGGAGATGGACAATCGGCTGGTCTTTCGTAAGACCATGAGCGCGCTTACCGACAAGCGCGTCGCCGGTTCCCGCGACGTCAACGAGAACGGTGTGGACATCTTCGACCTGTGGGACGGGTCGACGGGCGAGGTTCCTCCGTCGTACGACGGCAAGACGTTCACCGACACCCATTCGCACTACCTTGTGTCAGGTGCTGCGACCGTCGACGGTGGGGACATCAAGGCGCTGACCGACACGATCCAGGAGCACGGCTACGGTCGTCGCGAGTCCGGCGAACAGGTCGTGATCTTCGCTCACCCCACAGAAGCTGACGCAATCGCGACCTTCCGGCGCGACCCAGCGAACCTGGCGGCCAACCCGTACGACTTCATCCCGTCCGTGAGTGCTCCGGCGTACCTCACCGATCTGACGATCGTTGGCGACAAGCCTCCGGCACAGTTCAACGGTCTGCCAATCGAGGGTTCCTACGGCGACGCCTGGATCAGCAAGAACTACCGCGTGCCGCAGGGCTACGTCATCGCTCTTGCGACTTCGGGTCCGAACTCGTCTCGTAACCCGCTCCTGTTCCGCGAGCACATCAGCGCGCAGCACCGCGGCCTTCGCCTCGTGAACCCGAACGACGGTTCGCGGTACCCCCTCGTGAACTCGTACTTCACGCGCGGATTCGGTGTCGGTGTCCGACACCGTGGCGCTGCTGCAGTGATGCAGATCAAGGCGTCGGGTTCCTACCAGAACCCGATCTGGCCGTAACGGGGCCACCGTCCTGCCGGGGCTTCTCTTCCTTCACCCGGCAGAACAAGACCAGGGCGCCGTGTCGCGTGGCTCCGGCACGGCGCCCTGTCACTCTCCGAGCCACCCTCATGAAAGGCCACGCTCATGACATTCCTCGAACCGATGCTTTCCGGTCGCGACATCGCGACTGCGCGCGCCGTCCTCGACTTCAAGAACACGACGCCGATGGGCGCTGGGTTTGATCCCGAACTCCGGAGGGACTTCGAGAGCGCGCTGCACAACGAGGTGGAGCCAATCTCTCAGCGCCTCCACGCGGCCGTCGGCGCCCATGTGAGCGCCGATCCTGGCGTCCGCGCCCTCTCGGAGCAGTTCGAAGCTGAACTCGTCTCTACGCCGCGCAGAGGGCGTCGGGGCTGACATGTCCAGAGTTCACTGCAACGCAACCACCCGAGCCGGTGCCCCATGTCGTCGCTGGGCAGTTCACGGCTCGAAGGTCTGCCAGGCGCACGGCGGGGGCAAGCACAAGCCGAACGACGTGATCGCGAAAGCGCTCGACGGCATCGACGCACCGCGATGCAGGTACACGAAGCGCAATGGCGAACAGTGCAAGAACGCACCGATCAAGGGCGGCACTGTCTGCAAGAAGCACGGGGGCGCTGCGGCTCACATTCAGCGCAAGGCACAGGAGCGACTACAGGCGATGGTCATGCCCGCCCTCGTTGAGCTCAACAAGATCCTCGAAGCTCCGAGCACGTCTGACGGCGACAAACTCCGCGCTGTCTCGATGGTTCTCGACCGAACCGGGTTCGGCAAGGGCGTAACCATCGAGCACAAGCAGGACAAGCCATGGGAGGTCACCATGCAGGCGATCATCATGCCCATGGCAGAGGAATACACGACCGGCACCGAAGACGTTGAGGACGCGGAAGTGGTCGAGGAATCCCTACCGCCAGTCCGCGACATGTCGAAGCTCGAACGCTTCGACGGCCCGCGAATCGTGCCCGATTCAGCGACTGGTCGCGGTCGCGTCCGTGGTTCTGCGAATCCGCTTCGATGATCACGCCTGTAGGGGAGCGTGGCTGGCGCTTACGGTCGGTGGGAGAAGGCCAGGCTTGGGGAACGTACAGGCAGATCGTGTTCGCGGTCGCGCCCGAGTGTACCGGGTCGCCACATGGCATGCGAGATTGCCGATGCCGGGCATTCAAGCGTCGAGCGCAGGCCGTCGCATACATCAGGCAACACGACGACAGCGTTTCCTAGAATCGCCGTCGATCGATTCGACCAGGTAGACGAGAAAGTCGCTCAGATTGACGCTCAGCAACGCTCAGCCAGTGATCCACTGCTCCGGGTCAGAGTTGATCGACGGCTAGGTCTGGTGTAACAAAACGGTTCGATAACGGGCTGATCAGACATCAAAATCTGTATCGATCCGTATTACAATTGTTGTATCGCACCAATCGCGAATGCGCCGATCTGATCTCTGCTTCCAAGCCTGTGAAGCAACTCAGCTAGTCGGGCGAGGCTCGGACCTCCGGTTAGTAGACACGGACAGAACCTCTGGTCGATCACACCGTTAGGTGGTGATCCCAGATGGGTCTCCCTTTCCGTCGTCAGCCACTTGGCAACCACATCGGCGCTCGTGAATTCACCCACAAGCAGGTTGCTCGCGCACTCGGCTGCTCCGTCCCGCGAGTCAACGTGCTCATCAGTGGTCGGAGCTATCCGACTGCGCATGAGATCGACGCTCTCGAAGGTCTCATTGGGCTGCCTGTTCAGACCATGTTCGAGCCCGCGTTGCTGAAGTATTTCAACGTCAACGGCAGCCGGTTCTCGCGCTCTGGTCGCGACGCGCGAACGGTCGAACAGTGAGTTCCCCGGCTGAGCAGGCAACTCCTGCTCCGATCCCGGACGAATACGTTGACTGGTTCGTCGCGTTCCTTCGTGGGGGTGAGTCCGATGCCACTCACGCATGAGAAAAGGGCCGCCCCGACCAAGGCGACCCTTCTCCCCACCGCAGCTAGAAAGAACCGATTGAAGAACACGATTCCAGTCAACAGTGATATTACCAGGAAGCGCAGGTCAGAGCGATTTTCTGTCACGCTCAATGGGTGGTCTCTGTTCTCACTGGTGGCCGCAAACGTTGCTGTCGTTCTTTCGGCACTCTCGGTGATCGTGGGTGGCCAAGGTGGCTAGGACATTGGACGAACTGAGGCAGTTCACGGATCGCGGCTGGAAGATCTTTCCCGTCGTGCCGAACGCGAAGAACCCGTGGACATCCAACGGGTACAAGGCGGGGACGACCGACCAATCGACGATCAAGCGTTGGCTGGAAGAGAAGCCCGACGCCAATTGGGGTGTCGCAACAGGGGAGACCTCCGACCTGCTCGTGGTTGACCTCGATACGAACGGCAACGGAGAACAGACCTTGCGCGAGTGGTTCGCGCAGCGCTCTATGCCGTGGCCGAACACCTACACCGTGCGAACTCCGAGCGGTGGGATGCATCTGTACTTCCATCATGTCGACGGGTTGCGGAGCGCTGCGAAGCTCATGCCCGGCGTCGACGTGAGAACGACTGGCGGGCTTGTTGTTCTCCCTGGTTCGATAATCGACGGGCGAACTTACGTCGCTCTGAGCGACGCTGAGCGACTCGCCCATGTGCCTGCCCTTCTTGCAGACGCACTCAGATCACGCGCCCAGAGCGACTCAATCTGGGAGACACCCTCGGATTGGACTGCGGGTGTCTCTGATGGCCGGCGCGACGACTACCTGTTCCGACTCGCGTGTGATCTGCGGCGACGACTCAAGGACGATAGGGCGTTGGTGACTCAGATCGTTCTGCAGGCCGCGGCTAACTGCGATCCGCCATTCCCAGAGCCGGACGCGCTGAGGAAGGTTCAGTCGGCTTTCGAGCAAGACCACTCGGACGGGTTCGAGCTGTCTCGCGCGCCATTCCAGGCAGAACAGGAAGGAGAGGTGCCGCGCTTGAATCTGCGGAGTGCTGGTGAAGTTCGTACGGTCGAACCACCGGCGTACATGATCGACGGCGTGCTGCCGGTAGGCGCGTTGTTCCAGGTCTTCGGCCAGACGGGTTCCTACAAGTCGTTCGTGATGCTGGACATGCTCGGCTGCGTTGCAAACGACATCCCGTGGATGGGTCACCGGATCAACGAGCCAGGGCCAGTCGCGTTCATTCTGGGAGAAGGTGGATACGACGCTGGGGTGCGCCTCGATGCCTGGCTCAAGGCGCACCCTGGCGCATCCGACGAGCACATGGTCTACAGCATCGAGGAACAGCTAGACCTAATGCGGGGGAGCGTCGTAGACGCGATCATCGAAGACCTCGAGGCGTATCGGGCTGACCGGTTCCCCGGCAAAGGCTGGCGACTCATCGTGTTCGATACGCAGGCCGACCACATGCCCTCAGGCGACGAAGATCGTTCGAAGGACTTCACCGTGCTGAAGCGTGCTATCCAGCGCATCGCGCACGAGACCGGGGCAGCGGTTGGTCTCGTCCACCACACCGGATGGGACGACTCCCGCGAGCGTGGTTCGTCGCGCCAGCGCCAGGCGCTCGATGTCGTCATGCAGGTGAAGAGCCAGCGCATCACCAACGTCAAGCAAAAGGGCGCCGCGCTCTTCGATCCCATCGACTTCGCGACGGAGGGATTTGGAGACTCGATTGTCGTTCAGCGCGTTAGTCCCATCGTTGCGGCGTCGGACACTCTCGATGCGGATATCGAGCAGGGCAGGAGGGTGCTTACGTACCTCCACGACCACCCCGGAGCATCGCAGAACGCCGTGCAGAGCGACCTCAAACTCGGCCGCACCGGAACGTGGCCAAGGTTGCGCGACCTCCTCGACAAGCTCGGCTACCTCGATGTCACGAAGACCGGCGACGGAAGAGTGCGGGAGGTTCGACCCTCAGTCCGTGGGCTCGCGTTCTACGGAATCGGCGACGTCTGATGCCAGCACTCGCGCTGGTATAGGTACGGAGCTACTGGTACCGGCTGGTACCGAGAACTGACGAAAACGGGCGATATTCACGTGTTTTGGGCCCGATCGGTACCGAGAACGCCGATATTCCCAGTACCAGCAGTACTCGATCAGTACTCAGCCGGTACTGCGCTGGTACTCAGTAGTACTCGCGGTACCGGCTGCTGGTACTAGCCCCTATCTATATAGGGGCTAGTACATGCCAGCCGTTCTGATACCGCAACGGAAGGCTCTGAAGCGTACGAATAGGACAGCTAAGAGCGGTAAAGGCCTAGAGCGTCATTCTCAGGGACCGAATTGGGATCATCGGGAAAGGTTTGACTGAATGATCCATCCCTAGAGCAAGTCCCAAACCTCTACCTACCGCGACTCTGGAGCACCCATCGGCAGCGAATCCACCTGCCGGGAACGCCAGTAACCCGCCGTCAGCGTTGCTGAGCGTCAATCTAACGGGATTACTTCAAGGGTTGGTATTGATCGACCTTGGAGCAACTGTGGGCGACGCTGTTGATGCTCTACGTCGATGTCATAAGGCGCTATCGGGAGGGCATTTATCGAGATCGCTCGAACCTGACATGGGCACTGCTTCCTGGTTGAATTGTTGTAACAGGAATTGCATTTCGCAATTCCTGTACGACGTTAACGAAGGAATGAACATGTACAACCAGAACCCTGAGTTCACTGCCCTGCTCAAGCAAATGTCGGAACTCATCTACGTGCCACTCGATGCGCGTGAGCAGTTCGACGCCATGCTCCGCGAGAACTTCACTGGGCAGGTGAACGACTGATGCCACACGAGACTCGCGAGTCTGCTCGACAGCTCATCAAGTCCTTGAAGAAGTACCAGCTCAACGAGTTGGCGATTCTCCTTGCCGCGATCCACGAAGAAGACTCAGGGCAGGGAGCCGGTCAGATCGTTTACGAAGAGCTACGCGCTGCCGGTCGCACTGCCGAGGCTGAGGGCTTCATGGTCGTCCACATGAACATGATCGAGATCCACTGATGTCGCTCGGCCTGTACTGGACGCGCTACGACCAGACCCTTGCCCGTATCCGTGCCGAGCGACCGACAACCTTTGCCGGGGTCAAGCTCGTACTCGATACCTTCGAGCAGAAGAGTAGCGGAGACGCCTTCTTCCCTGGCGGCGCTGACGACACGCTTGCCGACGCGATCATGGACGCGGGTTGGAGCGTTGACTTCGAAGAGGGGGACTACCTCTGGACGGGCGTGCACCCGACCAGCGGAGCGGTCATCCACTACGTCGAGGGCGACCTCTACTGCCTGATGGAAGGCAGGGTCGCACCGTGAGCGATCAGACTTCTTCGACCACAGCGAAGACGCGAATCCCTGGAATCAACTTGCCAGCGAAATTGACGGTGGCTTCCTTGATGTCCATGGTTACGATACGAACCGGTGGCAGGGCGTTCATCTGTTCCTCAAGGGCTTCCAACGCCTTCTCGACGTTGCCGCGGTCGACGTGGAGGATGTGCTGTTTCGCGATCAGAGGCATAGCTGAAGGTATCGCGCGATGAACGTGATCGGCTATCTCCGAGTCTCGACGGATCGGCAGGACTACGGCGTTGACGCCCAACGAGAGGTGATCGAGCGCGAGGCCGAGCGTCGCGGCTGGACGGTGCACTACATCGTTGACCACGGCAAGAGTGCTCGCTCGCTCCGACGCGACGGCGTTCAACAGGCTCTAAGCCTCCTTGCCTCGGGGGAGTACGACACTCTCGTGATCGCGAAGCTCGATCGGCTGTCTCGCTCGGTCGTGGACTTCGGCAACATTCTGCGGACGGCGACGAAGCAGGGCTGGAGTCTGATCGCCCTCGACCTTGGCATCGATATGACCACGGCGACCGGTCAACTCGTCGCCGGGATTCTCATGCAGGTAGCCGAGTGGGAGGCGAAGATCATCGGTGAACGCACCAAGGCCGCTCTTGCCGTCGCTAAGAAGGAGCGCGGCATCGTTCCCGGTCCAGCCTCCGCGGTCCCTGCCGAGGTCGCGAACCAGATCGTTGCCATGCGCGCCGAAGGGCTGACCCTCCAAGCGATCGCGGACGACCTCAATTCGGCCGGCATCGCGTCGCCCAGGGGAGGGCGGTGGTATCCGACGACCGTGAGACGTGCGGCCTAGGGCTGGACCTCATCTTCCGGGTCTTCCTCGACTTCGTATTCCTTCCAGAACTGTTCGGCGAAACCAATACCGGTCAGAGGCGCGTCGGATATCAGGGCGTCCGGGTCGTTCAGAAGAAGGTCTTGATCGGGGTCGAGGTAGTCCGTGTCGTGCGCCATGCCATGACCGACGCCCCAGAGAAAGAACTGGACACCGAATGAGGAGAAGTCGATTCGGAGCACATCATCGTAGGGTGTCTCCAGAACGCTCTTCTTCTGCGGCATCCCTCGCAGCCTAGGAAACGAGAATTCCTTCGCGCGCTGTTCGGTGAAGAATTCTCGATCTCCATAGGCGTAATCCTTGATGAGGTCTTCCTGTGCCAACCCCTGCATCGCGTCAGCGAAACGCTGGAAGTCGGTGCCGTCCGCGTCGAGGCCTATCGCGGGTAGAAACTCCCTCATAGGCAACAACACCTCCCTCGACTCGAAGTGAAACAACCGCTGACGCTCCTCAGTCGCCTTGACAATCTGACGCAGATTTGCGTAGAAGACGTAGTGGATCCGGAGTTGGAGAGCCGAGAGCCGAGAGACAAGGCTTGACCAGGGGAGCGCGTCGTCCGTTCCACCATCAGGCTCACGAGAGCTCGCGAGAACTCCACTCAAGTAGTCCGTCACTATCTCGTCGTTCGCATACTGTGCAGCCTCAAAAACAGCGTTCGCCACTCGGGGTTGGGCCCAGCCCGGGTCTGCCTTGCCTTCGGCGTGTTTCTCAGTCTTGCTCAGCAGACGGGCCATGTTCTTTTGACGGAGCCGCTCAGCCCAGTCTTGGCCTAGCACGTCGGCGGATGGCCCGAGGAGGCGTGAGAGTAATCCTCCAGTCTCCTTAGCGACGGAGTCCGCAGCCTTCACGCCCACTTCGCCAGCTTTCGCAACCGCCCCCAGGATGATCGGATCCATATCCCCTCCGTCGCTCATGATGGGATCATAGCGATCGCGATCCCCAGGCGTCGCCCGCGGATGTCACGCCCCTCGCGGAGCGAAGAGACGGTGTCGGACACTACCGGCATAATCAGATCATGGCCTCCACAACCTGTCCGTTCTGCAAGCGTTACTCGCACATGACTGTCAAGTGGGCAGAGCTGAAGGATCACGGACCAACCTCGATCGGCGTCCACTTCTACACCGCTCAGGGCATCGCGAAGTGCGATCACTGCGGTCGAGCCAGCGCTGGCTTCACGACAAAGCCGAATCAGAACGCGCAGCATGCCGTTGACTACCTGAGCCATGCCCCAGACGACTCGATCACCTGGTACCCCTCCGTGGGGCACGCTCCCGAGTTTCCAGATGTTCCTGAGCACATTGCGCGTGCAGCTCAGGAGGCGCATTCGAGCCGGAGCATCAATGCTCTTATGGCGGCGATCCTGATGGCTCGCACTGTCGTTGAGGCGACTGCGAAGGAGAAGAGCATCACAACGGGCAACTTGCTCTCGAAGATCGACGAGCTCGCGAGTCAGAACATCATCAGGAACGACACGAAGGAAGCCGCCCACGAGATACGGCACCTGGGCAACGATATGGCCCACGGCGACATCTCGGACCTGCCGGACGCCGACGACGTTGCAGACGTGCTGGCACTTATGGACGAAGTACTGAACGAGGTGTTTCAGGGCCCGGCGAAGACTGCACGGCTGCGCGCTCGGCGTTCCAATCCCAGTGCGTGACCGTAAGCGATTCACAACCGAAAGAGATACATGCCGAAACCTCTGCCCGAGCATGAAGAGAGACGCATCCGGCAATACGTCGAAGGCCAGAGTCGAAACCGCGAGGATCCCGATGACCCAGAGACCAAGGTGACGCTAGTCCAAAAGGTCGCGAGTTACCGCCTCCTCGGCACGGACTACGACGTCTACGACGTCCACATGCCTAGTGAGCGCTGGTGGGTGATCACTGAGCCGACCAACCTCTACGATCAGTCGGCGTTCCCAGAGTACGACACCGCCTTTTCCTTCCATGTCGGACTCATGATGCGTCTGTGGGAGCGAGAGAGCGAAGAAATCGAGGAAGAGAAGGCGGAACAGATAGGTGCTGCCTGGCGGCGTGTCCAGGCGGCACGCGAAGCGCTGGATTCTGCGCGCGAGGCCGAGGACTACCAGGGCATCGGAATCAAATGTCGCGAGGCGCTAATCGCGTTTGCTCGCGAACACAGCGAAGCTGAGTGGCTCGCCCTGCCAGAGACACCGCCAAAGGCAGCGGACTTCAAGGGATGGGCGTCGCTCCACGCTCAAGCTCTCGCGACTGGGCGGATGCGACGGTACTTGAGCGAGATAGCCGACAAGACTTGGGACGTTGCCGTGAGTCTCCAACACGACGCAAACGCAACGGTCTGGGATGCTGAAATGCTGATCGCGGCCACCGCCCACCTTCTTGACGTGTTCTCGACGGCGATGGTCAAGATCAAGCGTAAGCCTCCGAGGCGGTGCCCGAAGTGTGGTTCTTACAAGCTTGGCTCAGACGGGGATATCGCGGAGGTAGATGGTTTCCTGGGATGGCAGGAGCGCGACGCCTGCGGCGCATGCAACTATCGCGGCGAATACACCTTCAAGGCGTGGGAACCCGACCCAGAGTTGGAGTCCTAGGCTCTCAGCGTCGAGGAGACAACGACTTAGCTTTCTGTCGACAATCAACATGTCGCAAACCCCGGGCCGGAGTGAGACTAAGGCGGCGTAGGCTCTAATCCTCTTCCCACCGCCAGACGATCCGGATTCGCTCGGCCGTCGCCGTCTTGACGATCTCGTGCTTAGCATCGAGGTACTGCTGTTCTGTCTCGTTCTTGAGGCGTCGGCGCGTTCGGCGCATGCCTTCTGGGTAGGGGCCAACTTCGATGCGTTTAATGAAGCCCTTGAGCGCGGCGCGACGGCGACCGGGAGTCCATGACCGCCAGTCGATTCCCTTCTCAGGGTCGAAGTCTGCGAGCGAGATAGGCAGTCGGAGCAGTGAGTCGTACTCCTTCCCGAGTGCATCGAGCAGACCGTCAATGCGTTGAACCTCTGCGACGGAGTCGCGCGCACCCATGATTCCGAGCACGTATGCCTTCTGTGCGCGCTCCTTCTGCGCTCGAAGGTCTCTGCGCTCCTGCTCAAGGGCGTCAAGTCGATCATCGGTCTCGGGGTCTTGCTCGGACATGCGCTGGATGAACCGGGGCGTTGCCTTCAGCTTCTCCGTCAGCTTTTCCCAGACGACCTCTTCCAGAACGTCATGAACGACAGACACGCGCCCGGTGTCCTCCAAGCGTTCGATGCCGCCGCGGGTTCGTGGGACGCGAGGGTGCTTGTCCGACGGCCCGTGGACTCTCGCCAGGCAGGCAATGGTGGGGGTCTTCGCGCCGTTCTCAATCCGTACGTGCGTGATGAGCGGTTTGAGGCACGCGCCGCAGACCGTCAGACCTCCACCCATGGCGTACTTCCCGCCCTTGACGCCGGGAGAGTGGACTACCTTGCGGGTGGGGTCCGCGAGAAGCGCATGCATCCGGTCGAATGTGCGTTGGTCGATAATCGGATTCCACCCGACAACACCCGGCATCGTTTCTCCGAGCATCGAGCGATTGAGCATGATCGATCTGAGGTTGGCCTGTCGCCAGTGGTTGCCTTTCCGGGTCCGGAAGCCCTGGTTATTCCAGTCCGTCACGATGCTATGCATGGACTCGCGGTCGTCCAGCATGCGACGGGCTACCTCGTGGATGCGAGCGACTTCGGCAGGGTCGGGGACGAGTCTCCCTGCCTCGGCCTGGTAGCCGTACGGCGGCGTACCGCCGTGCCACTGGCCGTTCTCGCGACGGCTCTGCTTGTTGCGCTTCTGGCGGGCGCTCGCGCGCTCGGTTTCACCTTTCGCGACGGCGGCCTTGATGCGGGCGTACATGCGCCCTCCATCGGTGCCGAGGTCGGCTTCTCCGTTTGCCGTGACGATCCGTAGTCCGCGATCCTCGGCGGCATCGATCCAGTCTTCGAGCTGGCGCGGCTGGCGAGTGAGACGGTCGAGGTCCCAGCACACGAGCGAGTCGAATCGACCCATCTGAAAGTCGGCAACGAGCCGGTCGTACTCCGGGCGCTTGACGAGCTTGTCAGCCGCGGTGAGGTTGCGATCCACGTACTCGGCAACGATCGTCCAGCCGCGTTCGTGAGCGAGCTTGCGCGAATCTTCGAGTTGCGTATCGATACCAACCTTCGTGCCGTCGCGGTCAACGGACAAGCGCGCGTAGATTGCGACTGAGGTTCCCATGCTCGTTCCTTCTGTGTTGTCTCCTATTCAATTGTATTTCTGATTGATCGACGAAGCGGCCGAGTTCTCCCGGGTCGCCCTGGATGCACTCCGACAGCCGTTGGAGTCCGGGGCGATCGAGGTCCACCGGGCGGGGTTCACCGCACGGTTCCCCGCCCGGTTCCAGCTGCTCCTCGCGATGAACCCGTGTCCGTGCGGAAACTACGGGGTGCGCGGCGCCGAGTGCATCTGCCCGCCCATGGCCATCCGGCGCTACGCCACCCGCCTCTCCGGCCCCCTCCGTGACCGCATCGACATCGATCTGCAGGTGACCAGAGTGGCGGCTTCGCGAGCGACGGGCCGTTCCGCGGGGGTCACGACGACGGCCGCGGCCAGGGCGCGCGTCGCGGCGGCCAGGAAGAGGGCGGCCGCGCGCTGGCAGAGCACGCCGTGGCGACGAAATGCGGATGTGCCCGGCACCTGGCTGCGACAGGGGGCGCTCCGCCTTCCCGCCGGCGCCAGAGCTCCGCTGGATCGGGCGCTCGAGCGCGGGGCGCTCACGCTGCGGGGTTACGACCGTGTGCTCCGGGTGGCGTGGACCATGGCCGATCTGGCCGACCGGGAGCAGCCGGGCGTGGATGAGATCGGGCGGGCACTGCACCTGCGCAGCGGGGTGCCGCGATGATGGACCGCCTTGTCGCTGACCGCGACACCCTCGTCGCTGTCCGCGGCGTCCGCCCGGGTGGTGATGACGCGGCGGAGAGCATCGCGCGCGCCGCGTGGTCGGTGCTCGCCGAACCGGGGGATACGGTGGCCGGAGCGCTGATCGAAGCTCTCGGGGCCGTCGAGGCCCTGACTCTGGCTCTCGGGACGTCAGTCCCTCGGACCGGTGCGGCGGTCGGGAGCGAGCTCGCGGCGCGTGCGCTCTCCGAGGCCCGTGCTCGGTGGCGTCCTCGTGCGAGGCCGGGTGACGTGCGCGACGCGCTCTGCCGTGCGCGCGACGCCGATGCTCGTCTGATCCTCCCCGGAGACGAGTGCTGGCCGACTGCCGTCGACGATCTCGGCCCAGGACGCCCGAGTGCGCTCTGGGTGCGGGGCGACCCGGAGCTGCTGGTCCGCACGCCGCGCGTCGCGATCGTCGGCGCTCGGGCGGCGACCGGATACGGCGAGCATGTCGCAGCGGAGCTCGCGGGCGATCTGGCGGCCACGGGTGCCGTCATCGTCTCCGGCGGCGCCTATGGGATCGACGGGGCCGCCCACCGAGCCGCCCTCGGCGTCGAGGGGGCGACGGTCGCCTTCCTGGCCGGCGGGGTCGACCGGGCGTACCCGGCCGGGCATCAGCGGCTCCTGCAGCGGATCGCGGACGAGGGTGCCCTGGTGAGCGAGCCGCCGTGCGGGACGGCTCCCACGAAGTGGCGTTTCCTCGCCCGGAACCGGCTCATCGCGGCGCTCGGGCATGCCACCGTCGTGGTCGAGGCAGGCTGGCGCAGCGGCTCGCTCAACACGGCGGGACATGCGGCGACGCTCGGGCGCCCGCTGGGCGCGGTTCCGGGACCGGTGACCTCGGCGACCTCGGCGGGGTGCCATCGCCTGTTGCGCGAGTACGACGCGCAGTGCGTCACCTCCTCGGCCGAGGTCAGAGAGCTCTGGGGGCAGAGCGTCGCGGCACCGGAGGACGGCGCGCACGATCCGGATCGCGTGCGTCTGCTCGACGCGCTGAGCACGAGGTCCCGGCGGACGGTGGACGACCTCGCGCGCAGGTCGGGGTTGGCGACGGACCGGGTCCTGTCCCTGCTCGGGCTGCTCGGTCTCGAGCAAGTCGTCGACGTCGACGAGGCGGGGTGGCGTCGTGTCCCGACGCCTGCTCCGCGCTGAGATCCTCGCATCCCGACGGCGAGGCGACGGCGGACCAACGGAGGTGGCGGGCAAGCTGGACGCATGGATCTCTCGGCAGCGATCGAGGCGTTCACCGATCACCTCGAACGCGTGCGTCGGCTGTCGCCGGCGACCGTGAAGGCGTACCGCTCGGACCTGCGCGACCTCGCCTCCTCGAGCGGCGCGGCTTCTCTCGAGGCCGTGGACCTGGACGCACTCCGGGACTGGCTGTGGCAGGCCACGCAGCGAGGGGATGCGCGCTCCACCCTGGCGAGACGCTCCGCGGCGGCACGGTCCTTCTTCCGCTGGGCACAGGAGCAGGGGTTCATCGCCCACGACCCGAGTCTGCGGCTCATCGCCCCCAAGAAGGGACGCCCGCTGCCCACCGTCGCATCACGCGACGCGATGTCCGGCCTGCTCGACGCGCACAGGGCAGCAGCGGAAGCGGGGGATCCGCTGGCGCTCCGCGACCACGCGATCCTCGAGCTGCTCTACGGCTCCGGCATCCGGGTGTCCGAACTCTGCGGGCTGGACGTCGACGATCTGGATCTCGACCGCGGCACGGCGCGCGCGCTCGGCAAAGGGTCGAAGGAGCGCGTCGTGCCGTACGGCACGCCGGCTCGGGACGCGCTCGACGCCTACCTCCGCCGGGGTCGCCCTGCCCTCGTGGCGCGGGCGCGGACGTTCACTCCGGCGGTGATCCTCGGCAGCCGCGGCGGCCGGATCGGGCCGCGCACGGTCTACGACCTGGTCGCACGGGTACTCGCGCCGATCGTCGGCGCCGAGACCATCGGCCCGCACGCGCTGCGCCATACCGCGGCGACGCACCTCCTCGACGGGGGTGCGGACCTCCGCGCCGTGCAGGAGATCCTGGGCCACGCCAGTCTCGGCACCACCCAGATCTACACCCATGTCTCGACCGAGCGGCTGACAGCCACCTATCGGCTGGCCCACCCCCGCGCGTGAGCCCGTCGGGGGTGGGACTCAGAAGGACTCGCAGCAGGGGAGCAGAACGGCGCGGGGAACGTCGTCGAAGAGCAGCATCGGGTTGATGTACGCCCCGTCCCTGCGCACGCCGACGTGGAGCGCGCCCGGGGACGTATGCCCGCCGACGTCGACGCGGCCGATCTCCTGACCGGCCGCCACCGACTGCCCGGGCTGCAGCGTCGAGCTCAGCGGCTCGAAGGTCGACACCAATCCGTCGTCGTGAGCGATGGTCAGCAGCGCTCGGTCGACGACCGTTCCCCGGAAGGCCACCACCCCCGGCGCCGGCGCGACGACCACGGCGCCGATCGCGGCCCCGAGATCGACGCCACGGTGGCCGGCGCCGTAGCGATGCGCCGGTGCCCGATAGGGGTTCACGACCGTGTGGACGCCCGCCACAGGCCAGCGCCAGCGCGGCCACCGGTCCTCCGGGACACTCGCGGTCACCGCGGGGGCACCCGCGGTCGCCGGGGGGATGGTGGGGCCGCTCGACACGGTCAGGAGGATCAACGCCGACGCGGCACCGGAGATCGAACGGAGAAGCCTGCGCATCCTCGGAGTCTCGCGCGCCCGCCCGGCGCCGAGACGCCGAGCCGGGTAGCCTCGCGACCGTTCGGGACAACACGTCGTCACCGATCGCGGTGCAGGGTGAGTGCGGACGCACATCCTGTATGCTTGGGGAGCACCTCGAACTCGGGGTGACTACGCGTGCCCACAGCGATTCATCTCGCGGCATCCACACCCACAGGTCCCTCTCGCACGAGGGCGGGTGTGCGCCGGGCACCAGGGAGTCCGATCATCCGATCGGCTTGACAACCTCAACGGCGCAGAATCGCGCCAGAACCAGGAGACGACCATGGCTGTGGTCACCATCCGCCAGCTGCTCGACAGCGGCGTGCACTTCGGACACCAGACCCGTCGGTGGAACCCGAAGGTCAAGCGCTTCATCCTCACCGAGCGCAGCGGCATCCACATCATCGACCTGCAGCAGTCGCTGGGCTACATCGACAAGGCCTACGACTTCGTCAAGGAGACCGTCGCCCACGGCGGCACGATCCTCTTCGTCGGCACGAAGAAGCAGGCTCAGGAGATCCTCGCCGAGCAGGCGACCCGCGTGGGTCAGCCGTTCGTCAACCAGCGCTGGCTCGGTGGACTCCTCACCAACTTCTCCACGATCTCCAAGCGTCTCGCACGCATGAAGGAGCTCGAGGAGCTCGACTACGAGACCCCGGCCAACAGCGGCTTCACGAAGAAGGAGCTCCTGCTCAAGAAGCGCGAGCTCGACAAGCTGCACAAGTCGCTCGGTGGTATCCGCAACCTCACGAAGACGCCGTCCGCCCTCTGGGTCGTCGACGCCAAGCGCGAGCACCTCGCGATCGACGAGGCCAAGAAGCTCGGCATCCCGGTCATCGGCATCCTCGACACGAACGCCGACCCGGACGACTTCCAGTACCCGATCCCCGGCAACGACGACGCGATCCGCTCCGTCTCGCTGCTGACCCGCATCATCGCGGACGCCGCCGCCGAGGGCCTGCAGCAGAAGCACAACCCCGAGTCGGGCGACGCAGAGCCGCTGGCCGAGTGGGAGAAGGAGCTTCTCGAGACCCCCGTCCAGGAGTCCGCTGACGCTGCCGAGGTCGTGACCGCCGACGACGAGGCCGCTGTCGTCGAGACGCCCGCCGCCGACGCCGCCGCTGCCGACGAGGCCGGTGCTGAGGCACACGACGAGGCGATCGCCGCCGCTTCCGGTGAGGAGACCGCAGAGGTCGCCGCCGCCGAGGCAGCAGACGCCAAGTAATCCCTCGTACACACACCTAACGAAGCAAGGAGCCACCACACATGGCCAACTTCACCATCGCCGACCTCAAGGCGCTGCGTGAGCAGCTCGGCACGGGAATGGTCGACACCAAGAAGGCGCTCGAGGAGGCTGACGGCGACGTCCAGAAGGCCACCGAGATCCTGCGCCTGAAGGGTGCCAAGGGCAACGCGAAGCGCGCCGACCGTTCCACCAGCGAGGGACTGATCGTCGCTCGCGAGCAGGACGGCGCCGTGACGCTCATCGAGCTCGCCTGCGAGACCGACTTCGTCGCGAAGAACGAGCGCTTCATCGCGCTGGCCGACAAGGTCGCGGACGCTGCGGCGGCCGTCAAGGCCGATTCGGTCGAGGCTGCCCTCGCCGCCTCCGCCGGCGACAAGAGCGTCGAGCAGGTCATCTCGGAAGAGGCCGCGATCATCGGCGAGAAGGTCGAGCTGCGCCGCGTGCGCACGATCACCGGCGACAAGGTCGAGGTCTACCTGCACCGCACCAGCAAGGACCTGCCGCCGCAGATCGGCGTCGTCGTCGCCTACTCGGGTGACGACGCGGAGACCGCGCGCAGCATCGCCCAGCACATCTCGTTCGCGAACCCGTCGTACCTGTCCCGCGAGGACGTTCCGACGGACGCCGTCGAGAAGGAGCGCGAGATCGTCACCGAGATCTCCCGCAACGAGGGCAAGCCGGAGGCGGCTCTGCCCAAGATCGTCGAGGGTCGCGTGTCCGCGTTCATCAAGCAGGTCGCCCTGCTCGAGCAGGACTACGCGAAGGACAACAAGCTCTCTGTCGCCCAGGTGGCGAAGGACGCCGGTATCACCGTGACGGACTTCGCGCGCTTCAAGGTCGGCGCGTAGCAACGTCGAAGGGGTTCGGATCGCCACGATCCGAACCCCTTCTTCATGCCCACGAGGCATTATCTTGAATCGGGACGAGAGGACACACCCACCCATGACTGAACGAACCGGACGCCGTCGCGTCCTTCTCAAGCTCTCCGGCGAGGCCTTCGGAGCCGGGCAGCTGGGTGTCAGCCCCGATGTGGTCTCCCAGATCGCGCGCGACATCGCCGCGGCCGTCGACCGGGTCGAGGTCGCGATCGTGGTCGGCGGTGGCAACTTCTTCCGCGGAGCCGAGCTCAGCCAGCGCGGGATGGACCGGGGACGCGCAGACTACATGGGCATGCTCGGCACGGTCATGAACGCGCTCGCGCTGCAGGACTTCCTGGAGCAGGCGGGAGCGGCGACCCGCGTGCAGTCCGCCATCTCGATGACCCAGGTCGCAGAGCCGTACATCCCGCGCCGGGCGGAGCGTCACCTCGAGAAGGGGCGCGTGGTCATCTTCGGCGCTGGAGCCGGCCTGCCCTACTTCTCCACGGACACCGTCGCGGCGCAGCGTGCGCTCGAGATCGGCGCGCAGGAGGTCCTGGTCGCGAAGAACGGCGTCGATGCGATCTACACGGCCGACCCGAACAAGCACGCGGACGCAGAGCGCATCGAGCGCGTCACCTACCGCGATGCGCTGCAGCGCGGACTGAAGGTCGTCGACTCGACCGCGTTCAGTCTCTGCATGGACAACAGCATGGACATGCGCGTCTTCGGCATGGAGCCCGCGGGCAACGTGACGCGTGCATTGCTCGGCGAACCGATCGGCACCCTCGTCACCGCCTGAGCGTCCGACTCGGCGGAGACGCCTCCGCCCGATAGAATTTGCAGAACACCCCGACGATAGGAGTCACCGTGATCGCGGACGTCCTCGCTGAAACCACCACTCGCATGAACCGGGCGGTCGAAGCTGCCAAGGAGGACTTCTCCACGGTGCGCACCGGTCGCGCGAACCCCCAGATGTTCCAGAAGGTGCTCGTCGACTACTACGGCACCCCCACCCCGATCGCCCAGCTCGCCTCCCTGGCGAACCAGGAGGCGCGGACGCTCATCATCACGCCGTACGACAAGTCGGCGCTGAAGGCGATCGAGCAGGCCATCCGCGACATGCCCAACCTCGGGGCGAACCCCACGAACGACGGCAACCTCGTGCGCGTCACGATGCCGGAGCTGACGGCCGAGCGCCGCAAGGAGTACGTCAAGCTCGTCAAGTCCAAGGGCGAGGACGCGAAGGTCCACGTCCGTGGAATCCGTCGCAAGGCGAAGGACGACCTCGACGCTCTCAAGAGCGAGGTCGGCGAGGATGAGATCGCGCGCGGGGAGAAGGAGCTCGACGCTCTCACCCGCCAGCACGTCGACCTCATCGACGACGCGCTGAAGCGCAAAGAGGCCGAACTCCTCGAGGTGTAGTCGGGATGTCTGACGAATCGCGAGACGCTGATGAGGGAACGCCGTTGACGCGTCGCGACGCGCGAGACGGCGTGCCCTCCGACGGCGTCCCGCTCGCGGACACGGCGTTCCCGACCTTCGACACCGACGCGATCCCGCCCCGTCCTCCGCTTCCGACGCCTGTCGTCGCGGCAGGGACCGCGGCCTCCGGATCGGATCCGCTCGACACGGCGGATCACAATGCGATCCGGGAGCAGTGGCGAGCCGCGCGCGACGAGTTCGGCACCCACGTCTCCCACGCCCGAGATCAGCTCGATCAGGCGAACGAGCGGATCAAGCAGCGGACGGGTCGCGATCTGATCCTCGCGACCTTGATCGGCCTCGCCTTCGGTGCGGCCCTGCTGGGTTCGCTGCTGTTCGTGAAGGCCCTGTTCGTCCCGTTCGCGCTGGCGGCGGCGCTGCTGGGCGTGTATGAGCTGTCCCGTGCGCTGCGCGCGTCCGGCCGACGGGTGGACGTGGTGCCGCAGCTCATCGCGGCCGCGTTCCTGGTCCTCTCCGCGTACTTCGCCGAGCCGTGGCTGAGCTGGGTGATGCTCTTCGTCGCCGTCGCGTTCGTGATCGTGTGGCGCCTGATGGCGCAGATGGTCGCGAAGGACGGCCGCACGTACGGAGACGTCCTCGCGGACGCCGTGATCAGCGGATTCGTGCAGATCTACGTCCCGTTCCTGGCCGGCGTGGCCCTCATCCTGCTGGAACAGGAGGGCGGTCAGTGGTGGGTGCTCAGCTTCATCGCCATCGCCGTCGCCGCGGACACCGGAGCCTATGCCGCAGGGCTGGCTTTCGGCCGTCACCCGATGGCTCCCAAGATCTCTCCGAAGAAGACCTGGGAGGGCTTCGGCGGGGCCGTTCTCGCGTCGCTCGCGGCCGGCGTGCTGCTGGCGATCTTCCTCCTCGACCTGCCGTGGTGGGCCGGGGTCATCTTCGGCGCCTCGATCCTGCTCTCCGCCACGCTCGGCGATCTCGGCGAGTCCATGCTCAAGCGTGACCTCGGCATCAAGGACATGAGCTCGTGGCTGCCCGGTCACGGAGGCCTGCTCGACCGGCTGGACAGCATCCTCCCGTCCACGGTGCCCGCTCTCTGCCTTTACTTCCTCCTCTCTCCCTGGGTGGTGCTGTGATGAATGACGACCAGCTCGTTGACCGGCCGACGTCGTCGCCACCGGCGTTCGCGGTGACCTCCGGTCGTGAGCGCGGCTACCACCGTGCCGCGGTCGACACCTTCCTCGCCTCGGCGAGGAAGGCCTTCGAGACCGGCAGCGACGATCTCGGCGCGGACGACGTGCGGATCGCATCCTTCCCCCTCGTCAAGAACGGCTACGTCGTCGCCGACGTCGATGCCGCGCTGGGACGGGTGGAGGACGCGTTCGCCGCGCGTGAGCGCGAGCGCGCGGTGCGCTCGGAGGGCGCGGGAGCCTGGGTCGAGCGCGCCCGATCGGATGCGCAGGTGATCCTCGATCACCTCGCCCGTCCGCGGCGTCGGCGTTTCGCGCGGACCGGCATCCTCACCTTCGGGTACCGCATCGACGAGGTCGATCACGTCTCCTCCCGCATCGTCCGCTATCTCCGGGACGGTGATCCACTGACGGCGGAGCAGCTGCGCTCTGCGGCTTTCCGGATGCAGCGCGGCGGGTATCGCGAGGAGCAGGTCGATGCCCTCCTCGACGCCACGATCGATGTGATTCTCGCCGTCCGCTAAGTTCCTGATGGTCGATCCAGGCACTGTTGCGTAGACTGTCCCTCATCGTGAACTCCCGAAACGACATGAATCCCGAACGAAGCGACCTCTCGCCGGTGCCCGCGGCAAGGAGATCTTCGGCGCGCCAGGCCACACGTCGACAGTCCCGCCGCCGCACTGTGGCGAGCGTCGTGAGCGCCCTGGCCGTCGTCGGATTCGCCGGCGCCCTCATGGCCCCGACCGGTGTGGCTCTCGCACAGCCGGCGCCGGAGGAGTCCCCGGATTCCGCGTACTCTCTGGCCCTCGCCGACATGCAGGACATCACGGTCACCGTCAGCGGCGCCGCGATCACCCCGGTCGAGCGCGGCACTTTCGAGGTCTACGTCAAGCCGAAGCCGAAGCCGAAGCCCGCCCCGGTCGCGGTGAGTCCCTCGACAGGCACCGGTGGATCCTCCGGGGGATCGTCCCTGCCTCCCTACGCGGGGGGCGGCGCGCCCGCGGAATGGATGGCCGCCGCAGGGATCGCCCAGAGCGACTGGCAGTACGTCGACTACGTCGTGTCACGCGAGAGCGGCTGGAACCCGAACGCCACGAACTCGTCCTCCGGCGCGTGCGGCCTCGTCCAGGCGCTGCCCTGCAGCAAGGTGCCGGGCAACGGATACAACCCGGTCGACAACCTGCGATGGGCGACGGGATACGCCACCGGTCGCTACGGCAGCTGGGCCGGCGCGTACAACTTCTGGGTCAACAACCACTGGTGGTGAGCAGGCACGATGCCCCGCTCGCGCAGACGCCCTCCGGCGCGCCCTGAGGGCGACGACTCGTTCGATCGCCTGCTCGCCGGCTGGAAGCGCTCGGAGTCCCGCCGCGGAGCCGAATGGACCGTGCAGCCGGTCTCGGCGGTACAGGCGCAGAAGGAGTACCTCTGCCCGGGCTGCGGCCGCGGAATCGAGACCGGGACGGCGCACGTCGTCGCCTGGCGCGCGGACGGGGTTCTCGGCGACGCGGCGGATCTCGCGGCTCGTCGTCACTGGCACACACACTGTTGGAGGATGTCGTGAGCACCGAGATCAGAGGTCCGGTGGAGCTGCCGGCCCGCCGCGAGGACATCGAGCTGCGGACAGCGGACGGGCTGACCCTCGTCGGCGAGCTGGCCGTGCCGTCGGAGACTCCGCCGGTCGCGACGCTGGTGACGCTGCATCCGCTGCCCACGGCAGGCGGATTCATGGACTCCCACATCATCCGGAAGGCGGCGGCTCGGCTGCCGGCTCTCGCTGACCTGGCGGTCCTCCGATTCAACACGCGTGGGACCACGTCGCCGCGGGGGACCAGCGACGGAGCCTTCGACGGCGGCGAGGCCGAGCGCCAGGATGTCGCGGCAGCGATGGCGTTCGTCCGCGAGCGTGGGCTGCCGCGCCCGTGGCTGCTGGGGTGGTCGTTCGGCACCGAACTGGCCTTGAAGTACGGCAGGCAGCACGACATCGAGGGCGTCATCCTGCTCTCGCCGCCGCTGCACCGCGCCTCCGCGGAAGAGGTCGCTGCGTGGGCCGGGACGGACGTGCCCGTCGTCGTGCTCGTCCCCGAGTTCGATGACTATCTGCGTCCCCCGGAGGCGCGTGAGCGCTTCGCCTCGATCCCGCACGCCCGGCTGATCGCCGTGGAGGGCGGCAAGCACCTGTGGGTGGGGGAGACCCAGACGCGCCGCGTGCTGACCGAGATCGTCGGCGCGGTGAACCCGTCGGCGCTTCCTCTCGCCACCGAGTGGCCGATCGACTGAGCGCGTCGCGGCGGCTCAGAGCTCGTTCATCCGCGGGATGAGCACCTGGCGGTACAGGATCAGGATGCTGGCCGCCACCGGGATCGCGATGAGCGCGCCCAGCAGGCCGAGCAGGCTGCCGCCCGCGAGTGCCGCGACGACGACCACGGCGCCGGGCACGGACACCGCGCGACTCATGATGCGCGGCGAGATGATGTACGCCTCGATCTGCATGTAGATCAGGTAGTAGATCGCCGCAGCGATCGCCGTCCCGGGGGAGCCGAGGCCGGGGAGCAGACACACGAGGACGATGATCGTCGACCCCGTGAGGGTTCCGACGAGCGGGATCAGCGAGAAGAAGAAGGCCACGACGGCCAGCACCGCGGGGAACGGGGCCTGGATGATCGACAGGTAGATGGCGCTGAGCACGCCGTTGATGACACCCTGCGAGACCTGCCCCATGACGTAGTAGCCGACCGAGTCGGTGATCTGCTCCGCGAGATCGATGAAGCGGTCGCGCTTGGACGCCGGCGCGAGCTGGTACACCGCGCGCTTGAGCGACGGGGTGGAGGCGGTGAGGTAGATCGTCAGGATGAGGACGATGAAGGCGCCGAAGAGGCCGCTGAGGACGGCGCCACTGGCGACCAGCACTCCCTGTCCGATCGACCCGCCGATCTCGGTGAGATTGGTCGTCAGCCAATCCGTGACGTAGGTGAAGACGTCGTCGACCAGCAGGTTCGGGAAGGTGGCCTGCATCCACTCCTTGAGGTCGGGGATGAGGTTTCCCCGCTGCACGATCGCCGAGATCTGCGCGATGAGCTGCGAGATCTGGTCCACCAGGACGGGGAGGATGATCAGCACGATCCCCACGAACACCCCCAGGACGGCGAGGATCGTCACGACCACCGCGAGCCATCGGGGGAGGCGGCGGCGTTCGAGGAACGAGACAAGGGGATCCAGGCCGAGGCTCAGGAAGAGCGCCGTCCCGAGGTAGAGCAGCACCGTCGACAGCGTCTGGACGCTGCTGATCAGGAGGATGCCCAGTCCCACGCCGAGCGTCGCCACCAGCGCGGTGCGAAAGGGGTTGTGGATCTTCATGCAGCGACTCCTCGAGACCGGTGGAGCAAGGCTATCGAGGCGCAACGTCGCAGAGCCTGCGACGTGCCGGTCCAGGGTGCACTGCATGTGCTCGTGGGCAACACACAGGTGATTTCGCTAGTCTGAAATGTCGAGTGTTGCGTCGCGGGTGGATGCCTGCGATGCGTGAGGAGACTATTCGTGCGTTTCGTATGGGCCGTGGTGGCCTTCGTGCTGGCCGCGGCGCTGATCGGCGCGGGGATCGCCCAGCGCACCATCTTCGTGGGCCCCGACTCTCAGAAGACCGAGGTCGCGATCGATGAGCCGGCGCCGTTCGTGCTTCTCGACGGCGATGTGCTGCGGATCAATCCGGGGGCGCAGACGCTGATCGTCCGGGGCGACGGGGAGATCTTCGGCAGCTACGGCCGGACCGCCGACATGGAGGCCTGGCTCGCCGACTCCGACTACAACCACGTCACGGTCGACGACGACGGGGATCTGAACGTCGAGCACGTCACCGCGCCGACAGGCGAGGACGAGGCCCAGGGCGGCGACGATCCCACGACGGAAGGCACCGAGGGCGACGCCGCCGAAGAGGAGCCGACCGGGCGCGATCCGCGCGGTTCCGACCTGTGGCTCGACTCCTTCGGCGAGGAGAACCTCCTCACGGCCGACAACATGCAGCTCCCGGAGGGCACCAGCCTCCTCATCGCCTACGACGGCACGAAGGACGCTCCGGACGACATCGTCGTCTCCTGGCCGCTGGACAACTCCACGCCCTGGGCCGGCCCGCTCATGGTCGCCGGTGGTGTGGTCCTCCTGATCGGCCTCATCCTCTACGTGCTCGCCATCCGCCACCAGCGCCGCGGCCGTGGCCCGCGCCGCAAGGGCCCCGGCCCGCTGCCGGCGACCGAGCCGATCGACGTCGCGGTGCTCCCGCCGGCGGAACGCGCGGCCATCGAACAGCCGGAGACCGACGGCGCGGAGCCGCGCGGCGCGCAGAACGGCGATGGCGGGGAGATCGAAGAGGCGGAGATCGTGGACGAAGACAAGGGCACCGAGGGAAAGCGCTCCCTGCAGGCGTCCCCAGTGGGTCGGCGGCGGCGCATGCTCGCCCTCCCCGTCCTCGGACTGACCGCGATCCTCGCTGCGGGCTGCTCGGCCGATTCCTGGCCGCAGCTCGGTGACGCCTCGCCCTCGCCGTCGCCCAGCCCCACCGTGATCGCGCCGGAGAACCAGAAGCCGCCGGCCGTCACCGAGGCGCAGGCGAAGCGCATCCTCCGGACGATCTCCGACACGGTCGCTGAGGCCGACGCGGCGCTCGATCTCGACCTCGCGGCGACTCGTCTGGACGGACCGGCGCTGACGGCGCGGACGACCGAGTACGCCCTGCGGACCGCGCTCCCCGACACGCCCGTGCCCTCCGCCATCCCGACCGATGACTTCGAGGTCGTGCTTCCGGAGGCGACCGACGTCTGGCCCCGTACGGTCCTCGCGCTCACCAAGAGCAACGGCGACGACACCGTACCGCCGGTGCTGCTGACGATGACGCAGGCGGACCCCTGGTCCGACTACAAGGTGACCAACATGGCGGAGATGTCGGCCGATGCCGAGTTCCCCGCAGTGGCGGCCTCCTGGCTCGGGACCTCCATGGTGCCGGCTGACTCGGCCTTCCTCGCCCTCCCTCCCGCCGAGCTGGCAGCGGCTTTCGCCGACGTCGTCGACACGGGGGAGAAGAGCGCGTCATACGGCCTGTTCGACGATCTGTCGCTCACCTTCGCCAAGTCGATCAACGACAGCCGGCAGGCAGTGGTCCAGGCGCTGGCGGACAAGGGCGCGTCCGAGACCTCGGCGGCCGCGTTCGACATGGCTCCCACGGACGCGTCGCCCATCTCGATGACCACGCTCGACAGCGGTGCGATCGTCGCCGTGACCCTCACCGATGTCGAGTCCGTGACCCCGACCGGTTCGGACGTGGTCATCCGCTTCGGCGACAACGCCCAGGCGAAGGCGCTCACGGGAGCGACCGAATCGGCCAAGGGCATCGAGACGACGTACGAGTTCCAGCTGTTCTTCGCCGTCCCCGCACAGGGTTCGACGGAGCAGATCCGTCTCCTGGCCGCGCGCCAGGACATCGTTTCCGCGAAGGTGATCAAGTGAGCGAAATCTCTCCGGCCGCACTGCGCGGCGCTGTGGACCTGTCGAGCCTCCGCAACCGGCCGGCGCCGCAAGCCGGGGGAGCGCCCGATCCGGGCGTCGTCGACGTCGTGGTGGACGCCACCGACGAGACGTTCGGTCAGATCCTGGAGCTCTCCCGCACGGTGCCCGTGGTCGTCGACCTCTGGGCCGAGTGGTGCGGGCCGTGCAAGCAGCTCAGCCCCATCCTCGAGCAGGTCACGCGCGAGCTCGGCGGCCGGGTCCTCCTGGCCAAGGTCGACGTGGACGCGAACCCGCAGCTCGCGCAGAGCTTCCGCGCGCAGTCCATCCCGATGGTGGTGGCCCTGATCGCCGGACAGCCCGTCCCGATGTTCACGGGTGCCGTGCCCGAGCAGCAGGTGCGCGAGGTGTTCGCTCAGCTGCTGCAGGTCGCAGCGCAGAACGGCGTGACCGGGACTCTCTCCGTGGGCGAGGCGGCCGACGCGCCGAGTGCGCCGGCCGAGCCGGAGCTTCCGCCGCTGCACGCCGAGGCGTTCGCGGCCATCGAGACCGGTGACTACGCGGCGGCCATCCGTGCGTACGAGAAGGCCCTCGCCGAGAACCCCCGCGATGAGGACGCACGCGCCGGGCTGGGACAGGTCCGTCTTCTGGATCGCGTGCAGGGGCTCGATCTGCAGGAGGCTCGCGCCGCTGCAGCCGCCGATCCGCTCGACGTCCAGGCGCAGTTCGCGGTGGCCGACCTCGATCTGTCGGGCGGTCACGTGGAGGACGCGTTCGGCCGGCTGCTCGACCTGTTCGCTCAGCTGCCGTCCGACCAGCGCACGCCCGTGCGGGAGCGTCTGGTCGAGTTGTTCGGACTCATCGGCGCCGCGGACCCTCGCGTCATCGCGGCGCGCAACCGCCTCTCGTCGCTGCTGTTCTAGCAGCGCGGGTGTCTCGGTCCCGGCGCATGCCGCCGGGACCGATTCCGTTCAGCCGTGGTTGACCGTGGGCACGTGCGGCTCGGGCTGGTGACGCAGCCACAGCGTCGAGAGCGCGGGCAGCGTCACCGTCGCGATCGGGTCGCCGTTCTCCCTGCCGCGAGCGACCACCATGCCGAGGTTGCCGGCACCGCGTCCACCGTGATCTGCGGCGTCGGTGTTGAGCACCTCCTGCCACACGCCCTCGCGGGGGAGCGCCAGCTGGTGCCCCGTCTTCTCGACGCCGGCGAAGTTGCTGACCACGACGAGTCGCCCTCCGTGCGCGTCGCGCCGCTCGAAGGCGATCACGGACGGGTCCCACGCGGGTGCGCCCAGCCGATCGAAGGAGGAGCCGTCGTTGTCGCGCTCCCACAGCGGCGCCTGCGCGCGGTAGGTGCGGTTCAGTGCGCCGACGAAGTCCTGCAACTGGGCGTGTGAGGGCTGGTCCAGCAGCCACCAGTCCAGCTCGCGCCCTTCCGACCACTCCGCGAGCTGGCCGAACTCCTGGCCCATGAACAGCAGCTTCTTGCCGGGGTGGCCCCACATGTACGCGAGGTAGGCGCGGACGTTGGCCAGCTTGTGCCAGTGATCGCCCGGCATCTTGGCGAGCAGGCTGCCCTTGCCGTGGACGACCTCGTCATGGCTGATGGGCAGCAGGTAGTTCTCGCCGAACGCGTAGACGAACGAGAAGGTCATCTCGCCCTCGTGGTGCGCGCGATACAGGGGGTCGCGGACGATGTACTGAAGCGAGTCGTTCATCCAGCCCATGTTCCACTTGAACCCGAAGCCGAGGCCGGCGTGGTCGGTCGGCGCCGTCACCCCCGGGAAGCTGGTGGACTCCTCGGCGATCATCATGATCCCCGGGTGGAGACGGTAAGTGGTCGCGTTGACCTCCTGCAGGAAGCGGATCGCCTCGAGATTCTCGCGGCCGCCGTGGATGTTGGGCTCCCACTCGCCGTCCTTGCGCGAGTAGTCGAGGTACAGCATCGAGGCGACGGCGTCGACGCGGAGACCGTCGACGTGGAACTCCTGCATCCAGTACAGGGCGTTCGCCACGAGGAAGCCGCGGACCTCCGACCGTCCGTAGTCGAAGATCAGCGTGCCCCAGTCCTGATGCTCGCCGCGGCGGGGATCCGGATGCTCGTAGAGCGGCTGTCCGTCGAATCTCGCCAGCGCGAAGGCGTCCTTCGGGAAGTGGCCGGGCACCCAGTCCATGATCACGCCGATCCCGGCCTGGTGCAGTCGATCGATCAGGTACCGCAGGTCGTCCGGGCTCCCGAATCGACTGGTGGGGGCGTAGTAGCCGCTCACCTGGTATCCCCAGGAACCGCCGAACGGATGCTCGGCGAGGGGCATGAACTCGACGTGCGTGAAACCGGTGGCGGTGACGTGCTCGATGAGCGGATCCGCCAGATCGCGATACCCCAGTCCGCCTCGCCACGAGCCCACGTGCACCTCGTACACCGACAGGGGCTGGGCGACGGCGTGGGTCGCCGCTCGGCGGGTCATCCACGCGCCGTCCGACCATTCGTAGGACGAGGAGGTCACGACCGAAGCCGTGTCCGGCGGCACCTCGGCGGCGAGCGCCATCGGGTCGGCCTTCAGGATCCAGTCGCCGTTGCGCGTGCGGATCTGGTACTTGTAGCGGGTTCCGATCGGCAGGTCGGGGATGAACAGCTCCCACACGCCGCTCCCGCCGAGCGAGCGCATCGCGTGCGTCTCCCCGTTCCATCCGTTGTGATCGCCGACGACCCGCACCGCTGTCGCGTTCGGGGCCCAGACGGCGAACGAGACGCCGCGTTCCCCCTCGGATGTGTGCGGATGGGCGCCCAGGGCCTCCCAGAGACGCTCGTGCCGTCCTTCCGCGATCAGGTGCAGGTCGAGCTCCCCGAGCGTCGGAGCGTGGCGGTAGGGGTCTCCGGCGACCGTCTCGTCCTGATCGGCGTAGCGGGTGGCGATGCGGTAGGGGAGCGGCGGGCCGGCGTGCTGCGCCTCCCAGATCCCGTGGGCCACGTGGGCGAGCTCGACCCTGCTCCCGTCGCCGAAGACCGCGGCGACCTCGGCGGCGAGGGGACGGCGGGCCCTGATCAGCGTCACCGTGCGGTCAGCGGCGTCCTTGTGCGGATGCGGACCGAGCACGGAGTGCGGATCGTGATGCGTGGCCGACGCGATCGCCTCCCACGCGGTGGATGCGGCGAGTTCTTCCGTGTGGCTCATGATCGCTCCCTCACCTTCAGGATGTGCACCGGCTCGGCGAAGGCGTCGAGCCGCACGTAGTTGTGGTCGCGCCACGTCCAGACCTCGCCCGTGAGGAGGTCTTCGACCTCGAAGGCGTCCCCGAGGGGAACGCCCCAGACGGTGGTGTCGAGGTGCACCGTCGTCTCGCGGACCGAGTGCGGGTCGACGTTCGCGACGACGATGATGGTGTCCGCCCTCCCCGTGCCGGTGAAGGCCGCGTCGAGGTGCTTGCTGTACACGAGGATGGCGTCGTCGTCGCTCCAGTGCGAGCGGAAGTTGCGCAGCTGCCCCAGCGCCGGGTGTGCGCCCCGGATCTCGTTGAGCCTGCGCAGGAGCGGCGCCAGGGACTCGCCGCGCTCCTCGGCGCCCTTCCAATCGCGGAACTTGTACTCGTACTTCTCGTTGTCGATGTTCTCCTCGGAACCGGGCCGCGCCACGTTCTCGAAGAGCTCGTACCCGGCATAGACCCCGTAGACGGGACCGGCGGTGGCGGCGATACAGGCGCGGATGCGGTACGCGGCCCTGCCGCCGAACTGCAGGTACTCGGTGAGGATGTCGTGCGTGTTGACGAACAGATTCGGTCGCATGTAGTCGGCGGTCTCGTGCGACACCGACGTCAGGAACTCCTCCAGCTCGGCCTTGCTGTTGCGCCACGTGAAGTAGCTGTAGCTCTGCTGGAATCCGACGGCGGCGAGCGCACGCATCACGGCCGGACGGGTGAACGCCTCGGCGAGGAAGATCACGTCCGGATCGACGGCGCCGACCTCGCGGATGAGCCATTCCCAGAACTGCAGCGGTTTGGTGTGCGGGTTGTCGACGCGGAAGATCTTGACGCCCTGCGCGACCCAGTGCTGCACGATGCGCAGCATCTCCTCCGCGATCCCTTCCGGGTCGTTGTCGAAGTTGAGCGGGTAGATGTCCTGGTACTTCTTCGGTGGGTTCTCGGCGTAGGCGATCGAGCCGTCGGGGAGGGTCGTGAACCATTCCGGATGCTCGGCCACCCACGGGTGATCCGGCGAGGCCTGCAGGGCGAGGTCCAGGGCGACCTCGAGCCCTTCCTTCCTGGCTGCGCGCACGAAGAAGCGGAAATCCTGCTCCGTGCCGAGATCGGGGTGGATCGCGTCGTGCCCGCCCTCGGCCGCGCCGATCGCGTACGGCGAGCCCGGGTCTCCGGCCTCGGCGACGAGCGTGTTGTTGCGGCCCTTCCGATTGGTCGTGCCGATCGGGTGGACGGGGACGAGATAGATCACGTCGAAGCCCATCGCCGCGACCTCGGGCAGACGTCGCGCGGCGGTCCGGAAGGTCCCGCTCCTGACGCTGCCGTCCTTGAGGCGGCGCGCCCCCTCGGAGCGGGGGAAGAACTCGTACCATGCCCCGACTCCGGCGGCGCGGCGGTCGACGTGCAGGGAGTGCTCGACCGACGCGGAACGGAGCGTGGTCACCGGCCGGTCACGGAAGAGCCGGGCGAGCTCGGCATCCGTCGACATCGCGAGAGTCATGGTCCCGTCGTCGGTGCGCAACTGCGCCGAGATCGCGAGAAGCCGCTTCCGCTCCGCCGCGGGACGGTCCTTCTCCGCGGCGGCGCGTGCGAGCAGATCCGCGCCGAGCGCGGCCATCACCGGCACGTCGACGCCCGCCGCGACCTTCAGCTCCGCGGCGTGCGCCCAGGTCGCGAAGTCGTCGGAGAACGCTTCGAAGCGGAATCCCCAGGTTCCCTGCTCGTCGAGGGCGATGGCGGCCGCCCACGTGTCGGTCCCGTCGGCTCGCGGCGTCAGCCTGTGCAGGCTGCTCTCGCCCGACGGAGACGTCAGACGCAGGTGCACGCCGATCGCATCGTGTCCTTCGCGGAACGAGACGACACGGAACGGCACGACCTCGCCGACGAAGGCCTTCGGCACGAACCCGCCGGGAACGGAGGGCGACGGGTCGAGCAGCGGGAGCCGCGTCGTGCGCAGATCTCCCGGCAGGTCGGCTTCGCCGAGCGCGCGCATCGGGATCTGAGCGGGGCTCCGAAGAGCCGGGGACCGGGTACCAGCACGTGCAGACACATCCCGAATGTACCGCGCGGACCCGGTGGCGGGTAGCGCGCCGCGTGGTGCGTCGGCGGCGCGCGTCATTCGACGCGGAACAGCCTCATCGAGGTCCCAGAGACCGGGAGCACGTCTCCCGGCGCGAAGACCTCCTGCTCCTCGGAGGGACGCTCCTGAGCGCTCGACCACAGTGACACGAAGCGCGTCGCCCCCTCGATCTCCTCGGGCAGGCGGACGTCGATGGGCGACTCCGTCCCGTGCACGATGAGCAGGATCCGGTTGTACGCCTCGGTCTCGGGCGTGGACGCCGCGACGTACTGGAGCGTGCGGTTGCCGGGGTCGGTCCACTGGTGTGCTTCCATCGTCTCGCCGTTCTGGTCGTACCAGTCCATGACGGAGGCGCCGGGGATGTGCTCGCCCAGCCGGGCGTAGCGGGTCGGCCGCAGTGCCGGGTTCTCCTCGCGGAGGCGGATCAGGCGGGCGACGTGCGCACGCAGGTCCTCCTGCCACGGTTCGAAGTCCCAGGCGAGCCAGGTGAGCGCCGAGTCCTGCGCGTAGGCGTTGTTGTTCCCCTTCTGGGTCCGCCCGACCTCATCGCCCGCGGTGAGCATGGGGATCCCGGCGGAGAGCAGCAAGGTGCCGAGGAGGTTGCGCATCGCCTTGCGCCGGGCAGCGAGGATCGCGGGATCGTCGGTCGGCCCCTCGATGCCGTGGTTGAACGCGCGGTTCGTGTCCGCACCGTCGCGGTTGTGCTCGCCGTTGGCCTCGTTGTGCTTGACGTCGTACGACACGAGGTCGTGGAGAGTGAAGCCGTCATGGGCCGTGACGAAGTTGACGCTCGCCAGCGGCCCCCTGTCCTCGCTGAACGTGTTCGAGGAGCCGGCGAGACGCGTCGCGAATCCGCCGATGCCGACCGGGGCGGACGCTCGCCGCGCGTAGTCGATGTCGCTCAGCCAGAAGTTGCGCACGCGGTCGCGGTAGCGGTCGTTCCACTCGTGCCAGCCCGCAGGGAAGTTCCCGGTCTGCCAGCCGCCGAGGCCGACGTCCCACGGCTCGGCGATGAGCTTCGTGTCAGCGAGGGCCGGGTCGCTCGCGATGGCCGTGAGCAGCGGATGCTCCGGCGTGTAGGTGTGCGACTCGTCCCTGGCGATCGCTGTGGCGAGGTCGAAGCGGAAGCCGTCGATCTGCATCTCCTGCGCCCAGTATCGGAGGGAGTCGAGCACGAGACGAGCGCCGGCGGCCGTGGCCGTGTTCAGCGTGTTCCCGCATCCGGTCGTGTCGATGTACACGCCGGACGCGTCCTGACGGTAGTACTTCGCGTTGTCGATACCGCGCAGACTCGAGCGCGGTCCGCCGATGCCCTCTTCCGATGTGTGGTTGTAGACCACGTCGAGGATCACCTCGAGACCGGCCTCGTGCAGCAGCCGGACCATGCCCTTGAACTCGGACAGCACCGCCTCCGGCCCCTCCTTCCGGGCGTCCTCCGTCGCGTAGGCCGTGTGCGGTGTGAAGAAGTTGAGGGTGTTGTACCCCCAGTAGTTGGTGAGTCCGCGTTCGAGCAGACGGGGCTCCGGCACGAACGCCTGGATGGGGAGCAGCTCGATGGAGGTGACGCCCAGCGAGTGGAAGTGCTCGATCATCGCGGGGTGGGCGAGGCCCGCGTACGTGCCGTGCAGCGCAGGCGGCACATCGGGGTGCCGCTTCGTGAGCCCCTTGAGGTGCCCCTCGTAGATGACCGTCCTGTCCAGCGGGACGCGGGGCTTGCGCGAGTCGCCCCAGTCGAACCCGTCGACGATGACGACCGAGCGCCATTCCTCGTATCCGTCGCCCTGGGCGAGGCCCCGCGCGTACGGGTCGAGCAGCAGCGTCTCCGGGTTGAAGGTGTTTCCCGGCCCGTGCGGACCGCCGACCCGGATGGCGTAGCGCACACCGGGCTGGAGCAGCGGCGTCGTGACCTCCCAGATGCCCCCGGGCCGGCGCTCGAGGGGCAGCTCGTCGGTCGCCCAGTCGAGGTCCGTGGTGTCGAAGACGACCAGCTCGACGGAGGCCGCGTTCTGGGACCAGACGCGCAGGGTGCCGACTCCGTCGTGCAGGCGGACGCCGAGGTTGTCGAGGTCGGAGCCGCCGGGGACGATGAGGTCTCGGGACGCAGGCATGAATACACCCTAGGCGTGATGTGTTGCCGTCTCATGACAGGTCGGACCCGGTTCCACCCCGGCGCCCCCGGCGGGGTCCTTTTCGCGAGAGAATCGAGGGATGCGGCACTACCTCGACCATGCGGCGACCGCGCCGCTGCGCCCGGAGGCGCGGGACGCGTGGCTGCGCGCGACCGAGACGGTCGGCAACGCCTCGTCCACGCACGGTGCAGGCCAGGACGCGCGGCGACTGCTGGAGGAGTCGCGCGAGCGTGCCGCGGCCGTCCTGGGCGCCGACCCGATCGAGATCGTCTTCACCTCCGGCGGCACGGAGTCGATCAACCTCGCGCTGCAGGGGATGTGGCACGCCCGCGCCGAAGGCACGACGGACATCGTGCTGCCGGACGGCGAGCACCACGCCACGATGGACACCGTCGCCGCCCTGGCCGAGGAGGGAGCCGGTGTCCGCAGGGTCACGCTGTCGCCGCTCGCGCGCATCGACCCCCGGGCGTTCGGCGAGCAGCTTCCCGGCGCGGCGCTGGCGACCGCGCTCGTCGCGAACAATGAGGCCGGCACCGTCAACGATGCCGCCGGGATGGCGGAAGAGGCCGCCGCGGCAGGAGTCCCCCTGCACCTGGATGCCGTGGCCGCCCTCGGGCATGTGCCGGTGTCGTTCCGGGGATGGCGTGCCGACGCCGCTCCCGGCACGGGACTCGTCGCGCTGAGCGTCGCTGGCCACAAGATCGGAGCGCCCGTCGGAGTCGGCGCGCTGGTCGCAGCGCGGACGGCGCGGTTGACGGCGCTGCTGCGCGGAGGCGCGCAGCAGCGCGGACTCCGCGCCGGCACGCAGGACGTGGCCGGGGCCGCCGCGTTCGCAACGGCTCTGGAGCTCGCCGAAGCGGAACGGGAGGAGGAGGCGCGTCGCCTCCGCCTGCTCCGCGACCGTCTCGTCGCCGGTGTCCGATCCGCCGTCCCCGCCGCCGAACTCCTGGGGGATCCGCACGACCGTCTTCCCGGGAACGCGCACCTGCTCTTCCCCGGGGCGGTGGGCGAGAGCCTCCTGTTCCTCCTGGACGTCGCCGGCGTCTCCGCATCGACGGGGTCGGCCTGTCAGGCGGGTGTGGCCGAGCCCTCGCACGTGGTCATGGCGATGGGGCGCGACGAGCAGGACGCCAGGAGCGTGCTGCGGTTCTCCCTCGGCCGCACGTCGACGGACGACGATGTGGACGCCGTGCTCGCCGTCATCGCCGACGCCTACGCGCGGGCATCCGGCGCCGGCACAGCTGCACGCTCGTAGACTGGTGCCATGCGGATCCTTGCGGCCATGAGCGGTGGCGTCGACTCGGCCGTCGCAGCCGCCAGGGCTGTCGAGGCCGGACACGACGTCGTCGGCGTGCACCTCGCGCTCTCCCGCGCCGGGGGGACGCTGCGCACCGGGAGCCGCGGGTGCTGCACCATCGAGGATGCGCTCGACGCCAGACGCGCCGCCGACGTGCTCGGCATCCCGTTCTACGTCTGGGACTTCTCGGAGCGGTTCCGCGACGACGTGATCGACGATTTCATCGCGGAGTACCAGGCGGGGCGCACCCCGAACCCGTGCATGCGCTGCAACGAGAAGATCAAGTTCGCCGCTCTGCTGGAGCGTGCCGTCGAGCTCGGCTTCGACGCCGTGTGCACAGGTCACTACGCGACCCTGGTCGACGGTGCCGACGGGCTCGAGCTGCATCGCGCATCCGACAACGCCAAGGACCAGTCCTACGTGCTCGGCGTCCTCACCGCGGAGCAGCTCGCCCACACGTACTTCCCGCTCGGCACCACGCCGTCGAAGGCGCTCGTGCGCGCCGAAGCCGAGGCGCGGGGCCTCAGCGTCGCTCAGAAGCCCGACAGCCACGACATCTGCTTCATCCCGGACGGCGACACCCGCGGCTGGCTCGCCGAGAAGGTCGGCACCGCCACGGGCGACATCGTGGACCGCTCGGGCGAGGTCGTCGGCTCGCACGAGGGCGCGCACGCCTTCACCGTCGGGCAGCGCCGCGGCCTCAAGCTCGGCGTCCCCGCCGCGGACGGCAAGCCGCGCTTCGTTCTCGAGGTGCGTCCCGTCTCGAACACCGTCGTGGTCGGCCCGAAGGAGGCGCTGGCGATCGCCGAGATCGCGGGGGAGCGCTTCAGCTGGGCGGGTGCGGCGCCCGTCGACTCGTCCTTCGACTGCCACGTGCAGATCCGCGCCCATGCCGAACCCGTCGCGGCGACGGCCGAGCTCACGGACCGGGGCGTCCGCGTGACGCCAGAGGTGCCGCTCGACGGCGTCGCGCCGGGACAGACCGCTGTCCTGTACATCGGCACGCGCGTCCTCGGACAGTTCACGATCGACACCACGGTGTCGGCCGTCCCCGTCGGCGCGTAGATCCCGCGCGGTGTCGGTGCCCGCTCGTAGACTGACGGGGTGCCGGAGAACATCTCGCTGGAAGACGCCCGAACCGAAGCCGAGGAGCTGACCACTCGCATCCTCGAGGCCAAGGAGGCCTACTACGGCCGCGACACCTCAGTGGTCGACGACTTCACCTACGACGGATGGATGCACCGGCTCGAAGAGCTCGAACGCCTGCACCCCGAGCTGCAGGGCCAGGACTCTCCGACGCAGATGGTGGGCGCCGCCGAGGCGACCGGGCTCGCGACGATCGAGCACGCCGAGCGCATGCTCAGCCTCGACAACGTGTTCTCCGTCGACGAGCTCCGAGAGTGGGCCGCGAAGACCAGAGCCGCCTCCGGCCGCGAGGTCGCCTGGCTGACCGAGCTGAAGATCGACGGACTCGCGATCAACCTGCGGTACGAGAACGGCGTGCTGACCTCGGCGGCCACCCGCGGCGACGGCCGCGTCGGCGAGATCGTGACCGAGAACGCCCTGCGGCTGCCGGAGATCCCCGCTCGACTGGTCGGCGAAGGGCACCCGCCCATCGTCGAGGTCCGCGGTGAGGTGTTCATCCCGGTGGCCGCGTTCGAGCGTCTCAATGCGGCGCAGGCTGATTTCCGTGAGCGCGCCTATGCGGATGCGCTGGCGAGGTGGGAAGCGCGCGGTGGGGTGAAAAAGCCCTTCGATGAGGAGAAGGCGCGGACGGCGGCCGCGCGCCGCTTCCCGGCCTTCGCGAATCCGCGCAACGCGGCCAGTGGCGGCCTGCGGCAGCAGATCGACAAGAAGAACGGGCTGGAGCTGGAGGCGGGGCTGCTGCGGATCGAGTCGCTCGCGCTCTACGTGCACGGCATCGGGGCCTGGCCGAACCCGCCGGTCGCGGCGCAGAGCGAGGTCTACGAGCTGCTGGCCGAATGGGGCCTGCCCACGAGTCCGCACACCAGGGTGTGCCGCACGATCGACGAGGTGGTCGACTTCGTGGAGTACTTCGGCGAACACCGCCACGACATCGAGCACGAGCTCGACGGCATCGTCGTCAAGGTCGACGAGCTCGAGCTGCACGACGAGCTCGGGGCCACGAGCCGGGCTCCGCGCTGGGCGATCGCCTACAAGTACCCGCCAGAGGAGGTGCAGACGAAGCTCCTCGACATCGTCGTCTCCGTGGGGCGGACGGGCAGAGCCACTCCGTTCGCGGTCATGGCACCCGCACACGTCGCCGGGAGCGTCGTCCGGCAGGCGACGCTGCACAACAAGGACGTCGTGAAGGCGAAGGGCGTGCTCATCGGCGACACCGTCGTGCTGCGCAAGGCGGGCGACGTCATCCCCGAGGTTCTCGGCCCGGTCGTCGAGAAGCGCGACGGCACCGAGCGCGAGTTCGTGATGCCGGCGGACTGCCCGGAGTGCGGCACCCCGTTGCGCGCGATGAAGGAGGGCGACATCGATCTGCGCTGTCCGAACGCCCGCTCCTGCCCTGCGCAGGTCCGCGGACGGGTGGAGCACATCGGTTCGCGCGGCGCGCTCGACGTGGAGGCGCTGGGCGAGGTCACCGCAGCGGCGCTGACGCAGCCGACGTCTCCCGCGGTTCCTCCGCTGGAGACGGAGGCCGGGCTCTTCGCCCTCACGGTGGACGAGCTGGTGCCGATCGAGGTCGTCGTCCGCGATGCCGAGACCGGGCTGCCGAAGGAGGATGACGACGGCCTCGTGAAGACCCGTGCGCCCTTCCGACGCAACCCCACCGCCGCCGAGAAGAAGTCGGGGCTGGAGGGGCCGCAGCCCTCATCGCAGGCACTCACGCTGATCGCGGAGCTCGAGAAGGCGAAGACGAAGGACCTGTGGCGACTGCTCGTGTCGCTGAACATCCGGCATGTCGGCCCCGTCGCCGCGCGAGCGCTGGCGCAGTGGTTCGGTTCGCTCGACGCGATCCGCGCCGCCTCACGGGAGGAGCTCGCCGCGGTCGAGGGAGTCGGCGGCATCATCGCCGACTCGCTGCTGGCCTGGTTCGAGGTCGACTGGCATCAGGAGATCGTGCAGCGCTGGACCGACGCGGGCGTGCAGTGGGCGACGCCCGGTCACCCGGGCCCGGGCGCGGCGGTCCCCGCGGGCGGCGTGCTCGAGGGGCTGACGGTCGTCGCGACCGGCTCTCTGGACGGCTACACCCGCGACGGCGCACAGGAGGCGATCATCCAGGCCGGAGGGAAGGCGGCGTCGAGCGTGTCGAAGAAGACCGACTTCGTGGCCGCCGGCCCCGGCGCGGGGTCCAAGCTCGCGAAAGCCGAGGAACTCGGGATCCGGATCCTCGACGCCGCACAGTTCCACATCCTCGTCACGGAGGGACCGGAGGCTCTGGCCCCTGTGGGCGAGAGCTCCTGACGCGGGCGGCCACCGCCCACTTCGACGACCGAGCCGCGCGGCGGACGATGGGGCGTCCTTCCGCGCGGCTCCGCGATCAGTTCTTGTGCCGGGGCTTCCGGAACGGCTTCTCGTCCCGGTCTCCGCGGGCGTACCGGTCGTCATCGTTCCGGCGTGCGGGTCGCTCGTAGCGGTCGCCGCGACCGCCGTCGCGAGGTCCGCCGGTGCGACGGGCGCCGCTGGGGCCGCGATCGGGCTTGATCTCGATGAGGCGACCGGAGATCCGGGTGTCCCGCAGCTTCTCGAGCACGGCGGGGTCGAGGTTCGCGGGGAGCTCGACGATCGAGAAGTCGGGGCGGATGTTGATGGCGCCGAAGTCGTCGCGGCCGAGGCCGCCTTCATTGGCGAGAGCGCCGACGATCTGACGAGGTTCGACCCGATGCCGGCGGCCGACCTCGATGCGGTATGCGGCGTAGTCGCCGCGCCCCCGACGCTCGGTGCGGGGTTCCCGCGGCTCCCGTGTCGCGCGCTCGCGCGGCGGACGGTTGTCGGCCTCCACGGCCTTGGAGAGCGGATCGTTCGCCGGGTCGAGCAGCAGGGGAGTGTCGCCCTGCGCCACCACGGCGAGCGCCGCCGCCACATCCGCCTCGGGGACGTCGTGATGACGCACATAGTGCGCGACGATGTCACGGAACGCCTCGATGCGGGTCGTCTCGGACAGCGCCGTCGTGATGGCGTCGTCGAAGCGGTTCAGACGCGTGGTGTTGACGTCTTCCGTGCTCGGCAGCTGCATCTGCGTGGGCTGCTGACGCGTCGCCTTCTCGATGTGCTTGAGGAGGTAGCGCTCGCGCGGCGTGATGAAGCTGATCGCGTCTCCGGAGCGCCCTGCGCGGCCGGTGCGGCCGATGCGGTGCACGTACGACTCGGTGTCGGTGGGGATGTCGAAGTTCACGACGTGGCTGATGCGCTCCACGTCCAGCCCGCGGGCCGCGACGTCGGTCGCGACGAGGATGTCGAGCTTTCCGTCCTTGAGCTGGTTGACGCTGCGCTCCCGCTGCACCTGAGGGACGTCGCCGTTGATCGCGGCTGCGGAGTATCCGCGGGCGCGCAGCTTCTCGGCCAGCGTCTCGGTCTCGTTCTTCGTGCGGACGAAGACGATCATCCCGTCGAAGTTCTCCACCTCGAGGATGCGGGTGAGCGCATCGACCTTCTGCGCGTACGAGACCACGAGGTACCGCTGGGTGATGTTCGTGCCCGTCGCGGTCTTCGACTTGATGCTGATCTCCTCCGGCTCGCGCAGGTACTTCTGCGCGAGGCGGCGGATCTGCGGCGGCATCGTCGCCGAGAACAGCGCGACCTGCTTCTCCTCGGGCGTCTGGGCGAGGATCTGCTCCACATCTTCCGCGAAGCCCATCTTCAGCATCTCGTCGGCCTCGTCGAGGACGAGGTACTGCAGCTGCGAGAGGTCCAGGGTGCCCTTGGCGAGGTGGTCCATGATCCGGCCCGGGGTGCCGACGATGACGTGGACCCCGCGACGCAGAGCAGACAGCTGCACGCCGTAGCCCTGGCCGCCGTAGACGGGGAGGACGTGGACGCCCTTCATCTTCGAGGCGTACGACTCGAACGCCTCGCACACCTGCAGCGCGAGTTCGCGGGTCGGGGCGAGCACGAGTGCCTGCGGGGTCTTCTGCGACACGTCGAGGCGCTCGAGCACGGGCAGGGCGAACGCGGCGGTCTTGCCGGTTCCGGTCTGGGCCATGCCGACGACGTCGCGGCCGGAGAGCAGCGTCGGGATGGTCGCCGCCTGGATGGGGGACGGGGTCTCGTAGCCGAGGTCCTTGATGGCTTTGAGGACGGGCCCGGTGATGCCGAGCTCCTCGAATCCGGGGGTTGCGGGGGATTCCTCGGGGGCGTCGGTCAGCACTGCATCTTCAGGGGTCACTTCCCAAGGGTAGCGCGCGGCGGCACCCGCTGTCTGTGAGGGGAGGCTCAGGCGCCGGTCGTCAGAGCGGTCAGCCGCTCCTTGACCTGACGGCGGAGCACCTTCCCGATCAGCGAGGTGGGCAGCTCGTCGACCACGAAGACGCGACGCGGCACCTTGTACGGCGTGAGGATGCTGCGAGCGAACTCGCGGATCGCCTCGACATCGATCTCGGTGCCCGGTTCGACCACGATCGCCGCGACGACCTCTTCGCCGGAGTGCTCGCTCGGCAGGCCCACCACGGCCGCGTCCACGACCTGCGGGTGCTGTCGGAGCGCGTTCTCGACCTCGGTGGGGGCGACGTTGAAGCCGCCGGTGATGATGAGCTCCTTGATGCGATCGACGATGCGGACGAAGCCGGCGTCGTCGATCGTCACGATGTCCCCGGTGCGATACCAGCCGTCCGCGAACACCGACTCGGTCTCCTCCGGCTTGCCGTAGTAGCCGGAGAACACCTGCGGGCCGCGGACGACGAGCTCGCCGGCCGATCCCGCCGGGACGTCCTGTGTGGGGTTGTCCGGATCGACGACTCGGCATTCGGTGCCGGGCAGCGGCAGTCCCACGGTGCCGGGCACCCGGTTGTCGGCGACCGGGTTGGCCATGAGCACCGGTGAGCATTCGCTCAATCCGTAGCCTTCGACGAGGAAGCCGTTCGTCGCCTTCTCGAAGGGCACGACCAGCTCGTGAGGCAGCGCCATGGCGCCGGAGATCGCGACCTCGATGCCGTCGAGGGAGACGCCCTTCGCGTCGGCCGCGGTCAGCAGGCGGTCGGCGATCGGCGGAACGAGAGGAAGGAAGGTCGCCGGGTGCTTCTTCACGACGTCGAGGACCAGGTCGGGGTCGAACTTCGGGAACAGGACCAGCCGCGCGCCCATCGACATGGCGAAGGTGAGGCAGAGCGTGAGCCCGTAGGCGTGGAACATCGGCAGCACCGCGTACACCACGCAGCCCTTGCCGCGCTGGATCGAGGGGACCCACGCCTGTGCCTGCGCCGCGTTCGCGAGCAGGTTCCGGTGCGTCAGGGCAGCACCCTTCGGCGTGCCCGTCGTCCCGGAGGTGTACTGGATGATCGCGAGGTCATCGGTGGCGGGCTTCGGGTGCGTCGAGGGCAGCGGTGCGGTCCCGAGCAGGGAGTCCCACACCACGGTGCCGCGGACCTTCTCCGTCAGAGCCGCGCGCGACTCCCGCGCCTTCGCCACCGGGAGCCGGAGTGCGAACCGGGTGAGCGCCGGCATGGCACGGGTGACATCGACCGACACGAGATTCGTCACGGTGAGGTCGGCGGGGAAGTCCTGCACGGTGGAGACGACCTTGTTCCAGACGATCGCGTGCTTCGCTCCGTGATCCTCGAACTGCTTGCGGAGCTCCCGAGGGGTGTAGAGCGGGTTGTGCTCGACGACGACGGCGCCGAGACGGAGCACGGCGTAGAACGCGACGATGTGCTGCGGGCAGTTGGGCAGCACGATCGCGACCGGATCGCCCGCGCGGACGCCGAGGTCGCGCAGCCCGGCGGCGGCGCGATCGATGGCCGCCTGCAGCTGTGCGTAGGTCGTCTCCCTGCCGAAGAACTGCAGGGCGGGAGCATCGGGATAGTCCCGTGCGGATGCGGCGACGATGTCGACCAGCGACCCCTCGACAGGGGGAAGGTCTTCCGGAACTCCGGCGGCATAGCTGGCGATCCACGGGCGAGGGGGCTGGAACGTGCTCACCCGCCCAGCATAGGCCGGGCGCGGAAGAGGCCGGGGCACTCCAACTAGACTGGACGGGTGTCTGAAATCACCCCTGAACTCGTGCGCCATCTCGGTGTGCTCGCACGCATCCAGCTGAACGACGACGAGGTGTCGCGGCTCACGGGCCAGCTCGACGCGATCGTCGACAACATCGCCAAGGTCTCGGAGGTCGCGACGGCCGATGTCGCTGCGACCAGCCACCCGATCCCGTTGAGCAATGTCTTCCGCCCGGACGTCGTCGGCCAGACGCTGACGCACGAGCAGGTGCTGCAGAACGCTCCGGATGCCGCAGACGGCCGCTTCCGGGTCACCGCGATCCTGGGGGAGGAGCAGTGAGCGACATCATCCGCCTCGACGCCGCTGCTCTGGCCGCGAAGCTCGCCTCCCGCGAGGTCTCGAGCGTCGAGGCCACGCAGGCGCACCTGGACCGCATCGCCGCCGTCGACGGCGACGTGCACGCCTTCCTCCATGTGAACGAGGGGGCGCTCGACGCGGCCGCCGCGATCGATGCGCGCCGCGCGGCGGGCGAGGAGCTCGGTCCTCTCGCCGGGGTGCCGCTCGCGATCAAGGATGTGCTGGTCACGACCGACCAGCCCACCACGAGCGGGTCCCGCATCCTCGAGGGCTACCGGTCGCCGTACGACGCGACGGTCGTGGCGCGGTCTCGGGCTGCCGGCATGATTCCGCTGGGCAAGACCAACATGGACGAGTTCGCGATGGGATCCTCCACGGAGCACTCCGCCTACGGTCCGACCCGCAACCCGTGGGACCTCGACCGCATTCCCGGCGGATCCGGCGGAGGCTCGGCTGCGGCCGTCGCCGCTTTCGAGGCGCCGCTCGCGCTCGGCTCCGACACCGGCGGCTCGATCCGTCAGCCGGCGCACGTCACGGGTACCGTCGGCGTGAAGCCGACCTACGGCGGGGTGAGCCGCTACGGCGCGATCGCTCTCGCGTCGAGCCTCGACCAGGTCGGTCCGGTGTCCAGGACGGTGCTCGATTCCGGCCTGCTGCACGATGCGATCGCCGGGCACGACCCGAAGGACTCCACCTCCCTCACCGACGCCTGGCCGTCGTTCGCAGAAGCTGCTCGTGAGGGAGCGCGCGGGGACGTGCTCAAGGGGCTCAAGGTCGGCGTGATCCGCGAGCTGCCCGACAGCGGCTTCCAGCCCGGTGTCGCATCCTCCTTCCGCAGCGCGCTCGCGCTCATGGAGGCGCAGGGTGCCGAGATCGTCGAGATCGGTGCGCCGCACTTCGAGTACGGCGTCGCCGCCTACTACCTGATCCTCCCAGCGGAGGCATCGAGCAACCTCGCCAAGTTCGACTCCGTGCGCTTCGGTCTGCGGGTGACCCCCGACGGCAATCCGACGGTCGAGGACGTCATGTCCGCCACGCGCGACGCCGGTTTCGGCGACGAGGTGAAGCGCCGCATCATCCTCGGCACCTATGCCCTGTCGGCCGGATACTACGACGCGTACTACGGCAGCGCGCAGAAGGTCCGCACGCTGATCCAGCAGGACTTCGCGAACGCCTTCGCCGAGGTCGACGTCATCGCGACGCCGTCGGCACCCACGACGGCGTTCAAGCTCGGCGAGCAGGTCGACGACCCGCTGCAGATGTACCTGAACGACATCACCACGATTCCGGTGAACCTCGCCGGCGTTCCCGGTATCTCGATCCCGAGCGGTCTGGCGGACGAAGACGGGCTCCCCATCGGCATCCAGTTCATCGCTCCGGCCCGCGAGGACGCTCGTCTGTACAAGGTCGGTGCGGCGCTCGAGACGCTCCTCGTCGACGCGTGGGGCGCACCACTGCTCACTCGCGCACCGCAGCTCGCAGGAGGGAACCGCTGATGGCCGCCGCCAAGCTCATGGACTTCGACAAGGCGCTCGAGCTGTTCGAGCCCGTCCTCGGGTTCGAGGTGCACGTCGAGCTCAACACGAACACGAAGATGTTCTCCGACGCGCCGAACCCCGCGAACGAGGCGTACCACGCCGCCGAGCCGAACACGCTGATCGCTCCGGTCGACCTGGGACTCCCCGGAGCCCTGCCCGTCGTGAACGAGACGGCCATCCGATCGTCGATCAGCCTGGGCCTCGCGCTCGGCTGCTCGATCGCCTCGTCGAGCCGGTTCGCGCGCAAGAACTACTTCTACCCGGACCTGGGCAAGAACTACCAGATCTCGCAGTACGACGAGCCGATCGCCTATGAGGGATCCGTGGAAGTCGAGCTCGAGGACGGCACGCTCATCACGATCCCGATCGAGCGCGCCCACATGGAGGAGGACGCCGGCAAGCTCACGCACATGGGAGGCTCGACGGGCCGGATCCAGGGCGCCGAGTACTCGCTGGTCGACTACAACCGGGCGGGTGTGCCGCTGGTCGAGATCGTCACCAAGGTGATCACGGGCACGGAGCACCGGGCTCCCGAGGTGGCGAAGGCCTACGTGCAGGCGATCCGGGACATCGTCCGCGGACTGGGGATCTCCGAAGCCCGCCTGGAGCGCGGCAACCTGCGCTGCGACGCGAACGTCTCGCTGCGCCGGCGCGGCGAGGAGAAGCTCGGCACCCGCACCGAGACGAAGAACGTCAACTCCATGCGCTCCGTCGAGCGGGCCGTCCGGTACGAGATCCAGCGTCAGGCGCAGATCCTCGCCGACGGCGGGTCGATCACGCAGGAGACCAGGCACTGGCACGAGGACACCGGCACGACGTCGCCTGGTCGCCCGAAGTCGGACGCCGACGACTACCGGTACTTCCCTGAGCCGGATCTGCTGCCCGTGGAGCCGGCAGCCGAGCTGATCGAGGAGCTCCGAGCCGCGCTTCCGGAGCAGCCCGTCGCCCGTCGTCGCCGTCTGATGACGGAGTGGGGATTCACGGACCTCGAGTTCCAGGACGTGCGCAACGGCGGCATCCTCGACCAGGTCGAGGCCACGATCGCCGCCGGTGCCGCTCCGGCCGCCGCCCGGAAGTGGTGGACGGGAGAGATCGCCCGCCTGGCGAACGCGCAGGAGAAGGATGCTGCCGACCTGATCTCGGCGGAGAACGTCGCGGCTCTGCAGAAGCTCGTCGACGCGGGAACCCTCACCGACAAGCTCGCCCGCCAGGTGCTGGAGGGCGTGATCGCGGGGGAGGGCACTCCGCAGGAGGTCGTCGACGCCCGGGGGCTCGCCGTCGTCTCCGACGATGGTGCGCTCATCGCCGCGATCGACGACGCCTTCGCCGCGCAGCCCGATGTGCTCGCGAAGATCAAGGACGGCAAGGTCCAGGCGGCTGGAGCGGTCATCGGCGCCGTCATGAAGGCGATGAAGGGGCAGGCAGACGCCGCTCGGGTCCGTGAGCTCATCCTCGAGCGCGCGGCGCAGTGACCTGATCTCCCGGGCCTCGTGTCCGAGGCCCGGGGGAGAATGGCGTCATGGGACACGGTGACGGCAGGGGACGCGTGGTCTCGCGTCCGGATGCCGACGACACCGGAACGCGCATCCTGCATGTCGACATGGATGCGTTCTACGCGGCTGTCGAGGTGCTCGATGACCCCACGCTCCGGGGACTGCCGCTCATCATCGGGGCTCCCGATGGCCGCTCGGTCGTCTCGAGCGCATCGTACGAAGCGCGACGCTACGGCGTGCGCGCCGCCATGCCCGTGTCCCAGGCGCTCCGGCTCTGCCCCACGGCGCGCATCGTCCCCCCGCACTTCCATCGGTACCAGGAGGTCTCGCGCCAGGTGATGGCGATCTTCGAGTCGTTCACGCCGCTCGTGGAGCCGCTGTCGGTCGACGAGGCGTTCCTCGACGTGCAGGGTGTCCGACGGCTGTGGGGGAGTCCGGCCCGCATCGCGGACCTGATCCGCACGCGTGTCCTCGACGAGGTCGGCATCACCTGCAGCGTGGGTGTCGCAGCGACGAAGCACGTCGCGAAGATGGCCTCGACGGTCGCCAAACCCGACGGGATGCTCGTGGTGCCCGCCCCCGCCACTCTCGACTTCCTCGCCCCTCGTCCGGTGCGGGCGATGTGGGGTGTGGGGCCGAAGGCCGCGGAGGCGCTGGAGGCTCGGGGGATCCGCACGATCCGGGATGTGCGCGAGTCGTCACGGGAGATGCTCGATCGCGCCGTGGGGCCGGCGCTGAGCGCGCGATTGACCCAGCTCGCGCTCGGCGAGGACCCCCGCGCGGTCGACACCGAGCGGGTGGAGAAGAGCATCGGCCACGAGGAGACGTTCGATCAGGACATCCTCGACCGGACGTTCCTCCGCGCCGAGCTGCTCCGGCTCGCGGACCGCGTCGCCGCGCGGCTGCGTCGAGCGGACTGGGAGACCGCGACGGTGTCTATCAAGATCCGCTTCGACGACTTCCGTACGGTGAACCGCTCGCAGACGCTGAGCGAGCCCACAGCCGTCGGCCAGCGCATCGGCGAGGCCGCCCAGGGCCTGTTCGAGCAGATCGACCGGCGCGACCCGGTGCGTCTGGTCGGTGTGCGCGCCGAGAACCTGCGTCCAGCGGGCGGGGCGGGCCTCGGACTCTGGGATGACGATGAGGACTGGCGCAAGGTCGAGGGCGCGGTCGACGAGGCCGTCGCGAGGTTCGGCTCCGCGACGATCAGTCGCGCCAGGCACATCGGCCGCGGCGACGGACGCGGCGCCGCACAGCACCCGAAGGCGCACGGCGTGAATTGACCGCGCGTGTCGTGCCGCCGTCGGCTAGCGTGGGACCATGCCGAACATTGCACTGGAACTCGGAAAGCAGGCCGCGAATCTCGGCGTCAAGAGCGCCTATGGAGAGCCGCAGGACGTCGACGGGGTGAGCATCACTCCGGTCGCGTTCACGTACTCCGGATTCGGAGGCGGCAGCGGTGATGGCGCTGAGGGCGGCGGCGGAGGAGGCGTGTCGGTGCCGGTCGGCGTGTACGTCCGCCGTGAGGAGGGACTGCGCTTCGAGCCGAACATCGTCACGCTGCTCGTCGTGGCCGTGCCGTTCGTGTGGGTCGCCGGACGCGCGATCACCCGCATCATCCGTGCCCTCAAGAAGTGACGACCCTGTCGCGGCAGCTCTCGAGCAGGCCGCGACACTGATCGCGCACGACGTCCGCGCGCTGGCGGCCGCGAACCCGGTCGTGCTCATCGACGGCGGCAGCGGGGCGGGCAAGTCGTCCCTCGCGGCGCGCCTGGTGCGCCGGTGGCCGGTCAGCGGACACGTGCAGCTCATCGCGCTCGACTCGATCTACCCGGGCTGGGACGGCCTGGATGAGGGAGCGGAGCGCGCCCTGGAATGGATTCTGCGCCCGCACGGACGCGGGTACCTCGGCACCTGGCGGCGCTGGGACTGGGAGGCGCAGGCCGAGGCGGAGAGTCATGCCGTGGACCCGGCGCTGGGTGTGATCATCGAGGGGAGCGGCATTCTCCGACCCGCGACGGCGCGGTTGGCGGATGTGCGCGTGTGGGTGGAATCGGCGGAACCCGTGCGCAAGGCCCGCGCTCTGGCCCGCGACGGTGACACGTACCGCCCGCACTGGGATCGCTGGGCCGCCCAGGAGCGCCGGCACATCGAGAGGGACGATCCCCGGGCGCTGGCGACCCGGATCGTCCCGGTGCCGTGAGGTCTCAGGAGCCCAAGCCGGCGCCCGCGTCATCGGCGGCCTGGATCAGGAGTTCGAGTCGATACCCGACCCAGTCGTACACCTGGTGACGCCCGTCCTCACCGGAATCGTCGTCCGCGGTGATCCCGAGCCTGGTCGCGATCACGAGCCGAATCGCCGTGAGCGTTCGCAGCCAGGGATCGAGCTCGTCCAGCGAGATCGCCAGATCCCGGGACTCCAGCGCGGCGTCGCCGAGCGCGGTCGGATCCTCGTCGAAGTCGCCGAGGGACGCCCGCATCCGCCGTGCGTCGGCGGCACGACGATCGAGCAGATCGTTGCGGGTCGCTTCTGCGAAGGCGGCGGTCGATCCCTGGTCACCGGGATACGGGCTGGGGGTCAGGCGCTCGACAGCGGGATCGCCGACGTCACGAGACGTATCGATCAGTTCCAGGAAGTCATCGACGAGTCGGGCCAGGTGCAGTTCCTCGACGGCCGTGATCGGCGTGGATATGGTGATCGCGGTCATAGCGGAGCCTTCCTGACGGTCGCCCACAGGCCGAAGTCGTGCATGGCCTGAGCGTGCACCTCCATCGTCTCGCGCGGGCCGGCGGCGACGACGGCGTGTCCCTCGTGGTGCACGGCGAGCATCAGGGCGGTCGCGCGGTCGAGGGAGTAGCCGAAGTAGGTGCGGAACACCCGCACGACGTAGCTCATGAGGTTCACGGGGTCGTTCCACACCACGACCTGCCACGGCTCCAGGGGCGCGGCCTGAAGATCGGTGGCCTCATCGAGCGAGGGGACGGCAGCGGGGACAGTCATGCCCAGCCCATCTCGTGCAGTTGCCGATCGTCGAGCCCGTAGAAGTGCGCGATCTCGTGCACGAGGGTCGTGTGGATCTCGTCCCGGAGGTCCGCCTCATCCTCGCACTGGGCGAGATGCGGCTCCCGGTAGACGACGATCCGATCGGGCAGTTCGCCCATGCCGTACTGGGTGCGCTCGGTGAGCGCCAGGCCGTCGTACAGGCCCAGCAGATCGAGGGTGCCGTCCTCGGGGCGATCCTCGACGACGAACACGACGTTGTCCAAGCCCTCGACCATCTCGTCGGGCAGCTGGTCGAGCTCGTCGATCACGAGCTCTTCGAAGGCGGCGGCGTTCATCTCCATCCTCTCCAGCCTACGGGCGTGCGCGGGTCAGTGCAGGAGCACGAGGATCGCTGCGACCACGATGAAGAGAATGCCGAAGATCGTGTTGAGGAGACGCTGTCCGCGCACGGTGCGGGTGAGGCGACGGAACGGGCGGGCCACCGCGGCGAAGAACCCCCACATCACGATCACATCCACGATGATCACGGTCACGATGAGTGTGACGTACTGCGGGACCGGCGGTTGATCCAGACGGATGAACTGGGGGATGAACGCGAGGAAGAAGACGATGGCCTTGGGGTTGAGGAGGTTGACCCAGAACCCGCGGCGGATCATCGACCAGCGGCCCTCACGCGTGTCGACCGGCGACGGCGCGTCCTCGACGGAGGTAGTCGGCTTGGTGAGGATGAGTCTGATGCCGAGGTAGACGAGGTAAGCGGCGCCGGCGTAGCGGATGGCGTTGAACAGGAGCGGTGACTGGGCGACCAGGAGTCCCACACCCGCGGCGACGATCGCGACATGGACGACCAGGGCGATCTGCTGGCCGATGATGCCCCAGATCGAGCGGCGCCATCCCTGGTTCATGGCGTTCGACATCGTGTTGATCGCGCCGGCCCCGGGGGTGAAGCTGATCACGACGGATGCGGTGAACAACGAGAACCAGACCGCGAATGTCACCTCGTCAGTCTAGGGCGCGCGGATCGCCCGATCTCGCGCGCCCCGGACGCGAAGAAGGCCCGAACCGTGCGGTTCGGGCCTTCTTCAGGAGGGTGAGTAACGGGACTCGAACCCGCGACATCCGGCACCACAAGCCAGCGCTCTACCAGCTGAGCTATACCCACCATGTGCCCACCGGAGCGGGCAACCATACGAGTCTATTACATGTTCGGGGTGAACTCTGACACCGTACGGGTCGCGATGTCGCGCGCCTCATCGCTGGAGGGCCCTGGTTCGTCGACGAAGACGGCCTCCCGGTAGTACCGGAGCTCGCGGATCGACTCCAGGATGTCGGCGAGTGCGCGGTGCCCGCCGTCCTTGACCGGGGCCTGGAAGAACACGCGCGGGTACCACCGCCGGGAAAGCTCCTTGATGCTCGAGACATCGACGTTGCGGTAGTGCAGCCACTGATCCACCTGCGGCATGTACTTGGCGAGGAACATCCGGTCGGTGCCGATCGTGTTCCCGGCGAGCGGGGCCTTCCGCTCCAGCGGGACGAATCGCTTGATATACGCGAGCGTCTGAGCCTCCGCTTCTTCGAGCGAGACGCCGTGGGGGATCTCCTCGATCAGCCCTGAGGTCTCGTGCATCTTCGTGACGAAGTCGTTCATGTGCGCGAGCGCCGCTTCGCCGGGTCGGATCACCACCTGGAAGCCCGCATCGAGCGGACGCAGTTCGAAGTCGGTGATGACGACGGCGATCTCGACGAGCTCATCGACCGCGAGATCGAGGCCCGTCATCTCGCAATCGATCCATACGAGACGATCGTTCTCGGACGCAGATACCATTCGGCCATCCTATCGACGGCTCCGACATCGCCCGGCGTGAGCGGTTCTGCAAGCGACGGGGAGACCGCGGTACGGTAGAGATATCCCGCCTCCGTAGCTCAGGGGATAGAGCAGGAGCCTTCTAATCTCTTGGTCGCAGGTTCGAATCCTGCCGGGGGCGCTTCACGAGTGGCGCAGCGCGGCGACGGCGTCGTCGGCACGCCAGAACTCGCCGACGATGCGGAAGACGCCCGTCGCCAGGTGCAGCCGTTCGGCGCGGTAGCGCAGCCCGAGGGGATCGGCGACGATGCGGAGGTGCCCCAGCACGTGCTCGCGCTGGTCTTGGACGCGCCACAGGTGATCGGCGGCGCGGACGAGGTGTTCCCGCGCCGAGGCGAGACGCGGCGTGGCGAACGGGACCTCGGGCAGGGACGTGATCTGGCTGTCTGACATGGGAACTCCTTTCCTGATTCGAAGATATGACCGACCACCGACATTCCGACCACGGTCTCGCGCCGGAGCCTCCTGCACTTCTCCTGCACGGAACGTCGGGTATCGGCACATCTCCACGGCGGTCGTGTTCGGGAGCTGTGTGCGGCCGTGCCCGCGGTCACGCTGGTCTCACCCGGGCAGGATCCGGAAGACGAAAGGACGCAGCATGATCGACACCCTGACCATCGTCGGAAGAGTCGCGACCGACCCGGTTCTGAGTCAGACCACGGGAGGGGTCCCGGTGACGAACTTCCGGCTCGCGAGCACCCAGCGGCGTTTCGACGCCGCCACGCAGTCCTGGGTCGACAACGGGACGAACTGGTTCTCGGTAGCGGCGTTCCGACAGCTCGGCGAGCACGCGAAAGCCTCGCTGCGCACGGGCGACAGCGTGATCGTCACGGGGCGGCTCAAGATCCGCAACTGGGAGCACAACGGCAAGCACGGCACGAGCGTCGACATCGATGCGGAGGCGATCGGCCACGACCTCCGGTGGGGGACGACGGCTTATCGGCCGCAGTCTCGTCCGTCGGCAGCCGGCTCCGGACCGGCAGATGCGCCCGGGGACGACGGCGAAGCGGCCGCGCCGGAGCGATCCTCTGCGGTCGATGCCTCGTGGTCGACGACATCGGGAACGGGAGAGGACGCGGTGGCGAGACCCTTCTGACCGGCTGGACCCGCAGGTCGTACGAGCCCGCACGTCCCATCACGGGGCGCGAGTGCAAGGCACGTAGACTCGGCTCGTGCTTCGTCGATCGGTCCTCTCACCGACGCGTGCGGGCAGCGTCCTCGCGGCCACCGCCACCGTCGTTCTGCTCCTGTCCGCGTGCGCACCGGAGCCCGGTCCCTCCGCCTCTGCCACACCGGCGGGATCACCGAGTCCTGATGCCACGGAGTCCGCCGCTCCCGCGCTCGTGCCGGAGGGCACCGCCGAGGAGAACCTCCCGGTCTTCGCCGCGGTCGCCGAACGTGTCTGGGCGACCGATCAGCGCGGGTCGGGTCGGGCGTACGTCGACGGCCTGATCACGGCCGGCTTCGACCGCGCGGACATGCAGGTCACCCAGGACCAGACGACCGTCGGCAACCCGGCGGAGAGCCTGCAGTTCTCGGTGCGGTGGGGCGAGCAGGACTGCCTCGTCGGTCAGGTCGGCCCATCGACGGGTGGCGTCGTCACCGCCGTGATGCCGCAGCTGGCCGACGGGCGGTGCCTGATCGGCGCCACACGCCCGATCGACTGGTGACACCAGAACCCGTCATCACGGATCCGTCCGCGGAGGGACGCAGGACGGGTCAATCGCGTCGGGGGCGGGAACGCCCGATCCAGCTGGCGAGACGGCGGGCGGGAAGAGGGAGCGTCGTGCACGTCGCCGAGGTGTGTTCGACTCCGCGGTCGTCGATCAAGGTGACACGGCACATCACGCGCAGGTTCCGTGGGACGCTCGGAGATGGTGTGGCCTCGACCTCCAGGACGGCGTCCGTGACCCACTCGGGCGGCAGACGACGCAGATGGAGATGTCGACGCAGGTCCATCCTGAGTTGGTCGGCTATCGACAGCAGTTCGATCGTCGTAGGCGCCACCGAGCCGACCACCATGTCGAACGAATACCGGCCACCGACTCCCTGTCGGTATGCCCTCCCGATGCTGCCGAGCGGCCACCACTCCGGATCCCAGGGAGTGTCACGCACGAAATGTCCCAGGATGCCGTACGCAACGTCGCGGAACTGGCGGCGGTTGGGCATGGTGCCATTATGCGACCGGTAGGCTAGAGAACCCAGTCGGCGAGAAGACACAGCAGCCTCGCCCCGGCTGATCACTTCACATCCACCATGAGAAGCGGCCTCGCCCGGACCGGGCGTTGAGTCAGGCCTCAAGAGGAGCGTTTAAACGGTATGGCTGAGTACATCTACTCGATGGTGCGTGCGCGCAAGGCTGTGGGCGAGAAGCTCATCCTCGACGACGTCACGATGGCGTTCCTCCCCGGCGCCAAGATCGGCATGGTCGGCCCGAACGGCGCCGGAAAGTCGACGATCCTCAAGATCATGGCCGGGCTCGACACGCCCTCCAACGGCGAGGCCAAGCTCGCGCCGGGCTACTCGGTCGGCATCCTGATGCAGGAGCCGGAACTCGACGAGTCCAAGACAGTGCTGGAGAACATCCAGGACGGCATCGCGATCAAGGCGAAGGTCGACCGCTTCAACGAGATCTCCGCTCTGATGGCCGACCCCGACGCGGACTTCGATGCGCTGCTCGCCGAGATGGGCACGCTGCAGGAGGAGATCGACGCGGCGGACGGCTGGGACCTCGACTCGCAGCTGGAGCAGGCGATGGACGCCCTGCGCACGCCTCCGGGGGATGCCGCGATCGCTCCGCTCTCCGGTGGTGAGAAGCGTCGTGTCGCGCTGGCCAAGCTCCTGCTTCAGAAGCCGGACCTGCTCCTCCTCGACGAGCCCACCAACCACCTCGACGCCGAGAGCGTGCTCTGGCTCGAGCAGCACCTGCAGTCGTACAAGGGCGCGGTCATCGCGATCACTCACGACCGGTACTTCCTCGACCACGTCGCCGAGTGGATCGCCGAGGTCGACCGCGGTCGTCTGATCGGCTACGAGGGCAACTACTCGACCTACCTGGAGAAGAAGGCCGAGCGCCTCGACATCCAGGGCAAGAAGGACGCGAAGCTCGCGAAGCGTCTCAAGGACGAGCTGGAGTGGGTCCGTTCCAGTGCGAAGGGACGCCAGACGAAGTCGAAGGCGCGTCTCGCGCGGTACGAGGAGATGGCTGCGGAGGCGGAGCGCACCAGGAAGCTGGACTTCGAGGAGATCCAGATCCCGGCGGGTCCGCGTCTGGGCAGCATCGTGATCGACGCCAAGAACCTGAAGAAGGGCTTCGACGGCCGCTCGCTGATCGACGGGCTGAGCTTCAGCCTTCCGCCGAACGGCATCGTCGGCGTGATCGGACCGAACGGCGTCGGAAAGACGACGCTGTTCAAGACGATCGTCGGCCTCGAGCCGCTCGACGGCGGGACGCTGAAGATCGGCGAGACCGTGAAGATCAGCTACGTCGACCAGTCGCGCTCGAACATCGACCCGAACAAGACGCTGTGGGAGGTCGTGTCCGACGGGCTCGACTTCATCACAGTCGGCAAGACCGAGATCCCGTCCCGCGCCTACGTGTCGAAGTTCGGCTTCAAGGGGCCGGACCAGCAGAAGAAGGCGGGCGTGCTGTCCGGTGGTGAGCGCAACCGCCTCAACCTCGCGCTGACGCTCAAGGAGGGCGGCAATCTGCTGCTGCTCGACGAGCCCACCAACGACCTGGACGTCGAGACGCTGAGCTCCCTCGAGAACGCACTGCTCGAGTTCCCCGGCTGCGCCGTGGTCATCACGCACGACCGGTGGTTCCTCGACCGCATCGCGACGCACATCCTCGCCTACGAGGGCACCGACGAGAAGCCCGACCAGTGGTACTGGTTCGAGGGCAACTTCGAGGCGTACGAGGAGAACAAGATCGAGCGTCTCGGACCGGATGCCGCCAAGCCGCACCGTTCGACGCACCGCAAGCTGACGCGCGACTGAGGCCGCGATGACCGCCGAGCCCGGGCCCCGTCTGCACATCCCGATCCACCTCCGCTGGGGCGATCTGGACGCGTTCAACCACGTCAACAACACCTCGATGCTCAAACTGCTCGAGGAGGCGCGGGTCCGCGCGTTCTGGCGAGCCGGCCCCGGCGAGGAAGCTCCGTCGACCGCGGTGCTCGACTCGGGCATCGACGAGGGGATCCTGACGCTCATCGCGCGGCAGGAGATCGAGTACCTCGCGCCGGTCCCGTATCAGCGGCGTCCGCTCGAGGTGCAGATGTGGTTCGGCAAGCTCGGCGGCTCCAGCGTCGAGGTGTGCTACGAGGTGCACAACGACCCGGCCGCCGAGCCGCGGCAGATCTACGCACGCTCCACGGCGATCATCGTGCTCGTCGACGCGAGCACGGGGCGTCCGACCAGGCTCACCGCGGAGATGCGCGAAGCCTGGGAGCCTTACGTCGGTCCGTCGATCGAGTACGCGCACCGCTGATCCGCAGCGCGCGAGGCGCATCCGCGCGCGTCAGGATCGGGGCTGCTCCTCGGGCACCCGGATCATGATCTCCTGCGCCACGCTGGCGACCAGGTCGCCGTCACGCGTATAGATGCGCCCTGTGGCGAGGCCTCGCCCGCCCCGCGCGTTCGGCGACTCCTGGAGGTATAGGAGCCACTCGTCCACGCGTGCAGGGCGGTGCCACCACATCGCGTGATCGAGGCTCGCCACCTTGAGCCCGGGAAGCGACCAGAAGACGCCGTGGGCCCGCAGGATGGACTCCTGGATGGTCATGTCGCTCAGATAGGCCAGCGCGGCGCGGTGCAGCCGCTGGTCGTCCGGAAGCGGGGCGCGGAGCCTCATCCACACGGCCTGCCGGGCGACGCGCTCGTCGTCGCTGGGCAGGTACAGCGGAGAATCGACGTGCCGGATGTCCGCGGCGCGGTCGCTCAGCATGCGCGCCGTCCCGGCGGGCAGACCCTGGACGCGATCCTCGTCGGGGACGAGGTCCTCCGGGGCGGGGATCCCCGGCGGCATCGGCTCGGCATGCTCGACACCCGGATCGGCATCCTGGAACGAGGCGATCATGGAGAAGATCGGCACACCGTTCTGATAGGCCTGCGTGCGGCGGGTGGAGAACGAGCGTCCGTCGTGGATCCGGTCCACCGCGATCGTGATGCCCTGATCGGCGTCGCCGGGGCGCAGGAAGTAGCCGTGCATGGAGTGCACGGCGCGATCCTCGGGAAGAGTGCGCTCCGCGGCCAGGAGCGCCTGGGCGAGGACCTGGCCGCCGTAGATGCGGCCGCTCGGCATCGGGTGCGAGGAACCGGTGAAGATGTCTTCCGTGGTCCTCGCCTGTGTCGCATCGAGATCGAGGACCTCGAGCAGTCGCTCGACGGTCTGGATGGCGTGGTTCTCCGCGCTCATGGGTTCCTCTCCGCGACCGCAGTGCCGCTCCGTTGGTAGTTTAGAACCCGTGGCCCATCAACTCGTCCTCGCCGATCCGGACACCGCGAAGGACGTCCTGACGTTCGTCGGGAGGGCGAAGAGGATCACGGCCGAGGGTGTCCGACTGCAGGCGGCGGACGGCGTCCTCGCCCTATCGACGGCCGTGCTCGCCCCCGTGACGCTGTTCGACCAGACGCCCACGATCCTCGCGATGCGCATCGTGTCGGCAGACCCCGAGCTCCAGTGCGACATCGTCGTGGACGAGCTGGCCGCGACCGACGACGACCTGCGCCTCACGCTTCCGGAACTCGGACTCTCACCGTCCTGGGTCGGGGTCGCTCCGCCGCGGGGGCAGTGGGCGCCGGTGGGCGCACTGCCGGCCTCGAAGATCGCTCAGCGGGCGCAGTGGGGGATCTCCGCCGTCGCCCGAGGTGCCGTCGACGGGGCAGGGGAGGAGGCGGTGCGCGCACTGCGTGCCGCGATCTGGGGCGAGCCGGACGAAGACCTTGACGGCCTGCCGCGTGGCGCCGCCTTCGCCGCCGATGCGATGGGCTTCATCTCCGGGGAGGAGGAGGTCCGCGTGATGAGGTCCGGCCGCTGGACGAGGCTCGCGTTCCGCCGTGGCCACGTCCTCGTCCGCGGTCCCGTGGCCTCCGGCCTCACGAGCGTGCGGGAGACCGGTTCGTCCGTCTGAGAGCCGCCGTCAGCGAGCAGCCGCGCGCCCTGCCTGGCGTCCCGAGAACAGACAGCCGCCGAGGAAGGTGCCCTCCAGCGCGCGGTAGCCGTGCACGCCGCCCCCGCCGAAGCCGCTCGCTTCGCCCGCGGCATACAGCCCGGGGATCGCGGAGCCGTCGGAGCGGAGAGCGCGTCCGTCGAGGTCGGTGTTGATGCCGCCCAGCGACTTCCGCGTGAGGACGTGCAGCTTGACGGCGATGAGCGGGCCCGCCGCGGGGTCCTGCAGCCGATGCGGCGCCGCGGTGCGGATGAGCTTGTCGCCGCGGTAGTTGCGCATGGAACGCAGCATCCCGATCTGGGCGTCCTTGGTGAACTCGTTCTCGATCTCGCGGTCCCTGGCGATGACTTCCCTCCGTACGTTGTCGATGTCGAGGGCGGAGCCGCCGGGATGACTCTGCATGCGCTCCAGCAGCGACTCCAGATCGTTCTCGACGAGGAAGTCCGCACCCTCGTCGAGGAAGGACTGCACCGGGCCGGTCGGTCCCTTGGCGAGACGCGATCGGAGCAGCAGGGCCACGTCCTTGCCCGTCAGATCGGGATTCTGTTCGCTGCCCGAGAGCGCGAACTCCTTCTCGACGATCTGACGTGACGTGACGAACCAGGAGTGATCATGCCCTGTCGTGCGCAGGTGCGCGAGTGTGCCGAGGGTGTCGAATCCGGGGAACAGCGGAACCGGAAGACGCTTGCCCGTGGCGTCGAGCCAGAGGGAGGACGGCCCGGGCAGGATGCGGATGCCGTGTGAGGGCCACACGGGATCCCAGTTCGTGATGCCTTCGACGTAGTGCCACATCCGGTCGCCGTTGATCAGACGCGCCCCCGCAGCCTCGCTGACGGCCTGCATCGAGCCGTCGACGTAGGCGGGCACCCCCGTGAGCATGTGCTCGGGCGGTGTGCCGAGGCGCGATGGCCAGGCGGCGCGGACGAGGTCGTGGTTGCCGCCGATGCCGCCGGAGGCGACGACGGTCGCCGCGGCGATGATCTCGAACTCACCGATGCTCTGCCGTGTGGTCGCCTCTCCGCGCCGGGCGCCGGTGGAGGCGAGGATGCTGCCGCGCGCGCCGGTGACCGATCCGTCGGTGACGGTGAGCTCCGACACCCGGTGCCGCGGAAGGATCGTGAGTCGTCCCTCCCGTTCCCCCTGCTCGACGGCAGCGGCGAAGGGCGCCACGATCCCGGGACCGGTTCCCCAGGTGATGTGGAACCGCGGCACCGAGTTGCCCGGGCCGATGGCCCCGTATCCGCCGCGTTCCGCCCACCCGACGACGGGGAAGAAGCCGACTCCGCGATCGCGGAGCCAGGAGCGCTTCTCGCCGGCGGCGAACTGCAGGTATGCCTCCGCCCAGCGCCGTGGCCACTCGTCCTCAGCGCGGTCGAAACCGGCGTTGCCGAACCAGTCCTGTGTGGCGAGCTCGAGCGAGTCCTTGATGCCGAAGCGTCGCTGCTCCGGCGAGTCGATGAAGAACAGGCCGCCGAAGGACCACCAGGCCTGGCCGCCGAGGTTCGTCCGCGGTTCCTGGTCGAGCAGGATGACACGGCGCCCGGCGTCGAGCGCCTCGGCGGCCGCCACCAGGCCGGCGAGCCCCCATCCGATCACCAGGACATCTGCGGACAGGGGCTTCGTCGTCATGAGTTCTCCGTTGATTCCTGACGTGATCGGGTCTCGAGCGTGGGGCGACCGCCGGGGGCGGCACCGATCCCGGACGGCTCGAATGTGTTCACCATGGCATATGCCGCGCGCTCCAGGTAGTCCCACAGCGTCGATTCGTGCAGGGGGGACAACTGCGCCTCGTCGACGGCGGTGCGCATGTGACGAAGCCAACGATCCCGGGCATCGGCGTCGATGTGGAACGGCATGTGCCGCATGCGCAGCCGCGGGTGTCCGCGCGTGTCCCCGTAGGTCGTCGGCCCTCCCCAGTACTGCTCGAGGAACATGCGGAGACGATCCTCTGCGGGGCCGAGATCCTCTTCCGGGTACATCGGCTTCATCACGGGGTCGAGGGCCACCTCGCGGTAGAACACCGACACGATTCTCCGGAAGGTCTCGTGTCCGCCGATCTCGTCGTAGAACGTCACTTCTGGGTGCTCCCGTCGTCGGTCTGCTTCTTGCGCCGCCAGATGCCGCGGTCGGGGATGACCGGCACACCTGTGACGGCGTTCGGCCGGGTCTTGGGCGGGTTCGCGCCGCGCACCCGTCGCGCGCCGTCGAGTCCGGTCGGAACGACGTCGGTCATGCGCGGGACGCCGATCTCCTTCTCGAGGAGGGCGGCACGGAGACGTCGCCGAAGCTCCTGGGCCACGTCGTCCTTGGCGTTCGCGCGGGCTTTGATCACGATCCGGACGACGAGGGCGTCTCCGTCGATCGACTCCAGACCCCACAGCTCCGGCTTCTCGATGATGCGGGTACGCCATTTCGGGTCCTTCGCGAGTCCCTGGGCGGTCTCGAGCATGATGTGCTCGACCTGCTCGAGATCCGAGTCGGCCGGCACCCCGAGGTCGATGATCGCACGCGCCCACCCCTGCGACATGTTGCCGATGCGGGTCACCTCGCCGTTGCGCACGTACCAGAGCGTGCCGTTGACGTCGCGGACCTGGGTGATGCGGACGCTGACGTACTCGACGACACCGCTCGCGAGCCCGAGATCGACGACGTCGCCGATGCCGATCTGGTCCTCGGCGACGAGGAACATGCCGTTGAGCACGTCCTTGACGATGTTCTGGGCGCCGAAACCCAGTCCGGCGCCGACGGCTGCCGTCAGCAGGGTCAGCGAGCCGAGGAGGCTCTGATCGAGGGCGTTGACGATCAGCACGATCGCGATCACCACGAGCATCACGTTCACGATGTTCTGCAGGATCGTCCCGAGCGTCCGGGTGCGCTGCACCAGCCGCATATCCGCGAGCGGCGACCGTTCGAGCGCCTGTGTGTCGTCGACCGACGCCTTGTTCTTCGCGCTGTCGACGATGCGGTGCACGACGCGGCGGATGACCAGGCGCAGGATGAGTCCGATCACCACGCAGCTCACGATGATGAGCGCGACGGCGAGAGCTTTCATCCCGACCTTGCCGAGCACATCGAGCAGACCGACCAGCCAGTCGGGGAGCGGCGTGGGTTCGGGTGCGGGGGTGGTCTGGAAGGGGAGCATCATCACTTCCAGATCCTAGCGATCGGGCCTCTGCGCGGGCTGGACGAGCGTGCAACGGCAAGACGGAGACCGCCCCTCGCGCGCCGGCGCGTCACGGTGGACGCGGTCCGTGCGAGGGGACGATCTCCGTCTCGGAAGGGAGGGATCAGTCCTCGGCGTCGCGGGCCTGTGCGGCCAGCGCACGCTCGACGTCCGCGAGGTTCTCCAGCACCAGGCGGCGCAGGGCGGGTGGGGCGTCCTGGTGGGCGGAGAGCCAGGCGCGGGTGGCGTCGCGGAGGGCGACATCGGCCAGCGCGGTCGGGAACAGTCCGACGATGAGGTACTGGGCGATCTGGTAAGTGCGCGACTCCCACACCGGGAGCAGCATGTCGAAGTACTTCGGCACGAACTCGCCGAGCATCGACGCCCCTGCGGGGTGGACGAACCCGAGCGCCGCCGAACGCACGATCGTGTTCGGAGCATCGTCCCGCACGATCAACGCGTCCCACGCGGCGTTCTTGGATGCCGAGTCGGGGAGCGAGGCACGCGCCTGCGCGGCGAACTCGGCGCCCTTGGCGGTGTTGTCCGCGGCGAGGGCGGAGTCGATCGTCGCCGCATCCGTCGCGCCGATCGTGGCGAGGCCGACCAGCAGCTGCCAGTTCAGGTCGGCGTCGATCTCGAGTCCGGGGAGCGTCTCCTCGCCGGAGCGCAGACGCCCCACGATGCCGGCGTGCTCGGGCGTGACGAGCGCGTTGGCGAACGCCGTGACGAACTGCAGCTGGCTGTCGCTGCCAGGCTCGGCCGCCTCGGCCAGGGCCCACAGTCCGTCGGCCACCTTGAGACGGGCTGCTTCGCGCTGTGCGGGTGCGACGTACAGGGTCGCCGCGGTGCGCAGCTGCGCGAGCGTGGTGCGCACCGTGGTCGACTCGGTCTCGCGGCCGATGTTGCCGAGCACGAGGTCGATGTAGGCGGACGCATCCGTCTCGGCGTCGCGGGTCTGATCCCACGCGGCGCCCCACACCAGGGAGCGGGCGAGCGGGTCGTGGATGTCGGCCAGGTGCGCGATCGCCGTGGCCAGGGACTTCTCGTCGAGACGGATCTTCGTGTACGCGAGGTCGTCGTCGTTGAGGAGCACGAGGTCGGGCCGCGCGATGCCCTGCAGCTCCGGGATCTCGGTGCGGTCGCCGTCTACGTCGACCTCGAGATAGTGCGAGCGCGTGAGGGAGCCGTCGGTCAGGGTGTAGAAGCCGATGCCGAGGCGGTGGGGGCGGATCGTCGGGTAGTCGGCCGGTGCGGTCTGTGTGATGGCGAAACGCGAGATCGTGCCGTCATGGCCCTCGGCGATGACCGGCTCCAGCGTGTTCACGCCGGCGGTCTCGAGCCACTTCTTCGACCAGGTGCTCAGGTCGCGGCCGCTGGTGGCCTCGAGCTCCGAGAGCAGGTCGCTGAGCTCGGTGTTGCCCCAGGAGTGCTTCTGGAAGTACTGCGAGACGCCGGCGAAGAACGCTTCGATCCCGACCCACGCGGCGAGCTGCTTCAGGACGGAGCCGCCCTTGGCGTAGGTGATGCCGTCGAAGTTGACCTGCACGTCTTCGAGGTCGTTGATCTCGGCGACGATCGGGTGGGTCGAGGGGAGCTGGTCCTGACGGTAGGCCCAGGTCTTCTCCATGGCGTTGAACGTGGTCCAGGCCTCTGTCCACTCGGTCGCCTCGGCGGTCGCGATGGTCGAGGCCCACTCGGCGAACGACTCGTTCAGCCAGAGGTCGTTCCACCACTTCATGGTGACGAGGTCGCCGAACCACATGTGCGCGAGCTCGTGCAGGATCGTGACGACGCGACGTTCCTTGACGGCGTCTGTCACCTTGCTGCGGAAGACGTACGTCTCGGTGAACGTCACGGCGCCCGCGTTCTCCATGGCGCCGGCGTTGAACTCCGGCACGAAGAGCTGGTCGTACTTGGCGAACGGGTACGGCACGCCGAACTTTGACTCGAAGTAGGCGAAGCCTTCGCGGGTCTTGTCGAAGATGTAGTCGGCGTCGAGGTGCTGCCACAGGCTCTTGCGGCCGTACACGCCGAGCGGGATGACGCGGCCCGAGGCGCTCGTCAGCTCCGAGAAGGTCGACTCGTAGGGACCGGCCACGAGCGCGGTGATGTACGAGGAGATGCGCGGCGTCGGCTCGAAGCCCCACGTCGCGGTCACGTCGTCGTCGTGCACGATCGGCTCGGGCGTGGGGGAGTTGGAGACCACCTTCCACGCGGCAGGCGCGGTGACGGTGAACTGGAACGTCGCCTTCAGGTCGGGCTGCTCGAAGACCGCGAACACGCGGCGCGAGTCCGGCACCTCGAACTGGGAGTAGAGATAGACCTCGCCGTCGACCGGGTCGACGAAGCGATGAAGGCCCTCGCCCGTGTTGGTGTAGAGGCAGTCGGCGTCGACGACCAGCACGTTCTCGGCCTGCAGGCCGGTGAGCGCGATGCGCGAGTCGGCGAAGACCTCGTTCGGGTCGAGCTGCTCGCCGTTGAGCGAGATCTCCCGGACATCGCGGGCGATGAGGTCGATGAAGGTGAAGCTCTCCGGCGTCGCGGTGAAGCGCACGACGCTGCGGGAGCCGAAGACCTCGGCGCCCTTGGTCAGGTCCAGGGCGACTTCGTAGGACTGCGTATCGATGACGCTGCGGCGCTCCTGCGCTTCGATACGGGTGAGGTTCTCTCCAGGCACAGCTGTACTCCCAGGGGTGAGGGGATGTCACCGGGGCTGGGCGCAGTTGGCGCCGACGGCAACCATGACAGCCTACGCCAGAGCGGTCGGTGCGCTCACGTTCGCTGATCGGATGCACGGAAACGGCAGACGCGGACGCAGGCCCTCTGCAGAGGTGAAAGGATGGGAGGGTGACTGCGATCGAGCCGAATGTCGTTCCCTTTGCTTCGCCTGCTGCCGCCGACGGCGCGCCCTTCGTGACCACTCCGGTCGCCTATGACGCCATCCTGCTGGCGAGCTTCGGCGGCCCGGAAGGCCAGGAGGATGTGATCCCCTTCCTGCGCAACGTCACGCGGGGGCGCGGCATCCCCGATGAGCGGCTCGAGGAGGTGGCGCATCACTACCGTCACTTCGGCGGCGTGAGCCCGATCAACGGGCAGAACCGTGTGCTCAAGGAGGCGCTCGAGAACGCTCTCGCAGAGCGCGGTATCGACCTCCCCGTCTACTGGGGCAACCGCAACTGGGGCCCGTACCTGGAAGACGTCATCCCCGAGGCCGCTGCCAACGGGCACACGACGCTGCTCGCTTTCGCCACGAGCGCGTACAGCTCGTTCTCCAGCTGCCGCCAGTACCGCGAAGACTTCGCACGGGTGCTGACCGAGACGGGCCTGGGGGAGAGCGTGACGATCGACAAGATCCGTCCCTTCTACGACCACCCGGGCTTCGTCGAGGCCTTCGAGGCAGGCGTGCGCGAATCCGTGCAGGGCTATCTCGACCAGGGCATCGCACCCGGAGACATCCAGGTGCTGTTCTCCACGCACAGCATCCCCACCGCCGACGCGGAGCGCTCCGGCGCCAGGGACATCGACTGGGGCGCTGAGGGCGGCGCCTACGCCGCCCAGCACCTCGCGGTCGCCGCGTGGACCATGGACCAGGTTCGCGCGGCACTTCCCGGTGCCGCCGATGTGCCGTGGGAGCTGGTGTACCAGTCGCGATCCGGCCCCGCGTCGCAGCCGTGGCTGGAGCCGGATGTGTGCGATGTCATCGGCGAGCTGCCTGCGCGGGGCCGCAAGGCTGTCATCGTGGTTCCCGTCGGCTTCATGAGCGACCACATGGAGGTGCTGTGGGATCTCGACACCGAAGCCGCGGAAGCCGCGGAGGAGGCCGGGCTGGCCTTCACCCGCACGCCGACGCCGGGTGTCCGCCCTGCCTTCGTCGACGGGATCGTCGACCTGATCGAGGAGCGACTCCAGGGGCGTCCGAACGAGGAGCGTGCGCACGTGACCACGCTCCCTGGAGGCTTCGACGTGTGCCGCCCCGGATGCTGCGAGAACGTCCGCGCGGGCTTCAAGCCCGCGGCGGCCGGCGTCGCCCCGTGACACGCCGCTGAGCACCCGCGACTTCTAGGATGGAAGCCATGCGCATCCACATCGCCACCGATCACGCCGGTCTCGACTTCTCCACGCAGCTGCAGGAGCACCTCCGCTCCGCTGGCCACGACGTCGTCGACCACGGGCCGGTGGAGTACGACGCGCTCGACGACTACCCGGCATTCTGCATCCGCGCGGCCCAGGCGGTCGTCGCCGACCAGGCTGCCGGTGTCGAGGCGCTCGGTGTCGTGTTCGGCGGCTCGGGCAACGGCGAGCAGATCGCCGCGAACAAGGTCGAGGGCGTCCGCGCCGCGCTGGTCTGGAATCTGTCGACGGCGGAGCTCGCGCGCGAGCACAACGACGCGAACGTGATCTCGATCGGCGCACGTCAGCACACCTTCGACGAGGTCACCGCATTCATCGACCGCTTCCTGCAGACGCCGTTCTCCGGCGAGGAGCGGCATGTGCGACGCATCCGACAGATCGCGGACTTCGAGCGCGACGGCTCGCTGCTCCCGGACCCCCGGGGCTGACATGCCCGAAGGCCATTCCGTCCACCGGATCGCTCGACAGTTCGATCGGAACTTCGTCGGCAAGGTGCTCAGCGCGTCGAGCCCGCAGGGTCGGTTCGCGGAGGGCGCGGCCGTCCTCGACGGACGCGAGGCGGTGAGCGTGCAGGCGGTCGGGAAGCAGATGTTCTTCGAGACCGAGGGCGACGTGTGGCTCCGCGTGCATCTCGGGCTGTACGGGGCCTGGGACTTCGCGGGCGAGATCCTGGTGGACCCCACGATCGCCTCGTCCAACGGGCGCATGGGGCAGACGAATCAGCGCGGGACTGTCCTCGATGAGCCGATCCTCGACGATGCCGGCGAGAATTCCCTGGCCTCGATCGGGGCGCCGCGGCGCACGCGAGTGCACGTGCGCATGTCGGAGCAGACCAAGGGTCTCGCCGACGAGGGCGCGGAGTGGCCGCCGCCCGTCGTCGGACAGGTCCGCCTCCGCCTGATGACCGACATCACGGCTGCCGATCTCCGCGGCCCGACCGCGTGCGTGCTGCAGACGCCGGAGGAGATGCTGGCCACGATCGCGAAGCTCGGGCCGGATCCGCTCGTGGGCGACCCGGTCGAGAACGAGGAGCGTTTCGTCCGCGCGGTCACGAAGAAGTCGACCCCGATCGCGCTCCTGCTGATGGACCAGAGCGTCGTGAGCGGGATCGGGAACGTTTACCGCGCCGAGATGCTCTTCCGCCAGCGTCTGAACCCGCACACTCCGGGCCGGGACGTGCCGGAGGATGTCGCCCGCGCCCTCTGGCACGACTGGGTGCGCCTGCTCGCTGTCGGGGTGGAGACCGGGCAGATGATGACCATGGACGGGCTCACCGGCGACGACTACCGTGCGGCCATGGCCAACCGCGACGACCGGCACTGGGTGTACCACCGGGCCGGCCTGCCGTGTCGCGTCTGCGGGACCGAGATCGCCCTCGAGGAGATCGGCGCCCGCAAGCTCTACTGGTGCCCGCGCTGCCAGGCCTGAGTGCGCGTCTCCCCGACACGCCCGTCGACGCGCGCCGCGAGCCGCGGTTCCTGTGAATATGGTGACAGCGTTTCCGCGCCGTCACCGACAGGAGCCGATATGGATCTCACCGCCCTCCAGTCCGTCCTCGAGAGCATCAGCGGGTTCATCTGGGGCCCGTTCTTCTTGATACCGCTGCTCCTCGGGACAGGGCTGTACCTGACGATCCGCCTGGGCGGTCTGCAGTTCGTGCGCCTCGGGTCCGCACTGCGGCTCGGGCTGCTCACGCGCAAGGACCCCGGGGCTGACGGGGACATCTCCCAGTTCCAGGCGCTGACGACAGCGCTGGCGGCGACTGTGGGAACCGGCAACATCGTCGGCGTCGCCACCGCGATCGGCATCGGTGGTCCTGGAGCGCTCTTCTGGATGTGGGTCACCGGGCTGCTCGGCATGGCGTCCAAGTACTCCGAAGCCTTCCTCGGAGTGCGCTTCCGCAAGACCGACGACGCGGGAGAGAAGTCCGGCGGCCCCCAGTACTACCTCGAACGGGGCATCCGCGGCCCGTTCGGCAAGGTGCTGGCGCTCTCCTTCGCCGTGTTCGCCGTGATCGCCTGCTTCGGCATCGGCAACATGACACAGGGCAACTCGATCGCCCAGAACCTCGAAGCGAGCTTCGACGTGCCGACCTGGGTCACGGGCATCGTCCTCACCGCGTTCGCGATGATCGTCCTGGTCGGCGGCATCAAGTCGATCGGTCGTGTCACGGCCGGTCTCGTGCCGATCATGATCATCTTCTACGTCCTCGGCGCGCTGTACATCCTCATCGCGAACGTCGGCGCGCTGCCCGCCGCTTTCGCGCAGATCTTCTCCGAGGCGTTCACGGGAACGAGCGCGGTCGGAGGGTTCGCCGGCTCCGCCATCATCGTCGCCGTGCAGTTCGGCGTCGCCCGCGGCATCTTCTCCAACGAGTCCGGCATGGGTTCCGCGGCGATCGCGGCCGCGGCGGCGAAGACCAGCCACCCCGTGCGCCAGGGGCTCGTATCGATGACCCAGACGTTCATCGACACGATCATCGTCGTCAGCTGCACCGGCCTGGTCATCATCTCCACCGGCACCTGGAAGGAGATCGATCCGGAGACGGGTGAGCAGCTGAGTCCGGCTCTGATGACGGGGGCGGCGTTCTCTCACGGGCTGCCGGGCGACTGGGGCCACATCATCGTGACCCTGGGACTGGTGATGTTCGCGGGCTCCACGATCCTGGGATGGTCGTACTACGGGGAACGGAACATCGAGCGTCTCATCGGCCGACGCGCCGTGATGCCGTTCCGGATCATCTTCTCGCTCGTGGTCTTCATCGGCTGCACCGTGCAGCTGGGCGTCGTCTGGGCGTTCTCGGACGCCATGAACGGCCTGATGGCGCTCCCGAACCTGATCGGGCTTCTGATCCTGTCCGGGCTCGTGGCGAGAGAGACGAAGAAGTATCTGGACAACGATCCGAAGCTCCGTGCCGACCGCGACCAGATCGAGTCGTTCATGGCCGGCACCCCCGGGTGGGAGGAATGGAAGACGCAGGCCGTCCCTGTGGTCGGGCGTCGCGGCGACTGACGCGAGATGAGCGTCGTACGCGGCCCTAGGCTGGTCATATGCGACAGAATCCCAGCTTCACGCTGGCGGATGTGACCGAGATGCGCCGCGTGATCGACGCGAATCCCTGGGCGACGATCATGAGCGCGGGCGACGACGGACTCGTCGCCTCGCACTACGCGGTGCTGCTCGACGCGGCGAGAGACGACCTCACGATCGTCGGACACGTGGGGCGACCGGACGACCTCATCCACGGCATGGCGGAGCGCGAGATGCTGGTCGTGTTCCAGGGGCCGCACGGGTACGTCTCGCCGGGCTGGTACGGCCACGCGGCGGCCGTGCCGACCTGGAACTACACCGCCGTCCACCTCTCCGGCGTGCCGGAGATCCTGTCCACCGAGGAGAATCTCGCCGTGCTGGACCGCCTCGTCGAGCGGTTCGAATCCCGGTTGCCCGACCCTCGCCTGATGTGGGAGCGGCCGAATGACGAGGCCTTCGTCCGTCGGCTCGAAGCCGGCACGGTCGGCTTCCGGCTGACGCCCACGCGCGTGGTGGGCAAGCGGAAGCTCAGTCAGAACAAGCCGGCGGAGACGATCGAGACGGTGATCGCCGCGCTCGACGCCGAAGGGCCGTACCGCAACCCTGCCCTGGCCGGAGAGATGCGGCGCGCTCAGGAAGCGCGCGGGGGAGTGCGGCAGTGACCGGACGTGGCGACAGCATCGACATGGTGCGGGCGGTGCGGGTGGCTGGGCCCGGGCGCGAATTCCTGCTCGACGACGAGCCGGTCGACCTGTATCTGGCGGAAGGCCGCATCGTCGACATCGCACCGACGGGGGCGCTGCCGGCGCGCGGCCGGGTCCTCGACGGCGACGGCACGTGGGCGGTTCCCGGGCTCTGGGACAACCACGTCCACACCGTGCAATGGGCGCTGGCTGCGGAACGGGAGCCGCTCGGCGCCGTGACGTCGGCGGCGGAGGCGGCGCGCACGATGTCGAGCGCCGGGCTCCTCCCCGACGGACGCCGCGTGGGCAGCGGTTTCCGCGACGCCTTCTGGGGTGATGTGCCGAGCCTGCCCCTGCTGGACGACGCCACCGGTGCCGTGCCCACCTATCTCATCAACGCCGATGTGCACAGCGTCTGGCTGAACTCCGCGGCACTGGCGCGGGAGTGCTTCCGCAGCCCGGACGGCATGCTGCGCGAAGAGGACGCCTTCGAGATCTCTCGCCGCTTGAACGCGGTCGACCCCGAACACGGTGATCGCGCGGTGCGGCGCGCGGGGGAGCAGGCTGCCACACGGGGGATCACCGGTCTCGTCGACTTCGACATGGCTTGGAACGCGGATGCCTGGCCGCGGCGGGTCGCCGATGGATTCGCGGCGCACCGCGTGGAGTTCGCCGTGTATCCGTTCGACCTGGAGCGAGCGATCGCGGCGGGCCTGCGCACCGGACAGGCGCACGATTACACGGATGCGCCGTCGGAGGGCCGCGGACTCGTGCACACGGGATCACTCAAGGTGATCTCCGACGGCTCGCTGGGAACCAGGACGGCGGCCTGCTTCCACGCCTACCCCGGCGATCCGGCCAACTTCGGAGTGCTCACGGTGCCGCCGGAGGAGTTGACGGCGCTGATGACGACGGCGACCGGCGCAGGACTGGCGGTGGCGGTCCACGCGATCGGTGACCGGGCGCTCACTTCCGCGCTCGACGCGTTCACCACGACAGGCGCCGTCGGCTCCATCGAGCATGCCCAGCTCGTGCGGCACGCCGATCTTCCGCGCTTCCGTCGGCTCGGCCTGATCGCGAGCGTGCAGCCCCAGCACGCTCTGGACGATCGGGATCTCGTGGCCCGTCAATGGCCGGCCCAGACCGCCGTCGCCTATCCGCTGGCTTCGCTCCGTGACGCGGGCGCACAGCTCCGCTTCGGCTCCGACGCTCCCGTGGCCGACCTCGACCCGTGGCAGGCCATCTCGGCGGCGGTGACGCGGACGGACGACGCTCGCGAGCCCTGGCACCCGGAGGAGCGGCTCTCGGTGGATGAAGCGATCGAGGCGAGCGTGCGCTCAGCGATCCGGCCGGGAGAACCCGCCGACCTGGTGCTCTGCGGAGCCGACCCGCGCACCGCCGGCGGGTCGGAGCTGCGCTCGATGCCCGTCGTCGCCACACTCCTGGCGGGGCGGATCACCCACCTCTCGTGAGCCCCCTGACCTGCCGGTGAGATGCCGAAGGGGCGGTCCCCGGCGAACCGGGGACCGCCCCTTCGGGCTCGGACGGGATGTCAGGCGGCGATGTGCGAGACCAGGAACCAGCGGTCCTTCTCGAGCCCGCGCTGGATCTCGATCGCGACGTCCTGGCTGGTCAGGTCGACCTCGTCGAGTCCGTCGACGGCAGCCTTCACATCGACGAGGATCGCGTCGATGTCGGAGATCACGGCGCGGATGAGTTCGTCTGACTGCGCGAAGCCGGCTGCCACGGCGGTCGAACCGGCCTTCTCGGCGACGGCGGAGACGCGGGCGTCGATCGGCAGACCCAGCGCGACGATACGCTCAGCCGCGGTGTCGGCGAAGTCGCCGGCGTGCGCGACGATCGTGTCGAGAAGCTCGTGGACGCCGATGAAGTTCGCTCCGCGGACGTGCCAGTGGGCCTGCTTGCCGTTCACGGTCAGAGCCTGGAGGCCGAGCACGACGGGGGAGAGGAACTGGGCCGCGCCTGCGGCGACGGTCGGGTCGATGGCGGTGGTGGAAACGGTCTGTGCCTTGCTCATCTGGTGCTCCTCCGGGTCGGATTCTCATATCTGATGAAGACAACGCTACTCACGCTGAGACATTCCGCAAGCAAGCTGAGGCTCGGCTCACTTCCGCGTGTTTCCGCGGTGATGAGGGTAGTCTCGCCTCATGCGTATCGCCTCCGGGGCCTCCGTCCTCGCTCTGCCCGACCGCGTGCCGACGATCGACGAGGCCGCGTTCATCGCGGACGGAGCACGGATCGTCGGAGACGTCTCGCTCGCTGCGGGATCCAGCGTCTGGTACAACGCAGTGCTCCGCGGGGATTCGGCCTCGATCGTGATCGGCCCCGATTCGAACGTGCAGGACAACGTGTCTCTCCACGTCGACGCGGGCCATCCCGTCGTCGTCGGTGCGAAGGTGTCGATCGGGCACAATGCCGTCGTCCACGGCTGCACAATCGGCGACGGCACACTGGTCGGCATGGGCTCCGTCATCCTCAGCGGTGCCGTCATCGGCTCCGGGTGTCTCATCGCCGGCGGTGCCGTCGTGCTGGGTGGGACCGAGATCCCGCCCGGCTCCCTCGTCGCCGGCGTACCGGCCTCGGTCCGCCGACCGCTCACGGAAGAAGAACGCGCGGGCCTGATCGCGAACGCCGACATCTACCTCGAGCACGTCAGGACGCATGCCGCGACGACTCCCGTCTGAGCCCTCGGCCACTAGGCTGGAGCGCGTACGGGGCGGTGGCCAAGCTGGTTAAGGCAGTGGGCTCATAACCCAACGATCGCGGGTTCAAGTCCCGCCCGCCCTACTGCCTCCTATCGAGCGGCGCCGTAGTACTCGACGGTCGGGTTGGGGAGTCCGTCTCCGGTCCCTCGCCAGATTCCCCAGAATGTGACGGCGACGCTCTCGCCGGCCGCGAGGGGACCGCTCCAGAACAGCTTCTCATCGGACTCACGAACATCGGGACCGGGGTCCGGGTCCTCGCGGATGCCCCAGCGGCCGCTTGTCGATCGGATCGGAAAGGACGTGTAGGCGTCGTCCCGGACGCTGCCCAGCCGGATGACGAACAGGGCGTTCGGCGCGTCGATGCGGCTGTTGTTCGCCAACACCATCCGGAAGAGCGTCCATTGGCCGGGAGAGGGATCGGCGGCCGCCCCGTCCCAGGCTTCGTCGAAAGCGGGACAGCCCGCCGACGCACCCGGCACGCACCCGGATGCCATGTCCCAGGCGTAGTGGAAGGTGGGACACGCCGCAGCTGCGCCCGACACGCATGGGGGAGCCGGCGTCGGGTCGGACGCGGCCGGTGGCTGAGCCGCAAGAACGGGGGTCGCGGCGAGAAGCCCCGCGGCCAGGCTGGTCAGAATCGTCGTGTGCATCGCGTCCCTTTCCTCAGGCGTCCCTGTCCTGTCGAACAGGGAGGAGCGTGACAGCACGCTTGCACGAGCGCGGGAAGCCCAGAAGGACGTCAGCGAGCTTCGTAGCGGGATGCTGGAATGTGATCGCCCACGGAGCGCGCTCGTGCGCTGCGCGTAATCGAAACACCTCCGAGGCGTCACCTCACTGTGAGGGTCATCCTCTCCTCACCCCCGGTGCGCGGCACCGGGCGCCGGGCGGGGTGGCGCCTCACCTCCGGCCACCGTCCCGGCGGACGGGGACCGCTCGTGCTCCTCGGAACGGCACGGTCGGTCCCCGTCGACCGCACGGCGGAGGTGAAGACAGAAGGGCACCACCGTGAACAAGACGACTTCGATCCGCCGACGTGCGCTCAACGGAGGGGTGGCCGCCGCACTCGCCCTGGGCGCTGTCGCAAGCGGGAGCGCGGCCAGCGCGAGCACGGTGACCTCTGGCGATGCGTCGGACACCGTCGTGCGCAGCGGGGGCTCCGCTGCTGTCGTGCAGGCGCTGAATCCGGCATGCCTCTCGTTCCAGTACACCTTCAACTCGCGTCCCACCGATCCGCGTCCTGGCGACGTCGTCACCTACCGGATGGAGTTCGTCAACAACGGCAGCGTCGACTCCACCAAGAGCGAGATCGTGTTCGGCCTCGGCGGGGTGCTCGACGATTCCAGCTGGGACACGGCGAGCCTCGGCGCGACCGTCGGAGGCGCCACGGTGTCCGGGGACACCGTCACCTGGAGGGGACCGCTGGCCTCCGGCGAGAGGGTCGTGATCGCGTTCACCGGGATCTGGCACGGCGACGGCGACGGACTCGCCTTCCCTCGGGTCGAGTCATACGGCTACGCCCGCTGACGCGTCGGCACAGGCGAAGACGCGAGACGAGACCGCGGTCTCGTGTCAAGCCCCTCCCCGTGTCCGTCTGCGCCCGCCATCCTGCGATAGGCGCGGCATTGCGCCGCAGAACAGGAGGCAACATGAGCATCGGCAGCGGAATCGCACTCTTCGTGATCGGAGCGATCCTCGTCTTCGCGGTGAACGTCGATGTGCCGTGGGTGAACCTCGACATGGTCGGCTACATCCTGATGGGCGCAGGCGTGATCATCTTCCTGATCGGCATCGTGCTGCTGGCACGCCGCCGCCGGACGGAGAGCGTCTCCCGGACCTACGTCGACCCGGCGACGGGTGAGCCGACCACGCGCCGCTCGGTCAGCTCCAGCGGTGACGACACGCTGTGACCCACCGCGGATGACGGGGCGGGAGGGCTTCTGCCCTCCCGCCCCGTTCGTCACTCGACAGGTGCCTCGAGATGCTCCTCGACGAGGGTGATGCCCCCGCTCGAGTTCGCGGAGTGGGCGAGTTCCTCGATCCACCGGCGGCTCAGTTCGGGCGTCTCCGGCTCCTGGAAGACGAAACGCAGCGGAATCGACGGGTGCAGCCACAGCGTGGAGCGTCCGGGCGCGTCGCCGTCAGGGTGCCGCCATGACAGCGTGAAGCTCTCGTTCCGACGCAGCTTCGTCGCGATGACGACCTTGAGATGGGCGAGAGCGCGATCCTCGATCTGGATCGGAGTCTGCGCGTCGCCGTAGTACAGACTGCCCATCAGCGGGCCGGTCCTTCGACGATGTGCGGGGCACGGAACATGGAACTCCTCGACGGGGATTCGCCGACCGGTATACGCGGACGGGGTATTTCGAACTCTAGCCAATAAATCGCCCCACGCAGGGCATGCACGGCGACCCGCCGTCGGACGCGAACAGAATCTTCGTTCGCTGTCACACCTCCGCGACCCGCGGTGCGGCGCCGTATGCCTGGCGATACGCCGCGGCGAAGCGCGAGGAGTTGCTGAAACCCCACCGGCGAGCGACCGCGCTGACGGAGGGACCGACGCCTTGGCGGAGTTCCCGGTGTGCGCCGGCGAGGCGGGCTCGGCGCAGCGCCTCGGCAGGGGTGATGTCGAGGGCTCGACGGAAGGCGTACTGGAGACCCCGGGTCGAGATGAACGCAGCCGCTGCGACGTCGTCGATCGTGATGGCCAGGTGGGCGTTCTCATCGATGAAAGCGAGCGCGCGTCGGACCGTCGACGGCGCTGCGCCTCGCTGGACGGGCCGCGTCGATGTCTCGCCGAACGTCGTGGGGAACGCCGAGAGCGTCATCATCAGGGCATGCCGCTCCAACTCGGCGATGAGGAGGGGTTCCGCCTGCGCATCCTCCATGGCGCTCTCGATGTAGGCGAACGCGCGCTCCCAGCTGCGTGCGGCGTCGGCCGAGTGCGGTGAGAGTCCCGTCGTGCGCAGCTCCAGGCGATCGTCGCCGGTCAGCAGCCGGGCGCTCTGCTGCGCCGCACGGCGGTCGAAGACGAAGGCGCGCACGCGGGCGGCGCGATCCCACTTCGCCTCGATCAGGGCGCCATCGGATATCCACGGGCGACCGGCGTCGAGAGACCGGCCGCGCGACCACACGCGCGCGTCAGCGGCATCGACACGGCAGACGAGGATCTGGTCCACCGGTTCCGCCCTCGAATGGACCTGAGCGGCGAGGCGGTAGTTCACGAGCGAACCGCTCACGAGCTCCTCCGAGTGCCAGTCGAATCGGAAGCGATGCGGATCGGCGTCCTGCAGGGAGGAGGACGGCACGAACTGCTGCCAGGTGGCCTCGACCTGTGCCAGATCCGTGGACGTGAACCGCATGCTGCTCCTCGTGACGTCGCTCCCGAGAGCGATTCCGAGTGTAACCACGGCGGCTGGGAACGTCTCCCACGATAGGGCCGACCGCCGACACGCCTGGTGGCCGCGAGGCTCGTAGACTCGGAGCATGACCGTGCCATCTCCCTATGCAGAGCGACTCCGGAGACTGCCGGTCACGCGACACGAGGTCGCCGTGCGAGGGGGCACCACCGCGTACTGGGTCTACGGCCCGGAGGACGCGGAGACGACCGTCATCGCGGTGCACGGTTTCCGCGGGGAGCACCATGGCCTCGAGCCTGTTCTGGCGTTCCTGCCGGAGGTGCGTGTGATCGCCCCCGATCTCCCCGGATTCGGCGAATCCGCCCCGCTGCCGGGGCGCCGTCATGATCTCGACGAGTACGCCGGGTGGCTCAGGGACTTCGCCGCGACCGTGGCGCCGGGAGCCGTCGTGCTCGGTCACTCCTTCGGCTCGATCGTCGCCTCCGCTGCGGTCGCGAAGGGATTGTCGACCCCTCGTCTGATCCTCCTCAACCCGATCGGCGCTCCCGCTCTCGAGGGGCCGAAGGGCGTGATGACCCGTCTGGCCGTGCTGTACTACGCGCTCGGCGCGCGCCTTCCGGAGAAGCTCGGCACCGCATTGCTGCGCAACCGCATCATCGTCCGGGTCATGAGCATCACGATGGCGAAGACGGGGGATCCCGTGCTCCGTCGCTTCATCCACGACCAGCACGACACCTATTTCTCCCGGTTCTCCGATCGAGACGTGCTGAGGGACGCCTTCGTCGCGAGCGTCTCACACGATGTGCGTGAGTTCGCTCCGGCTATCCAGGCGCCCACCCTGCTCGTGGCGGCCGAGCGCGACGACATCACGCCGATCGAGGCCGAGCGTACGCTCGCGACGCTGTTTCCGGACGCGTCCCTGGTGGAGATCGCGCACGTCGGTCACCTGATCCACTACGAGACTCCGGCTGAGGCGGCCGGCGCCATTCGGCGCTTCCTCAGGATTCCCGTCGCGCGAGGCCGATGAGGCCGGCGACCCGGAACGGGATGACCTCGCCCATCGCGAGCGACGTCTCGGTGCGCTCCACGCCTTCGATCGACAGGATGCGCGCGTCGGTGTCGAAGAGGTGCCGTGCGTCACGGCACGCCACCCGCGCGAGCAGATCGATGGATCCGCTCAGGCCGTGCGCCTGGACGACCTCGGGGATCCTCGCGAGCTCGTTGATGATGCGTGGAAGCTCGGTCTGCCGCACACCGATGCTCACGAACGCCTGCAGCGGGAACCCGAGCACCTCCGGCGCGAAGGATCGCTCGTAGGACAGGAAGATCCCGCTCTGCTCCAGACGGGCCATGCGCGCCTGGATCGTGTTCCGTGACAGTCCGAGGCTCTCGGCCAGCGCGACCACGGTGATGCGCGGATCATCGGCGAGAGCGGCGAGAAGCTCGAGATCGGTGCGGTCCAGTCCAGGCATAGTGCCAAACCCTAGCAGGTGGGGTTGCCGCAGAATTGAGCAACATGCTCAGAGGCCATGCAATTGCTTGAGCGAGGTGTTGAGCAGACGTACGCTCAGAGCGTGCCGGTGATGACGCCGGCGTCAAAGAGTGGGCCCTCACGAGGGGCTGCTCGGGACGAGGAGGACGATGATGTCGCCGCAGATCACCCCCATCGCAGACACCGCGCAGGATCTGGAGCTCTCCGAGCGCATCCTGGCTCCGGACGGCAGTCGCGTCCCGAATCCCCGGCTCGACCCGTTCGTCGCCGACGTCGATGACGCCCAGCTGCGCTCGCTGCTCCGCGACATGATCATCCTGCGTCGCATCGACGCCGAGGGCGTCGCTCTCCAGCGGCAGGGGCAGCTCGGGCTGTGGGCGCCGTGCCAGGGGCAGGAGGCCACGCAGATCGGCACGGCACGGGCGCTCTCCCCGCAGGACTTCGTCTTCCCCAGCTACCGGGAGACCGGCGTCATCTACTCCCGCGGCGCGCAGCCCGCCGACTACGTGCGGATGTGGCGCGGCGAGGAGGGCGCCTCCTACGATCCGGCCGTGCTCGGGATGGCACCGCTGCAGATCATCATCGGCGCTCAGACGCTCCACGCCGTGGGGTATGCGCTCGGCATCCAGCATGACGGGACCGACGAGGTCGCCGTCACGTACTTCGGGGACGGCGCGACCAGCCAGGGCGACGTCAACGAGGCCATGATCTTCGCGTCCTCGTACCAGGCGCCCGTCGTGTTCGTCTGCCAGAACAACCACTGGGCGATCTCGGAGCCGGTGACCGTCCAGTCCCAGTACCCGATCGCCGGCCGTGCCCCCGGATTCGGGATCCCGAGCGTCCGCGTCGACGGCAACGACGTGCTCGCCTGCATGGCGGCCATGCGGTGGGCCCTCGACCACGCGCGATCCGGCAAGGGGCCCGCGTACATCGAGGCGGTCACGTACCGGATGGGTCCGCACACGACGGCGGATGACCCGACGCGCTACCGCGACGAGGCCGAGCTCGCGTCCTGGCGTCGCCGCGATCCGATCACCCGGCTGGAGGCGCACCTCCGTGCCGCGGGGGAGCTGAGCGATGACGACGTCGCCGAGACGCAGGCGGCCGCTGATGCGGTCGCGAAGGAGATGCGCGCGGCGTGCCTCGGCATGGTGACCCGCCCCGCACTGGCCGTGTTCGACGGCGTGTATGCGGAGCCGCACGCGGGACTTGACCGTCAGCGCGCCGAGTACGCCGCGTACCTCGCCACGTTCGAGAGCGGGGTGTGAGCATGACCGAGATGACTCTCGGAAAGGCGCTCGGCGCCGGGCTCCGCCGTGCGATGCAGGACGATGACAAGGTGGTCCTGCTGGGGGAGGACATCGGCCGGCTCGGCGGCGTCTTCCGCATCACCGACGGACTCCTCGACGAGTTCGGCGCCGCACGCGTGATCGACACTCCGCTCGCGGAGTCCGGCATCGTGGGCACGGCGGTGGGTCTGGCCTTCCGCGGCTACCGCCCGGTCGTCGAGATCCAGTTCGACGGCTTCGTCTATCCGGCGTTCGACCAGATCGTCGCGCAGGTCGCGAAGCTCCACTACCGCACGCAGGGACGGGTGAAGATGCCCCTCACCATCCGGATCCCGTGGGCGGGTGGGATCGGTGCCGCCGAGCATCACTCGGAATCGCCGGAGGCCTACTTCGTGCACACCGCGGGCCTTCGCGTCGTCGCGGTCTCCAACCCGCAGGACGCGTACCGGAGTCTGCGGCAGGCGATCGCGTCCGACGACCCGGTGATCTTCTTCGAGCCGAAGCGCCTCTACCACCACAAGGGGGAGGTCGAACTGGACGCGCCGCTCGCCGATGCCCCGCCGATGGGACTCGCCCGGGTGGTGCGCGCCGGCACCGACGCGACCCTCATCACATACGGCGCCATGGTGTCGACCGCGCTCCAGGCTGCGGAGGCCGCGGAAGACGAGGGCATCTCGCTCGAGGTGATCGATCTGCGGTCTCTGTCCCCGGTCGACTACGACTCCGTCGCCGCCTCCGTGCGCAAGACGGGGCGTGTGGTCGTCGCCCATGAAGCGTCGAGGGAAGCCGGTGTCGCCGCCGAGGTGATCGCCAGCATCACGGAACGCTGCTTCGAATACCTCGAGTCCGCGCCGCTGCGCGTGACGGGTCACGACGTCCCCTACCCGCCGGCGAAGCTTGAGAAGTATCACCTGCCCGACCTGGATCGACTGCTCGACGCGGTGGACCGGGTGCTGGACCGACCGAACAGCCTGACGGGAGCGGACGCATGATCGCAGAGTTCCGTCTGCCAGACCTGGGAGAGGGCCTCACCGAGGCCGAAGTGGTGCAGTGGCTCGTCGCCCCGGGTGACGCCGTGACCTTGAACCAGACCCTCGCCGAGGTCGAGACCGCCAAGGCGGTGGTGGAGCTGCCATCGCCCTATGCAGGCACCGTCTCGACGCTGCACGCCGACGCGGGAGAGACCGTCGCGGTGGGCGCTCCGCTCATCGCCTTCGACGTGCAGGGCGACGAGGATGCGCCGGACTCCGACGGCGCGGCGGAGAAGACTCAGCCGAACCTCGTCGGCTACGGTGCCGCCCCCGCGACGTCCGGCCGTCCCGCGCGACGAGCTCGTCGTGTCGGCCCCGCGGCGGCACCGGTCGACACCGCCGTGCTCGAAGCGGCTCCGCACGACGCCTCGCCGTCCCCTGCCGTCGAGGCCGTGATCGAGCGGCCCCGATCGACGCCGCCCGTCCGCGCTCACGCCAAGCGCCTGGGTGTCGACCTCGTCCTGGTGGCCGCCGAGGTCGGAGACCGCGTGATCACCCGCGGCGACGTGGATGCGTATGCGGAGCGGGTCGGTGCCGCGACGGCACCGCGGACGGATGTCGGATCGCCACAGGCTCCCGCGGAGCCGGGGACGGCGGCCGGCCTCGACCGGACGGAGCGCGAGACGCGCATCCCGATCCGCGGGGTGCGCAAGCACACGGCGGCGGCGATGGTGCAGAGCGCGTTCACCGCACCGCATGTGACGGTCTTCCACACGGTCGACGTCACCGCGACGATGGAGATGATCGCTCGCTTCCGCGGCGACAAGGCACTCGCGGCACACCGCATCGGACCGCTCGCGGTGGTGGCGAAAGCGGTCTGCCTCGCCCTCGGCCGCGCGCCGGGACTCAACTCCCGATGGGACGAGGCCGCGGGCGAGATCGTGCAGTACCACTTCGTGGACCTCGGGATCGCCGCCGCGACCGATCGGGGGCTGATCGTGCCGATGATCCGGGATGCGGAGCGGATGACGCTGCCGCAGCTGGCCGATGCGATCACCGCGCTCGCGGAGACCGCACGCGCAGGCCGGACCTCGCCTGCGGAGCTGGCCGGAGGGACCTTCTCGATCTCGAACATCGGCGTGTTCGGCGTCGATGCCGGCACCCCCATCCTCCCGCCCGGTCAGTCCGGGATCCTCGCGGTCGGAGCGGTGCGGCGACAGCCGTGGGAGTTCCGGGGCGAGATCGCCCTGCGCGAGATCATGACGCTCAGTCTCTCGTTCGACCACCGGCTGGTCGACGGCGCGGAAGGCGCGGCCTTCCTCACGTCGGTCGCGGGCCTCCTGGAGGATCCGGGTCGGGCGATGCTCCTCGCGTAGCTGCGCGCAGCGCCGCCTCCGCCATCGCGATCAGGACGCTCGCGGTGGCGGAGTGTCGCCGCGCGGTCGCGCGGGTGCTGTGCGGAGTCGAGTTGATCAGTCCGAAGCAGGCCTGGACCCGGAGCCGCAAGGCGTCCCTGTCGTCGGCGAGGGTCTCGTCGAGAGCGGCGAGGGCGTCCATCCACAGTTCGATGTACGCGCGCTGCAGACGGCGCACCTCGGCTCGATCGCTGTCCGACAGGTAGGCGACGTCACGGTCCTGCACCTGGATGACCTCGGCATTGCCGAGCGCGAAGTCGACGTGGAAGCGGATCAGTCCGTGCATGCGCTTCTCGGGTTCGGACACGTCGGTGCCGACCTCGTCGCCGCCGCGCAGCAGGTCTTGGCTGACCTTGATCAGCACGGCGCCGAGCAGGGCCTGCTTCCCCGCGAAGTGCCGGTACACCGCGGGTCCGGACACGCCGACGGCTGCACCGATCTCCTCGAGGCTCACCCCGCTGTAGCCCCGGGCGGCGAAGAGACGTGCAGCCGCGTGCAGAAGGGCGTCGGAGCGCTCCGCCTTCGCGCGATCCCGTGCGGTGACCGGGGTTGTCATCTCAGTTAATCCTCGCTAACCTGAAGCATCGGGTTAGTGAACACTAACCGAAAGTGCATGCACCGCGCCAGGCCCTCGGCCGCGCGGACGTGGGTCAAGGAGGACATCACGATGCCCGCTACCCAGGAGTCCCTGGCGCAGGAGCTGCGCGACCGTCTCGCCGTGGCCGCCAGGGGAGGCCCGGAATCGTCGCGCGAGCGGCATGTCGCTCGGGGCAAGATGCTTCCCCGCGACCGCGTCGCACGCCTGCTCGACGAGGGCAGCCCGTTCCTCGAAGTGGCGCCGCTCGCGGCCCACGGGCTGTATGGGGGAGAGGCTCCCGGAGCCGGCGTCATCGCCGGGATCGGACTGGTCCACGGCCGACACGTCATGGTCGTGTGCAACGACGCGACCGTGAAGGGCGGGACGTACTTCCCCCTCACGGTCAAGAAGCACCTGCGGGCGCAGGAGATCGCGTTGGAGAATCGCCTGCCGTGCCTCTACCTCGTCGACTCCGGCGGAGCCTTCCTGCCCAGACAGGACGAGGTGTTCCCCGACCGCGAGCACTTCGGACGCATCTTCTTCAACCAGGCCCGGATGTCGGCGGCCGGCATCCCGCAGCTCGCCGCGGTGCTCGGTTCCTGCACGGCAGGCGGCGCCTACGTACCGGCGATGAGCGACGAGACGATCATCGTCCGCGGGCAGGGCACGATCTTCCTCGGCGGCCCACCGCTGGTCAAGGCCGCGATCGGCGAGGTCGTCACGGCCGAAGAGCTCGGCGGCGGAGAACTCCACGCCCGCCGCAGCGGCGTCGTCGATCACCTCGCGGAGGACGACGAGCACGCGCTCGAGATCCTCCGCGACATCGTGGCCACCCTCCCGCCGCCCGTCGCACCCGCGTGGGACGTGGCGGAGAGCCGTGCCCCGTCCGAGCAGGGCTCGCTGTACGACGTCGTGCCCGTGGACGTCAACGCCGCCTATGACGTGCACGAGGTCATCGAGCGACTGATCGACGCCGACACCTTCCTCGAGTTCAAGCCCGAGTACGGCACCACACTGGTGACCGGGTTCGCGCGACTGCACGGGCATCCGATCGGCGTGATCGCCAACAACGGCGTCCTGTTCAGCGAATCGGCCCTGAAGGGCGCGCACTTCATCCAACTGTGCGACCAGCGCGGCATCCCCCTGCTCTTCCTGCAGAACATCACCGGGTTCATGGTCGGCTCCGACGCGGAGGCCGGCGGCATCGCGAAGGACGGCGCGAAGATGGTCACGGCCGTCGCCAGCACGCGCGTTCCCAAGCTCACCGTCATCATCGGCGGGTCGTTCGGCGCCGGGAACTACTCGATGTGCGGGCGGGCGTACTCGCCGAGGTTCCTGTGGAGCTGGCCGGCCAGCCGGATCTCCGTGATGGGCGGCCCTCAGGCGGCCTCGGTGCTCGCCACGGTCAAGGAGGACCAGCTCGGCGGTCGCGGAGAGAGCTGGAGCGACGAGCAGCGTGCGGCCTTCGAGGCCCCGATCCGCGAGCAGTACGAGCAGCAGGGCGAGCCGTATTACGCCACCGCGCGGCTGTGGGACGACGGCATCGTCGATCCCGCGCAGACCCGCGACCTGCTGGGTCTCGCCCTCGACGTGGTCGCCCGCAGCCCCCTGCCCGAGCCGCGTTTCGGCCTCTTCCGGATGTGAGTGCGATGTCTTCCTCCCGAGCTGTCTCCTTCCACACCGTGCTCGTCGCCAATCGCGGCGAGATCGCCCGGCGCGTCATCCGCACGCTGCGGGCGCTCGGCATCCGCAGCGTCGCGGTCTACAGCGATGCCGACGCCGCGGCACCCCACGTGCGCGAAGCCGATGTCGCCGTCCGGATCGGGCCGGCGCCCGCAGCCGAGTCCTACCTCGACATCGATGCGGTGATCGCGGCCGCCCGCCGTACCGGTGCGCAGGCGATCCACCCCGGCTACGGCTTCTTGTCCGAGAGCGTCGGACTGGCGGAGGCGTGCGCGGAGAGCGGCATCGTCTTCGTCGGGCCCTCGGTCGAGGCGCTCCAGATCATGGGCGACAAGGCGCGCGCCCGGGAGCACGTCCTGCGGTACGGCGTCCCGGTCGTGCCCGGCTTCGACGCAAAGGGCCCTTCCGACCTGGAGATCGCCGAAGAGGCGGAGCGGGTGGGCTACCCCCTTCTGGTCAAGCCCAGTGCCGGCGGCGGCGGGAAGGGCATGGAGGTCGTCTTCGATGCCGGAGGACTCGCATCCGCACTCGCCTCGGCTCGCCGCGTGGCGTCGGCGGCGTTCGGGGACGACTCCCTCATCCTCGAACGCCTCATCCGCCGCCCGCGCCACATCGAGGTGCAGGTCTTCGGCGACGCGACCGGGAAGGTGGTGGCTCTCGGCGAGCGCGAGTGCACCCTGCAACGTCGGCATCAGAAGGTCATGGAGGAGGCGCCGTCCGCCGGGATCCCGATGCCGACCAGAGAGCGGCTGCTCTCCGCCGCGGTGCTGGCGGCCGAGAGCGTCGCGTACGTCGGGGCGGGGACCGTCGAGTTCCTGATCGACGCCGACGCGCCCGACGACGTCTTCTTCATCGAGATGAACACCCGGCTCCAGGTCGAGCATCCCGTGACGGAGGAGGTCACCGGCCTTGATCTCGTCGCGCTGCAGCTGCGAGCGGCGGACGGGCGTGCGCTCGACATCGACGTGCACGTGCACGGTCACGCGGTGGAGGCCCGCGTGTACGCCGAGTCGCCGGAGCGCGGCTTCCTTCCGTCCACCGGCTCGGTGCTCCTGTTCGAGGCGCCCCCGGGAGTGCGGGTGGACGCGGCTATCGAGACCGGCAGCGATGTGACGGGGTTCTACGATCCGATGATCGCGAAGGTGATCGCCTTCGCCGAGGATCGCGAGACCGCACTGGCGCGGCTGGACGAGGCGCTGTCCCGCACGGTCGTGCTGGGCGTCGAGACGAACATCGCGTTCCTGCGCACGCTGTGCCGCAACCCGCGTGTCATCGCCGGCGATCTGGACACCGGTCTCATCGAGTCCCTGCTCCCGATCGAGCCGCAGGCACCGTCGCGCGCGCAGGTCGCCGCCGCGTCCGCCGCGAGCCGGACGGAGGCTCCGATCCGGACGAGTCCGCTGTGGCGGGATCTGCCGGGATGGCGGCTCGGCGCGGATCATGCGGAGCGCGCTCCGTTCGTGGTGCTCACCGACTCCGAGGAGCTCGTGGAGTACGACGGCGCGGCGGGCGCACTGCCGCAGGGCGTCCGTGCGGCCGTGGACGCGGACCGTGCGGTCTGGGTGGCGGAGGAGGGGCGGACGGTGCGCCTGCGCCCCCTCGACAGGCGCGCCCGGCTGCGTCGCCGTCTCGCCGACGGCGTCGCCGGATCCACCGCCACGGAGCCGGAGGGACGAGCCCCCATGCCCGGGAGCGTCGTGGCGGTGCATGTGACGGACGGAGCGGAGGTCTCAGCCGGAGCCCCGCTCGTCTCGATCGAGGCGATGAAGATGGAGCATCAGGTGCTCGCGCCGCACGACGGCGTGGTGCGGCTGCTGGTCGCCGTGGGCGATCAGGTGCGGCGCGATCAGCCGGTCGCCCGCGTGACGACGGAGGAGAGATGAGCATGGAAGACCTGTCCGAGGAGGAGCGCGAGCTCGCCGCGATGGTGCGGGATTTCGCCGACACCGTGGTCGCGCCGCAGTCCTATGAGGCTGATAGGACGCACACCCTGTCCATGGAGGTCGTCTCGCAGATGGGCGATCTGGGGCTGTTCGGGCTCCCGTTCCCCGAGGAGTACGGCGGGCAGGGCGGCGACTACATGGCGCTCGGCATCGCGATCGAGGCCCTCGGCCGCGTCGACCAGTCCATCGCCATCACGCTCGAGGCCGGCGTGAGCCTCGGCGCCATGCCGATCCACCGTTTCGGCACCGACGCTCAGCGTCAGGAGCTGCTTCCCGACCTGCTGGCCGGACGCGCACTCGCGGGCTTCGGGCTCACCGAACCCGAAGCAGGCAGTGACGCCGGCGCCACCAGGACCACGGCCCGGCTCGACGGCGACGAGTGGGTGATCGACGGATCCAAGCAGTTCATCACCAATTCGGGGACGCCGATCACCCGCTTCGTCACCGTCACCGCCGTGACCGGGAGCGAGAACGGTCGCAAGGAGATCTCGACGATCATCGTCCCGAACGGCACGCCGGGGTTCACCGTCGAGGCGCCCTACGACAAAGTCGGCTGGAACGCGTCGGACACGCATCCGCTGACTTTCGACGGCGCGCGGGTGCCGGCGGCGAACCTGGTGGGCGAGCGGGGGAGCGGCTTCCGCAACTTCCTCAGCATCCTAGACGAGGGCCGGATCGCCATCGCGGCGCTCTCCACCGGGGCCGCGGAAGGATGCCTGGAGGCGGCCGTCGACTACGCGAAGAGCCGCACGATCTTCGGCAGTGCGCTCAGCACGCGCCAGAACGCCCAGTTCACGCTCGCCCGGATGCGGGCACGTGTGCACACGGCCCGGCTGGCATGGCACCACGCCGCTCGTCTGCGCGATGCCGGGAAGCCGTTCGCGGAGGCGGCGGCGATCGCCAAGCTCGTCGCCGGAGAGGCCGCGATGGACAACGCGCGGGATGCGACGCAGATCTTCGGCGGGAACGGCTTCATGAACGAGTTCCCGGTCGCCCGCCACTACCGTGATTCGAAGATCCTCGAGATCGGAGAGGGCACCACCGAGGTGCAGCTGCTCGTGATCGCCCGGGGTCTCGGACTGGCCGGGTAGCGTGGCTTCATGCGCCGCTCGGAGCGACCGGAAGGAGCCGACGTGACGACCACCGACATCCTGCAGAGGGGGCTGTACTACGAGGAGTTCGCGGTCGATGCCCGGTACCTGCACCGGCCGGGCCGCACGGCGACCGAAGCGGACAACGTGCTGTTCACGACGCTGACGATGAACACCCAGGCACTCCACCTCGACGCCGCGTTCGCCGATGCCCAGGCACCCTTCCACGCGCGGCTGATGAACTCCATGTGGACGCTCTCCACGATGGTGGGCTCATCGGTCGCACAGCTGACGCAGGGGACCCTGGTCGCGCAGCTCGGCTTCGGCGACGTGGCCTTCCCGCATCCGCTCTTCGCCGGTGACACGCTGTACACCGAGAGCGTCGTCGTGGACAAGCGCCTCTCCTCGTCGCGACCGGGTCAGGGGATCGTGACGATCGCGCACACGGGCCGCAATCAGGACGACACGGTGGTGGCGACGGCCGTCCGGACCGTGCTCGTGCACCGTCTGCCGGAAGGGGGCGCATCATGACCTTCGACCTCGGACCGGCGCTGCTGTTCTGCCCTGCGGATCGCCCGGAGCGGTTCGGCAAGGCGCTCGACCGTGCCGATGCGGTGATCCTCGATCTCGAGGACGCGGTGCTTCCGGAGGCGAAAGCCGCCGCGCGGGAGCACCTCGTCGGCGCAGACCTCGACCCCGCACGCGTGATCGTGCGGGTGAACGCCCCGGCGGGTGAAGACTTCGGCGCGGACCTCGAAGCGGTGGCCAGAACCGCTTTCCGCACGGTCATGGTCGCCAAGACGGAGAGCGCGGACGCCCTCTCGACGTTCTCGGAGGACTATTCCGTGATCGCGCTGTGCGAGACGGCGCGCGGCATCCATGCGGCGGCGGAGATCGCGGCCCACCCCCGGATCGTCGGCATGATGTGGGGGGCGGAGGACCTGGTGGCCTCGCTCGGCGGGACGTCGTCGCGGCGTCCGGATGGCGGTTACCGGGACATCGCCCGCCACGCCCGATCGCGGGTCCTGCTCGAAGCCGGGGCGCAGGGGAAGGCGGCGATCGACGCGGTGCACATCGACATCGACGACGTCGCCGGACTCGAGGAGGAGGCGCGCGATGCGGTCGCCTCCGGGTTCCGAGCGACCGCGTGCATCCACCCGGCGCAGGTCGAGGTGATCCGCGCCGCCTACCGGCCGGACGAGGCGACGGTCGCCTGGGCGCGCGACATCCTTGCCGCGGCCGAGGGGGAGCGGGGCGTGTTCCGTTTCCGAGGACGCATGGTCGACGAGCCCGTGCTGCGCCACGCGCGCTCGGTCATCGTCCGCGCCGGCTGAGCGCGGAGAGGGGGCGGATCAGAGGACCGGGCTCTCCTCGAGAAGTCGCAGATACCCGGGCGCGGCGACGAAGCGATGGACCGAGCCGTTCTTCAGCACCTCGCCGTCGCGCGGGAGGGTCCCGCCAGAGACGTGATCGATCACGGCGCGGATGACGCCGCCATGGGCGACGACGAGGACGGACTCGGCACGCGGCGAGGAGCGGCGACGCGCCTCCCTGGCGATCGCGTGCAGAGCCGAGATCGCGCGCTCTCCGACCTCGTGGAGGGACTCGGCGCCGGGGACCTCGGCGTGCCAGTCCCCGTAGGTCTGGATGTAGTCGGGGACGAGCATTCCCTCTCCGTCGCCGAACTCGCGCTCGCGCAGGTCGGGCACGATGCCCGTGATCTGCAGGCCGAGCCGCTCCGCGATGATCTCGGCGGTCTCCCGCGCGCGCAGCAGCGGACTCGTGTAGACCGCGTGGTGCGTGCTCCCGGCGAGCTTCTCCGCCGCCCAGCGCGCATCCTCGCGGCCGGTGTCGTTGAGGGGGATGTCGGTGGACCCCTGGATCCGCCGAGCGAGATTCCAGTCGGTCTGACCGTGGCGGATGAGGGTGAGGTGGGTCACGGGAGCAGCTCCTGGAGGGCGGGAAGGACGTCACTGGTACCGGCGGCGATCGTGAGATCCGCCCAGGCGTCCGCGCGGGTGGGTTCGCGGTTCACGATGATGAGGGGGATGCTGCGTCGCCGCGCCCGCTCGACGAGGCGCACGCCCGAGTTCACCACGAGCGACGAGCCGGCGACGATGAGCGCCGAACTCGATCGCAGGAGGGACTCCGCCGCACGGAACCGCCCCTGGGGAACGTACTCCCCGAAGAACACGACGTCCGGCTTCAGCATCCCGCCGCACACGGTGCAGACGGGGACGATGAAACCGTCCGTGGTCTCCGGGAGGACGTCGCCGTCGGGGTTGAGCGCCACGTTCTCCGGGACCGTGATCCACGGGTTGAGCTCTTCGATCTGCACCGCGATGTCGCGGCGGTCGAACACCTGGCCGCAGTGCAGGCAGAGGACCCGGCGCATCGTGCCGTGCACCTCGATCACGTGCGAGCTGCCCGCGCGCAGATGCAGTCCGTCGACGTTCTGGGTGATGACGCCGGAGACGCTCCCCGCGGCCTCGAGCTGGGCGAGGGCGATGTGCCCCGCGTTGGGCTCGGCGCGGGCGAAGGCACGCCACCCGAGGTGACCGCCCACCCAGTACCGGCGGCGGGCCGCTTCGTCGCCGAGATAGGTCTGGATCGTCATCGGATCGCTGCGGGTCCTGGCGCCTTCGCCGCGGTACGCGGGGATGCCGGAGTCGGTGGAGATGCCGGCCCCGGTGAGGAGGGCGATGCGCCTGCCCCGCAGCAGGTCGGCGGCGCGGGCGACAGCGGCCGACAGCTCGGCGGGGCTCGACACGCTCACAGGACCTCCTCCGGCAAGTCTACGGGGCGCTTCCGACCCCGCGCCCTGTCCTCGACGCGGGGGAGCGCGCTCCGGATGGCAGAGTGGTCGGGTGGAACTCCTGCATGTGGACGACGCCGACGATGCTCGGCTCGACGACTACCGCTCGCTCACCGACACCGCACTCCGCGCGGCGCGGGAGCCCGAGGGCGGTCTGTACATCGCGGAGTCCGCGAAGGTCATCGCGCGCGCTGTCGAAGCCGGGCACCGCCCGCGATCGGTGATGGTGCAGCGGCGCTGGGTGGAGGGGATGCGCGACCTGCTCGACTCGGTCGACGTCCCGGTCTACGTCGTGCCGGACGCCGTGGCGGAGGCGGTGACGGGGTTCGCCGTGCACCGCGGCGCACTCGCGTCGATGCACCGACCGTCGCTGCCCGCCGTCGCCGACGTGCTCGCCGATGCCTCGCTCGTGCTGGTGCTGGAGGACATCGGCGATCACACCAACGTCGGCGCCGCATTCCGCGCGGCGGCCGGGCTGGGCGCCGACGCTGTGCTTGTCTCTCCGCGGTGCGCCGATCCGCTCTACCGCCGCAGCGTGCGGGTGAGCATGGGAACCGTCTTCCAGGTGCCGTGGACCCGCATGCCGGATTGGGCGTCGGCTGTGGCGGACCTGCACGGGGCGGGCTTCGACGTCGCCGCCCTCGCCTTGAGCGAAGATGCCGTGACGCTCGACGCCTACGTCGCTCGACGCCCGGAGCGCGTCGCCCTGGTCCTGGGCTCGGAGGGGGACGGGCTCTCGCGGGCGGCGATCGAGAGCGCTGACACGGTGGTGACGATCCCGATGTCCGGGGGAGTGGACTCGCTCAACGTCGCCTCGGCTGCCGCCGTCGCACTCTGGGCGTTGAAGAGCTGACCGTCAGTCCCGCTCGGGCAGGATGACGGGGGCCGGCTCAGGGCGCTTGGCCGCGATGTGGTCACCCGACGACTGGTGGCGGAGCCGGCGCAGCACCCAAGGGACCAGGTGCTCGCGCGCCCAGCCGAGGTCCTCCGAGCGCGCCGCACGCCAGGTGCGCAGCGGGAGAGGCTCGGGCTGCATCGCCTCCAGGTCGTTCGGGACGTTCAGCGCCCGCAGCACCATACGCGCCACCTCGTGATGGCCGAGCGCGTTGTAGTGCAGCCGGTCGTCGTCGAAGAAGCGCATGTCCTGCACGACCTTGAGCGCCCACTGGTCGGCGACGATGCAGTCGTGGCGCTCGGCGATCGCCCGCACGTTCTCGTTGTAGATCGCGACCTTGCCGCGGAACGGGCGGAACACCGGGGTGAAGCCGGTGTCGATCCCGGTGAACAGGAGCACCGCCGCCCCGGTCGACGACAACCGGGCCACGGCGTCCTCGAGCTGGTTCGCGATCGCGTCGGGATCGGTGCCGGGGCGGATCACGTCGTTGCCGCCGGCGCAGATCGACACCAGATCGGGGCGCAGCGCGACGGCGGGCTCGACCTGGTCGGCGACGATCTGCGCGATCAGCTTGCCGCGTACCGCGAGGTTCGCATAGGCGAAGTCATCCACCTGCGCCGCGAGCACCTCGGCGACACGATCCGCCCATCCTCGGTGACCACCGGGTGCCGCCGGGTCGGGGTCGCCGATGCCCTCGGTGAACGAATCGCCGATCGCCACGAACCGGCGCCACGGGTGCGCCGTCTCGTTGGGGACGTAGGGGGTCCGCGTCGAATCCTGATCGGTCATCCCGCTCTCCTTCACGAACGATCCGCGCTGCGGCGGCGACCGCAGCGCAGTGACCGAGCCTACCCGCCGCGACGTGGTGAGGGGAGGGCGCGCGCCGGACACGCGGCGTGCGACGCGGTGTCCCCGACAGCGTTTATCGTGGAGTCGATGCTCTCTCCGTCCTTTCCCCAGCGTGCTCCGTGGGGTACCGCAAGCAAGCTGCGCGCCTGGCAGCAGGAGGCGCTCGAACAGTACTTCCAGGCGGACCAGCGCGACTTCCTGGTCGCCGCGACGCCCGGCGCCGGCAAGACGACATTCGCGCTGACCCTCGCAGTGGAGCTCATGCGCATGGGCGAGGTCAACCGGATCATCGTGGTCGCGCCGACCGAGCACCTCAAGACGCAATGGGCCGACGCCGCCGCGCGCGTGCACATCCGCCTCGACCCGCGCTTCCGCAACAGCGACTGGGCGCCGGCCCGGCACTATCACGGCGCCGTGGTGACGTACGCGCAGGTCGCCGCCAAGTCCTCCGTGCACCGGCACCTCACCGAGGATGCGCAGACCCTCGTGATCCTCGACGAGGTGCACCACGGCGGAGACGCCCTCAGCTGGGGTGACGCCATCCGCGACGCCTACGGTCCCGCGAAGCGGCGCCTCCTGCTGTCCGGAACCCCGTTCCGCAGCGATACGGCACCGATCCCTTTCGTCGAGTACCACCCCGACGAGTCCGGCGCACGGGTGTCGCGCACCGACTACAACTACGGCTACGGACGCGCCCTCGCCGACGGTGTCGTGCGCCCCGTGCTGTTCCACATGTACGCGGGCAAGATGCGCTGGCGCACGAGCACGGGCGACGAGCTCGAGACGCACCTCGGCCAGGACAACACGAAGGACGTCACCTCCCAGGCCTGGCGCACCGCGCTGGATCCGGAGGGCGAGTGGATGCCTGCCGTGTTGTCGGCAGCCGACCGGCGCCTCACCGAGATCCGCCACCACGTGCCCGACGCCGGTGGACTCGTGCTCGCGACCGATCAGACCGTCGCCAGGGCGTACGCGAAGATCCTGCACAGCATCACGGGACAGCAGCCCACGATCGTGCTCTCCGACGACGCGACGGCGTCGGAGCGCATCGAGAAGTTCAGCGCCAGCGACGCACGGTGGATGGTCGCGGTGCGGATGGTGTCCGAGGGTGTCGACGTCCCCCGGCTCGCGGTCGGCGTCTACGCGACGTCGTCGTCCACCCCGCTGTTCTTCGCCCAGGCGATCGGCCGCTTCGTGCGAGCCCGCCGACGCGGTGAGGCGGCGAGCGTGTTCCTGCCTCAGGTCCCGGTGCTCATGGGGCTCGCGAACGAGATGGACAAGCAGCGCGACCATGCGCTCGATCGCCAGTCCAAGGAGGACGACGGGCTGGACGACTCCCTGCTGGAGAGCGCGAACCGCGAGGAGGAGACCTCCGACGCGCTGACGCAGGAGTTCACCTACCAGGCGCTGTCGTCGGTCGCGCACTTCGACCGCGTGGTCTTCGAGGGGCAGGAGTTCGGTCAGCTCGCGGAGCCGGGCACGCCGGAGGAGGAGGAGTTCATCGGGTTCCCCGGCCTCCTCGAGCCGGAGCACGTCCACGAGCTGCTCATGCAGCGTCAATCGCGACAGTCCCGACTGCGCGAAGCACGGGAGGCGTCCGCCGGACCGACCGAGTCGACCACCCTCCCGCCGCCCCTCCATCGCACGCTGAAGGAGCAGCGCCAACTGCTCAACAGCCTGGTCGGGCTGTATGCCCGCCAGAGGGGCGAACCGCACGGCGCCGTGCATGCCGAGCTGCGCCGCATCTGCGGCGGTCCTGCGGTGGCGCAGGCGACCGTGACCCAGCTGCAGGCGCGCATCGAAGTGCTGCGCAAACGCGTCCGCTCCTGACCGTCCCTGCACGTCGAGGTGACGACGCGCGGCGCCGGTGTTCGGATGCCCGAAATGCTGTCAATCCGCGTCCTGACGCGGCTCCCCAGCGCCTCCGCGGCTAGCGTGGAACGGTTGCCCGCGGACCGGGCTCCGTGACATCTGGAGGAAGAATGACAGCGCCTGGCGCCCCCGCACCGACTGCTGCCGATCGCCGGCGGTGGGCTCGATACCTCGTCGAGGAGCGCGCGGAGGGCGCCGTCTATCAGCGGCTCGCCGCGCGTCGGGAGGGCGAGGAGCGCGAGATCCTCCTCAGCCTGGCGGAGGCGGAGCGGCGTCACGAGCAGCACTGGCTCGATCTGCTCGGCGGCGCTCCCGCCCGTCTTCCCCGCGCCGGGATCCGCTCGCGGCTTCTGGGATGGATGGCCGGCCGATTCGGTTCGATCTTCGTCCTGGCGCTCGCGCAGAGCGAGGAGGCGCGGTCGCCGTACGACGCGGAGCAGTACGCCACACCGGCGATGCGCGCGGACGAGAAGGTCCACTATGAGGTCGTGCGCGGACTCGCCGCCCGCGGCCGTCGCCGTCTGTCCGGGTCGTTCCGCGCCGCGGTGTTCGGGGCGAACGACGGCCTGGTCAGCAACCTCGCGCTGGTCCTCGGCATCGGCGCCACGGGTGTCAGCTCGGGGTTCGTGCTCTTCAGCGGCATCGCGGGACTGCTCGCCGGTGCGCTCTCGATGGGCGCGGGGGAGTTCGTGTCGGTGCGATCGCAGCGGGAGCTCCTGGCCGCCACCGAGGCGAACGAGGACGCGGCGGCCTCGGCCGGTGACCTCGACATCGACGAGAACGAGCTCGCCCTGGTCTACCGGGCGCGGGGCATGGATCCAGCCGAGTCGCTCGACCGAGCCCGCCGGATCGTGACCGCAGCCCAGGCCGGCGTGCGGCACGCGGCGACAGGCCCGGTCCGCGTCGCGGGCGGAGACGACCATGAGATCGTCGGCAGCGACTGGATGGCGGCGATCTCGAGCTTCCTGCTGTTCGCCTCCGGGGCCATCATCCCGGTCCTGCCCTGGATCTTCGGCCTGCAGGGGACGGTCGCGATCGTGCTGGCGCTGGTGCTGGTCGGGATCGCGCTGCTGAGCACCGGCGCGATGGTGGGCGTCCTCTCCGGAGGCCCACCCCTGCGTCGCGCACTGCGTCAGCTCGCGATCGGCTTCGGCGCGGCCGCGATCACCTACGCTCTCGGCCTGCTGTTCGGGGTGGGGGCGGTCTGAGGAGATGCCCCGCCGACCACGGCGGGGCTTCTCCACGGCGAAGAGGGAACGAAGAAGGCCCCGGATCCTGGGATCCGGGGCCTTCTTGTTCCTGTGCGCGGAGGGGGACTTGAACCCCCACGCCCTTACGGGCACTACGACCTCAACGTAGCGCGTCTACCATTCCGCCACCCGCGCAGGTGTTGGATGATCGTTGCCGACCGAAGAATGACATTACCACGTCCTCCACGGCCTCTCGAACCGAGGCCTCCGCCCGGGCGTGGCGTGCGGTTTCGATAGCCTGGAGCACATGACCGATCCCTCCCTCCCGGAGGTCGCCCGCATCGCGAGCGACCTCATCCGCTTCGACACCTCGAACTTCGGCGGAGGCAACGCGAAGGGCGAGCGTGAGGCCGCCGAGTACGTCGGCGCCTATCTTCAGGGTCTCGGCCTCGAGGTCGAGTACTACGAGCCGATCCCGCGCCGCACGAACGTGATGGCACGGGTCCCGGGCAGGGACCGGAGCAAGCCGGCCCTCGTGGTGCACGGCCACCTCGACGTCGTGCCGGCGATGGCCGAGGACTGGAGCGTCGACCCGTTCGCCGGGATCGTGAAGGACGGCATGCTCTGGGGGCGCGGCGCCGTCGACATGAAGAACATGAACGCCATGATCCTCACGTCGGTCGCGGACATCCTCCGCGCGGGAGAGCAGCCGGAGCGCGACCTCGTGCTGGCCTTCTTCGCCGACGAGGAGAACGGCGGGGTCGAGGGCTCGGCGCTCGTCGTGCAGAATCGCCCCGAGTGGTTCGAGGGCGCCACGGCCGCGATCAGCGAGGTCGGCGGGTACTCGATCACGGTCGACGACCGCCGCGCGTATCTGCTGCAGGTGGGGGAGAAGGCGCTGATCTGGATCCGCCTCGTCGCGAAGGGGCGTGCCGGTCATGGCAGCCGCCTGCACGAGGACAACGCGGTGACGAAGCTGGCGGAGGCCGTCGCCGCGATCGGAAGGACGCGCTGGCCGCTCCGGCTGACCCCCACGACGGAGGCGCTGCTCGAGGGTCTCAGCGCCCTCAGCGGACGCAGCACGGACGACCCCGATGCCCTCGCGGCGGCCGCCGGTCCCGCCGAGGCTTTCCTGCGCTCCACCTTCCGCACCACGACCAACCCCACCGCACTCACGGCCGGCTACAAGCACAACGTGATCCCGGAGCGGGCCGAGGCGCTGATCGACGTCCGAGTGATCCCCGGCACCGAGGACGACGTGCTCGCCGAGCTGCAGCAGATCGTCGGCGACGACATCGTCATCGAGACGGTCGTGCGTGATATCGGCATGGAGACGCCGTTCGAGGGGGAGCTCGTCGAGGCCATGGTGGCGAGCATCGGCCGACACGACCCCGGCGTGCCGGTGATCCCGTACCTGCTCGGCGCGGGGACGGACAACAAGGCGCTGGCCTTCCTCGGCATCACCGGATATGGATTCGCCCCGCTGCGGCTGCCTGCCGACCTCGACTTCACGGGCATGTTCCACGGAGTCGACGAGCGCGTTCCCGTAGAATCGCTTGTCTTCGGCCAGCGGGTGCTGACCGATCTGCTGCGCACGTACTGAGCGCCGCCCGCTCCGTGCCACCCTGACCTGAAGGCCCTCCATGCATCTGCTCGAAGCACTGATCCTCGGCATCGTCCAAGGGCTCACCGAGTTCCTCCCGATCTCGTCCAGCGCGCACCTGCGCATCCTCGGCACGTTCCTGCCGTCGGGGGAGGACCCAGGCGCGGCGTTCACCGCGATCACCCAGATCGGCACCGAGGCGGCCGTGGTGGTCTTCTTCTGGCGCGACATCGTGCGCATCGTCACGCAGTGGTTCCGCTCGCTGGTCGGCAAGGCGCCCCGGAACGACCCGGACGCCAGGATGGGCTGGCTGATCATCATCGGCAGCATCCCGATCGTCCTGCTCGGCCTGCTGTTCCAGGATCAGATCGAGACGGTGCTGCGGTCGATGTGGATCGTCGCGATCATGCTGATCGTGTTCGGCATCCTCCTGGGAGTAGCCGACTACGTCGGCGCGAAGCGCCGCAAGCTCGACGACCTCACGTACCCGCACGGCATCGCCTTCGGCTTCGCCCAGGCGCTCGCGCTCATCCCCGGCGTCTCCCGCTCGGGCGGCACCATCACGATGGGGCTCTTCCTCGGCTACGAGCGTGCCGCCGCCGCGCGCTACGCCTTCCTGCTCGCGATCCCCGCGGTGTTCGGCAGCGGCTTCTACCAGGTGTTCAAGAGCTGGGACGAGCCGTCGTTCTTCTCGTTCGGCGACACGCTCGCCGCGACCGGCATCGCGTTCGTGGTGGCGCTCGGCGTGATCGCCTTCTTCATGAACTGGATCTCGAAGCGCAGCTTCCTGCCGTTCGTGATCTACCGGATCCTGCTCGGCACCGTGCTGCTGGTTCTCCTCGGCACCGGCGTGATCGCGGCCTGACCCGCGTCAGCGCTTACGGTCTCCGGAGCCGTCGTCGCGGCGCCGGAGGTACCGTTCGAACGCCTGCGCGATCGCATCTCCCGAGGCGTCGGGCGAGTCCCACGTGTCGCGCGTGCGCTCGAGCTGGCGGATGTACTCCGCCATGTCCTCGTCCTCGGAGGCGGCCGCATCGATCGAGGCCTCCCATGCTGCGGCCTCCGTGCGCAGACGCTGACGATCGACGTCGACCCCGGTCAGCTCCTCCAGCCGGTCCAGCAGGGCGAGGGTGACCTTAGGCGAGGGCGCCGCAGACGCCACGTAGTGGGGGACGCTGGCCCAGAGACTCGCGGTGGGGATGCCCGCGTTCTCGGCGAAGTGCTCGAACACCGAGAGGATGCCGACCGGTCCTTCGTACATCGACCGCTCGAGGCCGTGCGCCTCGCGCACCTGCTCGTTCTGGCTCGAGGCGAAGATCGAGATGGGGCGCGTGTGCGGGACGTCGGAGAGCATCGCGCCCAACGTCACGAATCCGGTGATGTCGTCACGGAGCGCCACGTCGATGAACTCCGCGGCGAACGACTGCCAGGTGCGCGCAGGCTCCGCGCCGGTCAGGAGCCAGAACTCCGGACCCGGACCAGGGTCGCGCGGGCGCCAGAGCCCCGCCTCCGGCCAGCTGAGCTGGCGCCGCCCCTCGGCGTCCATGCGGGTGGACGGGCGCGTGTACTGATAGTCGAAATACAGCTCGGGGTCGACCGAGTGCACGAGGTCGTATTCGCGTGACGAGCGCAGCGCCTCGACCGCGCCGCTCGCCGCCTCGCCTGCATCGTTCCAGCCGTCGAAGGCGGCGATGATGATGCGCGGACCGAGAACATCCATCGATGGCTCCCTTCGACGTCGCGGATGTGATCCCTCCAGGCTAGCCCGCGACGACGGGATGTGGGCGGCCCCGGCTAGCATGGGTTCAGTGAGCAGAAAACCCAGCGCGGTCCTTTGGGACATGGATGGAACACTCGTCGACACCGAGCCCTACTGGATGGCGGCGGAGACGGCGCTGGTGGAGTCGTTCGGCGGATCGTGGAGCCACGCCGATGCCCTGCAGCTGGTCGGAAGCGGGCTGCTCGACAGCGCAGTGATCCTGCAGAACGCGGGCGTGGCGATGGAGGCGGAGGCCATCGTCTCGCACCTGACCGACGTCGTTCAGAACTCGTTGCGCACCCAGGGAGTGCCGTTCCGGCCGGGAGCGCAGGAGCTTCTGCGCGATCTGCGGGACGCCGGAGTGCCGACGGGGCTGGTGACGATGTCCCTGCGGCGGATGGCGCTGAGCGTCGTCGACCTGATCGACTTCGAGCCCTTCGACATCGTCGTCGCCGGCGATGACGTCGACAACCCGAAGCCGCACCCCGAGCCGTACCTCCAGGCGGCCGCGCTCCTGGATATCGACATCGCCGAGGCGATCGTGATCGAGGACTCGCCCACGGGCGTCCGCGCCGGTCTCGCCTCCGGCGCACTGACCCTCGCCGTGCCGCACATCGTCTCGCTCGACGGTCTCGGAGCGCATGAGCTGTGGCCGACGCTCGACGGGCGCGGCAGCGTCGACCTCGTCGATCTGCACCAGCGTCGGAGCGCCGTGATGGGAGCGACGCGATGACCGAGACGCGCGCTCCGCGGCCCAGCGGTCCGTTCCGGGTGGGCGACCGCGTACAGCTCACCGGGCCCAAGGGGCGGCTGCACACCGTGACGCTGCGCGAGGACGGCGAGCTGCACACCCACCAGGGCGTGCTCCGTCACCGCGATCTCATCGGCCTCCCGGACGGCTCCGTCGTGGCGAACAGCTCCGGCCATGACTATCTCGCCCTGCGTCCGCTGCTGCGGGACTTCGCGATGTCGATGCCGCGAGGAGCGGCGATCGTCTACCCGAAGGACGCCGCGCAGATCGTCATGCAGGCCGACATCTTCCCCGGCGCCGTCGTCGTCGAGGCCGGCGTGGGCTCGGGGGCGCTGTCCCTCTCGCTCCTGCGCGCGGTCGGTCCCGCGGGCTCTCTGATCTCGTTCGAGCGCCGCGAGGACTTCGCCGATGTGGCGAAGGGCAACGTGGAGACCTTCTTCGGCGAGCGACCGGACACCTGGCGCGTCGTCGTGGGCGACCTGGTCCAGGCACTGCCGGCCGAGGTGTCGCCGGGGAGCGTCGATCGCGTCGTCCTCGACATGCTCGCGCCCTGGGAGTGCATGGACGTGGTCGCCGACGCATTGACACCGGGCGGGGTCGTGCTCTGCTACGTGGCGACCGCGACCCAGCTGTCGCGCGTGGCCGAGTACATCCGCGCCACGGGGCTCTTCACGGATCCGGACGCGTCCGAGACGATGGTCCGCGGCTGGCACGTGGAGGGGCTCGCCGTGCGCCCTGACCACCGCATGGTCGCCCACACCGGTTTCCTGCTGACCGCCCGCCGGCTGGCCCCCGGGGCGGTCGCTCCCTCGGTCAAGCGTCGCGCCTCGAAGAGCAGCTATGGCGACGCGGACGTGGAGGCGTGGACGCCCGGCGCTCTCGGGGACAGGGAGATCAGCGACAAGAATCTCCGCAAGCGCGCCCGGGAGGCCGAGAAGGCAGCAGAAGGGGCGCGTCAGGCCGCGGCGACGCGCGAATCGGGGCACGCGACGGAATAGACTGGAGCGCGTGCGTAAAACGTCCGCCGTTCTGGCATCCCTCAGCCTCGCCGTCCTCGCCCTGACGGGCTGCACCGCCGTCTCCTCCGAGGCGTCGCCCGCATGCGATCGCAGCGCCGATGACGCGGGGATCCGGGATGCAGTGACCGTGGAGGGGCCCATCGGCCAGACGCCGGATGTGTCGGTGTTCGCGCCGCTGCAGCTCACGAAGTCCGCCGTCGCCGACGCGACGGTGGGTGACGGACGCCAGATCGTCGACGACACCCAGGGGCTCGTCGCCGAGATCTCGATCTTCCGCGGTGACACGGGGGAGCAGATCTTCGCGACCTCCTACGACAAGAACCGCGGCCAGATCTCCACGGCCGCGCACTGGGCACAGCAGTCGCCGGGCCTTGCGACCGTCTTCGACTGCGCCACCGCCGGCACCCGGATCGTCGCCGGCCTCACGCCCGAGGACTTCGGAGAGAACAACGTCCAGGGCTTCGGCCTCGACCCCGACACGAACGTGGTGTTCGTGATCGACGTCGTCGACGTGTTCCTGGACCGCGCGGAGGGCACCCTCCAGTTCAACGATGCCAAGGGCATGCCCACCGTCGTGCGCGCCTCGGACGGCACGCCGGGCATCATCATCCCGGATGCCGCAGCGCCGACGAAGCAGCAGATGCAGACGCTCATCAAGGGCGACGGCGACCCCGTGACCGCCGACCAGCTGCCGCTCGTCAACGTGATGGCCGTCGGCTGGGACGACAAGCAGGTCATCTCCAACACGTGGGAGCAGACCTTCAGCGTCGATCTCGCCTCGAGCGCCCCCACGGTCGCCGAGGCGCTGGTGGGACAGCCCGTCGGCTCCCAGGTCCTCGTGGTCACCCCTGCCGCTGACGGGGCACCCGCCGTCGCCTACGTCGTCGACATCCTGGGCGCAGTGACGGCGCCCACGCAATGATGGCCGCCCGGATCCCCGCGGAGGAGCGCCTGACGAACCTCGTCGTGGCGCTCATGTCCACGGAGATCGGGCTGACGAAGCAGCAGATCCTCGACAACGTGTCCGGGTACCGCCAACGCGCGGACGCCGGGACGCGGTCCGACGCCCTCGAGAAGATGTTCGAGCGCGACAAGGAGGAGCTGCGCGCACTCGGAGTGCCGATCGAGACACTGGGGGACGCCGCAGATCCCAACGATCTCCGCGAGGCCCGTTATCGCATTCCTCAGGCGGAATACGATCTGCCAGGAGACATCGAGTTCTCGCCGGCGGAGCTCGCCGTGCTTCGTCTCGCCGGGAGCGTCTGGAGCGCGGAATCCGTCTCCGGCGACGCGCAGTCCGGCGTCCGGAAGATCCGAGCGCTGGGCATCGACGGCGACGAGCCGATCATCGGATTCGCGCCGCGCATCACGGCACGGGACGCGGCCTTCGCGCCGCTGCAGGACGCGATCGAGCGGTGCCGAGTGGTCACCTTCGACTATCTCAAGCCCGGTGAGGATGCGCCGCGCCGTCGAACCGTCCGGCCGCTCGCGCTGGTCGACTACGAAGCGCGCTGGCACGTGTTCGGCGTGGACGTCGACGCCGACGGGGACCGGACGTTCCTGCTCAGCCGGATCGTGGGGGATGTCCGCGTCACGGCCAAGAGCTTCGACGCGACGCTGCGCGACGGAGCGGGGGAGAGGGCGCTGGCCGGGCTCGAGCGCGTCGCCTCGGCGAACTCCGCACTGCTGGAGGTCACGCCCGGAACCGAGGCAGCGCTCCGGCTCGGTCGTCGGGCGACCGCCGCCGCGCAGGGGATCACCGTGCCCTTCGTCGACCTGCACATCCTCGCCGACGAGCTCGCGTCGTACGGCCCCGAGGTGCGGGTGGTCGAGCCGGCGCCGCTGCGCGAGGCCGTCATCGCCCGTCTCGAGGCCGTGGTCAGGGCGCACACCGATGAGGGGGAGACGCGATGAGCGAGAAGTCAAAGCCCCTGCTGGCCGCCGACCGCGTGCGGCTCTACCTCACCCTCGTGCCCTATCTCCTCGAGCACGGGCAGGTGTCGCTCGCCGAGGCGGCGGCGGAGTTCGGCGTCACCCCGCAGGAGATGCGCGGGATGGTCGAGAAGCTCACCGTGATCGGGCTGCCGGGAGAGTCGGGCTATTGGCAGCAGCCCCAGGAGATGTTCGACATCAACTGGGATCTGCTGGACCTCGAGGACGTCATCGAGATCACGAACGACGTCGCGCTCCGTCGCGTTCCCCGGTTCACCGCGCGCGAGGCCGCCGCGCTCCTCGCCGGGCTGCAGATGGTGGCGGCCGTCCCGGCGGTCTCCGACTCCGGCCTCGTCGCCGGCCTGATCTCGAAGCTGTCGCGGGGCGCGGCGGATGCACCGGCGGATGTGGTCGTGGCGCCCAGCGCCGTGGACGAGGTGCGAGAGGCGGTCGCGCGCGGTCTCCAGCACGGCGTGGCGCTCTCCTTCACGTACCAGGCTCCGGATGCCGCACCGACGACGAGGACCGTCGATCCCGTGCAGATCCTGATCACCAACGGGCAGTGGTACCTCCAGGGCTGGTGTCACCTGCGCCAGGCCATGCGCACCTTCCATCTGGATCGGGTCAGTGCGCCCGTCCTCACCGACATCCCCATCACCCATGGCGGCGATCTCGTGCCGGAGGCGTTCGTCGGTCTCGACGCCGAGCGCGAAGTCACCGTGCGCGTGCCGGAGAGACTGGCGCCGCTGCTGACCGGGTTCCTGCCGCGCGGCACGGAGCACACCGTGGTGAACGGCACCGTGACGATGAAGCTGCACCTCGCGGATCCGCGCGGCATCAAGCGGCTCGCGGCTCGATTCGGGGGCTCGATGGTGGTGCTCGATCCGGGCATCGCGCGTTCGGCGGCGAGGGACTGGGCGGCGTCAGGACTCGCGCTCTACCGTCGCCCCGATCCCGAGGTTTGATCTGTAGACTGGACCGAACGATCACGACGACGGGAAACCCTGACATGTTCGCTGGAATGCAAGGTTGGCACCTGCTCATCGTGCTGGCCGTTATCCTCCTTCTGTTCGGCGCGGCCAAGCTGCCGGCCCTCGCGAAGAGCATGGGCCAGTCGGCCCGCGTGTTCAAGGGCGAGATGAAGGCGATGAAGGAGGAGGACGCCGCTCGGACGGACTCCACGGTCGCCGAGCCCTCGTCGGCGAAGGACTCGGGCATCGACCCTGAGACTCCGCCCCGCGCCTGACCGGCCGTGGCAGCCCTCGAACCGACGGTGATGCCCAAGGCGGATCGGGAACGGCGGATGTCGCTCGGTGCGCATCTCGTCGAACTCCGCAAGCGCCTGATGATCGCGGCGCTCGCTCTCGTGCTGGGCATGGTGGTGGCGTTCCTGGTCACCGACCCCGTCATCAGTTTCATCACCAAGCCGATCAATGACATCGCCGAGCAGCGTGGCGAGGATGTCGCGGCACTCGTGTACTCGACGATCACCGGTCCGTTCGACATGCGCATGCGGATCGCCTTCTCGCTCGGACTGTTCATCTCCGCGCCGGTCTGGTTGTGGCAGATCTGGGCGTTCATCATGCCGGGGCTCACGCGCAAGGAGATCCGGTACACCGTGGCCTTCGTCGCCGCCTCGGTGCCGCTGTTCTTCGCCGGCTGCTACGTCGGGGTGATGATCCAGCCGCACATCATCGAGCTGATGGCCAGCTTCACGCCGGAGGGGGCGAAGAACCTCTTCCAAGCGCAGGAGTACTACGACTTCATCTTCAAGCTGATGATCGTGATCGGCATCTCGTTCGTGCTCCCTGTCTTCCTGGTGGCGCTGAACGTCGCCGGCGTCATGTCGGGTCGCGCGATCCTCAAGGGGTGGCGCGTGGCGATCATCATCGCGACGGTCTTCGCCGCCCTCGCCACGCCCGCGGCCGACGTGATCAGCATGCTGATGCTCGCCGGGATCCTGATCGTCCTGTTCTTCGCTGCGGCCGGACTCTCCCTGCTCTTCGATCGCCGCAAGCGCAAACGCGATGAGGCCGCGGGGCTCCTGCCGGACGCGGCATGAGCTCGCCCTCCGAGAAGTACGCGCAGGCTCGCGCGGCCGCGGAGCACCCGGAGTCGACGGCGTTCGCCGCGCTGCAGAAGTTCCAGCTGGATCCCTTCCAGGTGGCCGGATGCCACGCCCTCGAGAACGGCCGGAGCGTGCTCGTGGCAGCGCCGACCGGCGCGGGCAAGACCGTCGTGGGGGAGTTCGCGATCCACCTCGCGATGCAGAGCTCCAGCGACAAGGCGTTCTACACGACGCCGATGAAAGCCCTCTCCAACCAGAAGTTCCGCGAACTGGTCGAGGTCTACGGTGCCGATCAGGTCGGTCTGCTCACCGGTGACACGAACATCAACGGAAACGCACGCATCGTGGTGATGACCACCGAGGTGCTCCGGAACATGATCTATGCCGACTCCGCGGCGCTGCGCGATCTGCGGTACGTGGTCATGGACGAGGTCCACTATCTGGCCGACCGCTTCCGCGGCGCGGTGTGGGAAGAGGTCATCATCCACCTCCCTGCGCGGGTGCGCCTGGTGTCGCTGAGCGCGACGGTGTCGAACGCCGAGGAGTTCGGCGACTGGCTCGACACGGTCCGCGGCGACACCGAGGTCATCGTCTCGGAGATCCGGCCGGTACCGCTGGAGCAGCATGTGCTCGTCCGCGACGACCTGCTCCCGCTGTTCGACGACCGCGCAGGGCTCGCGACAGCTCAGGTGAACCAGGAGCTCATGCGCATCCGCTCCTCGACGGGGTCGAACTACGACAACAACCGCCAGGCGCAGTCCTACCGCAGCAACAGGCACGCAGGTCGGCAGGCGCAGCGGCCTCCGCGCGGTGGGCGGCGTCCGGTGCGCGCAGCGAATGCCCGGCGGATCGAGCGCATGGATCGCCCGGACGTCGTGCGGCTGCTGGAACGCGCGAACCTACTTCCCGCGATCTTCTTCATCTTCAGTCGTGTCGGCTGCGACGCGGCCGTGCAGCAGGTGCGGCGCTCCGGCATCCGACTGACCACGAACGAGGAGCGCGCGGAGATCCGCGCGATGGTCGAGGACCGCACCCGGTCGCTCCAGGACGAGGACCTCGACGTCCTCGGGTACTGGGAATGGCTGGACAACCTCGAGCGCGGTGTCGCCTCGCATCATGCGGGACTGCTCCCGGCGTTCAAGGAGGTCGTGGAGGAGCTCTTCCGGCGCAAGCTCGTCAAGGTCGTCTTCGCGACGGAGACGCTCGCGCTGGGCATCAACATGCCCGCGCGCACCGTGGTGCTGGAGAAGATGGAGAAGTTCAACGGCGAGGCTCGTGTCGCCATCACCTCGGGCGAGTACACGCAGCTGACCGGCCGCGCCGGCAGGCGGGGGATCGACGTCGAGGGCCATGCCGTCGTGCAGTGGACCGAGGGCATGGATCCGCAGGCGGTCGCGGCACTCGCTTCCCGACGGACGTATCCGCTCAACTCGAGCTTCCGGCCGACCTACAACATGGCCGTCAACCTCATCGACATGTTCGGCAAGGTCAGGGCTCGCCAGATCCTCGAATCGTCCTTCGCACAGTTCCAGGCCGATCGTGCGGTCGTCGGGCTGGCTCGACAGGTCAGGGAGGCCGAGGAGTCGTTGGCGGGCTATCAGGCCGCCATGGCCTGCGAACACGGTGACTTCTCGGAGTATTCGGCGATCCGGCGCGAACTGAGCGACCTGGAGAAGAAGAACCGTCAGGACTCGAACGCGCCGCGCGCGGCGCGGGACAAGCGGATGAAGCGGATCCAGACGCTGCGGACGCAGATGCAGCGTCACCCGTGTCACCGCTGCCCGGACCGTGAGGCGCATGCTCGCTGGGCGGAGCGGTACTGGAAGCTGAAGCGTCAGACGGACAGGACGCGGCGGCAGATCGAGACGCGCACGGGAACCGTGGCACGCGTGTTCGACCGGGTGGTGGAGGTGCTCGAGACCCTGGACTACCTGACCGGCGAGGGCCCCGAGACCGCGCTGACGGAAGCGGGGAGGACGATGCGACGCATCTACGGCGAACGCGACCTCCTCGTCGCGGAGTCGCTGCGGCAGGGGCTGTGGAACGGCCTCGATGCTCCCTCTCTCGCGGCCATGGCCTGCTGCCTCGTGTACGAGCCCCGCCGCGATGAGGCGAACTCGGGGGAGAGGGGTCTTCCGCGCGGTGCGTTCCGTGCCGCGTACGAGAAGACCACGACCCTGTGGGCCGAGCTCGATGATCTGGAGCAGGACCATCACCTTCCCGGGAGCGAGCCGCTGGCCGCGGGCCTGGCCGGCGCCATGCATTCCTGGGCGCGCGGCGGTCTGCTCGACCGCGTGCTGATCGACGCGGACATGGCGGCGGGAGATTTCGTGCGCTGGGCGAAGCAGACGATCGATCTGCTCGATCAGCTGTCGATTGTCGCAGAGGACGCCGCGCTCGCGCGGACGGCTCGAGCCGCGCTGGACGGCGTGCGCCGCGGAATCGTCGCCTACTCGTCGATGTGAGGATGGACGGGATGACCGACTCCCGCGCGCGCGAGCGCGCCCTGCTCCCGCTCTGGGCGGCCGTTCCGGCAGCCGCCCTCGCCGCCCTGCTGATGGATCTCGCGTACCCGGAGGCCGGGATCTGGATCCTCGCCTTCCCGTCTGCCGCCCTGCTGCTGCTGTCGTTGATCGGGCGGCGCTTCGGCGGTGCACTGTTGGTCGGCCTGGTCTACGGGGTGCTGTTCTTCGGCATGCTCGTGTCGTGGACCTCGCGCTATCTCGGTCCGATCCCGTGGGCGGCGCTCAGCGTCGTCGAAGGAGGGCTGACGGCCCTGGCACTGGTGCCGACGGCCCTGGCATACCGCTGGCTCCTTCGGGCCTTCCCCGGCACAGCAGGCCGGCTGTTCGTCCTCCCCGTGGTCGTCGCCGCGCTGTGGGTCGGGCGCGAGGTCTTCCTCGGCTCCTGGCCGTACGGAGGGTTCCCCTGGGCGCGTATCGGCATGAGCCAGGCGGAGAGCCCTCTGGCACCGCTGTCGTCGTGGGTGGGGGTGAGCGGGCTCGGTTTCCTCATGGTCCTCCTGGTCGCGATGCTCATCGAGGTCGTCCGGCTGCGGGCGTGGCGTCGACCGATCCGTCTGGTGGCACCCGCCGTACTGGCCGTGGTCCTGCTGTTCACCCCGCTCTTCCCGACCTCGGTCTCGGGGTCGATGCGCATCGCCGCCGTTCAGGGCAACGGCCCCACCGGTTACTTCGACGAGCGCGAGCCGTTCTCGGTCATCCAGGCGCAGACCGACGCGACGGCACCGCTGTACGGCGAGGACGTGGACCTGCTGGTGTGGCCGGAGGGATCGCTCGACGCCGATCCGTTCCAGAACGAGGCGATCGCCCGGCGAATGACCCTCGTGTCGACGCGGGTCGGCGCGCCGCTGCTGGCCAACGCGGCGACGGGCCGGGACGACCGCTATTACAACACCTCGATGCTGTGGAACAGCGACGGCACCGCGGAACAGACGCACGACAAACGGCACCCCGTGCCCTTCGGCGAGTACGTGCCGGATCGCGCGTTCTACAACGCGCTGGTCCCCGATCTGATCGGCCTGATCCAGCGCGAGTACACCCCGGGGACGAACCCCCCGATCGTGGAGGTCGGCGGAGTGCCGGTGGGTCTGGCGATCTGCTTCGACGTCATCTACGACGACGTGATCACGGAGAGCTTGAACAACGGCGCGCAAGTGCTCGTCTTCCAGACGAACAACGCGGACTTCCGTGGCACAGACGAGAATCTGCAGCAGCTGTCCTTCGCGCGCATGCGGGCGATCGAGACGGGACGCAGCGTCGTGAACATCTCCACCGTCGGCACCAGCCAGGTCATCCGCAGCGACGGCTCGACCGTCACCCGGCTAAATGCGGATGAGGCCGGAGCGATGCTCGAGGATGTCGAGCTTCGGTCCGGCCTCACAGCGGGGGTTGTTCTGGGGCCCTGGCTCCAGCTGCTGCTGGTCTGGGGCGGTCTGGGCGCGCTCGTGTTCGGGTGGTGGCGCGCCCGGAGGCGCTAAGCGCCGATCTTCTCCCTCGTCGGGTCTTCGCCGGCACCCCGGCGGGCCCGGATGAAGGCGAACCGCTCCTCGAGCAGCTCCTCGAGCTCCGCACGGGTGCGGCGCTCCATCAGCATGTCCCAGTGGGTGCGAGCGGCCTTCTCGTCGGTCGCTTCGAGCGTCACGGCCTGGCCGTCGACGTTCAAGCGGGCCTCAGCACCGCAGGAGCGGCACTCCCAGGTCTGGGGCGGCTCGGCGTCCGCCGCGAACATCAGGTTCGTGACGTGGCCGCATGTGTCACAGGTGTAGGTGGTCTCACGGCGCTCCATGAAAACGACGCCCTCTTCGCTCTGTAGGCTCTGGGCGCCGAGTCGGATGCCGCGCAGGCTGCGATCTGCCATTTTGTGGTCCTCTCGTCGCTGTCAGGTATAACGCTCCAGCCTGTGCGCTTCATCCACGCGGGCGGCTTCCCGGCGGAACTCACAGGTTAATCCCAGCGCCGGAGGTTATGGGGCGCGGCGGATCACCGAGGGGAGAGGGTCCGAAGCGCGAGGTCCGCGCGATCGGAGACGATGCCATCGGCGCCCAGCGCGATCAGGCGCCGCATGTCCTCGGGCTCGTTCACGGTCCACACATGGACTTCTACTCCGTGCCGATGCGCCGCACGCAGCAGCGCCGGGGTGAGCACCTGGAGAGCACGGTGCCTCTCGGGGATCTGCAGCGCGTCGATGTCGCGGAGGATGCGAGCGGGGGAGAGGTGCAGAGCGGACAGCGCGCGGAGGGAGGCGATCGTGGCGCTCCCGCCGGAGGTCGCGGGGCGCAGGGCCGCGCCGGCCCGCAGCACGGATGCGAGCGCTGCGCGACGGTTGCGGTCTGAGAAGCTCGTCAGGAGGACGCGGTGGGTGTCCTCGACGAGGATCGGTCCGATCGGATCGACGGCCGCCGCGGTCTTGACGTCGATGTTGAAGCGCACCTCCGGGAAGGACGACAGGGCCTCCGCCACGGTCAGGAGTCCGCCGTGGTCCGCGAACAGAGCTCGGAGCTCCCTCGTCCGGACCTCATGGACGCCGCGTCGGTCGTCGGCGAGACGGACGAGGTTCGCGTCGTGGAACAGCACCACGTCGCCGTCCGCGGTGACCTGGCAGTCCGTCTCGATGTACTCCGCACCGGCGGCATGAGCGGCTGCGAAGGCCGCGGCCGTGTTCTCCCAGATGCCGGAGTCCTCGCCCTCCGCGGTGACGAGACCGCGATGGGCGAGGACTCGGGGGTGCCGCGTCTTCGTGAAGTACGGGTGCGTCACGCGCCGGGGAGCGTGTTGGTCGGGCCCTGTCCGGGCTTCGGCGTGAACGCGCTGCCGATTCCCTTCAGTGCCTCGGTGAGCTCGCTCGGGATGATCCAGAGCTTGTTGGACTGGCCCTCGCTGATCTTCGGCAGCATCTGCAGGTACTGATAGGCGAGCAGCTTGTCGTCCGGCTCGCCCTGGTGGATAGCACTGAAGACGTTCTGGATGGCCTCGGCCTCACCCTGCGCGCGAAGGACCGCGGCCTGCTTGTCGCCCTCGGCTCGGAGGATCTCCGCCTGTCGCGCACCCTCGGCTTCGAGGATCGCTGACTGCTTCGTGCCCTCCGCGGTCAGGATCGCGGCGCGACGGTCACGCTCGGCGCGCATCTGCTTCTCCATCGAGTCCTGGATCGAGATGGGCGGGTCGATCGCCTTGAGCTCGACGCGACCGACGCGGATGCCCCACTTGCCGGTGGCCTCGTCCAGCACCACGCGGAGCTGGCCGTTGATGTTGTCGCGGCTGGTGAGCGCTTCCTCGAGGTTGAGCCCACCGACGACGTTTCGGAGTGTGGTCGTCGTCAGCTGCTCGACCGCGCCGAGGTAGTTGGCGATCTCGTACGTCGCCGCGCGTGCGTCGGTGACCTGGAAGTAGACGACGGTGTCGATCGAGACGACGAGGTTGTCCTCGGTGATCACCGGCTGCGGCGGGAACGACACGACCTGCTCTCGCATGTCGATGAGGGGGCGCAGCCGGTCGATGAACGGCACCAGCAGGTTCAAGCCGGGTGTGAGGGTCTTGTGGTAACGCCCCAGGCGCTCCACCACGCCGGCGGTGGCCTGCGGGATGATGCGGATGGCACGCGCCACCGTGACCACCACGAAGATGAGCACTGCGATCGCGAGTATCCATCCGATCGCGGTGGGGATGAACGAGGCGTCGTTCACGAGGTTCTCCTAGTCGTTGACGGGACGGACGATGACGGTGGCGCCGTGGACCGAGGTCACGGCGACCGGCGCACCCTGCGGGATCGCGACGGGTGTGGCGGCGCGCGCAGTCCAGGTGTCGCCGTTGGCGAGCTTGGCCTGCCCGGAGATCTGGGTGACCTCGCTGAGGGCGATGCCGCGGAGGTCGATGAGGGCATCGACGTTCGACTTCGTCGGATCCTCGCCGCGATGCAGCCGCCGCAGCAGCGGAGGGCGGAGGAACAGGATGAAGAGCGCGGCGGCGAGGGCCGCGATGATGACCTGCGCCCAGACCGGCACGCCGACCAGGTCGCTGAGGAGCCCGATCACGCCGCCGAAGCTCAGCATGAGGAATGTGAAATCGAGCGAGAGCATCTCGATCACGAGGAAGACGGCGATCAGGACCAGCCAGCCGATCCAGGCCCATTGGTCGATGAACGTGACGAATGTCGTGAAGTTGTCCATGCGGCCTCCTTTGGGGTCAACGTATCACGCGCGCGGGTCCGGATCGGGGCGCCACAGCGCACGCTTGGTAGGGTGTGAGGGCCGTGCGATCACGGCGTATTCACGCATCATGAGGAGTCACCGTGACCGACGTTCTTCCCGCAGGTTCCCTCGACGGCAAGGTCGCCCTTGTCACCGGTTCGTCGCGGGGGATCGGGGCGGACACCGTCCGCTATCTCGCCGAGGCCGGCGCCGACGTCGTCATCAACTTCCGGAACAAGGCTCCGCGTGCCGAGAAGCTCGCCGCGCAGCTTCGCGAACTCGGCCGCCGCGCACTCGTCGTCGGCGCTGACCTGACAGACCCCGCCTCCGTCGCCGAGATGTTCGAGGCGGTCCGCGCCGAGTACGGTCGCCTCGACGTCCTGGTGCTCAACGCCTCCGGGGGCATGGAATCCGGCATGGCTGAGGACTACGCGCTCACGCTGAACCGCGACGCGCAGCTCAACGTCCTGAACGCGGCGACGCCGCTGCTGGGGGAGGGGGCGCGGGTGGTGTTCGTGACCAGCCACCAGGCGCACTTCATCCGGACGACCCCGACCATGCCGGAGTACGAACCCGTGGCCCTCTCGAAGCGCGCGGGCGAGGATGCTCTGCGTGAGCTGATCCCCGGCCTCGCCGAGAAGGGGATCGGCTTCACCGTCGTCTCGGGCGACATGATCGAGGGAACCATCACGGCCACGCTCCTCGAGCGAGCGAACCCTGGCGCCATCGCCGAGCGCCGCGAGTCGGCGGGCAAGCTCTACAACGTCTCCGAGTTCGCCGCCGAGGTCGCCAAGGCCGCCGTCGAGCCGGTGCCGACCGACAACACGCGCTTGGTCGGCGACGTGAGCGCCTTCGTCGCCGAGTAGCCGTCGAACGAGAGAACGGCCCCGTCCTGCGTGAAGCAGGACGGGGCCGTTCCGTCGTTCGGGATGATGCGTCAGATGGTGGCGCCGTTCTGCGCGGCGACATACTCCTTCTCGTCCTTGCCGAGAGTGATCGCCCGGACGATCTGGATGATTCCGAGGACCACGAGCGAGATGCCGAGCAGCAGCCAGAAGGCGAAGCCGGCGACCAGCGGCGAGAACAGCACGATGATTCCGGCGACGATGCTGAGGATGGCGTAGAGCACCGTCCAGACGCGGGAGCCGTCGCTGCCGAGAAGGCTGAGCGCGACGACGCCATCGACGATCCAGCTGACGCCGATGAAGATCACGACGACGAACGCCAGCGTCGCAGCGGCGACGTTCAGGTTGAAGAAGGCGATCACGCCCGCGACGATGTACAGCAGTCCGAGGACGATGTGGCCCACACGGGCCCAGCCGCCCTTGGTGCTGGAGAAGATGCCCAGGCCGATGTAGACGAGACCGGCGATGATCAGGTAGGACGCGAAGATCGCGGTCACGATGACAGCCGACTTCACCGGCCAGACGAGCAGGACGATGCCCGCGATCAGCGCGAGCACACCGGCGACGGCGAGCGTGACGCGGATCGACTTGAACAGCGACTTCGTTGCGAGTGGTTCAGACATGGTGGGGACCCCTTTCTGAAAAGATCCTGTGAGGATGCCCCCTCAGGGTAGCGCTCCCGCGGTCCCAGGTGGGGAGAAGCGCGCGCCCGCGTTTCCTTTGGTCATTCCGCGACTCACGGCGTCATGACAGGATCGATCCGTGAATGCCCCGGATGACGCGCGCCTGCGCGAGCTCGTTGTGATGCGGAAGGTCAGGGACCGCATCGATCGGGAGTACGCGAAGCCCTTGGACGTCGAGGCGCTCGCCCGCGGGGTCCACATGTCCGCCGGGCACCTGAGCAGGCAGTTCCGCGAAGCATACGGCGAGTCGCCGTACTCGTATCTGATGACCCGTCGGATCGAGCGGGCGATGGCTCTGCTGCGTCGCGGGGACCTCACGGTGACGGAGGTGTGCTTCGAGGTCGGCTGCTCGTCCCTCGGCACCTTCAGCACGCGTTTCTCCGAACTCGTCGGTGTCGCACCCAGCGTGTACCGTGAACGCGCCGCCGACGTCGAGGGCATCCCGTCGTTCCAGGCGAAGCATGTGACCAGACCGATCAGGAATCGAGAAGCGCCGCGCACCGACGCGCATCTAACGTGAACACCATGAACATCAGCATCCACTACGCCTTCCTTCCGCACACGGACGCCGACGCCGCGCTGGCCTTCTACCGAGACGCCCTCGGCTTCGAGGTGCGCAACGATGTCGGCTACGACGGCATGCGGTGGCTCACGGTCGGTCCCGCGGGGCAGCCGGAGACATCGATCGTGCTGCACCCGCCGGCAACCGACCCCGGCATCACCGACGCCGAGCGCCAGACCATCCTGGAGCTCATCGCGAAGGGCAGCTACGGGGCGCTCACCCTCGCGAGCGACGATCTGGATGCGCTGTTCGACCGCCTCGTGCAGCGCGGCGCCGACGTGGTGCAGGAGCCCATGGATCAGCCCTACGGGGTCCGCGACTGCGCTTTCCGGGACCCGTCGGGGAACCTGCTCCGTATCAACCAGACCGCCTGATCCGCACACCCACGACACGAAGGACGCCGATGACCGCTGACGCGCATCCCGCCGACACCCACGACCTCATCCGCGTGCAGGGCGCGAGGGAGAACAACCTGAAGGACGTCAGCGTCGACATCCCGAAGCGACGCCTGACCGTGTTCACCGGCGTCTCCGGCTCCGGCAAGAGCTCGCTGGTGTTCGACACGATCGCCGCGGAGTCCCGGCGCATGATCGACGAGACGTACAGCGCCTTCGTCCAAGGCTTCATGCCGTCGGTGCCGCGCCCGGACGTCGACGTGCTCGAAGGCCTCACGACCGCGATCATCGTCGATCAGGAACGCCTGGGAGCCAACCCGCGATCGACGGTGGGGACGGTCACGGACGCCAACGCGATGCTGCGCATCCTCTTCAGCAAGCTCGGACAGCCGTACATCGGCGGACCCACCGCATTCTCGTTCAACATCCCCACGCAGAAGGCGAGCGGAGTGATGACCGGGCCGGGTGGGGAGAAGAAGATCGTCAAGGACGCGATCTATCTCGGCGGCATGTGCCCGCGCTGCGAGGGCAGGGGAGCGGTCTCCGACCTGGATCTGGCGCAGATCGTCGACGAGTCGAAGTCGCTCGATGACGGCGCGATCATGGTGCCCGGATACACCGCAGACGGCTGGATGGTGAAGGGGTTCTCGCAGTCGGGGTTCTATCCCGCCGACAAGCCGATCGCGGAGTTCACGGAGAAGCAGCGGCATCTCTTCCTCTACGGCGAGGTCACCAAGGTGAAGATCTCCGGCATCAACATGACCTATGAGGGTCTGATCCCGAAGATCACCAAGTCGATGCTGTCCAAGGATCTCGACGCGCTGCAGCCGCACATCCGTGCCTTCGTCGAGCGTGTGGCAACGTTCGCGGTCTGCCCCGAGTGCGACGGCACACGGCTGACGGAAGGGGCGCGATCCTCGAAGATCGAGGGCGTGAGCATCGCCGACGCCTGTCGGATGCAGGTCACGGACCTCGCTGCCTGGGTGCGCGGACTCGACCTCCCCGGCGCGGGTCCGCTGCTGCAGGCGCTCAGCGCGAACCTGGACGCGTTCGTGACTCTCGGCCTCGGCTACCTGAGCCTGGAGCGCCCGTCCGGGACGCTGTCCGGGGGAGAGGCCCAGCGGATCAAGATGCTCCGCCACCTCGGCTCATCGCTGACCGACGTGACCTACGTGTTCGATGAGCCGACCATCGGGCTGCACCCGCACGACATCCAGCGGATGAACGGGCTGCTGCTGCAACTGCGCGACAAGGGCAACACCGTGCTGGTCGTGGAGCACAAGCCGGAGACCATCGCGATCGGCGATCACGTGATCGACCTCGGTCCCGGCGCGGGGACGGCCGGGGGAGAGATCTGCTTCGAAGGCACGGTCGAGGGACTCAAGGCGAGCGGCACCCGAACCGGCGATCACCTCGACGACCGGGCGCAGGTCAAGGAGACGGTGCGCCCGCGTTCCGGCGCCATCGAAGTCCGTGACGCCACGGCGAACAACCTGAGGAACGTGGACGTCGACATCCCGACCGGAGTCCTCACGGTCGTGACGGGCGTCGCCGGTTCGGGCAAGAGCTCGCTGATCCACGGTTCCGTGTCGAAGCGCGAAGGCGTCGTCGCCATCGATCAGGGCGCCATCAAGGGCTCCCGTCGCAGCAACCCCGCGACCTACACCGGGTTGCTCGAACCGATCCGCAAGGCCTTCGCGAAGGCGAACGGCGTGAAGCCCGCCTTGTTCAGCGCGAACTCCGAGGGCGCGTGCCCCTCCTGCAAGGGCGCCGGGGTCATCATCACGGAACTCGGTTTCATGGACACGATCGAGACTCCCTGCGAGGACTGCGGCGGCAAACGATTCCAGGCGAGCGTGCTCGAGTACAAGCTCGCAGGCAAGGACATCACCGAGGTGCTCGACCTCCCGGTCGCGGAAGCCCGGGTCTTCTTCAGCGAGGGCGAGGCCAAGCTCCCTGCCGCTTCGGCGATCCTGGGGCGGCTCGAGGACGTGGGGCTGGGATACCTGTCGCTCGGGCAGCCGCTGTCGACACTGTCCGGCGGTGAGCGTCAGCGGATCAAGCTCGCGATCCAGATGGGGGAGAGGGGCGACGTCTACGTTCTGGATGAGCCGACGACCGGCCTGCACCTCGCCGACGTCGACAAGATCCTCGGCCTGCTCGACCGACTGGTCGACTCCGGGAAGACGGTCATCGTGATCGAGCACCATCAGGCCGTGATGGCCCACGCCGACTGGATCATCGATATCGGTCCCGGCGCCGGCCACGACGGCGGAACAGTGGTCTTCGAGGGCACCCCAGCCGATTTGGTATCCCAGAAGAGCACGCTGACGGGGGAGCACCTCGCCGCTTACGTCGGAGCCTGACGACCGGGAAGGGCGCGGTGGGCGCCCTTCCCGGCGTCACGCGGCCGCTAGGGCGCGAGACGGTGCAGATCGCGCGGGAACAGCGTGACCTCGCGGACGTTCGCCGCTTCGAGGAGTCTGGCGACCCAGCGTTCCAGTCCGATCGCGAATCCGCCGTGCGGTGGCATGCCGTGGGCGAAAGCGGACAGGTAGTCGGCGTAGGCGGACGGCTCCTCACCGCGGGAGGCGAGCGCCGACACGTAGTCCTGATGGCGGTGCAGCCGCTGCCCACCGGTCACGAGCTCCAAGCCACGGAACAGCAGGTCGAAGCTGTTGCTCCAGCGTGCGTCCGTCGGTTGCGGGTGGGTGTAGAACGGTCGCTTCGTCATCGGATAGCCCTCGACGGCGAGGAAGTCGCTGCCGTGGGTGTCTTTGACCCAGGCCCCGAGTGCTCTCTCGTGCGCGGGCGCCAGGTCGGGCTCGTCCTCCGGGGCGCCCACGAGCCGGAGAGCGTCGCGGAAGTGGATCACGGGGATCTCGTCCGGGATCTCCGGCAGCACAGGGGAGAGGGCCTCGAGCGCCGGGCCCGCGTGCGTGCGGATCCCCTCCGTCATCCCGGCGAGCACCTCCCGCAACAGCGCGAGGACATCGCGGTGGTCGTCGATGAATCCGAACTCGACGTCCAGGGACGTGTACTCGGAGAGGTGTCGGACCGTGTCGTGAGGCTCGGCACGGAACACCGGCCCGATCTCGTACACGCGTTCGAACACGCCGACGAGCTGCTGCTTGTAGAACTGCGGACTCTGGGCGAGATACCCAGCGCGTCCGAAGTAGTCGACCGTGAAGAGATCCGCCCCTGATTCGGTCGCGGACGCCACGAGCTTGGGCGAGCGGACCTCTCGGAACGCGCGTGCGTCGAGCGTCTCACGGAAGCCGCGCATGCTGGCGGCCGCGATCTCCCAGACGGCCCGACGACCGGGATGCCGCCAGGTCACGGCGGCGTTGTCGAGCACGACGGGAAGTCCGGCGGTGAGCGATGGACGCCACAGTTCGACGGGAGGCGTCTCGGCGTGGTCTCCGAGCACCTCGATGTCCGGGGCGGTCAGCTCGACACCCATCGGGGCCTGCGGGTTCGACGTCACGGTGCCCGTCACGCGGACCACCGTCTCCTCGGGTGGCGCGTCGCCGCGTTCGAGGTCACTAGGACCGAGGACGACCTGCGTCAGTCCCGAACGGTCTCGGACGATCAGGAACGTGACGGAGGACAGTGCCCGCCTGCGGTGCACATGACCCATCACGGTCGCGCGGGTGCCCGGACTCGCGGTGGGGATCTCCGCTGCGAGCGTGCGCTGTGGGTTCGGTGGTCTTCTCATCATTCCTCCAGTGGTGAAAGCCCTGGAGGTGCGGGCGGGGGCTATGTCGCTGTGCCACCACACCTTCGTCGACGATGAGTCGACCTCTCGTCGGTACGCCGGGACGCGCGGGTGTCGTCTGCCGAGTCGGACCCGGCGCGAGGTTCGTCACGCCTCACGACCACCACGAGCGACCATACCGGGAGGCCGAGGCGCCCGTCCACCTCACGCCGCGACTGCCCTCGCCACTCTCGAGATATATCCGATAATGCACATTATGTCAGTACGAACAGGAGTCGCCCCTCCCCGGGTTGGCGTCATCCCTTCGGTACCACGCGATACCTGAGATGCGTCTCGCTGGCGAAGGCCGACGTCTCGATGCGTTCCAGTGGGACGCGCGTGCCGAGGCCCGCGAAGAGCGAGATGCCGTCTCCGAGCAGGAGCGGCACCACATCGAGGTGGATCTCATCGACGAGTCCGAGTGCGAGACACTGCCGTGAGATGCTCCCGCCGAGCAGGCTGACCAACTTCTCCCCTGCTGCCTGCTTCGCCAACGCGACGGCCCGCGCGATGTCGTCCACGACGAAGGAGTACGTGACGCCGTCCTTCTCGATCGGTTCATGCGGAGTGTGCGTCATCAGGAACACCGGCACTTTGACGATGGCCCCGTAGGGAACCTCGCCGTCTTCGATGGTCTGCGTCTTGTTCGCCCCTCCGACCACGGCGCCGAGCTCCTGCACCACTCGGTCGACGATCTCCTGGTCTTCGGGGGCCGACGGGAAGCCGAACATCCAGTCCACTCCCCCGTCGACGTCGGCCATGAACCCGTCGACCGTGATGGTCGCATGGATGATCACTTTCGCCATGACTACTCCCTGGGGTGGCTACCGCGTCGTTGAGGTGAGTCGATCAACTCATCTCTGCACAGAGTAACCAGCGGGCCATCGTGAGCCAAGGCACTCACCACTGCGCCATACTGGGAGGATGACCCGCCACCTCTCCGAGTATCACCGCCGCGTCGCAGCGCAGAACCGCGGGGCGATCCTCACTGCAGCGACTGATCTGTTCCTCGAGGTCGGCTACGACCGGACGTCGCTGGCCCGCGTGGCAGAGAGTGCCGGCGTCTCGAAGGCGACGCTGTTCAAGCAGTTCCCGACGAAGGCGGAACTCTTCGAGGCGACCGTGCTCGGCGCGGGGAGCCCGTCCGAGGCGACACCCGTGGAGCCGCCGGCCGGCGACTTCCGTTCCGGGCTGGTCGTCCTGGGCACGGCGTACGCGGAACTGCTGTCCCGGCCCCGCATGGCTGATCTGATGCGCGCTGTGATCGCCGAATCAGCGCGGTTCCCGGAGCTGCGGGAGCGGACTTTCGACTTCGGCACGCTCCCCGTCCTCCGCGCCCTCCATCGGTTCCTCGAGGCGGCGAACGCGGACGGAAGGGCGAGCGTGGACGACCCGGACGTGGCGGCCTCGCAGTTCCTCGGCATGATCGCCACCGTCGTCTTCTGGCCCCGTCTCGTGCACGGCGGCTGGGCCCTGACGGACGAGGAGACTGCGCGCACCGTCGACGAGGCCGCACGGACGATCGCCGCCCGCTATTCAGCGGAAGGCTAACGCCCCTAGTCGGCTCCCCTGATCAGCGGTTCACGACCTCGCGCCGTATCTTCCGGGCATCCGGCTACGCTCATCGAATGTGGTGGTCTGGTGACGAGTGGGAAGCGCTGCTCGATCCTGGCCAGTGCGGCATGTGTCGCGACGCGCATCTTGCCGAGAACGAGCACAGCGTCCTGATCGTCTCGACACCGACATCGCATCTCCGTCTCGCACGCAACCAGGCTCACGCCGGGTACTGCCTGGTGATCCTGCGAGAGCACGTCACGGACATGGGGCGCCTCCCGAGCGAGCAGCTCCATGCCTTCTGGACCGACGTGCAACGCGCGGGTCGAGCCGTCGAATCCGTGTACGCACCGCGAAAGATCGACTACCTGGTCATGGGTCACCGGATGCCGCATCTGCACTGTCATGTCTTCCCACAGCATCACCAGGATGATCCGAAGCGGAACGTGGACATCTCGGACGGGCCGGTGACGCTCGCGCCCGGAGAACTCAAGGACGCCGTGCACGCACTCGGAAGAGCATGGAGCACGACCGCAACGGGAGCCACGGTCCGATCTGGCGGATACATCCCTCCCCGAGCTGAACAGTGAACGAAAACCGGGTCGCGACGGAGAAGACTCAGAACAGTCTGCGAACTGGCATGATCCAGCGGTAGGTTCATCCTCAGTGGCAGAGAACGTCGCGACCGGGGCGAGATCGACGCGGGGCCTGATCCGCCGCCGGCACTCTGGGGAGATGGGTGGGGCGAGCGAATGGACGCCGACGACGAGAAGGGCGGTGGGCTTCTTAAGCCCACCGTCGTGGGGTTGGCGCTCGCGCTGTTCAGTGCAGCACTGGCGCTCACCGCTATATTCCTGATCGCCGATCCGCGGATCGGCGTTCTCGCCGCGGTGATGCTGTCGTTCGGGTGCGTCGGTGTGGCGGCCGGCCTTGTGCTCACGAGGCGAAGGAGCTGGGCCGACCCCTCGTGGCCACCTGACATGGAGTCGAAGCCCTGGAGCACCCGCCGCACCCGCCGGGTCTCCTTCCTGTACGGAGTTTTCCTTCTCCTCATCTCCGTGGGCGGCGTGGTCACACTGGTGGGCGCGGATCAGAACGAGACCGACGACCCCGTGCGTGGATGGGTGCTGGTCACCGTGCTGGCACTGTTGGGGTCGGCGTTGATAATCAGAGGAGCACGACGGGAGCAGGAAGCGGTGCACTCGTCCGATCGACCGGAGAGCGAGCCGATCGTTGACGCGCAGGAGTGGGTGCCGCTGGGACCTTCTCGCACGCACGGCCTCTTCCCTTGGTGGGCGCTTCGCGTCTTCTCCGGGCAGCCGCTTCTCGTTCCGATGGTCTGCGCGTTCCTCTTCCCAGTGACGGCGTTGCGGCTCGGAGCGTGGACGTGGCTGTTCGGGGCGGTCGGGCTGGCTGTCGCGGCGGTCATCGTCAGCATCGTCGTGCGTCGGCGTTCGCGACCGCCGTGCATCTCGCGCGACGCCACCCGTCTGCTTGTCGGCGCGAGGGAGATCCCGACCGCGAGCATCACGACCGCGATGGTAATCGCGGGCCCCTGGGAACCGGACGCCACAGCCCGGAACCTTGCGATCGTCCTCACGGCATCCGATCACACGCGAACCGTGGTGGGGCTGCGGGAACGGGGACGCCTCGCGTTGACGGAGAACCAGACAGAGCTCCTCATGGCTGCGATCGAGCGAGCCGACATCGTGCTCCCTCACGATAAAGACGACCCTCGCGGAAGGTTCTCACGGATGCTGTATCCGAACCATCTGACGAAGACGGAAGCTCTCCAGTTGGTGCGGGAGCCCCCGGGGGACGGCGAGGCGCTACCGGTCGGGTCCGCCTCTACGTGACGCCGAGCGCCGCATCACGGCGTGCTCTTCCCTCCCGCAGAGAGCGTCCTGACTGTCAGGATGTTGCGGCCGTGGTCGGACGACGGGCGCTCCCGCCCCGACTCGATGAAGCCGAGCTTCTCGAGCACGCGCCGAGACGCGAGGTTCCATTCCCAGACTCCGGCCCAGACGCGGTCGAACCCTGCCCTGACAGCCCAGTCCAGGACGGCTCGGGCGGCTTCGGTGGCGTAACCCCGGTTGTGCTCGGTGCGGAGCAGCTCGAACGCGAGCTCCGGTTCGTCGCCCACGCCGTCGCCGCCGTACACGAGACCGCAGTATCCGATCGACTCCCCCGTGTCGATGCGTTCCACGGTGAGGAGGGACGATCCTTCAGCGTCGCGGATGTGCGCGCGGATGTCGTCCAGGTCTGGACGGCCGTCCGCATCGATCCGGCGGTGTGCGGGCACGCGTTCGTCGCGTTCGGTCCACAAGTGTCGGAACACAGGCGCGTCCTCGAGGGCCTGTTTCCGGAGGCGGAGGCGCGGCGTCGCCATCTCCGGGATCCGCGGTTTATCGCTCACCCTCGCAGTCTGGCACTTCCCCGCCGCAACGAGGGTGACCAGGATCGGGCCTACTGCGAGGACCAGACACCGAGCTCGTTGCCGGTCGGGTCGGCGAAGTGCAGCCGTCGCCCGCCGGGAAATGCGTACGGTTCCTGCAGGATGCGACCGCCCGCCTCTTCGATCGCCACCCTCGTCGCATCGAGGTCGTCGGAGTAGAGCAGCACGAGAGGCCCGCCTACCGGTCGCGGCTCGTCGGCGAGGAGGAGCCCACCGACTTCGCTCCCGTCTCCGCGCGGCGACAGGATGCCCGCATAGCCGGGGCCGTAGTCCTGGAAGCTCCAGCCGAACGCGGTCGTGAAGAAGCGTTTCGCCACCTCGAGATCGGTGACGACGAGTTCGACGTAGTCGAGGGCATGGTGCTGCGAGGTGGCTGTCATGCGGGCACTCTAGCCACGGCGTCGGACATCGCCGCGCAGGAGTAGCGTGGAAGGGTGCCTCAGGTCTCCCACTCCCCCGTCTCCACACCGGGGTGGAGGGCCTGGGCGATCTGGTCGGTCGGCGTCGCCGCCTACGTGCTCGCGATCACCAACCGCACGTCTCTGGGCGCAGTGGGTGTCGAGGCCGCCGACCGCTTCCAGGCGGATGCCTCCACGCTCGCGTTGTTCGCCGTCGTGCAACTCGCCGTGTACGGCGGGATGCAGATCCCGGTCGGGGTCCTCCTCGATCGCTACGGCTCCCGTCCGATCATCACCGCCGGGATGCTGCTCATGGCCTTCGGGCAGCTCACCATGGCCCTCTCCCCCAGCATCGGCATCGCCATCGTCGCGCGCATCCTGCTCGGAGCCGGCGACGCCGCCGTCTTCCCGGCCGTGCTGCGCCTGGTCGCCACGTGGTTCCCCGCGCAGCGCGGCCCCGTCATGGTGCAGTTCACCGGGATCATCGGGCAGGCCGGTCAGCTGATCGCCCTGGTGCCCGTCGCCGCTCTGCTGCACGCCACCACCTGGTCGATCACGTTCGGCAGCATCGCCGGTCTCGGCCTGCTCTTCACGATCCTCGTGTGGCTCATCGTCCGCAACAACCCCGCCGAGAACGGGCCCGACGTGTCGGTCAACACGGACACCGGAGTGGTGCGCGTCGTGACGTCGGCGATCGACACCGGCGTCGGCATCCGGGCCGCCTGGGCGCATCCCGGCACCCGACTCGCGTTCTGGTCGCACTTCACCACCCCGTTCGCGGGAACCGTGTTCGTCCTGCTGTGGGGCATGCCGTTCCTCACGGCCGGCGAGGGACTCAGCACGGCCCACGCGGCGGGCATCATCTCGATCTATGTCGTCGCGGGCATGATCCTCGGCCCGATCATCGGCGACCTCTCCCGCCGCCTGCCGAACCACCGCTCCCTCGCTCTCGTGCTCCCCGCGGTCGGCGTGCAGATGGCCGCGTGGATCGCGGTCATCGCCTTCCCCGGTCCCGCTCCGGACTGGCTGCTCTGGATCCTGGCGATCGCCCTGGCGACCGGTGGCCCTGCGTCGATGATCGCGTTCGATCACGCCCGCACGCACAACCCTGCCCACCGCCTCAGCACCGCGACCGGGGTCACGAATGCCGGGGGCTTCATCGCCGCCCTGATCGCGGTCTTCGTGATCGGCCTCCTTCTCGACGCGCAGGGCGCAGGCACCCCGGACACGTACTCGCTCGATGCCTTCCGGATCGCGTTCGTCACCCCCATCCCCCTCTGGCTCCTCGGCACGGTCTTCATCCTCATCGAACGCAAGCGCACGCGGATCCGGATGGGACTCGACCCCGAGCGCCGCCGCTGAGCACTCATAGGATGAGGCATGGCCTCCGCTCCCGTGCTCGCACCCCTGCCCGCTGACGATCTGAGGCCGCGGCACCCGCGTACGCTCCCGTCCGGTGTTCTGGCGGGGCTCATCCTCGCCGCACTCTGGATCATCGCCGGCGGCATCGGCCGCCTGACGGGCAGCGACGTCGTCATCACCCGACTGCTCAGCTTCGTCGGTGTCGGCGCGCTCCAGGTGAACGAGTGGATGCTTCCCGGACTCTGGACGCTCGCGACTCTGCTGGGCGCTGCCGCGGTGCTGACGTCGGTCACGTGGTTCGTCGCCGAGCGCGCGCACGGCGGGCGCCGTCCCTTCGTCGCGCTGTGGTTCGCCGCCATCATCGCGAGTACCGTGCTCGGGCTCTGCGTCGACCTCACGCGGGCGCTCACCTACCTCGCGGACTTCGGTGTCCGCGGCGCCACCGCGGTCGTCGTGGAGGTCGCCCCGGTGGCGGTCTACTGGGGCGTGGTCAGCGGTTGGATCCCGGCACTGCTCGTCTTCCGCCGCGTGCAGCCGGACGGACCGCGCCCGAGAGCATGGCCGGCGATCGTGGCGGTCCTGGTGAGCGCGACGCTCCTGGTCGTCGTGAGTTCCCTGGCGGACGCGGCTCGGCAGCAGCAGATCATCCAGGAGAACGCCGAAGCACAGGGCCTGACCGAGGAGGGTGGCGCCTTCCCCGACCCGACCGCGGAGGGCGACCCCGTTCCCGCCGTGGCGCCCGGCGTCTCTGCTCCCGAACTCGAACCGGAATGGTGCACGAGCGACAAGGCGATGCTGCTGCTGGGAGGTTCCGATGCGGCCACCGGCCACCGCGGGCAGGTGATCCACCTGATGAACTTCAGCGACGAGCCCTGCGTCGTGGAGGGTTACCCGGACATCGCGTTCGCCGATCAGAACGGCAACCTGCTGGACGTGGAGGTGCTGCCGGGGTCGTCGTTCATGGCTGCCGATCCGGGCGTGGCTCGTATCACCGTGCCCGCTCAAGGCCAGGCGACGAGCGTGATCGGCTGGGATGCGAATGCGACCGACGGAGCTCTTGTCGCGCGGCAGCTGTATGCCGCGCCGATCCCCGGCCTCGAACGCGGTTCATGGCCGGTCGAACTCGACGTGGTCGCCGGGTCCGGCGTCGAGGTGACCGCCTGGACGCTCGATCCCGGCGTCACCGTTCCCTGACTCGGCCTGCAGATCCGCGAGCGTACTCCCGCTCAGTGCAGGAGGTGCTGGACCGTCTCGATGATGAGCTCCACGCTGACGCGCTCCGGCACGTCGGGGTCGCCCGCCTCGAACTCGGCCAGCTCCACGCCGCGCACGCTCGTCCGAGGAAGCGCAGCGAAGATGGCGGCGATCTGGTGCGGGAACAGCCCGTCGCCGACGCGATACGCCGCGGGGATGAACCCGGGCTCGAGCACGTCCCAGTCGACGTGGATCCACACGGGCCGCCCTGCGACGAACTCGAGGACGCGTTCAGGAGTGCTCTCCGCGGGGCTGAGCACCGTCACACCGGCGTCCGACAGCAGCTCCGCCTCGGCGGGATCGATGTCACGACCGCCCACCACCGCGACCTGACGGGGATCGATACCCGCTCCGTGGCCACTGTCCCACAGGCCGCACGCTGCCGCGAGCACCATTCCGCCGAGATACCCCGACTCGGTCGTCTCCGGGGTGTTGAAGTCGCCGTGCGCATCGATCCAGAGCACCACCGCATCGGGATGCCGCTCTGCGACCGTCGGCAGGGTGCCGAGGCTCGCGGCGCAGGTGTTGGTGACGAGCAGCGGCGTCGAATCGGCCGTGATCGCCTCCGCCACGGCGGCCCGCAGCCCGTTCAGCGTCTCGGCAGCCTCCGGGAGGGCGACCGACCAGTCGTCCACGCGGCCAGCCTTCGGGGTCCCCACGACGCGGGCTTCGATCGACAGCAGGTCCGACAGCGCGTCGGCCGTGCGGCGGGCGCCGACGAGAGCTCCATCGGTGCGGTCGGCGACCCGCCCCTGAGACACGATGAGTGAGTACGCGGAAGACACCGTCTCAGTCTTCCATCCGCATCCGGCGCGAACCAAAAGCACCGCCCGCGATCGTCACCGCCCTCGTGGCGTCCAGCCGGACGGAAGCGGTCCGTCGTATGCGCCGCGTTCCCTGTCCGTCCAGGCGGACCAGCCCTGTGCGGCGTCCTCCGTGTCGAACCCGCCCCGGGCGAGGCGGAGGCCGAGGTCCTCGTGGTGCATGCGCGGCGCTCCCCCGCGTCGGACCGAGGCCCGAACGCTCCACGCGTCATCGGCGAACCCACCGCCGCGGAAGACGCGGTAGTCGTCGTAGCGGGCAGGATCCAGAAGGTCCCAGCACCACTCCCAGACATTGCCGAGCGTGTCGAACAGGCCGTGCAGATTGGGCAGCTTCCCTCCGACTTTCTGGGGTGCGCCGACGCCGTCCGCGGCGGTCCAGGCCGCGTCGGCGAGGGGTGCATAGTGCGGACCGGTCGATCCCGCCCGGCAGGCGTACTCCCACTCGGCCTCGGTGGGAAGTCGATAGCCGTCGGCCGTCGTGTCCCAGCTCACGTCCTCGCCGTCGAACAGGTAGACGCGATCGAGCCCCTCCCACTCCGAAGCCGCGTTGCAGAAGTGCACGGCGCGCAGCCAGCTCACGTCCGCTGCCGGCCGGTCCGGGTACCGGGCGGGCACGCCGAGGATCTCGGCGAACTGCTCCTCGGTGACGGGGTACACCCCGATCTCGAAGGCTTCGAGAACGACCTCGCGCTGTGCGGAACGACGTGCGTCACGCAGCGTCAGCTTCCCCGCGGGGATGCGCGCCATCTCGAAGTCGGTCACGCCGTCGCGCACCTGTCCCGAGCGCCGCGGGTCACGACGGAACCCGCTCGACCCAGGTCGGGAACTTCGCTGTCCGGCCATCGCCGGACGAGGTGCGCGTCACGCGCCGACGGACCCAGGGACCGACGAACTCCCGGTAGTACGCGAGTCCAGACGGCCCGGCACCGAGCCGGTCGCTCGGCGCCCACCAGTTCTCCGGCGGCTCGAAGCCCAGCGCGTGCAGCACGCGCGCGGCGACCCGATGATGACCCGCCGCATTCATGTGCAGACGATCCTCGGACCAGTACGCGCCGCGCGCGAGTTCCCGATCGGGCCAATTGAGGGCGCGGATCACATCAGGGCGATCCTCGATACGCCGCAGCACGGCATCCGAAAGCAGGTCGCCTCTCCGCTGGACCAGGGATCCCATCGGCAGCTGACCGCTCGGGTTCGCGCCCGAAAGCAGGATCATCGTGACGCCCTCCTCATCACACCGCCTGAGCACGCGACTGAAGGCATCGGCGATGTGCTCCACATCGGTGCGCGGACGCAGCATGTCATTGCCGCCGCCGTTGAAGGAGAGATGCGTCGGGCGCAGAGCGAGCGCCGGTTCCAGCTGCTGCTCGACGATGGGCCAGGCGAGCTTTCCGCGGATCGCCAGGTTCGCGTACTGGATCGGGTGCCCAGCGGCATCCGCCCATCCCTGTGCGGCGAGGTCTGCCCACCCGCGCTCCCGTCCGTCGGGAAGGACGTCGCCGACACCCTCCGTGAACGAGTCTCCGATCGCCACGAACCGCACATCTGCCATCGTGCCAGCCTATTGCCGTCGGAGCGCCGTGGCCGTCACCGATCGTCGAGCGCCGCCCCGCCCCGGTCGACGAGTCCCCAGGCCGCCGCAGCCGCCACCAGGAAGCAGCAGCCGAACACGGCGAACAGCACCGGAGCGCCGCCGACCCCGAGCAGGACCGGCACGGAGAGCGGGGCGACGATCGACGCGATCCGGCCGACCCCGGCTGCCCACCCTGCACCGGTGCCGCGGAGCGAGGTGGGGTAGATCTCCGGCGTGACCGCGTACAGCGCGCCCCACGCACCGAGGTTGAAGAACGACAGCGCCATCCCGGCGCCGATGATCGCTCCCTCCGTCGACGCGGTGCCGAAGACGACGGCCGCGACGGCGGAGCCGAGGAGGAACACCGACAGGGTGACCCGTCTCCCCCAGATCTCGATCAGCCAGGCGGCGACCGCGTATCCCGGCAACTGGGCGAGCGTGATGATCAGGGTGAAGCCGAAGGAGCGCACCAGGTCGAAGCCCGCGTCGACGAGGATGCTCGGGATCCAGATGAACGCTCCGTAGTATGCGAAGTTCACCCCCAACCAGACGAGCCAGAGGCACATCGTGCGCACGCGGAACTCCGCATTCCACAGCGTCGCGAGTCGGGCGCGGGCCGTGACGGCGATGGCCCGGGACGCCGGCTCTCTGCGGATCGCGGGTGCGGTCGCCACGCGGGCGTCGGCCTCGAACGCCGATACGATGCGGTCGGCTTCGGCGATGCGACCGCGGGAGGCGAGCCACCGCGGCGACTCGGGCATCCGCCACCGCACGAACAGGGCGTACACGGCCGGGATGGCCCCCAGGGCGAACGCCCAGCGCCAGCCGTCGTCCGATGCGGGGATCACGAGGAATCCGATCACGGCGGCAGCGGTCCACCCGAGCGCCCAGAAGGCCTCCAGGACGACGATCAGCCGACCGCGGATGCGGGCCGGGGCGAACTCGCTGACGTAGGTCGAGGCGACGGGCAGCTCGGCGCCGAGACCGAGCCCGACGAGGAACCGCAGCACGAGCAGCGCGGCAACCCCTCCGACGAGCGCGCTGGCGCCGGTCGCGACACCGTAGATGAGCAGCGTGAGGGCGAACACCTGACGTCGCCCGAAACGGTCGGCGAGCAGACCGCCGAGCGTCGCACCGATCGCCATCCCGATGAAGCCGACGGAGGCGATCCACCCGGCCTCGCTCTTGGACAGATCCCACTGCTGGGTGAGCGCGGCGATGATGAAGGACATGAGACCGACGTCCATCGCATCGAGCGCCCACCCCACACCGGAGCCGCTGAGCAGGCGGAGATGACGGCGCGTGAACGGCAGCACATCCAGCCGCTCGGACAGCGACGAACGGCTCGGCAGGGCGGTATCGACCATGCTCCTCATCGTAGAGCCGCGCCGACACCGCCCTCCGCCTCGTGACGGCTCAGTCGCGGTCTGCGAGGAGCTTCCGAACGCGAGGGATGACCTCGGTGCCGTACAGCTCGATGCTGCGCATCATCGAGTCGTGCGACAGCGTGCCCGTGGCGTACTTGAGGTCGAAGCGACCGAGCCCGAGCGTCGTGATCGTGTCCGCGATCTTCGTCGCGACGCGATCGGGAGAGCCGGAGTAGATGGCACCCTCGGGGCCGACGTCGTTCTGGAACCGCGCTCGACTGTAGACGGGCCAGCCGCGCTCGCGCCCGATGGTGTTGTTCATGGCCTCGAACCCCGAGTACGCCTGGTCCCACGCCTCCGCGTCGGTATCGGCGATGTGACCGGGAGAGTGCACCGCCACGGGATGCGCTGTGGTGCCGAACGAGGCGACCGAGCGGTGATACAGGTCGACGAACGGCTTGAACCGGCCGGCCGGACCGCCGATGATCGCGAGCATCAGTCCCAGACCGTGACGTGCCACACGCACGACAGACTCCGGGCTCCCGCCGACGCCCACCCAGGTGCGCAGGCCGTTCTCCGTCTTGGGGAAGACGTTCGCGTTCTCGAGCGAGGCGCGCATCGAGCCGGACCACGTGACCGGCTCCTCCTTGAGGAGCTCGACGAACAGCTCGAGCTTCTGCTCGAACAGCGCTTCGTAGTCCCGGAGGTCGTATCCGAACAGGGGGAACGACTCGATGAACGATCCTCGTCCGAGCACGACCTCGGCGCGCCCGTTCGACAGCGCGTCCAAGGTGGAGAACCGCTCGAATACCCGCACGGGGTCGTCGGACGACAGCACGGTCACCGCGGTGCCGAGCCGGATGTGCTCGGTGCGGGCCGCGATCGCCGCGAGCACCATCTCCGGCGCGGAGACGGCGAACTCCGGACGGTGGTGCTCCCCCACTCCGAAGAAGTCCACGCCGACCGCGTCCGCGAGCTCCGCCTGCGCCACGATGTTGCGGATCGTCTGCGCCCCGGTGAGCAGCTCTCCGTCCGCGTCCCGGGTGATGTCGCCGAAGGTGTCCAGCCCGAATTCGATGCTCATGTCATCCCTTTCCTATTCAGGTGAATGAACACTGCGCAGCCGGGCGGCATTCCCGTCAGCGCGGCAGCAACGCCGTCCGCAGGGTGTCCAGGCCCACACCGCCCATGTCGAGTGCGCGCTTGTGGAAGTCCTTGAAGGAGAACGCCTCACCTTCGGCCGCGCGCACCTCGTCGCGGACCTGCTCCCAGATGCGCTGGCCGACCTTGTACGACGGCGCCTGTCCGGGCCAGCCGAGGTAGCGGTTCACCTCGAACTGCACGAACTGGTCCGACATGTTGACGTTGCGACGCATGAAGTCGAGCGCGTACTCCGCATCCCAGACACCGGTGCCGTCCAGACGCGGCTTGCCGAGGTGCACTCCGATGTCGAGCACGACCCTGGCCGCGCGCATCCGCTGTCCGTCGAGCATGCCGAGGCGGTCGGCCGGATCATCGAGGTAGCCCAGCCGCTCCATCAGCCGCTCGGCGTAGAGGGCCCAGCCCTCGGCGTGGCCGGAGGTGCCGGCGAGCAGTCGGCGCCACGAGTTGAGCTCCGCACGGTTGTACACGGCCTGGGCGATCTGCAGGTGATGCCCGGGGACGCCCTCGTGGTACACGGTCGTCAACTCGCGCCAGGTGTCGAACTCGGTGACGCCCTCCGGAACGGACCACCACATGCGCCCGGGGCGGGAGAAGTCGTCCGTCGGACCCGTGTAGTAGATCCCGCCCTCCTGGGTGGGAGCGATCATGCACTCGATCGTCCGGATCGCCTCGGGGATGTCGAAGTGCGAGGCGGCGAGCTCGGCGACAGCCCGGTCGCTCGTCTCCTGCATCCACTTCTGCAGCGCGTCGGTGCCGACGAGCTTGCGGGCGGGATCCGCCTCGAGGTGCGCCACAGCCTCCTCGACAGAGGCGCCGGGCAGGATCTCATTCGCGATGGCGGTCTGCTCAGCCACCATACGGGCGAGCTCCTCGCGACCCCATTCGTAGGTCTCGTCCAGGTCGATCGTCGCTCCGAGGAACCGGCGCGAGTTCAGGGCGTAGAGCTCGCGCCCGACGGCGTCGACCTCTCCGGCGACGGGAGCCAGCTCCTCGGCGAGGAAGCGACGCAGCTCGCCGTAGGCGACGCGAGCGGCTGCCGAGTTGTCGGCGAGAGTCCGTGCGAGCGACGCCGGCAGCTGTCCCTCCTCCGGGTCCGCGTGCGCGACGAAGGCGGCGAAGAAGCCGTCGTCGGCTGTGTACCGGTCGATCTGCAGCGCCACCTCGGTGACCTGGCGGCGCGCGGGCGTGACGCCCTCGGCGATCCCGGTCCGGAGCGTCTCGACGTATCCCCGGAGGGCGTCGGGGACGGCCGCCAGACGCGTGGCGATCACGTCCCAGTCCTCGACCGTGGCCGTCGGCATCAGGTCGAACGCGGAACGGACATCCTGAGCGGCTGAAGCGATGACGTTGAGGTCGCGCAGGTGCCACTTCGCCTCGTGCAGCTCGAGGTCCAGGCGGAGCTCAGCGCTCAGGTCGGTCTTGGTCACCTCGTCGATGGCGTCGACGGGCTCCAGCGCGGACAGCTTGTCGAGCGTCGCCCGCGTCGCCGCGGCGATCTCCTCGTGCCCGGCGGGGCTGAGGTCGCCGAAGCGGTCGTTGACCTCGTCGCGGCCGATGTAGGTGCCGAGCGTGGGCGCCAGAACCGCGATGGTGTCGACCCATTCATCGGCGACGGCGTCGATCGCGGAGGGGGTGCGGGGAGCTGAAGTCATAACCTTCAGCCTAATCCCCGGCCCCTCCCGGCACGGGAGGTCAGTGCGCCGCTTCGTTCCAGTCGCGTCCGCGTCCCACCTGCACGTCGAGCGGAACGGAGAGCGTCGCCGCGTCCCCCATGCGCTCACGCACGATGCGCTCGGTCGCGTCCCACTCCCCCGGTGCGACCTCGACGACGAGTTCATCGTGGATCTGCAGGAGCACGCGGGAGGACAGTTCCTGCGACCGGAGATCGTCGTGGATGTGCAGCAGAGCGATCTTCATGATGTCGGCCGCGCTGCCCTGGATCGGCGCGTTCAGCGCCGCACGCTCGGCGTTCTCACGCAGCACCCGGTTCGGGCTCGCCAGGTCCGGGAACGGACGACGACGCCCGAAGATGGTCTCGGTGTACCCGACCTCCTTCGCCTTCATCACGGACGCCCGCAGGTAATCGCGCACCGCGCCGAATCGGGCGAAGTACTCCACCATCAGCTGCTTGGCCTCCGACTGTTCGATGCGCAGCTGCTTCGACAGACCGAACGCCGAGAGTCCGTAGACGAGGCCGTACGACATCGCCTTGACCTTGGTGCGCATCGCGGGGGTCACATCGCCCGGCTCCACGCCGAACACACGCGCACCGACGAACCGATGCAGGTCCTCGCCGCTGTTGAACGCCTCGATCAGCCCCTCATCGCCGGACAGGTGCGCCATGATGCGCATCTCGATCTGGGAGTAGTCCGCCGTCAGGAGGGTCTCGTAGCCCTCGCCGACCTCGAACGCGCTGCGGATGCGGCGGGACTCCTCGGTGCGCACGGGGATGTTCTGCAGGTTCGGGTCGGTGCTCGAGAGTCGTCCGGTCTGGCTTCCGGTCTGGACGTAGGTCGTGTGCACGCGGTGATCGTCGCCGATGGCCGTATCGAGGGACTCGATGATCTGGCGCAGCTTGGTCGCCTCACGGTGCTGCAGCAGCAGGCTCAGGAACGGGTGCGGGTGGCTCTCCTGCAGATCCGCCAGCACCGCCGCATCGGTCGAGTAGCCCGTCTTCGTCTTGCGCGTCTTGGGGAGCTGGAGGTCTTCGAACAGCACCTCCTGCAGCTGCTTCGGAGAGCCCAGGTTGAACTCGCGACCGACGACGGAGAAGGCCTCCTGTGCGAGCACATCGGCGCGGGCTGCGAGCTCGCCGGAGAACGTCGAGAGCACCTCGTGCGACACCGCGACGCCCGCGATCTCCATGTCCGCGAGAGTGAGCAGCGTCGGCAGCTCGATCTCGTCGAGCACCGTGGCGACGGACTCGGGGATGTCCTCGCGCAGGGCTTCCGCGACGCGCAGGGCGAACCAGGCCTCCTGAGAGGGCGTGGCGCCTTCCGTCTCGGGGACGAGCTGCGAAGGGTCGGCGACGGGGAGCTTCTCCCCCAGGTACCGCTCGACCAGGTCGGCGAGGGTCTTGTCCGGGAAGCTCGGCCGCAGCAGCCATCCGGCGAGGCTGGTGTCGTAGGCGAGCCCGCCGAAGCGGATGCCCTGACGCAGCAGCGCCTTCACCTGCGGTTTCGCGTCGTGCAGGACCTTCGGCTTCGTGGATCCGATCCACGCGCGCAGCGCCTCCGGTGCGGCCTCGTCCCAGGCGGCTTCGCGCAGCTCCGTCACGGTCGCGACGCCGATCCGCGCCGGAGCGCCGCCCTGCGTCGTCAGTCGCACCGCCACCGCGCCCTCCTGAGCGGTCGCCCAGGTCGCGAGATCCGCCGCCGACACCTCGACCGGCACCGGCAGCACCACCACGGAGGCCGGGTCGTCCGCGACCTCTCCGGCGCCGACGGCTTCGAACACCCGCGGAAGCAGGGTGCGGAACTCGAGGCGGGCGAAGATGTCCCGAACGGCCTGCGGGTCGATCGGCGCGACGGCGAGGTCGCCGGGGGCGACGGGCAGCTCCACGTCGGTGAGCAGTCGGTTGAGCTTGCGGTTGCGGCGCACGTCGTCGATGTGGTCGCGGAGGTTGCCGCCGACGACGCCCTTGATCTCCTCCGCCCGGTCGAGGAGTTCGTCGAGGGAGCCGAACTGCGTCAGCCATTTGACCGCCGTCTTCTCTCCGACCTTCGGCACACCGGGGAGGTTGTCGCTGGTCTCGCCGACGAGAGCCGCGATGTCGGGGTACTGCTCCGGCCGCACGCCGTAGCGCTCCTGGACGGTGGCGGGGTCGTAGCGCTTGAGCTGGGAGACGCCCTGCACCGACGGGTAGAGCAGGGTGACCTCGTCGTTCACGAGCTGGATGGTGTCGCGGTCTCCGGAGACGACCAGCACGTCATACCCCTGCTCCGCGCCCTGCGACGCCAGGGTCGCGAGGATGTCGTCGGCCTCGATGCCCTCCTTCGCGAGGACCGGGATCGACATGGCCGCGAGGCAGTCCTGGAGCAGCGGGATCTGACCGCGGAACTCCTGGGGCGTCTCGGAGCGCGTCGCCTTGTACTCGGGGTATTCGTCGGTGCGGAACGAATGGCGCGAGGTGTCGAACGCGATCGCCATGTGCGTCGGCTGCTCGGCCTTGATGAGGTTCACCAGCATCGACAGGAAGCCGTAGATGGCGTTCGTGTGCTGGTTGTCCTTCGTCGTGAAGTTCTCGACCGGAAGGGCGAAGAACGCACGGTAGGCGAGCGAATGGCCGTCGACGACCATGAGGGTAGGCTTTGCGGAGTCCGTCACCCTGTCAGCCTAACGAGGACGACAGACACCCGCTGAGGAGGATGCATGAGCGACGTCGCGACGAGCGAAGGACTCGACTGGGCCACGGCCCGCGGGATGGGCGCGCTGGCCGAGAAGATGGGCATGCAGTTCGTCGAGTTCAGCGTCGACCGCTGTGTGGCGACCATGCCCGTCGAGGGCAACACCCAGCCGGTCGGACTGATGCACGGCGGTGCGTATGTGGTGCTGGGCGAGTCGCTCGGATCGATGGCGGCGAACCTGCACGCCGGCGAAGGACGCCTCGCGGTCGGCGTCGACATCAACGCCACGCACACCCGCTCCGCGACCTCCGGAGTCGTGACCGGCGTCTGCACGCCCGTCCACCTCGGGCGGAGCATCACGGTGCACGAGATCGTCGTGACCGACGATCAGGGCCGTCGCTGCTCCACGATCCGGATCACCAACATGATCAAGGACCTTCCCGCCGGGAGCTGAGCGGCTCCTCCAGCAGCAGCTGGAACAGCAGATGGTCCTGCCACTCCCCGGCGATGCGCAGGTACTTCGGTGCGAGGCCGATGCGCTCGAAGCCGTTCGCGGCGAGCACCCGCTGCGAGGCCAGGTTGTGCAGGAGCGTCGAGGCCTGCAGGCGGTGCAGCCCGAGCTCCTCGCGCGCGTGTGCGGCGACGAGGGCGACCGCACGACCCGCAAGACCGCGCCGGGTCCTGGTGCGGTCGATCCAATAGCCGAGGTCAGCGCTCCAGAAGGCCCCGCGCACGATGTTGTTGAGGTTCATCCGGCCGCGGATCTCGCCGTCGTCGGACTCGATCACGAAGCGCGCACCGCGCCCCGCGGCCGCATCGATCACGCACTGCTGGACGTGCCGCTCCTGCGACGCCTCGGTGAAGAAGCTCTCGTCCCTCGTGGGCTCCCAGGGAGCGAGGTGCTCGCGATTCGCGAGGTACGCCCGCGCGAGGGCCGCACCGTCTCCGGCGCGGACCGGCCGCAGGACGTGCTCCGCGTCGAGCCGCAGCACCGCTCTACTTCTTGGGCGCGAGCTGCTCGATGATCGCCTTCGCGACGTCCTGCATCGTCAGGCGGCGGTCCATGGACGCCTTCTGGATCCAGCGGAACGCCTCGGGCTCGCTCAGACCCATCTTCTCGTTCAGCAGGCCCTTGGCCCGGTCGACGAGCTTGCGGGTCTCGAAGCGCTCGACCATGTCGGCGACCTCGGCCTCGAGCGTGATGATCTGCTCGTGGCGGGCCAGCGCGATCTCGATGGCGGGGAGGAGGTCGTTCGGCGTGAACGGCTTCACGACGTAAGCCAGCGCACCGGCCTCGCTCGCACGCTCGACGAGCTCCTTCTGGCTGAACGCCGTCAGCAGCACGACCGGGGCGATGTTGCCCTTGTGCAGCTTCTCGGCGGCGCTGATGCCGTCCAGCTGGGGCATCTTGACGTCCATGATGACGAGGTCGGGCCGCAGCTCGGTCGCCAGCGCCACGGCCGTCTCTCCGTCACCGGCCTCACCGACGACATCGAAGCCGTTGTCGCGGAGGATCTCGACGATGTCGAGACGGATCAGCGACTCGTCCTCGGCGACGACGACGCGTCGGGGTGCGGATGACGTGGGCTGTTCGGCCTGCTCTTCGTGCTCTGTCACAGGACCATCCTAGTGGAGCCGCCTGTCAGCGGGCCGTAGACCGCGCCACGCGCAGGATCCTGTTCGTCCCCTGCGCTACAGTCGTAGACGCGACACACGAGCCGGCGTGGCGGAATGGCAGACGCGGAGCACTCAAAATGCTTTGTCCGAAAGGGCGTGTGGGTTCGAGTCCCACCGCCGGCACCAGTGCCGTCGCGTCCATCACTGCTCCGCGAGAACCGCCAGCTCCGCGAGGACCCGGGGATTCGCGAGGATGCGGAAATGCCCTCCGGTCTCCAGCCGGACGTTCTTCGCCCCCGGCAGCTCGCTCCCCTCGGGGATGTGCGGATCGAACTCGGCGTAGATCGACACGATCCGCTCGTTGACGGTGCGCTGCCGAGCCAGGCCCACGATCGACGGGTCGTCAGGTGAGAAGGCGCGCAGAGTCCGGGAGAGCATCAGACGCGCATACCGGGAGCCGCCGAACGGCGTGGCGACCGCGAGCATCGCACGCACGCGCGCTCCGGCCGGTCCGGTCATGACGAGCTTGCCGGCGAGTCCGCCCTTGCTGTGCGCGACGAGGATCACGTCGGTGAGGTCGTGCTCCTCCAGGAACTCGGCGACGCTCTGAGCCATGTCGACCACCGGGCGCTGGTTGCGGCGCAGGGCGTCGACGACGTGCACGGCGTGTCCGCGCGCGTGCATGGCGGTCACCAGGGGCTGCAGGAACTTCCACGTCTCGTACACGCCGGGAAGCACGACGATGTCCGCCGCCGTGCCCGTCGAGAAGGTTCCGGGGTCCGTCCGGTCGAACACGGCCCGCACCTGCCAGTAGCCGGCATAGGCGTAGTCGGCCGCCCACCAGGCGAGTCGTCTCAGGAATTCGATGTCGTCCTCCCCCGTCGGGTCCCGCCGGCCTCAGCCGACGCGGGCCACGTCCCGTCCGTATGGGTCCGGATCGCGGCCGCCACCGTCTTCGGCGCGGACTCCTGCACCACGTGGTGATGACCGGGGATCTCGATGAGGCGCCCCACCCCCGCGGCATCGCGCAGCGACCGGCACCACGCCCGACCGGCCACGGGATCGGCTCCCCCGCGCATCACCAGCACCGGCATCGGGAGCGAACGGAGCCGGAGCTTCAGCGGATAGGCGAGCATGTGGCGCACCTGCAGCAGGTACCAGCGCGGACCGCAGCGCAGGTAGTCGGTGAACACGAGCGTGTTGATCCGCGGCGACTCCCCGAGCGTGTCGATGGCCAGAGCCCGCGCCTGCGCCCCGATCGTGCGATGCCGATCGTCGACGACGGGGCCGATCAGGACGACCGCGCGCACCTTCTCCGGTCGCTGCGACGCGGTCTCCACGACCCACTGAGCGCCCATCGAGTGTCCGACGAGCACCAGCTGCTCCTCCCCCAGCCGGGCGACCACCTCCGCCAGGCCGGCGGCCATGCGCACGACATCGAGGTCGGCAGGCGGCTTCGGGAGGCCGCCGAACCCCGGCAGATCCACCGACACGACCCTGGTCTCCCGCGCGAGCTCGCGATGCAGTCGCGTGAGGTAGCGGTGCGACATCCCGATGCCGTGCACCAGCACGATCGCCGGCGCCGTCGAACCCCAGGGACGCGAGCTCTCGGTCAGCGCGAACGTGAGTCCGGAGACGACGACCTGGCGGCGAGAGGGCATGACGGGAAAGCTACCCGAAGCGGACGACGCGCGGGAGCGGGTTGACGCGACCCTCCGGGTACGACAGAGGGGCGGAGCCGAAGCCCCGCCCCTCCGGACGCATCGCGTCAGACGCCCGCCTTGTAGATCGGCGCCGCGCCACGGATGGCGTCGCCGACCTTGTGCACGCGGAGGTCGTTCGTCGAGCCGACGATGCCGGGAGGGGATCCGGAGATCACGACGACCTTGTCCCCTTCCTCGGCGAGACCGTTCTGCAGCAGGTAGTCGTCCACCTGGTGGTACATGAGGTCGGTGTGCTGCACCATCTCGACCAGCGTGGAGCGGATGCCCCAGGTGAGCGCCATGCGGCGGCGGATGTCCGGCTCGGGCGTGAAGGCGATCATCGGGATGCGCGACCGCAGGCGCGAGAGACGACGAGCCGAGTCCCCCGACTGGGTGAACACGCACAGGAACTTGGCGTCGACGAACTCGGCGACCTCGAGCGCCGCCAGGGTGATCGCGCCACCCTGGGTGCGCGGCTTCGTGGTGAGCGGCAGGATGCGCTCGAGCCCGTGCTCCTCGGTCGACTCGATGATGCGGGCCATGGTCTCGACGACCACGACAGGATAGTCCCCGACGCTGGTCTCGCCGGACAGCATCACGGCGTCCGCGCCGTCGAGGACGGCGTTGGCGACGTCCGAGGTCTCCGCACGCGTCGGGACCGGGCTGTTGATCATGGACTCGAGCATCTGGGTCGCGACGATGACCGGCTTCGCGTTGCGACGGGCCAGCTCCACGGCGCGCTTCTGCACGATCGGCACGGCCTCGAGCGGCAGCTCCACACCGAGGTCGCCACGGGCGACCATGATCGCGTCGAAGGCGTCGACGATCTCCTCGAGCGCGTCGACGGCCTGCGGCTTCTCGACCTTGGCGATCACGGGGACCTTGACGCCCTCTTCGGCCATGATCTCGTGCACACGGGTCACGTCGGCGGCGTTGCGCACGAAGGACAGGGCGATCAGGTCGGCGCCGATGCGCAGACCCCAGCGCAGGTCCTCCTCGTCCTTCTCGCTCAGAGCGGGCACGTTGACCGCGACGCCGGGCAGGTTGATGCCCTTGTTGTTGGACACGGCGCCGGCGACGACGACCCGGGTGGTGACCGTGACGCCGTCGGTCTCGACGACCTCCACGCGGACCTTGCCGTCGTCGATCAGGAGGAAGTCTCCCGGCTTGACGTCGTTCGGCAGTCCCTTGAACGTGGTTCCGGAGATCTCCTTGTTCCCGATGATGTCCTCGGTGGTGATCTTGAAGATGTCGCCCTTGGCGAGCTCGTACGGGCCGCCCTCGAACTTGCCGAGGCGGATCTTCGGTCCCTGCAGGTCGACGAGGATCGCGACGGCACGGCCGGCGTCGTCGGCCGCACGACGCACGTTGGCGTAGTTGTTCTCGTGCACGGAGTAGTCACCGTGGCTGAGGTTCAGGCGGGCGACGTCCACCCCCGCATCGATCAGTGCGCGCACCGTCTCATAGGTGGAGGTGGCGGGGCCCAGGGTGGCGACGATTTTCGCGCGTCTCAAAGATTGCTCCAGGGTAGAAGTGGGGGATGTAGATCAGGCGACGGTGCCGGCCTCAGCCTACGCGGGCTGGAGTCCGATCGCGACATCGCTGGGGCGCACCGGCTCCGGAAGCACGGTCGTGCCCATGAGGAACCGGTCGACGTTGGCGGCGGCCGCGCGGCCCTCGGCGATGGCCCAGACGATGAGCGACTGGCCGCGCCCTGCGTCGCCGGCGACGAACACGCCGGGGACCGTCGACTCGTACGACGCGTCGCGCCGGAACGAACCGCGCTCGGTCACCTGCGGACGCGTGTCCTCGGTGTACCCGTCCTGCTCCGGGCCGGTGAAGCCCATCGCGATCAGGACGAGGTCCGCGGGGATCTCGCGCTCGGTGCCGCTCTTCGGGACCCGACGTCCGTCGACGTACTCGGTCTCGGCCACGCGCAGGGCGCGGACCTCTCCGACCTCGTTCGCGAGGAACTCGACCGTGGACGCGAGGAACACCCGCTCCCCGCCCTCCTCGTGCGCGGAGGAGACCTCGAAGAGGGTCGGCATCATCGGCCACGGCTGGTGGTCAGGACGCGCGTCCCCCGGCTGCTTGCCGATCGCGAGGTTGGTCACGCTGAGCGCGCCCTGTCGGTGCGCCGTGCCGATGCAGTCCGCACCGGTGTCGCCGCCGCCGATCACGATGACGTGCTTGCCCTCGGCCGAGATCTGGTCGGGCACCTTGTCCCCCGCGACCGCGTGGTTGGACTCGACCAGGTACTCCATGGCGAAGTGGACGCCGTCCAGGTCGCGTCCGGGGATCGAGAGATCCCGCGGGACGGTCGAGCCCGTGGCGATGACGACCGCGTCGTAGCGGGCACGCAGGTCGGGCCAGGAGATGTCCTTGCCGATCTCGACGCCGGCGCGGAAGCGCGTGCCCTCCTCCTGCATCTGGCGAAGACGCGACTCCAGCTGGGCCTTCTCCATCTTGAAGTCGGGGATGCCGTAGCGGAGCAGCCCGCCGATCCGGTCGTCGCGCTCGAAGACGGCGACGGTGTGCCCCGCGCGCGTCAGCTGCTGCGCGGCGGCGAGCCCGGCAGGACCCGATCCGACGACGGCGACCGTCTTGCCGGTGAGGCGCTCCGGCGGCTCCGGCTCGACCCAGCCCTTGGCGAAGGCCTCATCGATGATGGAGACCTCGACCTGCTTGATCGTGACCGGCGGCTGGTTGATGCCGAGGACGCACGAGCTCTCGCAGGGCGCCGGGCACAGCCGCCCGGTGAACTCCGGGAAGTTGTTCGTGGCATGCAGCCGCTCGATGGCGGCGCGTCCTTCGCCGCGCCAGGTCAGATCGTTCCACTCCGGGATCAGGTTGCCCAGGGGGCATCCCTGATGGCAGAACGGCACCCCGCAGTCCATGCAGCGCCCCGCCTGACGGCGGAGGACCTGCTTGTCGCCCGGCTCGTAGACCTCTTTCCAGTCCATGATGCGCACCGGCACCGGACGTCGTGCGGGAAGCTCCCGCTCGGTCACCTTCAGAAAGCCTTTGGGATCAGCCACCGGTCACCTCCAGGATGCGGTTCCACACGATGTCGCCGTCGGGGTCGATCCCCTCGGCCAGCGCCTCCTCGCGCATGCTCCGCACAGCGGCGAAGTCGCGAGGGAGCACCTTCACGAACTCGGACGCGCTCTCCTCGAAGCTCTCCAGGAGAGCGGAGCCGCGCGGTGAGGCGGTGCGCTCGACGTGCGTGAGCAGCAGGCTCCGCAGCACCTCGAGATCCGCGCGGTCGAGCGGTTCGAGCCGGAGCTCTCCACTGCCGAGCGACTGCGCGTTGACCTTGCTCGGGTCGAGCGCGTGCACGTACGCCACTCCCCCGGACATGCCGGCGCCGAAGTTGCGGCCGGTCGAGCCGAGGATGACAGCCAGGCCACCGGTCATGTACTCGAGCGCATGGTCTCCCACGCCCTCCACGACCGCGGTGGCACCCGAGTTGCGCACGAGGAATCGCTCACCGACGACGCCGGACAGGAACATCGTCCCCGAGGTCGCCCCGTATCCGATCACATTGCCGGCGATGACGTTCTCGTGCGGCGCAATCGACGACCCGCGCGGCGGACGGACCGTGATGTCGCCACCGGAGAGGCCCTTGCCGACGTAGTCGTTCGCATCGCCCTCGAGCCGCAGGATGATGCCGGGCGGCAGGAACGCGCCGAGCGACTGCCCGGCGGTCCCGTGCAGCGTGACGTCGATCGTGCCCTGCGGCAGACCTGTCGCACCGTGGCGGGAGGTCACCTGGTGGCCGAGCATGGTGCCGACGGCGCGCTCGGTGTTCGCGATCGGCAGCTCGACGACCACGGGTTCGGCGTTCAGCAGGGCGCTCTTGGCGATGTCGATCAGCTGCACGTCGAAGTGCTTCTCGAGCTCGTGATCCTGCGACCGGGCGTTGCGACGCGCCTCGCCGGCCGGGAACGCCGGCCCCTCCAGCACGGGGCTCAGGTCGAGTCCCTCGGCCTTCCAGTGCTCGACCGCGGCGTCGACCTCGATGAGGTCCGCACGGCCGATGATCTCGTCGAGGGAGCGGTACCCGAGCTCCGACAGCAGCTCGCGCACCTCCTCGGCGATGAACTCCATGAAGTTCACGACGAACTCGGGCTTGCCCGTGAACCGGTCGCGCAGGACCGGGTTCTGGGTGGCGACGCCGACCGGGCACGTGTCCAGGTGGCACACGCGCATCATGATGCAGCCGCTGACCACGAGCGGAGCGGTCGCGAAACCGAACTCCTCCGCTCCGAGCAGGGCGCCGATGACGACGTCGCGCCCGGTCTTGAGCTGACCGTCGACCTGCACCACGACGCGGTCGCGCATCCCGTTGAGCATGAGCGTCTGCTGCGTCTCCGCGAGACCCAGCTCCCAGGGGGTGCCGGCGTGCTTGAGCGAGTTCAGCGGGCTCGCACCCGTGCCGCCGTCGTGGCCGGACACCAGGATCACGTCGCTGAGCGCCTTGGCGACGCCTGCGGAGACCGCGCCGATACCGGACTGGCTGACCAGCTTGGTGTGGATGCGCGCCTCGGGGTTCGCGCGTTTCAGGTCGAAGATGAGCTGCTTGAGGTCTTCGATCGAGTAGATGTCGTGATGCGGCGGCGGTGAGATGAGTCCGACGCCCGCCGTAGCGTGGCGGGTCCGCGCGACCCAGGGGTACACCTTCGTCGGCGGCAGCTGACCGCCCTCACCGGGCTTGGCACCCTGGGCGAGCTTGATCTGGATGTCGTCCGCCTCGGTGAGATACAGGCTCGTGACGCCGAACCGTCCGGACGCCACCTGTTTGATCGCGCTGCGCCGCTCGGGGTCGACCAGCCGGTCGGGGTCTTCGCCGCCCTCACCGGTGTTGGACTTGCCGCCGATGCGGTTCATCGCGATCGCCAGCGTCTCGTGCGCCTCCTTGGAGATCGAGCCGTAGCTCATGGCTCCGGTCGAGAAGCGCTTGACGATCGCCGACACCGGTTCGACCTCGTCCAGCGGGACGGGCTTGCGGGTGCCGGTCCGCAGCTGGAAGAGGCCGCGCAGCGTCTTCAGCTCCGCCGCCTGCTCGTCCACGAGCCTGGTGTACTCGCGGAAGATGTCGTACCGGCGGGTGCGGGTGGAGTGCTGCAGCTTGAACACCGTCTCCGGGTTGAACAGGTGCGGCGAGCCGTCACGACGCCACTGGTACTCGCCACCGGTCCAGAGCCGCTCGTGCGCGCGTGCCGCGGCGTCCTCCGGATAGGCGTAGTCGTGGCGCGCCTGGTTCTCGGCGAAGATCTCCTCGATCCCGATGCCGCCGAGCTTGGACTCGGTGCGCGTGAAGTAGGCGTCGATGAACTCCTGGCTGAGACCGATCGCCTCGAACACCTGGGCTCCCGCATACGACGACACGGTCGAGATGCCCATCTTCGACATGATCTTCAGCACGCCCTTGCCGAGCGCGTAGATCAGGTTCTTGACGGCCTTCTCCGGCGAGATGCCGGTGATGTAGCCGGTGCGCACGAGGTGCTCCACCGTCTCCATCGCGAGATACGGGTTCACCGCGGAGGCGCCGTAGCCGATCAGCGTCGCGACGTGGTGGACCTCGCGCACGTCTCCGGCCTCGACGATCAGACCGACCTTCATCCGGTTCTCGCGGCGGATGAGGTGGTGGTGGATCGCGGAGACCATGAGCAGCGACGGGATCGGGACGAGATCCTTGTTCGAGTCGCGGTCGGACAGGATGATGAACTCCGCGCCGTCCTCGATGGCCTGATCGACCTCGGCGCACATCTCGTCCAAGCGGCCGGCGAGAGTCTGAGGGCCGGCGTCGAAGTGGTACAGACCACGGATCGTCGCACTCGACCTTCCCGGCATCGCCTTGTCGATGTGCCGGATCTTCGCGAGCTCGTCGTTGTCGATCACGGGGAAGTCGAGCGACACCGTGCGTGTGTGCTCGGGACCCCAGGACAGCAGGTTGCTCTCCGGCCCGAGACCGAGCTTGAGGCTGGTGACGACCTCTTCGCGGATCGAGTCGAGCGGCGGGTTCGTCACCTGCGCGAACTGCTGGGTGAAGTAGTCGAACAGCAGCCGTGGACGCTTGCTGAGCACGGCGATCGGCGTGTCGGACCCCATCGCGCCGAGCGGCTCGACACCCGTCTGCCCCATCGGGGTCAGCAGGATGCGCACCTCCTCCTCCGTGTAGCCGAAGGTGCGCTGACGACGCGTGATGGATGCGGGCGGGTGCACGATGTGCTCGCGCTCCGGAAGGTCGGCGAGCCGCACGGCGCCGGCGTCGAGCCATTCCTGCCAGGGGTGCATCGTCGACAGCTCGCGCTTGATCTCCTCGTCCTCGACGATGCGACGCTGCGAGGTGTCGACCAGGAACATCTTGCCCGGCTGCAGCCGACCCCGACGCTTGATGCGCTCCGGCTCGAAGTGCAGGACTCCGGTCTCGGAGCCGATCACGACGAGGCCGTCGGTCGTCTCGGTCCAGCGCCCCGGGCGCAGACCGTTGCGGTCGAGGGTCGCGCCGACGAGGGTGCCGTCGGTGAAGATGAGGGCGGCCGGACCGTCCCACGGCTCCATCTGGTTGGAGTGGTACTCGTAGAACGAGCGCAGCTCGGGCGTGATGTCCGCCTGCTTCTCGTAGGCCTCGGGGACCATCATCATGATGGCGTGCGGCAGGCTGCGCCCGGTGAGCGTCAGCAGCTCCAGCACCTCGTCGAACGAGGCGGAGTCGCTCGCACCGTCGGTGCAGATCGGCAGCAGCGGCGTGATGTCGCCGAGCAGCTCGGACTCGAGCTGGGACTGTCGCGCCCGCATCCAGTTGCGGTTCCCGCCGACCGTGTTGATCTCACCGTTGTGCGCGAGCATCCGCAGCGGCTGCGCGAGCGGCCACGACGGGAAGGTGTTCGTCGAGTAGCGGGAGTGGACGACGGCCAGCTCGGAGGCGAAGCGCTCATCCTGCAGGTCGGGGTAGAACGGCTCCAACTGGAGCGTCGTGACCATGCCCTTGTAGCCGAGGGTGCGGCTCGACAGGGAGACGAAGTAGGCGCCGAGCTCGTGGCCGGCGCGCTTGCGCAGGCGATAGGCGACGCGGTCGAGGGCGATCCCGGTGAGCGGGGCCTCGGAGTGCGTGGATCCGCCGGCGCTGACGAACAGCTGCTCGAAGGCGGGACGGGCCTCATCGGCCAGCTTGCCCAGGTTCTCGTTGGCCGTGGGCACTTCGCGCCAGCCGAGGACCCGGAGCCCCTCTGAGCGGGCGATCTTCTCGATGCCGGCCTTCTGCTGGCGGCGCTCGCTCGAGTCGCGGGGCAGGAAGGCGAGTCCTGCGGCGTACTCCCCCACGGGCGGCAGTTCGAAGCCGGTGACCGCGCGGAGGAAATCGTCGGGCATCTGGGTCAGGATGCCGGCACCGTCTCCGGTGCCCGCGTCGGAGCCGATGGCCCCGCGGTGTTCCAGGTTGCGCAGGGCCTCGAGGGCCAGCGCGATGATGTCGTGCCCGGCTTCGCCGCGCAGCGTCGCGACCATGGCCAGGCCGCAGGCGTCCTTCTCGAACGCCGGGTTGTACATGCCCTGCTTCGGGGGGTATGCGCCGGAGGCGCCGTAAGGGGGCTGGAAGTACACCAGTTACCGTCCTCAGATCTTCGAGTGAAACCCGGGGACGTCGTCGGCCCGCTCGTTCAGTGCAATGGTTCTCCCGCCGCGAGGCGGCGTTATCGGGAGCCGTCCTCGCTCGTGGGAGCAGTGCTTGTGGCGGTGGCTCCTGCGGTGACTTCATCGGTCGGAGGCTCGCTCACGTCCACGAAATCAGAGGGATTGTCCTGCGATTGTACATCAGCGTCGGACAGGGTCTTCTCACGCCCGGGCTGGTACGGCGAGGGCTCGAGCCCGGGGTGGCGCCGCGTCTGGACGATCAGGATCACGATGCCGACCACGACGCCGAGGATCGCTGCCCACACGTTGCTGCGCAGGCCGAGGATGATCTCGCTCGGGTCGATGCGGATCGACTCCCAGACGATGCGTCCGGCGCTGTACCAGATGAGGTAGACCGCGAACAGACGCCCCCACTGGAAGAAGAGCTTGCGTCCCAGCCACAGCAGCACGAGCACCCCGAGACCGTTCCAGAGGACCTCGTAGAGGAAGGTCGGGTGGAACAGGGTGCCCTCGGGAAGACCGGGAGGGAAGGCGGAGTTGTCCGAGGGGATCTCCAGCCCCCAGGGCAGGTCGGTCGGCAGGCCGAAGAGCTCTTTGTTGAACCAGTTGCCGAAACGGCCCATGGCCTGGGCGAGCAGGAGTCCGGGCGCGAGTGCGTCCGCGAAGGTCCAGAAGCGGATGCCCGTCCAGCGGCAGCCCAGGTACGCGCCGATCGCGCCGCCGATCAGGGCGCCGAAGATCGCGATGCCGCCCTCCCAGATGGCCCACACCGAGCCAGGCTCGAACGGGTTCCAGGTGTTCCTGCCCTCGCCGAAGTAGAAGTTCGGGTGGGTGAGCACGTGGAAGATGCGCGCGCCGATGATCGCCAGCGGCACGGCCAGGATCGAGATGTCGATCACGACCCACGGCTCCGCCCCGCGCTTGGTGAGGCGTCGGTTGGTCAGCAGCGTCGCCGCGATGATGCCGGCGATGATGCACAGCGCGTAGATGTGGATGCGGATGCCGGGCCACACGTCGAAGTAGGAGACGGGCGGGCTCGGGATGCTGGCGAGCACGCCGGTGACGGTGCTGTGGAGCGCGAGTGACATGAGTGCGATTCTAGTTCTCGGTATCGGGGCGTGCCGACGCGGTGCCGGCGGCCAGGGTTCGGGTGACGTCGGCGAGGGCTTCCACCCCGCCGTCGCGGAGAGCGCGGACCAGGGCGGTTCCGACGATCGCGCCGTCGGCGTACTCGGAGACGCCGGCGATCTGCTCGGCGGTGGAGATCCCGATACCCACACAGGCCCGTCGGGCACCGTGCGCGCGCAGGCGACCGACGAGGGTGCGGGCGGCGCGGTCGAGTTCGGCCCGCTCCCCGGTGATGCCCATGGTCGAGACCGTGTAGACGAACCCGGTGGACGACTTCACCACCAGATCGAGGCGTTCATCCGACGAGGTGGGGGCGGCGAGGAACACGCGGTCCAGGCCGGTCCGCTCGCTGGCGGCGATCCACTCCGCCGCCGCGTCAGGCGTGATGTCCGGCGTGATGAGTCCGGCTCCCCCGGCGGCGAGCAGATCGTCGGCGTAGCGGTCGACGCCGTATTGCATCACGGGGTTCCAGTACGTCATGACGAGGACCGGGACGTCGGTCGCCGCCGTGATCGCGCGGATCGCGGTGAACAGATCGGCCATCCGGAATCCCGCGGCGAGAGCCTTGGTCGTCGCCTCCTGGATGATCGCGCCGTCCATCACCGGGTCGCTGTACGGCGGGCCCAGCTCGATGATGTCGACGCCGTTCTCCGCGAGGGCGATCGCCGCCTGGATGCTCGTCTCCAGGTCGGGGAAGCCGACGGGGAGGTAGCCGACGAAGGCGCTGCGACCGGCGTCCTGCGCCTTCTGGATCGCCTGTTCGATGCGGCTCACAGCTGCGGCTCCCCCTTCGATGCCGACGCCTCGGCGTCGCTCTCCTCGGACACGTCATGCGCGAGAGCGGCCTCGTCGTAGAGCTCGAAGTACCGAGCGGCGGTGTCCATGTCTTTGTCTCCGCGACCCGAGAGGCAGACGGCGATCAGTCCGTCCGGCCCGAGCTCCCGGCCGATCCGGAGCGCTCCGGCGAGGGCGTGGGCGGACTCGATCGCGGGGATGATCCCCTCGGTCCGGCTGAGCAGGCGCAGCGCCTGCATCGCCTCGTCGTCGGTCGCCGGGATGTACTGGGCGCGTCCGATGTCGGCCAGCCACGAGTGCTCGGGGCCGACGCCGGGATAGTCGAGACCGGCGGAGATCGAGTGCGACTCGATGGTCTGACCGTCCGCGTCCTGCAGCACGTAGGTCTTCGCGCCGTGCAGGACACCGGGGCGTCCGCGCTCGATCGACGCCGCGTGCTTCTCGGTGTCGACGCCGTCACCGGCAGCCTCGACGCCGTAGAGCGCGACGCCCTCGTCGTCGAGGAAGGCATCGAACATGCCGATGGCGTTGGAGCCGCCGCCCACACAGGCGACGACCGCGTCGGGAAGGCGTCCGACCTCATCGAGCAGCTGTGCCCTGGCCTCTTCGCCGATGATCTTCTGGAAGTCGCGGACCATCGCCGGGAAGGGGTGCGGGCCGGCCGCGGTGCCGAAGATGTAGTTCGTCGTCTCGACGGATGCCACCCAGTCGCGGTACGCGTCGTTGATCGCGTCCTTGAGCGTGCGGGACCCGGAGGTGACCGCCACGACCTCGGCGCCGAGCAGGCGCATCCGGGCGACGTTGAGCGCCTGGCGCTCCGTGTCGACCTCGCCCATGTAGATCGTGCAGTCCAGTCCGAACAGCGCCGCAGCCGTCGCCGTCGCGACGCCGTGCTGACCGGCGCCGGTCTCGGCGATCACCCGCGTCTTGCCGAGGCGCTTGGTGAGCAGCGCCTGGCCCAGGACGTTGTTGATCTTGTGGGATCCGGTGTGGTTCAGGTCCTCGCGCTTGAGGAAGATCCGGGCGCCGCCCGCGTGCTCCGCGAAACGCGGGACCTCGGTGATCGCCGAGGGGCGCCCCGCGTACGACGACAGCAGATGAGCGAGCTCGCCGCGGAACGCCGGATCGACGATGGCGTCCTCGTAGGCGGCTGTCAGCTCGTCGATCGCCGCGATCAGGGATTCGGGCATGTACCGCCCGCCGAATTCGCCGAAGAAGGGTCCGTGCTGATCGCGCAGACTCACCTCGCCGTGGTCGGTGGCTCGCATCATGCCTCCAGGAAGCTCTTGAGGGTGGCGACGGGATCGCCCGTGACCAGGGCCTCGCCGATCAGGACGACGTCGGCTCCGGCCGAGCGGTAGTGCGTGACGTCGGCGGGTGTGAGCACCGCGGACTCGGCGATCTTGATCGCGGTGTCCGGGATGCGCTCGACCAGTCGCCCGAACAGATCGCGGTCGAGCTCGAGCGTCTTCAGGTCGCGCGCGTTCACGCCGATCAGGGGGGCGCCGAGGTCGATCGCCGCCTCGAGCTCATCGGCGGAGTGCGTCTCGACGAGCGGGGTCATGCCCAGCTCGGTGATGAAGCCGAACAGGTCCCGCAGGACGGCCGGTTCGATGCCCGCCACGATGAGCAGCACCAGGTCGGCTCCGGCCGCGCGGGCCTCCAGCACCTGGTAGCGGGTCGCGATGAAGTCCTTGCGCAGGACGGGCAGCGAGACGCGGGCGGTGACGGCTTCCAGGTCGGCGAGGCTGCCGCCGAAGCGGCGCTCCTCGGTCAGGACGCTGATCGCGGAGGCACCGCCGATCTCGTACAGAGACGCCTGCAGCGCGGGATCGGGGATCTCCGCGAGAGCACCGCGGGAGGGAGAGGCGCGCTTCACCTCGGCGATGATCTTCACGCGATCGGCCGGTGCGAGGGCGGCGAGGGCGTCCTTCGCGGCAGGACGCGCGAGCGCCTGCCTCTCGACATCGGCCAGCGGGCGCGACAGAGCACGACGCTCGGCGTCTGCGACTGCGCCGGCCGTCAGGTCGGCGAGGACCATTAGTGCGCCTTCGGAGCGTACTTCGGACCCTTCACGCCGTAACCGGCCTTGGAAAGCACCCAGCCCACGATCGCGCCGATCGGGATGAGGGCGACGGACACCCAGACGAGAGCCGGCTGCTCGAAGCAGAACGCCACGGTCGCCGCCGCGAAGCCGACGAGCATGATGATGACGGCGGTCCAGGCTGCAGGCGAGTGTCCGTGGCCGGGGTCGGCGATGGGGTTGGTCATGTTCTCCTCCGGGGGACGGCGTGCAGTTCGGGTTCAGTCTATCGGGGTCAGCGCGTGGGATCGGTTCCGCGCGACAGCTCGTCCCAGGAATCGACCGCATCGACGGGGCCGTCGTGCGGCGTCTCGGCATGATCGGTGCGGTACCGTCGCCCGCCGGCCTTCCACCCGCGCCAGGTCACCAGCACCAGGATGGCGGCGGCGAGCAGGATCACCCAGCCCCCGAGCGCGATGTACGGCCACGCGGAGGGGACGATGGAGGCGACGACCTCGTGCGTGGCGTCGCTCCCGGCCAGACCGGTGACCTCCGTCACGGTCGCGGCGACCGCATCGAACGGTTCGGCGATCAGCAGCTGCAGCGTCGACCAGCCCAGGAACAGGGCGGTCGCCGCCGCGAGCACGCCGAAGACGAGGCGCACCGCCTTGCCGGCGATGGACATCGCGGCGCCGAGCGCCAGCACCGCGAGACTCAGCGGGGCGAGGAGCACCAGGGCGGAGGCTCCGGGCACCAGGATCGCCTCGCCCGCGTCGACCCGTTCGACCGTGAGCCACGTCTGCGTCGACGAGATGATGCCGATGGCACCCGCCAGGAGAAACCCGGAGACCGAGAGCGCGCGGCCGCGCCGAGCGATGGTCATGGCTGATCCGTCCCCTCGACCGCACCCAGGTCGGTCGTGTCGAAGCAGGTGCGCGTGCCCGTGTGGCAGGCAGGACCGGTCTGGGCGACCAGCAGCAGGATCGCATCGCCGTCGCAGTCGAGACGCGCCTCGTGCACCACCTGGATGTGCCCGGATGTGTCGCCCTTGCGCCAGTACTCCCGGCGCGAACGCGACCAGTACGTGGCTCGCCCGGACGTGAGGGTGCGCCGGAGCGCCTCCTGATCCACCCAGGCGAGCATCAGCACCTCGCGCGTGTCCCACTGCTGCACGATCACCGGGGCGAGGCCGTCGGCGTTGAACGCGACCTGTGCGATGCGCTCCTCCACGGAGCCGGCCGGATCCTCGGACATGTCCTTCGCGTTCATCGGACCACCACACCTTCCGCGCGGAGCGCGTCCTTGACGTCGCCGACCGTGAGCGCCCCCGTGTGGAACACACTCGCGGCGAGCACCGCATCCGCGCCCGCCTTGATCGCGGGCGCGAAGTCCGCGGCGCGACCGGCTCCGCCTGAGGCGATGACGGGCACGGAGGCCGCCTCGCGCATGAGACGCACGAGTTCGAGGTCGAACCCGTCGCGCGTGCCGTCCGCGTCGATCGAGTTCACGAGGAGCTCTCCCGCGCCGCGCTCGGCCGCCTCGCGGGCCCAGTCCAGCGCATCCAGCATGGTCTGGGTCCGACCGCCGTGCGTCGTGACGACGAATCCGGAGTGCGTGGTCGGCGCGCGCTTCACGTCGAGCGACAGCACGAGCACCTGCGCACCGAAGCGATCCGCGATCTCGCCGATCAGCTCGGGGCGCGCGATCGCCGCGGAGTTCACCCCGACCTTGTCCGCCCCGACGGAGAGCAGGCGGGCGACGTCGTCGACGCTGCGCACTCCCCCGCCGACGGTCAGCGGCACGAAGACCTGCTCGGCGGTGCGCTGCACGACGTCGTACGTCGTGGCTCTGGCATCGACCGTCGCGGTCACGTCGAGGAAGGTGATCTCGTCCGCGCCCTGCGCGGCATAGTGCCTGGCCAGTTCGACGGGGTCGCCCATGTCGCGCAGGTTCTCGAAGTTGACGCCCTTGACGACGCGGCCCTCAGCCACGTCCAGACACGGGATGACGCGGCTGGCGAGCGTCATCACAGCCTCGCGTTGTGGATCGCGGTGACGAGGATCGCCCGCGCGCCGAGCGCGTAGAGGGCGTCCATCACCGGATTGACCCGCGCGCGGGCCACCATGACGCGGACGGCGACCCATTCCGGATCGCGCAGCGGAGACACGGTCGGCGACTCCACGCCCCCCGCGATCTTCACGGCGTCGTCGAGGAGAGCGACAGGGAGGTCGTAGTCGATCATCACGTACCGGCGGGCGACCATGACGCCGCGCAGACGACGCAGCAGCGTCTCGGCTCCGTCGGCGTCCGCGGGGCCGGCGATCAGGACGGCCTCGGACTCGAGGATCACGGGGCCGAACACCTCGAGGCCCGCCTGCCGGAGCGTCGTCCCCGTCTCCACGACGTCGGCGACCGCATCGGCGACGCCCAGCTGCACGGCGGACTCCACGGCGCCGTCGAGGGGCACCAGATCGACGGCGATGCCGCGCTGATCCAGAAAGGCGTCCACGAGGCCGGGATACGAGGTCGCGATGCGCAGGCCGTCGAGCTCCTGCACGTCGGTGTAGCGTCCGGTGGGCGCCGCGAACCGGAACGTGGAGCCGGCGAAGCCGAGCGCCTCGATCTCCCTGGCACCAGGCATCCGCGCGTCCAGCAGCAGGTCACGACCCGTGATGCCGACGTCGATCGCGCCGGAGCCGACGTAGGTGGCGATGTCCTTGGGACGGAGGAAGAAGAACTCGACGTCGTTCTCGGCGTCGATCACATGGAGGGTCTTCGGGTCGCGTCTACCGGCGTAGCCGGCCTCGGCGAGCATGTCGGCGGCGGTCTCGGAGAGCGAGCCCTTGTTGGGAACGGCGATGCGCAGCATGGATGGCTTTCAGTTCGAGGAGATCGGAACGGAGCGCATCACAGATGTCGGTAGACGTCCTGCAGGCTGAGCCCCTTCGCGAGCATCATCACCTGCACGTGGTACAGCAGCTGCGAGATCTCCTCCGCGGCCGCCTCGTCGGACTCGTACTCCGAGGCCATCCACACCTCGGCGGCCTCTTCCACGATCTTCTTGCCGATCGTGTGCACGCCGCCGTCGAGCTCGGCCACGGTCCCCGATCCCTCAGGACGGGTCTCGGCCTTGACGCTGAGCTCGGCGAACAGCTCGTCGAAAGTCTTCACGATTCCAGGCTAGCGGCTCTGGCGAGGTCTCTGAGCCGGGAGACGGCCGCCTCGACGTCGTCGGCGCCGTAGATCGCCGAACCCGCCACGAACGTGTCGGCCCCCGCCTCGGCGGCCATCCCGATCGTCCGGTCCGAGATCCCGCCGTCGACCTGCAACCAGACCTGCGACCCCCGCCGCTTGGCCTCCTCGGCGAGAGCGCGCAGCTTGGGCATCGTCTCCGGCATGAACCCCTGCCCGCCGAAACCGGGCTCGACCGTCATCACGAGGATCTGGTCGAACTCGTCGAGGACCTGATAGAGCCCCTCGACAGGTGTCGCCGGCTTGACGGCGACACCGGCCCTGGAGCCGATGTCCCGGAGCCGTCGCGCGAGGGACACGGGATCGGCGGCTGCCTCGAGATGGAACGTCACGCTCGCGGCTCCGAGCTCCGCGTAGTCCGGCGCCCAGCGCTCGGGATCGGTGATCATCAGGTGGACGTCCAGCGGGATGGGGCTGGTCGCCTGGATCCGCTCGACCATCTGCGTGCCGAAGGTGAGGTTGGGCACGAAGTGGTTGTCCATGACGTCGACGTGCGCGAAGTCCGCCGTCGCGATGCGGGCGAGGTCGGCCTGCATGTTCACGAAGTCGGCGGCGAGGATGCTGGGGTTGATGCGCGGGGCGGGGGGCAGTTCCACGGTCCTAGTCTTCCTTCCCTGAGGCGTTCACGGGCTCGACGCGCTTGAGCAGCGCCAGGAACATCGCATCGGTGCCGTGGCGATGCGGCCACAGCTGCGCGCTGCCGGTGCCGGCGCGGCCTTCGTCCGCCAGATCGATCGGCGAGCGGGAGACGTCGGCGATCGTGGCGCGCGCGTCGAGCTCGACGATGTCGGAGCGGCCTCGGAGCACCTCCTGCACCACGCCGGTGGTCTCCGCGAGATGAGGCGAGCACGTCACGTAGGCGACGATCCCGCCCGGGGCGAGCGCGTCGAGGGCCGCGGACAGCAGGTCGGTCTGCAGCGGCACCAGCTCGGCGACATCGGCCGGCGACTTCCGCCACCGCGCTTCCGGGCGCCGTCGCAGCGCACCCAGACCGGTGCAGGGGGCATCGACGAGGATCCGGTCGAACTCGCCGGGGCGAGAAGCCGCGAGCTCGCGACCGTCCTGCTCGTGCACGACGATCTCACCGGGGACGGCGCGCAGAGCCTTGCGGACGAGACGCGCGCGCACCGGGACGATCTCGTTCGCCTCGAGAGTCGCCCCGTGCTGCCGGGCGATCGCGGCCAGCAGCGCCGTCTTCCCACCCGGCCCGGCACAGAGATCGAGCCACCGCTCCCCTGCGCCGATCGGGGAGGCTGCCGTCAGCGCCAGCGCGACCAGCTGGGATCCTTCGTCCTGCACCCGGATCGTGCCGCCGGAGGCCTCGACCGGGCCGCGGGGGTCCCCGCCGGGCGACGCGAACGCCGTCGGAGCGTACGGGAGCCGGGGCTCTCCCGGGTCGGCGAGACCAGGAAGTGCGACGAGAGTCACCTCGGGCGAGGCGTTGTCGGCTTCGAGCAGCGACTCCAGCTCCTCGCCGCGCCCTTCGGCGATCAGTGCCCGACGCAGGGCCCTGATGACCCAGACCGGATGCGCCGAACGGAGGGCCAGACGCTCGTCGTCGGACCGCGCCTGATCCTCGATGCGGGCCTGCCAGGTCTGCTCCGAGTCCCGCGTGATGCGGCGGAGGACGGCGTTGGTGAAGCTCGCGGCACCCCGTCCGGACACCGTCGCGACGAGGTTCACCGACTCGTTCACCGCCGCATGCGGGGCCACGCGCGTCGCGAGCAGCTGATGCACGGCGAGGCGCAGCGCGTCGAGGACGGCCGGATCGATGCTGTCGGTCGTGCGGTCGGCCGCCGCGGCGATGATCGCGTCGTACGTCCCCAGCCGCCGCAGCGTCCCATAGGTGAGCTCGGTCGCCAATGCGGCATCCTGTGCGTTCAGGCGCGCCTCGGCGATGGCCGGCGGAAGCACGAGGTTCGCGTAGGCATCCGTCTCCGACACAGCCCGCAGCACGTCGAAGGCGACGCGTCGAGCCGGCTGGACCGTGCGGGTCTGGCCGCGCTGCTCCGCGCGTCGTCCTTCGTGGGTCTTCCGTCCCTGCGCCCGAGGCGCTCGGCGTGTCCGGTCTTCGTTCCTCATGATCCCGCCCTCAGGTCGTCCGCGCCGCGCTGACCACGCCACCAGTCGACCGCGTTCATCGCCGCACGGCCGGCCGGCTGGACCCGCGTCACCGCGAGCGGTCCGGATGCGGTGCCGATCAGCACGGCCGACTTCGTCCCGCGGAGCTGCCCGGGAGCGAGCGGCTCCGCATCCGCTGCCGGCGCGGCCTCGAGCACCTTCAGGGACTGCCCGCCCACCGTCGTGTGCGCGCCCGGCTCCGGCGTGACGCCGCGGAACCGCGCGTACACGGCGTCGAGCGGCAGGTTCCAGTCCAGAAGGCCGTCGCCGTGGGAGAGCTTGCCGGCGAACGTCGGCTCTCCCGTCTGCGGCGCAGCTGCCGCTGTGCCGTCGGCGATCGCGGCGACCACATCGGCGGTGAGGTCCGCGCCGTCGGCGGCGAGGATCTCGAGGGCCTCCCCGGCGGTGGCCGTGTCCGGGACCGCGACGACCCGCCGGGCGAAAACGTCGCCGGCATCGAGCTCGGCGACGAGCTGGAAGACGCTCGCACCCAGCTCGCGGTCGCCCGCGATCAGGGCGCGCTGCACGGGAGCGGCGCCTCGCCACGCCGGCAGCAACGAGAAGTGCAGGTTGATCCAGCCCGAAGCGGGCACGGAGAGCAGGGGCTCACGGACCAGCCCGCCGTAGGCGACGATGACCCCCAGATCCGGCTGCAGCGCCGCGATCTCCGCCGTCGCGGCGTCGTCGAGCCGCGCCGTCCTGATGATCGGCAGGCCGAGTTCGACGGCGGCCTGCGCCACGGGCGACGGCGTCAGCACGCGCTTGCGGCCGAGCGGCGCATCGGGGCGCGTCACGACGGCGACGATCTCGTGAAGCGTGGCCAGACGGCGGAGGGTGGGCACGGCAGCAGCGGGCGTGCCGGCGAAGACGAGGCGCATGAAGGTTCTCCGGAAGGGTCAGAGCTCTGGATCGAGGATATCGAGACGAACCGAGAGAGTGCTCTTCGTCGCGCGGCCGCGCGCTCGCCGGCCGCTCACGGCTTCCGCGACGACGGCGGCGCGCAGCGCTGTCGCCACCCGGGGGCCCGCGCCGTAGTCGAACCGCACGAGAGCCCGCACCCGCGGGGGCACGTCGTCGGAGTCGACGGGGACGGGACCGAGCACGGCGTCCGGAGGGAGGCTGAGCTCGTCGAGGGCCGCGAGAGCCCGACCGACCGCGGGCACCGAGCCCTGCACGAGCGCGACCCTGGTCGTCGGCGGCATGTGCAGCGGCGCCCTGCTCTCGAGCTCCGAGCGGGCGTAGGCGGAATGATTCCACGTCGCCAGCGCCTTCGCGACCGCGCCGTTCACGCCGACCAGGTGGATCGGCGCTCCCGGGGCCGCGAGAGCAGCCGCGTTCGACCACCAGCGCAGGCACGACTCGCCGATCCGCAGGTCAGGGGCTTGCAGCATACGGGGACCGTCGAGCAGCACCACCGCGCGGTATCCGCCCTCGGCGAGCGGCTCCGCTCCCCTGGTCGCGACCACGAGTGCGGGCTTGCCGCCCACGCGCTCGACGGGATGCGCGCCGTCGGCGACGATCACGCGCACGCCGGGGAACGCCCGTCCCAGCTCGTCCGCGGTGCGTTCACTCCCCGACGATGCGAGGCGGACCTTCGTGGAGGAGCACACGGGGCAGGACCAGGAGCTCGCGCCGCGTCCGCACCACCCGCAGACGGGCACGGCTCCACGGTGTCGGGCGCCCAACGGGCCGCCGCAGTGCGCACACCGCGCCGGCGCCCGGCACTCCGCGCACACCAGGGAAGGCGCGAAACCCGGACGGGACACCTGGATGAGGACGGGCCCCTCGGCCGCGGCGTTGCGAGCGGCGAGGAAGGCCGAGGATGGCATGCGCTGGGCGGTCGGCTGCTCCATCTCCTGCGGAGTGCTCAGCAATACGCGCGGGAGGATACGACGCGCCGCCCTGACGTCGCGCAGCCACCCGATCTCCACCAGACGCTCCACCTCGGTCGTGCGGGTGTGCCCCGCGAACAGCAGCGCCGAGCCCTCGAGCTCCCGGCGGACGAGTGCGGCATCACGCGCGTGGACGTACGGAGCGAGCGGCTCGCCGAGCAGCGAGTCGCCGTCGTCCCAGATCGCCACCAGACCCGCACGCACGGGAGCGTAAACCGCGGACCGGTTGCCGACGACGATGCACGGCGCATCCTCGAGGGTGCGCAGGAAGGCGCGGTAGCGGTCCGGATTCGTCTGGCGGGAGTCGTGCCGAACGATCGCCTCGGCCGGGACGAGCGACGCGAGAGCGGCGAGCAGACGGTCCAGATCGCGATGATCCGGCACCACGAGGATCGACGACTTCCCCGCAGCGAGCATGCGCGCCGCCGTGGCTCCGAGCAGGCGCGTCCAGCCAGGCACGTCGTCGGAGAGCTGCGGGATCGCCTCGACGGCCGCACGACCTCCCTCGTCGAGCACCTCGTCCAGCCCGTCGTACGTGCCGGTGATCTCTGCGGCTGCCGCGAGTGCGTCCACAGAGGGGACGACCGCGGACGCGTCGGCGGTCCAGGCCTTCTCGACGCGCACCTGGCGTTTGGGGATCACGAGCCGGAGAACGTCCGAGGCCGAGCCGGCCGCCCGATCCGCGACCCGCCGCGCAAGGGTGTGCAGGCGCTCCGGGAGTACGGGCACAGGCGACACCACGCTCTCGACCTCGGACAGGGGGCGGTCGGCATCATCCTCGGTGTCGATGTCGACGATGTAGCCGTCGATCACCCGTCCGGCCGTGCGCAGCGGGACGCGCACGCGCACGCCGCGATCCACCTCGCCGAGCTCGGCGGGAAGCGCGTAGTCGAACAGACGGTCGAGCTGCGGCAGGGGCGAATCGAGGAGCACGCGCGCGATGCGCCGGCTCTCCGGGGACATCAGGACCGCGGCCCCATCAGAGCCCGGCAGCGCGGCGCAGCTCTTCGATGCGGTCGGTGCGCTCCCAGGTGAAGTCCGGCAGCTCGCGTCCGAAATGACCGTACGCGGCGGTCTGGGCGTAGATCGGGCGCAGGAGGTCGAGCTGCTCAATGATCGCCTGCGGACGCAGGTCGAACACCTCGGTGATCGCGCGCGTGATGGCCTCGTCGGACACCTTGCCGGTGCCGAACGTCTCGACGTAGAGCCCGACGGGACGCGCGACGCCGATCGCGTAGGCGACCTGCACCTCGAGCCGGTCGGCGAGCCCCGCGGCCACCGCGTTCTTCGCGACCCAGCGCGTCGCGTAGGCGCCGGAGCGGTCGACCTTCGACGGGTCCTTGCCGCTGAAGGCGCCGCCGCCGTGACGTGCCGCACCGCCGTAGGTGTCGATAATGATCTTGCGCCCGGTGAGTCCGGCGTCTCCCTTGGGACCGCCCGTGACGAAGGGTCCCGCGGGGTTGATGTAGTAGGTGACGTCCGCGAGGTCGAGGCCGGTCGTCTCGAGTACGGGATCGATCACGTGCTCGCGCACCTGCGCCTGCAGCTCGCGCTGCGAGATGTCGGGATGGTGCTGGGTGGAGACGACGACCGCGTCGATGGTCTTCGGTGTGAAGCCCTCGTAGCCCAGTGTCACCTGGGTCTTGCCGTCCGGACGAAGGAAGGGCAGCGCTCCGCTGCGGCGCACCTCTGTCAGCCGCTCCGCGATGCGGTGGGCCGTCCACGCCGCCATCGGCATCAGCTGCGGGGTCTCGTTGGTCGCGAAGCCGAACATGATGCCCTGGTCTCCGGCGCCGAGGCCGTCGAGCGGGTCGACGGATGAGCCGTCGCGGTGCTCCTGCGCGCTGTCGACCCCGTGCGCGATGTCGGTCGACTGCTCCCCCACCGAGACGCTGACTCCGCAGGAGTCACCGTCGAAGCCGGTCTCGCTCGACGTGTAGCCGATGCCGTTCACGACCTGTCGGACGATCGTGGGGATGTCGACGTATGCGTCGGTGCGGATCTCACCGGCGACGTGGACGAGTCCGGTGGTGACCAGCGTCTCCACGGCGACGCGAGAACCGCGGTCCTTGGCCAGGAGTCCGTCGAGGATGCTGTCCGAGATCTGGTCGCAGATCTTGTCCGGGTGCCCTTCGGTGACGGACTCGGACGTAAACAGACGCAGGGCGCTCATCGGTACTCCAGAACGGGATGGACAGAGGGAGGGTGTGAACCCATTCTGGACCGCGCCTCCGACAGGGCGGGAGGCGCGGTCTCGAATATCACTCCGCGTGACGCAGGCGGAGCTTGTCCTCGTTGATCTCGTGCAGCGCGATGGTGAGCGGCTTGTCCTCGACGGACGAGTCCACGAGCGGGCCCACGTTGTCGAAGAGGTTTCCCTCGTGCAGGTCGGAGTAGTAGTCGTTGATCTGACGGGCACGCTTGGCGGCGTAGATCACGAGCTCGTACTTCGAGTCGACGCGGTCGAGCAGGTTGTCGATGGGGGGATCGATGATTCCGTTGTTGTGTCCGGCCATGGTGAGACCTCCAGATCAGGCGACGTGATCGTCGCGAAGACGGTGCGATAGGCGCGCGAAGACGCTCAGCGCGCAGAGCTTGAAGACAATTCTACGACCTCGCGGGCCGCGGTGGCGACGTCCTCGTTCACGATGAGGTGGTCGAACTCGTTCTGCGAGGCGAGTTCCACCTTGGCGGTGCGCAGCCGACGAGCCCTCTCCTCGGCGTCCTCGGTGCCGCGCCCGACCAGGCGGTGCACGAGTTCGTCCCAGCTCGGCGGCAGCAGGAAGATGAGCGTGGCCGCCGGTTCTGCGGCACGCACCTGGCGCGCGCCCTGCAGGTCGATCTCCAGCAGCACGGTCTTGCCCTCCGCCAGAGCGGCGTCGATCGGCGCGCGAGGAGTGCCGTAGCGCGATCGGTTGTGCACGACGGCGTACTCGAGCAGCTCGCCCTCGGCGATCAGCCGATCGAACTCCGCATCGTCCACGAAGTAGTAGTGCACACCGTCCACCTCGCCCGGTCGCGGCGGTCTGGTCGTCGCCGACACCGACAGGTGGATCTCCGGATTGTGCTCGCGGATGTGGGCCGCGACCGTTCCCTTGCCCACGGCGGTCGGGCCCGCGAGGACGAGGAGGCGGCTGCGCGCACCACGGGGCGACGGCACGGGGAATCGGCTGTCGAGCCACTCCTCGAGCACACGGCGCTGACGGGCGCCCAGCCCGCCGAGACGCTTCACCGGGGAGATGTGCAGCTCCTCCAGCACGCGGTCGCGCTTTCCCGCGCCGATCGCGGGAAGAGCCAGGAGGAAGTCGGTGATGCGCATCGAGCCCTCGACCGAGTCGGGGTCGGCCGACGCACGGTGCAGGACGGTCTGCGGGGTCACCACGCGCATCGTCAGGTCGCGCTTGATCGACGCCCTCGCGCGGCGACGCTCGACGGCGCGGCGGGCGGCCGCGGCCCTGTCGACCTCGGGGACGGTGCGGCGGACGTCAGACATGTGCCACCTCGCGGTACTCGGCTGCGCGGGCGGAGACGACTCCCGCGAGATCGGCTGGCCCTGCGGCGAGGATGCTGCGGCTCTCGTTCGCGATGACCGCCTCGGACAGCGCGCCGAACCGGCCGCGCAGGTCGGCGGGACGCGCCCCCTGGGCTCCGAAGCCGGGCGCCAGGATCGGCGCGAGCGGTGCGAACGGGGCGATGCCCGCTTGCGTCCATTCGACCGTGGCGCCGATCACGAAGCCGAAGCTGCCCCATTCCTCGGCACGCGACCGTGCGGCGTTGCGCTGCGAGACCTCGGCGATCACCTGCGCCGACACGGTCTCCGATCGGGGATCGGTCGAGCGCTGGATCGAGGCGGCCTCGGGGTTGCTGGTCGCGGCGAGCACGAACAGGCCCTTCCCGTGCTGCTCCGCGAGGGTGAACGCGCCGTCGAGCGCGCCGACCCCGAGATACGGGTTCACCGTGAGGGCGTCCGCTTCCAGGGGCGAGCCGGGGGTGAGCCACGCCTTGGCGTAGTCGTCCATGGTGGAGCCGATGTCCCCGCGCTTCGCGTCCGCGATCACCAGGAGGTCGGCAGCCCGCGCGGCGGCGAGCACGTCCTCCAGTGCGGCGATGCCGCGAGATCCGAACCGCTCGAAGAACGACACCTGCGGCTTCACGAACGCCGCACGCCCGGCCGCCGCCTCGACCACGCGCAGGCCGAAGTCGCGGACTCCCCCGGCATCGTCGCGCAGACCCCAGTCGGCGAGCAGGGCGCCGTGCGGGTCGATGCCGACGCAGAGCGGACCCGCTCCGCGCAGTGCGGAGCGGACCCGTTCTCCGAAGCGTGCGGTCACAGTGCCGCCTTCCGGTCCAGTGCGTACTCCTGCAGACTCTTCACCTGGAAGCCCTCGTGGGCGGCGTCCATCCCGCTCACGGCAGCGCCGAGCACGGCGATGGTCGTGAAGAGCGCCTTGTCCGCGGCGACGGCCGCGGCGCGGATCTCGTAGCCGTCCGCTCGAGCCGCCCCGCCGGAGGGGGTGTTCACGACGATGTCGATCGCGCCCTCGTTGATGAGGTCGACGATGTTCTTCGCGCCGCTCTCCTGCGTCTCGCTGTACTTCTCCACGACCGTGACGGCGATGCCGTTGCGCGAGAGGATCTCCGCCGTCCCCTCGGTGGCGACGATCGTGAAGCCGAGCTGCTGCAGTCGGTGCGCCGGCAGGATGACCGCCCGCTTGTCGGAGTCAGCGACCGAGATGAAGACGGTCCCCGACGTCGGCATGCCTCCGTAGGCCGCCGCCTGGCTCTTCGCGAACGCCGTCGGGAAGTCGCGGTCGATGCCCATGACCTCGCCGGTCGAGCGCATCTCCGGGCCGAGGACCGAGTCGACGGTCTTGCCGTCCGCGGTGCGGAAGCGCTTGAACGGGAGCACGGCCTCTTTGACCGAGACCGGGGCGTCCAGCGGGACGCGGGAGCCGTCCTGCTCCGGCAGCATGCCCTCGGCCCGCAGCTCGGCGATCGTCGAGCCCGTCATCACGCGGCTCGCGGCCTTCGCCATCGGGATGCCGAGCGCCTTCGACACGAAGGGGACCGTGCGGCTGGCGCGCGGGTTCGCCTCGATCACGTACAGCACGCCGGCGCTGATCGCGAACTGCACGTTCAGCAGTCCGCGCACGCCGACGCCCTCGGCGATGGCCAGGGTGGCCTCGCGGACGCGGTCGACGTCGGTGCGGCCGAGCGAGACCGGCGGCAGGGTGCAGCTGGAGTCACCCGAGTGGATGCCCGCCTCCTCGAGGTGCTCCATGACGCCGCCGATGAACAGGTCGGTGCCGTCGTAGAGCGCGTCGACGTCGAGCTCGATGGCGTCGTCCAGGAAGCGGTCGACCAGAAGGGGCTTGCCCTCCTCGATGACGACCTCGCCGGCGGTGCGGACGAAGTAGTCGCGCAGCGAGGCGGTGTCGTACACGATCTCCATGCCGCGGCCGCCGAGCACGAAGCTCGGCCGCACCAGGACCGGGTAGCCGATCTCCTCCGCGATGCGGACGGCGCCCTCGACGTCGATCGCGGTGCCGTTGCGCGGGGCGAGCAGCCCGGCATCGTCGAGCAGCCGCGAGAAGAGCTCGCGCTCCTCGGCGAGGTCGATCGCCTCCGGGCTCGTCCCCAGCACCCTGTATCCGGCCGCCTCGATGCCCTTGGCGAGTCCGAGCGGGGTCTGTCCGCCGAGCTGGCAGACGACACCGAGGATCGTGCCGCTGGCCGCCTCGGCATCGAGCACCTCCAGCACGTCCTCGAGCGTCAGCGGCTCGAAGTACAGGCGGTCGGACGTGTCGTAGTCGGTCGAAACCGTCTCCGGGTTGCAGTTGACCATGACGGTTTCGAACCCGGCGTCGGACAGCGCGAACGAGGCGTGGACGCACGAGTAGTCGAACTCGACGCCCTGGCCGATGCGGTTCGGGCCCGATCCGATGATGACGACCTTGGTGCGCTCCGATGGGGCGACCTCGGTCTCGGCGTCATAGCTGGAGTAGTGGTAGGGCGTGAGAGCCGGGAACTCGCCGGCGCAGGTGTCGACCGTCTTGTAGACCGGACGCACACCGAGCGCGTGCCGGACTCCGCGGACCTCCGCCTCGGTCTCGCCGCGCAGCTGAGCCAGCTGTGCGTCCGAGAAGCCGTGCTCCTTGGCGTAGCGCAGGGTGGCTGCGTCCAGTTCCGGTGCGGTGCGGACGATCTCGGCGACCTCGTTGATCAGCACGATCTGGTCGAGGAACCAGGGGTCCATGGCCGTCGCGTCGAACGCCTGCTCGACGGTGGCGCCCTTGCGCAGCGCCTGCTGCAGCGTCACGATCCGTCCGTCCGTCGGAGTCTTCGCGATCTCGAGCAGCTCCTCCACGGAACGCTCCTCCGGGCCCCAGTGGAAGCTCGAACCGCGCTTCTCCAGCGAGCGGAGGGCCTTCTGCAGCGCCGTCGCGTAGTTGCGCCCGATCGCCATCGCCTCGCCGACCGACTTCATGGTCGTGGTCAGCGTCGCATCGGCGGCCGGGAACTTCTCGAACGCGAAGCGCGGCACCTTGACGACGACGTAGTCGAGCGTGGGCTCGAAGCTGGCAGGGGTCACGCCGGTGATGTCGTTCGGGATCTCGTCGAGACGGTAGCCGAGCGCCAGCTTGGCGGCGAGCTTCGCGATCGGGAAGCCCGTGGCCTTCGAGGCGAGGGCGCTGGAACGCGAGACGCGCGGGTTCATCTCGATCACGATGATGCGCCCGTTCGACGGGTCGACCGCGAACTGGATGTTGCAGCCGCCGGTGTCGACGCCGACGGCGCGGATGATGTCGATGCCGATGTCTCGCATCTTCTGGTACTCGCGGTCGGTGAGGGTGAGCGCCGGGGCCACCGTGATCGAGTCGCCCGTGTGCACGCCGACCGGATCGACGTTCTCGATGGAGCAGACGACGACCGTGTTGTCGGCCGTGTCGCGCATGAGCTCGAGCTCGTACTCCTTCCAGCCGAGGATCGACTCCTCCAGGAGCACCTCGGTGGTCGGCGAGTCGCGCAGGCCGGCGCCGGCGATCCGGCGCAGGTCCTCCTCGTCGTAGGCGAAGCCGGAACCGAGGCCGCCCATCGTGAAGCTCGGCCGGACCACCAACGGGTAGCCGAGCTCGTCGGCGGCGGCGAGCACCTCGTCCATCGTGTGCGCGATGCGGGAGTCCGCCACGTCGGCACCGGCGTCGAGGACCAGCTGCTTGAAGATCTGACGATCCTCGCCCTTGTTGATCGCCTCGAAGTTCGCGCCGATGAGCTCGACGTCGTACTTCTCGAGGATGCCGTGGTTGTGCAGCTGGATCGCGGCGTTCAGCGCGGTCTGTCCGCCGAGCGTCGGCAGGATCGCGTCGGGACGCTCCTTCGCGATGATCGTCTCGATGACCTGCCAGGTGATCGGCTCGATGTAGGTCGCGTCGGCGAAGTCGGGATCCGTCATGATGGTCGCCGGGTTGGAGTTGACCAGGATGACCCGGACGCCCTCCTCGCGCAGCACACGGCACGCCTGGGTGCCCGAGTAGTCGAACTCGCACGCCTGACCGATGACGATCGGACCGGAGCCGATGACGAGGACGGAGTTGATGTCGTCGCGCTTGGGCATTACTTTGCGTCTCCCTGGGTGGGTCCCTGCGCCTCGACGGGCGCGGCGACCGAAGTCTTGTTCGCGATGACCATGTCGCGGAACCGGTCGAAGAGGTAGTTGGCGTCGTGGGGTCCGGCCGCGGCTTCCGGGTGGTACTGCACCGAGAATGCCGGGATGTCGAGGGCGCGCAGGCCTTCCACGACGTTGTCGTTGAGGCCGACGTGGCTGACCTCGACCTTGCCGTAGCCGTGCGGGCTGTCGAACGAGCCCTCCAGGGGCGCCTCGACCGCGAAGCCGTGGTTGTGGGCCGTGATCTCGACCTTGCCCGTCTCCTTGTCGAGCACCGGCTGGTTGATGCCGCGGTGCCCGAACGGCAGCTTGTAGGTGCCGAGTCCCAGGGCGCGGCCGAGGAGCTGGTTCCCGAAGCAGATGCCGAAGAACGGGAGCCGATCGTCGAGCACAGCGCGCAGCAGCTCGACGTGGTCTCCCGAGGCCGCCGGATCGCCGGGGCCGTTGGAGTAGAACACCGCGACCGGATCGATCGCGCGGATCTCCTCGATCGTCACGCTCTGCGGGAGGACGTGCACGTCGAAGCCGCGGGCGGCGAGGTTGTCGATCGTCGCCTGCTTCACGCCGAGGTCGAGCACGGCGAGGTTGCCGATCCGCTCCCCCGTCGCCGCGGTCACGACCGCGTCGACCACGGAGACCTCGGCCGACAGGTTCCGGCCGGACATCTCCGGCGCCTCTCGCACGATGCGCACCTGCTCCTCGGGGTCGAGGGCAGCATCCTCACCCGAGAAGATGCCGCCACGCATCGAGCCGGCCGAACGGATGTGGCGGGTCACCGCACGCGTGTCGATGCCGCTGATCCCGACGATCCCGTCTTCCACGAGGACCTCGTCCAGCGAGGCGTTGGCCCGCCAGTTGGACACGACGCGGGAGGGGTCTCGCACGATGTAGCCGGCCACCCAGATGCGGCGCGATTCGGCGTCCTCATCGTTCATGCCGGTGTTGCCGATGTGCGGCGCGGTCTGCAGGACGATCTGACCCGCATACGACGGGTCCGTGATGGTCTCCTGGTATCCGGACATGCCGGTCGCGAAGACCACCTCGCCCAGGGTGCGTCCGCGCGCGCCGTAGGCGCGTCCGGCGTGGCGGGTGCCGTCCTCCAGGACGAGGACGGCGGGGTCGGGCAGCCGGGCGGCGGAGGCCGCTCCGGAGGAAGTCGAGAGAGTCATGACGTTGCTCCTGTGTCGGGGGCGGCGGGGACGAGCCGCCGCAGGTCGGAGATGAGGGGGGCGGGATCGCCGGTGGCGAGCCGCAGGTAGCTGTCGACGGGCGTGTCCTCGTCGATGTTCCACACGATGCGCACGAGCCCGCCGGGTTCGACCACACGGTCGATCGTGACGGTGGCCCGGTCGACCGCGACGAGCCGGTCGGCGGACAGGAAGACCGTCGGCGCACCGTCGAGGCAGAGTGCGATGCCGCGATCCGTGAGCGCGAGCTCACCGCGCGCCCGGAACGCGAGAGGTGAGACCGCCAACCGCTCGAGCGGCTGCTCGTGCCGAGTCGTCGACACGTACAGCACCTCGTCGCGGCGGGACACCTCTGCGTGCTCGGGGACGCCCAGTGGGGCCGTGAACGCGGAGTCGCGGCGCGTTCGTCGTCGCCAGGCGAACAGCATCACGAGCAGGACGAGGAGGGCGACGGCGATCGTGATCGCGACGGCGAGGTCGCGAGCGCTCATGCGCCGAGCTCCTCGACGAGGGCGCCGCCCGCGACCGTCAGCGTGCCGTCGTGGATCGTGTACTCCACCCGTCCGGGCAGAGCGCGTCCCAGGTACGGCGAGTTCACGCTGCGACCGTGCAGGTCCGCCTCCGTGAACACGCCGTCGACCGATGCGTCGTACAGCGTGAGCTGCGCCGGCTGACCGACCTCGAGCGGAGTGCCATGCCCGGAGAGCCGGCCGATCCGTGCCGGCGCGGCGCTCATCACGCGGGCGATGTCGGACCACTCGAGCAGACCGGTCTGCACCATCGACTGGTGCACGACGCGCAGCGCGCTCTCGAGGCCCACCATGCCGTTGGCCGCGGCCTGCCACTCGCACGCCTTGTGCTCGCTGGGGTGCGGCGCGTGGTCGGTGGCGACGATGTCGATCGTGCCGTCGGCGAGACCCTCGCGCACGGCGAGGACGTCCTCTTCCCGACGCAGGGGCGGGTTGACCTTGTAGCGCGCGTCGTAGCCGCGCACGAGCTCGTCGGTCAGCAGCAGGTGGTGCGGGGTGACCTCGGCCGTGACGTCGATGCCGCGCTTCTTGGCCCAGCGGATGATGTCGACCGATCCCGCCGTGGAGAGGTGGCAGACGTGCAGCCGCGAGCCGACGTGCTCGGCGAGGAGGACGTCGCGGGCGATGATCGATTCTTCGGCGACGGCGGGCCAGCCGGTCAGTCCGAGCTCAGCCGACACCGTCCCCTCGTTCATCTGCGCGCCCTCGGTGAGGCGGGGGTCCTGCGCGTGCTGGGCGATCACGCCGTCGAAGGACTTCACGTACTCCAGGGCGCGCCGCATGATGAGCGGGTCGAAGACGCAGAAGCCGTCGTCGCTGAAGACGCGCACCTGTGCGCGCGAGGTGGCCATCGCGCCCAGCTCGGCGAGGCGCTCGCCCTTCTGCCCCACGGTCACGGCGCCGATGGGCTGCACCGTGGCGTATCCGGCTGCTTCACCGAGGGCCAGCTCCTGCTCGACCACCCCGGCGGTGTCGGCGACGGGCGAGGTGTTCGGCATCGCGAAGACGGCCGTGAAGCCGCCGGCGGCTGCCGCCCGCGTGCCGGTGAGGATCGTCTCGGACGCTTCGTACCCGGGTTCGCGCAGGTGGGTGTGCAGGTCGACGAGGCCCGGCAGCGCGACCAGGCCCGCAGCGTCGATCACGCGGGCACCCGTGCGGGTGAGACCCGTCCCGATCTCGGCGATCCGGCCGTCTTCGATGATGATGTCGGCGCTCTCGGCGCCGAGCAGCTTCGCACCGGTGATGACGAGGGTCTCGCTCACAGGTCTCCCCCTCGTTCGTCGTCTCGTTCTCCTGCCAGCAGCAGGTACAGCACCGCCATGCGGACGGACACCCCGTTCGTGACCTGTTCCAGCACCGTCGAGCGGGGGGAATCGGCAGCTTCCGAGGAGATCTCCAGTCCCCGGTTCATGGGTCCGGGGTGCATCACAATGCTACCTGCCGGAAGGCCGGCCACGCGCCGTGCGTCCAGCCCCCACCGCCGGGAATACTCCCGCTCAGTCGGGAAATACGCGGCGTTCATGCGCTCGAGCTGGATGCGCAGCATCATCACGGCGTCCGGCTCCTCCGCCAGCGCCTCGTCGAGGTCGTAGACGACGCGGACCGGCCAGAGCGACACGTTCTGCGGAACCAGGGTCGGCGGCGCGACCAGGGTGACCTCGGCGCCGAGCGTGGCGAGCAGCCAGACGTTGGAGCGGGCGACGCGCGAGTGCAGCACGTCGCCGACGATCACGACCCGCATCCCGCTCAGATCGCGTCCGCGGCTGTCCCCGCCGAAACGGCGCTTGCGGATCGTGAAGGCGTCGAGCAGTGCCTGGGTCGGGTGCTCATGCGTGCCGTCGCCGGCATTGACCACGCCGGCGGAGATCCAGCCGCTGGTGGCGAGGGTCTGCGGGGCGCCGGAGCCCGGGTGCCTGACCACGACCGCATCGGCGCCGATCGCCTCGAGCGTCTGGGCCGTGTCCTTCAGGCTCTCGCCCTTCGAGACGCTGGAGCCCTTCGCAGCGAAGTTGATCACGTCGGCCGAGAGGCGCTTGGCGGCGGCCTCGAACGAGATGCGCGTGCGAGTGGAGTCCTCGAAGAAGAGGTTGACGACGGTCTTCCCGCGCAGCGTGGGGAGCTTCTTGACCTCGCGGGACTGCGTGTCGGACATGTCCTCGGCGACGTCGAGGATGCGCAGCGCGGTCGTCCTGTCGAGGGTGCGGGTGTCGAGGAGGTGTCTCATTCGCCGATCGTCACCTCCTCGGCGCCGTCGTTCTCGAACAGGCGCACGTTGACCCGCTCGGTGCGGGCGGAGGGGATGTTCTTGCCCACGAAGTCGGGGCGGATGGGCAGCTCGCGGTGCCCGCGGTCGACCAGGATCGCGAGGCGCACCACCGACGGACGGCCGATCGACTGGATCGCGTCCAGCGCGGCGCGGATGCTGCGGCCGGAGAAGAGCACGTCGTCGACGAGGACGACGGTCTTGCCGTCGATGCCGCCGACGGGGATCTCCGTGGGCTGTGGGGAGCGTGTGGGGTGCTTCGCCAGGTCGTCGCGGAACAGCGTGACGTCGAGGGAGCCGACCGGGACGGATTGCTGCGCGATCTCGCTGATCAGCAGGCCGAGGCGGTGGGCGAGAGTGACTCCGCGGGTCGGGATGCCCAGCAGGACGAGGTTCCCGGCTCCTCGATTGGACTCGAGGATCTCGTGCGCGATCCGGGTCAGCGCTCGTGAGATGTCGGCTTCTTGCAGCACGGTGCGCATGCTCATCGGCCGCTCCCTTCTCCGCCTCACAGGACGGTGTTAAAGGTTGCTTGTGATGTCAGTCTATCGGAGCGTGATGGCTCCGGCGGATCAGCTGGCCTCCTGCAGCACGGGGTCGGTCACGTCGTCGATCTTCGACGAACGGATCGGGTGGCCCGCCGTCGACAGGCAGCGGCCAGTCTTGAGGTCCCACTTCCAGTCGTGCATGCTGCACGTGAGGATGCCGTCCTCGTCGACCTTGCCGGTCTTGGTGAGGTCGGCGCGCAGGTGCGGGCAGCGGCGCTGCACGATCCAGTCGCCGATCTCGGCGTCCTCTGTCTGGTCGGTCTGCTCCTGGTACCAGTTCTCGACGTATTCGATGCGATCGACGGAGAGACACTTGAGGAACGTGGTGAGGAACTCGTTGAACTTGCCGCTGCGGCCCACCGAGAACTGCATCGAGAGGAAGATCGAGTTCGACCAGTCGATCTCGTGGTCGACGATGTTCGTCGAGACCAGATCGGCGGGGATCGTGTACCAGTAGATGCATTCCTCGCCCGCGTACTCGCGGACCTTCGCGCGGGGGAAGTCGACCACCATGTCCAGCTCGCCGATGCGGAAGCGGACGCATCCGCCGACACCGAGTCGGATCGTGCGGGACTTCTTCAGCAGCGGCTCCCACCACTCCTTGATCGCAGTCAGCATCTCGGCGGGAGGGATGATCTCGGCGCGGGAGGCCTCCTCGTCGCGGATCTCCTGCTGCCGGCTCGCACGCTGTTCTTCGAGGTACTCCCACTTCTCGTCGAAGATGTGCGCGATCTCGGCCTCGGTGTACAGGGTCTGCTCGCTCGTCACCTCGCCGCCCTCGACCGTGACGACCGTGCCCGGGATGAAGAGCTGTCCGTCGTACTGCGGAGCGAGCTCCTTCATGTGCGCGAGGAACTGCTTCTGATCCGTGAAGATCGATTCGCCGTTCTGGCCCGTGCCGTTGAACTGGAACAGTTCGTCGCGCAGGAACATGGGCGGCCCCGCCATGGGGAACACGTGCGGCGCGTCGACCTTCTCGATGTAGTACATCGCCCGCTTGTTCTGCGCCTCGCGCTTCAGACGCGCGAAGTTCTGCTTGGCGTCGAGCGGGAGGTCGTAGACCATGGGCCACCAGATCGCGCCCGACACCTGAGTGAAGTACGCGTCGGGCTTGCCGAAGTCGAGCAGCTTCTCGAGGTCGAGCGGGTGCGAGTCGTTCTGGTTCAGGATCGAGCCGGTGCCGTCGTCGACGCTCAGCGAGGAGTCCCCGATGGGGCCGTCGCTGGGCGCCCGGAGCGGCGTGATCATCATCTTCAGTTCGCCGCGCTGGATCACCTGGCCGGCCGGCGCGTAGGTGATGTTCGTGTACCCGAGAGCGCGGATGTCCTGCTCGAGGTCATCGGTCGGGTACTCGGGCAGCAGCACCTCGATGTCCTTGCGGATGTACCGCTCGAGGAGCTTCGGGTCGAAGTGGTCGCGGTGGCGGTGCGAGATCCACAGGAAGTCCGCCTCACGTCCGAGCCGTTCCCAGTCGAGGCCCCGGTTGTCGGGGAACGGGAACCACGAGCCGTAGAACGACGGCCCGAGGACCGGGTCGCAGATGATGTTCCCGCCCACCGTCTCGATGAACATCCCGGCGTGACCGAGTCCCGTGATCCGCATTGCATTCCTCCCGAAAGTGAACCGTTCGATTGTACCGAGGGCTCCCTGTGCGACCGGTCGACCCGGCCGGGACTATTCGGGTCAGCCCTCGAACAGGCCGCGGATGTCCTCGGCGGAGAGCGACTGCGCGAACAGGGCCTCGTCGTCCAGCACCGCGGTGAACAGCCGTGCCTTGCGGCGCTGCAGATCGAGCACCTTCTCCTCGATCGTGCCGGTGGCGATCATCCGGTAGACGAACACCTGGCTCTCCTGGCCGATGCGGTGCGTGCGGTCGACCGCCTGCGCCTCGGCCGCCGGATTCCACCACGGATCCAGGAGGAACACGTAGTCGGCCTCGGTCAGCGTCAGACCGAATCCGCCGGCCTTCAGGCTGATCAGGAAGACGGGCTGCTCCCCCGCGGTGAAGCCGTCGACGACCTTCTGGCGGTGGCGGGTCGAGCCGTCCAGATGCGCGTAGGGGATGCGCGCGGTGTCGAGACGCTCGGCCGCGAGGTCGAGGAACGAGGTGAACTGGCTGAAGACGAGCGCCCGGTGGCCCTCGGCCTGGAGCTCGACCACCCGTTCGAGCAGCACGTCGAGCTTGCGCGAGCCGATCCCCGCATCCGCCGGATCGACCAGCCCGGGGGCCAGACTGAGCATGCGCATCAACGTGAGCGAGCGGAACACGATGAAGCGGTTGCGATCGAGGTCTTCCAGCAGCCCGAGCACCTTCTGCCGTTCGCGCTGCAGGACGGTGTCGTAGAGCGCTCGGTGAGCGGAGCTGAGCTCGACCTCGAGGATCTGCTCCTGCTTCGCCGGGAGGTCAGGCGCGACGATCTCCTTCGTCCGCCGCAGGAGCAACGGGCGGATGCGCCGACGCAGCTGTTCGAGGCGCCGCTGCCGGTACGCGCCGCCCTCCTCGTTCTCGGGGACCTTGCCCTGCTCGATCGGCTGGATGTACTGCTCGCGGAACTTCCGTGCAGAGGCGAAGAGTCCCGGCGCGGTGAGCTTCAGCAGCGCCCAGAGCTCGCTGAGGCTGTTCTCCATCGGCGTCCCGGTCACGGCGAACGTCACATCCGCGCGGAAGGAGGCCACCGCACGATGGAGCTTCGTCGCCGGGTTCTTCACGAACTGCGCCTCATCGAGGATGAGTCCGGCCCAGTCGACGCGAGCGTACTCGGCTTCGTCGATCCGGGCGATCGCATAGCTCGTGATGACCACGTCGGCGTCCGCCACGGCCTCGGCCAGGGAAGGCCCCTGCGTGCTGTGGCGGACGTGGACGCGAAGGGACGGGACGAACCGGGCAGCCTCGTTGCGCCAGGTGGACAGCACCGAGGTGGGCGCGACGACCAGGAAGGGGCGCCGCTCCCCCTCCTCGCGGGCATGCATCAGGAGCGCGAGCAGCTGCAGCGTCTTGCCCAGCCCCATGTCGTCCGCCAGGATGCCGCCGAGACGATGACTCCAGAGGAACGCGAGCCAGTCCAACCCGTCCTTCTGGTACGGGCGGAGCTCCGCGCGCAGACCGCTCGGAACCGGGACAGCGGGCACCGACTCCGCCTGCCGGAGACCTTCCGCCGTCGCCCGCCAGGTCACCGCGGGCAGTGCCTCGTCGGCGAGGTCCTCGAACTCCTCCCAGAGGTCGGTCTGGTAGCGACTGATCCGCGGCCCGGTCTCCCATTCATCCAGTTCGCCGCATTCCTCGATCAGCTCCCGCAGACGATCCAGTGCCCGGTGGTTCAGGGAGAAGTAGCTGCCGTCCACCAGGAGGAGCTTCCTGCGCCCCTTGCTGAGCGCCGTGAACAGCGGTTCGAACGGGATCGTGCGTCCGTCGATCTTGACCAGGACGCCGAGGTCGAACCAGTCCGGGTCGCTGCTCTCGACGGTCGAGACAGTGATCTCCGGTACACCCGTCAGTTCGTGGTAATCCTTCCGGCGACCCGAGACGGCCACGGTCACGCCCTCCGTCTCGAGCGCCGGCACGGTGCGGGTCACGAACTCGGCGGCGGCGACATCGTGGAACGCGCCCGTCGCGGCGAGCTCCTCGCCGTGTCGCTCCGTCCAGACGGCCCGGATCCTGCCGCGGAGGAGATCTTCGGCAGCCGTGTCGCGGACGGCCTCGCCGCCGGCCGGGAACGGCACCCGCCCGAAGCCGGGATAGTCCCACTCGAACGCGTACCGGACGGTGTCGCCGCGCAGGAACGACAGGGCGAGCACGGCGCGGGGTGCCGGCAGCGTCGGGAGCTCGACGCGGCCGACGGCACGCACCGCGACCCGCCGCGCGAGCAGGGGGTACGCGTCGCGGAGGAACGCGGCTTCCTCGTGGGCCGGCACCTCGAGTCCGCTCCTCGCACCGAGGAGTGCGTGGACAGGCTCGCTGATCGCCGCCTCGGCCAGCGTCACCTCGAGCCGGGATCCGTGCTGCACGACCTCGTACACGCCGCTGTGACCGATCACGCGGACGTCGGCAGGGTCTGCGACGCGACCGTCGAGCGTGATCTCGGGACGGAGGACGAGTCCGCCGTCGTCACCCCTCCGGATCGCGGCACCGATCTCCGCCCGCTCGGCGAGCAGGACGGTCGTGCTCTTCTGGGCGGCGACGAGCGGGATCCCGGCCCCCTCGGCCGCGCGAAGATGCCCCCAGAGCAGGCCGGACTCGATGAGGTCGACGATCAGCCAGTCCCCGGCGGTGCCGGAGAGGAGCGTGTCCCTGGCGATGCTCAGCAGGTCGGCGAACCATCGTGAGCGTTCGCGGCCGTACTGCGTCGGCGAGCGTCTCACCGCGTCCCAGGTCGCCGTCCCCTGCACCCAGGCGCCGGTCGCGGTGCTCCGCTCCAGCGGGCGGATGCCGAGCAGGATGTCGCCGGTGCCCTTCGCGACGTCACGGGCGGTCGCCGTGCGCTGCGGGCGGGAAGCCCACGGGTTCGCACCGCGTCCGTCGCGGACCCGCAGCTCGATGCCGAGCGCGAGCCTCGCCTCGACGTCGACGGGAGGCGCCCCGAGGATCGCCCGCCAATCCGACGACGATCCCTCCGAGCGGGACGGATCGTGCGAGAGGGCCATGCGCCCATCCTCTCCGGCACCTCCGACAGCACCTGCTGACGGAGGGGTCAGGCGGCGCGTGCCACCCGCGCGAGCACCCCGTGCACGAAGGCGCCGGAGTCGTCGGTCGAGAACTCCTTGGCGAGCTCAACGGCCTCGTCGATCGCGACGGCCGTCGGGACCTCATCGTTGTAGAGGATCTCCCAGACCGCGATGCGCAGCAGGGCGCGGTCGACGGCGGGCATCCGCTCCAGCTTCCAGTCCCTGCTGTGTGTCGTGATCTGCTCGTCGATCTCGTCGCGCTGGTCGATGATGCCGTCGACGATCTCGCGCGCATAGAGCCACGAGGCCTCACGGGCGGGCTCGCTCGCCGCGCGCTTCGCCTCGGCTGCCAGGGTGACGGCGACGTCGTCACCGCGCACATCGGCGGAGAACAGGATGTCGAGAGCGCGCTTGCGCGCCTTCGTCCGGGCGCTCACGCCTTACTTCTCGCGGCCCAGGTAGTCACCCGTGCGGGTGTCGACCTTGACCTTGGTGCCCGCCTCGACGAACAGCGGCACCTGGATCTCGTAGCCGGTCTCGAGCGTGGCGGGCTTGGTGCCCGCCGACGAGCGGTCGCCCTGCAGGCCGGGCTCGGTGTACGTGATCTCGAGGACCACGGAGGCCGGGAGATCGATGTACAGCGGGTTGCCGTTGTTCAGGGCGATCGTGACGTTCTGGTTCTCGAGCAGGAAGTTCTTCGCGTCGCCGACCGTGGCCGCGCCGACCGTGATCTGGTCGAAGTCGCTCTGATCCATGAAGACGTAGCCGTCGCCGTCCGTGTACAGGTAGGTGTAGTCGCGGCGGTCGACGTTCTCGATCTCGATCTTCGCGCCGGCGTTGTAGGTGCGGTCGACGACCTTGCCCGAGACGACGTTCTTGAGCTTGGTGCGCACGAACGCACCGCCCTTGCCGGGCTTGACGTGCTGGAACTCGATGACGCTCCAGAGCTGCCCGTCGATGCTGAGGACGACGCCGTTCTTGATGTCTGCGGTAGATGCCATGCGCTGCGAGTTCCGTTCGTGAGTCTGCGGGGTCGGGCGGAGCCGACAGTCGATTCTAAGGGATCAGCGGCAAGACGCCCGCACGCGCGGGTGGCCGGGGACGACTGCGCGGCTCACGACCGGTCACCGTCGATGTCGGCGAGAAGCCCGCGGAGGGCGTTCTCGATCGACGTGTGGTCGTACTGTCCTGCGCGACTCTCCCCGGAGATGACGGCGCACCGGTGGACACTGCGGAAGTCGCCGTACGGGAACTTCAGCCGGCCCTTGGTTCCTTCGGTCTCGTCCGTGTCCTCGCCGAGGTGCCACTTCGCGAACTCCGCCATCCCGTGCTTCTCGATGAACGCGTTCTCGTCTGCCGTGCTCGGTGCGTGCTCGCTCCAGTCGTCGCGCTCGTCCCGCACCACCTCGCCGTCCTGCACCAGCTTGCGCGCGAGGGCGAGGGCGTCCTTGTTCAGTCGGACCGTCATGGGTGCCTCTTTCCTGCTCTTCGGCGTCGGACGGCCGCGAATGCGCCCGTCGCACCGGAACGTACGCCCGACTCCCGTCGGGGGACACCCCGTTGACGGCGGGCCCGTCGGCACTCATCCTGGGCGCAGAGGAGGTGCGCTCATGCCGGGAAGAGCAGCACGCAGGCGCAGAGCTGACCCCGGCGCGGGGCTGGATCCCACACTGGTGACCAGTCAGCCGTCGCTGCGGTCGTCATCCGGCACGATCTGGATCATCGTCGCCTCGCTGTTCGCGGCGATGAGCCTGGTGCCACTGGTCGGGATCATCGCGAACGGCGGTGCCGCCGCGTCCGTCGCCCTCGTGACGGCGACGCTCGTGGTGTGCGCGCTCATCGCGATGGTGGTGCTGCGATTCACCCTGCGCGACGGCCCGCCGCGTCTGCGCGCGCTCGCCGGCTGCTTCCTGGGCATGGCTCTGGTCGCGCTGCTCGGCATGGTGGTGTGCGTGATGATCGTGTGGGTTCCGCTGACCAGCTGAGATACGGACGCCCTCAGAGCAGCGAGACCAGCTCCCGCAGCGCTTCGGCGTAGCCCTCCAGGCCCCGTCCGATGACACGCACGGCTGCGACGTCGTGCAGGAACGAGTGGTGGCGGAACTCCTCGCGGGCGTAGACGTCCGAGATGTGCACCTCCGCGAACGGCAGCGACACCCCGGTGAGGGCGTCCCGGAGCACGACGGAGGTGTGCGTGAGGCCTGCCGGGTTGATCACGATGCCCTCGCACTCCCCGCGGGCGTCGTGGATCGCGTCGATCAGGACGCCCTCGTGGTTGCTCTGCACGGCGCGGATCTCGAAGCCGAGCGGCGCCGCGGCCTCCGCCGTGATTCGCTCCACGTCCGCGAGTGTCGCCGTGCCGTACACCTCGGGCTCCCTGGTGCCGAGCAGGTTGAGGTTCGGGCCGTTGACCAGCAGGATGCGGCGGGTCACTCCCCCACCTCCTGATACGCGGCGAACAGCAGCGACTCGTCGGGGGCTCGGAGCACCGTGGGCTTCGCGATGTCGTCGAGCAGGACGAAGCGGAGCATCCCCCCGCGGCTCTTCTTGTCGCGCTGCATCGTCGCGAGCAGCTGCGGCCACGCGCCGGCGCGGTAGGAGGTGGGAAGGCCGAGCGACTCCAGGATCGTGCGGTGGCGTTCCGCTGCGGTGTCGGACAGCCGTCCCGCCAGCCGGGACAGCTCGGCCGCATAGAGCATCCCGACCGAGATGGCAGCGCCATGCCGCCATCGGTACCGCTCCGCGTGCTCGATGGCGTGGCCGAGCGTGTGGCCGTAGTTGAGGATCTCGCGGAGCCCCGCCTCGCGGAAGTCGTCGGATACGACCTTCGCCTTCATGTCCACGGCCAGCTCGACGGCACGACGGAACTCCTCCGTCGTCGTGTCGACAGCGCGTGCCGGATCCGCCTCGATGATGTCGAGGATCTCCGGCGCCCAGATGAAACCGGCCTTCACCACCTCGGCGAAGCCGGCGGTGGCCTCGTTCGGGCTGAGGCTGGACAGCTCGTCCAGGTCGCCGATCACCGCGCTCGGAGCCCAGAACGCGCCCACCAGGTTCTTGCCCTCGGCGGTGTTCACGCCGGTCTTCCCTCCGACGGACGCGTCGACGAGGCCGAGGACCGTGGTGGGCACCTGCACCAGCTGGACGCCCCGGAGCCACGTGGCCGCCACGAAGCCGGCGAGGTCGGTCACGGCTCCCCCGCCGTACCCCACGACCGCATCGCTGCGCGTGAAGTCCGCCTGCCCCATGACCTGCCAGCAGAACGCCGCCACCTCGATGCGCTTGCCCTGCTCCGCGTCGGGGATCTCCGCGAGGAGCACCTCGCGCTGGCCGTTCGCCGTGTCGGCGAGCAGCCGGTCGCGGAGCTCGGCCGCCCGTGCGGCGAGCGTCGGCGGATGCACCACGAGGATCTTCCGCACCCCGGGAGCCAGCGCCTCGGAGACCCGATCGAGGACGCCACGTCCGATCGTGATGTCGTATGCGTCGTTCCCGGTGACGCTGATGGTGGTCGTGCTCATCGCTGTTCCCTCTTCCATGCCACGATCTCGTCGGCGATCCGCTGCATCGGCCGCCGTGAAGTGTCGAATGTCGTCGAGGCCACTTCCGTGTACCACGGACGCCGCTCCTCGTAGATCCTCTTCCAGCGCTCGATCGGATCCTCTCCGGCGAGGAGCGGCCGGTTGCCGCCGCGGATCCGATCGGCCACGGCCTCCGCGCTCACCGTGAGGAACACGACCGAGTGCGCCTTGAGGAGCTCGCGGGTCTCGGCATCCGTCACGGCACCCCCGCCAAGCGAGATGACGCCGCCGTCGGCGACGGCGACGGCGACGGCCTGCCGCTCGAGTTTCCGGAAGTACGCCTCGCCGTGCTCGGCGAAGAGGGCGGGGATCGGCCCGTGCGCGGCGACGATCCGCTTGTCGGTGTCGACGAAGTCGACCCCGAGTCGACGAGCGACCCGGCGTCCGACGCTGGTCTTGCCGGCCGCCATCGGACCGACGAGCACCAGCGTCAGCGGCTCAGTCTCGCTCGTCATGCGCGATGAGCGCCGCCTCGGACACCGGCGTCGTGCGCAGCTCGGCGGGGATCCCGTCCAGGTACCCGTCGAGGTTGCGGCGCGTCTCGCGGATGCTGTCGCCGCCGAACTTCTCCAGCACGGCGTTCGCGAGTTCGATCGCGACCATCGCCTCGGCGACCACGCCCGCGGCGGGGACCGCACAGACGTCCGACCGCTGGTGATGCGCCGTCGCGTCGTCTCCGGTCGCGACGTCGATCGTGCGCAGTGCGTGCGGCACGGTCGCGATGGGCTTCATCCCGGCGCGGACCCGGAGCACGGTGCCCGTGGACATCCCGCCCTCGGTGCCTCCGGCGCGGTCGGACCCGCGGGTGATGCCGTCGGCGGTGGCGAAGAGCTCGTCGTGCGCGGCCGAGCCGCGGCGCCGCGTGGTCTCGAAGCCGTCGCCGACCTCGACGCCCTTGATCGCCTGGATGCTCATGAGCGCCTGAGCGAGCCGGCCGTCGAGGCGGCGGTCCCAGTGCACGTGGGATCCGAGTCCCGGCGGAAGGCCGTACGCGAGGACCTCCACGATGCCGCCGAGCGTGTCGCCGTCCTTCTTGGCGTCGTCGACCTCCGCGACCATGAGCGCCGAGGTCGCGGGGTCGAAGCACCGGAGCGGGTCGGCGTCGAGGGCGTCCACATCGTCCGGCGTCGGCAGCGGCGATCCGTCGGGCACGCGGACGGGGCCGATCGACAGCGTGTGGCTGACGAGCCGGATGCCCAGCTCCGCGAGGAACGATCGCGCGATCGCCCCCAGCGCGACGCGCGCGGCGGTCTCCCGAGCGCTCGCGCGCTCCAGGATGGGCCGCGCCTCGTCGAAGTCGTACTTCTGCATGCCGACGAGGTCGGCGTGCCCGGGGCGGGGCCGCGTCAAGGGGGCGCCGCGTCCGCGGGACCGGTCCGTGAGCTCGACGGGCTCCGGGTTCATGACCTCGACCCACTTCGGCCACTCCGTGTTGCCGATGCGCAGCGCGATGGGGCTGCCGAGACTGCGGCCGTGCCGCACTCCGCCGGAGATCGTCAGCTCGTCCTGTTCGAACTTCATGCGCGAGCCGCGGCCGTAGCCGAGCTTGCGACGGGCGAGGTCGGTCTGGATCGCCTCGGAGGACACAGGGACGCCGGAGGGCAGGCCCTCCATGACGGCGATGAGTTCTGGGCCGTGCGATTCGCCGGCCGTGAGCACGCGGAGCATTGCTCCAGTCTCCCATGCGTCGGCCCCCGTGCCGCGCCGCGTTTCGCGTCCGGTCGCGTCAGAGTGCGTCGCGCATCGCCGAGAGCACGCGCTCCTCCTGCGGAAGCGCCGCCCCCGGGTCTCCGTGCGCGAAGATGCGGATCTGTCGCACGGCCTGGTGCAGCAGCATCCCGAGTCCGGAGATCACGGGGGCGTGCCCCCACGATGCGGCGAGAGCGGACGGCCACGGGGCGTACGCGGCGTCGAAGAGAGCGCCTCCGGTCGCGGCGAGCTGTGCGGCGGTCGCGGGCGGAAGCGCCGAGCCGCTGGGGAGCGTCGCGATCGTGAGATCGACGGGCGGATGCGGAGCATCGAAGGGAGCGACGTCGACGCCCACCCCGAGCCGGTCTCCCAGGCCGACGAGAACCGCGGCCCGCTCCGGCCGCCGTGCCGCGACCATCGCTCGGTCGGCCCCGATCTCCGCAGCCGCGACGAGTGCGGAGGCGGCCGTCGCGCCCGCGCCGAGGATGCGCACCCGCTCGACCGTCTCGATCCCGCCCTCGGACAGCGCGTCGACGATCCCGCCGACGTCGGTGTTGAAACCCGCAGGCCGCGGGCCGAGCAGAAGGGTGTTCACGGCGCCGGTCAGCTCCGCATGGCGATCGTGCGTGGACGCGGCGCGGAACGCCGGCTCCTTGAGCGGCATGGTCAGCGAGAGGCCGCGCCAGCTCGCGTCCAGCTCCCCCATCGCCGCCGAGAACCCGTCGGCCGGGACCTGACGGCGCTCGTAGGTCCAATCGAACCCGAGCACCGCGTACGCCGCCGCGTGCAGCTGCGGAGACCGGGAGTGCGCGATCGGATCCCCCCAGACCGCCAGCCGGGACCGCGTCACCGGCTCAGCAGCCGCCATCGGGGTTCGCCCGGCACCATTCGCGCCACTTCTCGATGCCCTGCTCATGTTCGGCGAGGGTCTCCGAGAACTGCGTCTCGCCCGTCGCGAGGTTGATCGTGACGAAGTACAGCCACGGACCGTCCGCCGGTTGCATGGCCGCCTTGATCGCGGCATCGCTGGAGGCGGCGATCGGCGTGACCGGCAGGCCCGTGTGCACGTATGTGTTCCACGGATTGTCGCTCTCGAGCGCCTCCTTGGAGCTGGACACGACCCCTTCGTGCAGCGAGCCGTACCCGTACTGCGCCGTCGAGTCCATCTGCAGCTTCATGTCGATGTCGAGACGGTTCTGGATGACGCGCGACACCTTCGGGAAGTCGTCCAGCCGGCCCTCGCGCTGGATGATCGATGCGATCGTGAGCACCCGCTCCTCATCACCCGCGGGGACCCCTGCTGCCGCGAGGGACTCCCGCGTGCGGTCCACCATCCGCTGGATCACCTGCGGTGCGGTCACGCCCGGGTCGAACTCGTACACCGCGGGGAACAGCCAGCCCTCGAGACTCGGCGCGTCGACGCCGTAGGCCGACGGGTCCTTCACGGCGGCCTCGAAGTCCTCGAGCGGGATCCCGAGGATCTCCGCCATCCCGGGCAGGGACGACACGATCGTGCTGCCCTCGGAGACGGACACGGTGTTGGCCATCTTGTTCTCGGGATTCTCGAGCGCGGCCAGGGCGGCTTCCGCGGTCATCTTCTTCTGCAGCCGGTACACGCCCGGATAGAACGTGACCGCGAGTCCTTCGTTGACGATGTAGTCGTAGACCACGTCCTCGGTCTTCGTGACCCCTGCCTCGTAGAGGGCGGTGGAGACCGGCTGACCCGTGTCGCCCGACTTGATCGTGACCAGGGCCTCTCCGTTCGCCTGGCCCGGTTCCCAATCCTTCGGCTCGCCCCAGCCGAGCGCCTCGCTGACCTTGTCGCCGTACGTGTTCCAGACCCAGACGCCCCCGGCGGCGAGACCGCCGACGATGGCGAGCACGATGATCAGCGCGATCAGGCAGCCCTTGCGGCGCCTCTTCTTCGGGTGCGCGTCGACATGCTCGTCCTGCGGCGCGAAGAGGTCGTCCAGGCCTCCGCCGAGGACCGGTTCCGCTTCCGCGGGAGCCCACTCGACGCGCGGATTGGCCCGGGTCGGGGTCTCGGCGGCGTCCGCCGAGGAACGGACCGGGGTCGGCGACGGCTGTCCTGCCGGTGCGGCATCCGCATCGTCCGCCGACGCACGGACGGGCACGGGCGACGGCGCGCTCGGATCGGCCGCCGGACGCGGCATCGCTCCGCCGTCGCCTGCCGCGGCTTCCCTGGCCGCCCGGCGCGTTCCCGGTGCGGGCGCGCTGGTGTCGGGAGTCGGCACCTGCCCTGAGGGCGCTGGCAGATTCTCGAACAGGTCGCCCAGGCGCGAATCGGGATCGTGCCGGGGTGTGGCGCTGTCGCGGTCAGACATCGTCAGGCGTGCTCCTCGTCGGGCGAGATGGCGGCTCCGGCCGGGTTTCCGGTGCTCTTCTCCATGTCGATCGCCTGCTGCAGAAGCACCACGGCGGCGACCTGATCCACAATGCTACGAGACTTCTTCTGAGATCGCCCGGAACTGCGCAGAGCGGCGTGCGCCGTCACGGTGCTGAGACGCTCGTCGACGAGCCGCACCGGGATGCCGCTGCGCTGCGCCAGAGCCGCAGCGAACTCGCGCGCGTCTGTCGTGGACGGCGTGTCGGCGCCCTGCATGTTCACGGGGAGCCCGACGACGAACTCCAGGGGCTCGTACTCGCCGGCCAGCCGGACGATGCGCTCGATCGACCCCTCGTCTCGCGGCACGGTCTCGACCGGGACGGCGAGCATGCCGTCGGGATCGCAGCGGGCGACGCCCACGCGCGCCCGCCCGACGTCGATGCCGAGCCGCACACCGCGACGGAAGCCGCTCACGCGACGTGCAGCTCCTGCGCGATGGCGTCGAGCGCAGCAGGAAGCGCTGCGACATCCGCACCGCCGCCCTGGGCGAGGTCGTCGCGACCTCCGCCACCGCCGCCGAGCACACCGGCGGCGCGCTTCGCGAGCGCACCGGCCTTGGCGCCGGCCGAGCGCGCGGCGTCGTTGGTGGCGACGACCACGACAGGGCGCCCGTTCACCACAGCGCCGAGTGCCACGACGGCGGCCCCCGTGCCGAGGCGCTCGCGGACGCCGTTCACCAGGTCGCGCACGTCATCCGCGGATGCGACCTCGCCGAGATTCTGCGCGGCGAGACGGAATCCGCCGACGCGGGAGGCGGCCTCGACGATCGCGGGGACCTGACCTGCGCGCTCCTTCGCCTCGAACTGCGCGATCCGCTTCTCCGCGGCCTTCAGGCTGGCGGTGAGATCCGCGATCCGCTCCGGCAGCTGCTCGCGCGGGGTCTTGAGCGCGCTCGTGAGCTGCGACACGATGGTGCGCTCCGCAGCCAGTTCGCGGAACGCGTCCGCGCCGACGAGGGCTTCGATGCGACGGTTCGACGCACCGACCGAGGACTCGCCGACGAGACTGACCAGCCCGATCTCGGCGCTCGTGCTCACGTGCGTTCCGGCGCACAGCTCGCGCGACCAGGGTCCGCCGATGTCGACCATGCGCACCACGTCGCCGTACTTCTCGCCGAAGAGCGCCATCGCGCCCGCTTCCTTCGCCTCGTCGAGCGACACGATCCGCGTGGTCACCTCGAGGGCTTCCTGCACGGCGCGGTTCGTGATCTCCTCGATCTCGCTGCGCGTGTCGGTGGAGAGGGGCTGCGACCAGGAGAAGTCGAACCGCATGTACCCGGCGCGGTTCAGCGAGCCGGCCTGGGTCGCCGTCGGGCCGAGCGTGTCCCGGAGCGCGGCGTGCACGAGGTGCGTGGCCGAGTGCGCCTGGCGCGCGGCGCGGCGGTTGGCGGCGTCCACGACGGTGGTCGCGATGTCGTCCACCGCGACGCTGCCGCGGCTGACCTCGACCGTGTGGCTGATCAGGCCGGGGACCGGCTTCTGGACATCCAGCACCTCGAGCGTGTAGCCGGGGCCGACGATGGTGCCCTTGTCGGCGACCTGTCCGCCGGACTCCGCGTACAGCGTGGTCTCGGCGAGGACGACCTCGGCGATCTGCCCTTCGGTCGCGGTGCGCACGGGCACGCCGTCGACGAGCAGGCCCAGGACGCGGGACTCCACCTCGAGGGCGGTGTAGCCGTCGAACCCGGTCTCGCCGAGAGCGCGCAGATCGCGGTAGACCGACACATCGGCGAGCTGCCGCTTGCGGTTCCTCGCATCGTCCTTGGCGCGCTGGCGCTGCTCCTGCATGAGCGCGTCGAACGCGGTGCGGTCGACGTCGAGACCCGCCTCCTCGGCGACCTCGAGAGTGAGATCGATCGGGAAGCCGTAGGTGTCGTGCAGCAGGAAGGCCTCGGGACCGCTGAGGGTCTTCCCTCCGCCCTTCTTCGTCTCATCCAGGGCCAGGTCGAGGATCGTGGACCCGGCGACGAGGGTGCGTCGGAAGGTCTCCTCCTCGGCGAAGGCGGAGGAGGACAGGACCGACCAGTCCTTCTCGAGCTCCGGGTAGGTCGCCTTCATGGCGTCGCGCGAGGCGGCGAACAGCTCGGGGAAGGTGGGGGCGTCGACTCCGAGGAGGCGCATGGCGCGCACCGTGCGACGCATCAGGCGGCGCAGGATGTAACCGCGACCCTCGTTCGACGGGCGGACGCCGTCGGAGAGGAGCATGAGCGAGGAGCGCACGTGGTCGGCGACCACACGGAAGCGCACGTCGTCCTCGTGCACGGCGCCGTACTTGCGGCCGGAGAGCTCGACGGCGCGGTCGAGGACCGGACGCACCTGGTCGGTCTCGTACATGTTCTCGACGCCCTGCTTCAGGAAGGCGACGCGCTCCAGGCCCATGCCGGTGTCGATGTTCTTCTGCGGAAGCTCGCCGACGATGTCGAACTCGGTCTTGCCGCGGATGTTCTCGATGAAGTCCTGCATGAACACGAGGTTCCAGATCTCGAGGAACCGCGAGTCGTCGACCGCCGGACCGCCGTCCCTGCCGTAGGCCGGGCCGCGATCGAAGAAGATCTCGGAGTCGGGGCCGCCGGGACCGGGCTGGCCGGTGTTCCAGTAGTTGTCCGCGCGGCCGAGGCGCTGGATGCGCTCCGGCTTCAGACCGATGATGTCGCGCCAGATCGACTCGGCCTCGTCGTCGGTCTCGTAGACCGTGACCCAGAGGTCCTTCTCGTCGAAGCCCATGCCGCCGTCGGCCTCGGAACTGGTGAGCAGCTCCCAGGCGTAGCGGATGGCGCCCTCCTTGAAGTAGTCGCCGAACGACCAGTTGCCCAGCATCTGGAAGAACGTGCCGTGGCGCGCGGTCCTGCCGACCTCTTCGATGTCGTTGGTGCGGATGCACTTCTGCAGATCCGCGATGCGGGGATGCGGCGCGGGGACGACTCCCGTGAGGTACGGGATCATCGGGACCATTCCGGCGACCGTGAACAGCAGCGACGGGTCGTCGCTCACCAGGGAGGCCGAGGGGACGATGAGGTGGTCGTTCTTCTCGAAGTAGTCGAGATAACGCTGCGCGATCTCCGCAGTTTTCATAGAGTGCCGGGTGTCCTTGCGTGAAGATGCCGCGCGGCTGCGCTGCGGCGGTGGATCAGTTGTCGCCCGGCTCCGTGAGCCGTGCCTCCTGCTCGCGGTAGGCGTCGCCGAGGATCGCGGTGAACCCGTTGATCCTGGCGTCGACCTCGGCGAGGATGTCGTGACCGCGCGGGTCCTTGTTCATGAAGTGAGCCGCGACGAAGCCGCCGATCACACCGATCAGGAACCACAGCACGTTCTTCATGTCGCCATCCTTGCCCTCGACCCGCGTAGGCGCGGTGTCTCCATCGTATGCGGAAACGACAGGAGGCGTCGGGAATCCCCGACGCCTCCTGCCTGATGCTCGTTCGCTGGATCAGCGAGCCGCGTAGTACTCGACGACGAGCTGCACTTCGCAGGTCACGGGGACCTCGGCGCGCTTCGGACGACGGACCAGACGGGCCTGGAGCTTGTCGAGCTCGACCTCGAGGTAGCCGGGAACGGGGGGAAGCACCTCGGCGTGACCGCCGGCTGCCGCCACCTGGAAGGGCTCGGTGCCCTCGCTCTTGGCCTTGACGTGGATGAGCTGGCCCGGCTTCACGCGGAACGACGGGCGGTCGACGAGCTGGCCGTCGACGAGGATGTGACGGTGCACGACGAGCTGGCGAGCCTGCGCGGTGGTGCGGGCGAAGCCCGAACGCAGCACGAGCGCGTCGAGACGCATCTCGAGCAGCTCGACCAGGTTCTCACCGGTCAGACCGTCGTGACGACGGGCCTCGTTGAACGTGTTGCGCATCTGCTTCTCGCGGATGCCGTACTGCTCGCGCAGACGCTGCTTCTCACGCAGACGAACCGCGTAGTCGCTGTCGGCCTTTCGCTTGGTGCGGCCGTGCTCGCCGGGAGCGTAGGGACGCTTCTCGAGGTAGCGGGCGGCCTTCGGGGTGAGAGCGACGCCGAGGGCGCGGCTGAGACGCACCTTGCGGCGGTCCTGGGACTTCGTGGTCACGAAGTTATCCTTCCGATGACGTGGTCGCGTCTTTCACGACTCACGGACGTATCGTCCGCGTTCTGCCTTGGAGCGCACGCCGGGGCGCCAGCAAGGTGTGGTGTGAACGAGGAGATGCCCGAAAACTCGGTTTCGAGCCGCTCAAGTCTAACAGATCGCGATTCCCGCCCCGGCCGAGGGCTCAGCGGTCGCCGAGGATCCGGCGGATGCGTTCCAGCCGCGCCGCGATGTCGCGCTCGGCGCCGAGGTTCTTGGGTTCGTAGTAGTGCTTGCCGTCGAGCTCGTCCGGCAGGTACTGCTGCGGGACGATGCCGTACTCGCTGTCGTGCGAGTAGCGGTACCCGCGACCGTGTCCGAGCCGCTTCGCGCCCGGGTAGTGCGCGTCGCGCAGATGCGGCGGCACGCGGCCGAAGCCGCCGGCGCGGATGTCGGCGATCGCCGCGTCGATGCCGACGTATGCGGCATTGGACTTTGCCGTCGTCGCGAGGTAGACCGTGGCCTCGGCGAGCGGGATCCGCCCCTCCGGCATCCCGATGAAAGCGACGGCGTCGGCGGCGGCCACCGCGATGCCGAGCGCCTGGGGGTCGGCGAGGCCGACGTCCTCGGATGCGGAGATCACCAGGCGCCGGGCGATGAAGCGCGGATCCTCCCCCGCCTCGATCATGCGGGCGAGGTAGTGCAGTGCAGCGTCCGGATCCGAGCCCCGGATGGACTTGATGAACGCGCTGATGACGTCGTAGTGCTCGTCGCCCTGCCGGTCGTAGCGCAGCAGCGCCTTGTCGACGGCCTGTGCCACATCATCGGCGGACACCTCGGGTATCGCCCCCGGCGCGGCGGCCTCGTCGGTCTCGGCCGCCGCGTGCGACAGGGCGACGGCGGCGCCCGCCTCGAGACCGGTGAGCGCACGTCTGGCGTCTCCCGACGCGAGCCGGATGAGGGCCGACCGTGCCTCGTCGCTGAGCGTGACCGCTCCCCCGAGTCCGCGCGCGTCGACGACGGCCCGGTCCACGAGCACCCCGATGTCGTCGTCGGTGAGCGGCTGGAGGGTCAGCAGCAGCGAGCGCGACAGCAGCGGCGAGATGACCGAGAACGACGGGTTCTCCGTGGTCGCGGCGATCAGGATGACCCACCCGTTCTCGACCCCGGGCAGCAGCGCGTCCTGCTGAGCCTTCGTGAACCGGTGGATCTCGTCGAGGAAGAGGATCGTGGTCTGCCCGTACAGATCGCGCTGGGTGATCGCCTCCTGCATGACCTCCCTGACGTCCTTGACGCCGGCGGTGATCGCGGAGAGCTCGACGAAACGTCGGCCGGAGGACCGGGCGATCGCTTGCGCGAGAGTCGTCTTGCCGGTGCCGGGAGGACCCCACAGGATGATCGAGACGGCACCGGGAGAGCTGGCCTCCGGGTCGGCGAGGGCGACGATCGGCGATCCGGCTCGGAGCAGATGCCGCTGGCCGGCCACCTCGTCGAGAGACACCGGGCGCATGCGCACGGCGAGGGGCGTCTGCCCGGAGAGCAGCGCAGCAGGGGACGTCATCCCTCCAGGCTAACCGCGGGCGCTGACACTTCGGCGGACGACGCGGGCCGGTAGGCTCTCAGGCGACGTCGAGGCGCGACGTCGGACGGGAGATCCAGGGATGGCCGCACGCGGTTCGAGAAACGCACAGGCGCGCACGTCGGCGGAGCGCGCACGACTGCACACTGCTCGCACCCGTTGGCATGAAGGCCAGATCCGCCGTCGCGCGCGCGACAACACGATCGCCGCCGTCGTCGGCGGCCTGATCGTCGTCGCGGCGATCGGCAGCCAGGTCGTCCACGCCCAGGTCACCGCACCGGAACCGACGCCGTCCGTCACGCCGACGAGCACTCCTTCGGATGCTCCGAGCGAGTCGCCGTCCCCGGACACCACGCAGACGCCGTCCGAGTGATGAGAGTCGCGTCGTCTCATCCGCGCGCGGGGAGGACGTAGGACGCGGGGTCGGCGCCGAGCTGGGCGCCCACGAGCTGGCGGAGTGAACCGTAGGCCGAGGCGTCGCCGACGAGGATGCCTCCCAGCAGGGTGTGCGCGTCCTCGGCCAGCACCAGCTTGCGATAGACGCCGGCGACCGGATCGGCGTAGAGCACGTCGACCGCATCCGGCGTCCGTGCGAGCGCATCCCCGAAACTCGCGACATCGACCCCGGCGAGAGTGACGGCCGCGGACTCGTCAGGGGGTGCGAACGACGGCGTCTCGCCGACGAGACGTCCGGCGGCGACGTCGGCCATGGCGTAGGCGGAGGCGAGGCGTCCGGCGCGACGGCCGGCGAAGCTCGCCGCCTCGCCGATCGCCAGCACCGCAGGGTCCGACGTCCGACAGCCCTCGTCGACGACGATCCCCCCGTACGGATGCACCGCGATGTCGGCGTTGCGCGCGAGTTCGTCGCGCGCCCGCATCCCCACCGTGAAGATCACGACATCCACACGCTGGAACGAACCGTCCTGGAACTCGATCGCCGTGACGGCCCCCGACTCGTCCGGGTCGATCCTCGTCACCCTGGTCCCCGTCCGGACCGCGATGCCCCGTGCCTGCAGATGCCGCTTCACGATGGTGCCGGCCGTCCCGTCCAGCTGGGCTTCCATCAGCCGATCGGCGTACTGCACCACCGTCGCGTCGATCCCCATGTCCTGCAGCGCCCCTGCCGCCTCGAGACCGAGCGGGCCGCCCCCGACGACCACGCCGCGCAGGTCGCGCTGCACCTCGCGACCGCGATCCCGGACGAAATCGCGCAATCCCTCGGCGTCGTCGATCGTCCGGTAGGAGAAGCACCCTGGGAGCCCGGCGCCCTCGACCGCGACCCTGGCGGCATACGCCCCGGTGGCCAGCACCAGAGCGTCATAGCGGAGAACCCGCCGCGAGCGGGTGCGAACGGTCTTGGCGCCGCGGTCGATGCGCAGCACCCTGTCGTCGGCGATCACCTCCACCCTCTCGTCGTCGAGCGCCGCGCAGGGCAGGGCCAGGTCCTCCGCGGCGCCGCCCTGGAACAGCTCCCGCAGTCGGGTGCGATCGTACGGGCCGCGATTCTCATCGCCGATGACCGTGATGCGCACGGAGGCGGAGGCGCGGGTGAGGAGCTGAGCCACGAAACGCTGCGCGGCCATTCCCGCTCCGACGACGAGGATCTCGGTCGGGAATGGTTCGATCATCCGGGCTGCTCCTGTCGGCGGCGTTCGTGCCGTACCGGTGACGCTAGAGCGCTCGTGTTTCCCGGAGGTGACGAGCCGTGTTTCGCACGGCGAACGATCGCATCACGGATGGGTAACGATGACGATGCCCACCCGCTGGCACGTCCCGATCGAAGCCCTCACACCGTGCCTTCGGTGAAGTGAGGGAAACGCTCCACATCCGTAACCTGCGGCGCGGTCGCCGGAAACGCCGCTCGTCCATGATCGAGGCAGTCGAGCACCCGTGCTCCCGTCCCCGTGGAGGTCCTGTGTCCTACGTCAAGCCTGCCGAGCTCGCGACCCGCATGGTCGATGCCGGCGCCTACAAACTCCAGCTGTCCACCCGCGACACCCTGATCCGCGCGTTCATGGGTGCCGCTCTCCTCACCATCGCCGCCGCGTTCGCCGTGACGGTGTCCACCCAGACCGGGCAGCCGCTCCTCGGAGCCGTCCTCTTCCCCGTCGGCTTCGTCATGCTCTACCTGCTGGGCTACGACCTGCTGACCGGCGTCTTCACCCTCGGGCCCCTCGCCGTGCTCGACCGACGCCCCGGCGCCACGCTGGGGGCGCTGATGCGCAACTGGGGCCTGGTGTTCCTCGGCAACTTCGGCGGCGCCTTCCTCGTCGCGATCCTGATGGCGATCTACTTCACCTACGGCTTCTCGACCGCGCCGAGCGCGGTGGGCGAGGCCATCAGCGAGATCGGACACGGACGCACGGTCGGATACGCCGATCACGGAGCAGCGGGCATGCTCACCCTCTTCATCCGCGGCGTTCTGTGTAACTGGATGGTCTCCACGGGAGTCGTGCTGGCGATGGTCTCGGACAGCACGATCGGGAAGATCGTCGCGATGTGGCTGCCCATCATGCTCTTCTTCTACATGGGGTTCGAGCACTCCATCGTCAACATGTTCCTGTTCCCGTCCGGACTGCTGATGGGGGCGGACTTCACCGTGTGGGACTACCTGATCTGGAACGAACTGCCCACGGTCGTCGGCAATCTCGTGGGCGGACTGCTCTTCGTCGGTCTGCCGATCTACCTGACGCACGGACGGCCGAAGGCGCGGAAGGGCCGCAGCGCGGGCCGGTTGGGACGACTCGGCCGGGCGCTCACCGTGGACACCGCTCTGACCTCCGACGAGAGGCGGCGCACCGAGGAGAGCACTCCCCTGCCGGAGCCGACGCACGTCTGACCGCGAGCAGCGTCGTGGGGTGGAGGCTACGGCCTCCACCCCACGGGCGTTCCGGGGACCGCGTCGTCACGCGGAGCGGAACCGTTCGACGACGACGTCCGCGACGCGCGCATCCGCCCCGAGGGGCGCGGTGACGATATCGGCTCCTGCGCGCTCCACCAACCCGGCGAAATAACCGGGAGCCAGCACGTGACTCACGGCGATGACCCTCGTCGCTCCGGCCGCACGCGCGGCGTGCACGGCATCGGCGATGCGGGGCTCGGCGGCGGAGGCGTAGCCGATCGTCACCGGGACCGGGATCAGCCTCCGAAGATGCGCCGCCGCGGTCTCGACGTCCGTCACCGCTGCCGGGTTGCTGGAGCCCGCGGCAGCGAAGACGACGTGATCTCCGGGAAGCCAGTCGCCAGGCACGACGGCGCGGAGCCGTGCCTCGTGCACCTCAGCGATCAGCGGATGAGTGCCCAGCGGTTGTCCCTGGCGCGCGTCGGGGTACGGGCGCACCGCACGAGCGATGTCGACAGCGGTGTGGAACCCGACGGACAGCAGGAGCGGAACGACGACCACCGCGGCGGTCGACTGCTCGCGGTCCACGATCTCCGCCACCGTCGGCTCCTGCACATCGACGAACGCCTGCACCACCCGCGTGTCCGGGATCCTGTCGCGCACGAGATCCACCAGCTCCTCGACGGTACGACGCCCCACGGGCGAGTCGGTGCCGTGCGAGCAGGCGACGAGAACGGTCATGCGGGTTCCTCCACGGCGAGTCGGTAGCCGCGCTTGACGATGGTCTGGATCACGCCGGTTCCGCCCAGCGCCTCCCGCAGTCGCGCGATCGCCATCTCCACCGCGTGCGCGCTCTCGCCGCCCCGCGGCAGCGCGAGGCCCAGCTGCTCCCGCGAGCGCACGCCGCCCGCCGCGTCGAAGAGTTCGCCGAGGATGCTCGCTCCCGCCCGGGACAGCGGCACGAAGGCGCCGTCGAGGAGGACTCCGCCGCTGCGCATCTCCATCGTGCCGTCGGGAGTGCGCAACCGAGGAGCCGAGCCGGATGCGTAGTGATCGACGACGCAGCGCACCAGTGATCCGAGGCGTCCGCGGGAGGCGAGTGTCACGCGCAATCCGGCTTCGTCGAGCGGGGTCGCGGTGATGGGCCCGACGGCCGCGAGCAGCAGGCGTCCCGAGGCCGCGCGGCGCCGGATCGCCTCGATGACGCCGGCGCGGACGGCCGTCCTGACCCACTCGGCGGCGCCGGGGGCCGACGTGAACAGCACCGCGTCCGCTTCGCCGGCACCGGCCTGGACGACGGAGCGATGCAGGAGCTGCGGGTCGGGCGGCGGTCCCCAGCGGTACACGGTGATGCTGACCACGTCCGCTCCGCGGGAGGACAGCAGGGTGTCGAGGCCGTCCGCACCGGCGCCGTGATGCTGGATCGCGATGCGCCGGCCGGCCACCCCGTCCGCCGTGAGGTACTCCCCCACCTCGGCGGATGTCTCCGACTCGGCCACCCAGTCGGCGGTGAACCCCGCCTGCTGGATAGCGCCATGCGCCTTCGGTCCGCGGGCGACGAACTGCGCGCGGCTGAGTGCGACCGTGAGCTGTTCGGCCAGGCCGTTCTCGTGCGCCGCGTCGATCCAGCCGCGGAATCCCACGCCGGTCGTCACGACGACGATGTCCGGAGGGCTCGCGATGAGCTCGCGCGTGCGTGCGATGAGGACGTCGTCGTCCTCGTTCGGGATGATGCTCAGGGCCGGAGCCCGGTATGCCTGTCCTCCTCGACGCTCGAGCGCCGAGACGAGGTCGCCGGAGCGCCGGTCCGCGGCGACGACGATGGTGCAGCCGGCCAGGACCGGGGTGAGCGCGGTGCCGGTCGTCACGCCGAGTCCGCTCCGACCGTCTCGACCGCGGGGAGCAACAGCCTCGCGCTCGCGACCTCCCCCACCACGATGACCGCGGGATTGCGCAGACCGATCCTCCGCGCGTCCGCGACGGCGTCCCCGAGGGTGGTGTGCGTGGTGCGCTGCCGGTCCGTGTGTCCGCTCTCGACGAAGGCCACGGGGCGGTCCGCCGGCACCCCGGCGTCGAGCGCTGTCGCGGCCAGGCGCTCGATCGCCGCGACGCCCATCAGCACGATCGTCGTGACGGTCGGATCGAGCATCGCCGCGCGCGTGGCCGCGCCGATGTCACCGTGCCCGTTCACGACGTGGAAGGCCGCCGCCGTCCCCCGATGCGTGACCGGGATGCCGGCCGACTGGGGAACGGCGATGGCGCTGGATATCCCGGGGGTGACGTCGACCGGGATCCCGGCGGAGAGACACGCCTGCATCTCCTCGCCACCGCGCCCGAACACGAACGGATCGCCGCCCTTGAGTCGGACCACACGGCTGCCCGCGGCGGCGCGGGCGACGATGATGCGGTTGATCTCGTCCTGGGGAACTGCATGCCGCCCGGGGAGTTTGCCCACGTCGATCACCTCCACGTCGGCATCCAGCCCGCGCACGACCTCCTCGGCCGGCCCGAGCCGATCGATCACGAGGACGTCGGCCTCCGCGATCAGACGTCGTGCGCGGACCGTCATCAGATCGACGGGGCCGGGACCGCCGCCGACGAGGTCGACGCGGCCGATGCGCCCGGGGCGGCGCCGTCGGAGCGGCAGCGAGCCCGCGGCGACGAGCTCGACGATCGCATCGCGCACCGCCACCGACCGCCGCGGGTCGGCGCCGACGGTGCTCGTCACCGCGACCGTGACATCCCCGATCTCCGCCTGCGCGGTGAGCCTGGTCGACCCGTGCGCACCGTCCGAGGCGTTGATGCACAGGATACGACGGCGCGCGCAGCGCTCCGCGATCCTCCGGTCGAGGCGAGCCTCGCCCGTCGCGACGTGCACCAGCCACGCGCCGGACAGATCTGCTCCGCGGAAGCGACGCGCAGCCCAGGCGACCCGTCCCTGCGCCACGAGGGCGGCGATGTCCCCGTGCACCTCGGGAGCGACCACCCGCACCCGAGCGCCCTCGCCGAGGAAGCGCCGGAGCCGCTTCGCCGCGACCGCACCGCCGCCCACCAGCAGAACATCTCGTCCTTCGAGGTCGACCCCGAGCATCACGGTCATCGGATCTCCTCCGCGTCCAACTCCACATTCCCGTCCACCACGGTCACGGTCCATACCCGGAGCGCAGCCGCGTCCCTGCCCTGCGTGTCGATGCAGACACCGGTGCGCAGATCGAACACCTGCTTGTGCATGGGCGAGGCCAGTGTCGGCACGTCGCCTCGGCTCCCCACGATGCCCCGTGACATCACGTGGGCGCCGCTGTACGGGTCGAGGTTGGAGACGGCACGCACCGAGCCGTCGGCGAGCAGGAACAGCGCGATCTGGACGGTCCCGAACAGCGCGGCCCTGCCGCGTTCCACCTCGAGGTCGCTCAGAGCGCACACCCGCACCCGTGCCGCCGTCTCGAGAGTCATCGGCGCACCTCCAGCGTGGTGCCGGCGATGCGGACGGCGCCGTCGGCGCGCTCCTCCGCCGTGGCCGGCCGCACCTGCCCGCGTTCGGCCACGTAGGCCAACGACGGGTCCGGGGTGTCGGTCGCGTTGACGAACGACTCGAACCGTCGGAGCTTGGCGGGGTCGCGGAGCGTCGCCGCCCACTCGTCCTCGTAGCGGTCGACGTGCCGACTCATGGCGGCGTCCAGATCGTCGCAGACCCCGAGACTGTCCTCGAAGATCACGGCCCGGAGCCCGTCGAGTCCGCCGTCGAGCTCCGCGCACCAGCCTGCGGTGCGCTGCAGCCGGTCGGCGGTCCGGATGTAGTACATGAAGAAGCGGTCGATCGCACGGATCAGCCCGTCGTCGTCCAGCCCCGAGGCGAGCAGCTCGGCGTGCCGCGGTGAGAATCCCCCGTTGCCGCCGACGTACATGTTCCAGCCGGTCTCGGTGGCGATGACGCCCACGTCCTTCGAGCGCGCCTCCGCACACTCCCGTGCGCACCCCGACACCCCGACCTTGAGCTTGTGCGGGGAGCGGAGGCCTCGGTACCGCAGTTCGAGGCGCACGGCCATCCCGACCGCGTCCAGGACCCCGTAGCGGCACCACGTCGACCCGACGCACGACTTCACGGTGCGCAGCGCCTTGCCGTAGGCCTGCCCCGATTCGAAGCCGGCGTCGACGAGTTCCCGCCAGATCTGCGGGAGCTGTTCGAGCCGGGCGCCGAACATGTCGATCCGCTGGCCGCCTGTGATCTTCGTGTAGAGCCCGTAGGACTCCGCGATGCTGCCGATCGCGATGAGTCCGGCAGGGGTGACCTCCCCGCCCGGCATGCGCGGCACGACCGAGTAGGTGCCGTCCTTCTGCATGTTGGCCATCACATGGTCGTTGGTGTCCTGCAGCGCCGCGTTCTCGCCGTCGAGGACGTGGTCGCCGACGAGCACAGCCAGGATGCTGGCGAGAGCGGGCTTGCAGACATCGCAGCCCCGCCCGGTGCCGAAGCGGGCGATGATCGCGCTGAACGTCGACAGTTCGGATACGCGAACGGCATCGAACAGCTGACGGCGTGACATCGCGAAGTGCTCGCACAGGGCGTCCGACGTCGCCTGGCCCAGCTTCGTGAGCTCCTGCCCCACGATCTTCTTGACGGTGAACAGGCAGGAGCCGCAGGTGGCACCGGCCTTGGTGCACGCCTTGACGGACGCGGCGTCCGCGCATCCGTCGCTGTGGACCGCGTCCCGGATGCGCCCGGCCGTCACATTCGAGCACGAGCACACGACGGCATCCGCGGGCAGCTCGTCATCCGGGAGGGCGACGCCGCCCTCGGGCATCAGGTAGGCCGCAGGGTCACCTCCGAGGGGGGCGCCCACGAGGGGGCGGAGCGATCCGTACGCTGACGCATCGCCGACCAGGATCCCTCCGAGCAGGGTCTTGGCGTCGTCGGAGAGGACGAGCTTCTTGTAGACGCCGTTGACCGGATCGGTGTAGACGACGTCGAGCGCGTTCGGCGTCACTGCCATGGCGTCGCCGAAGCTCGCGACGTCGACGCCGGAGAGTTTGAGCTTCGTCGAGTCGTCGAACCCGGGGAAGGTCGCGTCACCGCCGAGCAGCCGCGTCGCAGCGACCTCGGCCATCGCGTAGCCGGGCGCCACGAGCCCGACCGCGCGCCCCTCGAAATTCGCCACCTCCCCGATCGCCAGGATGTGCTCGTCCGCCGTGCGGCAGCGGGAGTCGATCAGCACTCCCCCGGACGGATGCACCGCGAGCTGCGCGTGCCGGGCGAGGGTGTCCTGCGGCCGCACGCCGACAGTGAAGACGACGATGTCGGTGGCGTGCATGCTGCCGTCCTGGAACTGGAGCGCCGCCACCGCTCCGGACGCATCCGGATCGAGGCGCGTCGTCCGAGCGTTCGTGCGCACGTCGATCCCCTTCGTCTCGATGAGACGGCGCAGGATCGTCCCACCGGCCAGGTCGAGCTGCGCGGACATCAGGCGGTCGGACGACTGGACGACGGTGCACGCGACGTCGAGCCCCTGCAGGGCCCCCGCCGCCTCCAGGCCGAGGAGGCCGCCGCCGATGACGGTCCCGCGCAGCGGACGGCCGAGGCGCTCCGCGCGTCGCGCGACGAACTCCTTGATCGCTGCGACATCGTCGAGCGTGCGGTAGACGAAGCAGCCGGGGAGTTCCGCGCCGTCGGCGGCCGGGCGCATCGCGTACGAGCCCGTCGCGAGGACGAGCGTCCCATAGGAGTGCACGACCCCGGACGCCGTGCGCACCGTCCGGCGCGACCGATCGATGCCGACCACACGGTCGTCGCCGAGGAAGCGCACCCGTTCGTCCGCGAGGATCCCGGTGTCGAGCGCGAGGTCCTCGTCGGTCGCGCCCGAGAACGACGAAGTCAGGGCGACCCGGTCGTACGGCGCGCGCGCCTCGTCCCCGATCACGGTCACGGTCGGGCTCGCCGCATCGCTGCGGAGCAGGCTCTCGACGAATCGATGCGCGACCATCCCCGCGCCCACCACGACGACATCCGACGATGTGCTCTCCCGAACGACCACGCGCCCTCCTCTGTCCGTGGACTCGACGCTAGAGATGCGGTGTTTCGCGGAAAGTCCGGCAGGTGTTACGCCGATCGAACGTTCTGCTCACAACTGCATAACGGTCTTGTGAGGTGCGCGTCGGAGACGGTCCGGCGCCGTCCCGCGACGCGTACTAGGCTGAGCCTCGTCCTTTCCGCCTCCCGCGGCCCGACCGCGCAAGGAGAATCACGTGTCTGCCAACGAGCCTTCGAAGCCGACTCCGCCCGTCCCCGCACCCCCCGCCGTGCCGATGCCGCGAAAGGCGCCCACGCCGGCGTCCGTCGCCCCGGCCGCGCCGGTGCCCTCGTCGTCGTCGACGTCCGCCGAATGGGGCCGCGTCTCCGAAGACGGCACCGTCGAGGTCAGGGAAGGTGAAGCCTGGCGTGTCGTCGGGCAGTATCCCGACGGGACCCCGGACGAGGCACTCGCCTACTTCGTCCGCAAGTTCGACGACATCGCGTTCAAGGTCACCGCGCTGGAGCAGCGCCACCAGGCCGGTGGAGCGTCCGCGAGCGACCTCGCCAAGCAGGCCGCCCACCTGATCGATGAGGCGACCGACGCCGCGGCCGTGGGCGACCTCGCCGGACTGCGCGACCGTCTGACCGCTCTCACCTCCTCGCTGTCGGAGGCCACCGAGCAGGAGGCCCAGCAGGCCAAGGAACTCCTCGACCGGGCGATCGCCGAGCGCACCGCCCTCGTCGAGCGGGCCGAGGCCATCGCCGCCCGGGACCTCAGCAAGGTGCAGTGGAAGCAGGTCACCGCCGAGATGGGCGAGCTGTTCGACACCTGGCAGGCGCAGCAGCAGACCGGACCTCGCCTCTCCAAGGGCGTCTCCCAGCAGCTCTGGAAGCGTTTCCGCGATGCACGCGCCGTGGTCGACAAGCAGCGCCGCGCCTTCTACTCGGAACTCGACGACGCCCACAAAGCGGCCCGCGACGCCAAGACGCGCCTCGTGGAGCGCGCCGAGGCTCTCGCCCCGCGTGGTACGGACGGCATCCCCGCCTACCGCAACCTGCTCGACGAATGGAAGGCATCCGGCCGGGCCGGCCGCAAGGCCGACGACGCGCTCTGGGCGCGGTTCAAGGCGGCAGGCGATGCGCTCTACGCCGCGCGCGCAGAGCAGGCCGCAGCCGAGGAGGCGGACTCCGCTCCGAAGATCGAGGCACGCGAAGCTCTCCTCGAGGAGGCCAAGGCGGTCGCCGACGAACCCAACATCAAGCGTGCCCGCGCTCTGCTGACGCGCATCCAGCGCCAGTGGGACGAGATCGGTCGCATCTTCCCCCGGGAGAAGGAGCGCGCGCTCGACGACCGGCTCCGCGCGATCGAGCAGGCGCTCAAGGGTCGTGAGGACGTCGACTGGAAGAAGAACAACCCCGAGACGAAGGCTCGTGCGAACGACATGAGCTCGCAGCTGCTCGAGGCCATCGAGAAGCTCGAAGCGGAGCTCGCGGCAGCTGAGAAGGCCGGCGACAAGAAGGCGGCCAAGGCCGCGGCGGACGCCCTCGAGGCGCGTCGTGCCTGGCTGAGCGCTCTCGGCGGCTGATCGGTTCTCCACAGCTCGTCCGCGACCGCGGAGGACGCGGGGTGGACTGCGCCAGACTGGCGTGGTGCACCCCGCGTTCCTGTATCTCCCCGGCGAGCGACTGAGCCTGCCCGAATTGAGTGCGGCCCGTCTCGACGGTCATGTCTTCGACCTGGGAGACGCGTACGTGCCCGCGGATCTCGTGGAGACCGCCGCACTCCGCGCCAGCACGATCGCGCGCCTGATCCCGGTCGGCGCCGCCGCGGCGGGGCCGTCGGCGGCCTGGGTCCACGGAGCGGGAGACGCGCCGCCGATCGTTCACCATGTGCGCCGCTGCGTCGAGCGTCGCATCCGTGTGTCGAGAACCGCTCGGGTCGTCTTCCACGACACGAGGGTGCCCGCCTCCGCGGTGACGCCTCTCGGCGGCGTCCTCGTGACCACGCCGACGCGGACCATGCTCGACCTCGCGACGGCACTGCACCGCGACCCGCGTGTGCTGTGGTGGATGGACCGCCTCGCCCTCGCGTGCCCCGGCACGCCCGACGGGGCGGCGGAAACTCTGCGCGCGATGCGTCGCGTACCGGGGAGCCGCGCGGGCTTGGCTGCGCTGGAGCGACTCGCCCTCAGGACGAGGTGACGCGGTACACGTCGTACACCGCGTCGATGCGTCGCACAGCGTTCAGCACGCGGTCCAGGTGCACGGCATCGCCCATCTCGAAGACGAAGCGGCTCAGCGCGAGGCGCTCGTCCGTCGTGGTGACCGTCGCCGAGAGGATGTTCACATGGTGCTCGCTCAGCACCCTGGTGACGTCGGACAGCAGTCCGGAGCGGTCGAGGGCCTCGACCTGGATCTGCACCCGGAAAACGCTCTTCTTCGTCGGTGCCCACGACACCTCGACGAAGCGGTCCTCCTCCGCGCTCAACGCCTTGACGTTGACGCAGTCCGAGCGGTGCACGGAGACCCCGCTGCCGCGCGTCACGAACCCGACGATGGGGTCACCCGGCACGGGCGTGCAGCACTTCGCGAGCTTGACGAGGATGTCATTGGCGCCACGGACGAGGACGCCGGAGTCGCCCGAACGGGGCTCGCGCGTCTGCACGCTCCCCGGCAGGTCGATGGGGCCGGTGGTCGGATCGTCGGCCGCCACGAGAGCGGTCACCTTCTCCAGCACGGACTGCGTGGAGACGTGCCCCTCGCCGACGGCGGCGTAGAGAGCCGACACATCCTCGTAGTGCATCCCGCGCGCGACTTCGGCGAACGAGTCCTGGCTCATCAGACGCTGCAGCGGAAGGTTCTGTCGGCGCATCGCGCGGGCGATCGCCTCCTTGCCCTGCTCGATCGCTTCCTCGCGACGCTCCTTGGTGAACCAGCCGCGGATCTTGTTGCGGGCGCGCGTGCTCGCGACGAAGCCGAGCCAATCCTGGCTCGGACCGGCGTCGGGGTTCTTCGACGTGAACACCTCGACGACGTCGCCGCTCTTCAGCTCCGACTCCAGGGGAACCAGGCGACCGTTCACCTTCGCGCCCATCGTGCGGTGACCGATCTCGGTGTGCACGGCGTACGCGAAGTCCACGGGAGTCGCGCCGGCGGGAAGCCCGATCACCCTGCCCTTGGGCGTGAAGACGTAGACCTCCTTCGCACCGATCTCGAACCGGAGCGAATCGAGGAACTCCCCCGGGTCGGCGGTCTCAGCCTGCCAGTCGGAGATGTGCGCGAGCCACGCCATGTCCGTGTCGGACGCGCGCACCTCGGTCTTGCCGCCGCCGTTCATCCGCTCCTTGTACATCCAGTGCGCGGCCACACCGTACTCGGCCTGCTGATGCATCTCGTGCGTGCGGATCTGGATCTCGACCGTCCGACCCGAGGGGCCGATCACGGTCGTGTGCAGCGACTGGTAGAGGTTGAACTTCGGGGTGGCGATGTAGTCCTTGAACCGGCCGGGCAACGGCGTCCAGCGCGCGTGGATGGCACCGAGCACGGCGTAGCAGTCGCGGACCGACCCGACGATCACACGGATCCCGATCAGGTCGTAGATGTCGTCGAACTCACGCCCTCGGATGACCATCTTCTGATACACCGAGTAGAGCTGCTTGGGGCGACCGACGACCTTGCCGCGGATGCGGAGATCGCGCAGGTCCTCGTCGATCTCCTCGACGACCTGGTTCAGGTACTTCTCGCGCTGCGGGGTGCGCTGCGCGATGAGGCTGTGGATCTCGTTGTAGATCTTGGGGTGCAGCACCGCGAACGACAGGTCCTCCAGCTCGGACTTGATCGCCTGGATACCGAGCCGGTTGGCCAAGGGCGCGTAGATCTCCAGCGTCTCCTTGGCCTTCTTCGAGGCCTTCTCGGGCGGGACGAAACCCCAGGTGCGGGCGTTGTGCAGGCGGTCGGCCAGCTTGATGAGCAGCACGCGGATGTCCTTCGACATCGCCACGATCATCTTGCGGACCGTCTCCGCCTGCGCGCTCTCGCCGTACTTGACCTTGTCGAGCTTCGTGACGCCATCGACGAGCATCGCGACCTCGTCGCCGAACTCGGCGGTCAGGTCGGTCAGCGCATAGCCGGTGTCCTCGACGGTGTCGTGCAGCAGCGCGGCGGCGATGGCCCGTGGTCCGAGTCCGAGTTCCGCCAGGATCTGGGCGACCGCGAGCGGGTGCGTGATGTACGGCTCGCCGCTCTGGCGCTTCTGGCCCTCGTGCTTCTCCTTCGCGACCGCGTAGGCGCGCGAGATCACCGAGAAATCGCCCTTGGGGTGGTTCGCACGCACGGTGCGGATCAGGTTGTCCAGATCGTTGATCCTGGACGCGCGGGAGAAGATGCGGGGAACCAGCCGTCGCAGACTCGAACCCTGCGTCGATGTCTGCGGTTCCGCCATCAACCCAACCTCCCGATCAGTTCATCCTACGCGTCCTGAGCGGGACGAGCTCCCGCTCAGGAGCTCGATCAGGCCTCGACCGAGGCCCGGCTGCGAGCCTCGCGGATGCGGGCGTCGCGTGCCTTGAGCTGCGGTTCGTTCTCGCGGAAGAGCGAGTACAACGGCGCCGCCACGAAGAGCGTCGAATACGTCGCCACGAGGATGCCGACGAAGATCGACAGCGAGATGTCGGTGAGCGACTCCGCACCCAGCCAGAAGGCGCCGATGAAGAGCACCGCGCCGACCGGGAGGGCAGCGACGACCGAGGTGTTGATCGATCGCACGAGGGTCTGGTTGACAGCGAGGTTCACCGATTCGCCGAACAGCCGCGCGGACTTCTCCCCGTCCTCCGTCGTGTTCTCCCGGATCTTGTCGAACACCACCGTCGTGTCGTACAGCGAGTACGCGAGGATCGTCAGGAAGCCGATCACCGCCGCCGGAGAGATCTCGAAGCCGGCCAGCGCGTACACGCCCACCGTGATGACGAGCACGTCGAGCAGGCCGATGATGGCCGCAGCCGACATCTTCCAGGTGCGGAAGTAGATGGCGAGGATCAGGAAGGTCAGCGCCAGGAAGATCGCGAGTCCCCAGAGGGACTGCTTGGTGACGTTCTCGCCCCAGGCCGGGCCGATGAACGACGAGGTGACGGCCGACGCCTCGACGCCGTACGCGTCGGCGAGGGCCTCGGCGACCTGCTGGGTCTCCTCGGCGCTCATCTGGTCGGTCTGGACGCGGATGTCCCGGTCGTTCACGACGACGACCTTGGTGGCCGCCCCAGGGACGACGGACTGCACGGCGGTCGTCGCGGTGTCCTGCTCGACGGTGTCGGGAGCCTGCACCGTGAACTGCGAACCGCCCGTGAACTCGATGGAGAACTGGACGGGACGGAAGAGCGGGACCAGGGCCGAGCCGACGACCAGGACGATCGCGATGATGAACCACAGGCGGCGCTTGCCGACGAACGGGAAGGAGGTCTTCCCCGAGTACAGGTTGTTGCCGAACTCATTCATGGAAGGCATCAGGCGTCTCCCTCACTTCCGGCGTTGTTCTGTCTCTCGCCCGCGAGGGCTTCCGCCCGCTTGCGTTCGGCGATGGTCTGTCTGCGGTCCGCCTCGCCACGGGAGCGCGCGTTCCGCGCTCCGCGACCGGCGGAGGTGGTGGCCACCTCGCGGTACTGCGACCGGCTGCGGTACACCGCGCCCAGCGCCTCCGGATCCAGACCCGAGAGCTTGTGCCCGCCGCCGAAGAAGCGGGTCCTGGCGAGCAGCTGCATCACCGGGTGCGTGAAGATCACGAAGATGAACACGTCGATGAGGGTGGTGAGTCCGAGGGTGAAGGCGAAGCCCTTCACGGTCGCGTCCGCGAGGATGTAGAGCACGACGGCCGCGAGGATGTTGATCGACTTGGAGATGTAGATCGTCCGCTTCGCGCGGCCCCAGCCGTCCTCCACCGCGGCGGTGATGGACTTGCCGTCGCGCAGCTCGTCTCGTATTCGCTCGAAGTACACGATGAACGAGTCGGCGGTGAATCCGATCGAGACGATCAGACCGGCGACGCCCGCGAGCGACAGACGGAACCCGATGCGCCAGGCCAGGATGCAGATGATGATGTAGGTCAGGATCGCCATCACCGCGATGGAGGCGATGATCACCGAACCGAGCGCGCGGTAGACGATCAGGGAGTAGATCGCCACGAGCGCGAGACCGATGAGCCCCGCGATCAGGCCGATCTGCAGCTGCTGCGTTCCCAGGGTCGCGGAGATCGTGTCGGAGCTCTGCACCGTGAAGCTGAGCGGCAGGGCGCCGAACTTCAGCTGGTCGGCGAGCGTGGTCGCGGTCTCCTGCGTGAAGCTGCCCGAGATGCTGGGACGGCCGTCGAGGATCTGCCCGTTCATGCGGGGCGCACTGATCACGTCGCCGTCGAGCACGAACGCGAACTGGTCGCGGGGCGAGAGCCCGTCGATGCGGTTCTGGTTCAGACGCGTGCTCACCTTGCCGAAGGCGTCGGCGCCCTCGCCGTTCATGGTCAGCTGCACGATCCAGGCGCCCGACTTCGGGTCGCGACCCGCGGTCGCGTCCGTGATGGCCGTGCCGTCGAGCTCGGCCGGGCCGAGGATGAACTTCTGCGTGTCGTCCGGCGAGCACGCGATGACCGGCTGATCCTTCGGCGCACGCGCGGGGTCGTTGTCCGGGTTCGCGCAGTCGTAGGCCTGGAACTCCGCAGCCAGCTTCTCGGTCACCCACGACAGGTCGCTCGCGTCCGTCGGCGTCGCCGTCGGCGTCGCGTTCAGCGAGGGGTCGGGGGTCGGGAACGGCGTCGAGTTGCCGTCCTCCCCGACGAACTCGGTGCTCGCCGCGTCGGTGAACAGCACCGGACGGAACTCCAGCTGCGCGCTGGACTGGATCCGCTCCCGGGTCTGCGCGTCCGCCTCGCCGGGGATCTGGACGACGATGTTCTGTCCGCCCTCGGTCGTGATGTCCGCCTCGGCGACACCGGACGCGTCGACGCGCTGACGGATGATGGCCGCCGCCTGGTCCAGCTGCTCCTGAGAGGGCGCTGCCCCGTCCTCCGTCTCCGCGCTGAGGACGATCTGGGTGCCGCCCTGGAGATCGAGCGCGAGCTCCGGTGTCCAGGAGCTCGCGGCCTCGCCGTTGCTGTCCTTGAAGACGTACACGCCCAGCGAGTTGATTCCGAAGAGCACGCCCGTCACGAGGAGCAGGCCGAGGAGGACCCGCCAGGCGTGGCGGACGGGAGAGGATGAAGCCACGTGTGTTCAGCTTTCTGGGAGGACGGAGATCCGAGAGGCCGCGGCGGCCGCGGGGTTACTTGTCGTCGGCGTCGCGCTCGAGGCGGGCGCGGGTCTCCTCCGGAGTCTCGACGGCCGGAGCGATCGCGTCATCCGCAACGGGCTCTTCGGTCTCGACGACCGGTGCGTCGACGACGGCGTCCTTGGGCTCGACGACGCGCAGGATGGCCTGGCTGTGGACGTCGATGATGGTGCCGGGGGCGATCTCCACCAGGGCCGGGGTGTCGAGGTCCTCGGGGTCGTACGAGACGATCGTTCCGTAGATGCCGCCCTGCAGGAGCACCTTGGCGCCGGGGACGGTCTTGGTCGCCTTCTCCTCCTGCTCGGCCTTCATCTGCTTCGTGCGCTTGCGCGTGTTGAAGATCATGAAGACGAGCAGGACGGCGAGAAGTCCGAAGAGGAGGAATTCCATGGGCATGGGGTAGCGCCTTTCTCAGGTGCACGCTCCAGCCTTTGGGCGCGCGAAGGTATCCGGGAAGTCTTCAGTGATTATAGGTCATCCAACTTAAGCATCCCGTCCGGATGCGCGACGCCGAGGTGCGTGTAGGCCTCGGGCATCGCCACGCGCCCGCGCGGCGTCCGGCCGAGGAAGCCGATGCGCACGAGATACGGCTCCACCACGCTCTCGACCGTCTCCGCTTCCTCGCCCACGGCGACGGCGAGCGTGCTGAGTCCGACCGGTCCTCCGCGGAAGCGGCGGACGAGCGCGTCGAGGACGGCCCTGTCCAGCCGGTCGAGTCCGATCGGGTCGACGTCGTACAGCTCGAGAGCTGCCCGCACGTCGCGGATGGTCGCCGCACCGCCGCCGTGCACCAGGGCGTAGTCGCGCACACGACGCAGGAGCCGGTTGGCGATCCGGGGGGTGCCCCTGGATCGCCGGGCGATCTCCGAGAGCGAGTCGGTCGGCAGGTCGACGCCCAGCACCGCGGCCGAGCGCGCGATCACCTGCTCCAACTCGGACTCCTCGTAGAACTCGAGGTGACCGGTGAATCCGAACCGGTCGCGGAGCGGGTTGGGCAGCAGGCCGGAGCGCGTCGTGGCACCCACGAGCGTGAAGGGCGAGAGCTCGAGCGGGATGCTCGTCGCCCCGGCGCCCTTGCCGACCATGATGTCGATCCGGTAGTCCTCCATCGCGAGGTACAGCATCTCCTCCGCGGAGCGGGCCATGCGGTGGATCTCGTCGATGAAGAGGACCTCGCCGGGCACCAGGCTCGACAGCAGGGCGGCGAGGTCGCCGGCGTGCTGGATCGCCGGGCCGCTGGACAGCCGGAGCGGCCGATCGCTCTCATGCGCGACGATCATCGCGAGAGTGGTCTTGCCGAGACCCGGAGGGCCCGCGAGGAGGATGTGGTCTGCGGGGCGTCCCTGGAGGCGTGCGGCTTCGAGCAGCAGCTGCAGCTGCCCGCGGACCTTCTGCTGACCGACGAACTCGCCGAGGCTCGTCGGGCGGAGCGCTCCCTCGATCGCGAGTTCGGTCTCGTCGGAGGGCTCGGAGGCATCGAGCGGATCAGACACGCGCCTGGCCTCCCTGCGCCGGGCCGAGCAGGGCGAGGGTGCGGCGCAGGAGCAGGGCCACCGACGCGCCTTCCGCCTCTGTCGCGTCCGCGGCGGTCTGCGCGGCCGCATCGGCGGCGACCTTCTCGGACCAGCCGAGACCCACGAGGGCTGCGGCGACCTGGGACACGACATCTCCTGCCCCGGCGGCCGCCGGCTTCGACGGAGCCGCCAGTGCCTGGACCTTGCCGGCGAGCTGGACGACGATCAGCTTCGCCGTCTTGGGCCCGATGCCGGACACCCGGCGGAAGGGCGCATCGTCTTCGGAGGTGACCGCTTCCGCGATCTGGTCGGCGGTCAGGTGCGAGAGCACGCCCAGGGCCGACTTGGGGCCGACGCCGGTGACGCTGATCAGCAGACCGAAGATCTCCAGCTCAGCGCGGTCCGCGAACCCGAAGAGCGACAGGGCGTCCTCCCGCACGATCAGGCTCGTGTGCAGGAGCATCCTCTCCCCCACGGTGGCCGTGTGCGCGACGTCGGCGGGGACGGCCACCGAGAACCCGACACCGCCCACATCGATGACGACCTGGTCCGAGGTCGTGTGCAGGACGACACCGTGCAGAGAAGAGATCATTCGACCAGCCTACGGCGTCGCTCGTAGATATGTTCGACCGACACGCTTCTCCGCTTCCGCCCAGGCGCGCTGCGCCGGGGTGGGCGCGTTCGCGCCGGAGGGTGCGGCCCCGCCGCGTCGCCAGGCGTGGCACAGGGCGATCGCCAGGGCGTCCGCGGCGTCCGCCGGCTGCGGGGGCACATCGAGCCGCAGGATCCGCGCGATCATGGCCTGGACCTGTCGCTTGTCGGCCGAGCCGTAGCCGGTGACGGCCGCCTTGACCTCGCTCGGCGTGTGGGTGGCGGCGGGGAGGCCGTGCTCGGACGCGATCAGCAGTGCAACGCCGCTGGCCTGCGCCGTGCCCATGACCGTGTGGGTGTTCTGCTGCGCGAAGACGCGCTCCACGGCGACGGCATCCGGACGGTGCTCGGCGATCACGGAACGGATGCCCGCCGCGACGATCGCGAGCCGGTCGCCGATCTCGGCATCGGGCGCCGAACGGATCACGCCGACGTGCACGAGGGTGCCACGGCGGGAGCGATCGACATCGACGATGCCGACTCCGCACCGGGTGAGGCCCGGATCGATGCCGAGCACACGCAGGGAGGAGGTCACTCCCCCAGGCTAGGCCGCGGTTGCGACAGCACGGCTCCGGCGCGCCTAGGCGTCGTCGTTCTCCAGCTCCGCCTGCACCTCGGGAGTCAGGTCGAAGTTCGTGAACACGTTCTGCACGTCCTCGCTGTCCTCGAGCGCATCGATGAGGCGGAAGATCTTGCGGGCCGTGTCGGCGTCGATCTCGACCTTGAGGTCCGGGACGAACTCCACGTCGGCCGACTCGTAGTCGATGCCGGCCTCCTGCAGCGCGCTGCGCACCGCCACGAGGTCGGTCGCCTCCGTGATGATCTCGAAGCCCTCGGCGTGGGGCTCGATCTCCTCGGCACCCGCCTCGAGCGCCGCCATCATCACGTCGTCTTCAGTCGTCCCCTCGGAGCCGACGACGATGACGCCCTTGCGGCTGAAGTTGTACGCGACGCTGCCGGGGTCGGCCAGCGTGCCGCCGTTGCGGCTGAGCGCCGTGCGGACCTCGGCGGCTGCGCGATTCTTGTTGTCGGTCAGACACTCGATCATGAGGGCCACGCCGTTGGGTCCGTAGCCTTCGTACATGATCGAGGTGTACTCGACGGCCTCGCCGCCGATGCCCGCACCGCGCTTCACCGCGCGGTCGATGTTGTCCTTCGGGACGGAGGTCTTCTTGGCCTTCTGCACCGCGTCGAAGAGCGTCGGGTTGCCTGCGAGGTCGGGGCCGCCGAGCTTGGCGGCGACCTCGATGTTCTTGATGAGCTTGGCCCAGGACTTCGCGCGCCTGGAGTCGATGATGGCCTTCTTGTGCTTCGTGGTCGCCCACTTGGAATGCCCGGACATAAGTCTCCGCTCGTCGTATCCGCCCCGGAGCCGTGTCCAGGGCGTCGTCCATTCTATAGAAACTCAGGAGCCGCCCGAACGGGAACCGCCTTGTCCGCCTCGATCCCCGGTGGGAGACTGACGCGCATGAACGATCGAGAGCGCGCTCTCGACGCCGCCCACCGCCGTGCGACGGAGTTCCTCGGGACTCTCGCCGATCGACCGGTCTGGCCGCGCGCGAGCCTGGACGACATGCTGTCGGCGTTCGACGGACCGCTGCCTGCACACGGGGCGGATGCCGCGGACGTCGTCGACGAGCTCGCCGCGAAAGCCGATCCCGGACTCGTCGCGATCCCCGGCGGCCGCTTCTTCGGGTTCGTGATCGGCGGCACGCTGCCCGCGGCGCTCGCGGCGGACTGGCTCGTGTCCGCCTGGGATCAGAACTCGGGATCCTCGGTGCTGACACCCGCCACCGTCGCCGTCGAGCGGATAGCCGGCCGATGGATGCTCGACCTCTTCTCCCTGCCGGAGACCGCGAGCGTGGGCTTCGTCACGGGCGGACAGCTCGCGAACTTCACCTGCCTCGCGACCGCACGCCACGCGGTGCTGGCGCGCATCGGGTGGGACGTCGCGGAGCAGGGCCTTCGCGCCGCACCGCCGATCCGCTTCGTTGTCGGCGCAGACCGGCACGGATCCATCGATCGCGCCGCGCGATTCCTCGGGATCGGGCGCGGCGAACTGATCGTCGTCGACTCCGACGACCAGGGCCGGATGCGAGCGGATGCGCTCGAGCGCACTCTCGCGGATGGGTCAGGTCCGCTCATCGTGTGCCTTCAGGCCGGCGAGGTGCACACCGGCGCCTTCGACGACTTCGGCCGCCTGATCGAGGTCGCCCGGCGACACGACGCCTGGGTGCACGTGGACGGCGCTTTCGGCCTCTGGGCCGCCGCGTCCCCCGCCCTGCGTCACCTGACGGCGGGCATGGAGGATGCGGACTCCTGGGCGACGGATGCGCACAAGACGTTGAATGTGCCCTACGACTGCGGCATGGCGATCGTTCGCGACCCCGCGGACTCGATCGCCGCCTTCCGCACCGGAGGCGACTACCTCATCTACTCCGGCCTCGATCCGTGGGACGTGACCCCCGAGCTGTCCCGACGTGCGCGGGGTGTGCCCGCATGGGCAGCACTGCGCAGTCTCGGCAGGTCCGGCGTCGCCGACCTGATCGATCGACTGCATGCGAACGCGGTGGCGATGACCACCGGCCTCAGATCGATCGCCGGCGTGCAGATCCTCAACGTCGTCGACTACACCCAGGTGATGTTCCGCGTCGGGTCGGACGACGACACGCGAGCCCTGGGGGCGGCGATCCTCGCCGAAGGCACGGCGGTGGTGACCGGCGCCGAATGGCGGGGGCACGCCGCGTTGCGCTGCTCGATGTCCTCATGGGCGACCACGACCCCCGACGTGGACCGCACCGTACAGGCGATCCGTAGTCTGATCGACCCCTGACCCTGCTGCCGGCCTCGCACACCCGCCCTGCTAACGTCGAGGCACCTCTGCACAGGGGGACGTCATGACCCGGAGGGCACGATGAAGGCAGGAGCAGACCGCCGCCGGCCCGCGTGGACGAGCCTTCCCGCCGCGCTCCGCACGCGGATCCTCCGTGCGGTCGGTGGGGAATACGTCCGGGACGAGCCCGCCCACGGCGGGTTCAGCGCCTCCTACGCCGGGGTCCTGACGACCACCACCGCTCGGGCGTTCGTCAAGGCGTGCGCCGCCGACGGGCACGCGGACTCACTGCGCTTCCTCCGCGCCGAGCTGCACACGCTCTCCCACCTGCCGGAGGGGATCGCCCCGCCCCTGCACGCCGCCATCGACGATGCGACGGGGGCCGCGCTCATCATCGATGCGATCGACGGACACCATCCAGGGAACCCCTGGACGCCCGAGGATCTGACGGCCGTCGCGCAGACGCTGCGCGCCGTGTCGGGCACGCGGGCACCGGTCGAGCTGCCGCGCGCGGAGGACGACATGGTGCCCGGCTTCACCCGCTGGAGAGAGATCGCTGTCGACTCCCGACTCCGCGCCGGCCTTCCTGACCGTCTTCGCGGCGCCCTCCCCGAGCTGCTCCGGATCGAGGACGGCTTCGCCCAGGCCGTGCACGGAGAAACCATCGTGCATGACGATGTGCGGGCCGACAACATCCTCATCAGCGACGGGCGCGCGCACCTGCTGGACTGGCCGCACGCGCGCAGGGGCGCCGCCTGGACGGATCTGCCCTGTCTGCTGCCGAGCATCGAGGCCGCGGGAGGACCGAGGTGCGAAGACGCATGGCGCACCTTCGAGGAGCACGGTGCGCCGTCGCAGACCGCGATGCTGCCCGTCATCTCCGGTTTCGCGTCGTTCCTGTGGTGCCAGCAGGCTCAGCCGGAGATCCCGCAGCTGCCGGGACTCCGCGCCTTCCAGCGGACACAGGCGCTCCCTGCACTGCGCTGGCTCGGCGGGTTGCTGCCCTGAGCCACGGCGCGGCGACGCCGCCCGATGCCGTGCTACCGCATCCCGGCGTCCGCCACCGCACGGGCCTTCGCGAGGAATCGCTCATGGAAGCGCGTCTCACCGTCGACCTCCGGATGGAAGCTCGTGCCGAGCAGACTCCCCTGCTCCACGGCGACGACCGTGCCGTCCGCGAGCGACGCGAGCACCTCGACGTCCGCGCCCACGCGCTCGACGATCGGCGCCCGGATGAAGGTGGCGCGCACCGGCGCCTGTCCGAGCGCCGGCACGCTGAGCTCGGTCTCGAACGACTCGGTCTGACGCCCGAAGGCGTTGCGCCGGACGTCGATGTCCATCCCGCCGAAGGACTCCTGTCCCTCGATGCCGTCCAGCACCGTGTCGGCGAGGAGGATCAGACCAGCGCACGTGCCGTACACCGGCAGACCCGCTTCGATCGCGTCGCGGATCGGCTGCTGCATCCCGAACGTCCGGGACAGCTTGTCGATCACGCTCGACTCCCCGCCGGGGATCACCAGTCCGTCGACAGAGGACAGCTCGCCGGGTCGACGCACCGGCACGACGTCGGCGCCGAGCCCGGACAGCAGGGCGGCATGCTCGCGCACGTCGCCCTGCAGCGCGAGAACGCCGACCCGTGTCCTACCAGCCACGCTCGGCGAGCCGGTGAGGTGCGGGCAGATCGCTCACGTTGATGCCGACCATCGCCTCACCGAGCCCGCGCGAGACCTCGGCGATCACCTTGGCGTCGTCGAAGAACGTCGTCGCCTTGACGATCGCCTTCGCGCGCTCGGCGGGGTTGCCCGACTTGAAGATCCCGGACCCGACGAACACGCCGTCCGCACCCAGCTGCATCATCATCGCGGCATCCGCCGGAGTGGCGACGCCTCCCGCGACGAACAGCACGACGGGCAGCTTGCCGGTCTCGGCGATCTCGGCCACGAGCTCGTACGGCGCCTGCAGCTCCTTGGCCGCGACGTAGAGCTCGTCCTTGGGCAGCGCGGCCAGGGCGGCGATCTCACCGCGGATCTTGCGGATGTGCTTCATCGCCTCGGAGACGTCACCCGTGCCGGCCTCGCCCTTGGAGCGGATCATCGCCGCGCCCTCGTTGATGCGGCGGAGTGCCTCACCGAGGTTGGTGGCACCGCACACGAACGGCACGGTGAAGTCGTACTTGTCGATGTGGTTGACGTAGTCCGCAGGCGAGAGCACCTCCGACTCGTCGATGTAGTCGACGCCCAGCTCCTGAAGCACCTGCGCCTCGACGAAGTGGCCGATGCGCGCCTTGGCCATCACCGGGATGGACACCGCATCGATGATGCTGTCGATCATGTCCGGGTCGCTCATGCGCGACACGCCCCCCTGTGCCCGGATGTCGGCCGGCACGCGCTCGAGCGCCATGACGGCGACGGCGCCCGCGTCCTCGGCGATCTTCGCCTGCTCGGCGGTGACGACGTCCATGATGACGCCGCCCTTGAGCATCTCGGCGAGGCCGCGCTTGACGCGCGAGGATCCGGTGGTGGTCTCGGTCATGGTGTGCTCCTGTGGATGATCCGAAGGCGTGTTTGATCTAGATCAAACTTAGCACTGTCGGATCCGACCTAGAATCGTCGAGGAGGATCATGAGCGACCAGATCACAGGGACCACCGCGTCGGACATCGCCGACAGCGTGCGCGCCCTGCGCGAGCGCGGAGTCCTCCGCCCGGGAAGCGTCCTTCCCCCGGTCCGAGAACTCGCGGCCACACTCGGCGTGAACCGCAACACGGCGGTCGCTGCGTATCGGCAGCTCGCACAGGCCGGCCTCGTGGTCTCCCGCGGGCGCGCCGGAACCGTGGTCGCCGGTCTGGAGACCGTGGCGCAGGAGGGGTACGCGCCGGACACCGTGCTCCGAGACATCGGCACCGGCAACCCGGATCCGCGCCTCATCCCGGATCCCGCTCCTGCCCTCATGACGATCGCCTCCCGCCCGGTGCTCTATGGCGAGCCGGTGATCGATCGCGGGCTCGAGGAATGGGCGCGGGACTGGATGTCCGGCGATCTGACCGACGTCGACTTCCGCATCACCGTGACCAGCGGTGCCGTCGATGCGGTCGAGCGCCTGCTCGCTCAGGCGCTCATGCGCGATGACGCGGTCGCGCTCGAGGACCCGTGCTTCCTCGCCAGCATCCACACCGTGCGACTGGGCGGATACCGCGCCGTCGCCGTGCCGGTCGACTCCCAGGGCATGACCGTGGACGGGCTGAAGGCGGCGCTGGAGGCGGGCGTCCGCGCCGTGATCTGCACTCCACGGGCGCAGAACCCCACGGGAGCGAGCCTCACGGCCGCTCGCGCAGCAGAACTGCGGGCGGTGCTCGCGGAGCACCCGTACGTGCTCATCATCGAGGACGATCACTTCTCGATGCTCTCGCAGCGCCCCTACGAATCGCTCATCGGCCCGGAGCACCGTCGCTTCGCCCTCGTGCGCTCGGTGTCGAAGTTCCTCGGGCCGGACATGTGCCTCGCGATCGCGGCGACGGATGCGGAGACCGCCGATCGCCTCGGTATGCGTCTGAGCCCCGGCACCACCTGGGTCAGCCACCTGCTGCAGCGCCTGGCCCTCACCCAGCTGACCGACGCGTCCGTCATGGCCGAGGTCGCCGACGCCGCCTCGCACTACGCGGAGAGGAACACCGCCTTCGCGGAACTGCTGCGCGACAGCGGCATCGCCGCCACCGCATCGGACGGTCTCAGTCTGTGGGTCGAGTTCCCGCTGCCGGCCCGCGCGATCGCGGAGCGCCTGATGCGGCGCGGCTGGCTCGCCAGGACGGGCGACGACTTCGCCCTCGACGAGCGCGCTGAGCCCTCCCACCACCTGCGCCTCACCGTGCACGACCTGTCCGACGACGACGCCGCGACCCTGGTCGCAGACCTCGTCGCGGCCGCGCGATGACCACCCGTCGCGGGCACCGGCCCGCCCCGAACGAAAGAGTCGGAGAATGAAGATCCTCTCCATCCAGTCCGCCGTCGCCTACGGCCATGTGGGCAACTCCGCCGCCGTGTTCCCGCTGCAGCGCATCGGCGTCGAAGTGCTTCCGGTGTACACGGTGAACTTCTCCAACCACACCGGCTACGGCGCCTGGCGCGGGCCGCTGATCGCGCCGGACGACGTGCGCGAGGTCATCACCGGCATCGAGGAGCGCGGCGTGTTCGGGCAGATCGACGCGATCCTCAGCGGCTACCAGGGCGGGGAGGGCATCGGCGACGTGATCATCGACGCCGTCGCCCGCGTGAAGGCCGCGAACCCGGACGCCGTCTACGCCTGCGACCCCGTGATGGGAAACGCCAAGTCCGGCTGCTTCGTGGCTCCGGCCATCCCGGTGCTGCTGCGGGAGCGCGTCGTGCCTGTCGCCGACATCATCACCCCGAACCAGTTCGAACTCGGCTTCCTCACCGACACCGAGCCGGACACGCTCGAGTCCACACTCGCCTCGGTCGATCTCGCGCACGCGATGGGACCGCGCACCGTGCTCGTGACCAGCGTCGAGCGCCCCGACCGCGAAGAGGGCACGATCGAGATGCTCGCCGCGGACGAGCATGGGGCGTGGCTCGTGCAGACCCCGCACCTGCCGATGAAGGCGAACGGATCCGGCGACGTGACGGCAGCCCTGTTCACGGCGCACTACGTCGAGACCGGCAGTGCGAAGGTCGCGCTCGAGCGCACGGCATCCAGCGTGTACGACCTGCTCAAGGCGACCCTCGAGTCCGGAGAGCGCGAACTGCAGCTCGTCGAGGCGCAGGAGTTCTACGCCCATCCGCGGATGCAGTTCACCGCGCGTCAGGTGCGCTGACCACCCCGCCCACCCCGGTCCCTGAGACCCTGGGTCCCGCCCACCCTGGGTCCCTGAGCTTGTCGAAGGGCCCACCCGGAGTCCCTGAGACCCTGGGTCCCTGAGACCCTGGGTCCCTGAGCTTGTCGAAGGGCCCACCCGGAGTCCCTCCGACCCTGGGTCCCTGAGCTTGTCGAAGGGCCCACCCGGAGTCCCTCCGACCCTGGGTCCCTGAGCTTGTCGAAGGGCCCTGCACAGGACGCTTCGACAAGCTCAGCGACCCAGTCGGGGTACGGCAAAGAAGCAGCTCAGCGACCCAATCGGGGTACGGCAAAGAAGCAGCTCAGCGACCCAATCGGGGTACGGCAAAGAAGCAGCTCAGCGACCCAATGGTGTACGGCAAGGAAGCAGCTCAGCGACCCAACCGGGGTACGGCGAAGAAGCAGCTCAGCGACCCAGTCGGGGTACGGCAAGGAAGCAGCTCAGCGGCCCGCCGAGCGGAAGGTCAGCGGTCGGAAGCGGGCCAGGCCGCAGAGACGGCCTCGCGCACCTCGCCGAGGAGCTGCGGGAGAGCCTTCGTCTTCGCGATGATCGGGAAGAAGTTCGCGTCCGAGCGCCACCGCGGCACCACGTGCTGGTGCAGATGCGCGTCGACGCCCGCGCCGGCGACCGCTCCCTGGTTCATCCCGAGGTTGAAGCCGTCGCAGTGCGACACCTCGCTCAGCACCCGCATCGCGGTCTGCGTGAGCGCGCCGATCTCGGCGACTTCCTCCGGAGTGGCCTGATCGTACGTCGCGATGTGACGGTAGGGGCAGACCAGCAGGTGCCCGGAGTTGTACGGGAACAGGTTGAGCAGCACGTACGCCGTCTCGCCGCGCGCCACGATCAGCCGCTCCGCATCGGGGAACTTCGGCGCCTCGCAGAAGGGGCACTCCTCGCGCAGCGGCTCGGGCCCCGCCTGGATGTACGCCATCCGATGCGGGGTCCACAGCCGCTGGAACTCGTCCGGCACTCCGGCGAGGTGCGCAGCGTCCTCCAGGTCAGCCACGGCGGGACTCCTGCGCTGGCCGGGGGATCACGCCAGGTCCTCCGCTTTCAGCACGAGAGCGTGCGAGGCGATCGCCGCTCCGATCCGTCGCACGGCATCGGCCACCGGCACGCCGTTCTCCTGCGTGCCGTCGCGGAAGCGGAACGACACGGTCCCCGCGGCACGATCCTGCTCGCCGACGATGAGGATCAGCGGGACCTTCGCGGTGGTGTGGTTGCGGATCTTCTTCTGCATCCGGTCGTCGGAGTGATCGACATCCGCTCGCACGCCCGCCGCGCGCAGCTGCGCGATGACGTCGTCGAGGTAGTCGCCGTACTGCTCCGCCACGGGCACGCCCACGACCTGGCTCGGCGCGAGCCACAGCGGGAAGTCGCCGGCATAGTGCTCGAGGAGGATCGCGAAGAAGCGCTCGACGGAGCCGAGGAGCGCCCGGTGGATCATCACGGGCCGGTGCTTCTGTCCGTCGGGACCGGTGTACTCCAGCTCGAAGCGGTCGGGCTGATTGAAGTCGAGCTGGATGGTCGACATCTGCCAGGTGCGGCCGATCGCGTCGCGCGCCTGCACCGAGATCTTCGGACCGTAGAAGGCCGCGCCGCCCGGGTCGGCGACGAGTTCGAGTCCGGACTCGATGGCGACCTCGCGCAGGGTGTCGATCGCCGTCGACCACTGCTCGGGCTCGCCGAGGAACTTCGGGTTGCCCTCCTCGTTCGTCGAGAGCTCGAGGTAGAAGTCGTTGAGCCCGTAGTCGCGGAGCAGGTCGAGCACGAGGTTCAGGTTGGTGGTGAGCTCCTCCTTGACCTGATCCTGGGCGACGTAGATGTGCGCGTCGTCCTGGGTCAGGCCGCGCACGCGGGTCAGCCCGGAGAGCGTGCCGGACTTCTCGTAGCGGTAGACCGTCCCGAACTCCGCCAACCGCAGCGGCAGCTCCCGGTAGGAGCGCCCGCGCGAACGGAAGATGAGGTTGTGGAACGGGCAGTTCATCGGCTTCAGGTAGTAGTCCTGGCCCTGGCGGGTGATGTTGCCCTCGTCGTCGACGATCTCGTCGAGGTGCATCGGGGGGAACATGCCGTCCGCGTAGGTCTGCAGGTGCCCCGACGTCATGAAGAGATCCTTCTTCGTGATGTGCGGGCTGTTGACGAGGTCGTAGCCGTTGCGCAGCAGGTGCTTGCGCAGGTTCTCCTCGATCTCGTAGCGGATGATGCCGCCCTTGGGATGGAACACGGCCAGTCCCGAGCCGATCTCGTCCGGGAACGAGAACAGGTCCATCTCGGCGCCGAGCTTGCGGTGATCACGGCGCTCGGCCTCGGCGATGCGCTCCTGGTAGGCGCGCAGCTCGTCCTTGGTCGGCCATGCGGTGCCGTAGATGCGCTGCAGCTGCGGGTTCTTCTCGCTCCCCCGCCAGTAGGCGGCGGCGATGCGGGTGAGGTCCCAGCCGTTGCCGACCATGCGCGTGTTGGGCAGGTGCGGGCCGCGGCAGAGGTCCTTCCAGACGACTTCGCCGTCGCGGGTGGTGTTGTCGTAGATCGTCAGCTCGCCCTCGCCGACTTCGACGGACGCGCCCTCGGCGATCTCCCCTTCGGCACCGGCCGAAGGGCCCTTGAGGCCGATGAGCTCCAGCTTGAACGGCTCGTCAGCGAGCTCGGCGCGCGCCTCTTCGTCGGTCACGACACGGCGGACGAAGCGCTGCCCCTCTCGGACGATGCGCTGCATCTCCTTCGTGATCGCCTTGAGGTCCTCCGGCGTGAAAGGGGTCTCGACGCCGAAGTCGTAGTAGAAGCCGTCGGTGATGGGCGGACCGATGCCGAGGTTCGCCTGCGGGTTGATGCGCTGCACCGCCTGCGCGAGCACGTGCGCGGCCGAGTGGCGCAGGATGTTCAGGCCGTCGGGGCTGTCGATCGTGACGGGCTCGACCTCGTCGGTCTCGGTGACCGTCGCGGCGAGGTCCTTGAGGACGCCGCCGACGCGCATGGCGACGACGTTTCGGTCAGAGAACAGGGCGAAGCCGTCGGTCGGCTGGGCGTTTTCAGGCACTGATCACTCCATCTGGGTCTGGATCTAGGCTACTCGCCCGCTCGGGGGCTGCTGACCGTCACCCGGCGGTCTCGGTCCCGGAGGATCCGGCGGTCGGCGCGAAGATGATGATGGCCGCTCCGGCCAGTGCCACGGCGGAGCCGATCACGTCCCAGGTCGTGGGGCGGAACCCGTCGACGATGACGCCCCAGGCGAGCGACCCGGCGATGAAGATCCCGCCGTACGCGGCCAGCACGCGACCGAAGTTCGCATCCGGCTGCAGAGCCGCAACGAACCCGTAGGCCCCGAGTGCCATGACGCCCAGGACCGCGAACAGCCAGCCGCGGTCCTCCTTCACCGCCTGCCAGATGAGCCAGGCCCCGCCGATCTCGGCGACGGCGGCCAGGAGGAAGAGCACGATGATGCGCAACACGGTCATCACCACAGTGTGTCAGCCGCGATCTCCGACGACGACGGTAGCGTGGGCGCATGACTCGGACGATCGGCCGCTGGCTCCTCGCTCTCGCCCTCGGCGCGATCGGGGTGCTGCACTTCATCCAGACCCGCGGCTTCCGGGTGGTCGTGCCCGATTGGGCATCGCGGATCACCCGGATGGACAAAGACGCCATCGTCATCGCATCCGGGGCCGCCGAGGTCTCCCTCGCCGCGGGACTGCTCACTCTGCCGAGGGAGCGACGCCGCATCGGCTGGGCGACTGCCGCGTTCTTCGTCGCCGTGTTCCCCGGCAATGTGCACCAGTGGCGGACGCAGCGGTCCACGCCGGGACTCGATACCGACGCGCGTCGACTCGGTCGCCTCTTCCTCCAACCGCTCCTGGTCGCATGGGCGTTGTGGGCGACGAACGCTCCATCCCGACCTCGCCGCTGACGCTGACGGCGCGTTCCCACGCCCCTACTCGTTGGCGGCGCACCGCGACAACCCCCGCGTGCTCCGGCATCCGGTCCCGCAGACTGAGTCCATGGCCTCTCCCTCGCTCGTCTGGTTCCGCGATGACCTCCGCCTCGCCGACAACCCGGCCCTGCACGCGGCTGCCGAGCGGGACGAGCCGCTCGTCGCCGTGTTCGCGCTGGACGAGGAATCGGAAGGGATGCGCCTTCTCGGCGGAGCCGCACGCTGGTGGCTGCATCATTCGCTGCACTCCCTCCGCGAGGGACTGCGAGAGCGTGGCGTCGCCCTGGTGCTGCGACGAGGCCCAGCCGGTCGGGTGATCGAGGAGCTCGCGCACGAGGTCGGTGCGGGCGCCGTGTACTGGAATCGTCGCTACGGCGCTCCGGCGCGCGCGGTGGACGCGGGACTCAAGTCGTCACTGCGTGCGGCCGGCATGGAGGTGTCCTCGTTCGCGGCCTCGCTGCTCCGCGAGCCGTGGACCGTCACGACGGGCAGCGGCACCCACTACTCCGTGTTCACGCCGTTCTGGCGCGCCTGCCTTTCCCTTCCCGCGCCGCGGTCGCCGCTTACCGAGCCCCGCACGCTCGCCGGGACGACGGCTGTCCCGGCATCCGATGCCCTGGACGATTGGGCACTCCTTCCGACCGCACCCGACTGGGCAGGCGGGCTCCGCGAGACCTGGGAGCCCGGCGAGCCCGCCGCGCGACGGCGTCTCCAGGAGTTCCTGGCGGAGGATCTCCCCTCCTACGACCGCGCACGGGACGAACCGGCAGCGGGGGCGACCTCTCTGCTCTCCCCGCGGCTGCGCTGGGGGGAGCTCAGTCCCTTCACGGTCTGGCACGAAGCCGTCGGCGTCGACGGCGCGGGCGGGTTCCTCTCCGAGCTCGGCTGGCGGGAGTTCGCCTGGCACACGCTCTTCCACTCCCCCGACCTGGCCACGAAGAACCTCCGCCCGGAGTTCGACGCCTTCCCCTGGCCGCCGCTCGACCCCGCGCACCTCGACGCCTGGCAGCACGGCGAGACGGGGGTGCCGCTCGTCGACGCCGGCATGCGGGAGCTCTGGCACACCGGTTACATGCACAACCGGGTCCGGATGGTCACCGCGTCCTTCCTCATCAAGAACCTGCTCATCGACTGGAGACTCGGAGAGGAGTGGTTCTGGGACACGCTCGTCGACGCCGATGAGGCGAACAACCCCTTCAACTGGCAGTGGGTGGCCGGGTCGGGGGCGGATGCGGCGCCCTACTTCCGCGTCTTCAACCCTGAGCTGCAGGCGAAGAAGTTCGATCCGCAGAACCTCTACGTCTCGCGCTGGGCCGGCGACGCGCCGACCGAGCCCATCGTCGACCTGGCCGCGACGCGCAAGGCCGCGCTCGCCGCCTACGACGAGGTCAAGCGCGCTCCCCGCCCGCCCGCCCGCGGCTGACGCCCGCATCCCGACCCCTCCTGCCCTCCCGTCCCTGGACTGTCCGACCCTTCCCGTCGTACGGATGTCGGAGGACGGGACGGATGCCGTGCGAAACCGGGCTCTTCGGCCCGACAGCCGTCCGGGCGCCCGACAGACGCCCGGCGGCAGGCCGTGAGCGACGGGGTCCGGGAACGAAAAAACCCCCGGAGAACCGGGGGTTTGTCTGTGCGCGATACTGGGATCGAACCAGTGACCTCTTCCGTGTCAGGGAAGCGCGCTACCGCTGCGCCAATCGCGCCCGTTGGGGCTATTCAGTTTTCCGCGAGGTGGCGACGGGATTCGAACCCGTGTAAACGGCTTTGCAGGCCGGTGCCTAGCCGCTCGGCCACGCCACCGTGTGGATTGACCCCACGTGCTGAAGGCCTTCCGAAGAAGACCCTCTGCACTCGAGCGGATGACGAGACTCGAACTCGCGACCCCAACCTTGGCAAGGTTGTGCGCTACCAACTGCGCTACATCCGCATTTCGTTCCCGGTTGTCCCGGGCACTCATGAAACATTAGCCGATGATCCCGCCTTCGCCAAACCGGTGGCGAATCTCGCGCGTGTCTCCCAGAGTGGTCAACACGGCCTCCGAGCGTCCGGTAGTATCGGGTGACGTACCCCACGGGTATGGGCGATTGGCGCAGTTGGTAGCGCGCTTCCTTCACACGGAAGAGGTCATCGGTTCGAGTCCGGTATCGCCCACCATCACTCCCCCTCCGAGGCCTCCTCGGCCTGGTTCAGGCGATGCGTCCGTCCCCGGGGCGTGCGACCCGGAGCCACCGGTATCCGTACGCCGGGACCTCCAGCACGACCTCGCCCTTCGCTCCCAGCGTCAGCCGCTCGGACTCCAGCAGTCCGACGAGGTCGGTCCCCTCCGGTTCCTCGGCGAGCCGGAAGGTCACGGTCGCCGGCACCTCCGCGAAGTTGTGCACCGCGACCAGCCGACCGACATCCGCCGTGAGCGAGTGCACGAGCACGGCATCGACCGGCTGCTCGATCACGGCGAACTCGCCCCAGCCGAGCTCAGGCGAGACACGGTAGCGGGAGGCGAGCTCGCGGATGAAGTGCAGCATCGATCCCCGGTCGTCGAGCTGATCGGCGACGTTGACATGCTCCGGTGCGTAGCCGTCCGCGGGCGGGCGGGCCGGAAGCCGGGACGGAGCGGCGTCCGAGAAGCCGCCGTTGCGTCCGGACGACCACTGCATCGGGGTCCGCACCGCCTCCCTCGCTTCGATCTCGGCGTTCTCCCCCATGCCGATCTCCTCCCCGTAGAAGAGCACGGGCGTCCCGGGAAGCGTGAACAGGAGGCTGTAGGCCATCCTGATGCGCCGCGGGTCTCCGTCGAGCATGGGCGGGAGGCGACGGGTGATCCCGCGACCGAACACGCGCTGCCGCTCGTCGGGAGCGAGGGCGTCGAAGACCTCCTGCCGCTCCGCGTCGTCCAGCTTGTCCAGGGTCAGCTCGTCGTGGTTGCGGAGGAAGTTCGCCCACTGCACCTCCGGACCGAGCACGGGGCGCGCAGTCAGCGCCTCCACGAGCGGGCCGGGTTCTCGCCGCACCAGCGACAGATACAGCGCCTGCATCGCCACGAAGTCGAACTGCATGGTCAGCTCGTCGCCGTCCGTGCCCCCGAAATAGTCGACCTGCTCGGCGTACGGGAGGTTCACCTCCCCCAGCAGGATCGCTTCGCTGGATCGCCGCTGGAGGAACCGCCGGATGTCGCGCAGGAGCTCGTGGGGATCGGGGATCTCCGCTCCGCGGGGCACCTCGAGGAGGAACGGCACCGCGTCCACCCGGAATCCCGAGACGCCCAGCTGCAGCCAGAATCCGATGACCTTCGCGATCTCGTCCCGCACCGCGGGGTTGGCGATGTTGAGGTCGGGCTGGTGCTCGTAGAAGCTGTGCTGGTACCACTGCCCCGACGCCTCGTCCTTCGTCCAGATGCCGTCGGCCTGTCCGGGGAACACCGCGTTCTGCTGCCCCTTCGGCGGGGCGTCGTCCCGCCACACGTAGTAGTCGCGGTACGGAGAGGACACGCTGCGCTTCGCCGCGAGGAACCAGGGATGCCGATCCGAGGTGTGATTGATCACGAGGTCGACGATCACACGGATCCCGCGGTCCCTGGCGGTGCGGATCACCTCCACGAAGTCGCCGTGGTCGCCGAGCCGGGGGTCGATTCCGTAGAAGTCGCTCACGTCGTAACCGTCGTCGCGGTCCGGCGTGGGATAGAACGGCATCAGCCAGAGGCACGTCACCCCGAGTTGCGCGAGATAGTCGATCCGCTGGGCGAGGCCGCGGAGGTCGCCCACGCCGTCGCCGTTCGTGTCGAGGAACGTCTCCACATCGAGGCAGTAGACGACCGCGGTCTTCCACCACAGGTCGCTCGTGTCGGTGATCTTCACAGTCGCTCCTTCAGTGCGGGGATGAGCTCGGATCCTGCGGCCCGGAGGAAGCCGGCCTGTTCTCTGCCGACATGATGCAGATAGACCCGGTCGAATCCGATCGTCACCAGCTCGGCGATGCGGTCGGCGAGGGACGCCGCATCGTGGTCGATCAGCACCGCGGCGCGGAGAGCAGCATCGTCCGGCGCGCCGATCGCGGCGTCGAACTCCTCCGGCTGCTCGATGTTCCAGGTGAGCGGCGGAGCCAGGACGCCGTTGCGCCACTGCTGACGGGCGAGGGCGAGGGCCTCGGCGTCGGTCGCCGCCCAGCTCAGGTGGACCTGGAGGCTGCAGGGCCCTGTGCCCCCGGCCGAGCGGTACTCGTCGATGACGCGCCGCAGCACCGACGGCGGCTGGGCCACCGTGACGAGACCGTCGGCCCATTCTGCGGACCAGGCTGCGGTCTCCGCGCTCACCGCCGTCGCGAACAACGGTAGCGGGGATGCGGGAAGACTCCAGATCCTGGCACGGTGCGCGCGGACCAGTCCGTCATGGCTGACCTCCTCGCCGGCGAGCAGACGGCGGATGACGTCGACGCTCTCCGCCAGACGCTCGTTGCGCACGGCCTTGGCCGGCCATCCGTCGCCCGTCACATGCTCGTTCATGGCCTCCCCGCTGCCCAGCGCCGCCCAGAACCGTCCGGGGAACATCTCCTCGAGCGTGGCGAAGGCCTGCGCGACCACGACGGGGTGGTAGCGCTGCCCAGGGGCGTTGACCATTCCGATCGAGAACGTCGTGCGCGCGAGCGCCGCGGCGATCCAGCTCAGGGCGAAGCCCGACTCCCCCTGCTCCGGGAGCCAGGGGGCGAGATGGTCCGAGCACATCGCCCCGTCGAAGCCGGCCTGCTCCGCCGCCGTGACGGCCTCCAGCAGTGCGCTCGGCGGGATCTGCTCATGTGAGGCGTGGAATCCGATGAACACCATGCGCCGAGTCTGCCAACCGCGCTGCCGCTGCGGCAGTGGTTGACACGAGCGCCGCCGGGATGGCAGACGCGCTTCCGTCCTCCCCGTCCGCGGTCGCACCGAGGGAGAGGCGGAGCACGCGGTCGTCCGCCGGCCGAGGGGTCCCCCGACCGTCCGTGTTGCCGGTGAGCACCCACAGCGTGCCGTCGGGTGCGGCCACGACGTCCCGCAGCCGGCCGTAGGTGCCGCTGAGATGCTCGACGGACGAGGCGAGGTCATCCAGCGGCACCTCTCGCAGCCGCTCGCCTCGGAGGTTCGCGAGGAAGAGATTGCCTCCAAGGATCGCGATTCCGCTCGGACTGGCCGCGGAGGGCGCCCACTGCTGCACGGGGTCGACGAACCCCGCCCTGTTCGCGCTGCCCTCCACCTGGGGCCAGCCGTAGTTCGCTCCGGGTTCGATCCGGTTCAGCTCGTCCCAGGTGTCCTGCCCGAACTCGCTCGCATACATCGTCCCTTCGTCATCCCACGCGAGGCCCTGCGGATTGCGGTGACCGTAGCTGAAGACGGCAGAAGCCTCGAAGGGGTTGTCCGCCGGAATCGCGCCGCGGGGCGTGAGCCGGAGGATCTTGCCACCGAGCGACGTCAGATCCTGCGCGCTCTCCCGATCACCGGCGTCCCCGGTCGCGACGTAGAGCATCCCGTCGGGTCCGAAGGCGATGCGTCCGCCGTTGTGGTTCGTCCCGGCGGGGATACCGGAGAGGATCGTCTGGCCTGCACCGAGTTCGAGCGCGCCTGGCTCACCGGAGAGCGGGAAGCGCCGCACGCTGTTGCCGTCGTCTCCCGTGGAGTAGGCGTAGAGCAGGTCGTCGTGCACGGCGATGCCCAGCAAGCCGCCCTCCCCCCGTGCCTCCACGTCGCTGATCCGGGCGACCTCGCGCGATCCGGCGTCCGTCACCTCGAGGATCCGTGCGGTGTCGCGTTCGCTGATCAGCGCGACGCCGTCGTGGAAGGCGAGCGACCACGGGGTGACCAGATCCTCCGCGATCGTGACGATCTCACCGGCGGGAGACGGACTGACCTCCGTCGACGGGCGCGCCGAGGTGCTCGGTGACGGTGCCGGAGCGCACGAGACCGCGAGGAACGCCAGGAGGAGCGCGGTGAGGCCGCCGAACGCCCGTGTGCCCGTGATCCTCATCCGACTCCCTCGCCTTCTCCGCTCCGCTCGCCCCTTCCCTCTCGACCCTAGGCGCGGGGCACCTCTCAGAGAAGGCTCACAGTGGCGGACGCCCTCCGTCGATGTCCGAGGCCCCCCGTAGCCTCGACACGTGCCGACCGAACGCCGCCTTCCGGGCCCCTGCCCGCTGTGCGGAAGCACCGCCGGCCGGCGCACGGACGGCGCCTGGCACTGCGCACTGTGCGGATGGCGCTACGGAGACGCCCCGGACTCCGACCTGCCTCTCCCCCGCGTCGACGTCGTCTACTACATCCGCTTCGACCAGCGCGTGAAGATCGGTACGAGCCGCCAACCGCGACGGCGTCTCGCCAGCATCCGCCATCAGGAACTGCTGGCTTTCGAACAGGGTGGCCGGTCGCTCGAGCAGCAGCGGCATCGCGAGTTCGCGGCGGTGCGGGAGGGCGGCGAGTGGTTCACTCTCAGCGACGACGTCCGGGCGCACATCGCCGTGCTCCAGCGGGCAGGCGATCCGTGGCAGCTCTACGCGCGGTGGCTGAGCACCGCGTTGCGGAGCTGACGTCCGCCGAGCTAGCACGACCGCCGCACGCAGGCCAGGGGGTGCAGAACCCGGCCGGCGGATCGGAGGATGGCCGTCACGGACGCGCACAGCGTCGAGACGAGAGGAGACGACATGTCCGGACGCGATGACATCCCCCAGGCGCCTGACGGCATCAGTGGCGAGGACGCGCTGCAGGGAGACGGCAGCGGCGACCCGAACAAGGATCGGGAGTTCCTGCAGGATCTTCCTCCCGCTCAGGTCGACCCCGAGCAGTCCGACGGCGAGGCGAGCGAGGGTCCCTACGCCGAGGAGTAGCCGGAGCACACGCGAAGGGCGGCCATCCGAGGATGGCCGCCCTTCGTCGTCCGAGCCGTCAGGCGGTCGCCGCGACCGGACGCGTGCGCGCCGGCTGCGGCTGCGAGAAGAGCACGACGACGATCACCGTGGCTCCGACCACGACGTGGGGCAGCCACACGTTGAGGGCTTCGCCCGCGAACCCGAAGATCCACGGGGACAGCGCGAGGAACAGGCTGGCGACGATGTCGAACACCAGGTGGACGGGCATCGGGATGAAGCCGAAGGGGCCCCATTCGTACTTCGTGAACAGGCTGTAGACGATCAGCCCGACACCGAGCACGATCGGGATGACGACGGCGGCGCCGCCGACGCTCGCGAAGCCGAACAGCCAGGGTGCAGCGATCAGGGCGATGCCCACGATGTAGTCGAGGACTCCGTGGACCTTGGTGGGGATGAAGCGCATGATTCCTCCTTGTGTGGCGCCGCGGAACGCGACTCACCACTCGTTCGCAGCCCTCCCCCGATCGGATTGCCTCAGCGCGCGACAGTCCATCCGTAGCGCCGTCCGAGAGCCGCGCTGACCCGGTCGTAGCGGCGCCGATCCAGCACCGCGGCCTCCCGACGCAGGCCCCGCTCGTGCACGCTGTACAGCTGCTCGATGTCGACCCACGACTCGCGGCCCTGCGAGTCCCACCCGCCGGTACCGATCGAGAGGTAGTCCCGCTCTCCGTCGTGCGGCTTGCTGGTCATGCGCACCGCGTACACGCGGTCGGCGGACTGCCGCCCGATCACCAGGACCGGTCGGTCCTTGCCGCGTCCGTCGTCCTCCTCGTAGGGGACCCAGGTCCATACGATCTCACCGGCGTCGGGAGCGCCGTCTCGCTGCGGTGCGTACGCGACGGCGAGGTCGCCGATCCGATCCGGATCGATGCGGAGCGTCTCCGTGCCCCTCGCGCGTCCGCGATCGGCTCCCCCGCCGGCGGGTGCGGTTCTCTCCGCAGACGGCCGCAGACGCGCGTCCGGGCGCCTCGGAGCTGATGTCCGAGACGCCCGGCCGGATCCCACCGCCTTGAGCAGGAGGTCCGCGAGTGCTGTCAGGATGCCGTTGGTCTTGCTCACACGGTCACCCTATGCGCAGATCACGCGTCTGCGAGTGCGTAGCCCTCCTCGCCATGCACGACCTGGTCGACACCCGCGATCTCGTCCTCGTTCGTGATGCGGAAGCCGATCGTCTTCTGGATGGCGAAGCCGATGATGAAGGCCACGACGAAGGAGTAGATCAGCACACCCAGCGCGGCGATGAGCTGCACCGCGAGCTGGCGGGCGTCCCCACCGACGAACAGTCCGGTCCCCGTGGCGAAGAAGCCGAGGTACAGGGTTCCGATGAGACCACCGACGAGGTGGATGCCGACGACGTCGAGCGAGTCGTCGAAGCCGAACCGGAACTTCAGCTCGACGGCCAGGGCGCAGACGATGCCGGCGACCGCACCGAGCAGCAGCGACCAGCCCGGGGTGAGGTTGGCGCATGCCGGGGTGATGGCGACCAGACCGGCGACCGCACCCGAGGCGGCACCGACCGAGGTCGCCTTGCCGTCCTTGATCCGCTCGATGAGGATCCAACCGAGGATCGCGGCGGCCGTGGCGCCGAGCGTGTTGAGTCCGATGAGTCCGACGCCGCCCATGTCCTCCGCGAGCCACTCCGCTCCGGCGTTGAAGCCGAACCAGCCGAACCACAGCAGCGCTGCGCCCAGCAGGGTCAGCGGGACGTTGTGGGGCTTGAGGATGCCCTTCTGGAAGCCGATGCGCTTGCCGAGGACCAGCGCGAGGGCCAGGGCTGCGGCTCCGGCGTTGATGTGCACCGCGGTACCGCCGGCGTAGTCGATCACGCCGATGCCGCTGTCCTCGCCGAACAACGTGGTGCCGAGGTTCATGATCCACCCTCCGCCCCACACCCACGCGGCCACAGGGAAGTAGCCGATGGTCGCGAAGATGCCGGCGAAGATCAGCCAGCTGCCGAACTTCGCGCGGTCGGCGATGGCGCCGGAGATCAGGGCGACGGTGATGATCGCGAAGGTGGCGCCGTAGGCGACGCCGAGCAGAGCGACGTTCGAGCCCTCACCGGCGGCCAGGTTCGACAGGCCGAAGTCGGCGAACGGGTTCCCCGCGAAGGCGGTGGGGCTGTCGACCGCGCTCATCGAGAAGCCGAAGAGAATCCACAGCACAGCGACGAGGCCGATCGAGCCGAAGCTCATCATCATCATGCTGACGACGCTCTTCGCCTTGACGAGTCCGCCGTAGAAGAAGGCGACGCCGGGCGTCATGAGCAGCACCAGCGCTGTCGCGGTGATCGCCCACGAGATGTTGCCGGGAGCATCCATAGGAAAACCTCACATCCGAAGTAATTGAGAGCTTCAGTGTGACGACGCGCCGTTTCACGGATGCGTGAGGTTTGTTTCCCCGGCGTTACAGCGTGGCTCCGGGTGTGAACATCGCGTTACGCGGGACTGCGGGCTTACGCAGAATGCGTGAGGGCGTTGAGCCGGGAGATGGCGCGAAGGTACTTCTTGCGGTATCCGCCGGCGAGCATCTCCTCGGAGAACACGCCGTCGAGACCGAGCCCGGTCGCCAGGATCGGCAGCTGCGCGTCGTAGACCCGGTCGACGAACGCCACGAAGCGCAGCGCCTCGGACTGATCGGTCAGTTGACGGACATCGCGCAGACCGACGCGGTGGATGCCGTCGATGAGACGGATGTACCGGGAAGGGTGCACCTGCGCGAGGTGACGGATGAGGTCGTCGAACCGGTCGTCCGACACCGCCCCCTCTGCGGAGGCCTCCGCGATCCCGGTCGCATACGCCTCATCGTCGAGCGTCACCGCGTGACCGTCGATGGCGCGCTGGCGGAAGTCGACGCCGTCGATGCGGAGCGTCTGGAAGCTGTCGGACATGGCGTGGATCTCGCGGAGGAAGTCTTGGGCGGCGAAGCGCCCCTCGCCGAGGGCGTTCGGCGGTGTGTTCGAGGTCGCGGCCAGGCGCGTGCCGGTGGGGACGAGTTCGCCGAGGAGTCGTGTCATCACCATGGTGTCACCCGGGTCGTCGAGCTCGAACTCGTCGATGCAGAGCAGATCGGCCCCCTTCAGGAGGTCGACCGTGTTCTTGTACCCGAGTGCACCAACGAGAGCCGTGTACTCGATGAACGACCCGAAGTACTTCCGGCGTGCGGGCATGGCGTGGTAGATCGAGGCGAGCAGGTGGGTCTTGCCGACGCCGAATCCGCCGTCGAGGTAGACGCCCGGCTTGAGCTCCGGCTCCTTCTTGGCCCGGCTGAACAGACCGCCGCGCTTGGCGGGAGTGCCGCGCCCGGCGAAGCGCATGAGCGTCTGCTTCGCATCCTCCTGGGACGGGTACGCGGGGTCGACCCGATAGCTCTCGAAGGTCGCGGAGTCGAACTGCGGCGGCGGCACCAGGCTCGCCAGCATCTCGGGTCCGCTGACGGTCGGCTGGCGCTCGGTGAGGTGCACGATTCCGGTGCGGCTGGTCGGGTCGGTCATCACGGTCCTGGATCGGGTGCCGGCCTGTGTCGAAGTCTTACGAATCGGGCGCAGGGGGCTCAGCGGGGATCTATCGTCGAAGGGGACGGATCAACACTACGCCGTCCGCACCCGCCCCTTCGCCCGCGCAATGCTTGGAGATCCCATGGCCGTCGAGTTCGATTCCTCCTCCCCGAAGTTCGCCGAGTACGCCGAGCCCGGCCGGCTCGTCACGACGGAGTGGCTCGCCGAACGACTGGGCACGCCGGGGCTGGTGGTCGTGGAATCCGACGAGGACGTGCTGCTGTACGAGACCGGGCACATCCCTGGCGCGGTCAAGGTGGACTGGCACACCGAGCTCAACGACCCCGTGGTGCGCGACTACGTCGACGGCGAAGGCTTCGCCGCACTGCTCAGCCGGAAGGGCATCGCCCGCGACGACACCGTGGTGATCTACGGCGACAAGAACAACTGGTGGGCCGCATACGCGCTGTGGGTCTTCTCCCTCTTCGGTCACGAAGACGTCCGTCTCCTGGACGGCGGCCGCGACCGCTGGATCGCCGAAGGCCGCGAGCTGACCCGCGAACCCGCGAACCGACCCGCGACCGAGTACCCGGTCGTCGAACGCGACGATGCGGCCATCCGCGCCTACAAGGAGGATGTGCTCGCGCACATCGGCAGCCCTCTGATCGACGTGCGCTCCCCCGAGGAGTACAGCGGAGAGCGCACCACCGCTCCTGCGTACCCCGAGGAGGGCACGCTGCGCGCCGGACACATCCCCACCGCGCAGAGCGTGCCGTGGGCGAAGGCCGTCGCCGAGGACGGCGGCTTCAAGACCCGCGCCGAGCTCGATGCCATCTACCGCGACGGCGCCGGACTCCGGGACGGCGACGACGTGGTGGCGTACTGCCGGATCGGTGAGCGCTCGAGCCACACCTGGTTCGTGCTCAAGCACCTCCTGGGGTTCGAGAACGTGCGCAACTACGACGGCTCCTGGACCGAGTGGGGCAGCGCTGTGCGCGTGCCCATCGTGACGGGGACAGAGCCCGGCTCCGTCTGACGTGTGACAATGACAGGGATGAGCACGAGCGACGTTCCTGAGACCCTGGCGGAGATCCGCGACAGCTTCCTGGAGACCCCGGAGGCCGATCGACTCCTGCTGCTGCTCGAGTTCTCGGATGAGCTGCCCCCGGTGTCCGACGACGTCGCGAGCCATCCAGAGATGTACGAGCGGGTCGCCGAGTGCCAGTCTCCTGTGTACATCCATGTCGAGGTGGACGACGGCATCGTCACGATGCACGCGACCGCGCCTCCGGAGGCGCCGACGACGAGGGGCTTCGCGAGCATCCTGGTGCAGGGCATCACGGGTCTCACTGTCGACGAGGTCCTCGCGATCCCGGAGGACTACCCGCAGTCGATCGGGCTCACCAAGGCGGTATCGCCCCTGCGGATCGGCGGCATGACGGGGATGCTCATGCGCGCGAAGAACCAGGTCAGGAAGAAGAGCTGAACCCCTGTGCCGCCAGCCAGTCGGTGATGGCGGACGTCCACCCCGTCTGGTCGTAGTTCCACAGCTTGGTGTGCCGCGCGACCGTGAAGCGCGGCATCGTCACGAGATCCGGGCGCGCCTCCTGCAGGGCATGCGAGGAGTCGGCGGGCACGAATCCGTCGTCGTCGCTGTGCAGGATGAGGATCGGTGCGACGAGTTCGTCCGCTCGGGCGACCATGTCCAGGCGGTCGAACGCGATCGGTTCGTCCGCCCCGCTGAGGCGCGCGGTGAGCGGACGCTGGAGAGCGCCCATAGCCAACTCGGGCAGCGGGGCCCTGACGCCGACCATCCGCGCCTGGAACCGCAGCACGGTGCGCCAGTCGACGACAGGCGATTCGAGGATGATCCCCGCGATGCGGTCGCGGAGACCGGAGTTGACGGCGGCCTGCAGGGAGATCGCGCCGCCCATCGACCACCCCATCAGGAGTACCCGTTCCGCGCCGTGGCGGAGGGCGTAGGCGATCGCCGCGTCCACGTCACGCCATTCCGAGGCTCCCAGCGCGTAGGCGCCCGCCCTGGTCCGCGGTGCTTCGCCGTCGTTGCGGTACGAGACCACGAGGTTCGGCAGGCCGGCCGCGTGCAGGACGGGGACCGCGCGCAGGCACTCCGCCCGTGTCGCCCCTCGGCCGTGCACCTGGATCACCCAGGTCGTCGACGAAGCCGGGAAGTACCAGGCCGGGCACGGTCCCGCAGGCGAGCCGATCAGCACGCTCTCCCAGCGCAGGTGGAGCTCGCTCGGCGACGAGTAGTAGTAGCCGCTGAACGAGGCGGCTCTGTCGACGCGCGCTCCCGGCTCGATCTGGGTCAGCAGCTTGCGTCGCACGGTGTGCGCATCCGCGGTCAGCACCGCGCCCAGCTTGACGTAGCCGTAGGTGCCGGTGGTGAAGAGTCCGTACCGGCCGGGGAGCTCCGTGTCGAGAGTGCGCCCCAGCTCGATGGTCTGCGCGCCGGTGTCGACGGAGAGGATCTCGGTGTCGGTGACGCGACGCATGGGCGTGACGACGCGCCGTGCGACGGCGAGCACGAGCAGCGCCAGCCCCGTTCCGAGAGCGAGCAGGGCGGGGACAAGGAGCGTAACGGCGTGCCTGAGACTCTTCATCGCTTCCTGACTCTAGCCTGTTGCCGTGACCGCACACCCCGAAGCCGGGACGCTCTTCGACAGCGCCGTGGCCGAACTGCGCGAGACCGAGTTCCGCGATGACATCTCGGTCCGCGAGATCGCCACGCCGCAGGGCCTCGCGCCCTTCGCCATCGCGCTCGCCGCCGATGTGCGGCCGGACGGCGACGGCGAGTCCGCGTACGGCACCGGCCGGTTCGTGCTCCTGCATGACCCCGACGAGCCGGGCGCGTGGGGCGGCGCGTGGAGGATCGTGCTGTTCGCGCAGGCCCCGCTGGAGACCGAGATCGGGACGGATCCCCTCCTCGCCGACGTGACCTGGTCCTGGCTCGTGGACGCGCTCGACTCCCGTGACGCGGTCTACCACTCCGCTTCGGGGACCTCGACGAAGACGCTGTCGAAGGGATTCGGTGGTCTCGCCGTCGAAGGCGACGGAGCGCAGATAGAATTGCGTGCGTCCTGGACACCGGAGGGCCCGTTCCGACCGCACGTCGAAGCATGGGCCGAGCTGGTCGGAATGCTGGCGGGACTTCCGCCCGGCTCCGAGGGCATCGCCGTGATCGGCGCGCGAAAGGCTGTACGTGACTGAATACTCCGTGATCTCGGATGCCGAGGAGTTCCGCGCGGCCTGCGCCGTGCTCGCCGCCGGCACCGGGCCCGTCGCCGTGGACGTCGAGCGCGCGTCCGGTTTCCGCTATTCGCAGCGGGCTTACCTCGTGCAGGTGTTCCGGCGCGACGCCGGGGTCTTCCTCTTCGACCCGCCGGCGATCGGCGACTTCGCCCCGCTGCAGGCGGCGATCGGCGACGTGGAGTGGGTTCCGCACGCCGCGAGCCAGGATCTGCCCTCGCTGCGCGAACTGCACCTCGAGCCGAACGAGATCTTCGACACCGAACTCGCCTCCCGGCTGCTCGGGCACGATCGGGTGGGTCTGGCCGCGGTCGTCGAGGACACCCTGGGCATCACGCTCAAGAAGGAGCACTCCGCCGCGGACTGGTCGACGCGTCCGCTGCCCGACTCCTGGCTCGAGTACGCCGCGCTCGACGTGCTGCACCTCATCGACGTCCGCGACGCCCTCGTCGCCGAGCTCGTCGAACAGGACAAGACCGAGTTCGCCGCACAGGAGTTCGCCGCCACACTCGCGCGGGCCCCGAAGCCGCCCAGGGAGGACCCCTGGCGTCGGCTGAGCGGACTGCACCAGGTGCGCGGAGCCCGTAACCTCGCGGTCGCCCGCGCGCTGTGGGAGGCGCGGGAGATGTATGCGCAGCAGCAGGACGTGTCCCCCGGCCGGCTCGTGCCCGACCGCTCGCTCGTCGCCGCAGTCATGGCCAACCCGACATCCAAGCAGGCACTGGCCGGCGTCAAGGAGTTCCAGGGGCGCGCGAGCCGCACGCAGCTCGACCGCTGGTGGCAGGCCATCGTCGATGGCCGCGCGGCGGAGAACCTGCCTCGCGAGCGCGTCCCGAGCGACACCCTCCCCCCGCCGCGCGCCTGGGCGGACCGGAATCCGGAGGCCGATGCCCGCCTGAAGGCCGCACGGCCCGTGGTGGAGGCCGTCGCGGAAGAGCTGGGGATGCCGACGGAGAATCTGCTCACGCCCGAGTACCTGCGCCGCATCGCCTGGGATCTGCCGGGCGAGACGGCCGAGGAGATCGCCGCCGCGCTGACAGCGCTCGGCGCACGGCCGTGGCAGATTGAACAGACCGCACAGAAGATCGCGGCGGCCTTTGTAGAGGCGGCGCAAGCGCCGGACACCACGTCCGCACCCGTTTCGTAGGTTCGATCCAACCGATTCCTCCCGGTTTCCGCGGCTTCCTAGACTGAGGTCACGCACTAACTTGGAGGCAGAGTGGCCGAGATCTCGGACGTCTTCTTCGTCGATGGAGTACGCACCCCCTTCGGGCGCGCCGGCGAAAAAGGCATGTACTGGAACACCCGCGCGGATGACCTCGCCGTGAAGGCGACCATCGGCCTGATGGAGCGCAACACCGCCGTCCCGGCTGACCGCATCGACGATGTCGCCATCGCCGCGACCAGCCAGACCGGCGACCAGGGGCTGACCCTCGGCCGTTCGGTGGCGATCCTCGCCGGACTCCCGCAGACCGTGCCGGGACTCGCGGTGGAGCGCATGTGCGCCGGCGCGATGACCAGCGTCACGACCATGGGCGCCTCGATCGGCGTCGGCATGTACGATCTGGCACTCGCCGGCGGCGTCGAGCACATGGGCCACCACCCGATCGGCGGGAACGCCGACCCGAACCCCCGTTTCGTCGCCGAGAAGATGGTCGACCCCGGCGCCCTCAACATGGGGGTGACCGCCGAGCGCATCTTCGATCGCTTCCCGCACCTGACGAAGGAGCGCTCCGACCGTTTCGGCATGCTGAGCCAGCACAAGGTGCAGGCGGCATACGACGCCGGCAAGATCCAGCCCGACCTCGTGCCCGTGGCCATCAAGGGTGCCGACGGCGCCTGGGGCCTTGCCACCGAGGACGAAGGGCGTCGTCCGCAGACGACGATGGAGGACCTGGCCGCTCTCAAGACGCCGTTCCGCCCGCACGGTCGCGTCACCGCAGGCACCTCATCGCCGCTGACCGACGGCGCGACGATGTCGCTGCTGGCCGGTGGCGGTGCGGTCAAGGAGCTCGGCCTCGCTCCGAAGATGCGGATGGTCTCGTTCGCGTTCGCCGGCGTGCAGCCGGAGATCATGGGCATCGGCCCGATCCCGTCGACCGAGAAGGCGCTGAAGAAGGCCGGCCTCACGATCGACGACATCGGCCTGTTCGAGCTCAACGAGGCCTTCGCCATCCAGGTGATCTCGCTCCTCGACCACTTCGGCATCGCCGACGACGACCCCCGCGTCAACCAGTGGGGCGGGGCGATCGCGGTCGGCCACCCGCTCGCCGCGTCTGGCGTGCGGCTCATGATCCAGCTCGCGGCGCAGTTCGCCGAGCGTCCCGACGTCCGTTACGGCCTGACCGCCATGTGCGTCGGTCTCGGACAGGGCGGTTCGGTCATCTGGGAGAACCCGCACTACGACGGCAAGAAGAAGAAGTGAGCGCCCCTGTGACGAACTACGACGACATCGACTTCTCCCCCATCCAGGCTCTCACGGAGGGCGAGGTCATCACGCACTCACCGGTGCGCGACATCCGTCTCGCCTCCGGCAAGGTGCTCGCCCTGATCACGCTCGACAACGGTCGTGATCACACCCGCCCGAACACGCTCGGCCCCGCGACGCTCACCCAGCTGGGTGAGACCCTCGACGGCCTCAAGGCCCGAGCCGACGCGGGCGAGATCCAGGCGGTCGGCATCACCGGCAAGCAGTACATCATGGCAGCCGGCGCCGACCTGTCCGACATCAGCAAGGTCGGCTCACGAGACAACGCGCGCCTGATCGCCCAGCTCGGCCACAAGGTGCTCGGCAAGCTGAGCGAGCTCGGCGTGCCGTCCTTCGCGTTCGTCAACGGTCTCGCTCTCGGCGGCGGACTGGAGATCGCGCTGAACTCCACGTACCGCACGGTCGACGCGTCCGCTGCGGCGGTGGCGCTGCCCGAGGTCTTCCTCGGCATAATCCCCGGCTGGGGCGGCGCCTACCTGCTGCCGAACCTGATCGGCATCGAGAACGCCCTCGAGGTCGTCATCTCGAACCCGCTCAAGCAGAACCGGATGCTGAAGCCGCAGCAGGCGTTCGATCTCGGTATCTTCGATGCGATCTTCCCTGCGGCGAACTATCTCGAGAACTCGCTGTCGTGGGCGGACGCCGTCCTCGGCGGCAAGAAGGTCGAGCGGAAGAACGAGCCGGGCAAGATCGAGCGTCTGACCAAGTGGCCGATCGCGATCAAGATGGCGCGCGGCATGCTGGAATCGAAGATCGGCACCATGCCGAAGTCGCCGTACGCAGCCCTCGAGCTCCTCGACAAGGCGAAGAGCGGCACGAAGGCGGAGGGCTTCGCCCGTGAGGACGAGGCGCTGGCGGAACTCGTGACCGGGGACCAGTTCGCGGCGTCGATGTACGCCTTCGACCTGGTGCAGAAGCGCGCGAAGCGTCCGGTCGGCGCGCCCGACAAGCAGCTCGCGAAGAAGGTCACCAAGGTCGGCATCATCGGCGCCGGTCTCATGGCGAGCCAGTTCGCCCTGCTGTTCGTGCGCAAGCTCCAGGTGCCCGTGCTCATCACCGACCTGGACCAGGCGCGCGTCGACAAGGGCGTCGCGTACATCCATGAGGAGATCGGGAAGCTCGAGGCCAAGGGCCGCGTGGACGCGGACACCGCGAACAAGCTGCGCGGTCTCGTCACCGGTACGACCGACAAGAGCCTCTATGCGGACTGCGACTTCGTGATCGAGGCGGTCTTCGAAGAGGTCGGCGTCAAGCAGCAGGTGTTCGGCGAGATCGAGAAGATCATCGCCGAGGACGCGATCCTCGCGACCAACACCTCGTCGCTGTCGGTCGAGGAGATCGGTGCGAAGCTCGCACACCCCGAGCGTCTGGTCGGCTTCCACTTCTTCAACCCGGTGGCGGTCATGCCGCTGATCGAGATCGTGAAGACTCCGACGACGGCGGACGCCGCGCTCTCCACAGCATTCGTGGTCGCGAAGAACCTGGGAAAGAACGCGGTGCTCACCGCCGACGCCCCCGGCTTCGTCGTGAACCGCCTGCTCGCGAAGGTCATGGGCGAAGCGGCCCGCGCGGTCTACGAGGGCACGCCGATCGCGGACGTCGAGAAGGCCTTCGGTCCGCTCGGCCTGCCGATGGGTCCGTTCCAGCTGATCGACCTGGTGGGCTGGAAGGTGGCCGCCCACGTGCAGGACACGATGGTGCGCGCCTTCCCCGACCGGTTCTACGCCAACGAGAACTTCCACGCGCTCGCGGAGCTCGACACGGTCGTGGAGAAGGACAAGGGCGGACGCGTCGTCGGCTGGAGCAAGCAGGCCGAGAAGGTCCTGAAGCCGGCGGTGGGAAAGACTCCGGCCTCGGCCGCGACGATCCTCCAGCGCGTGCAGGACGGCCTGGCGCAGGAGATCAAGCTCATGCTGGACGAGGGCGTCGTCCCGGAGGTCGAGGACATCGACCTCTGCCTGATCCTCGGCGCCGGCTGGCCGTTCATCGACGGTGGGGCCTCGCCCTACCTCGACCGCGAAGGGGCCTCCGAGCGCGCGTTCGGCGGTTCCTTCCACACCCCGCAGATCCGCGGCGTCGAGAGCCGCTGATCCCCGGACGCCATCACGCTCAGCGCCCCACCGGATTCCCGTGGATCCGGTGGGGCGCTGCGCATCGCCCACGGCTGGTACGGGACGGCGTCGCGAGCGCTGTCGCCGAGGTTCAGCTCGCCAGCTGAACCGGGCGCTCGTCGTCTTCGCCGCGACGAGGCCAGTACGACAGCGCCCGTTCCGCCAGTGCCGTGATCGTGAGAGACGGATTCACACCGGGATTGGCGGGCACGGCCGCACCGTCGACGACGTGCAGGCCGGGATGCCCCCAGACGCGGTGATACGCGTCGATGACACCGTCCGCGGGTGACGCCGAGATCACGGCACCGCCGAGGAAGTGCGCGGTGAGAGGGATGCCGAACACCTCCGGCCAGGATCCGCGTGCGGCGGCAGGCACCCCGCCGTCCGCCTCGACCCGCGCCGCGATCGCCGCCGCCGCCGTGTGGGCCTGGGGTAGATAGCTGGGGTTCGGCTCCCCGTGTCCCTGTGCGCTCGTCATCACCAGCCGGCCGAAGCGGCGACGCAGCGAGAGCGTGAGCGAGTTGTCCGCGGTCTGCATGACCAGCGCGATGATCCCCCGCTCGCTCCAGCGGCGGAGGTTCCCGAGACGGAACTGCCGCACCGGAGAGCGGAGGATCTGGGTCCCGAGGCTGCGCAGTCGCGCACTGAGCCGACGATCGCCCGGGACGAGTACCGTCGCCAGCGCCCCCATCAGGTTCGACCCCGGCCCGTAGCGGACGTTCTCGACGTGCGTACGGTCGTCGACGTGGAATGACGTGGTGATGGCGATGCCGTGCGCGAGCTGCAGGGGTTCCGGGACGGACACGGCCACTGCGCCGTCGAGTGCCTCCGAGTTCGTGCGCGTGAGGCGGCCGACGGCGTCGGAGACCCGTGGCAGCGCGCCGGACGCCTTCATCCGGTGCAGCAGTTGCTGAGTTCCCCAGGTGCCGGCGGCGAGCACGACCTGCCGCGCGGTCACTGTCTTCCGCGCGTGCCGGAACCAGGCGCCGCTGCGCTGCGTCGTCACGGCGAAACCGCCGTCCGGAAGCGCGCGCACCTCGGTCACGGTGCGCAGCGGAGAGACGACCACGCCTCGACGTTCGGCGAGGGCGAGGTAGTTCTTCATCAGCGTGTTCTTCGCGCCGACGCGGCAGCCGACCATGCAGTTGCCGCACAGCGTGCACCCCGTCCGCTCGGGCCCGTCACCACCGAAGAACGGGTCCGGTGTGCGCTCCCCCGGTTTGCCGAACCAGACTCCGACCGGTGCGTGCCGGAACGTCGAGCCGACGCCGAGGTCGTCCGCCGCGGCGGCCATGATCCGCTCCACCGGCCCGGTGTGCGGATAGCGCTCCACGACGCCGAGCATCCTCTTGGCGGTGGCGTAGTGCGGCGCCAGTTCGGGCTCCCACTCCGCGATGCCCCGCCACTGCGGGTCTTGGAAGAACGCACTGCCGGGCTGATACAGCGTGTTGGCGTAGTTGAGCGACCCGCCGCCCACTCCCGCGCCCGCCAGGATCATCACGTGCGGCAGGCGATGGATCCGCTGCACCCCGAAGCAGCCGAGCATCGGCGCCCACAGGTAGCGGCGGAGGTTCCAACTCGTTCTCGCGAAGTCCTCATCCTCGAAGCGACGGCCGGCCTCGTACACCTGCACGCGGTAGCCCTTCTCCGCGAGTCGCAGCGCGGCGACGGAACCGCCGAAACCCGATCCGACGACCACGACGTCCTCGTCGAAATCAGTCATGCTTCTCCTCCGGGACCATCAGGGTGAGCGCCCCGGGAAGCACCGACAGGGTGCACTCGTGTTCGCCGATCCGCTCCCCGTCGGCGTAGACGACCAGCCCGGGGGCGGAGACCGTCACAGTCCGCGCGCGCCGATGCGTGACCTCCCGCCGAACCAGGTGCGTGCCGCGCAGCAGCAGCGGGAACAGTCGCAGCAGACGCAGGCGGCCCAGCGGGGCGACATGCACGATGTCGAGCAGCCCGTCGTCGGGCACGGCGCCCACGCAGATCGGCATGCCGCCGCCGTAGCTCGCCGTGCTCCCCACGGCGATCAGCGTTCCCGGCTGTCGGCCCGCAGCGTCGCCATCGATCGCGAGGGTGAAGTCCATGGGACGCAGGCGCGCGAGTTCGACGAGCAGGGCGAGGTAGTAGCGCAGCGCGCCGTGCGGCCATCGGAGCCGGTTCGTGCGATCGCTGACCTTCGCATCGAACCCGAGAGCCGCGACCGTGAGGAACCTGCGCGTTCCGTCCGCTGTGCGGATCATGCCGACGTCGATCGAGCGAGGTACGCCCGTGACCGCCAGCTCCGCCGCCGCCGCGGAATCGCCGCGCGGCAGACCCAGCGCGCGAGCGAGGTCGTTGCCGGTGCCGGCGGCGACGAGGACCACGGGGACGGAGCCTTCGCACACCGTGTCGAGGATGCCGGCCAGGGTTCCGTCCCCGCCGACCACGACGAGCGCCCGTGGCCCGTCCGCCAAGGCCGCGACGGCGAGTCGCGCGGTGTCCGCCGCCGACCGTCCGATGAACACCTGCACCTCGGCGCCGCGCGCGCGGAGGTGCCCGATGGCCACCTCGGCCGAGCGGGCTCCCCGCCCCTTCCCGGCGAACGGGTTCGCGAGCACCGCGATGTGCTCCGCCATCTCAGCGCGTCCGCTCGAGAGGGATCACGGCACCCGGGTTGAGGATGCCGGCCGGGTCGAGTTCGCGCTTGATCGCGGCGAGGATCCGCACTCCGGTGTCGCCGATCTCCTCTGCCAGCCAGGGCGCGTGGTCCCGGCCGACCGCGTGGTGGTGGCTGATCGTCCCCCCGGCCGCCAGGATCGCGTCGTTCGCCCCCGCCTTCACTAATCCCCAGACGGTGAGCGGATCGGAGCGGATGCCGGCGAGCACGGTGAAGTACAGCGAGGCGCCGGTCGGATAGCCGTGGGAGACGTGGCACATGACGTACGACTTCGCGCCGGCCTCCGCGAAGCCCCGGGTCAGCGCATCCGCCACGGCCGACCGCAGAGCGTGCAGATTCGACCAGGTCGTCGCCGTCTCCAGCGTCTCGCAGAAGACTCCCGCGTCGAGCAGCGAGTCCCGCAGGTACGGCCCGTCGAAGCGGCCTTCGAGCCAGTCCTCAGCGGCCCCCTCCCCGGCCGACGATCCTCCCGCTGACGCGAGGTGGGCGCTCACACGCGCCCGCCGCTCGGCGATCCGCTCCCCCTCGTACACGGTCACCACGCTCGCCCCCTTCGCGAGAGCTTTCCCGATCCGACCGATCTGCGCCAGACTCACCGCGGTCTCCGCCTCGTCGGAGAGTCGGATGACGGTCGGACCGCCTCCGTGCTGCGCCACCCGACGCAGGCCCTCGACCCCGGCGGCGAAGTCCGGGAAGGTCCAGGATTCGAACACCCGGCCGCGCGGGATCGGATGCACCCGCACCCGCACCTCGGTGATGACGCCGAAGATCCCCTCCGAGCCCAGGAAGATCCTGACCAGGTCGGGGCCGGCCGCCGAACCCGGTGCGCGTCCCAGCTCGATGTCGCCGGTCGGCGTCGCGACCCGGATTCCGGTCACCATCGCGTCGAAGCGGCCGTTGCCTGCCGAGTTCTGACCCGAGGACCGCGCCGCCGCGAATCCGCCGATCGTGGCATAGCGGAAGCTCTGCGGGAAGTGCCCGAGTTCGAGACCGTGCGCGGCGAGCAGCGCCTCCGCCTCCGGCCCGCTCGTGCCGGCGGCCAGCACCGCTTCGCCGCTGATCTCATCGAGGCTGAGCAGTCCGTCGAGGCGTCGCAGGTCGAGGCTCACGACCGCACGGTGGCCGCCCCGCTCGGGGTCCAGCGCGCCCACGACGCTGGTCCCACCCCCGAACGGGATCAGCGCGATGCCGCGGTCGACCGCGACGTCCAGGCACGCCCGGACCTCGTCGTGGGTGCTCGGACGCACGACGGCGTCCGGAGCCGCCTGCTCGACCTGTCGTCGGCGCAGGAGATCGGGCGTCGAGCGGCCGCCGGCGTGGCGGATGCGCGACTCGGCGGAGTCGTCGACGTGCTGCGGGCCGACCGCTGCGCGGAAGGCCGCGAGGTCGTCCGCGGTCAGAGCAGACGGGGCCAGCTGCACCGCGTCCAGCGCGACCGGCGGCTCGGGTCGCCGGATGCGCCCGAGGAGCAACGGCAGCAATGTCCGGACCGCCAGCGGCAAGCCCTTCGCTCGGGAGGGATCGCCCCAGCCGTTCCACCTCATCGTCGGATCCGCATCGATCCTGCCATCCACTCGGCTCATGGGTTACAGTGTGACACATCATGGAAGAACGTCAACCACAATGGGATGCCACGCAGGAGCGGATCCTCGATGCCGCGGATGCGCTGATCGCCCGGCGAGGCGTCCGCGGTGTGACGATCGCCGAGCTCGCCCGCCGAGCCGAGCTCAGCCGGCCGACGATCTATCGCAGCTGGAGCGACGCCGACGATGTCGTCCGCGCCTCACTGCTGCGCCGCGTCGCCCGCATCCTCGCCACGTTCCCCGCGTCGCCGGGGAGTCGGTCCGAACTGGTCGACGACGTCCTGCGGTTCATCTCGCTCTTCCGCGAGGATCCGCTCTACGCGCATCTGCTCGCCGACGAACCCGAAGCCTTCACCCGTTACACGCTGGAGCGCGTCGGATCGAGCCAGCGGCTCATCCTGACCTGGCTCGCCGCAGCGATCGGTGCGGCCCAGGACGACGGATCCGTACGGAAGGGCGTGCCGGACGAGATCGCCGTGATGCTCCTGCTGATCGCGCAGTCCGCCGTCCTCTCGCACGGAACCGTGTCCGACCTCATTCCCGAGACCGCGTGGGAGCGGGAGCTTCGGGCCGCTCTCGACGGCCTGCTCCGACCATGACCGCCCACTCCTCCGCCCTCAACGCCGCCCGACGTCGGACCGACCTGGTGCTCGCGTCCGAGGAGACCGCCGACGTGCTCGTGGTCGGCGGCGGGATCACCGGGGCGGGGGTCGCCCTCGATGCGGCGTCACGAGGACTGCGCGTGACGCTGATCGAAGCGGAGGACCTCGCGTTCGGAACCAGCCGATTCAGTTCCAAGCTCGTCCACGGCGGTCTCCGTTACCTCGCCACCGGCGACGTCGCCACCGCGAGGGAGAGCGCGGCGGAACGCCATCTCCTGATGACGGCGATCGCACCGCACCTGATCCGCCCCCTCGGACAGCTGCTGCCCTTCAGCGCGGACGTCACGATGCGCCAGCGCGGAGCCGGAGCGGTCGGGATGGCCCTGGGCGACTTGCTGCGGGTGAAGGCACGGACGCCACGGACCGTGCTCCCCCGCCCGCACCTCGTCTCCACCAGGACGGCGATGCGGCTCGCCCCGGCGCTCGACCCGCCAGGCCTGAGGGGCGGGATGCTCTCCTACGACGGACAGCTGGTCGACGATGCCCGGCTGGTCGCCACGGTGGCTCGCACCGCGGCCGCTCGCGGCGCCCGTATCCTCACCCGCGTCCGCGCGATCACCCTCCGCGGAGACGGCGCCACGGTGCAGGACACGATGAGCGGCGAGAGGTTCGAGGTCAGGGCCCGCGCCGTCGTCAACGCGACCGGCGTCTGGGCCGGCGCCCTCGACGGGTCCATCCGGGTGCGCCCGAGCCGTGGCACCCACCTCGTGCTCGACGCGGCCGATCTCGGACAGCCGACGACCGCGCTGACGATCCCGCACGAGGGATCGATCAGCCGGTACGTCTTCGTGCTGCCCCAGGCCCACGGGCGCGTGCTCGTGGGCCTCACCGACGAGAACGCCCCCGGACCGGTCCCCCGCATCGCCCAGCCCACCGAGGCCGAGATCGACTTCCTGCTGCGCACGCTCAACCGGGTGCTGCGAGAGCCGATCGGGCGCGACCGGGTGCGAGGAGCGTTCGCGGGGCTGCGACCGCTCGTCGACAACGACACCGCGGCCACAGCGGACATCTCGCGGCGACACCTGGTCGCCGTCTCCGAGACAGGGTTCGTCACGGTTCTCGGGGGCAAGCTCACCACCTACCGGCGGATGGCGGAGGACGCGGTCGACCTGGTGGCGCAGACGCGACGACTCCGCGCCGCTCCGAGCCGGACCGCCTCGCTGCGGCTGGTCGACCGTGCCGTGCCTGCGGACGCTGCTCCGCTCGACGAGGCGACAGGGCTGAACGCGGCCGAGGTCGAGTTCGCGGTACGCAGCGAAGGGGCGATGACCGCGGACGACGTGCTCGATCGGCGCACGCGCATCGGACTCGTGGACACGGACCGCGAGCGATGCCTCCCGGTCGTCGAAGCACTCGTCGCCCGCACCCTCGCCGGCCTCGGCTGACCCGCCCCGCGGATCCGCGGCCGTCCGTATCCGGGGCGCGGCACAGCGGCGAACACGGAGCGAACAGCGGATGAACTCCGCTGCTCCGGGCTCCCGCGCGACGTCAGGACCGGTGCCGACCCGGCACAGTGGTGACATGGACATGCTCTTCACCATGCTGGGCGGCAAGGGGATGTCGGGGCTGCTGAAGACCGGCACGGCGATCCTCACCATGCTCCTGGTGCTGCCGGCCCTCCTGAAGCTCTTCGTCGTCACGGTCGACGAAGGATGGGCCGCGATCCGCACCCGCAACGGCAAACCCATCATCCGCAACCGTCCGCAGCGCCGCCCGAGCAACCGCGGCGGGGCCGTCGGCGAGGTGGTCGTGCTCGACCCCGGATCGCACGGGGCCTTCCCGCTGTTCTTCTGGTACCGCCTCATCGACGTGCGCTGCCGTGCCACCGATCTCCCTGTGCGTGAGCTGGCCGGAGCGACCGGGCACCAGCACCGCGTCCATGCCTCTTTCGAGTGGCGTCCGATACCCACGGGGCGAGACCTGAGGGTGTTCGAGCTCGACGTGGTGAACGTGACCGAGCGGGCCTCCAACATCGTCGGTGCAGCGCTGCGCGACGTGGTCCGTGGTCTCGACGGCCCCCAACTGCCGCACAACGACGAGATCAACACGCGCGTGATCGCCGCCAGCGCGGACGAGGTGCGGCGCGCCTGCGGCGTGGAGCTCGTCCGCGTCATGGTCACGGGCGACGCGCTCACCGACGGCTACCTGCTCTCCACGGCGCTGCGCGACACCGATCGCGGGGCGCAGGCCGTCGCGGCCCTGCACGCGCTGAACTGAACGCCCGGGGGCCGTGGACCCCGGGAACCGCTCAGCGGCGCTCGTGCAGGGGAAGGTCGATCGTGCCCGTCTCCCCGGCGTCGCGCGCCTTGGGGATGCGGGTGCCGAGCACCTGCGACACGATGTCCTGGGCGATCTTGGGGGCCGTGAGCCCGGCGTCGGCCAGGATCTGGTCGCGCGAGGCGTGGTCGATGAACTCGTCCGGCAGACCCAGCTCGTCCACCGCGGTGTCGATCCCCGCCTCACGGAGCACCTGACGCACGCGCGTGCCGATGCCGCCGACGCGGATGCCGTCCTCGAGGGTGATGACGAGACGGTGGTGGCGGGCGAGTTCGACGATCGACGGCTGCACCGGGATCGCCCAGCGCGGGTCGATGACGGTCGCCCCGATCCCCTGCGCCCGCAGGCGGTCGGCGACGTCCAGCGCCAGCTCGGCGAACGGGCCGATCGCGACGATGAGCACGTCCTCGGACTCGCCGCGGGCGAGCACGTCCACGCCGTCCTCCAGACGCTCGATGGCCGGGAGATCCGCGGCGACCTCGCCCTTCGGGAACCGGATCACGGTCGGCGCATCCGATACCGCGACGGCCTCGTCGAGCGCCTCGGTCAACCGGGCACCGTCACGCGGAGCGGCGATGCGGATGTGCGGCACGATCTGCAGCATCGCCAGATCCCACATCCCGTGGTGGCTGGGTCCATCCGGTCCGGTGACGCCGGCGCGGTCCAGGACGAAGGTCACACCGGCGCGGTGCAGCGCGACGTCCATCAGCACCTGGTCGAAGGCGCGGCCCATGAACGTGGCGTACAGGGCCACGACGGGGTGGAGCCCGCCGAACGCGAGTCCGGCCGCGGAGGCCACGGCGTGCTGCTCGGCGATGCCGACGTCGTACACCCGGTCGGGGAAGCGCTCGGCGAACGGTGCGAGCCCCGTGGGGCGGAGCATCGCCGCGGTCATGGCGATCACGTCCTCCCGCTGCTCGCCCACCGAGACCAGCGCCTCGGAGAACACGTCCGTCCAGCCGCGTCCCCCCGAAGACAGCGTCTCCCCCGTCGTCGGGTCGATGCGTCCGACCGCGTGGAACTGATCGGCGTCGTCGTCGCGCGCGGGCTGGTAACCCCGCCCCTTCTCCGTGATGGCGTGCACGATGACCGGCGCACCGTACGACTTCGCCAGCTCGAGGGTCTCCAGCAGCGCGGGGAGGTCGTGTCCGTCGACGGGGCCGAGGTACTTGATGTCGAGGTTGGAGTACAGCGCCTCGTTGTTCGTGAAACGCGACAGGAAGCCGTGCGTGCCCCCGCGGACACCTCGGAACACGGCCCGCCCGACGGGACCGAAGGCACGGAAGAGACGGTCGGACCTGTTGTGCAGGTCCTTGTAGGCGGCTGCCGTCCTGACGCGGTTGAGGTACCGCGACATGCCGCCGATCGTCGGGGCGTAGGAGCGGCCGTTGTCGTTGACGACGATCACGAGGTTGCGATCGTTGTCGTCGGAGATGTTGTTCAGCGCCTCCCAGGTCATGCCGCCGGTGAGTGCGCCATCGCCCACGACGGCGACCACGTGGCGGTCCGCGCGTCCGGTCGCGGTGAGGGCGCGTGAGACGCCGTCCGCCCAGCTGAGAGAGCTCGACGCATGCGAGGACTCCACGACGTCGTGCGGGCTCTCCGCGCGCTGGGGGTAGCCGGCCAGACCGCCGCGCACCCGCAGTCCGGAGAAGTCCTGACGGCCGGTGAGCAGCTTGTGCACGTAGGACTGGTGCCCGGTGTCGAAGATGAAGGGGTCCTCCGGCGAGGAGAACACGCGGTGCAGCGCGATCGTCAGCTCGACGACGCCCAGATTCGGTCCGAGGTGGCCCCCGGTGCGCGACACGTTCTCGACGAGGAACGCACGGATCTCCGTGGCGAGCTCCTCGAGCTGCTCGGTCGACAGCCCGTCCAGATCTCGGGGTCCTGAGATGCTCGGAAGAATGGGCATCTGCGCCTCCTCACAGGCTCCGCCGGAAGCGCCCGACGACGGTGCGGGCACCTCACGATCCTACCCCGCGACCCTCGGAGACCCCGGTGAGCGGACACCCCCTTGACACGACGGAGGGGCCCGTGTCCGAAGACCCGGGCCCCTCCGTCTGCGCGCTCAGACCAGCGAGCGCAGCACGTACTGCAGGATGCCGCCGTTGCGGTAGTAGTCCGCCTCACCGGGGGTGTCGATGCGGACGACCGCGTCGAACTCGATCGGCTGCTTGCCCTCGGGCGAGTGCTCGCTCGGGGTGGCGGTGACCTTGACGGTCTTCGGGGTGACGCCGTTGTTGAGCTCCTCGAGCCCCGTGATCGAGACGATCTCGGTGCCGTCGAGGCCCAGCGACTCCCAGCTCTCCCCGGCGGGGAACTGCAGGGGGACGACGCCCATGCCGATGAGGTTCGAGCGGTGGATGCGCTCGAAGCTCTCCGTGATCACGGCCTTGACGCCCAGGAGGCTCGTGCCCTTGGCCGCCCAGTCGCGCGACGAGCCGGAGCCGTACTCCTTGCCGCCGAAGACGACGAGCGGGGTGCCCTGCTCGGCGTAGTTCATGCACGCGTCGTAGATGTACGACTGCGGGCCGCCCGGCTGCGTGAAGTCGCGGGTGTAGCCGCCCTCGACGACCTGGCCGTCGTTGACGGCCGAGACCATGAGGTTCTTCAGGCGGATGTTCGCGAACGTGCCGCGGATCATGACCTCGTGGTTGCCACGGCGCGAGCCGAAGGAGTTGAAGTCCTTGCGGTCGACGCCGTGCTCGGTGAGGTACTGGGCCGCGGGCGTGCCGGGCTTGATGTTTCCGGCCGGCGAGATGTGGTCGGTGGTGACCGAGTCGCCGAGCGTCGCCATCACGCGCGCGCCCTCGATGTCCTTGACCGGAGTGAGCTCCATGGTCATGCCGTCGAAGTACGGCGCCTTGCGGACGTAGGTCGAGTTCTCGTCCCACTGGAACGTGTCGTCATCCGGCGTGGGCAGGTTGCGCCAGCGCTCGTCGCCGTCGAAGACGGTGGCGTACTGCTTGATGAACTGGTCGCGCGAGATCGACGAGTCGACGATCTCCTGCACCTCTTCCGGCGACGGCCAGATGTCCTTGAGGAAGACGTCGTTCCCGTCCGCGTCCTTGCCCAGGGCGTCGGTCTCGAAGTCGAAGTGCATCGACCCGGCCAGCGCGTAGGCGATGACCAGCGGCGGGCTCGCCAGGTAGTTCATCTTCACGTCGGGGCTGATGCGGCCCTCGAAGTTGCGGTTGCCCGAGAGGACGGCCGTCACGGCGAGGTCGTGCGAGTTGATCGCCTCGGAGACCTCTTCGATCAGCGGACCGGAGTTTCCGATGCAGATGGTGCAGCCGTAGCCGACCGTGTAGAAACCGAGGCCCTCGAGGTCCTTGTCGAGGCCGGACTTCTCGTAGTAGTCGGTGACGACCTTCGAGCCGGGGCCGAGCGTGGTCTTCACCCACGGCTTCTGCTTCAGGCCCTTCTGGAGCGCCTTCCGAGCCACGAGACCGGCGGCGATCATCACCGACGGGTTCGACGTGTTGGTGCACGAGGTGATCGCGGCGAGGGTGACCGCACCGTTGTCGAGGGTGTACTTCTCACCCTCGGGAGTCGTGACCGGAACCGGGTTGGAGACGTTGCTCGGCGCGCCGCTGCTGATGTGGACGGGACGCGTGGTCGGCTCCTCCTCGCCGGGGACCTGACCGGGATCGGACGCCGGGAAGGAGTGCTTCGACTCGAGGTCGACGATGTCCTCGCTCGTCGAGGGGGTGGCGTAGTTCAGGATGTCCTGCTCGAACTGCGTCTTGGCCTCGGAGAGGAGGATGCGGTCCTGCGGACGCTTCGGGCCGGCGATCGACGGCACGACCGTGCCGAGGTCGAGCTCGAGGTACTCGCTGAACACGGGCTCGTGCGACGCGTCGTGCCAGAGCTTCTGCTCCTTGGCGTACGCCTCGACGAGCGCGACGGCCTCTTCGCTGCGGCCGGTGAGGCGCAGGTACTCGAGGGTGACGTCGTCGATCGGGAAGATCGCGGCGGTGGAGCCGAACTCCGGCGACATGTTGCCGATCGTGGCGCGGTTCGCGAGCGGCACGGAGGCGACGCCCTCACCGTAGAACTCGACGAACTTGCCGACGACGCCGTGCTTGCGCAGCATGTCGGTGATGGTGAGCACGACGTCGGTCGCGGTGACGCCGGCGGGGATGTCGCCCGACAGCTTGAAGCCGACCACGCGCGGGATCAGCATGGAGACGGGCTGGCCGAGCATGGCCGCCTCGGCCTCGATGCCGCCGACGCCCCAGCCCAGCACGCCGAGGCCGTTGACCATCGTGGTGTGCGAGTCGGTGCCGACGCAGGTGTCGGGGTACGCCTGGAGGACGCCGCCGTTGGTGCGGTCGTAGATCACCTTCGCCAGGTGCTCGATGTTGACCTGGTGGACGATGCCGGTTCCGGGCGGCACGACCTTGAAGTCCTGGAACGCGGTCTGACCCCAGCGCAGGAACTGGTAGCGCTCGCCGTTGCGCTCGTACTCGATCTCGACGTTGCGCTCGAGAGCGTTCTCGGAGCCGAACAGATCGGCGATCACGGAGTGGTCGATCACCATCTCGGCGGGCGAGAGCGGGTTGATCTTGTTGGCATCGCCACCGAGCGCCGTCACGGCCTCGCGCATGGTGGCGAGGTCGACGATGCACGGGACACCCGTGAAGTCCTGCATGACCACGCGCGCCGGCGTGAACTGGATCTCGGTGTTGGGCTCTGCCGCGGCATCCCAGGACCCGAGCGCCTCGATCTGCGCCTTCGTCACGTTCGCGCCGTCCTCGGTGCGGAGCAGGTTCTCCAGGAGGACCTTGAGACTGAAGGGGAGCTTCTCGAAACCGGGCACCGTGTCGATGCGGAAGATCTCGTAGTCGGTGCTGCCGACTGTCAGGGTGCTCTTGGCACCGAAGCTGTTCACCGTGGACACGAATCCGTCTCCTTCTATTCGGATGGGAGCGACAGGCGCCTCCATCTTGCTCGCCAGCGAGCTCCTGCGGCTAGCAAGGCGCACCTAACCAGTCTGCTCCGCACAGCCCGCGGGCGAAAGCCTGCGATTTATCTTGATGTCAAGATAAATCTATCACGCCTCCGCGCGCTTCTCGTCCTCCGGCACGCGGGGGTGGAGTGCCCGTACGACGAGCCACGTGACGGCGATCAGGGGCGCGAACAGCGGCAGGCCCATGATGAGCTTGAGCGTTCCGAGCGCCGTCACGTCGCCGGACAGGTACAGCGGCAGCTGCACAGCGAGACGAGCGAAGAACAGCGCGGCCCAGGCGATCCCGAGCCAGAAGTACGCGCGGCGCTTGCGTCGATCCTGACGCCAGGTCGTGCCCTCCCCCATCAGGAAGCCGACGGCAAGGCCGATGAGCGACCAGCCGATCAGGGCGGAGACGAGGATGACCGTCCCGTACGCGGCGTTGGTGATGAGGCCGGGGACGAAGTTGTCGGCCCCGCGACCGGTCCACAGCGCCAGGGCGGCCGCGGCCACAGCGGCGATGAGCCCGCCGAGAGCGGCGGACGGCGGGGATTTCTGCAGGAGTCGGATGATCGTGAAGACGGCGGCCAGGCCGACCGAGACACCCAGGGAGAGGATGAGCGGCTTCGGCGCGATCGTGAACAGGACGACGAACGCGAGGCTCGGCAGCACGGATTCGAGGATGCCGCGCCAGCCGCCCATCGCGGACCACACGACCTTGTGGGTGCTCGCGCTCTCCGCCGGGTCGAGGCCGGCCCGGCGGGCTGCGGTGCCGAGCGCCTCGCCGAGGATGTCGGAGGCGCGCCTCTCCCGCTCGGCGTCGGACTCGGGGGTGCTCACGCGGAGCCCGGCGTCGCCGGCATCTTGAGGGGGATGAGATCGCGCGGCGGCATCGGGGCGCCGCCGCGGACGACCACGATCGAGCGGAACAGGTCTTCGACCTTCGCGGCGGCCTCGGGGTCGGACGCACCGGCGCCGCCGATCACGCCGCGCAGGAACCAGCGCGGCCCGTCGATGCCGATGAAACGCGCGAGCCGCAGCCCCGAGCCCTCGGCGGCGGTCGCGGGGACCTCGGCGAGGAGCTCCTTGCCGAGGGGGCCTTCGCGTTCCTCCACACGGCCGCCCTGCGCCTTGACCTGGTCGCGCAGCTGGACGCGGGTCTCGTCCCAGAGCCCACCCGTGCGCGGGGCGGCGAAGGGCTGCACCTGCAGCGAGGAGTCGGCGTAGTCGAGTCCGACTGCGACGATGCGCTTGGACTGCTCCTCGACCTCCAGGCGCAGGTTCAGCCCCTCGCGCGGGAGGATCTTGATCCCGCCGAGGTCGATGTACGGGCGGACGGGGTTCGCCTCGGAGTCGTCGAAGGGCCCTTCGACGGCCCGGTTCGCCGGCGCGGACTTCGACGGCGTCTCGTTGTTGTCAGTCATTGGCCTGCCCTGCTTCGTTCGGGATGTTCCCTGCCTGGTATCCGGTGGAGCCGAATCCGCCGGCACCGCGGACGCTCTCCGGCAGCTCGTCGACCGGGATGAACGTCGCACGCGTCACCGGCATGATGATCAGCTGCGCGATGCGATCGCCGACCGCCACATCGTACGCGCTGTTGTTGTCGGTGTTGATCAGGCTCACCTTGATCTCGCCGCGGTAGCCCGCGTCGACGGTGCCCGGCGAGTTCACGATCGAGATGCCGTGCTTGGCGGCGAGCCCGCTGCGCGGGACGACGAAGGCCGCATATCCGTCGGGGAGTGCGATCCGCACGCCGGTCGCGACGAGCGCCCGCTCCCCCGGCTCGAGGTGCACCGCCTCCGCGGCGACCAGATCGGCGCCGGCGTCACCCGGATGCGCGTACCCGGGCACCACTGCGGCGATAATGGGGACATCAACGGAATCGGTCACCCCATGAGGCTAATGCAGAACCCCGCCACAGACGCACGTCCCCGCTACCGCGAACGACTCGCCCCCAGCCTCTGGCTGCTGGTCACCGTCGCCGTCGCCGGGCCCATGGTCTCGCTCGTCTTCGTGCCGATCGGCTCGACGGTCGCCCTCGTGCTCGGGGCGGCGGTGTCGGCACTGCTCGTGCTGGGGTTCATCGCGGCGACGCCGGTGGTCTCGGTCGAGGGCACCGTGCTGCGCGCCGGCCGCGCGCACATCGACGTCCGGTTCCTCGGAGAACCGGTGGCGCTCACCGGCGAGGAGGCCAGGCAGGCGCGCGGCCCTGCTCTTCCCGCTCGGGGGTGGCACCTCATCCGCGGCGGCATCGACGGCGTGGTCGTGGTGCCGGACATCGATCAGGACGACCCGGTCGACACCTGGACGATCTCCAGCCGCACCCCGGATCGCCTGGCCGCGGCCATCCGCGCCGCACAGGGCTGAACGCGCCCCGCCCCGCAGACGACAGCGCGCCCCGGACCGCGGAGGTCGGGGGCGCGTGAGACGTCGCTCGGAGGACTGCTTACGCAGCGCACTCCTTGCAGATGGGCCCGGATGCGCCCTCGTGGTCGAGCTGCGAACGGTGCTTCACGAGGAAGCAGCTCATGCAGGTGAACTCGTCCTGCTGCGGGGGCAGCACGACGACGTCGAGCTCGAGATCGGAAAGGTCGGCACCCGGGAGGTCGAAGCTCGACGGGTTGTCGGAGTCTTCGTCCCCGCTTGAGCCGGAGAGCTTGTCCGGCACACGCTCCTTCAGGGCTTCGATCGACTCGGAGTCGTCTTCGCTCTTTCGGGGGGCGTCGTAATCGGTTGCCATGCGGTAGATCTCCACTTTCATGGTGCGAGTGGGTGGTGCGCCGTCGGGTATTCGGCGGCCATAGTTTGCACGACCGGGGAACATAACGCAAATGCTCGTCCGTGCGACAGACCAAACTCACGGCACGCCCAAGCTATTCCCGGTCGGGGCGCCGCGCGCGTGACACCATGAACGCACACCCATCAGAGGGGCATTCGCATGGAAAACGTCACCATCGTCGGCACAGAAGCAGGAGTCCTCGTACTCGCGACAGAGTCGGGCGAGCGGTTCGCGCTGCCCATCGACGACATGCTTCACCGCGAGATCCGCCGCGCGACCCGACAGGCAGAGCCGTCTGCGCAGAAGCTCGCCGCGAGCCCGCGTGACATCCAGGCGCAGATCCGCGCCGGACTCACCGCCGCCGAGGTCGCCGAACTGCTGGGCATCAGCGTCGAGGACGTCGCCCGCTTCGAGGGACCGGTTCTGGCCGAGCGCGAGCACGTGATCGGCCAGGCGCTCGCGGTGCCCGTGCTGATCGGCAACGAGGTCGAGCCCGACGCGCAGCCCACCTTCGGCGACGCCGTCCGCGCCAAGCTCGCCGAGGTCGCCGCGACCTCCGAGCGGTGGGCGAGCTGGAAGGAGGACTCGACCTGGACGATCAAGCTCGAGTTCACCGCCAACGACGTCGAGCACGATGCGCGCTGGAGCTTCGACCCCCGGCGCAGCGCGCTCTCCCCGCTCAACGCCGACGCCACGCAGCTGTCGCGACAGGGCTCCCTCCCCGAGGGCCTGATCCCCCGCCTGCGCGCGGTCGAGGCCGAGCGGGTCGCTTCTCCGTACAAGGACGACAGCCGATTCGACTCCGGAGCCTTCGGCCCTCGCCTGCTGCCCACGCCCGATGCGGAGCACGAGGACCCCTCGCTGCCGACGCGCTCGGATGTGGCAGCGCAGGATGCCGCGATCAAGCGCGCGCCCGCGGCCCAGACGACCAGCCCCGAGACGGCCGACCTCCTCGAAGCTCTCCGCCGCCGCCGCGGGCAGCGGGAGACGGCACCGATCCTCGACGAGATGGACGACGAGGAGCGCGCCGAGCAGAGCCCCATCGCGCTGTTCGACGCGCTCGAGCAGCCGGAGGAGCCGGAGCCCCCTCAGCCGGCCCCGCAGCAGCCCACCGCCGCCGAATCCGGGGAGTCGGGCGGGCGCAAGCGTCGTCGCAACGCCATGCCGTCGTGGGACGAGATCGTCTTCGGCGCACGCACCGACGAGTGAGTCGCGCGGCGCTGACCTCTCAGACCAGGCTCAGCGCGCGAAGGATCCGAGCCGGACGAGCGGGACCTGTCGCTCCTCGGGCGTCATAGCTCCGTGCTGACCGACCATGCCGCGTCCGCGCTGATCCGCCGCGGTGCCGTCGTACACGGCCCATGCGCCGCGGGCGACGGCCAGCACGTCACCGATCCGCGACTCCGCCGCCGCCGTGACCGTCGGGCCGAACAGCCCGGCGCGCACGGCCTCGTCCCGCGTCACGACATCCGCGATGCCGTCCAGATCCGAGCGCCAACGCGCCACGACCGCTGCAGCATCCGCATCCGGTTCGAGATAGGCGTGCAGCATCCGCGGCTCGCCGCCGATGTGACGGATGCCGTCGAGATGCTCCTCGTCGAGCACGGCCTGACGGCTCCCCGGCACATCGACCATGCCGTGATCGGATGTGACGAGCACCCCCACACCGGGTGGCACGCGCGCCGACAGGGCGGCGTCGACATCCTCCAGGGCTGCAACCCACTCCGCGGAGGCGACGCCGTGCTTGTGACCGGCCTTGTCGACCTCGGGCAGATAGCAGTAGACGAGCGAGCCGGGGTGGGCACGCGCGAGATCGTAGGCGGCTTCGATGCGCGCCGCCGCGGTCGTCGCCGGGACGAACTCCGCCCCGCGGAGCGTCGCCTTCGTGAAACCGCTGTGCGCGTATCCGGCGAAGCCGACGGCGAAGCTCTCATGTCCAGCGCGCTCCGCACGCTCGAAGACGGTCGGCGCGGCCTGCCATGTGAGCGGGTCGATGCCGTCGCTCTCCCACCCGCTGAGCTGGTTCACCAGCAGGTCGCGCGATCGGTCGAGCACGCGGTAGCCGACGAGCCCGTGCTCCCCCGGCCAGACGCCGGTCACGATGCTCGTGAGCGCGGCCGCGGTCGTGGAGGGGAACACCGACTGGGCGACATCCTTCTTCGCCATACCCGCCGTCAGCGCGCGGGCGTGTCCGGCGTGACCGCGGAGGCTGATCGCACCGAGGCCGTCGATCACGACGAGCACCGCCGACTCGGCCCTCGGCAGCAGCACGGATTCGCCGCGGAGCGCGGCGAGCAGGTCGTCCGCCACCCCGACGACGCTCCGGGTGCTGGGCGGCTCGGACGGTAGCATGAGGGACATCCGAGCCAGTCTGACACAGGCTCCCGTACGCCCTCAGGAAGTCCATGCCGAAAACCCCGCCGCCCGAGCCCGTCGAGGAGCGCATCCAGGACATCGACCTCTCCACGGAGATGCAGGGTTCGTTCCTCGAGTACGCCTACTCCGTGATCTACTCGCGAGCCCTCCCGGACGCACGCGATGGCCTGAAGCCGGTCCAGCGCCGCATCCTCTACCAGATGTCCGAGATGGGCCTCCGGCCCGACCGCGGTCACGTCAAGAGCGCGCGCGTCGTCGGCGAGGTGATGGGAAAGCTGCACCCGCACGGCGACTCGGCGATCTACGATGCGCTCGTCCGACTCGCCCAGGAGTGGGCGCTGCGCGTCCCCCTGGTCGACGGCCACGGCAACTTCGGCTCCCTCGACGATGGTCCCGCGGCCGCGCGGTACACCGAGGCGCGCCTCGCTGCCGCCGCCCTCGCCCTCACCGAGAACCTCGATGAGGACGTCGTCGACTTCATCCCCAACTACGACGGCCAGTTCCAGCAGCCGGCCGTGCTTCCCGCCGCCTTCCCGAACCTGCTGGTCAACGGCGCGAGCGGCATCGCGGTCGGCATGGCGACCAACATGGCGCCGCACAACCTCATCGAAGTCGTCGCGGCGGCCACGCACCTGCTCGAGAACCCGGATGCGACCACCGAGGACCTGATGGAGTTCGTCCCCGGACCGGACTTCCCCTCCGGCGGCATCCTGATGGGCCTCGACGGCGTCAAGGATGCCTACACGACGGGTCGCGGGGCGCTCAAGGTCCGCGGCAAGACCTCGATCGAGCCGCTCGGCCCGAGGCGCACGGGCATCATCGTGTCGGAGCTTCCCTACATGGTGGGCCCCGAGCGCCTGATCGAGAAGATCCGCGACGCCGTGCAGTCGAAGAAGCTGCAGGGCATCAGCGATGTCACCGATCTCACCGACCGCAACCACGGGCTGCGCGTCGCCATCGGAGTCAAGACGGGCTTCGACCCGAACGCCGTGCTCGAGCAGCTGTACCGGCTGACCCCGCTGGAGGACTCCTTCAGCATCAACAACGTCGCACTGGTCGACGGCCAGCCGCGCACGCTCGGCCTCAAGGAGCTGCTGAGCGTCTACGTGGGGCACCGCCTCGAGGTCATCACGAGACGCAGCCGCTATCGCCTCGCCCGTCGGGAGGAGCGCCTGCACCTCGTCGAGGGTCTGCTCATCGCGATCCTCGACATCGACGAGGTCATCCAGGTCATCCGGTCCTCCGACGACTCGGAGCAGGCGCGCACGAGGCTGCGCTCGGTGTTCGACCTCAGCGAGCTCCAGGCGGAGTACATCCTGGAGCTGCGCCTGCGCCGGCTCACCAAGTTCTCCCGGATCGAGCTGGAGAGCGAACGCGATGCGCTCCTGGCGGAGATCGCCTCCCTCCGCGAGCTCCTCGGCAGCCCGGTGCTGCTGCGTGCCGCCGTCGCCAGAGAGCTCGACGCGGCTGCCGACGCCTACGGCACCCCGCGACGCACGCTGCTGATGAACGCGGCGCCGCCGAAGCCGCGGGCGACCAAGGGCGCCGCGGACCTGCAGATCGCCGACGCCCCGACCGTCCTCGCCCTGTCGACGACAGGGCGTGCGGTCCGTGTGGATCTCGCGGAAGGTCAGGAGCTGGCCGTTCCGGCGCGCCGCAGCAAGCACGACGCGATCCTGGCGACGGTCGAGACCACCGTCCGCGCCGAGATCGGTGCGCTGACCAACCTCGGGCGCGTGGTGCGGTTCTCCCCCGTCGACCTTCCGTCCGTGCCGGCCACGTCCGTCCAGCTCGCCGCGGGCACACCGCTGCGCGACTACCTGGGCATCACGACCAAGGGCGAGCGGATCCTCGGCTTCGTGCGGTTCGACAGCGACGTCCCGGTCGCGATGGGAACCGCGCAGGGGACCGTCAAACGCATCGTCCCGTCGACTCTGCCCGTGCGGCCCGACCTCGAGGTCATCGGCCTGAAGGCCGGGGACGCGGTCGTCGGCGCGGCGGAGGCTCCGGACGATGTCGAGCTCGTGTTCGTCACCACCGATGCGCAGCTGCTGCACTTCCCGGCATCTGCCGTGCGCCCGCAGGGTGCGCCCGCCGGAGGGATGGCCGGCATGAAGCTCGGGTCCGACGCGTCCGTTCTCTTCTTCGGTGCCGTCGACCCGGCATCGGACGCCGTCGTCGCGACGGTCTCCGGCGCGGAGAGCATCCTCCCCGGCACCGACCCCGGGCGCGCGAAGGTGTCGTCCTTCATCGAGTACCCGGGCAAGGGACGAGCCACAGGCGGTGTCCGCGCCCACGCGTTCCTGAAGGGCGAGGATCGTCTCACGGTCGCGTGGGTCGGCCCGAATCCGCCGCAGGCCGTCGACCCGACCGGCGCGGTGCGCAAGCTCCCCGAGTCGGGAGCCCGCCGCGACGCCTCCGGGCAGCCGATCGACGGCGTGATCGGCAGCATCGGCCGCACCATCGTCTGATCGCCCGCCGCAGACGGAGAAGGGGAGGGAACCGGTCGCCCGGGTCCCTCCCCTTCTCCGCGCGGTGATGCGTCAGGCGTCGATGGACTCGCGTGACAACCGGTCGGAGGAGTCGACGATGAACTCGCGGCGGGGGGCCACCTCGTTGCCCATGAGCAGTTCGAACACGCGACCAGCCGCCTCGGCATCCTCCATGCGCACCCGTCGGAGCAGACGCCCTGAACGATCCATGGTGGTGTTGGCCAGCTGCTCGGCATCCATCTCGCCGAGTCCCTTGTAGCGCTGGATCGGCTCGTGCCAGCGCTTGCCGGCCTTGCGGAGCTTCGCGAGCAGGGCGTGCATCTCCTGCTCGCTGTAGGTGTAGATCGTCTCGTTCGGCTTCGAACCCGGGTTGATCACGATGATCCGGTGCAGCGGCGGGACGGCGGCGAAGACCCGGCCGTGCTCGATCAGCGGTCGCATGTACCGGAAGAACAGCGTCAGCAGGAGCGTGCGGATGTGCGCACCGTCGACGTCGGCATCGCTCATCAGGATGATCTTGCCGTAGCGGGCCGCCTCGATGTCGAAGGTCCGCCCCGACCCGGCGCCGATCACCTGGATGATCGAGGCGCACTCCGCGTTGGAGAGCATGTCGCCGACCGACGCCTTCTGCACGTTGAGGATCTTGCCCCGGATCGGCAGCAGCGCCTGGAACTCGCTGTTGCGCGCGTTCTTGGCCGTGCCGAGCGCCGAATCGCCCTCGACGATGAACAGCTCGCTGCGCTCCACGTCGTTCGTGCGGCAGTCGACGAGCTTGGTCGGCAGCGTCGACGACTCGAGGGCGTTCTTGCGCCGCTGCGTCTCCTTGTGCGCCCGCGCCGAGACGCGGGCCTTCATCTCCGAGACGATCTTGTCGAGGAGCTGCGATGCCTGGTTCTTGTCGTCGCGCTTGGTCGAGCTGAAACGCTGTGCCAGGTCCTTGCGGATCACCTGTGCGACGATCTGCCGCACGGCCGGGGTGCCGAGCACCTCTTTCGTCTGGCCCTCGAACTGCGGCTCCGGCACGTTCACCGTCAGGACCGCCGTGAGCCCGGCGAGCACGTCGTCCTTCTCGAGCTTGTCGTTGCCGACCTTGAGTCGACGCGCGTTCTGCTCCACCTGGGCGCGAAGGACCTTGAGGAGCTCCTGCTCGAAGCCCTGCTGGTGCGTTCCTCCCTTGGGCGTCGCGATGATGTTCACGAACGAGCGGACCTTCGTGTCGTAGCCGGTCCCCCACCGCAGGGCGATGTCCACGGCGCACACGCGCTCCACCTCGGTGGCGACCATGTGGCCGTCCGCCTGCAGCACCGGAACGGTCTCCTTGAAGGTGCCTTCGCCCTGGATGCGCCAGGTGTCGGTGACCGGAGGGTCGATCGCCAGGTAGTCCACGAACTCCGAGATCCCGCCTTCGTAGAGGTACGAGGTCTCGATGACGCCGGTCTGCCCGGTCGTGTCCTCCGCATCGCCGGCGACGTCGGCCGTGCGATCCGTCCGCTCGTCGCGCACGACGATCTCGAGTCCAGGCACGAGGAACGCCGTCTGGCGCGCTCGGGTCTCGAGGTCGCCCAGCTGGAATGCGGCGTCCTTGGTGAAGATCTGCCGGTCCGCCCAGTAGCGGACGCGCGTTCCGGTGACCCCGCGCGGCGCCTTCCCGATCACCCGGAGCTCGCTGTTCTCCTCGAAAGGAGTGAACGGCGCATCGGGGCGCTTCTCCCCGGAGTCCTGGAAGATGCCCGGCTCACCGCGGTGGAACGACATCGCGTAGGTCTTGCCGCCGCGATCCACCTCGACGTCGAGACGCTCGGACAGCGCGTTCACGACCGAGGCGCCGACACCGTGCAGACCACCGGAGGCTGCGTAGGAGCCACCGCCGAACTTTCCACCGGCGTGGAGCTTCGTGTAGACGACCTCGACGCCGGTGAGGCCGGTGCGCGGCTCCACGTCGACCGGGATGCCGCGACCACGGTCGTGCACCTCGACGCTGCCGTCCGCGTGCAGGATGATGTCGATCCGCGTCCCGTTGCCGGCGACAGCCTCGTCCACCGAGTTGTCGATGATCTCCCAGAGGCAGTGCATGAGCCCGGGCGAACCGTTCGAGCCGATGTACATGCCTGGGCGCTTGCGGACGGCCTCGAGGCCTTCAAGCACCTGGAGATGATGGGCGGAGTACTCGGCATTCACAATCTCCGAGTCTAATCTCGCGCACCCCGCCCACCCCGCAGACACTCCCCGCCCACGCCACACGACGGGCCGCGCCGTACGCGCTGAGCGAAACACGCCGTCAACCGGGCATGCCCACAGGTGGGGCGTGGTTGTATTGAGCAGATCACCCAGCGAAGCCGACACCCGAGGAGGCACCGAGATGAACGCAACGACCGAACGTGAGACCTCCACTGTCGAGTTCCGCCTGACCGCCATGGATCGCTGTGATTCGTGCGGCGCTCAGGCCTACATCGCCGCTGAGGTCAACGGATCCGAGCTTCTGTTCTGCGCCCACCACGGCCGCAAGTACGAAGAGAAGCTCCGCGCCATCGCCACCAGCTGGCACGACGAGACCGCTCGACTCGTCGAGACGGTCTGACCGGCCTCTCCGGTCAGTCGACGACGACCCTCCGCACGCGCGGCGTCAGCCGGGTGAGGATCTCCTCGCCGACGGTGTCGATGCGCTCGGCGAGGGTGGTCGCCGATGTCTCGCCCCGATCGCCGGTTCCGAACAGAGCCACCTCGTCCCCGACCTGAGCCCCTTCCCAGCCCTGAACGAGACACGACGTGTGTCCGATCGCTTCCAGGATGCGGCCACCGACCGGTGTGCCGACGACCGATCCGACGAGCGTCGAGGGCAACCCGTCGAAGCTGCCGATGCCGATCGTCACGCCGTCGTCCGAGACGTCCGTGACGGGCGCGACCAGGCTGGCGGCCGGACGGATCCCCTCGAGCTCCGGGCCTTCGGCGGAGCGGATTCCGTAGCAGAAAGCGCCGATACGCGAGAGCGTCCCCCGCAGCTCGGGGCGCCACCAGGAGGCCGCTGAGGCGGTGAGGTGGAGGAAGGCGGGAGTGGCTCCCGTCGCCGCGACGGCGCGCACGGCATCGACGAACACCTCCTGAGCCTCATCGTCCTCGGCATCGCTCGCCTCGGCGATGTGGCTCCACACACCGACGAGTTCGATCGACCCGGCGCGCTCGGCTCGCCGGGCCTCGGCGACGGCTGCCTCCCAGTCCTCGGGGAGGATGCCGTTGCGGTGCAGGCCGGTGTCGATCTTCAGGTGCACGCGCGCCGGCGTTCCGAGTGCTTCCGCCCGGGCGATGACCCGCCGGAGGTAGTCGACCGTCCCCACTCCGAGGTCGATCTCCTGCAGCAGGGCGTCGTCGATCTCGGCGTCCGGCGAGGTGACCCAGGCGAAGATCCTGGCTGCTCCCCCGGCGAGCCGTCGGATGGCGACGCCGCTCGCGATGTCGTAGCTGCCGAACCACTCCACGCCTGCGTGCTGAGCGGTCTCCACCGCCCAGGAGAGCCCGTGCCCGTAGGCGTCGTCCTTGAGCACGAGCATGAGGGCCGACGGTCCCAGCCGCGTCCGCACCGCCTCGATGTTGGCGCGGAAGACGCCGCTGCTCAGCCGCAGCTCCGGACGGCTCATGCCTCCCACCCCCGCACCGCGTGTGCGCCGACGACCGTGACGAGCTCCGCTGCATCCATGCCCGTGACCTCGGCCCACGCGACGATGCCGGCGGCGACCGGACCCTGCCCGCCGAAGAACGTCACCTCGGCGCCCGTCTCGACCTCGGCCCCGTCGAGTTCCACGACGCACACATCCATGGCGACGCGCCCGACGATGCGTCGGGCGACACCACCCACCTCGACGTCGGCGTTGTTGCCGAGCGCCCGGACGATGCCTTGCGCGTAGCCGCCGGTGACGAGCGCCACCGTGGTGTCGGTGGCGGCCCGGTAGGTGTAGCCGTACGAGACGGCGTCACCCGGGCGCAGGCGCTTGGTCGAGAGCACCTGACCGCTCAGCCGCATGACGGGGCGCGTCGCGAGCGCGCCACGGGCATCCGGGAGACCGTACAGCAGGTCGGCGGCGATGTCGGGCTCACCGGTGGTGACGGCGGCGATGCCCTCGAGCCGGAGGGCATCGACCTCGCCCGGCGCGTCGACGCGCACCCGCTCCGCGCCCGCAGCCGTCACAGCCTGCGCGACGGCGAGGAGTCCGTGACCCCACGCATCCCGGCGGAGATCGGCCATGCGTCCGCCGGCGAGAACGGCTGCCGCGGCCCCCGCAGCAAGCGCCGAGCGGGAGATGATGGCCCGTGGCAGGGCGCTGGAAGTCGTCTCACACACGTGCTCCAGCCTAGCTTCCGCCTCCCAGGTCGGCCGTCCGAGCCCCCGTAGACTGGTGGTGACCCCGACCCTGGAGCCTCATGTCTCGTCTTTCCCTCGCGCCCCGCATCCGCTATCTGCTGGGACGTGCTCGCCGCATCGACGTCGGATCGGTGGTGGAGCGCGCCAAGGAGGCCTCGGAGCAGCACCACAAGCCGGTGCCTGCCATCGTCGTCGACATGCTCTGGTCCGCCGCACGGCACAACGTCGGCTTCCAGGACTACATCGACTACGACTTCGCCATGCTGAACAAGGCGGAGCGCGAGACGTACATGACCCACCCGGTGTCCAACCAGCTCTCGCAGCGGTACGACCACCCGGACTACCGCTGGATCTTCCAGGACAAGGTCGAGTTCGACAAGCAGTTCTCCCGGTTCCTGCGACGCGAGTGGATGGTCGTCGAGGAGGGGAACGCCGAGGCCCTGCGGGAGTTCACCCAGCGTCTCGGCACGATCGTCACCAAAGAGCCCGTCGGCCAGGCGGGCACCGGAGTGCACCGCTACCACGCGGCCGACATCGAAAACTGGGACGAGTTCCACCGCGGACTCCTCCAGCGCGGTGAACTGCTGATCGAGGAGGTCATCCGACAGCACGACGCGCTCGCGGCGGTCTGCCCCGGCACCGTGAACACCACCCGCATCACGGCGTTCTTCGACGGCGAGAAGGCGCACATCCTGGCGATGGCGCAGAAGTTCGGCCGCGGCGCGGTGAGCGACCAGATGACGTTCGGCGGGTTCTACACGATGCTCGACGAGAACGGCCACGCCGTCGGCGCCGGATACGACTCGCACGGCCACGTGCACGAGACGCACCCCGACTCGGGGTTCCGCATCGCCGACTTCCAGCTTCCGTACATGGACGAGGTGCGCGCGTTCATCGACGAGGTCGCCCGGGTCGTTCCGCAGGTGCAGTACGTCGGCTGGGACATCGTGGTGTCGCCCGACGGCCCGGTGCTCGTCGAGGGCAACTGGGGCGCGGGTGTGTACGAGAACAAGCCCAGCGTCACCGGCATCCGCACCGGACACAAGCCGCGTTACCGCGAGGTCATCGGCTTCTGACCCTTCGACGAGCTCAGGGACCCCAGGCACGACGAGCTCGGGGACCCAGGGCACGACGAGCTCAGGGACCCAGGGCGGATCAGGGCCCCGGGGCGCGACGAGCTCAGGGACCCAGGGCACGACGAGCTCAGGGACCCTCGGCGGATCAGGGAGCCCCGGTGGGTCGCTGAGCCTGTCGAAGCGGCCGGCGCCAGGACAGACGAACCGGCCCCCTGCTTTCGCGCGCAAGGGGCCGGTTCGGCCGTGGAAGAACGGGTCGTGGACTCAGAGCTCGCGGACGATGCCCAGCGGCGTGGACTCGAGGCCCTGGCCGAGCGGGTTGTCTCCGAGGATCTTCACCAGGCGCTGCTCCCCCGCCTTGTCCAGAGTGGACCCGAGGATGTTCCCTCCGAGGTCGTTGATGTCGACGACGGCCACCTCGGCGTGTCCGCCGATCAGCGTCTTCAGATGCGCGGCGACGCCATCCGGATCCTTGGGTCCGAGCACGACCGCCTCGTTGTACGGCGGGATCGTGTGCTTGGTCGGTCCGTCGATCGCGCGCGCCTTGTCCCCCGCGATGCGGTAGAAGTCGCCGCGGCGACCGAACGCCTTGGTGACGGCGGCGACAGCGGAGGCGAACAGGATGCGCGGCGTGCCGCACTCCCGGAGCGCCATCTCCATCGTCTCCGGCATGCCCAATCCGATGCCGTACGGCGTGCGGGTGACGTACTTGGAGAGGAACAGCGCGAGCTTCCGCGGCTTGATCTCGTCGAGACGGTACGACCGTCCCTGCGTGATCGCCACGATCTTCTCGGTCACGAACAGCAGGTCCCCGGGCTGCACGGCGCCCTTCGCGTACTCCGTGATGACGGCGTCGAGGTCGTCATCCGGCATCACGACGCGCGTGCGCAGCGGGATGCGTGCGTAGCTCTTGCCGTCGACGCTGGTCTCGAGCGCCTTGCCCTCGTTCGCCTGCATCACTCGAGGTAGTCCCGCAGCGACTGCGAGCGGCTCGGGTGGCGCAGCTTGGCCATCGTCTTGGACTCGATCTGACGGATGCGCTCACGCGTCACGCCGAACGTGTCGCCGATCTGGTCGAGCGTCTTCGGCTGACCGTCGCCCAGGCCGAAGCGCATGCGGATCACGCCGGCCTCGCGCTCGGAGAGCGAGTCGAGGAGCTGCTCGAGCTGACGCTGCAGCATCGTGAAGCCCACCGCGTCGGCGGGGACGACAGCCTCGGTGTCCTCGATGAGGTCACCGAACTCGCTGTCTCCGTCTTCACCGAGCGGGGTGTGCAGGGAGATCGGCTCACGGCCGTACTTCTGCACCTCGACCACCTTCTCCGGGGTCATGTCGAGCTCACGGCTGAGCTCTTCCGGAGTGGGTTCGCGACCGAGGTCCTGCAGCATCTGCCGCTGCACGCGGGCGAGCTTGTTGATGACCTCGACCATGTGCACCGGGATGCGGATCGTGCGGGCCTGGTCGGCCATCGCGCGGGTGATCGCCTGACGGATCCACCAGGTGGCGTAGGTCGAGAACTTGAAGCCCTTGGTGTAGTCGAACTTCTCGACGGCGCGGATGAGGCCGAGGTTGCCCTCCTGGATCAGATCCAGGAACTGCATGCCGCGCCCGGTGTAGCGCTTGGCGAGCGAGACCACCAGACGGAGGTTCGCGCCGAGCAGGTGGCTCTTCGCACGCTGACCGTCACGGGCGACCCACTGCAGGTCGAGTCCGAGCTGGCTCGTCTTCTCGGCGGGCGACATCGCGGAGAGCTTCTCCTCGGCGAACAGACCCGCCTCGATGCGCATCGCGAGTTCGACCTCTTCGGCCGCGTTCAGCAGCGCGACCTTTCCGATCTGCTTCAGGTAGTCCTTGACCGGGTCGGCCGTGGCTCCGGTGATCTGCGTCGAGTAGACCGGGACGTCCTCGTCGTCGTTCGACGAGATGACGATGGCGCCGGTCGGAAGCGGCTCGGTGAAGGCAGGCTTCGCGTCCTCGTCCTCGTCCTCGCTCTCCTCCGCAGCGCCTGCGGCGGGAGCCTCGTCCTCTTCGACGACGTCCTCGGACTTCTTCTTCTTCACGGGGGCGCGCTTGGCAGCGGCGCGCTTGGCCGCACTCAGCGGCGCGGGCTTCTCGGTCGCCTCAGCCTCGGCCGAAGCGTCGGCGGTCGTCTCTTCGGCAGCCTTCTTCGTCCGGGTGTTCTTCGTCGTGGCAGGAGTCACGTTTCGCCTTTCACGGAGCTGCTGTGTAGCTCCGGGACATTTCGGACACTAGTAAGACCCTTGTCAAGTCCAGCGCTCGAAAACACTGATTGACAACGGGTCAGAGTCCTAGTATCGCACACGTGTGGCGATGCGGACGCATTCCGTCGAACTTTTGCGGATCTGTCTCAACCGCGGCCGGGCTTGTCCTCGTCGCCGGACGGTCGCGTCGCCAGATAGCGCTCCAGCTCCGCGGCCAATTCGTCGGCGCTCGGGAGGTCGCGCTCGCTGAATCCGCCCTCGTCGTAGGAGTCGTCGTCGGGATTCCGCCCTGCCATGTAAGCGTCGTAGCGGCGCTCGAGGTTGTGCACCATCTGCTGGAGCTCATCGTTGCCGAGGACCTGCTCATCGACCCGGGCGACGTAGTCCTCACGGCGCTCCTGGACCGCATCCAGCATCAGCACCAGACCCGTCGAGGCCATCAGCCGCTCAGCAGCCGCGATCACCGCATCCGGGTTCTCGGTCTCGGCGAGGTAGTGCGGCACGAGCAGGACGAATCCGACCACACGCTCCCCTCGCTCCGCGAAACGGAACTCCAGGAGATGACCGGCCGTCGCCGGCACCTTCGTGCGCGGACGCCACACCGAGTGCGCGACGGCCAGATCGCGCCGGTTGCCGCTGACCGTCGTGCCGATCGGGCGCGTATGCGGCACGGGCATGGCGATCGAGTGCACCCAGTGCAGACCGGAGACCTCGAATTCAGCGGCCAGATCGAGCACGGTGCTCGCGAAGGCGTTCCAGGCGAAGTCGGGCTCGTATCCCGCCAGCAGCAGGAACGGGCGGCCGAGAGCGTCGGTCGCGAGCGACAGTTCGAGCCGCGGCGGCCGGAACTCGGTCAGGTGGTCCTGGTCGAAGGAGATCACGGGGCGACGAGCGCGGTAGTCCAGCAGGACGTCGTTGTCGAACACGGCGATCGGCTCGGGAGAAGCCGTCTCGCGCAGGTGATCGATGAGTCCCGAGACGGCGCTGCCGGCATCGGTGAAACCTGTCAGAAGCAGCACCAGGGGCAGGCCGTGCGGCACTGCGGGCGCATCCGCGACGCGTTCGTAGATATCACCGGAGAAGGGCATGTCTCCATGCTACGAGCAGCCCCGGACCCCGGGGCGCGGCACGTCATGCTGAGAGCGAACACGCGCACGGTCGGCGCGCGACGGCGCCGCGAGGGAGATCCTAGGATGGAGGCATGACGCTTCCCGTGCTCTCGCACACCACCGATCAGTTCCCCGGAAGCGCTGCAGATGCCGCAGTGCTCGTCGTCTCGGCTCTCCCCGAGTCCGCCGCATCCCTGGCCGACCACCCCGGCCTCGCCGACGCCCTCGCCGGCATCGGGTTCACGGGCGCAGCCGGATCCTTCACTCGCGTGTACGCACCGGATGTGACGGCGCTGCCGTTCGCCGTCGTGGGTGCGGGCGCCGATCCCGATGCCGCCGCCGTGCGTGCCGCAGCCGGCGTCGCGCTGCGCAGTCTCACGGGCTTCGACCACGTGGCGCTCGGCCTCGCAGACGGACTCGAGTCCTTCGCCGAGGCCGCGGCGGAAGGCGCGATCCTGGGCGGGCACCGCTTCGACGGCTACCGCACCGAGAAGGGGAAGACGCGCGCGACCGCCGTCACCCTCCACGCGAGCCTGGACGACGCTGCCGTCGCCCGCGCTCAGGCGGTCGGAGACGCCGTGGCCCTCGTCAAGGATCTCGTGAACGTCCCGGCCGAGTGGCAGAGTCCCGCGCAGCTGGCGCAGAGTGCCGCCGACAGCGTCGCCGACCTCGACGTCACGGTGGAGATCCTGGACGAGACCGCTCTCGCGGAGCAGGGCTTCGGCGGCATCCTCGGTGTGGGGCAGGGCTCGGACCGCCCGCCCCGCCTCGTGCGCCTCGACTACTCTCCCGCCGGCGCGACCAGGCACATCGCCCTGGTCGGCAAGGGCATCACCTTCGACACCGGAGGCCTCTCCCTGAAGCCGGCCGCATCGATGGTCGGGATGAAGTTCGACATGGCGGGTGCCGCGACCTCGCTCGCAGCGCTGCGCGCCATCGCCACGCTGGGCCTCCCCGTCCACGTCAGCGCCTGGCTCTGCATCACCGACAACATGCCCTCCGGTCGCGCACTGCGCCCCGGCGACGTCATCCGCATCCTCGACGGCACGACCGTCGAGGTGCAGAACACCGACGCCGAGGGCCGGCTGGTCCTCGCGGACGGCCTGGTCGCCGCGAGTCGCGAGCAGCCGGACGTCATCATCGACGTCGCCACGCTCACCGGAGCGATCGTCGCCGCGCTCGGACACCGCCACACCGGCGTGTTCGGAGACGACGACACGGTGGCGGAGTTCCTCGCCGCTGCGGAGCGGGTCGACGAGCCCGCCTGGCACATGCCGCTGCCGGAGTACATGGAGGAGTCGCTGGAGTCCCCCATCGCCGACCTGCAGAATGCGAACATGGGCGATCGGATGGGCGGCGCCTCGTTCGCCGGCCTCTTCCTCCGACGCTTCGTCGGACGCACCACCGACGCGGACGACGCGCCCCGCATCCCGTGGGTGCACCTCGACATCGCGGGCTCCGGGGAACACGCCGGAGCACCGTACGGCTTCACTGAGAAGGGCCCAACGGGGGCGATGGTCCGATCGATCGTCGCCTTCGCCGAAGCATCCCACCCGGAGGCATGACACATGACAACCCACACCTTCGACATCGTCGTCCTGGGCGGCGGCAGTGGCGGATACGCCGCGGCATTGCGCGCGAGTGAGCTCGGCAAGTCGGTCGCGCTGATCGAGAAGGACAAGGTCGGCGGGACCTGCCTGCACCGCGGTTGCATCCCCACCAAGGCGCTGCTGCACGCGGCCGAGGTGGCGGAGCACGTGCGCGATGCCGCCGCCGTCGGTGTGTCGGCGACGCTGGACGGCATTGATCCCGCCGGTGTCCGCGCCTACCGCGAAGGCATCGTCGCCAAGAAGTACAAGGGTCTCGAGGGCCTGGTCAAGGCGCGCGGCATCACCACGGTCGCGGGTCTCGGCCGGCTGAACACCGATCGGACGGTCAGCGTCGGCGACGACGTCTACGCCGGCACGGATGTCGTGCTCGCGACCGGCTCCTACAGTCGCTCGCTGCCGGGGCTCGAGATCGGCGGGCGGATCCTCACGAGTGAGCAGGCCCTGGCTCTGGATGTCATCCCCGAGCGCGTGCTCATCCTCGGCGGCGGCGTGATCGGCGTCGAGTTCGCCAGCGTATGGCGGTCCTTCGGCGCCGAGGTCACGATCATCGAGGCGCTGCCGCACCTCGTGCCGAACGAGGACATCGCCCTGAGCAAGGGCCTGGAGCGCGCCTTCCGCCGCCGCGGCATCCAGTACTCGCTCGGCGTCCGCTTCCAGACCGCGACCCAGGACGATTCGTCCGTGACCGTCACGCTCGAGGACGGCAAGGAGTTCACCGCCGATTATCTGCTGGTGGCGGTCGGGCGCGGCCCCGTGACCGCCGACCTCGGATTCGAAGAGGCCGGCGTGACCCTGGAGCGCGGTTTCGTCACGGTCGACGAGGAGCTGCGCACCGGCGTCCCCGGCCTGTGGGCGGTGGGTGACATCGTTCCCGGTCTCCAGCTCGCGCACCGTGGTTTCCAGCAGGGAATCGCCGTCGCCGAGCGCATCGCGGGCCTGTCCCCCACGAACATCCCGGACTCCCAGATCCCGAAGGTCACCTACTCCAGCCCGGAGGTCGCCTCGGTCGGCGTCACCGAGGAGGCGGCGATCGCGGAGCACGGGGCGGACGCGGTCGTCGCGTACGAGTACAACCTCGCCGGCAACGGCAAGAGCGAGATCATCGGTACCAGCGGCCTCGTGAAGGTCGTCCGGATCAAGGAAGGCCCCGTCGTGGGTGTGCACCTGCTCGGCGATCGAGTCGGGGAACTCATCACCGAGGGGCAGCTCGCGGTCGCCTGGGAGGCGCACCCCGAGGACATCGCTCCCCTGATCCACGCCCACCCGACCCAGAGCGAGGCACTCGGCGAAGCCTTCCTCGCACTGGCCGGAAAGCCCCTGCACGCCCTCTGAGCACCAACCGGTGCCCGAGTCACTAAGCTAGACAAGCGTCATACAACTTCTGAAGGAGACTCAGTCATGAGCACATCCGTGGTCCTCCCCGCTCTCGGTGAGAGCGTCACAGAGGGTACGGTCACCCGCTGGCTCAAGCAGGTGGGAGACACCGTGCAGGCGGATGAAGGCCTGCTCGAGATCTCGACCGACAAGGTGGACACCGAGATCCCCTCCCCCGTCAGCGGCGTGATCGAGGAGATCCTCGTGGCCGAGGATGAGACCGTCGAGGTCGGCGCCCTGCTGGCGCGGATCGGCGACGGCAGCAGCCCCGCCCCCGCCGCGGACGCCCCCGCCGCCGCCGAGCCCGCCGCAGAGCAGGCGTCGGCTGAGCCCGCGCCGGAGCCCGAAGCACCCGCGCCCGCCGCGGAGCCCGAGGCTGCACCGGCCGCTGAGGCCGCGCCCGCCGCCGCTCCTTCCGGCGACGCCACCGACATCGTGCTCCCCGAACTCGGCGAGAGCGTGACCGAGGGCACCGTCACGCGCTGGCTGAAGCAGGTCGGCGACAGCATCGCGGTCGACGAGGCGCTGCTCGAGATCTCCACCGACAAGGTCGACACCGAGATCCCCTCGCCCGTGGCCGGCGTTCTCCAGGAGATCGTCGCTGCGGAGGACGAGACGGTCGAGGTCGGTGCGGTGCTCGCTCGCGTAGGCTCCGGGGCCCCGGCGCAGGCGGCCCCCGCCGCTGAAGCTCCGGCTGGCGAGTCCGCGCCGGCTGCTCCGGCTCCCGCCGCCGAGCCGGCACCCGCCCCCGCTGCCCCGGCACCCGCCGCTCAGCCGGCTCCTGCCGCTGCACCGGCACCGGCCGCAGCCCCGGCACCCGCCGCAGCACCGGCACCCGCCGCAGCACCGGCACCCGCCGCAGCTCCGAAGCTCGCGCTGCCCACGGAGAACGACAACCTCTACGTGACGCCGCTCGTCCGGCGCCTCGCCACACAGCAGGGTGTGGATCTCGCCACCGTCACCGGAACCGGTGTCGGCGGACGCATCCGCAAGGAAGACGTGCTGAAGGCTGCGGAGACCGCTTCGTCGGCTCCCGCTGCCGCGGCGTCTGCTCCCGCCCCCGCTCCGCTCGAGGTGTCTCCGCTGCGCGGCACGACGCAGCCGATGTCGCGTCTGCGCAAGGTGCTCGCCAAGCGTGCGGTCGAGTCGATGCAGCAGACGGCTCAGCTCACGACCGTCGTCGAGGTCGACGTGACGGCCCTCGCCGAATACCGCGACAGCGTGAAGGCCTCCTTCCTGGAGAAGACGGGCGACAAGCTGTCGTTCCTGCCGTTCTTCGCGCTCGCCACGGCCGAGGCGCTGCAGGCGTTCCCGATCGTGAACGCGACGGTCGACGGGGAGAACATCGTGTACCCGGCCAGCGAGAACGTGTCGATCGCGGTCGACACCGAGCGCGGCCTGCTCACGCCGGTGCTGCGTGACGCGGCGTCGAAGAACATCGCGCAGATCGCCCACGAGATCGCGGACCTCGCCGCTCGCACCCGCGACAACAAGCTGAAGCCCGACGAGCTCGCCGGCGGCACCTTCACGCTGACCAACACGGGTTCGCGTGGCGCGCTGTTCGACACTCCTGTCGTCTTCCTTCCGCAGTCGGCGATCCTCGGCACCGGCACGGTCGTCAAGCGTCCCGGCCTTGTGAAGGTCGGCGGCGCGGACGCGATCGCCATCCGCTCGTACGTGTACCTCGCGCTCTCGTACGACCACCGGATCATCGACGGTGCCGACGCGGCACGCTTCCTCGGAGCCGTCAAGGCTCGCCTCGAGGCCGCGCAGTTCGCCTCGCAGCTCGGAGCCTGACTCCGGAGGACCGATCATGGCTGGTCCGCGACGTCGTAGGCGTCGCGGACCAGCCATTTCTGTTCCGCGCGGATGAGTACCACCATCTTCTCCGCGGAGGAGACCGCTTCGTCATTCCTCAGACTCTCGACGCGGAGGCGGACCACCGCCACGTCGCCGTACTCATCCACGAGCTCTGCGGTCGAGCTCGCCGTGTCGACGCCGGCGAGAGCATCGACGACGCCCGTGGAGCCCGTCGCCACCGCGCCGGAACAGGAGTCGTCGCCTGCCGTTCGGCAGCCGCCGATCGTGGCGAGCAGTTCGGCTACGGCACCGACCGCATCACCGGCCGCGGCGCTCGGAGCCGTGGCCGACGGGGCCGTCTCGGCCACCTCGCCTGCCCCGTCCAGAGTCGGAACCGCTGCCGGCCGGGTGGGAGGCGCGGTGACCGCGGGGGACGGCGACGCGAGGCTTGCCCTTTCAGCGGTGCCCGTGGCCTCCCCTTCCGGCCAGAGCAGCCCCGCCGCGAGCACAGCCGCGGCAGCGGTCCCCGCGATGACCACGACACGACGCCGTCCCACCGGCGCAGCGGTCTTCTCCTTCCGCGGTGCAGCCCGCCGAACGGGAAGCGTGCCCCGGACACGGGCGATGGCCGCCTCCCCGGCGTGCACGGCAGCCTCCACCGCATCGGAGACCCTCCGCGACCGAGCGTCGTCTCGCCGCCTCGCGCCGGTGCGGGAACGGTGCGCGCGCAGCCGCTGGCGCTGTGACGCCGCGCTGGGCTCACGGGACGCCACCGTCCGAGCGACCTCTCGCGCGCGCTCGGGTGTCGAACCGCGGCGCTCCAGCGGCTGCGGTGCGGCGATCGACAGGAGCTCCTGCTCCCACGAGGCGAGGAGCCGCCGAGGCAGCCGAGGCTGCGCGCCGACTCGCCGGATCCCCTCCTCGATCGTCGCGAGCGACCGCCTGAGCAGTCTGTCCGCGCTCTGCTCCCCCAGTGCTCCGACGATCTCCAGGACCCCCGTCCGGGCATCGGGTCCTTCCCCGAGCACGCACACCGGTCGGCCGCGATCCGTGAGCCACCATGTGCCGCTCCGCGGGGCCTCGACGCCCTCCTCCATCTCGTCGAGACCCCGCAGGAGACTGATCGCGAGCGTGGTGCACTCGCCGGGCGTCAGGACGGCTCCCACAGCCGCCCGACGGTCGACGAGGCCCCGCAACCGATCGGAGCACCACGGCAACAGCACGTCGTGCCCGACGCGGCGTCGGATGACGTCGAGCGGCGCGGCCACATGCTCCGCGCCGCAGAACCGCCACCCGGCCCACCCACCGAGCGATGATTCATCCACCCGCACCGCCACCCCGTCCCCCCGGGTGACCAGCGTGCCGGCGAACGGCCCCTCCCGCGCATCGAGGGCACGGATCACACGGTGCGCCCCCGGAACCAGCGCGCTGCCCCGGTCGTGTGCCGTCTCGACGTCTGCCATGCGTCCATCAGAGCGCACCGAGGTGACGTGGCGGCCGGTTCGGGCCCGATGTGGACGCTTCCGCTCCGCGCCGACGACTGTGCAGGAGGACTCAGACCAAAGCAGCGCCGCTCCGCTTCGCGCGAACGCGGGCATCAGGAGGGCCACGGAATCGGTAGGCTGGTCCTCATGGCAAAGCGTGCTCCTGAACCCGAAAAGCGTCCTGGGTTCTTCTCCCAGATCAAGTCCCTCTTCCGGTTCACGCGTGAGGCCTACCCGTGGCTCCCCTGGGCGCAGGCCGCGATCCTGGTCGGCGGAGTGCTCCTCGGCCTCGTCGCCGGATACCTGATCCCGCCCGTCCAGGTGTGGACCGTCATCCTGTGGGGCATCACCGGGCTCATGCTGGGCATCCTCGGCGCCCTGTTCCTGATGACCCGACTGTCGACCTCCGCGATGTACACGAAGATCGACGGCATGCCCGGAGCGACCGGCCACGTCCTCAGCACGAGCCTCGGCCGCAGCTGGCAGGCGTCCGAGACTCCGGTCGGGATCAACCCGAAGACGCAGGAAGCCGTGTACCGCACGGTCGGACGCGGCGGCATCGTCGTGGTCGGCGAAGGCGCGCGCGGCAGGCTCACCCGTCTCGTGAACGAGGAGCGCAGCAAGGCGCAGCGCGTCGCCCACGGCGTTCCCGTGACGGTCCTCTACGTCGGCCACGGTGAGGACGAGGTCGCGATCGCGGATCTCGCCAAGACCATCAAGAAGCTTCCGAAGGCGATCGACAAGGCCACGATGGCCGCGGTGATCCGTCGCATCGACTCGGTATCCCAGTCGCTGTCGTCGCTGCCCATCCCGAAGGGGATCGACCCCACGAAGGTCCGCTCTCAGCGACCTCGTTGACCCGCTGTCCGCGTTGCCGGAGCGCGGCCGTCCCTCACGGGGCGGCCGCGCTCTCGTTCATTCGGAGAGCGGCTGGCGGGGCAGGCGACGCACCTTCGCCCTCCGGCGACGCCGCTCCGGGACCATCGAGCGCATCTCGTCGAGCTTGCCGAAGCAGAAGAGCCGGTCGTCCGCCTCGAGCACCACGTGCTTGCGCGGGTTCGGGATCACGCTGACCCCGCGGTGGAGGGTGAGCACCGTGATGTCGCGCTCCCAGAGCCCCGCCTCCCCCAGCGTCTTGCCCACCAGATCCACGGCACCGTGCACCATGAGCTCGGCGACGCCGTAGCCGGTCGACACCGTGAGGCGCTGCCGCACATCGATCTCGGGGAAAGCCACCTGACCGGCGATGTAGTCGATGATGGCGCCCGCCACATCGAGCTTGGTCGCCGTCTCGATCCCCTGGAGCCCCGGGGAGGAGTTGACCTCCATGACGAGGGGCCCGTCGTCGCCCTCCAGCATGTCGACACCCGCCACACGCAGACCCATGATCTGCGCCGACCGCACGGCCGCGCGCTCGTAGACGGGATCGAGCTCGATCGCCTCGACCGATCCGCCGCGGTGCACGTTCGACCGGAACTCATCGCCGGCGGCCGAGCGGCGCATGGCGGCCACGACCCGGTCCCCGACCACCAGGGCGCGGATGTCGCGTCCGCGACTCTCGGAGATGAACTTCTGGATCAGCACGTTCTGCTTGGTGGAGTGCAGCGTCTCGATGATCGCCTCCGCCACCTTCACCTGTGGCGCGAGGATGACGCCGATCCCCTGCGTGCCCTCGAGCAGCTTGATGACGACCGGCGCACCGCCGACACGCTCGATCGCGGGACGCACGTCGGCGCGATTGCGCACGAACGCCGTCGGAGGCATCGCGATGTTGTGCCGCGAGAGGATCTGGTTCGCGCGGAGCTTGTCGCGCGCGCTGGAGATGCCGTTCGCCGTGTTCGGCGTGTACACGTCCATCTGCTCGAACTGCCGCACGACGGCGGTGCCGAAGTATGTGATCGAGTTGCCGATCCGGGGCAGGATCGCGTCGTAGTCGCTCAGCTGGCGTCCCCGGTAGTGCAGGTCCGGTTCGTCGGACGTGAGATCGATCGCGAAGCGCAGCGTATTGAGCACTTTGACGTTGTGCCCTCGCTGAAGCGCGGCTGCGCGCAGTCGCTGGGTGGAGTACGCCTGCGGCGCGCGGGAGAGCACTGCGATCTTCACGGGGAATTCCTGCCAGGATGTATCAGGTGAGTAGGTCTACCCATTCAAACACCCTTACGGGGTGGCGAGAGTGGGTCAGCCTGCCCGATCTCGAGGTCGACTGGATCAAAGCCAAGATCGACACCGGTGCCCGCACCTCCTCACTGCACGCGTTCGACATCCGCGAGTTCGACCGCGAGGGCGAGGCGTGGGTCCGCTTCCGGGTGAAGCCGTGGCAGGACAGCCAGGAGGATGCGGTCGTGGTCGAGTGCCCCGTGCACGATCGCCGCGCGGTGCGCAGCTCCTCCGGTCATGCCCAGGAGCGGCTCGTCGTGCAGCTGCGCATCCGCCTCGTCGACCGCGAAGTGCTCGCCGAGATCACGCTCAGCAACCGCGACGAGATGGGCTTCCGGATGCTGATCGGCCGGGAGGCGCTGCGCCGCGGATACATCGTCGACCCCGCGCGGTCCTTCCTCGGCGGGCGTGCGCCCCGCGAGGCTCGTCGCCGCAACCGCGGTCGCGACTGAGCGCGGGTCAGGTGCGGACCAGGACGGTGCCGACGACCTTGTCGTGCAGCCCGCGCTGATCGGCGTCCCAGATAACGGCCGGCACGACCACGACGAGAAGCAGAGTGCGCACGATCGGACGCCACAGCCCGACCCATGCGCCGTCGAGGCGAACGACACGCATGCCGAGGATGCGGTGCCCCGGGCTGCCGCCAGCGGTCGGGATGAAGAGGATCTGCAGCACGGCGAACACCAGCATCGGCGCGAACTGGGTCAGACCGGCCTCGGTGGGCAGCGCGAACTGGTTGAAGCCGAGGAACCCGGTGGCGATGATCGTGGCGGCGGCGTAGTCGATCAGGAGTGCCCCGATGCGGCGGCCGGGACGCGCGATGCTCCCGCTGCCGGATTCAGGGAGTCCGAGGCGTTCGCCGGGGTACGAGTTCACAGCATCCGTCACTCCCCCAGCCTACCGAGCGCGGAATACCGGTCAGGCGCCCCGCTCCTGTAACACGCCCGAAACAAAGCGGATACCGTAGAGAAATCCCCCGTCCGTACTCTGCAGAGTGGCCGTGAAGCCATCGATCCGCATTACAGGAGTCGTACATGTTCAAAGATTCGTCCGAGGTACTGTCCTACATCCAGGAGAACGACGTCAAGTTCCTTGACATCCGTTTCACCGACCTCCCTGGTGTGCAGCAGCACTTCAACATCCCTGCGGCGACGGTCGACGAGGCGTTCTTCACGGACGGTCAGCTGTTCGACGGCTCCTCTATCCGGGGCTTCGCGAGCATCCACGAGTCCGACATGCAGCTCATCCCGGACGTGACCACGGCCTACATCGACCCCTTCCGCGAGGCCAGCACCCTCGTGATGCTGTTCGACATCTACAACCCGCGCACCGGCGAGATCTACTCGAAGGACCCGCGCCAGGTCGCCAAGAAGGCCGAGAAGTACCTGGCCTCGACCGGCATCGCCGACACCGCGTTCTTCGCCCCCGAGGCGGAGTTCTACATCTTCGACGACGTGCGCTACTCCGTGACCGCCGGCGAGAGCTTCTACAAGGTCGACTCCGAGGAAGCCGCCTGGAACACCGGCCGCGAGGAGGAGGGCGGAAACCTCGCCAACAAGACCCCGTACAAGGGCGGCTACTTCCCCGTCAGCCCGGTCGACAAGACCGCTGACCTGCGCGACGACATCACCCTCAAGCTCATCGAGGCCGGGTTCATCCTCGAGCGCTCGCACCACGAGGTCGGCACCGCGGGCCAGCAGGAGATCAACTACCGCTTCGACACCATGGTGCACGCGGCCGACGACATCCTGAAGTTCAAGTACATCGTCAAGAACACCGCCAACGAGTGGGGCAAGGTCGCGACCTTCATGCCGAAGCCGCTCTACGGCGACAACGGCTCCGGCATGCACACGCACCAGTCGCTGTGGAACGACGGCAAGCCGCTGTTCTATGACGAGGCCGGCTACGGCCAGCTCAGCGACATCGCGCGCTGGTACATCGGCGGCATCCTGGCCCACGCGCCGGCGCTGCTCGCGTTCACCAACCCGACGCTGAACAGCTACCACCGTCTGGTCAAGGGCTTCGAGGCTCCGGTCAACCTGGTCTACTCGGCCGGCAACCGGTCCGCCGCGATCCGCATCCCGATCACGGGGTCGAACCCGAAGGCCAAGCGCATCGAGTTCCGCGCCCCCGATGCCTCGGGCAACCCGTACCTCGCCTTCGCCGCGCAGCTCATGGCCGGCCTCGACGGCATCAAGAACCGCATCGAGCCGCACGAGCCGGTCGACAAGGACCTCTACGAGCTGCCGCCCGAGGAGGCCAAGAACATCCCGCAGGTTCCGAACTCGCTGCTGGACTCGCTCGAGGCGCTCCGCACCGACCACCAGTTCCTCCTCGAGGGCGGCGTGTTCACCGAGGAGCTCATCGAGACCTGGATCTCCTACAAGTACGAGAACGAGATCCTGCCGATCGCGCAGCGTCCGCACCCGTTCGAGTACGAGCTGTACTTCGGAGTCTGAGCCGCACTTCCGCTCGAGAGCCCGTTCCCGCTTCGCGGGGGCGGGCTCTCTGCGCGTCCGCGGGCACCTTGCAGGTCGTCGCGTGCGAGTCAAGCCCGATGTCAAGCGTCGTCGGCGCCCATAGAGTCATGAGCGTCGTCGGGATGACCCGATCCGGGCGACCAGGAGGCAGCGATGTGGACCCAGGATGCACCGCCGACGGAGGCGCTGCTCGACGCGCGCTATCGACTCGCGGAGATGGTCGGCGAAGGCGGCATGGCCACCGTGTACCGCGCGGAGGACATCCTTCTCGGCCGCACGGTCGCCGTGAAGGTCATTCGACGCGAGCCTCGGGCCGTCGTCGGATCCGCCGACAGGGCGCACACCGAGAAAGCCCTGCTCGCCTCGCTGAACCACCCGTCCCTCGTCACCCTGCTCGACGCCCGGCTCGACCCGGGGCGCGAGCAGTACCTCGTCATGGAGTTCGTCGCCGGGCCGACGCTCAGCACACGGATGGCGCGGTCGGCCATCCCTTCGCAGGAGGTCGCGCATATCGGAGCAGACATCGCCGAGGCCCTGCATGTCGTGCATGCGGCGGGAATCGTACACCGGGACGTCAAGCCGTCGAATGTCCTCCTCGTCCCTCCGTCCACGGACGGCGACCGCTGGCGGGCGAAGCTCGCGGACTTCGGCATCGCCTGCACGCTGGACGCCTCACGGGTGACATCCCCCGGCTTCGTGCTCGGCACGGTGGCGTACATGGCCCCGGAACAGCTGCGCAACGCCGACGTCCACCCCGCGCTCGACATCTACGCTCTCGGACTTGTGCTGCTCGAGGCACTGACCGGGCAACCCGGATTCCCCACCGGACTCGGCGTGCAGTCCGCACTGTCGCGGCTGCACATCCCGCCGGAGATCCCGGCTTCGCTCGGGCCGGGATGGGTCGACCTCCTCACGAGGATGACGGCACTCGATCCGGACGAGCGGCCGCGTGCCCTCGAGGCCGCCAGGACAATCAGGGAGATCGCCGCGTCTCCAGCGGCTCCCGTCGCGAACGCCGCAGCACCGCTGCCGCCCGCCGTTCCCGCCGTTCCCGCCGTTCCCGCCGTTCCCGCGGCCACACTGCTGCTGCCCGCCGCGGAGAGCGCACCGGTCACGGCGCCGACGCGCCGGCTTCGCCACAGACGAGATGGGCGCCGGCGTTCCCGCCGTCTCGTCCTCGTCGGAGCAGCCGTCGCGGCGATCGTCGTCGGGTCGGCGACGTCCGCGGCGTGGATGAGCGGCAGCACGGAGCCGGAGCTCTCCCGTTCGGCGGTGACCGCTCCCCCGCGGACCGCGCCTTCCGCAGCTCCCGTGGAGCAGTCTGCGCCGCCCGCAGAGGAGACCACGACCGTGGTCCCCGCGTCGACGAGTGAGGACGACGGCGGGCAGAAGTCGGAGAAGGGCCCGAAGGCCGAGAAGGGTCAGGGGCCCGGGAGCACCAACGACAACGGCAACGGCCCGGGAAGCAACAACGGCAAAGGGCCGGACAAGAAGGACAAGCCCAGCACGGGCGACGACAAGTGAGCTGACGATCCTCCTCGGTTGCCGTCGGCGCGCCCCGTAGGGTGTCGCTGACCGTGCGCGCGCGTCGCGTGGAGGAAGATCGACTGAGTTCGGAAAGAGGGAGGGGCCTCATGCGCCGCAAGAGAGTGATCGCGCCCAATGAGCCGCAGACGGTGGCGGCTCAGCGCCGGTCGACCACGACGGTCGCCGCGGCCGCACGCGCCAACCCGTTCATGTTCGGGCTCCTCGGTGCGCTCGGCGTGCTGGTCGCCCTCGCCATCGGCGGAATCGTGGACCAGCTCGCGACCGTGCTCGTGTATATCGGCGTCGCGCTCTTCCTGGCCCTCGGCCTCGACCCGATCGTCACGTTCATCGAGAAGAAGCTCCCCCGCCCCGCGGCCGTGACCATCGTGGTCGCGGTCGTCATCCTCGCCTTCGCGGGCATCATCCTCGCGATCGTCCCGGTGCTGGTCGAACAGATCAGCAACCTCATCAAGGACGGCCCGAAGATGGTCGAGGACTTCATGGAGAGCCAGTGGTTCAAGGATGTGAGCGGCCAGTTCGGCACGACCATCCAGGATGCGGCGCAGGGTGTCCTCGACTTCGTCCAGAACCCCGACAACTTCCTCGACATCGGCGGCGGCGTCTTCGCGGTCGGTGCCGGTATCGCCGGCGGCCTCACCGGCGTCACGATCGTGCTGATCCTCACGCTCTACTTCATGGCGTCGCTGCGCAGCATGAAGCGCACCGCCGCGCGCTTCGTCCCGTCCTACCAGCGCGACACGTTCAGCGAGCTGCTGGAGGACGTCTCCGGTGCGGTCGGACGCTACGTCATGGGCCAGGCCAGCCTGGCGCTCATCAACGGCGTCCTCAGCCTCATCGTGCTGTCGATCATCGGCGCTCCGGTACCGGCCCTGCTCGCGCTCATCGCCTTCATCGGATCGATGATCCCGCTCGTCGGAACGTTGACGGCCTCCATCATCAACTCGCTGATCTGCCTGTTCGTCTCGCCTGTGACGGCGCTCATCGCCTTCGGCTACTACCTCGTCTACATGCAGATCGAGGCATACGTGCTGTCGCCGCGCATCATGAGCCGCGCCGTCGCCGTTCCCGGGGCTCTCGTGGTCATCGCCGCCGTGGCCGGTGGCGCACTCGGCGGCATCCTCGGTGCTCTCGTCGCCATCCCGGTCGCCGCGAGCATCATCATCATCGTGCAGAAGGTGATCTTCCCCGCCCAGGACCGCAAGAAGGCCCCGCCTGTGATCACCGCCCCGTGACCTGAGCGACGGGGCGGGGCTGGCTGAGGCGGGTGCGCCTCAGTGGACGAGCAGGGCTCCCGGCTGCACGCGAACGTCGAAGGCGGAGACCTCGCCCATCTCCTCGCCGTCGATCTCGAAGACGAGAGGCGTCTTCAGCTCCACCGAGACCGTCTCGACGGGGAGGTGACGCGCGGAGTCGGTGCTGACGGCCTCGTCGGCTGCCCCGAAGATTCGGCGGATTCCGTTGTCCCAGACGAAGGTGCGCAGCGTGTCCAGCCACTGCAGGGCCCCGTCGGCGCTGATCATCAGCACGTCGAGCTTGCCGTCGTCGAGTACCGCGTCCGGCAGCAGCCGGATCCCGCCCTGGACCATTCCGCAGTTCCCGATGAGCATGGTGTGACCGCGCACGGCGACCGCTTTGTCGCCGTCGATCGCGATCGTGATGTCGGTCATCTCGGTCCCGGCGAGAGCCCGGCCCATCGCCTCCACGTAAGCCAGCCAGCCGGCCTTCGACTTGAGGTCGTCATCCGTCTCCACCAGCATCTGCGCATCGATGCCGAAACCGACCATGACCGCGAAGGCATACTCGGCTCCGTCGTACGACACCCAGCCGAGGTCGATCCGACGCGGCTCGGAGTCGCGGATCCGCTCGAACGCCGCGGCCACGTTGTTCAGCGGGATCTCCAGGTTGCGCGCCAGCAGATTTCCCGTGCCCTGCGGCACGATGCCGAGCGCGGTATCCGAGCCCGCGAGTGATTCAGCGACGGCCCGCACGGTCCCGTCCCCGCCCACCGCGATGACGAGCTCGCGGCCGTCCTCCTGAGCCTCGCGAGCCATGCCGCGACCCGGGTCCTCGGGCGTGGTCTCCCACCACCGGATGTCCTGCTCCGCACCGAACACGTCGCTTGCGGCGGTCTGCAGAACCTCCTTCTCGACCTTCGAGGGGTTCCAGACGATGCCGATGCGCGAGTAGGTCATATCGCCAGCTTGCGACAGCCGGTTCGATACCGCAAACTCGCTGCCACCGGCTAACCGTAGAACAGCTGCTCGAAGGTCTTCCTCGCACGTCGCGTCACGCCCAGATAGTCCTCCTCCAGCTCCGTCGCGGAACGATCCGGGTACCCCAGCAGCCGTCCGATCGCGTCGAGCTGACGCCGGTCCGCGGGCAGCACGTCGCTGGTCTGACCGGTGAGCAGGGTGATCGCCGAGCGCAGTCGGCTCGACAGCAGCCAGGCCTCCCGAAGCCGTGCGGCGTCATCCTCCGAGACGAGATCCGCGGCGACTGCGGCATCCAGCGCTCCGAGCGTCGAAGTGGTGCGCAGGCCCGGCACAGCATGCGCGTGCTGGAGCTGGAGCAGCTGCACGAGCCACTCCACGTCGCTGAGCGTGCCAGGACCGAGCTTGAGGTGACGCCGGGGGTCGGCGCCCTGAGGAAGACGCTCTCCCTCGACCCTCGCCTTGATGCGCTTGATCTCGCGGATGCCCTGCAGATCCACCGACTCGGGATAGCGGATGGCGTCGGCCAGCGACGTGAAGCGCGCGATGAGCTTCGCGCTTCCCGCGACACCGCGGGCGCGCAGCAGCGCCTGGGCCTCCCACGAGAGGGACCAGCGGCGGTAGTACTCGGTGTAGGCGTCGAAGGACCGCACGAGCGGCCCGTTGCGCCCTTCCGGCCGCAGCCCGGCGTCGAGGTCCAGCGGCAGACGGTGGTCGGTGAGCTGCTCGCGCAGCCCTGCCACGATCCGGGTGGCGAGTCGCTGCGCCTGTTGCGGATCGACGCCGTTCGCGTCGTAGACGTACAGGATGTCGGCGTCCGATCCGAAGCCGAGCTCGGCTCCCCCGAATCGTCCCATCGCGATCACCGCGAAGTCGAGCGCCTCGTCCTCCGGGGGGACGACCTCGCGCATGACCGCGCGCAACGCGGCCTGGATGGTCGCCTCCGTGATCTCCGTGAGCGCGGTGGCCACCTCCTCGATCGTGAGCACGTCCAGCACGGCCCCCATCGCCGTCCGCAGCAGCTCCCGGCGGCGTAGCGCTCTGACCGCCCGCAGCGCATCGCCGATCGTCTCGTGCCGGGTCTGGATCGCGCGTGCCTCCTCGTCCAGCGCCGCCGCGCCACGAGGTCGCAGGCGTCCGGCGTTGTCGAGCCACGCCACCGACTCGGGGATCCACTCCAGCAGCTCGCCGATGTAGCGGGATGACGACAGCAGGCGGGTCAGGCTCTCGGCCGCGCCCGAGGAGTCGCGCAGCATCCGGAGGAACCACGGAGTGTCCCCGAGCCGCTCGCTGATGCGGCGGAAGGCCAGCAGCGCGTAGTCGGGATCGCTGCCGTCGGCGAACCATCGCACCATGACGGGCATCAGATGTCTCTGGATGGTCGCCTTGCGGCTGAGCCCGCTCGTGAGGGCGCCGATGTGCCGCAGAGCACCCGTGGGGTCTCGGAACCCGATCGCCGCGAGCCGATCGTGGGCCTGGGCGGCCGACAGGGTGCGTTCCTCTTCCGGCAGCCCGGCGACGGCGGAGAGCAGCGGCCGGTAGAACAGCCGGGTATGGATCTCGCGCACCTCGCGGCGCACGGTCTCCCACCGCGACCACACGCCCTCGCCGCTCTCCGCCAGTCCGCTGCTCCGTGCCAGGATGCGCAGGCCCGCCGGCGTCCGCGGCATCAGGTGCGTGCGACTGAGCTCGCGAAGCTGCAGACGATGCTCCATCAGGCGGAGCAGACGGTAGTCATCGGCGAAGGCCGCCGCGTCCACGCGTCCGATGTACCCGCCCTCCACCAGGGCGTCGAGGCTCTCGAGCGTTCCCCGCGTGCGCAGGGACTCATCCGTGAGTCCGTGGACCAGCTGCAGCAGCTGCACCGTGAACTCGATGTCGCGTAGTCCCCCGGCTCCGAGCTTCAGCTGATACGGAGCGTCCTCGGGGTCGATGTGCTCCATCACGCGCTCGCGCATCCGCTGGACGCTCTCGACGAAGTCGTCTCTCGCCGCGCTGGACCAGATCTTCGGCTGCACCGCGGCGATGTACTCCGCGCCGAGCTCGGGGTCCCCGGCGAGGGGACGCGCCTTCAGCAGTGCCTGGAACTCCCAGCTCTTCGCCCAGCGGTCGTAGTACGCCAGATGCGAGCCGAGCGAGCGGACCAGTGCGCCCTGCTTGCCCTCCGGCCGCAGCGCGGCGTCCACCTCCCAGAGCGGCGGCTCGATCTCGATCGCACTGAGGTTGCGCATGGTCTCGCGCGCGAGACGGGTGGCGATGTCGATCGATCGGGCCTCGCTCACGACCTCTTCGTCCCGCGTGCCGCCGACGAAGATCACGTCCACGTCACTGACGTAGTTCAGCTCCCGGGCGCCCGCCTTCCCCATGCCGATGACGGCCAGACGCGTCGCGGCCACCTCCGCGTGTCCGAGCGACTCCTGCAAGCGGGCTCTGGCCACCGCCAGAGAGGCCTCCAGTGCGGCACCGGCGAGGTCGGCCAGGGCGGCCGAGACCGCGGCCACTTCAGTCTGCGGGTCCCGGCTCGTCAGATCGTAGGCGGCGATGGCGGCCAGCTCGCGACGGTAGGCGACACGGACCGCTGTGATGGCGTCGTCGTCCCCCGCCCCGGCGAATCCGTCTCGTGCTCCGACGGACGCGAGCAGTCGCTCCTCCAGGTCCTGCGCGGCAGGGAGAGCATCCAGCGCACCGTCGAGGATCGACAGCTGGTCCGGGTGCCGGAGGAAGAACTCCGCCAGCCCCTCGGAGGCGCCGAAGACCCGCCACACCCGCCGCCGAGTCGCCTCGTCGTCGAGAAGCCGCCGCAGCGGCGTTTCGTCGCGACGAGCGACGCGGAGGAGTCCGCGCACGGCGGCGTCCGGGTCGGCGGCGTCGGACGCCTCAAGCAGCACGCTGCGGGGCCGGTCGAGGATGCTCGACAGCTCGGTCAGAGCCGCCGCTGCCTCGCTCAGCTCCGCGAAGCCGAGTCTCGCCAGCGCCGAGAGCGAGACCGAATCGTCGGGACGGGCCATGCCGCGCTCAGAGGAGCTCGAGGTTGTTCTTCAGCTCCAGCGGCGTGACCTGCCCGCGGTAGGCCTCCCACTCCTTGCGCTTGTTGAGCAGCACGTAGTTGAACACCTGCTCGCCGAGCGTCTCGGCGACGAGCTCCGACTCCTCCATGTACTCCAGCGCGTGGTCGAGGCTCGCAGGCAGCGCCGAGTAGCCCAGCGCACGGCGCTCCGCATCGCTGAGCGCCCACACGTTGTCCTCGGCCTCGGGCGGAAGCTCGTAGCCTTCCTCGATGCCCTTGAGTCCGGCGGCCAGCATGAGCGCATACGCCAGGTACGGGTTCGCCGCGGAGTCCAGAGCGCGGTACTCCACCCGGGAGGACTGCCCCTTGTTCGGCTTGTACATCGGCACACGGACGAGCGCGGAGCGGTTGTTGTGACCCCAGGTGATGAAGCTCGGGGCCTCGTCGCCGCCCCACAGACGCTTGTACGAGTTGACGAACTGGTTCGTCACGGCGGAGATCTCGTTCGCGTGCCGGAGGAGTCCCGCGATGAAGTGGCGGCCGGTCTTCGACAGCTGGTACTTCGCGCCCTCCTCGTAGAAGGCGTTCTGGTCACCCTCGAACAACGACATGTGGGTGTGCATACCGCTGCCGGGGTGGCCGCTGAGCGGCTTCGGCATGAACGTGGCGTAGACGCCCTGCTCGATCGCCACCTCCTTGATGACGGTGCGGAACGTCATGACGTTGTCCGCCGTCGTCAGAGCATCCGCGTAGCGGAGGTCGATCTCGTTCTGCCCGGGTCCGCCCTCGTGGTGGCTGAACTCCACCGAGATCCCCAGGTCCTCCAGCATGCGCACGGAGCGGCGGCGGAAGTCGTGGGCCGTGCCGCCCGGCACGTTGTCGAAGTAGCCAGCCGAGTCGACCGGAACAGGTCCCTCGGGTCCGAACGACGACGACTTCAGCAGATAGAACTCGATCTCCGGATGCGTGTAGAACGTGAACCCCGCGTCCGCTGCCTTCGCGAGCGTCCGCTTGAGCACGTGCCGCGGGTCTGCCACGGCCGGCTGCCCGTCCGGAGTCGTCAGGTCGCAGAACATGCGCGCGGTCGGGTCGATCTCCCCGCGCCACGGCAGCGTCTGGAACGTCGTCGGATCGGGCTGCGCGAGCAGATCGGACTCGTAGGTGCGGGTCAGGCCCTCGATGGCAGAGCCGTCGAACCCGATGCCCTCCGCGAAGGCGCCCTCCACCTCAGCCGGCGCGATCGCCACGGACTTGAGCGTTCCGATGACATCGGTGAACCAGAGCCGCACGAACTTGACGCCGCGCTCCTCGATCGTCCGGAGGACGAAGTCCCTCTGCTTGTCCATGTCTACTCTGCACCCCGGCCCTTTGCGTCGCTCGTGACGTCCCAGCCCTGCTCCGCGGCCTCTTCTTCGGCCCAGGCGCGCGAACGCTCCTTCACGACCTCGGGTGCGCGGCGGGCCTCGGCCTCCGTGTCGAAGGGCCCGATGCGGTCGATCGAGGGCGAGATCATGCCGAACTCGACCTCGCCGGTTTCGGAGTTGTACCAGTACTTGTGGTCACCGTCAGACATGTCTGCCCCTTCGTCTCGTGATGTCATCGATCCTACTGGCGTCCACCGCGGTCGCTAAGCTATCGGCCATGGCAAAAGCGATCGGCGTCGACATCGGCGGCACGGGAATCAAAGCAGGAATCGTCGACCTCGAACACGGCACCATGGCCTCTGATCGGGTGCGCGTCCCGACGCCGGAGGGCGCCGCTCCCGAAGACGTGCTCGTCGCCGTGCAGACGGTGCTCAAGACCCTCGACGTGCACGAGTCGACCCTGCCGCTCGGCGTCGCGTTCCCCGCGATCGTCAAGCGCGGCAAGACGCTGTCGGCCGCGAACGTCTCGAAGGAATGGATCGACTTCGACGCGGAGCGCTTCTTCCGCGACGGTCTCGGGCGCAACATCGTGTTCGTGAACGACGCCGACGCCGCCGGCGTCGCCGAGGCCCGCCACGGAGCAGCCCGCGACGTGCTCGGCTTCACGCTGCTGACCACCCTCGGCACCGGTATCGGCTCCGCGTTCCTGTACGACGGCGTCCTGCTGCCGAACACCGAGCTCGGACACCTCAACTTCCGCGAGTACGAGTCCGTCGAGACCTACGCCGCCACGTCGGCGCGCGAGCGGGAAGGCCTCAGCTGGGCGGAGTGGGCCGAGCGCCTGCAGGCGTTCTACTCGCACATCGAGTTCCTGTTCAGCCCCGACCTCTTCGTGGTCGGCGGCGGCGTGTCCAAGAACGCCGGGGACTTCCTGCCGCTGCTCGACCTCAAGACCCCGATCGTCCCGGCGATCCACCGCAACAACTCGGGCATCATCGGCGCGGCCTCCCTCGCCGGCGACTGACCCTCCGACAGGCTCAGGGACCGCCCTTCGACAGGCTCAGGGACCCAGACCGATGAGCTCAGGGACCCAGCGACGAGCTCAGGGATCCGGCCACGACACCGGGGGTTGACCCGCTGTGAACGCGTTCATCCTGCCTCAGCGCTGCGGGGGCAGGATGAACGAAGCCTCGTAGGAGCGCACCTCGCCGTTCACATCGCCGACGCTGGTGATGGTGTACGGGTTGAGATTCAAGGTGTCGCCCGCGTAGAGCGGGGTGAGGTACGCCTGGGAGGTCGGGTCGACGGAGTGGACGCTGCCGCGACGCACGGCGTTCAAGGCATCCAGGGAGTACGGCCCCACGCAGAGCCGTTCGAGGATCGCCTCGTCGTGGTCACCGGGCGCGACCACGTATGACGCGAGGGTGCCGTCGGGCGCGTAGGCCACGGTCCCGTTCGCGCCCTCGCGCGGGCCGTAGTCATGCATCTCCGAGTACAGCTCCACGTTCAGCGGCTCTCCGGTGGAGATGGTGCCGTCTCCACCGGGCCGCCTGCACACCGGCTCCGCTGCGGCCGTCGGCTCGCTGCTCGGCGTCGCCACGGGCCGCTCGGCAGCCGACGTCTCGACCGCCTCCGAGTCCGGCGCCGTGCACCCGGTGAGTGCGGCGACGAACAGAGCGGCGAAGAGCGTCGTGGTGACGACGACGGAGCGGTTCGGCATGAACGTACGCTAGCCGGGGCCGTCGCCGGACGCCAGAGAAGGCGAGGCGCTGACCAGGAAATACCTGATCAGCGCCTCTCATGCGAATGGGCCGACCTGTACGCCGGGTTCTGTTCCGGGGTTCTTCGCCCCTTCGACGGCCATCTCTCTCGGCGACACGTTGCCGTGGCACTCTAGCGGTCTACCCGAGGACTCGGCGGGCCGCGTCATCATCCTCTGTCTGACCTTGCTCCGGACGAGGTTTACCTGGCGGGCCATGTCACCATGGCCCCCGGTGGTCTCTTACACCACCCTTTCACCCTTACCCCTTGCGGGGCGGTCTGCTCTCTGTGGCACTTTCTCGCGGATCACTCCGGGTGGGCGTTACCCACCGTCCTGCCCTGAGGAGCCCGGACGTTCCTCGGTGCGGTCTCCCGCCACGCGACCGTCCAGTCGACCCATTCGCACCCCCAGTCTACGTTCTCCGGCGGGAGCTTCCGGCGGCTACTTCGCCGCGGACTCCGCGATGCGCAGGTCGAGGGGCACGTCGATCGGGAACGACCCGAACAGCCGTGTCGTCGCCACCGCCGCTGCGTCGCGCACGGCCGCGGCAGCGGCTTCCGCGTGCTCCTGCGGAACGTGCAGGATCACCTCGTCATGCAGGAAGAACGCCAGATGCGGAACCCGAGCGAACGGGCCGGAGGCCTCGGCAACAGTGAAGACCTCCGGGATCTGCTGCAGACGGTGGCGGATCTCGGCGAGCCAGATCAAGGACCATTCGGCAGCCGTCCCCTGCACGACGAAGTTGCGGGTGAACCGGCCCCAGTCACGCGCTCGGCGCCGCGCGAGGGCGACGACGGCAGGGTCGGCGTCGGCGTCCGTGGCCTCCGACTGCAGACGCATCCACTCCGCCGACGGCCGCGGCGACGACCGGCCGAGCCACGTCGACACGATGCCGCCGTCCTCCCCCGTGCGGGCCGCGGCATCGACGAGCGCCATGGCTCGCGGGTACACCTGGCGCAGCCGCGGCACCAGACGGCCGCTGTCGCCGGTGGTGGCGCCGTACATCGCTCCGAGCACCGCGTACTTCGCCTCCTCGCGCGTCGCGACAGCCCCGGAGTCGACCACACCGGCATAGAGGTCGCTCCCCCGTGCCGCCCGGGCCATAGCCTCGTCGGAGGACATCGCGGCGAGCATCCGCGGCTCGAGCTGGGCGACATCCGCCACCACGAGCGTCCATCCCGGATCGGCGCGCACGGCGGGTCGCAGGCTGCGCGGCAGCTGCAGAGCGCCTCCTCCCGCGGACGCCCAGCGGCCGGTGACCACGCCGCCGGGGATGTACACGGGACGGAAGCGGCCGTCGCGCACCCATTCGGACAACCACGTCCAGCCGTTCGCGCTGAGTAGCCGAGAGAGCTTCTTGTATGCGAGGAGCGGCTCGATCACGGGGTGGTCGTGCTCCGAGAGCTCCCACCGGCTCGTCGACTCCGCGTTCACTCCCACCCGGTGCAGCGCGCGCAGCAGTTTCGGCTGGCTGTCGAGGTGGAGCGTCTGGTCGTCGAGGAGCGCCCGGACCCGATCCCCCAGCTCGACCATGTGGCTCGGCAGTCCCCCGGCGACCGGCCTGGTCCCCAGCGTCGCCGTGAGGATCGCATCATGCACACCCTCATCCCAGGGCAGACCGGCGATACGCATCTCCTCGGCGATCAGTCCACCCGCCGACTCCGCCGCGCAGAGCAGCGTGAGCCGCCCGTCCGCAGAAGCCGACAGCACCCGGCGTTGCGCGCGATACTGCTCCAGGGCTCCGTCGACGGCGTCGTCGCCGCTGTCGTCGTCGAACACGTCGAACAGCGACGGTGCCGCCGTCATCGGCTCCCGCCGTTCCCACGCCGCGGACGGCGCGAGCGGCGAGGCCACAGATGCGGTGTCCCGCAGGATCGCGTGGCACAGCACGAGGTCGTGGCTGCGCCCCAGCCGAACGCCGTCTCGCAGCAGCGTGGCGTAGACCTCCCCCGCGCTGCGGATGATCCATCGCGGGCCATCGGCCGCCTCGACGGAGGAGACCCAGCCGGCGAACTGCTCCGCGGCCAGCGGAGTGCGTTCCACCTCGCGATCCTCGCCGTCGAGCTCCACCGCCGTGTACTCCCGCGGGCCCACCGCGATCAGGGCGATGCGTCGTTCCGAGCCCGGGGCGGGTGCCGTCATCGCCGGTGTACGTGGACGAGGCTCATGCGAGCCCGGATTCCTCCGTGCGCACGAGGATGCAGCCGCACTCGGGGCACGAGACCACGAGGTCTTCGGGTGCTCGGCGGATCTCGTTCAGATCGGTGCTGGGAAGGAGGATACGACAGCCCTCGCACGTGCCGCGGGTGAGGAGCGCTGCGCCGGCACTGTTCGCCGCGCGACGCGTGTACTCCGCCAGAAGCTCCGGGGACACGCCCTCGGCGACCGCTGCACGATCGCGGGCCAGTTGTGCCCCGAGGTCGGTGGCCGCGGCGACATCGGACTTGGCCTGCGCGGTCAGGGACGAACCCTCCGCTGTCGTGGCGTCGAGAAGCGCCTGCTGCGCCGCGACCGCGGCTTCGGCCTCCTCCAGTCGACCCATGACGTCGAGCTCCGCGTCCTCGAGGTCGCTCTGTCGCCTGGCCAGACTCGCCAGCTCGTGCTCGAGCGCCTGCGCGTCCTTGGGATTCGTCGCCGTGGCGAGACGCTCGGCGTCGCGATTCCGGCGCTGCTCGACCACCGCGACGTCGGACTCCAGGCGCTTCAGCTCGGTGCGAACGTCGTCGCGGGTGCCCGTGAGCACGGTCAGCTCGCGCAGCTGCTCCTGACGGATGGCGACGAGCTCGGTGATCCGCCCCGCCTGGCTCGGCTTCGTGCGGGCACGCTCGGCCTGCGCGATGCGCCGATCGAGGTCGGCGATGTCGAGCAGGGTGCGCTGGTTCTCGGGGCTGGCGTTCACGCTCTCAAATCTAGCCGCTGCGACGACATCCGCCCATCAGCGGACCTCGCCGTCGACGTAGAACCAGGTCCGATCCTCGCGGACGAAGCGGCTGCGCTCCCGCAGCGAACCGCGTTCGTCGCGCTGCCGCCAGAACGCCTCGAACTCGACGATGCCGTCCCGATCGAAGGGACCGCCGGCCGCCTTGTCGACGATCACCAGTCGCCGCCACTCGAGATCGGGCTCGAGTTCCAGGGTCCGCGGGCGCGTCGACGGGTGCCAGGTGCGCAGCAGGTGCTCGGCGTCCTGGAGCACGAACGCCGTGTACCGGGAGCGCATCAGACGTTCGGCGGTCGGTGCAGGGGCGCCCGCGATCAGCGGAGCGCAGCAGGCGTCGAAGGTGTCACCCGAGTGACAGGGGCAGCGCGAGGCGGCGACGGTCATGGTCGCACGAGGAGAGAGGGCATGATCGCCAGCATCGCGCAATCCGCCGTCATCGTCCAATGCCGTGGCGGCGGTCACGGCCTACGCTGAAAGCACGCCGACGAAGGAGCCATGATGACCACTGTCCCCCTCTTCACCGCCCACAACGGTTTCGCTCTTCCGGCGATCGGCCTGGGCACGTATCGCCTCGACGGCGACGCGGGCGCCGACGCGGTCGCGGCCGGCATCGGAGCCGGGTATCGGCTCGTCGACACGGCGTTCAACTACGAGAACGAGGGCTCCGTCGGCCGCGGCGTCGCCGCCTCGGGCACACCACGCGGCGAGATCATCGTCACGACCAAGCTGCCGGGACGGCACCACGCCACGGCGAAGGCGCGCACCAGCATCGAGGAGAGCCGGTCGCGTCTCGGAGTCGACGCCACCGATCTGCACCTCATCCACTGGCCCAACCCGAGCCAGGGTGAGTACGTGCAGGCCTGGGCGGCGCTCGTCGACGCGCAGTCCCGCGGCGTCGTACGACAGATCGGGGTCTCGAACTTCCTGCCGGAGCATCTGGAACGCATCGAACGCGAGACCGGAGTCCGTCCGGTGGTCAACCAGATCGAGGTGCACCCGTACTTCCCGCAGGAGGAGCAGCTCGCCTACCACCGCGAGCAGGGCATCCTCACCGAGGCGTGGAGCCCGATCGGACGCGGCGAAGACCTCCTCGAGGAAGCCGTCGTCGGCGAGGTCGCGGCGGCGCACGGCATCACGGCCGCGCAGGCGGTGCTCGCCTGGCACGTCGCCCGGGGCACCGTGGCCATCCCCAAGGCGTCGTCGCTGGAGCATCAGGCGGCGAATCTCGCCGCAGCCGAGATCGTGCTCGACGACGCCGAAGTCGCCGCGATCACCGCTCTCGGCCGGCCGGACGGGCGGCTGTTCGACGGCGACCCGCGGACGCACGAGGAGTCCTGACTGGGGATCAGACCGTCTGCGTGCCGAGCACCCGCAGGAACTCGAGCTTGCTCGCCGCCTCGCTGCCCGGCGCGGCGGTGAGCACGATCAGCGCCTGCGACTCGTCCTCCGTGAAGAGGGCCTGGCAGTCCACCTCGATCTCCCCCAGCTCCGGGTGCACCATCACCTTGTGCTGTTCGAACCGGCGACCGACCTCGTGCGCCTCCCACAGCCGCACGAACTCCGGACTGCGCGACGACAGTTCCGCCACGATCTCCCCCGCCCGCGACCGGCCTCCCATGACGCCGTACGCCGCGCGGAGCGCCCCCACCAGGGCACGCGACTGCCGGGCATGATCGACCGCGCGATACCGTTTCCGCTCCTGCTCGGGATCGGCGAACCAGCGGTAGATGCCGCTGCGCTGGAAACCCTCGAGGCCGCTCGCGTCGCCGATGAGCGCGCGCGATGCGTCGTTCTGCACCAGCACCTCGTCGAGCAGGGACACGACGAATGCGGGTGTGTCGTGCAGGCGATCGAGCACGCGCAGTATCCCCGGTCGCACGTATTCCGTGGCATGAGCACGGTCCGGGGCGCTGTACCCGCAGAGACGGAACAGGTAGTCGCGCTCGTCCTCGGTCAGGCGCAGCGCCCTCGCCAGCGCAGCGAGGATCTGCACGCTCGGCTGCGGGCCGCGACGCTGCTCGAGGCGCGTGTAGTAGTCCGTCGACATCGTGGCCAGCTGCGCGACCTCCTCCCGACGCAGACCTGCCGTCCTGCGGCGCGCTCCCGTGGAGAGACCGACGTCCGCCGGCGTCAGGGCCTCCCGTCTGCGCAGGAGGAACTCGGCCAATGCGTCACGATCCACCTCTGAAGTATCCCCCGCTCAGGACCTCGCATCCAGGGACCGGGGATCCCTGGATGACCCCTCCCTGGAGACCGCCGCCCGCTCGGTCGACGCTGGAGACATGAACATCAGCGGAAACACCATCTTCATCCCCGGCGCGACCAGCGGCATCGGTCTCGCGCTCGCCCTGCGCCTGCACGATCGCGGCAACACCGTGATCGTCGGCGGCCGTCGGGAGGATCGCCTCGCGGCCATCGCCGCGGAGCACCCCGGCATCAGCAGCGTCCGCATCGACACGGCGGACGCGGACAGCATCGACACCGCCGCACGGACCGTGCTCTCCGCGCACCCCGACCTGAACGTGGTCATCGCGATGGCCGGCATCATGCGTGCCGAGGACTGGACCACGCGGGAGGGGTTCCTCGCGACGGCCGAGGAGACCGTCGTGACCAACATCCTCGGTCCGATCCGCCTCATCGGCGCATTCATCGAGCATCTGCGGGCGCAGCCGGACGCCACGATCATGACCGTGTCGTCGGGGCTCGCGTTCGCTCCGTTGCGCGTCACACCGACGTACAACGCCAGCAAGGCGGCGATCCACATGCTGAGCGAGTCGCTGCGGCTCCAGTTCGCCGGAACGAGCGTCTCGGTGCTGGAGCTCGAGCCGCCCGCCGTGCGCACCGCGCTCATGCCGGGACACGAGGAGAACGAGTCCGCCATGCCGCTCGACGAGTTCGTCGACGAGGTCACCTCTCTGCTCGAGAACCAGCCGGACGCGACCGAGATCCAGGTCGAACGGGTGAAGTTCCTGCGGTACGGCGAGGCACGCGGTGACTACGCCACCGTCGTCGCCACCCTGAATCGGACCGATCCGCACACGCGCTGAGGTCCGAGGGACGTCGGTGCCCCCGGCGTCCCTCAGGGGCGCAGCGAGGCGGCGGCCGCGGTGAGCGCGTCGGCCGACTGGCGCAGCAGCCCCAGCTCGTGCTCCGAGAAGGACGTGTTCCGGATGGGCACGGCGCCGGCAGCACTCACGATCGAAGGCACCGAGAGCGCGACGCCGTCGAGTCCGTGGAAGTCGCGCAGGACCGTGCTCACCGGCATCACGGCGTGCTCGTCGCTCAGGATCGCCTCGACGATGCGCGCACTGGACAGCCCGATCGCGTAGTTCGTCGCCCCCTTGCCCTGGATGACCTTGTACGCGGCGTCGCGCACGTCGACCGCGATCTCCTCCAGCTCATCGAGCGTGAATCGCGGATGGTCGGCCGTCTCCCACTCGAGGATCGGGACCGTGCCGATCGTGGCGCGCGACCACAACGGGAACTCGGTGTCCCCGTGCTCGCCGATGATGTGCGCATGCACGCTCGCGGTCGACACGCCGGCACGCTGACCCAGCTTCCACCGGAGCCGTGAGGTGTCGAGCACGGTGCCGGAGGCGAAGATCCGCTCGGGCGGAAGACCGGTCTCCTCCTGAGCGATGACGGTGAGCACATCGCACGGGTTCGTGACGATGACGTACACGGCGTTCGGCGCGACCGCGAGCAGCTCCGGCATCATGCGACGGATGATCCCGGCGTTGACCTCTGCGAGTTCGATGCGTGTCTGACCGGGGTTCTGCTTGGCACCCGCGGTGATCACGACCACGTGCGAACCCGCGGCGACGGAGATGTCACTGCCCCCGATGATGTCGCTGGAACCGGTGAACTGCGTGCCGTGGGCGAGGTCGAGCACCTCCGCGTCGACCTTCTCGGTCGCGATGTCGTAGAGGGCGACGTGCCGCGCGGACCCGCGGATGAGCGCGGCATAGGCGACGCTGGATCCCACACTTCCCGCACCGACGACCGTGAGCTTCGAGTTCTCGATGATCTCCATGCGCTCAGTCTCGCAGCGGCGCGGGCGATTCGGCAGGGGTCGGGACCGAAGATTCAGATCGCCGCGGCGACAGCCTCCGCCGCGGTGGCGTGTCGGAATCGGAAGCCCGAGCGCTCGAGGATCTCCGGGCGAACGTCCGCGTCGCCGAGGAGCAGCGAGTCCGCCGCTTCGCCGAGGGCGAGACGGAGCGCCCATGCCGGTGCCGGCAGCCAGAACGGCCGGTGCATGCGTGCGGCGAGTGCTCGACCGATGTCGTTCGCCGTCGCAGGGACAGGACCGGTGAGGTTCACCGGACCCGCGATCCGCGCGTCGATGACGTGGCGGATCGCTCGGACCTCGTCGTCGAGCGAGATCCAGGGCCAGATCTGCGACCCGCCGCCGAGGGGACCCGAGACGCCGAAGCGCGTGAGCTGGATGAGCGGTTTCAGGACGCCTCGGCGGTGGATCACGGGCGCGGTGCGCAGCAGCGCCACCCTGGTCTGGTCCTCGGCTCGTCGCGCCTCGCCCTCCCAGCGCACGGCGAGGTCGGCGAGGAAAGTCGCTCCCGCGGCGGAGTCCTCAGTGAGCACCTCGCCCGGCGCAGAGCCGTAGTAGCCGACCGCGGATGCCGACACCAGGGTCGGAGCGTCGGAGCGCAGTGCGCGCAGCGCGGTGGTGAGAGTGCGCGTCGGCTGAATCCTCGAATCGATCAGCTCACGGCGGTACCGCCTGGTCCACGGCAGACGACCGACGCTCGCGCCCCCGAGGGCGACGACCGCATCCGCACCGGCGAGCACCTCCGGGTCGAGGGCGCTCTCCCCCGGCGCCCACTGCGTCTCGTCCTCTCTGCGCGGTTCTCGGCGGACGAGCGTCCCGACCTCCACGCCATCGGCGCGCAGAGCCGCGGCCAGCGCGGAGCCGATCAGGCCGGAGGCCCCGCTGATGACGATCCGTCGCGCCATGGTGGCTCTCCGATGCTCGAGTCGAACGGTGCGGTCCACGCTACGCCCTGTGCGATGGATTTCGAGCCCGGAGCCAGGTGTCATCAGGTGTGGGCCCTGCCGGGATCGAACCGACGACATCCACGGTGTAAACGTGGCGCTCTACCAGCTGAGCTAAAGGCCCTGGTGCGCTCAGTCTATCCGGCACCCGATGCGCACCCGTGTCGTGGAAGAGGGATAGGCTGAATCCGGCGCGCGTTGTGCACAGCTGACAAGGCTGCCCGTGTCGCTTCCCGTTTCCTTGGCATGACCTGCCAGCTTGACGAAAGGTTCCCCCGTGACCGTGCACGACCAGGATCCGTACTCCCAGGGCCCCCTCGACAGCGATCCGGAGGAGACCGGCGAGTGGCAGCAGTCCCTCGATGAGCTGGTCGATGCCAAGGGCCACGGCCGCGGCCGCGAGATCATGCTCAGCCTGCTCAAGCGCTCGAAGGAGCTGCACCTGGGCGTGCCGATGGTCCCGACGACGGACTACATCAACACCATCGCCCCGGAGAACGAGCCCGAGTTCCCGGGCGACGAGGAGGTCGAACGCCGCTACCGCGCCTGGATCCGGTGGAACGCCGCGATCACGGTGCACCGTGCGCAGCGTCCCGGCATCGGCGTCGGCGGTCACATCTCGACCTACGCGTCCTCCGCCGCTCTGTACGAGGTGGGCTTCAACCACTTCTTCAAGGGCGCGGACCACCCCGGTGGCGCCGACCAGATCTTCATTCAGGGTCACGCCTCTCCCGGCACCTACGCCCGTTCCTTCCTCGAGGGTCGCCTGACCGAGGACCAGCTCGACGGCTTCCGCCAGGAGAAGTCGCACGCGCCGAACGGCATCCCCTCCTACCCGCACCCGCGCCTGATGCCGGAGTACTGGCAGTTCCCGACCGTGTCGATGGGTCTCGGCCCGATCAACGCCATCTACCAGGCGATGTCGAACAAGTACCTCGAGAACCGCGGTATCAAGGACACGTCCCAGTCGCACGTCTGGGCCTTCCTCGGTGACGGCGAGATGGACGAGGTCGAGAGCCGCGGTCAGCTCCAGGTCGCCGCGAACGAGGGTCTCGACAACCTCACGTTCGTCGTCAACTGCAACCTGCAGCGCCTCGACGGCCCCGTGCGCGGCAACGGCAAGATCGTGCAGGAGCTCGAGTCGTTCTTCCGCGGTGCCGGCTGGAACGTCATCAAGGTCGTCTGGGGCCGCGAGTGGGACGATCTGCTCGCCCGCGACACCGAGGGCGCGCTGCTCAACCTCATGAACGTCACGCCCGACGGCGACTACCAGACGTACAAGGCCGAGTCCGGCGCCTACATCCGCGAGCACTTCTTCGGACGTGACGAGCGCACCGCCGCCCTCGTCAAGGACTACTCCGACGACGACATCTGGAACCTCAAGCGCGGTGGCCACGACTACCGCAAGGTGTACGCCGCGTTCAAGGCCGCGACCGAGCACAAGGGCAAGCCCACCGTCATCCTCGCCAAGACCGTCAAGGGCTACGGCCTCGGTCCGCAGTTCGAGGGCCGCAACGCGACCCACCAGATGAAGAAGATGACGCTGGACAACCTCAAGACGTTCCGCGACGCGATGCACATCCCGATCACGGATGCGCAGCTCGAGGAGAACCCGTACCTGCCCCCGTACTACAACCCGGGCCCCCAGGACGAGACGATCCAGTACATGCTCGAGCGTCGTCGGGCTCTCGGCGGCTTCCTCCCGGAGCGCAGGTCCACGCACGTCGGACTCTCGCTTCCGGACGACTCCGCGTACGCCCTGCCCAAGAAGGGCTCCGGCACGCAGGAGATCGCCACGACCATGGCGTTCGTCCGCCTGCTCAAGGACCTGCTGCGCTCCAAGGAGTTCGGTCACCGCATCGTCCCGATCATCCCCGACGAGGCGCGCACGTTCGGCATGGACGCGTACTTCCCGACGGCGAAGATCTACAACCCGAACGGCCAGCACTACACCTCGGTCGACCGCGAACTGCTCCTGGCCTACAAGGAGAGCCCGCAGGGCCAGATCGTGCACGTCGGCATCAACGAGGCCGGCGCCGTCGCGGCGTTCACCGCGGCGGGCACCTCGTACGCCACGCACGGTGAGCCGCTCATCCCGATCTACATCTTCTACTCGATGTTCGGCTTCCAGCGCACCGGCGACGCCCAGTGGGCGGCCGGCGACCAGATGGCCCGCGGTTTCATCATCGGCGCCACGGCCGGTCGCACCACTCTGACCGGCGAGGGCCTGCAGCACGCGGACGGACACTCGCACCTGCTCGCGGCGACCAACCCGGCGACGGTGTCGTACGACCCCGCCTACGGATACGAGATCGCGCACATCATGCGGTCCGGTCTGGAGCGCATGTACGGCGGCCAGCACGAGGACCCGAACGTGATGTACTACCTCACCGTGTACAACGAGCCTCTCGTGCAGCCGAAGGAGCCGGAGGACGTCGATGTGGACGGCATCGTCCGCGGTATCCACCGCGTCTCCGTCGGCGAAGGCGACGGCCCTCGCGCCCAGCTGTTCGCCTCGGGTGTCGGACTCCCCTGGGCCCTCGAGGCACAGGAGCTGCTCAAGAACGACTGGGGCGTCGTCGCCGACGTGTGGTCGGTCACCTCGTGGACCGAGCTGCGCCGCGACGGCCTCGCCACCGATGAGCACAACTTCCTGCACCCCGACCAGGAGCCGCGCACGGCGTACCTGACGCAGAAGCTCCAGGGCGCCGAGGGTCCGGTCGTCGCGGTGAGCGACTTCATGCACGCCGTGCAGGACCAGATCCGCCCGTGGGTGCCCAACCGGTTCGCCACGCTCGGCGCCGACGGCTTCGGCTTCTCGGACACCCGTGCCGCGGCGCGGCGGTTCTTCAAGATCGACGGACCGTCGATCGTCGTCCGCACGCTGCAGTCGCTCGCCGAAGACGGCAAGGTCGACCGCTCCCTGGCTGCGCAGGCCATCGAGAAGTACCGCCTGCACGACGTGAACGCCGGGACCAGCGGCAACGCGGGCGGCGAAAGCTGAGCCCTCGGTGACAGGATCCCCTTCCGGCATGGACAAGGCCGCGACGCTCACCTGGCTGCGCCGGATCTCCGGTGACATCGCCTCGGTGACGATCAAGCGCCTGGAGGACACCCTCCCGTGGTACGCCGACATGCCACCAGCCCGCCGTTCCGCGGTCGGGCTGGTGGCCCAGGCGGGCATCACGTCGTTCATCCAGTGGTATGAGGATCCGACCTCCACTCCGTGGATCGCGGCGGACATCTTCGCCGCGGCGCCCCGAGAGCTGCTGCGCAGCGTCAGCCTTCAGCAGACGCTCCAGCTGATCCGCGTGACCGTGGAGGTCACGGAGGAGCGCGTCGCGGGACGAGGAGACGACCTCCGCGAGGCCATCCTGCTCTACTCGCGCGACGTCGCCTTCGCGGCCGCCGACGTGTACGCCAGGGCCGCCGAGGCCCGCGGACTCTGGGATGCGCGACTGGAAGCACTCGTCGTCGACTCGATCCTCACAGGCGAGGCGGACGAGGAGCTCCCGAGCCGGATCGCTGCGCTCGGCTGGCACGGTCATGGCGAGGTCGCCGTGCTCGTCGGCACGACTCCCCCGCAGTTCGACGTCGATCTGGTGCGCCGCACGGCGCGCAAGCTCGCCGTCGACGTGCTCATCGGCGTGCAGGGCTCGCGACTCGTCCTGGTGCTCGGCCGCGCGCGTGTCGAAGGTCAGGAGGGCGAGGAGGAGGAGCTCGGCTTCCTGGAGATCGCGACCCGCCTCGAACCGTCGTTCGGCCCCGGGTACGTGGTGCTCGGCCCCGAGGTCGCGGCACTCGTGGATGCGAGCCAGAGCGCGCGCGCGGCACTCGCGGGATTCGCGGTCGCCCGCGCGTGGCGCGGTGCGCCCCGTCCGGTGGAAGCCGACGACCTGCTCCCGGAGCGCGCCCTCGCCGGCGACCCTCTGGCGAAGCAGACGTTGATCGAGCGCATCTTCCGACCGCTCCAGGCGCACTCGACGGATCTCGTGACCACGCTCTGGAGCTATCTGGACAACGGGCGCTCGCTGGAGGCGACGGCCCGCGAGCTGTTCGTGCACCCGAACACCGTGCGCTACCGCCTCAAGCGCGTGAGCGAGGTCATCGGCTGGGATGCCACCGGGCCTCGCGAAGCGCTCATCCTGCAGACGGCGCTGATCCTGGGTTCCATCGGCGCGGCGGATCAGGGGCGTCGACGCACCCCGCTGCGACGCCCTCCGCGCTGACACCGCGGGAGGATCTGTACGCCACACACAAGGGTTTTTCGGAATCTTGTGATGGATCATCCACCGCTCGGCCACAATCGTTGGCAGACTGGGTGGGTGATTGTCGTCGTATGCCCTGGACAGGGCTCGCAGACCCCTGGATTCCTCGCCCCCTGGCTCGAACTCGACGGAGTGACCGAGCGCCTCGCCGCGTACTCCGACGCCGCCGAGGTCGATCTGCGTGAACACGGCACCGTGTCTGACGCCGACACGATCCGCGACACGCGCATCGCGCAGCCGCTCATCGTGGCCGCTTCGCTGATCGCCGGCGACGCCCTGGTGCAGAGGGCGGGCCGTCGCGCCGACGGCATCGCCGGGCACTCGGTGGGTGAGATCGCCGCCCTCGTCGGCAGCGACGTCATCGACGCCGAGACCGGCATGCGCCTGGTCGGCATCCGCGGCCGCGCGATGGCCGACGCCGCCGCGCGGACCCCCACGGGCATGAGCGCGGTCCTCGGCGGCGACGAGGAGGCCCTCCTCGCCCGCCTCGCCGAACTCGACCTCTCGCCGGCGAACTACAACGGCGGCGGACAGATCGTCGTCGCCGGCGCCCTTCCCGCTCTGGCGGCTCTCGCGGAGGAACCCCTCAAGGGCACCCGTGTCGTACCTCTGCAGGTCGCCGGCGCCTTCCACACGCGTTACATGACCTCCGCCGTCGCCGCACTGCGCGACGCGGTCTCCGACGTCGTACCGAAGGATCCGGACATCACCCTCTGGTCGAACCGCGACGGATCCGCGGTCGCGGACGGCGCGCAGGCGCTCGAGTATCTCGTGGACCAGGTCTCGTCGCCTGTGCGCTGGGACCTGTGCATGCAGTCCTTCGCCGAGGCGGGCGTCACCGGAGTGATCGAGCTCGCGCCGGCCGGAGCGCTGGTCGGGCTCGCCAAGCGCGGACTCCGCGGCGTGCCGACCGTCGCCGTGAAGACCCCCGAAGACCTCGATGCGGCCGTCGCGCTGCTGAACGGAGAAGCCGCATGAGCGCCACGCTCGCCCAGGCCACCGGCCCTGCCTACACGCGCATCTACTCCTACGGCGCGGCCCGCGGAGAGAACGCGGTGCCGAACGACGACCTGATCGGACCGATCGACTCCAGCGACGAGTGGATCCGGCAGCGCACCGGAATCATCACGCGCGTCCGCGCCGACAAGGACACGGACGCGATCGACCTCGCGACGACCGCGGCGGCGGAGGCGATCGAGAAGGCAGGGGTGCCCGCCGACCAGGTCGACCTGGTGATCGTGGCCACGGTCAGCAACCCGAAGCAGACCCCCTCGGTCTCGGCCATCGTCGCCGACCGCGTCGGAGCCAACCCCGCCGCCGCCTATGACATCAACGCGGCCTGCGCCGGATACGCCTACGCCATCGCCCAGGCCGACGCGCTGATCAAGGCGGGTACGGCGCGCTACGCGCTCGTGATCGGCACCGAGAAGCTCTCCGACATCGTCGACCCGGCCGATCGCAGCATCTCGTTCCTCCTCGGGGACGGTGCCGGCGCCGCGCTGATCGGTCCCAGCGACACGCCCGGCATCTCGCCCGCCGTCTGGGGTTCGGACGGTTCCAAGGCGGACGCGGTGGGCATGAACGCCACTCTCACCGAGTTCCGCGACGGCGAGGTGCCCTGGCCCACTCTGCGGCAGGAGGGGCCGACGGTCTTCCGCTGGGCGGTGTGGGAGATGGCGAAGGTCGCGCGCGAAGCGCTGGACAGGGCAGGCGTCGAGCCGTCCGACATCGCCGCGTTCATCCCGCACCAGGCCAACATGCGCATCATCGACGAGTTCGCCAAGCAGCTCAAGCTGCCGGAGACCACCGTGATCGCCCGCGACATCGAGACGACCGGCAACACGTCCGCCGCATCGATCCCGCTGGCCAGCCACCGGCTGATGGCCGAGCACCCGGAGCTCTCCGGGGGCCTCGCGCTGCAGATCGGCTTCGGCGCCGGTCTCGTCTTCGCCGCCCAGGTCGTCGTCCTTCCCTGAGAATGCGCTGACCTTCCCTAGACTGTTCCACGGTTCCGAAAACAACCCGCAAGAAAGAGGAAGACCACATGGCTTTCACCAACGATGAGGTCCTCGCCGGCCTCGCAGAGCTGATCACCGACGAGACCGGCATCAACGCCTCGGAGGTCGCCCTGGAGAAGTCGTTCACCGACGACCTCGACATCGACTCCATCTCGATGATGACGATCGTCGTCAACGCCGAGGAGAAGTTCGGCGTCACCATCCCCGACGACGAGGTCAAGAACCTCAAGACCGTCGGCGACGCCGTCAACTTCATCGTCGCGGGCCAGGAGTAATCCCGGCAGGATGCCACCCCCGCCCCGGCGGGGTGTGGCATCCTCCGTCCTGCCCTCCTCCCCCCGTTCGACTTCGTTTCGACAAGGAACCACCCCCATGACCAAGCGCATCGTCGTCACCGGCATCGGCGCCACCTCCGCCATCGGCGGGACCGCACCCGAGAACTGGACGAACCTGCTGGCCGGCGTGTCCGGTACCCGCGCCCTCGAGCACGACTGGGTGGAGCAGTTCGAGCTCCCCGTCACGTTCGCGGCCGAGGCGGTCGTCCGCCCGGAAGAGGTCCTCCCGCGCCACGAGGCGAAGCGTCTCGACCCGTCCTCGCAGTTCGCGCTGATCGCTGCACGCGAGGCATGGGCGGATGCCGGCTCGCCCGAGGTCGCGCCCGAGCGCCTCGGTGTCGACTTCGCGACGGGCATCGGCGGCCTGTGGACACTCCTCGACGCCTGGGACACCCTGCGCGAGAAGGGACCGCGCCGCGTCATGCCGCTCACGGTCCCGATGCTCATGCCGAACGCGGCGGCCGGGAACCTGTCGCTGCAGTTCGAGGCGCGCGCCTACGCGCAGACCGTCGTCAGCGCCTGCGCGTCCAGCACGGAATCCATCATCCACGCCTTCCACCACCTCCAGGAGGGCCTCGCAGACGTCGTGATCGCCGGCGGCACCGAGTCCGCGATCCACCCGATCACGATGGCCTCGTTCGCTTCCGCGCAGGCGCTGTCGCGCCGCAACGACGACCCGGCGCACGCCTCGCGTCCCGGCGCGATCGACCGCGACGGCTTCGTCATGGGCGAGGGCGCCGCCGCGCTCATCCTCGAGACCGAGGAGCACGCGCAGGCACGCGGCGCCAAGATCTACGGCTACGTGCTGGGAGGCGGCGTCACCGCCGACGCCTACCACATCACGGGCAACGATCCCGAGGGCAAGGGGGCGGCACGAGCCGTGACGCAGGCGCTCGCGGAGGCGGGCATCACCGCCGACCAGGTCACGCACATCAACGCGCACGCGACGTCGACCCCGGTCGGCGACCCCAACGAGTACGTCGCGTTGAAGAAGGTCTTCGGAGACCGCATCGACGAGATCCCGGTGTCCGCCACGAAGGCGTCCACCGGACACCTCCTCGGTGGCACGGGAGCGCTGGAGGCGATCTTCTCGCTCCTCGCACTGCGCGACCGTATGGCGCCGCCGACCATCAACATGACCGAGCCCGACCCCGCTGTCCCGTTCCGTCTGTCCGGAGAGCCGACGCCGCTGGGTGACGGTCCGCAGTACGCGATCAGCAACTCCTTCGGCTTCGGCGGCCACAACGCCGTGCTGGTCGTCGCCGGCACCGACTGACCTCGGCCCGATCACGCAGAGAGGCCCTCGGACGATCCGAGGGCCTCTCTGCGTGCGAGGAGGGCGTCGTGCGCTAGGAGCGCGTGACGGCGAGTCGGCGTGAGCGCGCCGCGCGTCTGCGCGTGATGCGCGGCAGGAACCACCCGATGAGCGGGCCGATGCCGAAGGCGAACAGCACGGTGCCCACGCCGACCGGGCCGCCGAGCAGGAAGCCGATCAGCAGGACTCCGCCTTCGATCAGAGTGCGCACGAGCCACACGGGCCATCCTGTCCGGCCGACGAGTCCGGTCATCAGCCCATCACGCGGACCCGGGCCGAAGTCGGCGGCGATGTACAGGCCGGTCGCGAAGGCGAGCAGCAGCATGCCGAACACGAACATCGGAGCGCCGATCCAGACGGAGTCCGGCTGCGGGATCACGGCGAGAGCGAGATCGGCGCTGGGGCCGACGAGCAGAGCGTTCAGGACGGTTCCCAGTCCGAGACGCTGACGCAGCGGGATCCATAGCACGAGGACGACGATCGAGATCAGGACGGTCATGATGCCGTAGCCGATACCCGTCTGTCCCGCCAGGCCGAGCGCCAGCACGTCCCAGGGCGAGACGCCGATGCTGCCGCGCACCATTAAGCCGAGGGCGACGCCGTAGAGGAACAGGCCGACGAGAAGCTGGACGAGGCGTTCGACGAGGTCCCGCCGACTCGTGGCGGCGACGGGGAGGAGCACGGCACGGAGGAGCATGATCCCACTCTGACGCGTGGACGTATCGGGACAGGGAGGCCAGTGCCGGAAAGTGGCCTGCATTTTTCAGGCCACTTTGCGGCATGCTGGGGGAATGGGATCACGACTCGTCGAACAGCTCGGAGCGCACCATGTCGCCGGCGCGACAGCGACCGCCCTGGCTGACCAGATCCGCGCGCTGATCCTCGACGGGCGGCTCACGGTCGGCGAGCGTCTGCCCAGCGAACGATCGCTCGCGCTCGAACTGCGACGATCGCGCTCGACCATCACGCGCGCATATGGGCTGCTGGAGGCCGACGGGTACGTCTCGCGCGTGCACGGCGGAAGCACCCGCGTCACGCTGCCCCACGCTCACGCAGCTCCGGGGACCGACGCCGAGGACGGTGCGATCGACCTCTCCATCGCGTCGATGGACTCGACCCCCGGCCTCTACGACGCCACGGTGCGCTCGCTCCCCCGCCTCGCGGCGCTCCGCGGAACGAGCGGCTACTCGCTGCGAGGACTCCCCGAACTGCGCGACGCCGTCGCACAGCGCTTCACCGAGCGCGGCGCGCCGACCTCCGCTGACGAGATCATCATCACCTCGGGCGCACTCAACGCCGTGAACCTGATCCTCGCGGCGATCGGACGCCGCGGAGAGCGCGCCCTGGTCGAACAGCCGACGTTCCCGCATGCGCTCGAAGCCCTGCACCGCCACGGCTACCGTCCGGTGCCCACGCCGGTCGATGTCGACGGCTGGGACACGCGGCACCTGACCGAGACGCTGCTCAGCACACGGCCGCACATGGCCTATCTCATCCCCGACTTCCACAACCCGACCGGAGCCACCCTCGGCGACGAGGACCGGGCACGCGTCACGGCGACGGCCCGCAACGTGGGCACCCACCTCATCGTCGACGAGACGACGACGGAGCTCGACATCGACCGCGGGTGGGCCCCCGCCCCTATGGCGGCGAGCGGACCGAACGTCATCACGGTCGGATCGATGTCGAAGATCGCGTGGGGCGGCATGCGCATCGGCTGGATCCGCGCAGAGCGGCCCCTCATCGCACGACTGCTTGCCGTGCGCCCGTCGTTCGAGCTCGGCACCGCGCTTCTCGAGCAGTGCATCGCCGTCGAGCTGCTGTCGGACATGTCCGCTCTGACCGCGCACGTCCGCGACCGCCTCAGGGAGGGGCGGGCAGCCGTCGAAGCCGGGGTGACCGCGATTCCCGGCTTCGTGGTCCCGCGGACGCCGGGGGGCCTCTCGGCCTGGGTCGACATCGGTTCGCCGTCCTCCACGGCGCTGTCGCTCGCCGCCCGCGAGCGAGGCCTGATCCTGCCGCCCGGCCCGCGTTTCACGACCGGGGGCGTGCTCGAACGTCGACTGCGCATCCCCATCACGCTGCCGCCCGAACGGACCGCTGAGGCGATGGGGCGCCTGTCACAGGCCTGGCAGGACGTCCGCGGCGGGACCGCCTCCCGCGCGGAGGAGCTGCGCCACGCCGCGGTGATCTGAGGCGGCGACGACGAGGACCCCGCCTCGTGCCCGGGGCGGGGTCCTCGTCGTGCGGAGCGGGGGGACGTCTTCTCAGCGTCCGGGATGAGTCACCGGCATCCGATACTCACGCCTCCCCCGCTCCCGGTCCGTGTGGTCGGGTCAACCGACCTTGTGCAGCCACACGACGCGCGCATCGTCGCTGGCGTGGCGGAAGGGCTCGAGCTCCTCGTCCCAGGCCGAACCCAGGGCAATGTCGAGTTCGCGCTGCAGCTCGACGGCGCTGCCTGCCGCGATCTCCATCGCGTAGCGGATGCGGTCCTCGCCGATGACGATGTTCCCGGCGGCATCGGTCTGGGCGTAGTGGATGCCGAGGTCGGGCGTATGCAGCCACCGTCCGCCGTCGCTGCGGGGCGTCGGATCCTCGGTGACCTCGAAGCGGAGGTGCTCCCAGCCGCGGATCGCCGTCGCGAGAGCGGCACCGGTGCCGACGGGGCCGTCCCAGTAGAACTCCGCGCGTCGCGAGCCCTCGAGCACCGGTTGCTCGGTCCAGTCGAAGTTCACCGCACGCCCGATAGCGCGACCCACCGCCCATTCCAGGTGCGGGCAGAGCGCGCGTGGCGCAGAGTGGATGAACACCACTCCGCGTGCGTAAGCCGTCGCCATGATCTCTCCGTTTCATCAGGTGCGTCTTCCCCTACGACCTGAACCACGAAGTGGCGAGAATATGCGGTTGTGCCCTCATTCTCGCGGAGTTCTCCGCAAATCACAAGCATGTGATTCGACGACGAAGGCCCCGGTCACCGGACCGGGGCCTTCGTTCGCTTCGACGAGCTCAGCGACCCATCGTGAGGACGCTCAGCGACCCATCGTGAGGACGCTCAGCGACCCATCGTGAGGACGCTCAGCGACCCATCGTGAGGACGCTCGGCGACCCATCGTGAGGACGCTCAGCGACCCATCGTGAGGAGGGTCAGGCCTCGCTCATCGCCTGCTTGACCTGCTGGCCCTTGGCGGCGTAGTAGGCCGCGCGCGCGGCGTCCTTGCGAGCCTGCTCGGCGTAGCCGAACTCCAGCGTCTCCTGGTCGACCTCGTAGTTGGGGACGTCGTCGGTGCCGTGGTACTTCTCGATGTACGCGTCGAGCTCGGGACCCGAGGTCCACGACGTGATGAGGCAGTAGCGCGGCTCCGTGCCGTTGTGCGTGGCCGCGTGCCACAGACGCTGGGTGTCGACGATCAGCTGAGCGCCGGCCGGAAGGGCGATGCGGTACTCGATGCTCGGGTCGGTGCGGTTCTCCCGCAGGACGAAATAGCTGTCCTTGTCGTCGGTCAGGTTGAAGAAGCCGCGGACGACCCAGCCCGTGCCGTCGGGGTTCAGACGGTTGTTGTCGTCCTGGTGAAGGTTGTAGAGGCAGTCGCCGTAAGGGGTCGGCTGCAGCTCGATGACGCGGCAGCGGCCGACGTTGGCGCCGGGCTCCTGCGCGCGGCGCGTCAGGTTCGGGGCCTTCGCGACCTGCGAGTCGATCCAGACGCCGTCCTTGTCGGTGCGCGGCGGCTTGTGGTTCCAGAAACCGTTGCACTCGATCTCGCCGAAGGCGCTGGCGAGGGGCGCGAAGCGGGTGTCGCCGGACGACTTCCAGTCGTTGTACTCGAGGTCGAGCCACTCCTTGGGGTCGAGTTCCTGGTTGTAGCTGTCGAGGACGACGAAGCCCTTTTCCTCGAGCGCAGCAGACTTGATGTAACCCATGATCGAGTCATGTTCCTTTCATCGGGGGCCAGCACGTTTTAACAGGCCCTGATAAGGCAAGCCTAACAGCGGCACCCGTGCGCCCCTCGGAGGTGCGCCGTGGATAACGGAATAGACTGATCGGGGCGCCCGGCCGGTCCTCGGCGTCCGTCGCCACGAGAGGACGAGACACCAGTATGAGCACCGCGACCAACGTCGAGGCGACAGCAGTCAACACGATCGAGTGGCTCGCGGCAGGCACGACGGGCATCGTGGTCCCCGTCTATCAGCGGCAGTACCGGTGGGACATCGGCGGCTGCGAACGGCTGCTCTCCGACATCCGCGCCGTCGCCGCGGAGGACGCCGACCACCGCCACTTCATCGGCTCGATCCTCTCGGCGCAGGACGGCTCCTCCGCAGACAGCGACCTCATCCTCATCGACGGCCAGCAGCGCATCACGACCCTGATGCTGCTGGTCGCTGCGCTGCACCACGCCGTGCGCGAGAGCGACCCCGGTCTGGCCGCGGAGCTGTCGCGTGTGCTCGTGCGCCCGGACGGGACCGGCCGGACCAAGCTGCGCCCGCACGACGCGTGGGCCGAGCTCTACGAGTCCGTGGTGCTGGACCGCAGGGACGACACGGAGCGCGAGTCCCGCTTCGACGACAACTACGCGTTCTTCCGCAGCCAGATCCACGTCGAGGAGGCGCCACTCATCTGGCAGGGGCTGCAGAAGCTGGAGCACGTGTCGATCACGCTCGGCACCAGGGCGAACGCGCAGCAGATCTTCGAGAGTCTGAACTCCACCGGCGAGCCGCTACGCGATCACGAACTCATCCACAACTACATCCTGATGGGACTGAGTCACGCCGAGCAGCGCGACGTCGAGGAGCGCTTCTGGCTTCCGATCGAGCGCCACACCGGCGAGGCGATCGGCGCGTTCTGGCGCCACTATCTCGTCATGGTCACCGGACGGGAGCTCGCGGCGAACGGCGAGCACGGCGTGTACAGCGCGTTCCGACAGTCGTTCCCGCGCGTCGACGTCACCCATCTGCAGTCCGACGCGGAGACCTGGCGGCACTTCGCCGAGATCTACGGCATCCTCCTGGACCCCTCGCTCGAACCGGACGAGGAGATCGCCCGCCACCTGCGGTACGTCGGCACGTTCGGACGTTCATCCGCCCCGCTCGTGATGAGCGCCTACAGCGACCATGCCCGCGGCGTCATCGACCGGGCCGAGCTGATCCAGACCCTCGAGTGGCTCCAGGCGCTGTACCTGCGCCGCGCCCTGGTGAACCTGCCCGCCGAGCGACTCATCGCCCGCCTCTGCCGAGCCCGCGAAGAGGGCAGGGAGTCCCTGGCCCGGGCGTTCGCGCGTATCACCCCCTCCGACGAGCGGGTCAGCGCCGTGCTCAAGTACAGCGAACTCCCCTATCCCGCGTATGTGCTCGGACGCCTCGAGGGGGTCGCCGATACCGATGACTACGACGTCGAGCACATCGTGCCCGCTGTGCCGGGCGATGCCTGGTCGGGAGACGGCGTCCGCCCGTGGAGCGAATACTCCGAGGACGAGCAGAACAGCCACCGCGCGCTGGCTCCGACCCTCGGGAACCTCACCCTGCTCGAGCAGGGGCTGACCGAGCGGGTGTTCGGCGCCTCGTTCCCGGTCAAGCGCGACGAGGCCTACGCCCGCAGCGCCGTCGCCGCGACCAGGGAGCTCGCGGACGCGGGGTCCTGGGGAACGGCAGCCATCACACAGCGGACCGTCGCGCTCACGGCCGATCTCGTGCGGATCTGGGCCCGCCCCGCGCTACCGGAGATCGACGACGACGGGCTGACACCCATCCTCGACGCCGTGCGCCGCCGCGGGTGGCCCGCCGGCTGGGAGCGCGAGTTCGACTACGTCGAGTACCGCGGTGAGCGCTGGGAGGTGTACGACGTCAAGCACCTCTTCAACCGGGTGTTCCGTCGCGCCTGGACGGACACCACGGCCGCGGCGCTCGCATACTGCGCGGCCCACGGCGGTCCCATCTACGACGAGAGGGCCTGGAAGGGCCAGTGGGATGAGCTCGACGACACCCACTTCCTCTACATGGGCTGGGACTCCAATTACATGATGACCGCGGTTCAGGGCGTGCTCGAGGAGTCGGGCATCGCCTCGGAGGTCTTCGTGAAGTACTCCTACATCGGGAACGTGATGTGACCATGGCCACCGTCATCCGCCGCCAGCTGCTGGATCTCTCCGTCGAGGAGCACACCCTGACCGTCCCGCTCGTCTGGGACGATCCCGCTGACGCGCGCACGATCGACGTGTTCGCCGCCGTCGTCTCCCGCGAGGGCGGGGAGTCGCTGCCCTACCTGGTGTTCCTCCAGGGCGGCCCGGGACACGAAGCTCCCCGACCGTTCCACTCCCCGACCGCCCCGGCGTGGCTCGACCAGGCACTCGCCCACTACCGCGTCGTGCTTCTCGATCAGCGAGGGACAGGACGATCGACCCCCGTGGGGGACGACGACCTGACGCGCGGAGCCGATGCCGTCGCCGAGCATCTCACCCACCTCCGCGCCGACGCGATCGTGCGGGACTGCGAGGCACTGCGGGCGCATCTCGGCGCCGACCGCTGGAGCGTGCTCGGCCAGTCCTTCGGCGGGTTCACGACCCTGGCGTACCTCTCCACGCACGCATCCTCCCTGCAGGACGTCTTCGTCACGGGCGGCCTCAGCGCCATCGGCCGACGCCCCGACGACGTCTACGCGCTCTGCTACGACAAGATGCGCACGGCGAGCGAACGGTACTACCGACGTTTCCCCGAGCATCGCGAGGCCATGCGCCGGCTCGTCGACCTCGCCGACGACGGGAAGATCGTGCTGCCGGACGGCGAGGTGGTCTCCCGGTCGCGCCTGCGCTCGGTCGGCTCCGCGCTCGGCACGGATGACGGCTGGCAGACGGTGTGGTCCCTGCTCGAGCGCGACCCCTCGTCGAACGCGTTCCGCTACGATCTCCTGCACGCGATGCCCTTCGACGGTCGCAATCCGCTCTACTTCGCGTTCCACGAGTCCAGCTACGCGGACGGGCACGCCACCCGGTGGTCGGCGGAGCGCACCGAGCCGGACGACTTCCGCGACGATCCAACGCTCTTCACGGGCGAGCACATCCGGCGGGAGTGGACCGAGACCGTCCCGGCCTTCCGCCCCTGGCGCGACGTGACCCTCGCACTGGCGGAGTTCGCATGGCCGCGGATCTACGACGCGGACGCGATCGCCGCGTCGGATGCGACCGGGGCGGCCGCGGTCTACGTCGACGACGTCTACGTTCCCGTCGACTTCTCCCTCGAGACCGCCCGGCTGCTGCCGGGGGTGAAGCTGTGGGTGACGAGCGAGCACGAGCACAACGGCCTGCGCACCGGTCCTGTCCTGTCTCGGCTCATCGACCTCGCACACGGGCGTCGCGTCCGCTGAGGGTCCGCCTCGAGGAGGATGCCGCGCGTCCAGACCCGGCTTATGGTGGGGTCCATGAAGGATGTCATGGCGTGGACGACGCTGGCCTTCGTGCTCGTCACGGGGCCTGCGCTCCTCATCATGGGGATGATGCACACGTTCTCCCGCAAACCGGTCGAGCAGAAGTACGAGCACGGCGCGGGCGGCGGCCTGGTCGGGGTCTTCGACGCCGTGTGGTCGCCCAGCGCGCACGAGGCCGGCCAGGAGCGTGACCGGCAGACCAGGCGCACAGCACCGGCACCCGCCCCCGGCGATCCGCCCGGCGCGCTCGAGGACGGCCGGATCGTCATCCACGTCCGCGAATGACGAAGGCCCCTCGATTCCGGGGAATCGAGGGGCCTTCGCGGAAGCGGTCGTTACTTGGACGACCCGCCGAAGCCCTTGAAGCGCTGGTTGAACTTCTCGACGCGGCCGGCCGAGTCCATGATGCGCTGCTTGCCCGTGTAGAAGGGGTGCGAGGCCGAGGAGATCTCGACGTCGATCACCGGGTACTCCACGCCGTCCAGCTCGATGGTCTTGTCGCTGGTCACGGTCGAACGGGTGAGGAACGTCTCGCCCGAGCCGAGGTCGCGGAACACGACAGCCTTGTAGTCGGGGTGAATGTCAGTCTTCATGGGATTCCTTAGTTGCTGCCCTGGATTGTGCCAGGGACGAGGGAAGTCTGCGGTGCAGAGAGCACCAAGGGTCGATTCTATCAGTACTTCGACCAGCTCAGTAACCCAGGCGGATGAGGTCGGCGCCGGGGTCAGGAGGCGGCGCGAGCCGCGTACCGACCGTCTTCGCTGGTCAGGGTGATCGGCATGCCGAAGGTCTCACCGAGTGCCTCGGCGGTGAGCGTCTCCGCCAGGGGGCCGGCAGCGACGACCGAGCCGTCTCGGATCAGCATCACGTGCGTGAACCCGACGGGGATCTCCTCGACGTGATGCGTGACCATGAGCATGGCCGGGGTGGTCGGCGCGGAGGCGTATCCGCTGAGTAGCGCCAGCAGCTCCTCGCGGGAGCCGAGATCGAGGGAGGCCGTGGGCTCGTCGAGGAGCAGCAGCTCAGGGTCGGTCATGACCGCTCGCGCGATCTGCACGCGCTTCTGCTCGCCATCGCTGAGCGTGCCGAAGGTGCGATCGGCCAGGTGCTCCAGACGCCAGTCGCCCAGCACACGCAGCGCGCGGCGCTCGTCGATGGCTTCGTAGTCCTCGTTCCAGCGACCGAGGACGGAGTAGGCGGCGGTGAGGACCGTGTTCAGGACGGTCTCGTCGCGGGGGATGCGCTTGGCCATCGCGGACGACGCGAAGCCGATACGCGGACGCAGCTCGAAGACGTCCGTGCGTCCCAGGGTCTCCCCCAGGACGGTCACCGTTCCGGATGTCGGGTGCATGAGCGTGTCGGCCAGCTGCAGCAGCGTCGTCTTGCCCGCGCCGTTCGGTCCGAGGATCACCCACCGCTGATCGTCCGCGACCTCCCAGGTCACGTGATCGATGATGTTGCGCCCCTCTCGGCGCACGACGACGTCGGTGAATTCCAGAGCGCTCGGCATGGTCCCAGCCTATCGGCTCAGGCGGTCAGCTCCGCGTAGAGCGCGCGCGTCGTCTCGGCGATGGCGGCCCAGCTGAAGTCGGCTCGCGCACGCTCGCGCCCCGCCTCGCCGTACGCGCGCGCCCGCTCCGGATCCATCGCGACCTCGGTCAGCACGGCGGCGAGGTCGGCGACGTAGCGATCCGGATCCACGGGGGTCCCTGTGCCGTCCTGCAGCTGCTCGATCGGGACCAGTCTTCCCGTGACATCGTCCGCGACCACCTCTGGGATGCCGCCCGTGGCGGTGCCGACGACCGCAGCCCCACAGGCCATCGCCTCGAGGTTCACGATCCCGAGCGGCTCGTAGATCGACGGGCAGACGAAGGTCGTGGCGGCGGTGAGGATCGCCGACAGCTCCTCCCGCGGCAGCATCCGCTCGATCCAGATCACGCCGTCCCGGGTCTCCTGCAACCCGCGCACGCCCTCCTGGACCTCGGCCATGATCTCCGGCGTGTCGGGAGCCCCGGCGCAGAGCACGAGCTGCACCTCCGGGGGCAGCAGCCGAGCCGCCCGCACGAGGTACGGCAGTCCCTTCTGCCGGGTGATGCGCCCGACGAAGACGACGGACGGACGGCTCGGGTCGAGACCGATCGACCGCAGGAACGCCTCGTCCTCCACCGGATGCCACCTCTCCACGTCGATGCCGTTGTGGATCACGCGCACCTTGGCCGGGTCGACCTGGGGGTAGCTGCGGAGGATGTCGGCGCGCATTCCGGCGCTGACCGCGATCACCGCCGCCGCGTTCTCGTAGGCGAGACGCTCGATGCCGCTGGAGATCGCGTAACCGCCGCCGAGCTGTTCCGCCTTCCAGGGGCGCAGCGGCTCCAGGCTGTGCGCGGTGAGCACGTGCGGGATGCCGTGCAGCTGTGCGGCGAGGTGTCCGGCGAAGTTCGCGTACCACGTGTGCGAGTGCACCACGTCGGCGTCTGCGATGGCCGACACGATCTCGAGATCCGTCCCCAGCGTCTGCAGCGCGGCGTTCGCGCCGGCGAGCTCGAGGGGAGTCCGGTAGGCGAAGGTGTCATGCTCGTCCCGCGGATCGCCGAACGCGCGGACGCGCACCTCGATGTCCTGCCTGAGGGCTGCGACGAGCTCGGCCACGTGCACGCCGGCACCGCCGTACACCGCGGGCGGATACTCCTTGGTGATCATCTCAACTCGCATGTCTGAACGCTAGTACAGCGACGAGGAAGCCATCTATGGTTGACCCATGTCCGCTCCAAAGAAGGTCTTCGGGATCATCCTCGCCGGCGGCGAGGGCAAGCGCCTCATGCCCCTCACCGCGGATCGCGCGAAACCCGCCGTGCCCTTCGGCGGGCAGTACCGCCTGATCGATTTCGCGATCTCGAACCTCATCAACTCCGGTCTGCGTCAGATCGTCGTGCTGACGCAGTACAAGTCGCACAGTCTCGACCGACACATCTCGCAGACCTGGCGGATGTCGGCCCTGCTCGACTCGTATGTCGCGTCGGTGCCCGCACAGCAGCGCCTCGGCAAGCGGTGGTTCTCCGGATCGGCCGACGCCATTCTGCAGAGCATGAACCTGATCAACGACGAGAAGCCCGACATCGTCGTGGTGATCGGCGCCGACCACGTGTACCGCATGGACTTCCGGCAGATGCTCGAAGCGCACATCGCCTCGGGCGCCAAAGCGACCGTTGCCGGCATCCGTCAGCCGATCGCGCTGGCCTCGCAGTTCGGCGTGATCGATGCCGACGCGGAGTCCGGCCGGATCAAGCAGTTCCTCGAGAAGCCGACGGATGCCACGGGTCTGGACGACTCGCCGCACGAGGTGCTCGCCTCGATGGGCAACTACATCTTCGACGCCGACGCGCTGATCGCCGCGGTCGAAGCCGACGGCGAATCCCCCGTGTCCGGTCACGACATGGGCGGCGACATCGTCCCCTACTTCGTCGAGCGCGGCGAGGCCGGCTACTACGACATGAAGCAGAACGAGGTGCCGGGCTCCTCGCCGCGCGACCGCTCGTACTGGCGCGACGTGGGGACGATCGATTCCTTCTTCGATGCGCACCGCGACCTGATCTCGACGCTGCCGATCTTCAACCTCTACAACATGGAATGGCCGATCCACTCGCAGGCGGTCAACTCCCCGCCCGCGAAGTTCGTCCGCGACTCGGTGGGCCGCATCGGCAACGCGATCGACTCGATCGTCTCCCTCGGGTCGGTGCTCTCCGGCACGCATCTCGAGAGGAGCGTCGTGGGGCCCTGGACTCTCGCGGGCGGCGGATCCACCATCACGGACTCTGTCGTCTTCGATCACGTGCAGGTCGGACAGGGGGCCCGCGTGCACAGGGCGATCCTGGACAAGAACGTCGTGCTGGCGGACGGTGCGACGGTCGGCGTCGACCGCGAGCGGGACCTGTCCCGCGGATTCACCGTGACGGAGTCGGGGATCACCGTCGTCGGCAAGGGCGTCTTCATCGAACGCTGAGCAGCGGCGCGACGGCCGCCGCGGGATCGCTAGGCTCGACGGGTGACCGCTGCGCGCTTCCTCGTCGTCCTCGATGCCGATTCCACCCTCATCCGGAACGAGGTGATCGAGCTGCTCGCCGATGAGGCCGGACGACGCGACGAGGTCCAGGCGGCGACGGAAGCGGCCATGCGCGGCGAGGTCGATTTCGCGGCGAGCCTGCGCTCCCGCGTGGCGGCGCTGGAAGGCGTCCCCGTCTCGGCGTTCGAGCGGGTCCGCGGTCGCATCGAGCCGACGCCGGGAGTGCGTGAGCTCACGACGGCCGTGCACGAGCGGGGCGGTGTGGTGGGCGTGGTGTCGGGCGGCTTCCACGAGATCCTCGACGACATCGCGCCCCGACTCGGGGTGGATCGCTGGCGGGCCAATCGCCTCGAACTCGCGGACGGCGCCTTGTCCGGGCGCGTCGACGGCGAGATCGTGGACGGCGCTGCGAAGGCATCCTCGCTGCAGGAATGGGCATCCGAGCTCGGCGTGCCCGCTCGCGCGACGATCGCGATCGGCGACGGCGCCAACGACCTGCCCATGATGGCCGTGGCCGGACTGGGCCTCGCCTTCAACGCGAAGCCCGCCGTCCGTGAGGCCGCGAGCCTCGTGATCGGCCCGCAGGATCTGGCCGCGGTCATCCCGCTGCTCCCCTAGCCCGTCGCAGATCCGCACCCCATCGCACCCCGAGCCCCCGATCCCTGCGACCCCGTGCGGAAACCACGACCCCGTGCGGAACTGCGACCCCGCTGCAGAACTGCGACCCCGCGCGGAAGCTGCGACCGCATACGGAACCAGCAACTCCGCCGGCACGGCGCAGATTCTCGGCCCCGTCGCAGCAATTCACCCGAAGCCGTGCGACGCCGGGCGGAAACTGCGACGCCGGGCGGAAACTGCGACGCCGGGCGGAAACTGCGACGCCGGGCGGAAACTGCGACGCCGCGCGGGGGCGGGGTGCGGATGTCGGGGGTGGGCGCTAGCGTCTGCGCATGGACATCATCCTCATCCCCGGACTCTGGCTCGATGCCTCCAGCTGGGAAGACGTGACGCCGGCCCTCGAGCGGGCTGGCCATCGGACGCACCCGTTGTCCCTCCCTGGACTGGGTGAACCGGCCTCTGCCTCGGCGGGCATCGGTATCGCGGACTGGATCGCGGCTGCCGTCGCCGCTGTCGACGCCGCCCCGGGCGAGGTGGTCGTCGTCGGGCACAGCGGCGGAGGCAACGTCGCATGGGGCGTGGCGGACGCTCGTCCGGATCGGGTGCGGCGGGTCGTCTTCGTTGACGCCGTGCCTCCGCCCGCCGGGACGGGGATCAGCGAGTTCACGGTCGTGGACGGCGTCGTACCGTTCCCCGGCTGGGACTTCTTCCCCGAGGAGGACGTGCACGATCTCGATGAGCCCACCCGCGCCCGCACGGCACCTCTCACACGGAGCGTCCCGGCCCGCGTGCCGACCGATGGCATCACGCTGGAGAACCCGGACCGATACCACGTGCCGGTGACGCTGCTGATGGGCGGACTCGATCAGCCGACCTTCGAGGGCATGATCGAGCAGTGGGGGCCCTACGCCGAGGAGTACCGGGCCATCCAGGACGCCGAAGTCATCCGGATCGGCTCCGGACACTGGCCGCAGTTCTCCGTGCCGGAGCGTCTCAGCGAGCTCCTCGTCGCCGCCGTGGATCGCTGAGGTCGGGCTTCGAGGTCAGTGACCCATCCCGAGACCGCCGTCGACCGGGATGACGGCGCCGGAGATGTAGCCCGCGTCGTCGCCGGCCAGCCAGGTCACCACGCCCGCGACCTCGTCCGGGGTGGCGAACCGACCGGCAGGGATGTTGGCCTTGTACTGCTTCTGGGTCTCCTCGGGGAGTTCCGCGGTCATATCGGTCTCGATGAATCCGGGGGCGACGACGTTCGCGGTGATGCCGCGGCCTCCGAGTTCGCGGGTGAGCGACCGGGCGAACCCGACGAGCGCGCTCTTGGACGCGGAGTAGTTGACCTGCCCTGCCGAGCCGTAGAGACCGACGACGCTCGAGATCAGGATGACGCGGCCGAAGCGCGCACGGAGCATGCCCTTCGATGCCCGCTTGACGACGCGGAAAGTGCCACCGAGGTTGGTCGCGACCACGCTGTCGAAGTCGTCCTCGCTCATGCGCAGGAGCAGCGTGTCCTTGGTGATGCCGGCGTTCGCGACGACGATCTCGACGGGACCGAGTTGCTGCTCGACCTCGGTGAATGCCGCGTCGAGTGCCGCGGCATCCGTCACATCCGCACGCACGGTGAGCGTTCCCTCGGGTCCCTCACCGCTGCGGGCGGTCACGGCGACGCGATAGCCCTCCGTGACGAAGCGCTCGGCGATCGCACGACCGATTCCCCGATTGCCACCGGTGACGAGGACGACGCGCTGAGCACTCATGGGGGAACTCCTGATCTGTACCGAGGATCCGGGATCCCGGACCGTCAACGATCCTACCGACCGCGCCCGTTCCGACCGCGTCGGTGTTTGACACGCGACCACGGTCCTGGAACCCTGATCGTGACGAAAGGGTTCCTCGTGAGCGATGACCGCATCCCCTCCCCCGGTGGCGAGCCGCCGTTCACCCCGCCCCCGCCGCCCGCGCCGACCGGTTCAGCCCCTACGCCGCCTCTCCCGGCTTCCGCGGTCCCGCCTCCCGTGCCTCCCCAGCCCTCGCAGACGCAGCAGTACCCGGGCGCAGCGCCGAGCTATGCGCCGCCGGTGCAGCCGCCGTATGGGGTCGCACCCGCACCCCGGGCGCCGCAGGGGTATGCGCCGCCGCCTGCCCAGCCGACCTACGGCACGGCGCCGGGGCAGCCCGGTTACGCCCCCTACGCCCAGCCGTATCCGATCGCCGCTCCGCGCCCCACCAGCCCCCTCGCGATCACCTCTCTCGTGTGCGGCCTCGCCGGGGTGGTCCTGTTCTGGGCGATCATCCCCGTCCTGGCCTCGATCGCAGCGGTCATCACCGGGCACATGGCGCTCGGGCAGACCAAGCGCAATCCGGCTCTCGGCGGGCGCGGCATGGCGATCGCCGGCCTCATCCTCGGTTACATCGTCCTCGGGATCGCCGCGTTCACTCTGATCAGCACGATCATCAGCTTCCTGTTCGTCGGAGCGTTCAGCATGCCCTTCCTGTTCACGAGCTGAGCGTCCGCACGACGGCACGCCGCAGCAGCCGCATCGGCGTAGGCTGGAAGCATCGTGAAGAACGCGCGCGAAGTCCCCGCTGTCACCTCTCTCCCGCAGTCGCCGCGGGACGAGAGCGACCACCGCGTGCGCCGCTACGCGCTGACGATGTCGATCCGCATCGTCTGCTTCGGGCTGATGGTTCTCGTGCAGCCCTACGGCTGGTACACCTGGGTCTTCGGCATCTCGGCCGCAGTGCTCCCGTACATCGCCGTGGTCTTCGCCAACGCCGGAAGCGACAGCACCGAGACGGCTGCGGAGTCACCGCGGCGCGAGCTGGACGCACCGGCACCCGCGCCCCTCGATGGGCCGACCGCTCCCCCGCAGGTGATCACGATCCACGAAGGCCACAGAGACCGATGACAGATCTCGTCTGCTCGCGCGCCGGCTGCCGGAGCGCGGCCACCAAGCACGTCGTGTGGCGGAACCCGCGCATCCATGCCGCCGACCGGGAGAAGGTCTGGCTCGCCTGCGACGAGCACGTCGGATTCCTGCGCGACTATCTCGCCGCCCGTGACTTTCCCGTCTCGGTCCGCGACGGGGTGCCGGCATGAGTGCGCGCTTCATCCGATGGACGGTGTACGTCCTCATCGCGATCGGCTTCGCCGTCGCCTGCGTCTTCCTGTCGAACTGGCAGTTCGAACGCAATGAGTCCCGCGCCGCGCAGATCGAGCTCGTCGAGCAGAACTACGACGCCGACCCCGCTCCCCTCGCGGACTTCATCGGCGCCGACGGCGAGCTCGACCCCGCGGACGAATGGCATCCGGTCCTTCTGCGCGGCGAGTATCAGGCCGATGAGCAGGTGCTGGTGCGCAACCGCCCGCACGGGGGCACGAGCGCATTCGAGGTGCTGGTTCCCTTCCGCGACGTCGACGGACGTGTGTTCATCGTGGACCGCGGATGGGTGCCCCCGGGCGACGGCGATTCCCCGGATGCCGTCCCGGCGCCGCCGTCTGGCGAGGTCGAGGTGATCGTGCGGCTTCGCCCGGGCGAGCAGCTGCCTGCGTCCGGCCGTGGCGCCCCCGAGGGGCAGGTCCCCACGATCCACCTGCCGTCCATCGCCGAGCGTGTCGACGGTGACGTCATCACCGGAGCGTACGGGCGGATGGTCAGCGAGGATCCGGCCGGCGCCAGCGCACTGGGCGGGTTCGATTCTCCGACGGACGACCCCGGCCCGCACCTGTCCTATGCGATCCAGTGGATCCTGTTCGCCCTGATGGGCTTCATCTTCATCGGATACATCATCCGCACGGAGATCGTGAAGCACCGGGAAGAGGTCGAGGGCGTTCCCGCCCCGGTCGCGAAGCGGCCCCGCAGGGACCACGATGCGAGCGTCGAGGACGAACTGCTCGACGCCCGCTGAGGATTGCGGGCTCAGGCGGAGCCCTGCCGACGGCGACGGATGAGGACACCCGCGGCCCCGACGGCCAGAAGCGCGGCCCCGAGCAGCAGAGTCCCCCAGGGGTCTCCTCCCGTGCTCGGGAGGCTTCCCGATGCCTCTCCCGACGGAGAGGGCGATGGTGTCGGAGGCACGGGAGGCGTCGGCGGCGCTGCGGCCCAGACCGCATACAGGACGACGTCGGCGGTCAAGGTCGAGAGGGAGAGACGGTCGAAGGCGGCGTCTGCGGTCTCGGCGTCCGGGCTGGTCGCCCAGCCGAGGAAGGTGGTGCCGGGACCGCTGAGTCCCAGATCGGACGCATCCGGATACGTCACGGACGCCCCCGGAGGGCCGTCCCAGACGACCGTGCCGTCACTCCCCCCGTTCTCGTGGAAGGTGACCGAGAACCGGGGGTCCGGGTCGGCGTACACCGCGAGCAGGGTCACGTCCGCCCCGGAGAAGCGCACGGTACGACCGGCCTGATACAGCCCGTCGAGGGACACCGGACTCGTGATGATGCGTGCGACGGCCATCGTCGGTCGCCGCCAGCCGACGAAGACCTCCTCGCCGCGCGTGAGGGACGAGCCGTCGGCGACGATCGCGCTCGCACCGGTGTCGTAGCCGAGCGGATCGGCCGGCACCGTGCCGCCGGTGTTGCCGTCCCCGTCATAGGTCAGCGTGAAGGGTGCGCCGACCGGCTGCTGCCACCGCGCGTACAGCCGCAGGTCGGAGCCGACCGGGGTGTCGAAGTCGTACGGCACGAAGTACCCGTCGTCGGTGCGCTGATACCAGCCGACGAACGTCTGCCCGTCGGGCTGCGGCGGCAGCGGGCCCGGGGAGGTCGCGGCGGCCTGGTCCTCCACGGTCTGCGTCAGATTCCCGATCGGATCCGGCGAGGAGGGATGATCGTAGAACTCCACGGTGTGCGGATCCGTGAGCCACTTCGCGTACAGGACGAGGTTGCTCGCGGGCATGGTCGCCCCCTCGAAGCGGAACGGCACGTTGAACTCGGAATCCGTGAACCAGCCGAGGAAGACGTCGCGTCCGCGGCTCGGGTCGGCGGGAGCTCTCGTCTGGAGGTCACCCTGATACGGGATCGCCTGCACGGGCGGGATCACGGTGCCGCCGCCCGTGACGAAGGTGAGCGCATACGTGTTGCGGCTGTAGAACTGGTAGCGGTAGCGGTCGTTGGTGTTCCTGCTGTTGTTGAGCTGATAGAGCCGGCCGGATGCCGCGTCGAGCTGGAAGTAGTTGCCCTGCGTGTTGGCACCGGTGCCGTAGCCCACGTAGGAGGAGAACCCGTCGATCACGCTCGCGACCTGACGATCTCCGACCGACGCCCAGTACCACGGTGTCCGGTATGCGCTGAAGACCTGATGGCCCGGGGCCACTTCTGCCCTGACCGTGGTCTTGTCGTTGTTGTAGAGCGTCGCCACGCGAACGGGGTCGTTGGGGGTCCCGTCCGGTCCGAGCACCGCGTCCGGCGCCGGCTGCGATTGGTCGAGTGACTCCAGGTAGTCGTAGCGCTGGGTGAGCACCTGGGTGCTCGCTGCGGCCATCTTCCCGGTCATCGACATGGTGCGCGCCGCGAGGTTCACGGAGCCGGCATCCGCCCCCGCGCCCGTGTAGCTCGCCGTGAAGGTCTCCGGCGTGAACTGCTGCGGTCCCCAGCCTCGCAGGACGCAGTTCTGAGTCTGGGTGCCCGCGTCGTACGCGGTGATCATCCCTGAGCCGTCGGTTTGCGAGAGCGGCACCGGTGCCACCCCGGCGGTCTGCATGTTGAAGCCGATCTTCTCCCGCACGGAGAACGTCCCGAGGAGCTGCCCGCCACCGGGGACGGTGCCCTGGTAGTAGGTGGTGCCGCCGACGTCCATCGTCACGTCGTACGTGCCGACGGCGCTGCAGGCGGCCGGCACGTTCGCAGAGCTGCCAGGGGCGATCAGCACGAAGTCCGCCCGCCACAGTGCCCGGGTCAGGTACACGTTCACCACGGTGGATCCGTCACCGCGCACCGTGACGTCCTGCTGGCTGACCGCGAGATCGGCGAAGGCGAGCGGATCGGACTGCACGAGTGCGGGGTCGAGCTGCGCCTGGACCAGATCCTGGATCGCGGGAGGAAGCGCCTCCTTCGTGGTGGGGCCGCCCACGGCCGTGCCGGCGGTCGCGGTCGACGCCACGTCGTCGAGGAAGGTGTACGTCGCCGGATCCGCGATCTGGGCTGCGCTCAGGGCGCCGTCCGACGGACCCCATGCCGGAATGCTCCCTCCCGCGGGCGTGAACACCGGCGACGGGTAGGAATCCGCGACGACATTGGACTTCTCGAGCCAGTAGCTCACGTGGTATTCGACGCTCTCGCCGACCCACCCCGCGTACAGCGTCGTGGGCTCCGTGATCGGAAGCGTGACGGTTTGCGTGCGTGCGGCATCGGCCCACCAGTTCGTGAACGAGTACCCGGTCCTGGTCGGCGGCGGCACCGCCGCGAGGTCGCTCGCGGTGAACGCGGTGTCGGGCTCGATCACGAACACAGGGTTCACGGCGGTGCCATCGGTCACGAACGAGACGGCGAAACCCGCGGCGAAGATCGGGATGAGGTGCAAGTTCTCCGTGACGGGAGAGGAGAAGTCGTACGGGGCGCGGGTGGGGTCCCCCTGCCGGTACCACTCCCCCGTGAAGACCATTCCCTCCGGAACCTGCGTCACATCCGGAGCGATCTCACCGAGCGGCTGGCCGTTCTCCACCTCGTCGGAGTCGATGATCCGACGCGCGTCCGCGCCGCTCGGCCCCGCCAGGAACTGGACGACCCTCATGTCGGTGAAGCGGGCGTCGACGACGAGGTCCCCGGTGATCACGGTCCGCGCGAAGTCGAAGGGCACCTCCTGCCCGCCGGACTCCGTCACCCAGCCGTCGAAGACTCCGTCCTCGGCGGGAGGTGCAGGCTGCCGAGGGGCGAGCCCGCCGTCGGCGACCTGGACGGTGGCGATCGGGACGTCGAGGGAGCGGAACGTGACGGTGTGATAGTTCCAGATGCCCGGTGTGGTCGGACCTCCGGCCGGCGCTGCCGCGAACGCGGGCTGGGTGACGACGGCCGGCGCGAGGAGAGCGAGCACGAGAGCGGCGGCGGCCGTGACCTGACGAGCCTTCGAGAACCTGATGCCGTCACCTCCCCCCGACGTCACCGTGCGATCAGATCGTTACAGTGTGGCACCGGCGCGGTCGGAGGGCCAGACCCTCTTCGTGCTCCGCCGTCGACGGGGAGCACGCGACATCAGGCTCTCCTCCCCGCCCCGGACAGGCTTCCCCACGCGTTGAGGATCCAGCCGTGCTCAGCGCGCTCGTACACGATGCGGGTGTGATTGCGGTCCGTCGATCCCTGCCAGAACTCGACGCGGTCCGGCACGATCCGCCAGAGCACCCATGCCCCGTCGGCGATGCCGTCCCGCGCGGCCGCGGAGCGAGCGGCCAGATCCGCGGCGCTCTCGGCGGCCGATGCCTCCTGCACGGCTCCGCGCACGCGCACGGCTCGAACGAGGGGCTGCCACCAGAAGTTCAGCGCGGCAGCGGGTCGTGCGGCCAGCTGCCTCGCCTTGCGCGAGGACCTCGGCCCGGCGAAGGCCCAGCCGCGGGCGTCGACGTCCTTGAGGATCAGCGTGCGGGCGTCCGGGATGCCGTCGCCGTCGACCGTCGCCAGTGTCGCCGAGTGCGGTTCCGGGACGCCGGCGGAGGAGGCCGTCGCGATCCAGTCTCGGAACAGCGTCACCGGCTCCGGGGGAAGCGTCGCGGCATCGAGCGGAGGAGCGCTGCCCGTCAGAGCAGGCTGCGCACGCAGCCAGGAGGCGGTCTCGGACGGAGAAGCGCTGTGCTCTGCGGACATGCGTCCGACTATGCCACGGGATCGGGCGGACCGATCCCGCGACAGGTCAGGCGAGCTCGATGAGGTCCTGGTACTCCTGGCTCCAGATGTCCTCGACGCCGTCGGGCAGGATCAGCACACGCTCGGGGTTGAGCGACTGCACGGCACCGGGGTCGTGCGACACGAGGACGACGGCGCCCTCGTAGTGCGCGAGCGCACCGAGGATCTCCTCGCGTGACGCGGGATCGAGGTTGTTCGTCGGCTCATCGAGGAGCAGCAGGTTCGCCGAGGAGACCACGAGCGTCGCGAGCGAGAGCCGCGTCTTCTCTCCACCCGACAGGACTCCCGCAGGCTTCAGCACATCGTCGCCCGTGAACAGGAACGATCCGAGCACCTTGCGGGCCTCGGTCTCGGTGATGTGCGGTGCTGCGGAGACCATGTTCTCCAGCACCGAGCGGTTCACGTCGAGGTTCTCGTGCTCCTGGGCGTAGTAGCCGACCTTGAGGCCGTGTCCCGGCTCGAGCTGCCCGGTGTCGGGCTGGTCGACGCCGGCGAGCATGCGCAGCAGCGTGGTCTTGCCCGCGCCGTTGAGCCCGAGCACGACCACCTTGGAGCCGCGATCGATCGCGAGGTCGACATCGGTGAAGATCTCGAGCGACCCATACGACTTCGAGAGCCCGGATGCCATCATCGGGGTCTTCCCGCAGGGTGCCGGCTTCGGGAAGCGCAGCTTGGCGACCCGATCTTCCTGGCGCACCTCGTCGAGCCCCGCGAGCAGCTTCTCGGCACGCGCGATCATCTGGTGCGCGGCAGCCGCCTTCGAGGCCTTCGCCCCGAAGCGCGCGGCCTGCAGCTGCAGGGTCGTCGCCTTCTTCTCGGCGTTCGCGCGCTCCTTCTTGCGGCGCTCCTCATCGGCCACCCGCTGACGCAGGTAGTTCTTCCAGTTCATGTTGTACGTGTCGATGACCTGACGGTTCGCGTCGAGGTAGAACACGCGGTTGACCGTCTCCCCGACGAGCTCCACGTCGTGGCTGATCACGATCAGCCCGCCCTTGTAGCCCTTGAGGAACTCGCGCAGCCACACGACACTGTCGGCGTCGAGGTGGTTCGTCGGCTCGTCGAGGATCATCGTCTGCGCGTCGGAGAAGAGGATCCGCGCGAGCTCGATGCGGCGACGCTGTCCACCGGAGAGGGTCGACAGCGGCTGGTCGAGGATGCGGTCGGGAAGCGACAGGTTGTTGGCGATGGACGCCGCCTCCGCCTCCGCCGCATAGCCGCCCTGGGCCTCGAACTGCTCGGTGAGCCGGGCGTAGCGCTTCATCGCCTTGTCTGCCACCGCGGGGTCGTCCGACCCCATCGCGAGGGCCGCCTCCGTCATGCCGAGGTTGAGCTGACCGAGCCCACGGGCGTCGAGGATGCGTGTGCGCGCGAGGTCTTCGGGGTTGCCCGAACGCGGGTCCTGCGGAAGGTAGCCCAGTTCGCCGGAGCGGGTCACGCTTCCGCCGGATGGCAGCACGTCTCCGGCGAGCACCTTGGTGAGCGTCGTCTTGCCGGCCCCGTTGCGGCCGACGAGTCCGATCTTGTCTCCGTCGGCGACGCGGAACGAGACGTTCTCCATCAGCAGGCGCGCGCCAACGCGGATCTCGAGGTCGTGCACGGCAAGCACAGCGGACGTCCGTTCTTTCGGGGAGGGTGTTCGACCGATCGGCCAGCCTCCCAGTATAAGCGGCGCAGCCGAGGGTTCCGCCCAGCAAGATCACTCCGGAGGGTGACGAGGGCGATACCGCGGAGGGATGACCATGGCGGGACCAGGCGCATAGCGTGCCGGAGTGGACATCCTCAACGAGTTGATCATGCAGGCCATCGCCTCCCCGTGGCTGTATCTGGTGCTGCTGTCCGTCACCATCATCGACGGCTTCTTCCCACCCGTGCCCAGCGAGACGGTGCTCGTCGCCGCCGCAGCGGTGGCGACATCGACCGGAGAGGGGAACCTCCTGCTGCTCGGGGTGGTCGCCGCCGTCGGCGCGGCCATCGGAGACAACATCGCGTTCTGGATCGGCCGGCGCATCGGGACGGAGCGCTTCGCGTGGATGCGTCGGCCCCGGGTGGCGGCGGCCTTCGCGCACGCCCAGCGCGCGCTCGATCGACGCAGTGCCACGCTCATCCTCGGCGCCCGGTACATCCCGGTGGGGCGTGTCGCGGTCAACATGACCGCCGGCGGACTCGGCTTCCCCTGGCGACGCTTCCTCCCGCTGAGCCTGGTCGCCGGACTCAGCTGGAGCGCGTTCAGCCTGATGATCGGACTGCTGGCCGGAGCGTGGATCAAGGACCAGCCGCTGCTCAGCGCCGGGCTCGGCATCGTCGTCGCACTGGTGATCGGCGTCGTGATCGACCGGATCGCGGCGGCCCGCCGTCGCCGTGAGCCCGCCCCGCACCTGGCAGGATGACAGTCATGGCACGTCGCCGAGAGCCCACACCGAGCCGCGCACGGATGAGCCGCCGCACCTTCGCCCTCGGGGCGCTGGGTGCGGCGGTCCTCACCCTGTACGCGGTCCTCGTGCCTCTGCAGACCGTCCTCTACGGAACGCCCCTTCCGCTCTCGTTCATCCTCGGCGCCGCCCTCTGCGCCGCGCCGCTGCTCGCCGTCTCACGTCCGCGGCGGGCCATCGCGCTGTTCACCGCCGGCGCTCTTCTGCTGCCGCTCATCGTCGTGCCGGAGCAGGCCGTGCAGTCGCCGTGGCCGTGGTCGGTCCCCGCCCTCCTCATCTTCGTCCTGTTCGTCGGCGTGGTGACCTTCCTGCATGGGGCGAGGCTCGGCGCGTTCACTCTCATCCTCGGCGCGATCGCGTCGCTCCTGGCACCGCTGCTGCGGCCCGACGTGGTCGCCCTCCCGGAGTCGTCGGCCAGCGCCACAGCCGATCTGATCGTGACGACCTCCGTCGCCTCCGCGATGTTCCTGATCGCCGCCCTGGTCGCCGCCCGGGTCAGGGTCGCCGCCGAGCTGACGCGTGAGAAGGAGCACAGCGCCCTGGAGGAGGCCCGGCGCGCGCTCGTCGAAGAGCGCACCAGGATCGCCAGGGAGCTGCACGATGTGGTCGCCCACAGCATGTCCGTGATCCAGGTGCAGGCTTCGACGGCGCGCTACCGGATCCCGGACCTCGGCGAGGCGGCGACGGCGGAGTTCGACGACATCGCCGCCACCGCCAGGAGCTCCCTCACCGAGATGCGGCGCATGCTGGGCGTGCTCCGCACGGAGGACCAGAGCGCGGAGCTGGCCCCGCAGCAGGGCGTCTCCGACATCCCGGCCCTCGTCGACAGCATCCGCCGCGCCGGCGTCGAGGTCGGCCTCGTGATCGAGGGCGGCGACCTCGCCGAGACCGCCGGCCCCGCCGTGCAGATCGCGGCCTTCCGCATCGTCCAGGAGGCTCTGAGCAACGCCGTGCGCCATGCGCCGGGTGCCCGGATCGCTGTGCGGCTGCGGGCGGAGGACCGGAGCATCCGCATCCGCGTGCTCAACCAGAACCCGCCACGCAGCGCGGAGCACCATGGCGGGGGCTACGGACTCCGCGGCATGCGCGAGCGTTCGGAGATCCTCGGCGGAAGCCTCACCGCCGGCCCCTCGCCCGAGGGCGGATGGGTCGTCGAAGCCGTGCTGCCTCTCGACCCCGAGCCGACCACGACGGTCACCGCACCCGCACCCGCACCCGCACCCGACAAGGAGACTCCGTGACGATCAGCGTGCTCATCGCCGACGACCAGGCCATGGTCCGCGCAGGATTCGCCGCCCTCCTCGACGCGCACGAGGGCATCCGTGTAACCGGCCAGGCGGCGACCGGCGCCGAGGCGGTGACTCTGGCCGCGCGCCTGGACCCCGACGTGATCCTGATGGACGTGCGGATGCCGGAGCTCGACGGCATCGAGGCGACCAGGCGGATCCTCGGACCGGGCTATCCTGCCGCCCACGTCCCCCGCATCCTCATGCTCACCACCTTCGACATCGACGACTACGTGTACGACGCTCTCGAAGCGGGAGCAAGCGGCTTCCTCCTCAAGGACGCGCTCCCCGAGGAGCTCGTGCACGCCGTGCGCGTCGTCGCCGGCGGGGATGCGCTCCTGGCGCCGAGCGTCACTCGACGGATGATCGAGCAGTTCGCGGGCCGGCGGCCCCGCGCACCGCGGTCCGCCACCGCACTGGCCGAGCTCACGGACCGGGAGCGCGAAGTGCTCGTGCTGATCGGGCGCGGGCGATCCAACAGCGAGATCGCCGCCGACCTCTTCATCGCCGAGCAGACGGTCAAGACGCATGTCGGCAAGGTTCTCGCGAAGCTGCACCTGCGCGATCGCGTGCACGCGGTGATCCTCGCCTACGACACCGGGCTGGTCGAGCCCACCGCCTGAGTCACCCCGCGGTAGGGGTGCGGACGGCACCAGAGGGTGATGCTCCCCGCGACACCGCGTCCATAGTCTCCGAGGACACCACCCCGAGGAGGACTCATGGCCATCGTCCAGGCGCCGCCCGCCGCCGCTCCGGCGCACCCCCGCCCCGCATCCCGCGACACCGCGATCGACTTCGTCCGGGCGCTCTGCGTGCTCGGCGTCGTGCTCCTGCACGCGATCATGGTCGGTGTCACGGTCTCGGAGGGCGGACCCCTCTTCGAGAACGCGAGCGACGGCACCGCCTGGATCGCCCCTCTCAGCTGGCTCCTGCAGGTCATGCCGCTCTTCTTCGTGATCGGCGGCTTCTCGGGCTCCATCGCCTATCGCCGGCTGCACGAGCGCGGTGGGTCCGCCGTGGACTTCGTCGCCGGACGCGTGCACCGTCTCCTGCGCCCCGCGATGTACGTCGTCGCTGCCGTCGCCCTCGCCCTCGCGGCTCTCACCGTCGCCGGGGTCCCGGCGGAGCTGATCGCCACGGCGGGCTTCCGCTACGGGCAGCCCCTGTGGTTCCTCGGCGTCTTCCTGCTCTGCCAGGCGCTGCTGCCCTGGCTCGTCTCCGCCCACCGGAGGGCTCCGCTGCGCGCCATCGGCGCTCTGGCGCTCGCCGCCGTGGTCGTCGACGTCGTGCGCGCCGCGACCGGCGTCGAAGGGCTCGGCTTCCTGAACCTCGGCTTCGTCTGGCTGACACTGCAGCAGCTCGGGTTCTTCCTCGCGGACGGCTCTATCGATGCACTCAGCCGGAAGGTCAGGGGCACGGCCGGACTCGGCGCCCTGCTGGTGCTCGCGGTGACGTTCCTCGCCGGTGTCTACTCCCCCGACCTCATCGCGAACATCAACCCGCCGACGACGGCGCTGCTGCTCGTCGGGGTCGCGCACACCAGCCTGCTCTCGTTGCACCGCGCTCGGATCGAGCGGTTCAGCCGCCGTCCCCTCGTCGCGGGCTTCACCGGATTCGTGACCAGGCGCGCCATGACGATCTACCTCTGGCACATGCCGATGCTGCTGCTCATGGCGGGCACCACCGCGGTGTTCTCCCTCACCGCCGGAATCTCCCTTCCCGCACTGGACAGCGCGGAGTGGTGGGCGGGACGGCCGCTCTGGCTCGCCGTCGCCCTGGCCCTCACCGCGCTCGCCGCCCTGGCGTTCTCGCGGTTCGAGACGCAGTCGCCGCCCGTGGCCACCGCCTCGACGCACCGCCTCGTGCTCGGCACGTTGAGCGGCCTGATCGGGATCGTCCTGCTCCTCGTGCTCGGGACCTCGGTCGCGACCGCCGTGATCGCCATCGCGCTGATCGCCGGCGCTCTGCGCCTGGCCTCGCTGAGCGCGCACGTGCCTGTCCGCGGCGGGACGCTCGGGCTGCTCTGAGGGTCAGCCCAACCCGCGAGCCGCGAGCGCCTCGCCGACGTCGTCCGCATGACGGAGCGACAGCACGAGCAGCGGGACGGCGGAGCGTGCACCCAGCCGGACGCCCCGCGCCTGCTCCGCCTCGCGCACCCGCGCCGCGAAACCCGCGATGACCGGCACCGTGGTGAGGGTGAGCGAGATGGTGAGCGCGGCCGCGTCCGGGTCGAGCCCGAATCGCCGCAGGGGGCGCAGCAGGCGATCCAGCACCGCCATGAGCTCGGACATCCGCGTCGTCGACGTCAGCAGACTCGCCAGCAGCAGCACCGCCGCCACCCGGCCCGTGTTGATCCATGCCGCGGCGGGCGAGACGAAGACGGCCAGGGCGACGGCGAGGACCGCGAGGATCCAGCGCAGTCGCCAGAGCTCCCGGAGCGGCAGTCGGAGCGGGAGCCCGCCGACCACGGACAGCCCGAGGACGAGGAGGAGCGACACGCCGATGCTCACGACGTCGTGAGGGAAGAGGGAGAGCACGAGGGCGCCCGACGCCAGCGCCGCGAGCTTGAACCCCGCCGAGGTGCGGTGGAGCAGGCCCGCACCGGGGTGATACAGCGGGATCATGCGCAGCGTCGGCGGTACGCCGCGATCACGGAGGAAGGCTCCCCGGAAGCGGCCACCCGCCCGTCCTCGAACAGCACCGCCGCCGCGCAGCGCCCGGCGAGCTCCAGATCGTGTGTGACGACGACGACCTGCGCCTGCTGCTCGAGCAGCAGATCGCCGACCCTGCGGGCGTTGCGCAGGTCGAGGAGAGTCGTCGGCTCGTCAGCCACGACCAGTCGCGGCGATGCGATGAGCACGGAGGCGAGAGCGAGCATCTGCTTCTGTCCTCCGGACAGGCTCGAGGCCGGCACGTCGGCGTGACCTCCGAGACCGTGCGCGTCCAGGGTGTCCCGTACGCGCTGCGCGATCTCCGCTCTGGGGCGCCCGCGGAGCGAGAGGGCCAGGTCCTCCGCGGGAGTCGGCATCAGGATCTGCGCGTCGGGGTTGGTGAAGACGAAACCCACCTCCCTGCGGACGGCTGCCCGATCGTGCACGGTGTCGAGACCGTGCACGCAGACGCGTCCGCTGGTGGGAGCGACCAGACCGTTCAGCAGCCGCGCGAAGGTCGACTTCCCCGAGCCGTTCGCCCCGATCACCGCGACGGTCGGCGCGCTCAGATGCAGGGTGACATCGCGCAGCACGGGCCTGTCGTCGAACCGCACCGACACCCCGTCGACCGCGATCGGCGCCGAAGGGCCTCCCGGGGATCCAGACACCGCACTCCTCCCGTCGCCCGCCCTGAACACTGTTCACCTGAACGTCGTTCACTATAATCGGAGGATGTCCCCCGAGCCCAATCCCGCACGCCACGACCGCGAGAGCGTGGCGCGTCACGCTCTCGCCCTGCTCGACGAGGTGGGACTCGCGGACCTGTCCATGCGACGCATCGCCGCCCGTCTCGATGTGCAGCCCAGCGCTCTGTACTGGCACTTCGCGAGCAAGCAGGAGCTCCTCGCCGACCTCGCCGACCGGATCACGGGGTCGATTCCTCGGGGCAGCACCGACGTGCTCGCGACCGCACGCGGCATCCGCGACGCGCTGTTCGCCTACCGCGACGGCGCGGAGCTCGTCCTCAGCACGTATGCGCTGCAACTCGGATCGTCACACGCGCAGGCGGCCCTGACCGAGGCGCTGCGGTCGCAAGGCGCCGCAGCAGCCGAGGATCGCGGCGCGGCGATCCTGCACTTCGTCCTCGGTCACGCCACGCTCGTGCAGCAGCGCATGCACGCCGACAGTCACGGTGCGCTCGGCGGCGACGGCGAGGTCGACGTGACGGCGGGTCTCGACCGCGTCTTCGACCTCGGCGTCGTCGCGATCGCCGGAGACCTCAGCGCGCCGGCGTCTCCGCCGCGTGTCCGAGCCTGAGGCCGGGGACGATCGCGAGGGCGATGAGAACGGCGCCGAAGGCGAACACCACCGCGAAGGCGTCGGCGCCCCCTCCGAGGGAGGCCACGCCGAGCCCGGCGAAGGCGATCGCCACGGCCGACCCCGTCGCGTCCGAGATCGACAGCGCCGAGGAGTTGAACCCCTGGTTCGTCTCATCCGAGTACGCGAGCGTCAGGACGGTCAGACGCGGGTAGAGCAGCCCCATCCCGCCACCCGCGAACCCCCACCCCACGACGACGAGGGCGGCCGACACGTCGAACAGCGCGGCGGCGAGCACGCAGAGCATGGCGATCAGCAGCGCGCTGAGAGCGATCACCGTGATCCGGTGATTCCCCAGCCGTTCGCCGAAGCGCCCCTGCAGCGCGGAGGCGCCGGCCCAGGCCAGGGCGGCGAGCATCAGCGCGATCCCCGCCCACGTGGCCGAGAAGTCATACTTCCGCATGAGCAGGTACGGGATGTACGCCTCCGCCGCGAAGAACGCACCGGCCGCGATGCCCCGCATGAGCACGACGCTGGGCAGCCCCGCCCCGGCCCGGAGAGTGCGCCGCGGCAGCAGCGGCAGCACGGCACACCCGATCAGGATCATGGCGCCGAGCGCGACCGGCCATCCGACCGCCGGGGAGAGCTCGGCCGAGAAGCCGATCGCCACGGCGAGCACGGCCACGACCACGGCGAGCAGCAGCCGGACGACCAGGGCGCGACGGTCCTGCGGCTCCCCGCCACCGAGATCGACGCCGCGCAGTCGCACCGCGACCAGGACGAACGCCGCGGACGTGAGCACGGCGACGCCGAGGAAGGCCCAGCGCCAGTCGAGGTACTCCGCCACCGCGCCCGCCAGGAACGGGCCGATCATGGAGGGCACGACCCACGCCGCCGCGAACGCCGCGAAGATCCGCCCGTGCAGATTCGGCGGGTACAGGCGCGCGACCAGCACATACAGGGCGACGGTCTGCCCGCCGGCCCCGAGCCCCTGCACCAGACGGCCGATCAGGAACTGATGCATCGTGAGGGCGAGACCGGAGATCAGCAGGCCGGCGATGAACAGGGCCACGGCGGCGTACAGCGCCCCGCGGGGCCCCTTCGCGTCCGACCACGCTCCCGTGGCGACCATGCCGATGACGCTCGTCGCGAGGGTTCCAGCGAACGCGACGGCGAAGAGCGCCTCCCCATCGAGGGCTTCGCTGACGATCGGCATGACCGTCGTGACGGCGAGGGCCTCGATCGCCGCGAGGAAGATCAGCGCCACCGCACCCAGTGTCACCCAGAGGCGTTGATGGTCCCAGATCGTCGCGGTCGTGGCCGGAGCGCTCATCGACCGACGAGCGCCGCGATGCGCTCGATGGCCTCGGTGAGGATCTCGGGGCTCGTGCCGAAGTTCAGCCGCACGTGGCCGGCGCCCTCATCACCGAAGGCCGGCCCGAAGTGGAGGGCCACCTTGGCGTCTCTCAGGATGCGTCGCGCCGGGTTGTCTCCCCAGCCCAGCGCGGACAGGTCGATCCACGCCAGGTATCCGGCGTCCGGAATCCGATAGCGCGCGCCCGGCAGGTGCGCCGCGAGGAGGTCTTCCAGGAGGACGCGGTTCTCGTCGAGTGTGCGGAGCAGCCCGTCGAGCCACGGATCGCTCTCCTCGGAGAACGCGGCGACGGCGGCGAGGAGCCCGAACTGCCCGGTGCGCCACTCCACCTCGACGGGAAGCCCGCGCACCACCGCGCTCGTCTCGTCGTCCGCGGTGACCATGAGCGCGCACTTGAGCCCAGCCAGATTGAACGCCTTGCTGGCGCTCACCACCGCGTAGCCCACACGCTGAGCGGCATCGCTCACCGCCAGGAACGGCGTGAAGCCCGCGCCGGGCTGCGCGAGCGGCGCGTGGATCTCATCCGACACCACCGCAGCGCCGAACTCCTCGGCCAGCTCCGCGAGAGCGGCCAGGCTGTCGCGGTCGTGCGCGGTCCCGGTCGGGTTGTGCGGGTTGCACAGCAGGATCGCGGTCGCGCCATCGTCGAAGGCGGCGCGGATGCCGTCGAGATCCAGTTCCCAGCGGGTCCCGGTGTCGCGCAGCGGCACCCGCTCGATCTCGGCACCGGCCTCTTCCACGAGGTCGTAGAACGGCGGGTAGACGGGCGGCGTCACGACCACCCGCTCGCCCGGCTGCGTCACCCGGCGAAGGATCTCCACGATGCCCATGCTCACATCCGCCGTGCTGCGGATCCGCGCCGGGTCAGGCTCCCACCCGTAGCGTCGGGAGGCGAAGCCGGCGAAGGCCGCGGCGAGAGGGGTCTTCGATGCCATGTAGCCGGTGTCGCCGATCTCCACCGCGCGCTGCAGCGCCTCGGTGATGGCGGGCGCGAGGGGGAAGTCCGTCTCGGCGACGAACAGCGGAAGCACATCCGCCGGATACTCCCGCCACTTCTCGCTGGTGCGCTCGCGGAGTTCCGCCAAGGACAGGGCTTTCACCTGAAGCATTCGTTCTCCCGAGTCTCGCCCCGCATCGGTGCGGAGTCAGCGAAGCGGGCGCGTGGTCGCGCCCGCTTCGGCCTGCAGCAAGTGGTGTGCGGTCAGATGGCGAAGCCGAGTGCCCGCATCATGTCGCGACCGTCGTCGGTGATCCGCTCCGGACCCCACGGCGGCATCCAGACCCAGTTGATCCGGAAGCGGTCGACGACGTTGTCCAGCGCCTGAGCGGTCTGGTCCTCGAGCACGTCGGTGAGCGGGCAGCCGGCGCTGGTCAGCGTCATGTGGATGACGAGAGCGTCGTTCTCGTCATCCCACGCGAGGTCGTAGATGAGACCGAGATCCACGACGTTGATCCCGAGTTCGGGATCCATGACGTCTTTGAGGGCCTCCGTGACCGCGTCGTACTTCTCGTCCGTCAGCGTCGCTGTCATGCGATCAGCCTACGCCTCGATGGGGGCTGCGGGGTCGAGGAAGCGGTCGTATCCCTCGTTCTCGAGCCGGTCGGCGAGCTCGGGCCCGCCTTCTTCGACGATCTTGCCGGCGACGACCACGTGCACGAAGTCGGGGCGGATGTAGCGGAGGATGCGCGTGTAGTGGGTGATCAGCAGCACGCCGAGGCCGGTGGCCTCCTTGGCGCGGTTGACGCCCTCCGAGACGATCTTCAGCGCGTCGACGTCCAGACCGGAGTCCGTCTCGTCGAGGACCGCGAACTTCGGCTTGAGCACCTCGAGCTGGAGGATCTCGTGACGCTTCTTCTCGCCACCGGAGAAGCCCTCGTTGACGTTGCGCTGGGCGAACTTCGGGTCCATGCGCAGGTTCGCCATGGCCGCCTTGACGTCCTTGGTCCAGCCGCGGATCGAGGGCGCTTCGCCGTCCAGAGCGGTCTTCGCCGTACGCAGGAAGTTGGTCACCGTGACGCCGGGGATCTCCACCGGGTACTGCATCGCGAGGAACAGGCCGGCGCGGGCGCGCTCGTCGACGCTCATCTCCAGGACGTCCTGGCCGTCGAACGTGATGGAACCGGACGTGACGGTGTACTTGGGGTGACCGGCGATCGTGTACGCCAGCGTCGACTTGCCGGAGCCGTTGGGGCCCATGATGGCGTGGGTCTCACCCGTGTTCATGGTGAGGTTGATTCCGTTGAGGATCGGGGTGGTCCCCGCCTCGGTCTCGACCGTCACATGCAGGTCGCGGATCTCGAGAACAGACATTCTTCAGACTTCCTTCGTCACAGTCGGATCGATGAGCACGTCGTCGCCGTCGATCTCGACGACGTAGACCGGAACGGGCTCATATGCGGGGAGATTCTGGGGCTTGCCGGTGATCAGGGAGAAGGCCGAGCCGTGAGCCCAGCACTCCACCGTGTCGCCTTCCACGAAGCCCTCGGACAGCGAGATGTCGCCGTGGGTGCAGGTGTCGCCGATCGCGTGGATGACACCATCGCCGTCCTTGATGACGGTGATCGGCACACCGTTCGGCTCGACGCGCAGCGGGGTGTCCTGTTCGAGCTCGGACACGCCACAGACGCGCTGGGCCGTCACGCGTCGACCTCGGCGAGTTCGGCCTCGATCGCGGCCAGCAGCTCCGCCTCCAGGTCGGGGATGCCCAGACGCAGCACGATGTCCGTCAGGAAGCCGAGGACCACCAGTCGGCGGGCCTCCTCCTCCGGGATGCCGCGTGCCTGCAGGTAGAACAGCTGCTCGTCGTCGAAGCGACCGGTCGCGCTCGCGTGGCCGGCGCCGAGGATGTCGCCGGTCTCGATCTCGAGGTTCGGGATCGAGTCGGCGCGCGCGCCCTCCGTGAGGACGAGGTTGCGGTTCGCCTCGTAGGAGTCGGTACCCGTGGCGTCAGCCCCGATCAGCACATCGCCGATCCAGACGCTGTGGGCGCTCTCCCCCTGAAGCGCACCCTTGTAGAGCACGTCGCCCTTGGTGTGCGGGCCCTTGTGGTGCAGGTAGACCTGGCTCTCCAGGTGCTGACCCGCGTCGGCGTAGGACAGGCCGTAGAGGTAGCCCTCGGAGCCGGAGCCGGCGAGCTCCACGCTCGGGTTCACGCGTACGACCCCGCCGCCGAAGCTCACGACGAAGTGCTTGAGCGTGGCATCCGCACCGACTCGCGCCTGGTGCGCCGCAGCGTGCACGGCGTCGTCGTCCCACTGCTGGACCGTCACGACGGTGAGCTTGGCCCCGTCGCGGACGATGATCTCGACGTTCTGCGCGTACTGGGCGGAGCCCTTGTGCTGCAGCACGACCGTCGCCGCGCTGTGCTCGAGCGCCTCGATCACGATGTGGGCATCGGCACGACGGTCAGCGCCGCGGCCGGTGAGAGCGACGAGGATCGGCTCGGCGACCTCCTCCTCGCGGGGGATGCGCACGTGAAGAGCCTCTGTGCTGCCCTGCCACGCCACCGCCGCGGTCACGTCCTCCGCGAGGAAGACCTCTCCGCGCGGGGCGTCGCCGGCAGCGAGGCCCGCCGCGACGTACTCTCCACCGGAGACGAAGCTCACGTCCACGCCGTCGTTCGACGTCGCAGTCGTGAACAGCGGGGAGAGCTGACCGACGGGGGTGTGCTTCCAGTTGACCTCACGGCCGGTGGGGGCACCGAAGTCCGTCGGCTCGAAGGAGTGCGGACGCTCGGAGCGGGTCTGCACCGGGACGAATCCCGCGTCGGCGACCTGGGCTGCCGGGTCGATGTGCGCGTTCGTGTGCTGCGCCTCGCTGGGCGCTGTCGTCGAGGCCGCCATTTAGCCGACCGATCCTTCCATGCCCATCTCGATGAGCTTGTTCAGTTCCATCGCGTACTCCATCGGCAGCTCGCGCGCGATCGGCTCGATGAAGCCGCGCACGATCATCGCCATCGCCTCGTCCTCGGGCATGCCGCGGGACTGCAGGTAGAAGAGCTGCTCCTCGCTGACCTTGGAGACCGTGGCCTCATGGCCGAGCTGCACGTCGTCGACGCGGATGTCGATCGCGGGGTAGGTGTCGGAGCGGGACTTCGTGTCCACCAGCAGCGCGTCGCACCGGACGGTGTTCGCGGAGTGGTGCGCGTTGGCGTCCACGCGGACCTCGCCGCGGTAGCCGGCGCGGCCGCCGCCCCGCGCGATCGACTTCGAGACGATCGACGACTGCGTGTACGGAGCCATGTGGATCATCTTCGCTCCGGCGTCCTGGTGCTGACCGGGACCGGCGAAGGCGACCGAGAGGGTCTCGCCCTTGGCGTGCTCGCCCATCAGGTAGATCGACGGGTACTTCATCGTCACCTTGGAGCCGATGTTGCCGTCGACCCACTCCATGGTCGCGCCCTCGTGCGCCACGGCGCGCTTGGTGACCAGGTTGTAGACGTTGTTCGACCAGTTCTGGATCGTCGTGTAGCGCACGCGGGCGTTCTTCTTCACGATGATCTCGACGACGGCCGAGTGCAGGGAGTCCGACTTGTAGATCGGGGCGGTGCAGCCCTCGATGTAGTGGACGTAGCTGTCCTCGTCGGCGATGATCAGGGTCCGCTCGAACTGGCCCATGTTCTCGGTGTTGATCCGGAAGTAGGCCTGCAGCGGGATCTCCACGTGCACGCCCTTGGGGACGTAGACGAACGAGCCGCCCGACCAGACGGCGGTGTTCAGCGCGGCGAACTTGTTGTCGCCGGCGGGGATCACCGTGCCGAAGTACTCCTCGAAGAACTCGGGGTGCTCGCGCAGCGCGGTGTCGGTGTCCATGAAGATGACGCCCTGGGCCTCGAGGTCCTCACGGATCTGGTGGTAGACGACCTCGGACTCGTACTGCGCGGCCACGCCGGCGACGAGACGCTGGCGCTCGGCCTCGGGAATGCCGAGGCGTTCGTACGTCTCGCGGATCTCGGCGGGGAGATCCTCCCAGCTCTGCGCCTGCTTCTCGGTGGAGCGGACGAAGTACTTGATGTTGTCGAAGTCGATGTCGCTGAGGTCGGCACCCCACGTCGGCATCGGCTTGCGCCCGAAGAGCTGATAGCCCTTGAGACGGGTCTTCAGCATCCACTCGGGTTCGTTCTTGAGGGCGGAGATCCCGCGGACGACCTCCTCGGAGATCCCTCGCTTGGCGACGGCACCCGCAGCGTCCTCGTCGTGCCAGCCGAACTCGTACACCCCCAGACCGTCAAGCTCTGGGCGGTCGATCAGCACATCCGACATCCAACACTCTCCTCACAGGTCCCAAACGGTGTCATCCGCCCCGACACACCTGATCCCCGTCGAGTCTGCGGGAGCGGGTGCCGTTGGTGGGCCCTCATCACGGGCGCTTCCATCGCGCCTAAACTGTTGACGATGCTTCAGCGCTGTCAGCGCCCATCGCAACAATCCGATTCTACAGGTTCCGCCTGACGGACGGGCCATCATGCCCTCGTCTCATGCGGTCCGGAGGACTTATGCCCGAGACGACGATCCCCGCCACTCCGACGACGCGGTCGACTCCGCCTCCGTCCGCTCTGTGGGGTCGCGCTCTGACGGTCTTCGCGTGGCTGTCCTTCCTCAGCGAGACCATCATCATCGGCACGGGCGGCGCGGTGCGGCTGACCGGGTCGGGACTCGGCTGCACCGAGTGGCCCCTGTGCACCCCCGAGTCGCTGGTGCCCATCGTCGAGGTGCAGGGCATCCACGGCATGATCGAGTTCGGCAACCGGCTGATGACGGGCGTGGTGGGCATCATCGCGCTCGTCGTCGTGCTCCTGGTCCTGCGCCTGTTCAGCGGACGCCGAGCCCTCATCACCACTCTCTGGTACGCCGTGGGCGGCATCGCGGCCGCAGCGGTCGCCTACGCGATCGCCTCGCCGTTCCACATCCCGGCGTTCCCTGTCGCTTCCGCAGTGCTTCTCCTGGCGGTCATCGCCGCCGCGGTGCACGCCGTGCGGACCACACCGGCTCGACGCGACCTCGTACTCCTGTCGTGGCTCACCCTGATCGGCGTCGTGGCCCAGGCGCTCGTCGGCGGGATCACGGTGCTGACGGGCCTCAACCCGTTCATCGTGGGCTTCCACTACACGTCATCCCTGCTGCTGGTCTGCATCACCGCCGCCTTCCTGGTGCGCCTGAAGACGGCACCCGGCCCCCGGGAACGCGCCGTTCCCGCCTGGTTCGCCGCCGTCACCCATGTGACGGGCCTCGCCCTCGCGGTGACCATCGTGTTCGGCGTGCTCACCACGGGCTCCGGTCCCCACTCCGGCGACGCGGACGTCCTCCGGCACGGCTTCGACGCCACGGTCCTCGCGCACGTGCACTCCTGGCCGGGCTACATCCTCGCCGCGCTCGTGCTGTTCCTGACCGTCGCAGCGTGGGTGCTGCGACTGGAGCCGCGCCGCTGGCTGCTCGTGCTCGTGATCGCGATCCTGGTGCAGGTCGGCGTCGGCGTCTGGCAGGCCCGCGAAGGACTGCCGCCGGTGCTCGTTGGCATCCACATGGTCCTGGCGTCGCTCTCCGCCGCCACCTACACGGTCGTGGTGCTCCACCTCAAGCGATCGATCCCCGTCGCACCCTGAAACCCCACAGACGATCCACAGCTTGCGCATCGCCGACTCATCAGCGCATGCGCAAGGGTGGAGCGCATGAACAAGTCACTCTCACGAAGCATCGGATTCTGGCTGCTCCTCGTCGTGTCGCTCATCGCGACCGCGATCGGCGGATGGCTCATCGCCGGCCAGATCGGCACGATGACGACGACGCTGCTGGACGGCACCGCCACGGGTATCGAGGTGTACGTCGGACAGTCGCTGGTGGTCGTGGGCGCCGGCGTGCTGGCCGCGGGCATCGTGGGGATCCTGTTGACGCTCGCTCTCGTCGCGGCTCGCTCGCTCGTCCCCGTCGCCGCACCCGCTGTCGTCGAGCCCATCGACTGGAGCGCGCAGACCCCCGACGCCCCGGCATCCGCTTCCGCCCCGGTCGAGGTCAAGGAAGCGCCTGCGGCCGCTGAGGCATTCGCGACGACCGACGAGACGACGCCCGACACGACGTCCGAGACCGCCGCTCCCACGGCGCCGTCGAACGGCACGGACGACGGCGAGACCACTCCCCCGATCACTCGCTGATCACGGAGCACGAGAAGCGAAGCGGCGCCGAGGAATCGGCGCCGCTTCGTCGTCTCAGAAGGGCAGCAGCGGGTCGACCGCGACGGCCACGAAGATCAGTGTGAGGTACGTGATCGACGCGTGGAACACGCGCATAGGACGCGGCTCCGTGCCGTGGACCGCGCGGTTGTAGAGCCGGTGCGACTCGTAGATGAACCAACCGCCGAAGACGGCGGCGGACACCGTGTAGACCAGCCCCATGCCCGCGATCGGGACGAGAAGCAGCGAGCAGGCGACCGTGGCCCACGCGTAGAGGATGACCTGGAGACCCACCTGCGAGGCGTTGCGGGTGACGCCGAGCATCGGGACGTCGACGTCCTCGTAGTCGTCCTTGTACTTCATGGACAGCGGCCAGTAGTGCGGCGGCGTCCACAGGAACACGAGCAGGAAGAGGATGAAGGCCGGCCAGTCGAGCGAGCCGGTGACGGCGGACCAGCCGATCAGCACGGGGAAGCAGCCGGCGATCCCGCCCCAGATGATGTTCTGCTCGGTGCGGCGCTTCAGGATCATCGTGTAGATCACGACGTAGAAGAAGATGGCCGAGGCGGAAAGCGTCGCCGTCAGCCAGTTGGTGGTCGCCAGCAGCCAGACCGTCGAGACGATCGCGAGCGTCCAGGAGAAGATCAGCGCGCCGCGCGGACTCACCTCACCCGTCACCAGCGGCCGGTTCTCGGTGCGGTGCATGTGGGCGTCGATGTCGCGATCGAGGTACATGTTGAACGCCGCAGCGGAACCGGCGCTCAACGAGCCGCCGATCACCGTCGCCAGCACCAGCCACAGGTTCGGCAGACCGCCCTGGGCCAGGAACATCACCGGCACCGTCGACACGAGCAGCAGCTCGAGGACACGCGGCTTGGTGAGCGTCACGTAGGCCTTCACCGTGCGACCGATGGACGACTTCCTCACGGTCTGATCAGACATCGTCGAGATCTCGATCGCCTCCTCCGCACGTGTGACCGGACAACCTCTCCAGTGTATGACACCGGATGACGTCATCCGGCTCGCGGGCCCGCGTAGCGCAACACCGGTCACCGCTATGCTGAAAACACTCGCGCGCCCGGCGATGTGCACACCTCACCGTGATGCTGCGGACCTGCCAGGGAATACGGGCGCCCTCGAAACTGTCGGAAAGGGCATGAACGTGTCGGAATTGCAGTGGGATGAGATTGATCGACGCGCGGTGGACACCGCCCGAGTCCTGGCGGCCGATGCCGTGGAGAAGGTCGGAAACGGTCACCCCGGCACGGCGATGAGCCTCGCCCCTGCCGCATACCTCCTGTACCAGCGGGTGCTGCGCCACGACCCGACCGACACCGACTGGCTGGGTCGCGACCGGTTCATCCTCTCGGTCGGCCACTCGTCGCTGACGCAGTACGTGCAGCTCTACCTCGGCGGCTTCGGGCTCGAGCTCGACGACCTCAAGGCCCTGCGCACCTGGGGTTCCAAGACGCCGGGGCACCCGGAGTACGGCCACACCAAGGGCGTCGAGATCACCACCGGACCTCTCGGTCAGGGACTCGCCTCCGCCGTGGGCTTCGCCTACGCGGGCCGGTACGAGCGCGGCCTGTTCGACCCCGAGGCGGCTCCCGGCACGAGCCCGTTCGATCACTTCGTCTACGTCATCGCCGGAGACGGCGACCTGCAGGAGGGCGTGACCAGCGAGGCCTCCTCTCTGGCCGGCCACCAGCAGCTCGGCAACCTCATCGCGATCTACGACTCGAACCAGATCTCCATCGAGGACGACACGAACGTCGCCTTCACCGAGGACGTCGCGAAGCGCTACGAGGCGTACGGCTGGCAGGTCCAGGTCGTGGACTGGAAGAAGACCGGCGAGTACGTCGAAGACGTCGCCGAACTGCATGCGGCGATCGAGGCAGCCAAGGGCGAGACCGACAAGCCCTCGCTCATCATCCTCCGGACGATCATCGGCTGGCCGTCGCCCGGCAAGCAGAACTCCGGCAAGATCCACGGTTCCGCCCTGGGCGCCGACGAGCTCGCCGCGACGAAGAAGGTCCTGGGCTTCGACCCGGAGCAGACCTTCACGGTGGCGGACGACGTGATCGCCCACACCCGCGGCCTCGCCGACCGCGCCGCCGAGACGCGTGCCGAGTGGCAGACGTCGTTCGACGCCTGGGCTGCGGCGAACCCCGAGAAGAAGGCGCTGCTCGACCGGCTCGAGGCGCAGGAGCTCCCCTCCGACATCACGAGCGCGCTGCCCGTGTTCGAAGCCGGCAAGGAGGTCTCGACCCGCGCCGCATCCGGGCAGGTCATCAACGCCCTCGCCGCCGAGCTCCCCGAGCTGTGGGGCGGATCCGCGGACCTCGCCGAATCGAACCTCACCACGATCAAGGACGCGCCGTCGTTCATCCCGGCGGAGTGGTCCACCCATGAGTGGTCGGGCAACCCCTACGGCCGGGTGCTGCACTTCGGCATCCGCGAGCACGCGATGGGCGCGATCGTGAACGGCATCGTGCTGCACGGCCCGACGCGGGCGTTCGGCGGCACGTTCCTCATCTTCAGCGACTACATGCGGCCCGCCGTGCGACTCGCTGCGCTGATGAACGTGCCGAGCATCTTCGTCTGGACGCACGACTCCGTCGCCCTCGGCGAGGACGGCCCGACGCACCAGCCCATCGAGCAGCTCGCCACTCTTCGCGCGATCCCGAACTTCACGCTCGTCCGCCCCGCAGATGCGAACGAGACCTCCGCGGTCTGGCTCGAGATCCTGCGTCGCCACGAGGGTCCGGCCGGCATCGCGCTGACCCGCCAGAACATCCCGGTGTTCGAGCGCGGCGAGGGCGCGGCCTCCGGCGACACCTTCGCATCGGCGGACAACGCGGCCAAGGGCGCGTACGTGCTCGCCGAGGCCCCGAACGGCGCACCCGACGTCATCATCGTGGCGACGGGCTCCGAGGTGCAGCTCGCGGTGAATGCCCGCGAGGCCCTCGCGACGGAGGGCGTGAACGTCCGCGTCGTCTCCGCCCCGTCGCTGGAGTGGTTCGCCGAGCAGGACGACGAGTACCGCGAGAGCGTGCTCCCGGCGTCCGTCACCGCCCGTGTGTCCGTCGAGGCGGGCTCGGTGCTCACCTGGCGCGGCATCGTGGGCGACCGCGGCCGCTCGGTCGGCATCGACCACTTCGGCGCCTCCGCCGACTACAAGACCCTGTTCCAGAAGTTCGGCATCACCACCGAGGCCGTCATCGCGGCCGCCCGCGAGACCATCAAGGAGAACGCATGAGCACCCCCACCGCACAGCTCGCCGCCGCCGGCGTCAGCATCTGGCTCGACGACCTCTCGCGCACCCGCATCTCCTCGGGCAACCTCGCGGAGCTGATCTCGTCGCGCAACGTGGTGGGCGTCACCACGAACCCGACGATCTTCGCGAACGCCATCACGGACAAGAACAACACCTCGTACGACGCGCAGGTCTCCGAGCTCGCCGCGTCCGGCGCGTCGGCCGAGGACGCCGTCTTCGCAGCGACGACGCAGGACGTGCGCGCCGCTCTCGACGTGTTCCGCCCCGTCTGGGAGGAGTCCGGTCACGTCGACGGCCGCGTCTCGATCGAGGTCTCCCCCGACCTCGCGCACGACACCGCCGGCACCGTCGCGCAGGCCAAGGAGCTGTGGAGCACGATCGACCGCCCCAACCTCCTCGTCAAGATCCCGGCCACCAAGGCGGGCCTGCCGGCGATCACGGAGGCCATCGCGAACGGCATCAGCGTGAACGTCACCCTGATCTTCAGCCTGGAGCGCTACGCCGATGTGATCGACGCCTACCTGACCGGCCTGGAGCGCGCGCACAGCGGCGACTTCGACCTGTCCAGCATCCACTCGGTCGCCTCTTTCTTCGTCTCCCGCGTCGACACCGAGACCGACAAGCGGCTGTCGGCCATCGGCACCCCGGAGGCGGACGCACTCAAGAGCAAGGCCGGCCTCGCCAACGCGCGTCTGGCGTACGAGCTCTTCGAGCAGAAGTTCGCGGAGAAGCGCGCGCAGGACCTCATCGCCCTCGGCGCGAACCTCCAGCGTCCGCTGTGGGCCTCGACGGGTGTCAAGGACCCGGCGCTTCCCGACACCCTGTACGTGACCGAGCTGGTCGCGCAGGGCGTTGTCAACACGATGCCGGAGAAGACGCTCGAGGCGACCTTCGACCACGGCGTGGTCACCGGCGACACGATCACGGGCGGCTACGACGAGGCGCGCGAGGTCTTCGCCGGTCTCACGAAGCTCGGCATCGACTTCGACGACGTCACCCAGGTGCTCGAGGAAGAGGGCGTCGCCAAGTTCATCGACTCGTGGCACGACCTGCTCGCGCAGGTCGCCGAGGCTCTGGAGGCCCAGCGATGACGTTCGCCATCCACGCCTCCGGTGCCGCGCGCGCGGCCATCGACGAGACCGTCCCCGCGCTGGTCCACGATCTCGTGGCCTCGCGCATCACCAGCGGCGACGCGACTCTGTGGGGGCCGGCAGCGGAGTCCGAAGCGGCTGTGCGCCTCGGCTGGGTCGAGGCCGTCTCGGTCTCGCGACCCCTCGTCGACGAGATCGTCGCCCTGCGCGCCGACCTCAACGCCAAGGGCGTCACCCGGGTCGTGCTCGCCGGCATGGGCGGCTCGTCCCTCGCTCCCGAGGTGATCGCGCAGACCGCGGGCGTCCCGCTGACCATCCTCGATTCGACGGCCCCCGGTCAGGTGCTGGCGGCTCTCGACGAGGGTCTCGACGACACCGTCCTCGTCGTCTCGTCGAAGTCGGGCTCCACCGTGGAGACGGATTCGCAGCGACGCACGTTCGAGGCCGCGTTCCGCGACCTCGGCATCGACCCCACCGAGCGCATCGTCGTGGTCACCGACCCTGGGTCTCCCCTGGATGCGTCGGCGCGTGAGGCGGGATACCGCGTCTTCAACGCCGACCCGAACGTGGGCGGACGCTACTCGGCGCTCACGGCCTTCGGACTGGTCCCCTCGGGGCTCGCCGGCGTCGACATCGATGAGCTGCTGAACGAGGCCGAGGCCTCGCTGCTCGAGGTCGCGGTCGACTCCGCCGAGAACCCCGCTCTGCGACTGGGAGCGGCGATCGCGGCGACCAACCCGCGTCGTGACAAGCTCGGGCTCATCACCGACGGCACCCACATCAACGGTCTGCCGGACTGGATCGAGCAGCTCATCGCGGAGTCCACCGGCAAAGACGGCACCGGCATCCTCCCGGTCGTCCTGCTGCCCGTCTCCCCCGAACTCGATCCGGTACCCGCCGACCTCCAGGTGGTGCGCCTCGTCGACGACGCGAACGAGTTCCACCTGCACGAGCGGCACGAGGGCGAGATCCTCGTCAGCGGCACGCTCGGCGCCCAGTTCATCGTGTGGGAGTACGCCACGGCGATCGCCGGGCACCTGCTCCGGATCAACCCCTTCGACCAGCCCGACGTCGAGTCGGCGAAGGTCGCCGCCCGCGGTCTGCTCGACGCCCGCCCGGAGCCCACCGCCCCGGCCTTCGTCGAGAACGGCGTCGAGGTGCGCGTCTCGGACCCGGCTCTCGCCGCGTCGGGCACCGTGGAGGGCGTGCTCGACGCGCTCTGGGCGCAGCTTCCCGCCGACGGCTACGTGTCGATCCAGGCGTACGTGAACCGCCTCGAGGTCCCGCAGCTCCAGGGCCTGCGCGAGCTCGTCGCCGCGGACTCCGGACGTCCGACCACATTCGGCTGGGGACCGCGTTTCCTGCACTCCACGGGCCAGTACCACAAGGGCGGGCCGGCGCAGGGCGTGTTCCTGCAGATCCTCGAGCGCACCGACGTCGACCTCGAGATCCCCGACCGTCCCTTCACCTTCGGGCAGCTCATCCAGGCCCAGGCCGCCGGTGACGCCGCCGTGCTCGCGGAGCACGGTCGTCCCGTCGTCTCGCTGACGATCACCGAGTCCTCGGACGACGTGCTCGCCCTCTTCGAAGCCGCACAGAAGTAACAGCAGGAGAACCCCCCACCGATGTCTGTTCCCATCTCGCGCGGGCACAACCCGCTGCGCGACCCCGATGACCGCCGTCTCAACAGGATCGCCGGGCCCAGCGCCCTGGTGATCTTCGGCGTCACCGGGGACCTGTCGCGCAAGAAGCTGATGCCCGCGGTCTACGACCTCGCCAACCGAGGACTGCTGCCGCCGGGATTCGCCCTTGTCGGGTTCGCCCGACGCGACTGGGAGGACCAGGACTTCGCGGAGGTCGTCTACGACGCGGTCAAGCAGCACGCGCGCACGCCGTTCCGCGAGGAGACCTGGACCCAGCTGCTGCAGGGCATCCGGTTCGTCTCGGGCGAGTTCGACAATCCGGAGTCCTTCCAGAAGCTGCGCGACACGATCGAGAAGCTCGACGTCGAACGCGGCACGATGGGCAACCACGCGTTCTACCTGTCGATCCCGCCGAAGGACTTCCCTCTGGTCGCCAAGCAGCTGAAGGACTCCGGTCTCGTCGGCGAGGACAGCGACGACGACGAGCGGTGGCGGCGCGTCGTGATCGAGAAGCCGTTCGGGCACGACCTCGAATCGGCTCGCGCGCTGAACGCCGCGCTCGAGGTGGCCTTCCCCGCCGATTCGATCTTCCGCATCGACCACTACCTCGGCAAGGAGACGGTCCAGAACATCCTGGCTCTGCGGTTCGCCAACGAGTTGTACGAGCCGATCTGGAACCGCAACTACGTCGACCACGTGCAGATCACGATGGCCGAGGACATCGGCGTGGGGGGCCGTGCCGGATACTACGACGGCATCGGCGCCGCGCGCGACGTCATCCAGAACCACCTGCTGCAGCTGCTCGCGCTCACCGCGATGGAGGAGCCGATCAGCCTGTCCGCCGAGCACCTGCGTGCCGAGAAGGAGAAGGTCCTCGCCGCGGTCCACGTTCCGGACGACCTGTCGGTCGCGACGGCCCGCGGGCAGTACGCGGGCGGCTGGCAAGGCGGGGAGAAGGTCACCGGCTTCCTCGACGAGGAGGGCATGAACCCCGAGTCGACGACCGAGACCTACGCCGCCATCAAGCTCGAGATCGACACGCGCCGCTGGGCGGACGTGCCGTTCTACCTGCGCACCGGGAAGCGCCTGGGACGGCGCGTGACGGAGATCGCGGTCGTGTTCAAGCGCGCCCCGCAGCATCTGTTCGGACGCGGCAACGCCTCCGAGCTCGGTCAGAACGCCCTGGTGATCCGCGTGCAGCCGGATGAGGGCGTCACCATCCGCTTCGGCTCCAAGGTGCCGGGCAGCGGCACGAACGTCCGCGACGTGACGATGGACTTCGGCTACGGCCACGCCTTCACCGAGGCCAGCCCCGAAGCCTACGAGCGTCTCATCCTGGATGTGCTCCTGGGCGACCCGCCGCTGTTCCCGCGGCACGAGGAGGTCGAGCTCTCCTGGAAGATCCTCGACCCCGTGGAGAAGTACTGGGCTGCCGTCGGCGGCCCCGTCGAGCAGTACGCGCCGGGGTCGTGGGGTCCGGCTTCCGCCGACGACCTGCTGGCCCGCGACGGACGAGTCTGGAGACGCCCGTGATCATCGACCTTCCCGACACGACCGTCAGCCAGGTCGCCAAGCAGCTCGTCAAGGTGCGCGAGGAGGGCGGCGCCGTCGCCCTCGGCCGCGTCCTCACCCTCGTGATCTCCGCGCGCAACGGCGTGGCCGAGGCCGCGATCGACGCCGCGAACGACGCCTCCCGCGAGCACCCCATGCGGGTCATCGTGCTCACCACCGGTGACGGCGAATCGCGCCTAGACGCGCAGATCCGCGTCGGAGGCGACGCCGGAGCGAGCGAGGTCGTGGTCCTCCGCGCCTACGGCGATGCCGCGAGCAACGCGGAGAGCCTGATCACCGGTCTGCTGCTTCCCGATGCTCCCGTCGTGGCGTGGTGGCCGGAGGAGGCGCCGACCTCGCCGGCGACGTCGCCGCTCGGCCGTATCGCGCAGCGCCGCATCACCGACGCCGCGACCTCGCCCGACGTCCGCGATCGTCTCGCCCTGCTCGGCAGAACGCACGCGCCCGGCGACACCGATCTCGCCTGGACGCGACTGACCCACTGGCGCGAGCAGCTCGCCGCCGTGCTCGACCAGCCGCCGTACGAGACGATCACGGGTGTCGAGGTACGCGGCGCATCCGCGTCCCCGTCGACCGCCCTGCTCGCCGCCTGGCTGCAGATGGCGCTCGATGTCCCGGTGCGCTGGTCGTACGAGGACCCGGAGCACTGGCAGGAGGGCATCAAGTCGGTCCGGCTGACCCGACCCTCCGGCGACATCCAGCTCGAGCGGCCGTCTCCCGGCGTCGCGATCCTGACGCAGCCCAATCAGCCGAAGCACGATCTCCACCTCCCCCGTCGCACGCTCCGCGAGTGCCTCGCGGAGGAGCTGCGACGCCTCGATCCCGACGTCCTGTACGGTCGAGTGATCACCGAGGGCTGGGAGAAGCTGGGTCCGCCCGAGACAGGAGAGTGACGTCGATGCCGGTATCGTCCGCAGAGAAGCGGGTCGTGGTGGAAGCCACTCCCACCGTCCTCGCCGCCCGGGTGGCCGATCGCTTCCTGACGCGCGTGCGCGCCCGCACCCGCAACGGTCGGCTTGCGCACATCGCGCTGACCGGAGGTTCGATGGGCGGCGCCGTGCTGGCGGCGACCGCCGAGGATCCGCGCAGCGCTGAGATCGACTGGTCGCTCGTGCACTTCTGGTGGGGCGACGAGCGCTTCGTGCCGCGGGACGACCCCGACCGGAACTCGCTGCAGTCACGCCACGCGCTGCTGGATCGCATTCCGGTGCCCGCGGAGAACGTGCATGAGGTCTCCGGACCGGAGACCGGCCTGACCCTCGACGAGTCGGCGTCGGCCTATGCCGCCGAGCTCGCACGTTTCAGCACCGCGGAGCACCCCTGGCCGTCGTTCGCGGTCTGCTTCCTCGGGGTGGGTCCGGACGGCCACATCGCCTCGCTCTTCCCGGACCGTGACGAGGTCACCGTGACGGATGCGGCAGTCCTCGCCGTGCGGGACTCTCCCAAGCCTCCCCCGGAGCGTGTGACGCTCACCCGTCCGGTGCTGAACTCCTCGAAGCGGGTATGGCTCGTGCTCACCGGCGCCGACAAGGCCTCCGCGCTCGGGCTGGCTCTCGCCGGCGCGAGCTACTCCAGCGTTCCCGCCGCGGGGGCCAAGGGACGCAAGCGCACGGTGTTCTTCGTGGACGAGGCCGCCGCGTCCGAGGTCTCCCCCGATCTCATCGACCAGGCCTACTGACCGCTCGACGCCTCGTCGACTCCGTGGCCGTGGCCGCCTACGAGGCGTCCGGGCGCGTAGGGCCGTCCGCGTCGCGACGCGGAGCGTCCGGGGTCTGCGGCGGAGCGTCGGTGCGCTGCGGAGAAGCGGTCGCCTCTTCCCCCGGCGCCGCCTCCGCTGAAGGCGTGCTACCGCGCACGATGCCGAGCTCCTGGCTGTCGCTGAGCACCTGCGGGTGGTAGCGGGCGAGTCCGACGACGCCCCACACCGCGATCGCGCCGGCGACGGCGAAGATGACGAGCACCCACCACGGGGCTGCGGCCGCTTCCCCCAGCACCACCATGCCGATCAGCACGGCCACGAGCGGATCGACGACCGTGAGTCCGGCGATGACGAGGTCGGGCGGGCCCGAACTGTAGGCGGTCTGCACGAAGTACGCGCCGACGGCGGCGGCCGAGACCAGCGCGAGCACGCAGATCGCGGTGATCCACTCGAACTGACCGGCCTCGATCCGCTTGATCACGACCTTCGCGAGCGTCGCGACGAAGCCGTAGAGCACGCCGGCGCCGATCACGTAGAAGAGTGCGCGCATGCGGTGCCGCAGGATCAGCCAGCACGCACCGAGGACGATGATGACCACGAGCAGCAGGGCGAGGATCACGAAGAGCTCGCGGTCGGTCACCTCCTGCTCCGTGGCGTAGATCGCGGCGAAGAAGACGAAGAGGAAGATGCCGCCGACACAGCACACGATCGCGGTCAGCGACTGCCTGGTCGGCGAATGTCCGGAGATGCGGGCGTTCAACAGCGTGGTGATGACGAGCGCGATGGCACCCAGTGGCTGCACGACGATCAGGGGCGCCTGCACGAGGGCGGCCAGCTGGCAGATGACGGCGAGACCCAGCATGAGGGTGCCGACGAGCCAGGAGGGCCGTGTGAGCAGCCGCTTGATCTGGTTCAGGGTCAGACCGGAGGCGCCGTCCGCGCCGCTGAGACGCTCGACCTTCTCCACGCCGCGGTGCTGATACTGCGCCCCGAGGGACATGAACACCGCACCGGCGAGGGCGAGCGGGATGCCCAGCAGCAGGCCCGGATTCTGGAAGGCGCCGACGAGCTGATCGCCGACATCCTCCACCGCGTTCATCCACACCCCAGCAGTCACAGTACGACCCTACCCGCCGACCGGCGCCGACTAGGGTTGTGACGTGGCTGTACTTCCGATTCGCATCATGGGCGACCCCGTCCTGCACTCCCCCGCCTCCCCCGTCGACGAGATCACCGACGAGATCCGCACGCTCGTCGCGGACATGTTCGAGACGATGGACACCGCGCCCGGCGTCGGCCTCGCCGCCCCTCAGGTGGGCGTCCCGCTGCGCATCTACACGTACGCCTACGTCGATGACGACGATCAGCCCTGGCGCGGCGTCCTCATCAATCCGGAGCTCTGGATGGTTCCGCTCGAGCCGGGAGAGCCCGACCCCGACCTCGAGTCCGAGGGGTGCCTGTCGTTCCCCGGTGAGCGGTTCCCTCTGCGCCGCTCCGAGCGCGTCCGCGTGACCGCGACCGATCTGGAGGGCCGACCCGTCTCGATCGACGTCGACGGGTGGCGCGCACGCATCATGCAGCACGAGTTCGATCACCTCGACGGCATCCTCTACGTCGATCGCCTCTCCGACGGCGACTGGAAGACCGTGCAGAAGATCGCCCGCAAGCGCGGATGGGGGCGCCCCGGCGCCAGCTGGATGCCCGGCGTCGACGATCTCGAGGGCTGAGCGCGCACGCGCACTCCCAGCTGGAGCAAAGCCTTCTTCAAGTTGCGTCATAGACTCCGGGCCGGATAGCGTGTCCCGCGGCGGGGGCTTTTCGCATGCCCTCAGATCACACACCCTGGAGGGAAAAACATGACGACGATGCGCACGCGACGTGCTCTGATGCTCGCTGGATCCGCCGTCGCGCTCACGGTCGCGCTCACCGGCTGCAGCGCGATCAACGGCATCCTGGGCAACGGCGATGCCGATCGCGATGAGGAGACCGGCCAGGTCACCGAGAGCTCCAACGTCGGCGTGTTCGCCGTCAAGCTCGGCGACTGCATGATGGACACGGGAACCGGCGTTCTCACCGACGCCAACATCCTCCCGTGCGACGAGCCGCACGACCAGGAGGTGTACTACGAGATCACGATGGACGACGGCGACTACGCCGAGGACAACATCAACGCCGCCTCCGAGGAGTGCATCGGAGACGCCTACACCTCGTTCGTGGGCGTCGCCTATCAGGACTCCGCGCTCGACGTGACGACTCTGACGCCCACCAAGGAATCGTGGGAGCAGGCCAACGACCGCGTCATCCAGTGCATCATCTTCGACCCCGCTGGTCAGACCGAGGGTTCGCTGGCCGGCGCCGGGCGCTGATCCGCTGCTTTCCGACGAAGGGCCCCGCCGACCGGCGGGGCCCTTCGTGGTCTGCGGGCTCCAGCGGTGTCAGCCGTCAATCGCCCGCAGGGCGAGCCAGGCGGCGACCCGATCATCCGGATCGGCGAGCGAGAGTCCCGTCAGATCCTCGATCCGGCGGATGCGCGCCGTGAGAGTCTGGCGATGGATGCGCAGTCGTGCCGCGCTCTCCCCCCATGCCCCGTTGGCGGACAGGAAGACACGGAGCGTCTGGATGAGCTCGTCGGGGCGATCCGCCGCGCGCAGGGGGTCGAGCAGACGCGCGATGCGCTGAGTCTGATCTCGATTGAGCTGTCCGAGGACGAAGGCGACGGTGGGGATCGCCTCGTATCGGACGACCCGCTCGCCCCCGGTGCGCGCGGCTTCGCAGGCGTGCCGCGCCTCGTCGACCGACCGCTCGAGGGCGTCGATGTCCGCAGGCCTCCCGAGCCCGAGATACAGCGTCGAGGCATAGGTGCGGGCCCGGTGCGCGATCTGCTGCGCGTGATCCTCGCGCACCGCACCGAGGATCAGCCCCCGCTGCGAGGTGAACACGTGCTCGGCCCCCAGCTCGTCGAGCCAGAGCGCCAGAAGGTGCTCCACGTCCACCCCGCTCGTGCGCGATGCCAGGGCGAAACCCACCAGCGTGCGCTCGTGCACGCCCCAGCGTCGGAGCAGACGTGCGGCGTCCTCCCCGCCCTGCAGCACCGTCTCGAACATCATCGATCTCCCGAGGCGCTCCAGATGGCTGCTGTCGCGCGTCCGCATCAGGAGGTCCAACAGGGCGGCCGTCTGCGAGCTCAGCTCCCGGCCGCGGCCGGAGTTGTCGTTGCGGGGCGCGGTGACCAGCTGCGCGGTGATGTCCTCCCCCGGCCCCACCGGGTGCACCTGCAGGGCGCGATGACGCACGCGCACCGGTCTCCCGACGGCGACGGCGATCGCATCGTCGATGTGCAGGCTCCCCGCGCCGGCGGTGGTGATCACCTCGCCGTGTCGATCGAGCAGCACGGCCCAGCCGTCGATGCGGTGCGCGAGCTCGGCGATGACCCCCGTGATGCCGCTGCGCCGGGCGGCGAGCGTGAGAACACGCATCGCCGAGGTGATCGCCCTCGCCTCAGCAGCCTGATCCACCGCGAGAAGGGAGGTCAGGGTCGGCGCCAGGAGCTCCTGCGTCGTCGCAGCCCCCACCGTCGCCGTGATCTCCGCCCCGAGCAGGACTTCGCGGACGGCGGGACCATCGGCATCCGTGACCACGACGGCATCGCGCAGGAGCGCGAGCCGATCGGGATCGTCGCCGAGGGCACGGAGCTGCTCGTCGTCAGCCACCACGAGGGTCGCGAAGAGGCGATCGGTCGGAGCGCCGAAGGACCCCATGTCGACGACCGCGTTCACCGCTCGAGCGTCCGGGACCGCGCCGGGGAGAAGCTCGCCGTGCAGGTATCGAGCCACGGAGGCGACATCACGAGCCATCCCTCGATCATACAATTCGTCCAATCCGGTGCCGCTGCTTCACCGTTTTGTCGGATGCCGTGGGTTCTCCGTCTCTCCTAGCATCGTGCGCATCCCCTCTCCACCCGAAGGATGTCATGAAAGCTGTTGTCTTCCGCGATCCGCAGTCGCCCATCGAGTTCGTCGACGTCGACCTCGCTCCGCCCCGCGCCGGAGAGGTGCGCGTGCGGATCGCCGCCGCGGGCGTGTGCCACTCGGACCTGCACGTCAAGCGCGGGGAATGGGATGCCGCGGCTCCCCTGGTCATGGGCCACGAGGGCTCCGGCGTCGTCACCGAGTTGGGCGAAGGGGTCACGACCCTGGCCGTGGGCGACCACGTGGTGCTGAGCTGGGTTCCCCCGTGCGGAGAGTGCCGCTACTGCCGCGCCGGGCACGAGGCGCGGTGCCAGAAGGTGGCGACGGTGGTCGCTCCGCTCGGCGTGCTCTTCGACGGCACCTCGCGCCTGAGCCGCGACGGCGAGCAGCTCCATCATTACCTCGGCGTCTCGTCCTTCGCCGAGGAGGTCGTGGTCCCCGCCTCCGGAGCGGTCAAGGTCCGAGACGACGCGCCGCTCGACGTCATCGCCGTCGTCGGCTGCGCCGTGGCCACCGGTGTCGGCGCCGTGCTGAACACCGCCGCCGTCGAGCCGGGTTCCACCGTCGCGGTGATCGGCTGCGGCGGCGTGGGCCTCAACGTCGTCCAGGGAGCACGCCTCGCCGGCGCCGAGCGCATCGTCGCGATCGACGTGCGCCCCGAGAAGACCCAGATGGCCCTGCAGTTCGGGGCGACCGATCGCATCGACGCGTCGCAGGGCGACGCCGTGGCGCAGCTGCGCGAACTCATCCCCGACGGTGTGGACTACGCGTTCGACGCGATCGGGCGCACGACCACCACCGAGCAGTCCATCCAGATGCTGGGACTGGGCGGCGCGGCCGTCATCGTCGGACTCCCGCCGACGGGAGCGCGCGCGTCGTTCGAGCCGCTCGTGCTCGCCGAGGCCGACCAGCGCATCCTCGGCTCGAACTACGGCTCGGTGCGGCCCTCGATCGATGTGCCGGCCCTCGTGGACCGCTACATGGACGGTCAGCTGAAGATCGACCCGCTCATCTCGGGGCGCCGTCCGCTGTCCGAGGCCGCCGCGGCCCTCGACGACCTCGAGGCCGGGTCCGCCCTCCGCACCCTCCTCATCCCCTGACCGCCTCCCGCTGTCACCACCCCCTGAAACCCGAATCCAGGAGAACCATGTCAGACACCGTCGTCGCCCCGCCTGGCGCCCCTCAGGATGCCGGTCTGCGCACCGGCGTCATGAGCGGTCCCGAGCTCGCCGCCCAGGCCATCGCCAACATCGCCCCCAGCGCCGTCATCGCCTTCACAGCAGCGGCCATCTTCCTCGGCGCCGGCAACGGCACCATCTACGCCTTCGCCCTCGCCACGATCGTGATCCTGTGCGTCGGCTACTGCGTCGTCGTCTTCGCCCGCAAGCACGCGTCAGCGGGTTCGCTCTACACCTACGTGTCCAAGGGCCTCGGACCGTTCGGCGCCTTCCTCGCCGGCGTGACGCTGCTGATCGGCTGCTTCGGCATCGCGGCGGCCTCGCTCAGCGGTTCCGTCAGCTACATGGCGCAGTTCCTGAGCATGCTCGGTCTTCCGGCGCAGGGCCTGGGCTGGGACATCGGCCTGGCCATCGTGCTCGGCGGGCTCGCCACCCTGTTCACCATCCGGGGCATCCGGCTCTCGGCGCGGGTGTCCCTCGTGCTCGAGCTCCTCTCGGTCGGCATCATCCTCATCCTGCTGATCGCCGCACTCGCATGGGCAGGTCCCGCCGCCTGGGATCCCGCGCAGGTCCTCGCAACCGGATCCTCCTTCCAGGGCATCGCGTCCGGGATGGTCCTCGGCATCCTGGGCTTCGTCGGCTTCTCCTCGGCCGACGCGCTCGGGCGTGAGGCGAAAGAGCCGTACAAGGCGATCCCCCGCGCGATCATGTGGAGTGCCCTCGGCGTCGGCGTGCTGTACGTGTTCGCGGCCTACACGCAGATCGCGGTGCTCGGCGACGACCTCGCGACGTCGGCGAGCCCGCTGGAGAGCATGTCGGCTCTGATCGGGATGCCCGGCTGGTTCGCGGCCGTGCTCACGTTCGGCGTCTCGGCGTCGTTCTTCGCGGTCGTGGTCGCCCCGCTCAACGTGATCGGACGCATCGTCTACGTGATGGGCAAGGAGGGCGTCGTCGCGGAGCGGTTCGGCCGGACGCACGAGCAGCACCTGACTCCGCACCGCGTGCTGATCATCGCGGGTGCAGCGGCCGTCGCGGTCGACATCGTGCTCCTGCTCTCGGGCGCGGCCACCGGAGACATCCTGGTCTGGGTCAACACCTGGGGAACCTACGGATACATGGTCGCCTACGCCCTCGTCGCGATCGCCTGTGTGGTGTACACGCAGCGGGCGAAGATGCGGAACGGTCTCGTGAAGGTCTGCGCGACGGTCGCCGTCGTGACGATGGCGTACGTCTTCTTCGCGAACGTGTGGCCGGTTCCGGCCTTCCCGTACAACGTGATCCCCTACGTGTTCCTGGTGACCGTCGCCCTGGCCCTCACCCGGTACGCCTACCTCGCCCGCCGTCGTCCCGACGTGATCGCCCGCATCGGCAACACCGAGACGAGCGCGATGGAGGGCGTCGGCTGACCTTCGCCGACTGCACGACTTCACGCCGAGTGCACGGGTTCCCCGCGTGGGGGCCCGTGCACTCGCGGAGATCGCACGCGCACGAGAAAAGCCCCCTCCGTGGAGGGGGCTTTTCCGTTGGCTCCCCGGCTTGGACTCGAACCAAGAACCTGCCGGTTAACAGCCGGCTGCTCTGCCAATTGAGCTACCGAGGAATGTGCTCCGCTGAGCGGGCAACTCGACAAGCTTAGCAAACTCCGCGCGGTGTTCGTGACACCGGGGGCCGCTTCCCGGATGCCGGGCGTGTCGTGCTCAGCGCCGCGAATCCGACTCGGCGTTCGGCACCCAGAGCAGGTCCTTGCCCACCCCGCGGGCGACCACATGGCCTCCGCGGAGCATGAGCGTCTCGGCGTTCAGCTCGCGGATGAAATCGGCATCGTTGGTCACGAGGAGCGCCGCCATCGACTGCTCCTTCCGCCGCCGGGTGATCGCGTCGAAGACGACCGGCCGTACCTCGAGGTCCAGGTTCGCGAGCACCTCGTCGGCGATGAGTACCTTCGGCTCCAGCACGAACGAGCGCGCGATCGCGACACGCTGGCGCATGCCGGCGCTGAGCTCGTACGGGAACTTCGATGCCGTGCCGAGCGGGAGGTGCAGCTCGTCCAGCAGGGTCGCCACGCGGATCGAGAGGGCCTTCGTGTTGACCCGGCGCTCGCGGATGAGGATCGGCTCCGCGATCACCTCGTTCACGGTGAGCCGCGGGGGCAGATCGGCACCGGCGCCCTGCGGCACGAAGCCGGTGCGGTACGTCAGGATCCGGTGTTTGCGGCCCGGTCGCCGCACATCGACGCCGCACACCTGCGCGCGGCCGCCGACGACCTTCACCGACGGATCCGTGGACCCCGCCAATGCCGCCACGAGGGTCGACTTCCCGGATCCGGTGGGGCCGGCCACGCAGATCAGCCCACCGGGCGCGAGCGAGAAGGTGACGCCGTCGACGGCCCGCGTCGGCATCCCGTGCCCGATCCGGTCGATGACCAGATCCGAACAGTCGATCGCGTTCGAGGACTCTGGCTTGCGGGACATACGTCCATCCTGCCTTCTGCGCGCCCCGGGACGAGGTTACGACTCGGCCAGCCGCTGACGCTCGGCGTCGATGTCGCGCAGCCGCACGCGCAGGGCCCGCCCTCCGTCGGAGTCGGCCGGCACGCGCTGCACCGCCCCGAGGAGCTCCTGCTTCTCGTGCTCGAGCTGACGCAGGATGAGGCGGCGGGCGAGGTCGGTCACGGTGGCGACGGCACGCTCCTCGTCACGGGCGGGGAACGGCGTCATCAGCAGCTCCCCGCCGAGGGAGCGGTAGGGCTCGCGCACGCTGTTCACGGCGTCCGTGACCCACCCGGCCCTGGTGCGGTCCGGAGCGGCGGCCACGGCCTCGCGCACCGCATCCAGGCCCGGTGTGCGGAACGGCGAGGCCAGCGCGCGGTTCAGGAGCGCCTGGTCGACCTGGTGACCGTACTGCAGCGCCCCCATCAGCGCGTCGCGCTCGACCGCGACGTCGGGGCTGCGGGGCAGGCTCGCCAGCGTCACCGGGGCGACGAGAGCCGCGCCGGTGGCGGGGTCCACACGTGGTTCCTCCCGCCGGGACTGCTGCGGGGCGCCCCCGCCGCGTGCGGCACGCTCGACCTCGCTGCGGACCTCGGTCGGATCCATGCCGAGCCGACGGGCAAGGACGCGCTCGTAGCCGGGGCGCAGCAGCTGGTCGCGGATCTCGGCGACGATCGGCGCTGCGGCCCGGAGCGCGCCGACCCGCCCTTCGACGGTCGAGAGGTCGAAGCCGCCGAGCTTGCGGTCGATCGCGAACTCGAACATCGGCTGCTTGGTGTCCATGAGCCCGCGGACGGCGGCGTCTCCGCGTTGCAGACGCAGGTCGCACGGGTCGAGGCCGTCGGGAGCCACGGCGACGAAGGTCTGCGCGTTGAAGCGATCGTCCTCGGTGAAGGCGCGCAGCGCGGCCTTCTGCCCCGCCTCATCGCCGTCGAACGTGAAGACGACCTCGCCCGAGGCGTTGTCGTCGCCCATCACGCGGCGCAGCACCTTGATGTGCTCGGTGCCGAACGCGGTGCCGCAGGTCGCGATCGCCGTGGTCAGACCGGCGAGGTGGCAGGCCATCACGTCGGTGTACCCCTCCACCACGACCACGCGCCGCGGGTCTCCTCGCGCGATGTCGCGTTTGGCGAGGTCGAGTCCGTAGAGCACCTGCGCCTTCTTGTAGATCGGCGTCTCCGGGGTGTTGAGGTACTTCGGCCCCTGGTCGTCGTCGAAGAGCTTGCGCGCTCCGAAGCCGATGGTCTGGCCGGAGACGTCGCGGATCGGCCACACGAGCCGACCGCGGAAGCGGTCGTACACACCGCGCTGTCCGGTCGAGACGAGTCCGGCGGTGCTCAGCTCCTCGCGGGTGAAGCCCTGCGCTGTGAGCGCCTTGAGCATGCCGTCCCAGCCGCGCGGAGCGAATCCGACCCCGAAGTGGGCGGCCGCTCCCGCGTCGAAGCCGCGCTCCCCGAGGAAGCGACGCCCCGCTTCGGCCTCCGGCGACAGCAGCTGTGCGCGGAAGAACTCGGCCGCGGCGGTGTTCGCCGCGTACAGGCGGCTGCGTCCGCTCGTCTCGGGGGCGGCTCCCCCGTCCTCGTAGTGCAGCGTGTAGCCGATGCGGCCGGCGAGACGCTCGACCGCCTCGGTGAAGCTGACGTGGTCCATCTCCCGCAGGAACGAGTACACGTCACCGGACTCACCGCATCCGAAGCAGTGGTAGTAGCCCACCTGCTGACGGACGTGGAAGCTCGGGCTCTTCTCGTCATGGAACGGGCACAGCCCCTTGAGGGATCCCACACCCGCGGGCTTGAGAGCGACGCGCTCCCCGATGATGTCCGCGATATTGGTCCGCGCCTTGACCTCGTCGACATCGGCCTGCCGGATCCGGGGCATCAGCGGGCACCTTCGGCGACGGGCCGCCTCTCCGCGTGGGCGCGGGCACCGGGCCGAGCATGCCGGGGGGTCCAGATCCCGACCTCGGCCGGATCGATCTCGCCCACGAGTCGGTTGTGCCAGTCGATCGCGCTCTGATCGGTCAGGCTCGCGATCTGATCGACCACGACGCGCGCCCGCTCGGCGTCGTCCTGGGCCGCGACGAAGTCGGCTGCGAACGCCGGTTCGAGCACATCCGATCCTGCCGACCACAGGGCATCGGTCGACCAGAGCGCATCCGCGAGGCGCTTGAGCACCCGCCGCTGCTCCTTGTAGACGCCCTTGCGTGCCTCGATCGTGACGATGGCCTGCCCCATGATGCCCTTGAGCACCGCGATCTCGACCTCGACGACCCGCGGAACGATGACATGGGCGTTGTAGCGGACCAGAGCGCTCGTCCCGTACGCCTCGCGGGTGGCCGACACCGCAGCACGGGCGAAGCGGCCGATGAGGTCGCTCGTGAGATTCTTCAGTCGAGCGAGGTCCTGACGGGAGCGGTCGAACGACGCGAGCCACATCTGCTGCGACGCGAGGCGGTACAGCGCGTCCGCGAGCTCGTCGCGGGTGAAGTCGTAGCCGACCCACTGCTGGATGCGACCGAGCAGCGCATCGTGCGCGAGCGGATCGGCGAGCTGGGCCACGTCGACGTAGCCGTTCACGATCGCATCCTCGAAGTCGTGCACGGAGTAGGCGATGTCGTCGGAGAGGTCCATGATCTCGGCCTCGATGCAGCGCAGACGCCCTGGCGCGCCCTCACGCATCCATCGGAACACGTCCTCGTCCTCGGGATAGACGCCGAACTTGAGGCGGCCACCCGGGTCGGGCACGGGGCTGTCGACCGTCCACGGGTACTTGCACGTCGCGTCCAGGCTCGCGCGGGTCAGGTTGAGACCGACCGAGCGGTCGTCGTCGTCCAGCACTTTGGCTTCGAGCCGCGTGAGGATGCGGAGAGATTGGGCGTTGCCCTCGAACCCGCCGATGTGCTCGGCCCACTCGTTGAGGGCCCGCTCGCCGTTGTGGCCGAACGGAGGGTGGCCGAGGTCGTGGCTGAGGCAGGCGGTGTCGACGACATCGGCGGACACGCCGAGGGCGACGGCGAGCTCTCGACCGACCTGCGCGACCTCGAGCGAGTGCGTCAGGCGGTTCCTCGCGAAGTCGGCGGTGCTGGCCGGGCTCAGGACCTGCGTCTTCGCGGCGAGGCGTCGCAGTGCCGCCGAGTGCAGGACCCTGGCGCGGTCGCGGGCGAAGTCGTCGCGCTCGGAACGATGGGTCTCCGCGAAGAAGCGCTCCGCGTCGCGCGCGTCGTAGCCGTCCGCGCGCAGACGGGCCTGAGGGTCAACCGCCACTGTTCTCGATCTCCGCTCCACGCATCATCTCGGAAGCCGACGAGGCGAGTTCACGCGACTCCAGCCACTTCTCCGGAAGGGCCGTCTTCTTCGGGTGGCCGGCGCGACCGCGCTGCCCCTCGGCGTCGGCACCGGGGTACGGGGCCGAGCGGTCGAGGCGCCCGAGCAGATCGTCGATCTCGGCCAGGCTCGACGCAGTGGCGAGACCCGTGCGGATGTCGCCTCCGACCGGGTAGCCCTTGAAGTACCACGACACGTGCTTGCGGATGTCGCGACACCCGCGGTCCTCATCTTCGAAGAACTCGACCAGGAGCTCGGCGTGGCGACGGAACGCGTCGGCGACGAAGCCGAGGGTCGCGTCGACGGTCTTGCCCTCGCCGCCGAAGGCGAGCGCGAGCTGACCGAACAGCCAGGGACGCCCGAGGCATCCGCGGCCGACCACGACGCCGTCGCAGTCGGTCTGCTCCATCATCCGCACAGCGTCCTCTGCCGACCAGATGTCGCCGTTGCCCAGCACGGGGATGCTGGTGACCGCCTGCTTCAGCTCGCCGATCGCGTCCCAGTCCGCGTGACCGGAGTAGAACTCACCCGCCGTCCTGGCGTGCAGGGCGACCGCTGCCGCACCGGCGTCCTCCGCCGCGCGGCCCGCGTCGAGGAAGGTCAGGTGGTCGCGGTCGATGCCCTTGCGCATCTTGACCGTGAGCGGGATGTCGCCGGCGGCCTTGACCGCCTGGTCGACGATGTCGGCGAACAGCTTCGACTTCCAGGGAAGCGCTGCGCCCCCGCCCTTGCGGGTCACCTTGGGCACGGGGCACCCGAAGTTCAGGTCGATGTGGTCGGCGTGGTCTTCCGCGACGATGATGCGCACGGCCTCGGCGATCGTCTTCGGGTCCACGCCGTAGAGCTGGATCGAGCGCGGGGTCTCGGACTCGTGGTGCCGGATGAGCCGCATCGTCGTCTCGTTGCGCTCGACCAGCGCACGCGAGGTGATCATCTCGCTGACGTACAGCCCGGCACCGTACTCGCGGCAGAGACGCCGGAATGCGGTGTTGGTGATGCCGGCCATGGGCGCGAGGACGACCGGCACGTCGAGGTCGATCGGTCCGATGCGAAGCGGGCGGGTGGGAGCGGTGGCGAGAGTCATGTCGCTTCCATTCTCCCAGACCCGGAGCCGGGAGGCATGCTGCGACCTAAGCTGTGCATATGACCGATTCCACGCTCCGTTCGATCCCCTTCACCGACGCTCAGGGCCAGGAGAAGACCCTCGAGGATCTCGGTGCCGATGTCGTGCTGGTCGTGAACGTCGCTTCGAAGTGCGGACTCACGCCGCAGTACGAGCAGCTCGAGGAGCTGCAGCGGATGTACGGCGACCGCGGCTTCACGGTCGTCGGGTTCCCGTGCAACCAGTTCTTCGGCCAGGAGCCGGGCTCCGTCGACGAGATCCTCGAGTTCTGCTCCACGACGTACGGCGTCTCGTTCCCGGTGAACGACAAGGTCAAGGTCAACGGGAAGAACGCCGCTGAGCTGTACAAGGCGCTGAAGGAGACACCGGATGCGGCGGGCAAGGCCGGTCGTGTGGAGTGGAACTTCGAGAAGTTCCTGATCCTGCCCGACGGCGACGTGCTGCGCTTCCGTCCGAAGCAGAAGCCGGACGCCCCCGAGATCGTCAGCGCGATCGAGGCGGCGCTGACCCGCTAGGTCCCCGCCCGTTCACCTCCGCGTCATCCTCGCCCTCCGCTGATCGCCCGGCGGACCGGGATCTCGTTCACCTGCCGGTCGCTCCCCCGTCATCGCGCGCCCCTAGTCTCGCCGCGGCGAACATCGCCCGAAGACGAAGGAGACCACGCATGCCCGACCGACTGCCGATCAGCCGCCGCACCGTCCTGACCGCGGGAGCCCTGGGCGCTCTCGGCACCGCTCTTCCCCTCGGCGCCGCCTCCGCCTCCGCGGATGTCCCGGCGTCGCCCTCGGCCGCCGGTGCCGCGCGCGGCCTGCGGTTCCGAGCCGACGGCACCTTCAAGGTGGTGCAGTTCAACGACACGCAGGATGACGAGCTCACCGACCGCCGCACCGTGGAGCTGATGGAGAAGGTGCTCGACCAGGAGACGCCGGACTTCGTGGTCATCAACGGCGATGTGATCACGGGCGGCTGCGAGACCCGCCTGGCCGTGAAGCAGGCGATCAACAACGTCGTCATGCCGATGGAGTCCCGCCGCATCCCGTGGGCGGTCACGTACGGAAACCACGATGAGGACTCGCTGCCGCAGTCGGGCGTGGACGAGGCGGGGATGCTGAAGATCTACCGCTCATACGAGTACAACGTGAACGCCGAGAACACCCGCGGCGTGACGGGCACGAGCAACACGATCGTCACGATCGGGTCGTCGGCGAAGAAGAACCGCGAGGCGTTCGCGCTGTGGCTGATGGATTCCGGTCGCTACGCGCCTGACGCGATCGCCGGCCAGGACTTCTCGGGCTACCCTGCCTGGGATTGGCTGCGGATGGACCAGGTCGCCTGGTACCGCGAGCAGTCGCAGCGTCTGGAGCAGCGCCGCGGCCGCAAGGTCCCGGGCTTGATGTTCCTGCACATCGCACTGTGGGAGCACCGCTTCATGTGGTGGGGCGGCGTGGACACGCGCACTGAGGCCGACGCGGCGCGCGGCCGCGCCCGTCACGGGATCGTCGGAGAGCGCAACGAGGACGAATGCCCCGGCCCTTTCAACTCGGGGATGTTCAACGCGATCCTCGAGCGCGGCGATGTGAAGGGCGTGTTCGTCGGACACGACCACATCAACGACTACGTCGGCGACTACTACGGCGTCCAGCTCGGCTACGCCCCCGGCACCGGCTTCGGCGCGTACGGCCTCGCCGGTGCGGAGCGCAACCGCATGCGCGGCGGCCGCGTCTTCGAGCTGACGGAAGCCGGCGACGAGGTGGCGATGGCGACGCGCGTGGTCTATGCGCGCGACCTGGAGATCGATCTGACCGCGAACGACCAGCCCATGGAGCCGCTGCCGCTCGGCCCGCGACAGCAGCGGGTCTGACCGGATGCACAAAGACGGCGGGAACCCGATCGGGTTCCCGCCGTCTCCGTGCGTCCGGTCAGATCGACTCAGGCCTCGACGGACTCGACCGGCTCGTTCCGCTTCGCCCACAGATCGCGGAGCACGTTCTCGAACGCGGCCGGGGGCTGCGCCCCGCTGATCCCGTACTGGCCGTCCACGACGAAGAACGGCACACCCTGGATGCCGTACGCGCGGGCCTGGGCCTGATCCTGCCGAACCGCCGGGAGGTACTGCTCGCTGTCGAGCGCTGCGCGGGCACGATCCGCGTCCAGGCCGACCTCCGCGGCGAGTTCGACGAGGTCGTCGATCCGGCCGACGTGCTTGCCCTCGGTGAAGTACGCGGACATGAGCCGCTCCTCCATCTCGTGCTGCAGCCCCTCGGCCTTCGCGAAGTGCAGCAGCTCGTGCGCCTTGACGGTGTTGGTGTGCTTCAGCAGGTCGAAGCGGTACTGCAGGCCCGCGTTCGCGGCCACGTTCGTGACGTTGGCCAGCATCTGCTCGACCTGCTCCCGCGGCATCCCCTTGTGGCCGGCGAGGAAGTCGATCTCGTCGCCGTCGAAGTCGACGGGGGTGTCGGGCGAGAGCTCGAAGGAGTGGAAGGTGACGGTGACCTGCGGCGCGTCCTCATCGGCGGCGACCGCTTCGAGACCCTTCTCGAGGTTGCGCTTGCCGATGTAGCACCAGGGGCAGGCGATGTCGGACCAGATGTCGATGGAGATGGGTTCAGTCACACTTCCATCCAACCGCGCGTGCCGCCGACGTATTCCGTCGCTAGAATCCTCGGATGCTCGCCGCCGACGATCCGCTTCCGTTCCGTCCCGAGCGCGTCCTCGTCGCGGGAGTATCCGGCTCGGGCAAGACCACCCTGTCCGGCCGCCTCGCCGAGGTGTGGCAGCTGCGGCACATCGAGATCGATGCGCTCTTCCACGGGCCGAACTGGACGCCTCGGCCCGAGTTCCTCGACGACGTGCGCACCTTCGCCGCTGAGGAGCGCTGGGTCACGGAGTGGCAGTACACGAGCAAGGGCACGGACGAGGTCCTCCCGCCGCGCGCACAGCTCGCGGTCTGGCTCGACTATCCGTCCGCGATCGTCCGCTCGCGCCTCATCCGCCGCACCCTCGCCCGCGGGGTCCTGCGACAGGAGCTGTGGAACGGCAATCGCGAGAAGGGTCCGTGGAACATGCTCCGCCGGGACCCCGAGCAGAACATCCTGGCGTGGCAGACGGCCACGTTGCACAAATGGGCCGAGCGCTTCCCTGCGATCGAGGCCGATTTCCCGCACCTCACGATCGTGAGACTGCGGCATCCTCGCGAGACGGAGCGCTGGCTGCGGCGTCAGGCAGGCGCATCCGGCGTGTCGATCGCCCCGCCGAAGCGCCGGTCGCGGGAGAGGTAGATCCCGATCGCGCGCCACAGCTCCTCCCGGGAGAAGTCCGGCCAGAGCGTGTCGAGGAACACCATCTCGGCGTAGGCCGACTCCCACAGCAGGAAGTTCGAGGTGCGCTGCTCGCCCGAGCTGCGCAGGAACAGATCGACGTCCGGCATGTCGGGCACGTAGAGGTGACGCCGGATCATCTTCTCGCTGATCGCATTCGGCTTCACCCTTCCGGCGGCGACGTCAGCGGCGATCGCCCGCATGGCGTCGACCAGCTCGACCCGTCCGCCGTAGTTGACGCACATGGTCAGGGTCAGCACATCGTTGCCGCGGGTGAGCTGCTCGGCGTACTGCAGCTCCTTGATCACGCTCCCCCACAGACGGGGTTTGCGTCCCGCCCACCTCACCCGCACACCCCACTCGTTGAGCTGATCACGGCGGCGGTGCAGCACGTCGCGGTTGTATCCCATGAGGAAGCGCACCTCCTCCGGAGACCGGGCCCAGTTCTCGGTCGAGAACGCATAGACGGAGAGGTGCTTCACGCCCGCCTGGATCGCGCCGGCGACCACGTCGAGCAGCACCTCCTCCCCCGCCTTGTGGCCTTCGACGCGGTTGAGTCCTCGGCGGTTCGCCCAGCGGCCGTTGCCGTCCATCACGATCGCGACGTGCTCGGGCACGGCACGGAACGCGGGCGGATGCACCCCGGTCCAGTCGAGCGGGCGATACGCCACGGCGTCCTTGTGCGTGTACGGCTTGGGGGTCACCGTGCTCCTTCCGAGGGGATGTCCGACACATGGGCGAGAGAGCGGATCCCGCGCTCCAGATGCCACTGCGCGTACGCCGAGACGAGACCAGATGCGGCCGCGGTGTCGGCGGGCGAGGATCCGTCGATCACGTCCCACTCCCCCGCGATCAGCGCGCGGAGCAGCGTGAGGGTGCGTTCGTCGACACGCGGACTTCCCGCGGGGGCGCAGTTCGAGCAGACCAGACCGCCGAGCTGCGCGACGAACCTCGCGTGCGGGCCGGGCGTGCCGCACCGTGCGCACTCGTCGAGCGAGGGAGCCCAGCCCGAGAGAGACATGACGCGGAGCAGGTAGGAGTCGAGGATGCTGCGCGGGGCGTGCTCGCCGCGCGACAGGGCACGCAGTCCGCCGACGAGGAGCAGGTACTGATCACCGGTGGCCTCGGCATCGCTCAGACGGTCGGCCGTCTCGACCATCGCGTTCGCGGCCGTGAAGCGGTCGTAGTGCGAGGCGATGTCGGTGCCGTAGGAGCCGAGCGACTCGGCCTGCTGCACGATATCGAGCGAGCGCCCCTGATACAGCTGGACGTCGGCGACCATGAACGGCTCGAGCCGGGCGCCGAACTTCGACGACGTCCGCCGCACACCCTTCGCGACCGCGCGCACCTTGCCGTGCCGTCGCGACAGCATCGTGACGATGCGATCCGCCTCACCGAGCTTGTGAGTGCGCAGGATCACCGCTTCGTCTCGGTAGGTGGGCACCCTTCGATTATCCTCTGTGCGCGAGAATGAACGGGTGACCGAACCGCTCTTCACCATTCCGCTCTGGGCGGATCTGCTCGGCGTCGGCCTCGGCGGCGTCCAGGGCGCGATGTTCGCATCGGGCTTCCAGGGGCAGCGGCGCCTCGATTGGCTCGGGGTGGCGATCATCGGGATCATGATCGGGATGGGCGGCGGTCTGATCCGCGACATCCTGCTGGGCCAGACCCCGGCGACGCTGCAGAACCAGTGGTACCTGGTCACCGCAGCAGGAGCGGCCCTGCTCGGCATGCTCCTCTCGGGGCTCTTCACCCGCCTCAACACCGCGATCGTGGTGCTCGATGCGGTCGTGATCGGCATGTTCGGCGCCTTCGGGACGAGCAAGGCCCTGGCCTTCGGCATCCCCGAGGTGCCCGCGGTCTTCATCGGCGTCTGCGCGGCGGTCGGCGGCAGCGTCCTGCGCGACATGCTGATGGGCCTGCCCACCGCGATCATGCACGTCGGGTCGCTCTACGCGGTCGCCGCCGGCGCCGGCTGCACGTTCATCGTGATCGCCGTGGCCGTCGGGATGCCGATCACGATCGCCGCGGTCGTCGGCATCGCCGTGACCACGGTGATCCGCATCCTCGCCGTCACCTTCGACGTCTCCCTGCCGGAGCAGCGCCGGATCTACCGCCGCAAGGTCGCCGCGGAGACCGGGGCGATCGCGATCGTCAAGCCGCAGGACTGACCGCCCTCACCGGCCGCCGAGGCGAGCGTCGCCGCCGACCAGGGCCGACAGCGCATCCATCACCCGGGTGAGACCGAATTCCCAGGCCGCACCGGCGTCGTACGGCGCCCCCATGGCCTCGCCCGCCGCCTGCCCGACGGATCGTGCGAGGGGCATGTCGTCACCGAGATAGGTCGCCAGACGCGGGGCGGCGTCGGTCCATGCGTCCGCGAACGCCGCCGCTCTCTCGTCCGTGTGCATGCGAGCGGCGGACGATCGGCTGAAATCCAGCACGAAGGTCAGCGCCGCGTCACGATCCAGGGCGCTGAGGCCCGTTCCGTCGAACGCGTGCAGCTCGCGGTCGTACTTGGCGATGGTGCCGGGGCCGAGCGCGACGCGGGGGTCCTGGATGTCGATGAGCCACGCGTGCGCGCGGAGCAGACGGAGGTTGCCTTCGGCGACGCCCCGGACGCGTTCGCTCCAGTTCGACCCGTCCGCCGGGGGCGACGGCATCCGGGCGTGCATGGCATCGGCCATGAGCACGAGCAGGTCGGCCCGGCTGTTGACGTGCGTGTAGATCGACATCGTGGACAGGTCGAGCGCCTGGGCCAGGGTGCGGATGGTGACCGCGGGCAGACCCTCCGCGTCGGCCAGCGCGACGGCGCGGTCCACGACGTCGTCCGTCGAATGACGCGACTTCGGGCCGCGCCGAGCCGTCGGCGGAGCAGCGGGGCTGTGCCGCCAGAGCAGATCGACGATGTTCTTGGCCATCGGGAATATCCTAGACGGCGCATTCCTTAACTCTGTACGTTGTACATAGTTAAGGAACGGAGAACCATGAACATCACCCAGACCGCCATCTCTCTCAACGTGCCCGACGTCCAGGCGTCCGCCGCCTTCGCCATGACGCACTTCGGCTTCGAGGAGGCGATGTCCGCAGAGGGCTTCGTCTCCCTGCAGCATCCGGGCTCCGCCCCGAACGTGATCTTCCTCGAGACCGGTCTCGCGACGTTCCGCCCTCAGGAGATCGCCGGTTCCGCAGGACAGGGCACGCTCCTCGTCTTCGTCGTCGACGATATCGACGGCGAGTTCGCGCGCATCTCCGGAGCGGGGGCTCGGGTGGTCACGCCGCCGGAGACCGAGCCGTGGGGTGAGCGCTACTGCCAGTTCGCCGATCCCAACGGACTCGTCTGGCAGCTCGTGCAGTGGGTGTCCTGACCCGCTGACGACAGACGAAAGGTGTGGCCGGGGTCGCAGCGACCCCGGCCACACCCGTCCGCAGCCGTCAGACCGCGGTGAGTTCCCGCTGTCGCGAGCGGATCGAGCGGTTGACGCCGGACACGATCGCCTTGAGCGACGCCGTCGAGATGTCTCCGTCGATCCCGACACCCCACAGCCGCTGGTCCCCGACCTGCAGCTCGACGTAGGCCGCGGCCTGCGCGTCGCCGCCGGCACTGAGAGCGTGCTCGACGTAGTCGTAGACGGTGATGTCGAAGCCCTGGCCACGCAGCACCTCGACGAAGGCGGCGACAGGGCCGTTGCCGTTGCCCGACACCGAGACCTCCTGGTCGTCATCACGCAGCACGACGTCGAGCACGACGTCGCTGGACATGTCGCTCCTGGTCTGGGTGGCGAGCAGCTCGAAACGGCCCCACTTCGCGGCGGTGTCCGTCGCCGGCAGGTACTCGTCGTTGAAGATCGACCAGATCTGCTCGCTCGTGACCTCGCCACCCTCGGCGTCGGTCTTCGCCTGCACGACACCGGAGAACTCGATCTGGAGCTTGCGCGGCAGGTCGATCGCGTGGTCGGACTTCAGCAGGTACGCGACCCCTCCCTTGCCCGACTGCGAGTTGACGCGGATGACCGCCTCGTACGAGCGGCCGAGGTCCTTCGGGTCGACAGGCAGGTACGGCACGGCCCACTCGATGTCGTCGACCGTCACGCCCCGAGCCTCCGCCTGGGCGGCCATGGCCTCGAAGCCCTTCTTGATCGCGTCCTGATGCGAGCCGCTGAACGCGGTGAAGACGAGGTCGCCCGCCCACGGGCTGCGCTCGGGCACGGGCAGCTGGTTGCAGTACTCGACCGTGCGCTTGACCTGGTCGATGTCGCTGAAGTCGATCTGGGGGTCGATGCCCTGCGTGAACATGTTGATGCCCAGCGCGACGAGGTCGACGTTGCCCGTGCGCTCTCCGTTGCCGAACAGGCACCCCTCGATGCGGTCAGCCCCGGCCATGTAGCCCAGTTCGGCTGCAGCGATCGCGGTGCCGCGGTCGTTGTGCGGGTGCAGCGACAGGATCACGTTCTCGCGGTGGGCGAGGTGACGGCTCATCCACTCGATCGAATCGGCGTAGATGTTCGGGGTCGCCATCTCCACCGTCGCCGGCAGGTTGATGATGACCTTGCGGTCCGGGGTGGGCTCGAAGATCTCGATGACCTGATTGCAGACGTCGACCGCGAACTCGAGCTCCGTGCCCGTGTAGCTCTCCGGCGAGTACTCGTAGTACACCTGCGTGTCGGGGATCGTCTTCTCGAACTGGCGGCACAGCCGGGCGCCCTCGAGCGCGATGTCGATGATGCCCTGCTTGTCGGTGCGGAAGACCACCTCGCGCTGCAGCACGCTCGTCGAGTTGTACAGGTGCACGATGGCCTGCTTCGCTCCGGCGATCGCCTCGTAGGTGCGGGCGATCAGGTGCTCGCGCGCCTGGGTCAGGACCTGGATCGTGACGTCGTCGGGGATGAGGTTCTCCTCGATGAGCTGGCGGACGAAATCGAAGTCCGTCTGGCTGGCCGAGGGGAAGCCGACCTCGATCTCCTTGTAGCCCATGCTGACGAGCAGCTCGAACATGACGCGCTTGCGCTCGGGCGACATCGGATCGATGAGCGCCTGGTTGCCGTCGCGGAGGTCGACCGCGCACCAGCGCGGCGCCTCGGTGATGCGGGCATCGGGCCAGGTGCGGTCAGGCAGATGGACGGTGATCTGCTCGTGGAACGGCCGGTACTTGTGGATCGGCATCGCGGACGGGCGCTGGGTGTTCTGCATGATGGGGCTTCTTCTCTTCGTCGATAGGGACGGGCCAACACAAGCGCCGCGACGAGGAAGGCCCTAGCTTCAGGACTCGTCGCGGCAGCTAAGAAGAAGCAGACCGCCGAAAGGCATGTCGTCATGCTAGCAGGGAAGCGCCATGCGTTTCAGACGGGAATGAGACGATCGGCACGCGGGGGACGCTTCCCGGTATGAGCACATCGCACCGTCGCAGCACGCTCGTCGCGGCGCCCGTCGCCGGCCTGCTGCTGTTGAGCGCATGCACGGCCGGTTCCGCGGGCTCCGCCGCCCCGACCAGCACGACCGCGCCGTCCGACCAGCGCCTCGGAGAAGCGCATCCGCGGCCGCCGGAGAAGACCGTCATCGGCATGGGCACCGTCATGGACGTCGGGGGCGACGTGCAGTTGTGCCTCGGCGCCGTCGCGGAGTCCTATCCCCCGCAGTGCAGCGGTGTGCCGCTCGACGGCTGGAGCTGGGACGACCTGGAGGGCAGCGAGTCCAGCGGTCAGACCACATGGGGTGCGTACGCCGTATCCGCGACGTTCGACGGAGAGCGGCTGGAGAGCACGGAGCCGCCGATGCTGCTCGCCCTGTACGATCCGCTCGTGCCCGAGGATCCGACCGGCGGTGTCGCGGGCACCACGCCCGACGAGGAGCTCGCGCGGGTGCAGGAGGACGTCTTCGCTCGGCTCGATGACGCCCTCACCGCCTGGTCGGATCGCGGCTATGTCTGGGTGCAGGTGGTCTGGGACGACGGGTCGCTCCAGGAAGCCGTCGACGCGGAGTACGGCGACGACGTGGTGGTGGTGCAGTCGGCGCTGCGGGAGATCGGCTGACCTCAGGGCAGCAGGGCGATCTTGCCGCCGGGATGTCCTGTCGCGAGGAGGCGGTGCGCGTCCGGGGCCTCGTCCAGCGGGAACGTCCGGGCCAGGGGCACGACGAGGTCGCCGCTCTGAGCCAGGGCGATGAGCTCCCCGCGCACCTCGTCGCGGAACCGAGCGCTTTCGGGCTGCGAACCGGCGATGGCGAGGAAGCCCTCGGTGGCCGCGCGCCCCGGCGCAGCGATCGTCACGATGCGCTGTCGGTCCGCCACGAGAGCGAGAGACGCATCCACCGCCTCCTCGGTTCCGACCGCATCCAGCGCCGCGACGATCGGAGCGTCGGCCAGCTCCCGGATGCGGTCCATCATTCCGGGCCCGTATCGCACGGGGGTCCCGCCGAAGCGCCGCACCTCGTCGAACCGCTCGGGGCTCGCCGTGCCGATCACGTGGACATCTCGCAGCCTCGCCTGCTGCAGCACGCTGACACCGACCGCGCCCGACGCACCATGGAGCAGGACGGTCTCCCCCGGGGCCGCGCCCGTCACGGCCAGCATCTCCGCCGCCGTCGTGCCGACGAGCAGCAGGTTCGCCGCCTCCGGGTGCGTCAGCCTCGATGGCTTCGCGAACACCTTCTCGGCGGGGACGGTGAGCTCGCCCGCGTAGCCTCCGCTGACGCGGAATGCGACGACCTCGTCGCCGACCTCGGCCTTCCCGGAGCCGATCCGCGTCGACGGTCCGATCGCGGTGAGTTCGCCGGACACCTCGTAGCCGATCGGGACGGGAAGTACGACACCCGGTCGTGCTGATGCGACGTGCTTCGCATCAGCGGGGTTCACGCCCGCGGCGCGCACCCGGATGGTCACCTCGCCCGCTGTCGGAGCAGGCACGTCGTGCTCGACGAACTCCCACCGCTCCGGTCCGCCCCAGCTGGTCGCGATCCAGCGCCGCGTGCGCGCGCGAGTCCCCACCGCCGTCTCGGATGACATCGTTCAGAGCACGCAGCGGAGGTTGGTCACGGTTCCGGAGACGTTCGCCCAGGCGCCGGCGTTCACGGTCGCAAGGACGGTGGCCGCGTTGCGCGCCTGGACGTACCCGGAGCCCCGCGCGTCGGCCACGGACCTGGTCGTGAAGCTGCCGGGGATCGCGCTGACGGTGCACGTGCTGAAGCTCAGCATGCTTCCGCCGAGCGACGAGCCGTTGAAGGCGCAGATCCGGTTGGTGGCGCAGCTTCCGACGGATCTCGCGGCCAGCCCCGCGGTATCCCTCACGGCGAGCTCCATGCCGAGACGCGGCCACACCGCATGGGTGGAGTCGACGGCGACACCGCCGGGCACCTCGGCGAGCATCGCCGCCACCTCGGGGTGGACCTCCCCGTCATCTGTCCCGGCCGCATACGCCGGTGCCGCGCCCAGGGCGATCACGACACCCAGCAGACACGAGGCGAGAACTGTCATCCGCTTCATCGCAGCGTCTCCTCACTCACATCCCACATCCGATACGAGATGACCGCGCCGGCGGGATACACGTCATCCGCCTCGAGAACCGTGCGCTCGACGCCGACGATCCGTCCGGTGTCGAGCGAGACCAGCACGACGTCGCTGAACGCGCCGTCCGGCGCCGTGAAGCGGATGCCGGAGACCGGCCGGCCGAGCCGATCCGTGGTGTCGCCGAGCGCGTCGCCGCCGCCGGCGTCCTCCATCAGCAGCAGGAGCTCCCGGTGCTGGGCATCGGTCAGGGTCCATTGATCGAGCGCGGTGGTGAACGCCGCCTCGACGTCCAGGCCCGTCGGATCCGCCGGCATCCCGAAGGCACGGAGCATCGCGACCATGTCGTCGCGCGTGTCGCCCGGCACCGTGTTCCAGGCGGTGGTGAACTGTCCCGGCTCCATCACGAGATCCGTGACCACCTCACCGCTGCTGGTGACCTCCGCCGAGTTGCTGGCGACCGCATCCGCCGGGTCGTACGGCACTCCGGCGATGATCGTCATACGGCCGGAGCCGTCCAGCTCCCAGATGAGTCGCGACAGCTGGGGCACGACCTCGGTCGTCTTCGTGTCGACCTCGACGTCGAATCCCCAGGAAGCCGCCGTGACGACTCGGGCCGGCGCCGTCGGGCCGCCGCTCTCGGCGAGGGCGACTTGGGCGTCGTCCACGATCTGCCCGACCGTCGCTGAGCCCTCGAAGTCGAGGGGCGACGGCGTACCGGCGACCGCAGCGCCCTGCGGCGAGAAGACCGCGAAGGCGATCGCCGTCGACGCGGCGACCGCGACGAGCCCGGAGGCCCACCCGAACATCCGCGCGCGCCGCCGCCTCGGCGCCGGGGGCGCATGCAGGATGCGATCACGCATCGCGAGCGCTCGCGCATCGGGCGGCGCGTCCCGCGGCGTGCGCGCCGGATCCGCATCGCTCAGCATCCGCTCGAGCACGGCGTCGTCTGTCCTCACCCGCAATCAGCCCCCTCCAGACCGAGCTCCGCGCGCAGGCGATCCTGCGCACGACTCAGCGTCTTCCGAACCCGGAACTCAGAAGCGCGCAGCAGCTCCGCGATCTCCCCCACCGCGAGTCCATCCCAGTACGTGAGCATGATGATACGCCGCTGGAGCGGGGTGAGGACACCCAAAGCTCGAAGCACCTCCACCCGGCCGACGTGACCGGGGGCGCATTCCTGCCCCGAGACGCCCACGTGCACCGCGTCCAGCGCGGTGTGCGGCAGAGCGGACGGACCCGAACGCGCGCGCAGCCGGCGATCCGCGGCACGGAGCAGCCAGACCCGGCTCGGCGGACGCGCCGGCCGCAATCGCGACCACGCGAACAGGAAGACCTCCGAGACGATCTCGGTGACTTCCTCCTCCGCACCGACGACACCCTCGACGTGGTGCCGCACAGCCGCCCAGTGCTCGTCGAACACTCGGGTGAAGACCTCGTTTCGCAGCGGGTTCGGGTCTTCGCTGCGACCCCTCATGTCGCGGGGGTCGGCGGCCTTCCCGCCGCCATCGACGTGTGACCGGAGCTCATGTCAGAATCCGAGTCTGCCGAGCTGCTTCGGGTCGCGCTGCCACTCCTTCGCGACCTTCACATGCAGTCCGAGGAACACCCGGGTGCCGAGCAGCTTCTCGATGCCGGCCCGGGCCCGCGCTCCGACGTCGCTGAGCCGCTTGCCCTTGTGGCCGATGATGATCGCCTTCTGGCTGTCGCGCTCGACGACGATGGACGCGTGCACGTCGGTCAGGTCGGTGCCTTCGCGCGGCGCGATGTCGTCGATCACGACCGCGATCGAGTGCGGAAGCTCATCGCGGACGCCGTCGAGCGCCGCTTCGCGGATCATCTCCGCGATCCGGTCCTCCTGCGACTCATCGGTCGTGATGCCCTCGGGATACAGCGCCGGGCCCTTCGGCATCAGCGCCAGGATCTCGTCCGAGAGCACGTCGAGCTGGTCGCGGGTGAGCGCGGAGAGCGGGATCACGACATCCCAGTCCTCCCGCAGCGCGTCGACCTCCATCAGCCGCTCGGTGATGTCGTCCCGGCCGGCAGCGTCCGTCTTCGTCACGATCGCGATCTTCTTGGCACGCGGGTAGCCGTCGAGCGAGGCGGCGATGCGGCGGTCTCCCGGCCCGACCTTCTCGTTCGCGGGAACGCAGAAGCCGATGACGTCCACGTCACCCAGCACCTGCTCGACGAGGTCGTTCAGCCGCTCGCCGAGCAGCGTGCGGGGCTTGTGGATGCCGGGGGTGTCGACGATGACGAGCTGGCCGTCCGGACGATTCACGATCCCCCTGATGGCTCGACGCGTGGTCTGCGGCTTCTCGCTGGTGATCGCGATCTTCTCGCCCACGAGGGCGTTCGTCAGCGTGGACTTGCCGACGTTGGGGCGCCCGACGAAGGTCACGAACCCGCTTCGCGTGTCGTCAGTCATCGTCTCGATCTCCTTCATCCTGCGAAGCGTCAGGCTCTCCTGCCGCACGTTCCACGAACACCGTCGCGATCCCTCGACCGCGACCGCGCGAGGCGCCGCCCGTGAGCACCAAGCCTTCCACGGTCGCCGTTGCACCCGGCTGCGGCACCTGCCCAAGTGCCTTGCCGAGGAGGCCGCCGATCGAATCGACGTCCTCGTCCTCGAGCTCCACACCGAACAGGTCGCCCACGTCCTCCAGCGAGAGTCGGGCGCTGACACGGTAGCGACCGTCGCCGAGATCGACGAACTCCGCGGAGACCAGGTCGTACTCGTCGGAGATCTCGCCGACGAGCTCCTCGATCAGATCCTCCAGGGTGACGAGACCGGAGATCCCGCCGTGCTCGTCGATCACCAGGCACACGTGCACCGCGTCGCGCTTCATCTGCTGCAGAAGGGTCTCCGCACGCATCGACTCGGGGACGAAGGTCGCGGGTCGGGCGATGGGCCGGATGGAGGCCGCGCGCCACGCGCTGTCGTCACGGTAGGCGAACTGCACGAGATCCTTCAGATACAGCACGCCGACGACATCGTCGGCCTCATCGTCCACGACCGGCATCCGAGACACCCCGCGGTTGAGGAACAGGGACATCGCCTCGTCGGTGGTGGCGGTCGCGTCCACGGTGACCATCTCGGTGCGCGGCACCATCACGGCGCGCACGAACTGGTCGGTGAAGTCGAACACCGAGTGGATGAGGTCGCGATCGTCCTCCTCGATGAGGTCGTTCGATGCCGCTTCGTCGACCATGCTGAGCAGCTGGTCCTCGCTCGTGAACGAGCTCCGGCCCGTCCCCGGTGTGACCCTGTTGCCGAGCACCACGAGGCCCTGGGCGAGCGGGCCGAGGATGATGCGGAGGCCGCGGACGATCGACGCCGTCCCGCGGATCATGCTCTCCGCATGCTGGCGGCCGAACGAACGCGGGCTGGCGCCCACGAGCACGAAGGTGATGGCGGTCATCAGGAGCGCGGCGGCGAGCATCGCCCACCAGTTGTTCTCGATGAGGATCGTGAAGGCGACCGTGACGAGCACGGCGGCGGTCACCTCCGCCAGCACGCGGATGAAGGCCACCGCGTTGACGTGCGCATCCAGGTCGACGGCGATGCGTCCCAGAGCCTTCGCCCTGCGGCCTTCCGTCGCCATGTCGGCGAGTCCGGCACGCGAGGTCACGCCGTATGCGGCGTCGATCGCGGCCATCAGACCGCCGAACGCCACCAGCAGCACGGCGGCGATGAGCAGGAGCGTGGCTGTCATCGGCGGCGTTCGGCCGCGGCGAAGCCCTGGATCAGCTCCTTCTGCAGCCCGAACATCTCACGCTCCTCGTCCGGCTCGGCGTGATCGAAGCCGAGCAGGTGCAGCAGCCCGTGGGTGGTGAGCAGGATCAGCTCATCCATCAGGGTGTGGCCGGCGGCCTGAGCCTGCGTCTCGGCGACCTGGGGGCACAGCACGATGTCGCCGAGCAGCCCGGGGGCCGTCGGCCGGTCCTCGGTGCCGGGGCGCAGCTCGTCCATCGGGAAGCTCAGCACGTCGGTCGGACCGGGCTCGTCCATCCACTGCACGTGCAGCGCCTCCATGGCGCCCTCGTCGACGAGGACGATCGCGACCTCGGCGTCCGGGCTGACGTGCAGCTGCGCGAGGTTGAAGTCCGTGAGGCGCTGCAGCACCGTCTCGTCGACGTCGATGGCCGACTCGTTGTTGATCTCGATCATGAGAGTCCTCGTTTCGGCATGCGGTCGCGGGGTCCTGGTCGTTGTGCTCCCCTGCGATCGGCACGGTTGGCGAACTCTGCCGCCTGCTCGCGTTCGAATCGCTGTGCTGTGCGCTTCTCGTCATATTCGCTGTACGCGTCCACGATGCGGCCGACGAGCGAATGCCGGACGACGTCGTCGCTGGTGAGCCGCGCGAAGTGGATGTCGTCGATGCCGTCGAGCACCCGCGTCACCAGGCGGAGCCCCGAGGCGCCCTGCGGGAGGTCCACCTGGGTGATGTCACCGGTGACGACCATGCGCGTGCCGAAGCCGAGACGCGTGAGGAACATCTTCATCTGCTCGGGCGTCGTGTTCTGCGCTTCGTCGAGCACCACGAACGAGTCGTTGAGCGTGCGCCCGCGCATGTAGGCCAGCGGCGCGACCTCGATCGTGCCGGTCGCCATCAGGCGCGGGACGATCTCGGGATCCATCATCTCGTTCAGCGCGTCGTACAGCGGGCGCAGGTACGGATCGATCTTGTCGGTCAGCGTCCCGGGGAGGAAGCCGAGCCGCTCCCCTGCCTCGACGGCAGGGCGGGTCAGGATGATGCGCGTGACCTCCTTGCGCTGGAGCGCCTGCACCGCCTTGGCCATCGCGAGATAGGTCTTGCCCGTACCGGCGGGACCGATGCCGAACACGATCGTGTTCTCGTCGATCGCGTCGACGTACTCCTTCTGCCCGAGGGTCTTCGGACGGATGACCTTGCCGCGCGTGGTGAGGATCGCCTCGCCGAGCACCTCGCTCGGTCGCGGTCCGCCCTCCTGCCGCAGCATGCGCGCGGAGCTCGCGACGTCGCTCGGCGCGAGATCCTGGCCCGCTCTGGTCATCGCGAGCAGCTCGTCCACGAGGACCTTCGCCCTCGCGACCGCGGCGGTGTCACCGCTGAGCGTGATCTCGTTCCCGCGCACCAGCACCTGGACGTCCGGGTGTTCCTTCTCGAGCATCCGCAGCAGACGATCCTGCGGACCGAGCAGCTGCACCATCGCGACGCCGTCGGCGTAGATCTTCTCGACCGACTCGGGCGGCGGGGCGTTCAGTCTGCGCTCCTGCGGTTCTTGGTTGTCAGGCACCGACACTCTTCTCGGTCAGTCCTCCGGCCAGCACGTGGGCATGGACGTGGAACACGGTCTGCCCGGCGTTCGGGCCGCTGTTGAAGACGAGGCGGAAGTCGCCGTCGTCGGTGTGCGCCGCTGCCAGCTCCGCCGCGAAGGCGATCATCTCGGCCAGCAGAGCCGGGTCTCCGGCCGCGAGCTCGGCGACGGTACGGTACTCGGCCGTCTTGGGGATGACGAGGAGATGCACCGGCGCCTGGGGCGCGATGTCGCGCAGAGCGAAGAGGCGGTCCGTCTCGGCGAGGATCTCGGCTGGGATCTCCCCGTCGAGGATGCGCGTGAAGATCGAGGGTTCCGTCATGAGGCCAAGTCTACTGACCAGTGCGCGAACCCAGCCCGTGCCTGGGGCGTCACCATCGGCCGAGCGCGACCGACAGCACCGCGATCGCCGCGGGGCCGGCGGTCGATGTGCGCAGCACCGTGTCTCCGAGGAGCACGCGCTCAGCGCCGGCGTCCGTCAGCAGACGGAGCTCCTCGTCTGAGATCCCGCCCTCCGGCCCCACCACGAGCACGAGGTCGCGGCCGTCCGGCACGATCTCCGACAGCTTCGCCGGAGCCGTGGGGTCGAGCAGCAGCACGCGGTCCGAAGCCGCCCGCCGTGCCAGCTGCTTCGTCGTCACGGGCGCTGCGACCTCGGGCAACCAGGCCCGATGCGCCTGCTTCGCGGCCTCGCGCACGATCGTCGCCCACCGCTCCCTGCCTTTCACGGCCTTCGGGCCCTCCCAGCGGGAGACGCTGCGGGCGGCCTGCCACGGCACGATCTCATCGACGCCCAGCTCGCACGCCGCCTGGACGGCGAGCTCGTCGCGATCGCCCTTCGCGAGGGCCTGGACCAGGACGACCCGGGGCCGCAGTGCCGCCTGCTCCGTGCGCTCCGACACGCGGACGTCCACACGCGTCGGCGACACCTCCTCGGCGGTGCCCTCGAGCCAGACGCCGGCTCCGTCACCGACCGTGACCGCCTCGCCGACGCGCAGTCTCCGGACCACCGCCGCATGCTTCGCCTCCGCTCCGGTCAGCGACACGAGGTCTCCGACGCGGGTGTCCGTCGACGATTCGACCAGGAAGTGCAGGGCCATGATCAGTGGCTGCGGAAGCGGTCGCGGAGCTTCGAGAAGAGACCCTGCTGGAACTGTGCGAGCTGCGGCTCCGGCGACTTCGCCTTCTTCGCGAAGTCCTCGATCAACGCGCGCTGAGCGGAGTCGAGCTTGGTCGGAGTGAGCACCTGCACGCCGACGCGCAGGTCGCCGCGCTGGGTGCCGCGCAGCGGGGTGATGCCGCGCCCCTTGATGGTGAGCACGTCGCCGGACTGCACACCGGGGCGGATCTCGAGGTCCACCTCGCCGTCCAGCCCTTGGATAGAGGTCTCGGTGCCGAGGATCGCATCCGTCATCGACACCTCGAGCGTCGCGAGCAGGTCGTCGCCCTCGCGGCTGAAGGCCGGGTGCGGGGTGACCGTCACCTCGACGTACAGATCGCCGTTCGGGCCGCCCGCCTTGCCGACCTCGCCCGAGCCGGGCAGCTGCAGACGCAGTCCGGTCTCGACGCCGGCCGGGATGTCGAGGGAGACCGTGCGACGGGAGCGCACGCGACCCTGGCCGCCGCACGTGCCGCACGGGTACGGGATCGTGGTGCCGTATCCCTCGCAGGTGCCGCAGGGCTGGGACGTGACGACGTTGCCGAGCAGGCTGCGCACCTGTCGCTGGACGTGCCCCGAGCCACCGCAGATGTCGCATGTCACGGGTGAGGTGCCCTCCTGGCAGCACGAGCCCTGACAGGTCTCGCAGAGCACCGCGGTGTCGACCTCGATGTCGCGGTGCGCGCCGAACACGACGTCGCCCAGGTCCAGGGTCACCCGCACGAGCGCGTCCTGCCCCCGCTCCCGGCGTGACCGGGGGCGCGCTCCGCGTCCGCCGCCCTGCGCAGCGCCGAAGAAGGTCTCGAAGATGTCCCCGAAGCCGCCGAAGCCGCCGAAGTCTCCCGCCGTTCCGTCGCCGCCGCCCATGTCGTAGCGACGGCGGGAGTCCTCGTCGCTGAGCACGTCGTACGCGTGGGTGACGAGCTTGAACTTCTCCGCCGCGTCGTCGCCGGGATTCACGTCCGGGTGAAGCTGACGCGCAAGGCGTCGGTACGCCTTCTTGATCTCATCGGTGGAAGCGTCCCGGGACACCCCGAGAACCTCATAGTGGTCCGCCACAATCGCCTTTCTGCGTGTGTCTTCTGAGGCGGCCGCGTCAGCGGCCGGCCTCGTCGTCGTCGAGCATCCGCGACAGGTAGCGGGCCACGGCCCGCGCTGCGGCGAGGTTGCTCGGGTAGTCCATGCGGGTCGGGCCCATCACGCCGACGCGCGCCGTTCCGCTCGGTGCGGCGTAGTTGCTCGCCACGATCGAGGCCTCGCCGAGGCCGAACGGCGCGTTCTCGGTGCCGATGCTCGCCGCGAGTCCGTGCTCGTCGGCCACCATCTCGCTCATCAGCCGCAGCAGCGTGACCTGCTCCTCGATCGCCTCCAGGAGGGGGTGGATGCTGCCGCGGAAGTCCTGCTCCCGCCGCGCGAGCGTCGCCGCTCCCGCCATCACCAGACGTTCCTGTCGGAAGCCGCCGAGCTCGTCGATCACGACGGCGGCGATCGTCCGCAGGATCCGGTCCTGCGGGGTCTCCTCGCCGTCGAGCACCGCCTGAAGGCGGTCGGACGCCTCGCCGATGCCCTGACCCGTGATGAGCGCGGAGAGTCGTGCCCGCAGCACGGCCAGGTCGGGTTCGTCGATCGTCTCCGGCAGCACGACCATGCGCTGCGACACACCGCCGGCGTCTGTCACGAGCACGATCAGCAGCCGATTGGGAGCCAGAGCCACCAGCTCGAGGTGCGTCACATGGGCGCGCGCGAAAGACGGGTACTGCGCGAGCGCCACCTGCCCCGTCAGCTGTGTCAGCACGCGGACGGTGCGCACCATCAGGTCGTCGAGGTCGGCCGGCTCGCCGAGGAAGGACTCGATGGCCGAGCGCTGCGCGGACGAGAGCGGCCGCAGCTGCGCGAGGTGGTTGACGAAGACCCGGTAGCCCTTGTCTGTCGGCACGCGGCCGGAGGACGTGTGGGGAGCCGTGATCAGCTCCTCGTCCTCGAGCAGCGCCATGTCGTTGCGGATGGTCGCCGCCGAGACGCCGAACGAGTGCCGGTCCACGATGGATCGGCTGCCGACGGGTTCGTGGGTCTCGACGTAGTCCTGCACGATCGCGCGGAGAACCTGGAGTCCTCGCTCTGTGACCATCGCCTTCCCTTCCGCTGGCACTCGGACGTTCAGAGTGCCAATCTTACCGCGGACCGGACGCGCTTCGGCTCAATCCGTGAGCTCGCGCACCACCGCGTCGGCGAGCAGTCGCCCGCGCAGGGTCAACTGAATCCGCCCCTGGATCGCCGAGGCGGGATCGACGAGTCCGTCGGCGATGAGCCCGGCGACGCGCTTCCGGTTCTCCAGCGGCACCTCGTCGATGGCGATGCCCTCGCGGATGCGGCTCAGCAGCAGGATGCGCTCGAGGGTGCGGGACTCGGCATCGGGACGCTCGGTTCCGGCGGCGGGAGATTCCGACGCTGCGAGGCGCTGGGCGTAGGCGGCCGGATGCTTCACGTTCCACCAGCGCAGTCCGGCCATGTGGCTGTGCGCGCCGGGACCGAATCCCCACCAGTCGCTCCCCCGCCAGTAGGCGAGGTTGTGTCGGGATCGTTGCGCGGGCGTTCGGGCCCAGTTGCTGACCTCGTACCAGTCGAACCCGCCGGCGGCGAGTCGGGCATCGGCCACCTCGTACATGTCTGCCTGAAGGTCGTCGTCCGGTGTCGGAACCTCGCCGCGGCGGATCTGCCGGGCGAGCTTCGTCCCGTCCTCGATGATGAGCGCGTAGGCCGAGATGTGATCGGGCTCGAGGGCGAGCGCCGCCTCGAGCGAGGCCTCCCAGTCGGCGAGCGACTCCCCCGGCGCACCGTAGATCAGGTCGACGCTCACCGCGAGCCCCGCGTCCTTCGCCGCGGCGACGGCGGTGCGCACGTTCTCGGGCCTGTGGGTGCGGTCCAGTGCCGCGAGCACGTGCGGAACGGCGGACTGCATGCCGACGGACATCCGCGTCACCCCGGCGTCCGCGAGCGTGCGCGCCACGGCGGGCGTCACGGTGTCGGGGTTCGCCTCGACGGTCACTTCGGCGCCCTCGGCGAGCCCGAACGCGGTGGTCGCCGCCTCGAGCATGCGTGCCAGGTCGCCTGCCGGGAGGAGGGTCGGGGTGCCGCCGCCGAAGAACACCGTGTCCATCGGGCGCAGGGCTCCCGCCTCGCCGAGCACCCGGTGCGCGAGCGCGATCTCGGAGATCAGGGTGCTCGCGTAGTCCTCCTGCTTGGCACCGCGCAGCTCGGTCGACGTGTAGGTGTTGAAGTCGCAGTAGCCGCAGCGCACGGTGCAGAACGGGATGTGCAGGTAGGCGGAGAACGGCACGCGCGTATCGACGGGGAGATCGGCCGGCAGCCGGCCGTCCGACGGCGCGGGGTCACCCAGGGGAAGCGGTCCCGCCATCAGAGCGGGGTCGCGTACAGCGGGGAGATCGCCCGGAGGTAGCGCGCGAAGAGCTCCCGGCGACGGCGCTTCACGAGCGCGGGGATCATGCGGTAGGTCATCGCGTTCGGCCGATCGAAGGCGCGCACCGTGAACCAGACCTCGTCGTTGTCCTCGCGCCAGTCCACGTCGAAGGACTCCTCGCCGCTCACGACGGAGCCGCCGATGGTGCCCAGCACGAAGCCGATGCGCCGCGTCTCCTCGGTGACCGAGATCACGCGGAGTTCTGAGTCGGCGCGCATGCCGGCCACGCGGCCGCGCAGGTGCAGGGTCATCCCCGCGCCGACGAACGGCATGCCCTCGGCGTCGTAGCGCGGTTCGACGTCGCGCTTGCTCGGCGCGATCGGGTTGCCCTCGGCGTCGAAGCTCACACCGGCGTAGGCGGGTCCGGGTGCGGGGCGCACATCTTCGACCGAGAGCCCGGCCGCGCGCTGCGCCGTCCACGAGAGGAGCGCCTCCCCCGCTGTCTGGAAGCGTTCGACACCGCTGCCGATCCGCCAGGATTCCTCCGCCGGGATGCTGCGCTCCGGCGGGTACTGCATCAGATCGGGCGCGTGGGTCGCACCCACGGCCGCATAGTCCACCGTGTCGTCTCGGAAAGTCCCGCGCCGCATGAGTTCCAGCCTACTTCGGGTTCCCTGAGCGAACACCCCCCGCGCCGCACGCCGTCACATCCCAAGGTCCCTGACCCCGTCCACCTGGATCCCTGACCACGTCCACCTGGCTCCCCGAGCCCGCCCATCCTTTGGGTCCCTGAGCTTGTCGAAGGGCCCAACCCCCTGGGTCCCCGAGCCCGCCGAAGGGAAGTTGTCCACAACCTCTCCTGTCGGCGCGGATCTCCGGGACCATGGGTCGATGGCTTGGACGTACATCCTGAGGTGCAACGACGGCAGCTTCTACACCGGCAGCACGGACGGCGATCTGGAGGCCCGCGTCTGGGAGCACAACCATGACGACCAGTTCGCGGCGAACTTCACCCGCCGCCGCCGACCGGTCGTCCTCGTTCACGCGGAGCACTTCGACACCGTCGATGCGGCGTTCTTCCGCGAGAAGCAGATTCAAGGATGGAGCAGGCGGAAGAAGCTCGCGCTGATCGAGGACCGGTCCGAGGACCTTCCTGACCTGTCGAAGCCGTCCCAGGGGGACGCTTCGACAAGCTCAGCGACCCAGGCTGGGGAACACGCGCCACGTGAGGGACGCTTCGACAAGCTCAGCGACCCAGTTCCGCGAGGGGCTACTTCTTGTCCTTGCCCTCGACGTCGCCGGAGAGCGCGGCGATGAACGCCTCCTGGGGGACCTCGACGCGACCCACCATCTTCATGCGCTTCTTGCCCTCCTTCTGCTTCTCGAGGAGCTTGCGCTTGCGGGTGATGTCACCGCCGTAGCACTTCGCCAGCACGTCCTTGCGGATTGCGCGGATCGTCTCACGGGCGATGATGCGCGCACCGATCGCGGCCTGGATCGGCACCTCGAACTGCTGGCGAGGGATGAGCTTGCGCAGCCGCTCCGCCATCATCGTGCCGTACGCGTACGCCTTGTCGCGGTGCACGATCGAGCTGAACGCGTCGACCTTCTCGCCCTGGAGGAGGATGTCGACCTTGACGAGGTCGGCCTCCTGCTGCCCGGAGGGCTCGTAGTCGAGCGACGCGTAGCCCTGCGTCTTGGACTTCAGCTGATCGAAGAAGTCGAACACGATCTCGCCGAGCGGCATGTTGTAGCGCAGCTCGACGCGCTCCTCCGAGAAGTACTCCATGCCGAGCAGCGTCCCTCGACGGGACTGGCACAGCTCCATGACGGTGCCGACGTAGTCCTTGGGCAGCAGGATCGCGGCCTTGACCATCGGCTCCGACACCGAGCCGATGCGCCCGTCGGGGTATTCGCTCGGGTTCGTCACGGTCACCGTCTCGCCGGTGTCCGAGGTCACGACTTCATAGATCACGCTCGGGGCCGTGGTGATGAGGTCGAGGCCGAACTCGCGCGCGAGGCGCTCGGTCACGATCTCCAGGTGCAGCAGGCCGAGGAAGCCGCAGCGGAAGCCGAAACCGAGGGCCACGGAGGTCTCCGGCTCGTACTGCAGGGAGGCATCGGAGAGCTTCAGCTTGTCGAGCGCCTCACGCAGCTCCGCGTAGTCGCTGCCGTCGATCGGGTAGATGCCCGAGAAGACCATGGGCTTCGGGTCCGTGTAGCCGGGAAGAGCCTCCGCCGCGGGCTTGCGGGCGTTCGTGATCGTGTCGCCGACCTTCGACTGGCGCACATCCTTCACGCCGGTGATGAGGTAGCCCACCTCGCCGACACCGAGTCCCTTGGTCGGGGTCGGCTCGGGGCTCGACACACCGACCTCGAGGGCTTCGTGGTTCGCGCCGGTCGACATCATCTGGATGCGCTCGCGGGGCGACAGGCTGCCGTCGACCATGCGTACGTAGGTGACGACGCCGCGGTAGGCGTCGTACACCGAGTCGAAGATCATCGCGCGGGCAGGAGCGTCCGCGTCGCCGGTCGGTGCCGGGATCTCCTGGACCAGTCGGTCGAGAAGGTCCTCGACGCCGGCCCCGGTCTTGCCCGAGACACGCAGCACGTCTTCCGGCTTCCCGCCGATGAGCGATGCCAGCTCCTTGGCATACTTCTCCGGGTCGGCCGCCGGCAGGTCGATCTTGTTCAGCACCGGGATGATGTGGAGATCGTTCTCGAGCGCGAGGTAGAGGTTGGCGAGAGTCTGCGCTTCGATGCCCTGCGCGGCGTCGACGAGCAGGATCGCGCCCTCGCAGGCGGCGAGGGAACGCGACACCTCATATGTGAAGTCGACGTGCCCGGGGGTGTCGATCATGTTCAGGGCGACGGTCTGCCCGTCGAGCTCCCACGGCATCCTGACCGCCTGGCTCTTGATCGTGATGCCGCGCTCGCGCTCGATGTCCATCCGGTCGAGGTACTGCGCCCGCATGTCGCGGTCCGACACGACTCCGGTGATCTGGAGCATGCGGTCGGCGAGGGTCGACTTGCCGTGGTCGATGTGGGCGATGATGCAGAAATTGCGGATCTGCGCAGCCGGCGTCGCGGCAGGCTGAAGCGGGGTGAGAGCGCGTGGGGACATGTCCACTCGATTGTACGGTGAGGGACGGCTAATCCCCGATTCGGCCACAGCGGTGATAGTCTCCCGAAGTTGCCCGGGACAAATGCATGACACCAGATCCCGTAAGCGATAAGACTCCGTCACAGACCCCGTGGTGGCCGTCGCGTCGCGCAGTACGGTAGATGGTGGTTGAATATCTACCCGACTCAGCGTTGCGTCGGCGGATCCCGAGCGCGTCTGTAGAAGAGAAAGACTGACCCCCCTTGATCAAGTACCTCGTGCGCCGCGCACTCGGCTGGCTGCTCATGATCGTGGTCGCCACGAATCTCACGTTCTTCCTCGCGTGGGGATTCCTCGATCCGCGCAGCAACTACGTCGGACGGCGCCCGCCGCTCACTCCGGAGCAGATCGACAACGTCCTGATCCCCCGGAACCTGAGCGACACCGTTCCGCTGATCGAACGGTGGTGGAACTGGTTCACGAGCATCGTCCTGCGCTGGGACTGGGGCGTCAGCCCGACTGGGCAGTCGGTGAACGAGCAGGTCGCCTACCGCATGTGGGTCAGCGCCGAGCTCGTCCTCGGCGCCACGATCATCGCCGCCGTCCTCGGCATCTGGCTCGGCGTCTACACCGCCTCCCGTCAGTACAAGCTCGCGGACCGCATCGGCCAGGCGACCTCGATCATCACGATGAACATCAACATCATCGTCGCCGCTCTCGCCGTCGTGCTCCTCGCCATCGCACTCAACGAGGCGACCGGCGTCCGCATCTTCTACGTCACCGGCTCCTCCAGCCCTGGCGTCACCGGCTTCTTCCCCACGATCGTCGATGCACTCCAGCACGTGACGCTCCCGACGATCGCCCTCGTGCTCGTCGGATACGCGCAGTACCACTTCCTGCAGCGCTCGCTGCTGCTGGACAACATCAACGCCGACTACGTCCGCACGGCACGCGCGAAGGGTCTGACCAAGGCCCAGGCGGTGCGCAAGCACGCCCTGCGGACCTCGCTCATCCCCGTCGCGACGCAGGTCGCCTTCACGATCCCGACGATCTTCACCGGCGCGATCCTGACCGAGTCGATCTTCGCCTGGCAGGGAATGGGGCGCTACTTCCTCGACACCATCAACCAGAACGACATCAACGGCGTGGTGGCTGTCGCCGCCTTCGGCGCCGTGCTGACCGCGATCGGCGCCGTGCTCGCCGACATCGTCGTCGTCGTCCTCGACCCGCGAGTGAGGGTGAGCTGATATGACCACCGATATGATCGATCCGCTGGTCGAGCCGCCCGTCGGCCCGGCACAGCCTGCGGAAGCCGCCGCCGAGAAGTCCCTCTCGAAGTGGACCCTCTACAGCCGCCGCTTCATGCGCAACAAGCCGGCCGTCGCCGGCGTGATCATCCTGATCGTCCTGGTCCTGTTCGCGACGCTCGGCCCGCTCCTCTCGCCGTATGCCGTCAACGACATGGACTTCCTGTCGCTCGGCAAGGGACCCTCCGCCGAGCACTGGTTCGGCACCAACGGCGCCGGCAACGACACCTACACCCAGACCGCTATCGGTCTGCAGCGCTCCCTCATGATCGCGATCACGGTGTCGGTAGGCACGACGATCCTCTCCGCCCTGGTCGGCACGGCCGCCGCCTACTTCGGCGGCTGGTTCGAGCGGATCGCCCTGCTGGTCATCCACTTCATGATGGTCGTCCCGACCTTCCTCATGCTCTCGGTGATCTCGAACGACTCCGGTGGCGTCTGGTGGGTCATCGCGCTCGTCATGATCTTCATCGGGTGGTTCTTCCCCGCGCGCATCATCTGGACCATGACCCTCTCCCTCCGGGAGCGCGAGTACGTCCAGGCGGCACGGTACATGGGCGTCCCCGGCACACGCATCGTCCTGCGGCACCTCGTCCCCAACATCGGGTCGCTGCTGGTGATCAACTTCACCATGGGCATCGTCGCCGCCGTCACCACCGAGACCGGACTGTCGTTCATCGGTTTCGGCGTGAAGATCCCCGATGTATCGCTCGGCTCGCTGATCGGCGAGGGCAGCACGTCCATCACCAGCTCCCCGTGGCTGTTCTACTTCCCGGCCCTGGCCCTCACGCTGCTGACCGTCTCCATGGCGTTGATCGCCGACGGCCTGCGTGACGCCCTCGACCCCACCTCGGCTGCAGGAGGCCGCGCATGAGCCCCGTACTGTCCGTCCGCGACCTCAGGGTCAGCTTCGCCTCCGAGGCGGGACGCGTCGATGCCGTCCGCGGCGTCTCGTTCGATCTGGAAGCCGGCAAGACGCTCGGCATCGTCGGCGAGTCCGGGTCGGGCAAGTCCGTCACCTCGCTCGCCGTCATGGGCCTGCTCGACGAGAACGCCAAGGTCAGCGGCTCGATCATGTTCGACGGTCAGGAGCTGCTCGGGAAGACCGACTCGCAGCTGTCCGCCATCCGCGGCAACGGCATCTCGATGATCTTCCAGGACCCGCTGACCTCGCTCACCCCGGTCTACACCGTCGGCGCGCAGCTGATCGAGGCTCTCACGGTGCACCGCAACCTCAGCGCCAAGGAGGCGAACGCTCGCGCGATCGATCTCCTCAAGCTCGTGGGCATCCCCGAGCCGGAGAAGCGGATGAAGGCCTTCCCGCACGAGTTCTCCGGCGGCATGCGACAGCGCGTCGTGATCGCGATCGCGATGGCGAACGACCCGAAACTCATCATCGCCGACGAGCCGACGACCGCGCTGGACGTCACGATCCAGGCCCAGATCCTCGACCTGATCGAGAAGGCGCAGGCGGAGACCGGCGCCGCGGTCATGATGATCACGCACGACATGGGTGTGGTCGCCCGCACCGCGGACGACGTCATGGTCATGTACGCCGGCAAGCCGGTGGAGCAGGCTCCCGTGCGCGAGCTCTTCCACCAGACCCGCATGCCGTACTCCATCGGTCTCCTCGGTGCGATCCCGCGCGTCGACAAGGCCGAGAAGGAGCCGCTCACCCCGATCAAGGGCAACCCTCCGCTGCTGATCAACCTCCCGGACGCCTGCCCGTTCGCGGATCGCTGCCCGATCGTGATGGACGCGTGCCGCACGCGCGAGCCGGAGCTCCTTCCTGTCGCCACGGCCGGCGGCGCCGAGCACCGGGCCGCCTGCATCCGCTCGCACGAGATCGAGGACGGCGGCATGCTCGGCGGACTCCCGGTCTACCCCGTGCGCGAGGCTCCCGAGAGCGCCCTGACGCGTCTCCCGCGGGAGGAGCGACCGATCACCCTCGAGGTCAAGAACCTCACGAAGACGTTCCCCCTCCTCAAGGGCGCGTTCCTCAAGCGCAAGGTGGGCGAGGTCCACGCCGTCAAGGGCATCAGCTTCGACGTGCGCGAGGGCGAGACCATGGCCATCGTGGGCGAGTCCGGCAGTGGCAAGACGACGACGCTGCTCCAGATCATGGACATGATCAAGCAGACCGAGGGCGACATCGTCATCGCCGGCACGAGCGTGAACGACATCCGCAGCCGCAAGGTGGAGCGTGCGCTCCGTCGCGACATCCAGATCGTGTTCCAGGACCCGATGGGCGCGCTCGACCCGCGCATGACGGTCGCGGACATCATCTCCGAGCCGCTGTCGGCGATCGGCACGCCGAAGGCGGAGATCCAGCGACGCGTCGGCGAGCTGATGGACCTCGTCGGCCTCAACCCCGCGCACCGTGACCGCTTCCCGCAGGCGTTCTCCGGCGGACAGCGTCAGCGCATCGGCATCGCCAGGGCCCTGTCGACCAACCCGAAGATCGTCGTTCTCGATGAGCCCGTCTCGGCGCTGGACGTCTCGATCCAGGCCGGCGTGATCAACCTGCTCGACGACCTCAAGGTCAAGCTCGGCCTGTCCTACCTGTTCGTCGCGCACGACCTCTCCGTGGTCCGTCACATCGCCGACCGGGTCGCCGTGATGTACCTCGGCGACTTCGTCGAGCACGGGGATGTGGACGAGGTCTTCGACAACCCGAAGCACCCGTACACGCGCGCTCTGCTGTCGGCGATCCCTGTTCCGGATCCGGACATCGAGCGCACGCGGCAGCGGATCGTCTTCGATCCCGCGTCGGTCACCGACCAGCCCGTCGCCTCCTGAGCCCACAGCGCATGACGGTCCGATAACGGTTAAGTCAGATTCACTTGCCGCAGGGGCATTCATGCACCCGGCGAACTATTCTCCCCTTATGACACGCCGCAAGGCGAAAGGAGCACCATGAAGCAGTACAAGCTGATGGGAGCGCTGGCACTCACCGGCGCTTTCGCACTCGCGCTCAGCGGGTGCGCTGCCGGTAACAGCGGCAGTGGCGACAACAGCGACAACGGCGAGGCCGCCGAGGTCGAGATGGCGAACTACAACCCCCAGCCCCGCGAAAACCTCAAGGAGGGTGGCGAGGTCAACTTCGCGATCCGCGAGGTCCCGCCGCAGCTGAACGCGTTCAACAGCGACGGCAGCGCCGACACCGCGCGCATCGCCGCGTGGTACACGCCGCAGCTCATCCTGATGAAGCCGGACGGCACGCAGTACAAGAACGACAACTACCTGTCCGAGTGGAAGAACGAGGTCAAGGACGGCAAGACCGTTCTGACCTTCACGTTCACGGACGAGGCCCACTGGAACGACGGCACGGACATGGACTGGACCGCCATCGACGCCACGTGGAAGGCCAACCGCTCCTACGACGAGGGCTTCAACCCGAACGCGACCGACGGCTACAAGGACATCGAGTCCGTCGAGCAGGGCGACACGCCCAAGACGGCGATCGTGACCTTCAAGAGCGAGTTCGCCTGGCCGCAGATGCCCTTCAACGGCGGCGTCATCCACCCGGCCCTCGCCGACCCGACCACGTTCAACGAGGCCATGGTCGAGAACCCGCACCCCGAGTGGGGTGCCGGCCCGTACACCGTCGACGAGTTCGACGCCAACAAGGGCTACATCTCCTTCAAGCCGAACCCCGAGTGGTGGGGCGACGCTCCCCTGCTCGACAAGGTCACGATGACCGGCATGGACGGCCAGGCCGGCGTCAACGCCTTCAAGAACGGCGAAGTCGACATGGTCGAGACGGGCTCCCAGGAGCTCATCGACCAGGTCAAGGACGTCGACGGCGCGAAGGTGTACCGCGCGCAGCAGACCGCCAACACCATCCTGCAGGTCGACTCGACCAAGCCGCAGTTCGAGGACGTCAAGGTCCGCGAGGCGTTCTTCAAGGCCATCAACATCGACCAGCAGAAGCAGATCGCCTGGAACGGCCTCGGCTACGAAGAGGACCCGGCCGGCTCGCTGACCCTGTTCTCCTTCCAGCCCGGCTACAAGGACTCCATGAAGGCCGCCGGCTGGGAGTTCGATGTCGAGGGCGCCAAGAAGCTCCTCGACGAGGCCGGCTGGACCGAGGGCTCCGACGGCATCCGCGAGAAGGACGGCGTCAAGCTCTCCGTGGTCTACCCGATCTGGAGCGACACCGCCACGCAGAAGGCGCTCGCCCAGTCGCTGCAGGCGCAGGAGAAGGAGGTCGGCATCGACGTCAAGGTCGAGGTCCGTCCCGCCAGCCAGTTCTCCGACGACTACACCTCGAAGAACTGGGACGTCTCCGGACTCCGCTTCACCTCGTCCGACCCGTTCGGTGCCGCCTGGTTCTGCCAGCTGTACTGCTCGGACTCCGGTCTCAACCTGTCGGGTGTCGGTGACGCCGAGCTCGACGCCGAGATCAAGGACAAGGTCGAGTCGCAGAGCGACCCCGAGGCGCAGACCGCTGCCGCGATGGAGCTCGAGCCCGAGATCTACAAGCGCTGGGGCCTGATCCCGCTCTACAACGGCCCGCAGATCTACACGGTGCAGGAGGGTCTGGCGAACCTGACCCCCGAGCCCTACGTGGGTCTGGACCTCTTCGGCATCCAGCCGGTGGAGAACGTGGGCTGGGAGAAGTAATCCTCTCTGACACGTTCCGTGTCGAAGCGGGGCCGGTGGTTCATCCACCGGCCCCGCTTTCCTTATGCTGACGCCGTGACCGCTCAGATCGTCTTCGTGCACGGCATCCGCACGTCGGCCACGATGTGGCGCGCGCAGCTCGCCTACCTCGAGTCCCGGGGGCGCCGGGCGACAGCGGTCGATCTGCCTGGTCACGGCAGCCGCATGGATGAGGATTTCTCTCTCCACGAGGCGCTGCACACGGTCGACCTCGCCGTTCGCGCCGGCGCCGAGGACGGGCCCGTCCTGCTCGTCGGGCACTCGATGGGCGGGCTGCTGTCGCTGGCGTACACGGGAGGCGCGGAGAAGCCGCCTGTCGCCGGTCTCGTGGCCGCCGCCTGCACCTCGTTCCCGCAGGGGGCGGGCCTCGCGGCGTACCGCCTGTTCGCCCGGGCCTTCGATGCGCTGCCGGACCGCGGCATGTGGCTCACCCAGCGGATGCTCGCGGCGACGATCCCGGAGGAGCACCGTGGGGACTTCGCGGCCGGCGGCTACGCGCTGGACACCCAGGATTCGGCTCTGCGGAGTCTGGCGGCTCTCGACGTCGCGTCCGCGGTTGCGCGCATCGACGTGCCGCTGTGGTTCGTGAACGGGCAGTACGACCAGCTGCGACTGAACGAGCCCGCCTTCCGTCGCCTGGCGCCGCATGCGGAGCTCATCGTCGTGCCGCGGACGACGCACCTCGTGACGACGATGCGACCGCAGGTCTTCAACGCCGTGCTGGGGGTCGCGATCGCCACGGTCGAGCAGCGGGCCGCCTCCTCATGACCGGCTCGGTTGTCGCGCGAAGGCCGTGAGGAGCCCGCCGACCAGGGAGAGCACGGCCGCCGCGACGAAGACCAGCCAGAACCCGCCGACCAGGGCGACCAGCCCCGCCCCCAGCACCGGTCCGATGAGCTGCCCCAGTGCTGCCGTGACGTTCACGATCCCCAGATCCCTCGCGTGATCCTGTTCGTCGGGCAGCAGATCCGCCGCGAACGCGAGCCCCACGGTCGAGAACGCGCCGTATCCCAATCCCATGAGCGCCGCGGCCACCATCGTCATCTCGAATGTCGGCACGAGAGCGATCGCGACCCCGGAGGCCGCCTGGACCACCGTGGCGGCGACAGCGAGCGTCCGGCGGTTGCCGGTGCGGTCCGAGACCACGCCCGTGATCACCGAAGCGATGACGACGAACACGGTGTACACGAGGATGAGCAGCAGCAGGTTGTCCTGGGCTACCGGGGTCGGCTGACCCAGACCGTGCAGCAGGAAGAAGAGGAACAGCGCCGTCCCGAGCGCGTTGCCGATGTTCGTCACCAGGCGGCCGGAGAGCATCCACGCGAAGTCGCGGTCGCGGAGAGAGGCGAGCGGATGACGCCCGATCCGGGTCGGACGCATCTCCTCCGTCGACGGCGGGTCGGGCAGCAGCAGCGCCGCCGCCGACCCGACGACCGCGATGACTCCCGCCAGCAGCAGATACCCCTCACGGATTCCCAGACCGAGCAGCACCACCAGGCCAACACCGAGGACGATGCCCACGGCCTGGCTGGACCCCACGGCGGCCGAGGCGGCGCCGCGCTGCGTGGTCGGCAGCTGATCCGCGATCAGCGCCGTGAACGCGGCGGACGAGACGGCCACCCCGATCGAAACGCCCACCCAGCCGGCGCCGACGCCCCACGGACCCTCCGCGAACCCGGTGAGCACCAGACAGACGGCCGTGAGCAGCACTCCGCCCAGCGCCCAGGGGCGGCGTCGATGGCGTCCCGCCGCACCCCGATCGGACAGCGCGCCGGCGGCCGGTCCCGCCAGGATTCCCGCGAGACCGCCGATCCCGAGAACGAGTCCGGACGAGACGACCCCGCCGATCCAGTCGTCCTCCGGCGTGTCCAGCTGCAGCGGGAGGAGCAGCTGGACCGGTGTGAGCTGCACCGTCCAGATCGCGAGCCATGCCAGGGTGAACAGCGACATCCATCGGAGACCCGCCCTCCTCGTCCGCGTGGGCGAGATCTCGGTCATCGCCCGGCCGCCGTCGCGGTGGTCTCGGCACGTGTGCTCGCGATGAGATCGCGATACCAGTGGTAGGACGCCTTCGGGGTCCGCTCCCCCGTCTCGAAGTCGACGTGGACGAGACCGAACCGCTGCGTGTAGCCGTCGGCCCACTCCCAGTTGTCGAGCAGCGACCACACGGTGTACTCCTCCACGGGGACGCCTGCGTCCATCGCCTCGGACAACGCGGCGATGTGCCCGGCCAGGTAGGCGATCCGCTCCGTGTCCTCGACGCGAGCAGCGCGCGACGGCTCGGGGAACGACGCCCCGTTCTCGCCGATGACCACCGGAGGCAGATCCGGATGCCTCCGGTGCAGATCGATCAGGAGGTCGCACAGCGCTTCGGGCAGGATCGGCCATTCCGGTCCGAAGCCGGTGACGGGAACGCCCGGCGTCGGCACGAGATCGAACGGGATCGGACCTGCTTCCGGAGCGGCGGTCACCGTCGTCGGGTTGTAGAAGTTGATGCCGTAGAAGTCGATCGAGCCTCCGATGACCTCCAGATCGCCGTCGTGCACCGGCATGGCAGGGAGCCCGAGCGCCTCGAGCTCGGGGTACGCACCGGCGAGCAGCGGTTCGCTGAAGACCCGGTTGTGGAGCAGGTCGTAGAGCCCGGCGGCCTGCCGGTCCTCCGCGGTGTCATGCAGCGGAAGGACGCGGGTGTGGTTGTTGGTCAGTCCGACGCGGGCGGCTCCGTGAGCCCGCAGGACCGACGCCGCGCGAGCGTGCGCGAGCAGCTGGTGGTGCACGGTCGGCAGGGCGTCGAAGAGCAGCTGCCGCCCCGGAGCGAGCGAGCCGACGGCATACCCCTGCAGCGTCGTCATCGCCGGCTCGTTCAGGGTGTACCAGTCCGTCACCCGATCGGCGAGGCGGTCCGCGACGATAGCGGCGTAGTCGGCGAACCGCTCGGCGGTGTCACGCTCCAGCCAGCCGCCGTTCGCTTCCACCATGCTCGGCATCTCCCAGTGGAAGAGCGTCGGGAACGGCGCGACGCCGGCGTCGAGCAGCAGGTCGACCAGGCGCGAGTAATGATCGAGCGCCATGCGATCGCCCGGTCCGATGCCGTCCGGCTGCACGCGCGCCCACGGGATGGAGAACCGATAGCGATCGATACCCAGGCCCGCCGCGAGCTCCACGTCCGCCTCGGGTCGGCGGAAGCTGTCGCACGCGGGATCGGCGGTCGTGCCGTCGACGATCGCTCCCGGGCGCTCCAGGAAGTCGTCCCAGATCGATCGTCCAGAGGCGCCGGTCGGGCGAGAACCCTCGATCTGGAAGGCGGAGGTCGCTGCAGCCCAGCGGAGCCCCACGGGCACGGAAGGACGGCGGGGGTCGGGGGTCATCGGGCTCCTTGACGTCGTTGTCGGGATAAGGACGATTCTGCACCCGGTACCATCGAACGCGCGACCGGGTTTCGCATCGTTCCCGCCGTTTCGCGTGATCGCCCGGTCTGCTGGTAGACTCGACTCTTGGCTTGCGTGTGGGTTCTTCCCTCACGACCGCTGTGCAGCAGCCCTCTTCTGCTGCCGGCATTCCGAACAATCCTGTACAGAAAGCGTCCACACGTGGCAAACATCAAGTCGCAGATCAAGCGCAACAAGACCAACGAGAAGGCTCGCGAGCGCAACAAGGCGGTCAAGAGCGAGCTCAAGACCCTCATCCGCACGACGCGCACCGCTGTCGCCGCCGGTGACAAGTCCGCCGCCGAGGCCGGCCTGAAGAAGGCTGCCGTCAAGCTCGACAAGGCCGTCAGCAAGGGCGTCCTGCACAAGAACCAGGCTTCGAACCGCAAGTCGGCTCTCGCCAAGCAGGTCTCCGCTCTCTGAGTGTGAACTTCGGAGAAAGGCCCGTCCCGTTCGCGGGGCGGGCCTTCTTCGTGTGTCGGTCGGTAGATCGGGGGTCGAGCTACTCGCCGAACGGCTGACGGGTGGCGATCACCGTGACCATGCGCTCCAGAGCGAAGATCGGGTCGCGTGCGGCGCCCTTGACCTCGCCATCGGCTCGCGCGGTCGCCTGGATCGCCAGGCCGAGCGAGCGCTCGTTCCACCCGGCGAGGTCGCGGCGGGCGCGATCGACCTGCCAGTCCTTCATGCCAAGACGCTGCGCGAGCTGTCGACTCGGTTCGCGGTTACCCGCGACACGCGCCATCGTGCGGAGCTTCATCGCGAACGCCGCGACCATGGGCACTGGGTCCGCACCGGAGGACAGGGCGTGACGGAGGGCGATCAACGCCTCGCCGTAGCGGCCGGCGATCGCGGTGTCTGCCACGACGAAGGCCGAGACCTCCACACGGCCGCCGTAGTACTTCGTGACGACCGCTTCGGTGATGTCGCCCTCGACGTCGCCGATGAGCTGCTGGCAGGCCGCAGCCAGCTCGGTCAGGTCGTCGGCGAAAGCGGAGACGAGCGCGCGCAGCGCCGCGGGAGCGATGCGCTTCTGAGCGGCGCGGAACTCTCCGGCGGCGAAGTCGACCCGGTCGCCGTCGCGCTTGACCGCGGGGCACGCGATCTCGATGCCACCGCCGCTGCCGGCTCGGACCGCGTCGAGGAGCTTCTTGCCGCGGACGCTCGCGCCGGTGTGGCGGAGGATGACCGTCGCGCCTTCCTGCGGGTTGTCGAGGTACGACACGGCCTCCTGGATGAAGGCATCGGAGCACTTCTCCACCCCGGACACGCGCACGAGCCGCGGTTCGCCGAACAGCGAGGGCGAAGTGAGCGAGAGCAGCGTGCCGGGCGCGTAGTCGTCGGCGCGCACGTCGCTGACCTCCAGCGCCGGGTCTTCGGCTCGCAGGTAATCGCGAACGCCCGCGATGGCGCGCTCCGCGCAGACCTCCTCCGGACCGGAGACGAGGACGATCGGCGCAGGGTGCGGCTCGCGCCAGGACACCTGAGGGATCTTGGTGGGCTTCGCACCGCCGCGGGAAGGGGGTCGCGAGGCTGCCATGGATCCAGCCTACCCGCGTCGCCCGACACGGTGTCTCCTCCGATCCGGTGCACGCCGTCGTGATGTGCGTTTACACCGTAAGTCCATCCGGCGCAAGGGAGATGGCTGACGCCCACCCGAGGTCTAGACAGGGGAAACCGATCCCACCGATCGGTCCGCGAAAAGGAGCCCCGATGTCGGAAAACAAAGAGACGACCAGCCTGAACGGCTCGGACGTGCACTCCCCCGATTCCCCAGGCAAGGTCGATGCAGTGAAGCACGAAGCCGCTGACCTGAAGGACACGGCGGCGACGCAGGCGAAGGATGTCCTCGGCACAGCCAAGGACGAGGCCGCCACCGTCGTCGGCGAAGCGAAGACCCAGGCCAAAGATCTCTACGCGCAGACGCAGCGGGAGCTGAAGGAGCAGGCGAACACGCAGCAGCAGCGCGTCGCCGGCGGCCTGCGCTCCCTCAGCGACGAACTCGGATCGATGGCAGCGAACTCCTCCGGGAGCGGCATCGCCGGCGATCTGGTGCAGCAGGTCTCCGGTCGCCTGTCCTCCGCCGCCAGCTGGCTCGGAGACCGCGACCCGGGTTCGGTGCTGACCGAGGTCAAGCGCTACGCCCGTCGCAAGCCGGGAACCTTCATCCTGGCCGCAGCCGTCGTCGGCGTCGCCGTCGGCCGGCTCACGCGGGCACTCGCCTCGAACGCGTCGGACGACAAGGACGCCACGCCGGCCCCGGTGCCGCCGCCCGTGCAGGTGCAGCCCGACCCCGCAGTACCGGTCCCCGTCGGTACGACCACGGACGTCGGTGCCGGCACACCGCTGTACGACCAGACCGCGTCGACACGACCGGACATCGGCGGGGAGGACGGCTATGACCGACCCCACACCGTCTGAGCAGAAGGCGGCCTCGACGTCGCTCGGCGACCTTCTCGGGGAGGTGTCGAGAGACATCTCGACCCTGATGCGCCAGGAGGTCACGCTCGCCAAGGCGGAGCTGAAGGAATCCGCGACGAAGTCCGCGAAGGGAGCGGGCCTGATGGGCGCCGCAGGATACGGCGCGCTGATGGCCGTCTTCTTCCTGTCGGTGGCGCTGTGGTGGTGGCTCGGCACCCTGATCGGCGGCGGATGGGCGGCGGTGATCGTCGCGGTCCTGTGGGCGATCATCGCCGCGATCCTGTTCGTCGTCGGACGCGGCCAGTTCGCGCAGGTCGAAGGTGCTCCGCAGACCGTCGACACACTCAAAGAGATACCCGAAACGCTGAAAAGGAATGAGGAGAACCGATGAGCGATTCACCCGATGAGATCAGAGCCGACATCGAGCGGACCAGGGCGGACCTCGGCCTGGACGTCGACGCCCTGGCCGACAAGGTCTCCCCGTCGAAGATGGTCGACCGGCAGATGGGCAAGGTGCGTGGAGCGTTCCACTCCGTCCGCGAGCGTGTGATGGGCACCGCCGATGACACCGGCTCCGCCCTCTCGGACGCCGGATCCCACGTCGGAGACGTGAAGGACCGGGTCGTCGCCAAGGCAGAGGGCAATCCCCTCGCCGTCGGCCTGATCGCGTTCGGCGCCGGACTCCTCGTGGCATCGCTGATCCCCGCCTCCTCCAAGGAGAAGGATCTGGCGGCCACCGTGAAGGACCAGGCGCAGCCGCTCGTCGACGAGGTCACCGATGCGGCGAAGGAGGTGGGCGAGCACCTCAAGCAGCCCGTGCAGGACTCCTTCGCAGCCGTGAAGGAGTCCGCCCAGGATTCCGTCGCCGCCGTCTCCGACGAGGCGCAGACGGCCGCGGCAGAGGTCCGCGGCCAAGCGCAGGATGCCCGCGAGAACATCTCCGGGGCCTGACCCCGCCGGACAGGGAGGACCCGCCTCGCGGCGGGTCCTCCTCCTCTCCCACACGAAGGACCTGCCATGAGCAAGAGCGCCCCGTCCACCGATCGCCGCGCCCCGGACCCGGAAGAGGGACGCAAGCCCGACTCCCCCGACGATCTGCACAGACGCTCGTGGAAGTACGTCCTGCAGAAGACGATCCGCGAGTTCTCGTCCGACCAGTGCACCGACATCGCTGCGGCGCTGACCTACTACGCCGTGCTGTCGATCTTCCCCGGTCTGGTCGCGATATTCTCGCTCCTGGGCGTCTTCGGGCAGGGCAAAGCCGCGAGCGATGCCGTCCTCGACATCGTCGAGCAGGTCGCCCCGGGAGACACCGCAGACACGATCCGCGGACCCATCGAGCAGATGTCCACATCTCCGGCCGCGGGGTTCGCTCTGGTCTTCGGCATCCTGCTGGCGATCTGGTCCGCGTCCGGCTACGTCGGGGCTTTCAGCCGCGCGATGAACCGCATCTACGAGATCGACGAGGGCCGCCCGTTCTGGAAGCTGAAGCCGGCACAGCTGCTCGTCACGGTCATCACCATCGTGCTTCTCGTCGTCGCCGCCATCATCCTGATCGTCTCGGGACCCGTGACCGAGGCTCTGGGCGACGCGCTGGGAATCGGCGACGTGCCGCAGACCATCTGGTCGATCGCCAAGTGGCCGCTGCTCGCCTTCATCGTCGTGCTGATCGTGGCGATCTTGTACTACGCGACTCCGAATGCGAAGCAGCCGAAGTTCCGGTGGATCAGCATCGGCGCCCTGCTGGCCATCGTCGTGCTCGGCCTCGCCACGCTGGCGTTCGGGTTCTACGTCGCGAACTTCTCGAACTACGACCGCACCTACGGCTCTCTGGCCGGGATCATCATCTTCCTGCTCTGGCTCTGGATCGCCAACCTCGCGCTGCTGTTCGGCGCCGAGTTCGATGCCGAGCTCGAGCGGGGGCGCCAGCTCCAGGCGGGCATCGCCGCCGAGGAGGACATCCAGCTGCCTCCGCGCGACACCCGCAAGAGCGACAAGGTCGCGCGGAAGGAGCGGAAGGACATCGAGGAGGGACGCCGCCTCCGCCAGCAGTCAGCGGCTGACGACGACTCTGCGGAGAAGGATGCCAGGCACTGACCGGCCCATCACTGGGTGAGTTCGCCATCGAGGCGGTCGAGGAGCGCTTCGAGGGAGGCTTCGAACTCCTCGTCGCTGCGGTCCTCGCTGAGCAGCGCACGCAGACGCGCCACCTGCGGGGCGTCCTCGAGCCCCTCGCGGCCGTCATGCTCCGGGATGTCCGCCCCGCCTTCGTCGAGGGGCTCCGAAGCCGGAGCCGTCTCCGCGCCCCGCGTCGCCGATTCGAGAAGGAGCTGTCCGAGGAGGAAGCTGCTGAACGAGCGGTAGGCGCCGACGGCCTGCTCGTCGCTGAACCCCCGTTCGAGCAGGGCGCTCAGGAAGGTGTCGACCACCTCGACGCTGCGAAGCGGCGGACGCAGCCACGGGGCTGACGGGTGTCGGGTGGCCACCAGCGGGAACGCCCGCGGATGCTCGATGGCGATGCGCCGGACGTGGTGGGCCACGCTCTGCAGGAACCCCTGCCAATGCTCGGCGACCTCATCGTCGAGACGTGCCGTCAGGTCTCCCATCAGGAGAGCCACGACCGCCTCGAGAAGATCCTCCCGTCCGTGGACGTAGCGGTACAGCGACATCGCCTCGACATCGAGCTCCTGCGCCAGCGAACGCATCGACAGACCCTGCGTGCCGACCCTGTCGATCCTCGCGAGAGCCGTCTCGACGATGGGCTCCCGGCTGAGCCCGCGCCCTGCACGCGCGCCCGCCTTGCTCTGCGATGCTTCCGCCATCTCTTCCGGCTCCTGTCTCCGCGTGCGTCCGGCGTCGATCGCTCGCGCCGGCACTGGATGGAACCAGGTTACTCAGCGGAGAGCGCGGACTTGCCCGTTTCACGGGCCGACCTTCTCCGTCCAGACACGCAACTCGCCATCGCGGAGACCGAGCAGGATGCGCCCGCGCTCGTCGGTACGCAACACCCTCGCGCCGCTCGCGGCCAGCAGCTCCAGCGTTTCGGCGCGCGGGTGCCCGTAGTCGTTGTCGGCCCCGACGCTGAAGAGAGCGGCTCGCGTCGCGAGCGCCTGATACAGATCGGGATCCTGATCCGCGCTGCCGTGATGCGCCACCTTCACCACGTCGTATCGTCCGAGCCTCGCGGCGCGCAGAAGGACTCGCTGGGGCGCCGCGGAGAGGTCGCCGAGGTAGATCGACCGCGGCACCCCTCCGCCGTCGAACTCCATGACCACGCTCGCGTCGTTGCCGCTGGGGAACGCCGGCGACGGCCGACGCGGCCACAGCACCCGCCATCTCGCCTGCCCCAGGACTCCGGTCTTGCCCGTCGACGCCTCATCCACCCGCGCTCCTCCGTCGGCGAGGTCGCGGAGGAGTCGACGCTCCGTCTCCTCCGCAGTGGGGCCGTGGAGGACGGCGCCCACCCGTCCGCGCACGGCTGCCGTGCCGCCGACATGGTCCAGGTCGAAATGGGTCAACACGAGCAGATCGACATGGGCGACGCCGAGCGAGCGCAGGCACGCGGAGAGCGGCTCCGGCGCGGGACCCGTGTCGATCAACGCCACGGCGTCCCCGGACCGGACGAGCACGGCGTCGCCCTGCCCCACGTCGCACGCCGCGATCGACCAGCCTTCCGGCGCCGCCAGCGTGGCCAGCGGGCCGTCGAGGAGGATCCGAGCCCCTCCGAGCGACAACGCGAGCACGAGGACGGTCGCCGCGCCGCCGCGGAGGAGCGCGAGAACGCGAACGGCCGAGCACCGTCCCGGTACCGCGGCGGGACGGATGAGCACGAGCACGATCGCGCCGCTCACCGCCGCGACGAGCACAGCGCTCGTCATGCCTGCCGGGAGGAGCAGCTGACCGTGAGGCAGGTCGGCCGCGGTGGTGGCGGTCGTCGCGATCCAGGCGGCGGGAAGCCAGGCCGACGCCGAGAGGAGGTCTGCAACTCCGGGTACGGGCGCGGCAAGACAGGCGATCAAGCCGATCACGGTGGCGATCGGAGCGGCAGGAGCCGCGACCAGGTTCGCGGCGACTCCGACCAGGGACTGCTGCTCCGCGAACAGGGCGATGATCGGTCCGCAGGCCAGCTGTGCGGCGAGCGGGACCGCCACGGCCAGCGCGACGGGCTGCGGCAGGAACCTGCCGAGACCGACGGCCAGCAGAGGAGCGAGCAGGATGAGGGCCCCGGAGGCGGCGACGGAGAGCGCGAACCCGGGTGTCGCGGCCAGCCACGGATCCGCCAGGAGGATTCCGACGGCGCACAGGGCCAACAGCCCCGCCCCCGCGCTCGGTCGCCCCAACAGCACCGTGAGCATGCCCACCGCCGCCATGACGGCGGCACGGATCACGCTCGGCTCCGGCGTGACCAGCACCACGAATCCTGCGAGGCCGAGGAGGGCGAGGACCACGCGCGCCGCCCGACCGCCGCCGCACAGCGCCGTCAGCCAGAAGATCGCCCCCACGACGATCGCACAGTTCGCGCCGGACACCGCGGTGAGGTGGCTCAGCCCGCTCGACCGCATGTCGTCGTTCAGTGCGTCCGACACCGCCTGCGTGTCTCCCACGGCGAGCCCCGGAAGGAGGCTGGCGCCGGGCTCAGGAAGGCGCTGTACCCGCTGCACGAAGGAATGCCGCAAGCCCGCGGCGATGGCGAAGACTCCCTCTGTCCCGCGCATGACCTGGGCCTCGGTCGCGTACACCACGAGTACGGCCCGCTCCCCTGGATCCGTCGCCTCGGCTTCACCGATCACCCGCAGCCGAGCGCCGGGATCGACCCCGTCGGACTCTGCCACGCCGATCCGCACCAGGACCGACACCGCCGAAACCTCTCCAGGCGCTCCCAGGCCGATCGTCTGCGCATCCACCCACAGCCGCCCGTCGCGTCCCGGCGACGCCGACGACGTCACCTCCGCCTGCAGCTCCACGACCCGCCCGTCCCCCGCGGCGGCCCGTTCTCGAGATGGCGTCGCCGACGCCACCGACAGTGCGACACCGGCCATCACCACGCAGACGACCACCGCGAGGCCGTGCCGCCCCCGGCATTCCCGCGAGTGACGCGCTCGACCGAACAGCGCGACGATGACCGCGCCGGCGAGACTTCCCCCCACCAGGGGCCACGAGGCGCTCGGCCAGAACACCCCGATGAGCGCCGCAGCCCACCCCCCGAGAGCGGGCAGCACCAGACGGAGGTCGCGAGGTCTCCCGGCACGGTGCATGCCAGAAACCGTAGGGTCCGCCGCACCCCGTCGCCGCCCACCGGAACGCTGTCGGCGGACAACCGACGCCCCTCACCTGTTGTGCAGAAGGAGCAGTTGAGACCAGATCCCGACATCACCGCCACAAGCCGGGACGAGCGGCATGTCCACGATGAACGGTCAGCAGGTTCGCCGTCCTGCATCCGCGCGGAACACCGCGGAGCGGAGGATCGTCCCCCGGCACGCCCTACGACGGCACTCCGCTCGCCGATGCCCGGACCGAACACGTGGTCCGGAAAGCGATCAGGTCATTGGACCAGGAGGACCCGGACACGGAGGAGGCGTTCCGCGCCGCCGCGAGAACACCTCACACACGCACCCCGTCGCGCAGCCCGGCGAGCAGCTTCTCGCCTATGCCGGGGACGGCGAGCAGATCGTCCACCGAGCGGAAACGGCCGTTCTCCTCGCGCCAGGCGATGATCCGCTCCGCCAGCGCTGGTCCGATGCGGGGCAGCGACTCGAGGGCGGCCTGGTCAGCCGTGTTCAGATCGATCCGCTCGTCGCCGGGCGCCGCCCCCCCTGGCGCACCCGACGCCTCCGGAGCCGCCCCGATCACGGGCACGACGATCTGCTCCCCGTCTTCCAGCAGGCGGGCGAGGTTCACGGCGGCCAGATCGGCCTCCTCCGTCGTCCCGCCCGCGGCCGCGACCGCATCGACGAGACGCGCATCCCTATGGAGCACGTAGAGCCCGGGTCGTGCGACCGCTCCGAGCACGTGCACGTAGAGCTCTCCGGAGGGCGCGGCGGTGCTCCCGTCGGCGTCCGTCACCGCAATGGTGTCGACCGGTTCTTCCGGACCTCGTAGGATCCCGATCCCGACCGCCGCGGACAGGACGACCAGGGCCAGCACCACGGCCGCGCCGATGCCGAGACGCAGACGACGCCGCGGTGGGGGCGGTGTCGGCGCGGAAGTCATCGGGCCACGCTAGCGGCGCTGCGAGGGCGCACTCCTCTCGCGGCTCGATGCCCGTGCACAACTCCGCGCGATCCGCGCATGTGGAGAACCCGACTGCTCCTGGTCATCGCTGGCGCAGCGAGGCGTGCACTGCGGCAGGCCCGGTCCACCGGCCCGCGGATGTGAGCCCGTCTGTCGCAGCAGTCCGCCACGACAGACGGGATTCAGCCCTTGACGACGATGCTGACGATCTTGGGCGCGCGCACGACGACCTTGACGATCTCCCGGTCGCCGATGGACCGGATCACGCGCTCGTCCGCGCGCGCCAGCGCCTCGAGCTCCGACTCCCCGATCCGCGCGGGGACCTCCAGCTGCGCGCGGACCTTGCCGCCCACCTGCACGACAGCCGTGACCGTGTCCTCGACCAGCAGCGCCGGATCCGCGGAGCGCCAGGTCACCAGGCCGACGGAGGGCTCATGACCGAGAAGCTCCCACATCTCCTCCGCGGTGTGCGGGGCGATCAGGTCGAGCATCACGGCGATCGTCTCCGCGGCTTCGCGCACGGCGGGGTCGCCCGCTCCGCGAGGGCCGTCGATCGTCTTGCGCGTGATGTTCACGAGCTCCATCAGGCGGGCGACCAGCACGTTGAACTTCGTCTGCTCGACCAGCGCCGGCGCCTCGGCCAGCAGCTTGTGGGTCGCACGCCGCAGCGCCGCATCGCCGCCGTCGAACACCACGTCGACGGGGCTGGAGACCTCATGGGCGATCCGCAGCGCGCGCGAGAGGAACTTCTGCGCACCCGTGGTCGACACGTCGGCCCAGTCCTTGTCATCCTCCACGGGACCGGCGAACGCCAGGCCGACACGCAGCGCGTCGGCACCGTGCGCGTCGAGCTCCTCCTGGAAGAGCACCAGGTTGCCCTTGCTCTTGGACATCTTCTGCCCGTCGAGCAGCACCATGCCCTGGTTGATCAGGTTCGAGAACGGCTCCGTGAAGTCGATCAGCCCCATGTCGAACAGGACCTTGGTGATGAACCGTGCGTACAACAGGTGCAGGATCGCGTGCTCGACGCCGCCGATGTACGAGTCCACCGGGGCCCAGCGATCGGCCTGCGCCGGGTCGAACGCCACGGTGTCGCTGTTCGGCGACAGGAACCGCAGGAAGTACCAGGAGCTGTCCACGAACGTGTCCATCGTGTCGGGGTCGCGCAGCACGGGATCACCGGTCTCGGGGTCGACCGTGCGCACCCAGCTCTCCGCTCCACCCAGCGGCGACGTGCCCTTGGGCTTGAGGTCGAGCCCCTCGACGCTCGGCAGCTTCACCGGCAGCTTGTCCTCCGGGACGGGGATGATCCGCCCGTCCTCCGCGTGCAGCATCGGGATCGGAGTGCCCCAGAAGCGCTGACGCGAGATCAGCCAGTCGCGCAGACGGTAGTTCTTCGCGGCGCGCCCCGTTCCGGAAGCCTCCAGCTGCTCGATCGCGCGAGCGATCGCGTTGCGCTTGGACAGCCCGTTCAGCGCGCCGGAGTTGATCATGCGCCCCTCACCCGTGAGGGCGACGCCCGTGGACGCCGGGTTCTGCTCGTCGAGTGCGGCGCCGGTGTCGATCGGCACGCCTTCTTCGTCGACCTCGATCACCGGCATCGCGCCCGTGACGGGGGCGGTCGTGTCGACGACGACCTTGACCGGCAGGTCGAACGCGCGGGCGAAGTCCAGGTCGCGCTGGTCGTGTGCCGGGACGGCCATGACGGCGCCGTGCCCGTAGTCGGCCAGCACGTAGTCCGCAGCCCACACCGGCAGCTTCTCGCCGTTGACCGGATTGATGGCGTAGCGCTCCAGGAAGACACCGGTCTTCGGGCGGTCCGTGGACTGCCGGTCGATGTCCGACTCCTTCTGCACCTGCTCCAGGTAGTCCTGGAAGCGCTGGCGCACCTCGGCCGGCGCCTCAGCCGCCAGCTCGGCGGCCAGATCGGAGTCGGGCGCCACGACGAAGAACGTCGCTCCGTGCAGCGTGTCGGGACGCGTGGAGAACACGGTCACCGGCTCGTCGCGACCCTCGATGCGGAAGTCCACATCGGCGCCGATCGAACGGCCGATCCAGTTGCGCTGCATCTGCAGCACCTTGTGCGGCCAGAAGCCCTCCAGCTGGTTCAGGTCGTCCAGCAGACGGTCCGCGTAGTCGGTGATGCGGAAGTACCACTGGGTCAGCTTCTTCTTCACGACCTCGTAGCCGCAGCGCTCGCAGCGCCCGTCGACGACCTGCTCGTTCGCCAGCACGGTCTGGTCGTTCGGGCACCAGTTGACGGGGCTCTTCTTGCGGTAGGCCAGGCCACGCTCGTACATCTTCAGGAACAGCCACTGGTTCCAGCGGTAGTACTCGGGGTCGGACGTGTGCAGCACGCGGCTCCAGTCGAACGAGACGCCGTACGCCTCGAAGCCGACCTTCTGCTGCGCGATGTTCTGATACGTCCACTCGCGGGGGTCGGCGCCCTGACGGATCGCCGCGTTCTCGGCCGGCAGACCGAACGAGTCCCAGCCGATCGGGTTCAGCACGTTGTGCCCGCGATGACGCCAGAACCGCGCCACGATGTCGGAGTACAGGTAGTTCTCCGCGTGCCCCATGTGCAGATCACCCGACGGATACGGGAACATCGCCAGCACGTAGCGGCGCGGCCGCGTGTCTTCGTCGCCTCCGGTGAGGAACGTGCCGTTGTCCGCCCAGTACTTCTGCCACTTCTTCTGGATGGCGTGCGCCGACGGGGTCTCCTCGTCGGAGGGAGCGGTGGACAGGTTCTCAGACAACGAACGCACGACCAATCTGTGGAAAAAGCGGGATCAGTTCAGGATATCGGAACCCCAGGGCACCGGCAGTTCGGCGCCGAGCGCGGCCAGCGGGGCCTTCGCCTTGGTGGCGACCTCCGCCACCTCCGCCGCCGCGACCGAGCCCCACGTGATGCCGCCGCCGGCTCCGACCGCGGCGCCCGCCTCGTCGATCAGGATGCTGCGGATCACCATCGCGAGATCGACCGCCCCGTCCACGCCGATGTATCCGAAGCACCCCGCATAGACGCCGCGCGGGCCGCCTTCGAGTTCGTGCAGCCGCGTCATCGCGGAGAGCTTCGGGGCGCCGGTCATGCTTCCGGCGGGGAACGTGGCCGCCAGCAGCGCCCCGACCGTCGTGCCCGGAGCAGCAGCTCCGCTCACCGTGCTCACGAGCTGGTGCACGGCGGGATAGCTCTCGACCGTCCAGAGGCCGTCCACCCGGATGCTCCCCGGCACGCACACGCGGGAGAGGTCGTTGCGCATCAGGTCGACGATCATGACGTTCTCCGCGCGCTCCTTGCGGTCGGCGGCGAGCTCTGCGGCGAGCTCGGCATCCTGCACGGGGTCGGTGCTGCGGGGGCGCGTGCCCTTGATCGGGCGGGTGCGGATGACGCCGCCCCGGACGTGGAGGAACTGCTCGGGGCTCGCGCTCAGCAGCGAGCGTCCGCCGATCCGCACGAATCCGCCGTGGTGCGAGGGGGTCGCGGATCGGAGGCGGCGGTACACCTGCGCGGCATCGTGCGAACCGGCGACGGTGAACCGGGTCGTCAGGCAGAGCTGATAGGCGATGCCGGCCCTGATGAGTTCGCGGCAGCGCTCGATGAGCACGGCGTACTCTCCCGGGTCGTGCCTGGCCTCCGCGGGCAGCCGAGCGGACGTCGGGCGCTCGGCGTCTTCGGGCTGCGGCTGCCGGCTCCACTCCTCGACGTCCGCGGTCCACGTCCCTTCGTCGTCGGTGCCGTTCAGCGCCCATGCGCGACCGGATGCGTGGTCGAACGCGACGGCGGACGTGACGCGCAGCCACGACAGCGCCGACGCCGGGTCGTCGCTCCTCGTCGGGGCGCCGGCAGCGGCGGCGCCGCTCTCGTAGTCCCGCCACCCGACCCAGCCGCCTCGGAACGGCGGCAGCGCGGAGTCGTCATCAGCGGCGGCGAGGTCGACGTCCTCCGGCAGCGCGGAAGGGACCCCCGTTCCGACGAAGCTCCAGCCCTCGGTCGCATCCGCGCCGGCGTCGAGCCAGAAGACGTCCGCGGCGCGCTGTTCGAGCGTCCGGAACACCTCGGCTGGCCGCACCCGCGAGCGCAGCGGACGGGCGGTCAGACGTTCGGGCACCTTGCCAGCCTACGACCGGCGTGCTCCCGTATCCTCATGGGGTGGATGACCTCCTGCTCTGGCTCCTCGACGCGGTGCAGTCGATCGACCCGATCACCCGCACCCTGGTCGCTGGTCTCGCCGTGCTGCTGGAGACCAGCATCCTCATCGGCCTCATCGTGCCGGGCGACACCATCGTCATCATCGCGTCGATGGGCGTGGCCACCCCGTGGGAGGGCATCGCGATGGGCGTCGCGGTCGTCGTCGGCGCCCTGATCGGCGAGAGCATCGGCTTCTGGCTCGGCCGCTGGCTGGGTCCGCACATCCGGGCATCGTGGCTCGGACGCCGGATCGGCGAGCACAACTGGGTCCGCGCCGAGAACTACCTCGCCCGCCGCGGAGGCATCGCGATCTTCCTCTCGCGCTTCCTCCCCGTGCTGCATTCGCTGGTCCCGCTCACCGTGGGGATGAGCGAATACCCGTACCGGCGCTTCCTGGCCTGGACCGCTCCGGCCTGCATCATCTGGGCCACCGCGTATGTGAGCGTGACCTCGCTCGCGGCGGGGAGCTTCCGCGACCTGGTCGACCGCGTGCACTTCGCCGGGTACATCTTCGTCGGCGTGATCGCCCTGTTCCTGCTGCTGGCCTACCTCGGCAAGAAGCTGCTGCAGCGTCTCGAGGCGCGGCACCTGGAAGCACCGGAGGCGGAGGCGGACGCCGACGTGAAAGACTGAGCCAATGGCATCCGCTCCCCCGGCCCCCCGGATCCACTGGTTCGCCCGACTCGAACATCGCCTCCATGTCTGGCGTGAGGGTCGAGCGCGCCGTCGCGGCCGTGTCGCCACCATCCTCCCGTTCCCCGGCTACGGCGGACCCGGCTGGGTGCGCGTCGTCGGACGCGTGCTCATCGTGCCTCCGCAACGTCGCACGCGAGACGGCGAACCGGCGAGTGTACGCGGATGGCGCAGCTTCGTCGGGATCCCGGTCGGGTTCGCATCGGTCACGGTGCACATGGGTGACACGACGCATCAGGTCGTCGCCGACCGCGGCGGCGTCGTGGACGCGATGATCAAGGTCGACCTCGAACCGGGCTGGCAGACGTTCCAGATCTCCGTCGAGGGACAGGAACCGGTGGAGGCCCGGGCGTTCATCGTCGCGGCGGAGACCCGTTTCGGGGTCGTGTCCGACGTCGACGACACCGTGATGGTGACGGCTCTTCCGCGTCCGTTCATCGCGTTCTGGAACTCCTTCGTCCTCGACGAGCATGCGCGCATCCCGGTCCCCGGCATGGCTGTGCTGCTCGACCAGCTGCTGCGTCAGCACCCCGGCGCCCCGATGGTCTACCTGTCGACCGGGGCATGGAACGTCGCGCCCACGCTGTGGCGCTTCCTCGGCCGTCACCTCTTCCCCGCAGGCTCCATGCTCCTGACCGACTGGGGGCCCACTCATGAGCGCTGGTTCCGCAGCGGCCGTGAGCACAAGCTGACCAACCTCCGCCGCCTGGCGACCGAGTTCCCCGACGTGAAGTGGCTCCTCATCGGCGACGACGGTCAGCACGACGAGGCGATCTACAGCCAGTTCCTCGAGGAGTACCCGGATTCCGTGGCCGGAGTGGCGATCCGTCGCCTGCTTCCCGCCGAGGCGGTCCTCGCCGGTGGTCGCGCCGAGCACGAACCGCACGCCGACGACGCCGCCCCCTGGGTCAGCGCCGAGGACGGCGCAGGACTCCGCGACCAGCTCGGCGACGTCGGCATCCTGCACTGACATGCGCATCACCCGTCCGGACTGGATCGCCCGCGAGAAGGCGCATCAGGAGCGCGCCGATGCGCTCACGGCCGACCATCGGGATCGAGCGTCCCGTTCCGAGAAGCACCCGGTGTGGGACTTCCTGTTCACGTACTACTCCTACAAACCAGCGCAGCTCCGACGCTGGCACCCGGGAGCAGGGATCGAACTCGCGGACGCCGTCGAGCGCCTGGACTGGCGCTGGTACTCCCCCGGTCGCAGCGACGACGGCGCGGTCCCCGACGCGGCAGCGTTCGCCGCCGACAAGCCCGAGCTGGCCGCCCTCGTCGAGCGTATGCTGCGGCGCACCGCCTCCCGCCCCGGCCAGTTCGGCTGCTTCGGGCTGCATGAATGGGCGATGGTCTACCGCGCGGAGGAGCATCGGCATGCCGTCCCCCTCCGGCTGGGACGAGCCGGCACGGACGCGGTGGTCGAGAGCCACGATCTGCGCTGCACGCACTTCGACGCCTTCCGCTTCTTCACCCCCGACGCCGTCCCGCGCAATCGCACGATGCTCACGCGGGAGGAGCAGCCGCTGTTCGAACAGCCCGGCTGCCTGCACGCGGGCATGGATCTGTACAAGTGGGCGACGAAGCTCGGCCCCCTGATCCCCGGCGAGCTGCTGCTCGACACGTTCGAGCTGGCTCGCGACATCCGGCTGCTCGACATGCAGGCGGCGCCGTACGACCTGTCGGCGTGGGAGATCACGCCCGTGCCCATCGAGACCGCCGAGGGCAAGGCGGAGTACGTCCGACGTCAGCGCGTATTCGCGGACCGCGGCGCGGCGCTGCGGACGGCACTGCTCAGCGCCTGGCTGGGCGAGAGCGCCAGAAGCGCGGCCTGAGGATCAGTGCGCCGGCTCGCAGTCGGCGCACACCGACCACCGCGCGGCCGCAGCGCTCAGCTGCAGCCGCAACGTGACGACGCGGACCGCCGCCTCCTCCAGACGGTCCGCGGGAAGCGTGCCTGCTTCGACCGCGGCGGCGATCCCCGCCGCCATCCGCGAAGCCGTCCCGGCATCGGATCCCGCGACCATCAGGACCAGGTCGTTTCCTGCGGCCACCGCGGCGATGCCGTTGGCGACCGGATCGGCGTACGCGGGATCGCCCGATGACAGCAGCATCCCGAGGTCGTCCGTGACGGCGACGCCCTCGAAGCCCAGTTCCTCCCTGGCGATCCGATGCCATTCGGGCGACAGGGAAGCCGGGAGCGGATCGACCGCCGTAAACGCCAGATGGCCGTACATCAGCAGAGAGGCCCCGGCGTCGATTCCCGCCGCGAACGGCACAGCGTCCGAACGTCGCCAGTCGTCGAGCGCCAGAGGGGTGCTCGGGATCGCGTGATGCGAGTCTCCCGCAGCGGCGCCGTGGCCGGGGAAGTGCTTCAGCGTCGAGGCGACGAACGGCTCCTGGGCCTCGGTGGCTGCCGCGACGCGCTCGGCGGCGGCGGCAGGATCGGTGCCCAGCGCGCGGCCGTGGATGAAGGAGGCGGGATCGTCGGTCACGTCCGCGACGGTGCCGAAGTTCACCGTGATGCCCGCGCGGGCCACCAGCGACCCGCGTGCCGCGAACGCTGCGCTGGTGTCGGCGACCGGCCGCTCCTTCAGCGAGGTGGACGCCGGGTAGTCGTCGCCCGCCAACCGCGACACGATCCCGCCCTCCTGGTCCACCGCGATCAGGGGCGGGAGCGCGGGGTCGACGGTGAGCGCAGCCGTGAGAGCCTGCAGCTCGGGCTCCGTCGCGGGGATGTTGGGCCCCATCAGGATGAACCCGCCGATGCCCGACTGCATGTACGACCGGAGGACCGCGGGATCGGTGCTCGCGACATGACCCATCACGATGGTCGAGGCCCGCTCCGCCACGCTCATCTCTCCGACGAGAGACGCCGCGCGGTCGGCGAGGGCACGCGGCGGAGCGCTCGCGGCGGCGGCGCTCGCGGGCACCGGCTCACGGACCGCCGCCGTGGCCCCTGGCCCCGCGCAGAGGCCGCAGAGGAGAGCGACCAGCGCACCCGCAGCCCACGGATACCTCATGCCGCTCCCCTGCCGCGATGCATCGTCAGCAGGCGAGAGCCTGCTCGATCGGTACCGCCGACTCCGCGTCGCCGTTGCCGAAGCGGATGGTCCGCCCGATCGTGCACGGCTCCTGAAGGGAAGCGGCGATCACGGCGGCCACGTCGGCGCGGGAGACGGCGCCGCTGCCCTCAGGGTCGATCCGGATGCGACCGGTCGGCTCGTCGAAGGTGAGGGTGCCGGGAGCGAGGATCGTGCCTTCGAGACCCGAGCCGCGCAGGTGCTCGTCCGCAGCCCACTTCGCGTCCGCATACGGGAAGAAGGAGTCGTCCTCCGGCACGCCGTGATCCGCAGTGGAGCCGAGCCAGGACACCATCACGTATCGGCGGACGCCGGCGCGCTCCGACGCATCCATGGAACGCTGGGCGGCGTCGCGATCGACCGCATAGGTGCGCTCCGGCGAGCCTCCTCCGGCGCCGGCCGACCAGACCACGGCGTCGTGACCGCGGATGAGCTCCGCCAGCTCGTCGACGTCGAGACCCTCGACATCGGCGACCAGCGCGCGAGCACCCGTGGCCGCGACGTCGGCGGTGTGCTCCGGATTGCGGATGACACCGGTCACCTCGTCTCCGCGGGCGGTGAGGAGAGGGGCGAGGAGCAGGGCGATGCGGCCGTGGCCGCCGAAGACGAGGATACGGGACATACCTTCACCCTACGCTCCGGCCCGTCAGCGCGGGGTCTGCTCGCTGTCGATCACGAACGCCTGCGGGTGCGAGGGCAGGTAGCGGACCACGACGGGCTCCCCGCCCGGGAAGTAGGCATCCCGATCGGGGTAGACGGCGGGTGTGAAGAAGTTGCTCTCGAGCGTGTACTCGACCCCCTCGGCGGTCGTGAAGGTCACCCAGTCGCCGTCGACCGTCGCCGTCGTCGGGCGACCGTTGTCGTAGATGTACGCGCGCGTGACGGGAACCCCGGTCAGGCTGAGGATGCCGATCACGAGCGAGCCCAGCATCGCGAACGCCAGGATGCGGAACACGATGCGCACGACCGCGCTACCCACCTGTCCCCGCGGTCGTCCCTCGCCGGAGAGCAGCCCTTCGCGTTCGCGGATGCTGCGCAGCGCACCGCCGGGCGCGGCGGTCTTGGCCGATGCGGCGAACAACCCGAGGATGGAGAACCCCGCGATGAAGACCATGGCATAACCGTGCGCCGCGGGGAAGTTCACCAGCCACATGAGCGTGTCCAGCGCGTTCATCGGCCGTCCTCCTTCTCGATGGTCACGGCGACCGTCTGCGGGTCCTCCCGTCGATAGAACGCCCACACCGGCGCACCGACCTGGAGGTGCGGCACGGCCTGCGGGTACACGAACACCGTGGTCTCGGCCTCCCAGGTCGGCACCCCGTCCGGTGCCATCAGCACGCGCAGCTGCAGCTCGCTCTGTCCCTCACGACGCCGACCGGTCGGCCGCACCTCGAGCACGGATGCGGGCACCTGCGTGCCGGAGGTGCGCGCCCGCACCTGGCCCGGTGGGATCAGACCGTGGTCGATCCGCCATTGCAGCATCGCCTCCCGGACCGACGGATCGCTGAGGTCAGCCAGCTCCACGGTGTCCCGATCGCTGAGGCTGTACCGCACGGGAACGGGAACCCCGACCTGCAGGCTCGCCAGGTCCGAGGCGTCCACGAGCATCCGCAGCTGACCGATGAACTCGTCGGCGCCGGTGGGACTCACCCGGATGTACAGGTCGTACTGCGGGACGTCGTTGACCGTCAGGCCGGTTCGGGAGAGCTCGACGATGGTTCCCACCCCGATCTGGGCTTCCCCGCGGACGCGCTTCCGGCGGCCGAGACCCGTCGTCATCCCGCCGAAGGTCAGCAGCAGCCCCCAGGCGACGCCGATGAGGATCGGGGCGCCGAGCGTGTCGTCTCCCGCGAACGGCAGCACCGATTCGCGCTGATCCACCCCGAACAGTCCTTCTCCGACCCAGATGAGCAGCCAAGCCGACAGCAGCAGCCAGACGACGGTGAAGACGATGCGCAGCATGCTCCCCAGCGTATCGAGAACACGTCGATCGTCCCGCACCCCTACAATCGGGCTACGACGCCGACCCGCAGCGGTGTCCCTTCGGATGGCAGGACGATGACGCCCACCCCCTCGACCGAGCGCGAGATCCTCGCGCGCATATCGCTGACCCGTGCGGACGGCGGACTGAACCCGGAGGCGCTGGGGTGGTCGCGCACTCCGTTGCACGACACCTCCGGCATCCCGGACCGGCGCTCGTGGGGACGCAACAAGCGCTGGGAGTACTGGAATGTGATGAGTCCGGCGCACATCGTCTCGCTCACCGTCTCCTGCGTCGATTACATGTCCCTCCACGAGATCTGGGTGCTCGACCGGGCCACGGGAGAGAGCGCGGGGTCGACCGTGATCTCACCCGGGAGTCGCAGCGCCGAACTTCCGGCCTCGCTCGGCGAGGGACCGGCGCGTGCCCGCACCCGGCGCCTGACGATCGACGTCGACGAGTCGCTCGACGGAACCCGCCTGCGCGGACGCGCACTCGGAGTCTCCTTCGACATCATGGCCGCCCGCCCTCGCGATCACGACTCGCTCGGTGTGGTCGTGCCCTGGCTCCGGGAGGAAGGAGACCCGACGCGCTTCCAGTACACCGTGAAGGACGTCGCCCGTCCCGCCACCGGGTACCTGAGCGTGAACGGCGTCGCGCATGACCTGCCGGCCGGCAGCTGGGCGGTGCTCGACCACGGGCGCGGACGCTGGCCGTACCGCGTGCACTGGAACTGGGCGGCCGGCAGCGGGATCGTGGAGGGCCGCGTGATCGGGCTCCAGCTCGGCTCGAAGTGGACCGACGGCTCCGGAACGACCGAGAACGCCCTCGTCGTCGACGGCCGGCTCTCCAAGCTCGGCGAGGACTACGTCTGGGACTACGACCCCGAGCGGTTCATGCAGCCGTGGCACATCCACGGGGAGACCGCGGATCTGACCTTCACGCCCTTCTACGACAAGCACTCGCAGACCAACGCTCTGGTGATCGCGAGCAGGACGGATCAGCTGTTCGGCGTCTGGTCGGGCTGGGTGCGCGACGACGAGGGCGCCCGTGTGCGCGTCGACGGGATCGAGGGGTTCGCGGAAGACGTGCTCAACCGCTGGTGACAGGCGCGGCAGCACGCTGAAGCGCCCGCTGGACACCCTTCGCGGCCGCCCGCCCCGCCCGATTGGCCCCGATGGTGCTCGCGGAGGGACCGTAGCCGACGAGCTGCACGCGCGGGTCCGCGACCGCCGTCGTGCCGCGACCACCGCGGTCGAGCTGAATGCCTCCGGCCGCACTGCGCAGGTGCAGCGGGGCCAGGTGCGTGATGGCGGGCCGGAAGCCGGTCGCCCAGAGGATCACGTCGACGCGCTCGAAGGATCCGTCCGCCCAGCGCACCCCGTCGGGTTCGATCCGCGAGAACAGCGGCCGGCGGTCCGCATAGGCGCCGAGATGCTCCGCCTCGCGCTCCTGCGGCCGCAGCATCAGGCCCGTGACGCTGACCACGCTCTCCGGAGGGAGCCCGGCGGCGACCCGCTGCTCGACCAGCGCCACGGCGGCCGCTCCGGCCTCCGGCGTGAAGTCGTCGGTCCGCCAGACCGGAGGCCGACGCGTGACCCAGAGCGTGTCGGTGAGGGGCGCCAGCGCGCCGAGGAACTGCACCGCTGATGCTCCCCCGCCCACCACCAGGACGCGCTTGCCGCGGAAGTGCTCCGGGCCGGGGTAGTCCACGGTGTGCAGCTGCTCTCCGAGGAACGTCTCCATGCCGGGGAAGTGCGGCAGGAACGGGTGCGTCCAGGTCCCGGTGGCGTTGACGAGCGTCCTGGTCGTCCACTCCCCCTCCGGGGCGCGCACGACCAGCAGACCGTCGTGGTCCTCGACGCGCTCGACGTGCACCGGGCGGATCACCGGAAGAGCGTGCCGCTGTTCGTACGCGGCGAAATACGCGGGGACAGCCACGTTGGCGCGCGCGTCGTCGCGCGGAGGAGGGTCGTCGGAGGGCAGCTCCGCCACCCCGTGCACGTCGCGCATCGTGAGCGCGTCCCAGCGGTGCTGCCAGGCGCCGCCGGGCTTGTCGTCCGCATCCAGCACCACGTGCGGGATGCCGAGTCGCCCGAGATGGAAGGACGCCGAGAGCCCGGCCTGCCCTGCGCCGATCACGAGACTGTCGAGGATGCTCACGCTGATCAGAACGCCCGGCCCGCTCCGGTTGTTCCACCGGACGGGACGCGCCCGGGCGCCCTGGCTCGATTCGTGCTCGCGGCGAATCCTGTAGTAGGCTTTTCACGTTGCTCCGGCCGGCCCGGAGAGCGTTTGGGCCTGTGGCGCAGCTGGTAGCGCACCTGCATGGCATGCAGGGGGTCAGGGGTTCGAGTCCCCTCAGGTCCACCGAGAAAGCCCCTGGTTCGCCAGGGGCTTTTCGCGTTCTCACGCCGGCACTGATCGCTCCTTTCCCGTCCGGACGGCGAGCTGACACGCTGTGCTGACTGGACTTTCAGGCAACTGACCCTGGACAAACGTCTAGGCATGCCGTTTACTGAGTCGGGGCCGCACGCCCTGCACCCGCAGTCGTCGGGGCGCCGCTTCGTCGGCAGATCAGGATCCCCACCATCGCCCGAACGGTGGTGGGGATCCTGATACGCCCCTGTTCCTCGCGATAGCGCGCCGCCCCTCCGGCGTCAAGGCATTCGTCACGGCGCGTGCGGCGGTCGTACCGTGAGCGCATCCCTCGACGAAAGGATGCCCCATGTCCAATCCCACCCCTCCCCTCGTCCCGCTGCCCGACGACGATCACGGCGACGTGCCCACCCGGGAGGTCGACGGCGACGAGACCCTCGACACCGACATCGACGACGCACTCGTCGACAGCGCGGAGGCCGACCGTGCCGCGTCCACGGAAGACGCCGACGACACAGACGACCTGCGCTGAACCCGCACCGCGGAAAACAAGAGCGCACCGTCTCCACGGAGACGGTGCGCTTCTTTCGACGCGCGCTGGTCGCGATCAGGTCGCGAGCAGGGGCGGACGGTGAGGGATGGAGATCGGGCGCGTCGCCCTGCCGGTGTGCTGCATCCGCTCGACCTCTTCGAGGACCTCGAACGCAGAGCCGTAGCGCAGAGCCAGGGGCAGCTCGCGCAGCCAGGTCACCTCGACCTCCGTCTCGGCGAGTTCGTACACGCAGGCCACGACATGGCGAGGGTCGTTCTCGGGGTAGCGCAGGTCGTTGATCACCCACTCCGACGACGTGATGCGGTGAAGCACGAAACGCGGATCAGGAATATCAGACATGTGCGGGCCCTCCAGGACTCTCTCTCAACGAGAGTGCCCCGCCGTCCGGCGGAGGGGAAGGCCCTTGACAGCTGAGGAAGACCGGCTACGCCGTGCCGTCACGCCCGGGGTCAGCGCCCAGGACGGATCGTCAGTTCGGTCAGGTGAGCGTCACGCGGCAGGTCGAGTGCGGTGAGGATGGTGGTCGCGACCGCGTCCGGGGTGATGAACTCCCCCGCGTCGTAGTCCTGACCCTCCTGCTGGCGCACCCGCTGCTGCATGGGCGTGGCCGTGCGGCCGGGGAAGACCGAGGTCACCCGCACGCCGTGCTGCGCCTCTTCGGCACGCAGCGCATCCGCCAGGGCGCGGAGACCGTGCTTGGAGGCGGCATAGGCCGACCAACCGGGGCTCGCACGCAGGCCCGCACCCGAGTTGACGAACACGACATGCCCCTGCGAGACGCGCAGCACAGGCAGCAGCAGCCGGGTCAGCTCGGCGGGGGCGATCAGATTCACCGCCAGCTGCTGCTCCCAGATCGCCGGCGGAAGGTCTCCGACGTCGCCGAGATCGACGACGCCGGCGACGTGCACCAGCGAATCGATGCGCTGCGGGAGCTGCTGCTTGGAGAGCGCCCAGGAGAGCCGACCCGGCTGAGCCAGGTCGCCGACGAGGACCGTCGCTCCAGGGAGTTCCTCGGCGATGGTCCGGGCGCGACCGGCATCACGGGCGAGCGCGACCACGTCGTCACCGCGGGCGAGCAGTCGACGAGAGAGGACAGCGCCGATGCCGGATCCGGCACCGGTGACGAGGTGCGTCGTCATGTCAGCGAGGGTCTGCGGCCGTCTCGGCGGCGGGCTCCGCGATGTCGATGGGCACGATCGGGCAGTCCTTCCACAGGCGCTCGAGGCCGTAGTACACGCGCTCCTCCTGGTGGAAGACGTGGACGATCAGGTCGCCGAAGTCCAACAGGACCCAGCGGGCCTCCGCGCGTCCCTCGCGGCGGACGCGCTTGTGGCCGGACTCGATCAGCTTGTCCTCGATCTCATCGGCGATCGCGGCGACGTTGCGCTCGCTGTTCCCGGTGACGAGGAGGAAGATGTCGACGAGCGGAAGCGGCTCGGAGACGTTCAGCGCCAGCAGATCCTCTCCGCCCTTGGCGACGGCGGCTTCGGCGGCGATGCGGAGCATCTCTTCGGCGGTTTCAGGTGATTGCATCAAATCAGTTTCGTGGTGAAGGCGATGACGAGGACGACGCCGATCGCGAGGGCGAGCCCGCCGGCGACGATGGCGAGCGTCACCATCAGGCGGTTGCCCTTCTCGGGAGCAGGAGGCCGGATGACCTCGCCCGCGGGCTTGATGGTGCTGACCGCCGAGCTGGCGGCGATCGGCGTGGGAGACGACGCGGGAGGCAGCTCGCCGTCGATGAGAACGGAGTCCACCTCCTTGCCGTCGGTCGTTCCGAGCGCGTGCCCCTGGGAGCCCATGCCCTGCGGAAGTTCGTAGGAGCCGGTGATCAGGATCTCACCGGTGGAGGCGACAGGGCCGGACAGCGAGCCCTCGCCCGGAGAGGGCGTGAAGATAAGTGCGTTCGGAGCGGAGTGCTGCGAGCCGGTCGAATCGCTCACCGAGAGGAGCTCATCGAAGGACGGGCGGAACGGCTTCTGCGGCTCGGGAGCGTCGGAGAGCACGCCCTCGCCGAAGGACGAGTTGACCGTCGGCCGTGCACCCGCGGCGATCTCCTCCTCGTCGGCGTCATCGACGTCCGCGAGGACATCATCGCCTGCTGCCGTGGCGTCCGGCTCGTCCGTCAGACCGAGGGCAGCCTCGGTCTCGTCGGGACGCGCTTCCGCCGCGGGTTCTTCGGAGGACTCGAGCGGGACCTCGCCGACCGTATCGGCGACGGAGGATGCCCGCACCGGCTCGCCGGCGGCCTCCTCACCGAGGTCGGAGTCGTCGTCCTCCGAGTCGGAACCGAATGCCGGAATTCCGGAGACGATCTCGCTGGCTCGGTCGTCCACCTCGACGGGAGCGGAGCCGACCGGCTCTTCGCGGTCGGTCGAGGCTTCGTCGGTCGAGTCGGCTTCCTGCGCCGCCTCCGAGGACTCGTCCGCCTCCTCCGCACCGATCACGGGGACGGAGGCGGTGCGGACCTTCTCGAGCTCGCGCGCCCGACGGCGGGTCAACGGGGCGTCGCGGTGCTCGGCGTCGTCAGCGGGGGTCGGAGCAGGCGGGATCACGGCCGGCTCCGCGGGGCGCGGCAGCGGCGGCGCGGGCGGGGCCGGCGGTGCCGCTTCCGCCGCGGCAGCGGCTTCCTCGCTGGAGATCACCGGGGTCGATCCCGTCAGCCGGATCTCCCGCAGCTGCTTGCGTGTCAGCGGACCCTGCTGATCCGATGTACTCATGCCTTGCTCCGATACAGATGATGCTTCGCGATGTACTGAACGACCCCGTCAGGGACCAGATACCAGACCGGCTGATCGTCGCGAACGCGTTCACGGCAGTCCGTCGACGAGATCGACAGCGCCGGCACTTCCAGTTGGCTGACGTCGTCGCTCGGGAGGCCGTCTGTGCTCAGGACATGTCCAGGACGTGAGACCGCGACGAAGTGGGCCAACTGCCACAACTCATCATGGTCCCTCCAACTGAGAATTTGCGCTACGGCGTCCGCTCCCGTGATGAAGAAGAGCTCCGCGTCCGGTCGATCCCGCTTCAGGTCCCGCAGCGTGTCGATCGTGTAGGTGGGCCCCTCACGATCGATGTCCACCCGGCTCACGGTGAACTGGGGGTTCGACGCGGTCGCGATCACCGTCATCAGGTAGCGGTGCTCGCTGGGCGACACCTCGGACTTCTGCCACGGTCGTCCGGTCGGGACGAAGACGACCTCGTCGAGGCCGAAGGAGTGGGCGACCTCGCTGGCGGCGACCAGGTGGCCGTGATGGATGGGGTCGAATGTCCCGCCCATCACGCCGATGCGCGGGGGGCGCGTGGTCGCGGCGTCGTTCATGGGGGCCTAGTGGCCGTGTCCTGCCTCGTGGCCGTCCTTGCCGTGCCTTGCAGCCCACGCCTCGGCCTTGGCCGAGTGACGGTTGGCGACGTTCTTGTACGAGAAGGTCACCAGCCCGAGGAAGGCGAACACCACCGCGGCGATGGCTCCGAAGATCACCGTTTCGAGCGCGACGTTGCCGTGGTGCTCCGTTTCGGCAGCGGCCATCGCGATCTGTGCGACGAGGTTCATCCTGACTCCGTTTCGTGGCGTGCTGTTCGGGATCCTGTGGGGTACAGCGTCCCCCAGTCTAGCCCTCAGTCGCGCGTCTGCCCTGCCCCACGCGCGAGCCATTTGGTGCTGGTCAGCTCGGAGAGCCCCATCGGTCCTCGAGCATGCAGCTTCTGGGTGGAGATCCCGACCTCGGCACCGAAGCCGAACTCGCCGCCGTCGGTGAATCGCGTCGAGGCGTTGGTCATCACCACGGCCGAGTCGACCTCGGCGAGGAAGCGTTCCGCGTTGCGCGCATCGGTCGTGATGATCGACTCGGTGTGCCCGGTGCTGTAGCGACGGATGTGCTCGAGCGCGTCGTCGAGCGAGTCGACCACTTTCATCGCGACATCGAGGCTCAGGTACTCGGTCTCCCAGTCCTCCTCGGTGGCAGGGATCACCGTGGTCACGAGACCGGCGACGATGTCGTCTCCGTGGATCGCCACGCCCTCGCTCATGAGCGCGCTGGCCACGAGCGGGATGAGGCGCGGGGCGGCCTGACGGTGCACGAGCACCGTCTCCACGGCGTTGCAGACGCTGGGGCGCTGGACCTTCGCGTTGACGACGATGTCGCACGCCCAGTCGTCTGGTGCGGTCTCATCGAGGAAGATGTGCACGTTGCCCGCACCGGTCTCGATCACCGGAACCGTCGATTCGGTGACGACCGTCTCGATCAGGCTCGCGCTCCCCCGCGGCACCAGCACGTCGACCAGTCCTCGGCCGTGCATGAGCGCTCTGGCCCCCTCACGTCCGAAATCGTCGACCGTCTGGATCGCTTCCGGCGTGACGCCGGCAACGGAGAGGGCGTCGCGCATGATCTCGACCAGCACCGTGTTCGAGTCGCGGGCTGCGCTTCCGCCGCGCAGGACGACCGCGTTGCCCGAGCGCAGGGCCAGTGCGGCGATGTCGACGGTGACGTTGGGGCGGGCCTCGTAGATCGCGCCGACCACGCCGAACGGAACGCGCACCTGCTCGAGCGCCACGCCGTTGGGCATCCGATGTCCGCCGACCACCCGGCCGACCGGATCGGGTAGCGCGGCGATCTCACGGACGGCCGCGGCGAGGGCGGCGACCCGCTTGTCGTCGAGTCGCAGACGGTCGATCAGCGAGTCGCCGATCCCCTCTTCACGTCCGCGTTCGATGTCGCGCGCGTTCGCGTCGATGATGCGGGGCGCCTCGCGCAGCAGAGCGACCGCGACGGCTTCGAGCGCGCGGACCTTGTCGTCGCTGGTGAGGGACGCCGTGGCGCGGGAGGCCTCTTTGGCGCGCTCGAGGCGCACCTGCGGGGTCTGGTCGGTCATCCGCCCAGTTTAGGAGGTCGCCGGCGCGAACCAGGTTCCGATGTCGGCGCCCGAGAGCGCCCGATCGACCAGGTCGGCGCTCGTGACCAGGACGCCGATTCCCGAGGCCGCCGCGAGCCGCGCAGCGGACACCTTGGTGGCCGCACCCCCGGTGCCGACGCTGTTGACGACCGTCGCGCCGAACTCCAGGCCACTGAGGTCGGCATCCGGGGCCACGATGTCGATCGGCTCGGCTCCCGGGTCCGTGGGCGGCTTCGTGTACAGCGACTCGATGTCGCTCAGCAGCACCAGTGCATCCGCTTCGATGAGCTGCGCGACGAGCGCGCCGAGGCGGTCGTTGTCACCGAAGCGGATCTCCTGCGTCGCGACCGTGTCGTTCTCGTTGACGATGGGGAGGGTGCGCAGGCCGAGCAGACGCTCCATCGCCCGGCGGGCGTTCGAGCGCGACGTCGGATTCTCCAGGTCGCCCGTCGTCAGCAGCACCTGTCCCGCGACGATGTCGAACGGCCGCAGCGATTCCTGGTAGCGGTACATCAGGATGTTCTGCCCGACGGCGGCGGCTGCCTGCTGCGTCGCCAGGTCGGTCGGACGCGCATCGAGGCGGAGGAACGGGATGCCGGAGGCGATCGCTCCCGACGACACGAGCACGACCTCCGCACCTCGGGCATGCGCGGCCGCCAGCGCTTCGACGATGAGCGGGATCCGCCACGACGACTCCCCGCTGATCGACGACGAGCCCACCTTCACGACGATGCGGGATGCGGTCGCGAGGTCGGCTCGGGTCCGTGCGGTCACTCGCCGTCCTCGCGGTAGGCGGCCAGACGCTGCTCCTCGACCTCTGCGCGCGCCTGGGCCTTGGCGTCCATCCGCTCGTAGTACTGCTCGCGGCGCTCGGACGTCGTCCGGCGGGCGTTCGGAGCGAGCCGCGGGTCGGTGCCGCGGGGCGCGCTCATCAGCTCGGCGGCCGATGTCATCGTGGGCTCCCAGTCGAAGACGATGCTGTCGCCCTCGCCGATCACGACCGTCGATCCCTGGACCGCGCCGAGACGGAAGAGCTCGTCCTCGACACCGAGCTTCTCGAGACGATCCGCGAGGTACCCGACGGCCTCCTCGTTCTGGAAGTCCGTCTGCTGCACCCAGCGCACCGGCTTGTCACCGAGGATTCGGTAGACGTTGCCGTAGGTTCCACCCTCCACCCGGATGGTGAACTCCTTCTTGGAGCCGCGCGGGCGGATGACGACCCGCTCCGGCGGCGTCTCGACGGCAGCCTCGGCACGGTGCTTCTCGACCAGCTCTCCGAGCGCGAACGTGAGCGGCCGCAGCCCCTCGTGCGAGACCGTGGAGATCTCGAACACGCGGAAGCCGCGGGCCTCCAGTTCGGGCCGGACGAGCTCGGCGAGATCACGGGCCTCCGGGACGTCGACCTTGTTCAGCGCGACGAGCTGCGGGCGCTCCAGCAGCGGCGTCTGCCCCTCGGGGACCTCGTAGGCGCCCAGCTCGGCGAGGATGACGTCGAGGTCCGAGATCGGGTCGCGGCCCGGCTCGAGCGTGGCGCAGTCGAGAACGTGCAGCAGGGCGGAGCAGCGCTCCACATGGCGGAGGAACTCGAGTCCGAGACCGCGTCCCTCGCTGGCGCCCTCGATGAGGCCGGGCACGTCGGCGACGGTGTACCGGAAGTCCCCCACCTGGACCACACCCAGGTTCGGGTGCAGCGTCGTGAACGGGTAGTCCGCGATCTTGGGGCGTGCGGCGGAGATCGCACCGATCAGGCTCGACTTGCCCGCGGAGGGGTAGCCGACGAGCGCGATGTCGGCCACGGTCTTCAGCTCGAGGACGACGTCGCCCTCGTAGCCGGGCGTTCCGAGCAGGGCGAACCCGGGCGCCTTGCGCTTCGGGGTCGCGAGAGCCGCGTTGCCGAGACCGCCCTGACCGCCGGCAGCGACGACGTATCGCTCCCCGGGGACGATCATGTCGACCAGCACCTCGCCGGCGGTGTTCTTCACCACGGTGCCGACCGGCACGGGAAGCTCCAGCGTCTCGCCGAGGAACCCGGACCGGTGGTCACCCATGCCGGGACCGCCGTTGCCGGAGGACCGATGCGGCGAGTGGTGGTACGACAGCAGCGTGCCGGTCTGCGGGTCGGCGACGAGCACGATGTCGCCCCCGTCGCCGCCGTTGCCGCCGTCCGGGCCGCCCAGCGGCTTGAACTTCTCGCGGTGCACGGAGACACAGCCGTTGCCGCCCTTGCCCGCACGCAGGTGCAACGTGACGGTGTCGACGAACGTGACCATGTCTCGGTCTCCTCAGTGGTTCTGGTCTGCCCGTCTCAACGGAGGGCAGATACACGGACGGGGCGGGCCGAAGCCCGCCCCGAACCGGATGTCTGGTGTCGTGCTGAGATCACTCAGCAGCAGCGACGATGTTGACGACCTTGCGGCCGCCCTTCGCGCCGAACTCGACCGCACCCGCGGCCAGAGCGAACAGCGTGTCGTCGCCGCCACGGCCGACGTTGACGCCGGGGTGGAAGTGCGTGCCGCGCTGGCGGACGATGATCTCGCCGGCGAGGACCTGCTGGCCGCCGAAGCGCTTCACGCCGAGGCGCTGTGCGTTGGAGTCACGACCGTTACGGGTGGAGCTTGCGCCCTTTTTGTGTGCCATGTCCTGGTCTCCTCGGTCTTACTTGATGCCGGTGATCTTGACGCGCGTGAGCTCCTGACGGTGGCCCTGGCGCTTCTTGTAACCGGTCTTGTTCTTGTACTTCTGGATGATGATCTTCGGGCCGCGGAGGTTTCCGATGACCTCAGCCGTGACCTTGACCTTCGCCAGGCTGTCGGCGTCGGTGGTCACCGTGGCGCCGTCGACGAGCAGCACAGCGGCAAGCTCGATCTTCTCGCCCTGGGCAGCCTGCACACGGTCGAGCTGAACGATCGTGCCGACCTCGACCTTCTCCTGCCGCCCACCGGCGCGCACTACTGCGTAAACCACTTCATACCTTGTTTCGTTGGGGAGCACGTCGGCTCCGAGAATCTCACGGGAAGACTGTTGCTTGCATGCGTCGCAGGACGACGGGCACGAACGCAAGGCTCTCCGCATCGACCGGCGAGGACGACGCGGCATACGCACCAAGGGACTACTTTACCGGATGAGGCCCGGTGTCGCAAAGCGCGCCGCGCCCGAGCCCCGCGCGGCCCGCCGTATCGGAGCGGACGTAGGCTGACGAGGTGACCGTACTCGTCGACGACCCCCTCTGGCCCGCCCACGGACGCCTGTGGGCGCACCTCGTCAGCGACGCGAGCCTGGACGAGCTGCACGCGTTCGCGCGGGCCAACGAGGTGCCGGCTCGGGCTTTCGACCGAGACCACTACGACGTGCCGGAGGAACTCATCCCCCGGCTCATCGCCGGCGGCGCTCAGCATGTCGGCGGCAAGGAGCTCGTCCGCCGACTGATCGCCTCAGGACTCCGGGTCCGCGGTCGCGACCGGCGCTGACGCGTCGTTGTTGACGGCGACGGGCGTCCCGGTGAGCGCGGCCGTCGTCACGCGACGACGCCCTCTGCCCTGACCGGGCGCCTTCGGCTCGGGAAGGGCATCCAGCACCGAATCGAGCAGCTGCTCCGCCGGAGTCTTCGGGCCCTTCCGGTCGCCGCCGCGCTTCTTGCGTGCCTTCTTGGGCCGCTCCGCCACGGGTGCCTCCGCCGCCGGGGCGTCGACCGTCTCGGCCTCCGTGGTCCCATCGGCGCTGGGAGCGATCGTCGAGGCGGCGATCTGCGCGAGCGCGGACTTCGCCCCCTCCGTGATGCTGTGGGTGACGTGGGGTGCGGCCGGAGCGCTCTGGCTCTGGCCGTTGGAGCCGCCTCCGCCGTTGCCGCGCTGACGGCGACCGCTCTGGCCGTTGCCTCCGCCGTTTCCACTGCCGTTGGCGCGGTGCTTCACGACCGGGTCGTGGTGCACGATGACGCCACGGCCGGCGCAGACCTCGCACGCCTCGCTGAAGGTCTCCAGCAGCCCGAGTCCGAGCTTCTTCCGCGTCATCTGCACGAGGCCGAGCGAGGTGACCTCGGCGACCTGGTGCTTCGTGCGGTCGCGGCTCAGGCACTCGATCAGGCGCCGCAGCACGAGATCGCGGTTCGACTCGAGGACCATGTCGATGAAGTCGACCACGATGATGCCGCCGATGTCGCGCAGACGCAGCTGGCGGACGATCTCCTCCGCCGCCTCGAGGTTGTTCTTGGTGACGGTCTCCTCGAGGTTTCCGCCCGAGCCGACGAACTTGCCGGTGTTGACGTCGACGACCGTCATGGCCTCGGTGCGGTCGATCACGAGCGAGCCGCCGGAGGGCAGCCACACCTTGCGGTCGAGAGCCTTCTCGATCTGCTCCGTGATGCGGAACGCATCGAACGGGTCGGTCTCGTCCTCGTAGGCCTCGACGCGCTCGAGAAGGTCGGGCGCGACGCTCTCCAGGTAGGCGCGGATGGTCTGCTGCGCGTCCTCGCCCTGGATCAGCATCTTCGTGAAGTCCTCGTTGAAGACGTCACGGACGATCTTGACGAGCAGGTCGGGCTCCGCGTGCAGGAGGGCCGGCGCCTGCTGGTTCTCGACCTGCTTCTGGATGTGCTCCCACTGCGAGGTGAGACGCTGCACGTCACGCGTGAGCTGGTCCTCGGTCGCCCCTTCGGCGGCGGTGCGGACGATCACGCCGGACGATTCCGGCAGTACCTCCTTGAGGATGCGCTTCAGGCGGGCCCGCTCGTTGTCGGGGAGCTTCCGGCTGATGCCGTTCATCGAGCCGCCTGGCACGTACACGAGGTAGCGGCCGGGGAGCGAGATCTGGCTGGTGAGGCGGGCGCCCTTGTGGCCGACCGGGTCCTTCGTGACCTGAACGAGCACGCGGTCGCCCGGCTTGAGGGCCAGCTCGATGCGACGCGGCTGGTTGCCGGTCTCGACACCGTCCCAGTCGACCTCGCCGGAGTAGAGCACGGCGTTGCGACCGCGGCCGATGTCGACGAACGCGGCCTCCATGCTCGGCAGGACGTTCTGCACGCGGCCGAGGTAGACGTTGCCGATGAGCGATGCGTCCTGGTTGCGGGCGACGTAGTGCTCGACGAGCACGCCGTCCTCGAGGACGCCGATCTGCGTGCGGCCGTTCTTCGAGCGCACGACCATCTTCCGGTCGACGGACTCGCGGCGCGCGAGGAACTCGGCCTCGGTCACGACCGGGCGACGGCGGCCGGCATCGCGACCGTCGCGGCGGCGCTGCTTCTTGGCCTCGAGCCGCGTCGACCCCTTGATCGCCTTCGGCTCGGTGATGTACTCGACGACACGCTGACGCTGGCGCGGCTCATCGCGCTGATCATCCCCGTCGGATCCGCCGCGACGGCGGCGTCCGCGGCGTCCGGAGCCGGTCTCCTCCTGGGGCTGGTCGCGCTCGGCGATCCGGTCGAAGACGCGCTCGCGGCCGGGTCGGGCCGGAAGCGGCACGATCTCGGGCGCGTAGAAGTGCAGCTGCGTGGAGACCTGGGAGACGAACACCTCGGGCAGCAGGCCGAGCGACACGGCGGTCACGGCAGCCGGAGTCTCGGGGGCGACCGGCTCCTCCGGCGTCTCGTCGGCGGAGTCCTGCTCGGCGGAGCCCTTGTCACTCGCGGCGTTCTCGGCCGGGCTCTCCTCGGCGGGGGTCTCCTCGGCGGAGTCCTGCTCGGCGGAGGCCTCGTCACTCGCGGCGTTCTCGACGGGCGACGTCCCGGCGGCCGCGGTCGACTCGACGATCGCTTCCGCGACCGCCTCGATATCCGCGTCGGAACCGTCGGCGGCCTCGGGTTCCCCCTCCGCGGCGACAGCCTCGGCGGCGTCGGCGGCGTCAGCCTCGGAGGCCGTCTCGGTCGCGGCGGCGCTGTCATCCGCCGCAGCCTCAGCCGCATCCACGGCGGCGGCGGTCGCGTCGTCGGCGGCCGCAGCCGCGTCATCGGCGGCCGCGTATCCCGCGGCGAGTTCGTCGGCGGCGGCATCCGCGGCGACGTCGGCCGCGTCCTCCTCCTCGGTCGACGACGCGGTGCGGTCGTCCGCGTCGGGAGCGGTGGGCTCCGTCAGCTCTCCCGCGGCGTCAGCCGGGAAGTCGAGGGTAGGGGCGTTGTTGTCATTGTTCTCATCGGCCATCTCTGGCTTACTCCCTGCACGGGACACTCGGTGTCCCGTGAAATCTCATGCGGTACCCGCGGGTTCCGCGAACTCACTCGGTCTGCGACCGGCTCATGGCTCTGATCGCGTGGGGCATAGGACCCCGAAGTCTGCTCGAAGCGTGTCGCGGCAACGCCGTTCATCGCATCACAGGCCATTATCGCACCAAGTGCGGCCGATCGCGGCATCCCGTCACGCGACAGCGTTTTCTCCGGCCGGTTCTCGCCCCATCCATAGCAGTCGCTGGGATAATCCCCAGTATGAGCGAGCAGCGCACCCGCCCCGTCGTCTACGCCGTCTGGCTGATCATCGCCAGCGTGATCGGGTGGTTCGCCGCCTTCCAGCTCACGGTCGAGAAGTTCGTGCTCGCGGCCAATCCCGACGCCGTCCTGAGCTGCAACGTCAGCGTGATGATCCAGTGCGGGAAGAACCTCGAGTCGTGGCAGGGAGAGGTCTTCGGCTTCCCGAACCCGATCCTCGGTATCGCCGGATGGATGGCGCCCCTCTTCGTCGGCGTCGCACTGCTCGCCGGATCACGGTTCCCCCGGTGGTTCTGGCTGACCTTCGGCGCCGGCGTGACCTTCGCGTTCGGCCTCGTCTGCTGGCTGATCTGGCAGAGCATCTACGCCCCCAACCTCGGCGTGCTCTGCCCGTGGTGCATGCTCACCTGGTCCGTAACCATCCCGACCTTCTTCGCCACCATGCTGCACCTGACTCGAAACGGCAGTTTCACCAGCAACGAGAAGGTGCAGGAGCGCGCGAATCGGCTGATGGCCTGGGTCCCGCTCGCCACGATCCTCGCGTACGCCGTCGTGATCCTCCTCGCTCAGCTGCGCGGCCTCGACCTCCTCGGCGAGGTCATCGGCATGATCTTCTGAGGCCGCACGGAAAGAGCCCGTCCACCGAGATTCGGCGGACGGGCTCTGCGCATGTGGACGGGTTCTCAGTCGAACCAGATGCCCAGTTCGCGCGCGGCCGACTCGGGGCTGTCCGAGCCGTGCACCAGGTTCTGCTGCACCTTGAGCCCCCAGTCCCTGCCGAAGTCGCCGCGGATCGTGCCCGGCGCGGCGGTCGTGGGATCGGTCGTTCCGGCGAGAGAGCGGAAACCCTCGATGACGCGGTTGCCCGCCAGGCGGATGGCGACGGACGGGCCGGAGAGCATGAACTCGATCAGCGGCTCGTAGAACGGCTTGCCCTCGTGCTCGGCGTAGTGCGCGGCGAGCAGGTCGCGGTTCGGCTCGACCAGGCGGATGTCGACGAGGGCGTACCCCTTCGCCTCGATGCGGGCGAGGATCGTGCCGGTGAGGCCGCGGGCGACGCCATCCGGCTTGACGAGGACGAGGGTTTCTTCGGTGGCCATGTCATTCACTCTCTGTCTGAGTCGTGGTCGTGGGCTCGACCGGGCGTCGTGCGTCCAATCGGGCCCCTCCGATGGTCGCATACGCCCACATGCCGCCGAAAATCAGGACGACGAGCAGGATCGCCGGAACGAAGAACGCCGACAGCGCGACGGCGGCCTGGACGACCCATCCGGCGGTGATGGCCCAGGGCTTCGTGATCATGCCGGCGATGGCGATGCACGCGAGCGCCAGCACGGCACCCCCCACGATCGCCCACCACTGCTCGATCCCGGCGGGAAGCTGCCGGAGGCCGAAGATGGTCAGCCCGACCAGGAAGACCACGATCGCCTCGAAGCCGAGGACGACCGGCGCCAGCTTCTGCACCAGGGTGCGCGGCGGCCTCGGCCGACGTCCGGACGCTGCGGGAGCGGTCATGCGCGCCACCCCGACTTCCAGTCCTCTTCCTCCGACAGGGCGATCGCCTCCCCGGCGAGGACCACGGACCCCGCGATGACGACGGCGCGACGGTCGGACGCGGCGGCCCATTCGCGGGCGGCATCGGCGGCATCGGCCAGAGAGGGGTGGACGGTCGCCCGCTGTCCGGACTGCTCGACGAGGTCGGCGATCGCGTCGGCGTCGCTCGCCCTGTCCGACTCGGGCGCCGTGGCGAACACGTGCGCCGCCGCAGGAGCGAGTTCCGCGACGATGCCGGCGGCGTCCTTGTCGGCGAGCACGCCGAGCACCAGGCCCCACTCGTCGAAGTCGAAGCTGTCGTCGAGGGCTTGGGCGAGCGCCTTCGCGCCGTGCGGGTTGTGCGCCGCGTCGACGATCACGGTCGGAGCGATGCCGATCAACTGCAGCCGTCCCGGCGAGGTGCTCTCCTGCAGACCCGCCGTCACGATGTCGGCGGCGATCTGCTGCGTGGCACCGCCGATGAGCGACTCCACCGCGGCCACCGCCAGAGCGGCGTTGTGCCCCTGATGAGCGCCGTAGAGCGGGAGGTACTCCTCCGAGTACTCCCCCGCCAGACCACGGACGGTGAGCAGCTGACCGCCGACCGCGAGCTTCTGCTCGGTCAGGCCGAACTCCTCGCCCTCGAACGCGATGGTCGCGTGCCGCTCCGCCGCGACACGGCGCAGCACCTCCGCCGCCTCGGCGGGCTGCTGGGCAGAGACGACCGCAGCGCCCTCCTTGATGATGCCGGCCTTGACCTGCGCGATCTCCGCGATGGTGTCGCCCAGACGATCCGCGTGGTCGATGTCGATCGGGGCGAACACGGCGACGTCGCCGTCGGCGGTGTTCGTCGAGTCCCACTCGCCGCCCATGCCGACCTCGAGGACGAGCACGTCCACGGGCGCATCGGCGACCGCCACGAACGCGAGCGCGGTCAGCAGCTCGAAGAACGTCAGCGGCGCCTCGCCCGCTGCCTCCAGCTCGGCGTCCACGAGACCCACGAACGGCTCGATCTCGTCCCAGGCATCGGCGACGGCGTCATCCGCGATGGGCTCCCCGTCGATCATGATGCGTTCGGTGAAGCGCTCAAGGTGCGGGCTCGTGAACAGGCCGGTGCGCAGATCGTGCGCGCGCAGCAGGCTCTCGATCATGCGCGCCGTCGAGGTCTTCCCGTTGGTGCCCGTGATGTGGATCACGCGGTAGGTGCGCTGCGGGTCGTCGAGGTACTCCAGGATCCGCGCGGTGCGCTCCTTGCGCGGCTGGACCCACCGCTCCCCTGCGCGGCTCAGGAGCGTCTCGTAGACGGCGTCCGCCCGATCTCTCGCGCTCATGCGCCCACCCTCTCCAGGTTCGTGTCGATCGTGACGACGATCGGCGCCTTGGCCGCGCCGAGAGCCCTGGCCCCGCTGCGGTGCACGCCGTCACCAGGGCTCGTGACCTCGTCGACGAGACGATCCAGCTCGTCGGTCGGCTGCACAGCGAACGCCACCGCGAGCGTCTCGGCCGCGATGAGGGCGGCATGCGTCTCCAGCGCCGCCGCCTCCTCCGGGGACGCGTTGAGCGCCAGGACGATCCGGTCGCTCACCTCGAGCCCGGCGTTCTTTCGTGCTTCCTGCACCACGCGGATCGCATCACGCGCGACGCCCTCGGCCTCCAGCTCCGGCGTCGTGTCGGTGTCCAGCAGGACGAAGCCGCCGGACGGCACGATCGCGAGCGCCTCTCCCGCCGGGCGACCGGTGGTCTCCAGCACGAGTTCGTACTCGGCGGGCTCCAGGGCGATGCCCCCTGCCGTCACAACGCCGTCGACCTCGGACCAGTCTCCGGAGCGCGCGGCCTGGATGGCCTTCTGCACCTCCTTGCCGAGACGCGGTCCCGCAGCGCGGGCGTTGACGCTGAGGCGATGGCTGATGCCGTACTCCCCCGCCGCCTTCTCGCTCAGCGCGACGAGCTCCACGGACTTCACGTTCAGCTCCTCGCGGAGGATGTCCTCGAACTGACCGAGCCCCGCAGCCAGCGGCGAGACCACCGTGAGGCGGGCGAGCGGAAGCCGCACCCGCAGCTTCTCCTTCTTGCGCAGCGCGTTGCCCACGCTCGACAGCTCGCGCACGGCGTCCATCGCATCGCGGATGTCGTCCGCTGCGGGGAACCGCTCCGCGTCCGGCCAGTCCTGCAGGTGCACACTGCGCCCGCCCGTGAGCCCCTGCCAGACACGCTCGCTGATGAGCGGCACCAGCGGTGCGGCGACGCGCGTGAGCGTCTCGAGCACCGTGTAGAGCGTGTCGAAGGCCTCACGGCTCTTCGGGTCGTCCGTGACTCCCACCCAGAACCGATCGCGGGACCGACGGATGTACCAGTTCGTCAGCACCTCGACGAAGTCGCGCAGCCGCGCGGACGCCGTGGTCGAGTCCAGTCCCTCGAGGTCGGCGCGCACCTCGCGGACGAGGTCGCCGAGCCGCGCCAGGATGTACCGATCGAGCACGTCGGTGGAGTCGGTGCGCCACGAGGCCTCGTACCCGCCTCCCTGGGTTGCTGAGCCTGCCCCTCCCTGGGTTGCTGAGCCTGCTCCTCCCTGGGTTGCTGAGCCTGTCGAAGCATTCGCGTACGTCGCGAAGAAGTACCACGAGCTCCACAGCGGCAGCAGGAACTCGCGCACGCCCGATCGGATGCCCTCCTCGGTGACGATGAGGTTGCCGCCGCGGAGCACCGCGCTGGACATCAGGAACCAGCGCATCGCGTCGGAGCCGTCGCGATCGAGCACCTCGGACACGTCCGGGTAGTTCCGCAGCGACTTCGACATCTTGTAGCCGTCGCTGCCGAGCACGATGCCGTGGCAGCTGACGCCCGTGAACGCCGGGCGGTCGAACAGCGCGGTCGACAGCACGTGCATGACGTAGAACCAGCCACGGGTCTGGCCGATGTACTCGACGATGAAGTCCGCGGGCGAGTGCGAGTCGAACCACTCCTGGTTCTCGAACGGGTAGTGCACCTGGGCGTACGGCATCGAGCCGGAGTCGAACCACACGTCGAAGACGTCCTCGATCCGGCGCATGGTGCTCTTGCCCGTGGGGTCGTCGGGGTTCGGCCGGGTGAGATCGTCGATGTACGGCCGGTGCAGGTCCACCTCGCCCTCGGGGTTGCGCGGGAGCGTGCCGAAGTCGCGCTCCAGCTCCTCCAGCGAGCCGTAGGTGTCGACGCGCGGGTACTCGGGGTCGTCGCTCTTCCAGACGGGGATCGGCGATCCCCAGTAGCGGTTGCGGCTGATCGACCAGTCGCGTGCGCCTTCGAGCCACTTGCCGAACTGTCCGTGCTTGACGTTCTCCGGCACCCAGGTGATCTGCTCGTTGTTCGCGAGCATGTCGTCCTTGATGTCCGTCACGCGGATGAACCAGCTCGACACGGCCTTGTAGATCAGGGGGTTCCGGCACCGCCAGCAGTGCGGGTACGAGTGCTCGTAGCTCTGCAGCCGCACCAGTCGGCCGTTGTCGCGGATGATCCGCACGAGCGGGGTGTTCGCGTCCATCCACAGCTCGCCAGCGACATCCGTGACGTTCGGGAGGAAGCGGCCGCCGTCGTCGAGGGACAGGATCGTCGGGATCCCCGCCGCGCCGGCGACCCGCTGGTCGTCCTCACCGTAGGCGGGTGCCTGGTGGACGATGCCGGTGCCGTCGGTGGTGGTGACGTAGTCGTCGACGAGGATGCGCCAGGCGTTCCCGGTGCCGTAGGTCTCCTCATCCGCGTAGTAGTCGAACAGGCGATCGTAGGTCACGTCGGCCAGCTCCGCGCCGCGGAGCGTGGCGTCGACCGCGGCGAGCGCATCCTCCGGGCTCTCGTAGCCGAGATCCTTGGCGTATCCGCCGAGCAGGTCCTTAGCCAGCAGGTAGCGGTGGGCGGAGGCCTCGACGGCGATCTGATCCGGCGACGGAGCGGCGCGGCCCTGGTGCACATCCGAGGCCCCGGCGGGACCGGCCGGCAGCACGACGTATTCGATCTCCGGGCCCACGGCGAGCGCGAGGTTGGTCGGCAGGGTCCAGGGCGTGGTCGTCCAGGCGAGAGCGCGCACCCCGGTGAGGCCGAGAGCTTCGGCCTTGGCTCCGGTGAGCGGGAAGGTCACCGTGACCGACGGGTCCTGTCGCATCTGGTACACATCGTCGTCCATGCGCAGCTCGTGCGCGGACAGGGGCGTCTCGTCGCGCCAGCAGTAGGGCAGGACGCGGTAGCCCTCGTAGGCGAGGCCCTTGTCGTACAGCGTCTTGAACGCCCAGAGCACAGACTCCATGTACCCGAGGTCGAGCGTCTTGTAGCCGCGCTCGAAGTCGACCCAGCGGGCCTGGCGGGTGACGTAGTCCTCCCACTCGTGCGTGTACTTCAGGACGGAGGAGCGCGCCTTCTCGTTGAAGACGTCGATCCCCATCTCCTCGATCTCGCTCTTCTCGGTGATCCCGAGCTGCTTCATCGCCTCGAGCTCGGCGGGCAGCCCGTGGGTGTCCCATCCGAAGACGCGGTCGACCTTGTGCCCGATCATGGTCTGGAAGCGCGGGAACACGTCCTTCGCGTAACCGGTGAGCAGGTGGCCGTAGTGCGGCAGGCCGTTCGCGAACGGAGGGCCGTCGTAGAACACCCACTCGGGTGCGCCCTCGCGCTGCTCGATGGAGGCGCGGAACGTGTCGTCGGTATTCCAGAAGTCGAGCACCTCCTCCTCGATCTGCGGGAAGCGGGGGCTCGGCGCCACGGACCCCTGGGTCCCTGAGCTGGTCGAAGGGTCGGCGGCGGGGCCGAAGGAGGAGCGCGGGTAGGTCATGGTCTCTCGCAGTGGTCGTCGTGGCGGATGCTGCTGCGAGGACGATCCTCGCAGACCGCGGTACCACCTCGCGTGCCCCTGCGCCCCTTCGACAAGCTCGGGGACCCACGGACCACTCTCACTGCGGCTGTGACGGGCCTGCCCCGCTCGGTTCTACTGAGCCCGTCGCCGGACCGTTCTTCCGAGAGCTCCCCGGTGATGGCCGGATCGATGCTCGTACGGCCATTGTACGCGCGCTGTCGGGGCCTGCTCCCCTCCGCCCGTCGCAGATTCCCTTCGACGTCGCACGCTCGGCGGAGATTGCTGCGACCGCAAGGGGATCTGCGACGTCACGCCGGCCGGGCCCGATGCAGTCCCTGCGCCACCGCGTGCATGATCTGGTCCTGCACGACGTGCCACTCGTTCATGACCTGGTGGTAGCCGACGCGGATGACGTGGTAGCCCCGCAGCTTCAGTTCCGCATCGTGGCGGATGTCCTCCGCGCGCTGCGCTCCGACGTGCGTCGCGCCATCGATCTGCAGCACCAGCCGCTCCCCGATCTGCGCATCCACGCGGTGACCGGCGATCCAGATCTGGAAGTACAACGGCAGCCGAAGCCAGCGCAGTCTCGTCCGCAGATACGTCTCCAGTCCCGCATCCGCGAACGGCAGCGCCTCGGCCAGCAGCCGCCGCGCGGCCGGCCCCCACGGCAGCCCGGTCAGCCTTTGGCGGTCCACCAGACCGTGGTTGAACGCCGACTCCCAGGTCGCCAGCGCCTGCTCGTGGGGCTCGCATGTCGCCACCATGCTCAACACGTTCTCGATCGGATCCTCCAGGCTGTCGGGATGCCGCGGCACGAGCGGATGCGCCCAGTGCACGCGGGCGTCATCCGGCTTGCCCCCTCGACTTCCGGGAGCCGCTCCGAGATGCAGGGCGGGCTTCTCGTCGTGCACCCACAGTCCGAGGCGACGCGCCTGCGTCAGGCACGTCAGCACGACACCGTGCCGCGCGGCGAGGATCCGCAGCGGATCCGCGTCCGGAAGGGCGACCCATCCGACCCGCACCCGCCGCAGCCATCCCTCGCGCACGGCCATCTCGATGTCGTACCGGCTGACTCCCCGGTCCCGCAGGCGCTCCACACGCGCGACTCCGCCGACCTCCCGCATGGCCCGCGCCAGTCGATCCCGTCTCATCATCCGCATCCCCCGATGCTGACAGCGCTCCCCTCCGGTGCCGTGTCCGGGCACCAGTCCCTGTGCACAGCTCGCAATCAGCCCGCCCTGTGCAGCCCCAGTCCCCCACCCATCCACGGTCCGGCGCGGCCCCGCGCCGCGTCGCAGATTCGGCACCACGTCGCACGGAATCCGCGAAACCACGCGACCTCCCCGCGAAACTGCGACCGCACGCCAGAACCGCGACCTCGTGCGGAGCCCTGCGCCGCGTCGCAGATTCCGCACCACGTCGCACGGAATCCCGGAAACCGCACGACCTCCCCGCGGATCTGCGACCGCACGCCAGAACCGCGACCTCGTGCGGAACTGCGGCGTCGTGCGGAACTGCGGCCTCGTGCGGGACGCACGGAGCCGGGGGTGTCGGGGGGACGGCATAGTCTCGAGGGATGCCGCGCACTCCCGAATCGCCCGCCGCTCCCCGTGTCTCCGCTCCGGATCTGCCGCCCGTGCTGGAGCTCGCGGCACCGGGCCGGCGCTCCGATGTGTTCGCGGCACGGCTCGACCTCGCCGGCACGGTCGACCTGGGCTACTCGACGCTCGAGCAGTGCGTCGTCGCCGCGGACGCGGATGCCGTCGACCTGACCGGCGGGACCGTCGTCGACGTCGACCTGTCCGGCGTGCGCATCGCCTCGCTCCGGATGCGGGATGCCGGAGTGCGCCGAGTGCGGATCCGCGGGGGCCGGATCGGCACACTCGACCTCAGCCAGGCGAGCGTCGCAGAACTCGAACTGCGTGAGGTGCGGATCGACTACCTCAACCTGGGGGCGGCGAAGGTCACGGACCTGGAGGTCATCGGCTGCACGATCCGCACGATCGACCTGCCTCAGGCGGAGCTCACGCGGGTACGGTTCGCCGACACCTCGAGCGACGAGATCGACACGCGCGGCATGCGGGCGAAGGATCTCGACCTCCGGGGCCTGGACGCACTGAGCTACCTCGACGCCAACAGCCTGCGCGGGGCCACGCTCACCTCGTTCCAGGTGCAGCAGCTGGCTCCGGTCATCGCCGCCGGGATCGGCATCCAGGTCAAGGACTGACGGGGCCGCTCGCCGCCAGGAGCTCGCGCGTGAACGGGTGCCGGGGAGACGCGAACACCGCGGCCGTCGTCCCCTGTTCGACGATCCGGCCGTCCTGCATCACGAGCACCTCGTCGGCGACGGCGCCGACCACGTCGAGGTCGTGGGAGACGAGGATCATCGTCAGCCGACGCTCTTCCTGCAGCCGGGCGAGCAGGCGCAGCACACGCTCCCTGACCGAGGGGTCGAGTGCGGAGACGGGCTCGTCGAGCACGAGCACCTCGGGGTCCGCAGCCAGCGCCCTGGCGATCGCCGCCCGCTGACGCTGCCCGCCGGACAGGGCGCGCGGCCGACGGTCCGCCAGCTCCGGAGCGAGGCCGACCTCGGCCAGCAGCTCCGCCACCCGTGCCGCCCGCCGTGCGCGGGGCACGCCGCCCGCCTCGAGGCCCTCCCGCAGCGAGCGGCCGATGGTCCATCGCGGGTCGAACGCGCCGAGCGGGTTCTGGTGCACGAGCTGCACCCGCCGGGCGCCGGTCCAGCGGAGGGTCCCGGTGTCGGGGGCGTCGATCCCCACGATCATGCGGGCGAGCGTGGTCTTGCCCGAACCGGACTCCCCCACGATCCCGAGCGTCTGCCCGTCCTTGACCGTGAACGAGGCGTCGACCACGGCGGGCACGGCGTCGAAGCTCCGGGAGACCCTGTCCGCCTCCAGCACGGCGGCCGACTCGACCGGTGTTGCGGCGCGGGGCTCGTGGCTGGTCGCGGCGATGAGCTGCCTGGTGTATTCGTGCCGCGGGTTCTCCAGCACCTCGGAGACGGGTCCCGACTCCACCACGACACCCGCACGCATCACCAGGACGCGATCGGCGAGCCGGCGCACGGCGGCGAAGTCGTGACTGATGAACACCAGCGCGGTGCCCGCATCCGTGATCTCGCGCAGCAGTCCCAGGATCCGCGCCTGCACGGTCGCATCGAGTGCGGTCGTGGGCTCATCCGCCACGAGCACGGCGGGGTCGGCGGCGAGCGCGGACGCGATCAGCGCCCGCTGGCGCAGGCCGCCGGAGAGCTCGTGCGGATGCTGCCGCGCGCGACGAGACGGGTCGGGCATCCACACCCGCTCCAGGAGCTCACGGACGCGTGCGCCTCGAGCCGCCCTCCCCCGGGCGATCCCGTGCAGCTGCAGCGGCTCCGCGACCTCGGCGCCGATCCGACGCAGCGGATCGAGAGAGACCAGGGCGTCCTGGGACACGAGTCCGATCCGCGCTCCGCGGAGTCCGCGCCAGGCACGCTCGGACAGCGCCACCGCATCCCTCCCGTCGATGACGAGCCGCTCGACGGCGACGCCGGCGTCCGCCGGTGTCAGCCCGAGCAGCGCCCTGGCCGTGAGCGACTTGCCCGCTCCGGACTCCCCGACGATCGCGACGCACTCGCCACGCTCGACGGCGAACGACACGCCGTCCACGACCGGGACCCCGCCGAACGCGATCCGCAGCCCTCGCACCTCCAGGGCGGCGCTCATGTCGTGCTCCCGTCGGCGCGGGCGCGCAGGATCCGTCCGACCACGGTCGCCGACACCACCGTGAGGGTGATCGCGACGCCGGGGAACACCGAGATCCACCACGCCTGCCCGAGCACGTTGCGACCGCCGGCCAGCATCAGACCCCACTCGGGGGTCGGCTCGGAGGGACCGAGCCCGAGGAAGCTGAGTCCCGCCGCGGCGAGGATGCTCGAGCCGATGCCGATCGTCGCGAGCACGCTGAGCGCACCGAGCACACCGGGGACGACGTGCCGCATGAACGCGCGCACGCGCGGCACCCCGAGGATCCGCGCCGCTTCGACGTGCTCCGCGACCCGCAGCGTCTGCGTCTGCACCCTCGCGAGGCGGATGTACACGGGCACGGCGGCGAGGGTCACCGCGATCGCGATGTTCACCGGTCCCGGTCCGAGGACCGCGATGACCACGAGCGCGACGAGGAACTCCGGGAAAGCCATCAGCACGTCGTTGACCCGCATCACCGCGGTGTCGACGCCCCGTGGTGCGCTGCCGGCGAGAGCGCCGACGACGAGGCCGACAGCGAGGGCGATCCCGGTGGCGAGCAGTCCGATGCCGACCGATCTTCCTGCGCCGTGCACGACGCGGGAGTACACGTCTCTTCCGCTCTGATCGGTGCCGAACAGGTGCTCGGGGCTCGGCGGGAGCAGTGCCGAGCGCACGTCGGTCTGGAGCGGATCCGCCGCAGCCAGCAGACCGGGCCACACGGCGGCGACGGCGATCACGGCGAGGACCGCGATGGCCGCGCCCATCAGCACGCGCTGTGCGGTTCTCATCGGACACCGCCGCCGCGGGCGAGGCGCACCCGCGGGTCGATCAGCGGATGCACGAGCTCGACGACGAGGTTCACCGCGACGAACACGAGCGCGCTGAGCAGGATGATCCCCGTGATCACGGGCAGGTCGCGGTCGCTGATCGCGGCGAGCGTCACCCTGCCGAGGCCGGGACGGGCGAAGACCGTCTCCACGAGCACGGCTCCTCCGAGCACGGAGCCGGTCAGGTAGGCGGCGAGCGTCACGGCCGACGCCGCGCCGTGGCGCAGCCCGTGCCGCAGCGTGAACCACGACGGGCTCGCTCCACGCGCACGCACCGTCTCGGCGAACGGCATCCGCTCCGCCTGCGTGAGTCCATCGCGCAGCACCTGGCTGAGCAGCGCGGCGACCGGAAGCGCGAGGGTGATCGCCGGCAGCACCAGCGTCGCAGGATTGCGGGCCCCCGACACCGGGAACCAGCCGAGGCCGAAGGCGAACACGCTCAGCAGGACCAGTCCGATCCAGAACACGGGCGAGGACAGCACGACGAGCTCCACACCGGCGGCGACCGCCCGGCCCGTGCGTCCTCGGACGAACACCGCGACGGCGAGCGCGAGCACGACCGCGATCAGCAGCGCCAGGAGGGAGAGCTGCACGGTGGCCCCGAGCTGTCTGCCGATCACCTCGGCCACCGGCATCCGCAGCTGGTACGACTCGCCGAGATCGCCGCGGGCGAGCTGTCCGATGAACACCGCGTACTGCTCCAGCGGTGGTCGGTCCAGACCCAGATCGGCTCTGATGCCGTCCTTCACGGCGTCGCTCACCTGAGCCAGCGGTCCCAGCATCACCGACACCGGATCGCCCGGAATGACCCGGAAGGCGAGGAATGCGACCGTCGCCGCACCCCACAGGACGATCACGACCGAGGCGACGAGGCCGGCGACGCGGACGAGAGCAGCCTTCACCACTCGTGCCCTCCGCTCAGCCGACGGATCAGCCGACGGTCACATCGTAGAACAGGGGTCGACCGTACAGGTCGTACTCGAGTCCTTCGACGCGCTCGCCGACCGCGGTGATAGCCGACGGCGTGTAGAGCGGCACGATCGCCGTGTAGGTCGCGTTCCACTCCTGCAGCTGCGTGTAGAGCGCGTTGCGCTCCTCCTGGTCGCTGCTCGCGACGGCCTGCTCCAGGAGCGCGTCGATGGTCGGGTCGCTCACCTGCGAGGCGTTCTGGAAGCCGTCGGTGTGCAGGTGGTTGCGCAGGAAGTCCGCGTCCACCCCGGAGAAGCCCCAGTCCGTGAGGTCGAACGTCTTCGGCTCGTACTGCTCGTTGTACGCCCCGGGTTCGAGGACCTCGCGCTTCACCTCGAAGCCGATCCCCTTGAGGTCCGACTGGATGGCGTTCGCGAGTGCCGCACGGTCGTCGGGGACGGGCGTCCAGGCGATCCAGCGCACCGAGAGGCGCTCGCCGTCCTTCATCCGGATCCCGTCGGCGTCGCGCTCGGTCCAGCCGGCCTCATCGAGGAGCGCATTGGCAGCGTCCTGATCGAACGGCCAGCTGTCCTCGAGGGAGGCGTCGTACCCGGGGGTCGTCGATCCGAGGATGCTCCACGCGCGCGGGAACTGTCCGAAGTAGATCTCTTCCACGGCTGCGTCGATGTCGATGCCTCGCGCGAACGCCTGGCGCACCTTCTCGTCGGCGAACACCCCGTACTTCTCGTTCAGGTACAGCGAGTACGGCAGTCCGGGGTACTCGATGGAATCGACCGTGATCCCGTCGCCGAGGTCCTTGGCGAGGTTCGGCGGGATGTTGCTGGCGAGGTCGGCCTCGCCGCTCTGCACCACGCCCGTGCGCACGGACGCCTCGGGCTGGATCTCGACCCGCAGGGTCTCGATCGCCGGCGCCTTCTCATCGTGCGGCCCCCAGGCGTAGTCGTCGTTGCGCGTGTAGACGATCTCCTGGTCGGGCGTGTACTCGGTCAGCTCGAAGGGACCGGTGCCCACCGTGATGCCGGGACCGCCCGCCTTCAGCTGGTCCGCCGACTCCTCCAGCACGGCCGGAGAGTAGAAGCCGAGCTGGGGCGTGCTCGCGGCCTGCAGGAACGGGGCGTACGGCTGGCTGAAGGTCACCTTCACCGTGTGGTCGTCGACGACCTCGGTGCCCTCGTAGAAATCGCCGCCGAGCATGCTGGCCGCCTGCTTCGAGGCGGTCGCCGGATCGACGATGCGATCGAAGTTCGCCTTGACCGCAGCGGCATCGAACTTCTCCCCGTCGGTGAAGGTCACGTCATCACGCAGCGTGAAGGTGTACCCCGTGCTGTCCGGAGAGACGTCCCAGTCGGTCGCGAGCCAGGGCGAGAAGGTGCCGTCCGCCTCCTGGAACACGAGCGAGTCGAGCACGGCCCGCTGCACCATGCCCGAGACGTCGAGCTGGCTGACCTGCGGGTCCATGTGCCCGGCGGCGAGGTTGGCGCCCTCGATCGACCACACGAGCTCTCCGCCTCCGTCACCGTCGCCGTTCGAGGAGGGCGCAGCGCAGGCGCTGAGCACCAGGGCGCTGGCGGCGGCGAGCGCGGCGAAGGCCAGGAGACGACGCACGGGGGTTGCGGGCATGACGATTCCTCAGAAAAGCGGTCGGGATACCTCCAGTCTAGGGCGATTTCTTGGACGGGGTCGAAAAGCGACGACGCTCCCCGCAGGCCAGGTCACGGCCGCGGAAGCACCACGCGGTGGTGGTCGGCCGCGGACGGCGGCTCCTCCGCAGTGCGGCTCTCCCCGGGCGCGACGACGGCGGTGCTCACGCTCTGCACCAGCGGCTCGGCGGTCCCCACCAGACGCACCTCGATCCGGAGATCCGCGCGCTCGCCGGCGAGCCGCCACCGCACCTCGGCTTCGGTCGCCGCCGCGACGATGCGCTGGGCGAACGGCGGCTGCTCGTCCCGCAGTCCCCCGATCTCCTGCAGCTGTGCGGACAGACGCGCGTCGCGGACCGCCGCGGGCACATCCTCGAGCACGTGCTCGGCGAGGAACGGGTACTCGGCCGCGGAGACGCTGCGGCGGACGGCCGTGTCGATGGCCTGCGCCGCCGCCACCGTCTCCGGCCACGGGTGCACCACGGCGGACGGCGCGTCCAGACGCTCGAGCACGTCGTGGAGCGCTGCCCCGGCCACCCGGCGAGCACCGAACTCGTCGGAGTTGCCGAACGCGACGACCCCGATGCCGGTCGCGGCGTGCCAGCGCATGTGCGCGGAGAAGCCGGGAAGGCCCCCCGAGTGCTGCACGACGCGGCCGAAGCGGCGGTCCTCCTCCACGAAGAGGCCGTAGCCGTACCCGGCGGCCGCGACGTCGCGGCCGTCGAACATGCCGGACGGGACGGGGATGGGTGTCCGCGGCTGCTGCATCTCGATCCGCGACGCGGCGGCGAGCACGTCCGGGGCCAGCGGCTCGTCGGTGAAGGCGGACCCGAGGAACCACATCCACGTCGCGATGTCGTCGACCGTGCTGAACATGCTGCCGATGCAGCCGAGCGCCCCGGAGCCGACGAACGGCTCTGAGGCGAAGCTCGCTCCGTCGTCGAACGTGCGGAACCCGCTGGCGAGCTCGTCCGCCGCGTAGCCTCGTGCGCCGTGCGCCGTGCGCCGAAGCCCCAGCGGTTCGAGGAGCGTCTCGCGGATCACGTTCTCCACGGGGCGGCCGGTGACGGATTCCACCGCCCGCCCGAGCAGCGACTGGCCGAGGTTCGAGTACTGATAGAGGGTGCCGGGCGCGGCGGCGAGGAGCACTCCCTCGGCGAACAGCACCGCGATCTCCTCCCGGCTCGCTCCGAGGTGACGGTCGACCCAGGCGTTGTCCTCTCCGAGCCCCGACCTGTTGGACAGCAGCAGGTCGCCGGTCAGCACGGCAGCCCGGCCCCGGTGCCGGGCGACGACCTGCGGAACGTACTCCGTGATCGGCGCGTGCAGGTCGAGCGCGCCGCGATCGCGCAGGGCCAGCACGGTCGCGGCGAGGAAGCTCTTCGACATCGAGGCGATCCGGAACACGGTGTCCCGCGTCGTGACGGCCGCGTCGCCGCGCGGATGCCCGAACGTGCGCACGCCCTGCACCTGTCCGCGTTCGCACACGGCGGCGATCGATGCCGGCGCGACCCGACGCGCACGGTCGTCCAGCGCGCGGTCGAGCACGCCGTCCGCTGCTGCGACCGCGGACGAGTTCTTCCGGTCGGTCGCGGTCATGAGGTCACTCCGGCGAGCACCTCGTCGGCGTAGGCGTCGACGAGGCGGCGGCTCGCGGCCGTGTTGTGCGCGTCGACGTGCTCGGCGGCGGCGATCAGGTCCGGCAGCGAGCGCCCCTCTCCGCGCAGGGCGGCGTCGTCCCAGCGGGCGAGGTCCCCGGCGGATGCCTCGGGGTGGAACTGCACGCCCCGCACGTGCGCTCCCAGTCGGAACGCCTGATGGGCGACGGCGTCGCTGGAGGCGAGGAGCACGGCCTCCGCGGGCAGGCGCGTGATCATGTCCTGATGGTTCTCGATCATCGGCGCACCGTCGCCGATCGTCGCGATGACCGGGTCGTCCCGTCCCGCCGCCGTCGGGTGGATGGGTGTCGCACCCCGCTCGACGGGTCCGGTGTTCGCTGCGACCTCTCCGCCTGCCACGTGCGCCAGCAGCTGCCCGCCCAGGCAGATGCCGAGGGTGGGGAGGTCGCGACGGACCGCCTCGGCCGCCAGCGCCCGCTCGGACGCGAGCCACGGCGCGCGGTGATCGTCGTCCGGCATGAGACCGCCGCCGAGGAGCACCAGCCCCGCATACCCGTCGAGGGTCGACGGAAGCTCCTGGTCCGCGGCGACGATCGCCTCGACCTCGACTCCTCTGTCGGCGAGCCAGACTCCCAGCCGGCGCGGACCGGAGGCCGCGGAGTTGATGACGACCAGCACCCGCGCGCTCACAGCGCTCCCTCCCGTGCTGACGTGTCCACCGCGGGGGCGAGCGCTGCGGCCGAGGGCTCCCCCGCCCGTCCGGCGAGGAAGGCGGCGTGGTCCTTGTCGGACGCCTCCAGCACGCGCAGCACGTTCTCGTGCGCGAGCGCGGCGAGGTCGTCGTCCGTCCAGCCGCGCCCGCGCAGCTCCGCGAACAGCGCCGGGTAGCCGGAGACGTCCTCGAGGCCCTCCGGCATCGCGTCGGAGCCGTCGTAGTCGGCGCCGATGCCCACGGCACGGACCCCGGCGACCCGGCGGATGTGATCGACGTGATCGGCGACATCGCGCACCCCCACGCGCGGAGCGTCGCCCTCACCTCCGGCCTCCCACCAGTCCCGGCGCGCCTGGGAGAGGAACGTCGGGACGAACGGGACCATGACGACCCCGCCCTGCGCGCCGATCGCGGTCAGCACGTCATCGGGGACGTTCCGGGGGTGGTCGCACAGGGCCAGCGCCCCGGAGTGGCTGACGATCACGGGGCGACGCGTCTCCTCGAGCGCATGCCGCATGGTGCTCGGGGCGACGTGGGAGAGGTCGACCAGCATCCCGATGCGGTTCATCTCCCGCACCACTTCGCGCCCGAAGTCGGTGAGCCCGCCGTGACGCGCCTCGTCCGTGGCGGAGTCCGCCCACGCGATGGTCCTCGACCATGTGAGCGTCATGTAGCGGGCACCGAGCCGGGCGAACTGCCGCAGCACCGCGAGCGAGCCGCCGAGCTGATCCCCGCCCTCGATGCCGATGAGCGAGGCGATCCGGCCCTGTGCCATCGCCGCACGCACCTCCGCCGCGGTCCGGGTGAACGCGAGGCGCTCGGGATGCGCGTCGACCAGACGGTGCACGAAATCGATCTGCTCGAGCGTCGCCACCACCTGCTCCGCCCCTTCCAGCACCGGGTCGACCCACACCGACCAGAACTGGCCGGCCACGCCGCCACGGGTGAGCCGTGGCAGATCGGTCTGCGTCCGGCTCACGTCTCCCCCCAGTTCGGCCACGCGGTAGCCGAGGAGCGTCCTGCTCGCCCACGCCAGGTCGTTGTGTCCGTCGATCACACCGTCGATCATCTGCTGCGCACCCTTCCGGTCAGTCCTCGCGCGCATCGAGCAGCGCATTCATCCGCGTCGTCAGCGCGTGGTCCATCGTCCGCTCCCCGCCGTCGAGCTCCCGCACGGGCACCGCCCCGCGCGTGCTGGAGCACAGCCACAGCGCATCCGCCCGGTCCAGGTCCTCGCGCGCGAGCGCCGCTGTCCGCACGGAGAGGTCGGCGAGGCCGTCGAAGACGTCCGCCTGCGTGGTGCCGGGGAGCACCCCGAACTCGGATGGCGGCGTCACGAGCTCTCCGTCGAGACGTGCGATCAGCGTCGACCGCGGCCCTTCCAGGACGAAGCCGTCGCCGCTCACGAAGATCACATCGTCGGCCCCGCGACGGGTGGCCTCGCGCAGCGCGGCCTCGTTCACCGCGTAGGCGAGGGTCTTCGCGCCCTGCAGCAGCCACGGCGATGTCTGCATCACATCGTGCCGGTATCCACGGTCGAGGACCACGACGCGGGTCCCGGCCGCACGGACCGCCGTCGGGTCCGTCCCGGCGAAGCCGAGCACCCACCCGGTCGGCGCCCCGCGATCGATCTCGTCGCCCCGCGTCATCACGAACTTGATCGAGGCCAGCTCGCCCGCGTGCAGCACGCCAGGGACCGATACCGCCGACGCCGCCCGACGCACGGCGGTGCGCCACAGTTCCCGCCGCGGTGCCGGCAGCTCCAGCAGACCGGCGGAGCGCGCGAGCCTGGTCAGGTGGGAATCCAGCGCCTGGGGCCTGCCGTGTCGGACGACCGCCGTCTCGAAGACGCCGTCGCCGCGGTTCACCCCCAGGTCGGTCGCACGCACGATCGGCGTGCGCGGGTCGACCGGGTGGATGCTCTCGTCGACGGAGGCCGAGCCCGAGAGGTCGAGCCGGTACAGCAGCAGTGCACGCATGGGAGTCCGATCCGGAGGCGACGGGTCAGCCGCGGGCGAGCGCGGCGTCGCGGACATCCGCCGCCGCGGTGTCGAAGGAGCGGGAGGCCTCGCGCTCGATGCGCTCGACGAGCACCTCGTGGCCGATGCCGGGACCGCTCGGCACCGCGACGCGGCCCGCCTCCGCGCGCACCTGCGGGTCCACGATGTCGGCGGTGTAGTACTTGTCCGACCCGGAGACGTCGGAAGGCAGCAGGAAGCCGGGCAGCGAGGAGATCGCGACGTTCGCGGCCCTGCCCACCCCGAACTCGTGCATTCCCCCGCACCAGACGGGGATGCCCGCGTCGACGGCGATGTCGTGCGCCGCGCGCGCCACGCTCAGCCCGCCCATCCGCGAGACCTTGATGTTGAGCACGCGCGCCGCTCCGAGGCGGATCATGGTGCGCAGATCGCCGAGGGCGACGACGGACTCGTCGAGGCAGACATCGGTGCCGATGCGCGCCTGCAGCGCAGCGTGGGCCACGAGCTCTCGCGGTGCGAAGGGCTGCTCGATCATCGTGAGGCCTTCGTCGTCCAGCCGGGCGAACACCGCCGCGGAATCCGCGTCGTCGGGATACGCGCCGTTGGCATCCACGTGCAGATCGAGGTCGGGATGGGCGGCCCGGACGGCGCGCACCGGCTCGACGTCCCACCCGGGAGCGATCTTGAGCTTCACCCGCGGATAGCCGGCGGTGCGCTGCAGCTCGACCTGCGTCAGCAGCTCGTCGATCGAGGGCTCGATCCCCAGCGACACCCCCGCCACGACCTCGCTGCGGGTGCCACCCAGCGCCGCGGCGAGCGCGATGCCCTCGGTGCGGGAGAACAGGTCCCACACGGCGCCCGAGAATCCGGCTTTCGCGAACTCGTGGCCGCGGATCCTGCCCCACACGGTCTCCAGGTCGCCGGGGTCGTCCCCCTCGGCGCCCAGCAGCGCCGGCACGAGGTACCGCGTGGCGATCTCCCAGGCCGTGATCGTGGTCTCGGCCCCGAAGTAGGGATCGCTCGGTGCGGCGATCTCCCCCCAGCCGGTGCGCCCGTCCGCGTCGGTGAGCTCGACGAGGATGTGCTCGATGCCCGACTTGCGGTGCGAACTGGTCTCGAAGCTGTGCCGCAGCGGCTGCCGCAGCAGGAACAGCCGGATCCGTGCGATCTTCATTCCTCGGTCTCCGCTTCCGCTCGCGCACGCGGCTGCTCCGGTCCGTACAGCCCGAGCCGGGCGACCAGGCGGTCCCGCTCGGCCAGCCGTCGCCGGGCACCCTTGGCGCTCGCCGTGGTCAGCGCGCTCAGGAGGTGGCACACGGCGGCGACCGGGGTCGGCGAGTCCGCGTAGGACGCCGATCCGGTGCGCACCCGGATCAGGGAGGTCGCGATCGCCGCGAGCGGCGCGTCCTCACTGTCGGTGATGACGACGAGCTGACCACCGGCCTCGTGGAACAGCCGGCCGAGGCGCACCGTCTCTTCCCGGTAGCGGCGCAGCGAGAACACGATGAGCACGTCGGAGGCGCGCACGTCGGTGAGGACGGTCAGGGGCTGCAGGGCGTGGCCGTCCACCAGGAAGACGTTGGAGAGCGTCGCCGAGAGATCCGCGTTCAGCAGCTGGGCGTAGGCGGCGGCCTTTCCCTCGCCGGCGATGTACCGACGTCGGGCACCGAGCAGCAGCGCGGCCGCCTGGGGCACCTGGGCGGACCGGCTCAGCTCCTCGAAGGTCTGGGCGAGCGTGCGCTGCTCCGTCTCGATGATGCGCGCCTGGATGCTCTCGGCGGAGAGGTTGGTGCGGATGCGCTCGCCGAAGCGATCCCGTGGCGAGACGAGGTCACGGTCCTCGTGGTCCTGGTCGGTCATCTCGTGCTCTCCCCTGGTGTGGCTCGGTAGGCCGCCGTCTGGTCGTCGATGCGCGCCGCGCCGGTCAGAACGCCGCCGCGACGGAACACATCCGTCAGAGTCCCGTCCAGCCGCTGTCGCAGCACGGCGCGTTCTCCGGAGCCGAGTCTGTCCGGCCGCGTCGGGACGGCGATCCACGCCTCCCCCTCGACATCGACGGCGCGTCCCCAGTCCTCGCGTCCGAGTGCCGGCGCGGTGGGTCCGGGGCGGTGCACCGGTCGGTCGTCGATGAGATCCCAGGCGACCACGAGACGGTCGGTGTCCGGGCGGGCGTAGTAGTCGCGCTCGAACGCGATCCCGACGGCCCCGAGGGCGTTCAGGTTGAAGTGCGCGTTGCGGACGAGGAGCGGGTCGAAGGTCCAGCGCATGCTCCGCTGCCCCCAGCGCAACGCCACGCTGCGCTGCGCCTGCTTGAGGGCCCGCCCGACCCCGCGTCCCTGATACGCCGCATCGACCGCGGCGGCCTGCGAGTAGTGGAACACCTCCCCGCGCCCCTCCCATCCGGCGAAACCGTATGCGAACCCGATGAGGGTCCCGTCCTCCGCGAAGGCGCCGACGGCGGAGCCTCCGTTGCGGGCCAGCGCGGTGAGCAGATTGGCGTTGAGGGCGTATTCGCTCTCGGTGTAGGCGAAGACCCGCGCATACAGCGCCGACGCCTCGCGGAACTCGGTGTACTGGGTGAGCTCGCGGCAGCCGAAGCCGACGCCCGCGTCTGCGGCCACCGAGGGATGAGGCACGATACGTTTCCTAAGATCGAAGGAATCTGTTGCTGTGAGCGATGTTATCGGCGGGTTGCGGCGGGATCAAGAGGCAGATACGGTTCGTAACCGTGACGACTTTTCCGGCGGATCGCGAAGCGGACGACTCTTCTGACGACATCATCGCACTCGTGCGGGAACTCGTGCTCGTGGAGACTCCGAGCCGCGACACGGTGGCGAGCGCGCGGATCGCCGACATCCTCAGCCGCCGGTTCGCCGAGGTGGGCGGCGCCGTCCAGCGGGTCGACACCGCCGCCGGGACGGATCTCGTGATCGATGTCCCCGGCAGCGGCGACCCCATCCTGCTGATCGGGCACACCGACACCGTGTGGCCCGTCGGCACGCTCGACGGCGATGTGCCCTGGTCGACGGAGGGCGATGTCGTCCGCGGCCCCGGCGCCTACGACATGAAGGCGGGCATCGTCGTGATGCTCGAGGCACTGCGCAGCCTGCAGCCGCTGCCCCTGCCCCGCCGCCGAGCCGTCCGCGTGATCCTCGTGTCCGACGAGGAGGTCGGCTCCCCGGTGTCCGGGCCGCTGCTCGCCGAGCGCGCGCAGGGGGTCGCGGCGGCCATCGGATTCGAGTCGCCGCACCCCGACGGCGCTCTCAAGGTCGGCCGCCGCGGCAGCGCCCGTGTGCGGCTCGGCGTGACGGGACGCGCGGCCCACGCCGCGCTCGACCCCGAGCGCGGGGTCTCGGCCGTGGACGAGTTGGTGGATCAGCTGGTGCGCGTCCGGGAGATCGTCTCGGCGCCCGATCTGCCGGGACCCGTGCTGTGCAACGTCGGGATCATCACCGGTGGGGCGCGCACGAACGTGGTGCCCGCGCAGGCGCAGGCGGAGATCGGGCTGCGGTTCGCTGACCCGGTCACCGAGGAGACCGTGCTCCGCGCTCTGCACGCCCTGACCCCCCATCGCGACGGAGCCGTCGTGTCCGCGGAGGTGCTCAGCGCGAGGCCCGCCTGGCAGGCCTCCGCGCAGGACGATGCCCTCCTGGAGGGCATCGCCGCTGCAGGTCATCCCCTCGGCCAGTCCATCTCCGGGCGCCCTGCCGCTGGCGCGGGCGACACCAATCTGCTGGGAGCGCTGGGAGTGCCGACGGTCGACGGCTTCGGCCCTCGAGGCGGCGGAGCGCATGCGGTCGACGAGCACTTCCTCCGCTCCTCCCTGCGCGAACGGGTCGCGCTCCTGCGTGCCGTGCTGACGATCCCGGCGGGGTGACGATACGATCCACCTTCGCGTGCTGTCGAGGAGGTCGACCGGAGATACGTTCCGGATGTCAGCGTCGTCAGCACCGCGATTCAGTGCATGACTTTCTGGCGCGCATCCTGCCATCCCCGTGTTTCCGGTCTGTTACGCGCCTTCGACGGAGCGCGTCGTTCTGCGATCCGGAGATTTTTCTTCCGCGATACGCATCAGATCCCTTGACCCGGAGGCCGTCTTCCGCTTGCATGGTCTGCACCGACCCGGCTTCATTGTGGATCCGGGCGGCGCCCGAAGGGACTTCTTCCATGCGTCTTGCCCCCCGCTCCAGAACAGCGCGAAGTCTGACCGCCGCCGCGATCGCCTCCGCGCTCCTCATCGCCGCTCCGGTCGGTGCCGCTCAGGCTCAGTCCGTGAGCGCCGCCACCGAGTCCCCCGCATCCGAAACCACGCTGCGGATCGCGACCTCCGGATTCGTGGACACGTTCAACCCGTTCATCTCGATCTACCTGACGCCGACGAACATCATCCGGTACGTCTACGAGTCGCTCGTGCAGAACGACGCGGAGGATGGCTCCCCCACGAAGGGGCTGGCGGACTCCTGGGAGCCCACCGACGGCGGCCAGACCTGGACCTTCACCCTCCAGGACGACCTGGTGTGGTCGGACGGCGAGCCCATCACCTCGGCCGATGTGAAGTACACGTACGACCAGATGATGACCGTCCCCGCCCTCGGCACCGCCAACGGCAACCTGGTCTCCAACTTCGACACGGTCGAGACGCCAGACGACAAGACCGTGGTCATCACTCTGAAGACGCCGCAGGCTCCGAACCCCGGCTCGGAGATCCCGATCGTCCCGAAGCACATCTGGGAGGACGTGGACGACCCCACGACCTTCACGAACGACTCCGACGTCGTCGGCTCCGGCCCGTTCGTGCTCGACAGCTACTCGGCCAACCAGTCCATCGTCCTCAAGGCGAACGAGAACTTCTGGCGCGGCGCTCCCAAGATCGACGCGATCCAGTACGTGTACTACACGAACTCCGACGCCCAGGTGCAGGCCCTCAAGGCGGGAGACGTCGACCTCGTGACCGGCCTCACGCCGACGCAGTTCGAGGCGCTCGAGGGTGTCGAGGGCATCACGACGCACTCCGGCGAAGGACGCCGCTACCACTCGATCAGCATCAACGTCGGCCAGCAGACCCGCGACAACCTCCCCTACGGCACCGGCAACGCGGCGCTGAAGGAGCTCGAGGTGCGTCAGGCCATCCGCCTCGGCACCGACACCGAGACGCTCCTCGACAAGGTCCTCACCGGCGAAGGCGTGCTCGCGACCAGCTTCATCCCCGCGTCGTTCCCCAAGTGGCACCTGCCCGACGACGACGCGGTGATCGTCGGCTTCGACCCCGAGGCGGCGCAGACCACGCTCGACGACGCCGGCTGGGTCCCCGGTGCCGACGGCATCCGCGAGAAGGCGGGACAGCGGCTCGCCCTGCGGCTGCTCATCGACGCCGACGACTCGAACGAGCAGTCCATCGCGGACTTCTTCGTGCCCTGGATGAAGGAGATCGGCATCGAGATCACGGTCGAGTCCACGGACTCCGACACGATCAGCGCGAAGGCCACCTCCGGTGACTACGACCTGTACTTCAGCGGCTGGTCGGTCAACCCGGACCCGGATTACCAGCTCGGCATCAACACCTGCATGAACCTGCCGACCGCGACCGACGGCACCGGCGGCACCACGCAGGACGGGTACTGCAACCCGGAGTTCGACGAGATGTACGCCCAGCAGCGCTCCGAGACCGATGAGGAGAAGCGCCAGGAGATCGTGCACGACATGCTCGCGCTGAACTACACCGACACCGCCCAGGTCGCCACCTGGTACGCGAACTCGCTCGAGGCCTACCGCTCCGACCGCTTCACCGGGTTCACCCTCCAGCCCAAGGACGGCGGCATCATCGCCAACCAGGCCGGATACTGGGGCTACCTCACCGTCGAGCCCGTCGAGGGCGCGACCGCCGGTGGCACCGGCACGAACACCGGTCTCATCATCGGAGGCATCGTGGTGGGAGTGGTCCTCATCGGAGGACTGGTCTTCTTCCTGATCCGACGCCGCAACATCGCCGACGTCGAATGAGCCCAGCGAGACGCCGCGGGTGGCGGGCGACCGCCCCCGCGGCGTCTCCCGGTCCGCTGTAAGGAGACCCCCATGTCCAACGCGGTTCCCCCGTCCACCTCCGCCATCGCCACGAGCGCCGCGGCCGAGGAGCAGCCGAAGGGCGTCGGCGCGCTGCGCTACGTCCTCGTCAAGCTCGGCGGCGCGGCGATCAGCCTGGCGATGGTGATCCTCCTCGGATTCTTCGCCTTCAAGATCCTGCCCGGCGACCCGGTCGCCTCGATCGCCCGCGAGCGCGGCATGAGCGCGGAGCAGGCCGATCAGCTCCGTGAGCAGCTGGGTCTGAACAAGCCGCTGTGGCAGCAGTTCTTCGACTATCTCGGGAACGTCTTCACCCTGAACTTCGGCACGAGCTACGTCTACCGCACGTCCGTGTCCGAGCTCATCGGACAGTACTTCTGGAACACGATCCTCCTCACCGGCACCGCGGCGGTCATCGCGATCGCGCTGGGACTGTGGCTCGGCCAGAAGGCGGCGTGGAAGCACGGCTCCACATTCGACCGCATCGTCTCGGGCACCTCGCTCGTGTTCTGGTCGGTGCCGACCTTCTGGCTGGCGCTGCTGCTCCTGATGATCTTCGGCGGCACGCTGCACTGGTTTCCGACCGGAGGCATGGTCTCCCCCAACCCGCCCACCGATCCGGTCGGCGCGGTGCTCGACGTGATCTCGCACATGGTGCTCCCGGTGATCACGATGGTCGCGGTCGTCTACGCGCAGTACCTCATGGTGATGCGCAGCTCGCTCCTGGAGGAGATGGGCGCCGACTACCTCACGACCGCGCGCGCGAAGGGGCTGCGCGAAGACCTCGTCCGCCGCCGGCACGCGGTCCCGAACGCGCTGCTGCCGACCGTGACCCTCGTGTTCATGCACATCGGCGGGCTCATCGCCGGTGCCGTCACGGTCGAGACAGTGTTCTCGTGGCCCGGACTCGGCAAGCTCACCTTCGAGGCCATCTCCGGACCCGATCTGCCCCTGCTGCAGGGCACCTTCGTGGTGTTCTCCACGATCATCATCGCGATGAACCTCGTCGCGGATCTCATCTACCGTCAGCTCGACCCGAGGGTGAGGCGCGCATGACCACGGCATCCCCGACCATCCGTTCGCCCCGCGCCCTGGCGTGGCATCGCCGCGGCACCGCCTTCGTCGACTTCTGCCGCGAGTTCGCCCAGCACCGCGCGGGCATGGTGGGCCTGGTGTTCCTCGTCATCGTGGCGCTCGTCGCGATCTTCGCGCCCGTGATCGCCCCCGCCAGCATGCTCGACGTCACGAAGCTCGTCGACGTGCAGCGCTTCGCCCCGCCGTCCTGGGAGCATCCCCTCGGCACCGACCATCAGGGTCGCGAGATCTGGGTCCGCATGGTGTGGGGCGCCAGGGTGTCCCTCCTCGTCGGCCTCGCCGCCACCGCGATGTCGATGATCATCGGCACCCTCGTCGGCATCGCCGCCGGGCACTTCACCGGGTTCTTCGGCGGGCTCATGATGCGCATCATCGACTTCTTCCTCGTGCTGCCGTCGCTGATCCTCGCCATCGTGCTGTCGTCGGTGCTGAGTCGCGGCGTCTGGACGATCATCATCGCGATCGGCCTCACCTCGTGGGCGGGAACCGCCCGGGTCGTGCGCGCGCAGACCCTCTCGGTCGAGTCGCGGGACTACATCGAGCGCTCCCGCGCTCTCGGGGCCGGGCACTGGCACATCATCATGAAGCATCTGCTGCCCGGAGTCCTGCCGCTCGTGCTCGCCAACACGACCCTCACCGTGGGATCGGCGATCATCTCCGAGTCCACCCTGGCGTTCCTCGGTCTCGGCGACACCACGCTGCAGTCGTGGGGCTCGATCCTGAAGAACGCCATGGACGTCTCCGCGGCGACCAGCGGCTACTGGTGGTACGTGCTCGTGCCCGGCATCGCCATCGTCCTCGTCGTGCTGTCGTTCACCCTGATGGGCCGCGCCGTCGAGAACATCACCAACCCGACGCTGAGGAGCCGCTGAGATGCCCGACCTGATCTTCGACGACGTCTCCGTCACGTACCGCACCTCCGGCCGCTCCGGCCGAGACGAGGTCGCCGCGGTGCGCAACGTCTCGCTCACCCTCCCCGCGGGAGAGACCCTCGGCATCGCCGGCGAGTCCGGCTCCGGCAAGTCCACGCTCGCGATGAGCGTTCTCCGGCTCCTGCCGCGCAATGCCCGCCTCAGCGGTCGGGTGCTGCTCGGCGACCAAGACGTGGCGACCCTGTCGTTCGGACAGCTGCGCGCGGTGCGCTGGGCGAAGACGTCGATCGTGTTCCAGGGGGCGATGCACTCGCTCAACCCCGTCCGCACGGTCGGCTGGCAGCTTCTGGAGGCGCTCGAGCTGCACGCCTCCGAGAAGTGGAAGAGCGAGAAGGCCCGCAAGGAGCGGGTGCGGGAGCTGCTCGACGTCGTCGACCTCGCGCAGCAGAAGAGCGAGTCGTACCCGCATGAGCTCTCCGGCGGCCAGAAGCAGCGGGTCATGATCGCCATGGCCCTCGCCTGCGATCCGGAGGTCATCATCGCGGACGAGCCGACGACCGCGCTGGATGTGATCGTGCAGAAGCAGATCCTCGACATGATCTCCCGGCTCGTTGCCGAGCGCGGCATCTCGATGCTCATGATCAGCCACGACCTGTCGGTGCTGGCGACGGCCTGCGACCGCATCGCGATCATGCGCGACGGAGAGCTCGTCGAGGTCGGCGAGAGCTACGCCGTGTGCACGACACCGGAGCAGGCGTACACCCGCCAGCTCGCCGATGCCTTCCCCACGATCGGCGACCCGGCCTCGCGGATGGCCCCGGTGACCAGGCACGGTCGCGGCGCGGACGACGTGCCGGAGATCACGCACGGCGACGAGGTGCTGCTGGAGGCGCGCGGCGTCAACGTCACCTACCGCTCCGGTGGGCGTCCCGTGCATGCGGTCCGCGACGTCGACCTCTCCGTGCGCAAGGGCGAGATCGTGGCGCTCGTCGGTCAGTCCGGCTCGGGCAAGTCGACTCTCGCCCGCGCGCTGATGGGGTTGCAGCCCGCCGACCCCGGGTCGCAGATCCGCTTCGACGGCGCACCCCTTCCGTCGAAAGGACGCGACCTCGCGCGATTCCGCTCGCAGGTGCAGCTCGTGCTGCAGGACCCGTGGGCGGCGCTGAACCCCAAGCACAGCGTGTACGAATCGGTCGCGGAGGGGCTGCGCATCCAGCACTTCGGCGGTGACGAGCGCGAGCGTGTGGCGCAGAGTCTCGCGGATGCGGAACTGACCCCGCCCGAGCACTACTTCGGCGCCATCCCGCAGGAGCTCAGCGGCGGTCAGCGGCAGCGCGTCGTCATCGCGGGCGCGCTCGCCGTGCAGCCGCAGATGCTCATCGCGGACGAGCCGGTCGCCTCGCTCGACGCGTCCGTGCGCGGCGAGATCCTCGGACTGCTGCTCGACCTGCGGCGTCGACTGGGCCTCTCCGCCCTGGTCATCACGCACGACCTCGGCCTCGCCTGGAACATCGCGCACAGCGTCGCGGTGATGTACCACGGGCAGATCGTCGAGCACGGACCCACCGAGGAGGTGCTGCTGAACCCGCAGCACGAGTACACCAGGCACCTGCTGTCCGCGGCGCCGCGCATCGAGGAGAAGACCGTATGAGCACCACGACCCTCGCCGCGGTCTCGCCGTATCTCGACACGGCTCCGCTGCAGCCCGGCGATACGGTGGCGATCGTCTCGCCGTCCGGTCCCGGCAACGAGGAGAATACCCAGCGCGCCGTCGGCTACTACGAGTCCTGGGGGCTCAAGGTCCGGGTGGGAGAGCACGTCCTCACGCCCCACCCGCGCGCGTCCTACCTCGCGGGGCCCGACGACCTCCGCCGCGCCGACCTCGTCGACGCCTGGCTCGATCCCGAGGTGGACGCCGTCGTCACGGCCCGCGGCGGCTACGGTGCCCTGCGCCTGCTGGACGGCATCGACTGGGCCGACATGCGCCGCGGGGCGCTGCGCAAGGACGGACGACCGAAGCTGCTCACGGGCTCCTCCGACGTGACGGCGCTGCACGAGACCTGGCGCGCCCATCTCGACGTCGCGACGCTCTTCTGCCCGATGGCGGGCAACAACGTCTTCCGCGATTCGGAGCAGGTGCGCGACGACGTGCAGCGCTGGCTCTTCGAACCCTGGCGCGGGCGGGAGCTCATCGGCCCGAAGACCGAGATCATGACGCCTGGTCGCGCCGAGGGGCGCTTCACGGGCGGCAACCTCAGCCTGCTCGCCGCCGGACTCGGCGCCCCGGAGGCGGACGTCCCCTCCCCCGGCATCCTGTTCCTGGAGGACATCACCGAGGAGCCGTACCGCCTCGACAGCTTCGTCACGCAGCTCCGGCGCGCGGGCCGTCTCGCCCAGGCGACGGGCGTCGTGCTCGGCTCCTGGCACGAGTGCGGCGACCTCGACCTCGTCCACGCGCTCATGCGGGACGAGTTCCAGGACGCCGGGGTCCCCGTGCTGTGGGAGCAGGGGTTCGGACACGACCCGCACGCCCTGACCATCCCGCTCGGCGTCGACGGGGTGCTGGATGCGACGGGCGACGAGCCGCGCCTCACGGTGGGACGGCTATGATCGCTCTCCCACCCCTCGACCCCCGCGTCACCTGGTCGATCCGGCTCGTCGACGCCGGCACGGGGGCGACCCTGGCCGAGCACGAGCCGCACACGCAGTGCGAGACCGCCAGCATCGGCAAGATCTTCCTGCTCCTCGAGGTCGCTCGGCGCCTGGAGGAAGGCACGCTCGCGGCTGACGACCGGATCGAGATCCCCGACGAGCACCGCGTCGAGGACTCCGGCCTCCTGTACCGCATGCACGATCAGCGCGTCACGGTGCACGACGCGGCGCTCCTCGTCGGCGCGGTGAGCGACAACCTCGCCACGAACGCGCTGATCCACCTCTGCGGCCTGGAGGAGGTGCGGGCCGTCGCCCCGGCACTCGGATACCGCGACACCGCCCTGCACGACTACATCCGCAACGAGCGCACCCCCGACCTGCCCTGGACGCCGTCGTTCGGCACGGCAGCCGAGCTGTCCGACGTGATGCGCCGACTCGGGGCCGGCGAGGCGTTCTCCCCCGCGGTGAGCGCACGGGTGCTGGACTGGCTCGCCGCCGACACCGACACGTCGATGACCGCAGACGCCTTCCTCCTCGATCCCCTCGCCCACGTCGAGGCCGAGTATCAGGGCATGGTGCTGCGTCACAAGACCGGCAGCGTGAGCTTCGCCCGCGTCGACGTCGGACTGCTGCGGGGCCCGGAGGCCGCCGTCGCGTATGCGGTGGCGGCGAACTGGAAGCACTCAGCGGCCGATCTCCGCGCCCCCGTGCTCGACGGCATGCGCGCCGTCGGCGAGCTCATCCGCGCGCACGTCACCGGACGCGCACGAGACGAGGAGGACGCATGAGCGCGATCGACGTGGAGCTCCCCGACGAGAACGGCACGGTGTGGTCGATCCTCGTCCAGGACATCGACTCGGGAGAGGTGCTGCTGCGCCATGACCCGGAGACGGTGCAGGACACGGCGAGCGTCGGCAAGATCTTCCTCCTGCACCGCCTCCTCGCCGAGGTCGACGCCGGCACGCGGACTCTCGAAGAGCGTGTGACCCGACGGCCGGTCGAGGCCATCGAGGACTCCGGTCTCTGGTATCTGCTGCAGGCGTCCGAGCTGTCGCTGTACGACGCGGCCGCGCTCATCGGTGCGGTGAGCGACAACGCCGCGACCAACACGCTGGGCCGCGTCATCGGCATCCCGACCGTGCAGGAGCACACCCGCGCGCTCGGCTACACCGCCTCCGCCCTCGACGACATCGTGCGGTGGCCGATCCCGCCCGGGGCCCCGAAGACGCTGTCGCACGCGAACGCCGCGGAGCTCGTGCGCTTCATGTCACGGCTGGCCGACGGCACCGATCTCTCCCCCGCCGCGGCCGACACGCTGCGCCGCTGGCTGGGCGCGGGCATGGACCTGTCGATGGTCGCCTCGGCGTTCGACCTCGACCCGCTCGCGCACTGGGGCTTCGACCGCGGCGTCTGGCTGCTGAACAAGACCGGGACGATCTCCCGCGTCCGCGCCGACACCGGGATCGCGATGTCCCCCACCCGCCGGATCGCGTACGCCGTCCTGGCGAACTGGGACCGGGGAGCCGACGGGCGCGGCCCCGTGCTGGCCGCCATGCGTCGCATCGGCGAGGGCATCCACGCCGCGCTCGCCGACTGAGACCACCGCAGCTCAGATGGCCCCGGCGCGAGCCAGGCGTTCCCGCACCCGATCGATCGGCACCGCGTGCGCCGTCCGCCCCTCGGGGCCCACCGTGGTCTCGGCGGCGAGCACCGAGTTGATCAGCGCCTCCTCGACCGCGTCCATCGTCGCGGCGAAGAGCGGCGAGAGGTCGTCATCCGCCGCCGGGCCGTGCTGCTCGTGCACGGAGAACGCGATCGCATAGTCGCCGCTGCCCTGCGCGTAGTCGGCGCCGACGCCGCGCATCGCGAACACGGCGCGGTTCGCCACGCGGCCGAGCTGCCGCCCGTCGACCGGGGCGTCCGTCGCGACGACGATCATGCAGGAATTGCCGACGGGCTGTGCCGGAGCATCGGCGAGGAGCTCCTCCGCGGGCAGCGGGACCCCCGCGACCCGCAGGGTGCCGCTGAAGTTCGTCTGCACGAGGACGCCGACCGTGCACGCCCGCCCCGCGACCTCGACCAGCCGGGATGCCGTGCCGATTCCGCCCTTGTAGCCGAGGGCGACCGTGCCTGCACCGGCGCCGACCGCTCCTTCCGCGACCGGACCCGGTGCCGCCGCGGCCAGTGCCTCCGTCACCTGCTCCTCCCCCACGGCTCGGCGACGGATGTCGGAGAGGAATCCGTCGTTCGTCTCGCCCACCACCGGGTTCAACGTGGTCGTCCGTGCGTGCGCCGGCGTCGCCAACAGATGCCCGAGCAGCGCATCCGCGACGCGGAACACGGACAGCGTCGAGGTCAGCAGGATCGGCGTCTCCAGAGCCCCGAGCTCCCGGAGCTGCGTGGCACCCACGAGCTTGCCGTAGCCGTTGCCGACCGAGAGGTTCGCGGGAAGGCTCCGGCGCTCTGCGGCGAGGGCATCGGGGACGATCGCCGTCACGCCCGTGTGCAGACCGTCGCCGTGCAGCGTGGCGTGGCCGACACGCACGCCGCGGACGTCGGTGATCGCGTTCTCCGGACCGCGCGCGAAGGCTCCGGATGGGACGCCGAGGTCGGCGAGACGGGGACGGGAGGTCGAGGACGACGGCCGTGTCATGCACCGATCCTCCCAGCGTCGGAGGGGCCGGCCGCAGCGCCGCGCCGAGCGCTCCCCCGGGTCGAGCGCCCCGCCCGTGCGCTCGGTAGACTGGGCGGCACCACCCACACTCAGGCACGCTCACACAGTGCCGCATACATCGCTCGAGGAGACCTCCATGTCCGCCATTCCCGACAAGCCCGCACTCGAAGGTCTCGAAGCGAAGTGGGACGCCGCCTGGGCGGAGCAGGGTACGTACCTGTTCGACCGTCTGCGCGCCGCCGAGCTCGGCCGTGAGGGCGTCTACTCGATCGACACCCCGCCGCCCACCGCCTCCGGCAGCCTCCACATCGGTCACGTGTTCTCCTACACCCACACCGACGTCAAGGCGCGGTACGAGCGCATGCGCGGCAAGACCGTGTTCTACCCGATGGGCTGGGACGACAACGGCCTGCCCACCGAGCGCCGTGTGCAGAACTACTACGGTGTGCGCTGCGACCCGTCGCTCCCCTACGACGCCGACTTCACCCCGCCGTTCGAGGGCGGCGACAACAAGTCGAGCCGCGCCGCCGACCAGCAGCCGATCAGCCGTCGCAACTTCATCGAGCTGTGCGAGCGCCTCACGATCGAGGACGAGAAGCAGTTCGAGGCGCTGTTCCGTCAGCTCGGGTTGAGCGTCGACTGGACGCAGACCTACCGCACCATCTCCGACGACACGATCCGGCAGAGCCAGCTCGCCTTCCTCCGCAACATCGAGCGCGGCGAGGCCTATCAGGCCCTGGCGCCGACGCTGTGGGACATCGACTTCCGCTCCGCGATCGCGCAGGCCGAACTCGAGGACCGCGACCAGCAGGCGGCGTACCACACGATCGAGTTCCCCTTCGCGGACGGTTCCGGCTCCATCGCGATCGACACCACGCGCCCGGAGCTCCTCCCCGCGTGCATCGCGATCGTGACCCACCCCGAGGGACCGCACAAGCACCTCATCGGCACCAAGGTCCGTACGCCCTACTTCGGCGCCGAGATCGAGATCCACGGCCACCACCTCGCCCAGCCCGACAAGGGCACCGGCGCCGCCATGGTCTGCACCTTCGGCGACGTGACCGACATCATCTGGTGGCGCGAGCTGCGCACCACTGCCGGCGAGTCCCTGCCGAACATGACGACGATCGGCCTCGACGGCCGTTTCCTCGCCGAGGCCCCGTCGATCGTGGCCGACGCCGACGCGCGCGCCTGGTACGCGGAGAACGTGGCCGGCAAGACCGTCTTCAGCGCCCGCAAGGCGATCGTGGAGAAGCTGCAGGAGACCGGCGACATGACCGCCGTCGGCAAGCCCTTCCAGCACGCCGTGAAGTTCTTCGAGAAGGGTGACCGCCCGCTCGAGATCGTCTCGACCCGGCAGTGGTACATCCGCAACGGCGCCCGCGACGGCGAGCTGCGCGATCAGCTCCTCGCGCACGGCACCGAGCTGGCGTGGCACCCCGACTTCATGCGGGTCCGCTACGAGAACTGGGTCGGCGGCCTCACCGGCGACTGGCTCGTGTCCCGGCAGCGGTTCTTCGGCGTGCCGATCCCGCTCTGGTATGCGCTGGACGAGAACGGCGAGCGCGACTACGACCGCGTGCTCACCCCGGACGCGGCCGCGCTGCCCATCGACCCGACCACGGATGTGCCGGCGGGCTACACCGAGGACCAGCGCGGCGTGCCGGGCGGGTTCGACGCCGAGGCCGACATCCTCGACACCTGGGCGACCTCGTCGCTGACCCCGCAGCTCGCGGGCGGCTGGCAGCGCGACGAGGAGCTGTGGCAGCTCACCGCTCCGTTCGACCTGCGGCCGCAGGGACAGGACATCATCCGCACCTGGCTCTTCTCGACCATGCTGCGCTCCACGCTCGAAGACGGCCGCGCCCCGTGGAAGAACGCCGCCATCTCCGGCTTCATCGTCGACCCCGACCGCAAGAAGATGTCGAAGTCGAAGGGCAACGTGGTCACCCCGGCCGACGTGCTCGACGCCCATGGCTCGGACGCAGTGCGGTACTGGGCGGCGTCGAGCCGCCTCGGCATGGACGCGGCCTTCGACCCGCAGAACCCGACCCAGGTGAAGATCGGTCGGCGTCTCGCCATCAAGGTGCTCAACGCCGCGAAGTTCGTGCTGTCGTTCCCGGTGCCCGAGGGCGCGCAGGTGACGCACGCGCTCGACGCCTCGATGCTCACGGCACTCGACGGCGTGGTGGCCGAGGCGACCGCGGCGTTCGACCGGTATGACGCCGCCAGGGCGCTGGAGCTGACCGAGGCGTTCTTCTGGACGTTCTGCGACGACTACCTGGAGCTCGTGAAGGAGCGCGCCTACAACCAGAACGACGTGGGTCAGGCCTCGGCCGCCCTCGCGCTGCGTCTGGCGCTGTCCACGCTGCTCCGCCTGCTCGCCCCGGTGCTCTCCTTCGCCACGGAGGAGGCCTGGTCGTGGTTCGAGGCGGGCTCCGTGCACACCGCTGCGTGGCCCGAGAAGCTCGGCATCGAGGGCGACCCGGCCGTGCTGGCCGCCGCGAGCGAGGCGCTCATCGGCATCCGGCGCGCGAAGACCGAGGCGAAGGCATCGCAGAAGACCCCGGTCTCCCGTGCCGCCATCGCCGCTCCCACCGCGAAGGTCGAGGCCCTGCGCGCCGCGGCGGACGACCTCCGCGCGGTCGGCCGCATCGCCGAGCTCGAGATCACCGAGGCGGAGGAGTTCGCGGTCACCGCGATCGAGCTCGCCCCGGTTGAGGCCTCCTGATGCAGCTCGGCACGCGGTGGGCGACGGGTGCCCAGCCGCCGGCGTCCGTCCCCGAGGCGCTACGTCCCGCGATCGCCGAGGTCGAGTCCCAGGGCCTCACCGGCCACTGGACCCTCACCTGGCTCGAGGGCCGCGCGATCGCCGAGCTCGACGCCGGCTGGGAGGTCCTTCAGTCCCCCTCCGGTGAGGTCGTCTCGCGCCCCTTCACCTGAGCCGAGACCCCGCCTTCGCGACGAGACCCCCTGATACCCGCACGGATATCAGGGGGTCTCGTCGCGAGCCCGGGGTCTCGGCGTCAACGACGCGGCACCCCCACCTGGGCGAGGAGGTGGTCGACAGCCCGGGGGTCGTGGCGGCGCGCCTGCTGTTCGCGCAGCAGGTCGAGGGCCAGGGTCCTGCGCTGTGCCCGACGCTCGACACGGTGCTCGACGTAAGCGGTGAGGCGGTCCGCGAGGCGAAGGAGTCCCCGCTCGGTGTGGGTCGGGACGGCCAGGTGGAGCGTGGCGGCGGTCATGATTCCTCCTCGGAGTGGGCGGCCGACGCGGGGGTCGCGCGGGGCGGGGTCGGCAGATCGAACAGCTCGGCCCGGAGCGACACCCGCCGCACATCCGGTCCTTCCTGGCCTCGGTACCGCTGGATGGCGCTCTCGACGATGGCTTCGAGCTCCTCCCGAAGCGACATCGCCTGCTCCGGTGTCATGTCGAGGTGGGTGGTGATGGTGATCCCCACGTCTCGCCAGTCCTCCGGGACTTCGGCCTGCGGTCGGTTCAGGTAGCTCATGAGGGTCTCGTGGCGGAGCCGGAAGAATTCGGACGTGACGATCTGCGCCGCGGCGCGGTTCGCCGGCGATGTCATCTCATCCGGACCGGGCACATCGATGCGTCCCTTGGGCCGCTCCCACCAGCGCTCGCGTGCGGTGCCGCGCCCCTCGACCTCGCGGATGAGGTCGTGGGCGGCCAGGGCACGCAGGTGGTAGCTGGTCGATCCCGATGTCTCGCCCACGAGCGCGGCGAGCGAACTGGCCGTCTGCGGACCGCGAGCGGCGAGCAGGTCGAAGATCTTCACTCGGAGCGGATGAGCCAGCGCCTTGAGCGCCCCGGCATCGAGGGTGCGGACCTGCGTCTCGTTCGTCATGGATGCAAAGATACTCTTGCAAAGATCTCTTTGCAAGCATTTCTTTGCAACGCGCTCACTCCACCGCAGCGCGCGCCGCGACGAACGCCGCGACGCACCGCTCCACCTGCTCGGCCGTGTGCGCCGCAGAGAGCTGCACCCGGATGCGAGCGAGCCCCCGAGGGACGACGGGGAAGCTGAACGCCGTCACATAGACGCCCCGCACCTGCATCTCCGTCGCGATCCGCGCGGTCTTCGCAGCATCCCCGAACATCACCGGCACGATGGGGTGCTCCCCCGGGAGCAGCTCGAACCCCTCGGCGGTCATCCGCTCCCGGAAGAGCGCCGCGTTCTCACGCAGCCGAGCACGCAGCTCGGCCGACCCCTCCACGAGGTCGAGCGCCGTCAGGGTGCCGGCGACGATGGCGGGGGCGAGCGTGTTCGAGAACAGATAGGGCCGCGACCGCTGCCGCAGGAGACGGACGATCTCGGCGTGCGAGGCGACGTAGCCGCCGGAGGCTCCGCCCAGGGCCTTGCCGAAGGTCCCGGTGTAGATGTCGACGCGGTCCGCCACGCCGCACAGCTCCGGCGTGCCGCGCCCGTTCTCGCCGACGAAGCCGACCGCGTGCGAGTCGTCCACGAAGACGAGGGCGTCGTACCGCTCGGCGAGGTCGCAGATCTCAGCGAGCGGGGCGATGTAGCCGTCCATCGAGAACACGCCGTCCGTCACGATCACCCGGAAGCGGGCGTCGGCAGCCGCCTGAAGCTGCTCCTCGAGATCCACCATGTCGCGGTTGCGGTACCGCAGCCGGCGCGCCTTGGACAGCCGGATGCCGTCGATGATCGACGCGTGGTTCAGCTCATCCGAGATGATCGCGTCCTCTGCGGAGAACAGCGTCTCGAAGACGCCGCCGTTCGCGTCGAAGCAGGACGAGTAGAGGATCGCTTCGTCGGTGCCGAGGAAGTCCGCGAGCCGACGTTCGAGTTCAAGGTGCTGCTCCTGCGTGCCGCAGATGAAGCGCACGCTCGCGAGGCCGTAGCCCCACTCGTCCAGCGCCGCCCTGGCGGCATCCAGGATGCGCGGATCGTCCGCGAGACCGAGGTAGTTGTTGGCGCAGAAGTTCAGCACCTCGGCGCCGTCGGCGGTGATCTCGGCCCGCTGCGGGCCGCGGATGCCGCGCTCATGCTTGGTGAGCCCCGCCTCCTCGATCCCCGCCAGCTCGTCGGCCACATGGTTCTTGAAGGTCGCGTACATCACAGCTCCGTCCAGTCGAGGATGATCTTGCCCGTGCCCGCCGATTCCGCCGCGTCGAATCCACGTCGCCAGTCGCGCGCCGGGATGACGTCAGCGATCACGCGGCCGATGGCATCGCGGAGAGTGGCGCTGGTCTGCAGCATCGCGCCCATCGCATTCCACGTCTCGAACATCTCCCGGCCGTAGATGCCCTTGATCGTGAGCATGTGCGTGACGAGCTTGCCCCAGTCGATCCCGAACCCTGCGCTCGGCAGGCCCAGCATCGCGATGCGACCACCGTGGTTCATGTTGTCGATCATGGCGGGGAGGGCGGATGCGGCGCCGCTCATCTCGAAACCGATGTCGAAGCCCTCGCGCATGCCGAGAGCCTGCTGCGCCTCACGGATGTCACGGACGGAGACGTCCACGACCTGATCGGCCCCCATGCGCAGCGCCATCTCCAACCGGGGCGCGCTCACATCCGTCGCGGTGATGAACCGCGCACCGGCATGCCGAGCGACGGCGATCGCCATGAGACCGATCGGCCCGCAGCCGGTCACGAGCACGTCCTCTCCCACGAGGGGAAAGGTGAGCGCGGTGTGGACGGCGTTGCCGAGGGGATCGAAGATCGCTCCGAGTTCCGGGGTGACCTCGGCGTGGTGCACCCACACGTTCGCGGCGGGCAGCGACAGGTACTCCGCGAAGGCACCGTCGCGCTGCAGCCCGAGTCCGATGGTGCGGATGCACATCTGCCGCCGTCCCGCCCGGCAGTTGCGGCAGGTCCCGCAGACGATGTGGCCTTCTCCGGAGACGCGGTCGCCGACTGCGATGTCATGGACGCCGGGGCCGACCTCGACGACCTCGCCGTAGAACTCGTGGCCGGGGATCAGCGGGGCCGCGATGGAGGAGGCGGCCCACTCGTCCCATCGGAGGATGTGCAGGTCGGTACCGCAGATCCCGGTGCGGAGCACGCGGACGACGACCTCGTCTGCACCCGCGCTCGGTTCCGGTCGGTCCACGAGTTCCAGGCCGGCACCCAGTGCGTCTTTGAACAGTGCCTTCATGGCTTCGATCCCACCGCACATGACCGTGTAGAGCAATCGGCATCTTCTGCAGAGTTGCTGTAGACGGAACTAAACTATGCGCGTGGAACTCCATCAGCTGCAGATCCTCCGCGAGCTGGGTGCGCTGGGCAGCGTGACCGCCGTCGCCGAGGCCCTGCGGGTCACCCCCTCGGCGGTCTCGCAGCAGCTCGCCGCATTGCAGCGCTCCTTTCCCGCTCCCCTCACACGTCGCACGGGCAGGACACTGGCACTCACGAGCGCCGGCGAAGTCCTGGCAGCAGCCGGCGCCGAGGCGATCGACGCGATGGCGGCGGCCAGACACGCGCTGGACGACTTCGAGGATGCTCCGAGCGGCGTCGTCGGGCTCAGCGGCTTCCACAGCGCCGGGCAGGCACTGTTCGGCCTCCTGCTGCGCGACCTCACCGCGCAGCGCGACGCGCCGACCGTGCGGCTGACCGATGAGGACGTCGCCCAGAGCGAGTTCCCCGCGCTCACCGCCAGCCACGACCTCGTGCTGGCGCACCGGATGGAGCATTCCGAGCCCTGGCCGACGCAGGGGATCCGCAGCCTCACGCTCGTTCGCGAGCCCTTGGACGTGGCGGTGTCCACGGCGCACCCGCTCGCCACGCGCGCCCGTCTCACACCCGACGACGTCGCAGGCGAGAAATGGGTGACGAGCCGCGTCGGCTACTCCCCCGACGACGTGCTGCGCGCCGTCTCCGCTGTCGCGAACCGTCCGATCGATGTCCTCCACCGCATCAACGACTACGGCGCGGTCTCCGCCGTCGTCGCCGCCGGCGGCGTGCTGGGCATGCTCCCACGGTTCACCTCCCGCAGCACCGACGACCGCGACATCGTGCGCATTCCGCTGGAAGGAGTCAGCACGCACCGCATGATCGACGTGCTCGCGCGTCCGGAGAATCTGCGCCGCCGTTCGGTCCGTGTCGTGGTCGAGGCGCTCCGGCGGGTCATGACGCGCCTGAGCGACGAGAGCTCCTGAGGCCGGTGACGGCGATGGCTAGGCTCGAAGGATGACCGACGCCACGAATCCGCTGCTGCAGCCGTCGACGCTCCCGTTCGGGCTCCCCGATTACCGAGCCATCCGCACCGAGCACTACCTGCCGGCGTTCGAGGCGGGGTTCGCCGAACAGCTCGCGGAGATCGCCCGCATCACGATGGTGCGGTCCATGCCGACCTTCGAGAACACCGTCGAGGCGCTCGAGCGCTCGGGCGAGCTTCTCGACCGCGTGGCTCACACGTTCTACACGGTGAGCTCCGCGGATGCGACGCCCGAGATCCAGGAGATCGACGAGCACCTCGCGCCGCTCATGGCCGCCCATCAGGACGCGATCACGCTCGACAGCGCGCTGTACTGGCGCGTCGAGCGCGTGTACGAGCAGCGGAACGCCATGGGTCTCGACCCGGAGCAGCGCTATCTCGTCGAGCGCTATCACCGGGAGATGACCCATGCGGGTGCCGGCCTCGACGACGACGCCAAGGCGGCGCTGACCGCCCTGAACCAGAAGCTGTCGGTGCTCACGAACACGTTCGAGCGCAACCTGCTGAACGACACCAACGACCTCGCCGTCGTGTTCGACTCCCCTGCCGAGCTCGACGGGTTGAGTCAGGGCGAGCTCTCGGCCGCAGCGCGTGCAGCGCAGGATCGCGGGCTCGATGGCCGATACCTCCTCACCCTGCCGCTCTTCACAGGGCATCCCGCTCTGGCCCAGCTGCGGGTCCGGGAGTCCCGCCGCCGCATCATGGCGGCGTCGCTCTCCCGGGGGTCGCGCGACAACGCGAACGACAACCGTCCGGTACTGCTCGAGATCGTCCGCCTGCGGGCCGAGCGCGCGAAGCTCCTCGGCTACGAGTCGCACGCCGCGTACGTCACGGCCGACGAGACGGCAGGAACCCCGGAAGCGGTCGAGCGGATGCTGCGCCGCCTGGCGGGCCCGTCCGCCCGGAACGCACGTGCCGAGCGTTCCGCGCTGCAGGCGATCGTGGACGAGACGGAGCCGGAGCCGTTCCCCGTCGAAGCGCATGACTGGGCGTTCTACACCGAGCGCGTGCGCACGGCCCGCTACGACATCGACACGAGCGCGTTGCGTCCCTGGTTCGAGGCCGAGCGTGTGCTGCAGGACGGGGTCTTCTCCGCGGCGACCCGCCTCTACGGCGTGACCTTCGCCGAGCGCGACGACCTCAGTGCCTACCACCCGGGCGCTCGCGTCTTCGAGGTGCGCAACGAAGATGGCTCCGCCCTCGGCCTCTACGTCCTGGATCTCTACACGCGCGACTCCAAGCGCGGCGGTGCCTGGATGAACGCGATCGTGAGCCAGTCCCGCCTGCGCGGGAGCGCGCCCGTCGTCGTCAACAACCTCAACGTGCCGCAGCCGGGCGACGGGCAGCCGACGCTGCTCACGCTCGACGAGGTCACGACGCTGTTCCACGAGTTCGGCCATGCGCTGCACGGCCTCTTCGCGACCGTCACCTACCCGCACTTCGCCGGGACCAATGTGTTCCGCGACTTCGTGGAGTTCCCCAGCCAGGTGAACGAGATGTGGATCCTCTGGCCCGAGGTCCTCGACGACTACGCGCGGCACCACGAGACCGGAGAGGCGCTCGATCCCGCAATCGTCGAGCGCCTCCGCGCGACCGAGACCTTCGATCAGGGCCATGCGACGAGCGAGTATCTCGCCGCCTCCTGGCTGGATCAGGCTTGGCACCGCCTCCCCGTCGGCGCGGATGTCGACGACGTCGCCGCGTTCGAGGCGGCCGCCCTCGCCGACATCGGGCTCGACGACCCTGCGGTGCCGACGCGCTACTCCTCCACGTACTTCGCGCACGTCTTCTCCGGCGGCTACAGCGCCGGCTACTACTCGTACATCTGGAGCGAGGTCCTCGACGCCGACACGGTCGACTGGTTCCGCGAGAACGGCGGACTCACGAGAGCCAACGGCGACCGGTTCCGCGAGCGGCTGCTGGGCGTCGGCGGCTCGAAGGACCCGCTGGAGGCGTACCGCGATTTCCGTGGACGCGACGCCACGATCGAACCGCTGCTGAGACGCCGTGGACTGGACGCCTGAGCCGTGAGACCCTGAGCGCATGAACGCTTTCCCCGATGCACCGTTCGGCCCGGCGGACAGCCTGGAGCTCGAAACCGTCCCACTCGCCGTCATCCGCCACGACGGCATCCGCATCGCCGACCTGCAGGACGCGTTCGACCGGGGGTACGGTGCGATCGGCGCGCTCTTCGCCGACGGCACGCTGATCCCGACCGGACCCGCGCTGGCGATCTACCGCGGCGATCCGATGGGAGTCTTCGACCTCGAACTCGGCTTCCCCGTGCAGGCGGCGCCCTCCGCAGCGATCGCCGCACCGGACGGCGCACGCATCGTGGCGTCGACGCTTCCGGACGGCGCGGCCGTGGCGACCACCGTGTTCGGCTCCTACGAAGGACTCGGCGCCGGATGGGCCGGGCTCGTGGAGCGCGCCGCCGAAGCCGCCCTGCGTCCGCGCGGCATCTGGATCGAGGTGTACGTCTCCGATCCGGATACCGTGCCGAGCGAATTGCGCACCGACCTGCTGATGCCGGTGGAGTGATGCGGACGCGCACACACGCACACGGGACGGATCACAGAGGCGGGGCGGTGTAGAGCCGGGTGGAGCAGCCGGTCTCGCCGGGTTCGAGCCAGATCGGGTCGAAGGACGGCGCGGTGACCTCGCCCGTCGGGCTCACCACGCGAAGCACGCAGTCGGTGCCCGGCGTCACCCCCACCGCGGCGACCACCTCGCCCGCCGAGGTCTCCTCGACCTCGACGGTCATCGCCGAACCGGGGAACTCCGCCCGCAGCGCGTCCGTCGGATCGGACCCGGCCGCGGCGACGAGGACGCTCTCCACGCGCTCGGCCGCATCCGACGGAAGCTCAGGACGGGAGGACCGCGGCGGATCGAGGGGCTCGGGGATGCCCTCGCAGGAGACCTCCTCGGACGTGGCCTCCCGAAAGCCGGGCACCGTGTACCGATAGCACTTCTCGGCAGAGCCCGCAGACGTGTACGACGAGAAGATGGCACCGGAACCGCTCGCCTCCACCGTCGCGCTGATGCGTGCCTGGATCGTGATCGGCTCCGCCGAGCCGAAGGCGCCACTCCAGGTCAGCGGCTCGACCGTCGCCGTGCGCGATCGGAACATCTCCGCGGCGACCGTCTCCGCATCCGTGAGGTCGTAAGCCCCGCGGAGGTCGGCTTCCAACGCCCCCGCGACATGCTCGACGGTGCCCCTGGCCACATCATCGCCGTTTTTGTCCTGCGTGGACACGAAGAAGATGACGATGATGGCCACTCCGGCCAGGACGATCAGAGCGGCGGGGATCGCGAGCACGGTGGCGACCACGCGCCAGCGTCCCGATCCTGTCATCGCCCGATCCTCTCCATCGCCTTGTACCAGGTGAGCTGATGATAGCTCTGGCTGAGGTGCTCGCCGAGCGTCTCCAGTGGCCGCGTGCGAACGAGGATGTCCTCGTCGTCGTCGAGGGACTGGTCCGCGACTCGGGAGCAGCCGAGAGCGAGGAAGTGGTGCACGCGGTTGGTGTGGTTGCCGAAGTTCGCCCAGGTCGAACCGAGGGAGACCAGCTCGTCGGCGACGGCTCCCGTCTCCTCGAGAAGCTCACGCGCGGCGGCGTCCTGCGGGACCTCGCCCTGTTCCACTCCCCCGCCGATGGTGCCGAGTGCGACGATACCCGCTCCGTGGCGATACTCCTCGACCACGATCGCCGCCCCCTCGTGGTCGATGGCGAGGACCGAGACCCAGTCGCCGTACTCGAGGACGTAGTACGGGGCTATCCGCCTGCCGCTCCCGTCTGCGCAGTCGTCCGCGTGCAGACGGATCCAGCGGTCGGCGACGACCGTCGTGCGAGCGACGGTCGTCCAGGGAGCGGGCGCGTCGCTCACGCGCTCTTGCGCTTGCGCTCCATCACGATGGTGGGCGGTGCGCCTTCGTCGACTGCGGCGCGGGTCACGATGACCTTGGCCACGTCCTCCACGGAGGGGATCTCGAACATGATCGGTCCGAGCACGTCTTCGAGGATCGCTCGCAGTCCGCGGGCGCCGGTCTTGCGCTCGACGGCGAGGTCGGCGATGGAACGCAGCGCCTCGTCTTCGAACTCGAGCTGCACGCCGTCGATCTCGAACATCCGCTGGTACTGCTTCACCAGGGCGTTTCGCGGGCCGGTCAGGATGTCGATGAGCGCCTCCTGATCGAGCGGCGAGACGTTCGTCACGACGGGGAGGCGACCGATGAACTCCGGGATTAGGCCGAACTTGTGCAGGTCCTCCGGCAGGACCTCGCTGAACAGATCGAGATCCTTGCCCTTGTCGTGCAGCGGGGCGCCGAAGCCGATGCCGTGCTTGCCGACGCGGGCGGAGACGATGTCCTCGAGGCCGGCGAACGCACCGGCGACGATGAAGAGGACGTTCGAGGTGTCGATCTGCAGGAATTCCTGATGCGGGTGCTTGCGGCCGCCCTGCGGCGGCACTGAGGCCACCGTGCCCTCGATGATCTTCAGGAGGGCCTGCTGGACGCCCTCGCCCGACACGTCGCGCGTGATGGACGGGTTCTCGGCCTTGCGGGCGATCTTGTCGACCTCGTCGATGTAGATGATGCCCTGCTCGGCGCGCTTGACGTCGTAGTCGGCGGCCTGGATGAGCTTCAGGAGGATGTTCTCGACGTCTTCGCCGACGTAGCCCGCCTCGGTGAGCGCCGTGGCATCGGCGACCGCGAACGGCACGTTCAGTCGCTTGGCCAGAGTCTGCGCGAGATACGTCTTGCCGCAGCCGGTGGGGCCGATGAGCAGGATGTTGCTCTTGGCGATCTCGACCTCTTCGGCCTTCTGCTCGGCCGGCTGCAGCGTGCCGCGGGCGCGGATCCGCTTGTAGTGGTTGTACACGGCGACCGAGAGCGCTCGCTTCGCGGGCTCCTGACCGACGACGTACTCCTCGAGGAAGGAGAAGATCTCACGCGGCTTCGGAAGCTCGAACTCGGCGACGCCCTCGGCAGAGGACTCCGCCATCCGCTCCTCGATGATCTCGTTGCACAGCTCGACGCACTCATCGCAGATGTATACGCCGGGGCCGGCGATGAGCTGCTGGACCTGCTTCTGACTCTTTCCGCAGAAAGAGCATTTGAACAGGTCAGCGCTTTCACCGATGCGGGCCATGCGCGTCCTCCTATGGGGGATCAGAGATCGTCCTTCGAGCCTAACCGCTGCATGCGACACCGGGCCGCATTGGAACACATCGCGTTCCGGAGACCGGCGAGCTCGGTCGCAGCTGCGCCGAGTAGGAATGGGAAGGGCCCGGCAGCGCGATGCGCGGCAGGGCCCTCCGTCTTTCCGACAGGTCGGTCAGACCATGCTCTTCGTGTGCCAGACGGTCTTCACCTCGGTGAAGGCACCGATCCGCTCCGGAGAGGCGATCACCTCGCCGGGGGTGAGCACGCGCTTGAGCGTCTCAGCCGCCGCGATCTGCATGTCGACCCAGTCCAGGTCGCCGGCGCCGGCCAGGTCGAGGGCATTCACGTCCTGGTGCGAAGCCAGCCACGGAGCGATCTCCGCGGGCGAGCCCGTCAGGACGTTCACGACTCCGCCGGGCACGTCGCTCGTGGCGAGCACCTCGGCGAGGCTGATGGCAGAGAGCGGATGCTGCTCGCTCGCGATCACGACCACCGTGTTCCCCGCGACCAGGGCGGGGGCCACGACGGACACCAGACCCAGCAACGCGGAATCCTGCGGGGCGACGATCGCCACCACGCCGGTCGGCTCCGGAACAGAGATGTTGAAGTACGGACCCGAGACCGGGTTGGCGTTGCCCGCGACCTGCGCGTACTTGTCGCACCAGCCCGCGTACCAGACCCAGAGGTCGATGGCCTCGTCGACCTGCGCGGCCGCGGCGGAGGCGGACACCCCCTCCTGCTCCGCGATCTCATCGATGAACTGCGCGCGGCGCCCTTCCAACACCTCGGCGACGCGGTAGAGCACCTGCCCGCGGTTGTAGGCGGTCGCCCCCGACCACCCCTTGACGGCGGCACGGGCGGCCACGACGGCGTCGCGGGCATCCTTTCGGGAGGCCTTGGCGGCATTGGCGAGGAAGGCGCCCTTCCGTGTCACGACCTCGTACGTGCGCCCGGACTCGCTTCGAGGGAAGGCCCCGCCGATCGCGAGCTTGTAGGTCTTCGGAACGGTCAGTCGCTTGCTCATGCTGCGGCTCCCTTGAGGTAGGCGGTGAGACCCTGACGTCCGCCCTCGCGGCCGTATCCGGACTCCTTGTAGCCGCCGAACGGGCTCGACGGATCGAAACGGTTGAAGGTGTTCGCCCACACCACGCCCGCGCGCAGACGATCGGCGACCGCGAGGATGCGGGACCCCTTGTCGGACCAGATACCCGCGGAGAGGCCGTACGGCGTGTTGTTCGCCTTCGCGATCGCCTCGGCGGGCGTGCGGAACGTGAGCACGGACAGCACGGGCCCGAAGACCTCGTCCCGCGCGATCCGGTGCGAGGCCTCGACCCCGGTGAAGATCGTCGGAGCGAACCAGAAACCCTGCTCCGGGATCGCGCAGTCCGCGGTCCAACGCTCGGCACCCTCGGCTTCGCCGATGTCGCTGAGCTCGCGGATCCGGGCCAGCTGCGCGGCGGAGTTGATGGCCCCGATGTCGGTGTTCTTGTCGAGCGGGTCACCCAGTCGCAGCGTCGACAGGCGCGTCTTGAGCCGGTCGACGACCTCGTCGTGGATCGACTCCTGCACGAGCAGACGGCTTCCGGCGCAGCACACGTGGCCCTGGTTGAAGAAGATGCCGTTGACGATGCCCTCCACGGCCTGGTCGATCGGCGCGTCGTCGAACACGATGTTCGCGGCCTTGCCGCCCAGCTCGAGCGTGAGCTTCTTCTTCGTGCCGGCGACGGCGCGAGCGATGTCGCGCCCCACGCCGGTCGACCCGGTGAAGGCGACCTTGTCGACGTCGGGGTGGCGCACGAGCGTCGACCCCGTGGCTCCGGCACCCGTGATGATGTTGACGACACCCGCCGGCAGGTCGGCCTGCTGCAGGATCTCGGCGAAGATCAGCGCCGTCAGCGGGGTGGTCTCCGCCGGCTTGAGCACGACCGTGTTGCCCGCGGCGAGGGCGGGCGCGATCTTCCATGCGAGCATCAGCAGCGGGAAGTTCCACGGGATGATCTGCCCGGCGACGCCGAGCGCGCGAGGGTTCGCGCCGAGGCCCGCGTGGTCGAGCTTGTCCGCCCAGCCGGCGTAGTAGAAGAACCAGGAGGCGACGAGCGGGACGTCGACGTCGCGACTCTCCTTGATGGGCTTGCCGTTGTCGAGGCTCTCCGCGACGGCGAGCTCGCGGGCGCGCTCCTGCACGAGACGGGCGATGCGGAACAGGTACTTGCCGCGGTCGCGACCGCTCATCTTCGACCAGGTCTTGTCGTACGCGCGGCGCGCGGCCGCCACCGCCCGGTCGACGTCGTCATCGCTGGCCGAGGCGATCTCGGCGATGTGCTTCTCCGTCGCCGGCGAGATGGTGGTGAACGGGGTGCCTGAGCCGTCGACGAACTCGCCGTCGATGAACAGCCCGTAGCTGTCCTTGAGGTTCAGGACCGCGGTGGATTCCGGTGCCGGAGCGTATTCCAGGAAGTTCATTTCAATCCCTTGGGTTGCTGAGCTTGTCGAAGCATCAGTCGATCGTGACGTAGTCGGGGCCCGAGTAGTGGCCGGAGCTGAGCTTCTGACGCTGCAGGAGCACGTCGTTGAGCAGGCTGGAAGCGCCGAAGCGGAACAGGTGCGGCTGAAGCCACTCCTCTCCGACGGTCTCGGCGACCGTCACGAGGTACTTCACCGCGTCCTTCGAGGAGCGGATGCCACCGGCAGGCTTGACGCCGATGCGTTCGCCCGTCCCCCGGTACCAGTCGCGGACCGTCTCGAGCATGAGAAGAGTGGTCGGCAGGGTCGCGGCGGGCTGGACCTTCCCGGTCGACGTCTTGATGAAGTCGCCGCCGGCGAGGATACCGAGCCAGGACGCCCGCTTGATGTTGTCGTAGGTGTTGAGCTCGCCCGTCTCGAGGATCACCTTGAGCGATGCGTACGAGCCGTCCTCACGGCGGCACGCCTCCTTGACCTGAGCGATCTGATCGAAGACGAGACCGTAGCGACCGGACAGGAATGCACCCCGGTCGATCACCATGTCGATCTCGTCGGCCCCGGCGGCGACGGCCTCGGCGGTGTCGGCGAGCTTGATCGCGAGTGACGCCCGTCCGCTCGGGAAGGCCGTGGCGACGGCCGCGACCGAGATCAGACCGTCGTCCGGGTCGCCGTGCAGACCACCGAGGGCCGCGACCGCGTCCCCCACCATGTCGCCGTACACGCAGACGGCGGCGACGCGCGGCGTCGACGGATCGGAGGCGTCCGGGGTCTTGGCCTTGGCGACCAGGGACCGCACCTTTCCGGGCGTGTCGGCGCCTTCCAGGGTCGTCAGGTCGATCAGCTCGATGATCCTGTCGAGGGCCCAGGCCTTCGACGTCGTCTTGATGGAGCGGGTGCCGAGCCCGGCGGCGCGCTGCTCCAGGCCCACGGCGTCCACGCCGGGGAGGCCGTGCAGGAAGCGACGGAGGGTCGCGTCGTCCGGCTCACCACCGAGGACGTCCACCGCCGTCCTGCGGCTGAGTTCTTTCGTCGTCACTGTTCCTCCAACAATGCTCGTGCTGTGGTCTCATCTGTCACCAGGACGCCGCACAGACCGCTGGTCACGACCGTGCGGGCGATGTCATGCTTGGCGGGTCCGGCGGTCACGAAGATCGCCCGCTTCGCTCCGCGCAGGCGGTCGAGCGAGACGCCGACCGTCCGGGCGTCGAGCTGCGAGTCGACGATGTTGCCCTCGGCGTCGACATAGCGGCCGAGTACGTCGCCCACCGCTCCACGACGCGCGAGCTCCTCCACCTCCTCCACACGGAGGTAGCCGTTCTCCACGTGGGCGGACGAGGCATCGCAGGGCCCCGCGGTGAAGAGGAAGGCCTGTGCCTCCGCCGCCTCCTCCAGGACGGCCGCGACGGTGCGGTCGGCCTCGATGGCCTGCTTCGTCTCGACGCGCTCCAGGATCGCCGGACTCGGCAGCAGCGAGACCTGCCCCGAGGCACGCTGGGCGATCGTCACGGCGAGGCCGGCCGCCCCGCCGGAGCGGCGGTTCAGGCTGACGCCGCCGTTGAGCTGCACGACCGTGACGCCGCTGGCCCAGCCGTCGGGCAGGGCCTCTGCGACCGCGCGCAGCGTTCGTCCCCAGCTGACGCCGAGCGTCCGGGGCACGGGCCGCAGAGCGGTCAGGAAATCCGCGGCGGCCTGGGCGACGCGTTCGAGCGTCCCGTCATCGCCTTCCGGCGCCGGGACCACCACGGCGTCCGTGAGACCGAAGCGCTCGACCAGCTCGCGCTCGAGACCGAGCCGGCGGGCGCGCGGGTGCACGATCTCGATGCGGACGATGCCGCGCTCGCGCGCTTGCGTCAGCAGCCGACCGACCTTCCAGCGGGAGATCTTGAGGAGCCCGCCGATCTCGTCCTGCGTCTTGTCCTCGTCGTAGTACAGCTCGGCGACACGCACCATGAGCAGGTCTTCTTCCACGGGTTCCTCCTTCCTCCTCCAGGGTAGGCCGGAATCCGCGTTCGCGCACCTGAATGCTCATATGCGCAGAGGACGCTCGTCGGTCCGCACATCCGCGGAGACGCAGAACGGGCGCCCGTCATGCCGACGGGCGCCCGTTCGTGTCGAACAGCTCAGACGCGCTTGCGCGTGGTGAGTACCTGGTCGACGATGCCGTACTCCAGGGCCTGCTCCGCGGAGAGGATGTTGTCGCGATCGATGTCGCGGTTCACCTGCTCCGGGGTGCGGTTGGTGTGTGCCGCCAGCGTCTCCTCGAGCCAGGTCCGCATGCGGAGGATCTCCGCGGCCTGGATCTCGATGTCGGAGGCCTGACCGTGGCCGGCCTCCCCCATGGCGGGCTGGTGGATCAGCACGCGCGCGTTCGGAAGCGCGAGGCGCTTGCCGGGGGCACCTGCTGCGAGCAGCACGGCGGCAGCGGACGCCGCCTGGCCGAGCACCACGGTCTGGATCTGCGGCGCGACGTACTGCATCGTGTCGTAGATGGCCGTCATCGCGGTGAACGAGCCGCCGGGCGAGTTGATGTACATCGTGATGTCGCGCTCGGAGTCCTGGCTCTCCAGAACGAGGAGCTGCGCCATCACGTCGTCGGCCGACGCGTCGTCGACCTGCACGCCGAGGAAGATCACGCGGTCTTCGAACAGCTTGTTGTACGGGTCCTGACGCTTGAAGCCGTAAGCGGTGCGCTCCTCGAACTGCGGGAGCACGTAGCGGCTGGAGGGCAGGTCACCGGCGGAGCGGAAGGTGGGTGTGTACATGAGCGTCCTTTCGCTTTCCGTTACTCGGTGTCCTGATCGGTGCCGCCGCCGCCGATGACGTCGGAGGCCGATTCGCGGATGTGGTCGACGAAGCCGTACTCGAGCGCTTCCTCGGCGGTGAACCAGCGGTCGCGGTCACCGTCGGCGTTGATCTGCTCGACCGACTTGCCGGTCTGTGCGGCCGTGATCTCCGCGAGGCGGTTCTTCATCGACATGATGAGCTGCGCCTGGGTCTGGATGTCGCTCGACGTTCCGCCGAAGCCACCGTGCGGCTGGTGGAGCAGCACGCGCGCGTTGGGCGTGATGTACCGCTTGCCCTTGGTGCCGGCGGTCAGCAGCAGCTGGCCCATCGAGGCGGCCATTCCGATGCCGACGGTGACGATGTCGTTCGGCACGAACTGCATCGTGTCGTAGATCGCCATACCCGCCGTGATCGATCCGCCAGGCGAGTTCACGTAGAGGTAGATGTCTCGCTCGGAGTCCTCTGCGGCGAGAAGAAGGATCTTCGCGCAGATCTCGTTCGCGTTCTCGTCTCGCACCTCCGAGCCGAGCCAGATGATGCGGTCCTTCAGCAACCTGTCGAAGACGCTCGTTGCGAGGAGGGGTTCTGCAGCCATGTCAGCTCCTGATTCCGTGTTTCAGTGATTCGAATCTACCGGCGTCAACGCAGCGCCCAGGCCGTGTTCGCCGTCGGCATATCAGGTGTCGGCGCGCGCGATCTCGTGCGCGTACGCGGTCATCGAGCGGTGGTACCGCGGAAGATGCGGGACCAGCGCCAGCAGCGCGACGGAGAGTCCCTGTGCGGGCCGGCCGGCACTGGCGAGGATGAGCGCGTGCACCGTCGCGACCGCGTCCCGGTACGGCCCGTCGGCCGACAGCTCCTCCTCCGCACGGATCACCGCGAGCGCCTCGTCGTACGCCCCCAGGTTCCGCAGCGAGCTCGCCAGCTGGATCACGCACTGCGGACGGTGTTCCTCGTCGAGGCCGAGGTCCAGAGCACGTCGATACAGCTCGACGGCCTCTGCCGGCCTCCCCGCGGAGTCGCGCGCACCGGCGCGCTCGAACTCGGCGCGGGCGTCGTCCGGTCCGCGCTCCGCTGCCAGGGCGTCGATCCGCGCGATCGTCTCGTCGCCGACCTCCTCGCCGGAGGCCTCGGCCCAGACGTCTTCGACGCGCTCGTCCCAGGTCTTGGTCATCATCATCCCCTCGAGAGGAAAAGAGGGCGGATGCCGCAGCATCCGCCCTCTTCACTGGATCGTGTCGATCACTCGGCCTTGTCGGCAGCCTTCTTGGCCGGCGCCTTCTTGGCGGCCGGCTTCTTGGCAGGCGCCTTCTCAGCAGCCGCCTCGTCGGCGTCCGCCTTCTTGGCCGGGGCCTTCTTGGCAGCGGGCTTCTTGGCAGGAGCCTTCTTCGCGGGCTTCTCGTCAGCCTCGACCTCGGTCTCGGCGGCCTCGTCCGCTTCGTCGTCCGTGACGACGAAGTCGGACAGGTCGACGGGCTTGCCGTTGCTGTCGACGACCTTCACCTTGCCGAGCGCGATCGCGAGCGCCTTGTTGCGAGCGACCTCGCCGACGAGCGCGGGGAGCTGGTTCGAGGACTGCAGCGCCTCGACGAACTCCTGGGGAGCCATGCCGTACTGCGCAGCCGACTGGATGAGGTACTGGCTGAGCTCCTCCTGCGAGACCTGCACGTCGGCCTGCTCGGCGATCGTGTCGAGCAGCACCTGAGTGCGGAACTGCTTCTCGCTCGCCTCGGTGACCTCGGCGCGGTGCACGTCGTCCTCGAGGCGGCCTTCGCCCTCGAGGTGGTTGTGCACCTCGTCCTCGATGAGCTGCGGCGGAACCGGGATCTCGATCTGGTCGAGCAGGGTCTCGACGAGCTTGTCGCGGGCGGCGGAGCCCTGCGTGAAGACACCCTGCTGGGCGACGCGCTCCGCGAGGCTCGCGCGCAGCTCGGCGATCGTGTCGAACTCGCTCGCGATCTGCGCGAAGTCGTCGTCGGCCTCGGGGAGCTCGCGCTCCTTCACGGCCTTGACGGTCACGGAGACCTCGGCCTCCTTGCCGGCGTGGTCGCCGCCGACGAGAGCCGAGCGGAACGTGGTGTCCTCACCGGCGGTGAGCGACTCGATCGCGTCGTCGATGCCCTCGAGCAGCTCGCCGGAGCCGATCTCGTAGGAGACGCCCTCCGCGCGGTCGATCTCGGCGCCGTCGATGGTGGCGACGAGGTCGAGCTCCACGAAGTCGCCCTTCGCGGCGGGACGGTCGACCGGGATCAGCGTGCCGAAGCGGGCGCGCATGTTCTCCAGCTCAGCGTCGAGTGCGGCCTCGTCGGCCTCGACGGCGTCGACCGTGAGGGTGATGCCCTCGTAGTCGGGCAGCTCGATGTCGGGGCGGACGTCCACCTCGACGTCGACGAGCAGGTCGCCGGAGAAGTCCTTCTCGCTCGGCCACTGCGTGATGTCGGCCGACGGGCGTCCGACGACACGGAGCTTGTGCTCGGTCGTGGCTTCGCGGAAGAACTTGTCCAGGCCCTCGTTCACCGCGTGCTCGATGACGGCGCCGCGTCCGATGCGCTGGTCGATGATGGGAGCAGGGACCTTGCCCTTGCGGAAGCCGGGGATCTGGACGTCCTGAGCGATGTGCTCGTAGGCGTGAGCGATGCTGGGCTTGAGGTCGTCCGGGGTGACCGTGATGGTGAGCTTGACCCGGGTCGGGGTCAGCTTCTCGACGGTGCTGTTCGCCATGCTGGTGTGTTCTCCTTGTGATTTCCGCGCTGAATCGCGGCTGTAAGGTCCGTGGGGGCCGTGTCGGGGCGACAGGAGTTGAACCTGCGACCTCCCGCTCCCAAAGCGGGCGCTCTACCAAGCTGAGCTACGCCCCGGGGAATCCGCGCGCAGATTCAGCCCCACAGAGTCTAACGGACAGGAGCACACCCGACTGTCCGGTATGATCGATCACGCCGGAGTTCCCACTCCGAACCGATCCCCCGGAATCCGCGGGATTCGGGGCTGTAGCTTAATGGTAAAGCCTCTGTCTTCCAAACAGATGACGCGAGTTCGATTCTCGTCAGCCCCTCTCCTTCTTCTCCCGCCGTCGGTCATCCTCATTCGGATATCCATGACCGCGTGTCGCCCTCCTCGTCGAATACGCTGGCAGCACTGCCGCGCAGTCTCCGACCGGAAAGCCTGACCGAATGAGCACGTCGTGACCGAACCCTCCCGGCCCCGCACCGCCCCGCGGCAGGCTCTCTTCGCGAGCGGAGGGCACGATCTCCCGGCGACGTTCTCCGCAGAACCGCCGCCGTCGCGTCGCCGTCACGTGCCCCGTGGTGTCGTGTTCGGTGTGCTCGGCGGCGTCGCGGTCATCGCGACGCTGTCCATCGCGCAGCTGACCGCCAACGTCGGCTACGACGAAGCCGCAGAGGGGTTCGACGACGCGCTGCGGACGGCGCGCGCGCACCAGACGCAGACGGAGCACGCGACAGCGGCTCTGATCGAGAAGACCGACGCCGGGCACGTGATCCTCGACACCGGCAGTCCCGCGATCGTCGTCCCCGACGATGCTGTGGCCGCTCTCGCCTCCGCCGTCGACGACGGCGAGGGAGCCGGCGCCGCGGCCGAGGATGTCGTCGCCACCGAGCTGCCGCCGTCCGGGGACAAGCCGACGTGGTTCTGGGAGCTCTACGGCGCGACGGCGGAACTGGGCGCCCAGCAGCAGGATCTCGATCGTCTGGTCGCCGACCTCGACGATCAGACCCAGAATGCGCAGGACACCGCACGACGGGTCGACGAAACCGGTACTGCCGTGCTGAAAGCGGCAGCGGCCGCCGCGGCTCCGTTCGAAGCCGCGCACATCTCGGCGCGCAACGACGCTGTGATCGCGTTGCGCCGAGCCGCTGCCGATGCGGCGGCGGTCGCCTCCGTCGACGACTCCGCCGCGACGGCGTACGCAGCCCTGCAGACCGCCGCCGGACAGGTCGTCGCGACCGAGGCGGAGGAGCTCGCCGAGAAGGAGGGACCGCTCCGCGCCGCGAGGATCGAGATCGAGGCGTTCGCCCGATCGCTCGCCCCCGGGGTCCTGCTCGAATTCGACTGGTCGCCCCAGGTGAACGGCGCCGGATTCGACGGCAGCATGGGCGGATACACCACGTGGTGGTGGGATGACCCTGGTCGAGCCACGATCGAGCTTTCGAACTCCGTCGCGGAGCAGTGGCCCGCCGAGCGGAGCAAGGCGCTCGTCGCGCACGAGGTCGGCCACGCCATCAGCGTGAAGTGCCAGGGCATGTACGACGCGTCCACACAGGACAGCATCGAGAAGTGGGCGACCGCCTGGGCGATCAGCATGGGCTTCACCGACGACGCGAACGGCGTCTGGGCGTACGGCTACCCACCCCAGGACTACATCGACGCGGCCGCCGGCTGCCGCTGACCGCAGAGAACGGAAGAAGCCGCCACGATCTCTCGTGGCGGCTTCTTCGATGTCAGACCGAGGTCACTGCCCCCGGCGCTCGCGCAGCTGCGTGAGCGCGTCCTCGAGGAGCTGGACGGCTTCCTCGTCGGTGCGGCGCTCCTTCACGTAGGCCAGGTGCGTCTTGTACGGCTCCGCCTTCGCCAGCGCCGGAGGGTTCTCCTTGTCGCGCCCGGCGGGGAGACCGCTCTGCGGGTGGTCGATGATCTCCGGGATCTCCTCCTCGGGCAGGCCGGCGGCGAAGTAGCGCACCGTCTCGTTGCCGAGCCCATCCCAGTACGAGACCGCGATGCGGTCGGCGTGATAGCCGTGGTCCTGCTCCCCCATCGGGCCGGAGCCCACGCGGGTGCCGCGGATCGCGTTTCCACCGGTAGCCATCAGATGACCTCGAATTTCGTGATGAGGCCCAGCGCGACGATGGAGACGAACCACGTCAGAGCCAGGACGACGGTGAAGCGGTTCAGGTTCCGCTCCGCAAGGCCGGACGAGCCCACAGCGGACGTCATGCCGCCGCCGAACATGTCGGACAGACCGCCACCGCGGCCCTTGTGCAGAAGGATGAGGAGGGTCAGCAGGACGCTGGTGATGCCCAGCACGACCTGCAGGACGAACTCGAGAATTGCCACGAGAAAGAGCCTTTCGCTGGGGCCGGAGCGCCCCCGTAACGGTCAAGTATACGGTGCAGCGGGGCCGCAGCCCCGCTGCACTCACACGCCGACGTGCTTCTCGAAGCGGATGATCGCGGCGAACTCGTCCACGACGAGGCTCGCTCCGCCGACCAGCGCACCGTCCACATCGGGCTCGCGCATGAAGCTGGCGATGTTCGCCGCCTTCACCGAGCCGCCGTAGAGGATGCGCGTGCGCGCGGCCGCCTCGTCGCCGAGGACCTTCGCGATCACGGCCCGCAGCGCGGCGCAGACATCCTGCGCCTGCTGCGGTGTCGCCGCCTGGCCGGAGCCGATCGCCCACACGGGCTCGTACGCGACGACGATGTCCGCCTTCGGCGAGACGCCCTGGAGCGCCGCCTCGAGCTGAGACACGGGCACCGCGCTGGCGCCGAACTTCTCCAGGTCACCGGCCGTCTCGCCGACGCAGATCACCGGCACGAGGCTGTGCTTGAGCGCTGCCTGCACCTTGGCCGCCACGACGTCGTCGCCCTCGGCGTGGTATTCCCGACGCTCCGAGTGGCCGATGATGACGTACTTCGCGTCGAGCTTGGCCAGGAATGCTCCCGACACCTCACCGGTGTACGCACCGGAGTCGTGTGCCGACAGGTCCTGCGCGCCGAGGGCGAACGGGATCTTGTCCGCGTCGATGAGCGTCTGCACGCTGCGGATGTCGGTGAACGGCGGGAAGACCGCCACCTCGACGGATCCGTCCTCGTGCTTCGCGTCCTTCAGCGTCCAGTGCAGCTTCTGCACGAACGCGACCGCCTGCAGGTGGTCGAGATTCATCTTCCAGTTTCCCGCGATCAGCGGGGTACGAGAGCTCACGCCCATCCGAGGACCTCCAGCCCAGGTAGTTTCTTGCCCTCGAGGAATTCGAGGCTCGCGCCGCCGCCGGTCGAGATGTGACCGAACTGATCGTCGGAGAATCCGAGCTGACGCACGGCCGCAGCGGAGTCGCCACCGCCGACGACACTGAGGCCGTCGACCTCGGTGAGCGCCTGCGCCACGGTCTTGGTGCCCGCCGCGAACGCCGGGAACTCGAACACGCCCATCGGGCCGTTCCAGAACACCGTCTTCGACCCGCGGATGACCTCGGCGAAGCGAGCAGCCGTCTCCGGACCGATGTCGAGGCCGATGCCGGACGCCCCGAAGGCCGTCTGCTCGATCGCGTCGGCGGCCGCGACCTCATGGTCCGCGTCCGCCGAGAAGGATGCCGCGACGACCACGTCGGTGGGGAGGACGAGCTCCACGCCGCGCTCAGCCGCTTCGGCGATGTACCCGCGGACGGTGTCGAGCTGATCCTCTTCGAGAAGGCTCGACGCGACCGCGTGACCCTGCGCCTTCAGGAACGTGAACAGCATTCCGCCGCCGACGAGGATCCGGTCGACCCGCGGCAGCAGGTGCGAGATCACGCCCAGCTTGTCGCTCACCTTGGATCCGCCGAGCACCACCGCGTAGGGGCGCTCCGGGTTCTCGGTGAGGCGGTCGAGCACGTCGAGCTCGGTCGCGATCAGCAGACCGGCAGCCGACGGGAGCAGCTCGGCGAGTTCGTACACGCTCGCCTGCTTGCGGTGCACCACGCCGAACCCGTCGGAGACGAGCACGTCGCCGAGCTTCGCGAGCTCCGCGGCGAAGGCGCCGCGCTCGGCGGCGTCCTTCGACGTCTCCCCCGGGTTGAACCGGAGGTTCTCGATCACGACGACTCCGCCGTCCTCGAGCGAGGCCACGGCCTCCGTCGCCGACTCGCCTACCGTGTCGCGCGCGAACGCGACCGGGGCGCCGAGGAGTTCGGACAGCCGCTGAGCCACCGGCTCCAGGCTGTACTGCGGGTCGGGCGCACCGTCGGGTCGGCCGAGGTGCGAGCACACGACAACACGGGCGCCCGCGTTGATGAGTGCGTTGAGGGTCGGCAACGAGGCGCGGACACGGCCATCGTCCGTGATGATTCCGTCCCGCAGGGGGACGTTGAGATCACAACGGACGATGACGCGCTTGCCCTCGAGCGACCCCAGGGTGTCCAGGGTGCGCAGAGTCATGTGTCTGAGCTTAGAGGCGCTCGGCCACGTACTCGGTCAGGTCGACGAGACGGTTGGAGTAGCCCCACTCGTTGTCGTACCAGCTGGACACCTTGATGAGGTTGCCGCTGACGTTGGTCAGCGTCGAGTCGAAGATCGACGAGTGCGGGTTGTGCACGATGTCGCTCGAGACGATCGGGTCCTCGTTGTACTGCAGGTAGCCGGCCAGGCGGCCCTCGGCAGCGGCCTTCTTGTAGGCCTCGTTGACCTCGTCGACCGTCAGGTTCTCGCGGTCGGTGATGAGGGTGAGGTCGACGATCGAGCCGGTGGGAACCGGGACGCGGTACGACGAGCCGCTCAGCTTGCCCTGGAGCTCCGGGAGCACCTCGCCGATGGCCTTGGCCGCACCGGTCGAGGCCGGGGTGATGTTGATCGCGGCAGCACGTGCACGACGGAGGTCGCTGTGCGGACCGTCCTGCAGGTTCTGGTCGGCGGTGTACGCGTGCGCCGTCATCATGAAGCCGCGGTCGATGCCGAACGCGTCGTTGAAGACCTGAGCCAGCGGCGCGAGGCAGTTGGTGGTGCACGACGCGTTGGAGATGATGTGGTCGGTCTCCGGGTTGTACGTGTCCTCGTTCACACCCATGACGAACGTGCCGTCGACGCCCGTGCCGGGAGCCGAGATGAGGACCTTCTTCGCGCCGGCCTCGATGTGCTTCTTGGCGAGCTCGGCCTTGGTGAAGAAGCCGGTCGACTCGATGACGATGTCGACGCCCAGCTCGCCCCACGGGAGGTTGGCGGGGTCGCGCTCGGCGAAGGCCTTGATCGCCTTGCCGTTGACGGTGATGCTCTCGTCGTCGTAGCTGATCTCGGCGTCGAGGACGCCGCCGACCGAGTCGTACTTCAGAAGGTGCGCCAGGGTCTTGTTGTCGGTGAGGTCGTTGACCGCGACGATCTCAAGGTCTGCTCCCTGCGCAAGAGCTGCGCGGAAGTAGTTGCGTCCGATGCGGCCGAAGCCGTTGATACCGATCTTGACAGACACTCAGGTCTCCCTGTTTCTCGTGCGCTGTGCGCCGCCTTCCAGCGGACGTCATACGCGGATTTTTTGGCTGAGAGGGCGTCCCGACGAGCCGTGGCCCGTCGGGACGCGACCCGATTACGACAGTACCAGCAGGCCGTTCGTCTGCTTGCGGGCGACCTCGAGGCGCTGGGCGACGTTCTCCCAGTTCGCGATGTTCCACGCGGCCTTGACGTAGTCGGCCTTCACGTTGAGGTAGTCGAGGTAGAAGGCGTGCTCCCACATGTCGAGCTGGAACAGCGGGATCGTGCCCTGCGCCGTGTTCGACTGCTGGTCGAACAGCTGCTGGATGATGAGGCGCGAGCCGATCGAGTCCCAGCTGAGGACCGCCCAGCCGGAGCCCTGGATGCCGGTCGCCGCGGCGGTGAAGTGGGCCTGGAACTTCTCGAACGAGCCGAAGTACTCGTCGATCGCGGCCTTCAGCTCGCCCTCCGGCTGGCCTCCGCCGTTCGGCGACAGGTTGGTCCAGAAGATCGAGTGGTTGACGTGGCCGCCGAGGTTGAACGCGAGGTCCTTCTCGAGCTTGTTGACGTTCGCGAGGTTGCCGCTCTCACGGGCCTCGGCGAGCTGCTCGAGGGCGGTGTTCGCGCCGGCGACGTAGGTCGCGTGGTGCTTGTCGTGGTGCAGCTCCATGATCTTGCCGCTGATGTGCGGCTCCAGGGCTGCGAAGTCGTAGGGAAGGTCGGGGAGCGTGTAGGTCGCCATATCGCTTTCATCCAATCCGCGCCGCGCCGCGGCGCTTGCCGATCCTCCGCGCCGCCGATGTGCGGCGTAGAGCGGACGTCTCTCATCCTACTGACGACAACGCGGCCGCGCCCCTGAACCTTCCGCCAGATGACGAAGACCCGCCACCCGATTCTTCGGGGAGCGGGTCTTCGTCACGCGAGAGACGTCAGACGTCGAGGCCGACGGGCACAGCAGCCTCGGTGCCGGGGATGCCCTCCTGCTGGGCGCGCTTGTCGGCCATGGCGAGGAGACGCCGGATGCGACCGGCGACGGCATCCTTGGTCAGGGGCGGGTCGGCGTGGTGACCGAGCTCGTCGAGGCTCGCATCGCGGTGCGCGAGCCGCAGCTCGCCGGCGACCTTCAGATGATCGGGAACCTCGTCGGCCAGGATCTCGAGTGCGCGCTCGACACGGGCGCACGCCGCCACCGCCGCCTGCGCGGAGCGACGCAGATTGGCGTCGTCGAAGTTGACGAGGCGGTTGACGCCGGCGCGGACCTCACGACGCTGCCGGAGTTCCTCCCACGCGATCGCCGTCTTCTGCGCGCCCATCTCGTTGAGGATCGTGCGGATCGCCTCGCCTTCGCGGACGACGACGCGCGGCATGCCGCGCACCTCGCGGGCCTTCGCCGCGACACCGAGCCGATGCGCGGCGCCGACGAGGGCCATCGCGGCCTCGGACGAGGGGCAGACGACCTCGAGCATCGCCGAGCGTCCCGGCTCGCTGAGGGTGCCCGCGGCGAGGAAGGCGCCGCGCCACAGGCCGGCGACCTCGGCCCGTGAGCCGGTCGTGAGACGGTTGGGCAGGCCCCGCACGGGGCGACGGCGCTGGTCGAGCAGGCCGGTCTGGCGGGCCAGGGTCTCCCCCTGGGCGATCACGCGCACCGCCCACCGGGCGCCGTCGTTCGCGGTGCTGGACTGCACCTGGGCGATCTCGGGGCGGACCCCGTAGATCTCGGCGAGGTCACGCGCGACGCGACGCGCGAGGGTCTCGGCATCCACCTCGGCCTCCACGGCCACGCGACCGGCGATCGAATGCAGTCCACCGGCGAAGCGGAGGATGGCGGTCACCTCCGCGACGCGCACCGTGGGGGGTGCATTGCGGATGCTGACCAGCTCGGCCTTGACGTCGGTGGTTAGTGCCACGACACTCCTTCACGTTCACGCGCCGGATCGCGACGCAAACGTCCAGCTTACTCGGCCGGGCGACCCGCTACTCTCGGCCGAGGTCCCGGTGACGGACGTTGACGGCGACCCCGGGGATCGCCGCGATCCTGCGTGCCAGCTCCTCCGACATCGCCACCGAGCGGTGTTTGCCGCCCGTGCAGCCGACGGCGATGGTGGAATGGCTCTTGTTCTCGCGCTGATACCCCTCCAGCACCGGCACCAGGGCCGCGGAGTAGGCGTCGAGGAACTCCTTCGCCCCCTCGCGGGAGAGGACGTACTCGCGGACCGTCTCGTCCTGCCCGGTCAGGCCGCGCAGCTCCTCGTTCCAGAACGGGTTCGGGAGGAACCGCATGTCCGCCACGAGGTCGACGTCCGTCGGCAGCCCGTACTTGAACCCGAAGCTGAGCAGGGTGACGCGATGCCGCGCCTGTCCCTCCTCCGAGAAGATGTCGGAGACCTGGGTGGCCAGCTGGTGGATGTTCAGCGACGAGGTGTCGATCACCATGTCCGCGGCCTCGCGGATCGGGGCGAGGCGCGCGCGTTCGCTGCGGATGCCGTCCAGCAGGGTGCCGTCGTCCTGAAGCGGATGCGGCCGTCGTACCGACTCGAAGCGGCGCACGAGCACGTCGTCCGAGGCATCGAGGAACAGCACACGGAGCGAACCCCGCGACCGCAGTGCGCGGGCCACGCCGGGGAAGTCGTCGAACAGGTTGCGTCCGCGGATGTCCACCACCGCGGCGACCTTCGGCAGGGCGTCTCCGCCCATGTCGGTGAGTTCGAGCAGGGGGCGGAGGATCTGCGGGGGCAGGTTGTCGACGACGTACCAGCCGAGGTCCTCCAGTGCGTTCGCCACCGTCGTCCGGCCCGCGCCGGACATCCCTGTGACGATGAGGAACTCGCCCTTCTCCCCGTCAGTCATCGCTCAGTGCTCCCTCTCCCCCTCGGCTTCCCAGCCTAGCGAGTGGAGAGGTGCGTGTGGATGTTCTGGGCGAGCACCGGACCGATCCCCTGGACCTCCTGGATCTGGGCGGGGTCGGCGGCGCGGAGGGCCGTCACCGAGCCGAAGTGCTTGAGCAGCACCTTGATCCGCGAAGCGCCCAATCCCGGCACCTCGGACAGGATCGAGCCGATGTCGTTCCGCCGCTTCTTGCGCTGGTGGGTGATCGCGAAGCGGTGCGCCTCGTCGCGCAGACGCTGGAGCAGATACAGCGCCTCGCTCGTGCGCGGCAGGATCACGGGGAAGTCCTCCCCCGGCAGCCACACCTCCTCGAGCCGCTTGGCGATGCCGCACACGGCGATCTCGGTGTGCCCGGCGTCTCGGAGCGCCCTGGCCGCGGCCTCGACCTGGGGCTTGCCGCCGTCGACCAGGAGGAGCTGCGGCGGATACGCGAAGCGAGGCTTGCGTCGCACGGTCGCCTCGCCGACGTCCTCTCCGACGACCTCGTCCGTGGTGGGATCGATGACCTCGATCTCCTCCGGACGGTCGAGGTAGGCGAGCCGGCGCCGGAGCACCTGGTACATCGAATCGGTGTCGTCCGTCGTCTCGGGGATGTTGAACGATCGGTACTGGTCCTTGCGCGGCAGCCCGTCCTCGAACACCACCATCGACGCGACGACGTTCGTGCCGCCGAGGTGCGAGATGTCGAAGCACTCGATCCGCAGCGGCGCCTCGTCCATGCCGAGAGCTTCCTGCAGGTCGGTCAGCGCCTGAGTGCGGGCGACGTAGTCGGTCGTCCGCCTGGTCTTGTGCCGGATCAGGGCCTGCTGCGCGTTGAGGCTGGCCGTGCGCATCAGGTCGGCGCGCTGACCGCGGTGCGCCACCGCGATCTCGACCTTCTTGCCTCGGCGCTCGCGCAACCACAGTTCCAGCTCGGCGGCGTCGTCGGGAAGGGTGGGGACGAGGATGCGACGCGGCACGTCCTGCGCTTCGCCGTACGCCTGCTGGAGGACCTGTTCGACCAGCTCACCGCTGGAGATGTCGATCTCCTTCTCGATCGTCAGCGCCCGCACACCGCGCACTCGACCACCGCGGATGACGAAGTGCTGCACGGCCGCGGCGAGCTCGTCCTCGGCGATGCCGAAGAGGTCCGCGTCCTCGTCGCTGGGGAGCACGAGGGCGCTCTTGCCGAGCACGGCCTCGATCGCGGTCAGCTTGTCGCGGTACCGGGCTGCCGCCTCGTAGTCCATCGCCGCGGAGGCGGCCATCATCCGCTTCGTGAGCTCGCGCGTGAACCGCTCGTCGCCGCCCGCCATGAACGCGACGAAATCGTCGACCATGGCGCGGTGCTCCTCGATCGTGACCGTCATGGAGCAGGGGCCGCCGCACTTGCCGATCTGACCGGGGAAGCACGGTCGCCCGGTCTGCATCGCGCGCTTGTAGCTGGAGTCGCTGCAGGTGCGGATCGGGAACGCCTTGATCATCAGGTCGATGGTCTCGTGCACGGCCCACACCTTGGGGTACGGGCCGAAGTAGCGGGCACCGGGGATCTTCCGATTTCGGGTCACGATCACGCGCGGCGCCTCGTCGCCGAGGGTCACCGCCATGAACGGATACGACTTGTCATCCCGGTACTTGACGTTGAACGGCGGATCGAACTCCTTGATCCACATGTACTCGAGTTGGAGCGAGTCCACATCCGTCGGGACGACCGTCCACTCCACCGACGCCGCCGTGGTCACCATGCGTCGGGTGCGCTCATGAAGCGTCCGCAGCGGTGCGAAGTAGTTCGACAGACGCTGGCGGAGGTTCTTCGCCTTGCCGACGTACAGCACGCGACCGGCGGCGTCGCGGAAGCGGTACACACCGGGATCGGTGGGGATCTCCCCCGGTCGCGGCTTGTACGACAGCGCGTCGGCCATCAGCTGGCCTTCCGCGCGGAGCGCCCCTCACCCAGGATCTCGGCGAGGAAGAGGCCGGTGTGGCTCTCCTCGACGCGGGCGATCTGCTCCGGGGTGCCCGTGGCGATGATCTGGCCGCCGCCCGAGCCGCCCTCGGGACCGAGGTCGATCACCCAGTCCGCCGACTTGATGACGTCGAGGTTGTGCTCGATGACGATCACGGTGTTGCCCTTGTCGACCAGCCCGTTGAGCACCTCGAGCAGCTTGCGCACGTCCTCGAAGTGCAGACCCGTGGTGGGCTCGTCGAGCACGTAGATGCTGCGTCCGTTGCTGCGGCGCTGGAGCTCGGTGGCGAGCTTGACACGCTGCGCCTCGCCGCCGGAGAGCGTCGTCGCCGACTGCCCGAGGCGGACGTAGCCGAGTCCGACGTCGACGAGCGTCTTCATGTAGCGGTGGATGGCCTGGATCGGCTCGAAGAACTCCGCGGCCTCCTCGATCGGCATCTCGAGCACCTCGGCGATGTTCTTGCCCTTGTAGTGCACCGCGAGCGTGTCGCGGTTGTAGCGCTTGCCGTGGCAGACCTCGCAGTCGACGTACACGTCGGGGAGGAAGTTCATCTCGATCTTGATCGTGCCGTCGCCGGAGCACGCCTCGCAGCGTCCGCCCTTGACGTTGAAGCTGAACCGCCCGGGCTGGTAGCCGCGGACCTTCGCCTCGGGCGTCTCGCTGAACAGGGAGCGGATGCGGTCGAACACACCGGTGTAGGTGGCGGGGTTCGAGCGCGGGGTGCGGCCGATCGGCGCCTGGTCGACGTGCACGACCTTGTCGAGGTTGTCGAGGCCGGTGACCCGCGTGTGCTTGCCCGGTACCGTCCGTGCGCCGTTGAGACGCGACGCGAGCACCTGATAGAGGATGTCGTTCACCAGCGAGGACTTGCCGGAGCCGCTGACGCCGGTGACCGCGGTGAGCACCCCCAGCGGGAAGTCGGCCGTGACGTTGCGGAGGTTGTTGGCGCGTGCTCCGACGACGCTCAGCATCCGCTTCTTGTCGATCTTGCGGCGCTTGGTCGGCATCGGAATCTCGCGCCGGCCGGAAAGGTACTCGCCCGTCATCGAGTCGCTGTCGGCGAGCAGAGCCGAGTACGGCCCCGAGTGCACGACCTCGCCGCCGTTGACGCCGGCTCCCGGTCCGATGTCGACGACCCAGTCGGCGGCTTCGATGGTCTCTTCGTCGTGCTCGACCACGATCAGCGTGTTGCCGAGGTCGCGGAGGGTGAGCAGGGTCTCGATGAGGCGCCGGTTGTCGCGCTGGTGCAGTCCGATGGACGGCTCGTCGAGCACGTACAGCACCCCGGTCAGGCCGGAGCCGATCTGCGTCGCCAGACGGATGCGCTGTGCCTCGCCGCCGGAGAGGGACCCGGCGGAACGGCTGAGGTTCAGGTACGACAGGCCGACCTGGAGCAGGAAGTCGAGGCGCAGACGGATCTCTCGGAGCACCTGCGCCGCGATCTTCGCCTCACGCTCGGACAGGGTGAGCGTCTCCATGAAGGCACGGGCATCGGCGAGGCTGAGGTGCGAGACCTCGGCGATGGAGTGACCGTGCACCTGCACGGCCAGGACCTCGGGCTTGAGGCGGTTGCCGTCGCACACGGGGCATGGCACCTCGCGGAGGTACTCGCCCCACCGGCTGCGCTGCGTGTCGGACTCGGCCTGGAGGTACTGACGCTCGATGTAGGGCACGACGCCCTCGAACCCGGAGGCGTAGCGCATCTCGCGGCCGTAACGGTTCTTCCACTTGACCGTGACCTTGTAGTTCTCGCCGCGGAGGACCGCGTCCTGCACGTCGGAGTGCAGCTCGCGCCATGGTGTGTCCAGCGAGAAGTCGAGGTCGCGGGAGAGGCCTTCGAGCAGACGCTCGTAGTACTGGAAGAGGCCCTTGCCCTGCGTGGTCCACGGGATGATGACACCCTCGCGGATCGAGAGGTCTTCGTCGCCCAGCATCAGGTCGACGTCGACGGACATGCGGGTGCCGAGGCCGGAGCAGGCCGGGCAGGCGCCGAAGGGCGCGTTGAAGGAGAAGGTGCGCGGTTCGATCTCGGTGAGCGTGAGCGCGTGCCCGTTCGGGCAGGCCAGCTTCTCGGAGAACGTCTGCCACGCGTCGTCGCCCTCGCCGTCGACGTAGTTGATCTGCACCACGCCGCCCGCCAGTCCGAGGGCGGTCTCGACGGAGTCGGTGATGCGCCCGAGGATGTCGTCCGACGCCACGAGGCGGTCGACGACCACGGCGATGTCGTGCTTGTAGCTCTTCTTGAGCTTCGGCGGCTCGGCGAGCTGGATGAGCTCGCCGTCGACGATCGCCCGCGAATAGCCCTTGGCGCCGAGTTCGCGGAACAGGTCGACGAACTCGCCCTTCTTCTGCGAGACGATCGGGGCGACCACCTGGTAGCGGGTGCGCTCGGGCAGCTCCATGAGCTGGTCGGCGATCTGCTGCACCGTCTGGCGCTGGATCCGCTCCCCGCACTCAGGACAGTGCGGGATGCCGATGCGCGCCCAGAGCAGGCGCATGTAGTCGTAGATCTCGGTGATCGTGCCGACGGTCGATCGCGGGTTGCGGTTCGTCGACTTCTGGTCGATCGAGACCGCAGGGCTCAGGCCCTCGATGAAGTCGACGTCCGGCCGATCGACCTGGCCGAGGAACTGGCGCGCGTACGCGCTCAGCGATTCGACATAGCGACGCTGCCCCTCGGCGAAGATCGTGTCGAACGCGAGGCTCGACTTCCCCGACCCGGACAGGCCGGTGAACACGACGAGGGAGTCGCGGGGGATGTCGATGTCGACGTTCTTGAGGTTGTGGACGCGGGCACCGCGAACACTGAGTTTTCCGGTGGAGGCAACGGGGACGATGGGCACCGAACAAGTCTACGAGGGGCCACGGACATCGGCTCCGCGAGCGGCGATCGCTTCCCCGCCGCTCCCCTCTCCGTGTACCCTTCCGCGCGCGGAATCCGCCACGCGTGCGGCGCGCAGCGCGAACAGCACGCCCAGCAGGAGGACGACGGCCGCGAGCGGCGCGAGCCACGCCGCTCCGCGATCCACGGGTCCCGGAGCCAGCAGCCACACGCCGAACGCGAGCGGCTGCGCCACGAGCTGTGCGATGACGAATCGCCGCAGACCCGGCAGCAGCACGGCGGGCGCGAGGCGCGACGCCGCGGGAATCGTGAGGCTCAGCGACCCGAGCAGGTGGATCGCCGGGACCACCAGGACGGCGAGTGCGGTCCGCTCCGGAGACGGGTCCGTCAGCACGACGCCGAACACCACGCATGCCGCCGCGATCCAGGCGGCGAGGGAACGCGGGAAGACGACGGCGAGGAGGGCCGACATCACCGCGACGCCCTGCCACAACGGGAAGGGGTTGAGCAGGACGACGCCGACCGCGACCACGACCACGTTCAGCAGCCTCACGGCGACGCCGGGCACGACGACCCCCGACCGGAACGAGCGCAGCCTCTTCGTCATCGCCGCACCGCCCGTGCACGCTGCTGCCGGAGGGCGGCCAGCCGCATCGCGATGTCGACATCCGGATCCGCCCACGAGACGACCTCCACCCCCGCATGTCGCAGGTCGAGGAGGATGTCGGAACGCTCCGCGAGCAGGGTGCGCAGCGCGATCCGCTGTTCCCGACTGAGTCTGGCCGTGTCGGGGTCGGGCAGGACGTCGACCGCGACGACCGCATGACCTGATGCCCGCCAGCGGGTGGCCAACCGCGCGGCCACCCCCTCCACGAACGTCGACAGGACGAAGATGATCGATCCCGGCGGCACGATGGGCGCTCGGAGGTATCGGCTGTCTCCGTCCGCCGCGTCGGTCGCGCCGATGACGTCGCGCAGCCGGGCGAGATGCCGGGAGCCTCCGCCGGACGGCAGGTTCCGGCCACCCGGGGTGAGTGCGTGGTACGCGACGCGATCGCCGACGCCGACCGCGACGGTCGCGATGGACAGCGCGGCCTCGCGCGCCAGGTCGAGAGAGGTGACACCGGAGGTGTCGGGATCGCCCAACTCCCCACGCCGCCACCACGGCCCCGAGGTCCTCCGCCGTGTCCACCGCGATGACCACGGAGGAGTCGCTGAGCGCTTCCGTGCGCCGCACCAGCAAGTCGCCGGGGCGACGCGCAGCCCGGGCCGTGGCCCGCCAGTCGACCCGGCGCAGCTCATCGCCGGGGACGAAGGCGTGGATGTCACGGAAGTCGCCGCCATGACCGGGGCGGACGCCCGGGTGCGCGCCATGCAGACCGGTCAGGCGAGGCGCGACGGGGAGGCGTCCGATCCGGATCGCGCGGGGCGGCGCGTTCCACACCACAGCGACACGGGACGCCGACTCCGAGATCCATGCGCCGTCGAGGCAGGCGCCTCGGAGAGTCAGGGCGAGAGCCTCCGAAGGTCCGGAGTGCTGCAGCAGGCTGCGCGCGCGGAGGACCGCCCGGCCTGGCCGCACGTCGGCGAGCCCGGTGCGGCGCTGCTGCTGATCCACGGCGACCTGGATCCACTCCGCGTTCGACTCGACGTCCGCCTCCACGTGCACCTCGGGCGTGGCATCCGAGCCCCCTGGCCGTGCGCGGAGCTCGATCGCGACCACGTCATCCGGGGGTCGGCGCCACAGCGCCCATGCCGTGCCGAGCGCGAGCGGCAGGCCGATGGCGATGACGTCCGGGCGCGACAGGGCGAGTCCCACGGCTGCGAGCAGCGTCGCTCCCGCGATGCCGATCGCGATGACGGGCGTGCGCCGCCAGGTCACGGGCGCGCGGACGCGGATCGGCTCGGTCACGGGCGCACAGCCACGGTGGGCGGCACGGGCGTCGTCGCGACGACGGTCGCGACGACGGAACGCGGATCCGTTCCCTGCGCCCAGGCCTGCGGCGTCAAGGTGAGACGGTGGGCGAGCACGGGCTCCGCGATGCGCTTGAGGTCGTCGGGGCGCACGTAGTCCCGCCCGTCGAGGGCGGCCAGGGCGCGTCCGAGCAGCACCAGCGCCTGAGATCCGCGCGGCGAGGCGCCGACGGCGACGTTCGCGGCATCCCGTGTGCCCCGGGCGAGGTCGACGCTGTACCGCGCGATGTCGCCGTCGACGTGGATCCGCTCGACCGCCGCCTGGAGGGCGACCAGTTCGGCGGTGTCGATGACCTGTTCCACGCGCACGTCCGGGTTCTGCCTCCGCACCCGGTCGAGGATGATCCGCGACTCCTCGTCGGGCGAGGGATAGCCGACGGCGAGGCGCACCATGAAGCGGTCCAGCTGTGCCTCGGGGAGGGCGTAGGTGCCCTCGTATTCGATGGGATTCGACGTCGCGATGACATGGAACGGACGCGGGAGCGGGAAGCTGTTGCCCTCGACGGTGACCTGGCCCTCCGCCATCGCCTCGAGCATCGCCGATTGGGTCTTGGGCGTCGTGCGGTTCACTTCGTCGGCCAGAAGCAGCCCGGTGAAGATCGGACCGGGCCGGAACACGAAGTCGCCCGTCGACGGCGCGTACACGTACGAGCCCGTGACATCTCCGGGGAGCATGTCGGGCGTGCACTGCAGCCGACGGAAGTCGAGGCCGAGCGCGGAGGCCAGACTCCGCGCCGCGAGCGTCTTGCCGAGACCGGGGACGTCCTCGAAGAGCACATGCCCGCCCGCCAGGATCGCGGCGAGAGCGACCGTGAGCGGCTCATCCATGCCGACGACTCCCCCTCGCACGCTGTCGAGCACTCTGCGACCGATCTCTGCGATCCGGGTCGTCTCCACGCTGTCGGTCATCGGTTCTCCTCCAGGTCGTTCGGGATGCGGTCGAGGGCGTCGAGCACGAGCTCGATGTCGGTGCGCCGGACTTCCCGGCGGCGCAGGGCGTCGCGCACGCCGTCGCCGAGGATCGCGTCGATGCGGGCGTGCTGCTCCGGATCGTCGAGGTCGAGGCCGTGGTGCGCGAGGCGTCGCCGCAGCACGCCCTGGACGCGCCGCACCACGAGGTGTCCGGCGACTCCGGTGCGGGTGTTGATCGCCCAGGCCATCCGCGAGACCTCGGAGCCGCGCGAAGGGCGGGTCGGCTTCGCCGGCGGCCATGCGGCGCCCTCGTCGAAGAAGACCTGGCGGCCGACCACGCCGATCGCCAGCAGCACGATCATCCAGGCGACGACGAACGGAACGGGAAAGCCGAGCCAGCCGAGCACGAAGACCACGACGACGGCCACGACCGCACCGCCCCCGAGCAGCAGCACACGGGCCGTCATCGCCACGCCGCCTGGACTCCGCGCAGGCAGGCCGCGGCGGTCTGTCGGTCCTGCTCGTCGGCGTCGTGTCCGCCGAAGCGGACCGCTTCGTAGAGGGCGAGCAGCGTGCGCACGTCGGAGGCGACCCCGGCGCGCCCGCCGATGATCCGCGCCGTGAACTCGGACGGCGTCTCGTTCGACGCCCGGGGGGTGCCGGCGTCGGAGGCGGATTCCTCCAGACCCACCCAGGCCGCCACGATGCCGTCCCCGGGTGCCGGGCGAGCATCGATCGTGCGGAGCGCCCCGTCGATGCCGCGGCGGATGGCCGCCGCATCGGGGTCGGCATCCGTCATCGCGCCGCGGGCGGGGAGAGTGTCGGTCAGCGCGGCGTTCTGCCGTGCGAGCGGACGGTCGCGCCAGAGCCGTCGGAGGAATCGGATCAGCTGACGCAGGCCGAGGAAGGCCACGGTCAGGACGACGGCGATGATCAGGGTCGCGAGCACCGTGCCGACGATCGTCGCGAGCGGCGAGTCCGCCGGCGGCTCGATCGGCGGAGAGGTGTCCATCGGCAGCGGCGAAGCAGCCTCCTCCCGCGGCTCCTGGACGGGACCGTCCAGCGGCCATGCCCCGAACTGAGGACGGCCCTGCGCGGCCGCGGTGAACATGACGATGGCGAAAAGCGCCGTGATCGCGACGAACGAGAGCAGAAGGGCTCCCGGTCGACGCTTCCCCGCGCGCACCGGCTCCGTCTCGGAGGCCTCGACGCGCAGCATGCCTCCACCCTAGAGGTCACCGGCGCGGGCGCGGTCGCGGACACCGGACCCCGTGAGGGAATGACCCCCTGTGTCTCAGCCGAGATCGGGGCGGCGGCCCGCGAAGGGCGCGAGTCCGTCCCGGAGCGCAGCGATCTCGCCGATATCCATGCCGACAGCCGCCATCACCTGACGCGGCACGTCGACGGCCCGGTCCCGCAGCGTCATCCCCGCGTCCGTGAGCGTGATCTCCAGTCGCCGTTCGTCCTCGGTGCTGCGCTGGCGGGCGACCAGCCCGTCCGCCTCCAGTCGTTTCACCAGGGGTGACGCGGTGGCCGGCTCCAGCGCGAGGTCGGCGGCGAGATCGTTGAGCGTGCGCGGCGATCGCTCCCAGAGCGCCAGCATGACGAGGTACTGCGGGTGCGTCAGGCCCATCGGCTCGAGGATCGGCCGATAGAGCGCGACGACGTTGCGCGCTGCCGTCACCAGGGCGAAGCAGAGCTGGTTCTCCAGACGGAGCAGGTCATCGGATGCGATCACAAGGCGACTATACATCGGCACTAATCATTAGTACACTAATGAACATGTCTCACGACCCCGACCGCCCGCCGCTCCGCACCCGCATCCGTGAAGCCGGAGGGCTGTACTCCTGGGTCAACTCGAACCTCATCCGGTTCGCGGGACCCGCCTCGGTCGGGCCGTACGAAAAGACCCCGCCGCCCAGCGCGGCGGAGCGTGCCGAACGCGCCTGCCCCCTGTGCGGCGCTCCGATGACGCAGCATGAGATCGACCGCTCCGGCCCGAAGCCCCTGGTGCACTGCCCGTAGCGGTCACTCCGATTCCGAGTCGGCGACGGCCGATCCCGTCGACTCGCGCGCGACGTCGAGCCAGAACATCAGAGCCGTGTCGTCGCCCAACACCTCCGGGACCACGTCCAACCAGCCCGCGCTCATCGTGCGCGCTCCCATCACCGCGCGCGATACCCCCGGCTGCGTGAGCAGCGCGGCACCGTTCTCGTCATCGACGCGAACCAGGAGGACGCCGCCCGGCCGCGCCCCGACGAGGATCCGGCCGTCGTCCAGGAACGCCCTGGTCCCGAACATGCGCCGCTCCTCGATCGCGGCGTCCGCGCTCAGGAGCGCCCTCACCCGGTCCGCGAGCTCGTTCCCAGCCGCATCCATCCGATCGACTCCTGCCTAGGCGTGCCCGGCCCGCTCCATCGCGCGGAGTTCCTTCTTGAGATCCTGCACCTCGTCGCGCAGACGGCCGGCGAGCTCGAACTTCAGTTCCGCTGCGGCCGCCAGCATCTGATCGGACAGATCCTGGATCGTGGCCTCGAGCTGCTGCGCTCCCTCGGCGGCGATGCCCGTACGGCGCAGGTTCGGTGTCGGGGACTTGCCCTTGCCCGTCGCGCGCCCCCGACCCGACATCATCTCGGCCGTATCCGCGCCCTCGCGCGCCAGCACCTCGGTGATGTCGGCGATGCGCTTGCGGAGCGGCTGCGGATCGATGCCGTGCTCCTTGTTGTAGGCGACCTGCTTCTCGCGACGACGATCGGTCTCCTCGATCGCCTTGGCCATCGAGTCCGTCATCTTGTCGGCGTACATGTGCACCTCGCCGGAGACGTTGCGGGCCGCGCGACCGATCGTCTGGATCAGTGACGTGCCCGAGCGCAGGAAGCCCTCCTTGTCGGCGTCGAGGATCGCGACGAGCGAGACCTCCGGCAGGTCGAGACCCTCACGCAGCAGGTTGATGCCGACGAGGACGTCGTACACGCCGGCACGCAGTTCGCTGAGCAACTCGACGCGGCGGAGCGTGTCAACGTCGGAGTGCAGGTAGCGCACCCGCACGCCGTGCTCGCCGAGGAAGTCCGTGAGCTCCTCCGCCATCTTCTTGGTGAGGGTCGTCACCAGCACGCGTTCGTCGCGCTCGACACGCACCCGGATCTCCTCGAGGAGGTCGTCGATCTGCCCCTTCGACGGCTTCACGACGATCTCCGGGTCGACGAGGCCGGTCGGGCGGATGATCTGCTCCACCACGCCGTCGGCGATGCCCATCTCGTACTTGCCCGGCGTCGCCGAGAGGTAGACGGTCTGACCGACGCGGTTCTTGAACTCATCCCACCGCAACGGCCGGTTGTCCATCGCGCTCGGCAACCGGAAGCCGTGGTCGACGAGGGTGCGCTTGCGGGACGCGTCGCCCTCGTACATCGCGCCGATCTGCGGCACGGTCACGTGCGACTCGTCGATCACCAGCAGGAAGTCGTCCGGGAAGAAGTCGAGCAGCGTGTGCGGCGGCTCGCCCGGCATGCGGCCGTCCATGTGCCGCGAGTAGTTCTCGATGCCCGAGCAGAAGCCGAGCTGCTGGAGCATCTCGAGGTCGAACGTCGTGCGCATGCGCAGACGCTGGGCCTCGAGCAGCTTGCCCTGACGCTCGAACTCCTTCAGCCGCTCCTCGAGCTCGTGCTCGATCGTCCCGATGGAGCGCTGGATGACATCGGTGCCTGCCACGTAGTGGGAGGCGGGGAAGATCGGCACGGCGTCGAGCTTCTCGATGACCTCGCCCGTGAGCGGGTGCAGTGAGTACAGCGCCTCGATCTCGTCGCCGAAGAGCTCGATGCGGATCGCGTGCTCCTCGTAGACGGGGATGATCTCGATGGTGTCGCCGCGCACCCGGAAGTTCCCCCGCGAGAAGTCGACGTCGTTGCGGTTGTACTGCATGGCGATGAACTGGCGGATCAGCGCATCGCGGTCGTAACGCTCCCCCACCTGCAGCGCGACCATCGCCCGGAGGTACTCCTCCGGGGCGCCGAGACCGTAGATGCAGGAGACGGTCGAGACGACGACGACATCGCGGCGGCTGAGCAGCGAGTTGGTGGTCGAGTGCCGCAGCCGTTCGACCTCGGAGTTGATCGACGAGTCCTTCTCGATGAAGGTGTCCGTCTGGGGCACGTAGGCCTCTGGCTGGTAGTAGTCGTAGTACGAGACGAAGTACTCGACGGCGTTGTTCGGCATCAGTTCGCGGAACTCGTTGGCGAGCTGTGCGGCGAGGGTCTTGTTGTGCGCGAGCACGAGTGTCGGGCGCTGCACCTGCTCGACGAGCCAGGCAGTGGTCGCGGACTTTCCGGTACCGGTGGCGCCGAGCAGCACCACATCGGTCTCTCCGGCGTTGATGCGCGCTGCGAGCTCGGCGATCGCCTGCGGCTGGTCTCCGGCCGGCGCGTACTCGCTGATGACCTCGAAGGGACGGACACTGCGCGTGGGTTGCATACCTCCAGCGTATGCCGCCCCTCCGACATCGAGGCCGTGTCCGCCCTCAGCGTGCGTTGAGCCGTTCCCAGAGCGCGTCGGTCTGCTCGCGCGTCCGCTCGATGGTGTCCGAGGTGTCGATCACGACGTCGGCGATCGCGAGTCGACGGTCGTCCGAGACCTGGGCGTCGATCCGCTCCTGTGCGGCCCGCTCGTCCATGCCCCGCAGCTCCACGAGACGGCGATGGCGGATCGCTGCCGGCGCGTGAGCGACGACGATGACGTCCCACGGATCGTCGACGCGCGCTTCCACCAGAAGCGGAACGTCGTACACGACCACGGCGTCGGGGTCGGCGGCCAGAGCCGCGTCGAATCGGCGCTGCGACTCCTCCCGCACCGCGGGGTGCACGATCGCGTTCAGCTGCGCGAGCTGGTCGGGGTCGCCGAACACGGTCGCCCCCAGCGCGGCCCGGTCGAGCGAGCCGTCCGCGGCGATCACCGCGCCGCCGAACGTGTCGGCGATCCGTGCGAGCACGGGCGAGCCCGGGGACTGCACGTCGCGCACGATCTGGTCGGCGTCCACGACGACGGCGCCGTGCTCGGCCAGGCGCCGCGCGATGGTCGACTTGCCGGACGCGATGCCTCCGGTGAGCGCGATGAGGGGCATGCCGCCAGTCTAGGCTCGGCGGCCGACGCCCCTCACCTCGCCAGCAGCTGCCGCCGGGAGCTGATCACTCCCGTGTCGAACCCGGCGAGGTGCAGGCCGCCGTGGAACCGCGCATGTTCGATCTTGATGCAGCGGTCCATCACCACCGACAGCCCCGCTCCCTCGGCGATCGCCGCGGCATCCTCGTTCCACGAGCCGAGCTGCAGCCACAGCGTCCGGGCTCCGGCCTCGATCGCCTCCTGCGCGACGCCGGGAAGGTCGTCGTGGCGACGGAACACGTCGACGATGTCCGGCCGCACGGGCAGGTCGCCCAGCGAGGCGTACACGGGCCGGCCGAGGATCTCCGTCTCTCGCGGGTTCACCAGGTACACGTCGTAGGCCGTGCTCGACAGCAGATACGTCGCGACGAAGTACGACGCCCGCGCGGGGTTGTTGGACGCTCCGACGATCGCGACGGACTTCGCGCGGCGGAGCAGACCGAACCGCTCCTGCTGGGAGGGCCCGACCCAGGTCCGCCCCGGCACGGTCGGCGCCGCCCCGGGGAGGGCGCAGGCCGCCGCATCCGTCACGGGAGGCAGTTCGCACGCATCGCCCGCGGTCGTCCCGCTCATCGGTTCGCTCCTGTCGCCGTGGTGAGGGCCTGGTCCAGGTCCCAGATGATGTCGTCGGGGTCTTCCAATCCCACGGAGATGCGGATCAGGTCGGAGCGCACGCCCGCCGCGACGAGCTGCTCGTCGGTGAGCTGACGGTGCGTGGTCGACGCGGGATGGATGACCAGGGTGCGGGCATCGCCGATGTTCGCCAGGTGCGAGGCCAGCTGCAGGTTCTCGATGAGCCGCTCCCCCGCGGCCCGGCCGTCGTCGGCGGCGACGCCGAACGCGAAGACCGAGCCAGGGCCCAGCGGCAGATACTTCGCCGCGCGCTCGTGGTGCGGATGCCCTTCGAGTCCCGCCCAGGTCACGTAGGAGACGCGCGGGTCGGAGGCCAGCCAGTCCGCCACGATGCGCGCGTTGGCCAGGTGCGCATCGATGCGCTGCGGCAGCGTCTCGATGCCCTGGAGGAGGTTGAACGCCGACTGCGGACTGAGTGCGGGGCCGATGTCGCGCAGCTGCTCGGAGCGGAGCTTGGTGAGGAAGCCGTACTCGCCGAAGTTGTCCCACCACTTGATGCCGCCGTACGACTCGACCGGCTCGGTCATCTGCGGGAACTTGCCGTTGCCCCAGTCGAACGTCCCCTTCTCGATCACGACACCGCCCAGGGTGGTGCCGTGGCCGCCGAGGAACTTCGTGACCGAGTGGATGACGATGTCGGCGCCGTGCTCGAGCGGACGCGCGAGGTAGGGGGTGGCGAGGGTCGCGTCCACGACGAGCGGCACACCGGCAGCGTGGGCGACGGCGGCCAGTCCCTCGATGTCGGCGATCTCGCCGGAGGGGTTGCCGATCATCTCGACGTAGACGACCTTCGTCTCCGGCCGGATCGCGTCCGCGAAGTCCGCGGGATCCGTCGAGGCGACGAAGGTGGTCTCCACACCGAAGCGGCGCAGCGTCACGTCCAGCTGCGTCACCGTGCCGCCGTAGAGCTGCGCGGCGGCGACGACGTGATCGCCCGCGCCCACGAGAGCGGCGAACGTGATGAACTCCGCGCTCATGCCGGAGGCGGTCGCGACCGCACCGATGCCGCCTTCGAGCGAGGCCAGACGCTCTTCGAGCGCGGCGACGGTGGGGTTGCCGATCCGGGAGTAGATGTTGCCGTACTTCTGCAGCGCGAACAGGTTCCCCGCATCGGCGGCATCGTCGAACACGAACGACGTGGTCTGGTAGATCGGGACCGCCCTCGCGCCGGTCGAGGCGTCCGGGGTTCCTCCGGCGTGCAGGGCTCTGGTCCGGAACCCGAAGCGGTGTTCTTCCGTCATGATGTCCTCAGTTCAGCGGCGGCGAGCACGTCGGCGATGTCGTCGACGGCCCAGGGGTTCTGCAGCGATGTCGTGTCGCCGAGCGGCGGGGGCTCTCTGCCGATCCGGCGGTCCTGCTCGGCCTCCCACAGCTGCGCCAGGAGTCGCCGCATGATCTTCCCGGAGCGGGTCTTGGGCAGATCGGGCACGACCACGATGTGCTTGGGCTTCGCGACGGGACCGATCGCCGCGGCGACCTGGGCACGCAGCGCGGACGGAGCGACCTCCGCGCGACCGGACGGGGTGACGAAGGCCACCACGGCCTGTCCCGTGACCGGATCGGACACCCCGGCCGAGCCGGCCTCGCCCACGGTGTCGTGCGCGACGAGGGCGGACTCGATCTCGATCGTGGACAGACGGTGGCCCGAGACGTTGACCACGTCGTCGAGGCGGCCCAGGATCCAGATGTAGCCGTCGGCATCCCTCGTCGCCCCGTCACCGGCGACGTAGAACCCGCCGTGCTCTCCCTTGCCGGCATAGGCCGCCCAGTACGCGTCCCGGTACCGCGTCGGGTTCCCCCAGACGGTGCGGGCCATGCCCGGCCACGGTCGACGCACGACCAGCGTGCCGGACCGGCCGGGAGGCACCTCCGCGCCGTCCTCGTCCACGACGGCGACGTCGATCCCCGGCAGTGGTACGGACGCCGAGCCGGGTTTGAGGCTCGTCACACCCGGCAGCGGCGCGATCATCGCGGCGCCGGTCTCGGACTGCCACCAGGTGTCGATGACGGGCAGTTCGTCACGACCGAAGTTCCGGCGGAACCACACCCAGGCCTCGGGGTTGATCGCCTCGCCCACGGTGCCGAGCAGCCGCAGGGTGGAGAGGTCGTGCCCGGCCGGGAGGGCGGAGCCGAACCAGGTCATGAACGTGCGGATCAGCGTGGGAGCCGTGTAGTAGACCGTCACCCCGTAGCGCTCGATGATCTCGAGGTGACGCTCGCGGTGCGGTGCGTCCGGCGTCCCCTCGTAGATGACCTGCGTGAGGCCGTTCGACAGCGGTCCGTAGATCTCGTACGTGTGCGCCGTGACCCAAGCGAGGTCGGCCGTGCACCAGTGCACGTCGTCGGGCCGGGCGTCGAAATGCGCCCAGTGCGCCCAACTCGCCTGCGTCAGGTACCCGCCCGAGGTGTGCACGAGCCCCTTCGGCTTCCCCGTGGTCCCTGAGGTGTAGATGATGAACAGCGGATGCTCGGCGTCGAACGCCTGCGCCTCGTGGCGAGGCGAGGCGGTGTCGACGATGTCGTGCCACCACACGTCACGCCCCGCGGTCCACGGCACCTCCTGCCCGGTTCGACGCAGCACGAGCACATGCTCGAGGTCGGGGAGCCCCGCCGCAGCGAGGTCGGCGGTCGACTTCACCTCGGTGGCCGTCCCGCGCCGGAACTGCCCGTCGCTGGTCACGAGCAGCTTCGCGGCCGTGTCCTCGAGGCGGAAGCGGACCGCCTCCGCGGAGAAGCCCCCGAACACCAGCGAGTGCACGGCGCCGATCCGCGCGCAGGCGAGTGTGATCACGACCGTCTCGACGAGAACGGGGAGATAGATCACGACCCGGTCCCCCGGCTCGATGCCGAGTTCCGTGAGTGCGTTCGCCGCCTGCGAGACCCGCTGCTGGAGGTCGGCGTAGGTCACGGAGACACGGTCGCCGGGCTCGCCCTCGAAGTGCAGGGCGACCTTCTCGCCCCGCCCGGCTTCGACGTGGCGGTCGACGCAGTTCACGGCCACGTTGAGCCTCCCGCCGACGAACCACCGCGCCGCGGGGATCGCCCCGTCGGTCGGCGGCTCCCACTCGTGCGCGGTGCGCCACGGCTCCGCCCATTCCAGACGGCGGGCCGCTTCCTCCCAGAACGCGACCGGATCGGCCGCCGCCCGCGCGTAGGCCTCCCCGGTGACGTTCGCATCCGGGAACGCGTTCGACCGCTCGTAGACGCGGGTCTCCTGCAGCCGCGCTTCCGTGTCGGTCACGTCCATCGGCGCAGCAGGAACTTCTCCAGCAGTGCGAGAACACCGTTGGTGATCGTGCCGAGCAGCGCGAGCAGCACGATGGAGAGCAGGATGCGGTCGACACGACCCGTGCTCTGCGAGTCGGTCAGCAGGAACCCGAGTCCCATCGACGACGCGATCAGCTCCGCCGCGACGAGGAACAGCCAGGCCTGCGCGAGCGCGAGCCGCAGACCGGCCACCACCGAGGGGACGACCGCGGGCAGTTGCACGGTGCGGAACAGCGACCAGCCGCGGAGGCTGAACGAGCGTCCCGCCTCGACCAGTTGCGGGTCGACGTGTCGCAGCGCTGAGGCCACGGTCGTGTAGACCGGGAAGAAGGCTCCGATGGCGATCAGGGTCACCTTGGACTCCTCGCCGATCTGCATCCACAGGATCAGCAGCGGCACCCAGGCGAGCGAGGGCACGGCCCGGACCGCCGCGAGCGTGGGGCTGAGCAGCATGTCACCCAGCCGGGACAGCCCGACGAGTCCCGCGACGGCGAGGCCGATCACCGAGCCGATGGCGAAGCCGAGCAGCACGCGCTGCACCGAGATCGCGATGTGCGTCCACAGCTGTCCGCTCTCCGCCAGTTCCACTCCGGCCTCGAAGACGGCGGCGGGTGCGGGCAGCCGGTACGGCTCGACGAGACCCGATGCGGTGACGATCTGCCAGGTGAGCAGGATCGCAGCGGGCAGCAGCAGCCCGCCGAGGATGCGGACGAGCGGCCGGTCCCCCCAGCGTCGGACTCCGGCGGCAGGGCGTCGACGTCCCGCCGCGGACTCGAGCGCGTCGCGCGAGTCCGCCGGGACGATCACCCGCTGGTCGAGGTCGGTCACTCGTCCCCGACCGCCTTCTTCGCGAAGGTGTCGTTCACGATGGTGGAGAGCGCCTTGTCGACGGATTCCTGTCCGCCCTGGACATCCCCGGACTCGACGAGCACGGGGGCGATCTTCTCCAGCACGGCGACCTGATCCTCCCCCGGGATGCCGCTCACGTCGAGGTTCGAGCGCTCCTGGATGACCGTGGTGGCGACGGCCGGGTCGATCCCGGCGACCTCAGCCAGCAGCGCCGCCGTCTCCTCGGGGTTCTCGAGCGCCCACTCGCGTGCCTGCTCGTACGCGTCGACGACGGCCTGCGCGAGGTCGGGGTGGTTCGTGACGAAGTCCTCGGTCGCGTTGAGGAAGCCGTAGGTGTTGAAGTCGACGTTCCGGTAGATGAGCTTGTCGCCCGACTCCACCTCGGCGGCGGCCATGATGGGGTCGAGGCCCGCCCACGCGTCGACGGAGCCGCCGTCGAGCGCAGCCCGTCCGTCGGCGTGCTGGAGATTCTGCACCTCGACGTCGGCGAGCGAGAGCCCGCCCTCTTCGAGTGCCTGCAGGAGGAAGAAGTAGGGGTCGGTGCCCTTCGTGGCGGCGACGGAGGCGCCCTTGAGGTCTTCCAGCGAGGCGATGCCGCTGTCCGGTCCCACGACGATCGCCGACCATTCCGGCTGCGAGTAGATGTCGATGACCTGGATGGGCGAGCCGTTGGCCCGTGCCAGGAGAGCGGCGGAGCCGGCGGTCGACCCGACGTCGACGGATCCGGATCGCAGCAGCTCGTTGGCCTTGTTGGAGCCGGCGGACTGGATCCACTCGACCTCGACGTCGTCGCCGAGGATCTCCTCGAGGATCCCCTGATCGCGGATCACGAGGCTCAGCGGGTTGTAGGTGGCGAAGTCGATGGACAGCGTGTCGGACGACCACTCCCCGCTCGCCGCGGCGTCGTTGTCGTCGTCGGCCTTGGCGTTCTCGCCGGCCACGCAGCCGGTCGCGACGAGCATCATCGTCCCGGCGATCGCGATCGCAGGGATGATGCGGCGGGTGATGGTGCTCATCGGGACTCCTCGGTGGTGCGGTGGTGGGTGTCGACGCCGAGACCTTCCAGGAGGTCGGCGCGCAGGTCGGCGAGGCCGCGATCGGCGCGGTCCCGCGGGCGGGCGCCCGGCACGGCGACCGTGCGGGCGATCGAGGGCTCGTCGTCGCCGCCGAGCGTGCGCAGCAGCAGCACGCGGTCGGCGAGGTAGAGGGCTTCCTCGACGTCGTGCGTCACGAGCAGGACGGTCGTCGGCTCGGCGGCGTGGATCTCCAACAGCAGGTCGTGCATCCGCAGCCGTGTCAGCGCGTCGAGCGCGCCGAACGGCTCGTCCAGCAGCAGAACACCGGGGTTGCGGGCGAGCGCTCTGGCGAGAGATGCGCGCTGCGCCATACCGCCGGAGACCTCACGGGGCCGCTGGTCGGCGGCGTGCTCGAGGCCCACCAGCTGCAGGAGCTCGCGGACCCGCTCGCGTCCCGCTCGGCGTGCCGTCGAGCGGGGCAGGCCGAGTTCGACGTTCTGGGCGAGCGTGCGCCACGGGAGCAGCCGCGGCTCCTGGAAGGCGATCGCGGTGCGCTCGTCGACGTCGGCGACAGCCGTGCCGTCGAGGCGGATGCGTCCGCCGGTGGGGGCATCGAGACCACCGACGAGGCGGAGGAGCGTGGACTTCCCGCAGCCGGAGGGGCCGACGACGGCCACGATCTCCCCCGCTGCGATGTCGAGGTCCACCCCGCGCAGCACATCGCGGCGGCCCTGCGCGATCGGGAACGACCGCTCGATGCCGTCGAGCCGCACGGCCTGAGCCGCCCCGGCGGACGAGGACGTCACGGCGGTGCGCGGCGCAGGGAGCAGAGCGGTCATTTCTCCATGCTGGCGGGGCGGATGGAATGTTACGAATGCGGCCGTAATGTTCCGTCACGCAGGATCCGTGTCCCCGTGCAGGTATGCGAAAAGGGCCGCCACGCCCGCCGTGAGGCGGGGTGACGGCCCTTGTCCGAGTGTTACTTAGGCGTTGCCACCCGAGAGCTTCTCGCGCAGAGCGGCGAGAGCCTCGTCGTCCGCGAGGGTGCCGGCGCCGGCGGCCTCGCTGGTGAAGGACTGGCCGCCGAAGTCGTCTCCGGCCGCAGCCTCGGCCTCGGCCGCCTTGACGACCTGAGCCTTGTGCGCCTCCCAGCGAGCCTGGGCCGCAGCGTACTCCTGCTCCCATGCCTCGCGCTGAGCGTCGAAGCCTTCCTTCCACGCACCGGTCTCGGCGTCGAAGCCCTCCGGGTACTTGTACTCGCCGTTCTCGTCGTACTCGGCGAGCATGCCGTACAGGGCCGGGTCGAACTCGGTGCCGTTGGGGTCTACCGACTCGTTGGCCTGCTTCAGCGACAGCGAGATGCGACGACGCTCGAGGTCGATGTCGATGACCTTGACGAAGACCTCTTCGCCGACGGAAACGACCTGCTCGGCCAGCTCGACGTGCTTGCTGGAGAGCTCGGAGATGTGGACCAGGCCCTCGATGCCGTCTGCGACGCGCACGAACGCACCGAACGGAACGAGCTTGGTGACCTTACCCGGCGTGACCTGACCGATCGCGTGGGTGCGGGCGAAGACCTGCCACGGGTCCTCCTGCGTCGCCTTCAGCGACAGGGAGACGCGCTCGCGGTCGAGGTCGACCTCGAGGATCTCGACGGTGACCTCCTGGCCCACCTCGACGACCTCGGAGGCGTGCTCGATGTGCTTCCAGGACAGCTCCGAGACGTGCACGAGGCCGTCCACGCCACCCAGGTCGACGAACGCACCGAAGTTGACGATCGACGAGACGACACCCTTGCGGACCTGACCCTTGTGCAGGTTGTTCAGGAACGTGGTGCGCGACTCCGACTGCGTCTGCTCGAGCAGCGCACGGCGGCTCAGGACGACGTTGTTGCGGTTCTTGTCGAGCTCGAGGATCTTCGCCTCGATCTCCTGGCCGAGGTACGGAGTGAGGTCGCGGACGCGGCGCAGCTCGATGAGCGACGCGGGCAGGAAGCCACGGAGTCCGATGTCGACGATGAGTCCACCCTTGACGACCTCGATGACCGTACCGGTGACGACGCCGTCGTTCTCCTTGATCTTCTCGACGTCACCCCAGGCGCGCTCGTACTGCGCACGCTTCTTGGAGAGGATCAGACGGCCTTCCTTGTCCTCCTTCTGGAGAACGAGGGCCTCGACCTGGTCACCGACGGCGACGACCTCGTTGGGGTCGACGTCGTGCTTGATCGAGAGCTCGCGCGAGGGGATGACACCCTCGGTCTTGTATCCGACATCGAGGAGGACCTCATCGCGGTCGATCTTGACGATCGTGCCTTCGATGATGTCGCCGTCGTTGAAGAACTTCAGGGTCTTCTCGACCGCGGCCAGGAAGTCCTCAGCAGATCCGATGTCGTTGATGGCGACCTGCTTGGTGGCCGGGGCGGTCGTTGCGGTAGTCATGTAGTGGGTTGTCCTTGTTGAATGGAGACTCGGGCTGGGAGGCAAAGGCCGCGCACGGCCGACTGCATGCTTCACAGCGGTTGGATTTTGGTTTTCTCGCCACGAGGGCACGCGCATGCACGCCACGAGTGACAGTTCAGGCTATCAGAAGATGGACCGCCCGAGCGAGTCGGATTTCGCAGCGGCCGGCCTGTGGATAACTCATCCGGGCGCTCCCGGGACCGAGTTACCGTGACGGGGTGATTCCGCCGACTCCGCCCCGCGCCCCGCGCCGGTCCGTCCTGCTCCGCATCCTCGCCACCCTCGTGGCCGCCGCCCCGCTCGCCGCCTGCGGCCCCACCCCGGTTCCGACCCCCACCCCGACAGCCGCCTTCGCCTCAGAGGAGGAGGCCTTCGCCGCGGCGGAAAAAGCGTTCGATCTATACGTCGACGCGCTCAATGCCATCGACACCTCGAATCCCGAGACTTTCGAGTCCCTGTTTGATCTCTCAAGCGGCAGCGTCGAGAGCGCCGACCGCAAGAACTTCTCCTCGATGTACGCCACGGGCCAGGTCATCAGCGGCTTAACTCGGGTGCTTTCGTTCGAAGGCGTCCACAGCGAAGCACCATTCGACCAAATCATCTCCGCAGTGTGTCTGGACGTCAGTCAGGTCACGATTACCAACCCGGATGGATCGTCAGCGGTGAGCCCGGATCGCCCCGACGTCTATGCGCTGGAGGTCACGTTCTTAGTCGACGCAGGCGAAATTCTGGTCGATTCAGCAGACTCGAGCGACGCGGTCCAGTGTCCCGCACCGTAGTCCTGCTATGTGTATTTGTCGCGACAGCGCAACTCAGCGGCAGCACACCACCACCGGGATTCTCGGACTTTCTTGCTGGAACGAACGGGCGCAGCGTCACGGTCTCGGGGACGCAGACGACACACTCCCCCGAGGGGAAGCGCGGCCCGCGCGCCGGCTCACCTCGGGCGCCCGAGGCGCCGGGGTATCCACCACACGAGTTCGACTTCGACTCCTGCCTCGACGACTGGAACAGCTCGCGAGGGTGCTTCCGTGCCACCGAGCCGGATGAGGTGAAGCGCTCGGAGCCCGGTCAGGCATCCCCCTCCGCCCGGCCCATCACGATGACCGATCTGGCGCAGTTCGCCCCGGAGAAGATCGCCGTGACGGGCGAGCCGGGCAACCTCGGTATCGCCGGCATGCCGATGAACTTCGTCGCGACGGCGACGACGCACACGCGTACGGGGACGCTCTTCGGCGCTCCCATCGCCGTGCGCTTCACGCCCACGAGCTATGCGTTCGTCCATGGAGACGGCAGCACGGCGACGACGGCCGACGGCGGTCGGACCTGGTCCGCGCTCGGTCAGCTCTCCTTCACTCCGACGGCGACGAGTCACGTCTATGAAGACCGCGGCACATACCTGGCCCACGTCTCCGTGAGATACGCAGCGGAGGTCGATCTCGGCGCAGGGTGGTCCGCGGTCCCTGGCGACCTCACGGTCGACGGTCCGGACAGCGAGATCCGCATCTTCGAAGCGCACACGGCGCTCGTCGCTTTCACGTGCGCCGAGAATCCCGGTGCACCCGGATGCTGATCGCGGCGCGGCGCGGGCGCGGGGCGCGGCGCGCCCGTCGATCCGCTGTCGGGAGTCCGTGACAAACTGTCGCCGTGACCGACCGTCTCATGCTGCTCGATACCGCCAGCCTCTACTTCCGTGCCTTCTATGGCGTGCCGGACAAGGTGACGGCCCCCGACGGCTCGCCCATCAACGCCGCCCGTGGTCTGCTCGACATCATCGCGAAGCTCGTCACGATGTACGAGCCCACGCACGTCATCGCCTGCTGGGATGACGACTGGCGTCCGCAGTGGCGGGTCGACCTCATCCCGAGCTACAAGACGCACCGCGTGGTCGAGGTCGTCGCGAGCGGACCCGACATCGAAGAGGTGCCCGACCCGCTCGAGGCGCAGATCCCCCTCATCCGCGAGACGCTCACCGCTCTCGGTATCCCGATCGTGGGGGTCGCCGAGCATGAGGCGGATGACGTCATCGGCACGCTCGCGACCCACGCCGACATTCCCGTCGACATCGTCACCGGTGATCGCGATCTCTTCCAGCTCGTCGACGACTCCCGAGACGTCAGGGTCATCTACACGGCGCGCGGGATGAGCAACCTCGAGATCGTCACCGACGCGACCGTGGTCGCCAAGTACGGGGTCCTCCCCTCCCAGTACGCGGACTTCGCGACCATGCGCGGCGACGCCTCGGACGGACTCCCCGGCGTCGCCGGCGTCGGAGAGAAGACGGCGGCGACCCTGCTGCAGGCCCACGCCGACCTTGCGGGGATCCGCGCCGCGGCAGAAGCCGGAGAGGGCATGAGCGCCGGGGTGCGGGCGAAGATCCTCGCGGCCTCCGCCTACCTCGACGTCGCCCCGACCGTCGTCGCCGTCGCCACGGCTCTGCCGATCACCGCGCCCGACGTCCCGCTCCGCGTCCTCGACCCCGCCGAGGTGGACGCGGCCACAGCACTCGCCGAGAAATGGAATCTCGGCGGCTCGATGACGCGTGCGCTGGCGGCCGTCTCGAAAGCGGCCAGCCCCGCCGGTTGACCGCCTCGACAGGGGCGGATCATTCCGCCCAGGCGAGCAGGCGCGAAAGGCCCCAGGTCGTGACGATCCGGGAGGCCGGGACTCCGGCGCGCTCGGCCCGCTCGGCGCCGTGGTCGAGGAGGGAGAGCTGACCGGGGGCGTGCGCATCCGAGTCGATCGAGAAGAGGCAGCCCGCCTCGAGCGCGATAGCGATGAGCTCGTCAGGCGGATCCTGTCGCTCCGGTCGCGAGTTGATCTCGACGGCGACCCCGTTCTCGGCGCACGCGGCGAAGACGGCCTTCGCATCGAACTGCGACGGCGGACGGGTTCCCCGGTCCCCCTGCACGAGGCGGCCCGTGCAATGACCGAGCACGTTCACCCGAGGGTGCGCGACGGCGGCGAGCATCCGCGCGGTCATCGGACGGGCATCCATGCGGAGCTTGGAATGCACCGACGCCACGACGATGTCGAGCTCACCGAGCAGCGCGTCTTCCTGATCGAGCGATCCGTCTTCGAGGATGTCGACCTCGATCCCGGCGAGCATCGTGAAGCCGTCGCTCGATTCGGCGCGCACGAGCGGGATCTGCTCGCGGAGCCGCTCCGCCGACAGGCCCCGAGCGACGCGGAGTCGCGGCGAGTGGTCGGTGATCGCCTGATACTCATGACCTTGGGCACGTGCGGCCGCCGCCATGACGGAGATGGGCGTCGTCCCATCCGACCAGTCGGTGTGCGCATGCAGGTCCCCACGGAGCTTGGAGCGGAGCTCCGACACACGCTCGGGCTCCACGTCACCGCGGAGCTCGACGAGGTAGTCGGGCACCTGACCGGCCTGCGCCTGCCGGATCACGGCGAAGGTGGACTCGCCGATGCCCTTGGTCGCACGCAGTCTCGTCGGGTCGGCCCGTACGTCATCCGGCAGATCCTGGAGCGTGGCAGCGGCCTGGCGGAACGCCTTCGCCCGATACCGCGACGCGCGCTCCCTCTCCAGCAGGGAGGCGATCTCGAGCAGCGCGTCGACGGGATCCACGGTCACACCTTCGGAGCCGCCAGCTCGCGGCTCACGCTGATCCACTGGTCGAGCTTCGCCAGCGCACGGCCGTCGTCAACGGCGGCCGACGCCTTCTCATACCCTTCGCGGAGGCGCTCGAGGATCGGCCGCTGCACCTGACCCGCGTCCTGCGACAGCTCGAAGGCGACGATGCCGGCCGCGGCGTTCAGGAGCACGATGTCACGCACAGCTCCCGTCTCGCCCTCGAGCGTGCGACGGAGGACCTCCGCGTTGTGCTGCGGCGATCCGCCGATGAGGTCGGAGAGGTCGGCGATCGGGATGCCGAGGTCCCGCGGGTCGAGGTCGTGCTCGTGGATGTCTCCGCGCGTGACCTCCCAGATCCGGCTGTGCCCCGTCGTCGTCAGCTCGTCCAGGCCGTCGTCCCCGCGGAAGACCAGGGCGGTCGCACCGCGCGTGCGGAACACCCCGGTGATCAGCGGCACGCGCTCGATCTGGGCGACGCCGACGGCGTTCGCCTCCGCTCGGGCCGGGTTGCACAGCGGGCCGAGCATGTTGAACACCGTCGGCACGCCGAGCTCCGCCCGCACGGGACCCGCGTGCTTGAAACCAGGGTGGAATGCGCCGGCCCACGCGAACGTGATGCCGGTCCGGTCGAGGATCGAGGCGACGGAGGCGGGGTCGAGCGAGAGCTCGAGGCCGAGAGCACCGAGCACGTCCGAGGAGCCGGAGGCCGAGCTGGCGGCGCGGTTGCCGTGCTTGACGACGGGGACCCCGGTCGCGCCGATGATGATCGCGGCGGTCGTCGAGACGTTCACGGTGCCGACGCGATCTCCGCCGGTGCCGACGATGTCGAGCACGTCGGGCGAGACGGGAAGAGGCACCGCGGCTTCGAGGATCGCATCGCGGAATCCGACGATCTCGTCGATCGTCTCCCCCTTGGCGCGGAGCGCGACGAGGAACCCTGCGAGCTGGGCCTCGCTCACGCCACCCTGCATGATCCTGCGCATCGCCCAGGTCGACTCCCAGACGCTGAGATCGCGACGCTCCAGAAGCGAGGTGAGCACGTCGGACCAGGTCAGCGAATCAGCCATGTGTGCGATCCTATCGGCGCGGAGAAAACGTGCAGATGCTTCCGCGACGCCGCCCGCCCCGCGACCACCCCCTGTTTCCCGCGGATTCACCGGGTATTCGCAGTGTTTTCTTAGGGTCCCCTAAGTCCTCGAGAGGCGAATCGAGGGGCGTCAGTGCAAGAATCACGCCCGGGGATCGGCCATAATGGAGGGGTGACGACCTCAGCGACGTATGCCCCGGCGGCGAGAACCATTAAGCGGCCCAACCCGGTAGCTGTCGGCACCATTGTGTGGCTCGGCAGTGAGGTGATGTTCTTCGCGGGACTCTTCGCGATCTACTTCACCCTTCGCAGCACCTCCCCGGAGCTGTGGGCCGACCGGACCGAGCTCCTGAACGTTCCGTTCGCAGCCGTCAACACGGCGATCCTCGTGCTCTCCTCCTTCACGTGCCAGATGGGCGTGTTCGCGGCAGAGGACCTGCAGCCCTACAAGCTCGGCAAGGGCTTGAAGAACGGCGCAGGCCGCCGTCGCCTCTTCGGCTGGGGAATGGTCGAGTGGTTCTTCCTCACCTTCGCCCTCGGCGCGATCTTCGTGTCCGGCCAGGTCTGGGAGTACGCGCAGCTCGTCGCTGAAGGCATGCCGATCAACGCCGACTCCTACGCTTCCGCGTTCTACCTGACGACCGGCTTCCACGCCCTGCACGTCACCGGTGGACTCGTCGCGTTCCTGCTCGTCATCGGCCGCGCATACGCCGTCAAGAACTTCCGGCACAAGGAGGCGACCTCCTCGATCGTGGTGTCCTACTACTGGCACTTCGTCGACGTCGTCTGGATCGTGCTGTTCCTCGTTATCTACTTCCTGAAATAAGAGCGGAGCTGATCCCTGAGATGGCACGAGAGAAGAAGCACCGTTCCCGCGGTCGTCGCAGCCCTTTGGCGGCGGCCGCCCTCATCGGCGCAGGCCTCCTGATCACCGGAGCCGTGTACGCCGGCGCATCCGCGGCTTTCGCCGCATCGGACACGCAGTCCGCGTCCACGCAGCTGACGGTCGAGGACGGCGAGAAGCTGTTCCAGGCCAACTGCGCCACCTGCCACGGTCTCGACCTGCAGGGAACCGCCAACGGCCCGAGCCTCTACGGCGTCGGCGAGCTGGCGACCGAGTTCCAGCTGTCGACCGGTCGCATGCCGCTGCAGATGCAGGGCCCGCAGGCACCGCAGAAGGCTCCGCAGTTCACGGAGGACCAGATCCTCGCGATCTCGTCGTACGTGCAGTCCGAGGCCCCCGGCCCGACCTTCCCCGAAGAGCGCCTGCTCGACGGTGAGGGCGACGTCGCGCACGGCGCCGAGCTGTTCCGCGTGAACTGCGCGATGTGCCACAACGTGGCCGCTGCCGGCGGTGCGCTCACCGAGGGCAAGTACGCCCCCGCTCTGACCGAGACCAGCGCGCTGCACATCTACGCCGCGATGGTCACCGGCCCGCAGAACATGCCGGTCTTCGGCGACATGAACCTGTCCGACGAGGACAAGCGCGACATCATCTCGGCTCTGCTCTTCCAGCAGCAGTCCGTGCAGATCGGCGGATTCTCGCTCGGATCGCTCGGACCGGTCTCCGAGGGCCTGTTCGTGTGGATCTTCGGTATCGGCGCGCTCGTCGCCGTGACCGTGTGGATCACGGCGAAGTCCAACTGACGCTTATTCATCGAAGAGGAACGTACGAGGAGCACCATGGCACACGACGACGACTCGCAGGCTCTTGACAGGGCCTACCAGCCCTCTCCGGGGCTGGGTGTCGCAGTCAGCGATCCCGTGCAGAACCCCGGGCTTCCGCCGCACCGCGAGCGGATGACCGACAAGGACCCGCGCGCTGAGAAGGCCGCTGTCCGCACCGTCTACACGCTGTTCTACCTCTCTCTGGCCGGGAGCATCTGGGCGGTCGCCGCCTACATGCTGTTCCCGATCGAGAGCGGCGCGCTCATCGACATCCGACAGAACAACCTCTTCATCGGCCTCGGCATCGCGCTCGCGCTGCTGGCCCTCGGCATCGGCGCGATCCACTGGTCCAAGGCGCTGATGTCGGACAAGGAGTTCATCGAGCACCGTCACCCCACCCGGGGCAAGGACTCGACGCGTGAGGCCGCCATCAAGGCCTTCGCCGACGCCAACGAGGAGTCCGGATTCGGACGCCGCACGATGATCCGCAACTCCCTGTTCGCGGCCATCGTCGCGTCGATCATCCCCGGTGTCACGCTCTTCCGTGGTCTCGCGCCGCACTCGACTCCGGATGACCCCACCAAGGGCGACCCGGTCGCGCTGCTCAAGCACACCATGTGGGAGAAGGGCGCGCGCCTCGTCCGCGACCCAGACGGCACCCCGATCCGCGCTGCGGACGTCACGCTGGGCTCCGCGTTCCACGTGATCCCGGAGGAGCTCGCGACGCTGAGCCACCACGACGGTTACCTCGAGGAGAAGGCGAAGGCCATCGTGCTGATGATGCGCCTGCGCCCCGAGCAGCTGATCGAGGCCGAGGACCGCAAGGACTGGTCCTACGACGGCATCGTCGCCTACTCCAAGGTCTGCACGCACGTCGGCTGCCCCGTGGCGCTGTACGAGCAGCAGACGCACCACCTGCTGTGCCCGTGCCACCAGTCGCAGTTCGACGTCACGGACCACGCAAAGGTCATCTTCGGCCCGGCGGCCCGCCCGCTGCCGCAGCTGCCCATCACCGTCGATGACGAGGGTTACCTGATCGCTCGCAGCGACTTCACCGAACCCGTCGGCCCGAGCTTCTGGGAGCGCCATTGAGCACCGCAACGCTGTCCAAGGACGAGAAGGACACCAAGGCGCCCCTCGGCGGCCGCTTCGTCGGTGCCGCGTCGAACTACATCGATGAGCGCACCAGCCTCTCCGGGTTCGTCAAGGAGCTCGGACGCAAGATCTTCCCCGACCACTGGTCGTTCATGCTCGGCGAGATCGCCCTGTGGAGCTTCGTGGTGGTGTTCCTCTCCGGAACCTTCCTGACGTTCTTCTTCCAGGCGTCCATGGTCGAGACGCACTACACGGGTGCGTACGCCCCGATGCGCGGCATCGAGATGTCGGCGGCACTCGAGTCGTCGCTGCACATCTCGTTCGACCTCCGCGGCGGACTGCTCGTCCGTCAGATCCACCACTGGGCTGCGCTCGTGTTCATCGCCGGCATCGGCGTGCACATGCTCCGCGTCTTCTTCACCGGTGCGTTCCGCAAGCCGCGCGAGCTCAACTGGGTGATCGGCTTCGTCCTCTTCATCCTCGCGATGGCCGAGGGCTTCACGGGCTACTCGCTCCCCGACGACCTGCTCTCGGGCAACGGCCTTCGCATCATCGACGGCATGATCAAGGGTCTCCCGCTGATCGGCACGTGGACCTCGTTCCTCCTGTTCGGCGGCGAGTTCCCCGGCACCGACATCGTGGGGCGCCTGTACACACTGCACATCCTGCTGCTGCCGATGCTCGTCATCGCGCTGATCGTCGTGCACCTCATGCTCATGATCGTCAACAAGCACACGCAGTTCGCCGGCCCCGGCCGCACGAACGACAACGTCGTCGGCTACCCGATGATGCCCGTGTACATGTCGAAGATGGGCGGCTACCTGTTCATCGTCTTCGGCGCCATCGTGCTGATCGCGACGTTCTTCCAGATCAACCCGATCTGGAACTACGGCCCCTACGACCCCTCCCCCGTGTCCGCCGGTACCCAGCCTGACTGGTACATCGGATTCGCGGACGGTGCGCTGCGTCTGGCGCCGTCGAACTGGGACATCGTCTTCCTCGACCACACCTGGTCGTTCGGAATCATCGCGCCGGTCCTGGTCCTCGGACTGTTCATCGTCATCGTCGCGATCTACCCGTTCCTCGAGGCCTGGGTCACGGGCGACAAGCGCGAGCACCACATCGCCCAGCGCCCGCGCAACGCTGCCACCCGCACCGCGATCGGCGTCGCCGGCGTCGTGTTCTACGCGGTCCTGTGGGCTGCAGCATCGTCCGACCTCATCGCGACGCACTTCATGCTCACGATGGAAGGCGTCATCCACACACTGCAGGCTCTGCTCTTCCTGGGCCCGATCCTCGCCTACTTCGTCACCAAGCGCATCTGCATCGCGCTGCAGAAGAAGGACCGCGAGATCGTGCTGCACGGCTTCGAGTCCGGGCGCATCGTCCGCCTCCCCGGTGGCGAGTTCATCGAGGTGCACCAGCCGGTCGACAAGTACGACCGCTGGAAGCTCATCGACGTCGACACCTACGAGCCGCTCGTCGTCCGCCCGAACTCCAAGGGACGCATCCCGTGGACGGAGAACCTCCGCTCCGCGATCTCCCGCTGGTTCTTCGAGGACCGCCTGGCCCCGCTCACGCAGGCCGAGGTCGAGGCAGCGGATGCGCACCAGCACCACGTCACGGCTCACAACGACGAGACCGAGGCGGCAGAGATCCAGGGCGCTCACGAGCGCGCCGGGTTCCCCGACGCTCCCCTCACCGTCGATGAGACCCACGTCGACGAGACGCCGAACACCCCCAGCACGGTGATCTCCACCGAGCCGGTGAAGAAGCCTCGTCGCAAGAAGTCGGAAGAGGACGGCGAGTAACCGCCCCTCCCCTGACAAGAAGGCCTCGTCCCCCGTGGACGAGGCCTTCTTCGTCGTTCACGGAGGAGATTCGTCGTCCACGGATGAGAGGATCGAACCATGAGTTCCGTCGTCCAGCTGATCCGCTCCAGCACGCTCGCCGACGCCCCCTCCACGCGCCAGGCGGACCTCGTAGCGGCCTGGGACGTGGTGCACGCGGCGTTCGGGACACACGACGTCCCGAACACGCTCCTGGGCGTGACCGTGCTCGGATACGACGACCAGCTCGTCGAGATCGAGGCGGTCGCGGCCGTCGCCGCCGAATGACGACGCCCGTCGAGGTGCGCCAGGCGCGCCCCACGGATGCGGCGACCCTCGTGGAGATCGAGGCCGCCGCTGACGCGCTGCTCATCGACCGCTTCGGCGCGACGGACTGGCCTCCCCCGGCCTCGGCGGCGGAGCGGTCTGCTCTCCCCGGGTTCATCCTCGTGGCGGAGCAGCCGGACCACGCGGCCGGTTCGCCCGCCGTGATCGGGTTCGTGCACGTCCTGGAGATCGACGGTCACGCACACCTCGAACAGCTCTCGGTGCTGCCGGAGTCCGGGCGGCGAGGAATCGGCCGCCGCCTGGTCGCCGAGGCCCTCCGCACGGCGCGAACCCGGGGCCACACGCAGATCACGCTGCGCACCTACCGGGACGTGCCCTGGAACGCGCCCTTCTACGCCTCCTGCGGCTTCGTCGAGACGTCGCCCGACTCCCCGTTCCTGGCCGACCTGGTGCGTGTCGAGACGGAGCTCGGGCTCTCCCGTCACGGCGCACGCGTGCAGATGACCGCCCTGCTGTGACGAAGCGACGCTGACCGCATCCGGACGCAACGAGACCGGAATCCGCTGCGGACGCGGGGCGCGCCGGACCTAGTCTGAGAGCATGATCGATCGCACCGACTTCTACGCCGCCAAGCTCACCTACGAAACCGACGCCAGCGACGTCCATGCGGCGCTCAAGGCCGGAGAGGAGCTCTTCGTCATCGATGTGCGCTCCGACGAGGCATGGGCACAGGGACGCGTCTCCGGCGCCGTGCACATGCACTACAGCGAGATCGCCGTCCGGGCGCCCGCCGAGATCCCCGCCGATGCCGATGTCGTCGTCTACTGCTGGAGTCCCGGATGCGATGCGGGCGCGAAGGGTGCCCTGGAGTTCGCGAAGCTCGGCTACCGCGTGCGGGAGATGATCGGCGGATTCGAGTACTGGGTGCGCGAAGGCTATCCCGTCGAGGATGCGGACGGCGTGCACCGGAGGCCCGTCGATCCGCTGACCGGCATCGCACGGGTCCGCACCCGCGCCTGACGCGGATCCCCCTGCGCACGAAGAAGGCCCCCGGAATGATCCGGGGGCCTTCTTGAATGCGGTGGACTCAGCGGGCGAAGTTCCCGCGGTAGTACTCGTAGACCCAGCCCACGATCGCCACGACGAAGATGCCGAGACCGATCGGGAGGAGGAAGTGTCCGACGGCGAGCCCGACGACGAAGACGCCGGCGGAGGCCGCGAGGACGATCGGCCACCAGGACCACGGGCTGAACTCGCCGAGCTCAGGGTCGCCGTCGTCGATGTCCGAGGTCAGGATGTCCTCGGGCAGCTCGCCGTTCTGCGCCTTGTGAGTCCGGTCGAGGTAGAACGCGACCATGGCGCTCATGAACGCCCCGAAGAAGAGCGCGACGGTGCCGACCCACTCGACACGCGAAGCGAAGTCGGGGTCGGGAGTGGCGATGATGTGCCAGCCCGTGTACACGACGCCGATGAAGGCGAAGAACGCGGTCAGGATCCACCAGAGGATGACGTTGTCGCGCATGACTTACTGGGCCTCTCGCTCGCCGGGCGCGGTCGTTGCGAACTCCGCCGCCTCCGGGTGGTTCAGGTCGAACGCGGGACGCTCGCTGCGGATACGCGGGATCGACGTGAAGTTGTGACGGGGCGGCGGGCAGGACGTCGCCCACTCGAGCGAAGCGCCGTAGCCCCACGGGTCGTTGACCGTGACCTTCGGAGCCTTGCGCGCCGTGATCCAGACGTTCAGGAAGAACGGCAGCATCGACGCGCCGAGGATGATCGCTCCGATCGTGGAGACCTGGTTCTGCCACGTCCAGCCGTCGGCAGCGGAGTAGTCCGCGTAACGACGCACCATGCCGTCGACGCCCAGCCAGTGCTGGATGAGGAACGTCATGTGGAAGCCAATGAACAGCATCCAGAAGTGCACGTAGCCGAGGCGCTCGTTGAGCATGCGGCCCGTCCACTTCGGCCACCAGAAGTAGAAGCCGGCGAACATCGCGAACACGACGGTGCCGAAGACGACGTAGTGGAAGTGCGCCACCACGAAGTACGAGTCGCTGAGGTGGAAGTCCAGCGGCGGAGCCGCGAGGATGACACCGGTCAGACCACCGAAGACGAACGAGACCAGGAAGCCGAGAGCGAAGACCATCGGCGTCTCGAACGTCACGGACCCTCGCCAGAGCGTGCCGATCCAGTTGAAGATCTTCACACCCGTCGGCACCGCGATGAGCATCGTCATCAGGGCGAAGAACGGCAGCAGCACCGAGCCGGTGACATACATGTGGTGGGCCCACACGGCCACGGACAGGGCGGCGATCGCGATCGTCGCGTAGACCAGGGTCTTGTATCCGAAGATCGGCTTGCGGCTGAAGACCGGGAAGATCTCCGACACGATGCCGAAGAACGGCAGGGCGATGATGTACACCTCGGGGTGACCGAAGAACCAGAACAGGTGCTGCCAGAGCAGGACGCCGCCGTTGGCCGGGTCGTAGATGTGGGCTCCGAGGATGCGGTCGGCCGCGGCGGCGAAGATCGCTGCCGCGAGGACCGGGAACGCCATCAGGATGAGCAGGCTGGTGATCAGCGTGTTCCACGAGAAGATCGGCATGCGCCACATCGTCATACCCGGGGCGCGCATCGTGATGATCGTCGTGATGAAGTTGACGGCACCGAGGATGGTACCGAAACCGGAGATGCCGAGACCCACCATCCAGAGGTTTCCACCGGCACCCGGCGAGAACGACGCACCGGCCAGAGGCTGATACGCGAACCATCCGAACGAGGCGGCACCCTGCGGGGTGAGGAAGCCGGCGACCGCGATGGTCGAGCCGAACAGGAAGAGCCAGAAGGCGAAGGCGTTCAGACGCGGGAACGCGACGTCGGGGGCACCGATCTGCAGCGGCAGGATGGCGTTGGCGAAGCCGGCGAACAGCGGCGTCGCGAACATCAGCAGCATGATCGTGCCGTGCATCGTGAACAGCTGGTTGTACTGCTCCTTCGTCGGGATGATCTGCATGCCCGGCGCGAACAGCTCGGCGCGGATGACGAGAGCCATCACACCGCCGAGGAGGAAGAACAGCACGGAGGCGATCAGGTACATGTACCCGATGGTCTTGTGGTCGGTGGAGGTGATCCACTTGACGACGATGTTGCCCTTCTGCTCGACGCGCGAGGAGCTCATGAGAGCGGCCTGGCGTGCCGGCAGAGTGGTGGGACGGGAGCGGGGTGTCTCGTCCGTGCGAGGAGCTTCGGTGGTCGACATGACTTACTCCTCTCCTTCCTCGGTTTCGGTCTGACCGGAGATGCCGGGCAGGTTGGAGAGACGGTCGTAGGCGTCGGTGATGTCGCCCGTGTTGCCCTTCTCCTCGAGGGACTCGAGGTAGGCGTCGTACTCGTCCTGCGAGACGACCTTCACGTTGAACAGCATCATCGAGTGGTATTCACCGCACAGCTCGGCGCACTTGCCGGCGTACTCGCCCTCGCGGGTCGGAATGAAGGACCAGGAGTTGTCCTTCCCGATGAACATGTCCTTCTTGTAGAGGAAGTCGATGATCCAGAAGGAGTGGATGACATCGCGCGACTGGAGGTCGATCGTGACCTTCTTGTCGACCGGCAGCACCAGGGTCGGGAGCTCCGCCTGGTCGATGTTGCCGTCGGCGTCGGGCTGAGCCTGGATACCCATCGTCCACACGGCGTCGGAGTTGTCCTCCTCTTCGCCGTCGTACTGGAAGTCCCACGCCCACTGCTTGGCGATGGCCGTGATCTCGACGTCGGGGTCGTCCCACTTCGCCTCGATCTCGGTCTGATCCCGAGCCGTGAAGAAGAACATGCCCAGCACGAGGATGAGCGGCACGATCGTGTAGAAGATCTCGATCGGCATGTTGTAGCGCATCTGCACCGGCAGGCCGGTCTGACCCTTGCGGCGGCGGTAGGCGATCGCGGCCCAGGCCATGAGGCCCCAGGTGATGACGCCGACGGCGAGCAGCACGATCCAGGAGTTGACCCAGAGCGACGAGACGCGCTCGGTCTGGTTGGTGGCCGCAGGGGCACCGTCCACGAAGCCCGGGAGGAAGCCGTTCAGCTCCGTGGGAGTACATCCCGCCAGGGCGAAGGCTGCCGCAACTCCCACAGGGAGGGCGGCCCAACGAAGGCTGCGTTTCGAGGGCACGATGCACCTTTCAGATCGCGAACAGAGCACACCCAAGTCTAGAGCAACCTCACACCTGATTCATGCCAACCACGCAGGTTCCGAACGCGGAACGGCCGCCGCCACCCCGGGGTGACGACGGCCGTGACAGCAGGCTGCGACTCAGTGGAAGCTGTCTCCACACGCGCAGCTGCCTGCGGCGTTGGGGTTGTCGATCGTGAACCCCTGCTCGGAGATCGTGTCCTTGAAGTCGATCGCCGCACCGTCGAGGTACGGAACGCTCATGTTGTCGACGATGACCTCGACGCCGTCGAAGTCGACCGTCTCGTCGCCCTCGAGGAAGCGCTCGTCGAAGTAGAGCTGGTAGATGAGGCCGGAGCATCCGCCGGGCTGCACGGCGACGCGCAGTCGCAGGTCGTCGCGGCCCTCCTGCTCGAGGAGGTTCTTGACCTTGGTGGCTGCGGCGTCGGTCAGGGTGACGCCGTGTGCGCGGGTGGTCTCTACGGAGAGGGTTGTGTCGCTCATGTCGCTCCTTGTGACGGGCCGCAGGTACACGGCTTCTCGGTCGATTCTACCGCCGCTGACACCGCAGGGCTCAGAGGTTCATGCCATTCATCCGCGCGAGCATGAGCGCCTCGGTCGCCACGGCGTGGCGGAAGGTGTCCAGGTGCAGGGATTCGTTCGGGCTGTGCGCCCGCGAATGCGGGTCCTCGACGCCGGTCACGAGGATCTGCGCCTCGGGGAACTCGCGGACGAGATCGGCGATGAACGGGATGGATCCGCCCACGCCGAGATCCACCGGAGGCACCCCGTAGCCGTCGCGCATCGCATCACGGGTGAGGGACACGGCCCAGCCGCTCGTGTCGACCAGGAAGCCGTCGCCGAGGTCGACGTCCGAGAACGACAGCTCGGCTCCGAACGGCGCGTGCGCGCGGAGATGCGCCTCGAGCGCCTCGTACGCCTCGCGGCCGGTCTGCCCGGGGGCGACACGGGCGCTGATGACGACGGTGACCTCCGGAAGCAGGGTGTTCGACGCCGCGGAGACGCTCGTGGCGTCGATGCCGATCACGGTGACCGCTGGCTTGTTCCAGATGCGGCTGAGGATCGTGCCGTCCCCGATCGGGGTCGTCCCTGGCAACAGCCCCGCCTCGTCGCGCAGCGTCTCCTCCGTGTACTCGGGCGTGGCCGCGTCGCGCGCCGTCATCCCCGCCACCGCGACCGACCCGTCGGCGTTCCACAGGGTGGACAGCAGCGTGACGGTCGCCATCATCGCGTCCGGCACCGCACCGCCGAACATCCCCGAATGGGAGGCATGGTCCAGGGTGCGCACGCACATCGTGAAGCGGGCGTTGCCGCGCAGGGAGACCGTGAGGCCGGGGGTGACCGAGTCCCAGTTGCCGGAATCGGCGACCACGATCGCGTCGGCGCGCAGCGCATCCTTGTTGTCGCTGAGGAACGTGGCGAAGGAGCGGGAGCCGTACTCCTCCTCGCCCTCGATGAACAGCGCGATCCCCAGGTCGAGGTCGTCGCCGAGCACCTCGCGCACGGCACGGATCGAGCCGATGTGCGCCATGATCCCGGCCTTGTCGTCGGCGGCGCCACGTCCGTACAGACGGCCGTCGCGCACGGTCGGCTCGAAGGGCGGGGTCTCCCAGAGCGCGTCGTCTCCGGGGGGCTGGACGTCGTGATGCGCGTACAGCAGGATCGTCGGCTTGCCGTTGCGTGCGGCGCGCGTGGCCAGCACGGCGGGCTGTCCCTGCTCGTCGGTCCCGGGGATCGCCGCACGGAGCACACGGACGTCGTCGAAGACGCCGGTGTCCTTCGCCAGCGCGGCCACCGCCTCGGCGCTGCGCTCCAGCTGCGTCTGATCGAACGCGGGCCAGGCCATGCCGGAAATGCGCACGAGGTGGCCGAGATCCGAGAGAGCAGCGGGGATGCCGGTCGCCACGGCCTCGAGGACGGCGGCGTCGGACTCACTGGGGAGAACAGGAGAGGTCATGCGAGTAATCTTAAGGTGATCCCCCGCCAGCGACCCGAGGAACTCCGTGGCCACTACCCCTGCCTCCCCTTCGACGAACGACGACGCCCCCGAGACGCCAGCCGTCGGAAAGGGACGCGCGACGCCGACCCGCGCGGAGCAGGAGGCGGCGCGTCGCCGTCCCCTGGTCGCGAACACCAAGGAGGCGAAGGCCGCAGCGAAGGCCGAGCTCAACGAGCGTCGCGCCCGCGCGCAGGCCGGCATGGCCGCCGGTGAGGAGAAGTACCTCCCCGCCCGCGACAAGGGCCCGCAGCGCCGCTGGGTGCGCGACTACGTCGACGCGGGCTGGCACCCGGCCGAGTTCGTGATGGGCGTGATGGTGCTCGTCATCCTCGCCTCGCTCCTGCCGACCAACATGATGATCTCGTTCTACGCCTACATCGTGATGATGGGCTACCTCGTCATCGCGATCGGCGGCATGATCCTGCTCGGCATGCGCGTCAAGCGCAAGGCTGCGGCGAAGTTCGGCAAGGACCGCCTCGAGCGGGGTCTCGGCTGGTACGCCGCGATGCGCTCCCTGCAGATGCGGTTCATGCGCCTGCCGAAGCCGCAGGTCAAGCGCGGCCAGTACCCCGCCTGACCAGTCCCCTGTTGATCTCGCGGCCCCAGAACGGGCCGCGGTACAGGAACGCCGTGTAGCCCTGCACGAGGGTCGCACCCGCGTCCAGGCGCTCCTGGACGTCTTCCGGCGTCTCGACGCCGCCGACGGCGATCACGCAGAAGTCCTCGGGCACGGCGTCGCGCACCACCCGCAGCACGTCGAGGGAACGCTGCTTCAGGGGCGCTCCGGATAGTCCGCCCGCCCCCGCGGCCTCGACGGTCGCGGGATCGGTGAGCAGGCCGTCGCGGCTGATCGTCGTGTTGTGCGCGATGATGCCGGCAAGGCCCTCCTCGACGGCCATCCGCGCGATCGCCGCGATCTCCTCGTCCGGGAGGTCGGGGGCGATCTTGACGAGAAGCGGAGCCGAGCCTGCGGCCTCGCGCACGGCGCGGAGCAGCGGGGCGAGCGTCTCGACCGCCTGCAGGCCGCGCAGCCCCGGGGTGTTCGGAGACGACACGTTCACGGCGAGATAGTCGGCGAGGGGCGCGAGGCGCGTGGCTGACGCGACGTAGTCCGCCGTGGCGTCCTCGACCTCGACGACACGGCTCTTGCCGATGTTGACGCCGATCACCGTGTCGGGGGCGCCGCGGCGCAGGCGTGCGAGCCGTCGAGCCGCCGCATCCGCTCCTGCGTTGTTGAAGCCCATCCGGTTGATGACTGCCCGGTCGGCGACGAGCCGGAACAGTCGCGGCTTCGGGTTGCCGTCCTGAGGGATCGCGGTCACGGTGCCGACCTCGACGTGACCGAACCCGAGTGCGGCGAGACCGCGCACGCCGACGGCGTTCTTGTCGAACCCTGCCGCCACGCCGAAGGGCGAGGGGAACGTCAGGCCCAGCGCCTCGACGCGGAGGGTCGGGTCGGGGCGGGTGAGCGCCCGTGTCGCCCAGGAGAAGGGCGGCACTCCGAGCGCCCTGATCACCGCCATGCCGGCGTGATGGGCGAATTCGGGGTCGAAGCGCGAGAGGACAGCGCGGAAGAGCAGCGGATACATCCCTGCCAGATTACCGGTCCGCGGACTCCCGCTCCGTGTGGTCGGCGCGGAGGTCCGTGATCGCGGCCTCGAAGTCCTCGAGCGAATCGAACGCCTGGTAGACGCTCGCGAATCGCAGGAAGGCGACCTCGTCGAGTTCACGCAGCGGACCGAGGATCGCGAGGCCGATCTCGTTCGTGTCGAGCTGCGAGACGCCCGTCTGCCGCACCGCCTCCTCCACGCGCTGCGCGAGGACGGCGAGGTCGCCCTCCGTGACGGGACGCCCCTGACACGCCTTCCGCACGCCGGTGATGACCTTCTCCCTGCTGAAGGGCTCCATCACGCCGGAGCGCTTGATGACGTTGAGGCTCGCGGTCTCGGTGGTCGTGAATCGCCCTCCGCACTCGGGGCACTGACGTCGGCGCCTGATCGAGAGGCCGTCGTCGCTGGTGCGCGAATCGATGACGCGGGAGTCCGGATGGCGGCAGAAGGGGCAGTGCATCTGACCGATCCTACGCGGTGAAGCGGGCCTCGATCGCTTCACCGTGCGCGGGGAGCACCTCGGTCTCGGCGAGGGCGACCACCCCCGAGCGCACGGCTGCCAGCGCGGCCCTGTCGTAGGAGATGACCTGCTGCGGACGGAGGAACGTGTACGAACCGAGGCCCGGTGCGTATCGCGCCTGCCCGCCCGTCGGGAGCACGTGGTTGCTGCCGGCCATGTAGTCGCCGAGACTGACCGGCGTCTGGTCTCCGACGAAGACGGCTCCTGCGCTCGTGAACGCGGCAGCCACGTCCTCGGCGTCGCTCAGGTGCAGTTCGAGGTGCTCCGGTGCGTATGCGTTGCTGAAGGCGGTCGCCATCGCCCGGTCGTCGACGAGCACGATCGCGGACTGCGGCCCGGACAGCGCGGCGCCGACGCGCTCGCTGTGCCGGGTGCGCGCGGCGAGCCGTTCGACCTCGATCGCCACCTGCTCGGCGACCGCTGGAGCATCGGTGACCAGCACGGCCGAGGCCTGCTCGTCGTGCTCCGCCTGGCTGACGAGATCGGCGGCGATCAGGCGGGGATCCGCGTCCGCATCGGCGACCACGAGGATCTCGGTCGCTCCGGCTTCGGAGTCGGTGCCGACCACGCCGGCGACGGCGCGCTTGGCGGAGGCGACGTAGTTGTTGCCGGGGCCGGAGACCACGTCGACCGGGTCGAGTCCGAGCGAGGGCACGCCGTGCGCGAAGGCACCGATGGCCCCCGCCCCGCCCATCGCGTACACCTCGGAGACGCCCAGGAGTGCGGCGGCCGCGAGGATCGTGGGGTGGATGCGCCCGCCCTGGTCGGCCTGGGGCGGCGAGGCCAGCGCGATCTGCGTGACGCCGGCGACCTGTGCCGGGACGACGTTCATGATGACGCTCGACGGGTAGACCGCCTTGCCTCCCGGGATGTACACGCCCACGCGGTGGACCGGCTGCCATCGCTGCGTGATGACCGCCCCCTCCCCTATCCGCGTCGTCTGCGGGGCGGGGACCTGAGCGGCCGACGCGAGGCGCACGCGACGGATCGCCTCTTCGAGCGCCTGGCGCACGTCGGGGGCGAGTTCCGCGAGAGCCTCGGCGATGTGGTTCTCGGGGACGCGCACGTCGTGGCCCGTGACACCGTCGAACCGCTCAGCCTGCTCGCGCAGGGCATCCTCACCGCGTTCGCGCACGTCGTCCACGATCCGAGCCGCGGTGTCGAGCGCCTCGGCGCGCGCCTGCGTGGCCCGGGGGACGGCGGCGAGCATGTCAGCGGGCGAGAGCTCGCGCCCTCGCAGGTCGATCGTGCGCATGTCAGCCCTTCGTGATGTCGGAGATCTCGTGGAGGTAGCCGATGCGGCCGTCGTCATGTCGGACGACGTACGCTCCGCCACGGTCCTCGATCACGAGAGCCCACGCCGTCGGACCGACTCGGAAGATCGGCTCGCCGCGCTCGTCATGCACGTCGCGCTCGGTCGGAGCCAGGATCCAGAACGGCTGGGCGGCCGGCGCGGCTTCCCGCGGGTTCGTCGCTTCGACGTCCGCACCGTCGTCGACGGCACCCGAACGGTCGCCGCTCGGGGTCGCATCGTCGAGGACCGTCGTGTCGAAGGCGCGCGTCTCGGGTGCCGGCGCGTCGTATTCCGGAGCGTCGAATCCGGCGGTGTCCGAGTCGGCTCCGTCGCGGTCGACCGCGTCAGGGGTGCCGCTGGCGGGTGCCGCCGACACCGGCGTGTTCTCCGCGGCGTAGACGTCACCGGTCTCGACGCGCGCGGCCGTCTGCAGCAGCGATTCGATGCTCCCGGTGTCGGAGACGATCTCGGGCTCCGCCGCTCGGGAACGACGTGCGTACGTGGGCCGGTACTCCTCGTCGGCGGTGGTCTGCTCGGTGCCCGTTCCCCCGCCCGAGGCGTGAGCGGAGAGAGGCACCTGCTCTGCCAGATCGAGGCGGTGCACCTCGTCTGTGTGCAGTCGCTCGTCCGAGGTGATCTCGACCTCGGACTCCTCGGATGGCACCGCAGCCGATGCGGACGCGGACTCGGACTCCGGGCGAGGCCGGGCGATCACCGGGCGGACGGGGTTCGCGTTGCGGTGCGCGAGGGTCACCAGGCGTCCCTGGAAGTCCTCCTTGAGCCCGGGGATGATCGGGGCGAACACGGTGAGCACGACCAGGGCGAGCGAGGCGATGCTCATCACCACGCCGTTCCACGGGAGAGCCCAGAATCCTCCGGAGATCATGCCGGAGATCGCCAGCCACAGGTTCCCGGCCCACACCACGGCGGCGACCGAGAAGGCCACGGAGGCGAACTGGTCGATGCCCAGGGAGCCGACGCGACGGATCCCGTCGGGCGAGAAGCGACGCAGCACGAGAAGGAAGACCGCGACCGTCGGGAGTCCGATCGGGAGGATCCACTGGATGCCGACGCCCCACAGCGAGACGTCGCCGGCGAAGGGGAAGAACGACACGACGAACGACACCAGCCACACCGCGACGATGAGCAGCTCCCGCAGCGTGAACCCGAGGATCCCGTACTCGGGCGTCACCTCTTCGTCGTAGAGGACGCCGTCGTCGTCGCTGAATACCTGGTCCTCGGGGTCGGTTTCGGGAAGATCCGTGCTCATGGAGGGTCCTTTCGTCACAGTGCTCGACGGGGGGATTCGTCGTGCTGCCGACGGGTCACGATCCTACCCCGCTCACCCGAGACAGGCGGGTCCGAGCAGCGACTTGAGGTCACCGAACAGGTCGGCCGAGACCTTGACCGGCATGGGCACCTCGAAGACCTTCGCCGTCCCGCCCCGATGCACGCGGAGCAGCACCTCGGTGTCGCCGTTGTGGCGACGCAGCACCTCCGCCAGCTCCGTCATGACGCGCTCGGTCGCCCGCTGCTCCGCGAGCACGAGCGACAGCGGACCGGCCGCGTCGAACGATCCCACGTCGGGTGAGAACGCCGACTGCGCGTGCAGATTGAGGCCGTCGTCGCGCCGCGAGACCCGCCCGCGCACCGCGAGGATCGCGTCCTGCTGCAGGGTGTGCTGGAACTCGGTGTACGTCTTCCCCATGAACATCACGGTGACCTCGCCGTTGAAGTCCTCGACCGTGATCATGCCGTACGGATTGCCGCTGGCCTTGGCCACGCGGTGCTGCACGCTCGTCACCAGTCCGGCCACCGTCACCTGGTCGCCGTCCTGCATGTCCTCGGAGTTGATGAGGTCGTGGATCGAGATCGAGGCGTGCTTCGCCAGCGGGACCTCGAGACCGGCGAGCGGGTGATCCGAGACGTACAGACCGAGCATCTCCCGCTCGAAGGCGAGCTTGTCCTTCTTCGTCCATTCGGGGCGTGCGGGCACCTTGGCCGGCGCGACCTCCTCGGTGCCGTCGTACAGGCTGTCGAAGTCGAACCCGATCGCACCCTGAGCTTCGTTGCGCTTCCGGTCGACCGCCGCTTCGACGGCGTCTTCGTGCACCTCCATGAGGGCTCGTCGAGAATCTCCCATCGAGTCGAAGGCACCGGCTTTGATGAGCGACTCGACCGTGCGCTTGTTGGCCACGTGCAGCGGCACCTTGTCGAGGAAGTGGTGGAACGACGTGAAGCGCTCCTTCTCGCGGGACTTGATGATGCCGTCGACGACGTTGCTGCCGACGTTGCGCACGGCGCCCAGACCGAAGCGGATGTCGTCGCCGACGGCCGCGAAGTAGTTGATGGACTCGGAGACGTCGGGCGGGAGAACCTTGATGCCCATGCGGCGGCACTCGTTCAGGTACAGCGCCATCTTGTCCTTCGAGTCGCCGACGCTGGTCAGCAGCGCCGCCATGTACTCGGCGGGGTAGTGCGCCTTGAGGTAGGCGGTCCAGTACGAGACCACCCCGTAGGCGGCGGAGTGTGCTTTGTTGAAGGCGTAGTCGGAGAACGGCAGCAGGATCTCCCACAGGGCGTTCACGGCACCGTCGGAGTAGCCGTTCGCGTGCATGCCGGCCTGGAAGCCTTCGAACTGCTTGTCCAGCTCGGACTTCTTCTTCTTGCCCATCGCGCGTCGGAGGATGTCTGCCTGGCCGAGCGAGAAGCCGGCGACGCGCTGCGCGATGGCCATCACCTGCTCCTGGTAGATGATCAGACCGTACGACTCCTCGAGGATGTCGGCGAGGGATTCGGTGAACTCCGGGTGGATCGGGGTGATCGGCTGCTGGCCGTTCTTGCGCAGCGCGTAGTTCGTGTGCGAGTTGGCACCCATGGGGCCTGGTCGGTACAACGCGATGAGCGCCGAGATGTCGCCGAAGTTGTCGGGCTTCATGAGGCGCATGAGCGAACGCATGGGTCCGCCGTCGAGCTGGAACACGCCCAGCGAGTCGCCTCGGGCGAGCAGGTCGTAGGCGCCGCGGTCGTCGAGTGGCAGGTGCTCGAGATCGAGCTCCTCGCCCCGGTTGGTCCGGATGTTGTCGAGGGCGTCGGAGATGATGGTGAGGTTCCGCAGCCCCAGGAAGTCCATCTTGATCAGTCCGAGCGACTCGCACGACGGGTAGTCGAACTGCGTGACGATCTGCCCGTCCTGCTCGCGCTTCATGATCGGGATGATGTCGAGCAGCGGCTCGGACGACATGATCACACCGGCGGCGTGCACACCCCATTGGCGCTTCAGTCCCTCGAGCCCGAGAGCGCGGTCGAAGACCGTCTTGGCCTCGGGGTCCGTCTCGATGAGCGCCCGGAACTCGCTCGCCTCCTTGTAGCGGGGGTGCGCCGAGTCGAACATGCCGTCGAGCGGCATGTCCTTGCCCATCACGGGCGGCGGCATCGCCTTGGTCAGCCGCTCCCCCATGCTGAACGGGAAGCCGAGGACGCGTCCGGCGTCCTTGAGGGCCTGCTTGGACTTGATCGTGCCGTAGGTGACGATCTGGGCGACGCGCTCGGAGCCGTACTTCTCGGTGACGTAGTCGATGACCTCGCCGCGGCGACGGTCGTCGAAGTCGACGTCGAAGTCGGGCATCGAGACGCGGTCGGGGTTGAGGAACCGCTCGAAGATCAGACCGTGCTCGAGCGGGTCGAGGTCGGTGATGCGCATGGCGTACGCGACCATCGAACCGGCACCGGAACCGCGACCGGGTCCGACGCGGATGCCGTTGTCCTTGGCCCAGTTGATGAAGTCCGCGACGACGAGGAAGTATCCGGGGAAGCCCATCTGCAGGATGATCCCGGTCTCGTACTCGGCCTGCTTGCGCACCTTGTCCGGGATTCCGCCCGGGTACCGGTAGTGCAGCCCTGCCTCGACCTCCTTGATCAGCCAGCTGTCCTCGGTCTCGCCCTCGGGGACCGGGAACCGGGGCATGTAGTTCGCCGAGGTGTTGAACTCGACCTCGCAGCGCTCGGCGATCAGCAGCGTGTTGTCGCACGCCTCCGGGTGGTCGCGGAAGAGCTGCCGCATCTCGGCTGCGGTCTTGATGTAGTACCCGTCGCCGTCGAACTTGAAGCGGTTCGGATCGTCCATCGTCGACCCCGACTGCACGCACAGCAGCGCCTCGTGCGCGTCGGCCTCGTGCTGGTGGGTGTAGTGGGAGTCGTTCGTGGCGACCAGCGGAATGCTCAGGTCTTTCGCGAGGCGCAGCAGATCCGTCATCACGCGCCGCTCGATCGAGAGGCCGTGATCCATGATCTCGGCGAAGTAGTTCTCCTTGCCGAACAGGTCCTGGAACTCCGCCGCGGCCGCCCGAGCCGCGTCGTATTGCCCCAGGCGCAGACGCGTCTGGATCTCTCCGGAGGGGCAGCCGGTGGTCGCGATGAGCCCCTTCCCGTACGTCTGCAGCAGCTCGCGGTCCATGCGCGGCTTGAAGTAGTACCCCTCCATGCTCGACAGGGAGCTGAGCCGGAACAGGTTGTGCATGCCCTCGGTGCTCTCGCTCCACATGGTCATGTGGGTGTACGCACCGGAGCCGGAGACGTCATCGCTCTTCTGGTCGGGCGAGCCCCACTGCACACGCGACTTGTCGCTGCGGTGCGTGCCGGGGGTGACGTACGCTTCGAGCCCGATGATCGGTTTGATGCCCGCCGCGTTGGCCGCTTTGTAGAACTCGAACGCCGCGAAGGTGTTGCCGTGGTCGGTCACGGCGATGGCCGGCATGTCGTAATCGGCTGCCGCCTGGGTCATCGCGTTGATCTTCGCAGCACCGTCCAGCATGGAGTACTCGCTGTGCACGTGCAGGTGGACGAAGGAGTCGGATGCCATGCCTTCGAGTCTACGGCGGGGCCCCGACACCGGAGGTCGGCGCCGGGTCCCCGCTACGCCAGGTCACGGCGCGGCGTCGACCACGCTCACGGTGGTCGTCGTCCACGAATCGAACATGTCACCGGGAACGATCCCCTCTCCCGGGTCCTGCCGGATCGCCGATCCGACGACCAGACCGGTCGACTGATCCACCGAGACCTGGTTGCTGACCCACCGACCCGGATTCGGCGAGAAGGACACCGTGGCGATGGAGCCCTCGACCGAGGTGATCGTCGAATTCGGGAGCATCGCGAGGACGCGGTAGAGCGCCGCCCTCAGATCAGCCGGCGCCGTGTTGTACTGGAGCTCCTCGAGCACCACCTCCGTCACCGTGCCGACCGACCATTCGGAGCCGTCCGTCGCACCGTTCCGGACGCGGATCCATTCCAGCAGCGCAGCGGGGTCGCGGGGGAACTCCGAGTAGTACGCCTCAGACGCTCGGGAGAGCTCGCCCTCGGCCGGCTCACCGAGACCGCCTGGGGTGCGCGTGAAGAAGGGTTCGCGCGGGCCGACCCCGAGCCATTCCTGGGCGTGAACCTCAGCAGAGGTCCCATAGAACCCTGCCACCTCGAACTGATTGGAGAATTCCTGCACCCATTCGGCCGAACGGTCGGCCGGCACATAGAGCGTCCAGTGCGATCTCGCCGTCCAGGCGGCAGTCGCGTCCGCCCGCGACGCGTCGAACGGCGTCGTCGGACTCGTCGGGCCATAGAGGACGAGATTGTTCACTTCCCGCTCGATTCGGAGGTACTGACCGTGCTGTGGCGCCGGAGCCGCGTTGGACCCCGACGCCCGAGCGGCCTCCGCGAACACGGATGCCGCGGTCACGGGCGTCGGATCCACCGTCGTCGGCAGCGGTGAGGGCGACGCACTCGGTACGACAGTCGGAAGTACGGGCACCGCCTCGACGCGCGGGGGCGGGGCAGCGGACAGATGGACGGCCAGGACACTCGCGGTGACGGCAGCCGCCCCGACCACGGCCCCCGCGATGACGAAGGTGGACCGGCGCGCGATCCGCTTCGGTGGAGCCGAGCTCTCCGCTACACCGGAGAGGAATCGCGCTTTGGCCGCGGCGATCCGGGTCTCGCTCAGGTCTACCGCCCGATTCACCTCACGCACTCGCTCGATGACGTCCATCGGCATCTCCCTTCCGTTCGTTCACGACTCGTCGACGGCTGCGTCCGTGCGTGGGGTTCAACCTCGTCCTCACGCGGTTCATGCGCGAGCGGACAGTGCCGACCGGCACTCCCAGAGCGGTGGCGATCTCTTCATAGGTGAGATCGCCCCAGGCGTAGAGCAGCAGGGTCTCGCGATCCTTCGGCGAGAGCGAAGCGATCAGGGGGGCGAGCTCTCTGGCCGAGATCTCTGCATCGAGACGCGCCACCGTGGCTTCGAGATCACCGTGGGAGACGTGCTCGTCCCGAGCCGCTGACGCCGCCGTCGAACGGAGGTGCGCCACCTCACGTGCCCGATGCTTCTTCACCAGTCGAGACGCGATCCCGTACAGCCACGGGAGCGCAGAGTCCCAGGCGGTGTCGAAGGTCGATCGCCGTGAGAACGCGACCAGGAAGGTCTCGCTGAGAACGTCCTCTCCCGCGTCGGGGCCGAGCCTGCGCGTGGCATAACCTCCCACGGCACGGGCGTGCCGATCGAACAGCTCGGCGAACGCGGGCGGTTGTCCGAGCGATCGCTGGATGATCTCGCTGTCTGTGCTCACACTATGTATTGCCCGTGCGTCACCGAAGAGTTCACGATTTCTTCGACGACTTCTGCGATGACTCCAGATCGAGCCGCATCAGCACGCGGGGGAACCCGTCGAGCACCGACCGCGTGACGGCCGCCTTCACGAAACCCGCGCTCTCGAACAGGGCCCGCGTGCCGACATACGCCATCGTCAGGTTCACCTTCTCCCCGCCGTTGTCCACCGGATAGCCCTCGATCGCCGGTGCGCCCCGCTCGCGCGCGTACGCCACGGCCCCCTCGATCAGCGCGTGCGATATGCCCTGCTTGCGGAAACCGGGGCGGACACGGAAGCACCACAGCGACCACACATCGAGGTCGTCGACGTGCGGGATCAGCCGGTTGCGGGCGAAGCTGGTGTCGCGCCGCGGGTGCAGGGCGGCCCACCCCACCGGCTCGTCGTCGAGGTAGGCGATCACGCCGGGTGGCGGATCCTGGTGGCACAGCTCGCGCACGCGGTCGGCGCGAGCCTGCCCTCGCAGCGCGACGTTCTCCTTGTTGCCGATGCGGTAGCTCAGGCAGAAGCAGACGTTCGACGTCGGCTTCCTCGGCCCGACGAGCGTCGCGACGTCGTCGAACTCGGTCGCGGGGCGAACCTCGATGGTCATGCGCTCAGTGTGGCGCAGACGTCGGACATCCTGCGGGAGAAGCGCGGATCAGTCCCCGCGCAGCACGTCCAGAGCGTGGCGGAAGTCCTCGGGATAGGGCGATTCGAACTGCACCCAGTCCCCCGTCGTCGGATGCGCGAAGCCCAGCCGGTGCGCGTGCAGCCACTGCCGCGTGAGCCCGAGCCGCGCCGACAGGGTCGGGTCCGCGCCGTACAGCGGATCGCCGACGCAGGGGTGTCGGTGCGCCGCCATGTGCACGCGGATCTGGTGCGTGCGGCCCGTCTCCAGATGGATCTCCAGCAGGGACGCCCCGGGGAACGCCTCCAGCGTCTCGTAGTGCGTGACCGACGGTTTCCCGTCCGGCACGACCGCGAACTTCCAGGAGTGGTTGGGGTGCCGACCGATCGGCGCGTCGATCGTGCCGGACAGCGGGTCCGGATGCCCCTGGACGACGGCGTGGTAGACCTTCTCGACGGTGCGGTCCTTGAATGCCTGCTTGAGCACGGTGTAGGCGTGCTCCGACTTCGCGACCACCATCAGACCGCTGGTGCCGACGTCGAGCCGGTGGACGACGCCCTGCCGTTCCGGCGCTCCGCTCGTGGCGACGCGGAAGCCCGCTGCGGCCAGAGCGCCGACCACGGTGGGTCCGTCCCAGCCCACGGACGGATGCGCCGCGACGCCGGTGGGTTTGTCGACCACGATGATGTCGTCGTCGTCGTAGACGATGCCGAGCTCGGGGACCGCGATCGGGACGATCTGCGGCGCCTCACGCGGCTGCCACTCCACGTCGAGCCATCCTCCGCCGCGCAGACGGTCGGACTTGTCGAGGGTCACCCCGTCCAGACGTACGCCTCCCCCGGCCGCCACGTCCGCGGCGAAGGTGCGGGAGAACCCCATCAGCTTCGCCAGCGCCGCGTCGACACGCTGGCCGTCGAGGCCGTCCGGGACGGGCAGAGACCGTGATTCCACCGTCAGCGTCCCTCGGGGGCGGGCGCCGCACCGGACGACGCGGCGCCGTCGGAGGCGGCAGCGTCCGCCGGATCCTCCGCGCTCACAGCCTCGTCGTCCGTCTCGGTCGCCTCGACGGCGGCGGCCGCAGCCGCCTCGGCCTCCTCGTCGGTCTCGACGACGGGGTGATCGCGCTCCCGCGTGCCGTCGAAGCGGAGGCCGAAGACCACCAGCAGCGCGACCGAGATCATGCCCGTCACGATGAAGATGTCTGCGACGTTGAAGATCGCCGGCATCATCCAGGGCATCGAGATCATGTCGACCACGTGGCCGACGGGGAAGCCCGGCTCCCGGAACAGGCGATCGGTGAGGTTGCCCAGCACGCCGCCGAGGAGGCAGCCGAGCACCACGGCCCAGAGGCGGGACCGGAGGCCGAACGCCTTCCACACGATCACACCGGCGACGATGGCCAGAGCGATCGTGAAGATCCAGGTGACCTCGGATCCGAGGGAGAACGCGGCGCCGGGGTTGCGCACGAAGTAGAGCTGGAAGAACTCTCCGAGAACCGGCACCACCTTCTCCAGGGGGAGGTTCTCGATCGTGAGGTACTTCACAAACTGATCGGCGGCCAGCACGAGCGCTGCGAGAATCGCAACGATCGCACCGGCCGCCGACCGACGAAGGGGTGGGCGTCCTGACAAGAGGGCGCCTTACAGACCGATCGCGGAGACGGGCGTCGAGTCCGTGGAAGCCGACTTCTCGTCGAGGTCGCGGAGCTGACCCTCGATGTAGCCGCGCAGCTGCGAGCGGTAGTCGCGCTCGAAGTTGCGCAGCTCGGTGATGCGGGCTTCGAGCGTGTTGCGCTCGCGCTCGAGACGAGCGGTCTCTTCGCGCTGCTTGGCCTCTGCCTCGGTGCGGATGCGCGCGACCTCGGCCTCAGCCTCGGTGATGAGCTGGTTGCGCTTCGCCTCACCCTCGGCGACGTGCTCGTCGTGCAGACGCTGGGCCAGCTCGATGATGCCGGCGGTCGCGGTCGCGGAACCGGTCGGCGCAGGCTCGGCAGGAGCCTCGGCGACAGGAGCCGGAGCCTCGGCGACGGGCGCAGGCGCGGCCGTCGCGGCCTCGGGAGCGGCACCGGACTCGTAGGCGGCCAGCTTGGCCTTCAGCTCGGCGTTCTCCTCGAGAGCCTTGCGCCACTCGATGACGATCTCGTCGAGGAAGTCGTCCACCTCGTCCGGGTCGAAGCCGTCCTTGAAGCGGACGTGCTGGAACTGCTTGGTGACGACGTCATCCGGGGTAAGTGCCATGGGTGGCTCCTCTTTCGATGAGTTCGATTGCCAGTATCGATGTATGGCGTGGTCGTGATGTGGCGCGAACCCGGGGCGCGCACCTGGGTGCCAGCATAGCCCCCGCGCCTCGGAGCCGCGATGTCACGACACCCAGACTGCGGGAACTCCCCGGAGATCCGCGCGGGGTTCAGCGCGCGAAGAGCCCGACGATGTTCATCAGGATCAGCACCACCAGCAGGGTGAGCGTGAACCCGAAATCGAGCGACAGCGAGCCGATGCGCAACGGCGGGATGAGCCGCCGGAAGAACCGGATGGGCGGATCGGTCACCGTGTAGACCGCCTCGGCGGCGACCAGACCGAAGCCCTTCGGACGCCATTCCCGGTTGAACATCGGGATGTAGTCCAGGATGAGACGCGCGAAGAGCACGAAGATGTACAGCAGCAGCACCAGATGGACGATGCTGGCGAGGACCGCGACCAGCTGCACGGGCTACGAGTGGTCGAAGCCCGCAGACTCGACGTCTGCGTGCGCGATTCCCCCGTGACCCGACACCGCGATGTTCTCCGGCGAGAGCAGGAAGACCTTCGAGGTCACACGCTCGATGCGGCCGTACAGGCCGAGCGAGAGACCGCTGGCGAAATCGATGAGGCGGCGCGCATCGGCATCGCTCATCTGGGAGAGGTTGATGATGACCGGGACGCCCTCGCGGAAGCTCTCCGCGATCAGCTGTGCGTCGCGGTACTGCTTGGGGTGGACGGTGAGGATCTCGTTCACGGCTCCTGCTGACGGCTGGCGGACGGCGACGGGGCGACGCAGCGGCGTGACGGGAGCCGGTGCGGGCTCTTCGCGCTCACGGTCGCGTTCGCGGTGGGCGCGGGCGGGTGCCTGCGTCTCCTCCTCGTAGACCTCTTCCTCATCGGCGAGGCCGAGATACACCATGGTCTTCTTCAGCGGGTTACCCATCGTGTCCTCCGGTTCGAACGTTTCGGGCTGGTCTTTTCACAGGTTAACCCCGGTCTGGCCGGGGGCCGGTGATTGCGGAGCCGATCCGCAGGTGTGTCGCGCCGATGGCGATCGCCTCGACGAAGTCGCCGGTCATGCCGGCGGAGATCCAGGTCGCATCCGGCTCGAGGGAGCGGACGCTCTCCGAGACGACGCGGAGCCGCGCGAAGGCTGCGGCCGGCTCCTCCTCCAGAGGAGCGACCGCCATGACACCGCGCAGTCTCAGGGAGGGCAGGGCGAGCACGTGCTCGGCGAGGGCGGCGGCCTCGGACGGGGCGACGCCACCACGAGCGGGGTCTTCGGTGAGGTTGACCTGCACCAGGACGTCCAGCACGTCGTCGCCGTCGGCACCCGCACGATGCAACGCGTCGGCGAAGCGCTCCCTGTCTACCGAGTGCACGACGTCGGCGCTGCGACGGATCGCACCGGCCTTGTTGGTCTGCCCCTGGCCGATGAAGTGCCAGCGGAGGTCGAGTTCCCGGAGCTCGTCGACCTTGGCGGAGAGCTCCTGCTGACGGTTCTCCCCCACCTCCCGCACACCGAGCGCATGGAGATCACGCACGAGGGAGGCCGGGTGGAACTTCGTCACGACGATGCGCGTGATCTCAGCCGGTGAACGACCGGCGGCCCGCGCGGCTTCGGCGATCCGTTCGTCGATCGCCGACAGCCGCGCGGCCAGGTCCGATGGCGCCGGGACGCCGACCGGTGAGGTCACTTCAGGAATTCGGGGATGTCGATGTCGTCGTCCGCGAACGCCGGCTCGATGCTCGTGGCCGGAACACGCTGCTGCTGGGGCTGCGCGGGCTCGGCCGGCGCGCTCTTCGCGGCGGGCTCGGACTCCTCGGGGAGGGCGACCTCGGGAAGGCTCGCGGTGGACGGACGGGAGACCACCATCGGGTCGAGGCGCAGGGAGGGCTCCCCGCCGTCGAAGCCGGCCGCGATCACCGTGACGCGCACCTCATCGCCGAGCGTGTCGTCGATGACGGTACCGAAGATGATGTTCGCCTCGGGGTGCGCAGCCTCCTTGACGAGGTCGGCCGCGTCGTGGATCTCGAAGATGCCGAGGTTCGACCCACCCTGGATCGACAGCAGCACGCCGTGCGCGCCCTCGATCGACGCTTCCAGCAGCGGCGACTCGACCGCCAGCTCGGCGGCCTTGATCGCACGGTCGGCGCCGCGCGCCGATCCGATGCCCATGAGCGCGGAGCCCGCCCCCTGCATGACGGACTTCACGTCCGCGAAGTCGAGGTTGATCAGACCGGGCGTGGTGATGAGGTCGGTGATGCCCTGCACACCGGCGAGGAGCACCTGGTCGGCGGTCGCGAACGCCTCGATCATCGAGATGCCGCGGTCGCTGATCTCGAGGAGACGGTCGTTCGGCACCACGATGAGGGTGTCGACCTCTTCTTTGAGCTTCGCGACGCCCGCCTCGGCCTGGCTCTGGCGGCGACGTCCCTCGAACGAGAACGGCTTCGTGACGACACCGATCGTGAGCGCGCCGATCGACTTCGCGATGCGGGCGACCACGGGTGCGCCACCGGTACCCGTTCCGCCGCCTTCGCCCGCGGTCACGAAGACCATGTCGGCGCCGGTGAGGGCCTGCTCGATCTCCTCGGCGTGGTCCTCCGCAGCGCGACGGCCCACCTCGGGGTCGGCCCCCGCTCCGAGTCCGCGCGTGAGCTCGCGGCCCACGTCGAGCTTGACGTCGGCGTCGCTCATGAGCAGCGCCTGGGCGTCGGTGTTGACAGCGATGAACTCGACTCCACGGAGACCGAGATCGATCATGCGGTTGACGGCGTTGACGCCGCCACCGCCGACGCCGACGACCTTGATCACGGCGAGGTAGTTCTGGTTCTGGCTCATGGCCGGCCTCCGATTATTCGAGCCTGGAAGGGGGTGAACCTTAAACCTCAACTAGAGGTGTAAAGTATTTCCCGGTATTGCGTTCTCTTGATCGAAGGTAAGCGCCGCCCGCCCGCGGACGCGCAACCATCTGGGCGTGTCGCGCCATTCCCCGCGAAAGCCGTCAGCCGACGACGGCAACGTCGGGGGAGGTCACGTCGATCGACCCCGCATCGGGGTGCGCGATCATCGTCGCGGAGAGGGTCACCGCCTTGAGCGCCGATTCCTCGGCGCTCCCCCAGACCACCGTCATCCCCGTGTTGAGAGTCAGGGTGACGTCGTCCGCCGTGGTCGCCCGGACGCCCGTCAGCGCTCCGCGGACATCGGCGGGGAGCGACCGCACCACCAGCCCCGCCGTGCGGAACGCGGTGGAGTCGACCCCGCCCGGCACATCGATCAGAGGCTGTCCCGCCGGCTGGTCGGCCGTCGTCGAGAGCGCGACACCGGCGGCATCGACCAGCGTGTACCCGGCCTCGGAGCGGATCACCCCGACCGGTGTCCGCTCCACGATGCGCACCGTGAGGTCGTGCGGCGGGCGCGCCTCGAGCGCGTAGGTCTCGATGAGGGGGAACGCCAGCAGCGCGGCCTTCACCTTGCTGGTGTCGACGAGCGCCAGCGGCGTGCCGAGCTGGTCCCCGAGGGCGGCCTCGATCGCGGTCGGGTCGAGCGTGCTGGCTCCGGCCACCGTGATCTTCTGCACCGCGAAGAGAGGGCTGTAGGCCGCGGCGACACTGCCGCCGATCAGCAGGACGATGGCGCCGATGGCGCTCGACCAGATGATGCGCCGGCGTCGGGATCGCTGCGTGAAGCGCCGGATCTCGGCACGCAGCGCCTTGCGCCGCGCTCGCGCTGCACGCCAGACGTCACGCGTGGAGGTCGGCTGCGGCTCCCGGTCGGTGGCGTCGTCGGCGGCTGTGCCCTCGAGCGACGGATCCGCAGCGAGCGAAGCGACGGACCGCGGGGCGTCATCGGCATCCCCGACGTCGCCGCGCACCCGGCGCGCCCTCGTGTCCTGCGCGGCATCCTGCTTCCCCCTGCCCTCCGGGGACGACGGAAGCGGTGCGGGCCGGCGCATCGGCTACGCCCCGTCTGTCCGACGCAGCGACTCGAGGACCTGCGGGATGATCTGATACACGTTGCCGCAGCCCAGGGTCACGACGAAGTCGCCGTCCCTGGCGACTTCTGCGGTGTAGTCGGCCGCCTGCTGCCAGTCCGGCACGTAGTGCACATGGGAGGGGTCGCGGAAGGCGCCGCTCACCAGCTCACCCGTGACTCCGGGCACCGGGTCCTCCCTGGCGCCGTAGACATCGAGCATCACGGTGTGGTCCGCGAACTCCTCGAGCACGTCGGCGAACTCCTGGTACATGTGCTGCGTGCGCGAATAGGTGTGCGGCTGCTGGATCGCGATGACCCGTCCGGTCCCGGCGATGCTGCGCATCGCCTCGAGCGCGGCGCGGACCTCGGTGGGGTGGTGCGAGTAGTCGTCGTACACCGTCACGCCGCGCGCGATCCCGTGCTGCTCGAGGCGTCGGACCGTGCCGGCGAAGCCCTCGACGCCCCGAACGGCGTCGACCAGCGGGTAGCCGAGCGCCCGCAGCACGGCGACGGCCCCTGCGGCGTTGATCGCGTTGTGCACGCCCGGCACAGCGAGCTGCATGCGCACCTGCTCCCCGCCGTGGGTGAGGGTCGCGGCGACCGGCCCGGTCGTGACGATGTCGGTGACGCGCAGGTCAGCGCCCTCGGCCTGACCGAACGTGATCACGTTCGGGTGCGAGAGCCCGGCGCCGACGCGGAGCGCTCCGGCGTCATCGCTGGAGATGACCACCGCCTCGGTCGCGGCGTCGGCGAACCGCACGAACGCGTCGTGGAACGCCTCGTCCGAGCCGTAGTGGTCGAGGTGGTCGGGGTCGACGTTCGTGATCAGCGCGACTGCCGTGTCGTACAGCAGGAACGTGCCGTCCGACTCGTCGGCCTCGACGACGAAGAGATCTCCCGTGCCGGTCCCGCTGGACGTGCCGAGCTGTTCGATGACACCGCCGTTGACGAAGTGCGGGTCGGCGCCGAGCTCGCGCAGGGCCGTGACGATCATCCCCGTCGAGGTGGTCTTTCCGTGCGCACCGGCGACCGAGACGAGACGGCGCGAGCCGATCAGCCAGTGCAGTGCCTGGGAGCGGTGGATCACGTGCAGGCCTCGGGCCTTCGCGGTCACGAACTCCGGGTTCTCCGGCCAGATCGCGCCCGTGTGCACGACGGTGTCGGCGTCGCCGAGGTGGGCGGCGTCGTGTCCCACGTGCACGGTGGCTCCGGCGGCGGCCAGCGCACGCAGGTTGTCGCTGTCTGCGCGATCGCTGCCCGAGACGCGGATCCCCGCGTCGAGGAACATCTTCGCGAGTCCGCTCATGCCGGAACCGCCGATGCCGATGAAGTGCGCGGAGGTGATCGTCTCGGGGATGGGGAGGGAGAGGTCGGGTCTGATCATGTCCGCTTCAGTCTACTTTTCTTCGGTCTCGATCGACCGCGTCAGGCCGTGACGAGCGCGCGGTCGATGAGCGCGATCACGTTCTCGGTTCCGGTGCGGGTGCCGGCGTTCTCCGCGGCGGCCGCCATCCGCGCGATCCGCTCGTCGTCGCCCAGGAGCGGGACCACGATGCGGCGCACCGCGTCGCCATCGAAGGTCGCGTCGTCGAGCAGTTCGGCCGCCCCGGCGGCAACGGCTGAGCTGGCGTTCAGACGCTGCTCGCCGTTGCCGACGGAGTAGGGCACATACAGGGCGGGGATGCCGAGAGCGCTGATCTCGCTCACGGTCGCAGCCCCGGAGCGCGAGACGATCAGGTTCGCGAGGGCGAACGCCAGGTCCATGCGGTCGACGTAGCGGCGCATCGTGTACCCCTCGACGCCAGGGTCGGCGAGATCGCTCCGCTCCCCCGTCACGTGCAGGAGCTGCCAGCCGGCCGCGAGCACGTCCTGCCAGGAGTCGCGGAAGGCGTCGTTGAGTCGCTGAGCACCCAGCGAGCCGCCGAACACGAGCAGCACGGGACGCTCGGCGTCGAGACCGAAGTGCGCCGCGGCCTCGGCGCGCGATGCGGCACGGTCGAGCGCGATCACCTCGCGACGCAGCGGCATGCCGACCACCTCGCCGGACCGGAGCGGGGTGCCGGCGAAAGCCACGCCGACGGCCGACGCCCGCCGAGCGCCCAGCACGTTCGCCAGTCCCGGCTTCGCATTGGCCTCGTGCACCACGAAGGGCACACCCTCGCGACGTGCCGCCACATAGGCGGGAGCCGAGGCATAGCCCCCGAAGCCGACGACCACGTCGACCCCGTGCCGCCGGATGTGCTCTCGCACCTGGGCGACGGCGCGGCGGAATCGCGCGGGGAAGGCGAGGGCCTGGCGGTTCGGCCGTCGCGGGAACGGCACCTTGTCGACGATCAGCAGCTCGTAGCCGCGTTCGGGGACGAGACGGGACTCGAGCCCCTCCGCGGTGCCGAGCACAAGGAGGGTCGCGTCGGCGTCGCGTTCTCGAAGAGCATCCGCGACGGCGAGCAGGGGGTTCACATGGCCGGCGGTGCCACCGCCGGCGAGGAGGTACGAGGTCACCTGGCGACCCTACCCCGCTCGGCTGACTGCTTCTCGGTGACGGGGATCGTCCGTGCGAACGCCAGGAGGACGCCGCACGCGATGAGCACGGCGAGCAGTGCCGTCCCCCCCTGGGACATGAACGGGAGCGGAACACCCATCACCGGGAAGACGCCGATGACGACGCCGATGTTCATGACCGCCTGGCCGACGATCCACACGGTGATTCCGCCGGCGGCGACGCGGATGAAGGGGTCCGGGGTCTTCCGGATGACGTGGAACGCTCCGACCGTGAAGAAGGTGAAGAGGGCGAGCACCACGATGCACCCGATCAGACCGAGCTCTTCGCCGACGATCGCGAAGATGAAGTCGTTGCCCGCTGCGGGGAGCCACCCGTACTTCTCCTGCGAGTTCCCGAGACCGAGCCCGAAGATTCCGCCGGAAGCCATGCCCCAGATGCCGTGGATCGACTGATAGCAGTCGGTGTCGTACAGCGCCATGTTGTCGCACGTCGCGGTGATGCGTCGCATCCGGTCCTCGCTGGACAGCGCGTAGCCCAGCACCGCGATGACGCCGAGGATGAGCGGCAGGATGAACAGCCGCAGCTTGACGCCGGAGAAGAAGAGGCAGCCGAGCAGGATGAGCACCAGCACCATCGCGGTGCCGAGGTCCTTTCCGGCGAGGACGGTGCCGATCGCGAGCGCGCCGACCGGCACGACGGGGATGAAGACGTGGTGCCAGGTGCCGAGCATGGCCTGCTTGCGCAGCAGCACAGCGGCGATCCACAGGGCGAGGGCGAGCTTGAGGAACTCGGAGGGCTGGAGGGTGAAGCCGGCGACCTTGATCCAGTTCCGGTTGCCGCCGTCCTCGATGCCGAGCGGGGTGAACACGAGCAGCTGCAGCGCGACGGCTCCGAACAGGGCGGGCCAGGCCATCTTCTTGAGGAAGGCGACCGGCATGCGGCTGATCAGGAACATCAGCGGGATGCCGAGCAGGGCGAACACGCCCTGGCGCAGCGCACCGTCCATGGGGTTCTCGCCGCGGGCGACGGCGGTGGCGCTCGTGGCGGAGAGCACCATGACGAGCCCGAAGAGTGTGAGCAGCAGGGCGGTCGACGCGATCAGCAGGAACTCGGTCGACACCGGTGTGAACCGGCGCCCGAGCGAGACCCGAGCCGCGAGGCCCCCGGACTCAGAGCGCGGAGGGCGGGACACCTGCGTCATCGGCGCTCCCCCGGTCTATCCAGTTCCGCACCGCCTCGGCGAAGCGATGACCCCGATCCGCGTAGCTGGAGAACTGATCGAAGGATGCCGCCGCCGGGGCCAGCAGAACTGTTCCCTCGTCGTCGACGATCCCCGCCGCGATCTCCACGACACGGTTCATGACCTGTCCAGTGTCGCCAGCATCGACCTCGAACACCGGCACCGCGGGCGCGTGTCGCCGGAATGCCGTCACGACGGCGGCGCGTTCGACGCCGATCACGACGGCGGCGCGCGCGGTGCGTCCGGCATCCGCGACCAGCTCGGCGATGTCGACGCCCTTCAGGTCGCCGCCGACCACCCACACCGCACCGGGGTAGGCGCGCAGCGACGAGGCCGCGGCGTGCGGGTTCGTGGCCTTGGAGTCGTCCACCCAGGTGATGCCGGCATGCCTGGCCACGATCTCGATGCGGTGCGCGTCCAGGTGGAAGGACTGCAGCGCGGTGTGGATCGCCTCCGGCTCGACGCCGAGCGAGCGGGCGAGGGCACTGGCGGCGAGGATGTTCTGCACGATGTGCGGGGCGGCGAGGCCCGCGGCGTCGAGGTCGGCGACGGTCGTGAGCTCGAGAGCGCTCCGCGCGCGGTCGTCCAGGAACGCGCGGTCCACGATCAGTCCCTCGACGACGCCGATGTCGCTCGGGCCGGGGATGCCGAGGTCGAAGCCGATCGCGCGCGCGCCTTCGACGACCTCCGCCTCCTCGACCATCCGCCTTGTCGCCTCATCGGACTTGTTGTAGACGCACGCGACACGGGTGTTCCGGTAGACCAGCGCCTTCGCGTCGCGGTACGCCTGCGCGCTCCCATGCCAGACGAGGTGGTCGTCGGCCAGGTTCAGGCACACGGCCGAGTACGGGGAGAGCTCGCCTTCCGGCTGCGACAGACCGAGATACCAGAGCTGATGACTGGACAGCTCGACGACGAGCACGTCGAAGCCCTCAGGGTCGCGCACGGCATCGAGCACCGGGACGCCGATGTTGCCGCACGGGGCTGCACGCAGTCCTCCCTCGACGAGCAGGGTGGCGGTCAGCTGGGTCGTCGTCGTCTTGCCGTTCGTCCCGGTGATGAGCACCCAGTCCGCCGGTGTCCCGTCAGCCCGCACGACCTTGTCGCGGACGCGCCAGGCGAGTTCCACGTCGCCCCACAGCGCGATCCCGGAGTCCTGCGTCCAGCGGATGATCGGGTGCGAGGGCGAGAACCCCGGAGACGCGATCACCACCTCGGGGTCGAACTCCTGCAGGACAGCCGGCACCTCGGCGAGGGACCCGAGCTCGAGTCGTGCGCCGATCACCGGCAGCAGCCGCTCGTACTCCTGCTCGGCCGATTCGCTCAGCACGAGGACGTCGGCTCCGAGCTCGGTCAGCGTGTCGGCCACCGAGAACCCGGTCATCGACAGCCCGAGCACGGCGACGCGCAGGCCGCGCCAGTCCGCGTTCCAGCTCGTCAGTCCGGCGAGGCGCTCAGCCGACACGGGTCAGCCACTCCACGTAGAAGAGCCCGACGGCGGACACCGCGAGGAGCCCGGCGATGATCCACATGCGCACGACGATCGTGACCTCGGACCAGCCGCGCATCTCGAGGTGGTGGTGGAACGGACTCATCAGGAATAGACGCTTGCCGCGTGTGATCTTGAAGTAGGCGCGCTGCAGGATGACGGAGCCGGAGGACAGCACGAAGACACCCGCGATGACGAGAAGCAGGAGCTCGGTGCGGGTGAGGATCGCCATCGCCGTGATCACACCGCCGATCGCCATCGAGCCCACGTCGCCCATGAAGACCTTCGCCTTGGGCGCGTTCCACCACAGGAAGCCGATGAGGCTGGCGGCGAAGGAGGCAGCGATGATCGCGAGGTTGAACGGGTCGCGGACCTCGTAGCAGCCGCCGATGGCGTCGGTGTCTCCGCCGATGCACGGCTGTTTGAACTGCCAGAACGCGATGAGGCTGTAGGCGCCGACGACGAGGACGCCTGCGCCGGCGGCGAGTCCGTCCAGGCCGTCGGTGAGGTTCACGCTGTTCGACGTCGCGACGCCGATGATCGAGATCCACGCCAGGTACAGGATCCAGCCGAGGATCACGCCGAACGCGAAGAGATTGAGCCAGGTGATGTCCCGGAACAGCGAGATCGAGGCGCTCGCGGGCGTCTGCCCCCACTTGTTCGGGAAGTTCAGCGCGACGATCCCGAACGGGATCACCACGATCAGCTGGCCGATGATCTTGCGCCAGCCGGACAGTCCGAGGCTGCGCTGGCTGCGCACCTTCATGTAGTCGTCGATGAAGCCGACGGCGCCGAAGCCGACCATGAGCCAGATCACGAGGATCGCCGAGAGCGCCGGCACCTGACCGCTGACGAAGACGCCGGTGAAGTAGCCGACGATCGAGCCGACGATGAAGATCACGCCGCCCATGGTCGGGGTGCCGCGCTTCGCCTCATGGCTCGGGTTGTGGACGGACTCCGGGGTGCGGATGACCTGCCCCCAGCCCCACTTCCGGAAGAGCCGGAGGAAGACGGGGGTCAGGAAGAGAGTGAAGGCGAGCGAGATGGCCGCCGCCATGATGAGTGACCTCACGAGAACAATTCTCCCAGACGATCGCCGAGATGCCGCAGGCCCACGGAGTTGGATGACTTCACGAGCACGCGGTCGCCGTCGCGGAGCTCGGTGCGCAGGTACTCGAAGGCCGCGTCCTGGTCGGGCAGATGCACGGCCTCGCTGTTCCAGGAGCCTTCGCCGACCGCAGCCAGGTAGAGCCGCCGCGCCTCAGGGCCGACCACCACGATGCGCTGGATGTTCAGTCGGACGGCGAGCAGGCCGATCCGGTCGTGCTCCTCGCCCGCGCTCTCGCCGAGCTCGTTCATGGCGCCGAGGACGGCGACGGTGCGCTCGTCCGGGCCGGTGATCTGCGCGAGCGTGCGCAGAGCGGCCGCCATCGAGTCGGGGCTGGCGTTGTAGGCGTCGTTGATGATCCGGACCCGGTCGTTGCCCAATGGCTGCATGCGCCACCGCTCCGCGATCTCGACCGTCTCGAGCCGGGCGATCGCGTCCGCGGGAGCGACACCGAGCACGAAGGCGGAGGCGATCGCGGCCAGGGCGTTCGAGACATGGTGTGCGCCGAGGACGCGCAGGCGCAGCGGCAGCCGCTCCCCCACCACCTCGATCACGCAGGAGGTGCCGGACGCGGAGACCTGGATGTCGTGCGCGCGCACGTCGGCGCTGGGGCCCTGGCCGAAGCCGACCACGCGCAGACCGCGCTGCTCGGCCAGCTCCCGCATGGCGGCGACCCGGGCGTCGTCGACGTTGAGCACGGCGGTGCCGGGAACCCGCGCCGCCGCGACGAGCTCGGCCTTCGCCTTCGCGGTCGCCTCGATCCCGCCGAAGCCTCCGGCGTGGGCCATGCCGACCATCAGCACAACCGCGATGTCCGGCTCGACGAGACCGGCGAGGTGCGCGATGCTGCCCGGCGCGGCCGCGCCGAACTCGCTCACCAGGAACCGGGTGCGCTCGGTCACGCGGAGCATCGTGACGGGTGCTCCGACCTCGTTGTTGAAGGACTTGATCGGAGCCACGGTCTCGCCCTCGCCTTCGAGGATGCGCGCGAGGAAGTTCTTGGTCGTGGTCTTGCCGTTCGACCCGGTGATGCCCACGATCCGCAGCTCGCCACCGGCGCGCACGCGGGCGACGACCTCCTTGGCGAGGGCGCCGAGAGCCGCGACGGCGTCGGGGACGACGATCTGGCTGACGGCGACGTCCACGGGGTGCTCGACGATCGCGAGGGCAGCGCCGGCCGCGACGGCCGCGCCGACGAAACGGTGGCCGTCCGTCTCGGCGCCGGGCTTCGCCACGAATATCGAGCCGGGGGTCATGGTGCGGGAGTCGGTGTCGACGATCCCGTCGACCACGGTCTCGGCCGTGTCTTCTCCGGCCACACGCAGATCACCGCCGACGGCGGCGGCGATCTGGGCGAGCGTCAGGGCGATCATGTCATCTCCAGGCGCGGCTCGCGCCGTCTATCCGAACTTGGGAAGGAGCTCGTCCATCGGGACAGTGGACGGCATCACGCGATACGTTTTCATCACCTGCGTCATCGCCTTCTGGAAGGCGGGTGCGGTGGCCGCGGACGATACAACCTTAGTCGGCTCGTCGAGGGTGACCACGACGACGTACTGCGGATCGTCGACCGGAGCGAAGCCCACCATGCTGGTGTAGTACACGCCGGCCTTGTAGCCGCCGTTGACCTCGTCGGCCACCTGAGCGGTTCCGGTCTTGCTGGTCACGCGGTAGCCGGGGACCTGGATCCGATCGGCGTTGCCGCCCTGCACCGCGACGTTCTCGAGCATGCGTGTGAGCTCGGCTGCGGTCTGCTCCTTGATGATCCGCTCGTGCTTCGGGGCGGCCGAGTCGACGACGGTGCCGTCCGCGGCCGTGCACGACTCGACGAGGGAGAGGTCGATCTTCTCGCCGCCGTTCGCGATCGCCTGGTAGGCGCCGGCGAGCTGCGCGGCGGTGACGGTGTAGTACTGGCCGAAGGTCGTCGTGTAGAGCGACTGCGCATCCCAGTCCTTGACCGGGTGCAGGATGCCGCTCACCTCGGACGGGAAGTCCAGGACCTTCTGCCCCACGCCGAAGCGCTCCAGGTAGTCGTAGCGGACGTCGGGGCTCACCATCGTGCCGAACTTCGACAGTGCGACGTTGGACGAGTCGATGAGGCCGCCGGCGAGGGTGTAGTTGTATGCGGGGTGGGTGAAGGCGTCGTTGATGACGGCGCCGTTCGGGAAGGTCTCGCGCGAGGCGGCGCTGACGGTGCTCAGCGGCGTCAGCCCGGCCCCTTCGATCGCGGCGGCGGCGGTGATGGCCTTGAACGTCGAGCCGGGCTCGAAGTCGCGGTGGAAGATCTGGCTGGCCCTGGTCTCCGGCGTCGAGGCATCGAGATCGTTGGGGTCGAGCGCGGGCCACTCGGCGGCGGCGCGGATCTTCCCGGTCTTCACCTCGACCACGGTGACGGTGCCCGCCTTGGCTCCCTGCGCCTGCGCCTCCTCGGCGATCATCTGCTGCAGGTACCAGTTGAGGTCGCTGTTGATCGTGAGCTGCACGGAGCCGCCGTTGACGGCCGGGACGGTCCGTTCGCTGCCGGGGATGACGACGCCGTTGGCACCGGTGCGGTACGACTCCTCGCCGTCGGTCGGCGCGAGGCACTCCTGCCCCATCTGCTCGATGCCGGCCTGCGCCGAGCCGGAGCTGTCCAGGAAGCCGAGGATGTTGCCGGCGACGGCGCCGTTGGGGTACACGCGGGTCTCGCGGGAGTCGAAGTGCAGGTAGGCGAGCTTCAGCTCCTTGAGCGCGATGTACTGATCCGTGCTGAGCGACCGCTTCAGCAGCACGTACTGGCTCTTGGCGTCGACCGCGAGGGCGTCGGCCACCATGGTGCGCACGTCGTCGCCGGTCTGCCCGGTGATCGCCGCGATCTTGTCGGAGGCCTCCGCCCAGGGCAGCTTCGGATCCTTCTCCTCGAGCTGGGTGATCACGAGCGGGCTCAGCTGCGCGTCGTAGACCATCACGCTGGAGGCGAGGACCGACCCTCCCGCGTCGACGATCGCTCCCCGCTGTCCCGGGATCGTGTCTCCGGCTCCGATCTTCGTGAGCGATTGCGAGACGTGCTCGTCGGCGCTGACGACCTGGATGTCCACCAGGCGGACCACGAAGGCCACCAGCACGGACAGGATGACGGCGAGGGCGACGACGGTGCGTCGCCGCGGTCCGCGGGTGGCTCGTGTCGTCATGGGATCTCTCCGTCGGTGGTAAGCGGTCAGTGCGTGGTCGGGCTCGGGAGTCCGTCGGTGATGGCCGGCGGGAGCTCCTGCGTCGGGGGCGGCGTCGTGCCGTCATCGGTGGTGTCCGCGGGCGGCGGCGGATCGACGATCAGGGCGTTGCTGACCGCACCGGCGCCGTCGGGGTTCACCGTCGACGTCCAGTCGGCACCGGCCCCGGTGCCGAACACCGCGCCGTCGCTGAGGCGCAGGTAGGACGGGGCGCCTGCGACGACCATGCCCAGTCCCGCCGCGCTGCTCGCGAGCACCTGCGGGGAGCTGACGCCGGTCAGCTCCTCCTGGAGCGCATGCGTGTGCAGGCTCAGGTCGCGCTGCTGCGAGGAGAGCCCCGCGAGCGTGAACGAGTCCTGCGTGATGGCGAGCGACAGGGCGACCTGCGCGGCCCCGATGGCCAGCGCTCCGCCGAGCGCCACCAGGGCGTAGGCGAGCTTCGGCTTGCGGCGTGTCGACGGACGCTCGACGGGTCGCAGCCTCCGCTCGGGCTCGCGCGCGGGGGCGACCGGCTGCGCCGGCTTGCGGACGACGGCATTCAGGCTCATGCGCTCTCCCGCAGTTTCTCGGCGGCGCGCAGTCGCACCGGGATCGCACGGGGGTTCCGTGCGCGTTCGTCGTCATCGGCCAGTTCCGCTCCCTTGGTGAGGATGCGGAACCGCGGGGCGTGTTCGGGGAGCTCGACCGGGAGACCGGACGGAGCAGTGGAGGCCGCAGCGGCGGCGAACGCCTGCTTGACCAGACGGTCCTCCAGCGACTGGTACGACATCACGACGATGCGACCGCCGACGCCGAGCGCGTCCATCGCCGAGGGGATGGCATCGGCGAGCACGTTGAGCTCGGCGTTCACCTCGATGCGCAGCGCCTGGAACACGCGCTTGGCGGGGTGGCCGGCGCGCTGGGCGGCAGCGGGCGTCGCGGCGATGAGGATCTCGACCAGCTCGCCGGAGCGGGTGATCGGCTGCTTCTGCCGCGCCTCGATGATGAAGCGCGCGTAGCGGCCGGCGAGCTTCTCCTCGCCGTAGCGCTCGAAGATGCGTCGCAGGTTGCCCTCGCTGTACGTGGCGACCACGTCGGCGGCGGTGATGCCCTTCGTCTGGTCCATCCGCATGTCGAGCGGAGCGTCCTTGGAGTAGGCGAATCCTCGGTCCGCCTCGTCGAGCTGGAGAGACGAGACGCCGAGGTCGAAGAGGATGCCGGCCGCGCCCTGCGCGTGCAGGCCGATCTCGTCGTACACGGCGTGGACGAGGGTGATGCGATCGCGGAAGCGGGCGAGCCGCTCCCCCGCGATGCGCAGCGCGTCGGTGTCACGGTCGAGGCCGATCAGCCGGATGTTCGGAAAGCGCTCGAGAAGGGCCTCCGAGTGGCCTCCCATGCCGAGGGTGGCATCGACGAGCACGGCTCCGTCCGCCTGCAGGGCGGGAGCGAGCAGCTCGACGCAGCGGTCGAGCAGGACGGGGGTGTGGATGTCGCGGAGGTTCATGATCTTTCTCGGGGTGACCGTGGGCTCTGATCCCCCTCCGCTTCGCGACCCGGCACCGGGGAAGTGTGTCGGGGCGGGAGCGGCGGGGCATCACAGCCACGGTCAGAAGAGTCCCGGAATCACCTCCTGCTCGAGCTCGGAGTAGGTCTCCTCGCCGGCGGCGAGGTAGGCGTTCCAGCTCTCGGCATCCCAGATCTCGGCATGGGCGCCGACTCCGGTGACGATGAGCTCCTTCTGCAGACCGGCGTATTGACGCAGGTGAGCGGGGATGGTGATGCGGTTCTGACTGTCGGGCATCTCCGCACTCGCACCGGAGAGGAACAGACGCATGAAGTCACGCGCCTGCTTGTTCGCGAGCGGAGCCTGACGGATCCGCTCGTGCATCGCCTCGAACTCGGCCGTGCTGAAGACGTAGAGGCAGCGCTCCTGGCCTCGGGTGACGACGATGCCGCCGCCGAGGTCCTCGCGGAACTTCGCAGGAAGGATGACCCGTCCTTTGTCGTCCAGCTTCGGTGAGTGCGTACCCAGCAACATCGGCCACCACCCCCTCTGCGTCCGGCCAACTCGAGGTGCGCCCCACTTTACTCCACTTTCCTCCACATTCCTACGACGAATCTGACGGATCTGGCTCTCTTCACCGGATCACGCCGCATTGACCCGCGGAATTCCGCGGTGGAGGAAGGTGGAGGGCCAGTGGAGGGCAGGTGGAGGCCCGTGGGGCACGACGAGCGCGGCGGAACGGAGGTTAACGGAAAGAAGCCCGGATGCTCAGCATCCGGGCTTCGGTCGTGAAAGCGTGTGGCGGGTCAGTGCCCGTCCTGGCGGCGGTCCCATCGGTCGTTCATGCGATCGATGAAGGACGCGGACTCGTGCTTCTTCGCCGCGGAGCGCTCGCGGGGTTCGGCGGGCTTGGACCGACGCACGGGGGTGACGGCGACCATCACCCCGGCGAGCATCGCGGCGAAGCCGATGACACCGACGACGATGCCCCACACGCCACCGAGGATGACCCCCGCCACGAGGCCGCCGACGCCGGCGAGCAGCAGGAGCGCCCCGTAGACGAGGTTTCGGTAGCTCAATGCGCGATCACCGGACGGCGCGCTGACGACGTCGGCATCATTGTGAAGGAGATGGCGTTCCATCTCGTCGAGCAGACGCTGCTCCTGTTCGGAGAGTGGCATTTCGTCCCCCTCGGGTATCGTGCCTTCCATTCTACGCGCGCAGAGGCGCTCGGGGCTAGCGGTTCGGCGTCCCCTTGCTTTACGTATGCTGGGAGTCGTGTCGCCCTCCTCCCCCGTCCCCGACGCCGTCGCGGCGCGCCTCACCCGCTTCCTCGGACGGATGCGCGAGGAATCCCACGAGTACGGAACGGATGCCGCCGCCTTCCTCGAGGCCGCGGCCGGCACGCTCGACGGAGGCAAGCGGCTCCGGGCCCGGTTCTGCCATGCCGGCTGGCGCGCTGTCGCCCGATACCGGGATCGCACGGCCACCGAGACCGACGCGCTGTGGGACGTCTGCACCGCGTTGGAGATCTTCCAGTCCGCCGCCCTCGTGCACGACGATCTGATCGACAACTCCGACACGCGTCGCGGTCGCCCCGCCGCGCACCGGGCGCTGGAGGGATCCCACCGCTCCGCCGGCTGGTCCGGAGACCCCGAGGCCTTCGGACGCGCGGCGGCCGTCCTCCTCGGCGACCTGCTCGTCGCCTGGAGCGACGACCTGCTGGAGTCCGCGCTCGACGGACACCCGCACGCCCGGGTCGTGCGGTCAGAATACGCGCGGATGCGCCGGGACGTCACGACGGGCCAGTTCCTCGACATCGCCGAGGAATCCGCGTGGAGCGTCAACGACGGGCAGTCCCACGCCGAGCGGGCGCTGCGCGTCGCCTCCCTCAAATCCGCGCGGTACAGCATCGAGCAGCCGCTGATCCTGGGCGGCTCGCTGAGCGGCGCGGACGACGATCAGCTGTCGGCGCTGCGGCGCTTCGGGCATCCGATCGGCATGGCGTTCCAGCTCCGGGATGACGTGCTCGGCGTGTTCGGCGACGCGGCGGTGACCGGCAAGCCCGCGGGTGACGACCTCCGCGAGGGCAAGCGCACGGTCCTGATCGCCCTCACCAGGCAGAGCCTCGACACCTCGGCGCGCAACCTCCTGGACGAGATGCTCGGAGATCCGGACCTCACGCCGCAGCAGGTGTCGTTCCTGCAGGCCACCATCACCGACTCCGGCGCCCTCGATCGCGTGGAGTCCCTGATCGCCGAGTACGCACGGGAGGCCGACCGCGCCCTGACGGGCGCCCGTCTCGACAACGCCGCGGTCGGAGAGCTGCGCGAGCTCGCGCGCGCAGCGACGGTGCGCTCCGCCTGACGGCCGAGGATCAGGCGAGGGTGCGCGCGATGCGCCTGACCTCGCTCTTGTGCCCGGCGAGGAGCGCCTCGATGGGAGAGCGTCCGAGCGTCTCCTCTTCCTCGAGGAGCCAGTCGATCAGCTCGTCGTCGGAGAAGCCGGCGTCCTGCAGCGCGATCACGGTGCCGCGCAGCGAGCTGAGCGGGTGCCCGTCGACGATGAAGATCGCCGGCACGGCGAAGACGCCGGTGCGACGCGATCCGACCAGGTAGTGCTCGTCGATCAGACGGCGGACACGGCCGAGGGGCACATCCAGCGCCTCGACGAGGTCGGGCATCGTGAGCCACTCGATGGCAGCGGCGGGGGTTCCTGCAACGTTCTCAGACACGTTGCCCACTATCTCACCTCCGCCGGGACGCCGCATGTCGACGCGTTCGTCACATCCGTCACTTCTGTCACTTCTGTTGACTTCTGTTTACACCCGTGTCAGCGTGAAGGGCTGGAAAAAGGAGGCACGCCGTGACCCTGAAGACCGCCGCCCGCCGATCGCGTCACCTGCAGATGGGAGTGCCCGCCGCTGTGCTCGGCGCCCTCGCCGCGTCGTTCACCGCCGCACCGGCGCACGCCGCCTCAGCGCAGGACAGCACCCCGCTCGAGCGCCTGCGCGTCGCCCCGACCCGCGTGCTCCCGGCTCAGGCCGCACCGTCGAACTACGTCGTGGCTCCGGGAGACACGATCTCGTCGATCGCCGGCCGCTTCGGTCTGCGCACGACGGACGTGCTGGCCTGGAACGACTTGTCCTGGCGCTCCGTGATCTACCCGGGCCAGACGCTGAAGCTCCAGTCATCACCCGCACCCGCACCCGCGACCCCGACAGCGGCTCCCGCTCCGGCCGCCGAGGCGAAGACGCACCAGGTCGTCGCCGGGGACACGGTCTACGCGATCGCCCGGAAGTACGGCACGACGGTGGATGCGGTGCTGGCGGCGAACGGTCTCGATCGCGCATCCGTGATCTACCCCGGCCAGACTCTCCGGGTCTCGGGCGCCGCGGCACCGGCCGCCGCACCGGCTGCCGCCGCACCCGCTCCGGCGCCCGCCCCGGCGGCAGCGGCCGCGGACGCGTCGCATGTCGTCGTCGCGGGGGACACGGTGTTCGCCATCGCGAAGAAGTACGGCACCACGACACAGACGCTGTTCGCGCTGAACGGCCTGGGCCCGAGTTCGATCATCTACCCCGGCCAGAAGCTGACCGTGCGCGGGGCCGCGCCCGCGGCGGCACCGGCGCCGACGGCTGCGTCGGGCGGCGGACAACGGACCGCGGCTCTCACACCGGAACAGGCCGCCAACGCCGCGCTCATCATCCGCATCGGCCGGGAGCTCGGCGTCTCGGACCGCGGGATCGCGATCGCCCTCGCGACCGGGATGGTCGAGTCCGATCTGCGCAACCTCGACTGGGGCGACCGTGACTCGCTCGGCATCTTCCAGCAGCGGCCGAGCACGGGGTGGGGAGCGCCGGCCCAGATCATGGACGCCGACCGCAGCACGCGGGTGTTCTACGGCGGCGCGAAGGATCCGAACGGCACCGTGACGCGCGGCCTCCTCGACATCCCCGGGTGGGAGAAGATGGCCTTCACGGACGCGGCCCAAGCGGTGCAGATCTCCGCATATCCCCACAAATACGGGCAATGGGAGACCCAGGCCTTCGCCTGGCTCGCCCTCTACGGTTGACCTCCGCCGAAAACCCGAAGCCCCCAGGGGTGAGCCGCTCCCCTGCCTTTCAGGCAGTTCTCCATAGAATTCTGACGTGACGACCAATCAGCAGGCCGACCCCCTCATCGGGCGGCTTGTCGACGGCCGGTATCGCGTGCGCGCCCGGATCGCTCGCGGTGGGATGGCCACGGTCTACGTGGCGACCGATCTCCGCCTCGAACGGCGCATCGCCCTGAAGGTGATGCACGCGCACCTCAGCGACGACTCCGCCTTCCAGAGCAGGTTCATCCAGGAGGCCCGTGCGGCAGCCCGGCTGGCCGACCCCCATGTCGTGAACGTGTTCGACCAGGGCCAGGACGGCGAGCTCGCCTACCTGGTCATGGAGTACCTGCCCGGGATCACGCTCCGCGAGCTGCTCCGCGAGCAGAAGCGGCTGACGGTGCCGCAGACGATCACGATCATGGACGCGATCCTCGCGGGGCTCTCCGCCGCGCATCGCGCCGGCATCGTGCACCGCGACGTCAAACCCGAGAACGTGCTCCTCGCCGAGGACGGCCGCATCAAGATCGGGGACTTCGGCCTGGCTCGAGCGACCACGGCGAACACGGCGACCGGGCAGCAGCTGCTCGGCACCATCGCCTATCTCGCCCCCGAACTCGTCACGCGGGGCACCGCGGATGCCCGCAGCGACATCTACGCCCTCGGCATCATGCTGTACGAGATGCTCGTCGGCGAGCAGCCCTACAAGGGCGAGCAGCCCATGCAGATCGCGTTCCAGCACGCCACGGAGTCGGTGCCGCGTCCGAGCGTGCGCAATCCGGCGGTGCCGGAGCAGCTCGACGAGCTCGTGCTGTGGGCGACCGAGAAGTCGCCGGACGAGCGGCCGGACGACGCGCAGCAGATGCTCGAGCGGCTGCGGGCGATCGAGCGCGAGCTCGGCATCGCCCCGGCGACCGCTCGGGCCACGGCTCCGCAACACAGCCAGGGCGACTCCGGCGACCTCACCAAGGTCATGCCGGGGACGATGGTGATCGCGGATCCCACCGCGCCGGCACCCGTCACGGTGGACAACGCGACACTGCTGCGTCGGCGGGCCTCAAAGCGTCGCGCGCGCGGCGCGTTCCTGCTCACGCTGGTCCTGCTGCTGGCGGTGCTCGCCGGAGGGGTCGGCTGGTGGTTCGGCTCCGGACCCGGATCGCTGGTCGCCGTGCCGGGTGTCTCCGGCGGGACCTACGACGAGGCAGCGGCCGCCCTCACCGAAGCGGGCTTCGTCCCGAGCCAGAAGGACCAGTTCTCGATCGACATCGACAAGGGAACCGTGATCGAGACCGATCCCGCGGAGGGGACACGGCTGGACAAGGGCGACCCGGTCACCGTCATCGTGTCGGCGGGCCCGGCCAACCACACCCTCGACGCCCTCAACGGCCGCGCCGAGCAGGACGCCCGCGACTACCTGGCCAGCCTCAACGTCAACGTCGCGGAGAAGTCGCTCGTGCTCTTCTCCGATGCCGATGCCGGCATCGTGATCAACGCCTACGTCACGCCGCGCGCGGGCGGCGACGCCTACGCCTGCGGCGAAGGCTGCGAGGTGTTCGAAGACGACTCGGTCGAGCTGTACGTCTCGGCTGGCGCGTTCCCCGACGTGTCCGGAATGTCCGTCGACGAGGCGCGATCGACGCTCACCGACAAGGGCCTCGTGGTCGGCGACGACCCCCAGTACGTGTTCAGCGACAACACCGACCGCGACATCGTGATCGGCGTCGCCGACCGCGCCGAGGAAGGCAACTGGCGCCCCGGGGACAACGTCCAGCTCATCGTGTCGAAGGGCCCGGAGCTGTTCCCGGTCCCCGACGTCTCGGGCAAGACCCTGAACGAGGCGAAGCGGATCCTCTCCGACGCCGGCTTCAAGGCGACCTACGCCGCCTGGGGCGACCTGCCCGGATTCGCCGAGATGGCGACCGTGACGGGACAGGACCCCGGCTCCGACAAGTCGCTCCCCCGCAACGGCACCGTGAACCTCTCCATCCAGCTCACGGGATGAGGTGCGCGCCGACCGGCCGCATCGACCACGCTCACGTGAAAGCGCCCTCCCGACGGATCGGGAGGGCGCTTTCGCGTGCAGGGCTCGGCGTCAGCGCTTCTCGAGCTCCTCGGCCACGAGGAAGGCCAGCTCGAGCGACTGCATGTGGTTCAGGCGCGGGTCGCACAGGCTCTCGTAGCGGGTCGCGAGCGCCGCTTCGTCGATCTGCTCGGATCCCCCGAGGCACTCGGTGACGTCGTCTCCGGTGAGCTCGACGTGGATGCCGCCCGGGAACGTCCCGACCGCGCGGTGCGCTTCGAAGAAGCCGCGCACCTCGTCGACCACGTCGTCGAAGCGACGGGTCTTGTAGCCGGTCGGCGTGGTGATCCCGTTGCCGTGCATCGGGTCGGTGACCCACAGCGGCTGCGCCCCGGATTCGCGGACGGCCTCCAGCAGCGGCGGCAGCGCGTCGCGGATCTTGCCCGCACCCATGCGGGTGATGAACGTCAGTCGACCGGGCTCGCGATCCGGATCCAGCTTGTCGATCAGGGCGAGCGCGGTCTCCGGCGAGGTCGTCGGGCCGAGCTTGACGCCGATCGGGTTGCGGATCTTGGAGAAGTAGTCGACGTGGGCGCCGTCGAGCTCACGCGTGCGCTCCCCGATCCACAGGAAGTGCGCCGAGGTGTTGTACGGGGTGTCCGTCCGCGAGTCGATCCGCGTCATCGGGCGCTCGTAGTCCATGAGCAGACCCTCGTGACCGGTGAAGAACTCGACGCGCTTGAGCTCGTCGAAGTCGGCGCCGGCGGCCTCCATGAACTTGATCGCACGATCGATCTCGGCGGCCATGCGCTCGTAGCGCTGGTTGGCCGGGTTCTGCGCGAAGCCCTTGTTCCACGAGTGCACCTCGCGGAGGTCCGCGAAGCCGCCCTGGGTGAACGCGCGGATCAGATTCAGCGTCGAGGCGGCGGTGTGGTAGCCCTGGAGCAGGCGACCGGGGTCGGCCGTGCGCGAGCCCTCGGTGAAGTCGTAGCCGTTGACGATGTCGCCGCGGTATGCCGGGAGGGTGACCTCGCCGCGCGTCTCGGTGTCGCTCGAGCGGGGCTTGGCGAACTGTCCCGCCATGCGACCCATCTTGACGATCGGCATGGAGGCGCCGTAGGTCAGGACGACGGCCATCTGCAGCACCGTCTTGATCCGGTTGCGGATCTGCTCCGCCGTCGCGCCGGCGAACGTCTCGGCGCAGTCGCCGCCCTGGAGGAGGAAGGCCTGTCCGGATGCCGCACGAGCGAGACGGTCACGCAGGTTGTCGACCTCACCGGCGAAGACCAGCGGCGGGAGCGTCGCGATCTGCTGGGAGACGTCGGCGACGCGGTCCGCGTCCGGCCACTGCGGCTGCTGCTTGATGGGAAGCGAGCGCCATGCATCAAGGGCTTCGATGTGGTGCGGGAGCATGCGTTCCAGCCTAGTGGTCGCGCGCGATGCCGAGCTCCGCGCCGAGGCTATGTGACGCGGGCGGGAAGACGGTCCTTCACCGTCGAGGCGTAGACGTCCTCGTACTGCTGCTCGCCCAGTCGCTGCAGGGCCACCATGATCTCGTCGGTGACCGAACGCAGGATGTAGCGGTCGTTCTCCATGCCCGCGTATCGGGAGAAGTCGAGCGGCTCCCCGATGACGATGCCGACGCGCACGACGCGGGGCAGCCGTCGGCCGATCGGCATCGCGGTGTCGGTGTCGACCATGATCACCGGGACCACGGGGACCTTGGCCTCCAGCGCCATCCGGGCGATGCCGGTGCGGCCGCGGTAGAGCTTGCCGTCGGGGCTCCGCGTGCCCTCGGGATAGATCCCGAGCAGGTCGCCGCCGCCGAGCACCTGCAGCCCGGTGTTCAAGGACGCCTCCGACGCCTTGCCACCCGATCGATCGATGGGGATCTGGCCGGTGGCCTTCATGAAGAACTTCGTCGCCCACCCCTTGAGGCCGCGACCCGTGAAGTAGTCGCTCTTGGCGAGGAACGACATCGGCCGGTCGATCACGAGCGGCAGGAAGATCGAGTCGGCGAAGGAGAGATGGTTGCTGGCGAGGATCGCGGCGCCGTTCGCGGGCACGTTCTTCCGACCCACGATCCAGGGGCGGAACACCGCCTTGACCACGGGGCCGATCACGACGTACTTCATCAGCCAGTAGAACATCGAGGTGAAGTCTAGCGCCGCGTCCGCGATCCGCCGGTGTCCGGTTCGCCGAGCCCGCCGCCGCGCGACCCAGTTCCACCTCATCCGCGACCGGGTGTCATGCCCTAGACTCGAACGACACCCGTGCCCGACCGGTACCGAAGGAGCTGCCGTGGTCCAGTTTGAAGTCCCCGCGATCGTCCCCGCCGACCCCGATGCGAACGTCGCCGACCTCCTGGTGAAGCGCGTCGAAGCCACTCCCGATCGCGCCCTGTTCTCGGTGCCGGAAGGCGACGGCTGGCGCGACATCTCCGCCGCCGATTTCCAGACCGCCGTGATCGCGCTGGCGAAGGGCTTCGTCTCCGCCGGCATCCAGCCCGGCGAGAAGGTCGGCTTCCTCGCGCGCACGACGTACGAGTGGACGCTCGTCGACTTCGCCCTGTTCTACGCCGGCGCGGTGATGGTGCCGATCTACGAGACGAGCTCCCCGTCCCAGATCCAGTGGATCCTGGAGGACTCCGGAGCCACCGCCCTGATCGTCGAGTCGCCGGAGCACTTCGCCCGTGTCGACGAGGTGCGCGGCGACCTCCCCCTCATCCGCGAGGTGTGGCAGCTGCACCTGGGAGCCATCGACACCCTCACCGCGCAGGGCGTCTCCGTGGCGGACGAGGAGATCGCGCGGCGCCGCTCCCTCGCGGTCGGATCCGACATCGCCACCCTCATCTACACCTCGGGGTCGACCGGCCGGCCGAAGGGCTGCGTGCTCACGCACAGCAACTTCGTCGAGCTCGCCCGCAACTCCGCCAAGGCGCTCGACGAGGTCGTCCAGACGCCCGGGGCCTCGACGCTGCTCTTCATCACGACCGCGCACGTGTTCGCCCGGTTCATCTCGATCCTCGATGTGCACGCCGGTGTGCGGACCGGACACCAGCCGGACACCCGCCAGCTCCTCCCCGCTCTCGGCTCGTTCAAGCCCACCTTCCTGCTCGCCGTCCCTCGCGTCTTCGAGAAGGTGTACAACTCGGCCGAGCAGAAGGCGGAGGCCGGGGGCAAGGGCAAGATCTTCCGCGCCGCGGCCGACGTCGCGATCGAGCACTCGAAGCTGCTCGAAGAAGGCAAGAAGATCCCGTTCGGGATGAAGCTCAAGTTCGCCCTGTTCAACAAGCTCGTCTACAGCAAGCTCCGCGAGGCCATGGGCGGCAAAGTCGTGTACGCCGTCTCGGGCTCCGCTCCCCTCGGCTCGCGCCTGGGGCACTTCTTCCACAGCCTCGGCGTCGTCATCCTCGAGGGCTACGGCCTCACCGAGACGACGGCTCCGGCGACGGTGAACCTCGCCGACAAGTCAAAGATCGGCACGGTCGGCCCCGCCCTCCCCGGTGTCGGCGTCCGTCTCGCCGACGACGGCGAGGTCGAGGTGCGCGGCATCAACGTGTTCAAGGAGTACTGGAACAACCCGGAGGCGACGGCCGAGGCGTTCAGCGACGGCGGCTGGTTCCACACGGGCGACATCGGCAGCTTCGACTCCGAGGGGTTCCTCACGATCACGGGGCGCAAGAAGGAGATCATCGTCACGGCCGGCGGCAAGAACGTCGCGCCCGCCGCCCTCGAGGACCCGATCCGCGCGAACCCGATCATCGGCCAGGTCGTCGTGGTCGGCGACCAGCGCCCCTTCATCTCGGCGCTGATCACCCTCGACCCGGAGATGCTCCCCACCTGGCTCGCGAACAACGGCCTGGAGGCGGGTATGTCGCTCGCGGACGCCGCGAAGAACCCGGCCGTCCGTGCCGAGGTGCAGCGCGCGGTGGATGCCGCGAACGGCCGGGTCTCCCGTGCGGAGTCCATCCGCAAGTTCACGATCCTCGAGTCGGAGTGGACCGAGGCCTCGGGGCACCTCACCCCCAAGCTCTCGATCAAGCGGAACATCATCATGAACGACTTCGCGGACGAGATCGCCGCGATCTACGACGAGCCCGTGGCGACGACGAACGTCCCGATCGGCTGACGTCCTCGACACGAAGAAGGGCCCCGCCTGCGCGGGGCCCTTCTTCGTGTCGCCGGGGTTCAGAACCAGGAGCTCTCGCGGACCTCGCGCATCGCGATCTTGCGCGTCTCGGGGTCGAGCCGTGACAGGAACAGCTTGCCGTCGAGGTGGTCGGTCTCATGCTGCAGCGCCTGGGCGAGCAGCCCTTCGCCCTCCAGCACCACGGCCTCGCCGTCGAGGTCGATGCCTTCGACGCGGGCCCAGGGGTGGCGCAGCGCGTCGTGCCACAGACCGGGCACGGAGAGGCATCCCTCCCCTGTCGGCACCGGCTCGCCGCGCACCTCGGTCAGCACCGGGTTCAGGACGTACCCGATGTCGCCGTCGATGTTGTAGCTGAAGGCACGAAGCGCGACGCCGATCTGCGGGGCGGCGACACCGGCCCTGCCGGGAAGCTCGACGGTCTCCACGAGGTCGGCGACGAGGGCCCGCACGCCGTCGTCGATCTCCTCGATCGGCGCGCACACCGTCCGCAGGACGGGGTCGCCGAAGATGCGGATCTCACGGACCGCCATCAGGCGGCCCTGGCCCGCAGGCCCTCGACGAGCAGCGCCGCGAGCTCACGCGCGGCGACCCGCGTCTCGGGCAGCAGGTTCGCGAAGACGATCGTGCCGCCTCCCGCGATCTGCGGGTCGTACGGGACGCGGACGACGCTGCGTGCGCGGGTCGCGAAGTGCGCCTGGAGCTCGTTCAGGCGCACCAGCGGGGTGCCAGGCGTGGACTGGTTGAGCACGACGATCGCCTCGCGCGCCTGCTCCGCATAGCCGTTGGTCTCCAGCCACGTGAGCGTCTCGGACGCCAGACGGGCCTCGTCGACGCTGAGCCCGGAGACGATGACGATCTGGTCCGCGAGGTCCAGCGTCGCCGACATCACGGAGTGGACGATCCCGGTGCCCGTGTCGGTCAGGACCAGCGAGTAGTAGTGCGCCGCGACATCGGCGACGTCGCGGTAGTCGCTGTCGCTGAACGCCTCGGCGATGCGCGGATCGGCGTCGGAGGCGAGCACGTCCAGCCGCGTCGCGTCCCTGGCCACGATCGCCGAGATGTCGTGGTAGCCCTTGACGTCGTCGTGGATCCGCACCAGATCCCGCACGGACTTGCTGTGGTGGGGCCGCACGATCCGCTCGGCCAGAGTGCCCCGGTCGGGATTCGCGTCGACGGCGATCACACGGTCCTCCCTGGCATCGGCCAACGCCATGCCGAGGAGCGCCGTGATGGTCGTCTTGCCCACGCCGCCCTTGCGCGACAGCACGGGGACGAACCGCGCGCCGCCGGCCAGCGGAGCAGCGATCCGCGCCGACAGCGCCTTGCGCTCACGCGCGCGCCGTCCGTCGCCGATGTTGATGCGGCGTCCGGAGACCGCGTACAGGAAGTGACTCCACGCACCCTCCGGCTCGGGCTTCGCCACCCGATGCGGGTCGAGCAGCCGATCCGCGGTGAGGAGGTCGGCCGACTCCCGGGAGGACTCCCCCAGGTCGTCGAGGCGCTTGGAGGTGAGCGTGACGTCCGTGCGCGGCGTGGTCCTCACGGGCTGCGGCACGACGGAGCGGTCTTCGGGGCTGGACACGGTCGGGGTCTCCTTCTCGGCGGATGCCTGCACGGGCGACGACGTCGCAGGGCGATCGGCTCCGTTCTCGCTGCGGGCCTTGGCGAGGAACCGGGCGGCCGCCGCCCGCTCGTCCGCGAGGTCGTCCGCGTCGCGCTCCTCCACGTCCGGGGTCGACGCCGCGGTCGACTCCCGCCGCTCGGCGTCGGGGTTCGGGTCCTCGACGACATCGGCGTCGACGACGTCCTCCGTCGTCGTCGAGAGGGCTGAGACGTCGATCACGATGGGCTCGGCGACGGAGGGCTGCTCGATCTCACCCGTCACCGCCGACTCCTCCTCCACCTTCGCGGTGCTCGCGGAGGTGGACTCGGCGATCTCCGGTTTCGCGCGCTCCGCCGGCGGCATCGGGGCCGTCGCGATCTTCGGCTTCCGGTCCGCCTCACGCGGAGGGTCGATCACGAGGTCGCCGATGACCTCGCCCTCGACGATCCCGTCGTCGGCGAGGTCGTCATCCTCGTCCTTCGGCAGCGTCACGCTCACCTGAGCGGTCCTGCCGAGGATGCCGATGCCTGCCGTGTCGAGCGACGCGGCTTCGTCCAGCACCCCCAGCGGGTTGTCCTCGGGGTCAGCGGTGTTCTTCGGTGTCACGATTGTCACTCCCAGCCTGCGCGAGCCTCGGGTGCGCACCTGGTGCGCGGCCCTCGCCCGCACAAGATTAGTGCGCCGGACGGATGACGACCAAAAGATCTCCCGCGTCGACCTGCTGCGTCTCGGCGATCGCGTGGCGCTCGATGATGCCGTCGACGGGCGCCGTGATGGCCGCCTCCATCTTCATCGCCTCGATCGACGCGACCGGCTCCCCGGCCCGGACGGCGGAGCCGATCTCGGCCTTGAGAGTGACCACGCCGGAGAAGGGCGCCGCGACCTGACCGGGCACGGAGGTGTCCGCCTTCTCCACCTCGTGCGCATCGACGGAGACCGAGCGGTCGCGCACGAAGACCGGACGCAGCTGTCCGTTCAGCGTCGTCATGACCGTACGCATGCCCTTGTCGTCCGCGTCGCCGATCGCTTCCAGACCCACGTAGAGACGCACGCCGCGATCGATCTCGACCTGGTGCTCCTGCCCCTGCACGAGCCCGTACAGGTAGTCGCTCGTGTCGAGCACCGACAGGTCGCCGAACAGCTCCCGTCGCTCGGCGAACTCCGCGGTGGGTGCGGGGAAGAGCAGCGTGTTCAGTCGCGAGCGCCGTTCCGCGCTCGTCCCGCCGAGGGCCTTCTCGTCATCGGCCGAGATCGCGGTGAGCCCGGTGCGCACCGAGCGACCGGCGAGCACCTTGGTGCGGAAGGGCTCCGGCCACCCCCCTGGCAGGTCGCCCAGCTCTCCGGCCATGAACCCGACGACCGAATCCGGCACGTCGTACTTCTCGGGGTTGGCCTCGAAGTCGGCGGGATCCGCCTTGACCGCGGCGAGGTGGAGCGCCAGGTCGCCGACGACCTTCGACGACGGCGTCACCTTCGGCACGCGTCCGAGGATGCGATCGGCGGCGGCGTACATGTCCTCGATGAGTTCGAAGTCGTCCGCCAGTCCGAGCGCCTTCGCCTGCTGGCGCAGGTTCGACAGCTGCCCGCCAGGGATCTCGTGGTGGTAGACGCGGCCTGTGGGCCCGGGAAGCCCGGACTCGAACGGCGCGTACTGACGGCGCACCGCCTCCCAGTACGGCTCGAGGTCCGAGACGCCGGCCAGGGAGATGCCGCTGTCGCGATCCGTGTGCGCGAGCGCGGCCACGAGGGACGACAGCGACGGCTGACTGGTGGTACCGGAAAGCGGAGCCGAGGCGGCATCGACCGCGTCGACACCCGCGGCGCTGGCCGCGAGGAGGGTCGCGAGCTGGCCGCCGGGGGTGTCATGCGTGTGCAGGTGGACGGGGAGGTCGAACCGCTCCCGCAGCGCCGACACGAGCTTCGCCGCGGCCGCGGGACGCAGCAGACCCGCCATGTCCTTGATCGCGATGATGTGCGCGCCCGCGGCGACGATCTGGTCCGCGAGGCCGAGGTAGTAGTCGAGCGTGTAGAGATCCTCCGCCGGGTCGAGGAGGTCGCCGGTGTAGCAGAGGGCGACCTCGGCGACGGCCGTGCCGGTGTTCCGCACGGCCTCGATCGCCGGGCGCATCTGCTCGACGTCGTTGAGCGCGTCGAAGATCCGGAAGATGTCGACGCCGCTGGCCGCCGCCTCCGCGACGAAGGCCTCGGTGACCGCGGTGGGGTAGGGCGTGTAGCCGACCGTGTTGCGTCCGCGCAGCAGCATCTGGATCGCGATGTTCGGCAAGGCCGCGCGCAGCTTGTCCAGCCGCTCCCACGGGTCCTCGCCGAGGAACCGCAGCGCGACGTCGTAGGTCGCCCCTCCCCAGGCCTCGACCGAGAGCAGTCCAGGGGTCAGCCGCGCGAGGTAGGGCGCAGCGGCGACCAGATCCTTCGTCCGCACGCGGGTCGCCAGCAGCGACTGGTGCGCGTCGCGGAACGTCGTGTCGGTGATGGCCAGCGCGGTCTGCTCGCGCAGGCTGCGGGCGAAGCCCTCGGGTCCGAGCTCGAGCAGACGCTGCCGGGAACCGGGCGTCGGCTCGGCGGTCAGGTCGATCTCCGGCAGCTTGGTAACCGGGTCGACGACGCCGGGGTGGGCGCCGTGCGGCTTGTTGACGGTGACGTCGACCAGCCAGTTCAGCAGCTTCGTGCCGCGGTCCTTCGACACGCGCCCGCGCAGCAGCTCCGGGCGCTCGTCGATGAACGAGGTGCTGACATCCCCCGCGATGAAGGCGTCGTCCTCGAGGAGCGCCTGCAGGAAGGGGATGTTGGTCGAGACGCCGCGGATGCGGAACTCCGCGAGGGCACGGCGCGCCCGCGCGACGGCGGCCGGGAAGTCCCTCCCACGGCAGGTCAGCTTCGCGAGCATGGAGTCGAAGTGCGGGCTGATCTGCGCGCCCTGGTGCACCGTGCCGCCGTCGAGGCGGATGCCGGCGCCACCCGGAGAGCGGTACGTGGTGATCTTCCCCGTGTCGGGACGGAATCCCTGGGTCGGGTCCTCGGTCGTGATCCGGCACTGCAGCGCGGCTCCGCGCAGGTGCAGGTTCTCCTGCTGCAGCCCCAGCTCGGCGAGGGTCTGCCCGGCGGCGATGCGCATCTGGCTCTGCACCAGGTCGACGTCGGTGACCTCCTCGGTGACCGTGTGCTCGACCTGGATCCGCGGGTTCATCTCGATGAAGACGACCTCGCCGGCGCGCTCCCCCGCCGTCTCCAGCAGGAACTCGACGGTGCCGGCGTTCTCGTACCCGATCGAGCGGGCGAAGGCGACCGCGTAGCCGTGCAGCGCGGTGCGGATGTCGTCGTCCAGGTTCGGCGCGGGAGCGATCTCGACGACCTTCTGGTGACGCCGCTGCACCGAGCAGTCGCGCTCGAACAGGTGCACGGTCTCGCCGGTCTTGTCGGCGAGGATCTGCACCTCGATGTGCCGTGGGCGCACCACCGCCTGCTCCAGGAACATCCGCGGGTCGCCGAAGGCGCTTTCGGCCTCGCGCATCGCCTCGGCCAGCGCGGGGGCGAGTTCACCGAAGGTCTCCACCCGCCGCATCCCGCGACCGCCGCCGCCGGCGACGGCCTTGGCGAACAGCGGGAACCCGATCTCCTGCGCCTGCGCGACGAGCGCATCGACGTCGTCGGACGCCTCGGTGGAGCGCAGGACGGGCACTCCGGCCTCGACCGCGTGCCGCTTCGCCTCGACCTTGTTGCCCGCCATCTCGAGCACCGACGAGGGCGGCCCGATGAAGACGATGCCGTTCGCCGCCGCCTTCGCCGCGAGCTCGGGGTTCTCGGAGAGGAACCCGTAGCCGGGGTAGATGGCGTCCGCGCCGGATTCGAGGGCGACGCGGATGATCTCGTCGACGTTCAGGTAGGCGCGGACAGGATGACCGCGCTCCCCGATCTCGTACGCCTCATCGGCCTTCAGCCGATGCACCGAGCCGCGGTCTTCATGGGGGAAGACCGCGACGGTGCGCGCTCCCACCTCGACAGCCGCACGGAATGCGCGGATCGCGATCTCACCACGGTTCGCCACAAGGATCTTCTGGAACATGCACACCTCTGTGAGCTCGATGCGCAGCGTTTTCGATGCGCATGGGGCGGGGCTGAGTGTTCCCCCAGCCTAGGGGAAGGTAACGTGGTGTCCGTGCACGTACTCAGCGTCAGCTCTCTCAAGGGAGGCGTCGGCAAGACGACCGTGACACTCGGGTTGGCCTCCGCGGCCTTCGCCCGGGGCGTCCGGACGCTCGTCGTCGACCTCGACCCGCAGTCCGACGTCTCCACCGGGATGGACATCCAGGTGGCCGGACGACTCAACATCGCCGATGTCCTGGCGAACCCGAAGGAGAAGGTCGTCCGCCAGGCGATCACCTCCAGCGGCTGGGCGAAGGTGCACCCCGGCACGATCGACGTGCTCATCGGCAGCCCGTCCGCCATCAACTTCGACGGACCGCACCCGAGCGTCCGCGACGTGTGGAAGCTCGAAGAGGCACTCGCCTCCGTCGAGGCCGACTACGACCTCGTGCTGGTCGACTGCGCACCGTCGCTGAACGCGCTCACCCGCACCGCGTGGGCGGCCAGCGACCGCGTCATGGTCGTCACCGAGCCCGGACTGTTCTCCGTCGCCGCCGCCGACCGCGCCCTCCGCGCGATCGAGGAGATCCGCCGCGGCCTCTCCCCCCGACTGCAGCCGCTCGGCATCGTGGTGAACCGCGTGCGTCCGCAGTCCATCGAGCACCAGTTCCGCATCAAGGAGCTCCGCGACATGTTCGGCCCGCTCGTGCTGTCACCGCAGCTTCCCGAGCGCACCTCGCTGCAGCAGGCACAGGGCGCCGCGAAGCCGCTGCACATCTGGCCCGGCGATTCCGCTCAGGAGCTCGCCGCCGACTTCGACTCGCTGCTCGACCGCATCATCCGCACCGGACGCATCCCGGTTCCGGAGTCGGGTCCGCAGAGCTGACCCGCAGCGTCGCACGAGAAGCGAAACGGCCGTCCTCATCGAGGGCGGCCGTTCTCGTGTGTCGGGGATCCGGTCAGGCGGAGCGCTTGGCGCGACGGGCGGAGAGCTCGTCGACGGGGTCGGGAGCGGAGGCGTCGAAGGCGACGAGCGTCGACTCCACCTCGCGCAGGACCTTGCCGACCGCGATGCCGAAGACGCCCTGACCGCGGCTGACGAGGTCGATGACCTCGTCGTTCGAGGTGCAGAGGTAGACGGAGGCCCCGTCGCTCATGAGGGTGGTCCCTGCGAGGTCGCGGATGCCGGCGCGGCGCAGTTCGTCGACGGCGGTGCGGATCTGCTGCAGGGAGATGCCGGTGTCGAGCAGGCTCTTCACGAGCTTCAGGACGAGGATGTCGCGGAAGCCGTAGAGACGCTGCGACCCGGAGCCGTTGGCGCCGCGCACGGTCGGCTCGACGAGCTCGGTGCGTGCCCAGTAGTCGAGCTGGCGGTAGGTGATGCCTGCCGCGCGTGCGGCCACCGCACCGCGGTAGCCGACCTCGTCGTCCATGGCCGGAAGACCGTCCGTGAAGAGGAGTTCGGGCACGAACCGCGGGTCGCCTGCGAGCTCATCCGCATTCATCTGAAATCCTCCCTGGAACGGTTATCTTCCACGGTAGAGCAGTGCCTGGGCACCGGCAATGACATCCGTGCGACGGCGAAGGTGTGTCGCAATCAGTTCGTTACGAAAGCACGCGCGAGAGCGCGTCCTTGACGAAGAGCGAGCGCACCTCGTCGATCCGCGAGGCGAGCTCAGGGCCGAGTTCGCTCGCCTTGGCGCGTGAGGCGGCATCGGGGCGACGCAGCAGAGCGGACATGGCGGATTCGATCAGCGCGACCTCGCGCTCGGCGCCCTGACGCAGCGAGCGCAGGTGCCGCGGCTCGATGCCGTGCCTGTCCAGGGCGACCAGGCCGCGCAGCAGCTTGACGGTCGCCTCCGGATACGTCTCCTGCGCGGTGATGACGCCGGTGCTGATGGCGTCATTGAGCAGCTGCGGTCCGGCACCCGCGGCGGCGAGCAGCTCATCGCGGCGGTAGCGGCGCGGAGCAGGGGTGATCGACGGCGGCACGAGCGCCGTCGCCTCCCCGCCGGCCTCGGCCTCGTCCAGCTGCTCGCGGATGACGCTCAGCGGCAGGTAGTGGTCGCGCTGCAGCGTGAGCCCCAGGCGCAGTCGTTCGATGTCCGCGGCGGAGAACTTGCGGTAGCCCGACTCCGTGCGGGACGGGGTGACGATCCCCTGCACCTCGAGGAAACGGAGCTTGCTGGAGGTGAGGTCGGGGAACTCGGGCGTGAGCCGAGCAAGGACCTGGCCGATACTCAGCAAGCCCGCGGACGCGGAACGTTCGCGGGCGGGGGAAGCCGCCATCAGTCGTTCGCCGCCGCGCGATCGCGGGGAGAGGCGAAGAAGTTCAGGCGGAACTTGCCGACGCGCAGCTCGGCGCCGTCGGCGAGGACGCTCCGATCGACCCGCTCGCCGTTCACGTACGTGCCGTTGAGCGAACGCTGGTCGATGATCTCGAACGTCGATCCGGTGCGGGTGATCTCCGCGTGGCGACGCGAGACGGTCACGTCGTCGAAGAAGATGTCGGCCTCGGGGTGCCGGCCGACCGTCGTCACGTCGGTGTCGAGGAGGTAGCGGGCGCCGGCGAGGGCCCCCGAACGCACGAGCAGGAGCGCGGATCCCGCGGGCAGAGCCGCGATCGCGCTCTGCTCGACGTCGGTCAGTTCCACGCCGAACGGCACGAAAGACAGGTCGGAATCGTGCCCGAACGTCTGCGTCACGTCGTGGCGCTGCTCGCCGGAGCGGTGGATTGCGGCTTCTCCGGCCGGTCGGCTGTCGCTGTCTGTCACTGTGCCCTCCTGGTTGTCCAGACTAACGGATGCCGAGCCGGTCGCGGGAGGCCGCATTCACACTCAGGCGCCGCATACCGGGTATTCATAGGGTGGAGTCGTGAAGATCACCGTTCTGCGCCGCTCATCCGTCCCGATCGCCCTCGCCGCGACGCTGCTCGCCGCGTTCCTGGTCCTGTTCTCCCCGCTGTCCGCCTCCGCGCACGACGCACTCGTGTCGTCGTCCCCTGAGGCCGACGGATCCGTCGAGACCGTGCCGACAGAGCTGACCCTCACGTTCAGCGCGAAGCTGATCGACGGCGAGGGAGCGACCGAGGTCGTCGTCACCGATCCGTCCGGCGACGCGGTCACCGACGGCGCCGCCACGGTCGACGGCGCGATCGTCACGCAGCCGCTGCGCGGGACAGGCCCGGCCGGCGAGTACCACGTGATCTGGAAGGTCGTCTCGAGCGACGGCCACCCGACGTCCGGCGAGTACTCCTTCACCGTCACGGTCGGCGACAACGGCACGGCCTCCCCGACGGCCGCGCCGACCAGCGCGGCACCGGAGCAGACCGCGACCAGCGAGCCGAGCAGCACGCCGGTCGCCACGACGGCGCCCGACTCCGAGGACGCGGACGGCGGCTCGGCGTGGATCTGGATCCTGTCGATCCTCGGCATCCTGGTGGCGGCGGGAGTGGCGACCTGGCTCGCTCTGCGCGGTCGCGGCAGCGGATCCGCATCCGATTCCGGCACCCCCTCGGAGCGATAGGCTTAAGGCATGCCACACTACGACGTCGTCATCCTTGGTGCAGGTCCTGGCGGATACGTCGCTGCGGTTCGCAGCGCGCAGCTCGGTCTCTCCACCGCCATCATCGAGGAGAAGTACTGGGGTGGTGTCTGCCTCAACGTCGGCTGCATCCCCTCCAAGGCGCTCCTGAAGAACGCGGAGCTCGCGCACACCCTGAACCACAAGGCCGACTTCTTCGGGATCTCCGGAGAGTTCACGATCGACTACGGCAAGGCGTTCGACCGCAGCCGTGTGGTGGCCGACGGTCGCGTCAAGGGCATCCACTTCCTGATGAAGAAGAACAAGGTGACCGAGTACGACGGCCGCGGCACCTTCACCGGCCCGAAGGCGATCTCGGTCGCGAAGTCCAACGGCTCGACCGAAGAGGTCACGTTCGACAACGCCATCATCGCGACGGGCTCCAAGGTCCGCCTGCTCCCCGGCGTGCAGCTCAGCGACAACGTGGTGACCTACGAGGAGCAGATCCTCTCCCGCGAACTGCCGAAGTCGATCGTCATCGTCGGCGCCGGCGCCATCGGCATGGAGTTCGCCTACGTGATGACGAACTACGGCGTGAAGGTCACGATCATCGAGTTCCTCGACCGTGCGCTCCCCAACGAGGACGCCGACGTTTCGAAGGAGATCACGAAGCAGTACAAGAACTACGGCGTCGACATCCTCACCTCCACCAAGGTCGAGTCGGTCGTCGACAACGGCTCCTCGGTGACTGTCTCCTACACCGGCAAGGACGGCCAGCAGGCGTCCATCGAGGCCGACAAGGTGCTCATGTCCGTCGGGTTCGCCCCGAACGTCGAGGGCTTCGGACTGGAGAACACCGGCGTCAAGCTCACCGAGCGCGGCGCGATCGACATCGACGACCACATGCGCACCAACGTCGAGGGCATCTACGCCATCGGCGACGTGACCGCCAAGCTGCAGCTCGCCCACGTGGCCGAGGCGCAGGGTGTCGTTGCGGCCGAGACCATCGGCGGCGCGGAGACCATGACGCTGGGCGACTACCGGATGATGCCGCGGGCGACGTTCTGCTCCCCGCAGGTCGCGTCGTTCGGTCTCACCGAGCAGCAGGCCAAGGACGAGGGACGCGAGATCAAGGTCGCGACCTTCCCGTTCATGGCCAACGGCAAGGCGCACGGCCTCGGCGAGCCTGTCGGCTTCGTCAAGCTGATCGCCGACGCCGAGCACCTGGAGCTCATCGGCGCGCACATGATCGGCCCCGACGTGTCGGAGCTGCTGCCCGAGCTGACCCTCGCGCAGAAGTGGGACCTCACGGCTCTCGAGCTCGCCCGCAACGTCCACACGCACCCGACGCTGTCGGAGGCGCTGCAGGAGGGCTTCCACGGCCTCGCCGGCCACATGATCAACTTCTGATCCGTCCGGCATCGACGAAGGCCCGGTCCCGCGCATCGCGGACCGGGCCTTCGCGCGTCACAGGCCGCGCATCGTGATGAGACCGGCCGTCCACCCGCGCGCCGGCGGGGAGCCGAGCGCGCGCACCAGCCCCTCGCGTGCGGCCACGACCGGAGCAGACGCCGGAGCCCCCATCGCCATGAAGAAGGCGGAGCGGCGCTGCGCCCGCCGCGTGGTGCGCCGGACCTCCCGGGCGAAGCCGTCGAGCACCGGGACGGCGCTGGGATCCGTCCGTCGCAGGGCGGCCGCGAGCCGCAGCGCATCCGCCCAGCCGAGGTTCATCCCCTGTCCGCCGATCGGGCTCACCTCGTGGGCGGCGTCCCCGAGCAGGACGACGCGCCCGCGGTGCAGCCGCCTGGCCGCGTGCTGGGCGGCCAGGAACGAGGACACCGGTGCGGCGGGGTCGACGGCGAGCCGCTCCCCCGTCCGCTGTGCGACGACCCCGGCGAGCTCGACGGCCGAGGCGACGCACCCGCCGCCGTCCTCTCGGATGACCCAGCGCCGTCGACCACCGGGAAGCGGGAAGGACTCCACGAGACCGCCCGGCTCGAAGAACAGCGCGGCGCGGTCGTCCTCCGACGGCGCGTCGACGTCGACCATCGCGTAGAGAGCGCTGCCCGGCCGTCGCGCCCACCCCGCGCCGAACGCGTCCCGCCAGGGACTGCGCACACCGTCGGCGACCACGACCGTCGACGCGGTGTCCTCTCGGGGCCCCTCCGGCGCGTCGACGCCGACCCGCACGAACGGGCCCGTATCGCGCACCGACCGGACCGTGCACCCGAGGTGCAGCGCGTCGGGCTGAAGCGCCGCGAGGCGCGCCCGCAGCAGCTCCTCCGTACGCGGCTGGGGCAGCGTCAGGATCGGCCGGTCCGCGGTGAACGTCAGTGACGCGAGCCGTCGACCCCGGCTGCGGACCTCCCCGCCGGACAGAGCGAGCGCCTCCGCGCGCACGTCGGCTCCCACTCCGGCCGCATCGAGCGCGTCGAGACCCGGACGGTGGATGCCGATCGCCCGCGTCCCGGCGCCCTGCTCCGTTCGGCGCTCGTACACCCGGACCCGGTGGCCGTCGCGCCCCAGCAGGCAGGCGAGGAGCAGCCCGACCGGCCCGCCGCCGACCACGATCACGTCATGGTCGACCATCCGCGCCCTCCCAGCGCAGCTCGAGCCGTGCCGGCAGGTGCGACCGCACCTCCCAGCCGGACGGGGCGACCGCGGCGAGCTCGCGCGGTGTGTACGAGCGCCGGATGCTCAGGAGACCGTCGACCCGGATGAAGGAACCGGCGAGGAGGTTCCGCGCGAGCGGCCACGTTCCTGCGGCGAAGGCCGTGTAGGCCAGTCGGCTCCGGGCGATGTCGTGGTGCGACACGAGTCCGCGGGACCCGGCGAGCGTCCGGGAGTCGTCGAGGACCGTGCGCAGCTCCGCCGGCTCGAGGTGATGCAGGACATGGTTGGAGAGCACCACGTCGTAGGTGTCTCCCTCCGCCACGAGGTCTCCGGAGAACGCGTGGCGGTAGCGGATGCCCGCACCGTCGTCGTGCGCCGAGGCCCAGCGGATCGCGCGCTCGTCGGCGTCGAGGGCGGTGATGTCGGCGCCCAGCCCGTCCCGGCGCAGTCGATGTGCCAGGTAGCGGCACAGATCTCCGCCGCCGGCCCCGATGTCGAGGATCCGCAGCCGCCGCCGGGCCGCCCGCGGTCGGATGTCCTGCCGATAGAGCCGCCCTGGGCGGGAGACGATCGCGTTGACCGCGCCGAAGCGCTGATACGTGCGACCGAGAGCGTCCGCGTCCGCGTCCGGGTCGTCCATGAGCTCGACGACGTCGGCGCGCGCCGAGAGGTCGACGCTCACGATGCGGGCGCGACCACGGTCAGCAGCGCGCTCTCGGCGGTGAGCCCTGGTCCGAAGGCCATCGCCGCCACGCGGTCGCCCGCCTCCGCGCCCTCCTGCTCGAGGATGCGCTTCAGCACGAACAGCACGGTCGCGCTGGACATGTTCCCGTACTCCCGGAGCGTCTCCCGCGCGGGGCGCAGCTGCGCGTCGCTCAGCGCCATCCGCTCCTGCACGCGGTCGAGGATGCTGCGCCCGCCGGGGTGGATGGCCCAGTGACGCACCCGGTCGCCCACGCGCCCGGCGGCGAAGGCCTCGGCGAGACCGTCCTCGCGGCCGTAGAGCGGCGCGAGCGCCCCGATGATCGATTCCCCGATGATCTGCGGCACGGCGGTCGAGAGGATCATCTCGAATCCGGAGTCGCCGATCGTCCAGGCCATGTCGTCGACGCCCTCCGGCACGATCGCCGTGTGGAAGCCGTCGAGCCGGAGTGCGGGGACGGGCGTCGGCAGGTCTCTGGCGGTGACGATGCCCGCGGCCGCGCCGTCGGCGAAGAGCGAGGAGGCGACGATCGTGTCCGGGTCCTCGCTGGAGCGCAGGTGCAGCGTGCACAGCTCGACGCTCACGACCAGGACGACGGCGTCCTCATCGGCCGTGCAGAACTGGCCGGCGGCACGCAAGGCGGGCATGGAGGCGTAGCAGCCCATGAAACCCAGGTGATAGCGCTGGACCGCATCCGACAGTCCGAGGGCCCGGACGATCTCATACTCCGGACCGGGCGCGTGGAAACCGGTGCACGACACCGTGATGACGTGCGTCACATCCGCCGGGGTCAGATCCGGGTCGGCGTCGAGGGCACGGCGCGCCGCCTCGACGAACAGCTGGGACGCCTCCCGCGTGTAGAAGTCGTTGCGGGCCTTCGTGCCGGGCGAGAGCAGAAGGCCGGACGCCCGGTCGTAGAACACGGGCTCGGTCGGCTCCGCGTCCAGCGACAGCTCCTCGATCACGGTGTGACGGGTGTCGATGCCGGAGACGTTGAACGAGGTCGCCACGATGCGCTGCGCCAGGCGTCCGAGGTCGGGCTGAGCGGCGAAGACGTCGCGCACCTGCTCCTGCACGAGGACGGTCTCGGGGACGATCGTCTGCAGCGATCGAAGCACAGGCGGTCGGCTCATGGTGTCACTCAAGCACGCGACGCCGACCGGGGGGAAAGGGGTTGCGCCGGAACCGCCCGCGGCCTAGAAGCCGAGCGCGCGGGCGAGCTTGGAGTCGGACCCCGCCGGTCGTCCGCCTGCGGCGAGGACGGCCCGCTCCACGGCCTCGAAGAACGCTGCCCGTGCCGCGTCCTCGCGCGGGGCCGCAGGACCGAGCTCCACCTCCCACTCCCGCCACTCGCGCTGCACGTCGTGGCGGAGGTCCGTGGCCCGCACCCGGTCGTCGACGAACTCCGCCACGACGTCCGACCCGCTCAGGAGCAGGTAGGCGGTGCGGTCGTTCCGGATCCGGGCGAGCGGAGTGAGCACGCCGGTGGACCATTCGGAGACGGCGGCCACGACGGACACCGGGATCTCCTCGCCCTCCCCGAGCGGCCAGCCGAGTTCGAGCCGGCCGTCTCCCTGTCGCGGCCCCTTCACGTGCCAGCCCTCGTCGGGTCCGCCGGAGCGCCGACGCAGGGCCACGCCCGCGCGGGCGAGCTCGCCGTCCGCGGTGTCGAAGTACCGCGCGTCCAGGATGCGCACCTCACCGGCGGTGACCGTGTCGACGCCGGGGATCCCGGCCCAGTCCGGCAGCGGGGTGCTGTCGTCGACGTCGAACTTCCGCTCGACCTCGACGGAGCGGGACGGCTCAGTCATCCTCGAGCGTGAGGTCCTCGAGGTTCTCCTCGAACCAGTAGTCGACCTCCGTCGGTCCGTCGCCCTCGCCGGTGTTCTGCGGCTCGCCACGGCGGTTGTAGACCACCTGCGTCTCGCTGTAGGGGACGATCAGCTTGTCGTCCGCGTCCTCGAGGGGGATGATCTGCCCGTCCAGCGGGCCGCCGTGAAGTCGTGCGAGTGCCATGTGCTTCAGGGTAGACCCGTCTTCGCGGTATCGGCGTCAGACAGGCGGATTCATCCGAGGACGATGCCGAGGACCGCCCCCGCGATCATCCACGGGCCGAAGGCGATCCGCGTCGAGCGGTCCGCCTTCCGCAGCGCGAGCAGCACGAGCGCGTGGAGGGCACCGAGCACGAAGGCCGAGGCCGCGCCGACGAGCAGCGCCTGCCAGCCGTGCCAGCCCAGCACGAGCCCGATGACCGCGGCCAGCTTCACGTCTCCCCCACCCATCCCCGCAGGGCTGATCGCGCGGAGGCCGGCGTAGAGGCCGCCGAGGATGACCATGCCGAGCAGAGCCCGGACGAGCGACGCGCTGCGGCCGGCGACGAGGGCATCGACCGTTGCGAGCGCGAGCAGACCGGCGAGCGTCGGCAGCACGATCCGGTTGGGGAGGCGGTGGGTGCGGACGTCGATCACGGTCAGCCAGGCTCCGACGCCGAGGAGCGCGGTGTGCACGAGCGCGAGGAGCGCGAGCCGGAGGTCCATCCCCGCAGGGTAGGAGATCGGCGACGCTCGCGGAGACGCCCTGTGGACAACGGAGCCGATGTCCGCTGTACGAACTATCGTCGGCTCTACGGGTTGTTATATTAGAATATATATTCGAGAAAGGATGTCCGGTGATCGGTCTCGATGCGGTGGCCTCGCTCGCCCCGGCGAGCGACTCCCGCGCGGGAGAAGTGCTGCGACTGCGGCGCGAGATCAGCAGGATGCAGCGACGGCGCAGCGAACACGCGCTGATCCCCCTCGACCCCGCCTTCGCCTCGCTCCTCCCGGAAGAGGGGCTGCAGACCGGCACCTCGTACACCGTCTCGCCCTCGCCGAGCCTCGTGCTCGCCCTCCTCAGCACCGCCTCCAGGAAAGGGCACTGGTGCGCGGTGGTCGGCATGCCCACCCTCGGCGTCGAAGCCGCCGCCGCCTTCGGCATCGACCTCGCCCGGCTGATCCTGGTCCCCGATCCGGGAGAGCGCTGGCTCGCCGCGACCTCCGCCCTCGCCGAGGTCGTCCCCCTGATCGTCGTGGCGCCGGGCACCAGGGCCCGCGATGCCGACGTCTCCCGCCTGAGCGCACGCCTGCGCGATCGCGGATGCACCCTCCTGGTCGCCGAGACCCCCGGCGCAGCGCGCTGGCCGCAGAGCGAGGGGACGATCCGGCTGCACGATCCGCACTGGCACGGACTCGGCGCAGGCTGGGGGCTGCTCTCGGACTGCACGGTGACGATCACCGCGCAGACCAGGCACAGCCCTCGCCCGTCGAGCGTGCGGGTGCAGCTGCCGGGAGGTCACGGCGCCGTCGAGGCCGTCGCGACCGAGCTCACCGCCCTGCCACCCCTCGCCGCCGTCCCCGATGCCGCTCCCCCGGAGCTCCTGCGATGGGCGGAAGCCGGATGAACAGCCCGCTCCGCGTCCTCGTGCTGTGGTTCCCGGACTGGCCCCTGCGCGCCGCTCTGGGCGCACCGCCGCATCCGCCCACCGCCCTGATCCAGGCGAACACGGTCGTCGCCTGCACCGCCTCCGCCCGAGAGCACGGCGTGCGCACCGGTCAGCGCCGACGGATCGCACAGGGGCATCTCGCCTCCCTCCGCGTGCTCCCGCACGACGCCGACCGCGACGAACGCGCCTTCCTGCCCGTGCTCAACCTCATCGAGCAGCATGCCCCGGGCGTCACCCTGCTGCGACCAGGGCTGGCGGTGCTCCGCGCCCGGGGCATCGCCCGCTATCACGGCGGCGAGGCGGAGGCCGCGGAGGCCCTCGCCGACATCCTCGCGACCGCGGGCTTCCCCGAGGTGCGCATCGGCGTGGCCGACGGCCCGTTCACCGCCGAGATCGCCGCACGCGGTCTCGCCCCCTGCACCGTCGTGCCGCCCGGCGGTGCGCGGGAGTTCCTGAGCCCGTACCCCGTGCAGGTGCTCCGCGACGAGCAGATCACCGGCCTCCTCGTCCGGCTCGGCGTCCGCACGCTCGGCGAATTCGCCGCGCTCACCCCGCTCGACGTGCGCGACCGCTTCGGCGAGCACGGCGCCCGGTTGCATGCGCTCGCCGGCGGCGCCGACTCCCGCCCGCTCACGCCACGCCCACCCGACCCCGAGCTGGCGCGGAGCATCGAGTTCGAGTCGCCGCTGGGCGGGACCGATCAGGTGGCCTTCGCCGTGCGGCAGACCGCGGATGCCGTGATGCTCGCTCTGGGAGACGCCTCGCTCGTCTGCACGGAGGTGCGGATCGACCTGACCGACGACGACGGGGGCGTCTTCTCGCGCTCGTGGCTGCATCCGACCTGCTTCGACGCCTCCGACCTGGTCGACCGGGTGCGCTGGCAGCTGGAGGCCCTGGCCGCGGAGTCCGCGAAGGAGCCGGTCGATGAGGCACGGGCGTTCGGCGGCATCGTGGCGGTGCGCATCCTCCCCGCCGCGGTGGACGATGCCGCCCACCACCAGCCGGGACTCTTCGGCTCCGGCACGGACGAGCGCCTGCACCATGCGGTCTCGCGCGTGCAGACCATGCTCGGCCATCAGGGGGTGGTCACGGCCGCCGTCTCCGGAGGGCGGTGGCTCGCCGACCGGCAGGTGCTCACCCCGTGGGGAGAGCGCACCGTTCCCCCGCGCGACCCGGCTTCTCCGTGGCCGGGCAGCCTGCCGGATCCGCTCCCCGCGGAGGTGTTCCTCCCCCCGCGCCCCATCGGAGTGCTCGGTGCGGACGAGGACGCGATCAGCATCGACGAGCGCGGGACCCTCTCGCAGCCGCCCGCCCAGATCGACGGAGCCGCCGTGCAGGCGTGGGCCGGCCCCTGGCCCGTCCACGAGCGCCGCTGGACGACGGGCGGCGGCAAACGAGGGCATCGGCTCCAGATCGTCGACGACCGGGATCGCGCCTGGCTGGTCTTCCACACCGGCGAGCGCTGGTGGGCCGAGGGGCGGTATCGCTGATGGGCTGGCACAACCCGCCGCTGTCCTGGAACCAGCTGGAGCGCACGCTCAGCGGCGAGGAGGCCTCGCCGACGGCAGAGCCGCGCGGTCAGCGCACCGATCCGGGACCCGTGAGCCGCCGCCGCAAGCGCACCCCTCCCGCCGTGGTCCGACCGGAGGACGCGGTGCCCTATGCCGAGCTGCACGCCCACTCCTCGTACTCGTTCCTGGACGGAGCCTCCTCCCCCGAGGAGCTCATCGCGGAGGCCGAGCGCCTCGGTCTGAGCGCTCTCGCCCTGACCGACCACGACGGCTTCTACGGGGCCGCGCGCTTCGCCGAGGTCGCCGAGCTCATGGAGGTCCGACTGCAGACGGTGTTCGGGGCGGAGCTGTCTCTCGACCTCCCCGCACCGCAGCGCGGCATGCCGGACCCGGCGGGCGAGCACCTGCTCGTCCTCGCACGCGGCATGGAGGGATACCACCGTCTCTCCGGGGCGATCACGGCGGCGCAGCTGCGCGGAGGAGAGAAGGGCCGCCCGGTGTATGACCTGGAAGACCTCGCCGCCCGCGCCGAGGGGCACTGGACGATCCTGACCGGGTGCCGCAAGGGCGCCGTCCGGCGGGGGCTGGAGATCGGCGACGCCGCCACTCCGCTGCAGCACCTCGTCGACCTGTTCGGCCACGACAACGTGGCCGTCGAGCTCGTCGACCACGGGGATCCGCAGGACACCCGCCGCAACGACGCCCTGGCCGAACGCGCCAGGCGGATGCGGCTGCCGGTGGTCGCGACCAACAACGTCCACTACGCCACACCAGCCCAGGCGCCGCTCGCGGAGGCCGTGGCCGCCGTCCGCGCCGTGCGCAGCATGGACGAGCTCGACGGCTGGCTGCCCGCCAACGGCGGAGCGCACCTGCGCAGCGGAGCGGAGATGTCGGCGCGCTTCCAGCGCTACCCGGGGGCGATCTCGTACGGACTCGAACTCGCGGCGGCGTCCGCGTTCCCGCTGCGGCTCGCTCGTCCTGCGCTGCCGCAGCAGAAGGTGCCCGACGGGCACACGCCGATGAGCTGGTTGCGGCACCTGGTCTGGGAGGCGGTGCCGTCGAAGTACCCACGACTGGATGACGAGGGTCGCCACCGGATCGCACGGGAGCTGGACGTGATCGAGGAGAAGGACTTCCCCGGGTACTTCCTGATCGTGCACGGCATCGTCGCCGAGGCGCGCCGTCGGGGCATCCTCTGCCAGGGACGGGGCTCGGCTGCGGCGAGCGCGGTCTGCTACCTCCTGGGGATCACCGCGGTCGACCCGATCCTCTACCGTCTCCCCTTCGAGCGGTTCCTCGCCACGACCCGGCAGGAGGAGCCGGACATCGACGTGGACTTCGACTCCGACCGGCGGGAGGAGATCATCCAGTGGGTCTATCGGGAGTACGGCAGGGAGCGGGCGGCCCAGGTCGCCAACGTCATCCAGTACCGTCCGAAGAACGCGGTGCGGGACATGGCCAGGGCGCTCGGCCACTCCCCCGGTCAGCAGGATGCCTGGTCGCGTCAGGTCGACGGCTGGAGCACGGGCCTGGAGCCAGTCGAAGGACATGACATCCCCGAGAACGTGCTCTCATACGCCGGCGAGCTGCTGAAGGCGCCGCGTCATCTCGGGATCCACTCCGGCGGGATGGTCCTCACCGCCCGTCCGGTGGGCGAGGTCGTCCCGGTGGAGCATGCCCGCATGGAGGATCGAACCGTCATCCAGTGGGACAAGGACGACTCCGCGTTCATGGGCCTGGTGAAGTTCGACCTGCTGGGACTCGGGATGCTCGCGGCTCTCCAGCACTGCTTCGACCTCATCCGGGAGAACACGGGCGAACTGTGGCGGCTCGAGACGATCCCCAAGGAGGAGGCGGCCGTCTACGACATGCTCTGCCGTGCGGACTCCATCGGGGTGTTCCAGGTGGAGTCCCGGGCCCAGATCGGCCTGCTCCCCCGGCTGCAGCCGCGCAGCTTCTACGACCTCGCCATCCAGATCGCTCTCATCCGCCCAGGTCCCATCCAGGGTGGAGCGGTGCACCCGTTCGTGCGGCGCAAGATGGCGAAGGACCGCGTCGACGAGGAGAACCGGGAGCGTGCGAAGCGGGGCGAGGAGCCGGTGGAGTTCCCCATCCCCTACCCGCACAGCGACCTGGAGCCCATCCTGAAGCGCACCCTGGGCATCCCGATCTTCCAGGAGCAGCTCATCCAGATGGCCACCGCCATCGGCGACTGCACGGCGGACGAGGCCGACCTGCTGCGACGGGCCATGGGGTCGAAGCGGGGCCTGGAGAAGATCGAGAAGGTCAAGGACAAGCTGTACGCGGGGATGGCCAGGCGCGGGCTCGATGCCGAGGCGTCTGATCGCATCTACGCGCAGATCCAGGCGTTCTCCAACTTCGGCTTCGCGGAGTCGCACTCGCTGTCGTTCGCCCTGCTCGTCTATGCCAGCTCCTGGCTGAAGCTGCACTACCCCGCGGCGTTCCTCGCCGGTCTGCTGCGCTCGCAGCCGATGGGCTTCTACTCGGCGGCGACCCTCACCGCGGATGCGCGACGGCACGGCGTGGACGTCCGCCGCCCCGACCTGCACCTCTCCGGGGCGACCGAGACCCTGGAGCCGCTCGACGAGACCACGGCGGCGGGGCCGACGGGGCGGGACTCGTGCCTCGCCGTCCCTCAGCCGCCCCCGCTGCGCTTCGACAGGGAGGCGCCGGATGAGTCGGCCGCCCATCGCAGGGACGGCGGGTTCGCGGTGCGCCTCGGACTCAGCGGCATCCGCGGGATCGGGGTGCCGCTGGCGGAGCGGATCGTCGCAGAGCGAGAGGCGAACGGCCGGTATCGAGACCTGCACGACCTGGTGCGGCGGACGGATGCCACCGCCGCGCAGGTCGAGGCGCTCGCCACCGCCGGCGCTTTCGCCTGTCTGGGCTTGGAGCGGCGCGAGGCCATCTGGCTCGCCGGGGCCGCCGCCGAGGACCGCTCCCGTTTCCTCCCGGGGACGACCGTCGCGGTGCAGCCGCCGCTGTTCGCGGATCAGACCAGTTACGAGCGGCTCTCCGCCGACCTCTGGGCAACGGGTGTGTCGACCGATGATCATCCGATGGCGCATTTCCGGGAGGCCCTGCGGGCCCGCGGCGTGCTGACCGCGACCGATCTGCAGGAGCACGAGGTCGGTCGTCGTATCGAGGTCGCCGGGCTCGTCACGCATCGTCAGCGGCCCGCGACCGCCGCCGGGGTCACGTTCGTGAACCTCGAGGACGAGAGCGGCCTGGTGAACGTGGTGTGCTCGACGGGGGTCTGGAACCGTTACCGGCGGGTGGCCCGTGAGTCGCCGGCGCTCATAATCCGCGGCATCCTGGAGAGGTCGGCGGAGGGTGTGGTGAATGTGCTCGCCGACGGCTTCGAGGATCTGCGCACGGGGCTCGCGCACCGCTCCAGGGATTTCCGCTGACGCAGGCGCGTCCTCACCAGAAGCGCTCGGGCTCCTCCGCCGGCGGCCGGTCGGCGCCTCCCCACCTGTCGGCTTCGGCCTTCGCCGCATCCGCTGCGGCATCCGCTCCGCGCAGGGCGATCTTCGCACCGGTCGCGCCGGGACCGATCGGGTCGACCAGCAGGGTCGTGCGGGCGCCGGTCCCGCCGATCGTCACGGTGCACTCGATCACCCGCCCGATCCAGCGGGAGATGTCGCCGCTCGGCTCCTCGGGGCGGCGATAGCGGATCCCCGTGTCGAGGTCGACGACCGAGAGCAGCACGGGCTCCTCGCCGAGCGGATCGACCTGCTCGGTCACCTCGACCCGGTGGCCGTGGGCGATGGCGACGTGAGCGGCGATCACGAGGAGTCTGTCCATGGATCCACCCTAGGCACGCCCGCCGGGAGATGACAGGGAGAGGCGGGAAGCACAGGTTCGAAAATTTCTTTGTCCCCCAAATGGCGGACAAGCCGATTAAGGGGTACCCTGCACTCATAGCGGGGGCTATACGGCTGGATCTGGGGAGACCAGCCGATGAGAGCAGCGAGATCTTCGCCGCCTCCCCAACCGTCCGGGAAGGACGGTGAGCCCTCTCGGCAGCACCGTCTGGGGCGAGTGGTCGAGAGGGCATACCCTCCCGCGCAAGGCCGTCTTCCGCGCCGCTAGCGGGCGCCTCCGGAACCGTCAACCCCGGCCCCTCCTCTCCGCAATGCTCCTATCGTCGGCGACACGGCGGCACCGGACAGGAGATCCCTCGGTCACGCCGCGCCGCGACCAGGAGGACGACATGAGCGCACGGAGAGCCCCCGGCCGCATCCGCATCGGCGTCTCCGGCTGGCGGTATGCGCGCTGGCGCGGGGACTTCTACCCGAGGGGCCTGCCGCAGCGGAAGGAGCTCGAACACATCGGCACGCGGTTCGACACGGTCGAGGTGAACGGCTCGTTCTACTCGCTGCAGCGACCGGAGAGCTACCGGACATGGAGAGCGAGCGTGCCGGCGGACTTCGTGTTCGCCGTCAAGGGCTCCCGCTACATCAGTCACATGCTCCGACTCCGCGACGTGGAACAGGCGCTCGCGAACTTCTTCGCGTCCGGCGTGCTCGCCCTGGGATCGCAGCTCGGCCCGATCCTGTGGCAGCTTCCCGAGCGGCAGCGCTTCGACCCCGAGGTGATCGACGCCTTCCTGACGATACTCCCGCGGACCACCGGCGAGGCTCTCGCGCTCGCGACCCGCCGCGACGAGCGGCTCAGCGACCGTGCCTGGCTCGAGATCGAGGAGGATGTGCCCCTGCGGTACGCGCTGGAACCGAGGTCCGCGACCTTCGCCGCCGAGGACAGCCTGCGGCTGCTGCGGGATCACGGCGTCGCGCTGGTCGCCGCGGACACGGCGGGCCGGTGGCCGCGCTTCGACTGCCTCACCACGGACTTCGCCTATGTCCGTCTGCACGGCGCCAAGATGCTCTATCACAGCGCCTACACCCCGGAGGAGCTCCGGGAGTGGGCGGAGCTGATCCGGTCCTGGCGGGACGGCACCGGCGCGGCCGACGGCAGACCCCGCGACGTGTACGTCTACTTCGACAACGATGCCAGAGGCCACGCGCCCCACGATGCGCGGGCGCTGGCCGCGCTCGTCGACGAAGGCGCGTGACGCCCGGCCGGCGCTTAGCCCTGGTCGCCGACGTGGCCCGGTGCTGTGAGCGAGACCACGCGCTCGACGAAGGCCGCGTATTCGCTCATGTAGTGGCGGAGGAACTCCTCGGTGGCGGGGTCGGTCACCTCGCCGTCCTCGCCGAAGAGCTCCGGCTTGAAGGTGATGTAGGCCTCGGGCGCGTTCAACTGCGGCGCATTGAGGAAGCTCAGCACGCTGCGCATCGACGACTGCATGACGGCGGTGCCGATCGCGCCGGTCGACGCGCCGATGATCCCGGTGGGTTTGCGGGCGAAGGAGTTGTGCCCCCAGGGCCGCGATCCCCAGTCGATGGCGTTCTTCAGCGCGCCGGGGATGGAGCGGTTGTATTCGGGGGAGATGAGCAGCAGACCCTCGGCGCGTTCGACGTCGTGCTTGAACGTGGTCACGGCCGCCACCGGATCGAGTTCGTCGTCACGGTTGTACAGCGGGAGGTCGCGGATCGGGATCTCGACGAGCTCGAGACTCGGCGGGGCCAGTCGCACGAGGGATTTCGACAGGACCCGGTTGATCGAGTCCTTCGCGAGGCTTCCGACGATGTATCCGATGCGGTGGGTCATGGTCCCTTGCGCGGGGAGGCGCCGACCGGGCGGACTGCCGCGGTGTGATCCCTGCGTCCTTCCATTTCCAGGATATCGCCGGGGTGGGGGCTTGCCGCAAGGCCCCGGGCATGGGGCAGAATCGACCCTCGCTCGTGCGATCTGCGCACGGCCGAGAAGGAGATCCATGCCCATCGACCCCTTCCACCTCTCCGATGATCTGCGCGCGAAGGCAGCACCCGGCCTCCTCGATGCGGACCGGCGCCACCTGCTGCGGATCGCCGAGACGCTGGAGACCCAGCGCGCCGAGGTCTCCGACCGTCTGAGCGAGGTGCGTCGGCGTCCGGCCGGCTTCGGCGACAGCGCGGTCGACCGCGACCTGGAGGTCCGGCGGCTCACCGGACGGCTCCGCGTGCTCGAGCGCTTCGGCATGGACGTGTGCCTGGGACGGATGACGCGCACCACCGGCGAGCACGTGTACATCGGCCGCACCGGGCTCGCCGCCGAGGACGGCACGCGCCTCCTGATCGACTGGCGCACCCCGGCCGCCGAGCCGTACTTCGGCGCGACGATGGAGGATCCGCGCGGGATCACCTCGCGTCGCCGCTACCGCTGGAGCGGAGGCCGCGTCAGCGACTACTGGGATGAGGCGCTCACCCCGGAGGCGTTCGACGGTGCCGCCTCCCTGGACGACCAGTCGGCGTTCATCGCCAGCCTCGGCACGCACCGCACGTCGAAGATGCGGGATGTGCTCGCGACGATCCAGGCGGATCAGGATGCGATCATCCGCGCCGCCTCCCCCGGAGCGCTCGTCGTCGACGGCGGTCCGGGCACGGGCAAGACCGTCGTGGCGCTGCATCGTGCCGCGCACCTCCTCTATGCCGAGCCGCGGCTGACCCGGAGCGCGGGCGGCATGCTCCTGGTCGGACCGAACGCGCGCTACCTCGCGTATGTCGACGACGTCCTGCCGAGTCTCGGGGAGGACACGGTGCGCTTGTGCACCCTGCGCGACCTCGTCCCCGAGGGCGCTCTGGCGGTCGAGGAGTCGGATCCCCGCGTCGCCGCCCTCAAGGCGTCGCTCGATCCCGACGCTGTGCTCGACGCGGCCGCGAAGGCGTTCGAGCAGCCGCCCCGTCACGCCATGCGCATCGAATCGCCCTGGGCCGACCTGTGGCTGAGCAGCGAGGAGTGGGCGGAGGTGTTCTCGGGAGCGGACCCGGCCGCTGCGCACAACGAGGCCAGGGACGAGGTGTGGGAGGAGCTGCTCGAGCTGCTCGCCGACCAGGTGGACGACGACGACGTGCCCCCGTTCGCCGTGCGGCGGTGGCTCCGTCAGGACGACGAGCTCACGGGCACCTTCGTACGAGCGTGGCCGCTGCTCTCCCCCGCCTCCGTGGTCGCGCGGCTGTGGCGGTCGCCGGAGTTCCTCCGCCGCTGCGCCCCCGACCTCTCCGACGCGGAGATCGCGCTGCTGCAGCGGCCGGAGCCCGAGGCCTGGACGGACGCCGATCTGCCCCTGCTCGACGCCGCGCACCGCCGGATCGGAGACCCGGAGTCGGTGCGCGCGGAGCACCGACGTCAGGCCGTGATCGCCTCGGCACAGGAGCAGATGTCGCACGTGGTCGATCACCTCATCGAAGACGACGACAGCGAGATGAAGGTGATGTCGATGCTCCGCGGGCAGGACGCGCGCAACGTCCTCATCGGCGTCGATGCGCCGCCCGCGCTGCGCCCGGACGAGTTGGCAGGTCCGTTCGGGCACATCGTCGTCGACGAGGCGCAGGAGCTGTCGGACGCGGAGTGGCGGATGCTGATCGCGCGGTGCCCTGCTCGCAGCTTCACCATCGTGGGCGACCGCGCCCAGGCGCGTCACGGGTTCACCGAGACCTGGGAGGCGCGGCTGGGCAGGATCGGCCTCCGTGACGTCAGGGTCGCGCATCTGAGCGTGAACTACCGCACTCCGGCGGAGGTGATGGAGGTGGCGGCGCCCGTGGTGCTCGCGGCGATCCCCGACGCGAATGTCCCGACCTCCGCGCGGGAGAGCGGGGTCCCTGTCCGCTTCGGTGAGGCGACGGACCTGCCCGCCCTGCTCGACGACTGGCTGACCTCGCATCCGGAGGGGATCGCGTGCGTGATCGGGCACCCTGACCTGCCGTCGACGCCGCGCGTCCTCTCCCTCTCCCCCGCCACCGCGAAGGGGTTGGAGTTCGACCTGGTCGTCCTGGTGCGCCCGGAGCGGTTCGGGGATGGCGTGACCGGGGCCGTGGACCGCTACGTGGCCATGACCAGGACGACGCGGGAGCTCGTCGTGCTGAACTGAGTCGGGGGACGAACGCATTCCTGTGTGTATCCTGAGCGCGAGGCTCCACGGTGGAGTCCCACGACGGGGAGAATCATGCGCGATCGCGTTCGGTTTACGGCGGCGATCGTCGCGCTCATGCTCATCGGCTCGGCGTCTGCGCCGGCGGCGGCCGCCGCGGCTCCTGTCCCTGGCGAGCACATCCTCGTCTCGGATGTGCTGAACCAGCTGCGCGTGGAAGCCCCCTCACCGGCGACGTTCGACCGGACCCTGTTCCGAGAGGAGCGCGATCTCGACGGAGACGGCTGCATCACTACCCAGGAGGTGCTGGTCGAGGAATCCGACGTCCCCCCGACCATGGTCGACGGCTGTGCGGTCGCGAGCGGTCAGTGGCAGTCGTACTACGACAACATCGTCCACATCGATCCGGCAGCGGTGGAACTGAACCACCTCGTCGCCCTGAAGGAGGCCTGGCTGTCGGGAGCCTGGTCCTGGACCGCAGCGCAGCGCGAGGCGTTCGCGAACGACGTCGGCGACCCGCGCACCCTCACCATGCTGACGGTGGCGACGAGCGCCGCGAAGGCCGACAAGGATCCGGCGGCCTGGCTGCCGCCTTCTCCGTTCCCCTCCGCCCGGTGCACGTATGTCTCGGAGTGGGTGGCGGTGAAGTGGCGCTGGAATCTGGCGGTCGACCACGCCGAGAAGGCGGCGATCCAGAAGGTCCTGGCCGGATGCGTCCAGGAGACTCTCGTCGCCCCGCCCCTGCCGGCGGACCGGCCGGGGATCCCCCCGGCGGACACCCGCTACTACATCGCGAAGTACGACGGCACCATCTGGGCCGTCACCGCGACCAGTGTCCGCGCGCTCACGTTCGCGCAATGGCAGGCCGCCGGCGCCCCCAAGCCGCTCCCGGCACCCACGGAGTACGTGAAGTACGCGTGGTCCCCGACCATCAGCGCCGTGACGATGTTCGGGACGGACAAGTCCCGGTGGGTCTGGAAGCACGTGAGCGCCGCGGAGTGGAAGCGCGCCGGGAACCCCCAGCCGCGGACGGCGGGTTGGATCGAAGGATCCACGTACTACCAGTGGGCGGACTCCCGGCAGATCTTCGTGCAGGACGTCGGCGGGAAGAAGCACGCGCTCACCGCAGCGGAGTGGGCCGCATCGGGATACCAGCCCTTCGAGAAGCGCCCGAATCAGACCTTCGTCAAACTGTCGTGGCACCCGAGCATCGCGTTCCTCGTCGACTACGCGTCGGGCATCGGCTCGCCGATCGACGGGGCTCGGTGGACGGCCGAGGGGAACCCGACACCGGTCGTGCGCACCCGACTGCCCAACGACGTCGTGTGGCAGAACTACGGCAGCGGGACCATCTACTACTCCGGCCCCACCGTCACCAAGGCGCTGACGCCCGCCGAATGGCGCGCCATGGGGTCGCCCCGCCCCGAGGTGTGGGGCGCGCCGTAACTGGTCGCAAGTCCATCTCGGGACCGACGTCGCCGGACGCCCTCGATCAGACGGCGGGGGCCGCGGTGGATGCGCGCACGATGAGCTGGGAGCCGAGTGTCGCGACCTCGCCGATCGCGACACCGGAGATCGCCTGGAGGAGCAGGTCGACCGCGAGCTCTCCGCTCCGGCCGATCGGCATCCGCACCGTGGTCAGGCCCGGCGTGACGGCTCCGGCGAGGTCGATGTCGTCGATCCCGACGATGCTCACGTCGGCGGGGCATCTCCGCCCGAGTTCGAGCATCCCCGCCTCCAGTCCGAGCGCGACGAGGTCGTTGTAGGCCACGACGGCCGTCGCCCCGCTCGCCACGGCAGGGGCGGCGGCCGCCCTCCCGCCCTGGATCGAGGCGGCATGATGGCTCAGGCGCGTGAGGCGGATGCCGTGGTTCTCGCACGCGCGCGAGATGGTGTCGAAGCGACGCGCGTCGGCCCACGACCCGCGGGGTCCGGACGCATACGCGACGTGCCGGTGTCCGAGCGCGGCGAGGTGCTCGACCGCCTGCGAGGGGCCGTGCTCGGTGTCCATGAGCACGCAGGGCGCCCCGTCGATCTGCCGGTTGACGATGACGCACGGCGTCGATCCGACGAGTTCGAGCACATCCGCGTCGGGGAGACGCGGCGAGCACAGCAGCATGCCGTCGAGCTTGCGCGCCTGCTGGATCTGCTCGCGCTCACGGCGCAGATCCTCATCCGCGTCGAACAGCACGATGCGGTGGTGCCCGTGCCACGCCTGTCCCTGGATCGCTTTGAGCAGCGTCGCGTAGACGGGGTTCGCGACATCGGGCACCACGACGCCGAACGTGCGGGTGGCGGTGGCGGCCTGCGGCGTGGAGTAGCCGAGATCGCTCGCGGCTTGGAGCACGCGCTCGAGGGTGCCGTTGGCGAGCCTGTCGGGTTCGCCGAACGCGCGGGATGCCGTCGCGATGGACACGCCGGCGCGCTTGGCCACATCCGTCAATGTCGAAGTCACTGTCGCCTTCCGATCGTGCTGTCCCTCTATGATCATGCATCACCGGGATGAAACGTGTTGACAAGTTTGTACAAGTGCTACACACTCGTTTACATGACGATCATCGCCGATCAGGGCAGACCCTCCGGTGCCGGCATCCTGCACCTCGGGCTCGGCAGCTTCCACCGTGCACACCAGGCCGTGTACACGCGCGGTGCGCTTCAGGCCGCCGACGGCCCGTGGGGTATCATCGGCGTCGCATCGCGCTCGCACACGGTCGTCGATGCCCTGCACGCGCAGGACCTGCGCTACTCCGTCGCGACCATCGCCCCGGACAGCATCTCGCTCAGCGTTCCGGGCGTCCACACGGATGCCTTCGTCGGCGCGGACGAGCCGGCGCGCGTCGTCGCTCACATCGCGGACGCCGACATCCGCATCATCACCCTCACGGTCACCGAGAACGGCTACGGCTACTCCCCCGCGACCCAGCACCTCGACCTCGACGACGACGGCATCCGCGCCGATCTGCGCGGTGAGGCTCCTCGCACGACGATCGGGCAGCTCGCGCGCGGCGTGCAGGCGCGCGCCGCCGCCGGCGGGGCTCCCCTGTCGATCCTGAGCTGCGACAACCTGGCCGCGAACGGCAAGCACACCGAGAAGCTGGTGCGTGAGTTCCTGCATGAGCTGCCGGACGCCGAGGGGGCCGATGCCCTCGCATTCCTCGACCGCGCGGTGACCTTCCCCTCCAGCATGGTCGACCGGATCGTCCCCGCCACCACACCGGAGCTGCGCACGCGGGTGCGTGACCTGCTCGGCGCCGACGACGCGATCCCCGTCCCGGCCGAGCCCTTCTCGATGTGGGCGATCGAGGACCGGTTCGCGGGCGGCCGTCCGGCATGGGACGCCGCGGGAGCCGTGTTCACCACGGAGGTCGGGCGATACGAGCAGATGAAGGTGCGCCTGCTCAACGGTACGCACTCCCTCATCGCCTACCTGGGTGCCTTGCGCGGCGCGCACACGATCCCTGAGGCGATCGGGACCGACCCGATCGCCCAGGCGGCGCTCGCGGTGCTCCGCGGCGAGTACGAGCCGTCGATCCGGATGCCGTCGGACGTCGACATCCGCGAGTACGAGAGTCAGCTGTTCGAGCGCTGGGGCAACTCCGCCCTCGGCCACCGCACCAGCCAGGTCGGCACCGACGGTTCGGTCAAGCTCGGTCAGCGCATCCCCGAGCCTGCGCTCCTCGCTCTCGGCCGCGGCGAGATGCCGCACCTGATCGCTCTCACCGTGGCCGGATACCTGTCGTGCCTCGCCCCGCTGGCGGGCTTCGATCCGGGCGCGGACGCCGCCGCCATGACGGACCCCGCTCGCGAGCGCCTGCGCGCCGCCGCGGCGAGCGCGCGGGACGGCCACGACCTCGCTCGGCGCGTGATCGCCGACATGCAGCTGTTCGGCACGGAACTGGCCGGTCAGGACGCCTTCATCGCCCGCGTCGGCGACCTGGTCGACGTCATCCGGCGTCGCGGTGTGGACGCGGCGATCATGGATGCACTCGACGCGTCCCAGACCCTCACGAAGGAGATGCAGCCATGAAGGCTCTCGTCATCCACGGCAAGGAAGACATCCGCTGGGAGGACCGCGAGGTCCCTGTTCCCGGCGCGGGCGAGGTCCGGCTCCGCGTGAACTACGTGGGCATCTGCGGCTCCGACCTGCACTACTACTTCCACGGCGCGAACGGCGAGTACACGATCCGCGAGCCGCTCGCCCCCGGGCACGAGCTCTCCGGCGTCGTCGACCTCGACCCGTCCGGCCGTCTGGCTCCCGGCACGCCGGTCACGGTGCACCCCGCGCGCTACGGCCCCGAGGTGCCCGGGCTCGAGGACCGCCCCCATCTGCGACCGGGAGGCGACTACTTCGGCAGCGCCGCGGCGGACCCACACCGTCAGGGAGGGGCGTCGGAGTTCCTCCTCGTCGAGGAGCGGATGATCCGCGTGCTGCCCGAGAGCCTGCCGCTCGAGCGCGCAGCGCTGGCCGAACCGCTGGCCGTCGCGATCCACGCCGTGAACCTCGCCGAGGGCGTGGCCGGCAAGCGCGTCCTGGTGATCGGCGCCGGCCCCATCGGCCTCCTGGTCGTCGCCGCGGCGAAGCAGGCCGGGGCCGCCGTGATCGGGGCGAGCGACGTGCGGGAAGAGCCCCTCGAACGCGCGAAGGCTCTGGGCGCGACCGAGACCGCCCTCGTCGGCCGTGATGCGATCGACGACGAGTCCTTCGATGTCGTGTTCGAATGCTCGGGCGTCGCGGTCGCGCTGACCCAGGCGGTTCGCGCGGCCCGTCGCGCGGGCACCGTCGTGCAGGTCGGGATGCTCCCGAACGCCGACATCGGCGTGAACCTCGCCCCGATGCTCGCCAAGGAGCTGACGATCCGGGGCGCCTTCCGGTTCTCCACCGAGATCGACGACGCGGTTCGCATGCTCGCCTTCTCCGACGCGCTCGACTCCGTGATCTCCCACGTCCTTCCCGCCGCCGATGCCGTCGCGGCGTTCGAACTCGCTCGCGACTCGTCCGCCTCGGCCAAGGTCCTGCTGGCCCTCTAGCGTCACCCGCTGCCCCGCGCCCCTGCGCACATCACTACAAAGGAGTATTCCGATGAGCAGTTCCCCCGTCCCCGGCGTGGACGCCCCCGCAACGCCTCCGGTCGCCAAGCGCTCGATGGGCGACCTCGTCCGCGCGGCCGTCTCGGGCTGGCTCGGCACCGCCCTGGAGTTCATGGACTTCCAGCTGTACTCGCTCGCGGCGGCGCTGGTGTTCAGCCAGCTGTTCTTCGCCGATGAGGGCCCCGGCATGGCCGTGGTGCTCGCCATGGCCACCTACGGCGTGGGATACGTCGCCCGCCCGATCGGCGCCTTCGTGTTCGCCCGCATCGGCGACAAGATCGGCCGGCGCAAGGTGCTCTTCTACACGATCCTCCTGATGGGCGCTGCGACCACGCTCATCGGCTTCCTGCCGACCTACCAGCAGGTCGGCATCCTGGCCCCGATCCTCCTCGTCATCCTCCGCCTCGCCCAGGGCTTCGGCGCCGGTGCGGAGATCTCCGGAGCCGGCGTGATGCTGTCGGAGTACGCGCCGGACAACCGCCGCGGCATCATCGCCTCGCTGGTCGCCCTCGGCACCAACTGCGGCACGCTGTTCGCCTCGGCGATCTGGGCGATCCTGCTCGCGGTGATGCTCGAGAGCGACGTGATCGAGTGGGGCTGGCGCATCCCCTTCATCGGCAGCGCCGTGATCATGCTGTTCGCCCTGTGGGTGCGGTTCAGCCTGAAGGAGAGCCCGGTCTTCGAGGAGCGCTCCGACGTGGTCGACGGCAAGGCCCTCTCGCGCGACGAGGTCGTCAAGCTCGCCACCGAGACCAACGACATCCGCACGCTCGAGTCGCTGCACCGCAAGCCGATCAAGGCGATCATCGTCTCCTTCTTCCTGCGCTTCGGCCAGGCGGGCAACTCCGGTCTCGTGCAGACGTACCTCATCTCGTTCATCACGATCACTCTCGCGATGTCGAAGGAGGTCGGCCCCGAGGTGGTCATCGTCTCCTCGCTGATCGGCTTCCTGACGATCCCCCTCGTGGGCTTCCTGGGCGACCGCTTCGGCCGTCGCCGGATGTACATCATCATGACCTCGCTGTCGCTCGTCCTGATCGTGCCGACGCTGCTGATGATCAACACCGCCGAGCTCGGCTGGGTGTTCGTGGGCTACGCGATCATCCACAACGTCTCGGTGCTCGGTCTCGCGTCGATGGAGAACATCTCGATCCCGGAGATCTTCGGCGCCCGCAACCGCTACACGCTCACTGCCATGGTGCGCGAGATCGCCGCCATCATCGCCACCGGCATCGGACCGATCATCGTCGCGGCCTGGGTCTCGGCGACCACCGGCAGCATCATCCCGGTCATGGTGCTGATGGGTGTGTTCACCGCGTCCGCCCTGGTGGCCGCGATCTGGGCACCCGAGTGGACGGGGCGCGATCTCACCGATCCGCGCTCCGCCATGTGACGCACCGACCATCACGACCAGGGGTGCGGCCGACCCGAGCGGCCGCACCCCGCACATCTGAGGAACACACGCCATGACCATCGATCTCGTCGACGTCTCCATCACCAGCCCAGGACGCAACTTCGTCACGCTCAAGATCACGACCTCCGACGGGATCGTCGGCTGGGGAGACGCGACGCTCAACGGCCGCGAGCTCGCCGTCGCCGCCTACCTCTCCGAGCACGTCGCGTCGATGCTCATCGGCAGGGACGAGGACCGGATCGAGGACACCTGGCAGTACCTCTACCGCGGACCGTACTGGCGCCGCGGCCCGGTCACCATGGCGGCCATCGCCGCGGTCGACATGGCCCTGTGGGACATCAAGGCCAAGAAAGCCGGGATGCCCCTGTACCAGCTGCTGGGCGGGGCGAGCAGGGAGGGTGTCCGCGTGTACGCGCATGCTTCCGGCACCGACTACGCCGCCCTGCAGAACGCGATCACCGGCTACCAGGAGCTCGGCTACACCGCGGTGCGCGTGCAGACCGGCGTGCCGGGGCTCGGTCAGATCTACGGCGTCTCCTCCTCCGGCCCGGGCGTCCGCTACGACTACGAGCCCGCCAAGCGCTCCGGTGATCGCCCCAGCGAGGAGACCTGGGACACCCGCAACTACCTCTCGCACATGCCGGGGGTGTTCGCGCGGATCCGTGAGGACTTCGGCACGGATCTGCGGATCCTGCATGACGGCCACCACCGGATGTCTCCTATCGAGGCCGCCCGCTTCGCGAAGGAGATCGAGCCCTACGACCTGTTCTGGCTCGAGGACTGCACGCCCGGCGAGGATCAGACGGCGCTGCGTCTGGTCCGCCAGCACTCGACCACACCGCTCGCGATCGGCGAGGTCTTCAACTCGGTGTTCGACTATCAGACGCTCATAACCGAGCGGCTCATCGACTACGTCCGCTCCGCCGTCACCCACACCGGCGGCATCACGGCGATGAAGAAGCTCCTCGACTTCGCGGCGATCTACGGGATCAAGTCGGGCATCCACGGACCCACCGACATCTCCCCCGTCGGCATGGCCGCGGCGCTGCACCTCGACCTCGCGATCCACAACTTCGGCATCCAGGAGTACATGCCGCACAACGCCCAGACGCTCGAGGTCTTCCAGACGTCGTTCACGTTCGACCAGGGCTTCCTGCACCCGAGTGAGCAGCCGGGCCTCGGCGTCGAACTCGACGAGGATGCCGCGGCGGCGCACGAGTACACCAAGGCGTACCTGCCGGTGAACCGGCTGCTGGACGGGACGATCCATGACTGGTGACCGCGGCGTGGACCGCTGCCCGCTGCGCGACCGCGCTCGCTGCGGCCGACGATGACCGGCGTGCGCGTCGTCACCCTCGGCGAGACCATGGCGCTGGTGCGCGCCGACGAGACAGGGTCGCTCCGCCACGTGCGCGACATGTCGCTCGGCATCGGCGGAGCGGAGAGCAACGTCGCGGTCGGTCTGAGCCGACTCGGGGTCGACGCGTCCTGGCTGGGGCGCATCGGCGACGACTCCCTCGGCGCGCGGGTGATCCGAGAGCTGCGCGCGGAGGGCATCGACGTGCGGGCGATCGCGGACGCCGACGCCCCGACCGGGCTGATGCTCAAGGAGCGTCCGACCGCGTCGACGACCGCCGTGCACTACTACCGGTCCGGCTCGGCGGGGTCCCGACTCAGCAGCGCGGACCTGCCGGCCGGATGGGTCGAGGAGGCGGCGATCCTGCACGTCACGGGGATCACCGCCCTGGTGTCCGACTCCGCGCACGCCGCTCTCGTCTCGGCCGTCGAGCGCGCGAAGGCAGCCGGCGTCGTGGTCAGCTTCGACGTCAACTACCGGTCGGCGCTGGCGAGCCGGACGACGGCGGGTCCGCTCCTGCGCGACATCGCCGCCCGTGCGGACATCGTCTTCGGCGGGGCCGAGGAGCTGTCGATCCTGTTCCCCGGGCGCTCCCCCGAGCGCGCGGCCGCGCTCCTGCGGGAGGACGGGTGCCGCACGACCGTGCTCAAGCAGGGTGCGGCGGGGGCGACGGTCTTCGACGAGACGGGCACGACCGTGGGCGCGGGGTTCCGCGTCGATGTGGTCGACACCGTGGGCGCAGGCGACGCGTTCGTGGCGGGGTACCTCAGCGCGATGCTCGAACACCTCTCCGCGGAGGAGACGCTGCGCCGCGCCAATGCCTGCGGCGCGGTCGCGTGTCTCGCCCCTGGCGACTGGGAGGCGGCACCGACCCTGCGCGAACTGGAGCGTTTCCTCGACGGCGACGCCGACCCCGTGATGCGCTGACCGCGGACGCAGACGGTACCGTGTTGCCGTGACCGAACGTGAGACGACCCCCGCCGCTCGCGCGACGAGGGTGGCGGTGATCGGACCGGGCGCGATCGGCACGACGATCGCGGCCGCCCTCCACGAGGCAGGGCGCACGCCGGCGCTGTACGGCCGCACGCCGCGCCCGGGGCTCGAACTCGTCGTGGCAGAAGAGCGCCTCCCCGTGCCGGGCCCGGTGCGGACCGAGCCGGCGGAGGTGTCCCATCCCGCCGACGTCGTGTTCCTGGCGGTCAAGGCCACCCAGATCGCCGGCGCCGCGCCCTGGCTCGCCGTCCTGTGCGGTCCGAACACTGTGGTGTGCGTCCTGCAGAACGGGGTGGAACAGGTCTCGATGGTCTCCCCGCACCTGCCCCCGGGAACGGTGATCCTCCCGGCCGTGGTCTGGTTCCCCGCCCAGGCGCAGGAGGACGGGTCTGTGCGCCTGCGTGGAGAGGCAAGGCTGTCCCTGCCGGAGACGCGAGGCAGCGATCGCATCGTCGAGGTGCTGCGGGGCACGCGCTGCGAGATCGAGGTGGTCGCGGACTTCTCGACCGTGGCGTGGCGCAAGCTGCTCCAGAACGCCGCCGCAGGCCTCATGGCCCTCACCGGGCGGCGGTCCGGCATGTTCGCCCGGGACGACATCGCCGACCTGACCCGCGCCTATCTGCAGGAGGGCCTGCTCGTCGCGCGCGCCGAGGGGGCACGACTCGCTGACGCCGCTCCCGACGAGATCCTGGCGAAGTTCCGGGCGTTCCCGGCTGACCTGAGCACCTCGATCCTGACGGACCGCGACGCAGGGCGCCCCCTCGAATGGGATGTCCGCAACGGCGTCATCTCCCGCCTCGGTCGCGCCCACGGCATCCCGACCCCGATCGCCGACATCATCGCGACGCTGCTCGCGGCGACCAGCGACGGGCCGGGGTGAGCCGCGGAAATCCGAGCGTTTCGACCAGGGTTCACAGGAGCGAAGGAGGCCCGATGGACGGGAAGACGTTGCACGAGCGCGCGGCGGCTCGCGCGGAGGAGTTGCCCGGAGCGGAGCTGACACATCCGTTCGGACCGGAGTGGGACGTGTTCAAGGTGCGCGGGAAGGTGTTCATGCTGCAGACCGGCGTCACCGGCGAGGCCATCGTCACGCTCAAGTCCGACCCCGAGGAGAGCCACGCGCTGCGCAGCCAGTACGCCGACATCACCCCCGGCTACCACATGAACAAGAAGCACTGGATCAGCCTGCACGCCGGCGGCACGCTCGAGCCCGAGGTCGTCGACGAGCTCGTCACCGAGTCGTACCTGCAAGTGCTGGAGCATAGCGTCCCCAAGTCGCAGTGGCCCGTCGACCCCGCCACCTTCGGGCAGGCGTGAGGACGGCGTTGCGCGGGCGGGAGGTCAGTCCGACCCGTCACGCGGGGCGGGTATGTCGTCCGTGAACCTCGTCATCTGCAGTTCATCCGGCAGGCCCCACTTCGCGCGGAAGCGTGTCCTCAGCTCCCTGAGCTGTCGGTCGGAGGAGGTGGCAGGGATGAGTGCGATAAATAGCAGCAGGGCTGAGCTACCGCCGAGCATCAGCGTCAGCAGGGTCGCGGTCTGATCCGGCGTCTGGTTCGCCGTCGCGATGAGCCCGTGCACCAGGGGCACCACGGCGACGAGCGCCAGGGTGCTCGCCGCTCCGAGCAGGGCGTATGTGATTCCTCTCGCCAGGGACCACGGCGTTACAACGGTCCTGATCACCGCGGCGGTGACGAGATCATCTCGGGCCGCGGTCGCCAGACGGCCGGCCGGAGATTCCGCGTCCATCGACTCCAGCTCGGTCGACAACTGCCGCGCCCGACGGAGCTCCCGCGGGACCGCATGCTGGAGCGCGGTTCCCGCCAGTGCGAGCAACCCCGTGATCCCTGCCGCCCCCAATGCCGCCAACCACTCCATGCCGTCTCCTCACTCGTTCGTGTTGACGGCAGTGTGCCCGAGGCTTCGGACATCGAGGTACTCGCGTCTCCGCCTTCCGGCGACGACAACGACGACGACGCGGTGGTCCGAGCATGCAGAAGGCCCGGAGACTCTCTCGAGTTTCCGGGCCTTTCTCGGTCGGGCTGACAGGATTTGAACCTGCGACCCCTCGGAGGATCCGGATGATTTCCGGTCTCCGCCGATCGTCTCGGGAACTCGCGGATTCCCTTGTGTTTACAGGGAACCGGGCGGTTCGCTTGATCCGATTTTAGCCGGTCGGTGGTGGTTCTTGGCGGCTGATTCAGGTGGGTTCCTGATGGGTCGGGCTTCGGACTCGCGCCAAGAACAACTGACGGGCTCGAGGCGAATCTCGGCTGAGCGGCGAATCGCTGATAATCCCCGTGTGTTGGCGGTTCTCACGGCGGTCGTTCTAGGGAATGAGTACCGGCTGATGACAGCGCTTCGGAGGGTTTCTGGTCACCGTTGTGGCCAGCGCGCGATGTCAAACTGCGCGGAGTCGTTCGGACACGGGAGGTTGACAGACTGCGCAGCGCGTTCGGAAGCCTCAGCCCGGCGAAGCGTCGCTAGTCGTACGCATAGGGAGTCGCTATCGCGCAAAGCATCGAGCGGCGTATACGCGCACTGGACGCCACGCACGACTCGTCCTGCCCGCGCAACGACAGCCCGGGGCTCACGTAAGCGATTCCACGCACGCTCAGCCACCGGTCAACGCGCGGATAGACCCGCTGTGACGCGAGTGGGATCGTTGACGCGCGGGACGTTAGTATAGCGAATTGCCGCTAGTCGCGCGCACGGTCTGCCCCGTCGTCATGGTCGGGACGGTTGTCGACTGCCGATCTCGGCTTTGTTGCGATGACGTCTCCTCGCACAGCACTCCTCCGCTGCCGTGCGAAGGGCTGAACCCCAGCAATGATGTCGACTCACAGAGTCCGCCGCGGGCCGTGTCGACGGTGTGGTTCACAATCGATTTGTGACCCACTTCTGGCAGAGCGATGCCGGCGAACACATTCGGCTGCACCGCAGACGGATGGCGTCGCTTCGTGTGACGGTGAAGACCGAGGCCCCAACTAAGAAGATGCGGAGGGGGTCACAAGAGAAGGCGCGGCAAGCCCTACGGCTCGCGTTCGAGGGCGACACACTCACCAGCTACGCGCGCAAGCAGACAAACTGGCCCAAGCCACGGGCGGACATCGCGCTCGACATCTTCGTGAACAGTGGTTCACGCAACGGGGCACGTATCGACAGCGCGTGCAAGTGGTTGCTGGACGAGTTGACGGGCCTCGTGTACCGAGACGACAAGCAGGTGAAGTTGCTGTTCGCCCGGATCGGACGTCCCCTCAACGATCCTGAATCGCTTGCTTTCTGGGGTGAGGATGCACTGCCCGTGACGAAAGTGGTTGAACCCCAGGGCGCGAGCATCTCGATCACTGCGCAGCCCCGGTCTAGCGTGCTGCACGATCTGCGCGTGGCGAGCAATCTCGAAGAGGCGTGGGACCCTCACAAAGCGGTCTACGGCGAGAGTCGGCGTTCCCCGTTCTACGACGACTTCGAACGAGACGTATTGCTGGATTATCAGACGCTATTCGACCCCGATGACGAGGAACAGGGGGCACGATTCCGGCAGATAGCGAACCAGATCGACTATCGCGATCAGGCCCGGCAACAGAAGCACGTCGATCTCGTTTTCTCTTCGTTGTTCACGGACCTACCTGTGGACAGGTTCGGCGTGTGGAGAGCTGCGCGCTCCCGCCTGGCCCACTCCCCGTACATCTTTGATCTTGGGACGATCCCTGAGCGGGGCGAGTCCGAAGAGTTCCAACAACGGCTTCGACGGATCCTTGAGGACCGCAAGCACCGCTTCCCGGGCCTGCTGCCCCTCCGCGCGCGAAGCGGCGTCTCGATGATTTTGTTCGAGAAGCCCGGTCACTCCAAGGACTTGGACAACCTCGTCCGCCAGACCCTTCCCGCGATCCTGGACGTACTGAGGCCTCCCCGCCATGATCATCAAGGATGGTTGGCCGACGAGCCGGACCTCAGCGCGAGCCAGGTGGACATTCCTTTCATCGAGATTGCTGCGATCGCTGCCGACCAATCCGATATGCCGCAGGGCTCCCTAGTACTTGGGCTTTCCGGCGCAGACCGCTACTCCAGTTGGTGGTCCCTCGTCGGCGACTATGTTGCGCGTTCACTCGACGATGCGTACCCATGACCGCGAAGGTGCAAGACGACGACAACGCGCGCAATGGAGACATCTTGGACGACGGTGCGCGGCTGGTTCGTTCGCGGCGTAGGACCGGCGCAGCCTCCGGCGGAGGTGGACGCTCGGAACTCCGCAACTCACGCCGAAGTAGCACGCTCAGCGACCCACTTGCGGTCGACGTCCGTGGGTGCCGACGCACCGCCGTGCTCGAAGTCCAGGGTGACGTCCCGCTGGCGTCTACCTACCACTGGCTGGTGGATGGTGCTGAAGCATGTTCTATTCTTCGCCGCATCGGCGCTGCGATTCTTGCAACGACTCTGGCTGCAAGAGTTCTCGCCCCCTGCACGCCGACTGCGGAGGATAGCGAGTCCGCGCCCGCGGGCATCGAGGTGAAGATCGATAGTGACGCCCAGCCGATGATCACGGCCCTAAGTAGTTCCTGCCACAACTACCTGATGTCATTCGGCTGCCGCGCGAGCTTTCCGAGTTACGCTGCAGGTTCAAGTCAAGCGGGCGCCGTGCGCCCCGCCGCTTCCGCTGCCTTCAGATACTTCCTGAGACGGGCGTCGTATACCGCAATTTCGTCTTCCTCATCGTTCGCACGGAAGATGTCACGAACCCGTTTCGCCACCCCCTCGAGTGCCCGTCGGTTCTTAGGGGTCTGAAGATTCGCGGAGGTGTCGAGGCGATGGAGTTCAGGGACGGCGTCGGAAAGAGTCGCCGCGGCGGCCTCCCATGTCAGGTCGTCAGATGACTCGAAGTCACCAACTTTAGCGAACGCCACAGCTGTAACGGCGCATCGGAGCGACTCGTGCTCGCGCCAGTCCCGAGGCATTCTCAGTGTCGCGAGGATTCGCACCATCGACTTCAGTTCGGCGTCTTGAACGAGGCCCTGAAACAACGCGTTTGCCATAAGGACCGCTCGCCGATGGTCCGTCTGCCAGCTCTGATACAGCAGGGCGAGCCCGACGATCATGGGAAGTAGGCCGATCCACCAGCTGAGAAGCAGTCCGAGGCTGGCTGCCGTCGCACCAAGCGGAAGCCAGATGGCACGTCGAAAATCGCGCTCGGCGCGCAGGCGGTCATACTCCTGGTACTGGTCCGGCGCCGCCTTCCAAAGCTGGAGGGCGGTCGCATCAAACCTCGCGACAAGGCGTTCATTGGGGTAATGCAGGGCCATGCTCGCGGGCAGTCCGGCTGCTACGTAGACGCTCATTACAGCATCGCCGACCGGACCGAGATACTCGGACACGTCGATCCTGCGTCGAACGAACCTGAAGACTGCCCGTGCCAGCTTTCCTTCCGGGTAGGCGTCAGCGAATTGCGCACGATAGAACGGCCTAAGCAGCCACCGCGCTACGCCTACGGAGAGCGGTTGCAGTGCAAGCCCGATGAGATATGCAGCAAACGTGAGCCCGCCGATGATGTACACCAGTGGCACCGCCGCGAGTTGCTCTGTCAGCCAACGCAAACCTGGGATCATGTCGGAGACCGCGTCCCATGCGGGACCCAGAAACAGGAACGCTGCAAGAACCCATAGCGCGCCGACCGTGAGCGGTATGCGAGCCTCGCGGAACCCGGGCATCACCGTGGCGAGCAGGTTCATCTATCTCCCTCTGCGAATTGGCAAGTGCTCTTAGCCTTGACTGGACGCTAGCGCACCGCATTCCGACGTGATGCCAGGCACAGTGATGTGAGGATCCGGCTGATTTCCGGACTCCGCCGATCGTCTCGGGAGCTCGCGGATTCCCTTGTGTTTACAGGGACCCGTGCGGTTCGCTTGGTCCGAGTGTAGCCGGTTATCAACGGTCCACTACGTAGGATTGAGATGGGTTTGTGGTCGGCGCGAGAGCCTCGAACTTGCAGCCCGATGTAACGCAGACGAGGCGACGCTGGGTCCCGTTCGCGGGCGTACGAGTCAGGATGAGCACCGAACCTCGGTGCGAGCGAGCCCGCCGACCGCATTGTGGAAGAAGACTAAGAACTCTCGCACTTGCCCGGCCGAGATAGTTCCCGCATGGAGGCCCTCTTGAAGCCGTTGGACGCTCAATCCAGGCTGCACGATGACGATCTTGGAGTCGAGATGCGGCGGTCGTTCAGCGATCGACTCATCCGAACGGTCGGGAAGTAGGCCGCAGAGGGCAAGGAGGTCTTCTCGGTCCCCTGCCAGAACAGTAAGACGTGGTGACTCGGCACCTGTCAATCGGCGTCCGATTCGGTTCCACAGCTGTCGGTCTGTGAGATGACGTCGGCTCTTCGCGGCCTGTTGCGTGACCACTTCCATATCCGTGACCCGCACCCCTGGCGTTGAGTTAGACGATGGCTTCGAGTGCCAGAGCTCGATCGACATCCGGCCACCGAGATTCCTTTGGATGACGACGTGATCCGCGATCTCGCCTCCTCCATCGTTGTGCAACACCCATCTCGATGCGCCGGGCTCGGGTGTCACTTCCACGAGAGTCTCCTGGACCCATTCGTGAATCGAGTCGGTTCGATTTGGTCGAGGTGTTTCTCTCGTGATGTCAACGCTTTCCCAGCTACTCGGCACGAGATCAACGTCAGGAAGAAAAGATTCCGTTCGGGGCGGTTGAAAGGTGACAGGCCCCATCGTGCTCCGCCCATCGCCGAAATAGATGAGGGGCGGATGCGCTTCGAACAGCAGATTGAACGTCGTTGAGTTGCCCATTCCGCGGTGGAGCTCTTCCGACCCGCCCAGTGTAGTGAATTTGCCATTCACCGTCATCTCGGCAGTCCACACATCAATGCCCTCGTCCCGCGGGTCATAAACCCGGAGAAAGACTTGGCTCTGCGTGGCCTCCCGGTCTGCCAGCGGCGCAATCTCCAGTTCCTCGATCGGACACCCGTCTGGGAGCGTGTATGAGGCCCCCAGAAGTGCTGGGTTCAATTCCACAGCAATGACTGGAGGATGGAACTCGTCGGTTCTCGCACCCTTCGAGACGTTGGGTAACAGTGGGCCCGATTCGGTGGGTCTCGGGAACCAATAGCGGCGGGCGAGATCGACCACAAAGGCTTCGTAGTCGCGCAGTCCTAAGTATCGAGTCTCCCAGTACTTTGATTTGTTCACAGCAAGACCTGCCGTGGTCGCCTGGCCTGAGTCCACTCGAACTTGGGCCATCGCGTGGCCAAGTCCTCGTCCGTTCGTGTCGGCTTCACGTAGGCCTCGATCGATCCCGCTTCCCGCGAACGTCGCATAGGCTGGCGTGCCGGGCACGGCCGCGAAAGTGTTTCGTACGCCCACCGAGGAGACAGACAGACGCTCCACGCTGTCAAATGCTTCCTGGAGGAACCCAGGATTGCCGTTCCTCAGGATGTTCGATGGATCGAGAATCTCTCGGATCGCGTTGAGGAGTCCTAGATCTTGCGCGTTCAGCAGCAGGAGATGAGAGCGGTTGATGTCTGCGCTCTTCTGCCAGCTCACAACGGCTAGCTCGAAGACGCTTCGGGTGAGTTCGGTGCCTGAGTACCATTTGGGCTTCTCAGTCTCAGACGTAATGATCACCAACTGTGTTGCGTGTTGGTTGAGGCCAGCGTATGCAATGTGCCGCCCCAGAAGGCGTTGACCTGCCTGCAGACCGTCCGGCACTCCTTCTCCAAACCCGGGGTCGAACGGAACCCCACGCGGCACCTCCAGCAGCACTGCGCGCGTCAGCGGCTTGACGGCCGCCAGGTCGAAGCTCTCCGGCGGATCGTCGAACGCGCTGAGGTACTCCCGGTCTCGCCGCTCACGCTCAATCTCCTCATCGATCAGGGTCGGGAGTATCGTCGCCCAGTCAGCGTCTTCGCGGTACAGCTCGCGTAGCGCCCCTTGAAGAGCTGGGTAGACATCTTCGTCATGGACGGTGACCAGAACGGACTGCTGCGGGTACTCCGCATTCGCGCGTGCGAGGCGCCCAATGAACTGCATAGTGGCCGGTGTCGACTTGTGCTTATCGTGATAGCCAACGATCCGCAAGTTTGGAACATTCACGCCCTCGCCCAGCATGTCCACTGCGACAACCGCGCGGATCCTGCCCGCGCGCCAACCGCCGAGAATATCCTCGCGATCTGCAATCGATGTCGAGCCGATGAGTACCTGGGCGTCTACTCCCTTCCTTGCATAGATCGCCTGGACGATTCCAGCACGCGCGACGGTGTTCACACGTATCAGAGCGACGCTCGTCGCATGTTCAGCGAGGGACAACTGGCTGGCAACCTCCGCTGCGATCGCCTCATCCTTTGCCTCGTCCGTGATTGGCGACCCGAGTTCAAGTACCCGCGGAAGCACCGAGTGGAAGATACCCTCGGCAATTGCCGCGCGCAGCGGAAAGTGATAGGCGTGCGTTCCCGGTAGCAGCTTTCCGTCGGCACGGCGCGGCGTCGCCGTGAGCAGGACCGCTCGAGCGCTAGGAAAGTGGTCGAGGATTGCCCGCCACGTTTTAGCGGGCGCGTGATGGGCTTCGTCGATGATGAGGAGATCGAAGAGTCCTGGATCAGGAAGATCCGCTTCATCCATGTGGTCTGGACTGATCGAATTGGGGAGCGCTACGACAACGTCGACTTGCTGGAGACGAGACCAGTCAATGTTGCGTCCTTTCACCTCCTCGACGATCGGTCCAGGACTCGCACGATTAAGTGCTCCCACGGCCAGGAGATCCTGTTGACTGCGAAAGGCCGCGCTCAACTGACCCCTAAGCTCCGTACTTGGCACTACAACGAGCGTCCTCTTAGCCCTTGCTAAGTACGGAAGCGCAGTCGCTATCGCAGTCTTTCCCGATCCGGTGGGGATCGAGACAAGCAATCTTTCTTCTGGTTCCAGCGTCCATTGACTTGAGATCGCCGCTAGTGCACCGACCTGCGGGCGTCGCCAGGCCGGATCACCGGGCTTTCGCATCAACGCGAAATCGACGTAGTCACTCTCGTAGTGCGACACGCGAAGCATGGGCACACCTTAGCGCGACCGCGCCCTGGCCCAGCGTTGCCATCGCGCGAGTGATGCTGAACCGTACTGAGGCACCGCGCGCGTCTTCAGGCGCTGCTCGCGGTGGCGTTGGCGACATGCAGAAGAGTGCCGATGGCCGGTGTTCTGATGAGCTCTTCTTTCCTCCGTATGACTTCGGGCGCGATGAGTTCTTCCAGGACGTTATGCGGCGCGATCGCTAGTGCGTGGCTGACGGATTCATCCACCCAGCGTCGGCGCATCAGACGGCCGGATGAGATGCGTGTCCTCGATGACGGGCGCACCGGAGAGTTGAGCGGTACGCCCTCCGACAACCTGCTCATCCACGGCGACTCACGTGACGCACTGCGCTCGCTCCTCGAAATGCCGGAGTTCGCCGAGCAGGTCAAGGTCAAGGTCAAGGTCAAGCAGGTCTACATTGAGGCGACGCCCAGACGTATCGCGACGCTCCGAGAAAGATCAGCTGGTGGTCGGAGCGGGCACAGCCGTCATTCCAGAAGCAGGTTGGCTTCAGAGCACGTGCGCGTCCATACAGTTGCTAGACGGAGGGTTTCAGCTCCGAAAGAAGTACCGCTAGATGAGCCCCCTGATTGCCACGTCCGCAACGGTGCGCTGGTAGACCAGATCACCCAGGCGAGGAAGCCATGTGTCAGTGTCCGCGAGAAGGTCCCGGGCGATCGTCCACGGGGTTGAAAGCGAAAAGAGGTTCCCGGGCGAGCTCATCGCCGAGTGCGCGCCAAGTTTCACTGCAGCGGCCCGGTGTCGGACCCCCTTGGCCATCAGTTCACGAGCAGCCGCGGTGGAGACACCGAACCGCAGGAAGTCCGGGAACGAGGTGACCGCTGGGGCGAGAGTGACGCCCTCCGACGTCAGGTGCTGCTGGAGGATAGCCACTGCTTGCTCTACCAGGGTCACCAAGTCGAACAAGACAAGCTTGGCGTGGATGCGCAGCAGCACGTCAATGCTGACTCCTGCGCGTGCTGCGAGCGCTGTGAACGGCAGCCCCTCTAGCCAGGCCAGCAGTAGCTCAGACAGGGATGCAGCGAGGTCGGTTACGTCCGTCCGCCGGTACACGGTCTCCGCTTCCCGGGTGAACCCGGGCTGCTCGAGTGCCCAGTCGACAACGAGGCGTACCAGGTTAGGGTCCAGTGGTGACTCAATGCTCTCCCAGTCCGCATACCGGGGCAGGAGCCCATCGAGCACTGCGTCGACCAGACGAGGTCGTGCCGACGTCTCCTGCGCCAGCGAGAGGCGCCCGGACGCCCGCATCTCGACTAGGCGTTGCGCGCGGAGCTCGAACACACTGAACAGCATCTGCCGTTCCTGCTCCGTGGCCCGTGCCGCAGCGAAGGTCTCCGCGGCGAGCGTTTCGGCGATGCTGACGAACTGCTCCGCACCCAGCTCGTCTCGAATCAGCTCGATTAGCGCCGCATCAATCCCGTCGACGAGGGAGAACAGCACTGGGCTCGCTTCCAGCACCCGATTGGTGAGTTGCAGTTGCTGGCGGGCGAGCGCGCCTTCCAACCTCTGTACCAAGGTGATCAACGCTCCCGCAACCGGTTCACCGGGCTGTCCTTCTGCGACAGGGCTGACGACCGTCCAGTCATCGGGGTTCGCGCAGACCACCAGCCCGCGTGTCGAGCTTCCCGCCCGCCCTGCTCGACCGACCAGATTCTTAATGTCGCGGGCGAGCATTGCCTCGGGTGCGCTTCCGTCGGAGCTGCGCTTCACGGAGTAGAGAACCATCGTCCGCAACGGCAGATTCACGCCCTCCGCCAACGTGCTCGTGCACAACACCATAGGTATACGCCGGTCCGAAACCAGCTCCTCGAGAACCTCGCGGGTCTCCTGTGGCACGTCGCCGTGGTGAACGATCGCGCCCTCGCGGAGTGCCCGCGTTCCCACCCAGTCGTCGCCGAACTCTCCGGTCAGATACGCCACCGCTGATTCGACGGCCGCGTCGTCCGTCACATAAGCCATCGGCTTCGGCAGGTCGAGACCTGCTGCGATCTGCTTGAGGAGCTCGTTGGCAAGGCCCAGAACGCCCCGGTTGCCGCCCTTCTCCGTCGCGAACACAGCAACCGGACCCAACGTCAGCGCCTTCCGTGCTGTGGCCACCGCCAAGGTCTTCGTGGAACCGTAGTCGTAGGTGTTCAGTCGCCCCGTCGACGGGTTCGTGAACTGAAAATCCTCCAGGCCCAGGAACTCCGGCAATGTGTGCGACGGTAACGAGGTGGACGGCTCGTGCAGCTCCAGTCCGACCTTACGTTGTCGACCCGAACCAGAAGGGCGCAGCACCGCGAACTCCGCCACCGCTGGCCGATACTCACTGCGCACCACCGTACCGTCGGAGCCGCCCAGCCAAGTGTTGATCTCTTCCACGTTGGGGACGATCGCTGACACGAACACGATCCGCGGGGCCGGGGTTCGCGCCTTCAGCCGTGCCAGCAGCAGCTCCAGCCCCACTCCGCGAGACTCGCTGTCGAGAAGGTGCCCTTCATCACAGACGACCAGCGAGATCTCCGACAGCAATTCCGGGTGAGCGCCGACGAGCCCGGTCAAGGCTTCCGGCGTGGCGATGATGACGCGGACCTCTTCCAGATCGTCGCTCTCCTCGATCCCCGGAACCGTTCCGCCGTACACCGTCCGCGACCGTAACCCCATTGCCGTCAGGTGCCGGCCGACACTGCCGCGCAGCTCACGGGCCAACGCCCGGTACGGAACCAACAGCACCGCCTTGCTCTCTGGGAAGCGGCTCAGATGGTCGAAGATGAGCGTCTCTGTCAGCGCGGTCTTGCCTGCTCCCGTCGGCATCTGCAATGAATATGACTCAGAACTCGTCAGCAGTCCCGCATCGATGGCTTCCATCTGCGACGGGAAGAAGTCCCACACCGGCTGCGTGCGGTCCAGGAACGACTCCACCAGAGGATCCCACCGCCGCGTCGCCCCGTCGGGGAGAACCGCGCGAAGATTCGTGCGCTGGAAGCGCTCAACCAGAACCGCATACAGGCGATGGGCGACCCACTCGTCAGGACCAACATCCAGCGCGCGACCCGCTTCCTCCTGCGCGGCGACAACCACCTCGTTGACAATGCTCGTGTTCCCGGCTCGGACCGCGTCGACCAGCACCTGCGTCGAGAAAGAAACAGGATTCGCAGACCGAGTGAGGAGCTCGTACGCCGCCCGCTGGGCATCGACCTCCCAGAACTGCGGATCGGCGAGTCGCATCGTCATCACCGCCGAGGCAGGATAGCCGCCCTGATAGAACGCAACCGCCGCAAAGAACAACCCATCCGCACGAGCACCGTCCCGTAGATCCCGGCTCACCGTCTCAAGTGCACGACCGAGCGATGCCCAATCCAGCGGCTCCCCGCCCCCGGCACGCACCATGTCGAACAGCTCGCCGACCAGAGAGTAGTACAGGTCCGTCGTGCGATTGTCGAGGTAATCAAGTTGTCCCAGGTGGGTCGACAACCGGAAGTCCACAATCGTCTGCTGTGTCTCCGCATCTGCGATCCACCGACCCAAGCTTTCTCTCACGCGACATCCTCGACGTCTTCTGCGGTCAACAGCGCGGCGTCGAAGACCCGCTCGTAGGTCTCCTTCAAGTCAGGGACCGAGATCACGATCAACGCCCGCTCGCTAGGAGGAGGGGGGACCACACCGATCAACTCGTCGGCGACCAGGCTCGCGCAGATAACTGCCACCGCGCGGAACTCCCGTGTCGCCTCCGGATGGTCTACAGGGTGGATGAATCTGTCCAGCTGCTCGATCGAGATAGTGGACAGCCCCGTGTCGATCGCTCGTTCTTTGAGCCAGTTCAGCGTCTTCACGAACCGTCGTGAGCTGTCCTTCTCCGAGTCCGCGATCGCACTGGCGATGGGCGTCGACGTACCGCTGGTGGACTTCGTCTTCACCTCAGCACAGATGATCCGATCATCTGCCGACGCCGCTGGCCACTGCGGAAGGATCATCTGCACCACATCAGAACCGGGAGCAGGCTTCGTGCGATCCTGTTTCAACCGCCACTTCTTCGGGTCCAGAACGACCCCGGGATGCTCGCTCGCAGCATGGAACAGCGCCGTAAGGATCTCACCGAAGTCACCCGCCATCGTCGATCCACGATCTGGAAGCTTCGACTCAATGATCGTGCGAGCAGACACCGACGTGTCCGCGATTCGGGCTTGCAGACTCGGATCAGAGATGTAGCACCGCCGCACCGGAACGCCCAGACGATCCGCGAACGTCGCAGCCTGCTCCACCTCAATCTCGATCACCGTGAACGGCGCACTCTGGGTCGTCGAGAAGACCTCCCCGAGGGCCTCGAAATCGAGCTCTAGCTCCAGCACAACAAACCCCTATCCGCGCAGCCAATTCACCAAGACACACCGTCTGCCAGCCCGACACTACGAGATACATTTCAATACAGTCTGCTGGAAAGCCCGGAGAGAACCGAGCCGCAGCGTCTCCGTTGCTCGCCAGGTGCAGAAACCAGCGGCCCCCGACTTCCTTTGTCAAGACGGACAGGATGCGTCGGTACGCGCAACCCGCTGGATTCCGCGGACATCTGGCACCGGTATCGACCTATGTCGTCCGGCACGTCGGCCACTGTTGGCTGAATGAACAAAGCCCGCGATCTCCTTCAAGTTGCCACTTCTGTCCTTGACCCGTCCCCGCTGAGGTCGGCGGTTTCGTATATCCGCGTCTCTACTGCTCGTCAGGCAGATCGCGGAGGTGCACGAGACGGCTTCTCCATCCCGGCCCAGCGAGACGCGAACCAACGTCAGGCATACGGGTTGGGGGCGCTCGTGGCGGCCGAGTTCGTGGACCGCGGCCAGTCGGGGCGCAACACCAACCGCCCGGGACTCCAACAGATGCTCGCGTACCTGAGGGAACATCAGGTCGACTACGTCATCGTGCATAAGCTCGATCGCCTGGCACGATCGCGGGCCGACGACGTTGCGATCACTCAGGCGATCCACGCATCCGGCGCGCGTCTGGTATCCAGCACCGAGGGCATCGACAGCTCAGTGAACGGTGTCCTTCTGCACGGGATCATGGCGTCGATCGCGGAGTTCTACTCTCGAAACCTCCGGCACGAGGTGATGAAGGGAATGCGCCAGAAGGTCCTCCAGGGAGGGACCCCGAACCGCGCACCCATCGGGTACCTCAACGTTCGCGTCCAGACCGATGACGGCCGTGAGTACCGAACCGTCAGGGTCGACGCGGAGCGGGCGCCGCACATCATCTGGGCGTTCGAGGCATATGCCACCGGTGAATGGAGCGTCGCGCGTCTGGCGGACGCGCTCGGTGAGCGAGGACTGCGGACACGGCCGACGCCCTCTCACTCCCCCGCGATCCCGACAACCGCCAACGTGCACAAAGTGCTCAAGAACCCGTACTACAAGGGCATCGTGACGTTGAACGGGGCGCAGCACGACGGGTTGCACGAACCGCTCGTCCCCGCCACGACCTGGGACGCCGTCCAGCGCATCCTCGCGTCTCGACGAAACGGCGAGCGCAGCCGCGTCCACACCCACTACCTCAAGAGCACCGTCTACTGCTTCGCTTGTGAGCGACGGCTGCTCGTCCACAACGCCCGGTCGAAGAGCGGACGCATCTACCGCTACCTCGTCTGCTCGGGCAGGCAGGGCACGCCGCGGTGCGGACAGAGAGCACTCCACATCCCGGACGTCGAACGACGCGTCGAAGACGTGTACGTCTCGCTCGAGATCTCGCCCGCCCGGCGCGAGCTCCTTGAGCGCATGCATCTCCACCGCTCCGAAGCAGACGCACCCGCTCGCGCGCAGGCGCTCTCTGCGCTCCAAGGGCAACACGAGGCGCTCGAACGGCGGCAGACGAAACTCATCGAGCTCTACTACGCAGACGGGATCGCTCGAGACGTGCTGGTGAGAGAGCAACGCACACTGGCGCAGGCACTGTCCCGCATCACCGCCGAACAGGCGCGTTCTGAAGACGACGTCCTGCATTCGCGGCGAGTGAGCGTCACGCTCGACCTCCTGGAAGGCGCCCATGCGCGCTACACCGCCGCTGCACCACACCAACGCAAACAGGTCAACAACGCGCTGCTCAGCCGCATCCTCATCGGCCCGGCAAGCGACGAACTCCACGTCGAGCTGCTGCCCGAGATCACCGAGATCCTGGCCATCGACAGCGCCTCAAAGGGATTCATGTAAGCCACTTTGGGTGGACCCAAGGGGACTCGAACCCCTGACCTCCTGCATGCACTGCAGCGCTTCGCATAGAGCACCCCAGGTGCACCCAACGGGATTCGAACCCCCAACCAACTGGTCCGAAGACGTCGCCGCTCCGAGCCCCAATGGAACGTCGGCGATCTCCTGGCAGAGGGCAGCACTGCGTACCTACCTACCAGAGCCGGACGACACCTTCCGAGGCCGCGCTTGCTCGACGTTCAGTGACACAGCAGGAGAGGAAGCAGAACGACATGTCCAAGACATCTCCCAATGAACCGTCTGGCTCCGTCGAGTCGCGCTCGACACCGTGGGCGCCGCTGCTGAAGAAGGACATACCGGCGTTCCTCGACTACGCCGCCGAGCACTGCCCGCTGCTGATCGAGATCTTCGATCGGGTCGAACGAGAGCTCATCAGGGAGGGTGTCGATCTGAGCGGGCTGGCGGAAGGCGACCTGACCGTCTTTCAGACACAACGCACCAGGCACGAATCACGCGCATAGAGGACGCGACCTCCGGCCTTCACTGGTCCTTCGCGAACGCCCGCTCCAGCATCTCCGCGGTAGCCGGGTTCACCATTTCGCTGCGGCGAATGTAGTGCTGGATCGTGATCTTCGGGTCCGTGTGTCCGAGCAGTTCGGCAGCGAGCTCGACGCCGGCCTGCTCGTTGATCGCGGTCGCGACCGTGCGGCGGAACATGTGCGGAGTGACGCCGGAGATCCCGGCAAGGTCCAGAACATGCCGAAGCTGGCGGCGCACGTTGTTCGTCGTCAGCGGCGTTCCCTCACGGCTACAGAACAGCGGCGCATCGAGCGATGAGTCTTCCAACCGGGTGAGTCTGCGCCGCACGGCCTCCGCGGTGAACGACGGGATCGCCACGGTTCTCCGTGACTTCGCTGTCTTCGGGTGGTCCTGTCGTGTGGTCGGCTCGCCGCGGTGGCTGACGATGGTGCCGGTGATTCGGATGGACGGGATCGGGCTCGTGACGTCGACGTCGCGGCGACGGATGGCGAGGACTTCGCCGATGCGGGCGGAGGTGCCGAGCATGACCTCGACGATCGCGCCGAGCTGTCGGTCGGGCTTCGGCCCGGACATCGAGCGTCCGGCCTCCCAGTACGCGATCGCGGTGCGGATCGCATTCACCTCCGTGGGCGTCAGCGCGTTCGGCGTCGACGCCGGCCGGTGCAGTCGCGAGACGTGGTCCATCGGGTTGCGTGGCAGCACCTCGTGGCGCACGGCCAGGCCGAGTGCGAGGCGGAGCACGACGCGGGCCTGTTTGGCACGGTTGTAGCTCTGCTTCGCGAGCTGTTTGAGGAAGTGGTCGCAGCGGGCGACGCCGATCTCCCGCAGAGTCAGGTTCCCGAAGGCCGGCAGGACGAGCGTCTGCATGTTCCGCTCATATAGCTGCAGGGTGCGCTTCGACAGGCGGTCTTCGAGCTCGAGGTCTTCGAGCCAGTACGCGACCAGGTCGGGGAACGGGCTGTCCAGGGTGAGCGCCGAGGACGACGGTTGGAAGAGAGTCCGGTCGGCGAGCTTCGCCTTTAACGCCCGTTCGGCGGACTTCCGTGTGTCTCCGGTCGCTTGGACGAGCCGTGTCTTGCCGTCCCAGTCGCGGTAGCGGGCGCGCGCGACGACCCGTCCGTTGGGGCTCACGAGGTGGCCGATCTCCCCGAAGGTGCCGATGGTCAGGCGCTGCCGGCTCATCGGATCACCGCCCACCCGCCGGTGCAGGTGGCTCGGGGTCGCGTTGCTGCTCGATCCAGATCCGCACGTCCGAGAGCGCAAACTTCAGGTGTTTCCCGAAGCGATACGCCCGCGGACCGAGGCCGCGAGTGCGCCAGTCGTAGACCGTGGAGACGGGTACGCCCAGATAGGCGGCGAGCTCGCCGACGTCGAGCAGCGGCTCCAGGCCCCAGGGGTTGCCGGCCGGGCTGTGTTCGGTGTCCATACCGAACAGGTGCGTCCTGCTCCCACCCACGAATCGGGAGTAACCGGCACGGTCGCTCCCCTGCCAGAGCGGGACGGCCCAAGAGGGCCGCGAGGGAGCCAAAGTGATGGGTTTTCGATGACCGGATCACATCCACCTACAGAAAAGGTCCCGGAAACCCTTGAGTTTCCGGGACCTCTCGGTCGGGCTGACAGGATTTGAACCTGCGACCCCTTGACCCCCAGTCAAGTGCGCTACCAAGCTGCGCCACAGCCCGTTGTTCTGCACTCTCGCGCAGGCAACTCCCCTATCTTAGCCGCATGTCGGGCGCCTCCGCGAACCGGCGCGTTGCGGGTGTCGGATGCTCGGCGTAGCGTCGCGGCATGGTGACGATCACGACCGAGCTGGCGACGCCGCCGCGCTGGGATGACGTGCAACACGCTCTCACGGGAGGCGGCGACGGGGCCAGCTGCCAGTGCATCTGGCCGATGCTCCGGAACAAGGACTGGAACGCGACGACGACCCCGCAGCGCGCTGAGATGCTCCGGGCGGAGATCGACGCGGGTCCGCCGCCCGGGCTCGTCGCGTATGTCGACGGCGAGGCGGCGGGGTGGATCCGGATCGGACCGCGGACCACTCAAGCGCGCGTGCAGCACACCCGCATCATCGCCGCCGCGACGGCGGAGCCCTTCGACGACGAGAGCGTATGGGCGGTGACGTGTTTCGTCGTGCGCAGGGAGCACCGCGGCTCCGGGCTCAACCTCGACCTGCTCCGCGCGGCCGTCTCCTATGCTCGCGAGTCGGGCGCGCGCGTGATCGAGGGGTATCCGGTCGACACCCGCGGCGAACGGCAGCCGAGCAACGATCTGTTCCACGGAACCCTCGGAACCTTCCTCGCCGCGGGCTTCCGAGAACAGGCAGAACTCAAGCCAGGGCGCACCCTGGTCGCTCTCGACCTCGCGGCGACCCGCTAGCGTGAGGACATGAGCGACGAGAACCCGACCATCGACGACCCGGCACTCGGCACCCTCGTCCGCGCGAGGTCCGAGCTCACGGATGGCACCGTCCTCGCACACGACTGGTTCGTCGGCACGGTCACGGTCGACGGTGCTGAGCTCGAGCTCATGGTGGAGGGCATGACCCCCGACGAGGTGCTGCCGCTGCTCCCCCGTCTGCGGGAGACCGTCGCACGCCTCGAGGAGCTTCGTCGCATCGCGACCGATGCCGTGGTCACGAACTTCAGCACCGGGGAACCGGAGCCGAGCGAACTCGACGATGCCGCCACCGACCTGGTGCTCGAGACCGTGGAGGCGTCATCCGACGGGGGCATCGTCCTGCACCTCACCGACAGCTGCGGGGAGCACTTCCCCGAGGAGTACTGGCCTGCGGTCCACTTCGGCACCGACGGCGCTGTCGAGAAGGTCACGGTGGAGTCCTGAATGGCCGCTTCGAGTGCTTCGTCCTCCCTCACCGGAAACACTGCCAGCGACGGTTCCCCGCGCGGCGCCGCATCGACCGGCCTCTTGTGGGCGTTCGCCCCGTTCATCGCCGTATCGATCCTTCACGTCGTGCTGCTCGCAGTCGAGAGTCCCCTCGCGGGACCGACCAAGCTTCTGCTGATGCCGCTGCTCGCGGTTCCCGTCGTGCTGTCCGCGCGAAAGCTCGGCCCGCGCAGCGCCCTGGTCCTGCTGCTGGCGGCCCTGTTGTTCTCGTGGCTCGGCGACGGGGCCGGGGCGTTCTTCCCCACGGCGCCGGAGCTGCCGCTCATGCTGCTGTTCTTCGGCATCGCGCATGTGGCATACATCCTGCTGTTCGCCCGCCACTTGGCGATGCGCCGGATGCCCTGGTGGGTCCTGATCTACGTCGCCTGGTGGGTCGCAATGATCGCGATCCTGGGCCCGCACACCGGCGGCCTACTGATCGCGGTGGCCGTGTACGGACTCGTCTTGGGCGGCACGGCCGCCTTCTCGGCTCGGTGCCATCCTCTCGTTGCGCTCGGTGGAGCGTTCTTTTTGACGAGCGACACGATCCTCGCCTTCCGGCTCTTCCTGCCCGACGCGCTGCCGTCGTGGTCCAGCCCGGCCGTGATGCTGACCTACACGATCGGCCAGGGCCTGATCGTCGCGGGCGCGCTGTTGAGCCTGCGGAAGGCGGGCGCCTGATGGACGCCGTACGCGTCGACAGCTGGCTGTGGGCGATCCGCGTCTACAAGACCCGCTCGGCCGCGACGACCGCATGCCGCGCGGGGCATGTTCGGGTGAACGGCGACAAGGTCAAGGCTGCGCAGCAGGTGCGCGTCGGTGACGAACTGCGCATCCGCATCGCCGGTTTCGATCGGATCCTCATCGTCCGCCAACTGCTCGTCAAGCGTGTGGGCGCACCGCTCGCTGCCCTCGCCTACGAGGATCGGACTCCCGAACGCGAACCGCAGGCCGCCCTCGGGGTGCGCGATCGCGGCGCCGGTCGCCCGACCAAACGGGAGCGTCGCGACATCGACAAGCTGCGCGGCAGGGACGAGCTACCGCCGTACTGATATGCCCGCATACACCGCTGCGCGGACCTCGCTTGATTCGAAGCTTTGTTCTAAAATGGGAGCATGAGCCGCCCCACCGATATCGACCTCGACCTCGAGGAACGACGTCGCGTGCTGGATGCCTGGGTCGACAAGAAGCGACAGATCGCTCGGCTCGAGGCCGAGGCCGCTGAACTGCTCATCGAGCAGATCGCACTCCACGACTCGGAGGTGTCCGCGACTCCGTGCCACCGCGACGCGATCTACCGCTCGATGGTCGCCGAGTTCTCCGCCGCCGGGCACGTCTCGAAGGGGTCGATCGAGTTCGCCTTCGCTGATGCCCGGGCCCTGCTCACGCACCTCCCTGAAGTCCGCTCCGCCTTCGCTGCAGGATCGCTCAGCGCCGCCCATGTCCGCGAGATCGCCAGGGCGAGCGCGCTCGTCGACGAAGCGATCCGCAATCGGAAGGCCGATCCCGCGGTGATGGCTCTGTTCGAAGCCGCGGTCCTCGTCGTCGCGGAGCGCGACACTGCTGCGCGGACTCGCGCGCACGCGCGCCAGGTCGCCGCCGCGCTCACCGGTGAGACACTTCTTGACCGGCATCGGCGAGCGGCCTCCGAGCGGTCCGTGACGGTGAAGCCCCTCGACGACGGCCTCGCTCTGCTCACCGCCGTGCTCCCGGAGTGGGTCGCGAACGCGATCGCTGACAGGCTGAGCCGCCTGACGCGCGAGGTCGTCCGCGCCAGGAAGACGCGGGAGTTCCGCCCCTCCCCGTCCTGGTCAGAGGAGTCCGACACCATCAGCCCGCGCGACATCGACCTCGACGACCCGGCATTCGGCGGCTTCGAGGAGGCCGTGATCGCCAGTGGCGACACGTTCGCGACTGACCCCGAGGTCGAGCACTTCCCCATCGACGAGAGGACGTGGGCGCAGATCCAGGCCGACCTGTTCAGCGACCTCCTCCTGACCGCAGACCCCAGCGCGGCGCACGGAACAGCACTCGATGGCATTCACGCCCGGGTCCAGGTGACCGTCGCCGCTTCCACACTCACCGGCGCAGACGACCGCCCCGCACAGCTCGACGGGCACGGTCCGCTGCACCCCGACGTCGCGCGAGAGCTCGCCGGACGCAACACAGGGTGGAGCCGCCTGTTCCTGGACGCGCAGGGCATGGTCGTCGAGACCGACACCTACACGCCCACCGAGAGCATGCGCCGCTTCCTCCGCGCGCGGGACCAGCACTGCCGCTTCCCCGGGTGCCGCATGCCGGTGCACCGGTGCGACATCGATCACAACCACGACCACGCCCTCGGCGGACGAACCCGGTTGGACAACCTCGGGCACTTCTGTCGAGCGCATCACACGCTCAAGCACCCCGATATCCCGGACCCGCACCGGTGGACCGCCCACCAGGAACGAGACGGCAGCATCACCTGGCACAGTCCGCTCGGGCGCGACTACTCCGACCCGCCGCCTCGGCGCGTGATGTTCGTCTGACCGGGACCCAACCCCGGGATTCAGCCGCGGTTCTCGAGCAGGCCTCGAAGCCACCCGGCCGAACGCACCCTGGCCGCACCCGCACGCGCGACGCGCTCCTGCAGCTCCCGATCGCTGGTCACCGCGACGACGGTCCGGCCGTCGGCGATGCGGCGCTCGACCTCCGCGACGATGGCGTCATCGCCCGCGCCCTCGGCTTCGACGACAGACACGCCACCAGACCCGGCTTCGATACCGCGGGCCTGCCCCTCCACCACGAGCGACACCGCCGGGAACCACACGTCACCGCCGAGTTCGAGCGCACCGGCGGGCACAGCCAGCCCCTCGAGCCGCGACCGCAGACGCGAGGCCGCGCCGGCGCGGTCCTTCCACCATCCATCGGGCACGGAGCCCACGACGTTCGCCGCGTCCACCACGAGAACCGGGCGCTCAGCGAGCTGCTGCCGCAGCACCGGCCACGCCGCCGCGAAACCGGGGTGCAACGGACGACCGTCGACCGCGTCCAGCGGAACCCACTCCAGGGCGACGCTCTCCGGGTCGCTGATCACCGGATCGAAGGGATCGACCACGTCGGCGACGACCGTCGTGTACGACCAGATACCCAGGTCAAGGACGCTCGTGAACAGCGGACGCACGGCACCGTCCGGCACCCCCGCCTCTTCCTGCGCCTCACGGATGGCACCGCCGATCGCGCTCTCGTCCTCGTGCAGCGCCCCGCCAGGCAGGCCCCAGGTGCCACCGAAGTGGCTCCACGACACGCGATGCTGCAGCAGGATGCCGCGGGCGGCGTCATAGGCTAGAAGCCCGGCGGCGCCGAAGCGCCCCCAGTACCGCTCCCCCGTGTCCGCCACGACCCAGGCATCGCCCGGATCACGCGGCCCCTCGGGGCGACGCGGTTCACCGGCGGCGGGAGGAACGACAGTCACGCCCCCAGCCTTTCACAGCATCCGACCCCGGGCATCACCGTGTGTCACGCACGGGAACAGGTCAGCGCTGACGCTTCTCGCGCACGCGCATGTTGATCACGATCGGCGTGCCCTCGAACGAATACAGCTCCCGCAGGCGTCGCTGGATGAAGCGACGGTACCCCGGGTCGAGGAATCCGGTCGTGAACAGCACGAACGTCGGCGGACGCGTCGACGCCTGCGTGCCGAACAGGATGCGCGGCTGCTTGCCGCCGCGCAGCGGGTGCGGGTGCTCGGCCACCAGTTCGGCGAGGAAGGCGTTGAACTTGCCCGTCGGGATGCGACGGTCCCAGTTCTCCAGCGCGGTCTCCAGCGCGGGCACCAGCTTGTCGAGGTGACGACCCGTCTTCGCCGAGATGTTCACGCGCGGAGCCCAGGCGACGTGCGCCAGGTCCTGCTCGATCTCGCGCTCCAGGTAGCGACGACGGTCCGCGTTCTCGAGGTCGTCGTCGTTCAGACGGTCCCACTTGTTGAACGCCAGCACCAGCGCACGGCCCGACTCCAGCACGAGGTCGATGATGCGCACGTCCTGCTCGCTGATCGACTCGGAGACATCGAGCACGACGACCGCGACCTCTGCCTTCTCCAGGGCGGCGGAGGTGCGCAGCGAGGCGTAGAAGTCCGCGCCCTGCGCCATGTGCACGCGGCGACGGATGCCGGCCGTGTCGACCAGACGCCACATCTTCCCGCCGAGCTCGACCACCTCGTCGACCGGGTCTCGGGTGGTGCCGGCCAGATCGTTCACGACGACGCGCTCCTCGCCGGCCGCCTTGTTCAGCAGCGACGACTTGCCCACGTTCGGACGGCCGAGGATCGCGACGCGGCGCGGTCCGCCGATCTCCTGCTTCGCGACGGCCGAGACCTCGGGGAGCTTCTTCAGCACCTCATCGAGCAAGTCAGCGACACCGCGACCGTGGATCGCCGACACCGGGTGCGGCTCCCCGAGACCGAGGTTCCACAGTGCTGCCGCTTCGGGCTCCTGACGCGCGTCGTCGATCTTGTTCGCAACGAGGAACACGGGCTTGCCGCTCTTGCGCAGCAGCTTGACGACGTGCTCGTCGGTCGAGGTGGCGCCCACCATCGCGTCGACGACGAACAGCACCATGTCGGCGAGGTCGATCGCGACCTCGGCCTGCGCGGCCACCGAGCGGTCGATGCCGCGGGCGTCGGGCTCCCACCCGCCGGTGTCGACGAGCGAGAACCGGCGGTCCGCCCACTCGGCCTTGTAGGTCACGCGGTCGCGCGTCACACCCGGGGTGTCCTCCACGACGGCCTCGCGGCGGCCGAGGATGCGGTTCACGAGCGCGGACTTGCCCACGTTCGGGCGTCCGACGATCGCCACCACGGGCAGCGCGGGGCTGTACTGGATGCCGTCCTCGCCGAGCGTGATGCCCGCGAGGAGCTCCGCGTCCTCGTCGTCCAGCTCGTAGTCGGCGAGGCCGGCGCGCAGGGTCTCCGCGCGCTGCTCGGCCAGCTGCTCGTCGAGCTGGTCCATCTTCTCGGCGAGCTGGTCGGGGCCGCCTTCGTATTCGTCGTCAGCCACGGTGTGCTCCTCGGAGTCGTTCGATCACCGTGAGCACGGCGTCGATGGTCTGGGGGAAATCGAGTTCCGTCGAATCGACGACCTCGACGCCTTCTGCGGCGTTCAGGAAGTCGACGACGGCACTGTCTGAGGCGTCGCGCTTGTGCAGCGCCGCGGCGACAGCAGCCGCGTTCTCGCCGGCGAGTTCGCCGGCACGTCGTGCGGCCCGGACTTCGGGGGCCGCGGTGAGCAGGATGCGGACGGGAGCGTCGGGGGCGACCACGGTGGTGATGTCGCGACCTTCGACCACCACGGCCGGGTACGGGGCTTCCGACACCAGTCGGCGGAACAGCTCGTTCACCTGCGCCCGCACCTCGGGCACGCGGGCGACACCGCTGACGGCACCGGAGACACGCGGGTCGCGGATGGCCTCGGTGACCTCCGCCTCCCCCACCCGCACGGTGCGGTCGTCGGGGTCGAGTCCGAGCCGGACCGGGAAGTCCGAGGCCGCGGCGCGTACGGCCTCCGCGTCGTCGGTGTCGGCGCCGCGGTCGAGGACGTGCCACGCGAGCGCGCGGTACGCGGAACCCGTGTCGAGGTAGCCGTATCCGAGGGTGCGGGCGACGGCCTTGGACACGCTGGACTTGCCGGAACCCGCCGGCCCGTCGATCGCGATGAACTTGGTGGCGTCGGTCACGGATGCCTCGCTGGTCGGTGAAGAGGAGAGGTCAGTCATTGGTGTTCCCCGCGATCCGCCAGCCGCGCTCCTGGAGTCCCGTGATCGCGCCGTGCAGCGCGGCGGGGTCGACGCTGATCTCGGCGAGGCCGAACTGCGCACCGGGCGAGTGCTCGAGCCGCAGGTCCTCGACGTTCACGCCGAGCTCGCCGAGCTCGCCGAACAGGCGTCCGAGCTGGCCGGCGGTGTCGTCGACCATGACCACGAGTGTCTCGAAGCGGCGGTTCTGCCCATGCTTGCCGGGCAGTCGTTCCACGCCGTCGTTGCCCTGACGGATCGCCTCGGCGACGATGCGTCGCGCACCGGGGGCCGCCGGCTGCCGCAGGGCGTCGGAGATCTCGCCGAGGTCGGCGGCGAGGGCGTCGAGGATCTCGACGACGGGCCCGGCGTTGGCCCCGAGGATCTGCACCCAGAGTTCCGGGGCGGACGCGGCGATGCGGGTCGTGTCGCGAACGCCCTGACCGGCCAGGCGCAGCGCGCCCTCCTCGGCGCCGGCGAGACGGGCCGCCAGCAGACTGGCCACGACCTGCGGCACGTGGGAGGTCAGCGCGACCGAACGGTCGTGCTCCTCGGGGGTCATCTCGAGCGGCATGGCGCCCACGTCCAGAGCGAGCGCCTCGACCAGGGCGAGGTCGGACGCCGTGGTCTCCTCGTCGCGGCACACGACCCAGGGCCGGCCGATGAACAGGTCGGCGCGCGCCGAGATCGCTCCACCACGCTCCCTCCCGGCGAGAGGATGCGACCCGATGTAGCGGGTGAGATCCACACCGCGGGCCCGCAGCGTGCGGAACGGCTCGAGCTTGACGCTGGCGACGTCGGTCACGACGGCCTCGGGGAAGCCCTCGAGTTCGGCCTGGATCACGTCCGCCGTGACATCCGGCGGCACCGCCACGACGATCAGGGACGGGTGGTCGTCATCCGCGGGGACACGGCCGGCGCCGTAGTCGACCGCGAGGCGCAGCTGCGCAGGCGACGCGTCGGTCAGGACGACGTCGATCCCCTTCGCCCGCAGCGCGTGACCGACGCTGGCTCCCAGGAGGCCGGCGCCGACGATGCGGACGGTGCCGGAGAGCCGGGGCGCGACGAAGCCCGCTCGCCGAGACCCCGCGGGCGCACTCGTCGTCTCGGTCATTCGTTCTCCTGCTCGCCTGGCGCCTCGGCGACACCGGAATCACGGCGCGACAGGGTCAGAAGCGCGCCGAGTTCGATTTTACTCAGTTCCCGCGTCTTCCCGGCCGGGAGGGTTCCCAGGTGGAGCGGGCCGAACTGGCGGCGGACGAGTTCGGTGACCGGGTGGCCGACCGCAGCCATCATCCGCCGCACGATGCGGTTGCGTCCCGAGTGCAGCGTCAGCTCGACGAGGCTCGACCCGCGCGACGTGTCCAGCAGCCGTGCCTTGTCCGCCGCGATGGGGCCGTCTTCCAGCTCGATGCCCTTCGTGAGCTTCGTGATCGTCTGGGGCAGCACGGTGCCCTCGACCTTCGCGATGTACACCTTGGTGACCCCGAACGAGGGGTGGGCCAGCACATGCGCGAGTGCGCCGTCGTTGGTCAGGATCAGCAGGCCGCTGGTCTCGGCGTCCAGGCGTCCGACGTTGTACAGCCGCTCCTCGTAGTCGGCGGTGAAGCGCCGCAGGTCGGGGCGCCCGTTCTCGTCCTTCATGCTGCTGACCACGCCGGTGGGCTTGTTGAGCATGACGTAGCGCTTGGAGACATCCAACTGGATCGCGGTGCCGTCGACGTCGACGAGGTCGTTCTCCGGATCGATCCGCCTGCCGAGCTCGGAGACGACGATGCCGTTGACACGGATGCGACCCTCGACGATGTACTGCTCGACGACGCGGCGAGAGGCCACGCCTGCGGCGGCGAGCACCTTCTGCAGGCGCACACCCTCGGGTGCGGCTCCGGAGTCTGTCGAGGCGTCGAAGCCGGTCATCGGATGGTCCCTTCGTCGAATCCGTCTGCCCCGTCATCGAGCAGCGGGGAGATCGGCGGCAACTCGTCCAGCGAGTTGATCCCGAGGTGCTGCAGCAGCGCATCGGTCGTGCCGTAGTTGATGGCGCCGGTCTCGGAGTCGGCGAACAGCTCGGTGATGAGCCCGCGCGCGAGGAGCGTGCGCACGACGGAGTCCACGTTGACCGCACGGATGGAGGCGACCTGGCTGCGCGTGACCGGCTGCTTGTAGGCGATCACGGCCAGGGTCTCGAGCGCGGCCTGCGACAGACGCGCAGGGGCCTGACCGCCGATGAACGCGGCGACGACGTCGTCGAGGTCTTCGCGCACGTACAGCCGCCAGCCGCCGCCGACCTCGCGCAGCTCGAATCCGCGGCGCGGACCCTTGCCTTCGCCGTCGTAGTCCTCGACGAGCATCTCCAGGGTCTGGCGCACGGCGGGGACCGGAGAGCCGACGGCGGCCGCCAGCGCGACCAGGCCGATCGGCTCGTCCACGATGAACAGGATCGCTTCGATGCGCTCGGCGAGAGGGATCTCCTCGGCGCCGGCCAGGTCGGCGGTGGTCTCGTCGGTCACGTCATCGGTCATAGTCGGCCCCCAGGGTCGCCAGCGTCTCGTCCGACCAGGAGTCGGCTGCCCAGCGGAGCGTCAGCTCGCCGAGCGGTTCCAGTTGTTCGAAAGACAGGGCCGCATGCCGGTACAGCTCCAGCACCGAGATGAACCGCGCCACCACGATCCCCGGCTCGCTCACGCCCGCCACGAGCTCGCGGAAGCTCACCGACTCCGTCGCACGCAACAGGGTCACCACGATCGCCGCCTGCTCCCTGATGCTCACGAGCGGGGCATGCAGGTGGTCCAGCCCGACGTGCGGGATCTCCTTCGGGGCGAAGGCCAGCATCGCGATCGCCGCGAAGTCGTCGGCGGTCAGCGACCACACCAGCTCCGGCGTCTGGCGGCGGTGCTTCTCCTCCAGGCGGACCGCGCGCACGTGCCGCCGGTCCTCGCGCTGCAGGCAGCGGGCGAACCACGCGGAGACCTCCTTGAACGCGCGGTACTGCAGCAGCCGTGCGAACAGCAGATCGCGCGCCTCGAGCAGGGCCACCGCCTCCGCGTCGACCAGTTCGCCCTGCGGCAGGAGCCCGGCGACCTTCATGTCGAGCAACGTCGCCGCGACGACGAGGAACTCCGACGCCTGGTCGAGGTCCTCATCGTCGTCGAGCTCCCCGAGGTACGCGATGAACTCGTTGGTCACCGCGCTCAACGACACCTCGGTGATGTCCATCTCGTGCTTCGAGATCAGATTCAGCAGCAGGTCGAACGGGCCGTCGAAGTTCGACAGCGAGACCCGGAACCCGGCGGCGTCCGGGGTGGCCGCATCGTCCGCGCTCTCCTCGAGCGCTGCGTCGACAGGGCTTTCGTCAGGCGACGGCGCCACGGGCGACCAGCTCCCGCGCCAGCCGCAGGTACGCCTGAGCGGCGGCGTGCTCGGGGGCGAACTCGGTGATCGGCACGCCCGACACGGAGGCGTCCGGGAACTTCACGGTGCGCCCGATCACGGTCTCCAGCACGTCGTCCCCGAAGGCCTCGACGACGCGTTCCAGCACCTCGCGCGAGTGCAGCGTGCGCGGGTCGTACATGGTCGCCAGCAGCCCGTCCATCGTGATCGAGGGGTTGAGACGGTCGCGGACCTTGTCGATGGTCTCAATGAGCAGGGCGACACCGCGCAGGGCGAAGAACTCGCACTCGAGCGGGATGATGACGCCGTGTGCGGCGGTGAGCGCGTTGACGGTGAGGATGCCCAGGGACGGCTGGCAGTCGACGAGGATGACGTCGTACTCCCCCGCCACCTGGCGCAGCACGCGGGCCAGGATCGTCTCGCGGGCGACCTCGTTGACCAGGTGCACCTCCGCAGCCGACAGGTCGATGTTCGCGGGGATGACATCGAGGCCGTCGACGCTGGAGTGCACGATGGCGTCGTGGGCGTCGCGCTTGGTGTCCAGCAGCAGGTCGTAGATCGTCGGAACGTCGTGCGTCGGGATGCCAAGGCCGGCCGACAGCGCCCCCTGCGGGTCGAAGTCGACGGCGAGCACCTTCCGGCCGTACTCCGCCAGTGCAGCCGCCAGGTTGATGGACGTCGTGGTCTTGCCGACGCCGCCCTTCTGGTTGCACAGCGCGATGATGCGGGCAGGCCCGTGGGACTTCAGCGGTTCCGGAATCGGGAACCCGTGGTACGGACGGCCGGTGGGTCCCATGGGGGTCTCGTCGGCCTTCTGCGCCTTCGCCCTGGACTTCGCCACTTTCTCAGCCACCCGTTCTCCCGCTCCGTCGTGCTTGCTCGATTGTAGCGGCCGGGTCCCGGCTCAGCTGCCGCGCAACGCGGCGACGGGCTCGATGCGAGCCGCCCGACGTGCGGGATACCAGCCGGATGCCCACCCGACCAGTGCCCCCAGGAGGACGCCGGCGATCGCCACCAGCGGGTCCGTCACGGGCGACCAGCCCTGGAGCGCCGCCACGACGATGACGGCCGCGACGCCGAGTGCCGATCCGATGATCCCCCCGATGAAGCCGATGACGACGGACTCCACCATGAACTGCGCTGCGATCTGGCGTCGCGTGGCCCCGAGCGCGCGTCGAAGGCCGATCTCCCCGATGCGCTCCATCACCGACAGCAGTGTCACGTTCGCGATGCCGAGACCCCCGGCGAGCAGGGCGATCACTCCCAGGATGAGGAACACCACGTTCACGTCCGCCTGCACGTCTCGGCTGAGGTCGGAGGACGACGCGGGCGACCGGGCCTCCAGGGAGTCCGGGTCGTCGGGTTGGAGGGCGATCACCGCCTGCTCGGCGACCTGCGGTCCCGCGCCGAGGGCGATGCGGATCGCCAGCTCGCTCGGCGCAGCGAGTCGGAAGTCGGATCGGGCGGCCCCGAGGGGGATGATGACCCCGTCCACGAGCTCCGAGCGACGCCCCATGCCCTCGACGATGCCGATCACCGAGTACGGCACTCCCGCGATGAAGATCGACGGCTGCGAGTCGACGCGATTGATCCCCATCCGCTCGGCGGCTCGCCGCCCCAGCACCGCCACCCTGTCGCCGCGCTCATCGTGCCCCTGGTCGAAGAAGCGGCCGGTCACGACCTCGCCTTCGACGGCCTCCGGAAGCTCCGGGGTGGTCGCGAACAGCTTCGGCGGTGCCACGAGCGGCGCCGAAGGATCGTTCACCGGCACCGCCGTGATCGTCTCCCCCTCCGCCAGTTCGACCTCGCCGAGGAGAGCGGCGCTCTCCACGCCGGCCAGCAGCCGCACGCGATCCGGGGAGTCCCATGGCAGGCGCCCGGCCGCGACCGTGGTGCTCGCCTTGCCGGACTTCGCCTCGGCCGGGGTGACCTGGACCTGCGTCGCCGCGACGCCGTCGAACTGCCGCGCGATCTGCCCGGCGGCGGTCTGCGCGAAGCCGAGCGTCGCGACGAGCGACGCGATGCCGAGGACCGTCCCGAGGATCGTCATCACGAGTCGGGCGGGGCGGGCGCCGATGTCCGCCGTCGCCTCGGCGACGAGGTCCTGGGCCGTGAATCGGTCGGCGTGCTTCACTGCGGGCGTCAGCGTCGACACCGAGTTCTCGGTCTCCGCGGTGCGCTGGCGCATCACAGCTCCGTCAACCGGCCGTCGGCGATGCGGATGGACCGCCCCGCTCGCCGCGCCACACCGTCGTCGTGCGTGATGACGACGAGCGTGAGGCCATCGGCGTTGAGGGCTTCGAACAGGTCCATGACCTCACCGGAGGTGCGCTGATCGAGGTTGCCAGTCGGCTCGTCCGCGAGCAGCAGCTGCGGACCGCTGACGACCGCCCGCGCGACGGCGACCCGCTGCCGCTCACCGCCCGAGAGCGCGTTCGGGGAGAAGTCGATGCGGTGGCCGAGACCGACGCGCATCAGCGCATCCCTGGCTCGCCGCTCGCGCTCCTGCCGCGGGACACCGCTGTACAGCATGGGCAGCAGGACGTTGTCGAGCACGCTGCGCCGGGGCAGCAGGTGGAAGGACTGGAAGACGAATCCGATGAACCGCGCCCTGACCGCCGCCCGCTCGTCCTCGGAGAGGTCACCGGTGAGCACTCCGGCGAGCCGGTACTCCCCCACGCTCGGGCGGTCGAGCAGCCCCAGGAGGTTGAGCATGGTCGACTTCCCGGAGCCGCTGGGCCCGACGATCGAGAGGTAGTCCCCCGCCCGCACGCTCAGCGTCGCCGACTTGAGCGCCTGCACCTCCGGCGGTCCGGGGAACGACCGCGTGACATCGCGGAGTTCGACGAGGGGTGCCGAGAGCGTCACCGCCCCACCACCACCAGATCATCCTCTGCGAGCTTCCCCTCGACGGGTGTCACCTCGACAGCGCCCTTCGCGGCGAGTCCCGGCTCGACGACCACGAGGCGCGTCTTCGCCTCGTCGCCCTCGCGCGGATCGGACTCGACCACCTCCACCCGCGACTCCCCGCCCGGCCCCGCGGTGAGCGCAGCGAGCGGGACGGAGAGGACCTCGCCGTCCGTGGCGCCGACCGCGAGCGTGACGCGGACGTTCTCGCCCTGCAGCTGCGAGATCTGCTCGGGTGTCAGCGGATCCGGATCGAGAAGCACCTCCCACCGGGACGCGCTGTCCTTTCCGGCCTCGAGCTTCGAGATCACCGCGCGATGCGGTTCTCCGTCCGGCAGCGCGAACGTCCCCTCCGCTCCGACCTTCAGCAGAGCGGCGTCCGCCTCGGCTGCGGCCCCGGTCAGACGCACGGTCGCCCCGGACACCGTCATGGCCGCTCCGGACAGCACCGATCCGCGCTCGACGTCGACCGCATCCACGCGACGCGGGAGCTCCGTCAGGTAGAGCACCTCGCTCGCGGGCAGATACGGAAGCGCCTTCTGACGCGCTTCCTCGAGTGCCTGATCGGCCGAGGCCACCTGCGCCCGTGCGGACTCGAGCGCCGCCCGCTGCGCGCCCGTGTCCTTCGCGGCATGAAGCTGCTCGCGTTCCAACTGCGCGGTCTGCAGGTCCCACTGCGCCTGCTGCACATCCTCGCCGGCAGCCTGCGCGTTCGCCACCGCCTGCTGTGCTGCCGCCACCTTGACGTCCGCCTGCCACGTCTCCACGGCACTGGGACCGGCTCCCGCCTCGTTCAGCGCCTGCTGTGCCTCCGCAACGCCGGCCTGCGCCGCGCGGACGCCCTCCTCCGCCGTGCGCACGCCCTCGACCGCACCGTCCTCGGGAGGCGGAACCGGGTACCCCGCCTGCGCGTACAGCTCGCCGACCGCCGCCGCCGTCGCCCCGTCGAACACATTCGACTCCACGTCGCCCACGCCGATCCCCACGCTCGTGAGGGCCTGCTTGAGCTGGAGCACGTCGGGTCCCGAGACCCCGTAGCGGAGCGTGCGGTACGACGGAAGACCGCCGGGCAGCACGATGACCGGACGTCCGACGACTTCCAGCGCGATCGAGAGCGGGGTGAGCGTCGCTCCGACCTCGGGGACCTGACCGGTCACGACCGCGGCGCCGGTGATCGCCGAGGTGTCGAGCTTCACTTCGACGGCATCCGCGTATCCGACGTCCGCGCGCAGCGTCACGTCGTTGCTGAGCGGACCGAACTCGACCGGGGCGGTAACGAGTCCCGGTTCCGGGGCATCGGCGCTCGAGGCGTCCGGCGTCAGCAGCAGCCGGCCGACGAGCAGACCAGCGACGAGGCTCGCCACGGCGACGAGTGCCACGATCCAGAGCGTGCGATTCCGACGGAGGACTCGTCGCCATCCCCCGACACCGGACGCATCTTCCCCGCCCATCACTTGCTCTGCTCGGCGGCGGCCTTGAACGCGTCGAGCTCGGCCTTGTTCTCGGCGATGAACTTCTCCTCGAGGGCGAACTGGATCCGCAGCGACCTCGTGGCGAAGGACGTCTTCTCCCGGCACTCGAGATCCACCAGCGCCAGTTCGATCTCCCGCTCCCCCAGTGCCTTCATCTCCGGGCTGTCGTTGGGGTCCTGGATGTCCGCGGCCGGGCCGTCATCCGACTCGCCGTCGCCCGACTCGCCGTCGCCACCGGACGCCGCCTCGTAGATCTTCTCCTGCGCAGCGATGATCGACTGCCCCGCGTCCCCTTGGGCTGCGAACCCCGGTTCGCCGTGGTCGGCCATGCACGTCGCCCACTCGGCGTTCAGGTCGGCGAGCTCGGGTCCTTCCTGCGCCTCGGTCGACAGCTTCTGCAGCTTCTCCCAGAGCGCGGTGAACTCCTCGCTCTGGGCAGGGTCGTCGCCCGAGACCTCGTGCTGAGCCCAGCCCTGACATCCCGCATCCTCCCAGCGGTACTCGTACGTGCCGTCCTCGAGTTCCTCGTCCGTGGGAGAGACGCCGTAGAGCGTCTCGTAGTACGCGGTCTGCTCGGATGCGGAGAGGCTCGAGACGTATGCCGCATTCGGATCGACGGTCTCCTCGGCCGGTTCCTCCACGGCCGCTTCCGCACCCGGACTGCTGACGTAGCCGTAGCCGTACTTCTCGACCCACTCCCGCTTGTCCGGTTCCCACTCGTCACCGGTGGAGATGTCGAGGCTGACATCTTGCGCCGGCGCGTATTCGAATCCCTCCTCTGCCATGCACTCCGCCATGAGGGCTTCGGACTTCGCCTGCTGCTCGGCGAACTTCTTCTGCTGCTCCTCCGGCGACAGATCACCGCCCCATGCTGCGGACAGATACTCGCTCAGTGGCGAGTCCTCCGGGGTGAGCTCGCCACCGGATGATGCTCCGGCGCACCCGGCGAGGGCAAGGATGGTGGCGGAGGCGGCGAGGGCCGCGAAAGGGACGGAGGAACGCATGGAGGACTCCTTGATGGCTGACGATGACCCGCGCGCATCCAGAGTAAAATGTCACATGCCACTTCCGCCATCCTCCGAGCGGATGATGTTCCGGTGAACTACCGTGCGCGGGGGTGCGATGTCGCGTAGATGTCGCGCAGAGCGTCGACCGAGACGTGCGTGTAGATCTGGGTCGTCGCGACCGAGGAGTGGCCCAGCAGCTCCTGCACCACACGGACGTCCGCGCCACCCTGCAGCAGGTGGGTCGCGAAGGAATGACGGAGGGTGTGCGGCGACACGGCCGCCGTGATCTGCGCGCGCTCCGCAGCCTCGCGGATCACGAGCCAGGCGCTCTGCCGGGAGAGCGGGGCCCCGCGGGCACCGAGGAACAGCCGTGCCGATGCCCGTCCCGTCGCCGCGAGTCCCGGACGGACCCGGGTGAGGTACGCGTCGACCGCCGCACGCGCATACGAGCCGACGGGCACGATCCGCTCCTTCGAGCCCTTCCCCCGCAGTCGCAGCACGTCCCCGTGCGAGAGGTCGTCGACGTCGAGGCCGATGGCCTCGGAGACGCGGGCACCGGTCGCGTAGAGCAGCTCCAGCAGCGCGCGGTCCCGGATGCCGAGCGGCTCCTCCGCGGACGGGGCCGCGAGCAGCCGCTCGACCTGGTCGATGGTGAGCGCCTTCGGCAGCCGTCGTGGCGCCTTGGGGGGACGGAGCCGTCCGCTCGGGTCGTCGGCCTCGATCCCCTCCCGTGCGAGGAAGCGGTGCCAGCCGCGCACGGACGACTGCAGTCGCGCCAGGCTCGTCGAAGCGGGCGGGGGCTCGGCGGAGGCTCGCTCGGCGACGAAGCGGTCGATCACCGCGGGGGTCACCTCGGCGGTGTCCGCGATCCCCTCGGCGTCGAGCCACGCCCGGTAGCCCTCGAGATCGCGCCGGTACGCCGCGATGGTGTGCGCGCTCAGACCGCGCTCGACCGTGACGTGACGCAGGTACGCGTCGAGGGCACGCTCGAGCTGCATCGTCAGCTCCGGTCGCGGAGCCTCTGCGCCGTCGCCAGGACGCCGATGGAGAGCACGCCGTTCTGCATACGACCGTCGAGCACCGCCGCGACCGCATCCGCCAACGGCACCCACTCCACGCGGATGTCGGCTTCCTCGTCCTCGCGGTGATGCGCGGCGGTGGCCGGTTCCACGCCCGTGGCGAGGAAGATCCGGATCAGCTCGTCGTTCCCGCCCGGGGTGGTCCAGGAAGCGACCAGCGGCTCCCAGTGCGCGGCGACCAGGTCGGCCTCCTCCGCGAGCTCCCGCTGTGCGGCGACCAGGGGCTCTTCGCCCTCGATGTCGAGCAGGCCGGCGGGCAGCTCCCAATCGCGGTGGCGGATGGGGTGCCGGTACTGCTGGATGAGCAGCACCCGCTCCTGGTCGTCGAGGGCGACGATCGCGACCGCTCCGGTGTGCGCGACGTATTCGCGGACGATCTCGCCGTCGCCGTAGCGCACCCGGTCGGAGCGCACGTCCCAGACGTACCCCTTGTAGACGAGGTCGCTCTGCAGGACCTCCGGCTCGAACGGCTCGTCCCGGAGATCCTCGACCGACTCAGTCATCGGCGCTGACGTCGAACAGCTCGCTCGCCCGGTGCCGCTCGATCGCCGCGCCGACGAGCCCGCGGAACAGCGGGTGCGGGTCGGTCGGACGCGAGCGCAGCTCGGGGTGCGCCTGCGTGGCGATGTAGTACGGGTGCACGTCGCGCGGCAGCTCCACGTACTCGACGAGGTCCAGCTCGGGGTTGAGGCCGGAGAACACCAGGCCGGCCTCCGACAGACGGTCGCGGTAGGCGTTGTTGACCTCGTAGCGGTGGCGGTGACGCTCGGAGGCCTCGGGGGTGCCGTAGAGCTCGCGTGCCAGCGATCCTTCCGCGAGGGCCGCCTGGTACAGGCCGAGGCGCATCGTGCCGCCGAGGTCGCCGCCGTCGAGGATGTCGACCTGCTCGGCCATCGTCGCGATCACGGGCTCCGGGGTGGCCGGGTCGAACTCGCTGGACGAAGCACCCTCGATACCGGCGACATCGCGCGCGTACTCGATGACCATGCACTGCAGCCCGAGGCACAGGCCGAGCGTCGGGATGCCCTGCTCGCGCGCGAACTTCAGCGCGCCCAGCTTGCCCTCGATGCCGCGGATGCCGAACCCGCCGGGGACGCAGATCCCGTCGAGCTCCGCCAGGTTCTCCCGTGCCCCCTCCGGGGTCTCGCACAGGTCGGACGGGATCCAGCGGATGTTGACCTTGGTCTCCTGCGCGAAGCCGCCGGCCTTCAGGGCCTCGGTGACCGACAGGTAGGCGTCCGGCAGGTCGATGTACTTGCCGACCAGGCCGATGGTCACCTCGTGCTTGGGGTTGTGCACGGCGTGCAGCACCTTGTTCCAGCGGGTCCAGTCGACGTCGGCGGCCTTCTGGTCGAGTCCGAGGCGACGCACGATGTAGGAGTCCAGGCCCTGCTCGTTGAGCGTCGACGGGATGTCGTAGATGCTCGGCAGGTCGACCGTGTTGATGACGCCCTCGACGTCGACGTCGCACATCAGCGCGATCTTGTTGCGGTTGCTCGCGCTCACCGGGCGGTCGCTGCGCAGCACCAGGGCGTCCGGCTGGATGCCGACCTGGCGCAGCGCGGCCACGGAGTGCTGCGTGGGCTTGGTCTTCTGCTCCCCCGAAGCCCCCATGAACGGCACGAGCGAGACGTGCACGAAGAACACGCTGTCGCGGCCGAGCTCGTGCCGCAGCTGACGGGCGGACTCGAGGAACGGCTGCGACTCGATATCGCCGACCGTGCCGCCGACCTCGGTGATGATGACGTCGGGACGCGGGTCCTCGGTCGCCTGGAGGCGCATACGGCGCTTGATCTCGTCGGTGATGTGCGGGATGACCTGCACGGTGTCGCCGAGGTACTCCCCGCGGCGCTCGCGCGCGATCACCTGCGAGTAGATCTGACCGGTGGTGACGTTGGCCGCCTCGGACAGGTTGATGTCGAGGAAGCGCTCGTAGTGTCCGATGTCCAGGTCGGTCTCGGCACCGTCATCCGTGACGAAGACCTCACCGTGCTGGAACGGGTTCATCGTGCCGGGGTCGACGTTCAGATAAGGGTCGAGTTTCTGCATCACGACCCGCAGGCCGCGGGCGGTGAGGAGGTTGCCGAGGCTGGCAGCCGTGAGGCCCTTACCCAAAGACGAAACGACACCACCAGTCACGAAGATGTGCTTGGTCGTGTCGTTCTTGGGTCCCGCAGAAGAAGAGTTCATCACGGGCTTCGATCCTATCAGGCGGAGGGGACACGGAGGCTGAGAAGTTCACGCGCATGGGTCAGCGCGGCATCCGAATCGGCGAGTCCGGACAGCAGGCGCGCCATCTCGGCCTCCCGCTCCTCCCCCTCCAGACGGCGCACACTGGACGCGGTGACCGCGCCGTCATTGGACTTCACGACGGAGAGGTGGTTTCCGGCGAACGCGGCGACCTGGGCGAGATGGGTCACCGCGATTACTTGAGACTTCTCGGCGAGTCGGGCGAGTCGCCGCCCCACCTCGATGGCCGCCGCACCGCCGATGCCGGCGTCGACCTCGTCGAAGACGAACGTGGGAACCGGGTCGGTCGCGGCGATCACGACCTCGATCGCCAGCATCACCCGGGACAGTTCGCCGCCGGAGGCGCCCTTCGCGACGGAGCGGGGTTCCGCACCCGGATGCGGAGCGAGCAGGATGGCCACGTCGTCGCGGCCGTGCGCGCTCTCGACGCCCTCGGAGACCGAGACCTCGAGTCGCGCATCGGGCATGGCGAGGGCATGCAGCTCCTCGGTGACCGCCGCGCCCAGGCGTGCAGCGGCGTCCGTGCGCGCGGCCGTCAGGGCGGCGGCGTCCGCGTCCACCTCGGCCCGCGCGGCATCGCGCTCGGCGATCAGCCGCTCGATGCGGTCGCCGTCGTCGTCGAGCTCGGCGAGGCGCGTCGAACCCGTCTGCCACAGCGTGAGCGCCTCCTCCAGCGAGCCGTGCGCACGGATGAGGGTACTCAGCGCGGCGCGGCGCTCCTCGACGGCGGCCAGCTCATGCGGACCCGACTCGTCCAGGTCGGCGAGGTAGGCCGAGAGCTGACCGGCGATGTCTGCGATCCGATAGCCGATGTCGGCGAGGCTCTCGCCGATCTCGGTGAGCTTCGCGTCGGACGCCCGCTCCAGCACGCGCCGCGCCTCCGCGATGAGGGCGGAGGCGTCGGGATCGCCCTCCTCGTTCGAGAGCGCACCGTGGGCGAGGGAGGCCGCGAGGCGCAGCTCCTCCGCGTTCGCGAGGCGCTCGGCTCGCGCCGTCAGCTCCTCGTCTTCACCCGGTTCCGGCGCGGTCGCCTCGATCAGTGCCAGGTCCTCCCGCAGTCGGGCGGCCTCCTCGGCGCGACGGTCGCGGTTTTCGGTGATCTCGGCGATCTCCGCGTCGAGAGCACGCCACCGCGCGAAGGATCCGGCGTACTTCCGCAGGGCCGCGGCGATCGGCTCGCCGCCGAACCGGTCGAGCGCATCGCGTTGCGCGGCGGCCGAGCGCAGCCGCAGCTGCTCGGACTGGCCGTGGACCACGACGAGTTCTTCCGCGAGGGCGGACAGCACACCCGCAGGCGCCGCACGTCCGCCGACGCTCGCACGACTGCGCCCTTCCGCGCTCAGCGTGCGCGACACGTAGAGTTCGGCGCTGCCGGCACCGGCGGGCTCCAGCTCGCCACCCGCGTCCGCGACGATCTCCGCGACATCGCCGCTCTCGGGGACGATCCACACCCCGGCGACCGAGGCCTGAGCGGCGCCCGCGCGCACGGCGCCGGAGTCCGCACGCTGACCGAGCAGCAGCCCGAGCCCGGTGACGACCATGGTCTTGCCCGCGCCCGTCTCACCGGTGATCGCGGTGAACCCGGGGCCGAGGGGCAGGACGGCGTCGGCGATGACGCCGAGGCCCTGCATCCGCATCTCCTCGATCATGACGACTTCCCCGGTTCCTGCCCGCGCCAGCCCTCGACCGGGAGCTGGAACTTGCGCACGAGGCGGTTCGTGAAGGCGGTCGGGTGCAGCCGCGCGAGGCGCACCGGTCGCGAGGAGCGGCGCACCACGACCCGCGCACCGGGCGGCAGGTCGTGCGAGCGGCGACCGTCGCACCAGAGGATGCCGGAGCCGTCGGTGCGCTCGAGCATCTCGATCGCGACCGCGGCGTCGGGGCTGACGACGAGCGGCTTGGCGAACAGGGCGTGCGCCGACAGCGGCACCACCGCGATCGCTTCCACGCTCGGCCAGATCACCGGTCCCCCGGCGGAGAAGTTGTAGGCCGTGGAGCCGGTCGGCGTCGAGATGACCATCCCGTCGCAGCCGAAGCTGGACAGCGGGCGGCCGTCGATCTCGAGGACGACCTCGATCATGCGTTCGCGGCTCGCCTTCTCGACCGTCGCCTCGTTCAGCGCCCAGGTCTCGAAGACGACCGCGCCGGCGGCGTCCTTCACGCGCACGGAGAGCGCGAGTCGCTCCTCGACCTCGTAGTCCCGGGCGATCACGCGGCGGACGGCGTCATCCATGTCGTCGCGATCGATCTCCGCGAGGAATCCGACGTGCCCCATGTTGATGCCGAGCACGGGTGCCCCGCCGTCGCGGACCAGCTCGGCGGCGCGCAGGATGGTGCCGTCCCCGCCCAGCACGATCGCCAGTTCCAGGTCGGCGGGATCGGCGGAGACGTCGAGCACGTCGGCGTCGGCGAAGAACGGGTCGACGGCCACGAGTGCCTGATGGTCCTCCGCGGCCAGGACGGGCCGTGCACCGGCACCGCGCAGGGCGTCGATCACCCGTCGGGCGGCCTCCACCGTGTCCACGCGCCCGGCGTGGGCGACGACCAGGATGCTGCGCTCGTTCATCGTCCTCCTGCCAGTCGATTGATGCTGTCCAGCCATTCTGTCGGATTGCTCCCGCGCCCAGGCGCGAGGTGCACCAGATACTCCGCGTTGCCGTGCGTGCCGAGGATCGGGGAGGGAAGGATCCCCAGCATCCCGAGCCCGGCGTCCCACGCGCTCCACACGCTGCGGGCGACCGCGTCGGCGCGTGTGGCGGGGTCGGTGACGAGACCGCCGCGCACGGCCGTTCGGCCGACCTCGAACTGCGGCTTCACGAGCAGGATCACATCGGATTCCGGCGCGCGCACACCCGCGACGGCCGGCAGCACGAGCTCGAGGGAGATGAAGGAGAGATCGCCGACGACGACATCGGGCGCTGCGGCCTCGCCCGTGGCCGCGGCGAGGTTCTCGGGGGTCATGTGGCGGACGTTGTAGCCCTCGACCGCGATGACTCCGGGATCCGCGGCGATCGCGGGAGCGAGCTGGCCGTGGCCGACGTCGACGGCGAGGACCTTCCGCGCGCCGCGCTCGCGCAGAACCTGCGTGAAACCGCCCGTCGACGCGCCCATGTCCAGGGCGAGCCTGCCCTCGACCGAGACGCCGAACCCGTCGAGACCCGCGATGAGCTTGTGTGCAGCGCGACCGACGTAGTGGTCGGCGCCCGCGATGGTGATGTCGGCAGCATCGTCCACGGACGTCGATGCCTTGACCACGGGGCGACCGTCGACGCTCACGAGCCCTTCAGCGATCAGGGTGGCCGCATGCGTGCGCGAACGGGCGAGTCCTCGGGCGGCGAGGGCAGCGTCGAGTCGCGTCATCGGGATCCCGGAGTCTCCCGCTGGTCGAGCTTCGCACCGCTCTCGAGGCGGCGGGAGAGCTCGTCGTGCAAGGCGGAATACGCCTCGGCGCGTGCCGTCAGAGGCTGCCCCTCGATCAGACGCAGACGACTCCACAAGCCGTCGGTCGGCGCACTGGTCGTCTCTTCGCTCACGTCTCTACTGTACGCGGACCCTCCGACGGGAGGCGGAGCCACGCGCCTCAGGGACGGTGGAAGGGATCGTCGTAGAGGCGCTCGGGGACGCGCAGCACGAACACCGGAGTGCCGGAGGCCCAGATGGCCGCGGCACCCGCGCGCAGCAGGTCGATCTGCGCACCCGAGTCGGACACGATCTCCACGTCCGCGCCCGAGACCCGCACCGCGGCGCCGTTGACGTGGAAGACGCCGTCCTGCTCCACGACCTCGGGGTAGGGCGCGTGCAGCTCGCGGAGATCCCCGAGGACGAACGTCGGACGCGACCCCTCGGGCGCCGCGAGGACATGCTTGGGGCGATCGATGCCGGTGAGCACGAGCACGGAGTCGATGCCGACCCGGTTCGCACCCATGATGTCGGTGTCGAGACGGTCGCCGATGAAGAGCGCCTTCCGAGCGCCGAAGCGGGCCAGCGCCTCTTCGAAGATCGGCTTCTCCGGTTTTCCTGCGACGGTCGCCAACCGGCCGACCGCGGTGTGCACGGCCGACACGAGAGTGCCGTTGCCCGGGGCGACGCCGCGCTCCCGCGGAATCGTCCAATCGGTGTTCGTGGCGATCCAGGGGATGCCACCCTCGTCCTCGGGTACCTTGAGCGCGAAGGCCGCTTCGGCCAGATCCGTCCAGGCCACCTCGGGAGCGAACCCCTGCACGACTGCGCTCGGTGCGTCGTCAGCACTGCGGGTCACCGTGTACCCGGCCTTCTGCACCTCGTCGACGAGCCCGTCGCCGCCGATCACGAGGATCGTCGCGGGGGCCGGGATGATCTCCGCCATCAGCCGCATGGCCGCCTGCGGGCTGGTGACCACATCAGAGGGCTCGACGCGCAGGCCGAGGCTGCTCAGGTGCTCGGCGACCGAGGCATCGGTGCGCGAGGCGTTGTTCGTGATGTAGCCGAGCCGCACGGACTCCGCCGCCAGATTGAGGCTGTCCACGGCGAACGGCAGGGCGCCCGGACCGGCATAGACCACGCCGTCGAGGTCGGCGAGGACGGTGTCCACCCCGTCCAGGGGCGTGCGCAGCGGACGCTTCCGCGAGAACAGTGCCACTACGCCTCCGGCTCCGACTCGTCGGACTCGTCCTCACCGAGGAGCTCGCGCACCTCATCCTCGACAGTCGGCTCCGTCACGGTGGACTCGGGTTCAGCCTCGACCGCGGGCGCGGACTCGTCCGCGGGTTCGGTCCCGTCCGCGGGTTCGGTCCCGTCCGCGAAGTCGTCCTCGCCCTCGATGAGGCTGTCCTCGATGAAGATCTCCTCGTCGCCGGCCTCATCGACGCCCAGAGCCTGGGCCGCGACCTCGGCACGGTGCGACCAGAACTCCGCCTCGTCGTCGCGTCCGAGATCCTCGAGCACGGCCGCACGCGCTGCGAACAGGGCGGGGCTCCACTCGAACGCGCGATCGGGATCGAGCTCCGGGATCTCGAGTTCACCGAGCGCGAGCTCGAGATCACCCTGGTCCAGTCGCGCGCCGGACATGGCGATCGCGAGGGCGACGCGGACCGGCGTCTCGAGCGCGGAGCGATCCACGGCACGGCCCGTCTCGAGCGCACGATCGGGACGACCGATCCCGCGCTCGCTGTCGACCATCAGCGCGATCTGGTCGTCCTTGCCCGAGATGCGACGGTAGGTGCGGAGCTCTCGGAGCGCGAGAGCGAAGTCGCCCGTCGCGTAGGCCGTGATCCCGAGAGTCTCGCGGACGATGGCGATGCGGCCGGCCCGTCGAGAAGCCGCCAGCGCATGCTCGTGCGCGAGTGCTGGATCCTCATCGATGAGCCGCGACGCCATGGCCAGGTGACGCGCCACGTGCTCCGCGTTCTCCTTGCTCAGCGTCTTGAGCTCGTTGCGGGCGGCGCCGTTGAGGTCGCGCGCCGTGACGTCATCGGGGATGTGCGGCTCATCGAACCGGGGACGCTCGTTGGCCGCCTGCGCCGGACGCTCACGACCCGCTCCCCCGCGCTGCGGGAACGAACGGCCCCGATCGCCGGCTTCGCGACGCGGGGCATTACCATCGCGGTTGTACCCGCCCTCACGGCGAGGAGCACCACCGTCACGGCTGTACCCACCCTCGCGACGAGGAGCGCCACCATCACGGCGAGGGGCACCACCATCACGGCGAGGAGCACCACCATCACGGCGAGGAGCGCCGCCATCACGGCGAGGAGCACCACCATCACGGCTGAACCCACCCTCACGACGAGGAGCGCCACCGTCACGGCTGTACCCACCCTCACGACGCGGGCCGCCACCGTCACGGTTGTACCCACCCTCGCGACGCGGCGCACCACCATCACGGCTGTACCCGCCCTCGCGACGCGGGCCGCCACCGTCACGGTTGTACCCACCCTCGCGACGCGGGCCGCCACCGTCACGGTTGTACCCACCCTCACGACGCGGGCCGCCACCATCACGGTTGTACCCGCCGCCTTCGCGACGCGGGCCGCCGCCATCACGGCGAGGAGCGCCACCGTCGCGGTTGTAACCGCCCTCGCGGCGCGGAGCACCACCGTCGCGGTTGTACCCACCTTCGCGACGCGGGGCGCCACCGTCACGGCTGTAACCACCCTCGCGACGCGGCGCGCCACCATCACGGCTGTAGCCGCCGGCGCCGTCACGGCGCGGGCGGTCGTTGTCGCGGCTGCGATCGGAGCGTGCTCCGGAAGGGCGTTCTCCGCGCGATCCCTTGTCGTCGTTGCGACGCGGACGGCGCTGTTCCTCTTCCGGCATGATGCTCCCTGTTCTCTTCGTCTCAAACGCAAAATGGCCACCCAACGATGGGTGGCCATTTTGTTTAAAAGGAGTCCGGCGGTGTCCTACTCTCCCACAGGGTCCCCCCTGCAGTACCATCGGCGCTGTGAGGCTTAGCTTCCGGGTTCGGAATGTAACCGGGCGTTTCCC
>NZ_WAAO01000003.1 GCF_008868005.1 Microbacterium algeriense
CCACCACCGCACCCTCCCCACCAGCGGATGGGACATCCGCATGCACCACGGCACCCCCCACATCCGCGGCCCCGCCTGGTGGGACCCCACCCGACAATGGCGCACCCCACAGCCCGCCACCCCTTCCAGCACCCGGCGCTCCACCCGACACAGAGCCGAGAGAATCCGGGCCTGAGGCCAGCACCACGGTGCCCTCCTGGCAGACTCGGATCATGCCTGGCTTCCATCACGTCGAACTCTGGATCGCCGACCTCGACGCGACGCGCGCCGGATGGCGGTGGGTGCTCGGCCGGTTGGGCTTCTCGCTCGACGACGAATGGACCGGTGGGGAGTCCTGGGCCGCGGGCGGCGCCTACCTCACCCTCACCTCGTCGCCGAACCTGTCCGACCCCGCGCACGACCGCCGCCGCGCCGGCCTCAACCACCTCGCCTTCCACGGCGGCGCGCGCGACGCCGTGGACGCGCTCATGGCCGACGCATCCGCCCACGGCTGGAGACCGCTCTACGTGGCCCGCTACCCGCACGCCGGCGGGCCCCAGCACTACGCCGGTTGGCTCGAGAACGCGTCGGGCTTCAAGATCGAGGTCGTCGCCGACGCCGAGTGAGTCCCTGGCCTCGCCCGCCGCACGCGGGCGAGCCCGCTACGCGCCGTAGTCCGGCAGCTGCTGCAGCGTCCAGGAGTTGCCGTCCGGATCGTCGAACGACACGAACCGCCCCCAGTCCAGCTCCTGAACGCCCCGCGCTTCCACCCCCAGACCACGCAGATGCGCCAGAGCCTCGTCCGCGTCGGGCACGACGACCTGGATCGTGTTCTGCTTACCCGGTTCGAGGTCGATGCCCAGCCCCGTGCCGAACGCGATCGAACAGGCCGACCCCGGTGGCGTCATCTGCACGAACCGCAGGCCCTCGGTGGGCGTGTGGTCCCAGTCCGCGTTGAAGCCGATCTTCTCGTAGAACTCCTTCGACCGGTCGACATCGGTGACCGGGACGAAGATGAGCTCGATCTTCCAATCCATCACGCACTCCTCCTGTCGGGCGTCGTCGCCCGTCGGCGCCCACCGTACGCGGGGCCACCGACGTCGCGCCACCCCGCCACCGCTCCACGGGCATCGCGAGCCTGCTGTCGTCAGATCCAGCCCTTGTCCTGGGCGATCCGCACGGCCTGGGTGCGGTTGGCCGCCCCGGTCTTCCCGATCGCCGAGGACAGATGGTTGCGCACGGTCCCGGCGGACAGGAAGACCTCCGCCGCGATGGCGGCTGCCGGACGCCCGTCGGACGCGAGGCGCAGCACCTGCCGTTCGCGGTCGCTCAGCGGGTTGGCGCCGTCGAACAGGCTGTCGGCGGCGAGGACCGGATCGAGCACCCGCAGCCCCGCGTGCACGCGGCGCACCGCCTCGGCGAGCTGTTCGGCGGGGGTGTCCTTCACGAGGAAACCGCTGGCACCGGCATCCAGAGCCGCCCGCAGGTACCCGGGGCGCGCGAAGGTCGTCACGATCAGCACTCGCGTCCCCGGGCTCGCCGCTCGGATACGGCGGGTCGCCTCGATGCCGTCCGTGCCCGGCATCTGGATGTCCATCAGGCACACGTCCGGCTGCAGCTCCTCCGCGCGACGAACGGCCTCGGCGCCGTCCGAGGCCATGCCGACCACCGTGAGGTCCGCCTCGAGGTCCAGGAGCGCGCCGAGGGCGCCGCGCACCAGGGCCTGGTCATCCGCGATCACCAGACGGATCGCCGCGTCCTCGTTCGCCTCGCTCACCAGCTCACCTCCACGCGCGTGCCGGATGCGCCGACACGGCCGAGAGCGAAACCCGCGCCGGCCGCGGCCGCGCGCTCGCGCATGCTGCGGATGCCGTTGCCCTCGGCGGCCTGCACCCCGATCCCGTCGTCTTCCACGACCAGCAGCCCCGGCGCGACCCGCACCCGGACGGTGCGGGCGCGGGCATGACGGAGCGTGTTGGTCGTCGCCTCGCGCAGGATCCAGCTCGCGGTGAGCGCCTGCACCGGGGACAGCGATCGCGGATCCCCCTCGAGCTGCATCTCGATGTCGGCTGCGCGGAGGGCGTCCTGCGCCGAGGCGAGCTGTTCGACCAGCGTCGTCGCCCGCGCCCCCGCGACCGTCGAGCGCACGCCCGCGATCGCCTCCGCGGTGAGCCGCTCGATGTCGGCGAGCTCGACCTTCGCCCGCTCCGGATCGGAGTCCATGAGCCGCCGCGCCAGCTGTGCTTTGAGTCCGACCACCGTGAGGGAATGGCCGATGAGGTCGTGCACGTCGCGCGCCACGGCTTCGCGGCCCTCGCTCGTCGCCAGCTCCAGACCGAGCCGCTCCGCCTCCGCCGAGCGGAGGATCAGCCAGGTCGAGACCGTGTTCACCACTCCGAGCAGCGCGACGATCGCGAGGATCGACAGGTAGTCGATGCCGCCGGGAAGCAGGAACACGCACAGGGCGGTCACGGCGACGGCCGCGACCGTCGTGATCCAGTGCCACACCCGGGTCAGGCCGTACGACGCGAACGACATGATGAAGGGCAGGAAGCTCAGCGCGGAGCCGCCTTCGGCCGGCACGGAGACGAGAGCGCATCCGATGAGCGCGGCGAAGGTGATCCACTGCCGCAGCGACGGGGGCCGCCCCAGGCCTCCGCCACCGCGCATGCCGTGCATGAAGCCCGTGACGTAGAGCACGATGAACGCGACCAGCGCGATCCACCCGACGACGATCCACGCCAGCGAAGCCTCGGAATGCAGCAGGGCGAGGACCGGGTAGACCAGGAACACCAGCCAGATCACGGCCATCAGCCAGCCGAACCGCGCCCAGGGGTCCTTGCCGGTCGCCGCGTCGGCCACCCGCGCCCCCGGTGCGGACCAGGCCGCCGGAGGAGCACCGAGGGCCGCGAGGTCGGCCGCGTCGCGGGATCGCCGAGCGGACTCCGGCCCTCCGGGGGTGGCGTGCTGCGTCATCCGTCCAACCTACTGTCGTCGCCGACCGTCACCGCGTCGCCTACTGGCGCGCGCGCGAGCGCTTCACGCCCATCGCCACGAGCGCCGCGAACACCGCGAGCCAGACCACGACGTTGAGCAGCAGCATCCACAGCTCATCCGTCTGCCCTGTCGTGAGCACGCCGTCGGTGAGCGGCCACCGACTCAGGGAGACGAAGCCGTACAGCGGCGTGAACCGGGCGATGTCGAGCATCACCCCGTCCAGGGGCATGAACACGTTCCCGAAGAACGCGAAGAAGGTCATCGAGATGGATGCCAGTGCCGCTGCCGAATCCGAGCTGAAGAAGAGCCCGACCCCCAGGCCGAACAGGCCGTACATGAGCCCCAGCCCGAGCACGATGCCCGCCGTGGCGACCCACCGCCAGGCGTCCTCGGCCTGAGCACCGGTCATCATCCCGGCCGCGAACACCGCGACCAGGGCGAGCGCGGCGAAGGACACGGCAGTGAGCAGCTTGGTCAGCGCATACCCCGCCGTGGTGAGCGGAGTCATCGCCAGCTGGCGCCCCCACCCCTGCTTGGCCTCGGTCGCGGCGAGGGAGGTCAGCGAGCTCATCGCGACGGCCGTGCCGTATGCGGCCATCGACGTCATGACGTAGAACGACACGTTGCCGTGGCCGGCGGAGAGCGAGCCGTAGCCCATCCCCGCGCCGAACAGCAGGTACATCGCGACCGGCATCGCCAGGGTGAACGCGAGCGTGTAGGGGTTGCGCAGCTGGCGGACGCCTTCGATGCGCAGCATGGTGGGCGAGACGAGCATGTCAGTTCTCCGTGAGGGCCGTGAAGGCGGTTTCGAGGGTGGGAGCGGCGATCTCGAGATCGTGGGCGCCGCTGTCGAGGAGGAGGCGGGCGGCGGCGTCGGAATCGGTGGCGCGGACGCTGAGACGATCGCCGTCGACCCGCACCGCGGTGACCCCTTCGGTCGCTCGCAGCTTGCCGGCGAGATCGGCGGGGGCCGTGTCCACGGTGGCCGAGACGGTCCGCTCCCCCAGGCTCGCCCGCAGCAGCGCCGTCGGAGCATCCGCGACGAGCGCTCCCCGGTGCATGACCACCGTCCGACGAGCGAACTGCTCGGCCTCCTCGAGGTAATGGGTGGCGAAGACGATGGTGCGCCCGGCGTCCGCGTCCGCGCGCATCACGTCCCAGAACCGCCGCCGCGCCGTGACGTCCATGCCGGCCGTGGGCTCGTCGAGGACGAGGATGTCCGGGTCGGAGAGCATCGCGAGCGCGAACTTCACCCGCTGCTGCTCACCCCCGGAGCACTTCGACACCCGTCGCCGGGCGAGCCGTCCCAGGTCGGCCCGCACCATGACGTCGTCGACCCGTCCGAGCGCCTCCGCGCCGTAGAGGGAGGCGATCAGCCGGACCGTCTCGCCCACGGTCAGGTCTCCGAGCAGTCCCCCCGTCTGCAGCACGGCGCCGATCGCGCCGCTCGCGGTGGCCCGCTGCGGCGTCCCCCCGAGAACGCGGACGGTGCCCGAGCTGGGGTCGGTGAGTCCGAGCAGCATGTCGAGCGTGGTCGTCTTGCCGGCGCCGTTCGGACCGAGCAGCGCCACGACCTCCCCGCGCCGGATGGACAGGTCGACCCCGGCGACGGCCTGCACGCGGCGGTCGCCGGAGCCGAAGTGGCGGGTCACGGCGCTCAGTTCGAGCACCACGGGTTCAGCGGTCGGGGAGGCGGGCGCCGGTCGCGCGACGGTCTGCGTCGCCGGACCGTCCATGGAGGAGTCGTTCATGCCTCCAGCCTCGTCCTGCAGCGACGACGGGGCCGGAGGGCGGTGTCATCTCTTCGACATGACAGCTGTCATGTCGAAGGGCTCAGCGCGCCGGGAGGAAGGCCCCCCGCAGGAAGCCGTCGAGCTCGGCGCTCGCACCGAGCGGGAAGACGGCCGCGACGTACTGGTCGGGCCGCACCACGACGACCACCCCGTCACGGGAGAGCTCCCGCGCGTCGAAGATGTCCGTGTCGCACCACTTGCTGGGCCCGGCCGCGTAGACCTTCTCCCAGTCCGTGAGTCCGAGCGGTCCCGTCCTCGGCTGGAACAGCGCCGGCGTCGAGGTGACCTCGACCTCTTCGAACGGCTGCTGGTACACGGCCTTCACGTCGAAGACCGCATCCGCATCGGCGTCGGCCGGGGTGTACCGGGCGAACACCGGCTCGGCCTCTGCCGCCCAGGCGGCGAGCGCCTCCCCGGTGCGGTCGCCGAACGCGTAGACGCGCCAGCGCCCGTCGGCCTTGGCGTGGTGTCCGAGGTGCACGACGTTGCCGTCGCCGACCCGCACGACCTCGGCGGACTTGAACCGCTTGCCGAGCGGGAAACCGGCGGCGAGCCCCTGGTGTGCGTCGGTTCCGGTGATCATCGAGGCGGTGTACTGCGTCATGAACCCGGAGGGGAACTCGGCTGTGGCGAGGTAGTACGTCGCGAGCTCGTTGGGGTCGGAGATCTCCTCGGGCTTGCGCGCCATCAGGCTCGACCACTCGCGGTCGAAGTCGATGAGCTGCTGGGCCACGGGGCGGCGCTCGGCACCGTACGTGGCGAGCAGGCTCTCCGGGGCACGGCCGGTGAGCACGGACCCGAGCTTCCAGCCGAGGTTGAAGCCGTCCTGCATCGAGACGTTCATCCCCTGCCCGGCCTTGGCGCTGTGCGTGTGGCAGGCATCACCGGTGAGGAAGACGCGCGGTGTGCGGCCGGAGTCGTCGATCACGTCGTCGAACCCGTCGGTGACGCGGTGGCCCACCTCGTACACGCTGTGCCAGGCGACCTGCTTCACGTCGAGCGTGTACGGGTGCAGGATCTCGTTCGCCCTGCGGATGATCTCCTCGATCGGCGTCTGCCGCACGCGGTGGTCATCGTCCTCCGCGACCTCGCCCAGGTCGATGTACATGCGCGAGAGGTAGCCGCCCTCGCGGGGGATGTGCAGGATGTTGCCGGCCTCGGAGTTGATCGCGCACTTGGTGCGCCAGTCCGGGAAGTCCGTGTTCACGAGGACGTCCATCACGCCCCAGGCATGTGCGGCGGAGGCCCCGACATGCGTGCGGCCGATCGCCTGACGCACACCGCTGCGGGCGCCGTCGCTGCCGACGACGAACTTCGCCCGGATCGTGCGTTCCTCGCCGGCACGCTCTCCCCCGACGTAGCGGATCCGCACCTCGACCGGGTACTCCCCGCCGGCGTGCACGGTGAGCCCGGCGAACTCGACCCCGTAGTCCGGGACGATGCGGCCGGGTCCGTGCGCCGCCGCCTCGGCGAAGTAGTCGAGCACGCGCGCCTGGTTCACGATCAGGTGCGGGAACTCGCAGATGTCGTACGCGTAGTCGGCGGTCCGGGTGGTCCGCACGATCTCGCGCGGATTCTCGGGGTTCGGGCCCCAGAAGTTCATCCACCCGATGTTGTACGCCTCCGCGATGATGCGCTCCGCGAAGCCGAAGGCCTGGAACGTCTCGACGCTGCGCGGCTGGATGCCGTCGGCCTGGCCGAGCGGGAGACGGCCCTCGCGCTTCTCGATGATGCGGGTGGCGATGTCGGGGTACTGCGACATCTGCGCGGCGAGCAGCATGCCGGCGGGACCGGAGCCGACGATGAGGACGTCGATCTCATCGGGGAGGTCGGTCGGCCGGTCGACGCCGACACCGGCCGCATCCTGCACGCGGGGGTCTGCGGAGACATAGCCGTGGTGGTGGAACTGCATCGTCGTCGATTCCTTCCGGACGTCTTCGTCGGGTGTTGCGTCCTGAAACCGCGTGTTCTATATTCGAACACACTGTTCTACTATTGAACACAGACTAATGCGCCCTGTCCGCGACCGCAAGGAGCACGACCATGCCCGACACCAGCGCGACGAGCTCCCCCGCCTCGCAGACGCTCAGCCGCGGCATCCGGATACTCGAGGTGCTCGCCGATGCGCACGGAGCCCTGTCGATCGACGAACTCGCGACGCACCTCGGCGTGCACCGCTCGATCGCCTATCGCCTGCTGCGGACGCTGGAGGACCACGGTCTCGTCTCGCGCGACGCCGCCGGAGCCGTGAGCCTGGGCGCGCGCATGGCCGCGCTGGCCGCCGGGGTGGCCCACGACCTGCAGGCCGAGGCCCTCCCCGAGCTCACGGCGATCGCGAACGAGCTCGGCATGACGTGCTTCCTCGCGGTGCTCGACGGCGCCGAGTGCATCACTCTGGCCAGCGTCGAACCCCGCCACGCGGTGGCCAGCGTGGCCCAGCGCCCCGGGGCGCGGCATCCGGTGACCGTGGGGGCGCCGGGCAAGGCGATCCTGGCGCAGGTGCCGACCGCGGATTGGCCCTCCGGGGTCTCGGCCACGCTCGCGGCCGAGGTGGACACGACCGGAGCCCGCGGCTTCGCCACCAGCCACGACGAGGTCATCCCGACGGTGCAGTCGGTCGCGGTGCCCCTGGTCCTGCGCGGTCAGCGCCCCGCGGCGATCGCGGTCGTGCACGTCGCGACAGACCTGGATGACGCCGCGATCGCCGCGCGGCTCCAGCAGTCCGCCGCCGTCATCCGCGAGGCCCTGGACGGCTGACCACCTCCACGCCCCTTGCACCCGCTCCCGCACAGAGCACGCTCCCGTCGCACTCTCTGTCGGAAAAGATCGGGCGCAGGCGACAGGAAGTGCGACGGGAGCGTGGGGAGGATGCGTGCGTCAGGCCTTCGCGAGTCCGCGGATCGGGCTGACGGACTGCTCCTCCTCGTGATCCGGACCGAGCGGGATGCCCGAGCGGTCGCGCAGCAGCAGCGTCGCGATCAGGCCCAGCACGGTCATACCTGCGAGGTACCAGGTGACGGCCTGCGTCGACCCGGTCGCGCGCACGATGGCCGTGGCGATGGTCGGCGCGAAGGCACCGCCGGCGATGGCGCCGATCGCGTAGGAGATCGAGACACCCGAGAAGCGGATGCTCGCCGGGAACAGCTCCGTGTACAGCGCCGCCTGCGGGCCGTAGGTGAAGCCCAGTCCGACCGTGAGGATCGCGAGCCCGGCGAACAGCAGGCCGATCGAACCGGTGTTCACGAGCGGGAACAGCGTGAACACGCCGATGAGCTGCAGCGCCCAGCCGATGATGTACGTCGAGCGGCGGCCGATCCGGTCGGACACCCAGCCGGCGAGCAGTGTCGTGAGCAGCCAGGTGACGGCCGAGCCGGCGACCGCCCAGAGCACCGGACCGCGCTCGAGCCCGATCGGCCCCTCCGGGTCGGTGGCGTAGCCCTGGATGTATCCGCCCGTGGTCATGTAGCCCACGGCGTTGTTGCCCGCGAACACGAGGGCCGCGATGATGACGAGCAGCAGGTGCTTGCGGAACAGCTGCACGATCGGCATCTTCGCCTTCTCCTTGCGCTCGGCGAGCTCGGTGAAGACCGGGCTCTCCTCGACGCGGCGGCGGACGTAGTAGCCGACGAGGATCAGCACGACGCTCAGCAGGAACGGCACGCGCCAGCCCCACGTGAGGAACTGGTCGCCGGGGGCGATCGCGGTCATGACGGCCATGACTCCGGACGCCAGGAGGAGTCCGAGCGGCACGCCGATCTGGGGGGACGCTCCGAAGATGCCGCGCTTCGTGCGCGGGGCGTGCTCGACGGCCATCAGCACCGCACCGCCCCACTCACCGCCCGCCGAGATGCCCTGGATGATGCGGAGCAGCACCAGCAGGATCGGGGCCGTGAGGCCGATGGTCTCGTAGGTGGGCAGCAGACCGATCAGTGCGGTGGCCGCACCCATCAGGATCAGCGTCCACATGAGCACGGCCTTGCGTCCGAGCTTGTCTCCGAAGTGACCGGCCAGGAACGCACCGAGCGGACGGAACAGGAAGCTGACGCCGACCGTCGCGAAGGCGATCAGCGCGCTGTCGGCACCGAGCGGCGCGAAGAACAGCTGACCGAACACGAGTCCGACCGCTGTCGCGTAGATGAAGAAGTCGTACCACTCGACCGTGGTGCCGACGACCGTGGCGAAGACGACGCGGCGCCGATCGGCCGCTGTCGCGATGGTTCCGGTGGGCGTGAACCCAGCCTGTGACTGCCCGCTCATGGGGTGTCTCCTTTTGTTGTGACCGCATTGTCACGGCGTGCGCGGACGTGAATCCGAAGTGCTTGCCGAGGGGTGACCCGATAATATATGATTTCGGATACGACGCACAAGCGTCCGAAGCACAACGCAGTCGAGCGCGAGGAGGCGCCCCGTGACGGACACCATCAGCCGCCCCGGAAAGATCATCGCGATCCACCTGAGCTACGCCTCTCGTGCGGATCAGCGCGGCAGGCGACCCGCCGCCCCCTCCTACTTCTTCAAGCCGGCGAGCTCCGTCGGCGTCTCCGGCGGCACGGTCGAGCGCCCGGCCGGCACGGAGCTGCTCGCGTTCGAGGGCGAGATCGCGCTCATCATCGGCACCGCGGCTCGTCGCGTCCCGCTCGAGGAGGCCTGGTCCCACGTGGGCTGGGTCACCGCCTCGAACGACCTGGGGCTGTACGACCTGCGCGCGAACGACAAGGGCTCGAACGTCCGATCCAAGGGCGGCGACGGCTACACCCCGCTCGGCCCTGAGCTCATCGACGCCCGCTCGGTCGATCCGGCCGCCCTCCGGGTGCGCGCGTGGGTGAACGGAGACCTCCGCCAGGACGACACGACCGCGGGACTCATCTTCCCGCTCGCACAGCTCGTGGCCGATCTCTCCCAGCACTTCACGCTCGAGCCCGGCGACGTCATCCTCACCGGCACCCCGGCCGGCTCCTCCGTGATCGTGCCCGGCGACGTGGTCGAGGTCGAGGTGGACGCGCCTGATGCCCCCGGTGCGCCGAGCTCGGGACGGCTGGTCACGACCGTCGTCCAGGGCGACACGCCCTTCGACGGCACCATCGGGTCTCTCCCCGCCGTGGACGACCTGCAGCGCACGGAGGCCTGGGGCTCCCGCGAGGAGACGGGCCTTCCCGCCGAGGAGCCGGTGCCCGCGATCGATCCCGAGCTGCGTGCCCAGCTCCTCGAGGCGCCGACGGCCGGGCTCTCCGCACAGCTTCGCAAGCGCGGCCACCACTCCTGCTTCATCGACGGCGTCTCCGCGAACCTGCCGGGCGTGAAGATCGTCGGCGTCGCGAAGACCCTGCGCTTCGTCCCCTTCCGCGAGGACCTCTTCGCCAGCCACGGGGGCGGCTACAACGCCCAGAAGCGCGCCTTCGACGCGGTCGCCGACGGCGAGGTCATCGTGATCGAGGCCCGCGGCGATGCCACGACCGGCACGCTCGGCGACATCCTCGCCCTGCGCGCGAAGACCCGCGGCGCGGCCGGCGTGGTGACCGACGGCGGCGTGCGCGACTTCGAGGCGGTCGCCGAGATCGGACTGCCCGTCTTCTCGCAGGGGGCGCACCCCTCGGTGCTCGGCCGCAAGCACGTGCCGTGGGACGTCGACGTCACGATCTCGTGCGGCGGCGCCACCGTGCAGCCCGGAGACATCATCGTCGGCGACAGCGACGGCGTCATCGTGATCCCACCAGCCCTCGCTGCGGAGGTGGCCGCCGCCGCCGTCGCCCAGGAGATCGAGGACGCCTGGATCGCGGAGCAGGTCGCCGCAGGGCACCCCGTCGACGGCCTGTTCCCCATGAATGCCGAGTGGCGCGCCCGCTACGAGCAGGCCACGGGCACCGGAACGGACACGAAGTGAGCACGGTCGAAAGCGCCAGCAAGTCGGAGCAGGCGTACACGTGGATCCGCTCGCGCATCTCCGCGCACGCCTACGGCCCGGGCTACCGCCTGGTGCTCGGCCCGATCGCGGAGGAGCTCGGGATGAGCGTCGTCCCGGTGCGCGAGGCCATCCGCCGACTGGAGGCCGAGGGACTCGTGACCTTCGAGCGCAACGTCGGCGCCCGCGTGACCCTCGTCGATGAGGGAGAGTACGCGCACACGATGCAGACGCTCGGGCTGGTCGAGGGGGCGGCGACCGCGCTGTCCGCTCCGCTGCTCGATGCGGATGCGCTCGCACAGGCCGCCGAGGTCAACGACCGGATGAGCCGCCTCCTCGATCACTTCGACCCGCATACCTTCACCGAGCTGAACCGCCAGTTCCACTCCGTGCTGTTCGAGCCGTGCCCCAACCCGCACCTGCTCGACCTCGTGCACCGCGGCTGGGCCCGACTGTCCGGCATCCGCGACACCACGTTCGCCTACGTGCCCGGACGAGCTCACCACTCGGTCGACGAGCACACCCAGATCCTCGAGCTGATCCGCGACGGCGCCGAGCCGCTGGAGATCGAGCTCGCCGCCCGCAACCACCGGTGGCGCACGAGGGACGCGTTCCTCGACGCCCTGCACACCCGTTCCGTTCCCGCCGAAGGAGAAGCATCATGACCGACTCCCGCATCCCAGCCGACCTGCCGGACCACATCCAGCACTACATCGACGGCGCGTTCGTCGACTCGATCGACGGCGACACGTTCGACGTGTTCGACCCCGTGACGAACCAGACCTACACCACCGCATCCGCGGGCAAGAAGGCCGACATCGAGCTGGCCGTCGCCGCCGCGAAGCGCGCGTTCGACGAAGGCCCGTGGCCGCGCATGCTCCCCCGCGAGCGCTCGCGGGTGCTGCACAGGATCGCCGACATCGTGGAATCCCGTGACGCGCGTCTGGCGGAGCTCGAGTCCTACGACTCCGGTCTGCCCATCACGCAGGCGCTCGGTCAGGCCCGTCGCGCCGCCGAGAACTTCCGCTTCTTCGCCGACCTGATCGTCGCGCAGGCCGATGACGCGTTCAAGGTGCCCGGCAAGCAGATGAACTACGTCAACCGCAAGCCGATCGGCGTCGCGGGACTCATCACGCCGTGGAACACGCCGTTCATGCTGGAGTCGTGGAAGCTCGGCCCCGCGCTCGCGACCGGCAACACGGTCGTGCTGAAGCCCGCCGAGTTCACACCGCTCTCCGCCTCGCTGTGGGCGGGCATCTTCGAGGAGGCTGGACTCCCGAAGGGCGTCTTCAACCTCGTCAACGGCCTCGGTGAAGACGCCGGCGATGCGCTCGTGAAGCACCCCGACGTGCCGCTGATCTCGTTCACCGGTGAGAGCCGCACGGGCCAGATCATCTTCGGCAACGCCGCTCCGTTCCTCAAGGGCCTGTCCATGGAGCTCGGCGGCAAGTCCCCTGCCGTCGTCTTCGCCGATGCCGACCTGGAAGCCGCCGTCGACGCCACCATCTTCGGCGTCTTCTCGCTCAACGGCGAGCGCTGCACCGCCGGCTCCCGCATCCTCGTCGAGCGGTCGATCTACGAGGAGTTCGTGGAGCGGTACGCCGCGCAGGCCGAGCGCGTCAAGGTCGGCTACCCGCACGACCCGGAGACCGAGGTCGGCGCCCTGGTCCACCCGGAGCACTACGACAAGGTCATGAGCTACGTCGAGATCGGCAAGACCGAGGGTCGCCTCGTCGCCGGCGGCGGTCGGCCCGAGGGCTTCGAGGAGGGGAACTTCGTCGCCCCGACCGTGTTCGCCGACGTCTCCCCCGACGCCCGGATCTTCCAGGAGGAGATCTTCGGCCCGGTCGTCGCGATCACGCCGTTCGACTCCGACGACGAGGCACTGGCCCTGGCGAACAACACCAAGTACGGACTCGCGGCCTACATCTGGACGAACGACCTCAAGCGCGCGCACAACTTCGCGCAGTCCGTCGAGGCCGGCATGGTGTGGCTGAACAGCAACAACGTCCGCGACCTGCGCACGCCGTTCGGCGGTGTGAAGGCGTCCGGTCTCGGCCACGAGGGCGGCTACCGCTCCATCGACTTCTACACCGACCAGCAGAGCGTGCACATCACGCTCGCCTCGACCCCGCACAACCCGACCTTCGGCAAGGCCTGACCCACCCGCTCCGGTCGCGATATGTCAGCTGTTTCGGCCCGAAATGGCTGACATATCGCGACGGGAACTCAAGCAAGGACGCTGACATGACACACCGCGAAGACATGACCCTGACCTCCTCGGGGTACTACGTGAGCCAGGAGGCTCCGATCCACTCCGACAACCCCGTCGCGACGCCGAAGAGCACCCCGCCGGACATCCTGCGCTGCGCCTACATGGAGATCGTCGTGACGGATCTGGCCGCCTCCCGCCAGTTCTACGTCGACATCCTCGGCCTGTACGTGACGGAAGAGGACGACGAGGCGATCTACCTGCGCTCCACGGAGGAGTTCATCCACCACAACCTCGTGCTGCGCAAGGGACCGATCGCCGCGGTCGCCGCGTTCTCGTACCGGGTGCGCTCGGCGGAGGACCTCGACCGCGCCGTGGAGTTCTACACCGAACTCGGCTGCGACGTCCGGCGTCAGGAGAACGGCTTCGTGAAGGGCATCGGCGACTCCGTGCGCGTCGTCGACCCGCTCGGCTTCCCGTACGAGTTCTTCTACGCCACCGACCACGTCGAGCGCCTGTCCTGGCGGTACGACCTGCACACCCCGGGTGAGCTCGTGCGCCTCGACCACTTCAACCAGGTCACCCCCGACGTGCCGCGCGCGGTGCGCCACTACCAGGACCTCGGCTTCCGCGTGACTGAGGACATCCAGGACGACGAGGGCACCGTGTACGCCGCCTGGATGCGTCGCAAGCCCACCGTGCACGACACCGCAGCGACCGGCGGCGACGGTCCGCGCATGCACCACGTCGCCTTCGCGACGCACGAGAAGCACAACATCCTCGCGATCTGCGACAAGCTCGGGGCGCTGCGCCGCTCCGACGCCATCGAGCGCGGCCCCGGCCGGCACGGCGTCTCCAACGCGTTCTACCTCTACCTGCGCGACCCCGACGGGCACCGCGTCGAGATCTACACGCAGGACTACTACACCGGCGACCCGGACAACCCGGTCGTCACCTGGGACGTGCACGACAACCAGCGCCGTGACTGGTGGGGCACCCCGGTGGTCCCCTCCTGGTACACCGACGCCTCGCTCGTGCTCGACCTCGACGGCAACCCGCAGCCGGTGATCGCCCGCACGGACTCCAGCGAGATGGCCGTGACGATCGGCGCCGACGGCTTCTCCTACACCCGCGCGGACGAGGGCGAGAAGTCGATGCCCGAGTACAAGCAGGGCGAGTACAAGCTCGGCCACCAGCTCTAGGAGTCACGGATGCTGTCTGAGGAGACGATCGCGCAGATCGCGGCGGAGCTCGCCGAGGCCGACCGCACCCACGGGGTGATCCCACGCATCACGGCGCGGTACCCCGAGGCGACCGTGGAGGACTCCTACGCCATCCAGGGCGTGTGGCGGGACTCGCAGGTCGCGGCCGGCCGCCGGCTCGTGGGGCGCAAGATCGGCCTGACCTCGAAGGCCATGCAGCAGGCGACGGGGATCACCGAGCCCGACTACGGCGTCATGTTCGACGACACCGTGTACGAGTCGGGCGCGGAGATCCCCACGGATCACTTCTCCAACGTCCGCATCGAGGTCGAGCTCGCGTTCGTGCTCAAGGAACCGCTGGAGGGCCCCGACTGCACGCTGGAGGACGCCCTCGCCGCGATCGACTACGCCGTGCCGGCCCTCGAGGTGCTCAACTCGCACATCGAGCTCGAGGGCCGCACGATCGTCGACACCATCAGCGACAACGCCGCCTACGGGGCGATGGTGCTGGGGACGGTGCGCAAGCGCCCGGACGAGATCGACCTGCGGTGGGTTCCCGGCGTCCTCTCCCGCAACGGGGAGATCGAGGAGACCGGCGTCGCCGCCGGCGTGCTCGGTCACCCCGCCACGGGAGTCGCGTGGCTGGCGAACAAGTTCCACCAGCACGGCGCGCGTCTGGAGGCGGGCGAGATCATCCTGGCAGGATCGTTCACACGCCCGATGTGGGTGTCGCGCGGCGACGAGGTGCTGTGCGACTACGGACCGATGGGGACCATCACATGCCGCTTCGTCTAGATCCGTCCTTCCGCGAGCAGCTCGCCGCGTCCGACCACCCCTTCGTGGGGATGTGGGTGTGCTCCGGCAGCCCGCTGCTCGCCGAGGTCGCCGCGGGCTCCGGACTGGACTGGCTGCTCATCGACATGGAGCACTCGGCCAACACGCTCGAGTCCGTGCTGCTGCAGCTGCAGGCGGTCGCGGCCTACCCGGTCACCCCGCTGGTCCGGGTGCCGTTCAACGACGCGGTCGCGATCAAGCAGGTGCTCGACCTCGGCGCGCAGAACCTCATCGTCCCCATGGTGTCGTCCGCCGACGAGGCCGGGGCCGCCGTGGCCGCGACCCGCTATCCCCCCGAGGGCGTCCGCGGGGTCGGCAGCGCCCTGGCCCGCAGCGCCCGCTGGAACCGCGTCGACCGCTACCTGCAGGAGTCCGCGCAGCACGTGTCGCTCACCGTGCAGATCGAGACGGCCGCCGGGGTCGAGGCCGCCGCCGACATCGCCGCGGTCGACGGGGTGGACGCCGTGTTCGTCGGCCCCTCCGACCTGTCCGCGTCGATGGGCCTGCTCGGACAGCAGACGCATCCGGACGTGGTCGCCGCCGTCGAGTCGGTGTTCGCCGCGGTCAAGGGCGCAGGGAAGCCGGTGGGCGTGAACGCCTTCGACCCCTCCGCCGCCGACGCGTACCTCGCGGCGGGCGCGGACTTCGTGGCCGTCGGTGCCGACGTGGCTCTCCTCGCCCGCGCCTCCGAGTCCCTCGCCGCGCGCTTCCGCGGAACCGACGACGCCCGTCGGTCGAGCTACTGACGCGCGTCGCGGAACAGCGGCCTGACGGCGCCGAGTCCCGCGCCCGTCGGCCGTGGCAGGATGGACGGATGCGCAGGAGCGAGGCCGGGACATGATCCGCGGACTCGCCGCGATGCAGGACCGCAACTTCCGCTGGTTCTTCCTCGCGCGCGCGATCACCATGGTCACGGGCTCGATGTCGTCGATCGCCCTGGCGTTCGCGGTGCTCGAGATCGACAACGACGCGCGATCCCTCTCGCTGGTCCTCGCCGCGTTCACGGTCAGCAACATCGTCTTCGTGCTGTTCGGTGGTGTGATCGCCGACCGCCTGCCGCGCGCCCTCATCATCCAGGCCTGCTACGTCGTCGACATCCTGTCCATCGGCACGATCGCGGCCCTCCTGTTCACCGGCACCGCCACCGTCCCCCTCATCGCGGTGCTCTCGGTCGTGAACGGCGCGTCGACGGCGTTCGTGCTGCCGGCGATGCAGGGCATCATCCCGCAGCTGACGACGCCTGAGCACCTGCAGCAGGCGAATGCGATGCTCTCCTTCGTGCGGTCGGCGGTCACGATCGGCGGCCCGATCATCGCGGGCATCCTCGTCGCGACGGCAGGGCCCGCATGGGCGATGGTGGTCCAGGCCGCCGGGTGGGTGATCGCGATCCCGGTGCTCGCCCTCGTGAAGCTCCCCCCACCCGCGCACGGCGGCGGCACCACGATGTTCCACGATCTGCGCGTCGGCTGGCAGGAGTTCTGGAGCCGCTCCTGGCTGTGGGCGATCGTGCTCGCCTTCATGGTGATGAACGCCATCCATGTCGGTGCTTGGGGTGTCGTCGGGCCCTACATCGCGAAGAACGACGACCGGCTCGGCATCAGCGGCTGGGGATGGGTCGTCAGCGCGGAGGGCGCCGGCGTCCTGCTGATGACCCTGCTGCTGATGTGGTTCCCGCTGCGGCGGCCGCTGCGCTACGGGATGATCGGCATGGCCGCCTTCGCGATCCCGCTGACCGTGCTCGGCGTGCACCCCGCCGTCGTGCTCCTCGCGATGGCCGCGTTCATCGCGGGGGCAGGCGCCGAGGTGTTCTCGACCGGCTGGAACCTCGCGATGATGGAGAACATCCCCGGCGAGAAGCTGTCCCGCGTCGCCAGCTACGACATGCTCGGCAGCTTCGTGGTGATGCCGATCGGCACGCTCGTGTACGGCTGGCTCATCACGCACGCCGATCCCGCGACCGTGCTGGTCACCTCCGGCGCGGTCTATGCGGTGATCGCCCTGGCGACCCTGGCCGTGCCGAGCGTGTGGCGGATGGGGCGCCCGGACGGCGTCGCCGCGTCGCCCGCACTGGCGGATTCATAGCATCTCCGGCGAGACTGTCGGCATGACCTTCGCCGCGCTCCAGCCCCTCGCCGACCGTGCCGCGCTCTTCGTCGCGCTTCGTCAGGATGCCCTCTCCGCCGCTGCCGATGCCCTCGGCGACCATCGCTGGGATGCGGACATGGCCGCCGGCACCCTGACCTTCACGGCGAACGACGACCCGTCCCGCCAGCTCGCCACCCGGTCGCACCTCGTGGCGACGATCGCCCCCGGACCCCGTTCGCTGCTGTGGGCCTGGGCACACCCGAGCGGCGACCCGCAGGGCATCGCCGCTCAGCTGCGTGCGTACGGCGAGCAGCACCGTATCGCAGAGCTGACCGCGGCCGAGGTCCCGTTCCCCGCCGATGCCTCGGGCGACGAGGACTGGATCGCGCAGGCGGCGCACACCATCGGAGGGGTCGCGGTCGAGCTCACCGGCCGCGCCCCGTACTATTCCGCGCCGGTGGGCAACGGCACGCGTGCGGTGTTCCTGCTCGACGCGCCGCTGCCCCCGCTGACGGTCGCGGAGGCGGTGGTGGCCCTGCCTCGGATCCTGTCCGGCACGGCGCTCTCCGATGCGCGCACCTCGGTGTGGGACCTCGCTCGGCTCGCCGGCTGGACCCTCACCTGGACGGACGAGTCCTTCTCCGGCGCCGAGGTGGCCGATGCCACCGGCACCGCGACCTTCCGCTTCGACGAGCAGGCGCGCATCGCCGGCATCGAGTCCTCCCTCCGCTGACCCGCGTTCCGGTCGCGAAAAAGCACCCATCCGAGGCCTGGATGGGTGCTTTTTCGCGACTGGAGCGGGTCAGGCGAGACGCTCGGCGGCCTCAACCACGTTGGTCATGAGCAGCGCGACCGTCATCGGGCCCACGCCGCCCGGGTTCGGCGAGAGGTATCCGGCGACCTCGGCGACCTCGGGGGCGACGTCCCCGAACACCAGGCTCTTGCCCGTCTCGGGGTCGGTCTCCCTCGTCACGCCCACGTCGAGCACGGCGGCCCCTGGCTTGACGTCCTCCGCACGGATGAGGTGCTTGACGCCCGCGGCAGCCACGATCACGTCGGCCTCCCGCAGATAGCGCGGCATGTCCACCGTTCCCGTGTGGGTCAGGGTGACCGTGGCGTTGAGGTCGCGGCGGGTCAGCAGCAGCCCGATCGAGCGGCCGATCGTCACTCCGCGGCCGACCACGACCACGTGCTTGCCCTGGAGGTCGTAGTCGTTGCGCAGCAGCAGCTCGATCACACCGCGCGGCGTGCACGGCAGCGGGGTGTGGATCGGGCCGTTGACGTTGAGCACGAGCCGGCCGAGGTTGGTCGGGTGCAGCCCGTCCGCGTCCTTCGCCGGGTCGATCCGCTCGAGGATCGCGTCCGTGTCGAGGTGCTTCGGCAGCGGCAGCTGCACGATGTAGCCGTGGCAGGCGGGGTCGGCGTTGAGCTCGTCGATCAGGGCTTCGACGTCTTCCTGCGTGGCGTCCGCGGGGAGCTCGCGCTGGATCGAGTTCATCCCGATCGCCTCGGACTGCCGGTGCTTCATGCCGACGTACAGCTGCGATGCCGGGTCCGCACCAACGAGCACCGTCGCGATGCCCGGCGTGATGCCCTTCGCCGTGAGCGCGGCGACGCGCTCGGTGAGCTCCGCCCGGATCGCGGCGGACGCCGCCTTCCCATCCAGGATCTTCGCGGTCATGTCTTCGTCCCTTCTTCCTTACGTTGTCGCCGCCGAGTGCACGGCCTGTCGGCGAGTGCACGGCTTCATCGCGTGGCGAAGCCGTGCACTCGGCGGGTTGTCGTGCACTCGCGAGGATTACTGCTGCAGATCGGGGTAGAGCGGGAACGCGGCGGCGAGGGCGTCGACGCGGGCGCGGAGGGACTCCACGTCGGCGCCGGGGAGCAGCGCGAGGGCGATGATGTCGGCGACCTCGGTGAACTCGGCGTCGCCGAAGCCGCGGGTCGCGAGCGCCGGGGTGCCGATGCGCAGACCCGAGGTCACCATCGGCGGACGCGGGTCGTTCGGGACGGCGTTGCGGTTCACAGTGATGTGGATGTCGTGCAGGAGGTCTTCCGCCTGCTTGCCGTCGATCTCGGCGTCGCGGAGGTCGACCAGCACGAGGTGCACGTCGGTGCCGCCGGAGCGCACGGCGATGCCGGCGTCCTTCACGTCCTGCTGCGCCAGGCGCTCGGCGATGAGCTTCGCACCGCGGAGCACGCGCTCCTGACGCTCCTTGAACTCCGGCGTGCCTGCGAGCTTGAACGCGGTCGCCTTCGCGGCGATCACGTGCATGAGCGGGCCGCCCTGCTGGCCGGGGAACACCGCGGTGTTGATCTTCTTGGCGAGCTCGGCGTCGTTGGTGAGGATGAAGCCGGAGCGCGGGCCGCCGATGGTCTTGTGCACCGTCGAGGAGACGACGTGGGCGTGCGGCACCGGGTTCGGGTGCAGCCCCGCGGCGACCAGACCGGCGAAGTGCGCCATGTCGACCCAGAGCAGCGCGCCCACCTCGTCGGCGATCGCACGGAACGCCGCGAAGTCCATCGTGCGGGGGTAGGCGGACCAGCCGGCGATGATCACCTTGGGCTTGTGCTCGATCGCGAGACGACGCACCTCGTCCATGTCGATCGTCGAGGTCTCGGGGTCGACCCCGTAGGCGACGATGTCGTAGAGCCGGCCGGAGAAGTTGATCTTCATGCCGTGCGTCAGGTGGCCGCCCTGGTCGAGCGAGAGGCCGAGCAGGGTGTCACCGGGGCGGGCGATCGCGTGCAGGACGGCCGCGTTGGCCGAGGCGCCGGAGTGCGGCTGGACGTTCGCGAACTCCGCCCCGAACAGGCTCTTCGCCCGCTCGATCGCGAGCTCCTCCGCCACGTCGACCTCTTCGCAGCCGCCGTAGTAACGGCGTCCGGGGTAGCCCTCGGCGTACTTGTTGGTGAGCACGGAGCCCTGCGACTGCAGCACCGAGACGGGGACGAAGTTCTCCGACGCGATCATCTCGAGGAAGGTCTGCTGACGCTTCAGCTCGCGGTCGAGCACCTGGGCGATCTCGGGATCGACCTCGGAGAGCGGGGCGTTGAAGTAACGGTCGGTCATGACGTGCTCCTTTTGACGACGGATTCGAAAGGGGTGTTCCTATCGGCCCAGGCGCGCGGTCGAATTCCGTGGTCAGTCGCTCCCCGGTGGTAGTCCACCCAGACGCCAGTCGCGACGGTTACGAGCATAGCGGATCGCCGACGCCTGCACGGCGGCGGATCGGATCGCGGGGCCGGGTGATCGCAGAATCGATTCGACCTCTCCCATTCCGCCGGAGCGTCGCGCCGGGTAGGTTTTGTTCATGGTCCTTCCTCATTCTCTTCCGCTCGTGCCCGCGCCGGTGTCCGCCCTCGCACGAGAGGGACGGATGCCGGTCACCGCGACGACGCGCGTGCTCGGCTCCTCCCCCGCCGCCGCCCAGCTGATCGACGCGATGGAGCGCCGCACCGGGATCCGCCTCGACAGCACCGTCGACGGACCAGCGGAGATCGAGCTGCTCATCGATCCGGACTCCTCCGCGGCGGAGGGCTACACGCTGGAGATCGGCGATCGCGCGATCATCATCGGCGCCGACGAAGCCGGGCTCTTCTACGGCGTCCAGACGCTGCTGCAGCTGCTCCGGGAGGACGACGCCGGCTGGGGGCTGCTCCGTGCCGACATCGCCGACTCCCCTCGGTTCCCCCGTCGCGGCGTGATGCTCGACGTGACCAGGCACTTCTTCGGCGTCGACGACGTCAAGACGTTCATCGACAGCACGAGCGCCCTGAAACTGAACCACCTGCACCTGCACCTGAGCGACGACCAGGGCTGGCGCGTGCAGATCGACTCCTGGCCGCTGCTGACCGAGCGGGCCGCGGCGAGCGCCGCCGACGGCGCGCCGGGCGGCTTCTACACCAAGGACGACTACCGGGAGATCGTCGCCTACGCCGCCGCACGTCACATGATCGTGATCCCGGAGATCGATCTGCCCGGCCACACGCACGCGATCGGCGTGGCCTATCCCGAGCTCGTCGAGGCGCCGGTCATGAACGACGCCCTGATCGCCGACTCGAAGCGCCTGGGTCAGCCCCTTCCGGTCGCCGGCGAGCCGTACCTCGGCTGGGGCGTCGGGCACTCCAGCGTCCGCATCCACTCGGAGCGCACGTACGAGTTCGTGCGCGACGTCGTCCGCGAGCTCGCCGAGATGACCCCGGGACCGTACATCCACATCGGCGGCGACGAGTCGCTCGGCACCCCGCAGGCCGACTTCGACCTCTTCGCCGAGCGCGCGACGGCGATCGTCGTCGAGGCGGGCAAGGTCCCCGTGGCCTGGCACGAGATGGGCTCGGCCGCCGCCATCGCGGAGGGGACGATCGGGCAGTACTGGGGCAAGACGACGCCGGAGGGCACGCACGCGGCAGAAGCGGCGCACTTCGTCGAGCGCGGCGGCGCCCTCATCATGTCGGCGGCGAACGCGACGTACCTCGACATGAAGTACTCCGACGACTTCCCGCTCGGGCTGACCTGGGCGGGCATCATCGACGTCCGGACGGCGTACGAGTGGGAGCCCACCGCTGTCCTCGACGTGCCCGAGTCCGCGATCCTCGGGGTCGAGGCGCCCCTGTGGTCGGAGACGACGCGCACGCTCGACGAGGTCGAGCAGCTGGTGTTCCCCCGTGTCGCAGCTCAGGCCGAGGTCGCCTGGTCTCCGCGGGAGTCGCCGGAGCGCGGATGGGAGTCGTTCCGGGTTCGTCTCGGGTCGCTGGCGCCGCTGTGGAAGGCTGAGGGGGTCGATTTCCACCCCGCAGACGAGATCCCCTGGAGCACACGTTGAGCACCCACTCCTCCGCGACCGGTTCGCTGGTCATCCACTCCGCCCGCATCGTGGATCGCGGCGAGATCGTCGAGGACGGCTGGCTCCGCATCGAGGACGGCTTCATCGTCGCGCGCGGGACGGGATCGGAGTGGACGGCGGCGGATGAGGTGGTCGATGCCACCGCAGTCGCCGGAGCCGGGGCGCTGCTCACGCCCGGGTTCGTCGACATCCACGGCCACGGCGGTGCCGGGGCGGCGTTCGACGACGGCGTGGAGGCGATCCGCGCCGGACGCGCTCTGCACCGCGAACACGGCACCACACGCGCCGTGATCTCGCTCGTGACCGCGTCCGTCGACGCGCTCGCCGAGAGCGTCGCGGCCATCGCCGATCTGACCGAGACGGATGCCGACGTCCTGGGCTCCCACCTCGAGGGCCCCTTCCTCGACCCCGGTCATCACGGTGCGCACGAGCCCTCGCTGCTGCGGCATCCGACGGCGGATGACGTCGCGCGGCTGCTGGCGGCAGGCCGCGGCACGATCCGGCAGATCACGATCGCTCCCGAGCTGCCGGGGGGCCTCGACGCGATCCGGCAGATCGTGGCGGCCGGCACCGCCGCGGCGGTCGGACACACCGACGCGGACGCCGCGATGGCCGTGGCCGCCTTCGAGGCGGGGGCATCGATCCTCACGCATGCCTTCAATGCGATGCCGGGGATCCATCACCGGGCGCCCGGCCCTGTGCTCGCTGCCGCCGCGGACCATCGGGTCGTCCTGGAAGCGATCGCCGACAACGTGCACCTCGACCCGCACGTCATCAAGCTCGTCTTCGACTCCGCCCCCGGGCGTGTGGCTCTGATCACGGATGCGATGGCAGCCGCGGGAAGCGCCGACGGCCACTACGACCTCGGCGCCGTGAGCGTCACGGTCGAGGACGGCGTGGCACGGGCGGACGACACCGGATCGATCGCCGGCTCGACCCTCACCCAGGATGTGGCGCTGCGACGGGCCGTGCAGGCGGGAGCGACGCTCCCCGCGGCGGTGCAGGCGCTCACGGAGACGCCGGCGCGGGCGATCGGGCGCGACGCCGTTCTCGGCCGACTCCAGGAAGGACTGCTCGGCGATGCGGTGCTGCTGGATGCGGACCTGCGCGTCGCACGCGTCTGGACGGGAGCCCGGCTGATCGTCTGAGGGCATCGAGAACTGCGCGCGACGCGCAGCTCTGCGCTCTCCGGTCGTACGTGTGGCGGAGGATGGGAGGCCGCCGTTCCCCAGATCGGCGGCCTCATCCCCCCTCGTGAGATCGGGCGGTCGGGAACTCCTCCCCCGAGGGTCCCGACCCGCCCAGCCGGTGCAGTTGCCCCCCGCACCAGCAGCCAGAACTCCGCCCCCCGGTGGAGTTCGCACGGCTGTCTCACTGGATGAGATGACACTCACCCGTTTTCATTACGCGACTTCTCGAAAATCCTCGGGAAGCTCCTCGATCCGTGATCGATGCGTGTGGGAGGCCGCCGTCCCCGATCGTCGGCCTCGTTCGCGAGACGCGGGCGGTCGGGCACTCCTCCCCCGAGGCTCCCGACCCGCCCTCTCGACACGGAACCCCGTGTCGATACCTGAACCCCGCCCCCCAGCGGAGTCCGTACGGCTGTCTCACCGGAAGAGATGGCGTCGAGCCGGTTTCATTACGCGACTTCGCGAAAAAACCTCCCCGACTCGCTCGCCCCGCGACCGACGCGGACGGCGGGACGAGTGTTCCCGAGGATCGACTCGGAATCCCGACGAGGGCTGGCTTCCCTGGGAGATTCGCGAGAGAATGGAGAAGTCGCGTGATGAGAGGCGCTCTCACGCGTCTCTTCCCGCGGAGGCGTATGCGCGCCCTGCGACCAGATGGATGATTGTGCACGAAGAGAACACGAGTCACGACGAGATCGTCGGCGATGCCGACCTGATCCTCCGCACCCGCTCGGGTGACACGGAGGCATTCGGGGAACTCTGGCGACGCCACTACCCGTCCGGCCTATCCGTCGCTCGCTCGATCACCTCCTCCATCGACCCCGACGACCTCGTGCAGGAGGCGTACACCCGCATCTACCAGGCGATCGTCAAGGGCGGCGGGCCGAACGGCTCCTTCCGCGCGTACCTGTTCACGAGCATCAGGAACACGGCGGCCGGATGGGGACGCGCGCGCCGCGAGACCGCGATCGACGAGCTCGACGCCGTCGCCGACCCCGAGACCACCGATCAGGCAGCCAACGAGGCGCTCGACCGCAGTCTGACCGCCCAGGCGTTCCGCAGCCTCCCGTCCCGCTGGCAGGAGGTCCTCTGGTACACCGAGATCGAGCAGATGAAACCGCAGGAGGTCGGTCCGCTCCTCGGGATGAAGGCCGGCGCCGTCTCGCAGCTCGCCTTCCGCGCCCGGGAGGGCCTGCGCGAAGCCTGGATCCAGGCGCATCTGCGCAGCGCGGCCGAGGGCTCCGACTGCCAGTGGACCATCGAGCACCTGGGCGCGTACTCCCGCGGCAACCTGGGGACGCGCGACCACCGGCGCCTCGAGCTGCACCTGGATGAGTGCGCCCGGTGCATGATCGTCGCCGCCGAAGCCAAGGACGTCTCCAAGCGCCTCGCGCTCGTGCTCCTCCCGCTCGTCCTCGGCGTCACGGGCGCCTCCGGCTATCTGGCCACCCTGCAGGGCGCCGGCACGCCGATCGTCGCGCTGGCCGCGATGCCCTCCGGCATCACCGGCGCCGTCTTCGCGGGCGACCCCGCCTCCGGTTCGGCCGTCACCGGCATCGCGGGAGGCGGCGCCTCCGGCGCGGGCGGATCGGCAGGAGGAGCCTCCGGCACGTCGGCCGGCGCGGGCTCGACCGGCGGCGCGTTCACCGGCATCGGCGCGCTGGTTGGTGCCGGATCCGCGGCTCTCGTGGTCGCCGGGGTCGTCGCCGCCGCGACGATCGTTCCCGGGCTCACCGGAAACGACCCCGAGACGTCCCTTCCCAGCGCGGGAGACAAGGATCCGTCCTCGATCGCGGCGGACGTGGGACCCGACGAGAAGATGAGTCTCGACGAGCCCGTCGTCATCGAGACGTCCGACGAAGAGGTACCCGCGCCGCCCGCGGAGGAGCCCGCCGTGCCGCCGGTGGTCGAGCAGAACGGGCCCGACGTCGCGCCCGCCCCTGTCGTGGTTCCGCCGACGCTGCCCGTCATCCCGGCAGAGCCTTCAGACCCCGCGACCCCCGTCGAACCGGAACCTCCTGTCGACCCGGAGACCCCGGTCGACCCGGAGACCCCGGTCGACCCCGAGACCCCGGTCGACCCCGAGACCCCCGTCGACCCGGAGATCCCCGTCGACCCCGAGATCCCCGTCGACCCGGTGACGCCGCCGGTCTGGGCGCCGGCCAGCGTCGCGATCTCGGAAGACGAGCTCGGCATCATCCACATCCTCTACCGGGTCCCCGTCACCGGGGCCCCGGGGACGACGATCGAGGCGCTGCTCAACGGCAGCCCGCTCGGCGGCGGCACCGTCGTGCTCGACGACACCGGAGCAGGCACGATCACGCTCACGCCCGACATCGTGCAGTATCTGCTCGCGCCGCTCACCAACGTCACCTTCCGGTATGTGCTCGCGTCGGGCGTCGGCCCTTCGACCGAGACGAGCCTCTTCTCCCTCGGTTACCTCGGCGCCCCCGTCGAGGAGGCTCCCGTCGAGGAGGCTCCCGTCGAGGAGGCTCCCGTCGAGGAGGCTCCCGTCGAGGAGGCTCCCGTCGAGGAGGCTCCCGTCGACGAAGCGCCCGTCCAGCAACCCGCTCCCGTTCTGGAGAACGCCCCCGTCGAGGCCACCCCCGCCCAGGAAGCTCCCGTGGAGGCCTCCGTCCAGGAGGCTCCCGTCGAGGAGGCTGCCGTCGAAACCGCAGCCGCCGCGCCGGAAGCCGCGGTCGCCGGTGCGGAGAGCGCGACGGTCGATGCCTCGGCAGAGGGCTCCCCGGTCGCCGAATAGACTGGATCCATGTCCTCGGATCCCGCACCCGTCCCCGGCGTCGAACGCCCGGCTCTGTCCGCGCTCGACATCGTCCGCGCCGTCGTCCTGGTCGTCGCCGTGGCCTCGCTCGCGCTCTGGGGCTTCGCCGCGTGGGCGTTCCCGTGGAACATCGTCGTCGGGATCGGAGCCCCGGTCCTCGTCCTTCTGGTCTGGGCGCTGTTCCTGTCTCCCCGTCCCGTCCTGCGCGTGCACCCGTTCCTCCGTGCTGCGGTCGAGCTCCTGATCTACGTGGGCGTGACGATCGCCTGGTGGTCGATGGGTCAGGCGCTGATCGGCACGGCCTTCGCTCTCGTGGCCGTCGTCGCCGGCGTGCTCAGCGGCCGACGCGCCCTGTCCTGACCCTGGGCCCCGCCCCTGCCGCCGTGAGCGTCCGATCGTGACCCCCCTCGCCCTGCTGCAGGAATCGCTCGGCGCGCTCGTCGACACGCGTGAGGCGTCGCTCGAAGAGGCCAGAGCCGACCGCTCCGGCCACTCCGCGCCCGGCCGCCCCCTCGCCGTCGTGCACGCCGAACGGGTGGAGCACGTCCAGGAGACGCTGCGCATCGCTACCGCGACCAGAACCCCCGTCGTCGTCCGCGGGGCCGGCACCGGGCTCGCCGGGGCCGCGAACGCCGGGACCGGCGAGATCGTGCTCTCCACGCGGCGCATGACCGCGATCCGCGAGGTGCGGCCGGACGATCTGCTGGCCGTCGTGGAACCTGGCATCCTGAACGCCGAACTCAACGCCGCCCTCGCCGCGCACGGACTGTGGTGGCCGCCCGACCCCGCGAGCCGCGACATCTCCACCGTCGGCGGCAACATCGCCACCGGGGCAGGAGGCCTGCTCTGCGCCAAGTACGGCGTCGTGCGCGAGGCGGTGCTCGGCGTCGACCTCGTGCTCGCCGACGGCCGTCTCCTGCACCTCGGACACCGCAGCGTGAAGGGCGTGACCGGACTCGATCTGACCTCGCTGGTCATCGGCTCCGAGGGGACTCTGGGCGTGGTGGTCGGGGCGACCCTCAAGCTTCGGAGACTCGTGCCGGGCGAGACCTGCACGGTCACGGCCACTTTCCCCGGCGTGCGCAGCGCGGCTGCGGCCTCCGCCGCTGTGACCGCCGCGGGCGTGCAGCCGGCGATCATGGAGCTGATGGACGCCGCGAGCCTGACCGCCGTGCACGCCCTCCTCGCGCTGCCGGCCCCGACACCGGGTGCCGCGCAGCTCACCATCCAGACCGACGGCCCTGCCGCGGGTGTCGAAGCGGAGACGATCGCCGGGATCCTGCGCGCGCACGACGGCGTCACGATCGTGTCCCGCGATCGTGACGAGGGCGAGCGCCTCCTCGCGGTCCGGCGTTCGATGCACGCCGCGATGGCCGCACTGGGCACGACGCTGATCGAGGACGTCTCCGTCCCTCGCAGCGCCATGCCCGCGATGTTCGACGAGATCGCCCGCATCGAGCGCGAATACGGACTCACGATCCCCACGGTCGCCCATGCCGGAGACGGCAACCTGCACCCGAACTTCATCTTCGACGGGCCGGAGACGCCGCCGAACGTGTGGGCCGCGGCGGATGAGCTCTTCCGTGCCGCCATCGCTCTCGGCGGCACCCTCACCGGCGAGCACGGCATCGGGGTCCTCAAGCGCCGCTGGCTCGCGGCAGAGCTGGGCGACGACCAGTGGGAGCTCCAGCGCCGGATCGCGGCGGTGTTCGACCCGCTCGGCATCCTCAACCCTGGAAAGGTGTTCGATCCCGATGCCTGACATCCATGTGAGCGCGGCCGTGATCGTCGATGCCGCCCAGCGGGTCCTCGTGGTCCGCAAGGAGGGGACGACCCGTTTCATGCAGCCCGGCGGCAAGCCGGAGCCCGGGGAGTCCGCCGCGCAGACGCTGATCCGCGAACTCGAGGAGGAGCTCGGCCTGGTCCTCCGTGAGGGCGACCTGCGCCCTCTGGGCACCTTCGTCTCTGCCGCGGCCAATGAGCCGGGTCACCGTGTGGTCGCCGAGGCGTTCGCGACCACGATCGATCCCGACGCCGTCACCGTGCAGGCGGAACTCGCCGAACTGCGCTGGATCACCCCGGCCGACGTCGCGACGCTGCCTCTCGCCCCGCTGAGCGTGGAGCACCTGCTCCCGATCGCGTGGCCCGCCCTCGCGGGCTGAGCGCGCTCCTCGCCGTCTAGATGCCCTGCCAGGCCGGCTTGTTGGCGAACGTGTAGCGGTAGTAGTCGGCGAGGCGGAGTCGCGAGGCTGCGGCTTCATCCACGACCACCGTGGCGTGCGGGTGAAGCTGGATCGCGGAGCCGGGGAGCAGCGCCGAGAGCGGGCCCTCCACCGCGCCGGCGACGGCTTCGGCCTTGCCCTCGCCGAACGCGAGCAGCACGAGGTGACGCGCCTTCAGGATCGTGCCGAGCCCCTGCGTGATGCAGTGCATCGGCACATCGTCGATCGAGTCGAAGAAGCGCGCGTTGTCCTCACGGGTCTGCTCCGTGAGCGTCTTCACCCGGGTGCGGGAGGCGAAGGACGACCCGGGCTCGTTGAAGCCGATGTGTCCGTCCGTGCCGATGCCGAGGATCTGCAGGTCGACGCCGCCCGCTGCCTCGATGGCAGCCTCGTAGTCCTCGCCCGCGTGCTGGATCGTCGCCTGCGCTCCGTTGGGGACGTGGATGCGCTGCGGGTCGAGGCCGAGCGGCTCGACGACCTCGCGCGTGATGACCGACCGGTAGCTCTCGGGGTGGTGAGGATCGATGCCGACGTATTCGTCGAGCGCGAAGCCGCGCACCTGCGAGACGTCGCGACCGGCGAGCTCGGAGCGCAGCGCCTGGTAGACCGGCAGCGGGGTCGAGCCGGTGGCGAGTCCGAGGACGGTGTCCGGACGGCGCTCGATCAGCTGCACGATCTCACGGGCGACCAGCGCGCCGGCGGCCTCGGCATTCTCGACGATGACGACCTCAGCCATGCGGGACGATCTCCTTCTCGGTGATGGATGCGCCGACGAGTGCGGCGCCGAAAGCGGCCGCGGGAGAGCCCGCGGGAAGCAGTTCGATTCTCTCATCCAGGCGGAGCGACCGCATGAACGGCGATGCCTCCGCGCCGGCGTGCAGGGCGGCCCTGATGCCGCTCTCCAGACGGTCGCCGAGCGCTGTCAGTCCGCCCCCGATGACCACGGTCTCGACGTCGGCCGACAGCACGAGCACTCGCACCGCGGCTGCGGCGCCGTGGAACAGGTCGTCGCGGAGTCCGGCGGCCTGCGGGTCCCCCGCGTCGGCCGCGTCGAAGATGTCCCTGATCGGCAGGGCACCCGGGCGTCCCCAGGCCTTCGCCAGGGCACCGCCGCCGCAGAACGTCTCGACGCATCCGCGCTGCCCGCAGCCGCAGAGCCGTCCGCGCGGGTCGACGGAGAGGTGTCCGACCTCACCCGCGGTCCCCCGCGCACCGCGCCAGATGCGTCCGTCGATCACGATGCCCGCTGCGACACCCGTCCCGAGGTTCAGATAGGCCATCGAGCCGGCGACACCGCTCAGCGCGGCGGCGCCGAGAGCGGCCGCCTTCACGTCGTTCTCCACCCGGAACGGGACGCCGAGCGTCTGCTCCGCGCGCGTCGCGAGATCGAGGGACTGGACGCCGAGATTGACGGCGTGATCCACCCGACCGGCGTCCACGTCGACGAGACCGGGGATGCCGATGCCGACCGAGCCCACGTCGGCGAGGGCGAATCCGCTCTCCTCCGCGAGGGCGGTCACCGCCGAGGCGATGCTCTCGACCACGGCGTCGTCGCCCCAACCGGTCGCCCGGCGGAGGCGTCCGCGGATGTCGCCGGACGCGTCGACGGCCACGGCGTCGATCTTGGTGCCGCCGACGTCCAGGCCCACGCGAAGACGCCGACCGGAGGGGTCGGCCATTCCTGCATCCGTCATCGGATGCCGTTCCCCACCGTGGCGGCGGGGGCGATGACGCGCGTCACGACACACCCAGCTGCCCGGAGAGCACCATGACGGCGGCGCCGCGCAGCACGATGTCCTCCTGATGCGTCCGACGCACGCTGACGTCTTCGAAGACTCCCTCGAGCGTGCGTGCGTGGAGGGTCTCGATCGCGGCGTCGATGAGGATGCCGTCGAGCAGGTCGGCCGGACCCGACAGCACGACCTCGGACAGGTCGAGGGCCGCCACGATCGGAGCGACGGCGATCGCCATGCGGGTGCCGGCGTCCCGGAGGATCTCGTCGCGCGCCTCGGGCTCCGCGGCCAGCGCCGTGCGCAGACGGCTGACGCTGAGCCAGGCCTCCAGGCACCCGTCCTTGCCGCAGGCGCAGCGCGGTCCGCCGTCGGTTCCGACCACGACGTGGCCGATCTCGCCCGCGGCGAAGCGACTGCCCAGCAGCGGCTGGCTGCCGGTGATGAGTCCGGCTCCCACGCCGCGGCCGATCTTGATCAGCATGAAGTCGGCCTTGGCCTCGCCGAAGGTGTATTCGGCGAGCACCGCGGCGTTGGCGTCGTTGCGCGCGAGCACCGGCAGGTCCAGATCCACACCGAGCTTCGCCTCGAGCGGGAAGTTCGTCCATCCGAGGTTCGGCGAGCTGAGCACGACGCCGTCCGGCCGGACGACGCCGGGGGTGCCGATGCCGACTCCCAGCAGCGGCTGCGTGGATGCCTCGACCAGGCTCTGCGCCAGCTCCCGCAGCGCCGTGTAGGCGGCCTCGCCGTCCGGGGATTCCGGACGAGCCACCTCGCGCCGCTCGAGGACGTCTCCGTCCAGGCTCAGCACAGCGCCCGTGAAGGCGTTGGGACCGGAGAGGTCGAGGCCGACGATCTGATGCCCGAAGCGGTCGATGTCGATGAGGATCGGGGGCTTTCCGGGGCCGACGGCTTCGCGGACGCCCATCTCGATCACGATGCCGTCGGCGATGAACTCCGCGACGAGATCCGAGATCGTCACCCGCGTCAGACCGGTCTCGCGGGAGAGGTCCGCGCGACTCATCGCTCCCGCGTGGTACAGCGTCTGCAGCACCAGCGCGCGGTTGTGTCCGCGCGCGTGCTCTGGCAGGACCTTGGATCGCGAGCGCAGGTGGCGCCCTGGGCCGAAGGCGTGCGCGTTCGCACCGACGTACTCCGACGTCGATGTGGGACGCTGATCATCCGAAACGGACATGTTTGTTAGTAGACCTTACGAACAAAATTTGCGCAACCTCAGCTCGCGCACGCGCGAGGAGGGTTACCGAAACGTTACATTACTTTCGATCGCCGCCGTCGACCGTCGTCGAGCGTGCGATGAGTCGCGTCACCAGGCCCGCCACGATCGTCTCCCGCGCCTCGACCGTGAGCGGCTTCCCCGGCACCCCGGGACGGCGCTGATCGGGTGCAGGCCCGTCCAAGGGACGATACCGCACCCCTGCCGCGTCGAGGCGGCGCAGGTGCGTCGGCAGTCGCCGCGCGAAGTCCGGGAAAGGACCCGGCTCACCCCCGTCCCAGAGCCGCTCGGCGATCGCCGCGAGTCGGGGGAACAGCGCGAAGTCGACGCGATCCCTGGTCGGCAGGTGCTCGCTCCACACGTTCGCCTGGCCACCGACCGCTCCGTCCTCGACGCGCAGCGTGTAGGCGCGTTCGATGCTCAGCGGCGGTCCGACCCTGATCGGCTCCTCCTCGGACGCCGACTGCGGGTAGTCGAGGTACACCTCGAGGTCGGGGCACGCGACGACGTCGATGCCGCGGCGCAGAGCCTCGCGCATCGCGACGGGTCCGCGCCAGGCGAGGATCCGCACGCCGTCCGGCACATCCCCTTCGAGGACCTCGTCCCATGCGAGCGCCGTCCGCCCGCGAGCGCGGACGTGCGCGACGAAGTGCGCCGTGAACCACGGCTGCACGTCGTGCGGCGTCGCCAGGCCGAGCACGCGCATCCGCTCGCGCGCCGCGGCGCTCTGCTCCCACTCGGTGACGGGGACCTCGTCGCCGCCGATGCCGATCCACTCCGCGTCGAAGACGTCGCACAGGGCGTCGATCGCAGCCCGCCCGAAGGCCAGCGAGGCCTCCGTCGGGGCGAGGGTGCGGGGATTCACCCCGAAGCGCTCCCACGCCGAGGACGCCGGCTCACCGACGTCGAGGTTGCCCAGCTCCGGATAGGCGGCCAGCGCCGCCTGGATGTGCCCGGGCAGCTCGACCTCCGGCACGAGCGTCACGAAGCGCTCGCGCGCGTAGGCGACCAGGTCGCGCAGCTCGGCTGTCGTGTAGAAGCCCTCGTGGACGCCCGGCTCGACGGTCGCCAGGGGCCCGTGGCCGAGCTGCGTCGCCTCCCGACGTGCACCGACCTCGGTGAGCCGCGGGTACCCGGGCACCTCGAACCGCCAGCCCTGATCGTCGGTGAGATGCAGGTGCAGGATGTTGAGCTGGTGGTCGGCGAGCAGGTCGATCAGCCGACGCACCTCGTCCGCCGGTCGGAAGTGCCTCGCCACGTCGAGCATCGTCCCGCGCCAGGTGTAGGCGGGTGCGCCTTCCCAGACCCCGGCAGGGATCAGAGCCGTCGACGCATCCGGGTCGCGGAGCTGCCGCAGCACGGTGGCGCCGCGGTACACGCCCACAGGGCTCGCGCCGCGGACCTCGACCCCGGACGACGTCACCGTCACGCGGAAGGCCTCCTCCGCGATGCGGCCCGTGGCCGCCGCGTCGGCCCCGAGCGATTCGTCGACGACGAGACGGATCGGCGGCTGCGACTCGTCATGCCCGTCGCCGCGCAGCCGCATCGCCGACGCCGCGAGTCCCGACGGACCGACGACGGGCGTCGAAGGCGACCACGGGAAGCAGGGCGCCGCCGGGTCGATCTGCGCATCGATGCGGGGAACGGTCGCCCGATGCGCGGGCGGCGGCATCCGCAGCGCTCGCCCGGCCGCGCGTCCTGTCGGTCGCCCGTCCGCGACGACGGGAACGCCCCCGACCAGCACCTCCGCGATGCCCTCCGGGGCGGCGAATGGGTCATCGAAGGTCGCGCCCGCGGCGACGGTCTCCGGATCGAACAGCACCAGGTCCGCCGTCGCGCCCCGGCGGATGACGCCTCGCGGGGCGTCCCCGCGGTCGAGCCCGAGACGGCGGGCGGGGGTTCCGGCGAGGTGGCGCACGGCCTCCTCCCACGTGAGGATCCCCCGCTCCCGCACGTAGTGGCCGAGGTAGCGCGGGAAGGTGCCGCGGCCGCGGGGGTGCGGTCGCGCTCCGATCAGGATGCCGTCGCTCCCGCCCGCGTGCTGCGGGTGGCGCATGATCGCCTGGACGTTCTGCTCATCCCCGATGTGCATCAGGATCCCGGTGGCGCCCGCGTCCGCGACGATCGTGTCGAGCACCACGTCCAGGGCACGCCGCCCGCTCGTCTCGGCGATCTCGGCGACCGTGCGTCCGACGAGGTCGGCGAGCGCGGGATTCGCCGTGCCGGAGATCTGGATCTGGGTCCAGTCGGCCTTCTCGCCGTGGAACCCGTCGCAGCCGATCTCCTCGAGCTCGACGCGCAGGGCCTCTCGCCCGTCCGCATCGAGCGCGGCGACGGCTCGCAGCAGGTCGCCCGTCGCGGCGAGCCGGCTGGGCAGGAGGGCCGACAGCGTCGTGGCCCCCGGCAGGTAGGGATACGTGTCGAGCGTGACGTCGACGCCGTCCGCGATGGCCTCGTCGATCAGCGCCAGGAGCTCATCGGCGCGACCGCGGTTCGGGGCGAAGTTCATCGTGGCGTGCGTGAGATGCACGGGGCATCCGGTGCGCCGGCCGATGTCCAGCGCCTCCCGGTAGGCGTCGAGCGCTCCCCCGCCGTAGCTGCGGGTGTGCGGAGCCCAGTAGCCTCCGCGCTCCGCCACGACGCGGCACAGCGCCTCGAGTTCGGCCGTGTCGGCGTACATCCCGGGCGTGTAGGTCAGGCCGCTCGACATCCCGAAGGCGCCGGCATCGAGCGCTCGACCCAGCAGATCCGCCATCTCGGCGAGCTCGTCCATCGTGGCGGGGCGGTTCTCGTGACCGATGGCCATCATCCGCAGGTTGCCCTGCGGCACCAGCACGGCGGCGTTCGCCACGGCAGCCGCGTCGATCGCTGCGAGCAGGTCCTCCATGGTGCGCCACGGCACCTGCGCCGGCATGCCGTTCCATCCCGCGATCTGCGCCGGGATGACGGCCGCAGTGGCATCGTCGAGCGGCGCATAGCCGAGACCGTCCTGACCGAGCACCTCGGTGGTGACGCCCTGCCGGATCTTGGCCTCGTGCGCGGTCCCGCTCAACACCGCCAGCTCACTGTGCGCGTGCATGTCGATGAAGCCCGGCGCCAGGAACAGGCCCGTCGCGTCGGTCTCGATCGCGCCGTCGGGCAGCTCGAGGTCGTCCCGTGCTCCGTGCGGCAGCACCGCGACGATCCGCGCTCCCTCCACGGCGACGTCGCCGACGAACCGCGGCGCCCCTGTGCCGTCCAGGATCGTGGCCCCGCGGTACACCCGCACCAGCCCGGCCGCGGCCTTCTCCGCACTCAGAAGCATGTCGCGACAGCCCCGATCACGCGGGGATCCGCGGCATCCGGATCGTCGAGGACCGCGACCACCCGCCACTTGTCGAAGGCCGTGCACGGGTGGGACAGGCCGAGGCGCACCACCTCGCCGACACCGACGGTCGCGCCGTCCGCAAGCCTCAGGAACGCGTGCTGATCGTTGAGCGCGGTGATCTCACCCGCGACGGACTGCGGAATGGGCAGGTCGAGATCGAACGGGACATCGCGTCGTCCGGCATCGAGCAGCGCGAGTCCGTCCTCCGGCTGCGACACCACGCGCGCCCAGGCATGCATGCCGGACCGCAGCGGCGCGGTGCCGGTCAGTGGCCCGAAGGGCGACATGCGGGAGTAGAAGCCGTCGTCGTGGATCTGGAAGGCGCCGGAGCGCAGCACCACATCCGCGTCCTCGCCGGACGGTGCGAGCACCGCTGCCGCCCGATCGGGGAAGGAGCTGCCGCCGGCGCTGAGCACCGGCCGGACGCCGTCCGGGTATGCGAGCTTCTCGTGCAGTTCGACGAGGGTCCGCAGGTACGCATCGACCGCGGCGACGGATTCCGCGCTGCGGTCCGGTCCGAACGGCCCCTCGTAGCCCGCCACGCCGGCGAGACGCAGCCCCGGGGCCGCCGCGATCGCCTGTCCGATGCGCTCGCCCTCGGCCACGGTCCTGGCGCCGGTGCGCCCGTGCGCTCCCCCGAGCTCGACCAGCACGTCCAGCGGGCGGACGGCGTCGTGCGTGGCCTCGGCCAGGATCGCGACGCCGGCGAGCGAGTCCGCCCAGCACAGCACGCGCAGCCCGTCATCCGCCGCGAGCAGCTGCGCGAGTCGGCGCACGGCCACGGCATCCGTGACCGCGTTGGCGATCAGCACCGTGGCCACACCCGCGTCGACGGCGACCTCGGCCTGCCAGGGGGTCGCGACCGAGATCCCCCACGCCCCCGCGTCGAGCAGTCGCTGCCACAGCGCCGGAGCCATGGTGGTCTTGCCGTGCGGCGCCAGCAGCACGCCCTGCTCCCGCGCCCAGGCGAAGACCGTGTCCTCGTTGTGCGACAGCGCGTCGGCGTGGACGGTGAGCACCGGAGTCACCAGGTCGGAGAGGCGCAGGCCGGCATCGGGGACCTCCGAGAGACGGAGCCCTGCGGCACGCGCCGGGAAGCCCTTCGTCCAGGCGCCGAGAACGGGATCCGGAATTTGTAGAGGCATCTAACAAGGCTACTAGGCTGACAGCATGACCGCGAAGATCCGAGTTTCCACCGACGCCGCCCCCGCACCCGCCCACACCTTCTCGCAGGGGATCCGCAAGGGCCCGTTCGTGCAGGTGTCCGGCCAGGGCCCCGTCGACCCGAAGACGAACGAGTACCTGTTCCCCGGGGACGTCGCGGCACAGACCACCCGCACGCTGGAGAACGTGAAGGCGATCGTCGAAGCATCCGGCGCCACCTTCGACGACGTCGTGATGCTCCGCGTCTACCTCACCAAGCGCGAGGACTTCCCGATCATGAACGAGGCGTACGGCGCCTTCGTGACCGCGCACACCACCAGCGGCGTGCTGCCGTCGCGCACCACCGTGTTCACCGGCCTCCCCCGCGAGGAGATGCTGGTCGAGATCGACGGGATCGCCATCGTCGACTGATCCGAAGGGCGCGGGGCGGCACCGTATCACGACCGTTGCCTCCCCGTTACCTGCCATCCCGTACCATTGGACGTCAGGACACGTTTGAGAGCCGGGGGGTGAAGTTCGTGACCGATCTGATTTCCGCGCCGGGCGCAACAGCCGGGGCGCACGGCGACGACTCCGCACCCACTGCGGTGCTCACGCCGTCGGACGCCCGCACAGCGGCAGAGCCGCCCACCACGGGCGATCAGCCGCTGGCCTGGGCGCCCATCGAACCCGCTCCCAAGAAGCGCCGGCTCGGACTCTGGATCGGCCTCGGTGTCGGTGCCGTCGTTCTGGGTGCCGGCGCCGCGTCCATGATCCTCATCGCGCCCGGAACGACCGTCGCCGGAATCCCGGTGGGGTGGATGACACCGGGAGCCGCGGCCGAGGCCATCGCCTCGCACGTCGCCGACACCGAGGTCACCCTCACCGGCGCCGGAGACGGCGCGGTGCTCACCGGTGCCGACCTGGGCGCCACCGTCGACGCGGCAGCACTCGCGGATACCGCCTTCGCCGAGCACCCGATGTGGAATCTCGGCGCATGGATGGGCGACCCCGTGTCCGCCGACATCGTCCTCGACCCCGACACGGCATCCGCCGCTCTGCGCGGTGCCGTGCCCGTGAGCTTCGAAGACCCGGTCGACGCGGGCGTCGCCTTCGACGCCGCGAGCGGCACCTACGTCATCACCCCGTCTGAGAACGGCACCGGGATCGACGTCGCCGACCTCACCGGAGCCTTCGTGGATGCGATCGCGGCGGGCCGCACCTCGCTCGAGTACTCGGGCGATCCCGCGCAGGCGACCCCCGCTGTCACCGACGACGACGCCACCGCGACGGCCACCGAGCTGAACTCGATGCTCGGGACGATCGGCTTCTACGTCGGCGAGGAGCGCACCGTTCCCGTCGCCCCCGAGGTCGCCGCCTCCTGGCTGACGGTCGTCGACCAGGACGGCCAGCTGCGCATCGAGGCCGACCCGCAGGCGATCCAGGCCACCGTCGACACGCTCCCCTCCCTCGTGGATCGGGCGCCCGTCAACGCGACCAACATCGTCGACTCCGCCGGGAACGTCCTGCGTGCCGAGCGGGAGGGTGTGGCAGGGCGCACGGTCGGAGACACGGCGGGGGTCGCCGACCAGTTCGCCCAGCAACTCGCCGCGGGCGACGGCGTCTTCAAGCTGTCGGTGAGCGAGACCGCCTTCGAGAGCGTGAACCTCTTCCGCCGCATCGAGATCAACCTCAGCTCGCAGCGGGCGTACCTGTTCGAGAACAACGAGGTCGTGAAGTCGTGGGCGGTGTCCACCGGTCTTCCCGGCACGCCGACCCCGACCGGCAACTTCAAGGTCTTCGCACACACGTCGATGCAGGACATGGGCTGCTACGAGGGTGCTCCGTACTGCACGGAGGATGTGCCCTGGATCACGTGGTTCGCCCCGAACATCGGCTTCCACGGCACCTACTGGCACAACAACTTCGGCAACCGGATGAGCCACGGCTGCGTCAACCTGCCGATCGACCTCGCCAAGTACGTCTACGACTGGTCGCCCGTCGGCCTCGAGGTCTCCGTCTACAACTGACCCCGGCCCCGTCCCCGGCCCTGACCCCGTCCCCGTCCCCGTCCCCGGCCCCTGTCGGTGGACGCCGCGCACTCCCGGTCCGTCGACACAACTTCGGAGTCCCGGCGCGACACGCCGAGATCCCGCTGCCGTCGACCGGCGTGTCGGGTCCGATCTCCGAAGTTGTGCCGAGTACGGGGGAACGGGGCAGGGATAGCAGAAGGGGGCGGATGCCGCAGCATCCGCCCCCTTCCTTCGTCTCAGCGCAGGGCGTCGACGATGCCGTTCAGCGTCGTGGACGGGCGCATGACCGCGGCCACGAGCTTCTCGTCCGGACGGTAGTAGCCGCCGATCTCAACCGGGGTGCCCTGCACGGCGTTGAGCTCGGAGACGATCGCCTCCTCGTTCTGCGCCAGGGACTCGGCGATGGGCGCGAAGGCCGCGGCGAGCTCCGCGTCCTTCGTCTGCTTCGCCAGCTCCTGCGCCCAGTACAGGCCGAGGTAGAAGTGGCTGCCGCGGTTGTCGATCGTGCCGAGCGCACGGCCCGGCGAGCGGTCCTCCTCGAGGAACGTTCCGGTCGCGGCGTCGAGCGTCTCCGCCAGGACGCGGGCCTTCTCGTTGCCCGTGCGGTCGGCGAAGTGCTCGAGCGAAGCCGCCAGCGCGAAGAACTCGCCCAGCGAGTCCCAGCGGAGGTAGTTCTGCTCGACCAGCTGCTGCACGTGCTTCGGGGCGGAGCCGCCGGCACCCGTCTCGAAGAGTCCACCACCGGCGAGCAGCGGCACGATCGAGAGCATCTTGGCGCTCGTGCCGACCTCGAGGATCGGGAACAGGTCGGTGAGGTAATCGCGCAGCACGTTGCCGGTCACCGAGATGGTGTCGAGGCCGTGGCGCATGCGCGCCAGCGTGTACCGCGTGGCCTCTTCCGGCGCCAGGATCGTGATGGTGAGGCCCTTGGTGTCGAGCGTCGCGAGCCCCTGGTGCACCTTCGCGATGATCTGCGCGTCGTGCGAGCGGTTCGCGTCGAGCCAGAACACGGCCGGCACGCCGGTCGCGCGGGCGCGGGACACCGCGAGCTTGACCCAGTCCATCACGGGGATGTGCTTGGTCTGCGTCGCGCGCCAGATGTCGCCCTTGCCCACGGTGTGCTCGATGAGCACGGTGCCCTCGCTGTCGAGCACCTGGACGATGCCGTCCGCCGCGATCTCGAAGGTCTTGTCGTGGCTGCCGTACTCCTCGGCGGCCTGCGCCATGAGGCCGACGTTCGGCACGGTGCCGATCGTGGCGGGGTCGAGCGGGCCGTTCGCGATCACGTCGTCGATCACGGCCTGGTAGACGCTCGCGTAGGACGAGTCGGGGATGACGGCCAGGGTGTCTGCTTCCTCGCCGTCCTTGCCCCACAGCTTGCCGCCGTTGCGGACGAGCGCCGGCATGGAGGCGTCGACGATGACATCGCTCGGAACGTGGAGGTTCGTGATGCCCTTGTCGGAGTTCACGTACGACAGGCGCGGCCCCTCGGCGATGGCCTTGTCGAACGCCGCAGCGATCTCTGCGCCACCGGCGACGTTCGCCAGGCCCGCGAGGATCGAGCCGAGGCCGTCGTTCGCGCTGAGCCCGGCCTCGGCGAGCTGCGTGCCGTACTGGTCGAAGACGTCCTTGAAGAACGCCTTCACCACGTGGCCGAAGATGATCGGGTCGCTGACCTTCATCATGGTGGCCTTGAGGTGCACGGAGTAGAGCACGTCGTCGGTCTTGGCCTCCGCGAGCGTGTCGGCGAGGAACGCGTCGAGCTCCTTCGCGGACAGGAACGTGGCGTCGATGATCTCCCGCGGGAGGACCTTGAGGCCCTCCTTGAGGACCGTGACGGTGCCGTCCTCGGCCGTGTGCCGGAACGACAGCACGTCGTCGTGGGCCGCGACCCAGGAACGCTCGTTGTGCTTGAAGTCGTCGTGGCCGAGCGTGGCGACGCGGGTCTTCGAGCCCTCGGCGAACGGCTTGTTGCGGTGCGGGTGCTTCTTGGCGTAGTTCTTCACCGCGAGCGGAGCGCGACGGTCGCTGTTGCCTTCGCGCAGGACGGGGTTCACGGCGGAGCCCTTGATGCGGTCGTAGCGGGCGCGCACGTCCTTCTCCTCGAGGGACGTCGGCTCGTCCGGGAAGTCGGGGATGTCGTAGCCCTGAGCCTGAAGCTCGGCGATCGCGCCCTTGAGCTGCGGGATGGATGCCGAGATGTTCGGCAGCTTGATGATGTTCGCCTCGGGGAGCGTGGCGAGCCCGCCGAGCTCGGCGAGCGCGTCGCCGACCTGCTGCTCCGGCGTGAGCTTCTGCGGGAAGGCGGCGAGGATGCGGCCGGCGAGCGAGATGTCGCGGGTCTCGACCTCGATGCCCGCCTGGCCGGTGTAGGCCTGGATGATCGGCAGGAACGAGGCGGTGGCGAGCGCCGGAGCCTCGTCTGTGTGCGTGTAGATGATGGCGTCGTCGGTCACCGGGAGGTTCTCCGTTCACGGGGCGATTTGTCTCGATACCAAGATACCTGAGCGGGCTCCGCCCCCGTGGCCCGACAGCGGCAGCGGCAGCCGTCGGAGCATGTTGCCGAGGCGGCCGAGGTGAAATGTTCGCCGGAAACGTGTCCGGCCACCCCGGAGGGGTTAGCCTGGGGTCATGTCCGAACTGCGCATGGTCGAACTCTCAGCTGCGACGATCGTCGCCGTGAACAACCTGTCGCTCAAGCCCGGACAGGAGCAGTTCCTCGCTCCCGTCTCGTACGGGATCGCGGCCACGGTCATCAACCCTCAGACGTCCTGGCAGCGGGTGATCCTCGACCGCAACGAGGTCGTCGGCTTCGTGAGCGCGAACTTCGACGATGAGGCCCCGGAGGAGCACTTCCGCTCCGTGCTGTGGCGCATCAACGTCGACGCGGACGACCAGGGTCGCGGCATCGGCCGCTTCGCCGTCGAGAACCTCATCGACGAAGCGCGCCACCGCGGCGTCGACCACGTCAACGTGATCTACGAGGCCGGGGAGGACGGCCCGGAGGCCTTCTTCCGTCGCGTCGGCTTCACCCCCGTCGGGGAGACGGCCTACGGCGAGGTCATCGCCGAGATCCGCGTCCCCTCCTGAGACCGGCGGCGGGGTCTCGAATCCCCTCCCCCATCGAGACCTCGTCGCCTTCACCCTCGACGGGGAGCGCTCCCACGACACCTCGGCTATTTGTTGGCGAAAACCACAAAAGCCTTGCGCTCGGCTGTCCGGTCTGTCTACTATCGCTTCAGCAGCGCAAGCGAAGCGCTTCGACGATCACTTCCCGCAGGATGACGATGGAGTCCCGATGACGACGATCCATGAGGTGGCCCGCGCCGCCGGCGTGTCGATCAGCACGGTCTCGTACGCCCTCAGCGGCAAGCGCCCGGTCTCGGAGAAGACCCGGCAGCGCATCGAGGGCGCGGTCAGGGAACTCGGCTACGAGCCCGACGCCGGCGCGCGGATGCTGGCCGGACGACGCACGCACATCTTCGCCCTCACCGAGCCGCTGCGCGCGGACACGCACGCCCCCACGCACATGGCGTTCGTGCTGGCCGCCTCCGTGGCGGCGCGGCGTCAGGGCTACGACATCCTGCTCCTCACCGACGAGCAGGCATCCGAGGGCATGAACCGGGTCGCCGCGAGCAACCTCGTGGACGCGATCCTCGTGCTCGACGTGGCCCCCGACGATGAGCGCGCCGTGATCGCGCGCGACGTCGGCACGCCGACCGTCTTCATCGGCGTCCCCGACGACCACCAGGGCCTCACCTGCGTCGACCTCGACTTCGAGGCCGCCGGCCGGCTCGCCGTCGGCCGCCTCGCGGATGCCGGGCATCGCCGCATCACGCTGCTCGGTCAGACCGAGGCCGCCTACCGCCGATCGAACTTCCCACGCCGGCTGCTGCGCGGAGCGCAGGACACCGCCGCCGAGCGCGAGGTCGTCCTCGACCGGGCGGCATCCGGCGCCACCGTCACGGAACCGTCCACGGTGCGGACCGCCATCGCCTCGGCTCTCGACCGCGGCGACCGCGCGTTCGTCGTGCACGCGGCGGACGACGTGCACGAACTGCTGCTAGGGACCCTCGAGGAGCACGGCCTGGTGGTCGGCGAAGACGTCTCCGTCGTCTCCGCCGCCGCCTCGTTCGACACGTCATCGCTGCGAGCGCCTCTGGACACCATCCCCCTGGTGCCGCAGCAGTCCTGCGACCTCGCCGTCGAACTGGCGGTCCGTCGCCTCGACGAGGGAGCCGCGACGCCCGAGATCCACCTCATCCCTCCCGAATACCGCTCCGCCGGCTCCGTCGCCCCCGCCCGGGGCTGACGGCATGCGACGGAGTCACTTCCGCACGAGCAAGCTCGAAACGCTTCGATGATCGCTCCCCACAACTGAATATCCGACCCGACGAAGTGTCCGGCCCTTGGGCCACCGAGAAAGGAGTGCCGACGATGGCACGCAGCAACCGCAGGATGAAGGCGCTGGCCCTGATGGCCGCGATCACGGCGACGGGCATCGCCCTGAGCGGCTGTACAGCCGGCTCGGGCGACGACGGCGGCGACGGTCAGACGCTCAAGCTCTGGCACTACGAGAGTTCCGACAGTGCGATGGGCAAGGCCTGGGACGAAGCCATCCGTGTCTTCGAGAAGGAGACCGGAGCGACCGTCGAGTTCGAGGAGAAGTCCTTCGAGCAGATCCAGAAGACCGCGAGCCAGGTGCTCGACACGGACGCCGCCCCCGACCTGATGGAGTTCAACAAGGGAAACGCCACGGCAGGATTCCTCGCGTCGACCGGTCTGATCTCCGACATCTCCGACGCCGTCGAGGAATACGGCTGGGACGACAAGCTCGCCCCGTCCCTGCAGACCACGGCGAAGTACTCCGAGGACGGCGTCATGGGCGGTGACACCTGGTTCGGCGTGCCGAACTACGGGGAGTTCGTCGGCGTCTACTACAACGAAGACGCCTTCGCCGCAGCCGGACTCGAGATCCCGACCACGTACGAGGAGTTCGTCGACGTGCTCGACGCCTTCGTCGCGAAGGGCGTCACGCCGCTGGCCGAAGCCGGCGCCGAGTACCCCCTCGGTCAGCTCTGGTACCAACTCGCGCTCCTGGAGGGCGATCGCAGCTTCGTCGACGCGTACCAGCTCTACGACGGAGAGGTCGACTGGCAGGGCCCCGAGGTCACGTCCGCCACGGAGACGCTGAAGGATTACGTCGACAAGGGCTACATCGCCTCCGACGTCTCCTCGGTGAAGGCCGAGGACGCGGGTGTCTCGTTCATCAACGGCACATCGCCGATCTTCGTCTCCGGCTCCTGGTGGTTCGGCCGGTTCGTGGCGGAGGCGACCGGGTTCGACTGGAGCATGACCGCCTTCCCCGGCGCCGACCTCTCCCTCGGCTCCTCGGGCAACCTCTGGGTCGTGCCGGAGAACGCCGCGAACAAGGAGCTGGCCTACGAGTTCATCGACATCACGATGCGCCCGGAGATCCAGGCGATCATCGGCAACAACGGCGGCCTGCCCGTCGCCGCCGACACCGCGGACATCACCGACGAGAAGAGCGCCGCGCTCATCGACACGTTCAACGGGGTCCTCGACGCCGACGGCCTGTCGTTCTACCCGGACTGGCCCGCGCCCGGCTTCTACGACGTGATCGTGCAGGAGCTGCAGGGCCTGGTCACCGGTGTGCAGGACGTGGAGACCACCAACGCCAACCTCGGCGAGCAGTACGACGAGGGCACCGCGGAATTCCGTTGATCGATCCGTGGGGGTGCACCGCGTCGGTGCGCCCCCACACCCCCTGGAGATGAACATGTCACTCGCCACCCGCCGCGAGGGCCGCACGAAGCTGCCGCCCGAACAGCCGTCGATCCCGCAGCGCCGCGGAGGGACCGGCGCCTACTGGATGTATCTGCTCCCCGGCTTCGTCCTGCTGCTCGTCATCGTGATCGTCCCGCTCATCTGGAACGTGTACCTCACGTTCACCAAATGGCGGGGCGTGCGCAGCCCCGAGTTCATCGGCCTCGAGAACTGGCAGAAGATCCTCACCGACAGCGACTTCTGGACGTCGTTCACGAACTCGGTGTGGATGATCATCGCGATGGTCGTCGTTCCCACGATCGTCGGTCTCATCGTCGCCGCCCTCCTCTTCGACGTCGTCGGACGCAAGTTCGGCGGCAAGGTCGGCAGCTTCCTGCGTGCCACCTACTACCTCCCGCAGATCCTCCCGATCGCCGTCGCCGGCATCGTCATCGGCTGGATCGTGCGCCCCGGCGGGGACGGGGCACTCAACCAGATCCTCGGCTGGTTCGGCCTGCCCGCCTACGACTGGCTCGGCCAGATGCCCTCCGCGCTCATCGTGCTGATGGTGGTCATGGTCTGGGTGCAGCTCGGCTACCCGGTCGTGGTGTTCATGGCGGCGCTGCAGCGCGTCGACCCCGAGCTCTACGAGGCGGCGGAGCTCGACGGGGCGAACTGGCTCCAGCGCTTCACGGCGATCACCATGAGCATCATCCGGCCGGAGATCTTCGTCGTCACCCTGACCTGCACGATCGCCGCCCTCAAGGTGTTCGGGCCGGTCTACATCATCACGCGCGGCGGTCCCGCCGGTGCCACCCTGGTGCCCGCGTACTACGCGTACCAGGAGTTCTTCACGAAGCGGAACGTCGGCTACGGCGCCACGATCGCGACCGTCCTCACCATCGTCGTGGTGATCGTGTCGATCGTGTTCATCCGCGTCCAGAACTCGCTCGAGCGCAAGGAAAGGGCGGGTCTGTGATGCACGCCACCACCGCCATCGTCACCGGAAAGCCCGCGAAGACGCGTCCGCGCGGCGGCATGACCAAGAAGCGTCCGATCGACTGGCTGCTGCTCGCCCTCGTCATCGTCGGCGCGCTGCTCGTGATCGCGCCCTTCTACCTCGTGCTCGTGAACTCGTTCAAATCGCCCGTGGACTACGCGACCTCCGGACCGCTCGCGCTCCCCGAGACCCTCGACTTCGGAGGGATCGTGAAGTTCTGGGAGCGGGTGAACTTCCCGGAGAAGGTCTGGAACTCGATCTTCATCTCCGGCATCGTCGCCGTGCTGGCCGTGGTGATCTCGATGCTGAACGCGTTCGCCATCGGCATCGGACGAGTGCGCGGCCGCTCCTGGATCGTCCTGCTGTTCCTGCTGGCGAACCTGCTCCCGCAGGAGGCCCTGCTCTACCCGCTGTACTACATGTTCAAGTCGGTCGGGCTGTACGACAGCGTGTGGTCGGTCATCATCGTGTTCACGGTGATCCAGGCGGCCTTCGGCACCTACCTGCTGTCCTCGGTGTACGGCACGTTCCCGAAGGAGGTGCTGGAGGCGGCGTCCCTCGACGGGGCGAGCCGCTGGCAGATCCTGTGGCGGGTGGTCTTCCCGATCAGCCGACCGACGCTCTCGGTCCTGCTCATCTTCTTCTTCATCTGGACCTGGAACGAGTTCCTCATCCCGCTGACGTTCCTCGCCTCGAACGCGAATCAGACCGTTCCCGTGGCGATCAGCGTGCTGCAGGGCGACCGGCTGATGGATGTCACCACCACGAGCGCCTCGGCCCTGCTGGGCATCATCCCGACGCTCATCTTCTTCCTCATCTTCCAGCGCACCCTCACCCGGGGCATCACGGCAGGAGCAGTCAAGTAATGAAGTTCACCGACGGGTTCTGGCAGCTGCGCCCCGGCGTCACCGCGCTGTACGCGCAGGAGGCCTACGACATCGCCGAGACCGACGCGACCCCGGACGGCCCGGGGCTGGTCATCACCGCCCCCACGATGGTCATCGCCAAACGCGGTGACACCCTCAACCGGCCCGTGCTGACGACCACCCTCTCCTCCCCCGCCGAGGGCGTGATCCGCGTCCGCGTCGCCCATCACACCGGCGGCCGCTGGCACGGCGGCTTCGCCCTTCCCGGTGCCGGTCGCGGTACGGCATCGGTCTCCCTGTCGGAGACCGGCGGCGTCCTCGACGCCGGCTCCCTCGTGGCGACGATCGCACCGGGATCGCCGTGGGATCTCTCCTTCGCGGTCGACGGGCGGCGGGTGACCGGCAGCGGACACAAGGCGCAGGGATACATCCGTCTCGCCGCCGATGCGCAGGTCGATCCCGGCATCGTGAGCAACGCGCGCCAGGGCGGCGGCACCCCCGCCGCGGACGCGTTCGTCCACGAGCAGCTCGACCTCGGCGTGGGCGAGCACATCTACGGACTCGGCGAGCGCTTCGGCCCCCTCGTCAAGAACGGTCAGACCGTCGAGGTGTGGAACGCCGACGGCGGGACCTCCAGCGAGCAGGCGTACAAGAACGTGCCGTTCCACCTCTCCACCCGCGGCTACGGCGTGCTGGTGAACGACCCGGGGCACGTGTCGTACGAGATTGGCTCCGAGGCCGTCGAGCGGGTGCAGTTCTCGGTGTCCGGCGAGGTGCTGGAGTACTTCGTGATCGCCGGGACGACGCCGAAGGACGTCCTCGGCCGTTACACCGCGCTCACCGGACGCCCGCCGGTCGTGCCCGCGTGGTCATACGGGCTGTGGCTCTCGACGAGCTTCACGACCGACTACGACGAGGAGACGGTGAACTCGTTCCTCGACGAGATGGCGACGCGGGAGCTCCCCGTCTCGGTCTTCCACTTCGACTGCTTCTGGATGCGCGAGTTCCAGTGGTGCGACTTCGAATGGGATCCGCGGGTCTTCCCGGACCCGGAGGGGATGCTGGACCGCCTGCACGACAAGGACCTGCGGGTCTGCGTCTGGATCAATCCGTACATCGCCCAGCGTTCCCCTCTGTTCCGGGAGGCGGCCGATCAGGGCTTCCTCGTGCGACGCGCCGACGGCTCGGTGTGGCAGTGGGATCTGTGGCAGGCCGGCATGGGACTGGTCGACTTCACGAACCCCGACGCGACGGCCTGGTACCAGTCCCACCTGCGTCGGCTCATCGCACAGGGGGTCGACTGCTTCAAGACCGACTTCGGCGAGCGCATCCCCACCGACGTGGTGTGGGCGGACGGCGCCGACCCGGAGCGCATGCACAACCTCTACGCCGACCTGTACAACCGCGCGGTGCACGAGGTGCTGACCGAGACGCGCGGGGAGGGCGATGCGGTGGTGTTCGCCCGATCCGCGACCGCCGGCGGGCAGAGCATGCCCGTGCACTGGGGAGGTGACTCCACCTCGACCTACACGTCGATGGCCGAGACACTGCGCGGCGGCCTGTCGCTCGCCCTCTCCGGCTTCGCCTTCTGGAGTCACGACATCGGCGGCTTCGAGGGCACGCCCGATGCCGGGGTCTTCAAGCGCTGGACCGCTTTCGGACTGCTCGGGTCGCACTCGCGCTTCCATGGCTCGAGCTCGTACCGGGTGCCGTGGGCGTTCGACGAGGAGGCCGTGGAGGTGACGAGGCAGTTCACGCACCTCAAGATGCGCCTGATGCCGTACCTCTTCCAGCAGGGGCTGGATGCGGCGGCGACCGGCGTTCCCCTGCTGCGGCCGATGGTGCTGGAGTTCCCGGACGACCCCGCGGTCGCGTACCTGGACCGGCAGTACATGCTCGGGTCGTCGCTGCTGGTGGCCCCGGTGTTCACGGAGGACGGCGAGGTCGAGTTCTACCTCCCGCCCGGGGCCTGGACGTCGCTCCTCACCGGAGAGACGGTCAGCGGGGGCGGATGGCGGCGTGAGCACCACGGATTCGACTCGCTGCCGCTGTACGTGCGCCCCGGCACCGCCCTGCCTTGGGGAGCGCGCGTCGACCGCCCGGACTACGACTACCATGAGGGACTCCGATTCCGTGTCTTCCCTGGCGGCTCCGGCAGCACCGTCGTGACCGTGACGAACCCGGACGGGCGCGCAGAGGAGCACACCATCGACCTCGAGGAGATCACGGCATGACCACCCTCTTCCCGCCCCGCGACGACTACCGCGGCTCCGGCCTGGTGTTCCCGGAGGACTTCACGTTCGGGTCGGCCACGGCCGCGTACCAGATCGAGGGTGCCGCGGCCGAGGACGGACGCACCCCATCGATCTGGGACACGTTCAGCAAGACGCCGGGGCGGGTGTGGAACGGCGACACCGGCGACGTCGCGTGCGATCACTATCACCGCGTCGACGAGGACCTCGACCTGATGGCCGCGCTCGGGCTGCAGGCCTACCGGTTCTCGATCGCGTGGCCGCGTATCGTCCCCACCGCCACCGGAGAGGTGAACCAGGCGGGGGTGGACTTCTACTCCCGGCTCGTCGACGGCCTCCTCGAGCGCGGCATCCGTCCGGTCGCGACGCTGTATCACTGGGACCTGCCGCAATACCTGGAGGACGCCGGCGGCTGGACCTCCCGAGCCACGACGGATGCCTTCGAGCGATACGCCGAGGTCATGGGCGCGGCGCTGGGTGACCGCGTGCACACCTGGACCACGCTCAACGAGCCCTGGTGCTCCGCGTACCTCGGGTACGGTCAAGGCGGTCACGCGCCAGGCCGCCACGAGCCCGCCTCCGCGCTGTCGGCGGTGCACCACCTCAACCTCGCTCACGGTCGGGCTGTGCAGGCGCTCCGCGCCACCTCGACCGGGGATCCCGACTACTCCGTCACGTTGAACTTCCACGTACTGCGCGGGCAGGGCGACGGGGCGGCCGAGGCCATGCGCCGCATCGACGCCCTCGCCAACCGCGCCTTCACCGGTCCGATGCTGCGCGGGGAGTACCCCGCCGACCTGCTCGAGGACACCGCATCGGTGTCGGACTGGAGCTTCGTGCGGGAGGGAGACCTCGCCACGATCGCGCAGCCGATCGACGTGCTCGGGGTGAACTACTACTCGACGGCGACCGTGCGCCTGTGGGACGGCGTCTCTCCGAAGCAGGAGAACGACGGCCACAAGGGTGCCACGGGCGGAACCGCCTGGCCGGGCAGCGACCGGCTGGTCGAGTTCGTCGAGCAGCCGGGACCCTACACCGCCATGGGATGGAACATCGCTCCGGAGGGGCTCGAGGAGCTGCTCGTCTCGCTCTCGGAGCAGTTCCCGGAGCAGCCGCTCATGGTGACCGAGAACGGCGCGGCCTTCGACGACGAGGTCGCGCCGGACGGCGCCGTGCACGACCGCGAGCGGACCGACTATCTGCGCAGGCACTTCACCGCCGCCCATCGGGCCCTGGAGCGCGGCGTCGACCTGCGCGGGTATTTCGTGTGGTCGCTGCTCGACAACTTCGAATGGGGATACGGCTACGCCAAGCGCTTCGGCATCGTCCGCGTGGACTTCGACTCGCTCGAGCGCACGGTCAAGGACTCGGGCCACTGGTACCGGGAGCTCATCCGCACCCGCACCGTCGAGGCGTGAGCGCGCAGCCCCCGACGGAGATCAGGGTCGGTCGTCGGGGTTGCGCGGCTTCCGGCGGTTCGTCCACGACGAGAGTGCCGCGGCCGCCGCTCCCGCCGCGCGGTCGATGGCCTCGGCCGACCGGCTGAGCATCTCCTGCGCGGTGTCCTGCCACGCGGGGGTCGTCGGCACCTCCCCCGCGTGCACCTTCGCCTCGTGCTCTGCGGCCTCGAAGGCGCGCTCCAGCTCGGTCACGGCATCGCGATACGCGGCGAAGTCGGCAGGGGTGATGCGTCCCGTCGCCGCGCGGCGCATGTCCGCAGCATGCCCGGCCGCACGGAAGTACGCCGCCGTCGCCGGCCGCTTCACATCCGTCATGGCGGGGTAGGCGATCTGCAACGAGGGGTCGGTCTCGTAGCGCATCCAGCGTGCGGTCACGGCGTCGTGCGCGGCCTGGAGCCGCTCGACCGGCGAGGGCTCCGAGGCGGACGGGATCGCCGCCCGTGCGGCGTTCAGCCGCACCTGACGCGCCCGCACGTCCGCCGACATCGCCTTGGCATCGCGCTCCCGCTCCCGCAGGATCCGCCGGGCGGCGGCGACCTGCTCGGCCGTCGCGCGCTGTGCCGCCCGCTCCGCGGTGACGCGAGCCAGGTCGGCGCGGGCGATCTTCAACGCGACCCGACGCTCGGCCAGGGCCCGCTGCGCGTTCCGGAGGTCGTGACGGGCCGCGTCGACCTCGAGGCGCCGGCCGCTCACGGTGCTCCGCCTCCGGAGCCCGAGCGCACCCGCCGTCCCCGCAGCCGCTGCGGTGGGCGCGATCCACCACCACTCCGCGACGAGCAGCAAGGGATCCATGTACCGATGCTACCCACGCCGGAGACGACTTCCGGTCGCGATATGTCAGCCATTCTGAGCCAGATGGCTGACATATCGCGACCGGAAGAAGCTGGCGTCATCAGACCAGTGTCTCCTGCCAGGCCGCATGCAGCTGGGCGAACTTGCCGGTACCGCCGATGAGAGCGGCGGGGGTGTCGTCCTCGATGATGCGGCCGTGCTCCATCACCAGGACCCTGTCGGCGATCGCGACCGTCGACAGACGGTGCGCGATGATGATCGCCGTGCGGTCCTTGAGCAGGGTCTGCAGCGCATCCTGGATCAACCGCTCGGACGGGATGTCCAGCGAGGCCGTGGCCTCGTCGAGGATCAGCACCGACGGGTCGGCGAGGAAGGCCCTGGCGAACGAGATGAGCTGCCGCTGACCGGCCGACACCCGGCCTCCGCGCTTGTTCACGTCGGTGCCGTAGCCATCGGGCAGCGACGAGATGAACCCGTCGGCGCCCACCGCTCGCGCCGCCGCCTTGATCTCCTCGAGCGTCGCATCCGGCTTGCCGAGCGCGATGTTGTCCGCGACCGTCCCGCTGAACAGGTACGCCTCCTGGGTGACCATGACGATCGCGCGCCGAAGGTCCTTCGGGTGCAGCGACCGCAGGTCGACACCGTCGAGCGTCACCCGCCCCTGGGAAGGGTCGTAGAACCGAGAGATGAGCTTCGCCAGCGTGGACTTGCCCGCACCGGTCGTCCCCACCAGGGCGATCGTCTGCCCCGCCGGGATGTCGAGGGAGAAGTTCGGGAGGATCGTCTTCTCGCCGTTGTACCCGAACGTCACCTCGTCGAAGCGGATGTGTCCACGCGATTCCCAGAGGTCGACCGGCTTCTCGGGGTCCGGAACCGTCGGCACCTCCTCCAGCACACCGGACACCTTCTCCAGCGCGGCCGTCGCCGACTGGTAGGAGTTCAGGAACATCGCGATCTCCTGCATCGGCGCGAAGAAGTTGCGCACGTACAGCACGGCCGACAGCAGCACGCCGACGGTCAGCGCACCCTCGGAGACGCGGATGCCGCCCCAGAGCACGACGATGCCGAGCACGAGCGCTGCGACGCCCATCAGGCCGGGCTCGAACGTGCCGAACAGCAGCATCGAGCGGCGGTTCACGTCGCGGTACTCCCCCGCGATGTCCTGGAAGGCCTTGTCGTTGCGGGGCTCCTTGCGGAACGCCTTGACGGCGCGGATGCCGGTCATCGTCTCCACGAACTGCACGATGACCTTGGCGCTGATGACGCGGGACTCGCGGTACACGAGCTGCGATCGGGAGTAGAACCACCGCATCAGGAAGAAGAGCGGCACCCCGCCGATCGCGAGGATCAGCCCCGACTGCCAGTCCCAGAAGCAGAGCGCGATGAACGTGAACAGACCGAACAGCACACCGGAGACGAGCTCGTTCAGGCCGCCGTCGAGGAGCTCCTTGATGGAGTCGAGGTCGCTGGTCTGGCGCGAGATGATCCGACCGGACGTGTACGACTCGTGGAACTCCAGGCTCAGGCGCTGGGTGTGCAGGAAGATGCGCTTGCGCAGGTCGAGCAGCACCGCCTGGGTCAGCTTGGCCGCGATGATGACGTACCACGCGATCAGGGCCGCCGCGAGCGCACCGGCCAGCAGGTAGATGCCTCCGATCATGAACGTCGGCATCCAGTCGGCACGCTCGAGCACCGCAGGCAGCGCCCGGTCGAGACCGATGCTGATCAGGATCGGTCCGGCCACCTGCAGTGCGGTCGAGATGACGAGGACGACGGCAGCGAGCACGATCCGCGGCTTCAGCGGGCTGACCAGGGATCCGAGCAGACGGAGGGACCGACGACGGATCTCCCTGCTCTCCTCGCGGGTGTACTCGGAACGGTCCTCGTTCTGGGTTCCGGTGACGGCGGAGCTCATCGCTGCACCTCCTTCTCGGTGATCGGGTCTTCGTCGGCGGCCTGCATCCCGAGGCCCGCACGGACCTCTTCGTCGATCTCGGCCTGCTCATCGCGGATGATCGGGATCGCTCCCGTCCGCGCCGCCTCCTCCGCCTCGAGGCTGGAGATGACGTGACGGTAGTGCCGGCTCGTCTTCAGCAGCTCGGAGTGCGTCCCGACCGCCGTCACACGGCCGGCTTCGAGCAGGGCCACGCGATCGGCGAGCGCGACCGTCGACGGGCGATGCGCGACGATCATGGCGGTGGTGTCGGCGAGCACGTGGCGGAGCGCCTCCTCCACCAGCGCCTCGGTGTCGACGTCGAGCGCCGACAGCGGGTCGTCGAGCACGAGGACCTTCGGCTTCGCCGCGACCGCACGGGCGAGGGCGAGCCGCTGACGCTGACCACCGGAGAGGCTGAGCCCCTCTTCGCCGATCACGGTCTCGACGCCGTCGGGCAGCGAGTCCACGAATCCGGCCTGGGCCACGTCGAGCGCTTCGCGGAGCACGCGCTCGGCCTCCTCGCTGTGCACGTCGAGCTCGGCGCGACCGAGCAGCACGTTCTCCCGGACGGTCGCCGAGAACAGCGTCGCGTCCTCGAACGCCATGGCGATGTGCTGGCGGAGCTCTGCCAGCGGGAGATCGCGCACGTCGACGCCGTCGAGCGTGACTCTGCCGCCCGTGACGTCGTAGAGACGCGTGGGCAGCGTGGTCAGCGTCGTCTTGCCGCTGCCGGTCAGACCCACGAGTGCCATCGTCTCGCCGGGGCGGAGCACCAGGTCGATGCCGTCGAGCAGATCGCGCTCACCGGAGCCGGCGTCCTGGTAGCGGAAGTGCGCGTTCTCGAACGCGAGCTCTCCGCGCGGGTTCTCGATGTGCACCGGGTGCTCGGGGTCGGTGATGGTGTTGGTCTCGGAGAAGATGTCGAACACGCGGTCCGTGGCCGTCCGGGCGTCGAGCATGAACGAGAACAGGAAGCCGATCGACTCGATGGGCCACCGCAGCACGACGGCCATCGCGAAGAAGGCGAACAGCTGCGCCTCGTCGATCTGCCCCTGAGAGATCAGCCAGATGCCCGACATCAGGCTCAGACCGAACGCGATCTGCGGCATGAGGTCGAGCCAGAACCAGATCGACGCGATCGCGCCCGCCTTGCTCATCTCGGTCTCGCGCAGCGTCTCGGCCTGGCGGCTGAAGCGGCTCAGGGCGTGCTTTCCGCGACCGAAGGCCTTGAGCACGCGGATGCCGTGCACACTCTCCTCGACGCTGGTCGCGAGGTCGCCGGCCTGATCCTGGCTGCGGCGGGTGAGCGCACCGTAGCGCTTCTCGAACAGGTAGCCGCGGATCCACAGCGGGATCGCCGTGACCAGGAAGATCGTGCCGAGCAGCCAGTGCCACCGGAACAGGAGCACGGAGCCGATGATGATCGTGAGGATGTTGACGACCAGCAGCACGAGGCCGAACGCGAGCCAGCGGCGGATGAGGCCGATGTCCTGCATCATGCGGCTGAGCAGCTGTCCCGACCCCCACCGGTCGTGGAAGGACACCGGCAGCGTCTGCAGCCGCGAGTACAGCTCGGTGCGCATCCTGTACTCGACCTGCGTGGCCGGGTTGAGCACGAACTGGCGACGCAGCCACACCATGAGCGCCTCGCCGAGGGCGAGCGCGAACACGGCGAGCGCGCCCCAGACGATCGCACTGATCTCGCCGGAGCGGACGGGGCCGCTGATGATCTGCTCGAGGACGATCGGGATCATCAGGGCGATGACGGCGGCGATGAGCGCGCTGGCTGCTCCGCCGGCGAGCCGCCAGATGACCGGCTTCACGAAGGGCTTCAGGCGCCACAGTGCGGCCGGAGTGGAAAGGGTCGATGAAGGTGAGGGATTCTGCACGGAGGGCGAGGAGGACATGTCTCTCAGACGAGTTTCGTATGGACAGCGGTTGCGGAAGGGGACGGATGCGAGAGCGGACCCACAGGGTCCGGCATCCGATGCAGAAGGTGGGGCGGGGTGGCTCTAGGAGAGCGGACGCGCCGGGGTCGAGCCGAGAGCTGCGATCCGCGCGGTGGCGATCGTGGTCATGGTGTCCTCCTCAGGGGCTCGGCGATGTCGTCCGGTTGGCGCGACAGCCCACCAGCCTATTGCTGTGAACCAGCTGAACACAAGACTCATTCCCGATCCGAGTGTTGAGCTCGCATCGGCGCGGCTGACTGGCCGGTCGGTGTGCGTCGCGAAGGACGCCCACCGACCGGCGATGATCGACGTGACGGTGTGCGGGGTCAGCAGCAACGCAGCCACGCCGCCGGCGGAAGCCAGCGGGGGCCGAGTCCGCGCCCGGGGTGCGCCGCGCCGTGACCGCGCGGGCACGGGAAGCTCGCGCTCGTCCGCCGTTCCACGGTGACGGTGACGGAGGCGCGCGCGGCGCTTCCGGCGGCGTCCTGACCGATCGCGATCAGTTCGTGTGTCCCGGCGTCGACGGCCGGCACGGTGAACGTGAGTCGAGCGACGCCCTCCTCATCCGCGACGGCTGTTCCGAGCACGCGGGGGGCGGAGTGGAGTTCGAACGTCGCCGTGGATCCCGGCCGCAGATGCGCGGCGGTCACGGTCGCGGACTCACGCACCCTGAGCACGGGAGCGGACGAAGTCACCACGGGCGGCGGCACCGGCGCGCACTCGAGCTGCATGTCCAGCCAGTCGGCGTGATCGTAGGCATTGCCGTTCCCCGCATCGTCGACGACGAGTGTCAGCATCTCGACCCCCCGCACATCGAGACGGAAGTCCTGTCGCTGTCGGTAGCCGATGACGCCGTCGGCTCGCCACAGAGTGCGGTCATCACCGCTGATCTCCCCTCCGATCGACGGAGTACCCCAGGTCGTGTCCCCGCCCGACGTCTCGTCGTCGATGCCCAGAGCGCCGACGAGCCGGCTGCACTGCGCGCCCAACCACACCTGCACCGCGGACTTCGCGTGGCTTCCGATCCCCTTCTGCGTCACCGTTCCGTTCACAGTGAGCGGCCGCTGCTCCACGCTGACGTCCTTCCGCACCTGGCCCCAACCGGTCTCAGCGCGGACGAACGTCAGGTCGGACACGTGGGTGTTCGTCGAGGGCGCCGGCGGCACGACCGTCACCGAGACGGACCCGTCGCCGCCCGTGGACAGCTTCAACGGCAGCGTCTTCTCCCCGAGCGCGACCGACGTCGACACCGAGACGCTCACGTCGACCGTCGCTTCACCGCCCGCGGGTACGGAAGGGATCGGATACGGGGCGCCTCCTGTGTCCACACCGTCGACGCCACCCACCGTGAGGGTCGCCCCTTCGAGCGGGACGGCGCCTGAATTCGACACGACCACCGGAACGACGCCGGTTCGACCCTGCGAGAGCGTCCCGGCACCTGAGGCCGTGACCAGACCGGGCAGCGCGGGGTCGGTACCGGGAGCGAGGCGGAGGATCACGGTGTCGTGCGCGCCGACGCGCGCGCTCACCGACCGGGTCGCGTTGTACAGGTCCTTCTGCGCCCAGGCATCCCGCACCACGTAGGCATCCCCCGACGCGTGAACGGCTGACAGGGATGTGGTGATCGTCTGCGCCTGATCCGCGGTGTTCAGGAGGGCGACCGCCAGCTCATCGCCCGCGAGCCGCCGAGCCCACACCTGCGCTCCCCCGACGTCCGATATGCGCTCGGCCTGAGCTCCGAGGGGATCCTGATCGATGTCGACGATCTCCCTGTTCCCGACGACGGCGAGGACGTCTGCGCTGAGAGCCGACACATCGGTGCCGAGGAACAGCGGCGCAGCCAGCATCGCCCACATCCCGAAGTGGCTCCTGTTCTCGGCCAGGGTCATCGACCCGTTTCCGGTCTGCAGCATGTCCGGGTCGTTCCATGCGCCCGGGCCGGCGTAGGAGGACAGCCCGGCCTGGGAGTTGATGATGGAGAGGACAGACGACCAGCGGGGGCCGATGTCCCCAGTGGTGCGCCAGAGGTTCGCGACCGGTCCGGCCCACGTCCACGGCTTGGTCTCGCCGTACTCCGAGATGCCGTAGACGATCGGCCGCCCGGTCGCGGCAAGAGCATCGCGCATCTTCGCGAAAGCGGCGGGGCGCTCGAGTCCGTTCGTCACGTCGGCGCGGCACCAGTCGTACTTCAGGTAGTCCACGCCCCAGTCCGCGAAGGTCTGGGCATCCTGCGCCTCGTGTCCGAAGCTCGCGATGCCCGTGACCGGATAGCCGTCCCAGTAGTTCGCACACGTCTCGCTTCCGGGAGAGCTGTAGATGCCGAACTTCAGCCCCGCATCGTGCACATAGGTCGCGAGGGCTTCGATGCCTGAGGGAAACCGGACCGGGTCAGCGAACAGCTCACCATGGTCGTCTCGTCCGCCCTGCCAGCAGTCGTCGACGACGACGTACTCGTATCCGACGGACTTCAGTCCTCGGTCCACGATCGCCTCCACGGCGGACTTCACCGCTGCCTCGGACAGATCGTTGCAGTGCACCTGGTTCCAGCTGTTCCACCCCATGGGCGGAGTGAGCGCCAGGCCGTTGTCGAGCGCCTGCGCAGTCGGCGCTGCGAGCGGTGCCATCACTCCGAGAGGGAGCGCGATCGCCGCAGCGACCAGGAGCGAGATCGGCCGCAGCGGACCGTTCCGCCGTCGACGCCGCACCAGACGCGCGGCTGCCGACAGGCGGGAGTCGACCCCGCTCCTCTTCCCTGTTCTCATCGTGTTTCGCATGGCACGCCTCTCGCTGTCGCGGCCCCTCAGGAACGAAACCGTCGCCGGGACGACCGACGCCCTGCGCGAGACGCAGCTTTCCCCGCTTCGGTGCGAGCCGCGGCAACACTGCTCAAGGCGATGATCGGCGAGTGCGCTCCTTCGGGACTCGGATCGAGATTCGGTGGTGGCGTGCAAAGTATTACACGCTACTGCCGTTGAAAGCGATGTATTGCAGGCCAGGTGAACGCCTGGGACCTCGGCGCGGCTGACTCAGCGGGCGGCGGCCTCCCGGGCGAGGAGGCGCTCCTTGACATCGAGACCCCAGGCGAATCCCCCGAGGCTGCCGTCCGTGCGCAGCACGCGGTGACAGGGCACGAACAGCGCCGGTGCGTTGCGCGCGCAGATGGACGCGGCGGCGCGCACCGCCGTCGGGCTTCCGAGCCGAGTCGCGAAGCCGGTGTAGGTGAGAGGCTCTCCCGGCGCGATGCTGCGGAGCGCGGACCAGCCGGCGAGCTGGAGCGCGGTGCCGGTCTGCTTCACCGCGACGGTGTCGATCGCCGTGACGTCACCGGCGTAGTACGCGTGCGTCGCCGCTGCCGCCTCCGTCTCGCCGTCCGCGAGATGCTCCGGACGGACGGCGGGCGAGAGTCTCGCCAGGATCGCCTCGACGTCGGAGGTCCAGCCGGATGCCAGCACCCGCTGCCGGTCGTCGGCGAGGATCGTGAAGGCCCCGTCCGGGGTCTCGATGGTCTGGATGAGCGCGGTCATGACTTCTCCTTCGTGGACGTGTCTGCGATGGGGTGCTGCGCCGAGGGCGGTGCTGCTCGGCGAGGGCCGGCCGGACGCACCGGGGCGGCGCGCCAGAGGTGGGCGCTCAGATAGCTGCGCCACGGGGCCGTGCGCTCCGCCCAAGCGGTGAGCGGCTTCGCCTCGGCGGGGAGTCCGACGGCGGCGGCACCGGCGCGGAGGGCGACATCCCCCGGCAGCAGGACGTCGGGGTCGCCGAGGACGCGCATGCGCACGTAGTCCGCTGTCCAGGGGCCGATCCCCGGCATCGCGAGCAGCCGGGCCCGCTGCTCCGCGCCGTCGTCGCCCACCGTGAGCGGCAGCGAGCCGTCGGCGAGGGCGGCGGCAGCACCGGTGATGGCACGGATCCGCGCGGCCGGACCGCGGAGCACCTCGGCCCCGTGTTCGGCGATCGCGTCCATCGTGGGGAAGAGGAGGCCGTCTTCGGCGCGCTCCCCCAGCGCCGCGGTGAGCGCCGTGAGCGCCGTGCGAGCTGCGACCACCGTGATCTGCTGCCCGATCATGGCGCGGATGAGCATCTCGTGCGGGTCCGCAGACCCCGGCACGCGCATCCCGGGGGTCCTGGCCACGATCGGTGCGAGCTCGGGATGCGCGGACAGCGCCTCCTCGATCGCCAGCGGGTCGGCATCGAGATCGAAGATGCGGCGCACGGTCGAGACCAGCGGGGCGAGGTCACCGAGCCTGGCGACGCGGGCCCGCAGGTGCAGACGCGACGATTCGTCCTGTCGCACCTCGAACCAGGCGGGGCCGCCGGCCATCCGCAGGTGTCGCGAGAACGAGCTCGGGCCCGCCTCCTCCACGCCCGCGACGGCACGGGCATCCATCCAGGCGAAGATCCCGCTCGCATCGAGAGGCCCCCGATAGGGAAGCACGAGGTCGATCGAGCCGGGAACCGCGGGAGCGGGGGTCCGGCGACGCGCCCTGAGCTCACCGGGGGTCAGGCCGAACACCTCGCGGATCGTGTCGTTGCACTGGCGGATGCTGGCGAATCCGGCGGAGAACGCGACGTCGGAGATCGGCATGTCGGTGCCGACGAGGAGCATCCGCGCGGTGTGCGCGCGGTGGGCGCGGGCGAGCGCGAGCGGTCCAGCGCCGAGCTCCGAGGACAGCAGGCGGGTCAGGTGCCGACTCGAGTACCCGAGACGCGCCGCGAGCCCCGGCACGCCTTCGCGTTCGACCACCCCGGCGGAGATGAGGCGCATGGCCCTCGCCGCGACGTCACCGCGGACGTCCCACGCCGGGGACCCGGGCGCGGCTTCGGGAAGGCAGCGCTTGCACGCCCGGTAGCCGGCCTCGTGGGCAGCCGCGCTGGTAGGATAGAAGGTGACGTTCTGGGGCTTCGGCGTGCGCGCAGGGCAGCTCGGTCGGCAGTAGATTCCGGTCGAGCGCACGGCCGTCACGAACTGTCCGTCGAAGCGGGTGTCGCGCGCGCTGATCGCACGGTAGCGCTCATCGAAGTCGACCAGGGGGAGGCTCATCCCCCCACTCTGCCACGCACCCCCGACCTCGACTGGCGGAAATCGGACATCGCGGTGCCGCTTCGCCGAGGCCCCGCCCCCGCGACGAGACCCCGGTGTGCGGACGTCTGCACACCGGGGTCTCGACGGAAACCGGGGGTCTCGGCTCAGTGGAAGAAGTGACGCTCTCCGGTGAAGAACATCGTGACTCCGGCCTTGCGGGCAGCGTCGATCACTTCCTCGTCGCGCACGGAGCCACCGGGCTGGACGATCGCCTTCACGCCGGCGTCGATCAGCACCTGCGCGCCGTCCGCGAACGGGAAGAACGCGTCGGAGGAGGCGACGGATCCGGCCGCGCGATCGCCCGCTCGCTCCACGGCGAGGCGGCACGAGTCCACGCGGTTGACCTGGCCCATGCCGACCCCGACCGTGGCGTTGTCCTTCGCGAGCACGATCGCGTTGGACTTCACGGCGCGGCAGGCCTTCCACGCGAAGATGAGGTTCTCCATCTCCTCGTCGCTCGGGCGCTCCCCCGAGACCAGCTCCCAGTTCTTCGCGACCGAGACGATGTCGTCGGGGAAGCGGTCTGCGTCCTGCAGCAGGAGCCCCCCGGAGACCAGACGCACATCCATCCGCTCCTGCTGCCAGTCCTCGGGCAGCTGCAGCAGACGCAGGTTCTTCTTGGCCTTGAACACCTCGAGCGCAGCCGGCTCGAACGAGGGTGCGACGATGACCTCGGTGAAGATGTCCTTGAGGTTCTCCGCCATCTTCAGCGTCACGGTGCCGTTCGCGGCGATCACTCCGCCGTACGCCGAGACCGGGTCGCACTCGTGGGCGCGCAGGTGCGCGCTGGCGATCGGGTCGAGGGCGTTCGGGGCCGTGGTCGCGATGCCGCAGGGGTTGGCGTGCTTGATGATCGCGACGGCCGGCTTCACCATGTCGTAGGCCGCGCGCAGAGCCGCGTCGGCATCGACGTAGTTGTTGTACGACATCTCCTTGCCCTGCAGCTGCCTCGCCTGAGCGATGCCGTGTCCGCCGGCCCTGGTGTAGATCGCGCCGCGCTGGTGCGAGTTCTCGCCGTAGCGGAGGGTCGCGAGGCGCTCGGCCTGGATCGTCAGGTGAGTGGGGAGGTCGCCGTCGTCCTGCAGCGTGCCCTCGGCGAACCAGGAGGCGACCGCCGTGTCGTACGCGGCCGTGTGCGCGAAGGCGCGGGCAGCCAGCTCACGGCGCTGGGCGAGAGAGGTGCCGCCGGCGTCGAGCGCGGAGATGATGCCGGGGTAGGACTGCGGCGAGACGACGATGGCGACGTTGGCGTGGTTCTTCGCCGCGGCGCGCACCATCGCCGGACCGCCGATGTCGATCTGCTCGACGACGTCGTCGCCCTGGGCGCCGGAGGCGACCGTCTCGACGAACGGGTAGAGGTTCACGACCACGAGTTCGAACGGCGTGATGTCGAGGTCGGCGAGCTGACGCTCGTGGTCCTCGAGGCGCAGGTCGGCGAGCAGGCCGCCGTGGATCTTGGGGTGCAGCGTCTTGACCCGTCCGTCGAGCATCTCGGCGACGCCGGTGACCGCAGCGACGTCGGTGACCGCGAATCCGGCGTCGCGGATGGTCGCAGCCGTCGAACCGGTGGAGACGATCTCCACGCCGGCGTCGGCGAGGGCGCCGGCCAGCACGAGCAGGTCGGTCTTGTCGCTCACCGAGACGAGTGCGCGCCGGATCGGCACGGCGTCGCGATCGCGGTAGAGCGTGGGGTCGTGGCGGGGGCCGGCCATGATGGGCTCCTTCGTGCGGGGGCTTCGGGATGGAGTTCGGTTGCGGAAGGTCAGGGTGCGGGGTCCAGGGAGACGTCGCCGGTGGCGATGCCTCGGACCACGTCGATGAGGAGTCGACGTTCGACGGGCTTGATGCGCTCGTGCAGGGAGTGCTCGGTGTCGTCGGCGCGGATCTGCACGCGCTCCTGAGCGAGGATCGGTCCGGTGTCGACGCCGTCGTCCACCACGATCACGCTCGCGCCCGTCTGCGTCACGCCCGCGGCGAGCGCGTCGCGCACGCCGTGCGCGCCGGGGAACTCCGGCAGGTAGGCGGGGTGCGTGTTGATCAGGCGCGGCGAGTACCGGGCGACCAGCGACGCGGGCAGGAGGCGCATGAGACCGCTGAGCACGACCAGGTCGGGTCTCCAGACGTCCAGCTGGCGGCCCAGCTCCTCGCCCCAGGCCTCGCGGCTCTCATGCTCATGCCACGGCACGGTGAAGCTGGGGATGCCGAACTCCTCGGCGTGGGCGAGCCCTTCGGCTTCGCGGTCGGCGCCGACCACGATCACCCTGGCAGGGAAATCGGGATGACGAGCGGCCTCGAGGAGGGCGCGAAGATTCGAGCCGGTGCCCGAGATGAGAACGGCGACCGTGAGCACGCGCCCAGTCTAGCGGGGGACGCGCGATGCTCCCTCCGCCGGTCGCGCCCACGGTGCCGGTTCAGTCGCGACGGTCGGCCGGGTCGACGGGCGGGGCGGTGAACCCGCGGAGATCGTCGAGCGGTGCCGTGTCATCGAAGGCCGTGACCTCGCGGACCGGCACGTCGGAAGCGGGCGCGGGCGTCTCCGGCAACGGCTCGAGCTCGGTCATCTCCGCCAGCCAGCGGTCGGTGCGCTCCTCGGCCAGCTCGTCACGGTTGCGCGGGGAGAGCAGCAGGATCGCTGCTCCGATCAGGACCTCCACCCCGAGCGCGAGAGCGAACGGGCCGACGGAAGGACCCACGTCCGACAGCCGACCAGGTCCGATCGAGCCGTGGGCGAACACGGCTGCGAGCGCGGCGATCCCTGCCGTCACGGCGGCGATGCCTCCGGCGATCACGGCGCGCTGCACCATGCCGAGCGGGGTGCCCTCCCACACGAGGCGCGACCGCACCGCCCAGCCGGCGAAGGCACCGGCGGCCACGGGGACGATGACCACGATCAGCATCCAGATCGAGCTGTTCTCGGGCAGCAGTCCGAACACGGGGATCCCGGGGACGACGCCCAGCTGCGTCCCGGCCGGCGACACCGCGGTGCCGACGCCGACGGCGAACCCCGGGCCGGCGAGCCAGGAGGCGGTCCACACGACGATCGTCGGCAGGTAGAGCAGCTGCGCGAGAGTCAGCACGGTCGCGCCGAGCGCATCCACGCGCGCGGACTGGAACAGCGCGACGACCTCGCCACCGCGGAAGAGCGTCGTGAGCGCGAGGGCCAGGGCGGACGCCCCGACGACGCCCACCAGGGCGAACGCCGCACCGCGGACGACCGCTGCCGGAACCGGTGCCCAGTCCGCACGGGCGTCGACCCGATCGTGCAGCCGATCGAGGAGACCGCCGTCGCCGTCCTCCCAGGCGATCCGCACCGCTCCGCACAGCGCCCCCACGAGATAGACGGCGGCGGGGAGCACGATCGCGAGAGGCAGCGGCGTCTGCGCTGCATCCAGCCGTGCGGTCAGAGCGACACCGGCGGAGATGAGGGAGAACACCACGGCACCGGAGAGCGACCCGAGCAGCCACGCCCCGGAGGACGCCGCCCGGCGGCCCGATCGCGCGGCGAAGAGGAGCGTGAAGAGCAGGAACGCGAGCGGGGTGACCGACACCGCGAACGTCGCGGCCTCCGGCGGGATCGCGAGCGCCACCAGAAGCTCAGCCGGGATCGTCACGGCGAGCGGAACACCGTGACCGAACTGCCACAGCGTTCCGGTGAGCGGCCAGAGCGCGCCCCAGTCCGCCGTGATGCCGAACGCCAGTGTCCACAGCAGCGTCAACGGCGCCAGGAGCACGACGAGACCGACCGCCGCGGCGATGGCGGCGTCGAAGGCGGCGAGGAGCGCGACGAGGAGGCGTTGCATAGCGCTTCGAGACTACGACGAGTTCCTCTGCAAGCCCCGGGGGCGCGCGTGGGGTCGGCGACACGATAGCGTTTCTCCGGAGGTTTCCCGATGACAACTGCCCCGCCCGCCCCGGCACCCACCGAGCCCAAGAACTCCCTGGACCGCTTCTTCGAGATCAGCAAGCGCGGATCCACGATCGGCACCGAGATCCGAGGGGGTCTGGTGACGTTCGTCACGATGGCCTACATCGTGATCCTCAACCCGATCATCCTCTCCGGCAAGCCCGACGTCGCCGGCGACGTGCTGGAGTTCAACGCGGTCGGAGCGGCCACCGCGCTGACCGCCGGCGTGATGACGATCCTGTTCGGTCTGGTCACGCGGCTGCCGTTCGGCTTCGCGGCCGGTCTCGGCATCAACGCCTTCGTCGCGTTCTCCGTCGTCGGCCAGGTGACCTGGCCCGAGGCGATGGCGCTCGTGATGATCAACGGCGTCGTGATCGTGCTGCTCGCCGCGACCGGCCTGCGGAAGGCGATCTTCGACGCGGTGCCGTTCCAGCTGAAGATCGCGATCACGGTCGGCATCGGTCTGTTCATCGCCTTCATCGGCTTCGTCAACTCCGGCTTCGTCACCGCCACGGGGTCGTCCTCCCCGCCGGTCGGGCTGGGCGTCAACGGGTCCGTGGCCACCGTGCCGACCCTGCTCTTCGTGATCACGCTCCTGCTGACGGGCATCCTGGTCGCCCTCCGGATCAAGGGCGGCATGCTGATCGGACTGATCGGCGGCACCGTGCTCGCCGTCATCGTCGAGGCGATCTGGCACATCGGCGCCCGCGGCTTCGACGACGAGGGCAACGTGGTCAACCCCGGCGGATGGGGACTGACCGTCCCCGCGCTCACCGGATCGCCTGTCAGCGTGCCCGACCTCAGCCTGATCGGCGCCGTCGACTTCACGTTCGACCTCGGCAAGGTCAGCCTCGTCGCCCTGGTGATGATCGTCTTCACCCTGCTCTTCACGAACTTCTTCGACGCGATGGGCACCATGACCGGACTCGCCAAGGAGGCGAACCTGGCCGATGACAACGGCGACTTCCCGCGCATCAAGTCGGCGCTGGTGGTCGAGGGCGTGGGTGCGATCGCGGGTGGCGCGACCTCGTCCTCCTCGAGCACGGTCTTCATCGAGTCCGGAGCGGGCATCGGAGAAGGGGCACGCACGGGACTGGCGAACGTCGTGACGGGCATCGTGTTCCTGATCGCGATGTTCCTCACGCCGCTCACCTCGATCGTGCCGACCGAGATCGCCGCCGCCGCGCTGATCATCGTGGGAGCCATGATGATGGCGCAGATCCGCTACATCGACTTCGCGGACTTCCGGGTGCTGCTGCCGGTGTTCCTCACCGTCTCCGTCATGCCGCTGACCTACTCGATCGCGAACGGCATCGGTGCGGGATTCGTGAGCTGGGTGCTGATCCACGCGTTCTCGGGCAAGGCCAAGACCATCAGCCCGCTGCTGTGGGTCGTCGGCGCCGGGTTCCTGATCTTCTTCGCGAGAGGCCCGATCGAGGCCCTGTTCGGCGTCGGGATCTGATCCGGACCGGACGACGACAGAGGGGCGGGTGCTGCGGCATCCGCCCCTCTGCTTTTCCCTCAGCCCACGTAGGCCTCGGCGAAGTCCGCTGACGGCTCGATGGGCTCGATCACGTCGATCAGCACGCCACCGGGTGCTTCGACGATGAAGTGACGCTGCCCGAACGTCTCATCCCGAAGAGCGAGGCGCTCGGTCAACCCGCGCTCACCCACGAGCCGACGGTGCGCTGCCGTCGCGTCGACGACCTCGACGTTGAGCAGCAGTCCTCGGACGGGCTCACGGAAGCCGCCGGGGATCGTCTCGTGACCCCGGTCGAGGAGCGCGAGCTCTCCCCCTTCGACGCGCAGGCTCACGTACCAGTCCGCCTCGAAGGTCGTCTCGAATCCCAGTTCCTCACGATAGAACTGCGCGGCAGCGGCGACGTCGTCGACCATCAGCACCGGGTAGAAGCTCGTGATCTCCATGAACCCTCCTTTACATACAGTGTGTTTGTAATATCGGTGGCTAGAATACATACAATCCGCACGTAAAGGAAGTCCCATGCCGCGAGCATCCGCTGCCGACGCCGCCGAGACGGCTCGACGCATCCTCGAGACCGCCACCGCGCACTTCGCCGAACACGGCTACGCGTCCTGCTCCGTCGATGACCTCGCACGCGCCGCCGGAGTGACCCGCGGGGCCGTGTACCACCACTACGCATCGAAGCCGGGACTGTTCGCCGCGGTCGCCACGCGCCAACAGGAGAGCGTCGCCGAGGCGATCGTGGCCGCGACGAGGGACAGCACCCCGCAGGCCGCACTCCGCGAGGGGAGCCATGCCTACCTCGACGGCATCACGGGCAGGACAGCCGCGCGCGTACTCCTCATCGACGGACCTTCCGTGCTCGGCTGGGAGGAGTGGCGCCGCCTCGACGCGGAGGGGCCGGAGCGCGAGCTGCGGAGTGGACTGCGTGAAGCCGGAGCCCCGCCCGCGCTCCTCGACGCCCTGACCGCGGCCCTGTCCGGCGCGATGAACGAACTCGCCCTCTGGCTCGCCGTCCGCCCGGACGACGCGGAGGCACGCCGACAGGCCCACGGGGCGCTCGACGCGCTTCTGGACACCGCTGTCAGCCGAAGCTGAGCGACGCTTGCGGGGCGACCGCCGGCGCAAGGGTGGAAGCTCGACGACCGGGAGGAGCTGCGTGCACGTGGCAGACGACCATCGCGCCCCGTTCGACCTGAGGGAAGACCTCGATCGGCGCCTCGCGCAGTACCGAGAGCTGATCCGCGCGAGCCTCGAAGCGTCTCCGAGGACGAGGCGCGGTCGTCACCGGTGTACGTGCCTGTGCTGAGCGAACTCGGCTGGAACACCGGACGGCTCGACGTCCTCCGCGCCGCGATCCTGGGCGCCCGGACGGAGCGACCCCCGGCATGAAAGAAGGCCCCGGGGTGGAGCCCGGGGCCTTCAGGTCAAGCGTAGCTCAGATCAGAGCGCCTCGATGATCGCGCGCATCAGGTCAGCGGTCTCGGACGGCGTCTTGCCGACCTTGACACCGGCGGCCTCGAGGGCCTCCTTCTTCGCCTGAGCGGTACCGGCCGAGCCGGAGACGATCGCACCGGCGTGACCCATGGTCTTGCCCTCGGGAGCCGTGAAGCCCGCGACGTAGCCGACGACCGGCTTGGTGACGTTCGCCTTGATGTACTCGGCCGCGCGCTCCTCGGCGTCGCCGCCGATCTCACCGATCATGACGATGGCCTTGGTCTCGGGGTCGGCCTCGAACGCGGCGAGCGCGTCGATGTGCGTGGTGCCGATGACCGGGTCGCCGCCGATGCCGATGGCGGTCGAGAAGCCGAGGTCGCGCAGCTCGAACATCATCTGGTAGGTCAGGGTGCCGGACTTCGACACGAGGCCGATCGGTCCCTTGCCGGTGATGTTCGCGGGCGTGATGCCGACGAGCGCCTCACCGGGCGTGATGATGCCGGGGCAGTTCGGCCCGATGATGCGGGTCTTGTTGCCCTTGCTCTGCGCGTAGGCCCAGGCCTCGGCCGAGTCGCCCACGGGGACGCCCTCGGTGATGACGACGAGCAGCGGGATCTCGGCGTCGATGGCCTCGATCATCGCGTCCTTCGTGAACGCGCCGGGGACGAAGGCGATCGACACGTCGGCGCCGGTCTCCTTCATGGCCTCGGCGACCGAGCCGAAGACGGGGAGCTCGACGGCGTTGCCGTCCTTGTCCGTGTGCGAGACCGTGGTGCCGGCCTTGCGGGCGTTGACGCCGCCGACGACCTGGGTGCCGGCCTTGAGCATCAGCGCGGTGTGCTTGGTGCCCTCACCGCCGGTGATGCCCTGGACGATGACCTTGGAGTCCTTGTTGAGGTAGATAGACATAGCTCTGGTTCCTTGTGTCTCAGGCGATCAGGCGTTGGCGAGCTCGGCGGCCTTGTCGGCGCCCTCGTCCATGGTTGCGGCCAGGGTGACAAGCGGGTGCGCGTACTCGGCGAGGATCGCGCGACCCTCGTCGACGCGGTTGCCGTCGAGGCGGACGACGAGCGGCTTGGAGGCAGCAGCGCCGAGCGTCTCGAGAGCGCCCTTGATGCCGTTGGCGACGGCGTCGCACGCCGTGATGCCGCCGAACACGTTGACGAACACGCTCTTGACCTGCGGGTCGCCGAGGATGACGTCGAGGCCGGCGGCCATGACCTCGGCCGAGGCGCCGCCGCCGATGTCGAGGAAGTTGGCGGGCTTGACGCCGTTGTGGTTCTCACCGGCGTAGGCGACGACGTCGAGCGTGGACATGACGAGTCCCGCCCCGTTGCCGATGATGCCGACCTCGCCGTCGAGCTTGACGTAGTTGAGGCCGGACGCCTTGGCCTTGGCCTCGAGCGGGTCGGCGGCGTCCTTGTCCTCGAGCGCCTCGTGCTCCGGGTGACGGATCTCGGAGGCGTTGTCGTCGAGCGTGACCTTCCCGTCGAGGGCGATGATGTCGCCCTCTTCGGTGCGGACGAGCGGGTTGACCTCGACGAGCGTCGCGTCCTCACCCTTGTAGACGTCGTAGAGCTTGACGAAGACGTCGGAGACCTTCTCGATCAGGTCCTCGGGGAAGTTGGCGGCGCGAGCGATCTCGACGGCCTTCTCCTTGTCGATACCCGTGAGCGGGTTGACCTCGACGCGCGCGAGCGCCTCGGGACGCTCGACGGCGAGCTCCTCGATCTCCATGCCACCCTCGACCGAGCACAGGCTCAGGTAGGAGCGGTTGGCGCGGTCGAGCAGCACGGAGAAGTAGAACTCCTCGGCGATGCGCGCACCCTGCGCGACCATGACGCGCTTGACGACGTGGCCCTTGATGTCGAGACCGAGGATGGCCTTGGCCGCCTCGTATGCCTCATCGGGGGTCTTGGCGACCTTGACGCCGCCCGCCTTGCCACGGCCGCCGGTCTTCACCTGGGCCTTGACGACGACCACTCCACCGATCTTCTCGGCAGCCGCCCTCACCTCTTCCGGGGTGTCCGCGACGATGCCGGCGAGGACCGGCACTCCGTACTTTTCGAAAACGTCTCGTGCCTGGTACTCGTACAGATCCACTGTGGTTCCTTCACTGGGCTGCTGTCTGGTAATTCTCTCGATGTCGAGACATCGACCAGTCCCCCAGCCTACTACCTCGGCCTGGACGCTCCCGGCCGCGATTCCGGCACCCCGCGGCGGCGCGCGGGAAGAGTCACGAGGCGCAACTGCTGGGCGATCAGGAACGGGACGATCACCAGCGCTGTGCCCGCGGCGACGATCACCGGGCGGACGACGACGACCGGCATCGCTCCCCAGAACGCGATCAGGATCGCCCCGACGAGCACGGCGGCGAGCACGATCTCGCAGAGCAGCAGCTGCCGACGGACGGCGGCGCGATCATCCGAGAGGGTGGTCTCGCGTCCGCGCACGGCGATGCGGTCCGTCCACTGCGTGCCGTCCCACCAGCGCAGCGTCCCCCGGCGTCTCGTCTCGAACCATCCGGCCGCAATCCCGTTCGCACGCACGCCCTCATTATGACGGTCGCGCACGTTCGGCCCGGACGGCGAGGTCTAGGCTTTCGCCATGCACGAATCCGCAGAACTGCGCACCGGCGTCGTCGCCGCGGCGCTCGAGCTCTTCAGCACCCAGGGGTTCGACCAGACCTCGGTGGAGCAGATCGCGAAGGCGGCCGGCGTCTCCCGGTCGACCTTCTTCCGGCAGTTCGGCGGCAAGGAGGACGTGGTCTTCGCCGACCACGAGGTGCTCCTGGAGCAGCTGCGGGAGTTCCTGGCCGAGGGCCACGACGACCCGTGGGGCGCCGTGTGCGCGGCGTCCGAGTCGGTGTTCGCGCACTTCGCCCACGATCCGGAGCTCGCCCGTCGCCGCTACCAGATCGTCCGCCAGGTGCCCGTGCTGCGCGAACGCGAGATCATCACGGTCTTCCGCTACGAGCGCCTCTTCGACGACTACCTGCGCGGCGCGCTCCCGGGGGTCGACCCGCTGGACGCGGTGGGCTTCGCCGCGCTCGTGACGGCGGTGCACAATCACGTGCTGCGTCAGCTCCTGCGCGGCCGGAAGAAGGTGCCGCTGGCCACGCTGCAGACCGCGCTGGCGGATGTGCGTCGCCGCTACGGAGTGGCCGAGGATGCCGCCCCCGACGCACCGGATGATGTGGTCGTCGCGGTGTTCCCCCGCTCGATGCCGCTCGCCGAGGTCACACGCCGCCTGCGCTCCCAGCTCGACTGACCGCAGGGCGCGTCGTCGGCACTCGTGGCACCGAGTATCGCGGGGTACGATACTGAGGTCCACGAAGGAGCCCCCATGAGCACCGAAGCTTCCCCGTTCCCCGGCGAGCGCGTCTCGTCCTACGACGTCACCGGACGTCAGGACAGCGACTACTACGCGGTCTTCTCCGACATCCCCTCCGCCGACCGCGCAGCCTGGGACCGCGCGAAGTCGTATGTCGACGAGGTGGCCCCCCGTATGGCCGAGGCCTGGGACCGCGCCGAGTACCCGCTGGAAGCAGCACGGCGCATGGGCGAGATGGATCTGGTCGTCGACGGGGTCCAGCATCCGTCGCTCACGAGCCTGTCCCCGCTCGCCGCCGGACTGGTGAACATGGAGATCTCTCGCGGCGACGGCTCGCTCGGGACGATCCTCGCTGTCCAGGGCGGACTCGCCCTGCGCACCCTTGCGCTGTTCGGCTCGCCCGCTCAGCAGGAGAAGTGGCTCACGGCCCTCGCCGACGGATCGGTCCTCGGCTCGTTCGCGCTGACCGAACCGGACCACGGCTCGGACTCGGTCTCGCTCGAGACGGTCGCCCGCCGCGACGGCGACAGCTGGGTGATCCGGGGCGCGAAGAAGTGGATCGGCAACGGAGCGTCCGGCGGAATCACCTTCGTCTGGGCGCGCGTCGACGACGAGCACGCCGAGGAGCACGGTGCGGTGCGGTGCTTCCTCGTCGAGCAGGACACCCCGGGATACACCGGCTCCGTGATCCGCGGCAAAGCCTCGCTGCGCGCGATCCACCAGGCGCACATCACCCTCGACGACGTGCGCGTGCCTCTCGACGCGGTGCTGCCCGGGGCGAAGAGCTTCAAGGACGCGTCCACCGTGCTGTACGCGACACGGTCGGGTGTGGCGTGGTCGGCGCTCGGACATGCGACCGCCTGCTACGAAGCAGCCCTCGCCTACGCCAAGGAGCGCGTGCAGTTCGGCAAGCCGCTGGCGAAGTTCCAGATGGTGCAGGAGCGCCTGACGCACATGCTCGAGGACCTCACCGCCATGCAGCTGTACTGCCGACGGATGGCCGACCTCGAGACGGCGGGCGCCCTGCGTCCCACCCAGGCGTCGCTCGCGAAGTTCCACAACACCCGCGCCGCGCGCCGCGTGGCATCGACAGCGCGCGATCTGCTCGGCGGCAACGGCATCCTGCTCGAGAACGGCGTGATGCAGCACATGGCCGACATCGAGGCCATCCACACCTACGAGGGCACCGAGTCGGTGCAGGCCCTGCTGCTCGGGCGCGACATCACGGGCATGAGCGCTTTCGCCTGACGACGGAGCGCCGGCCCGCCCCGGTCAGACGGTCGCGGGGCGGACCCGCGGGGAAGGCTGTGCGCGCTCGACCATCAGTCGCAGCCGCAGCCCCCGGAGGGCGTCTTCACCATGAAGCACACGTCGCACACCCCGTAGTCGCGGTCCGCGACGGGCTGGGGAGCCTTCTCGGCCCGAGGCGCCGCGACGCGCGGGGTGGTCGAGCGCTTCGCGGCGCGCGGCGGGGTGAGCGGGATGAACTCGCTGGGGTGGGTGACATAGAAGTACGGCGCCCTGCCCTCACTCGGCTGCAACCGCAGGGGCGCGGATCCCACGACGAGCCTCTCGTCCTCGGTGAAGCCGTTCGTGTAGGTGCGACCGATGTGCAGCGAAGCCCCCTCGCCGCGGCGGATCGCCTCGATGTAGCGACCGCGGTCGATGAACGAGCTGATCCCGATCGCGTCCGCGATCGCCGTGATGAACGCGTGGTTCGCCGGGTCGATGCGGTGCGCGCGGAGCGCTTCCGGAAGAGAACGGTATGGACGGGAGGTGCCTGCGGGGGTCGGCCCCTGTACTTCTTTCATCCCTTCCAGGATCGCACGTCCGGAAGACCTCTTCGACCGCTTCCGCGGCGTGCGTGACAGACTGGCCTCATGGTTCGCGCGACGATCATCGGCTCCGGCCCCAACGGCCTCGCCGCCGGGGTCTCGCTCGCACGCGCGGGCTATGACGTGCGCGTGCTCGAGGCCGCGGACACGATCGGCGGAGGAGTACGGACCGCGGAGTCCACCCTCTCCGGATTCCGGCACGATGTGTGCTCCACCGTGCATCCGGCCGCCCTGTCCTCGCCGTTCTTCCGCGCCTTCGGGCTCGCCGAGCGCATCGAGTGGATCACTCCGGAGATCTCGTACGCGCATCCGCTCGACGCCGGCGGCGCGGCGATCGCGTGGCGTGACGTCGAGCGCACCGCCGCGGGGCTGGGTGTCGACCAGCGGGCGTGGCTCGCGCTGCTCCGTCCCCTCAGCCGGCACATCGACGGCGTCACCGACTTCACCGGCAATCAGCTGTTCCGCATCCCCCGGGAACCCGTGACCGCCGTCCGCTACGCACTGCGGATGTTGGATCAGGGAACCCCGCTCGCCGCCCGCAGCTTCCGGACCGCGAAGGCTGCGGCCCTGATCTCGGGCGTCGTCGCGCACGCCAACTCCCCGCAGCCCTCGCTCGCGGGAGCGGCCGCAGGTCTCCTGCTTGCCGCCCACGGGCACGCCGGAGGGTGGCCGCTCCCCCGCGGGGGCGCACAGCGGATCGCCGACGCGCTGGTGGCCGATCTCGAAGCGCACGGCGGATCCGTCGAACCCGGCACGCCCGTCACCGACCTGGCCGCGCTGGACTGGGGCGACCCCGGACGCGGCGACCTGCTCCTGTTGAACACCTCTCCGCGCCTCGCTCTCACGCACCCGGACATCCCGTCCGGCTACGGGCGCGCCCTCGCCTCGTACCGCTACGGCGCGGCAGCCGCCAAGGTCGACTTCGCCCTCGACGGGCCGATCCCGTGGACGGATGCGGATGTGCGGCAGGCCGCGACCGTGCACCTCGGCGGCACCCGCGCCGAGATCTGGGCGAGCGAGAACGCCGTGGCCTCCGGCCGCGTGAGCGAGCGTCCCTACGTGCTCGCCGTGCAGCCGACCGTGCTCGACCCGTCGCGCGCACCTGAGGGCAAGTCCGTGCTGTGGGCGTACATCCACGTGCCCAACGGCTCCGACCTCGATCCGACAGAGCTCATCACGGCGCAGGTCGAGCGCTTCGCGCCCGGATTCCGCGACCTCATCCTGGCCCACCACGCCGTCCCCGCCTCCTCCCGCGAGGCGATCAATCCCGCGGAGATCGGCGGCGACATCTCCGGCGGGGTGTTCGACATGCGACAGGCGCTGCGGCGGCCCACCCTGTCCGTCGCCCCCTGGCGCACTCCGATGCGCGGCGTCTACCTGGCCTCCGCCGCGACCCCGCCCGGCCCGGCGGTCCACGGCATGGCCGGCTGGCACGCGGCGCGCACGGCGCTCGCCGACGCGGGCGAACCGGCCACGCTCGACGACCTGTTCGCCTGAGCGCAACCCCTTCCGCCGCGACGTGCGTCGCGTCCAGGATGGGACTATGCGCTACGACATCCCCTCCCCGATGCTCGCCAAGGCGGTCGCCGCCGTCCCCGACCCGGACAAGACGCCCGGCGGACTGCTGTTCGAGCCGAAGTGGGACGGGTTCCGCGGCCTCATCGCGTGGGACGGCGAGACGGTCGAGATCGGCTCCCGCGGGGCGAAGCCTCTCACGCGCTACTTCCCGGAGCTGGTCGAGGCGATTCCCGAGGTGCTGCCCGGCCCCTGCCTGCTCGATGGGGAGATCGTCGTCGCGACCGGCCCGCAGGGGGCGCAGCGACTGGATTGGGAGGCGCTGAGCCAGCGCATCCACCCGGCGGCATCACGGGTGGCGAAGCTGGCCGCGGAGACGCCGGCCATGTTCATCGCCTTCGACCTCCTCGCCTACGGGGAGGACGACCTGATCGACCAGTCCTTCGAAACGCGACGGGAGCGGCTGGAGACCGTCATGGCTGCGGTGGAGCATCCGCTGCACATCACCCGCACCACCGCAGACCGCGAGGCGGCGGTCCGCTGGCTCGCCGAGTTCGAGGGCGCAGGACTCGACGGGGTCGTCGCCAAGCCCCTCGCCCAGCCGTACGCGCCGGGCAAGCGCACCCTCTTCAAGATCAAGCACGCCAGGACCGCGGACGTCGTCGCGCTGGGCTACCGCATCCACAAGTCGGGAGCAGGCGTGGGGTCACTGCTGGTCGGCCTCTACGGGGACGACGGCGTCCTGCGGCAGGTCGGCGGCGTCGCCGCGTGGAGCGACGCGCGACGGCGGGAGCTGGTCGACGAGCTGGCACCGCTGGTGGAGCGCGACGACGACGGTGCCGCCGTGACGGCGGAGGGCGAACGGTCCCGCTTCAGCGGCTCCAAGGACGTCTCGTTCGTGCGGCTGCGGCCGGAGCGCGTGCTGGAGGTGCGCTACGACCAGCTCGAAGGGGCGCGATTCCGTCACACCGTGCAGTTCGAGCGCTGGCGGCCCGACCGCGACGCCCGCTCCTGCACGTACGACCAGCTCGACACCGTCGCCGGCTACGACCTCGCCGACGTCCTGGCCTGAGCCGTCGCGATCAGTCCTTCTCGGCTGGGCTGCCGTCCTCGCCCCAGTTCGCTGCGACCTTCTTGCTCGGCTGCACGCGCGGCGGCTCGCCCGGCATCTTCGGGAACTCCGGCGGGAAGGGCAGCTCCCCCAGGCCGTTCTCCGCGTCGCGCTCCCACCACTGCAACAGGGTGTCGATGCGTCCGGCCGAAGCCTGCATGTCCGCCCACGGGTCACCCAGGTCGTCCAGACGCTTCGGCACGCTGCGCACCGTGAACTCGCGGGGGTCGAGCCCGTCGAGCTCCTCCCAGCGCACCGGAGTCGCGACGGTCGCGCCCGGCAGCGCGCGCGGGCTGTAGGCGCCCGCCATGGTGCGGTCACGGTTGGCCTGGTTGAAGTCGACGAAGATCCGCTCGCCGCGCTCCTCCTTCCACCAGTTCGTCGTGACCCGGTCGGGCATCCGCCGCTCCAGCTCACGCCCGGCGGCGATGACGGCGTGCCGCACATCGAGGAACTCATGCGTCGGCTCGATGGGGGCGAAGATGTGCAGACCGCGGTTCCCGCTGGTCTTCGCGAACGCCTCCAGGCCCGCTTCCCGCAGCACCTCGCGCAGGGTGTGCGCTGCGGTGACGGCATCCGCGAAATCGGTGCCGGGCTGCGGATCGAGGTCGATGCGCAGCTCCACGGGGTTGTCGGAATCCGTCGCGAGCGACGCCCACGGGTGGAAGACGATCGTGTTCATCTGCACGGCCCAGACGATCGCACTCGTGCGGTTGAGCACGATCTGCGGATGCTGACGCCCGCTGTTGTAGGTCACGGTGACCGCGTCGACGTAATCCGGCGTGCCCTTGGGCGGGTTCTTCGAGAAGAAGCCCTCCGCCCGGGGGCCGCCGGAAGGGCCGATCCCGTCACGGAAGCGCTCCAGGGACACCGGGCGATTCCCGTTCGCCGCGAGGAACGGCACGGACACCAGCTGGACGTACTCCGCCAGCTCCGCCTTCGTTATGCCGAGATCCGGCCACACCACACGATTGGGACTGGAGAGCGCGACCTCGCGCTCTCCGTCGGAGTCGGCGACGGTCAGTGTCACACGTTCGGAGGCCATGATCCGACCCTAGGGTGCGGTGGCGGCGGGCGGAACCCCGCGCCCCGGTGTCAGCCGGCCGCGCCGTCGTCGCCGAGGTCGACCGCGAGCACGAGCACCGGCGTGAGCGCGTCCCGCTCGACCACGATCGAGGGCCCTGCGGAGTCCACGATCACCCCGGCCATGTCCGCGTGGGTCGTGAGGACCTTGGCGAGCTGCTCGGGCGCGAACGGCAGCGGGCGATCGCCGCGACCGAGGGCGATGACCTCGAGCGGGTGGGAGAAGAGCTGCAGGAAACGGCGCCCGTCCGTGGTCTGCGCCTCCGCGATGCCGACGGGGCCGCCGCCGGTGCCGTCGTTGACGGCGACCCACATCCGCTTCGCCGCCAGCGCCTCACCCACCTTCACGGCCGAGTCCTGCTCGCGGGGAGCCGCGAGGATGCTCTTCACCGTCATGTCCGGATCGGCCTGCTCGAGCGTCTTCTGCAGCAGCTCGGTCGGGAAGACGACGCGGTGCGGAGCAGAGGCGTTGTCGACGATGAGGCCGGCGAAGTCACCGGACACGACCTGCTGCAGCACGGAGGTGACCGGCTGGGCCACGGCAGAGGTCGCGGTGGGATCGGTCTCGAGCTGCACCGAGTCGCGCACCGCACGCGCCGAGCTGAACGCGAGCATGAACTGTCGGTCTCCGTCGCGGACGACGGCGACCGACAGCGGCTTGCCCTCGCTGATCTGCGCCCGGGCGTCGCCGTTCACGCGGATGTAGAGGTGTCCCTGCAACGCCTGGCGCATGACGCCGAGCAGCTGCTCGTTCGACGCACCCGCTTCGATCTCGGTGAGGGCCTCGCGGAGCAGGACGTTGTCCTTCATGCCGGCGACGGTCTCGGTCTGCTCCGGAGGCAGCGGCGAGGCGAGCGGCAGGCGGCGTTCCGGCACGGGCGCGGTGGCGGTGGCGGCATCCGCAGCGGGCGACGACGGCGGGCTCGTCACGGCAGGGCGGGCCTGTGCGGGGGCGGGCTTCGCATCCGCCGCGGGCAGCGCGACCTCCGGTCCTGCTTCGGCGCCGACACCGCGGAAGGCCTGTACGGAGATGCCGATGGCGGGAACGTCGGCCGGCTGCTCGGCCTGTTCGCCCTCCTCCGACGGAGCCGACGCGTCCTCGACGGGTGCGGCGGTGGGGGCGACGGCATCGTCACCGGACTTCTTGCGGCGGGAGAAGAGGGCCATATGAGCCAGCCTAACCGCCATCTCCGACGACTTCTGCGCGATTGCGCCGCACGCGAACCTCGCCGCAGAGGGTGCTAGATCTTCTCGATCGGCGCGACCTTGATGAGCAGCTTCTTCTGACCGGCCGAGTCGAATCGCACGTGCGCGATGCGCTTCGCTCCCTCGCCGGTCACGGCATCCACTCGACCTTCCCCGAAGTCGACGTGACGGATGCGGTCGCCGGCAGCGAGCTCGAGGTCTCCGTTGTCGCGCATCTTCGCCGTCACGCGGTTGGGGAACTTGTCCATCGCGGTCGACAGGGGCTTCAGACTGTCGCGCCCGGGAAGCGCCTTGACGGCGAACCGGTCGTTCGAGGCGGATCCGCCGAAGCCGCCCTGGCGGCGCGCATTGAGCGCCCGTGACTGCATGCCGCCCCGCGAGTTCACATCGCCCGGCGATTGCCGCCAGTCGATGAGCCCGGCCGGGATCTCCTGCAGGAAGCGGCTGGGCATCGCCACGGTCACCTCGCCGAACTGGGCGCGGGTCATCGCGAGCGACAGGTGCAGCCGCTTGCGCGCCCTGGTGATGCCGACGTAGAACAGGCGCCGTTCCTCCTGCGGGCCACCGGGCTCCCCCGCCGAGATGCGGTGCGGGATCAGGTCCTCCTCGACACCGGTCACGAAGACGGCGTCGTACTCGAGGCCCTTCGCGGTGTGCATCGTCATGAGCGAGACCGAACCGGACTCGTCGTCGAGGTCGTCGGCGTCGGACACCAGCGCGACCTCGGTGAGGAAGTCGGTGATCGTGCCCTCGGGGTTGTTGCGGGCGAAGTCGCGCGTGACCGCGACGAACTCGTCGAGGTTCTCGACCCTGGCCTCGTCCTGCGGGTCCCGGCTCGCGCGCAGCGCGTCCAGGTAGCCGCTCTTGGCCAGGAGCAGGCTCAGCCCGTCGGCCACCGAGGTCGGCGGCGGCACCTCGCCCGACGGCGGCAGCATGATGGCGGTCGCCTCGGTGAGCACCGCATCGAGCTGTGCGATCGCGGCCTGGATCTTCGGTCCGACCCCGAGTTGCCCTGGCATCGACAGCGCATCGCGGAAGCTCATGCCGTGCTCATCCGCGAACCGCGCGATGGCGGTCTCGGTGACATCGCCGATGCCGCGCCGCGGCTTGTTCAGGATGCGGCGCACCGACATCTCGTCCGCGGGGTTCGCGACGGCCACCAGGTACGCCAGGGCGTCCTTGATCTCGGCGCGCTCGTAGAACTTCGTGCCGCCCATGATCTTGTACGGCACCGCCGAGCGGATGAAGATCTCCTCGAGCGCGCGCGACTGCGAGTTGGTCCGGTAGAACACGGCCATCTCCGAGTACGGCATGCCGGCGCGGTGCAGGGCTTCGACCTCGTCGGCGACGAACTGCGCCTCGTCGTGCTGCGAGTAGCCGGTGAAGCCGATGATCTTGTCGCCGTCGCCGCGGTCGCTCCAGAGCTTCTTGTCCTTGCGGTCGAAGTTGTTGCCGATCACCGCGTTCGCCGCCGAGAGGATGTTCTGCGTCGACCGGTAGTTCTGCTCGAGCAGCACCACCTTGGCGCCGGGGAAGTCGCGCTCGAACTCGCTGATGTTGCGGATGTCGGCCCCGCGGAAGGCGTAGATCGACTGGTCGGAGTCACCGACCACCGTGAGGGATGCCCCCGCCTCTCCCGCATCGGCCGCAGGGGCGGGGTCGGGCTCGAAGATCATCATGCCGTTCGAGGCATACGGGTCCGGAGCGGATCCCTCACCCGACACCGGCCGCGTCAGCTCGTGGATCAGGGCGTACTGGGCGTGGTTGGTGTCCTGGTACTCGTCGACGAGGATGTGCCGGAAGCGGCGGCGATAGGTGTCGGCCACCTGGGGGAACGCGCGGAAGAGGTAGACGGTCTGGCCGATGAGGTCGTCGAAGTCGAACGCGTTGGCCTTCTGCAGCTGCCGCTGGTAGTCGGCGAAGACCTCGACGAAGACGCGCTCCGCCGGATCGCTCATGTTCGCCTGACGCGCGTAGGACTCGGCGTCGGACAGCTCGTTCTTGAGCTTGGAGATGCGGCCCTGCACCGCGGCCGGGGTGAGCCCGTAGGCGTCGGCCTCGTGCTCCTTCACCAGACGCTTGATCAGCGCGCGGGAATCGCCGGAGTCGTAGATCGTGAAGTTCTTCGTGAACCCGAACTGCTGGGCCTCGCGACGCAGGATGCGCACGCAGGCGGAGTGGAACGTCGAGATCCACATGCCGCGTGCGGCGTCGCCGATCAGCCCCTGGACGCGCTCGCGCATCTCGCCGGCCGCCTTGTTGGTGAAGGTGATCGCGAGGATCTGGCTCGGCCACGCCTCCCGGCTGCGCAGGAGCGAGGCGATGCGGCGCGTGAGCACGCTGGTCTTGCCCGACCCTGCTCCCGCGACGATGAGCAGTGCGGGGCCGCGGTAGGTGACGGCCTCGAGCTGCTGCGGGTTGAGTCCGGCGAGGAGGTCGTCCTGCGCCGAGGCTCCCGTGGACGAGGGGCCGACGGATCCGGGGACGATGAGGGGGGCTTCGGTCATGACCTTACGAGTCTAGGCGGCACCACCGACACCCGCTCCCCTCCTCGCTCCCGTCGCACCTTCTGTCGCCTCACGCGGCTCAGACCGACAGAAGGTACGACGGGAGCAGGGGTCAGGCCGCGGTCCGGCGGCGCCGGGTCACGGCGAGGGTACCCGCGGCGAGGAGGGTGAGCGCGAGAGCGACCGCCCCGATCGGGAGGTCGGCGCCGGTCGCGGCGAGTCCGGTCGCGCTGCCGGCGGCGATGCGGATGTCCGCCCACCCGAGAAGCGCGCCGTCGGCCGCGTACACCGCGATCCGATGCGCTCCGAGCGCGGCGTCGGCGGGGATCGTCACGGTGATCGCTCCGGCGGCGGAGAGGGTTCCGCCACCGATCCGGACCGGGTCGGAGTACATCCAGACGGATGCTTCCGCGCCAGAGGCCTCCGCGCCCGCCGTCACGGTGACCCGCTGTCCGGGGGCCGCGACCGCCGGATCGACCGTGACGCCGTGGCGGTTGCCGTCGACCAGTCCGGTCCCGGGCAGCGGGGGGTTCTCCCCGCCCGGGTTCTCGCCGCCCGGGTTCTCGCCGGTGGCGCCCGGAAGCGTGCCGGTACGCAGCGACTCCGAGGCGAAGCCGTCCGCGAACCACCACACCGGACGCTGACCGTCGACCGACAGCGAGGCCGGAGCCGTGGCGAAGCCCTCGTTGTTGATGTCGGGCATCCCGGCCGGACGCGCATAGTGGGCGATGCCGGGCTGGGCGGTGCCGTTCAGCGTGACCTCGGCCGAGCGACCATGGCATCCGTCGTCGCACACGGCCCACAGCGTGCCCCGCACGCTGTCGTAGTCGAGCGCCATGACGCCCGCCAGCCCCGGCGCGATCTCGGACACCAGGGTCGCCGAGCCGTCGCCGCCGAGCGCGAAGGCGTAGACGTGGCCGTTGTCCTCGACCGCGACGAGGAACAGTCCGTCGCCGTGCCCCGCGTACCGAGCGGGGTCGTACGGGGCGGAAGTGGTGTCGTCGAAGAGCTTCCCGGCGAGCGCGGCATCCGGCACCCACTGCACCGCCTCGATGCCGAGGTTCGCCCCCACGGCGGGGAGCTGCGCCGTGAGGTCCCACTCCTGCTGGGCGACCAGGTCACCGGCCGAGGCCTCCGGATCGACCTTGAGCACGACGTTCTGGTTCACGCCCTTGGCGCTGTTGTCGCGCTCCGAGGCGACATACACGAAGCCGTCGCCGTCGACCGTGATGCCCTCCGTGTCCGGCCCTGCTGCTCCCGGGTCGGCGGCATCCTTCTGGAAGCGCACGCGCTTGCCCGCATCCCAGCCGTCGACCTTCTCGACCGAGCCGTCGGCGTGTGCCTCGAGCTTCCAGATCCGGCCCTCGCCGTTGTCGACCGCCCAGAGGAACGCCCCGTCGGCGGTCTCCTGCACGTCCAGGCCCGAGCTGTCCTCGAGGAACGTGGGCACGCTGTCGAGCACCCTGACGTCGGCCGACCCCGGCCAGACGCCGACCTCGACCTCGCCGTCGCAGACGTTGGCGGCCCCCTTCGTGGACTCCGCTGTCGCGGCGAAGGCGCCCGTCGTGTCGGGGCAGCGCCCCCACGTGGTCGCGGCGTGCCCATCGCCCCAGGTGGTCTCATCGATGAGCAGATCGCCGTCGAAGAGCCGCACCGCGTCACCCGCTCCGAGACCGAATCCCAACTGCGCGCGCTCGATCACGAGGTATCCGCCCGCACCGATGCTGGTTCCTGCCGGGATCGCGTATGCATGCGCGTCATCGTCGTCCTTCACGACGACGCCCGAGACGTCGAGCGTCGCGTCGGTCGGGTTGACCAGTTCCACCCAGTCGTCCGGCGAACCTCCGTCGGACTCGACCTCGTTGATCCGGACGGGGTTGCCGCAGGCGTTGCGCTGCCCCTTCGTCGAGACCGCGATGTCGACGAACGCGCCCGTGCCGTCGGCGCACCGGGCGAGGACACCAGCGGCGTGCGCGGTGTACACGTGCTCGTCGACGGTGTTGCCGTTCGCGTCGCGGATCGTCACGGTGTCGCCGTTGCCGAGCCCGAACACGAAGTCCCTCGGCTGGTCGAACACGAAGTATCCGCCCGGCTGCAGAATCGTGCCCGCCGGCAGCGGCGTGGTCTCGGCGGCGTGGCCGGTGGGGTCGCTGTCCATCACGGTCCACCCGGACAGGTCGACGGCCGTGCTGCCGGTGTTCGTCACCTCGACCCAGTCCGTGGCGTCGCCGTTCGACTCGATCTCGTTGATCACGACGTCGGGCAGGACGCAGGAGTTGGCCGCGCCGGGTGTGGCGTACGCCAGCACGAACGCGCCGATCCCGTCGGGGCAGCGGGCGAGCGTGGCGGCGGCGAAGTCACCGTCGATCGCGGCGTGCCCCTGCCACGGCAGAGTGTCGTCGAGCGCGGTGCCCGTGGCGTCGAAGAGCCGGATGCGGTCGGCGCTGCCGATGCCGATCGGGTCGCGGAAGGCCGTCTCCACGCCGTCGACCAGTCCGATCGTGCTCTCCTCGACGACGAGGAACTCGCCCGCGCCGATCTGCGTGCCCGGTCGGAACCGCCACCGGTGATCGTCGGAGTTGTCGCGGATCTCGTACCCCGAGATGTCGAGCGCCTCGGTGCCGGGGTTGTGGAACTCGACCCAGTCGGCCGGCTGCGAATCGACCTCGTTGATCAGGATGGAGCCCGCGACGGGAGCGACCGAGCAGTCGTTCGGGGCGCCGGGAGTCGCGGTCGTGGCGTGCGCCCAGGCTCCGGTGCCGTCGGGGCAGCGCGCCCACACGGACAGCGGCGCGGTGTTCTCGTAGGCGTAGGAGTCGACCTCGGTGCTGCTCGGGTCGATGAGCACGACCTCGTCGCCCTTGCCGAGCCCGAACGGGAAGTCGACGTCCTTCACGAGGACCAGGAACTCCCCGGGCGCGAGCGACGTGCCCTCCGGAGCCTTGCCGAAGCTGTCGCGCTTCTCGTCCGCAACCGTCCACCCGGTGAGGTCGACCGTCTCGGTGCCGGCGTTGTACAGCTCGATCTGATCGGCGAGGCCGGTCGCGGCGTCGTCGTACACGATCTCGTTCAGCACGAGACCGGGAGCGGCAGCGGACGCCTCGGCGGGACGGATGCCGGGGTCGGCGCCGATCGCGGCGACGGGAGTGGCGAGCAGGGCGGCGGCGCTCAGGGCGCACACGGCCGCGACCGCCGCTGCGGAGTGCAGGCGGGGCATGGAGGACTCCTGGATGGATGAGCCGGCGGGTCCCGCAGGACGAGACCGACCGGAGGGGGCTGAGTCGGGTACGCATCCAGACCACCGAGCCGGCATGTCCTGCGCGCGACGTCCCGGTGCACGCGAGGTGAACGCCCCGTGTCGTTCTCCCGCACGCCACCTCGCACCCTCGTCGCTCCGAACGCCCCGAGGCGGAGAGGGTGACACAATCTCCTCATGCGCACGATCCTCAACATCATCTGGGTCATCCTCGCCGGGTGGGCCCTGTTCCTCGGGTACGTGCTCGCGGGCATCCTGCTGTGCATCCCGATCGTCACCATCCCCTGGGCGATCGCCTCCTTCCGGATCGCCGCGTACGCGATCTGGCCTTTCGGACGCGAGGTCGTCAGCAAGCCGACCGCCGGTGTCGGCTCGTTCCTCGGGAACGTCCTCTGGGTGATCCTGGCCGGATGGTGGCTCGCGATCGGGCACATCGTCTCGGGGATCCTGCTGTGCGTCACGATCATCGGCATCCCCATGGGCATCGCCGACTTCAAGATGGTTCCGGTCTCGCTCATGCCGCTCGGGAAGGAAATCGTCTCCACGCGGCGGGGTGCGTTCGACCGAACGCTCTGACTCCCCGCCTGCACGGGCCGATGGATGCCGCCCGCCTGATCCCCGGGCCGTGATTCAGCCGCGGAAGAACGCCACGCCCAGATCCGGGTGGTCGACGAACACCCCGTCGACGCTCTGGCCCGCGATCACGCCCCACTCCGCCTCGTAGTCGCCGAACGCCTCGCGGCCACCCGGGCGCCGGAACTCCGCCGCGAGGAACGCGTTCTCCGGACGGCACGTCCACGTGAAGACCTGGAGGCCCCGTGCGTGGGCATCGGCGACGATGGTGTTGCCCCGGTCGAGCAGCATCTTCTTGTCGACGCTGATCCCGTCCACGCGTCCCACGAGCGCGTCCAGCCCCTGCGGGGTGACGGTCTCCTGATAGGTCAGGGCCCTTTTCCCCTCGGCGACCAGGAGGTCGTACGGTCGCCCCTTCGCCTCGATCAGGTAGACGTAGGAGGCCGCGATCCCGAGCGCCCGCAGTTCGCCGAGCACCGTCGACTCGAAGCTCTCGATCACGAGGGGAAGCTCGCCGTCCGCCCAGCCCGCCGCCCGCAGCTCCTCGGCGATCAGGGGCGCGAGGGCGAGGCCGATGCTTGCGAAGTAGGTGGCGTGCTTGACCTCCAGGACGACGCCGATCTCGCGCCCGTGCTCCACCGATCCCTCGCGCACGAGGTCCAGCACGTCACGCAGCCGCAGGATGCCCTGCCCGCCGTCAAAGCTCGCGCTCGAGGCCCGGACGTCGGGCAGGCGCTCCCGTCCGCGCAGCGTCGACAGCTCCGCCCAGGTGAAGTCCTCCGTGAACCAGCCGGTGAGGGCATGGCCGTCCACGCGCTTGGTCGTCTTCCGGTCGGCGAACTCCGGATGCGCGGCGACATCCGTCGTTCCCGAGATCTCGTTCTCGTGCCGCACGACGAGGACGCCGTCCTTCGTGGCGATGACGTCGGGCTCGACCGCGTCCACCCCCATCGCGAGCGCCAGCTCGTACGAGGACCTGCTGTGCTCCGGCCGGTAGCCGGGGGCACCGCGATGCCCGATGACGAGGGGTGATTTCCTGGGCACGCTCTCAGCGTAGAACACCCCGGGAGTGTCGCCGCCCGAGTATCGTGGAGGAAAGCGACCCACGACCCCCCTTTTGGAGTGAGGCCCACCAATGAGCAACTTCGCTTTCAACAACCCTGCTTTCCAGCAGCAGGACCCGCGCAACGTCGCGACGTATCCGGGCGGACCGCAGGCTGCTCAGGGTGCGCAGAGCGCGTCGTTCCAGCACGCTTCCGTCGACGCCGCGACGAACGCACAGCTCGAAGGCATGTACGCGGCTCCGCCCGCCGGCGCCATCGAGACCGACCGCATGTCCGTCGAGGACACGGTGTGGAAGACGGCCGGCCTGTTCGGCATCCTCCTCGTCACGGCAGCGATCGGCTGGGTCTGGACCCTCGGCGGACTCGACGTCCCACGCTACAACCCGTACAACCCCGCGGCCGTCAACGTCCTGCCCTGGGTGATCGGTGCGCTCGGCGGCTTCGTGCTCGCCATGGTCATCACCTTCACCTCGCGCAAGAAGGTGCGTCCGGCGCTGATCTTCGCCTACGCGGCCCTGGAGGGCCTCTTCATCGGCGGCATCTCGGCCTACTTCGAGGTGCGCTGGCCCGGCATCGTCTTCCAGGCGACTCTCGCCACCGTGTCGGTCGTCGGCGTGACTCTCGCGCTCTTCGCGAGCGGCAAGATCCGCGCCTCGAAGAAGGCCACGAAGGTCTTCATGATCGCGATGATGGGCTACCTGGTCTTCTCGCTGCTGAACCTGGTCCTCATGTGGACCGGCGTGAACACCAACGCCTTCGGCCTGTTCAGCCAGCCGATCTTCGGCATCCCGCTCGGCCTGATCATCGGCGTCCTCGTCGTCATCATGGCGGCGTACTCGCTGGTGCTCGACTTCGACCAGATCCAGCAGGGTGTCCGCAACGGCGCTCCCCGCCAGTACGGCTGGCTCGGCGCCTTCGGCATCATGGTCACGGTCGTCTGGCTGTACGTCGAGATCCTGCGCATCATCGCGATCGCCCGCGGCAACAACTGACCGCACGGCGTCCGATCGGCCGCAAGAGGCTCGTCTCCCCCGGGAGGCGGGCCTCTTTGCCATATCCGGGGATCGCCGCGCAAGGGGTTGGCATGCGGCGCGCTCACGCGGCATTCTTGTTCTCACGAAGCCCTGGCACCCCGGGGCTCCTGAACATAAAGGAGCTGAACATGAGTTTTCTCGGCTTTCTTCTTCTCGGCCTCATCGCCGGGGCCATCGCGAAGCTGATCCTGCCCGGAAAGCAGGGCGGCGGATGGTTCATCACCCTGCTGCTGGGCGTCGTCGGCGCCCTGCTCGGAGGCTGGCTCGGCAGCCTGATCCTCAACCGACCGCTGACCGAGTTCTGGGACCTCGGCACCTGGCTCCTCGCGATCGCCGGTTCGATCATCGTGCTGCTGATTTACGGCCTCATCGCCGGTCGCGGCCAGAAGGTCAACGACTGAGGTCGTTCCCCTTCTCCACGCCCGCCCCTTTCGGCAGCTTCGCGCTTCCGAAGGGGGCGGGTCATTTCTGTGCGCCGTGGGCTTTCCGCTCCAGCAGCACCCGCTCCCTGTCGTTCCCGGCGAGGCCGGCGGCGACCGCGAACTCGCTCCTCGCCTCCGCCTCGCGCCCCAGCCGTCGCAGCAGTTCGCCGCGCGTGGCCGGCAGCAGGTGATACCCGCGGAGCGCGCCCGAGTCGGACAGCCGATCGACGATGAGCAGCGCAGAGGCCGGCCCCGTCGCCATCGCGACCGCCGCCGCACGATTGAGCTCGACGACCGGCGAAGGGGCGAGCCTGCCCAGCGCCTCGTAGAGGAGCACGATCCGTTCCCAGTCGGTGTCCTCGACGGACGCCGCCACCGCATGGCATTCCGCGATCGCCGCCTGCAGACTGTACGCCCCTCGTCCTCGTCCCCGGGCGTCCGCCATCGCCAGGGCCTCCCTGCCGCGGGCGATCCGTCCCCGGTCCCAGCGGCGGCGGTCCTGATCGGCGAGCAGCACCGGGTCGCCGTTGCCATCCGTGCGCGCCGGGAATCGCGCAGCCGTGAGTTCCATCAGCGCGAGCAGACCGAGCACCTCCGCCTCGCGCGGCATCAGCGCGGCCAGCACCCGAGCGAGACGGATGGCCTCGGCCCCGAGATCGGGACGCATCCACTCCGGTCCGCCACTCGCCGCGTGCGCCTCGTTGAAGATCAGGTACAGCACGGCGAGGATCGCTCCGATCCGTTCGGCGCGCTCCTCGGGCGGCGGGACATCGAAGGGAGCGTTCGCGGCGGCGAGCGTCTTCTTCGCGCGGACGATCCGCTGCTGCACCGTCGCCGTCGGCACGAGGAAAGCGCGGGCGATCTCCTCGCTCGACAGACCCCCGACGACGCGCAGCGTGAGGGCGACCTGCGCCTCCCTCGAGAGCACCGGGTGGCAGGCGATGAAGATCAGCCGGAGCACGTCGTCGTCGACGGCATCGGGATCCCAAAGCAGATCACCGTCCGTTACCTGTTCCCGCTCCAGCTCCTGGGCGAGCAGCGCCACCCTCTCGTCGAGACGCTCCTGCCGGCGCCAGCGGTCGATGGCCTTGCGCTTGGCGACCGCGGTCAGCCAGGCGCCGGGATTGCGCGGCACGCCATCCGCGGGCCACTGCCGCAGCGCGTCCTCCAGCGCTTCCTGAGCCAGGTCCTCGGCCAGACCGAAATCGCCGACCATCCGGGTGAGGGCGCCGACGATCCGGGCGGCCTCGATGCGCCACACCGCCGCGACGGCGCGCTCCGTCACCTCTCTCGCGGGTGCGGAGCGCGCCGTCGGGGCGGGTTCGTCGGCGGTCATCCCTGCTCGGAGCGCTGAGCCTGCTGCTCGCGCCATCCTGCTTCCTTCTGGATCCACTCGTTGTCGGCGGGGAAGTCCTCGACACCGGTCACGCGGCGCACCTCGAGGAAGGAACCGGGTCCGAGGGGTGCGCGGCTCGCCCACTCCGCGGCCTCCTCACGGGAGGACACCTCGAGGATCCAGAAGCCGTTGAAGAGCTCCTTCGTCTCCCCGTAGGGGCCGTCCGTGATGAGGGGCTTGTCGGCGCTGAAGTCGACGACGAAGCCCTCGGCCGCATCCGTCAGGCCTTCGCCGGCGACGAGCACGCCCGCCTTCAGCATCGACTCGTTGTACCTGCCCATGGCCTCGATGACCTGCTCGAACGGCATCTCGGTGTAGGCCGCCACGGCCTCGTCGGTCGCGCGCATGATGAGCATGAACTTCATGATGTTCTCCTTGTTCGAAGGGCCGTCTCTCGACCCTCTCACTACAGACGTCGAACAGGAATGCCCCGGATCGACATCACCGCGGATATTCTTCTCCGCACCCTCCATGCCGCCCATCCGCTCCCCGCGCTCGGGTCCGGGGAAAGCGCCGGAGAACGCGAAGTGAGCGTCCGGGAGAACCCGGGCCGGACGGGAGGGACGGCTCAGGCGCGACGGGAGGGGCGGCGGGCGACGTCGGCGATCACCGTGGCCAGCGCGGCGAGCGAGCGCTCCGGGCTCCACGCGGCGGCGACCAGCGGAGCCTCGGCACTCAGCCGGGCACGCACGTCGTCGTCGCCGAGCACCTCCCGGACGGCTGCGGCCAGCGCGTCGACATCGCCCGCGGGCACGAGCACTCCCCCGCCGGATCCGAGCACATCGCGGATGCCGTAGCGGACGTCGTACGACACCACGGGCGTTCCGTGCAGCAGGGACTCGACGATCCCCAGCGGCTGCCCTTCGAAGGCAGTGGACGTGACGAGCAGCGAGGCCCGGTCGAGGACGGTTCCCGGCGCGTCGGTGTACCCCGCGAGCACGACCCGATCGCCGGCATCGAGCTCTTCGATCAGGGCCTGCAACCGCTCCTGCTCGGGACCGCCGCCCCAGATCTCCATCCGAGTACCGGGCACATCCGCCGCGAGGAAGGCCCTGATCGCGTGGTCGACCCGTTTGCCCGCGGCGAGGCGTCCGAGCACGACCACCAGACCGTCTTCGCGCAGGTCCTCGCGGGCCTCGACCGGGGCGATCGGATTCGGCACCACGACGTGGTTCGCGCCGCTGCCGAACCGCTCGACCACGTCGTCGCGCTGCGTCACGGTCGGCCAGATCACGGCGTCGAACCGGTCGGCGAGACGGAACCAGCGGGTCCAGAGCGTGTTCATCGACGAGTCCGGCGTGTACGGCGCCTCGACGTGCATGGTGTGGATCGTGTGGAGGATGCGCACGTGCGGATCGTCCCAATCCGCGACGAGCTCGCCGAGCTGCCGGGACTCGCAGATCACGATGACCGGACGATCGCCCAGCGTCGCGACGACGTGCTCGAGCCAGGCGCGGTACAGGCCGCGGAACCCGTGCAGCGCACCGACGACCTCGCCGGCAGCGCCGTAGACCAGCACCGGCTCGTCCGTCAGATGCCAGTCCGGGTTGCCCGGGATGACCGGGAGCGCCGCGAAAGGCCGCCCCGCGGCGTCCGCCAGCACGCGGTACTCCACGTCGGGATCGGGTGCGACGGCGGGGTCGGCGGCCTCGCGCAGCCAGCCGGTCGCGCCTCCCTCGGATGTGACGGCCTCATCGAAGAGGTTGCGCATCCGGGAAGGGTCGACCAGCGCACCCTGTTCCGCGAACGTCTGCCGGTGCTGCGCGTGATCCGCGCTCGTCCCCGGGTCGAAGGTCAGCAGCTGCGGACCCGCGCCGCTGGCCACACCGGCTCCGGCGAGCTGCCGGGCGCGCGCGAGCGTGGCGATCGTGTACCCGCCGTCCATCCCGGGGATGAGACGACTGGACAGCACCAGATACTCGGCATCCGGAAGCTCCGGCGCCGCATCCGGGAGCATCGCGCTCCCTACTCCCACTCGATCGTCCCCGGCGGCTTCGACGTGACGTCGAGCACGACGCGGTTGACGTCGCGGACGCCGTTCGTGATCCGGTTCGAGATCTTCGACAGCACGTCGTACGGCAGGCGCGTCCAGTCGGCGGTCATGGCGTCTTCACTTGATACCGGGCGCAGCACGATCGGGTGGCCGTAGGTGCGGCCGTCGCCCTGCACGCCCACCGAACGCACATCGGCGAGGAGCACGACGGGGCACTGCCAGATCTCCTGGTCGAGGCCCGCCTTGGTCAGCTCCTCGCGGGCGATGGCGTCGGCCTCACGCAGAATCTCGAGACGGTCAGCGGTGACCTCACCGATGATCCGGATGCCGAGACCGGGCCCCGGAAACGGCTGACGTCCGACGATCGCCTCGGGGATGCCGAGCTCGCGGCCGATCGCACGGACCTCGTCCTTGAACAGGGCCCGCAGCGGCTCGATCAGCTCGAAGTCGAGGTCGTCCGGGAGGCCGCCCACGTTGTGGTGCGACTTGATGTTCGCGGTGCCCGCTCCGCCGCCGGACTCGACGACGTCGGGGTACAGCGTGCCCTGCACGAGGAACTTCACCGGGGCGCCGCCGTCGGCCTTCGCCTCCTCGACGAGATCGAGCTGCACCTTCTCGAACGCGCGGATGAACTCGCGGCCGATGATCTTGCGCTTCTCCTCGGGGTCGGTCACACCCTTGAGGTGGCCGAGGAAGATGTCGGCGGCATCGACCGTGATGAGCCGCACGCCGGTGGACTCCACGTAGTCCTTCTCGACCTGCTCGCGCTCACCCTTGCGGAGGAGCCCGTGGTCGACGAAGACGGCCGTGAGCTGGTCGCCGATGGCCTTGTGCACGAGAGCGGTCGAGACCGCGGAGTCCACGCCACCCGAGAGCGCCGAGATGACCCTGGCGTCGCCCACCTGCTCGCGGATGCGTTCGACCTGCTCGGCGATCACGTTGTCGGAGTTCCAGTCGGACGCGAGCCCGGCGCCCTTGTGGAGGAAGTTCTCCAGCACGCGCTGGCCGTGGTCGGAGTGCTTCACCTCAGGGTGCCACTGCACTCCGTAGAAGCCGCGCTCCTCGTTCGCGAAGGCGGCCACCTTCGTGGCCTCGGTCGTCGCGAGGACTTCGAAGCCCTCCGGAGCCTTGGCGACCTGGTCGCCGTGACTCATCCACACGTTCTGCTCGGTCGGCTGACCGCTCAGCAGCGTGCCGCCGTCACCGGAGATGACCGCATCGGTCGCGCCGTACTCGCGGAGGCCCGTGTGCGCGACCTCGCCGCCGAGGGTCTGGGCCATGTACTGGAAGCCGTAGCAGATGCCGAGCGTCGGAACACCGAGGTCGAACACGGACGGGTCGAGCTTCGGCGCCCCCTCCTCGTACACCGACGACGGACCGCCGGAGAGGATGATCGCGACCGGGTTCTTGGCGGCGATCTCCTCGGCCGTGGCGGTGTGCGGCACGATCTCGCTGTAGACGCCCGCCTCACGCACGCGTCGGGCGATCAGCTGCGCGTACTGCGCGCCGAAGTCGACGACGAGCGCTGGACGCTGCTGGGTCTCGGACTGTTCGGTCAACGGACACCTTCCGGGGCGGTCGCGGAGGCCTCGGCGGCCTCGCGGGTGGCGAGATAGGTCTTGACTTCACGGGCGACGATCGCCTCCATGAAGAACGACAGCAGCGGGATGACGCCGCCGAGCGCGAGCAGGATGAAGCGCGGGAACGGCCAGCGCATCAGGCTCCACATGCGGAAGCACGCGAAGAGGTAGGCCACGTAGAACCAGCCGTGGGCCACGAGGATGAACAGCGAGATGTTGAAGCCGTCACCGAGGGAGGTCATCTCGCAGGAGTTCGTCATGGGGGCGAACAGCGACCACCACTGGCAGTCCGGCCCGGCGAGCACGCCGGCGAACCAGAGCGGACCGCCCGAGCCTCCGGCGAAGAGCTCGAGGTGGATCGGCGTGTACTTCAGCACCATCTCGGTCAGCAGCAGGAGCAGCATGACTCCCGTGATGATCGACGCGATCTGGTAGAACTTCAGCGCACCGCGGATCGCCGGAAAGCTGGCGACTTTCGGTTCGGGCATGCCTCCAGTCTAGCCGGGGCGGAATCCTGTCGATTCCGCCGTCCGACATCGGTCAGGAATCGAGAAGCACGCGGGATCCCGACGCTCGTAGCGTCGTGGACATGAACACCACGATCGATTCCCTCACCCTCGACGTCCCCGACGTGGACGCCGCCCGCTCCTTCTATACGGAGGCGTTCGGCCTCGGCGACCGCCTCCGATTCCGCACCGCGGATGCCGCGACCGCGGGTTTCCGCGGCTACACGCTGTCGCTCGTCGTATCGCAGCCCGCGAATGTGCGGGCCCTCGTCGACGCGGCCGTCGGCGCGGGTGCCACCGTGATCAAGCCCGTGGCGAAGTCCCTCTGGGGCGTCGGCGGCACGGTCCAGGCGCCGGACGGCGCGATCTGGAAGATCGCCACCTCGGCCAAGAAGGACTCGGCTCCCCCCAGGCGCGCGGTCGACGAGATCGTGCTCCTGCTCGGCGCCGACGACGTGGTCGCCTCGAAGACCTTCTACGCCGAGCGCGGCATCCCGGTCGGCAAGAGCTTCGGCCGCAGCTACGTGCAGTTCGACACGGGAGCGAGCCCGATCGGGCTCGGACTGTATCGGCACGCGTCGCTCGCGAAGGACGCGGGCGTCCCGGCCGAAGGTTCCGGATCGCACCGCATCACGATCAACGGCGTCCTCGGCGCGGCCGTGGACCCCGACGGTTTCGTCTGGGCTCCCGTCGCCGTCACCGCCTGACCAGGAGACGGAACGACGGAGGCCGCCGGGAGCGATCCCGGCGGCCTCCGCCCGTGTCATCCGACGCTCAGGTCAGAACCAGCCGCTGATGAGATCCCACAGCCAGTCGATGATCGTGCCGATGATTCCGCCGGCGCGGTTGACCGTCACCGTCGCGGTTGCCGCATCGCCGTCGGCCTGCACCGCAGCCACCGTGTACTTGCCCGGCTGGGCGTTCTTCGGCACCGTGACCTGCGTGCTGAACGTGCCGTCGGCCTTCACCTGGACCGTGCCCACCTGCGCGGCACTGCCCTTCTTCGGACGCAGCTCGATCGTCACGGTCTCGCCCGGAACGTAGCCCTCACCGGTCACTTGGAGCTTCTTGCCCGCGGCGACCTTGGACGAGCCGAGGTCGATGGTGCCCGCGAACTCGGCTTCGCCGGCGATCGTGAAGGGCACCTGCACCGTGGTTCCGGTGCCGGCGACCGCCACGGTCAGGACCTGCTCGCCGAAGACTCCCGACGGAACCGTGAAGGTCAGGCTGGCGCGCCCGCCTTCGTCGGTGGTGTCGACGACCGCCGGGTCGACCGCGCCCTGAGCGAGCACGGTGTCCCCCAGCGACAGCGAGACCGCACCCGGTGCCGGCTCTCCCGCGCTGAACGCGAGCGAGGACAGCGCTACCGTGACCTGGTCACCGGCGCTGTACCCGTCGGCGTCGGCCGGGCTGACCGCCACTCCGACCGCGCGCTGGGCGTAGTCGGGGCTCGCGGTCTTGTTGGCGTCGAACCAGTCGACCATGGACTGCAGGTCGATCTTGCCCGTGTCGCGCTTGCCCTCGATCCCCTTGAAGGTGGCGAAGTTGTCGCCTCCGCCCGCGAGGAACGAGTTCGCCGCCACCGTGTACGTACCCGCCGCGTCGAGCGGAGACCCGTTCACGGTGATGGACGTGATCCGGGATCCCTGAGCGGCCGTCGGGTCGTACGTGTAGACCAGGCCCTCGGACACCCCGAGCTTGAGGAACGGCCGCGCCGAACCCGCCGGCTGCCACTGCTCCTCCAGCACGCTCTTGAGCTGCGCGCCCGTGAGCGTCATCGTCACGAGCGTGTTGGCGAACGGCTGGACCGTCGCCGCCTCGCGGTAGGTGACGTTCCCGTCCGGGTCCGTCGCACCGCTCGACGCGTAGGTGAGGTTCGCGCGGATGCCTCCGGGGTTCATGAACGCGATGTCGGCGCCCGTGGACCACTTCTGCACATCGGCGACGAAGTTGCCGATCGTGGACTCGCCTCCACGGTTCTCCGACCCGTTGGACTGGCGCGCGCGGTTGAAGTCGGCCGTGATGTCTCCGACCTTGATCGCGCCGAGCACGTCGGCCTCGGCCTTGGCCTGATCGACGATCGCCTGCACCTCGGGCACCGCCGGGTACAGCGGCTTGCCGGCGGCGGTGAGGGGCTTGATCTCGTTGGTGATCGAGATCAGCTCCTTCGTCTTCGGGTCGACCTGGAGGTTCATCAGACCCAGGTTCTCGCCGTACTGCCCCGCGGAGACGACCGGGCGGCCGTCGATCACGTGGTTGTAGGCGAGGTGGGTGTGAGCCGACACGATCGCGTCCACGTCATCGTCCACGCCGTACACGATCTCCCCCAGCGGAGAGTCGGGGGTGATGGCGGAGAGCGCCGTGCTCTCGGCACCCTCGTGCACGAGCAGGATGACCACGTCCGCCTCGCCGTTGGACGCGTCGCCGTCGCGCAGGTCGTCGGCCACCGCATTCACGGAGTCGGCGATGCTGCGGACCTCGAGGTCCTTGATGCCCTCGGGAGAGACGAGCGAGCCGAGGTCTTCGGTCACGGCTCCGACGAACCCGACACGGACGCCGTCGAGCTCCTTCACCCAGGCCGGTGCGAGCGCGGGCTCTCCGGTCTCGGTGACGAACACGTTCGACGAGATGTACTCCCAGTCCGCGCGGTCCTGCACACGATCGCGCAGATCCTCCCAGCCCTGGTCGAACTCGTGGTTGCCCGCAGCGCTCACGTCCAGACCGGCCGCGTTGAGCGCGTCGATCGTCGGGTTGTCATCGTTGATGAACGAGGTGAACGTCGACGCCCCGATCAGGTCGCCGGCGCCGGCGAAGATCGTGTTCGGGTTCGCCTCGCGGAACTGCTTGACCGCACCGGCCAGCACTGCTGCGCCCGCAGCAGCGCCGTCCGCCTCGATCCGGCCGTGGAAGTCGTTGACCGTCACGACGTCGATGCTCACCGGCGGGATGTCCGAGGAGACGCCGACGATGATCGGGTCGTGGTCGCTGGAGCGGTAGGGCGTTCCCTCCTCCGTGGCGCCGAACGCGTAGCCGCGGTCGCTCCACTCCGGGGAGTTGATGCCCCACACGCCCGCGCCCGTGATGGACGAGGCGAGGGACGGCGACACGATCACGTGGTCGAGCGAGCCGAGCTCGCCGTCGAACGTGTACGTGTACTGGCCGTCCGTCTTGTCCGCGACGAGGTCGCTCCACCCGTTCGAGGTGAAGACGTCGATGGGGTCTTCCTTGCCGTAGGCGTTGAAGTCGCCGATCAGCAGCATGTCGCCGCTGCCGGTCGTCTCCTCCAGCTGCGCGGTGAAGGCGAGGATCGCGTTCGCCTGCTTGACGCGGTCGGCGTTGAAGAAGCCCTGCCCGTCGGCGGGCTCGGCGCCGGCGCCCTCGGGCGGCGACTTCGACTTCAGGTGATTCGCCACGACCGTGACCACGCGACCGTCGATGTCGAACGCCTGAGCGATCGGCTCGCGGGCGTTGCCCCACACGGACTCGTCGATGACCGTGGCGCTGTCGCCGACCGTCGTGACCGCGTCCTTCTTGTAGATGATCGCGTTCGTGATGTAGTCGGTGGTGGCCGCGTTGTTCAGCGCGGCAGGGGTGGGCACATAAGCCCACACGTCGCTACCCGCGTCGGCGTTGAGTCCCGCGACGAGATCCTTGAGGGCCGTGTCGATGGGCTTGCCCAGCTTGACGGAGTTCTCGATCTCCATGAGGGAGACGATCTCGGCATCCAAGCCGTTGATCGCCGCCACGATCTTGGACTTCTGGATCGCGAACTGCGCCGCGTTCGCGGCTCCGCGCGCGTTGGAGTCCTCGCTCTTCAGCGTCGTGAAGTAGTTGTAGACGTTGAAGGACGCGACCTGGACGTCGCCGCCGACCGCGGGGGCGGAGTCGGTGCGCGGGTTCGTCGCCGTGAATCCGACCTTGAGGTCGGCGGCCGACGAGTCGTCGATCGGCACGACCGGCTGCAGACGCCAGTCGTTGAAGCCCCACTGCAGCACGTAGCCGTTGTCGCCGAAGTCGACGGTGTCGCCGTTTCGGACGACCGTGTCCTTCGTGAAGTAGGGCTGCTCGCCGGGGTGTCCGCTGTTGGACACCTGGATCGACCAGCCGTCGTCGAGGAGGATGCGGTTGGCCCGGTTGGCCGCGGCGATCGCGGCGGCCTCGGCACCAGGCCGCGTCGTCTCCGTGCTCTTGACGGCGAGCTCGTCACCGGCGTTCAGCCAGAGCGTGCCGAAGTTGAACAGCTGGTGGCTGGATGCCAGACGGTATGTCCCTTCCGGGGCGACGTACATGTTCTCGTACTGCTCGCGGTCGGCGCCCTGCACCGTGGTGGGCAGCGGGGTGACGGCGGGAACCCCGACGCCGGCGGTGACGACCGACACGTCGGCTGCCGCGGCGGGGTTGAGCTGCGTCTGGCCGAAGTACTCGCTCACCGAACCCGTGACCGAGACCAGATCGCCGATCGCGAGGTCGGGGTTCAGAGCGTTGAGGAAGACGAACACGCCGTCCGAGGCCCCCGGAGTCGCGTCCGTCGCACCGCCGGAGCCCTGCGTCTGGATGACGATGCCCTTGTAGCCGCCGGTGCGATAGTCGGCGGTGACGACACCCTCGACCTGCACGGTCTGGCCATTCAGCGGCGAGACGTCGGTGGTTCCCTGGACCTCGGCGATGGTGGCCTTCGTCGGCTCTCCGCCGGGGTCGGTGCCGGGATCGGTGCCGCCGGAGTTCTGCGGGGTGATGGTCGCGGAGAGCGTGAAGTCCGCGCTGTTGTCGTCCGTGTCGACGCCGTCGGTCCGGTTGAGGGACTTCACGTCCGTGTTGCCGGTCGGGGGCGTCGCGGCCTTGGTCTCGAACGTGTTCGAGGTGCCGTACCCGAGGAGGTCGACGACGCCGTCCGCACCCACGACCGAGCCGGGGGTGAGGGTGACGGCCGCGGTGCCCTCGACGAGCGCCAGGGTCCCGTTCGTGCCGCTCGGCGTCAGAGTGGTGACGGCGTCCGGTGCCGGGAGGTCCGCGCCGTTCGTGCCGTTGCTGTTGCCCTGGACGAGGTAGTACCCGCCGGCGGGGATGACCCCGGTGAGCGGAGCGACGCCGTTGAACGCACCGGAGCCGGTCGCCGAACGGTACTGCAGCGACATGCCGTCGAGCGTGACCGGAGCCGAGGTCGGGTTGTACAGCTCGACGAACTTGTTCTTGAACGCCGCGCCGGCGCTGCCTCCGGAGAGGTAGGCCTCGTTGATCACCACCCCCGTCCCGGCGGTGTCGGCGACAGCGGGTGCGGCGGCGAGCGAGCCGAGGCTCAGGGCGGCCACGCAGGTCACGGCGAGAGCGCCGATGCGCCCCCGACTTCTACGGTTCGAGGCGGGAACCATGCGGTTCTCGCCGTCTGGAGCGGACATCATCGGTGCTGTCTCCTCGATCGGGTTCTACGCTTCTCAGGACTGACACGGCACACAGGAGGAACTCCCAGCGTGCTCACATGGTGCGAGCATACGGAGCGGTTCGGACATCCTCAACGGAGTTTTCCGATTCGTCATCCAGCGCTCACCGGATGGCCCGAACGACCCCTGACGAAGGTCGCTAAGCGCGTGGTCAGCCGCGCAGGTGCGCACGTCGAAGCGCGCGGATGCGCGGATCGATCAGGCGGCGTCGGTCGCTGCCGCGTCCTCGAACTCCTCGACCTCGCGCTCCCAGGCATCCTTCGCCAGGCGGTACCAGAGGTAGAACGCGAAGCCGGCGAAGATGGCCCACTCGACCGCGTAGAAGACGTTGAGCCAGTTCACCGGGGACATCTCCTCCGGCGCCGGCGAGGAGATGTCGACCAGGCCCGCCGAGGCGGTGGTCGCGGCCAGGTAGGGGCGGTACACGTCGAGCTGCTCGGTGTCGTGCCACCGGCTCAGGAGCGCGGCCGGGGACATGCGGTCCAGCTGGTACGGATCCGACCGCGGAGGCACGCGGGGGCCCTCGTCGGAGATGATGCGGCCCGTGACGGCGACCTCGGAGCCGTCGGCACCCGCCTCGAGCTCCTCCACCGCGGCATCCGCGGTCGCGCGATCGGGAGCCCAGCCGAGGGCGACGGCGATGGAGACGCCCTCATCGACCCGCAGCTGACCCGTCACCCAGTAGCCCTGCACGTCGTCGTTGAAGCGACTCCCCACGACGATGAAGTCTCCGGGGATCCACGATCCGGAGGTCTCGACGCGCTGCCCGACGAGCGGTTCCGGAAGGTACTCCGCCGGCTCGAGCACATCCGAGAGCTCCTGCACCTGCTCGGTGGCACCGGGCGCGGGCGGATCGGTCTCGATCGCGCGTTCCAGCTGCCACTGACCGAGCCAGGCGAAGACGCCGGCCACCAGGAGGCAGAGCAGGAGCATCCCGATCCAGCGTCCCCGGAGCATGACCTCGCGGAGAGTCGGGGGGAAGAGTGCAGGAGTGGTCACGGTGGAGCGCAGGACCCTCAGGCCTCGTAGGGCGCGAGCACGACCTCGACCCGCTGGAACTCCTTGAGGTCGGAGTATCCGGTGGTCGCCATCGACTTGCGCAGCGCGCCGATGAGGTTCGCCGTGCCGTCGGCGACGGGCGCCGGTCCGTACAGGATCTCCTCGAGCGTGCCGATGCCGCCCACCTCGACGCGGTGCCCGCGCGGGAGCTTCGGGTGGTGCGCCTCAGGCCCCCAGTGGAAGCCGCGTCCCGGTGCATCGGTGGCGCGGGCGAGTGCGACGCCGAGCATGACGGCGTCCGCACCCATCGCGAGCGCCTTGACGATGTCGCCGGACGTGCCGACGCCGCCGTCGGCGATCACGTGCACGTAGCGCCCACCGGACTCGTCGAGGTAGTCGCGGCGCGCGGCGGCGACATCGGAGACCGCGGTCGCCATCGGCGCATGGATGCCGAGCGTCGCCCGTGTCGTCGAGGCCGCTCCCCCGCCGAAGCCGACGAGCACGCCCGCCGCACCCGTGCGCATCAGGTGGAGGGCTGCGGTGTAGGTCGCCGCGCCGCCCACGATGACGGGGACATCGAGGTCGTAGATGAACTTCTTGAGGTTGAGGGGCTCGGCGACGCTCGAGACGTGCTCGGCCGAGACCGTGGTGCCGCGGATCACGAAGAGGTCGACGCCCGCGGCGGCGACCGTGTCGTAGTACTCCTGCGTGCGCTGCGGGGTCAGGGAGCCGGCGACCGTGACCCCGGCCTCGCGGATCTCGGCGAGGCGGCGGGTGATCAGCTCGGGCTTGATCGGCTCGGAGTAGAGCTCCTGCATCCGCACGGTCGCCTTGCCCTCGTCGAGACCGGCGATCTCCGCGAGCAGCGGCTCGGGGTTCTCGTATCGCGTCCACAGCCCCTCGAGGTCGAGCACGCCGAGACCGCCCAGCTGACCGAGCATGATGGCCGTCTGCGGGCTCACGACGGAGTCCATCGGCGCCCCGAGCACGGGGATCTCGAAGCCGAAGGCGTCGATCGTCCACGCGGTCGACACGTCCTCCGGGTTGCGCGTGCGCCGGGACGGCACCACCGCGATGTCATCGAACGTGTACGCGCGACGCGCGCGCTTTCCTCGGCCGAGCTCGATCTCCATGGTCACCCCTCCAGCCTACCCGGCGGCTGCGCACCCCCGTGCTGGGAGACTGGATCCGAGAGCGGAGGCAGCATGAGGACCGAGACCGTGGACATCATCGTGGTCGGGGGCGGCGTGATGGGACTGGCGACGGCATGGGAGCTGACGCGCCGCGGCCGCAGGCCCGTCGTGCTGGAGCGGTTCGCCCGCGGCCATCATGAGGGCGCATCGCACGGGGCGACCAGGAACTTCAACAACGCCTACGTCGAGGAGCACTACCTCGATCTGCTCGTGCGGGCCCGCGCCGGATGGGAGGCCATCGGGGAGGTCGACGGCGCACCCCTCCTGCGCCTGCACGGACTCGTCACCCACGGCGACCTCGACATCGCGTCGATCCATGCGGGGCTCGCGGCGCGCCGCATCCCCTCTGCCGTCCTCTCGCCCGGCGAGGCTGCGCGGCGCTGGCCGGGGATGCGCTTCGCCGGCGACGTCCTGTGGTCGTCGGACGCCGGGGTCGTGCGCGCCGCCGACGCGCTGCGCGCATTCGAGCGGCGGATCGCGACGGGCGGAGGCGACGTGCGGTGGAGCACTCCGGTCGCGCACATCGGCGAGGATCCCGACGGCGTGGTGGTGGACCTGGGCGAGGGACGCCTGCTGCGTGCCGGGACGGCCGTCGTCACCGCCGGGGCTTGGACGCAGAAGCTCCTCGGACGCTTCGGCCTCCCGCAGCTCACCGTCACGGAGGAGATCCCCGCGCACTTCCGCCCGCGCATCGATGCACCATGGCCGTCGTTCAACCACCACGTCGACCCGGCGCGGTTCCCCGCCACCGTGTACGGGATGCCGACGCCGGGCGGAGGAGTGAAGGCCGGCTTCCACCGGGTCGGCGACGAGGTGGACCCCGATGCCCGCCCTCATGTGGCGACGCGGCAGCGGGCACTCGCCGAGTACGTCCGCGAGTGGCTCCCGGGCCTGGACCCCGAGACCGCCGCGCCGATCAGCTGCACCTACACCTCGACCCACGACGGCGCCTTCGTGCTCGACCGTCGTGGTCGGGTGGTGGTGGGCGCGGGCTTCTCGGGGCACGGCTTCAAGTTCGCGCCGGGCGTCGGCGGGGTCCTGGCCGATCTCGCGACCGACCCGGACGCGCGCGCCGCGGCCCCCTTCCGCCTGCCCTGATCGTCCTCGGAGCTCAGCGCGCTCTGGCCACCCGTCTCTCGTCCCACACCGGCTCGTCCGACTCGTAGACCTCGCCGTCCGCGCCGAACACGAGGAACCGGTCGAAGGATCGGGCGAACCACCGATCGTGCGTGACCGCGAGCACCGTCCCCTCGAAGCGGGCGAGCGCCAGCTCCAGCGCCTCGGCGGACTCCAGATCGAGGTTGTCGGTCGGCTCGTCCAGCAGCAGCAGCGTCGCGCCGGAGAGCTCCAGCAGCAGCACCTGGAACCGCGCCTGCTGGCCACCGGAGAGGGAGTCGAAGCTCTGCTGAGCCTGCCGGACGAGTCCGTAGCGGTCCAGCGCCGAGCTCGCCGCGTCCCGGGGCATCCCGGCGCGACGGTCATCGCCCCGGTGCAGGATCGCCAGCAGCGTGCGCCCGACGAACTCCGGATGCGCGTGCGTCTGCGCGAACAGTCCAGGTACGACGCGGGCTCCGAGCGTGGCCGTCCCGGTGTGCTCGACCGGGGCGAGCTGCTCCCCCGTCGACGTGACGTGGCCGAGCGACGGATCGGGATCGGTTCCGCCCCGCGCCAGCAGGCGGAGGAAATGCGACTTCCCCGACCCGTTCGAGCCGAGCACGGCCACCCGGTCGCCGTACCAGACCTCCGCGTCGAACGGACGCATGAGCCCGGTCAGCTCGAGTCGGCGGGCGACGACCGCCCGCTTGCCGGTGCGGGCTCCGCGCAGGCGCATGTCGAAGTCCTGTGCCGGCGGGCGCTCCTCCGGCGGCCCGACCTCCTCGAACTTGCGCAGCCGCGTCTGGGCCGCCTGGTACCGCGACGCGAAGCCGTCATTGGCGGCCGCCTTCACCTTGAGGTTCGCGACGAGGGTGCGCAGCTTCTCGTGCTGCTCATCCCACCGGCGCCGCAGCTCGTCGAGCCGGTCCATCCGGTCGGCCCTCGCCTGCTGATAGGTCGCGAAACCGCCGCCGTGCACCCAGGCCGTCGATCCGGCGCCGCCGGGTTCCAGCGTGATGAGCCGGTCGACGGCGCGGGCGAGGAGCTCCCGGTCGTGCGAGACGAGCAGCACGGTCTTCGGGGTCTGACGCAGCTGCTCTTCGAGCCAGCGCTTGGTGGGCACGTCGAGATAGTTGTCGGGCTCGTCGAGCAGCAGCACCTCATCGGGCCCGCGCAGCAGGGCCTCGAGCGCGAGACGCTTCTGCTCGCCACCGGAGAGGGTGGTGAGCTCGCGGTACCGGGCGCGCTCGTAGGGCACTCCGAGCGCCGCGACCGTGCACTGGTCCCAGACCGTCTCGTGCTCGTAGCCGCCGGCGTCCGCATACTCGGCGATCGCCGAGGCGTAGGCCATCTGCGTGTCGTGCTCATCGCGTTCGATCAGCGCGTTCTCTGCCGCCTCGAGAGCTTCGGCGGCCTGGCGGATACGCGCGGGCGCCACGCGCACCAGCAGCTGCTGCACGGTCTCGCCGGCGCCACCGTGACCGACGAACTGATCCATGACCCCGAGACCGCCGTCGATCGTCACGACGCCGTCGTCCGCAGCCTGGTCACCGCGGATGATGCGCAGGAGAGTGGTCTTGCCGGCACCGTTCGGGCCGATCAGCGCACTCGTCGAGCCCGCCCCGACCCGGAAGGTCGCCTCGTCCAGAAGCGGTCTGCCGTCGGGAAGCGTCAGAGAGACAGTGGAGACATCGATATAGCCCACGGTGCGTGGCCGTCCTTCCGCCCGCGCATGCCGAGCCGATCAGGCTATCAGCATCCGAAGGCCGTTCACCAACAGAGCTGCTCGATGCGCTCCGCCGGCGGCGCGGGGAGGTGCGGTTCAGTCCGTGCGGGTCACGCTCAGCGCCTCGGTCCGCGGGGCGGTGGGGATGACGAAGCGGAACTCCGTGCCCACCCCCTCCTGACTCGTGACGTCCATCGTCCCGCCGTGCGCCAGCACGATGGCGCGGGTGATCGTGAGTCCCAGCCCGACGCCGGGGACGGCATTCCTGGTGGCCGTGGACGCCCGGAAGAAGCGGGTGAACAGCATCCCCTGCTCGTCTTCCGGGATCCCGACGCCGGTGTCGGCGATCGAGAACTCCACGGCTCCATCGACGGGGCGCACCCGAGCGGTGACCGTGCCGCCACGGGCCGTGAACTTGATCGCGTTGGACAGCAGGTTGTCGATCGCCTGCCCCACGCGACCGGGGTCCACGACGACGGGAAGGGCCCCGTCTGGCACCTCGGCCACCAGCTCGATCCCCTCGCGCTGCGCGTGCGGACCCGCCGACTGCACGGCCGAGCGCACCAGGTGCGCGACGTCCGCCTCCTCGCGGTCGAGCGGGAAGCGCCCGGACTCGACCTGCGCCGTGAACAGCAGGTCGCCGACGAGGTTGAGCAGCCGTTGCGCGTTGCGCTCGATGATCCCGACGAACTCCTGCTGATCCTCGGTGAGCGGCTGACCCGGATCGTTCTGGAGCAGATCGAGGAACCCGATGATCGCGCTGAGCGGGGTGCGCAGCTCGTGGGAGATCATCCCGACGAACTCGTCCTTCATCCGGGCGACCTCGACGGCGCGCGTCTCGTCGGTGAGCACGAACAGGTAGCCCTGCTGCGCGCCCGCTCCGTCCTTGTGCGGACTGACCGTCACCCGGGCGGGGACGGTGGTCCCGCCGGCGGTCGTCACCTCGACATCGCCGTCGACGGGGAGTCCGGCATCGGCCTGCGCGAACAGCGCCTTGATCCCCGGGGAGAGCTCGGCGAAGCCCGTCGGCATCTCGTCGGCCGTGTGCGCGGGCTCCGTGCCCTCGGCCGCCAGCATCGAGAGGACCGCGGCGGAGAAGAAGCGGTCGATGCGCACACCGTCTCGGGCCTCCTCGGCCGACATCCCCAGCAGACGCACCGCACCGGGATTCCACGCCGTGATCGTGCCGCTGCAATCGGTGGCGACCACCGCCTGCGCGGTGATCGACGACCACAGGCTCTCGAACGAGTCGAGCAGCTCCCGATACTGCCGCTCCTTGTCGCGCAGCTGGACGATCATCGCCACGTTCTCCGAGAGCGCCTTCGTGCGCGCGGCCACCAGTTCCTCGGCCTGCTCGACGCGGACGCGCTGCTGCCGGGAGAGCTCGTTGATGACCGCGGCGAGCGCGGCGAACACGAGCGGACCGACGACGCCGCGCAGCCACTCGGCGGAACTCCGGGGCGGGTCCGCGAGGTAGGGCATCAGCAGCGCGAAGGAGGTCAGGCCGCCGACGACGAAGACCCAGCGGATCCCGGGCGCTGCCGCTATCCACACGACGGGCAGCAGCACGAGCGATCCGAAGACCGATGCGGCGCCCCCGGTGCCGGCGCGGAAGAGGCCCAGCCCCACGATGTCGATCATCGGCACGAGCAGCACGGCCCAGCCGTCGTAGACGTGGCGGGCGCTGAGGATCGCCGCCTGCACCGTGGCGGCGAGCACCACGGCCAGTCCGATCAGCGCCACGCCCAGATGCGTGAACGGCAGCTGGGGCACCGTCCACGTCAGCAGCGCGGCGATCACGGCGGCTGTCAACGTCGGCGCCTGCTTGATCAGCGGGCTCGGGTTGTCGACCAGCCGGTACCAGCGGTTCTCCGCGCGCTCCAGCGGTGTGGCCCTCATCGGGGCACCCGCTCCACGATGGCGTGCAGGTCTGCTCCGGTGATGGGTTTGGGCAGCGCCGCGTCCGCTGGCGGGTAGTCCGCCGCGTCGAGCACCGAGCTGATCACGAGGAAGCAGGCCGGGAAGCGCTCCTGCACGAGCCGTGCGCATGCCTGTCCGGATATCCCGGGAAGGAGCAGGTCGAGCACGGCCAGAGCGGGGTCGATGTCGGAGAACGCCGCGATGGCCGACTCCGCATCGCGGGCGACGAACACGTCGAACCCCTCACGGTCCAGGTAGCGACGCAGCAGCGCCGCCTGATCGGGAGCGTCCTCGACGACCAGGGCCAACGGCCTCCCGGTCATCGAAGGAGCAGCTCTCGCACGATGACGATGATGACGACGACGGCGAGGGAGAGGAGGGCCTGCGGGACGAGGCGGCGTTCGCGGCGCGCATCCGCGGCGATCTCCTCCACTTCGGATTCGTGTGACGGGGCTGCGGTCATGAGTCGACGCGTCCGATCTTCTCGGTCTTGATCCAGGAGGCGTCGGCGCGACGCCACTCTTTGATGTACGAGTCCACGGTGATCGCGCAGAGCAGCGATCCGTACCCGCAGATGTAGAGCAGCAGCCCGGCGAAGAACCGTCCGCCGGGAAGGGGCTCCACCGCCCTGGCGAGCCAGATCCCGAGCATCGAGATCGGCCCCCACAGGTAGAAGATCACCGCCCAGGTGATGCGCGCCTGATCCGTCACCGGCAGTCCGAGCGCGAGCAGAGCCGACTCGAACAGCCAGGGGAAGATCGCGATGGCCATCAGGATCAGGGCACCGAGACCGGGGAACATGATGGCCTCGCGCCAGGACTGCCTGCCGATGCGGGGATCCAGTTGCACGGAGTAGAGCATCGAGAAGATGTAGATGCACGCCGCGGAGATCCACATGAAGCGGAACACGAACTCGGCGATGTCGCTGTGCAGGAGCAGCAGGGCGAGCATTCCCGCGGCGGCAAGCAGCATGAACGCCGGGAGCAGGAGGATCGTGAACCACGCGAGGCCGAACGAGAAGCTGCCCAGGTTGTGATCAGGACTCGGACGGAACCAGAGCTTCTTGTAGATCGAGGTCAGCTGCACGTTGCCTCGAGCCCATCGCAGTCGCTGCTTCCACAGGCTGTCGATCGTGCGCGGCTCTTCGGCCAGCACCACCGCGTGCGGCTCGAACACCATGCGGCGCCCGTGCAGCTGCCCCTCGAAGGTCGTCATCGTGTCCTCGGCGAGAGTGCCGGTCGGGATGCGTCCGCCGATGGCCTCCAGATTCGCCCGGGAGTGCAGCTGCGCGCCACCGGCCAGGCACGCGATCGCGCCGCCGACGTTCTGCACGCGACGTGCGGACAGCTGCCCGATCACGTACTCGATCGCGATGAACCGCGTGAGGTAGTTGCGGTCGCGACTGCCCTCGGCGATGTAGGCCGTCACGGCCCCGACCTTCTCGTCGGCGAGGTGCCTGCTGAGCTTGCGGAGCGAATCCCGCGCGAAGATCACGTCGGCGTCCATGATGAGCACGGCCTCGGTCCAGGGGTCGGCGAGGACGACGTCGAGCCCGTGGTTGAGGGTGTGCGCCTTGCCCTCGCCGCCCTTCTCGCGACGCAGGTGCACGACGCGGCCGGGGTGGGCCGCCGACTTCGCGGCGACGACGGCGGGGGTGTCGTCGGTCGAGGCGTCGTCCACGACGAAGATCCGCAGGCGCTCGGCAGGGTACTCCAGCTGCAGCAGCCGCTCGATCGCCGGGCCGATCACCGCGCCTTCGTTCCAGGCGGGGATGATGACGGCCACGTTCGGGTGGTACGGGGCCGCCTTGCCGTAGTGGTTGCGGAAGGCGTGCAGCGGCAGCGCGAGGAATTGCAGCCCGGTGTTCACCACGGGAAGCGTGCCGACGAGGACGCACAGCAGGAGGATGACGACCAGGACCGTCTGCAGCCAGGTGAGATCGGTCATGCGGAGGACTCCAGGGCGTCGAGGATCGGGATGATGCGCGCGTAGCGGCCGACGTCGTCGGCTACGTGGCTGTCCGTGGAGGCGACGATCTCGGCGCCGGCCAGACGCAGGGCGCGCAGGAGCTCCGTTCCCGGGCAGCCCCACTTCTCGTTGACCTCGACGAGGGTGTCGGTCTCGGCCGCGGTGCGCGCCCACGCCTGGACCCGTTCCGCGCCCAGGTCGTCTTCGGCGAGGCCGATCTTGGGCAGGAGCGAGAAGCAGTGCGCGAGCTGGTTGCCCGGGTGTCGGCGCATCGCGGCGATCAGAGCGCCCACGAACTGATCGAGCACATCGTCGACCGCCCAGCCGCCGGCCATCCGCTCTCGGACGGCGGAGGGGCCGAGCGGACCGTCGACGCCGGGGAACTGGTGGTCCGCGATGAGGATCCGGTCGATGCCCTGCGGCAGCGCCGGGATGTCGAGCGCGCCGGTCGCGTCGAGGATCTTCGCCTCCACGCCGGTCAGCACCGTGAGCCCTTCCGGGCGGTCGAGGTCGCGGACCGCCGCGAGGTACTCGGGCACCCAGGTCGTGCTCTGACGCACATGGTCGACCAGACGCACCGTGGTCAGGCCCGCCGCCGTCGCCGCGGCCACGTTCTCCGCGAGCGTCGAGACGGCGTCGTCCGAGAACGTCGAATGGACGTGATGATCGCCGCGGAGGATCCCGTGGCTCACAGCTCCTCCTGGTGGCCGGCATGGTCCGAGACGAGCACCTCGTCGACCTCGACGATGATGTCCTCGAGGAATCGCACGGAGGCGACCTCGCGGAACGGCACGCTGACGGGGATCTCGCGGCCCAGGAACAGGTCGGCGACGAGCGAGGGGATGTCCACGCCGGCCGCGATGGTCAGCGGGAGCGCGCCGGGGAACCGCGGATTGACCTCGAGCAGCACGGCACGGCCTGCCCGATCGCGCCGCAGCTGCACGTTCGCGACTCCGACGAGTCCGATGGCCCTGGCGATCGACGCGGCGGTCTCCTCGAGCTCATGGTCGCGGAGCGTGCGGCCGGCGATGGCGACACCCGAGTCGACCCGCGCTCTCGTGCGCGGCACGGCGGCGACGACGTTCCCCGTCGCGTCGGCGATCACGTCGACCGAGTACTCCTCCCCCGGGAGGAAGTCCTGCACGATGAGCCCTTCATCCGTGGGCAGCGCGAGCAGGGCGTCCCGGTCGGGGACGAGGCGCACGCCACGGCTGCCGGCACCCTGGCGTGGCTTGGCGAACACCGGGAACTCCCAGTCGATCGCCTCCGCGTCCGCCCCGGCGAGGACCGTGCGCGGTGTCCGGCCGGTCGGCGCGCATCGCTCGGAGAGGGCGAGCTTGTCGAGGGCGGTGTTCAGGGTGTCCGCAGACGGTGCGGCCAGCACGGCGGGCGCCAGCTCGTCGCGGCGGTCGGCCAGGGCGATCAGCTCGACGTCGACGGTCGAGATCACGAGGTCGAGCCGATCGTCCTCGACGAGTCGGGCGATCGTCGGCACGAAGTCCTCGTCCCGCCCTGGCGGCACCAGGCGGCGCTGCTCCGTCGGGACGAGGTAGATCCCGCTCGCCCACCCGTCCATGTCCGCCGCGAAGACGGTCAGGTCGGAGCGACGGAGGAGGGATCGGATCACGGCGACGCCCGCCGGTCCGCCGGCCCCGGTCACCAGAACGCGCTTGGTCATCAGCTCTCCCGTCGGGTCAGTTCGTGCGCGCCGACGAACTCGGCCGTCTCGCGCACCACTTCAAGCGGCTCCACCGCGATGCCGCCGCCGAAGCGCGACCAGTAGCGTGCCGTCGCCGTGACGAAATCCGGCTCGAGGTAGTCGCGTCTGGCCGTCTGCGAGCTGAACCGCTCGAGCAGCCGGAGCTTCTCGTCGAGGTACTGATCGATCCGGACGAACCGGGTCGGGCGGTAGTCGATCGTCGCCGAGGGACTCTGATAGCACGCGACCGTCCCCACGCGCCGTGTCGCGACGATGGTCGCCTCGCTCACGGCTCGGTGGTCCTGGTGGCGGTCGTGGCTCGAGTGCGTGTAGACGATCGTGGGCTGGATCTCCTGCACGACCTCCTCGATCAGGCGCACGGTGGATCCCCCGCCCGAGATCTCGGTGTCGATGAGGTCCTTGAGGAAGAGGCGCGCACCGAGCATCTCGGCGGAGGCCAGCGACTCGTCCTGACGGCTGTCCGCATCACCGCCGCGCGCGCCGCGCGACAGCGTGAGGATGGTGATCTCGTCGCCGGCCTTGGCGTGGGCGGCGAGCAGCCCGCCGACGCCGATCTCCACGTCGTCGGGGTGCGCGCCGATCGCGAGCACCCGCTCCGGGGTCCTCGCCTCGTCCCGGCGACGCCGCCCCTCGGCGACCAGCCGCGTGACCGCTTCGACGAGCTTGGCGTTGTCGAGCGGTTTCGTCAGGAACTCATCCGCCTGCGCCCGCAGCGCCGACACCGCGTACTCGACGGACACATGAGCGGTCATCACGATCACCGGCACGGTCGGGACGGTCCGGCGCAGCTCGGCGAGCAGCTCCAGTCCGTTCAGACCCGGCATCTCGATGTCGGTCACCACCACGTCGGGCCGGAACGCGGCCACGCGCTCGACCGCGACCTGACCGTCTTCCGCGACGTCGACGACGCAGCCGGCCCTCCGCTGGAGGACGGTCTTCACGAGCAGGGCGACATCGGGATCGTCGTCGACGACGAGAATCCGAGGAGCATCCTCAGGCATGTATGCAGCTCTCCTTGGGGAGATTCCCTGCCGATAGGGAGCGGCATCGCCGTCTCGGCGCCTTCACTCACCGGGACCGCTGGGAAAGTCGAGCGGGGTATGTCGATTCTGGCATAGGGAGGCGTCGCCGCCGCGATCCGCCGCTCAGACGCCGGCGCGCGCCGCGCGCTTCTCCTGCTGATAGACCCTGATCGCCTCGTAGCGCTCCGCGGATCGGGCTCGCCTCTTCGCCGCCTCCTCGTCGCGGTTCTTGGGCGGGGCGGATGTCACGAGCTCATCCAGGAGCCGACGGACGACCTCGGCGATGTCGTCGACCGCGCGGTCGAAGACCTCCCGGTTGGCGCGGGACGGCGCGGTGCTCCCGGAGATCTTGCGGACGAACTGCAGCGCGGCATCGTGGCACTCCTCCTCCGTCGCGGCGGGTTCGAGGTTGTTCAGCGGGACGATGTTTCGACACATACCGGCACGCTACGCCGCGGCTCCGACGGTGGGAAGACCTGCGGGGGCTCCGGTCGATCGGGGTGGTGCGCGCACGGCGGCCCCTCTACGCTCGGGGCTACCGGAGCGGCCGCCGTGCCGCGATGCCCCACTCCTCAGCGACAGGACAGCCCATGACGAACCCCCCGTTCCCCGACTCCCCGACTCCGGACTCCCCCACGCCGGATTCCACGACGCCGAGCGCACCCCCGCCGGCTCCGCCCGCCTCCTCGGTCCCGCCGTCCTCGCCTCCGCAGGAATCGGCCCCGCCGTACTCGCCTCCCGGAGCCGCACCCTACGGCCAGCCGACCCCGACGCCGCCGGGTCGCGTGCTGTCGATCGTCGGACTGGTGCTCGCGGTCGTCGCAGCACCGATCGGCCTGGTGATCAGCATCGTCGCCGCCGTGAAGCTCGGCAGGGCCGGTCAGCCCAAGGGGCTCGCGATCGCCGGGATCATCGTGGGCGCGATCATCACGATCTTCTGGATCATCGCGATCATCTTCTTCGTCGCGGTGTTCGCCAACATCTTCGGCACGTGCGCCGAGCTCGGCCCCGGAGTGTGGAACATCGACGGCGTCACCTACCGGTGCGGCTGACATCGCTTCGGGCAGACATGCAGGGAGGGACCGGATGCGAGCATCCGGTCCCTCCCTCGCTGCGTGCGACTACTTCTTGTAGTTCGGGGCCTCGACGACGATCTGCACGTCGTGCGGGTGCGACTCCTTGAGCCCTGCCGAGGTGATGCGCACGAACTTGCCGCGCGTCTTGAGCTCCTCGATGGTGCGCGCTCCGACGTAGAACATCGACTGACGCAGACCGCCGACGAGCTGATAGGCCACGGCCGAGAGCGGGCCACGGTACGGCACCTGCCCCTCGATGCCCTCGGGGATCAGCTTGTCGTCGCTGGGGACATCCGCCTGGAAGTAGCGGTCCTTCGAGTACGAGGTCTGCTTGCCGCGCGTCTGCATCGCGCCGAGCGAGCCCATCCCCCGGTACTGCTTGAACTGCTTGCCGGACTGGAAGACGATCTCGCCCGGGGACTCGTCGGTTCCGGCCAGCAGGGAGCCGAGCATCACGGCGTCAGCGCCGGCGACGAGCGCCTTGGCGATGTCGCCGGAGTACTGCAGACCGCCGTCGGCGATCACCGGGACGCCGGCGGGGCGTGCGGCGAGCGAGGCCTCGTAGACCGCGGTCACCTGGGGGACGCCGACACCCGCGACGACGCGCGTGGTGCAGATGGAGCCGGGGCCGACGCCGACCTTGACCGCGTCGACTCCGGCGTCGATCAGGGCCTGCGCACCCTCACGGGTCGCGACGTTGCCGCCGATGATGTCGATGTGCTCGAACGAGGCGTCGGCCTTGAGTCGCTTGACGAGGTCGATCACGCCCTGCGACTGGCCGTTGGCCGTGTCGACGACGAGCACGTCCACTCCGGCGTCGCGCAGCGCCTCGGCCCGCTCCCAGGCGTCGCCGAAGAATCCGATCGCGGCGCCGACGCGCAGGCGGCCCTGGTCGTCCTTGGTGGCGAGGGGGTACTTCTCGCTCTTGTCGAAGTCCTTGATGGTGATGAGGCCGGCCAGCTTGCCGTCCTCATCGATGAGCGGGAGCTTCTCGACGCGGTGCTTCGCGAACAGGGCGATGACCTCGCCGGCTGCCACACCCACGGGAGCGGTGACGAGGTTCTCGCTCGTCATGACGTCCTTGACGAACGTGGTCTGGCGCTCGAAGCCCGAGACGAAGCGCATGTCGCGGTTGGTGATGATGCCGACCAGCTTGCCCTCGTCGTCGACCACCGGCAGACCCGAGATGCGGTACTTCGCGCACAGCGCGTCGACCTCCTCGACGGTCGCGTCCTGCGTCGTCGTGATCGGGTCGGTGATCATGCCCGACTCGCTGCGCTTGACCCGGTCGACGTGCGCGGCCTGGTCGGCGATCGACAGGTTGCGGTGCAGGATGCCGATGCCGCCCTCGCGCGCCATCGCGATCGCCATACGCGACTCGGTGACCGTGTCCATCGCGCTCGACAGCAGCGGAGTGGCGACCGAGATCCGACGCGTGATCCTTGAGGACGTGTCGGCCTCGCTCGGGATCACATCGGTGTGCCCGGGGAGCAGCAGCACGTCGTCGTACGTCAGTCCAACGAAGCCGAAGGGGTCGTGCTGGTCCATGGATTGTCCTCCTGCGGGCGCGATCTGGGGGCGAGGGTGTACCAATTCTAAGCGTGAGGAGGCTGAGGAAATTCCCGGCGGGGGCTGGGGTCGCACGCCGGACGAGGGCGCGACGCAGCGAGCTTCCGCACCGTCGTGATGGGATCGTTCTCACCGTGAGCAGATCGTGCCTTGGTCGAAACAGAGCCGACACATTACGCTCATACCGTCGTACATCAAGGCCGATGCACAACTCCGTCATGGCCTGTGTACTGGGCTGGAGGTTCTGTGCGTCCGACGATCTCGGCGAATCGAAGCGGAAAGCGGTGGGTCATCATCCTGCTGGCGTCGCTCCTCGCCATCGCTTTCCTCTGGCTGCAGCCCCCGTCGTCGGCCTCCGCCGAAGAGACCGACGACGGCCAGGAGATCACAGACTTCTACTTCGCCGGCGTCATCACCTTTGACGACGCTCCCGTCGAGGGCGTCGTCATGACGATCGAGGGCAACGGCTTCGAGGGAGAGACCGAGACCGACGCCGACGGCAAGTGGCGACTGTACGTTCCCGAGAAGGAGACGTACACGCTCACCGTCGACGAGGACACCCTCCCCGACGGCGTGATCGTCGACGCCGCCCAGCTCCCCGAGGGAACACAGCCGATCGCGGGCACGACCGCCTCGTTCGAAGTCGAGTTCGGCTTGACGGGCACCAAGATCATGAACCTCTTCCTCGGCGAGGGAGAGCGCATGACCACATCCTTCTTCGATCAGCTCGCATCGCGTCTCGTCGGCGGGCTCAACTTCGGGCTCCTGCTGGCCCTGGCCTCGATGGGCGCCGCGCTCATCTACGGCACGACGCGCCTGTCGAACTTCGCGCACGCCGAGATGGTCACCTGGGGCGGTCTGGTCGCTCTCGTGACGACGTCGTTCTGGCACCTCCCGCTGTGGCTCGGCATCGTCGCCGCCGTGGTCGGCGGCGGTCTGTTCGGCTGGGCTCTGGACGCCGGCATCTGGCGCCCGCTGCGACGCCGGGGCCTCGGGGTCGTCCAGCTGATGATCGTCAGCATCGGCCTCTCGCTCGCACTGCGCTACGCCTTCCAGTACATGATCGGCGGCGGGACCCGCCAGCTCCCGGGCGCGAGCCCCGAGCCGTTCCGATTCGGGCCGATCTCGCTGTCGTACATCGACCTGATCGGCATGGGCGTCAGCATCGTGGTGATCATCGGGGTCGCGTTCTTCCTCACGCGCACCCGCATCGGCAAGGCCACCCGCGCCATCTCCGACAACCCGCAGCTGGCCGCCGCTTCCGGCATCGACGTCGACAGGGTGGTCCGCTACGTGTGGATCCTGGCCGGCACGCTGGCCGCGATCTCCGGCATCCTGTGGGCATACTTCCGCCCCGGCGTGAAGTGGGACATGGGCATGCAGATGCTGCTGCTCATCTTCGCCGCGATCACGCTCGGCGGCCTGGGCACCGCGTTCGGCGCCCTCGTCGGCTCGCTCATCGTCGGCATCGCGGTCGAGGTCTCGACTCTGTGGATCCCGTCCGACCTCAAGTACGCGAGCGCGCTCGTCGTGCTCATCGTGATCCTCCTGGTGCGGCCGCAGGGCCTGCTCGGACGCAAGGAAAGGTTGGGCTGACCGTGGACTTCGGAAGCATCCTCTCGAACACTGCCGTCTACCTGATCAGCCCGGTCACGATCGCCTATGCGCTGGCGGCGACCGGTCTGGCGGTGCACTTCGGCTACGCGGGACTCCTCAACTTCGGCATGGCCGCGTTCATGGCCATCGGCGGCTACGGCTACGCCATCTCGGTGCTGACCTTCGGGCTGCCCTGGTGGGTCGGCATGCTCATCGGCCTTCTGGGCGGCGCGCTCTTCGCGGTGATCCTCGGCATCCCGACGCTGCGACTGCGCGCCGACTACCTCGCGATCGCCACCATCGCGGCCGGTGAGATCGTGCGACTGCTGTTCACCACGCAGATCTTCGACGAGTACACCAACTCGGCCGACGGACTCGCGCAGTTCAACGGCGGATTCCGCGACGCCAACCCGTTCCCCACCGGGACCTACGGGTTCGGTCCGTGGACTCTCAGCGCGAACGACCTGTGGAATCGCGTGTTCGGCATCATCCTCCTCGCCATCGCGATCCTCCTCGTGTGGTCGCTGATGCGCAGCCCGTGGGGCCGGGTGCTCAAGGGCATCCGCGAAGACGAGGATGCCGTGCGCTCGCTCGGCAAGAACGTCTTCGCCTACAAGATGCAGGCGCTCGTGGTCGGCGGCATCATCGGCGCGGCCGGCGGAATCGTGTTCGTCCTCCCGTCCGCCGTCGTCCCCGGCAGCTACACGACCTCGCTCACGTTCTTCCTGTGGACCGTGCTGCTGCTCGGAGGAGCGGCGACGGTCTTCGGGCCGACGCTGGGCGCGATCCTGTTCTGGGTCGTGTTCGCCTTCATGGCGAACCTGCTCCCCGCCCTGGCGAAGGCGGGCATCCTGCCGATGTCCGACAGCCAGGCCTCGACGCTCGTGTTCATCTTCGTCGGCATCGCCCTGATGCTGCTCGTGATCTTCCGTCCTCAGGGCATCCTCGGAGACAAGAGGGAGATGACCTTTGTCCACTGAACCCACCCCCGACGAGAACGTCGAGGCGGCGCCCACGACCGGGAGCATCCGTCGCCCCAAGACCACGGGGCTCGCGAAGGGTCCGGCCGCACCGGGCGTCCCGAAGGTCGATCCGATCCTCGTGGCCGACGGCGTGCAGCGTCACTTCGGCGGTCTGACCGCCGTCGACGTCGACCACGTCGAGATTCCTCGCGGCGCCATCACCGCCCTGATCGGGCCGAACGGAGCCGGCAAGACCACCCTGTTCAACCTGCTCTGCGGGTTCGACAAGCCCAACAGCGGCACCTGGTCGTTCGATGGGACGAACCTCGCCGGTGTCCCCTCGTTCAAGGTGGCGCGCATGGGGCAGGTGCGTACGTTCCAGCTGACCAAGTCGCTGTCGCTGCTCACGGTGCTCGAGAACATGAAGCTCGGTGCTCCCGGCCAGCGCGGCGAGGGATTCTGGTCGAGCCTCTTCCCGTTCCTGTGGCGCGCCCAGGACCGGGAGATCGAGGGGAAGGCGCGCGAGCTGCTCGCCCGCTTCAAGCTCGACGCCAAGGAGAAGGACTTCGCCGCCTCGCTCTCCGGAGGACAGCGCAAGCTGCTCGAGATGGCGAGGGCCCTCATGAGCGACCCGACCCTGGTGATGCTCGATGAGCCGATGGCAGGCGTCAACCCCGCGCTCACCCAGTCGCTCCTGGACCACATCCTCGATCTCAAGGAACTCGGGATGACGGTGCTGTTCGTCGAGCACGACATGCACATGGTCCGCCACATCGCCGACTGGGTCGTCGTGATGGCCGAGGGCCGTATCGTCGCGGAGGGACCGCCGGACGAGGTCATGGAGGACCCCGCGGTGGTCGACGCCTACCTCGGCGCTCACCAGGACCTCGACCTCGGTGCCGTCACCGGTCGCATCCCCGTGATCGAGAGCGACGCCGCGGCCCGGCTCCGCGAGCAGATCGAAGCAGAGGCCGAGGCGGAGCTCGAAGCGACGAGCACCGCCGATCCGGATCAGAAGGGCAACGCATGAGCGCCGAGAACCCCGCAGCATCGTCCGCCGACGATGTCGTCGTCGAACTCAAGGACGTGCACGCCGGCTACCTGCCAGGGGTGAACATCCTCAACGGCGCCAACCTCATCGCACGCCAGGGCGAGCTGATCGGCATCATCGGTCCCAACGGTGCGGGGAAGTCGACGCTGTTGAAGTCGATCTTCGGCATGGTGAACGTCCGAAGCGGTGACATCACCGTGAACGGCGAGAGCATCGTCGGACTGAAGGCCGACAAGCTCGTCAAGCGCGGGGTCGCTTTCGTTCCTCAGACGAACAACGTCTTCCCGTCGCTGTCGATCGAGGAGAACCTGCAGATGGGGCTCTACCAGAACCCCAAGATCTACGTGGAGCGTCTCGAGTTCGTCACCGGCATCTTCGCCGAGCTGGGCAAGCGCCTGAAACAGCGCGCCGGTTCGCTCTCCGGTGGCGAGCGCCAGATGGTGGCGATGTCGCGGGCGCTCATGATGGATCCGTCGGTGCTGCTCCTCGACGAGCCCTCCGCCGGCCTCTCCCCCGTCCGTCAGGACGACGCGTTCATCCGCGTCTCCGACATCAACAAGGCGGGTGTCACGACGATCATGGTCGAGCAGAACGCGCGGCGCTGCCTGCAGATCTGCGACCGCGGGTACGTGCTCGATCAGGGCAAGGACGCGTATGAGGGCACCGGACGCGATCTGCTGAACGATCCCAAGGTCATCGGCCTCTACCTCGGCACGCTGGGCACGGACGCCGCCTGACGCGGCCGACCGGACGCTTCGACAGACACGATTGGGTCCCTGAGCCTGTCGAAGGGTTCCGCAGGATCGGGTCCCTGAACTTGTCGAAAGGGCCGGACACGAAGAAGGCCCCGGATTCCGCATCCGGGGCCTTCTTCGTCGATCAGTTGGTGCGGGTGATCAGGTTGTCCGCGCCGTACACGTACGTGCCGATCGAGGCACCCTGCGGGTCGCCGTTCTCGTCGAACGTGATCTCGCCGGAGTAGCCGTCGTAGTCGGCGGTGCCTCCGTCGTTGATGATCTTCGCGCACTCGGCGAAGCTGGTGCACTTCTCGCCGTCACCGGAGCCGCCGGAGACCTCGGCCATCTTGGCCGCGATGTCCGCGCCCTCGGTCGATCCTGCGGCGAGAGAGGCGAGCGCGACGAGGACGACGGCGTCGTAGGCCTCGGCCGCGTAGGTGAAGTCGTTGACCTCGGGGTTGCCCTCACCCGTCCAGAACGTCTGCAGACGGTCGGTGAAGTCGTCCTCGAGCGCCGGTCCGGGCTTGGTGCCCTGGGCGCCCTCGAGCGAGAACGGGAAGTTGGTGTCGGGCGACGAGCCGTAGTCCGACAGGTTGCCGTCCACCAGGTAGAACTTGTCCGGCGAGATGCCCGCGTTGACCAGCAGCGGGGCGATGGTCTTGAACTGGTCGAACGACACGATCGCGACGGCGTCGGGGTTCTGCGCCTTGATGGTCTCGACCTGCGCGTCGAACTGACCGTCACCGACGTTGTACGACGCGTCGGCGACGACCTCGCCGCCAGCGCCCTCGAACGTCGACTTGATGTTGTCGAACAGACCCGTGCCGTAGGCGTCGTTCTGGTAGATGACGCCCAGCGTCTTGTGTCCGTCTTCGGCGATCAGGTTGCCGAGCACCTCGCCCTGCAGCAGGTCGCTGGGAGCGGTGCGGAAGTAGAGGCCGTTGTCGTCCCAGTCGGTGAAGTCGGGGCCTGTGTTCGAGGCGGAGATCTGCAGGATGCCTGCGGAGACGTTGCCGTCGAGGATCAGACGGGAGACGCCCGATGCCGCCGCGCCGACGATGGCGCTCACGCCGGCACTCTGGAGCTTGGTGATCGAGGTCTCGTACGCCTTCGTGTCGGTGTCGCCCTCGTCTTCCGCTGTCAGCTCGATCGTGACGCCGGCGTCGGCGTCGTTGACCTCCTTGACCGCGAGTCCGACGCCGGACTCCATCGGCGGGCCGAGGAACGACAGCGATCCGGTCTGCGGCAGCAGCGAACCCAGCTTGAGGGTGAGGTCGGCGGACGATCCGCCACCGTCCGACGGCTCGTCCGATGGCGTGCTGCTGCAACCTGCGATGACCATCGCCGAGGCGCTCAGCAGCGCGACTCCAGCGAGGATCTTGGCGCTGCGCGAGCGCGTGAATGCGGTCATGATGCTCCCTTGCGTGACTGGCCGTGGATTGTGACCACGGTCGGGTGCTCTAACACTAGGACCGAAAGGTCTCGCGTAGGGGTCACCGATGTTTCGGTGCGTTAACGATCCGACACCGGGTTCCTGGCGGGCTGAGCCCCCGGTTCAGACGAGTTCCGGCTGCACGCTCCTCCGGCCGCGCCGTGCGGCCAGGAGCAGGTCGACGACGAAGATGCCGATCGCGATCCACACGATGATGAAGCCCGCCCATCTCTCCGGCGGCATCGGCTCGTGCAGCACGGCCACGCCGATGAGGAACTGCATGACGGGCGTGATGAACTGGATCATCCCGATCACGGTGAGGTCGATGCGCCGGGTCCCCGCGGCGAACAGCAGCAGCGGCACGGCCGTGGCGACGCCGGCGAAGGCGAGGAGCAGGGCGTGCGGCCATCCGTTCGCGCCCATCGTGATGCCGGTCGTCTGCGCGACGAGGACGAGCTGGACCACGGCGATCGGGATGAGCCAGAAGGACTCCAGAGTCAGACCGCTCACGGCGTCGACCGCCGGGCCGATCTTCTTCTTGATGAGTCCGTAGACGCCGAAGGACGCTGTCAGCGACAGCGCGATCCACGGGAACTGCCGGTAGGCGACGACGATCACGATGACGGCGACCGCCGCGATGGCGATGGCGGCCCACTGCAGCCGCCGGATGCGCTCCTTCAGCACGAAGACGCCCAGCAGCACGGTCGTGATCGGGTTGATGAAGTAGCCCAGGCTCGTCTCGACGACGTTGCCGCTGAGCGTCCCGATCAGGAACACCTGCCAGTTGACGTAGATCAGCAGACCGGCCAGCGCCGTCCAGCCCAGCAGCCTCGGCTGCCGCAGGATCACGCCGAACGCCGCCCAGCCGCGCGTGACCGTGAGCAGCAGCACGCAGAAGACGAACGACAGCAGCACCCGCCATGCGACCACCTCCCACGGACCGGTCGGGACGAGGAGCAGGAAGTAGAGAGGGAGCACACCCCAGAGCAGGTAGGCGGCTCCGGCATACGCGACGCCCGCGGTCTGCGTGGCGCGGGGAGACTCGAGGGGCACCGCACAACCCTATGCCCGAGTCGAGGTCCGCAAATCCCCGCGACGGGCTCGCCGGGAGAAGTTGGCAGGAAAGGGATGCCCGGTGGCGGAACGCGGAAGGGGGCCCGGATGCGATACGCATCCGGGCCCCCTTCGAGGACCTCGATCCCGCCCCTCAGAGGAGACGGGAATCAGGTTCCGCAAATCAGCGGACGACGACCGCCAGGACGTCGCGAGCCGACAGGACGAGGAACTCGTCTGCGCCGAACTTCACCTCGGTGCCGCCGTACTTGCTGTAGAGCACGCGGTCGCCGACGGCGACGTCGAGCGGAACACGGTTGCCGTTGTCGTCGATGCGGCCGGGGCCGACCGCCACGACCTCGCCCTCCTGGGGCTTCTCCTTGGCGGTGTCGGGGATGACCAGGCCACTGGCGGTGGTCTGCTCGGCCTCGACCTGCTTGATGACGATGCGGTCCTCGAGCGGCTTGATGGAAACCGACACGGTCTACCTCTTCTTTCTTGACGCTGACACGAAAGACTTGTTCGCACTCTCAACCCGAGAGTGCTAATGCCAGTGTAGGCGGTCGGCTGGCACTCATGCAATGCGAGTGCCAGCGCACCGCGTAGGTCGGCTCCGCGCCGGGGAATTAGGCTGAGGACGTGGAGATGTCCGAGCTGCGCGCGCTGCTGACCCCCGTGGGCCTGGAACTGCTCGACAGCCTGGGGCCGATCGAGGACATCGCCGAGGTCGCACGCGCCGTCTCCCGACTGCGCGCCGACGGACACTCCCCCGAACTCGTCTCGGCCGTCGTCGGGCAGGCGCATCTGCGCGCGAAGGCCACCGCCAAGTTCGGCCCCTTCGCCGCACGCATGCTCTTCACCCGCGCCGGCCTCGAGCAGGCGACGAGGCTCGCCGTGGCCGCGCGCCACGCGCAGCGCATCCGCCAGGCGGGCTTCACGGGCGTCGCCGACCTCGGCTGCGGCATCGGAGGCGACGCGCTCGCCTTCGCCGGCGCCGGCCTGGACGTGCTCGCCGTCGACGCCGACGAGGTCACCTCCGCCATCGCGGCGTACAACCTCGCGCCCTTCGGTGCCGCCGCCCAGGTGCGTCACGCCACCGCCGAAGAGGCACTCCCCGAAGCGGAGGCCTCGGGGGCACGCGCCATCTGGATGGATCCGGCTCGGCGCACGTCCGGCCACAGCGAGACCCGACGGGTGTCCTCCGACGGCTACTCGCCCTCCCTGGACTGGGCGTTCGACGTCGCAGCACGCGTGCCGACCGGGATCAAGCTCGGTCCAGGGCACGACCGCGACGCGCTGCCCGCCGACGCCGAGGCGCAGTGGGTGAGCGCCGACGGCAGCGTGGTGGAGCTCGTCGTGTGGAGCGGAGCGCTCGCTCGGGAAGGCGTCCGCCGCGCGGCGCTGGTGATCCGCGGTGACCGCTCGCACGAGATGACCGCTCCCGCGGACACCGTCGACGAGCCGGTCCGGGAGCTGGGGGCGTTCCTGCACGAACCGGACGGCGCCGTCATCCGCGCCCGGCTGATCGGCGACGTGGCCCGCAGCCTCGACGCCGGAATGCTCGACCGGCACATCGCCTATCTGACCTCCGATGCCGCGGTGACCAGTCCGTTCGTGCAGTCGTTCCGTGTGCGCGAGACGATGGCGGCGAATCCCAAGGCCATCAGCGCCGCGCTCAAGGCGCACGGGATCGGCCGTCTCGAGATCAAGAAGCGCGGCGTCGACATCGACCCCGCCGCGTTCCGCAGGAAGCTGGCCCTCCGAGGCGACCAGGAGGCGACGCTGATCCTCGCCCGCATCGGCGACCAGCGCCGCGCGATCCTCGCCGACCGCATCCCCTCCCCCTGACTCCCCCTCCTCCTCTCCTCCTCCTCCCCCCTCCCTCCTTCCGCCGAGTGCACGGGATGTCGCCGAATGCACGGGATCCTCGCGCGGCCAAGCCGTGCACTCGACGCGAAGCCGTGCACTCGACGACGGAGGAGGGGGAGGGAGGGAGGGGAGGGAGGGGGAGGGGGGAGATGGGGTCAGCGGTCGGGGGTGGAGACCTCGATGGGGTCGCCGGGAGGGGCCTGCACCACGACGGAGGCGGGGGGACCCGGGGGCGGGGCGGTGATGGTGAGGTAGGGAGTCTGCTGAGTCGTGAACTTCAGCTCGAGCACCGCCGCTTGGTCCGGATCGGTGTCCAGCACCTCGGTGCGGAGCCCGTTCGACACCGCCGTCTCCAGCGGCTCGCACTCCATCAGCCCCGCGTCGGCCGCATCCACGACGAGGCACCGCAGTGTGGACCCCTGCTCCGAGACCCGGTCGGCCACCCAGACCGGTGCGCCACGGAACGTGCCGACGATGGAGACCCCGAGCTGATAGCCCTGCGCGACGAGCGACTCCGCTCTGGCGAGCTCCTCCCCCTCGAACTGCCAGGAGAGCATCGAGGTCGACGTCCACCGCTGGATGCCGACCATCGGCTCCCCCGTCGTGGACAGGAGCATCGTGGCGTAGAGGACGCCGCCCTCTTCGGCCTCGTCTCCGGGTGGCAGGGCGAGCGACGCGGTCAGACCGCGCTCGATCTCGTCGGAGGGCAGGCAGTCGGTCTGCGACTGCTCGTCGAGGTCCAGGATCAGGCAGTGGATGTCGCCGCCGTCCTGGGTGGCGTACCAGGCGAGCGCACCGTCCCTCTCCGCGATCGCCCGCACGGATCCCTGGTCGAACGCGTCGGCGGACAGCTCCGCGCGTCGCTGCTGCTGATCCTCGGTCAGCGGGATGCCGTCGACCCGCGGGGCGAACAGCGCCCAGCCGGCACCCGTGCCCGCGGCGAGCAGGAGCGCCGCTGTGACGACTGCGGCCGCATGCCGTCGCAGCGACCGCACCGGCGTCTCGGACTGCTCGTCGACGGAGGGTGCGCCCGGCTCGGCTTCGCGGAGGGGACCGGCGGCATCCGCACCGCCACCCGACGACCGTTCCTCCGCGACGGTCGAGTGCGGCTCGGAGGTCGGTTCCGGCCGCGCCGAGGATGACGCGTCCTCCACCGGAGGGGTCGTCGATCGTCCGGCCTGCTCGAGCTCGCGAAGCCGCCGCGCCTCGATGTCGGTCAGGGCGCCGCCGTGCGGGCCGTACGCCTTCCGCTGCAGGGCACGGAGCTCTTCGGGCTCAGTCCCCGCCGGCACCGACGACGCCTTCCTCCCGCGTGATGACGAGATACGTCGGCCCCCGGTTCGACCGCATCTCGAGATGTGTCACGCCGCCGGTCTCGGCGTCGACGACGTTGAGGACGAGGCTCGAGGACTCCTCCTGCATCGTCTCCGGATCGGCGCAGGTCACGGGATCGTCCGGCGCGGAGCCGCCGTAGATCAGACACGGATTCTGCGTCTCGGTCTGGATCCCCGACCACACCGGCACGTCGTCGTCGTAGCCGACCACCCACAGCGAGTTCGCGTCGAAGCCGTCGTCGACCAGGCGCTCCGCGATCAGCGCCTCCTCGTCGTTCGCGTAGGTGATGCCGCTGATCCCGGTGTCGTAGTCGTACGCGCTCACGGCGACAGCGGGCTCGCCCGCCGCGGTCAGCAGCATCTGCACGGCGACCTGGCGCTGCCGGTCGTCGTCGGCGTCGACGGTGATCGAGCCGTAGATGCCCGTGGTGGCCACCGTCTCGGTCCGGTCGCAGCTCGGCTGGGTGACGTCTCCCGTGCTCAGGATCAGGCACGTGCGGGACCGCTCGTCCTTGGTCGCGGTCCAGACCACCGTGCCCTCTTCGACGGCGACCGCGCGCACCGATCCGGAGTCGTAGTCGCCGCTGGCGAGCAGGTCGTTCTGCCACTCCTGCTGTTCGGCGGTCAGTGCGACCGGCGCTGGAGCGGACACCGCCGATGCCGCCCATCCGATCCCCACGCCGGCGAGGAGCGATGCCGCAGCGATGAGCGCGGCCGGGCGCCAATGGCGCCGCAGCAGGGCCCGTGCGCTGCTGCGGGACGCCGTGTCCGGGAGCCCCGGGTCCGGAGCGATCGGCTGTCCACGGGAATCGGCCTGCTCCTCGGCGAGCTGAGCGGCATGACCCGCGTCGGCCTCCCCCGTCTCCGCAGCCGTGATGCGCTCGGAGCCGACGGGCCCGCGCAGGGTCGCATCCGCGGCGTCCGTCGTCTCGGGCGGCCGGGAGAAGCGCCGCTCCTCGAATTCGCGCAGTCGCTCCGCTTCCGCCGCCGTGAGACCGGCGTCTCGCCCGTAGGCCCGCTCCTGCAGCGAACGCAGCTCCTGGAGGTCGTCCGGGCTCAGCACGGCTCAGCCCAGCTTCTCGAACTGCATTCCGGCCCAGACCAGCCAGCCCAGACTGTAGACGGTCGCGCACAGTCCGAGGACCAGCGCCCAGCGCGCGATCGCCCTGCTCTCGACGGGCCGCCGCAGCGACATGATCGCCGCGATCACCGCGACGACCGCGACCGGGATGCCCCAGCCGACGAAGAACGATGCGCCGAGCGCGACGATGGCAGCGAGCAGAGCCCAGGGCGCGAGCCGCGTCTCGTCGACGTCGATCGTTCCGGTCGTCGGCTCCCACTCCGCCTCTTCGGGCGCATCGATGTCGGGGCCGCTCACCACGACCGGCTCGATGCCGACCGGACCGGTGGGCAGCTTCGTGTAGCCGTCGCGCGGTGCTCCTGGCAGTCGTGCGGACCGGGCGGGGTGCTCGACCTCCTCGCTGGGCTGCTCGATCCGAGCAGGCGGAGAGGACGGGCCGCGGGGACCGGAGATGTCGCTCATGCCGGAACCGCCTCGGCGATCTGGATCTCGGTCACGGGAAGGGTCGAATCCGCCCCGAACGCGAGCGTCGACGGATGCCGTCCGGAGGAGATGAGCTCGGCGGCGAGAGCCGCGATCATCGCGCCGTTGTCGGTGCACAGCGACAGCGGAGGGATGCGCACGGTCACGCCTGCCGCCTCGGCCCGCGAGAGTGCGACCTCCCGCAGCCGCCGGTTGGCGATCACACCGCCGCCGAGGAGCAGCCGGGGCACGCCGAGGTCCGCGCACGCGGCGAGCGCTTTCGTCACGAGCACGTCGACGACCGCCTCACGGAAGCTCGCGGCGACATCGGCGAGCGGCACCTCGACGCCGTCCGCCTCGCAGCGCTCCACCCACCGCGCGACAGCCGTCTTCAAGCCCGAGAAGGAGAAGTCGTAGCGATGCGCGGCCAGATCGGACGCGCGGGACAGGCCCCGGGGGAAGCGGATCGCGTCGGGGTCGCCGTCGACGGCGGCGCGGTCGATCTCCGGCCCGCCGGGATAAGGGAGCGACAGCAGCCGTGCCACCTTGTCGAAGGCCTCCCCGGCGGCGTCGTCCATCGTCTCGCCGAGCAGCTCGACATCGGTGGTGAGGTCGCGGACATGCAGCAGCGAGGTGTGCCCTCCGGAGACGAGCAGCGCGATGGTCGGGTACTCCAGGGGGGCGGAGTCGGCGGTGAGGATGTCGGCGGCGATGTGCCCGACCAGGTGGTTGACGGCGTACAGCGGTTTGTCGAGGGAGACCGCGAGGCCCTTCGCGGCGCCGACTCCCACCATCAGGGCACCGGCGAGTCCCGGACCGCTCGTGACGGCGACGGCGTCGAGCTCGTGCAGCCCCACCCCGGCTTCCGCGAGCGCGGCGTCGATGGCCGGCTGCAGCGCTTCGAGGTGTGCGCGCGCCGCGACCTCCGGCACGACGCCGCCGTACCTGGCGTGCTCGTCCATGCTCGAGGCGATCGTGTTCGACAGCAGCGTCCGTCCGCGGACGATGCCGATGCCGGTCTCGTCGCAGCTCGTCTCGATGCCGAGCACCAGGGGTCCGCTCATGCCTTCGCCTCCTCGACGGTCTCGGCGGAGGCCGCGTGGCGCGGCAGCTCCCGGCGCATCACGATCGCATCCACGTCATCGGGCTGGTAGTAGCGGGGCCGACGGCCGATCTCCCGGAACCCCTCGGCGATGTACAGCCCTTCCGCGACGGGGTTGTCCGCCCGGACCTCCAGGAAGACCTCCCTGGCGCCTCGCTCGGTCGCAGCGGCCAGCAGCGCACGCAGGAGGGCACGACCCCTGCCCTGGCCGCGATGCTCGGCGAGGAGCGCGATGGTCTGGATGTCGGCGTCCGCGCTGCCGCGGAGCGCACGCACCCCGCCGTAGCCGATGACCGCGCCGTCCTGATCGTCGACGAGGTACCGGCCGTGCGGACTCGACAGCTCCGCCGCCATGGTCTCGCGGCTCCACGCATCCGTGGGGAAGGATCGGTTCTCGATCGCCATGATCGCGTCGAGGTCTGCCGGTGTCGCGTCGCGCAGCGTCATGTCCCCACCTTCTTCGGCGCACCGGGCAGGGTCACGTCGGGGTGTCGCATGTAGAGCGGCTCCTCCCCCGCGAGGGTGCGGCCGGCGGCCAGAGCGCGCGCACCCACCCTCGCCAGGTCGAGCGCGGAGAGCGCGGCCACGTCGACGCGGTGGATGCCGTCGAGGTGCGCATCGGCGTCCGCCGCCTTGACCAGGACGGTGTCGGCGACGATCTGCGGGATCCCGTCCTCATCCACGCCGTCGAAGACCGTGATCGCGACCTCGCGGCGGCGGGCGTCGGTCACGATCGCGAACGGCTGCGTCTCGGTCTGGAGGGCGGTGAGCGCCGCCGCGAGATGACTCGGGACGGGGATCACCGGGATGCCCCGGCCCAGGGCGAACGCCCTCGCCGCGGCGATGCCGATGCGCAGACCCGTGAACGGTCCCGGTCCCATGCCGGCGACGACGTGCGTGATCTCCCCGTCACCCGCCTCCCGCAGAGCTTCGACGAGGAGGTCGCCGATGACCTCGGCATGGCCGAGAGGGTCGGCGGCTGCGGCCTCGGCGCGTCGGGCCCCGTCCGCATCGGCGAGGGCGACAGCCGTGCCCAGTGAGGTGTCGACGGCAAGGATCACGACTCCAGATTAGTCGCCGTTCTCCCGGGAGGGCGGTGGGCGAACCGCGGACCGCACCCGCGAGAGCCCCTCTCAGCCGAGGGGAGCCCGCAGCGGGTAGTCCTGGTCCTCGAGGATGACCTGCGACGCCGCTCCCGTGGTGCGGTTGACGATCACCGGAGCCAGCAGGTTCACGCTCACGCCCTCCGACGACGGGTGCGCGACCACCAGGATCAGCGCGTCGTCCGGCGAGCCGAGCGCGAGGCCGTCCGCCTGCTCGTCGGTGAGGATGGGGGCGTACTCGTCCAACACCGTGCGCGGGTCGACGAGGTAGAGCCGTAGGTCGGCGTCCCGGGCCGCTCGCATCGCGAACAGGCCGTCCGCGCCGTCGACCGGCGCGAGGTCGAAGTCGACGTGCGGCGCGAGTCCGGGCGGAGGGGCGAGGAAGGTCAGTGCCGCGCTCATCGCAGGAAGTCCATGAGCGACGGCTGCAGGACGCGCGCGTTGACGGCGAGCGCGGAGCGGTACACGAGCTCCTGGGCTTGCAGGCGGACGAGCACCTCGACCGAATCGACGTCCTCCACCGCCGTCCGGCGGGATTCGAGGGACACGGAATTCTGCACTGCCGCCTCCTTGGCGCGTTCGATCTGAGACTGCCGGGTGCCCACGGAGCCCTGCACGCCGAGCATGGCCGTGCGGCGGGTGTCGATCTCCGCCAGCCGGGGGCCCACGTTGGCTCCCGAACGCAGGTCCGCGACGATCCGATCGACCAGCGCGAACACGGAGTCGTCGCCGGTGCCGAAGACGGCCGCGCCATCGGTGTCGACACGGACGGAGGCCGCGTCGGACACGCGCCGCGTGACCTCTGCTCCCGGCACCCCGCTGTGGCTGTAGTCGGCGGCGAAGGCGGCCGTGTCCGAGGTGCCGGCGAACACCGAGCGCCCGAGGAGCCGGGTGTTGGCCTGGGCGAAGAGCTCCTTGCGGATGCCCTCGAGCTCCACCGCCAGCGCCTCCTTGGCCGTCGCGTCGAGGGCTCCGTCGTTCGCCCCCTGCGCGGTGAGGTCGCGCACGCGGCTGAGCAGGGAGGTGCTGGCGGTGATGGCGGAGTCGGCGGCGGTGACCCAGGCGAGTCCGTCGTCGATGTTCCGCGCGTACTGCTCGTTGCGGCGCTGCTCGGCATGCAGCGCCATCGCGGTCGCGGCCGCCGCCGGGTCGTCGGAGGGCGCGGCGAAGGCCCGCTGGGAGGTGGCCTGCTCCTGCAGACGGGCGAGCTCGGAGAGATTGGACTGCAGCTGGCGCATGGCCGTCTGGGTCATGGACGAGGACGTCACACGAGAGATCACGATGCTCCTTCGATCAGCGTCCGACGACGCCCGTGCGGTTGATGAGGACGTCGAGGGCCTCGTCGACGGCCGTCATGACTCTCGCCGCGGCCTGATAGGCGGTCTGATAGGTGAGGAGGTTGATGGTCTCCTCGTCGCCGTCGACGGCGGCCACGGACTGCTGCGCTCCCGCTGCGGCGACCGCGGCGGAGTCGGACACCTTGGCGCGCTGCACGTCGGCGGCGGTCGCGACCCCGAAGCGGGTGACGTGGTCGGACCAGAGCGCGTCCGGGGAGTCCGCTCGGCGGCCGATCTGCGAGATGAGGTCGGCGTTGGTCGCGTCCTTGGCGCCCGCGCCGGGCGCGGCGAGCGCGAGGTCGGACGCGGAGGTGACGGCCACGCGCAGTCCGAGGGCCGCGGATCCGGTGGCGGGCAGGGTGAAGAAGTCGCCGCCGGGCTGCCCCGAGGCGGTGACGCCCGCGCGGTGCTGGGCGTTCAGCGCGTCGGCCAGTGCGGTCGCCACCGCATCGTACGTCGCGGCGAGTCCGGCGAGCATCCCGCCCTCCGACGCCGGCGCGAGCACGGAGAGCGCGCCCCCCAGCTCGCCGCCGTCGATGGACACCGGCAGGTCGGGCGCGGAGTCCCAGGCGAGGCTGAAGCGTTGTCCGGCGTCGATGGCGGCCGGTCCCGTGAGCACGAGATGGCGCGCGTCGGAGCCGGAGACGAGGGCGTTGCCGCCCAGACGGACGGTCATCGTCCCGTCGCTCTCGACCGTGGACGCGGCTCCGGACATCCGGGCGACGCCCTGCGCGAGGAGGTCGCGCTGGTCCATGAGCTCGTTCGCGGAGCGTCCGGAGGCGAGCGCGTCGCGGATCTCGCCGTTGAGCACCGCGATCTGATCGGCGGCGGCGTTGACCTGCGATACCGTGCGCTCGGCCCCGGCGCGTGCCTCGCTCCACTGCGTCGCCACGGTGCGGTAGCCGCCTGCGATGTGGGAGGCCAGCTCCTTCGCCGATTCCAGCACGCTGGCCGCGGCTGCCCCGGAATCAGGGGTGTTCGCGAGGTCCTGCCATCCCGACCAGAACTTGGACAGGCGGGTGGCCAGTCCGTTCTCGGTCGGTTCGGCGAGCGACGCCTCGATCGCCGTGGCGGTCACGGCCCGCGCCGACCAGAATCCGGACGCGCCGAGCGTATCCCGCACGCGCGCGTCGAGCAGGGCGTCGCCGAGCCGGGCGACACCGTCGATCGAGACGCCGTGGCCGGGGACGGCTCCGACGCTGAAGCGCCCGGACTGCGCGACGGCGGCGACCGCCGAGGTCAGCACGCGCTGCCGCGAGTACCCCTCTGTCTTCTGGTTCGCGATGTTCTGCCCGACGACGTCCATGCCGCGGCGCGCTGCCGCGAGTCCGCTGGCGGCGGTGGTCAATCCACTGAAGGTCGACATGAATCCCTCTCGGTCACATCTCGGTGTCGACGATGCGCGCTGCGTCGTCGCGGGCGCGGTCGCCGGTGGTCGTGTACTCGCCGGTGTCGTGTCCGAGCGCGGCGATGGTCTCCTGGGTGGCGCGGAGCACGCCGGCGAGCTGTTCCGCGTTCGCATCACGCATCTGCTCGACCTCCGCGGCGAGGCGGGTGAGCGCGCGCATGTGATCCGCGAAGACCTCCTGCCACGCCCCCTCGGGCGCGTGCTCGATCAGCTCGCGGATCGTCGCAGCCTCGGGAGCCCCCCACTCCTCGGCGACGGCGGCGACCTCCACGGTCCTCGAAAGCGCTGCCCCCCGCAGCCGATCGAGAACCTGATCGATCTCCCGTGCGGCAAACTGGATCCATTGGGATCGCCCCGCGGCGAGCAGAAGCTGCTGCTCGTCGAGCTTGAAGAGCAGCATCTCGAGCAGTTCGCGCTCGCGCCACAGCTGAATCGATAGTTCGTTGGCTCCCATGATCCCCTTTTCCCCAGTGATCGCCCCGCCTGACGACGCGGCCAAAGGTCACTATCGGCCAGCGCGTCTCTAACGTTACTATGTGGAACGGCGATGGATAGTTCTCCCCATGTACAAATCACGACAAGTGTGATATGCGCATCTATTCATCTCCTTGGATCTTTTGGAGTGCATCCAGAGAGGTGGATCATCCCCTATGCCGTCGCGCGCTGAGCGCAATGCGCTCATCGAGAGCAACCTCCCCCTGGTCGGATACCTCGCCGCCGAGACCCACGCCCGTGCCACCCACATCCCCCGCGACGAACTCGCCGCCGTCGGAGCGCTCGCGCTCGTGACGGCCGCCGAGGCCTTCGACGCGGACCTCGGCGTCCCCTTCGGCGCCTACGCCCGCCGACGCATCCTCGGTGCGTTCGCCGATGAGATGCGCTCGATGGACTGGGCCTCCCGCGGCATCCGCAAGCGCATCAAGGAGACGGTCGCCGTGCGCGAGACGCTCACCTCCGCGCTCGGCAGGACCGCGACCGCCGCCGAGGTCGCCACGGCGATGGGCGTGGCGAAGGAGGTCGTCGTGGAAGCGCTCGGCGATGCCGCACGCACCGTGACGACGATCGAGGACCCCTCCGCCCGCGACGTGACCGCGGACGTCCCCCTGCCCGAGGAGTCGGCGCTCGTCGGCGAGCGGCGCGAGGTGCTCGAGCAGGCCGTCCTCGCGCTCCCCGAGCGCATGCGCCGCATCGTGCAGGCCGTCTACTTCGAGGAGCGGCCGGTCAAGGAGATCGCCGAGGAGCTGGGCGTGACCCACTCGGCGGTGTCGCAGCAGCGATCCGAGGCCATCCGGCTGCTGCGGGACGCGCTGGACAGGTACTTCGCCGAAGGATCCGCACCGGTCACCACGACGCGCGTCTCCGCCGGTGCACGCGATGCCTACTTCTCGAGGATCGCCGATGCCGCGAGCGCGCGCATCGCCGACGTCTTCCGAGACCCCGCACCGGCCTGACCCGATCCACTCGCCCCTAACGGGCACGACACCTCCGCCGATAGGTGAGGACGGGAGACCACGGATGGTCCCCCGTTCCACAACATTCACGGAGGAAACCCTCATGGGTATGCAGATCAACACCAACGTGTCGGCGCTCAACGCCTACCGCAACCTGTCCAACACGCAGAACGACCTGTCGAAGTCGCTCGAGAAGCTCTCGAGCGGTCTGCGCATCAACCGTGCAGCGGACGACGCGGCCGGTCTGGCGATCTCCGAGGGCCTGCGCTCGCAGGTCAACGGCCTGAACGTCGCCGCCCGCAACGCCCAGGACGGCATCTCGGTCATCCAGACCGCGGAAGGCGCCCTGACCGAGGTCCACTCGATCCTGCAGCGCGTTCGCGACCTGACCAACCAGGGTGCGAACGACTCGAACAACGCGAAGTCGCGCGACGCGATCCAGAAGGAGATCAACACCCTCGGTGACGAGCTCACCCGGATCGCCGACAGCACCAACTTCAACGGCATCAAGCTGCTCTCGGGCGGCACGACGCTGACGTTCCAGGTCGGTGCGGGCGCCGTCGCCGCCGAGGACCAGATCTCGGTCGCCCTGACCGACTTCGACACCCTCGGTGCCGACATCAAGACGCTCGCGGCGACCATGACCGACGCGGCGAGCTACGGTGCGGCCCTGGCCGGCATCGACACGCAGATCCAGGCGGTCTCGACCGCACGTGCCGGCTACGGTGCGCTGCAGAACCGCTTCGAGTCGACCATCAACAGCCTCAACGTGTCGGCGGAGAACCTCTCGGCCGCCGAGAGCCGCATCCGCGACACCGACATGGCGTCCGAGATGGTCAAGTTCACGTCCGCGAACATCCTGTCGCAGGCGGGAACGGCGATGCTCGCCCAGGCCAACCAGGCCAACCAGGGCGTGCTGCAGCTGCTGCGCTGAACCACCTCGTGAGGTCCGGGCGGCGGTCTCCGCCGTCGCCCGGGCCCCATCCGCCCCCGAACCGGAAAGGCGCCCATGTCGCTCTCCCTCGACGGCCTCGTCTCCGGCCTGAAGACCACAGAGGTCATCAAGGCGCTGATGGACGTGCACGCCATCCCCCGGTCGCTGCTCAAGGCGAAGATGGATGACAAGAACGGCATCGTCTCGCAGCTGCAGACGCTGAACACGTCGATCCAGAACCTCGCCACCGCGGCCGAGAAGGCAGCATCGCGCGACGGACTGGCACGGTTCACGACCTCCTCGTCCTCGCCCACCGTCACGGTCGCGACGCGCACGGGCGCCGCCCCCCTCTCGGCCGACATCGTCGTCGACCGCGTGGCGAAGAACCACACCATCGTCTCGACCGCCTCCGCCGGATGGCCGGTCGACCCGCCCGTCCTCACGCTGGAGAACGCGAAGGGCGAGCGCGTGCAGGTCACGGCCGACTCCGCCTCGATGCAGGACGTCGCACAGGCCATCAACGACTCCGGCGCCGGCATCATCGCCACGGCCGTCCCCGCCGGGGTCGACGCCGACGGCAAGGCGATGCACCGCCTGCAGCTGCGTGCCGCCGACCCTGGTCAGCAAGGCCAGTTCCGCGCCTACCGCGGCGACATCGCCGCCGTCGAGGCCGGCACGGCCGCGGACATCGCCGCCGAGCCGGGCGCGGCCGTCATCGCGGTCGGCACCGACGCGCAGGTCCGGCTGTGGGCGGGCACCAGCGCCGAACAGGTCATCACGTCGTCGAGCAACACGTTCACCGATCTGTTCGACGGTGTGGATGTGACCGTGACGACGGCGTCGGCCGACCCCGTCACGATCGGCGTCTCCGTCGACTCTGAGGCCAGGACGAAGGCCTCCGGCGAGTTCATCGCCCTCATCAAGGACATCCTGACCCGCATCGACAACGGCTCGAAGGCGACCGTCGCGGCAGGTCAGGGACAGAAGACGACGCTCGGCGTGTTCACCGGCGACAGCACGGTGCGCGGACTGCGGACCGCCCTCGCCGACGCCGTGCAGCACCCCGTGGACGGCGTCTCCCCCTCCTCCATCGGCATCTCGACCGACATGTACGGCGTGCTGAGCTTCGACGAGGAGAAGTTCGCCGAGGCGCTCGCGAAGGATCCGGACGCGGTCGCCGGACTCTTCTCGGGCATCGCCTCGCGCGTGCAGGACACCGCGAAGGTCTACTCCGACAAGTACGACGGGCTGCTGACCTCCCGCATCACGGGTCAGGAGAGCGAGGTGAAGAGCCTCGGCGAGCAGATGGAGCGCTGGGACGTGCGCCTCGCACAGCGGAAGGCGAGCCTCGAGCGCACCTATGCGCGACTGGAGGTCATGCTGTCGCAGATGCAGTCGCAGTCGTCGTACCTGGCGTCGCAGATCGCCTCGCTGCCCGGTTCGAGCTCGGGATCGGGGAAGTGAGCATGAACGCCGCTCTGCGTGCCCAGCAGCGCTACCGCGAGGACGCCGTGCTGTCCGCACCGCCGGAGCGCCTCGTCACGATGCTCTACGATCGCCTGCTGCTCGACATCGAGCGCGGAGAGAAGGCGCAGCGCGCCGAGGACTGGGCCGAGGCCAACACGCAGCTCCAGCATGCCCAGGCGATCATCTCGGAGCTCTCCTCGTCTCTCACGGACGACTGGAACGGCAGCGCCGGCCTGCGCTCGCTGTATGTCTTCCTGTCCCAGACGCTCATCGGCGCGAACATCGGCCGTGACCCGGAGCGCACCCGCGCGTGCCACGAGATCATCGCGCCCCTGCGGGACGCATGGCACGAGGCGGCCCGAACGGTGGCCGAGGCGCGCGCGTGAGCACGGACGAATGGACCGCGCTGCTCGATCGGCTCGAGGAGGATGCGAGGCGGGTGCTCGCCGCCGCACCGGGCGCGGCCGAGATCGTGGACCTCGCGCCCTGGACCCCGCCGTCGACGCCGCTGCCTCCCGGGATGCTCGACCGCGCGCGAGCGGTGATCGAGCTTCAGCGCTCTGCGATGGACCGCGCGCGGGGCGATCTCGACGACGTTCGTCAGCACCTCGGCGCCCTGACCCGGATCCCGGGCACGCGATCGGCCGACGCACCCGCGTACCTCGACGTCGACGGCTGAGACGCCCCCGCTAACATCCTCCGCAAACCTGCCGATAGAACACGAAGAGCAGGGATGGCTCGCAAGACTCGGCCATGGATCGGCCACACCAGCCACACACGGGGAGCCGGTTCGTGTTCGATTCTGTGACCATCAACGCGCTGACGAGTGCGCTCGACGGACTCGCGCTGCGTCAGCGCGCGATCTCGGACAACATCGCCAACATCAACACCCCGGACTATCACGCCAAGCGCGTGCGGTTCGAGGAGGCCCTCGCCCGCTCGGTCGACGCGGGAGACGGCCGGGTCGCCGCCACGGTCGGCACCTCGCTCGAGCCGACGCGCTTGAACGGCAACAACGTCAACCTCGACACCGAGACCCTGTCCAGCATCGACACGATGCTGCGCTATCAGTTCGCGACGCAGGCCGTGAACGGATCGTTCTCGTCGATGCGCACCGCGATGAGGACGTCATGACCTTCGACGCGATCGGCATCGCCGGCACCGGCCTGACCGTGCACCGCAAGTGGCTCGACGCCATCAGCGACAACATCGCCAACATCAACACCGCGAGCCGCACCGATGACGCCGCGTTCCGCGCGAGGTACATCCTGGCGCAGACGAGCGACCAGTCGCCCGGCGTCTACGTCGCCGGGACCGCGCAGGGCAGCGCGGAGGGGCGGCTCGTGCACCAGCCGGACCATCCGCTCGCCGATGCGGACGGCTACGTGCGCTACCCGGACATCGACCTGGGCGACCAGATGAGTCAGCTCATCCTCGCGCAGCGCGGCTACCAGGCCAGCGCGGCGATCGTCGACCGTGCCCGCAACTCCTACGAAGCGGCCCTGCAGATCGGACGCAGCTGATGACACCTCTCTCCGGCATCGAGGGCATCTCCTCGTCGTTCACGCTCGCACCGCCCGCCGCGCCGGCGAAGGCGACGGACGACACCGCCTTCGCGAACAGCGTCACCGGCGCGATCGACGAGCTGCGTTCGCTGCAGTCGGAATCCGACGCGCTCAAGGTCTCCGCTGTGACCGGCGACCTCGATGACATCCACTCCGCCATGATCGCCTCCTCCCGCGCGGCGGTCACGCTCGAACTCGTCGCCGCCGTCCGCAACAAGGGCGTCGACGCGTTCAACGAGATCATGCGGATGCAAGCCTGATGCCGCAGGCCGTCACGAACGTCTTCCAGCGCATCGGGCGCGTGATCGCGGGCTTCACGCTCGCGCAGCGCACGATCGCGATCATCGGCGTCGCCGTGCTCGCTCTCGGCATCGTCGCGCTGTCGAGCTGGCTCAGCCGCCCGACGTACACACCGCTGTTCTCCGGCATGAGCGCCTCCGACGCGAACGCCGTCGTCGAGCAGCTGCGATCCTCCGCAGTGCCCTACGAGCTGGCGGACGGCGGAGCGACCGTGCTGGTGCCGGAGAAGGACGTGTACGACCAGCGCCTCGCGGCCGCGTCAGCCGGCCTGCCCAGCGCCAGCTCCGGCGGATACTCGCTGCTGGACGACATGGGCGTGACGACCTCCGAGTTCCAGCAGTCCGTGACATACAAGCGCGCCATCGAGGGCGAGCTCGCCGCCACGATCTCCTCGATCGAAGGCGTCACGGCGGCGTCGGTGCAGCTCGCGATCCCCGAGGAGAGCGTCTTCGTCTCCGAGACCGTCGATGCCACCGCCTCGGTGTTCGTCGAGACCTCGGGGAGCTCGACCCTGTCGGCCAAGCAGGTCGAGGCGATCGTGCACCTGACCTCGGCGGCGGTCAGCGGCATGAAGCCCGAGAACGTCGCCGTCGTCGATCAGAGCGGCCGGACCCTGTCCGCCGTCGGCGTCGGCTCCACCGGAGGCATCGACCAGCAGGCCGGCGACTACGAGGCGCGCGTGACCGCGAGCGTGCAGCAGCTGCTCGACACCGTGGTCGGCGTCGGCAACGCGACCGTGACCGTGGTCGCCGACATCGACCGCTCGGTCAACGAACGCGTCGAGGAGACCTACACGCCCGCCGAGGGCGCCCCGCCGCTGTCGGAGCAGACCCGCAGCGAGACCCAGAACGGCTCGAGCTCGAACGCCGGCGTGCTCGGGCCCGACAACATCGCCGTCCCCTCGGCCGACGGCGACGGCACGTTCGAGTCGACCGAGGAGTCGAAGACCAACGCGGTGAACAAGAGCACGCAGAGCACCTCGACCCCCGCGGGATCGGTGCTGCGCCAGTCGGTGTCGGTGGCCGTCGATGCGGAGGCAGCGGGCAACCTCAGCACCGCGCAGCTGAGCGATCTGGTGGAGACGGCGGCCGGCATCGACGCCGACCGCGGCGATGCCATCACGGTCGAGCTCGTGAACTTCAGCCAGACCGACACCGAGGCGGCCCAGGCTGCGCTCCAGGCCGCGAAGGACGCCGAGGCCGCCGAGCGCCAGGCCGTGCTGTTGAACACGATCATCATCGCCGCGGCGATCGCCATCCCCCTGCTGGCGGCTCTCATCGCACTCATCCTCCGCGCCCGGCGCCGCAGCAGCCCCGACAGCGAGTTCGACCAGCTGTTCGGCGAGCGCCCGCCCGCGATCTCGACGCTCAGCGCCGGCGCGCCGACGGCCGCGATCGACCAGGCGCCGACGACCCCGCTCGCCTTCCTGGAGACGACACCCGATCCGGAGCCGGAGCCCGACCCGGAGCCCGCGCAGGTCAGCCTCGAGCGCCGCCGCGCCGAGATCGACTCGCTCACCCGGCAGGACCCGAAGCGGACCGCCGAGCTGCTGCGGACCCTCATCGACGACAGGCAGCCGGTATGACCGGGCTGACCGATCGGCAGACGGCCGCCGTCGTGCTGATGAACCTCGATCGCGCGCAGGCGATCGAGGTCATGAAGCACCTCTCGGAGGCGGAGGCGGAGGCCGTCGCCGCCGAGATCATCGACCTGCAGAACCTCGACGCGGCGACCACCGCCGAGGCCCTCGGCCAGTTCCACCGCATCGCCTCGGGGCACCTGCCGCCGGCACGCGGAGGACGCGACATCGCCGCCGGCCTGCTGGAGGCGACCTTCGGCGCGGAACGGGCAGCCGCCGTGCTGGGCAGGGTCGGCTCCGCATCCCTGAACTCGTCCTTCGAGTTCCTCGGATCCGCCGACCCGGCACAGCTGGCGACCCTGCTCGACGGCGAGCTTCCGCAGACCGTCGCCCTGGTGCTCGCGCACCTGCCGACCGACAAGGCGGCCGCCGTGCTGGCCGCGCTCCCCGATCCGACCCGCACGGATGTCGCGCACGGGATCGCGACGATGGGCACGGCTTCGCAGGAGGCCATCGCGATCGTCGCCGACGTGCTCAAGTCCCGAACGGGCACGTTCGCCGCGCGGGACACCCCCGAGGTGCTCGGCGGAGTGGAACCGCTCGTGGAGATGATCGCCCGGTCCGGTGCGACCGTCGAGAAGGCCCTGCTGGCGAGCATCGAAGACCGCGACAGCGCCCTCGCGGAGGACATCCGCTCGCGCATGTTCACGTTCGCCGACATCGTCAAGCTCGACGACCGCGACACCCAGCGCGTCCTGCGCGGCATGGACATCCGCTCGCTCGCGCTCGCGCTCAAGGGCGCGCACCAGCCGATCGTGGACCTCATCCGCCGCAACGTCTCCGAGCGCAACAGGGAGAACCTCGACGAGGAGGCCCGCACCCTCGGACCCGTGCGCGTGTCGCAGGTCGAGGAGGCCAGGGCCGAGATCGTGCGCACGATCCGCGCGCTCGAAGCGGCAGGAGACATCACGGTGCAGCGGGCGGACGAGGACGAGTATGTCTACTGAGTCCTTCTCCCCCGTGCTGTTCCCGCGTCTGGACGGACGCGAGAGCGGCGCGGAGCACGCGCGGGCGCGCATGCGCGGGTACGCGGACGGGCACGCGGAGGGCTTCCGCGCCGGAGTCGAGGAGGCCGCCGCCGCGCAGCGGGCCGCCGCGGAGGAGCGCGCCGCCCGCGATGCCGCAGCGGCGCGCGAGGTCGACGCGGCGATCGCCGCCCTGCACGCGGCAGCCCGCTCGCTCGCCGTGCGGGAGCGGGAGCTGACCGAGGCCGCGGAGGAGCAGGTGCTGCGGTGCGCCGTCGAGCTCGCCGAGCAGATCGTCCTGGGCGAGCTCTCGGACAGCGGCGCCGCGGCGGCCGCAGCCGCGCGGCGGGCCCTCGCCTCCGCGGAGCCGGCCGAGATCCGCGAGGTGCGCTTGCATCCCGACGACCTCCGCACGATCCAGGACGCAGGCACCGAGCTGACGGAGTTCGTGCTCATCGCCGATGACGCCCTCGACCGCGGCGACGCCATCGCGACTCTGGACCACGGCCACATCGACGCCCGGATCGGCCGCGCCTTCGAACGCGCTCGTTCCGCCCTCGCCGAGGCGCGCGCGTGAGCGCCTGGTCCGCGGTGCTCGACGCCGCCCGACCGGAGCGCGTGGGCGAGGTCGCGCAGGTGCGCGGACTGAGCGTGCAGGTGCGCGGTCTGGACGGGGCGGTCGGCGACGTGGTGACCCTCGACGGCGTGGATGCGGAGGTCGTCGCGATCAGCGAGAGCGGCCTGCGGTGCATGCCGCTCGGACCGGTCGCCGGCCTCACCGTCGGCGCGCCGGTGCGCGGTCGCGGTGGTCCGCTGCGGGTGCCGACCGGCCGGGCCCTGCTCGGACGGGTGCTCGACGGCCTCGGTCGGCCGATCGACGGGAAGGGCCCGCTCACCGGTGCCGTCGCGGTGAGTCTCGACCACGCTCCGCCGTCGATCATGGGACGCGACCGGATCGACTCGCCGCTCCCCCTCGGAGTGCGGGCGCTCGACACCCTCGTCAGCGTCGGTCGCGGGCAGCGGGTCGGTCTCTTCGCCGGCTCCGGCGTCGGCAAGTCCTCGCTGCTGTCGATGATCGCGCGGGGAACGGAGGCGGAGGTCACCGTGATCGCCCTCGTCGGCGAGCGCGGCCGCGAGGTCCGGGAGTTCATCGAGGACGACCTCGGGCCGGAGGGGCTCGCGCGCTCGGTGGTCGTCGTCTCGACCTCCGATCAGCCCGCGATGGCGCGCATCCGCGCCGCCTACACCGCGACGAGGATCGCCGAGGCCTTCCGCGACGACGGCGCGCACGCGATCCTCATGATGGACTCGCTCACCCGCGTCGCGATGGCGCAGCGCGAGATCGGCCTGTCGGCGGGCGAGCCGCCGGCCACGCGGGGCTATCCGCCCTCGACGTTCTCGCTGCTCGCCGGCCTGCTCGAACGCGCCGGCACCGACGAGCGCGGATCGATCACCGGCATCTACACGGTGCTCGTCGACGGCGACGACCACAACGAGCCCATCGCCGACACCGTGCGCTCGATCCTCGACGGCCACGTCGTGCTCGACCGCGCGCTCGCGCTGTCCGGCCACCACCCCGCGATCGACGTCCTCGGCTCCGTCTCCCGCGTTGCCGGCAAGATCACCGCCCCCGAACGCCGCAGCCGCGCCGCCACGCTCCGCGCCGTGCTCGCCGCGAGACGCCGCGCGAACGACCTCATCGACATCGGCGCGTACCAGGCGGGAGCCGATGCGCGCATCGACGCCGCGATCCTGCACGAGAGGGAGATCAGCGCGTTCCTCACCCAGCCCCTCGACGAGACGAGCCCCATCGAGGAATCGTGGCGTCGGCTCGAGGGCCTCGTCTCGTCGTTCGGAGGACTCCCATGACGCGATCCTTCTCCCTGGCAGGACTGCTGCGCGTCCGCGAGATCCAGGAGCGTGCGGCGGCCCAGCGCCTGTCCCGCGCGGTGATCGACGCCCAGCACACGGAGGCCCGAGACCGCTCGCTCCGCGCGCACCTCGCCGGTGCGGGCAGCGAAGCCGTCGACGTCCGGTCGCTCGCCGCGCTCGCCGCCGCCCGCGTCGCCGGCCGCACTCTGCTCGCCGATCTGACCGCGCTCTCCGAGCTGCAGGAGCAGACGGTCGACCACGCCAGAGCCGAGCATGCGGAGGCGCGGCGGGCGATGCGCGGGCTCGATCGGCTCGCCGAGGCCCATGCCGCTCGGATGCGCGCCGCAGAGCTCCACGCCGAGCAGTCCGAACTCGACGAGATCGGCTCGCGCACCAGCACGGAGGGCCGCTCATGACCGCTCTCGGCATCGTCGACCTGCTCGACGCGCGCCTTCACCGGGCCCCGGCCGCCGGCTCGTCCCGGCAGGCCACGCCCGGTGCCACGGCGTTCGCCGAGGTGATCCAGGACGCCACGCGCGCCTCCGAGCACCGGGCCGACGTCGACGCCGGGGATGCAGCGCCGGAGGATGCGCCCCTCGACCCGGCGGGCCTGCCGACGACGGGTCTGCCGACGACGATGCTCAGCGCGACAGCCCCCACTCCCCTTCCGGCCAGCGAACCGGCGCCGGCGACATCCGGAGAAGCGGCGCCGACGACGCCCTCCGTCGTGGCGAACCCGACGGCCGACGGCTCGGAGTCCGCCGACGCCTCCCTCCCGCTCCCGGCAGCGACCGGCGACCGGGCGGGCCTGGCCGGGTCCGCGCTCTCCGCTTCCACGGCAGCTCCCGTGGCCGCCGCGGAAGCGCCTCCCGCCCCGGCCACCGCCGAAGACAGTGCCGGCGATCGCGCAACCGCCCTCCGGACCACCGCCGTCCCCGTGGCCGGCGGGGCCGCCGCCCCCGCCGGCAGCGTCTCCTCTGCTTCCGATGCGGCGTCCGGCGATGCCGCCGCGCCCCACCCCGGCTCCGCTTCTCGCGACGCCGCCCGCTCCGACTCCGCGGCGAGCCCGCGCATCAGCCCTGCGGCGCCCTCGACGACCGGCGCACCGACCTCGACGGGGCCGACGGCTGCGACCACGGCCGTGACCGCGGCACCGGACGCTGGGGCCGCCCACGGCGATGCCGTGGCAGCACCGGCGCAGTCCGCCCAGGGATCCGCCCTCGCGGCGAGCGGTTCCCCGTCCGCCCCTGCCCCCGACGCACTCGTGTCGACGCCGCCGGTCGTCACCGCCGCCTCCGCCCCGAGCGCCGCTCCTGCCGCGATGCCGTCCGCCGTCGCCGCCCCTCGGGCCGTGCTGCTGCCCCAGCTCACCGCGCCCGTGGTCTCGCTCGCGCAGGCCGCGGACGGCGAGCACAGCCTCACCCTCACGGTGTCGCCGGAGAATCTGGGCCCCGTCACGGTGCGCGCGCACATCTCCGGCGGCGCGATCCACATCGAACTGCACGCGCCGAACGACCTCGGGAGGGATGCGCTGCGCGCGATCCTCGGCGACCTGCGACGGGACCTCGCCGCCGCGGCCCCGCACGCTTCCCTCGGACTCGCCACCTCCGGCGACGGACCCGGTCCCTCGTCGCAGCACCCCGGCGCCGGCAGCGGCTCCCCGAGCGGCACGGCCCCCGGTGCGGGCAGCGGACAGCACGGAGGCGGAGCACCCACGGGCCGAGCCCCCTCCGATCCCCGCCCCGCAGCGGAGGGCCGTCCGGCCGCTCCCGACCCGGCATCCCCCGCACCCCTCGACGCGCCGCCCGGCGGCATCGACATCTTCGCCTGATCCGAGAGGACCCCCATGACCACGGTCGACCCCATCTCCGGCACGATCCCCGGCACCGTGCCCGGCACCGTGCCCACCTCCGGAATGCAGACGGGCAGCACGACCCCGGCAACCGAGCGGAAGAAGACGCTCGACTCCGAGGTGTTCCTGAAGCTGCTCGTGACGCAGCTCACCAACCAGGACCCCAGCTCGCCCATGAACACGAACGAGATGATCTCGCAGACCACGCAGCTGGCGTCCATGGAGCAGCTCACCGCGCTGTCCGCGACCTCGACCGAGAGCTTCGCGCTCAGCATGCGCCAGACCGCTGCGGCGCTCATCGGCCACGAGGCGCAGTACGTCGACGCCGACGGCGCGACGCAGAAGGGCATCGTCACCTCGGTCTCCTACGCCGGCGCCGTCCCCCTCGTGACCATCGGCGAGAAATCCATCCCGCTCGATGCCGTGTCCGGCATCAACCTCGTCTCCCGTCCGCAGTCCTGACCAGTCCCTTCCAGAAAGGCATCACCATGCTCCGCTCTCTGTTCGCCGGAATCTCGGGTCTGCGTTCGCACCAGACCATGCTCGACGTCACCGGCAACAACATCGCCAACGTCAACACCACCGGTTTCAAGGCCTCGGCCGTGCAGTTCCAGGACTCGCTCTCGCAGCTCCTGCGCAACTCGATGATGCCGCAGCAGGCCGTGGGCGGTCAGAACCCCGCCCAGGTCGGTCTCGGCGTACAGGTCGCCGGGATCAGCACCAACTTCGCCTCCGGAGCGCCCCAGCCCACCGGCGTGCCGACCGATCTCATGATCGCCGGCGACGGCTTCTTCGTCGTCCGCTCCGGCGGGGAGACGCTGTACACCCGCAACGGCGGGTTCTCCTTCGACGCGAGCGGCAAGCTCGTGTCTGCCGACGGCGCGCTCGTCCAGGGATGGACGGCCCAGGGCGGCACGATCGTCCCCGGCCAGGGCATCGGCGACATCACCCTGCCCGTCGGCGCCCTCAGCCCCGCGGCCGCGACGACCACCGCGCGCGTGACCGGCAACCTGCCCTCGGGGGCGGCCGTCGGCGACACGCTCGTACGGGACGTCAAGACGTACGACGCGGAGGGCACGGCGACCTCGCTGCGCCTGACGTTCACGCGCACCGCGACCGGATGGGATGTGACCGACCCGGCCGGAACGCGCACCTCGCTCGCCTTCACCGACGGCAAGCAGGCGGGTCCCTCCTCGATCGTCTCCGGCGGCATCACGGTCGACCTCTCCGCTGTCACCGGATTCGCCGACGTCAGCGACGTCGCCATCAAGGAGCAGAACGGCAAGCCGGCCGGCACGCTGAGCTCGTACGCCCTCACCAACGACGGCAGCCTCGTCGGCACGTTCAGCAACGGCGACACCGAGGTGCTCGCCCGCGTCGCGCTCGCCGGCTTCGTCAACCCCGGCGGTCTCGAGAAGGCCGGCTCGTCGCAGTACCGTCCGAGCGGCAACTCCGGGCAGCCCACGCTCGGTCAGGCCGGAGCGGACGGACTGGGCGGCATCATCAGCGGCGCGCTCGAGATGTCGAACGTCGACCTGTCGCAGGAGTTCACGAACCTGATCGTCGCCCAGCGCGGCTTCCAGGCGAACGCCCGCATCATCACGACCAGCGACGAGGTGCTCCAGGAGCTGACGAACCTCAAGCGCTGAAGCTGATCCGCGCAGGGCCCGTCGGGATCCCCGGCGGGCCCTGCCGCCGGGGTGGCCGCTAACGCGCGAAGCCGTCCGGCCGACAGTCCCCTTCGACAGCCCAGGATGGGCCGTCAGTCCGCGATCCCCGGAACGCGGACGGAATTTCCAGGATGGAGCCCATGATCGTCCTCACGCGCCTGAACCGCACCCGGTTCGCGGTGAACCCCGACCTGATCGAACGTGTCCAGGCCACGCCCGACACGACGCTCATCATGGTCGACGGCGCCACGTTCGTCGTCACGGAGTCGATGGACGACGTCATCGCGCAGATCACCGGGTTCCGGGCCGGCGTGCTGGCCGCCGCCGCGACGCTGATCGCCACCGGCGAGGCGGACACCGTCCGCGACTCCGAGGCGGGGCTCTGATGGACCCGTCACTGATCCTCGGCCTGATCCTCGCCTTCGGCGCCCTGGTCGCCATGATCAACATCGAGGGCGCGACCGTCGGCTCCCTGCTGCTGCCCGCCCCCATGGTGCTGGTGTTCGGCGCGACGATCGCCGTCGGGCTCGCGAGCGGGACCCTGCGCGACGCACTGCACGCTCTCAAGTCCCTGCCCCGGGCATTCCGCGGCGAGCGCCGCACCGCCCAGAGCATGATCGACACGGTCGTCGGCTACGCGGAGAAGGCACGCGCGGAGGGCCTGCTCGCGCTGGAGCAGGGCCTGGAGGACGAGAAGGATCCATTCCTGCGTCAGGCCCTGCAGAGCATCGCCGACGGCACGGATGCGGAGGATCTGCGCACGCTGCTCGAGGACGAGCTCACCTCGACCGCGGCCCGCAACCGCACCGCCTCGCGGTTCTACATGACCCTCGGCGGCTTCGCCCCGACGGTCGGCATCATCGGCACGGTCGTCTCCCTGACGCACGTGCTGGAGAAGCTCGACAAGCCCGACACGCTCGGGCCCATGATCGCCGCGGCTTTCGTGGCGACGCTGTGGGGTCTGCTGTCGGCCAACTTCATCTGGCTGCCGATCGGCGGCCGGCTGCAGCGGCTCGGCGAGCTCGAACTGGAGCGCATGACCGTGCTCATGGAGGGCATGCTCGCGATCCAGGCCGGCGCTCCGCCGCAGTTCGTCGGCGAGCGTCTGCGCGCCCTCGTCTCCGACCGCTCCTCGACCCGTGCCAAGGGCCGCTCCCGCACCCCGGCCGCCGAGGAGACGGAGCAGGGCTCATGAGCGTGCGCTCCCGGCGTCGGGTCCCGCAGGAGGAGCACAGCGGACCCGACGAGCGCTGGATGGCGTCGTACCTCGACATGGTGACCGTGCTGATGTGCATGTTCATCGTGCTGTTCGCCATGTCCACGGTCGACCAGGAGAAGTTCGAGGCCCTCAGCGCCTCGCTCGCGACCGGCTTCGGCCAGGAGCCCTCCGACGACATCGACGCCACCACCGGGGTCGTCGTGCCGCCGGAGCTCGTCGATGACGAGGGCGAGGACTTCGCCGACCTCGATCTGGCCGCCGCGCAGACCGAGTTCACCGAGCTCTCCGCCCTGCGCGAGCGTCTGCGCCAGGTGCTCGCCGACAACGGGCTCGAAGCCGACGTCACCTTCACGATCGACGAGCGGGGACTCACGATCGGACTGGTCAGCGCCGAGACGTTCTTCACCACCAACAGCGCCTCGCTCAGCCCCACCGCGATCGCCGTGCTCGACGCCCTCGGCTCCGTGCTGGTCACCACCCCCAACGAGATCTCGGTCGAGGGCCATGCGGACGTGCGCGGTTCGGTCGCGCCCTACCCGACCAACTGGGAGCTCTCGGCCGGCCGCTCGACACAGGTGCTGCGCCATCTCGTCGACGCCTCCGGCATCCCGCCGACGCACCTGAAGTCGGTGGGTTTCGGCGACACCCGTCCGGTCGCCGCGGGCGACAGCTCCGAGGCCCTGGCCCAGAACAGGCGGGTCGACATCGTGGTCCTGTCCGACGCGAAAGAGGAGGTGCGAGCGCTCATCCCCCAGGCGCAGGCGGCGCAGCCGTCTTCCTGACTCTCCCTCTTCCTTCTAACGCACGCCGATCACCGCCCGATAGTCGGGTTCGTGGTGATCGAGGAAAGCGTGCGCTCCGAAGCGCGCTCGGGGACGGCGACGAAGACCGCCGATGTCGAGGTGTACGACTTCGGCCGTTCGGCGACCCTGTCGCGCGAGCACACCCGGGCGCTGGAGCTCGCGTTCGAGACGTTCTCCCGGCAGTGGTCCGCACAGCTGTCCGCGAAGATCCACGTGCGCGCCACCATCGCGGTCGAGCACGTCGGGATGCTGACGTACGGCGAGTATGCGCAGTCGCTGCCGACCACCACCACGATGATCGTGTGCGCCCTGCCCGACTCCGAGGAACGCCTCATCGTGCAGCTGCCGACCTCGGCAGCCACCTCCTGGATCGTGCAGATGGTCGGCGGTCGCGCCACCGCCACCGCCGCCTCGGAGGACCGCACGTTCACGCCGATCGAGCAGGCCCTGATCCGCTCGCTGGTCGACGACGCGATCGATCACCTGACGGGAGCACTGGACGGTCTCCTCCCCGCCGGCGTGACCATGAGCGGGATCCAGTACAGTTCCCAGTTCGCGCAGGTCGCCGCCGCCGGTGAACCCGTCATCGTGGCGCGGTTCTCCATGCGCCTGGCCGGTCGGACCGTGCCGCTCAGCGTGATGCTCCCCGCGTCGATCCTGGCGGGCTTCACGGTGCGCCCCTCAGACAGCGAGCGGTCTGCCGCCCCCTCTCTCGTCCGGCGTCAGGTCGAGGTGGCACCGGTCGAGCTGTCCCTGCGGCTCGCCCCCCGGTCCGTCCTGCCCCGCGAGGTGCTCGACCTCTCCGTGGGCGACGTCCTCACCTTCCCGCACTCCGCCGACCGCCCCCTGGTGCTCGCCGTCGGCGATCAGACCGTGGCGACAGCCGCGGTCGGCAGCTCCGGCGCGCGGCTCGCGTGCGTCGTCGCCACCATCGTCCCCGATCCCGCCTTCGCCGAGGAGCCCGCGTGACCAGCACCACCACCTACGAATCCGCCGTCGCCGCCGCCTTCGCGGCCCGGCTCCCGACGGCCGCTCCCGTGACCGCTCGACCCTCCCAGGTGTCCGGCGACACGGGAGAGGCCCTGATCGTGCCGTTCGTCGGCGAGGCGAGTGCCCGGCTCGCGGTGCAGCTGTTCGACGCCGACGCCCTGATCGACGGGCTCGCGTCCGCCCCGCTCGCCGAGCGGCTGCGTGACGCGCTCGAATCCGCGACGAGCGCCCTGGGCTCCGGAGCGCTCGGCGACGCCCACCTCGGCGACGCCTCCACGCTCTTCGCCGATCCGCTGGCGCAGCTGTTCGACCTGCAGGACGACACCGACCGCACGATCGGGCGCCTGGCCGTCATCGTCACGCGCGCGCCGGAGGCCACCGCGAACTCCTCCCGGCGCCTGCACCGCATCGCCGGGGTCGAGATGGAGCTGACGGTCGAGATCGGACGCACCAGGATGGCTGTGCGCGACGTGCTCGACCTCGAGCCGGGCCGCGTCGTCGAGCTCGACCGCTCGGCGGGCGCTCCGGCCGACATCAAGCTCAACGGCCGGATCATCGCGCACGGCGAGGTCGTCGTCGTCGACCAGGACTACGCGGTGCGGATCACCCGCATCCTCGAGAACGTCGAGGCCTGACCCTGGACGACCTCCTGCTCGGCCTGCGGGTCGTGCTCTCGCTCGCCGCAGTGCTCGGGGCGCTGTGGTTCCTGCAGCGCCGCGTCGCGCGCACGCAGGCGCGTCGTCGCGACAGCGAGGCGATCACGGTGCTCGGACGGCAGGGGGTCGGCCCGAAGGCACAGGTCGTCATGATCCAGACGGAGGACGCCCGCTACGTCCTCGGGGTGACGGAACACGGCGTGAGCGTCGTCGATCGGCTCCCCCTGAAGCCGCCGACCGCGCACCACGACACCGCGCTCCCGGTGTGGTCGGGGACCTCCTCCGCGACCTCGGATGCCGCGGAGTTCGATCGCATCCTCGCCGCGACCGCGCTGACCGAGACGGCGGGCGCGGCGCCCACGGCCACCGCATCCGGCGAGCAGATGCTGCGGCGGCGCGTGCGGCACCGCAACGACCCGCTGCGCGGCTCCATCCTCTCCCCCGAAACCTGGCGGCAGACCGCCGAGGCCATCCGGCGCACCCGATGAGCGTCGCGCGGGGGGTCGTCGACCGGCGAGCGCTGCGACGGTTCGTGCTGATCCTGGTCGGCGTGCTCGCCCTCGTCGTCGTGCTGACCCTCGTCACGGGCACCGCCGCCCACGCCCAGGTCCCCCCGGACGATCAGGGCGAGGGTGTGACCATCGACATCAACGGGGCCGACGGCGGCCCGTCCGGGTCGATCCTCACCCTGCTGGGGATCACCCTGCTGTCGGTCGCGCCCGCGCTGCTGCTGATGATGTCGTCGTTCACGAAGATCTTCGTGGTGCTGGCCATGACGAGGAACGCGCTCTCGCTGCCGACCATCCCGCCGAACCAGGTGCTCGCGGGGCTGTCGCTCTTCCTGTCGCTGTTCATCATGTGGCCGGTGCTGACCGAGATCAACACGGTCGCCGTGCAGCCGTACATCGACGGCAGCCTCACGTTCGCGCAGGCCATCGACGTCGGCCAGCTCCCGCTGCAGGAGTGGATGCTGCGCTTCACGCGCGAGGAGGACCTCGCTCTGATGACGAGGATGGCGGACCAGCCCAACCCCGAGGACCCGTCGAGCGTCCCGATGTACACGCTCATCCCCGCGTTCATGATCTCGGAGCTGCGGGCGGCCTTCATCATCGGCTTCGTCATCTTCGTCCCGTTCCTCGTGATCGACCTGGTCGTGGCCGCAGCGCTGATGTCGATGGGCATGATGATGCTCCCGCCGGTGATGATCTCCCTGCCGTTCAAGATCCTGCTGTTCATCCTGGTCGACGGGTGGGGACTCATCATCCGCGCCCTCCTGGAGAGTTACGGAGGGGTCGGATGAGCCCGGAAGCCGTCCTCGACATCGGGGCCCAGGGGCTCCTCGTCGCAGCCAAGCTCGCAGCGCCCGTGCTGGTCACCGCTCTCGTTGTCGGCTTCGCGATCTCGCTGCTGCAGTCGATCACGCAGGTGCAGGAGGTGACGCTGTCGTTCGTGCCCAAGATCGTCGCGGTCGGCATCGCCCTGCTCATCGCCGGCAACTGGATGATCGCCGAGATGATCGCGTTCACGAACGAGATGTTCGCACGCATCCCCACCCTGCTGAGCGGATGACCCCGTGTACATCCCCATCGACTTCGCGTGGCTGGAGGCGACCATGCTCGCCGCGGTCCGCATCACGGCGTTCATCATGATCGCCCCGCCCTTCTCGTACGGGGCCATCCCGGCGAGGGTGAAGGCGACGCTCGCGATCGGCCTCTCCCTCGCGGTCGGCACCGCCGTCTCCCCCGGGTACGAGAACCTCGACACGGGTCCGTTCCTCGGAGCGCTCGTGCTGCAGCTGATCACGGGCGCCCTGCTGGGCTTCCTCGTGCTGCTGTGCTTCTCCGCGCTCCAGGCCGCCGGCAGCCTGATCGACGTCTTCGGCGGGTTCCAGCTCGCTCAGGCCTTCGATCCGCACTCGCTCGTCAACGGCGCGCAGTTCACGCGCCTGTTCCACCTGACGGCGCTCACGCTCCTGTTCGCCTCCGGCGGGTATCAGCTGATCCTGGCCGGGCTGGCGCGGAGCTTCGAGGCCGTCCCCGTCGACGGGGTGTTCGCCGTCGCCGGTCCCGCCGAGCTGCTCGTCGACGGGGTGTCGCAGATGGTGCTCGCGGCCGTGCAGATCGCCGGTCCCCTCGTTCTCGTCCTGTTCCTCGCCGACGTCGGCCTCGGACTCATCACCCGCGTGGCCCCCGCGCTGAATGCGTTCGCGATGGGCTTCCCCGTGAAGATCCTCCTGACGCTGCTGCTGGCCGGCGCGGTGTACGCCGTGCTGCCCGGCATCGTCGACTCCCTCGCCTCGCAGGCGCTGCGGATGATGCAGGGGGTGACACCGTGAGCGGCACCGACAGCGGCGAGCGCAGCGAGAAGGCGACGGACAAGCACCTGCGGGAGGCCAGGCAGAAGGGACGCATCGCACGCAGCCAGGATCTGACCGCCTGGCTCGGCATCGGCGCCGCGGCCATCACGACACCGGCGGCCATCGCCCTGGGTGCCTCCGCCGGCACGGAGCAGCTGCTGACGCTCACGTCCTTGACCCTGGCGCCCACCCCGCAGGCCGCGCTCGGCGCCCTCGCGCTCGGCCTCGGTTCCGTCCTCCCGACGCTCGCAGTGATGCTGGCGGCCGTGGCCGCCGTCACCCTGATCGGCGCGGTGATCCAGGGCGGGGTGCACCTGCGCAAGCTGAGCGGCCGTTTCGAGCAGTTCAACATCGTCACGGGGCTGCGCCGCGTGTTCGGGATGCAGGCGCTGTGGGAGGGCGCGAAGGCGCTGCTCAAGACCGCGGCGATCGGGATCGCGCTGTGGCTGGTCATCGCCGGTCTGATGCCCGTGCTCACCGCGAGCGGTGCGCACTCGATCACGCGACTGCTCGGCACCGCGACCGAGGGCACGACCGCCCTGCTCCAGACCGCGATCGCCGTCGGACTCGGTCTCGCCGCGATCGACATGTTCGTGGTCATGCGGCGCAACCGCAAGCACACCCGCATGACCAAGCGCGAGATCCGCGACGAGAACAAGAACTCCGAGGGCGACCCGCTCATCCGCCAGCAGCGGCGCTCGCGTCAGCTCGCCGTCAGCCGCAACCGGATGATCGCCGCGGTCGCCGGCTCCGATGTCGTCCTCGTCAACCCGACGCACGTCGCCGTCGCGCTGCGGTACGAGGCCGGTCGCTCCGCGCCGAAGGTCGTCGCCAAGGGCAGCGGCGTGATCGCCGAGCGCATCCGCGACGAGGCGGCGCGCGCCGGTGTCCCGATGGTGCGCGAGATCACCCTCGCCCGCGCCCTGCACGCCGCGTGCGAGCTGGGGCAGGAGATCCCCGAAGACCTGTACAACGCCGTCGCGCGGGTGCTGGTGTTCGTCGACGCGCTGCGTCGGCGCGGCGCCGCGCGCGGCATCCACTCCCTTCCCTACCGGAGGACCGCATGAGACAGCTGTTCGTCAAGCTCATGGTGCCCATCGGGGTCGTCGGCATCATCATGCTGCTCGTCGTCCCGGTGCCGCCGTTCCTGCTCGACATCCTCATCATCCTGAACATCATGTTCGCGCTGGTGATCCTGCTCACGTCGATGTTCGTGAAGAAGCCGCTGGACTTCTCGGTGTTCCCCTCGCTGCTGCTGGTGGCCACGCTGTTCCGACTCGGCCTCAACGTCGCCTCCACCCGCCTCGTGCTCGGGGAGGCGTATGCCGGGCAGGTCATCGAGGCGTTCGGCGCGATCGCGGTGGGCGGATCCCTCATCATCGGCGCCGTCGTCTTCCTGATCCTCGTCGTGATCCAGTTCGTGGTCGTGACGAAGGGTGCGGAGCGCGTCGCCGAGGTGGGCGCCCGGTTCACCCTCGACGCCATGCCGGGCAAGCAGATGGCGATCGACGCCGACCTCAACGCCGGACTCATCACCGATGCGGAGGCCCGCGAGCGGCGCGCGGAGGTCGCCGCCGAGGCCGACTTCTACGGCGCGATGGACGGCGCCTCCAAGTTCGTCAAGGGCGACGCGATCGCCGGACTCGTGATCATCATCATCAACCTCGTCGGCGGCATCGCGATCGGTCTCGTCCAGCACGGGATGTCGATCGACGAGGCCGTCAGCACCTACAGCCTCCTCACCATCGGCGACGGGCTGGTCACGCAGATCCCCGCTCTGCTGATGGCCGTGTCCACCGGCATGATCGTGACCCGTTCCACCGCCGAGGCGGAGATGGGGACGGCAGCCTCGGCGCAGCTCGGCCAATCCCGCAACGCGCTCATCATCGCCGGGTGCGCTGCCATCGTCATGTCGCTGATCCCGCACATGCCGATGCTGCCGTTCGTGGCCATCGGCGCGGTGCTGCTCCTGATCGCCCAGCGCATCAAGGCCACGCAGAAGCGCGAGGAGGCGACAGCGGCGAGGACCGCGGATCCGGTGCCGGCCGATCAGCCGGAGGAGCTGATCGAGAAGATGCGCGTGCACCCGCTGGAGATCCTGCTCGCGCCCGATATCGTCGACCTCGTCACGGGCGGACCGGACGACCTGCTGGCCCGGGTCAAGGCGCTGCGGCGCCGGATCGCCCTGGACCTGGGTCTGATCACCCCGCCCGTGCGGACCCGCGACAGCATCGAGCTCGCCCAGTCCGCGTACGTCATCCGCATCGCCGGCGTGGAGACCGGCAGGGGCACGGCGCCCGTGGGGTCGGTGCTCGCGCTCGGGCAGGGGCTGGACGCGCTTCCCGGCACCGCCACGCTCGATCCCGTGTTCGGCCTCGAGGGCAAGTGGATCCCGATGGAGATGCGCCACAGCGCGGAGTTCGCCGGAGCCACGGTGATCGATCGGGCCAGCGTGATCATCACGCATCTGAGCAGCGTGATCCACGCCCACGCCGCCCGCCTGCTCAGCCGCGAGGATGTGCGCCAGCTCACGGATGCGCTCAAGCAGGCCTCTCCGGCGGCGGTCGAGGAGCTCACTCCTGCCCTGCTGTCGCTCGCCGAGATCCAGCGCGTGCTGCAGGGCCTGCTCGCCGAGCGCGTCCCGATCAACGACCTGAGCCGGATCTACGAGGCGCTGGCCCTGCGCGCCAGGACCTCCACGGACCCCGAGGGACTGATCGAGGCGGCCAGGGCCGCACTCGGGCCGGCGATCGCCGCGCGATTCGCCGACGGCGGGACGCTGCGCGTGGTCATGATCAATCCGCTGCTGGAGCAGGCGATGCTCGAGAGCCTGCGCCCCGGAGACGACGGCACGCAGATCGTCTTCGACCCGCAGCGCATGGAAGCGGTCGTGGAGTCCGTCAAGCAGGCGGTCTCCGCGGTGCGGGACGGCGGGGAGCCGGTGCTGGTGTGTGCGCCTTCGCTGCGCCCGGCGGTTCGACGTCTGGTCTCGGCGCAGACCGACGGCCTGCCGGTGCTCTCCTACACCGAGGCGACCGCCGCCGCACTCACGATCGAGACCGTCGGCGTCGTCCGCGACGCACCGTCGACCGCGGTCGGCGCGGTCCCTGCGGCACTAGGCTGAACGAATGCTGGTGTTGACGAGGCGAATCGGTGAGAGCGTGCGCATCGACGGCGACATCGAGGTCACGCTGCTCGAGATCAAGGGCGACAGCGTGCGGATCGGCGTCAAAGCACCCCGAGAGACGCGCATCCAGCGCACGGAGATCGTCGAGGCCGTCGTCGCCGAGAACGTCTCCGCCGCCGCCGAGACCGATGCCGGCGCGGAGAGCGCCATCGCTGCAGCGCTCGCCCGCGGCCGGGAGTCCCGCACGTCCTGACCCCGCGCCGTCAGAGACGCCGTCAGACCCCGGACAGGTCCATCGACGTGGCGCGCTTCCACTGGTCGCCGCCGGCTGCACGTGCACGGGCGCACGCCTGCGCGGCGGCCGCGACGAGCGCGTCGTAGTCGTAGCCGACGACCGATGCGGTGGCCCACCCGATGCTCGCGGACGATCGGATCCCGGTGATCGTCTCATCCCGCTCCATCACGGCGATCCGACCGAGGATCGCGCGCAGGTGGTGCCGCACCGACTCGTCACCGCCGCGGAGCAGGACGATCGCACGACCGTCCTCGACCCGCTCCGCATCCGCCGATGCCGGAAGCGCCTCCTCGATGTCGTCGTGGAACCGGTCGACGAGGCGCGCGAACGCCGCCCCGGTGGACGCCTCCCGGAGGTCGACGGGGTCGTCGAGCCGGATGTCCAGCACGGACCACGCCTGATCGTGCTGCGCCTCGGCCTTGCGGAGCCGTCGACGAGCCCGTTCAGCCGCGTCGTCGTGAGCCGGGCCGGCCGCTCGCGCCTCCGTCCGCACCAGCAGCACGAGCGTGAACGCCGCGCACGTGCTCACCACGAGCGTCCCGACCGCGTTCATGCCCCGGAGGGCGCTGAGCTGTTCGTCGGACCCGATCCGACCGGAGACGAGCGCGGACGCGGCGCTCACGATCGCCACCACCACGAAGCCCGAGGAGGCGAGCGCCAGCGGCAGCACGATGTCGCGGACGGTGGGCCGGTCGCGCAGCAGCTCGTACGCGACGAGGCCGGCGAACGCGGAGCTGGCGAGGAAGGCGAGGTGGAAGGACGGCAGATACCAGCGGGTGTCCGACGTGGCCGCCAGGAGCGCGGGCACGGCCACCAGGAACGCGACGACCGGCCACCAGGACGCCCGGCGACCGAAGTGCAGGCGCAGCCCCACCCAGACCAGAGGCTCGAAGCAGAGCATGAGCGCCGACGCGATCGACCGCAGCATCTGCTCCTGCGTCTGCTGGCCGGCCAGCCACAGGTAGGCCCCCAGCACGCCGAGTCCGAAGGCGGCGCCCCAGATCACGGTGGCCCTGCTCGGCCTCGCCAGGGTGCCGAGTCCGACGACGAGGGCGGTGAGCACGGTGACCACCGCCACCATGCTCGTGGTGATGTCGACGCTGACGGGCACGAGCGGCGTCATGCCTGGACCTCCTTGACTCGGCGCTGGGGGAACCGCAGCGTCACGCGGGTGCCGACGCCGAGCTCGCTGGCGACATCGATGATGCCCTCGTGCGCGACGACGATCTCTCGGGCGATGCCCATTCCGAGCCCGGTGCCTCCGATGCCGGCCCGCACCGCGCTCTCCGTGCGGAAGTACGGCTCGAACACGCGCGACAGGTCGTCCGGCCCCATTCCCGCCCCGTTGTCGGAGATCGCGAGCTCGGCCTGCCCGTCGGCTGCCGCGCCGAGACTGACCTCGATGCGCCCTCCCGCGGGGGTGTACTTGACGGCGTTGCTGAGCAGGTTGTCGAGCACCTGCCGCAGACGGAACGCGTCACCGTAGATGACCAGACCGTCCGCCCCCTCGACCGTGAGCTCCTGTCGGTTCCCGGAGATGAGCGGGGCGTACGACGCCGCCGACGCCTCCACGACCTCGCGCAGATCGACCGGCTCGAACGGCTCCTGCGCCGCGCCGCCGTTCTGGTCGAGGATGCTGGTGACGAGGTCCTGCATGCGGTCCCCCGCGTTGGCGATGATCTCGAGCTGCGCCGGCACCCGCCCCGGCAGGTCGTCGCGCTCGCGGAGCAGGTCCACGTGACCGATGATCGCCGTCAGCGGGTTGCGCAGCTCGTGGGAGACGACCGCGGTGAGGGCGCGCCGCTCCTCCTCGGCTTCGAGAAGGGCGGTGACGTCATCGATCACGACCAGGGTGATGCGGTCGCCCTCGCGCGCGCTGGCCATAGGCTGCGTGCTGACCTCCAGGGCACGCCAGCGCCCCTCGCCGTCGAACAGCCACACCCGCTCCGACTGCAGGCTCTCGCCGCGAGCGGCACGCGACAGCGTCGTCTGCTCCAGCGGCACCGCCGTCCCCTTCCTGGCGTCGTACTCGACGGCGGCCGAGGGCAGCGCCGCTCCGAAGCGATCACGACCGTACAGAGCGCGGTAGGCGTCGTTCATCTGGAGGATGCGCCCCTCCGCCGTGACCACGACCAGCGCCACCCCGAGGGCGTCGACGACCTGCGTGACGCGGTGCTGGTTCGTCTCGGCCCGTTCCGCGGCGCGGTTCACCTGCTCCGAACGACGCTGCAGGAGCCGTCGGGCGGCTCGGGAGCGCTGAGCGCCGATCCGCACGGTCACACCGAGGAAACCCAGGGTGATCACCAGGGTGAGCAGGCGCAGCAGCACGTCCGCCGGTGTGCCGTTCTGATCCGCGAACACGACGAGCGTTCCGCTGATGAACACGATCCCGCCGAGCACCCAGGGCAGGGTGAAGTACGTCGCCAGCCACACGACGGGGAACACCCAGAGGAAGCCGAGACGAAGATCCGGCGCATTGGTGGTGAAGCCCACCGCCAGCGCATCGAGCAGGGGGATCGCGGCCGCAGCGGTCCGCGGAAGCCGGTGCCACGGCACCGCCAGCGTGCCCAGCGTGGTGACCATGATGAGGGCGATGCCGGCCACCACGAGCGGGTTGGCGAAGGTCTGCGGCTTGAACGCCGTGATCATGACGACGATCGCGACGATGCTGCCCGTGAACACCAACTGCCAGCGCCAGATCGACACGGTGCGGATCATGTGTCGCCCGCCCTCCGGTCGATCCTCAGCATTCCCGCAAGATTACTCAAAGATCGGGCCCGCGCGCTCTTCGGGGGCCTTCGCCGCCATAGCATTCTGAGTGGGGCCGACACTGCGACTGGGGATATTCGCAGAAGCTGGGGCCGCGAGTGGGGATTCGCAGGCAACCGGGGCCGCGGCTGGGGAGCCGCGGTCCCGCCCCGGTCAGCTCGGTTCGTCTGCGGTCGGCGTGAGACGGTAGCCGACGCCACGGACGGTCTCGATGTAGCGCGGCTGCGCCGACCGGTCTCCGAGCTTGCGGCGCAGATTGGCGATGTGCGTCTCGATCGCGCGCTTGTCCGGTTCGCTCACGTAGTCGTTCGCGCCGGCCGGCGAACCGCGGAGACCGCGCGCCAGCTCCGCTTTGCTGCACACCCTCTGCTTCGCCTCGAGGAGGGCCGCGAGCAGGTCGAACTCGGTGGGTGTGAGGTCGACCCGCTTCTGCGCGACCAGCACCAGGCGCGTGTCGAGGTCGAGACTGAGGTCCCGATGGACTCTGCCCCGCCAGGTCAGCACGGTCGCCCCGTCCGTCGCCGTCGGCGCCTCCACCTCTGCGGCGGGGCGTGCCGTCGCGGAGGTCCGGGCGTCCGGGAGACGCGGACGCCGCAGCAGCGCCTCGATGCGGGCTCGCAGCTCCCGCGGGCGGAACGGCTTGACGAGGTACTCGTCCGCCCCGGAGGTGAGACCGAGGACCACATCCGATTCCTCGGCGAGGGCGGAGAGCATGATGACGAACGTGTCGCTGATCCGGCGGATGCGCCGGGCGACCTCGAAGCCGTCGATGCCGGGAAGGTTGATGTCGAGTGTCGTGATGATCGGGCGGTGGGCCGTGATCGCCGCAAGCCCCTCCGGGCCGGAGCCGGCGAGGTGCACCTCGAACCCCGCCGCGAGGAACACCTCCTCCAGCAACGAACGCACGCCGGCGTCGTCCTCGATGATCACCGCGACCAGGGGGCGGGGGTCGGGGGCGCTCACGAGATCCGCTCGTTCGCGATCGTCACGATCCGGGGGGCGTCCGCGTCGAGTTCAGACGGGTCGTCGTCCGTGACTCCGACCGGGCGTTCGAGCTCGATGTCCCACCACGAGTCCGCCAGCTCCTCCGCCATGCCGCGCCCCCATTCGATCACGACGACCGACCGCTCGAGGTCGAGGTCGAGGTCGTCCAGCTCCGCCGCGGAGCCGAGCCGGTACGCGTCGACGTGCACCAGCGGCGCGCGGCCGACCAGGGACGGGTGGGTGCGGGCGATCACGAACGTCGGGCTCTGCACGGGTCCGCGCACTCCGAGTCCTTCCGCGAGGCCCCGGGTGAAGGTCGTCTTCCCCGCGCCGAGGGGTCCGGTGAGGATGAGCAGGTCTCCGGGCTCCAGCTGCTCGCCGATCCGGAAGCCGAGCTGCTCCATCGCCTCCGCGGTCGCGACCTCCCGGCGACCGAGGAATGCCGGGTCGACGCTCATGACGTCCGCCGCGGCACGCGCGGTCCGATGCGCGTGACGATCTCGTAGTCGATGGTGCCGGCGGCAGTCGCCCAGTCCGCGGCCGAGGGCACTCCCAGCGTCGGATCCCCGAACAGCACCACCTCGTCGCCGATGGAGACGGGGGCGTCGCCGACGTCGACGACGAACTGGTCCATCGCGATCCGCCCGACGTTCGCATACCGCCGCCCGCCGATCGACACGGGGAGCCGCCCGGAGGCGTTCCGGGGGATCCCGTCTGCGTACCCGAGGGGAACCAGCGCCAGCGTCGTGTCGCGCTCCGTGCGGTGGTCGTAGCCGTAGGAGACGCCCGTCCCCGCGGGCACCCTCCGGACGGCCGCGACGGCACCGCGGAGCGTCATCGCCGGTCGCAGGCCCAGGTCGGACGAGGTGCGGTCTTCGAACGGCGACAGTCCGTAGAGGCCGATGCCGATCCGGACGGCGTCGAGGCGCATCTCCGGCAGGTCGATCGCGGCCGCCGTGGCCGCGATGTGGCGGATCTCCGGACGGATTCCGAACGTGGCGGCGGTCGCCACCGCTTCGTCGAACTTCGCCAGTGCCGCGCGGTCGTCCTCGGCGGAGGTGTTCGAGAGGTGGCTGAACAGGCCGACGACGCGGAGACGTCCGATGCGCTCGAGTCGCGCGGCCTCGGCCAGCACACGACCCCAGTCCTCCGGAGCGAGGCCGTTCCGCGAGAGCCCGGTCTCGAATTTGAGGTGCACGGCGACGGGACGGGCGACGGAGGCCGCCGCCGCAGCCGCCGCGAGCTGGTCGAAGGAGGAGATCCCGACCTCGATGTCCTGCGCTGCCGCCTGTTCGAACCGTTCCCCCGGCGCATGCAGCCAGGCCATGATGGGCGCGTGCACGCCCTGGCGGCGCAGTTCCAGCGCCTCGGGGATCTCGGCCACCCCGAGTCGCGTCGCACCGCCGGAGAGCGCCGCCACCGCGGCGGCCGCCGCGCCGTGACCGTAGGCGTTCGCCTTCACGACGGCGATGACCTCGACGCCGGTGAGCCGACGGAAGTGGCGCACGTTGTCGGCGATGGCATCGAGGTCGATGGTCGCCTCGCGGAACGGGACGGTCACAGGGGGTCTCCTTCGGCGACGACGAACGCAGCGGCCAGGCCGGCATCGTGGGTGAGGGTCAGGTGCAGCGTGCGGATCCCGCGCTCTTCGACGACCGCGGCCGTCGATCCGGACAGCACGAAGTGCGGTCGACCCGAGGCTTCGGAGGCGATCTCGATCTCGATCCAGTGCACTCCGTCGGAGCCGCCCAGCGCCTTGATCAGCGCTTCCTTGGCGGCGTAGCGTGCCGCGAGCGAGGGAAGACGCAGCTCGCGTTCCGCCGGGGCGAAGAGCCGCTCGCGCAGGCGAGGAGTCCTGGCCATCGTGCGCTCGAACCGCGGGATGTCCACGAGGTCGATGCCGGTGCCGATGATCACCCGCCCAGCCTACCCGCGGCCCCTTCTCCCCCGCCCGTGCCCCCGCCCGCGCGCGCCCGTCCTTCGTCCGCGGGGAGCGCGCACGGAGCGCGGTTACTCGACCGTGACGGACTTCGCGAGGTTGCGCGGCTGATCGACGTCGAGGCCCTTCGCCGTGGCGAGCGCCATCGCGAAGATCTGCAGCGGCACGACCGCGAGCAGCGGCTCGAACATCGCGCCGGCGAGCGGGATGTGGATGACCTCGTCGGCGAACGGCAGCACGGCGGCGTCTCCGACCTCGGCGATCACGATCACGCGGGCACCGCGTGCGCGGATCTCCTGGATGTTGGAGACGACCTTGGAGTGCACCAGTGCGGAGTGGCGCGGCGACGGGACCAGCACGAACACCGGCTGGCCCGGCTCGATCAGGGCGATCGGTCCGTGCTTGAGCTCGCCCGCGGCGAAGCCCTCGGCGTGGATGTAGGAGATCTCCTTGAGCTTGAGCGCACCCTCGAGCGCGATCGGGTAGCCGACGTGACGGCCGAGGAACAGCACGGACCGGGTGTCCGCCATCCATCCGGCGAGCTGCGTCACGTGCTCTTGCTCACCCTCGAGCACCGACGCGATCTTCTCCGGGAGCGCGGCGAGTTCGGCCACGTCGACCGACGCATCGGCGACGGCACCGCGCACACGGCCCATGTGGAGGCCGAGCAGCAGCAGCGCGGTGATCTGCGCCGAGAAGGCCTTCGTCGATGCGACGGCGACCTCGGGTCCGGCGTGCGTGTAGACCACGGCGTCCGATTCGCGCGGGATGGTCGCGCCCTGGGTGTTGCAGATCGAGAGGGTGCGCGCGCCGCGCTCCCTGGCGTACTTCACGGCCATGAGCGTGTCCATGGTCTCGCCGGACTGGCTGATCGACACGACGAGGGTGTCGGCGCCGATCACCGGGTCGCGGTAGCGGAACTCGTGCGCGAGCTCGACATCCACCGCGACACGCGCCCACTGCTCGATGGCGTACTTGCCGACCAGGGCTGCATACGACGCGGTGCCGCACGCGGTGATGATCACGCGGTTGATGCCGAGGAACAGCTCATCGAGGCCGTCCAGCTCGGGGATGACCACCTGGCCGTCCTGGATGCGTCCGCGGATCGTGTTGGCGACGGCCTCGGGCTGCTCGGCGACCTCCTTGGCCATGAAGCTCGACCAGCCGCCCTTCTCTGCGGCGGCGGCATCCCAGGACACGTCGAACGGCTCGGGCTGGACCGGCGTGCCGGCGAAGTCGACGACCGTGACCGCGTCGGGAGTGATCGAGACGATCTGGTCCTGACCGATCGCGAGCGCCTTGCGGGTGTGCTCGATGAAGGCGGCGACGTCGGAGCCGAGGAAGTTCTCCCCTTCGCCGAGGCCGATCACGAGCGGGGAGTTGCGGCGCGCGCCGACGACGAGTCCTGGGTGGTCCTGGTGCATGGCGAGCAGGGTGAATGCCCCCTCGAGGCGGTTCACGACCGAGCGGAACGCGAGCTCGAGGTCGCCTCCGTTGCCGGCGTACTCGCGACCGAGCAGGGCCGCGGCGACCTCGGTGTCGGTCTCGCTGCGGAACACGACGCCGTCGGCGAGCAGCTCCTCGCGCAGCGCCGAGAAGTTCTCGATGATGCCGTTGTGGATGAGGGCGAGCTTGTCGTCGTCGGCGAGGTGCGGGTGCGCGTTGACGTCGGTGGGGCCGCCGTGGGTCGCCCAGCGGGTGTGGCCGATGCCGGTGGAGCCGTCGGGGAGGGGGGCGTCGGCGAGGGAGTCGCGCAGCACGGCGAGCTTTCCGGCTTTCTTCCGCATGCCGAGCGAGCCGTCGCCGTCGATGACCGCGACGCCCGCGGAGTCGTATCCGCGGTATTCGAGGCGGGCGAGCCCCGCGAGAAGGATGTCCTGGCTGGGGCGCGGGCCCACGTATCCGACGATTCCACACATGGGAACAAGAGTAAGACGGGATTTTTGCGAGTCGTCCGTACATTCACCCCGGCCGGACGGTCAGAGCTTGCGGAGCAGCACGCTCTCGACGTCGTGGTCCGGCCCCTTGCGCAGGACGAGCCGTGCACGATGCCGTGTCGGCATCACGTTCTCGACGAGGTTGGGCATGTTGATCTCGTTCCAGTACCCGAGGGCCGTGGTGATCGCCTCCTCATCCGTCAGGTGGGCGAACACATTGAAGTACGACGACGGGTTGCTGAAGGCCGCCTGGCGGAGAGCGAGGAATCGGTCGACGTACCACTTCTCGATGTGGGCGGTCTCGGCATCCACGAAGATCGAGAAGTCGAACAGGTCGCTCACGGCGACGTCGTTCGGCGCGGGCGGCGGCTGCAGGACGTTCAGCCCCTCGACGATCACGACGTCGGGGCGACGCACGACGACGTTCGCATCGGGGACGATGTCATAGCGCATGTGGGAGTAGAACGGCGCACGCACCTCGGTCGCGCCGCTCTTGACCTCGGTGAGGAACTCGATCAGCGCGCGCCGGTCGTACGACTCGGGGAAGCCCTTGCGGTCCATGATCCCGCGACGCTCGAGCTCGGCATTGGGGTAGAGGAAGCCGTCGGTGGTGACGAGCTCGACCCGGGGCGTCCCGGGCCAGCGGCTCATGAGCTCGCGCAGCAGGCGGGCGATGGTCGACTTGCCCACAGCCACGGAGCCGGCGACGCCGACCACGAACGGCGTGGTGGTGTCGTCCTCCTGCAGGAACGCCGAGGTCGCGGCGCCGAGGCGCTTGGTCGCGGTCGCGTAGAGGCTGAGCAGGCGGCTGAGCGGGAGGTACACCTCGCGCACCTCGGTCAGATCGAGGCGGTCGCCGATGCCGCGCAGCTCGACCACCTCGGTCTCGGTCAGCGGCTGATCGAGCCCTGCCGCGAGCCTGGCCCACTCCGCCCGCCCGATCTCGCGGTACGGCGACAGCGGCAGCGTGGGGTCGGCGGTGGTCACGGGATACATCGTATCCGGGCGCGAGTAGTCTCTTCCCGTGCGCCTGGGAGTTCTCGACATCGGATCCAACACCGTCCACATGCTGGCAGCCGACGTCCGCCCCGGCGGGAGGCCCCTGGCGACGACGAGCGACCGGTCGGTGCTGCGCCTGATGCGCTACCTCACGCCGGACGGCGCGATCTCGGAGGAGGGCGTGGTCGCACTCGAGGCTGCGGTCGTCCAGGCGCGTCGCGTGGCCGAGAGCGAGCGCGTGGATGCGCTGCTGGCCACCGCGACGAGCGCCGTCCGTGACGCGCGAAACGGCGCCGAGGTCATCGCGCGCATCGAAGCCGCTCTCGGGCAGCCGCTGCAGGTCCTCGACGGCGAGACCGAGGCGGAGCTGACCTTCCTGGCGGTGCGCCGCTGGTTCGGCTGGTCGGCGGGGCAGATCCTGCTCCTGGACATCGGCGGCGGCTCTCTGGAGATCGCGGCCGGAGCCGAGGAGCTGCCGGACGCCGCGGCCTCGGTCCCGCTGGGCGCTGGGCGCATGACCGTGCAGTTCCTGCCGGACGATCCGCCGGGCGAGGAGGGGGTGGAGCGGCTGCGCGCGCACGCGGAGCAGACGCTCGCACCGGTGCTGCCGCAGTTCCTGGCCCTCCCCCGGCCCGACCATGTCGTGGGGTCGTCCAAGGCCATCCGATCCCTCGCTCGACTGGTGGGCTATCCCGCGCCCGGGTGGTCGGGAAGCGAGCGGATGCTGCTCCCCCGCGCCTCGCTCGGCTCCTGGATCCCCCGGCTGGCGCGCCTGCCCGCCACGGCCAGGCAGGAGCTCCCCGGGATCACTCCGGACCGGACGTTCCAGATCGTGGCCGCGGCCGTCTCCCTGCACGCCGCGATGACCGCGCTCCGACTCGACGAGCTGGAGGTCTCGCCGTGGGCGCTGCGCGAGGGCGTGCTGCTGCGGTACATCGAGCAGCTGAGTTGGAGCGACACGGCGCGCTGAACCGCGCGACACCGACGCGGATGCCCTGTTGCCCGCTGGTGCGGACTCGGTATCCTCTGACGAAGCGCGCACCTCCCCTCGCGGTCGGCGGCGGGGAGGCACGAGCTCGGCGAGCACCGGCCTCACGGTCGGCGCCGTCCCACGGTCATCGGCGTCGGGGGGTGCTGTGAGTCCAGGCGAGGTACGGCGGATCGGCGCGGAGGAGTTGATCTCGCACGGTGTCCGCACGATCGACGACCGGGCACCGCTGCGGGCGACGGAGCGCACGCCCGGTCCGGTGATCCTGCTGTCGATGCAGGGCCGTTCCACCGAGTTCGCCATCGACACCGCCAGCGCCCACCCCGATCACTCCGTCTTCGCGTTCGTCGACACCGCCGAACTGTCGATGAAGCCCTCGGACGGACCCTGGATGCCGGTGGAGAGCGGGCTCGTGGTCGCGCCGCCCGGCGTCACCCATCACGTGCGGTGCGAGGGGCCGTGGCACATCACCGCGGCGTACGTCCGGCGGCCGGCTCTCGGCGCGTTCGTGACGGGGGTGCCGGACGACGCGAGGAGTCTGGGCGAGCGACGACCGCTCGACCTGGCCATGCAGGCGTTCATCGAGCAGATCCTCGCCACCGACGAGGAGGCGACGGCGATCGAGCGGTACGCGATCGAGCATCTGATCGTGGAGATGAGCGGCGCCATCCTCCTCGACAGGGTCGGCGCCGAGTCCTCTCAGCGCTCTCCGCGGGCCACGCTGCGCGACAGGGCGGTCGCGGTCATCGCCCAGCAGTGCGGCGATCCGGGGCTCACGCCGGCGGTGGTCGCTCGTGAGGTGCAGTGCTCTCTGCGGCAGCTGCAGCTCGTGTTCGCCGAGGTGGAGAACAGCGTCGCCGGAGAGATCCGCCATCAGCGGGCGCGGCTCGCCCGCTCGCTGCTGCTCGACAGCGCTCACGACCAGCTGAGCATCGAGCAGATCTCGCAGCGTGCGGGTTTCCACTCGCCGATGAGTCTCCGCCGCGCACTCGACGAGGACTACGGCACGACGCCGCGGGCGCTGCGCACGCAGCGGGACACCGGTCAGCACGCCGCACGCGAGACGGCCGGCCGCTGAGGTCAGCGGCCGGCCGTCTGCGAAAGCGCTGCGGTCAGAGCGAGAGCCGCTCCTGGACGACCTCGGCGAGGCGTCCCGCGTAGGCGTGCACCGACTCCGCGTCGGCGGCTTCCACCATGACGCGCACCAGCGGTTCCGTCCCGGACTTGCGCAGGAGGACGCGCCCGGTGTCGCCGAGCTCGGTCTCGATGTCGCGCACGGCCTGCTGGACGACCTCGTCGTCCGAGACGCGGTCCTTGTCGACGTCGCGCACGTTGATGAGGACCTGCGGATAGACGGTCATGATCGAGGCCAGTTCGGCGATCGACTTGTTCTGCCGTGCCATCTCGGCCACCAGGTGCAGACCGGTGAGGATGCCGTCGCCCGTGGTCGCGTATTCGCTCATGATCACGTGGCCGGACTGCTCACCGCCCAGCGCGTAGCCGCCCTCGTTCATGTCCTCGAGCACGTAGCGGTCGCCCACGGCGGTCTGCCGGACGGTGATGCCGTGCTCGCGCATCGCGACGTGCAGGCCGAGGTTGCTCATCACGGTCGCGACGAGGGTGTCGTCCGTGAGGCGACCGCGCTCCTTCATCGACACCGCGAGGATCGCCATGATCTGATCGCCGTCGATGACGTTGCCCTGCGCGTCCACCGCGAGGCAGCGGTCGGCGTCGCCGTCATGGGCGATGCCGATGTCTGCGCCCAGGCGGACGACGGCTTCGGCGAGGTTGTCGAGGTGGGTCGAGCCGACGCCGTCGTTGATGTTCCAGCCGTCGGGGTCGGCACCGATCACGGTGACCTCGGCCCCGGCGTCGCGGAACGTCTCGGGCGAGACACCGGATGCGGCACCGTGCGCGCAGTCGAGCACCACGTGGATGCCCTCGAGACGGTTCGGCAGCGAGCCGAGCAGGTGGACGACGTAGCGGTCCTCCGCGTCGGAGAAGCGGTCGATGCGGCCGACCCCGGCGCCGGTGGGGCGCAGCATCTCCCCGTTCATGGCCTCTTCGATGCGCTGCTCGACCACATCGGGCAGCTTGCGGCCTCCGCGGGCGAAGATCTTGATGCCGTTGTCGGGCGCCGCGTTATGCGACGCGGAGATCATCACGCCGAAGTCGGCGTCGCGGTCGGCGACGAGGAATGCGAGCGCGGGCGTCGGGATGACACCGGCCTCGAGCACGTCGACACCCGAGGACGCGAGTCCCGCGGCGACGGCAGCGGTGAGGAAGTGTCCCGAGACCCGGGGGTCGCGGGCGACAACTGCGGTGAGTCGCTTGCCTTCGGCCTTGCGAGCCTCCGCAGTACGGCCCTGGCCCAGGACGACAGCTGTCGCCTGGGCCAGGGTGAGCGCCAGGTCGGCGGTGAGGATGCCATTGGCGAGTCCTCGCACGCCGTCCGTGCCAAAGATCGGCATCGGAGCAGTGGACCTTAACGCTTCGAGTACTGAGGCGCCTTACGTGCCTTCTTGAGTCCGGCCTTCTTGCGCTCCTTGACGCGAGCGTCACGGGAGAGGAAGCCGGCCTTCTTGAGGGTCGAACGGTTGTTCTCCGCGTCGATCTCGTTCAGCGCACGAGCGATGCCGAGACGCAGCGCACCGGCCTGGCCGGAGTCGCCGCCGCCCGAGATGCGGGCGATGACGTCGTACGCGCCGGCGAGGTTCAGCGCCGTGAACGGGTCGTTGATCAGCTGCTGGTGCAGCTTGTTCGGGAAGTAGTCCTCGAGCGTACGGCCGTTGACCGTGATGGTGCCCGAGCCGGGGATGAGGCGCACGCGGGCGATGGCCTGCTTGCGACGTCCCACAGCGGCACCGGGGACGCTCAGCACGGGGCGGGGAGCCGCCTCGACCGTTTCGGTCTCCGGAGTCGAGGTCGAGAAGCTCTGGGGGGTTTCGGTGGTGTCCTGGATGTCAGCCACGAGTATGTCCTTAGTCTTTACGGCGCTTACTGGGCGACCTGGTCGAGGGTGTACGGCTGGGGCTGCTGCGCGGCGTGCGGGTGCTCTCCACCGACGTACACCTTGAGCTTGGACAGCTGCTGGCGGCCGAGGCTGTTCTTGGGGAGCATGCCACGGATGGCCTTCTCGACAGCGCGGACCGGGTTCTTCTCGAGAAGCTCGGCGTAGGTGACCGACTTCAGGCCGCCCGGGTAACCGGAGTGGCGGTAGGCCAGCTTCTTCTGGAGCTTCTGACCGGTGAGCGCGACCTTGTCGGCGTTCACGATGATGACGAAGTCACCCGAGTCGATGTGGTTGGCGAAGGTCGGCTTGTGCTTGCCACGCAGGAGCGTAGCGGCGTGCGAAGCCAGACGGCCGAGAACGACGTCGGTGGCGTCGATGACGACCCAATCGCGCTGGACTTCGCCAGCCTTGGGGGTGTAAGTGCGCGTCACGATAGTGCTGCTTTCTTGTGTCGAACGGAGAGGTTCGTGAATCCCACTCCGGGGTGGTTCGTCATCTCTGGCTCATCGAGCCTGTCGAGATGGGAACACGCCAGTGGAGGGCTCACGTTCGGACGATGCCCCTTCTCCGCGGACGGGGAAAGGCACCAAAGGGAAATCATACGCCACGCGGGCCGTATGCCCAAACCCACCGCCGAACGGGGTCAGTCGGGCTTGACCGTCACGAGGATCGGGCGGTGGTCGCTCAGTCCCTGCGGAAGGGTCGTGATGCGCTCGATCTCGAAGCCGGAGGAGGTCGCGAAGTCGTAGTGGCCGCGGAACACCCGGTACCGCGTGTACGTGTGGTCGTCGCTGAGGGACAGCGCGTAACCGTGGTCGCGCACCGCCTGCCCGAGACTCTCCTTGAACACCGGGTAGTTGTAGTCGCCGACCATGAGCTGCGGCAGCCCGTCGCCGAGCGTTGCGAGCTCCGTGAGAGCGGCGCGGATCTGGTGGCGGCGCAGCGAGTTCAGGGCCGTGAGCGGGGCGGCGTGGAAGGACGCGACGATGAAGTCCTGACCGTCATCGATGTCGCGGAGCCTCGCCCCCAGCACGCGCTCGTGCGCCGGCTTCGCGATGCGGTCATGCAGCGACTTCTTCAGCCCCAGTGTGCGGATGGCCTGGAGATGGAAGGTGCTCGCCCGATAGAACAGCGCCAGTCCCAGACGGTTGCCCTGGGTCGCATCCGCGAGCACCAGGTCGCCGATCTCCGGGGGCAGCGCCGGGACGTCGCACTCCTGCAGGCAGAGGATGTCCGGATCATGCTCGCCGACGAGGGCCGCGAGCTCACTTGCCGCGCGGTGCTTCTGGAGGTTGTAGGAGATGACCTTCATGACCGTGCCCACGCTACTCGCCTCGGCTGTGGCAGGGCTCCGTATCGGCGCGCGCGCCGCAGGCTCAGTCGCCCGCGGCGGCGTCGCGCCGGGCTCGGGTCTGCTCGGCTCGTGCCGACAGCAGATCGTCAGTCGGATAGCCGACCTCGGTGAGGGTCAGGCCCCGCGCCGGCAGCACCTTGAACTCGCTCGTCCGCGTCAGGGCGTCCCGCAGCACGGCGAGGTCGTCGACGTCGAGGCGCCCCTCGCCGACGGCCGCACAGGCGCCGACGAGCGCGCGCACCATGCTGTGACAGAAGGCGTCGGCCTTGACCTCGGCGACGAGCACCCCGTCGGCATCGCGTGCCCAGCGGTAGTCGAGCAGCGTGCGGATCGTCGTCGCCTCCGGGCGCGGCTTGCAGTAGGCGGCGAAGTCATGCAGACCGATGAGCGTGCGGGCGGCGGCGTCCATCGCCGCATCGTCCAGGCGTCCGCGGATGCTGGTCGTGTCGAGCCGGCGCAGCGGGTCGTAGCCGGACTGCTCGTCGGCCAGGCGGTAGCGATATCGCCGCCACACCGCCGAGAACCGGGCGTCGAATCCGTCGGGGGCGATCGACGAGCGGAAGACGGTCACATCGGAGTACGCGCCGAGCACGCCGCGCAGGCGTCCGGCGATGGTGCCGGCCGGGTCCTGTGGGGCGCGTCCGTGCCTGGCCTCGATCCGCGACCACTGCCTCTCGTCGAGGTCGACGTGCGCCACCTGGCCGCTGGCATGCACGCCGGCGTCCGTGCGACCGGCCACCACGAACTGCACGTCGGAGCCGACGATGCGAGCCAGCGCAGCCTCGAGGGTCCCCTGGACCGTGCGGGGCGTCGGCTGCTTCGCCCACCCGCGGAAGTGGGTGCCGTCGTAGGCGATGTCGAGCCGGATGCGCACGAAGCAAGCCTAGGACAACGCCCTCTGCCGTCCGGTCGGGTCAGATCCCGCCGTCGATCGAGCGGATCGTCACGGCGGGCTCGTCCGGCACCATCACCTCGGTGTCGCGGTTCAGGCTCTCGCCGCGGAAGAACCGCTTCGACCGCGGGAAGAGGTACCAGAGGAACATCAGCACGAGACCGAACGCCAGCGAGCCGACGCCGATCACGAACGTGCCGCCGATGCCGAACAGCACCGTGTAGCCGTAGTCCACATCCCACATGTCGATCGCGGACTGGATGAAGGCTCCCGTGAGCATGATTCCGCCCAGCAGCGGGAACAGCCCCTTGAAGAAGAAGTCGCGCGCCGAGGACGTGAGGTCCCTGCGGAAGTACCAGACGCACGCGAAACCGGTGATGGCGTAGTAGAAGGCGATCGCGAGACCGAGGGACAGGATCGAGTCCTGCAGGATGTTGTCGCTGATCAGGGTCATGCCGACGTAGTACGCGGAGGCGACCACGCCCATCACGATCGTGGAGAACGACGGCGTCTTGTAGACCGGGTGCACATCCTTGAACTTCGCCGGGAGCGCCCGGTAGACGCCCATCGCCAGGGTTCCCCGGGCCGTGGGCAGGATGGTCGTCTGGGTCGACGAGATCGCGGAGATGATGACGGAGACCACGAGCACCCAGCCGAACGGGCCGAGCAGGCCGTCCTTGATCGCGAGGAAGAAGTCGTCGGCGTTGGCCTCGTTGCCCAGCCCCGTGCCGTCCTCGCCCAGCCCGGCGTACATCATCGCGGCGATCGTCACGGCGACGTAGGTGACCAGCAGGATGACCGTGGTCAGCAGCGCAGCGCGTCCAGGGATCCGCTTGGGGTCCTTGGTCTCCTCGTTCAGCGCGAGGCAGGTGTCCCAGCCCCAGTAGATGAAGAGGGCGAGGAGGATCGCCTCCGTGAAGCCGGACCAGTCCGTGAAAGCGAACGGGTTCATCCACTCCCAGTCGAACGCGGTGGCGCCGGGGGCCGTGCCGGCGAAGAACTGCCACAGCGCCGCGACGATGAAGATCGCCAGCGCGAGGTACTGGATCGCGAGCAGGACGTTCTGGATGCGTTCGCCGATCTCGACGCCTCGCCAGCTGACCCAGGTCATGGCAGCGATGAAGATCACGGCGACCACGACGACGCGCCAGTCGTTGTTCTCCAGGTCCTGGCCGATCAGCGACCAGAAGTAGACGGACGCGATCTGGGCGAGGTTCGCGAGGACGACCATCCCCGCGACGGCAACGCCCCACCCGCCCATCCAGCCGACCCAGGGCCCGAACGCCTTGGTGCCCCACGTGAAGGTGGTGCCGCAGTCGGGGACGGCGTTGTTGAGCTCGCGATACGCGAACGCGATCAGGAGCATCGGGACGAAAGCGATGATGAAGGCGATGGGCGCCTGCGCACCCACGGCCAGCACCACGAAGCCGAGCGTCGCGACGAGCGAATAGACCGGAGCGGTCGAAGCGAGACCGATGACGGTGGATCCCCACAGACCGAGGGTTCCTGCCGCCAGTCCCTTGCCGTCGGGTCGTTCAAGGTGAATGGGCGTCGTAGCCATGTCTCAGACAGTAGGGGTGCCACCGTTATCGCGTCAAGACTTTCTTTCTGCGACGAATTGCGTAGGTCCTTGCGCGAGTTCGCAAAGGAATCCGTACTTTCAGGACCGCTCGAGCATCCCGTCGGCGTGATCGGCGACCCACTGCATCAACGGCAGCATGCGCTCCATCAGATCGCGACCCAGCGGCGTCAGGCTGTACTCCACGTGCGGGGGCACGGTCGGCAGGGATTCCCGGTGCACCAGCCCATCGTCGGCGAGGGTGCGCAGCGTCGAGGCCAGCATCTTCTCGCTGATGCCGTCGACCTCCCGCCGCAGCTCTCCCCAGCGACGGGTGCCGTCGGAGAGACACGACAGCACGAGCACGCCCCACTTGCTCATGATGTGGTCGAGCACCACCCGGGTGCCGCAGTTCTTGTCGAACGCGAACGGCGTGGTCTCTTTGATCTGCGCAAAACTCACCGACATGTAGGTACCTTACGTCAAAGTGGGTACCCCGCAGACGGAATGGTCACCAGGGCGAGAGCGGTTGTCGAGGAGGTCACCTACGAAAGGACCCCTCATGACCATCCTCGTCACCGGCGCGACCGGCAACCTCGGCCGTCTGATCATCGCCGCCCTGCAGGAGCGCGGTGCGGACCCGCAGTCGATCGTCGCGGGCGCCCGCGACACCGCGAAGGCTGCGGAGCTGGGTGTCCGCGCCGTCCACCTCGACTACACCGATCCCGCCTCGATCGCGACCGCGCTCGACGGCATCGACACCGTCGTGCTCGTCTCCGGCTCCGAGGTCGGCCAGCGCGTCGCGCAGCACAGGGCGGTCATCGAGGCGGCGAAGGACGCCGGTGTCGCGAAGTTCATCTACACCAGCGCCCCCAAGGCCACCACCAGCGATCTCGTCCTGGCTCCCGAGCACAAGGCGACCGAGGAGCTCATCGCCGCGGCCGGGCTCCCCGCGGTGATCCTCCGCAACAACTGGTACACCGAGAACTACGCCGCCGACCTCGCCCGCGCGGCCGAGACGGGTGTGCTCGCCGCGGGTGCCGGCGAGGGGCGGGTCGCCTCGGCGAGCCGCAAGGACTTCGCCGAGGCGGCAGCGGTCGTGGCACTCGAAGACGGCCACATCGGCCAGGTCTACGAGCTGGGTGGCGACGTGGCGTGGACCTACAGCGACCTCGCCGCCGCGTTCTCGGAGATCACCGGACGCCCCGTCTCATATCGAGCCCTCAGCGTGGACGAGCAGCTGGCCGCCCTGCGCGAGGCCGGCCTGGACGAGGGGACGGCGGGCTTCGTGGCCGCCTTGGACGCGGGCATCCGCGACGGCGCGCTCGCCGACACCGACGGCACCCTGTCGCGTCTGATCGGCCGCCCGACCACGCCGCTCGTCGACGGCCTGCGCGCGGCGCTCTGACCGGCGAGCGGAGCGCGTGCCGTCCGCTGCACGGACGACACGCGCTCCGCGCCGGTCAGACCACCGGTTCCGGCGCCGCCGCGTGGACGTGCACAACCGTGAGCGTCAGGCTCTCCCGCCGCACGCCCTGCCTCTCGAGCACGGCATCGACGGCCGCGCGCACGGCGCGAAGCGTGTCCCCGGACCTGGTGTGCGACTCGACGCCGATCGAGGCCTCCACCGCGACGCCGACCTCCGTCTCGGCCACCGACACGAGCGGCTCGTCCTCCGGACGGACGCCCAGCGCGGCAGCACCGGCTCGCAGCAGATGCGAGATCACGGAGGCGGAGCGGTACACGGCGCTGACACCGGCGGTCGCCCGCACCGCGCCCTCGATCTCGGCGGCGAGCACCGCCTGCTCCGTGGTGGTCATGGCTTCTCCTCCGTCCACGTCGGCACCTCCCGGATATCGCGGATCGCGATGTCGATGGCGGTCACGTTCAGCTCCGTGTGCGTGCGCAGGGCGCGATCGACCTCGTCCCGCAGACGGTCGGCCACCGCCGGGATCGACTGGCCGTGCACGGCACTCGCATCGATCTCGATGCGGATCGGAGCGCCGGCCGCCGTCACATCGCCGGTGAATCGGCAGCGCCCGATCAGCAGCCCGGGCACGGCGGCCTCGGCCGCGCGGATCAGGCCGCGCACCGCACCCTCGGTGATCCCGAGGTCCGTGTCCGGCTCCTCCGACGCGAAGGGGATGCGCCGTCCTGCCCTGGCGTCCATCGCGATGCCGCTGAGGACGCGCTCGACCCAGGTCGGATCGACCTCGGGTTCCGCCGCCGTTTCGGCGTCCAGCAGCTCCGAGCCGAGGCCGTGCAGCCTCTGCAGCGCGTCCAGGGCGAGCTGGCACCCCGGCGACTCCTCGATCGAGCGGTCGCGCGGCGTCCTCCCCGCATCCAGATAGTCGGCGAGCTCCTCGATCGTGTGCCCGTCCAGATCGGTGGGTTCCAGTCCGAGCCGGCGGATCTCCGGGACCTCCCTGTCGTCGGTCATCGCCACTCCTCCATCCGTACGATCATGTATTTCCGGGCCCGAGCGAGCAGTCCTCGCGCGGTCGAGACCGGGATGTCGAGCTCTTCCGCGATCTCCTCATAGGAGTAGCCGCCGATCTCCCGCAGGACCCAGCATTCGCGCTGGGCGTCCGGGAGTTCGCGCAGGGCTGCCCCCAGCGCAGCCACTCCCGCCCGCATCTCGACGACGGCCGACGGGGAGGTGTGCAGCGGGGCGGGGCGGTCGATGGAATCGATGTCCACCGCGGGGCGGAGGGCGCGGATCCGGTCCACCGCCTTGCGGCTCACGATCCGCATCAGCCAGCTCTTGACCTTCGAGAGGTCCTCGAGCTCGCCGAACCTCTGCCAGGCGGTGACGAACGACTCCTGCACGATGTCGTCCACATCCGCGGAGGAGTTGAGCATCCGCTGCGTGTACGCGCGCATCATGGGCGTGTACCTGCGCACGAGGACGGCGAACGCCTCGACGTCCCCGTCCGCCGCCCGCCCGGCGACGATGCGATCATCCGCGTGCTCGAGCGCTCTGCGAAAGCGTTCGTCTTCCATCTACCCCACTCCCCACTCGGATCCCCCACGAGATTCGGAACGCGAACGTCACCGGATCGGATCCTCTCCCACGGACCTTGGAAGGGGCGGGGAGAGACCCTTTCGGGCCTCTCCCCGCCGCCGTCACTTCTTGAACACGTCCTTGACGTTCTCGGCCGCGTCACGGACGTTCCCCTTGGCCTGCTCGGACTTGCCTTCGGCGACGAGCCGGTCGTCGCCGGTGACCTTGCCGACGGTCTCCTTCGCCTTGCCGGCGACCTTCTCCGCCGCAGCCTTGATCTTGTCTTCCGCACTCATGGCGTCTCCTTTCCTCTCCGACCACCGGATCTCGGGGCCGAGTCTTCTCGCACGATCACGCGTTCGTCCATCGGGATCACCCTTCACTCGACTCGCGTCGCCGTGCGGAACGAGTCCCGCCAACCTCGATCGGCGAGGTGCAGCAGGATCGGAACGCGGGATCCCAGAAGCTGATCCCACTCGCGGACAGCCGCCTGCGCCGCGGCGACCACCGCACCGAGCGGTGCTCCCGGCCGCACCGTCACCGCGAGTTCGATCGCGGGTGCGCGCCGGACGCGGTAGGCGCCTGCGCGCGCCGCGAGGACGTCCGGTCGGCGGCTCAAGGGCTCGGCGAGCACGGCGTCCGCCACGCTCCTGTCGACAGCGGTCCGTCCGCCGACTCCGTCGACCTCGAGGACCTCTCTGGTCCGTCCTCTCCCCCGGGTGCCGAGGAAGACCAGCAGCAGCACCGTGAGCAGGAGCGCCGTCCCCACGGCGATCAGCAGCAGCACGGACACCGGTCCGACCCCGGCGACGTCGACCGTCCACCGCGCGAGCGACGACCACACGTCGGTGATCACCCGCAGGGGCTCTCGCGTCCACACCGGCGGATCCCCACCCGCCAGGATGCCCGCCGCGAGCGCGACGATGCCCGCCGCGAGGAGGACGACGCCGGCCAGGAACAGCAGCACGCGATTCATCACCCGGTTCGTGGCGTTCATGCGACGACTCCCTCCGTCGAGACGACCACGCGCGTTGCCGACGAGAAGCCGACCTCCGCGAGGGTGTCGTGGACGGCCGATTCGGCCGCGGCCGGATCGACGGCCACACCGCTCGTCGGGACGATCCGCACGGTGACCGTGCGCCGCCCCATGGTGACGGACACCCGCCCGCGCTCAGCGCCGGTGCGCCGCGCGACCGCAGCAGCGACCGCGTCCGCGATCACGCCGTCGTCCACGAGCAGAGCCGTGCGATCGGCGATGCGGGCGCGGCGGGACCGCCGCCCCGGAAGCACGGCGAGTGCCAGGAGCAGGACCGCGAGGAGCACGAGCACCGCACCGACGGCGATCGCGGCAGCCGGCTGGGCCGCGAGCGCGGAAGCGCCGTCGAACCACCGGGCCGCCGATGCGCGGAATGCGGGATCCACCAGCCACCACACTCCTCCTGCGAGCCCGGCGAGCAGCACGACCGCGCCGACGGCGGCCACAGCCACGGCAGGCGCGGTGCGCGGGGAATGCGTCTCACGGCGGAGGACGCGACGGTAGGTCGCCTGCTCGTTCGTCATCTCACCCTCTTCTCTGTGTTCCGGCGGACGCCGGAGTATCGGACGTTCACAGTGCGGACCTCGCGGCCGGCGAGCCGTCGCATCCGGTCGATGAGCTCGGCCCGCAGGGCGTCACCCGTCTCGATCACGGTGGTACCTCGCGAGGACGCCATCGCGACCGGAACCGTGACGTCGATGCGCAGGGCGCCTCCGTCATCCGAGAGCTGCACGCGCACGTCTCTGGTCGACACCCGGGCGGCGTCGCGGGCGATGCCGAGGGCGAGCTGCTGCAGCGCGCGAGCCGTGAAGATCGTCGCCCCCACGACGACCTCCGCTGAGCGCTCACCCTCGGTCCCGCCGGTCATGACGACGAGCGCCGGCCGCGGAAGACCTCGGCGAGCGCCCGGACGTCGAGACGGCCGTCGATGATGCGGCCGACGACCGCGCCGATCAGCATGGCCAGCGCCACGAGCAGGAATGCCCAGAAACCCAGGGCGACCCAGGTCAACGCCAGAACCGCCGCGGCCGCCGCTCCGATCACCGACGCGTTCACTGGACTCGCGCCTCCTGTGCGCCGTCGCCCTCGTCGTCCGAGGGGATGTGCACGTCGTTGACGGTCACGTTGACCTCGGCGACGTCCATGCCGACGAGCTCGACCATCGCGCGGTGGATCGCCGTGCGCACGTCGTCGGCGACTTTCTGCAGCGAGACCGGGTACTCGGCGACGATGGTCACGTCGACCGCGACCTGCGTCTCTCCGACCTCGACGCTGATGCCCTGTGACAGGTCGGTCGTGTTGAGCGCGTCCCGGATCGCCCCGACCATGCGCGCGGCTCCCCCGCCGAGCGCGTAGACGCCGCTGACCTCACGGGCGGCGATGCCGGCGATCTTCGCCACCACCGCGTCCTCGATCGTGGTCTTGCCCGCAGCAGTCCCCGGCTGCGATGCGACGACCTGAGCCTTGGGCTGGGTGCCACCAGTCACGTTCGCCATCATGTGCTCCTTCATCCGTGTGTCCGCCTCCCGTGCGGAGAGCAGGTCGCGGTCCAGCGACACTCCTAGGACGGATGCCGGGTGGGGATCGTCACAGATTCGTCTGAATTTCTTCGCCGGTCGCCCCGTACGGACCTCACAGTGCACTCCAAGGTTAAGAGTGCAATATTGCACTCCATGAGCGACAGTGCAGAGTCCTTGCGGGAGCAGCGGAAGCGGGAGACGTCGCGGGCGCTGACCGACTCCGCCCGTCGACTGACCACGGAGCGAGGGTTCGCCGGGTTCACGATCGAGGAGCTGTGCGCGGAGGTCGGCGTCTCGCGGCGCACCTTCTTCAACTACTTCGAGAGCAAGGAGAACGCGGTCTTCGGATTCGCGACGGTCGATTCCCGCCAGGAGGAGCTCGAAGAGGAGTTCGCCGCGGCGCACGGAGACATCATCGAGGACTTCGTCCGGTTGACGGTGCGTCGCTTCGAGCTGTTCAACCCGGTCGACGACGCCCCGGCCCTGTTCGCCGTGATCGAGCACGAGCCGCGCCTGCTCAAGGCCGCGTTCGAGCAGATCGCGAAGAACGAACAGCGCGACAGGGACCTCATCCTCCGGCGTCTCGACGACGACGACGCCTCCCTCCGTGCGGAGGTCATCGTGCACACCGTCGGCGCCCTGGTGCGGATGAGCATGGATCAGCTCGTGCACCACCAGTCGACCGCATCCTTCGCCGACCTCATGACGAGGCGCCTCGTCCTCGTCCGCTCGCTCTACGCACCGTCACAGAAAGCCGACTGATGTCCACCACCGTCCACCAGGATGCGCCGTTCCTGCTCACGAAGCGCCGCATCTGGATCATCTTCAGCGCCCTCATCGCAGGCATGCTGCTGTCCAGCCTCGATCAGACCATCGTGTCGACCGCGATGCCGACGATCGTCGGCCAGCTGGGCGGCGTCGATCACCAGGTCTGGATCACCACCGCCTACCTGCTCGCCACGACCATCGTGATGCCCATCTACGGCAAGTTCGGCGACGTCCTGGGTCGGCGCAACCTCTTCCTGGTCGCGATCGCCCTGTTCACCCTGGCCTCGGTCGGCTGCGCGTTCGCCACCGACTTCTGGATGTTCGTCGTCTTCCGTGCCCTGCAGGGACTCGGCGGCGGCGGCCTGATGATCCTCTCGCAGGCGATCATCGCCGACATCGTCCCCGCCAACGAGCGCGGCAAGTACATGGGGCCGCTGGGCGCGGTCTTCGGTCTCTCCGCGGTCGCCGGCCCGCTGCTCGGCGGGTTCTTCGTCGATCACATGACCTGGCAGTGGGCGTTCTACATCAACATCCCCGTCGGGATCGCGGCGTTCATCATCGCGCTCGTCGCGCTGAAACTGCCCAGCAAGAAGGCCGAGAAGCCGATCGACATCTTCGGCGTCATCTTCCTCTCGATCGCCACGACCTGTCTGATCTTCTTCACCGACTTCGGCGGCGACGCCGAGTTCGGCTGGGACTCCCTCGCCACGTGGGCCTGGGGCGCTGGCCTCGTGGTCGCCGCGACGGCGTTCGTCATCACGGAGTCGCGCGTGCAGGATCCGATCATCCCGCTGAGCCTGTTCCGCAATCCGATCTTCGTCAACGCCACCGCCATCGGGCTCGTGCTCGGCATCGGGATGTTCGCCGCGATCGGGTTCGTGCCGACCTTCCTGCAGATGTCCTCCGGCACCTCCGCCGCCGCATCCGGACTTCTGATGATCCCGATGATGGTCGGTCTGATGGGAACGTCGATCTTCTCGGGCATCGCGATCTCGAAGACCGGAAGGTACAAGATCTACCCGATCCTGGGCACGATCATCACCGGCATCGCGATGGTGTCGATGACCACGCTGTCCGCCTCGACGCCGATCTGGCTGATCTGCACCTTCCTGTTCGTCTTCGGTGCGGGACTCGGCCTCATCATGCAGGTGGTCGTCCTCGTCGTGCAGAACGCCGTCCCGGCGGGCGAGCTCGGCACCGCGACCAGCACGAACAACTACTTCCGCGAGGTGGGAGCATCGCTCGGAACCGCCGTCTTCGGCACGATCTTCACCACCCGGCTCACCGAGAACCTGCGGGGTGTCTTCGCGGGCGCGGGAGCCTCTCCGGAGGACGCATCGGACGCGGCCTCCCGGATCGATCCGTCCACCCTGAGCGGGTTGCCGGATGAGGTGCGCGACGGCATCGTCACGGCCTATGCCGATGCCCTGGCGCCCGTGTTCTGGTACCTCGTGCCGTTCATCGTGCTCGCGCTCGTGCTCTCGCTCTTCCTGAAGCAGATCCCGCTGTCGGATCAGGCGGGGTTGGTCGCCCGCGGCGAGGCGATCAGCGGCGAGGAAGCCGAGCGCCTGGAGGCTGAGCAGCGCGGAACGGCGCGCGCCGGGCTCCCGCACGCAGACGCCGCACCGGAGGACCCGGCACGGCGCCTGTGACGCGATGACGCCCGCCTAGGGCAGGTCCGACACCTCGACGTCCTCGTCGTCCTCCTCGGCCGGAGACGACGAGGACTCGTCGACGTCGGGATCGGGGTCGGTCGTCGGGAAGTCGGGGTCGGCCCCGAGCGCTTCGACTTCGCCCCGGTCGTCCTGGTCTGCACTGGTGTCCGACATGTCAGCTCCGTTCTCTCGAGTGGGAGATCCAGTGTCCCCACTGCGGTGAACCGGCGGCATCCCCTTGACACCGCCCCGGATGTCCGCGGCGGTGTCAAGGGGATGTCGCTCCGTCCGCGCATCGCGCATCCTGCACTGTGGGGACAGTCAGGAGAATCATGGAGCCGATTGCAGACCCGCGGTTCGCCCTCGAACAGGTCAGCGCCACGGATTGGGCGGTCGTCGACCGGCATTATCCGGAGGGCGACCACCGACGAGTGGTGTGCCAGGTCTACGAAGACGCCCCCACCGAGGTCGAGGTGCTCTGGCGCCGTGACCTCCCGCTCGCGCTCCGATACTCCTCGGTGTCGGAGGTTCTCAGTGCGGTGCAGCGCTTCCACGACACGTCGCGCGCCACGCGTCCTATCCCGATCCCGCGGCTGCCCCCACCGGCTCGACGCGGCGGCGGGGGACGCGGGGCGCGCTGAACACACACCGGTGGACGCGACGGGCTCGGTGCGTCACACTGACCGAGAACGTGTCCCTCACTTCAGGAGTCACCATGACCACATCCCGCGCCGAGCACGCCTGGAAGCGCTTCTGGGAGAAGGGCGGGTGGTGGCGGGCCCTGGTCCTCGTCGTCGTGTACTTCGTGCTCTATCAGGCGCTCTCTCTCGCGTTCACGCCGCTCGCCACGCAGATCGACGATCCGAGCAGCGCCGCTGGCGTGCTGGTGTTCTACGTGCTCCCGATCCTCGTCGGCTGCCTGCTGGTCATCGGCTTTGCCGCATCCGTCGGCTGGCTCGGTGAACTCTTCTCGCGGCAGCCGATCACCGGGCGAGGGTGGATGTGGATCGCGGTCGCGGTCGTCCTCGTCTTCAACATCCTCCGCTTCGCATCGACCGACTACGCGGACATCGGGTTCGACGTCGTGGCGACCTGGCTGCTCGCCGGACTCCTCATCGGCTTCGCGGAGGAGGTCCTCACGCGCGGGCTCGTCGTCACGCTGCTTCGGAAGGCCGGCTACCGCGAGCTGATCGTGGCCGTCATCTCCGCCGCGGTGTTCGCCGGACTCCACGCGGGCAACCTGCTGAGCGGGCAGAACCTCGTCGCCACGCTGTTCCAGCTGGTGTACACCTTCGCCTTCGGCATCTGCATGTACCTCGCGATGCGCGTCACGGGAACGATCATCGCGCCGATCCTGCTACACGCCAGCACGGATCCGAGTATCTTCCTCCAGGTGGCGTATCCCGTCGAGGGACCCATCGCCGCGTTCGCCGCGTTCGGCAATCCGGCGGTGATCGTCACCGGCCTCGTGCTGCTCGTGTTCATCCGGGGGCGGGTCGGCGAACCGGCTCCGGAGGCTGCCGCCGTGTACCGCTGAGGCTGGAACGACAAAACCCCCGGCTTCACCGGGGGTTTTCGTCTGTAGCAGGAGCGGGGCTTGAACCCGCGACCTCACGATTATGAGTCGTGCGCCGTGGGACAGCGGACACTCGTCGGGTCACGTCCGAGCTGCGCTCTACGGTGGAGAAGTGACCTTCCGCCCCGCTGACCGCGTCTACGTCGACGAGTCGAAGGCCCGTGGGTACTACGTCGTTGCGACCGCGACCACAGTCGGTGACGTCCAGGCGTCCGAACGGGCGCTCCGTGATCTCCTCAAGCCGGGCCAGCGACGCATCCACTTCAAGAGTGAGAGCGACAGTCGACGCCGCCAGATCCTCTCGCGCATGTGCGCTCTCGAGGTTCGGGTGCTCGTGTGGGCTGTCAAACAGCGACCAGACAAGGAAGCGCGACCGCTGTCACTCGACGCCCTCGCTGAAGCGGCCGTCCGCGCAGGTGTGGCGCAACTGATCATCGAACGCGATGAGTCCCTCGAGCGCGCCGACCGCCGTCTGATCGCGGACACAATCCGCCGCGCTGGATCTTCGGAGATGCAGTACCGGCATGTCGCTCCGCACGAGCATCCGCTGCTCTGGGTGAGTGATGCCGTCGCCTGGTGTTACTCGAACGGGGGCGACTGGATCCGTCGCGTCGAAGCGCTCGTCGAATCCCGGGTCACTCGGCTGTAGAAACACGTGAGCCTGGCTCGTCATACCGTCCGGAAGACTGCCAGGCTCCGAGGGCTACTGCCCGCCGTGCTACGAGCATACCTCGGCTGGGTCGCGACAGGCCAGCAGCCGGAAGGACTGAAGCGGCGTCGGCACAAAACCCGCACGACCCTCGGCACGACATCTCCGATCAGCCGTCCAGATACGACAAAACCCCCGGAATCCCGGGGGTTTTCGTCTGTAGCAGGAGCGGGGCTTGAACCCGCGACCTCACGATTATGAGTCGTGCGCTCTAACCAGCTGAGCTACCCTGCCGCGAGGCATCCGTCCGCGTGAGAAGAATGCTGCGAGCCCCGAGTCAGGATTGAACTGACGACCCCTTCCTTACCATGGAAGTGCTCTGCCACTGAGCTATCGGGGCGTGCTGCCCCTCGCGGGGCAACCGTACGAGAATACCATCACTGTGGCGTCCTCATGAAATCAGTCGGACAACGAACTCCGTCCGGCGTTCTCGCGCAGCCACGGCATCGGGTCGATGGTCGTGCCGTTGACGATGAGCTCGAAGTGCAGGTGCGCACCGTAGGAGCGTCCGGTGTTGCCGGTCTTGCCCACGATGTCGCCGACCTTGACCGTGTCGCCGGCCTTGACCTGCAGCGAGCCGTACTGCATGTGCGAGTAGTGGCTCGTGATGACCGACCCGTCGATGACGTGGTCGATGTACACGGTGACGCCGAAAGCACCACCCTGCTCGGTCGCGATGCGGACCGTGCCGTCGGCGATCGCCTGGATGGGCGCGCCGTTGCCGGGCACGAAGTCGATGCCCTCGTGCAGGCGGCCGCTGCGCATGCCGTATCCGTAGCTCATGCCGACGCCGACGAGGAAGGGCCACTGGATCGCGGCGTCGGGGTCGTTCGTGAAAAGCTCGCCCGAGTAGTTGATCCCCTGCTCGGCGGCGACCTGGACCAGCGAGACCGTGCTGAAGTCGCCGGCACGCGCCAGCGACTCGTTCTCGACGCCCGACGGAGCGACGAAGGCCTGGATCTCCTCGGTGTCGCCCCCTTCGGCGTCCGCGGCGGCGGCGGAGACCAGAGAAGTCGAGGCGATGCCGCTGCCCTGAACCGCGGCGACGGCCTCTGCGGGCAGCGTCATCCCGACGGCGAGGAGTCCGGCGAGGCTCATCACGCCGACGGATGCACCGACGGTCACGAGCTTGCGGATACGACGAGGGCGACGGAAGGCGGCCTGCGCGGATGCCTCGGCCGCGGCAGCGGAGTCAGTCGGCTCCGCCTTCGGCACGCGCGCGGAGGCGGAGACGGTGGGAACGGTTCCGGTGTTCCGGAAGGCGCGGGATGCGCGCTCGAATGCGTCGCCCTCCGGCTCGACGGACGGCGCGGAAACGGGCTCCGCCTGCGAAAGGAGCGCGTCGACCGTCTCGGCGACCTCGGGCTCGCTGACGTCGGCAGCGGCCTCGAGGATCTCCACGACCTCGGTCAGATCACTGGGAGCCACGGGCGAGGCGGGGACGTCCGCGATGATCGGCTCCGGAACCTCCGCGATGAAGGGCTCGACGGGCGCTGCAGCGACGGCCTCGGACGTCTGTCGCTGGCGCGCGGCACGGCGCGAGAGCGGGATGACTGCGGCGAGCGCGACGGCGGACTCTGCGATGGAGATGGGGTCCGTCGTTCCCGACGCGGGGGCCTCGGCGGCCGCAGTGCGGTGCCGGCTGGACCGTCGCGTGGGCGCGGGGGCAGCCTGGGAATTCTCGAAGGGCAAAGCGTTTCTCTCGGTCGTGCGTCAAGCTCGGGGGCGCTAACTCCACGGTCACCTTCGGGTGGTGAAAGTGGTAACGATCGGATAAACCCTACCGTGCTGACTCTGGGAATGCCATGAATCGTTCAGTCTTTTTCGTCGAGGATCGCGAGCAGTTGCGCGTGGACCGCGCCGCCACCGGCGAGGGTCATCGGGCGCGCGGAGTCGGCGTCGAGACGGGAGAAGAGACCGCCGGCCTCCGTGACCAGGAGCGACCCGGCCGCGAAGTCCCATGGGCGCAGCCCCCGCTCGAAGTACCCGTCGAGCCGCCCTGCGGCGACGTAGGCGAGGTCGAGCGCTGCCGACCCCATGCGCCGCACGTCACGGGCCATCGGCATCACGCGGGCCACGGTTGCGAGGTCGCCTTCATGCGTGGCCGGGTCGTAGCCGAACCCCGTCGCGAGGAGCGCCCCTGCCGGCGTCTCGGTCGTGACCGCGAGGCGCTGGCCGTCGGACCAGGCCCCATGGCCGAGAGCCGCCATGAAGGTCTCGCCGAGGGCCGGAGCGTGGACGGCTCCCGCGAGCACCTCCCAGGCGGCCGGATCGGGCTCTCCGCTGACCGCGGCGATGCTGACGTTGTATGCCGGGATGCCGTAGGCGTAGTTGACCGTGCCGTCGATCGGATCCACCACCCACGTGATGCCGCTGGCTCCGGTCTCGGCACCGGTCTCCTCGCCCAGGAAGCCGTCGTCGCCCCGGGCGGCGCGGAGGCGGTCCCGGATCAGCGCCTCCACCTCGCGGTCGGCATCGGTCACGATGTCGGCGAGCGTCGACTTGGTCGCGGCGAGGCGGACGCCCTCGACGCGTCGCGTGCGGGCGAGCTCCCCCGCTTCCCGGGAGATCTCGGAGGCGAGTTCGCTGAGTTCGAGAGCGAGCGTCACTGCTGCGGGTCCTGCGGCGCCTGCTGCGGCGCGGGCGGCGGCGGGAAGGACGCCGGCGCATCCTGCGGAGCGGGCGGCGGCACGCTGCCCGGCTGGGGCGGAACCGCGTGCTCGCCGGGCGCCGAGGACGACGCGGGCTGCGGAGCCGGGGGCTGGGGCGGTGCGGGCTGGGACGGCGCGGACGGCGACGGCGCGGGCGGCTGCGTCGCAACGGGGAACGACGAAGCGGGCGCGGCGACGAGAGCCTGCTGCGAGGGCACGACCGTCGGATACCCCGTGTAGTAGGCGTTCCAGTCGGGCGAGGAATCGGGGAGTGCCGGCAGCGGCGTGATGCCGTCCGCATACGTGGGCCAGGACGGCGGTGCCGTCAGCGCGCGGGCCGCCGGGGTCTTCTTCTTGGGCGCGAAGAGCGCGTTCAGCAGCGGGATGAGGGTCGTCCCCACCGCGACGAGGATCGTGAGCGCGACGACGATCCGCCAGTACAGCTCGCCATAGAAGAAGGTGTTCGGGAACGCGAGGTAGAACACGAGCATCCCGACCAGCCCGGCGAGGAACGTGATGGTCACGATGTAGATCACTCGCGTGAACGTCGTGACGTAACGCTGGGCAGCGGGCGTGAACAGTCGCACATGCAGGAGCGCGAGCTGCAGGATCCCGATCACGAGCAGCAGCTGGAAGAAGCGCTCCGCACCGAAGTAGAGGCCGTCTTCGGGCAGCCAGATCTTCACGGCGCCGACGAGGAGGGCGATGATCCAGCTCACCATGCTCGCGAGCTGGAGCCAGTCGGGCCGGTTCGGCGCCAGGCCCGCCTCCAGGATCGCGATGCCGGCGAAGGCCGCCAGCAGCAGGATCGTCAGGAACGCCCGCCCGATCAGGCCGTCCTGGTCGCCGATGAGGACCCAGACGACGCAGACCAGCGCTGCGGCGATGAGCGCACCGATGGCGATCCAGAGGGATCCTCGGATCAGGAGCGACAGATTCCTCTTCTCACCGTGCGGTTCCTGCGCGATGGTGTCCGGCTGGGACATGGCGTTCCTCTCGTCGAGCGGCGATGCCTTCATCCTGCCACGCCGACCGGCCGAAGCCACGGCTGTCGCCCGGACTGGGGAAGAACGGTCTCGGATCGCGTCGTGGGGAGGACTGCTCAGCCGGCCTTCTTCGCCGAGGCTGCGGCGAAGGCGGCGACCCTGGCCTGCGCATCCTCTGTCTCGAGAGCCGCACCGATCGAACGCGCCTCCTCGCTCAGCTGCTCGACGAACGTGCGCTCGGGCTGCGAGCGCACCAGCCGCTTCGCCTGACCGTAGGCGCCGGCGGCTCCCGCCAGCCAGAAGCGGGCGACCTCCTCCGCGCGGGCGCGGACGAGTGCGGCCTCGTCCGCGGAGCTCTCCCCCTCGACCGCCTCGGCGACGAGTCCCCACTCCACGGCCTCCGTCGCCGACAGCAGACGGTCCTGGAGCACGAGCTGGAGCGCCCTGCGCTGGCCCACCGCACGGGCGAGCTGCGCCGACACCGACAGATCCGGCGTCAGACCGATGTTCGCATACAGGCTGCCGAGCTGGGAGCGGGACCCGACCACCGCGTAGTCGCTGGACAGGAGGATGCCCAGCCCTCCCCCGACGGTGGTCCCGTGCGCGGCCGCGACGACGGGGATGGCGGACTCGGTCAGGGAGCGGATCCCGGCGTTGATCACCTCGGCCAGCGCGGTGATCTCGGCGCCGGACGCGCCCATGGTCGTCGCCATGTCGATGACGTCGCCGCCAGCGCAGAACGCCGGTCCTGAAGCATCGATGAGGATCGCTTTGACGTCCTCCCGCGACGTCGCCTCCGCCGTCGCATCCCGCCAGGCATAGGCCAGATCGGCATTGAAGGCGTTGAGGCGGGTGGGCCGGTTCAGCGTGAGCCTGGCCATCCCCTCTTCGACGGCGAACAGGATGGCATCGCTCATGGCTTCTCCTTCGAGCACAGGACGTGTGGGTCCAGCGTAACCGCGATCAGGAGTGCTCCCACACGCGCGAGACGAAGCCCTCCATCCGACGGCGGGTGCTGTCGAGACGGAAGTCGGCCTGCCCCGCGGCGCGGATCTCGTTCGGAGCGAGCGGATGCGCCAGACGCACGTTCTCGTGGCAGGACAAGTCAGCGCAGATGTAGGCGCCGAAGGAGTCTCCCCGGCGACCGGCTTCGCCCGCGCGGCGAGCGGAGAAGAGCGCGACCTGATTTCCCGGCTGCATCGTGTGGCAGATGTCGCACATGCCCGAGCGCATCCGCCCGGGCTCGGTCGCGCGCAGCACGATGCCGATGATCCCGCCCTCGTGCGGGATCAGGACGTATCCGCGTCGGCTCGCTCCGGGGTCGCGCCAGGCGAAGAAGTCGAGGTAGTCCCAGTCCACGAGCAGGAAGTCGTGCGGCATCTCCATGACGCGCAGCTCATCCTCATCCGCGTTGACGAATGAGGCTCTGACGTCGGCTTCGGTGAGCGGTCGCATCGCCCCAGTCTATGAACCGCAGACGCTCGATCGGCCCAGCTGCGGATCTCGTCTTCCAGGCGTCGGGTGGTGCTGTCGCTGCGCTCCGGAGATGAGAGAAGGCCCTCGCGACGAGCGCTCGGGCCTTCGTATCCGCTCTTGTCTGCGGAGCGGTGGTGGCGAGTGAGGGATTCGAACCCCCGAATGCAGAGCAGTCTGATTTACAGTCAGATCCCTTTGGCCGCTTGGGTAACTCGCCAGAGCGCACCCGTCCGACTTGAACAGCCAACCGGGGGCACGAGAGACAAGCATACCTGCCAGGGGCAGGTGCAGGAAATCGGACCGTCAGCTGCCGTGGACGCCGCGCTCGGCTTCGGCCAGCGATTCGGGCGTCCGCAGCAGGCCGCCCTCTGCGCGGCAGGTCGCCGCAGCGACGTCCATGGCGCGGAGCAGCAGCGCTCGCCACTCCTCGAGCTCCTGCGGCGCGGCCGAGACGAGACCCTCGGAGACGGCGGCCAGCGTCGCATCCCCGGCTCCGACGGTGTCGATCACAGCGCCGGGAAGCTCGGCGATGGGAGCGGACACGACGCCGGCGTGTGCGTCGATGGTGGCGCCGTCAGCTCCAGCGGTCGCCAGCACCGCTGCCGCGCCGAGGTCTCGCAGCCGGGCGCGCAGGGCATCGAGGTCGCCGTCGTAGAGGATCGCCGCGTCATCCGCGCCGACCTTGACGAGGGCGGCGGACGCGGCGAGCCGCTCGAATCCGCGGACGAACTCGTCGCGATCGCTCAGCATCCCGGTGCGGGGGTTGGGATCGACCGCGACCCGCGCTTCGGCCAGCGCATCGATCAGCGCCTCGACCTCCGCCGGCACGTCGAAGGGGAAGCAGCTGATCGCGACGAGCCCGGCATCCGCGATCGCCTGGCGCGCGTCGTCCGAGTACCGGATGCTGCGCCTCTGTGCCGCCTCGTTGAAGACGTACTGCGGCTCTCCGTCGGCTCCGCGCTGCACGATCGCCCGCGAGGAACCGAGAGGTGCCGCGCTCGCGATCAGCCGCACGCCGTGATCCGAAAGGTACTCGCGGATGTGCGCGCCCGCCTCATCCTCCCCCACCATCGCGATCAGGGTCGTGGGGACGCCAAGGCGCCGCAGGCCGACCGCGACGTTCAGCGCCGCCCCTCCGACCAGCTCCCGCACTCCCGCCCGGTCGCGGATCTCATCGATCAGGGCATCGCCGATCACGACGACGGAACCGGCGGATGACGTCTCATTGCTCACCCGCCGACACTATCGCGGCACGGGGAGGCTGCGGCAAGGCAGCGATCCTCTCCGGCTGGCCGACCGACGGGGAGTACCGTGTGGCCATGAACCCCCGACTCATCGGTGCCACCGCGGCTGTCGTCCTCCTCCTCGCCCTGACGGCGTGCGCCCCGCAGGCGGGCGGCGCCGGGAGTCCTTCGCCGAGTTCGACGCAGAATGACGCGGCCGGTGATGAGGAGACGGGCACGCCGTCGCCCAGCCCGACGCCGACCGCCGCGCCCGTCGCGCTCCCGACGGACTGCCGCGCGATCCTGTCGGAGGCCGTGTTGACGGAGCTCGCCGACACTCCGCTCAACCACGCGGCGTTCGGTCCCTCCGGCGTGGGCGAAGACGGCGCCCTCACCTGCATCTGGGGCGACCCCGGCGCCGACACGACCCGACTCACGACGACCATCTCCGGGATGAATCGCGGACCCGCTCTCGACCTGCTCAACAAGCTGGCAGATGACGAGGGATTCTCCTGCTTCACCCCGGACGGCGGCACGCGCTGCGAGAAGACCTGGCCCAACGAGCAGTACCCCGTGACGGACGGCCGCACCCTGTTCTGGCGAGACGACGTCCTGATCGACACCCGCTACTCGAACCTCGCCCCCGCGGGGTACACCTCGAGCATCGTGGACCACCTCTTCGACTGAGCGACCCCGCACCCGCTCCTCCCTCGAGTGCACGGCTTCGCGTCGACTGCACGGCGTATGGACGCAGGCATCCCGTGCACTCGGCGACTTCCCGTGCACTCGGCGACCGCGAACACCGCGGGGACGACGAAGGCCCCGGGGCGAACCCCGGGGCCTTCGTTCACTCAGTCACACCTCGGCTGTGCCTCAATCAGTTGTAGGTACCGGGGGTGATGTCGTCCGTCGAGAACGCGTCGAAGTCGACGTAGCCGAAGTCGCCGTCCGCGTACGCACCGTCGGATGCGAAGATCCGGTTCGGGTAGCGCTCGCTCTTGGCTTCCTCGGTGGCCTCGACCGTGACGTCGCGGTACTTCGAGAGACCGGTTCCGGCGGGGATGAGCTTTCCGATGATGACGTTCTCCTTGAGACCGACCAGCGGGTCGCGCTTGCCCTGCATCGCAGCCTCGGTGAGCACGCGGGTCGTCTCCTGGAAGGAGGCGGCCGACAGCCACGACTCGGTCGCGAGCGACGCCTTCGTGATACCCATCAGCTCCGGACGACCGGACGCGGGGCGCTTGCCCTCGGCCACGGCCTCGCGGTTGATCGACTGGTAGCGCTTGAGGTCGACCATCTCACCCGGGAGCAGGGTCGTGTCGGCGTGATCGACGACGGTGACCTTGCGGAGCATCTGACGGACGATGACCTCGATGTGCTTGTCGTGGATCGGCACACCCTGCGAGCGGTACACACCCTGGACGCCGCCGACGAGGTAACGCTGCACCTCGCGAGCGCCCATGACGCGCATGATCTCCTTGGGGTCGAGCGTTCCGACCTGCAGGGGCTGACCGACCGTGACGTGCTGGCCGTCCTCGACGAGAAGCGTCGCACGCTTCAGCACCGGGTAGATGACCGGCTCGTCGCCGCTGTCGGGCGTCAGGATGACCTTCTTGCCCTTGTCGGTCTCGTCGATCGTGATGCGGCCATCGGCCTCGGCGATCGGCGACGCGCCCTTGGGGGTACGCGCCTCGAAGAGCTCCTGCACACGGGGAAGACCCTGCGTGATGTCATCCGCCGACGCCGAACCACCCGTGTGGAAGGTACGCATCGTCAGCTGGGTACCGGGCTCACCGATCGACTGAGCCGCGATGATGCCGACGGCCTCGCCGATGTCGACGGTCTTGCCCGTCGCCAGCGAACGGCCGTAGCACTGCGCGCAGACACCGACGGCGGAGTCGCAGGTCAGGACGGAGCGGACCTTGATGGTCTCGACACCCGCAGCGACCAGCTTGTCGATCAGCACGTCGCCCACATCGTCACCGGCAGCGGCGAGGACCTCGCCCTTGCTGTCGACCACGTCGGAGGCCAGCGTCCGAGCGAACACCGAGTTCTCGACGTTCGCGTCGCGCACGAGCTCGCCCTGCGAGTTCGGAGCGGCGATCGGGAGCTCGAGGCCCTTCGACGTGCCGCAGTCCTCTTCGCGGATGATGACGTCCTGCGAGACGTCCACCAGACGACGGGTCAGGTAACCCGAGTCGGCGGTACGCAGAGCGGTGTCGGCCAGACCCTTACGGGTACCGTGCGTCGCGATGAAGTACTCCGCCACCGACAGACCCTCGCGGTACGAGGAGATGATCGGACGCGGGATGATCTCACCCTTGGGGTTGTTCACCAGACCACGCATACCCGCGATGTTGCGGATCTGCAGCCAGTTACCACGGGCACCCGAGGACACCATGCGGTTGATGGTGTTGTCCTCCGGGAAGTGCGCCTTCATCGCGGCCTGCACCTCGTCGGTCGCCTCGGTCCAGATCTTGATGAGCTCCTGACGACGCTCGGCGTCGGTCGTGAGGCCCTTCTCGTACTGGGACTGGACCTTCGCGGCCTGCTTCTCGTAGCCGGCGACGATCTCCGCCTTGTTCGGCGGGGTGAGGATGTCGCTCAGGGCGACGGTCACACCCGAGCGCGTGGCCCAGTAGAAACCGGCGTCCTTGATGCGGTCCAGCGACGCAGCCGTCTCGACCTTCGGGTACTCCTCGGCCAGCTTGTTGACGATCTGCGACAGCTTGCCCTTGTCGGCCTGCTCGCGGACGAAGGGGTAGCCCTTCGGCAGCGCGTCGTTGAAGATCGCCTGACCCAGCGAGGCGTCCACGAGACCGTGGCGCTCGTAGCCCTCGGGAGCTTCGCCCTCGAGGAACGTCAGACCCGGGATGCGGATGCGGATCTTGGCCTGCAGGTCGAGGGTTCCCTCGTCCTTGGCCAGGATCGCCTCGCCGACCGAGCCGAATGCACGACCCTCACCGGCTGCGCCCTCCTTGACCGTGGTCAGGTGGTGCAGACCGATGATCATGTCCTGCGAGGGCAGGGTCACCGGGCGGCCGTCGGACGGCTTCAGGATGTTGTTCGACGCGAGCATCAGCACGCGGGCCTCGGCCTGAGCCTCGACCGACAGCGGCAGGTGCACGGCCATCTGGTCACCGTCGAAGTCGGCGTTGAACGCCGCGCAGACGAGCGGGTGCAGCTGGATGGCCTTGCCCTCGACGAGCTGCGGCTCGAACGCCTGGATGCCCAGACGGTGCAGGGTGGGTGCACGGTTGAGCAGCACCGGACGCTCGCGGATGATCTCCTCGAGCACGTCCCAGACCTCGGGACGGGTGCGCTCGACGGCGCGCTTGGCCGCCTTGATGTTCTGCGAGTGACCGAGGTCGATCAGGCGCTTGATGACGAACGGCTTGAAGAGCTCCAGCGCCATCTGCTTGGGCAGACCGCACTGGTGCAGCTTCAGCTGCGGGCCGACGATGATGACCGAACGGCCGGAGTAGTCGACGCGCTTGCCGAGCAGGTTCTGGCGGAAACGACCCTGCTTGCCCTTCAGCATGTCGCTGAGGGACTTCAGGGCGCGGTTGCCGGTACCGGTGACGGGACGACCGCGGCGGCCGTTGTCGAACAGGGCGTCGACGGCCTCCTGCAGCATGCGCTTCTCGTTGTTGACGATGATCTCGGGGGCACCGAGGTCGATCAGACGACGAAGACGGTTGTTGCGGTTGATCACGCGGCGGTACAGGTCGTTCAGGTCGCTGGTCGCGAAGCGGCCACCGTCGAGCTGCACCATCGGGCGGAGCTCCGGCGGGATGACCGGGACGACGTCCAGGACCATCGCGGCGGGGCTCATGCCGGTCTCGAGGAACGAGCTGACGACCTTGAGGCGCTTGATCGCACGGATCTTGCGCTGGCCCTTGCCCTCCGAGATCTGCAGACGCAGGTTCTCAGCCTCGGCCTCGAGGTCGAACGCCGCGAGGCGACGCTGGATCGACTCGGCGCCCATGTAGGCCTCGAAGTACTGACCGAAGCGGTCCTGCAGCTCGTGGAAGACGTCGTCCTCGGGGCGGAGCGCGCCGACCTCGAGCGTGCGGAAGTCCTCCCACACGCGCTCGAGCTTGGCGATCTGCTCGTCGGCACCCTTGCGGATGAGGGACATCTCCTTCTCGGCGGCGTCCTTCACCTTCTTCTTGGCGTCGGCCTTGGCACCCTCGGCCTCGAGAGCCGCGAGCTCCTCCTCCAGCTTGGCCAGGCGCTCCGCGATCTTCGAGTCGCGGCGGTCGCCGAGCGTCTTCAGCTCGAGACGGATGTTGTTCTCCTGCGTGCCCAGGTCGCGGTGACGAGCTTCCTCGTCGACCGAGATGACCATGTAAGCGGCGAAGTAGATGACCTTCTCGAGGTCCTTCGGCGCCATGTCGAGCAGGTAGCCCAGACGCGAGGGAACACCCTTGAAGTACCAGATGTGGGTGACGGGAGCGGCGAGCTCGATGTGACCCATGCGCTCACGACGGACGGAGCTCTTGGTGACCTCCACGCCGCAGCGCTCGCAGACGATGCCCTTGAAGCGGACGCGCTTGTACTTGCCGCAGGCGCACTCCCAGTCGCGGGACGGTCCGAAGATCTGCTCTCCGAAGAGGCCGTCCTTCTCGGGCTTCAGGGTGCGGTAGTTGATGGTTTCGGGCTTCTTGACCTCACCGTACGACCACGCGCGGATGTGGTCCGCGGTGGCCAGGCCGATGCGAAGCTCGTCGAAAGTTGTGGACTCGAGCACTAGTTCTCCTGTGTCGGAAATTCTGTTTGAGAAGTCTGGGCTTCGACAGGCTCAGCGACCCGGTGGGTCCTGGTGTCAGGAACCTGGGTCCCTGAGCCTGTCGAAGGGTTAGATCTCGTCGATCGAGGCGGCCTCGAAGCGGCTGGAGATGTTGATACCGAGTTCCTCTGCGGCGCGGAACGCCTCGTCGTCGGTGTCGCGGAGGTTGACCAGCGTGCCGTCGGCCGAGAGGACCTCGACGTTCAGGCAGAGCGACTGCATCTCCTTCATGAGCACCTTGAACGACTCGGGGATGCCCGGCTCCTGGATGTTCTCGCCCTTGACGATCGCCTCGTACACCTTGACGCGGCCGAGGATGTCGTCGGACTTGATCGTGAGGAGCTCCTGGAGCGCGTATGCGGCGCCGTAGGCCTCGAGGGCCCACACCTCCATCTCACCGAAGCGCTGTCCACCGAACTGCGCCTTACCACCGAGCGGCTGCTGGGTGATCATCGAGTACGGACCCGTGGAACGTGCGTGGATCTTGTCGTCGACCAGGTGGTGCAGCTTCAGGATGTACATGTAGCCCACGGAGATCGGCGCCGGGAACGGCTCGCCGGAGCGGCCGTCGAACAGCTGCGTCTTTCCGCTCGAGTCGATCAGACGGATGCCGTCGCGGGTCGGGAGCGTCGAGTCGAGGAGACCGGAGATCTCCTCCTCGCTCGCACCGTCGAACACCGGCGTGGCGACCTTCGTGCCGGGAGCGGCCTCGAACGCCTCCTGCGGGAGCTTCACAGCCCACTCCGGAGTGCCCTCGACCTTCCAGCCCTGCTTGGCGATCCACCCGAGGTGGGTCTCCAGCACCTGACCGAAGTTCATTCGTCCAGGGATGCCGAGCGGGTTCAGCACGATGTCGACCGGCGTGCCGTCCGACAGGAACGGCATGTCCTCGATGGGGAGGATCTTCGCGATGACACCCTTGTTGCCGTGACGGCCGGCGAGCTTGTCACCCTCGGTGATCTTGCGCTTCTGGGCGATGTAGACCACGACGCGGCGGTTCACGCCGGAGCCGAGCTCGTCGTCGCCGTCCTCGGCGTTGAACTCCTTGACCGCGATGATCGTGCCCTGCTCGCCGTGAGGCACCTTCAGGGACGTGTCGCGGACCTCGCGGCTCTTCTCGTTGAAGATCGCGCGGAGCAGACGCTCCTCGGCCGACAGCTCGGTCTCGCCCTTCGGCGTGACCTTGCCGACGAGGATGTCGCCGGGGCGGACCTCGGCGCCGATGCGGATGATGCCGCGCTCGTCGAGGTCCTTCAGCAGCTCCGGGCTGACGTTGGGGAGGTCACGGGTGATCTCCTCCTTGCCGAGCTTGGTGTCGCGGGCGTCGACCTCGTACTCCTCGATGTGGATCGAAGAGAGGGTGTCGTCCTTCACCAGGTCCTGGCTCAGGATGATCGCGTCCTCGAAGTTGTAGCCCTCCCACGTCATGAACGCGACGAGGAGGTTCTTTCCGAGGGCCAGCTCGCCGTTCTCGGTGGCGGGGCCATCGGCGATGACCTCTCCGACCTCGACGCGCTCGCCGGCGTTGACGACGACCTTCTGGTTGTAGGAGGTGCCCTGGTTCGAGCGGTCGAACTTGCGCAGGTGGTACTCCTGCGTTCCCCCCTCGTCGAGCATGACGACGACGCGGTCCGCGGAGACCTCGGAGACGACACCGGCCTTCTCGGCGGTGATCACGTCACCGGCGTCGATGGCGGTGTAGCCCTCCATACCGGTTCCGACGAGCGGCGAGTCGCTGCGCAGCAGCGGCACGGCCTGACGCTGCATGTTGGCGCCCATGAGGGCGCGCTGTGCGTCGTCGTGCTCGAGGAACGGCACGAGCGAGGTCGCGACCGACACCATCTGGCGCGGGGAGACGTCGATGTAGCCGATCTCCTCGGGGACGAACAGATCGACCTCGCCGCTGCCGCCCTTGGGGCGGGCCAGGACGTGGCTCTCGCGGAAGCGACCCTTCGCATCCAGCGGCGCGTTGGCCTGCGCGATGTTGAAGTCGACCTCCTCCGAAGCGGTGAGGTAGTCGATCTGGTCGGTCACGACCCCGTCGACGACCTTGCGGTACGGCGTCTCGATGAATCCGAAGGAGTTGATGCGCGCGAAGGTCGCGAGCGCACCGATCAGGCCGATGTTCGGGCCTTCCGGCGTCTCGATCGGGCACATGCGGCCGTAGTGCGAGGGGTGGACGTCACGGACCTCGACGCCGGCACGGTCACGCGAGAGACCACCGGGGCCGAGCGCGGACAGACGACGCTTGTTCGTCAGACCCGCGAGCGGGTTGTTCTGGTCCATGAACTGCGACAGCTGCGACGTTCCGAAGAACTCCTTGATCGCGGCGACGACGGGGCGCACGTTGATCAGGGTCTGCGGCGTGATGGCCTCGATGTCCTGCGTGGTCATACGCTCGCGGACGACGCGCTCCATGCGGGACAGACCCGTGCGGACCTGGTTCTGGATCAGCTCGCCGACCGCGCGGATGCGACGGTTGCCGAAGTTGTCGATGTCGTCGGTCGCGAGACGGATCTCGGCCTTCTTGCCGCCGCGGATGCCCTCGAAGGTCTCCTCGGTGCCGGCGTGCAGGCGCACCAGGTACTTGATCGTGGCCACGATGTCCTCGACGGTCAGCACCGACGAGGTCAGCGGCTGGTCGAGACCCAGCTTGTGGTTGATCTTGTAGCGGCCGACCTTCGCGAGGTCGTAGCGCTTCGGGTTGAAGTAGAAGTTGTCGAGCAGCGCGCGGGCAGCCTCGGCGGCGACCTGCTCGCCCGGACGCAGCTTGCGGTAGATGTCGCGGAGCGCGTCTTCCTTGGTGACGATCGTGTCCTTCGCGAGCGTCTCCTCGATCGAGGTGTAGCCGGCGAACTCGGCGAGGATCTCCTCGCTGGTCATGCCCAGCGCCTTGAGGAAGACCGTGACCGACTGCTTGCGCTTGCGGTCGACGCGCACGCCGACCTGGTCGCGCTTGTCGATCTCGAACTCGAGCCAGGCACCACGGCTCGGGATGACGCGAGCCGACACGATGTCCTTGTCAGACGTCTTGTCGGGGGTCTTGTCGAAGTAGACACCGGGGGAACGGACGAGCTGCGACACGACGACGCGCTCGGAGCCGTTGATGATGAACGTGCCCTTGTCGGTCTGCAGCGGGAAGTCGCCCATGAAGACCGTCTGGGTCTTGATCTCACCCGTGAGGTGGTTCATGAACTCGGCCTCGACGTACAGCGGAGCGGCGTAGGTCTTGCCCCGCTCCTTGCACTCCTCGATCGAGTACTTCTCCGGCTCGAGGTAGGGGTTCGTGAACGAGAGCTGCATCGTCTCGCCGAGGTCCTCGATCGGAGAGATCTCCTCGAAGATCTCGCCCAGACCGCTGTTCTCGTTGACGTCGGTGCGACCGGCAGCCTTGGCCTCGGCCACGCGCGCCTTCCAGGCGTCGTTGCCGACCAGCCAACCGAAGGACTCGGTCTGCAGGGCGAGAAGGTCTGGGACCGTCAGCGTGTCGGAGATCTTGGCGAACGAAAGACGGGAAGCTCCGCGTCCGTTCTTGGTGGTGGTGGATGTGGATGCGTTGCGAGCAGCAGCCAAGGGAATAACCTCCGTGAGCCCCGCAGGGCTTCTCGATTCCTTTGTCGTCAGGTGGAGTGTGCGCTCAGAAGCTCACGAGATGCCGACCACCATATGAGGGCAGGGAGAAGCGAGCGCAACTACCAACTATAGACGCGATCTCACGACATGGCAAGCGCAATCCTTGACCAATCTTCGACGCTGCGGTAATGGGACCGCCGAGACCCCGCCTCGTCGCCGAAACCCCGCCCTCGCCGCGGTGGCAGGACGGGGTTTCGACGCGAAACCGGGGTCTCGGGGTAGGACGGGACGGGACGGGACGGGTCAGGACGCTATGTTGAGCTCGTTGCCGGGGATCGAGGCGAGGAGGCGCCGCGTGTAGGGGTCGCGCGGGTTCGTGAAGATCTCCTCCGAGGAGGCCGCCTCGACGAGCCTGCCGTCCTTCATCACGCACACGTAGTCGCTGATCAGGCGCACCACCGCGAGGTCGTGCGAGATGAACAGGTAGCTCAGGCCGTACTCGCGCTGCAGGTCGCCGAGCAGCGTCAGGATCTGGTCCTGCACCAGCACGTCCAGCGCCGACACCGGCTCGTCGCACACGATCAGCGCCGGCGACAGCGCGAGCGCCCGGGCGATCGCGACCCGCTGCCGCTGACCGCCGGACAGCTCGGACGGGTACCGGCGCAGCATCGACTGCGGGAGGGCCACGTCGTCGAGCAGCTGCCGCACGCGCTTGCGGCGGTCGGCACTGCTCCCCCGCTTGTAGAACTCCAGCGGCTCCGCGATCAGACGCTCGATCGTGAACATGGGGTTCAGGCTCGAATACGGGTCCTGGAAGATCGGCTGCACCTGCTGACGGAAGTCCTTCGTCTCCGCTCGGGTGAGCGAGGAGATGTCCTTGCCCTCGTAGCGGATCAGCCCGCTCGTCGGCTCGATCACCTTGAGTAGCATCCGCGCCGTCGTGGTCTTGCCCGAGCCCGACTCCCCCACGATCGCGACGGTCTCGCCGCGCGGGATCGCCAGGGAGACGTCGTCGACCGCGACGAAGTCCTCGCCGCGACCGCGGACCGGGTAGACCTTGGTGAGGTGCTCGATCTCGACGATGTTCCCCTTCGACGAACTCAGGGACCCAGGCTCACGGTGGGTCGCTGAGCCTGTCGGAGCGTCCTCGCCCTGGGTCGCTGAGCCTGTCGAAGCGTCCTTCACGAACGCCTCCGGCCGCAGCCGCGCCGCCGCGACGGAGGGAGCCGCCTTCACGAGCGACTGCGTGTAGGGGTGCTGCGGGTCCTCCAGGATCTGTCGCGCGTCGCCCTGCTCCACGACCTTGCCGCGATGCATCACGATCACCCGCTCGGCCCGCTCGGCGGCGAGACCGAGGTCGTGCGTGATGAGCAGCACGGCCGTTCCCAGCTCGCGCGTCATCTGTCCGATCTGGTCGAGGATGGTCTGCTGCACCGTGACATCGAGGGCACTCGTGGGCTCGTCGGCGATCAGCAGGCGCGGCTTGCACGCCAGACCGATCGCGATGAGCGCACGCTGACGCATGCCGCCGGAGAACTCGTGCGGGTACTGCTTCGCCCGTCGCTCCGGATCGGGGAGGCCGGCAGCGCTGAGCGCCTCGACCACCTTTGCCTGGACGTTCTGCCTGGTGGCGAGGCCGTGGGCGAGCAGGGTCTCCGCGACCTGGGTGCCGATCTTCGCGACCGGGTTCAGGTTCGACATCGGGTCCTGCGGCACGAGGCCGATGTCGCGGCCGCGGATCGTGCGCAGCTCGTGCTCCGGCGCGTGGGCGATCTCCTTCCCGTCGAGGCGGATGCTCCCGGAGGCCACCCGGCCTCCTCCGGCGAGCAGACCGATGATGGCCATCGCGGTCGTCGACTTGCCGGAGCCGGACTCCCCCACGATGGCCACGGTCTCCCCCGGTCGGATCTCGAGGTCGACCCCTTCCACCGCGTGCACGACGCCGTCCATGGTGGCGAAGTCCACGGCGAGGCCCTGGACGGACAGCAGGGGCTCGGTCGACATCTGCTTCTCCTTCACGGCGCGCATCGCGCCATCGTCCCTGGCGTTCATCGTGCCCTCGTCCGCGGGTCCATCGCCTCGCGCAGCGCCTCACCCAGCAGGGTGAAGCCGAGCGCGGTGACGGCGATGCAGATACCGGGGAGGAACGCCAGCCACGGCGCGATGGCGAGTTCCGCCTGCGCATAGGTGAGCATGCGACCCCACTCGGCCGTCGCCGGACCCCCGCCGCCGAGACCGAGGAACGACAGCGCCGCCGCATCGATCACGGCCGTCGCGAGGGTCAGGGTCCCCTGCACGATCACCGGCCCGATCGCGTTCGGCAGGACGTGCGACATCGTGATCCTGCCCCGGCCCAGGCCGAGCGTCTGCGCGGAGAGGACGTAGTCGCTGGATCGCTGCTGCAGCATCGACGCTCGCAGCAGGCGCGCGAAGATCGGCACCTGCGACGCTCCGATCGCGATCATCACCGCGAACGGCGTCTGCCCGAGGATCGCGGCGATCGACACGGCGAGCAGCAGGTTCGGCACCGAGAGGATGATGTCGACGACGCGCATGATGACCGTGTCGACCCAGCCGCCGAAGGTTCCGGCGAGCAGACCCAGGATCATGCCGCCGACGAGTCCCATCGCGGTGGAGATGACACCGATCAGCAGAGACGCCTGCGCGCCCCAGATGAGCTTGGACAGCACGTCGCCGCCGAACCGATCGAGGCCGAGGGGGAACTCCGGCAGCTCGCCGGGACCGGGGATGTGCGTCGGCGTGATGTACTTCGCGCCGGGCAGAGCCGTCTCCGGATACGGGGCGAGGAGGGGCGCGAGCGCGGCGACGAGCAGGAACAGCAGCACGATGACCGCGCCGATCCACGCCGTGGGGTTGCGACGGAGCCGACGGAAGACGTCGCTCCAGAACCCTCCGGAGCCGTTCTTCAGATCGGCCTGGGCGATCGCGACGGTGTCGATGCTGCCGCCGCTCTCCGCCGAAGGCCCCTGTGCGGGCGGGAGTGCGATGCTCATGCGACCGCCTCCTTTCGGACGATGGGGAGGGACATCACTGCACCCTCACTCTCGGGTCGATGAAGCTGTAGGACACGTCGACCGCCAGGTTGATCAGCGCGTACGCGATCGCGATGAAGATGATGAATCCCTGGAGGACGGGGAAGTCCCTGGTGAAGATCGCCCTCGCGAGGAACGATCCGATGCCGGGGAAGGCGAACACCGTCTCGGTGAGCACGGCGCCCGAGATCAGCAGACCGGTCTGGAGACCGATCGTCGTGATCACCGGCAGCATCGCGTTGCGGAGGATGAAGCGGTTGCGGAGCGTCGGGGTCCCGACGCCCTTCGCACGGCCCGTGCGCACATAGTCCGCGTTCTGCACTTCCAGCACGCTGGCTCTGGTGATGCGGACGATGATCGCGAGCGGGATGGTGCCGAGCGCGAGCGCGGGAAGGATGAGGTGCAGGATCGCATCCCATGCCGCGTCGAACTCCCCCGTGATGATGCCGTCCCAGACGTAGAAGCCGGTGGGATGCGTCGCGTCTATGCGCGGATCCTGCCGCCCGTCCGAGGGCAGCCAGCCCAACTGGACGGCGAAGACGTACTTCAGGATGAACGCGAGGAAGAACACCGGGATCGTGATGCCGATCAGGCTCAGCACCACGGACGCGTGGTCGGTGAGCTTGCCGTGACGGCGCGCCGCCCAGTAGCCGAGCGGGATGCCGATACCGACGGCGAAGATGAGCGCCATGACGCTCAGCTCGAGCGTCGCGGGGAAGCGGCGGAGGAACTCCTCCGTCACCGGCCGATTGGTCTGGATGGACGTGCCGAAGTCGCCCTGGAGCAGGCGCGTCACCCAGATGAAGTACTGCTCGATGAGGGGCTTGTTGAAGCCGTACAGCTCGTTGACCCTGGCGATGGCCTCCGGTGTGGCCTTCTCGCCGAGGAGGGCGACCGCGGGGCCGCCGGGAAGGGCCCTGACCCAGGCGAACAGCAGGATGCTGAGCCCGAACAGGGTGGGGATGAGGAACAGCAGTCGCCTGCCGATGGTGCGCAGCACAGAGTTCTCCGTCGATCAGAAGGTACGCCGTGCCCCGGTCCCGCCGAGGGCGGAACCGGGGCTCGACGTATCAAATGGTCAGGCCTACTTGGTGAGGACGATGTCCGTGAAGACCTCGTCGTTCACCGGGCTGGCGGGGTAGCTCTCCACGCGCGGGTCGAACGCGAGTGTCGGCGCCGGGTGCGCGAGCGGGACGCCGGGGATGAACTCGGCGACCATCTCGTTGATGTCCTCGTACAGCGCCGTCTGCTCGTCGAGGTTGGACACCCCGCGCGCCTCGGTCAGCTTCTGGAACAGCTCCGGGTTGTCGAAGCCCCACTCCGAGCTCTTCTGGCCGAAGAAGACGCCGACGAAGTTGTCGGTGTCGTTGTAGTCACCGGTCCACCCGAGCAGGTGGATGCCGTGGTCCGACGTGCCGGTCGTGCGGTCGAGGTACTCGACCCACTCCTCGGAGACCGGGGTGGTCTCCACGCCGACCTCGGTGAGCTGCGACGACAGCACCGTGTAGATCTGCTCGGGGTCCGGCATGTACGGACGCGAGACGTTGACCGGGTAGTTGAAGGTCAGCTTCAACGGGTTGGACTCGTCGTAGCCGGCCTCGGCCAGCAGGGACTTCGCCTTCTCGGGGTCGTAGTCGTAGGTCTTGACGTCGGGGTTGTAGCCGTTGACGACCTCGGGGACGAACTGCGTCGCCTTCTCGGTGCCCTCCGGGAGCACCTGGCTGATCAGCGCGTCCTTGTCGACCGCGTAGGAGAGGGCCTCGCGGACCTTGGGGTCCTGGAGCTCCGGCACGGCCTGGTTGAACGCGAGGTAGAGGATCGTGAACGGAGGGCGCGACACCATCGTGAAGTCGTCGTCCGCGAGGGCCTTCGTGTCGGCCGGGCCGACGAGGTCGTAGCCGTCGATCGATCCGGACTCGAGCGCCTGACGGCGAGCGGTCGGGTCGTCGATCGTGCGGAAGATGATCTCGTCGATCTGGCCGGCTTCACCCCAGTACCCGTCATAGGCCTTCAGGGTGACCTGCTCCCCCGGCGCCCATTCGTCGAACTGGTAGGGGCCGGTGCCGACGGGGTGTCCCATCGCGTACTCGGACAGCTGCGGGGCCTCGGCGGATCCGCCGACCTCGTCCGCGCCGAACTCCTGCATCGCGGACGGGCTCTGCATGGCGAAGGCGGGCAGCGACAGCGAGGCGATGAACCCCGCGAACGGCTTGTTCAGCTCGATCGTGACGGAGTTGTCGCCGTCCGGCGTGCACGACTTGTACACGGCGTCCGCGGGGTTGGAGGCGTAGCCCTTGAAGAGCTTGTTGTAGTAGTAGCCGAAGGCCTCGGAGGCGGCCAGGCCGGTCCAGTTGTACCAGCGGTCGAAGTTGACGCAGACGGCCTCGGCGTTGAACGGGGTGCCGTCCTGGAACGTGACGTCCTCCTTCAAGGCGAAGGTGTACGACATGCCGTCCTCGGACGGCTCCCACGACTCAGCCAGCAGCGGGGCCGGATCGGCGGTGCCCGGCTCGGTGCCGACGAGACCCTCGAAGATCTGCCGGGAGACGCGGAACGTCTCGCCGTCCTGGGCGAACGCCGGGTCGAGGCTCGCCGGATCGGACGAGGCGGCGAAGACGAACGTGCCGTCCACGTCTCCGGAGCCCTCCCCACCCCCGTCGCCGCGCTCGCTGGCGACGCAGCCTGCCAGCGCGATCGCCGCGATCGTTGCTCCGGTGACGGCGATGAGTCCTCGCCGACGCGTGACTGATTGGTGCATTGTATGACCTTCCCTGTCGGGCGCTTCGTTGCGCGACACCGAGGCGTTGTCGCCTCGGTGACGGTGATCCCTCGAACGTACCCAGCGGACTCCCAGATGCCAACCGCCTCGAGGTTGCAATCCGGTATCGGCGCGAGACGGGCGGATCCGGTAGTGTCCAGAACGTGTCCGACACCGCCCCGCTCGCCGTCTGCTTCGGAGAGGGCATGGTCGCCCTCGTCGCCGCGGCCGCCGGTCCCCTCGAGGACTGTCGCACGTTCCACCGCTCCCTCGCCGGCGCCGAATGGAACACGGCCATCGCCCTGGCCTCCGCCGGCATCCGCGCCGCCGTGATCTCCCGCGTCGGCGACGACGGCTTCGGCCGCTTCCTGACGGCCGAGCTGCGCGCGCACGGGGTGGACGACACCGCCGTGGAGACCGACGCCGATGCGCCCACCGGCCTGTACGTCAAGGAGCTCACGGCACTGTCGGACGGCACCGTCGGCGGCATCATGCACTACTACCGTGCGGGGTCGGCGGCTGCCGCGCTGTCCCCGCAGACGCTCACGGCACCGGCGGCGGCGGCTCTCCTCGCCGACGCCGCGCTCGTGCACACCTCCGGCATCACGCCCGCGCTGTCGCCCTCGGCCCTCGCCGCGCAGGAGTCGCTGTACGCCGAACCGCACCCCGACCGGCTGCTCAGCTTCGACGTGAACTGGCGCCCCGCGCTCTGGCGGGGCCGCGAGGAGGAAGGCCGCCGGATCGTGTCGGACTTCGTCCGGCGCGCCGACATCGTGTTCTGCACCCGCCCCGACGCCGAAGCGGTCTTCGGCACCAGCGACCCTCGGGAGCTGCGTGCCCTCTTCCCGCAGCCGCGCCACCTGCTGATCACCGACGCCCGCGGCGCCGTGGCCTTCGACGGCGCGGAGATGGCCGAGAGCGACGCCATCGACACTCCGGTCGTGGAGACAATCGGAGCCGGAGACGCCTTCGCCGCCGGCTTCCTGGCCGGCGTCCTCGCCGGCCTCTCGCTGACCGGGAGCCTCGCGCGCGGTCACCGCATCGCGACCAGGGCGCTGGTCAGCACGAGAGACCACGTCGACTGACGCACGCGGACGGGCCACGCACCGCGATCAGCTGCGGCGCCGCGCCGGGACCGCGTCGTGGGTCCGCTGCAGCGAGACGGCGACCGGCTCGCCGCGGTGCTGCACCACGCGCACGAAGAGCACGTCGACGAGGGCGAGCTGCGCGATACGGCTCGACATCGCCGCCATCCGGAACGGCGACTCGTGCGCGTGGGTGAGCAGCACGACGTCTGCGACGAGCGCCAACGGCGAATCCGCGGCGCTGGTGACGGCGACCGTGAGCGCGCCGGCGTCTCGGGACACCTCGAGTGCACGGATCGTCTCCGCGGTCTCCCCGCCGTGGGAGAACGCGATCGCGACATCGCCCGAGGTGCGCAGCGCCGCCGTCGTCACCGCGAGGTGCGGATCGGCCGAGTGCGAGACGGAGCATCCGATGCGCGCGAGCTTGAGCTGCAGATCCTGCGCGGTCAGCGACGACGCGGCCTGGCCGAACAGGTCGATGTGCCGGGCGGCGACGATCGCACGGGCCACCTGGTCGAGCGCCGGTGCGTCGAGGGCGAGCGCCGTCTTCTCGATCGCGTCGATCTCCTGTGCCGCGAGCTTCGCGGCGATCGCCGACGGCCCGTCGTCCGGGTCGATCGCCGTGGTGTCCAGGCCGAACCGGGCCTGCTGCGCCTGCTCCAGCGTGATGGCCCTGGCCACGGCGACGCGCAGCTCCCGGTAGCCGCTGTAGCCGAGCGACTGCGCGTAGCGGGCCACCGTCGACAGCGAGGTGCGGCACAGCTGGGCGAGGTCGTTGATCGCGAGGTCGACGACGAGTGTCGGGTCTCCGAGGATCGTCTCCGCGACGCGCGCCTCGGCGGCGCTCACCTTCGGAAGCGAGCGCCGCACCAACGCGAGAACGTCATCGTCCATGGATGGATCCTGTCTCAGCCGGCCCTGGGCGTCCTCTGCGACACGGGGAAGCGACCCAGAAGCGCCTCGCGCGCGAGCTGCGCACCGAGCCGGCTCGCCGCGGCCACCTCGACGACCGGCAGCGGCAGCGGGCGGACGGCCGGAAGCCCGACGTTGACCACGACGGCACCGGCATCGCGCACCGCCGCTCGTTCGACGAGAGCCCGCTGCGCATCATCGGTGTCCGGCCGGTCGATCAACAGCACCGTGGTGCCGGCAGCCGCGCGCATCTCGTCCAGCACGCGGTCCTGATCGTCGATCGGCGCGGCAGCCACATCCAGCCGCACGCGCACGCCGTCACCGGCGAGCGCCGCGGCGACGTACGACCCCGCGCTGTCCACGGCCAGCGTCGAACGGCGTCGCGCGTCGATCACGGCGAGGTCGGAAGCACGGGGAGCCTCCCCGGAGACCGTCAGGACTCGACGCACGATGTCGGCCGCGTCGAAGGCCTCCTCGGCCTCCTCGGCGCCTGCGGCGGCGGCGCGCAGCTTGGCGGCCAGCGTCGCGACCCGAGCCGCCGCCTCCTCCACGCGCTCCCGCGGAAGGGATCCGTCCCGGAGCGCCGCGACGATGCCGTCCCGTGCGGCACGGAAGTCCCGCTCGTCCTGGTCCGGCAGCGCGGCGTCGCCCGGGTTGGTCGGGTTGCCGATGCAGAGCAGGTCGGCTCCGGCGGCGAGGGCCAGCGCCGCACCGCCGCCGAGCCCGACGGTCTCGCGGATCGCCGCCATGTCGAGCGCATCGGTGATGATCACGCCGTCGTAGCCCCAGTCGCGCAGCATGCCGAGCACGCGCGGGTTCAGGGTGGCCGGCTGCTCGCCCCACGCCGGAACGACGATGTGCGCCGTCATCACGGCGTCCACGCCCGCTTCGACGGCGGCGCGGAAGGGCGCGAGGTGCACGCGCTCGATGTCGTCGACGTCGAGGGTGATCTCGGGGAGCGCATGATGCGAGTCGAGGTGGGTGTCGCCGTGCCCGGGGAAGTGCTTGACGCATGCGGCGACCGCCGCATCCTGCAGACCGTCGATCGTCGCCACGACGTGACGGGAGACCAGGTCGGGGTCGTCGCCGAACGCCCGGACGCCGATCACCGGGTTGCGGGGGTCGGTGTTCACGTCCGCGACGGGACCGAGCACCACGTTCGCGCCGACCGCTCGCACGCGGCGGGCGAGTTCCGCCCCCGTGCGCTCCGAGGCCACGAGGTCGTCGAGGAGCCCGAGCTGCGCGGCTCCCGGAACCGTCGACCCGGAGGCGGACTCGAGCCGGGTGACGCTGCCGCCCTCCTCATCGATGCCGATCAGGGCGTCCGGGTTCGCGGCGAGGATATCGGCGCTGAGCGCGGACAGCTCGTCGCTCACGTTCTGACCGAAGTACACGACCCCGGCCAGACCGTCGCTCAGCTCGTCGCGCAGCCACTGCGGAGCGGTCGTGCCGAAGAAGCCCGGCCACAGCACGCCGTTCGCGAGGCGCTCCAGGTCGTCGGTCATCCCTTCACGGCTCCTGCCACCATGCCGGAGGCGAGCTTGCGCTGCACCAGCACGAAGAAGATCATGACGGGGACCGTGATGATGGTCGACGCGGCCATGATGCTGCCCCAGTCGTTCGAGTGCAGACCGAAGAACGACTTCAGACCGATCGAGACCGTGTACTGGTCGGTCTGGGCCCCGAGGATCGTCATCGCGAAGATGAACTCGTTCCACGCCGTGATGAAGCTGAAGATGCTGGTCGCGACGAGGCCCGGCATGACCAGCGGCAGCAGCACCGAGCGGAACATCCGCCACCAGCTCGCGCCGTCGATGTACGCGGCCTCCTCGAGCTCGACCGGCACGGCGGCGACGAAGCCGCGCAGCATCCAGATGCCGAACGCGAGCGACAGGGCGACGTACACGACCATCAGTCCGAGGATGCTGTTGAGCAGGCCCAGGCTCTTGACCTGCAGGAACAGCGGGATGACGAGCGCCTCGAGCGGCACCATCTGCACCACCAGGATCATCATCAGGATCGTGGTGCGGAACTTGAACTTGAAGCGGGCCACCGCGACCGCGGCGAGCAGGCAGACCAGAGCGCTCACGAGGACCGTGACGAGCGCCACGATCGCGGAGTTGCGCAGGTAGGTGCCGAAGCCGCCGTCGGTGAGGACGAAGGCGAAGTTGTCCCACGTGAACTCCTGCGGCAGGAGCGACTGCCCGCCGCTGGACGCCTTGCCGTCGAAGGCGCTGGACACCATCCAGTAGACCGGGAACAGGGTGAAGATCAGGACGGCGGCGACCGCGATGCCGAGTCCGATGCGCGAGCGGAGCCGAGGGCGCGGGTTCACAGCTCGTCCTCCTTCATGAGGGAGCGGATGTAGACGATCGTGATGCCGATGAGCACGAGCGTGAGCAGCACGGCGAGGGCCGCGCCGAAGCCGTAGCGGTTCTGCCCGAAGGACTCCACGTACGACCAGACGCCGAGGTTGAGCACCTGTCGGTTGCCTCCTCCGCCGCCGGGCATCAGGTACACCTGGGCGAAGACCTTGAAGTCCCAGATGGTCGACAGGATGATGACGACCGAGAAGACGGGGCGGAGCGTCGGGAAGATGATCTTCCAGAATCGGCGCCAGGCGCCGGCGCCGTCGAGGGCTGCGGCTTCGAGCATCTCCTTCGAGACGCCGAGCAGTCCGGCGAGCACCGTGATGGCGACGAACGGGAAGCCGTGGTGCACGACGTTCAGCAGCACGATCGCGTAGAACGACCACTGGTTCGTGAACCAGTTGACCGGGTCGTCCATGAGGCCGAGGTCGCGGAGGACGGTGTTGAAGATGCCGCGGTCGGCATCGAAGATGAAGGTCCAGACGTAGGTGCCGGTCACGGCGGGCATCGCCCAGGCGACCATGATGCAGCTGGAGACGATGACCCGCCAGGTGGTGCCGAGGCGGGCGAGCAGCAGGGCGACGAGCGTGCCCACGGCGACGGTGGTGAAGACCGCCACGGCAGCGAAGCCGACGGTGTTGGGGAGCACCACCGTCCAGAGCGTCGGGTTGGTGAGCGCCTCGACGTAGTTGCCGAGGCCGATCCAGTTGCTCTCCCCGGTGTTGATCTCACGCAGGCCGTAGTCCTGCAGCGAGTAGATGAACACCTGGACGAGCGGCCAGAGCATGAGCACCGCGAGGATGGCCAGCCCGGGCGCGAGAAGAAGCCAGGGGCGGGCCGCGACGATCGAGAGACCGCGTCGCTTCCGGCCGCCGGCCACGGAGGCGGAGGGGGACTCCGCCTTCGTGGCCGGCAGTGGCGCTTGCACCATCGACATGGAAGAGCTGCTTCCTTACTTCTGGTTGAGCAGTTCGGTCATCTCGGCGGTGGCGTCCTTCGTCGCGGTCGCGACGTCCTTCTGCCCGCTGAGGATGGCCTGGATCATGGAGTTGGTCGTCTTCTTCGCCTGCACGGCGCCGAAGTTCGGGGTGACCGGGACGGATGCCCCGCCGTCGACCATCTGCTCGGCGAACGGCGCGACCAGCGGGTCGGTCGAGGCGAGGGCCTCTTCCATCGCGGACTGGACGCCGGGGAAGTAGCCGGTCTCGTCCGACCACTGCTCGGCGAACTCGCCGGTGGTCATGAGCTCGACGAACTTCCATGCGAGGTCGGCGTTCTTGGTCGTGTTGAACACCGACAGGTGCGATCCACCGAGCACGGACGGGGCGATGCCGCCGTCCTGGCCGGGGATGACCGCGGCGCCGATCTTGCCCTCGAGGTCGGGGTTCGCCTCGATGAGCGACTTCGGCGTCCACGAGCCGGAGAGCATCATGGCGACGTTGCCCTGCGTGAACGCGTCACGGAGGTCGGTCTCCTTCCAGGTGGTCGCACCCGCGGAGGAGAAGCCGTGCTCGGTCGCGAGACCGGCGTAGAACTCGATGCCCGCCTGCGACTCCGCGCTGTCGAGCTCGCTGGTCCAGGTGTCGCCGTCCTTCGTGGCGATCTCGCCGCCGGCACCCCAGACCCAGGGGTAGACCTGGAACTCGGCGTCACCGGGGACCGGGAAGGGGAGCATGTCGGGCTTGGCGGCCTTGATGGCCTCGCCCGCGGCGACGATGTCGTCCCAGGTCTTGGGAGCCTCGAGGCCGAGCTCTTCGAACACGTCGGCGCGGTAGACGAGCGAACGCACGCCCGCGTACCACGGCATGCCGTACAGCTCGCCGTCGTAGGTGCCGGCGACCTCCAGGCCCTCGACGAGGTCGTCGCGGAGGCCGTCCTCGGCGTCGACGTACTCATCGAGCGGCTCGAGCGCGCCGGCGTCGGCGAACTCGGCGGTCCAGGTCGTGCCGGTCTCGGCGACATCGGGGGTCGTGCCACCGGCGATGGAGGTCACGAAACGGTCGTGGGCGTCCGCCCACTGGATCTCCTCGATGGTGACCGTCGCGCCGGTCTCCTTCTCGAAGGCGTCCGAGACCTTGTCGTAGAAGGCGGTGGCGTCCGGGTTGGTGCCCTTCATGATCCAGACGGTGAGCTCCTGGCCCTCGCCGTCGGCGGAACCGTTGTCGCTGCCGCCGGCGCAGCCGGCAAGGGCGAGCGTGGCCACGGCGCCGAGCGCCACGGCCGGAAGAATGCGCTTGTGCATTGCGGGGATCTCCTCTTTGAAAGTCCTGGCGGGCATCGGGTACTCACCGGGGGTTAGGAAAAAGTATCCACGACTAACTAATTCCCTGCAAGTTCCTCCCACAATCGTCATATCCCCGTAACATCAGGCGTCACAGGTAGGCTCCGGACCATGATTCGACGCGGAGAACACGCCGATCGCCCCACGGTCGCACGCCATGCGACCCTGCCGACACCGAGCGCGGGGGCCACCCTGCTCAAGTTCCTCGGCATCGCCGTCGCGGTCGTCACCGTGTCGGCGGTCGCGGTCGCCGGCTTCCTGGCCGTCGACGTGTTCAACCGCGTCGGCGACGGAGCGGTCGCTCTCGAGGGGGCGCCGGAGGTGGACCCTCCGACACTGGGCGCCTACCCCGCGGACAAGGCGTTCAACATCCTGGTCATCGGCACGGACGAGTGCGGCGAGAGGGCCACGGCGCTGTTCGCCGAGCGATGCGAGGAAGCGGATGGGCTCAGCCGCAACGACGTGACGCTCCTCGTGCACGTCTCGGCCGCACCCCGCAACGTCACGGTCATCTCCCTCCCCCGCGACCTGGGCGTTCCGGTCCCCGAGTGCACGCGGGAGGACGGCTCGGTGGCCTCGTCGATGTGGAAGGCCTCGATCAACTCCGTATTCGAGCACGCGGGACTCTCCTGCGTCGCGAAGACCGTGAGCGAGCTCGGCGACATCCCGATCGAGTTCGCCGCGAAGATCAGCTTCGACGGCGTGATGGCCGTCACCGATGCGATCGGCGGGGTCGAGGTGTGCGTGGCCGGCGACGGCATCCGCGACCGCCACACCGGCCTGAACCTGACGCCGGGCACGCACACCGTCTCCGGCGTCGAAGCCCTCCAGTTCATCCGCACACGTCACGGCGTGGGCGACGAGAGCGACCTCGCGCGCATCTCCAACCAGCAGCAGTACATGTCCCGGCTGGCCAAGAAGGTGCTCAGCGAGGAGACGCTCACGGATGTGCCGAAGGTCCTGCGCATCGCCAACGCCATCGCCGACAACATCGACCCGAGCGAGTCGCTGAACGACCCCCTCCGCCTCGCACAGTTGGCGCTCGCCCTCAAGGATGTGCGCTTCAGCGACTTCGCGTTCGTGCAGTACCCGAACGTCGAAGACCCGGACGACGACGACAAGGTGGTGCCGAACGAGGCGGCGGCCGAGGCCCTGTGGACGGCCGTGAAGTCGGGTCAGCCGCTGCAGCTGACGGGAGGCGTCACCACGCACCGCGGTGTCGAGCTCGTGACCCCGGCGCCGGGGACCGCGCCAGAGACCTCGGAGCCGCCGGCCACCGCGGAGCCCGAGGTGCGGACGACGCTGCCGCCGGACATCTCGGGGCAGACGCTGGAGCAGGAGACCTGCGCGGTGGGCAACCAGCGCTGACGCTCCGAGACGCGGCGTAGGCTCGATCCCATGGGACGGACGCGCGCACGGGACACGGAGCATCCCGAGGCGCGCCTGGATCACGGCGGGATCGCGCGCATCGTGCCGTCCGAGTTCACGAGCGGCTTCGAGCTCATCGTCGACGGCACTCCGCAGTCGCACGTCGATCTCGACGACCCGACGCACCTCCACTTCGAGTACATCGTGCGCATGGGAGCGGTGATCGATCAGCTGCCCCCGGGGCCGCTGACCGCGGTGCATCTCGGCGCAGGTGCGCTCACGATCCCGCGCTACATCGAGGCGACGCGTCCCGGGTCCCGACAGCAGGTCATCGAGCTGGAGGCGCCGCTCGCCCAGCTCGTCCGCGAGCACCTGCCACTGCCGAAGGGCGCGGCCATCCGCATCCGGATCGGGGATGCCCGCGAGGGCGTCGGACGGCTGCCCGGCGCTCTGCAGTCGAGCTGCGACCTCGTCGTCTCCGACGTCTACTCCGGAGCCCAGACCCCGGCGCATCTGACCAGCGTCGAGTTCTACCGCGAGCTCAGCGGACTCCTCGCCCCCGGAGGCGTGCTGCTCGTCAACGTCGCCGACGGCCCTGGACTCGCGTTCGCGCGACGACAGGCCGCCACCATCGCCGAGGTGCTCCCCGAGGTGGGCGTGCTCGCCGACACCCAGGTCCTCAAGGGCCGTCGATTCGGGAACCTCGTGATCGCCGCCTCGGCCGCTCCCCTGCCGACCGAGTGGCTGCCGCGGATGCTCGCCGCCGGCCCCCACCCCGCAAAGATCGCCCAGGGCGCCGAGGTGCACTCGTTCATCCAGGGCGCACGGGTCGTGACGGATGCCGACGCCGTGGCCTCGCCCCGACCTGACGCCTCGCTGTTCCTCCGCTGAGTTGCGGGGCCACCCGACCGCGGCGTGTCGCGGACCGGATACGGCGACCAGGGCGCGCCGCCGGGACGACCGCGGAACCGGAAGGCACACTGGACGGGGACGCTGCGGAAGGAGAGCAATGAGTTTCATCCGGGGATACGACCAGGAGACCCTCCGCGAGGTGGTCGATCTCGACGAGTGCGCGACGCGTCTCGCCGAGATCGAGTCGCAGCGCAGCCTGCCTGCGCTGCTGGAGCGGGTCTGGTTGTTGAAGGTTCTCGACCGCTTGGACGAGGCGCTGGCGCTGGCCGACGAGGCCGTCCGCCAGGCGCGCATGGCCGGCACCCGCAAGGACGTCCTCCGCGCCCGTGTGCTCCACGCGACGATCCTCCAGTACCGCGGCGCGCATGCCGCGGCCGAACAGGAGCTGGCGACCTGCGCCGCGGAGGCCGAGGGGCAGCGGTGGCTGTCGATCGCCGCCTTCGCCTACCAGCATCACGGCAAGAACGCCTACGACGCCGGCGACTACGAGACGGCACGCGACAGCTTCAAGCAGTCCCTGTTCCTGCGTCGCGAATCCGGTGCCCAGGACAGCGAGCTCGAGACCGCGCTGCTCGCGATCGAGGCGGCAGAGCGCCGTCGCCCGTCGCAGCTCATCGCCGGCTGAGCCGCGCTGCGAGCCGGTTGTCGGATGCATGGCTTAGCCTGATCGCATGGCGGAACTTGACCGGGTGCGCGTCTGGGGCGAAGCACTGATCACACTGCATCTCGATGACAGCTGGTCCTTCGGCTTCGACCATGCCAAGCGTCGGGCCGGGCAATGCGACTACACGAAGAAGCGCATCACGGTCTCCCGCTACCTCGCCGCACGATTCGACGACGACGAGATCCATCAGGTGCTGCTGCACGAGGTCGCCCATGCGCTCGCCGGGCACGCCGCAGCGCACGGTCCGGCATGGAAGCGGATCGCGCACGACCTGGGCTATGTCGGCGGCACGACCCATCACGGGGAGACCGCCGTCGAGCTCGCTCCCTGGGTCGGCAGCTGCCCTGCCGGGCACGTGACCTACCGACACCGCCGCCCCACGAGACCCACCTCGTGCGCGCGCTGCTCACGCACGTTCGATCCCCGGCACCTGTTCGCATGGACGCGCCGAGAGATCTCGACCGATGCGCGGCTCGCCGCGCAGATGCCGCGCTGAGACCGCCTCAGCGGATCGCATCCCCGGAATCGTCAGCATCCGAGACAGCAGCGGCCCCGGTGCCCGTGCTGGGCCCGGCGTCCTCCTCGACGGCGGCGCCCGCTGCACCGGATGCGGCTCGACGACGACGCAGCAGAGCGGCGATCGCGCGCCATCCGACGAGGAACACCCCCAGCACGATCGTCGCCACGACGATGAACGGCACCTCGGCGGTGTCTCCGCTGAGGAGGCGGATCAGCATGCCTCCGGCGACCGTCACGACCCAGACCACAGTGCCCCACAGCATCGACCACGGCCGACGGGGCCGGCCGGGCAGGAGCGCCGCGAGCAGGTGCCCGATGACCAGGGCGATCAGGAAGGGCCAGGCGGTGAGGAGGAACTCACCCGGGTCCTCCTCATGGGAAGCGCGACCGATAGCGGCGAAGATCAGCACGAGCACGACGTCGACGATGACAGCGGGAAGGTACCTCATGCCACGACCCTACGTGCCCGGAGCCACGACGGCGCCTCCCTCGCGGCGGACACCGGAGATCGGCTTCTCCGCGGCGATCCGCGCCCCCGGCATCGGCGAGACGGCGGCGGACGTCACTCGAATCGTGTGAAGACCCCTTCGCGCAGCACCGGCACGGCGTCGACCGCGTCCACCACTGCCGCATCGGCCACCGTGGTCGGCGTCAGGCCGACTGCCTCGATCCGCGCGGTCGCCGTGACGCCGCTCGCGAGTTCGCGACCCGACCCGCTCGCGCCGACCATGTGCCGGAGGGCTCCGCGGAGAGCGCGGAAACCCTCGGCGGCGACGGCCGCATCGGGGGCCGTGTGGTCGATGCCGCGGTCGGACAGAGCGAGCACGATCGCCCCGGCCCCCAGCTGGTCCTCGACCGCGAACCGCAGCGCCCCGGACGGCTCGAGCTCGCCCGCGGCGATCACCGCGACCGACGTGCGCGCCTGCCGGCGCTCCTGAATCGTCTGCACCGCGCGGGCGACCGCCGAGGCGTTGCGCAGCCCGCCGATCAGCACGGTCGCCTCCGGAGATGCGTCCGCCGCCAGGGCCGCGCCGTTCCGCGACCACTGCTCGGCTTCCGCGAGGTCGACGTCGACACCGGAGGCGACCGCGTCGATCACGATGGACGAGAAGCGCAGCACGTCGACGACCACGACGACATCCGCGGCGGCGAGTCGGGCGAGGCCCGCGCCGCCCCAGTCGAGGCGGACCTGGTACGTGGACTGATCGAACGGAGACGGCACCCGACCAGCCTAGAGCCGTCAGTCCGCGGCGAGCGCCTCGACCGGTGCCACCCGGGTCGCCAGCCGCGTCGGAGTGGCGGCGGCGACGAGCGTCAGGACCGCCGTGGCGAGGACGATGATCGCCACGGGGACCCACGGGATCTGCGGCGCCACGAGGCCGGCCGGGACGAAGTCGGGCAGCGTGGGCACGGAGCCGAGCAGCGACTGGGCCGCGATCCAGCCGTAGACCACACCCAGGACGAGTCCGGTGAGGGTCGCCGCGACCGTGATGTGCGTGGCCTCCAGGAGCACCATCCGACGCACCTGTCGGTTGGACAGGCCGATCGACCGCAGCAGGCCCAGCTCCCGACGCCGCTGCACCACGCCGATCGTCAGCAGGTTCACCAGACCCACCGCCGCGATCACCGCGGAGACGGCCACGAGCACCATCATGACCGCCGCGAAGGCGTCCATCGGCGCGAAGAACTCCTCCGGCACCTCGCCGGTGACCTGGCTCAGCATGAGCCGCTTGGCGGACTCCAGCGCCACCGCGAACATCGTCACCAGAGTCACGCCCATCACGACGCCGATCGCCATGCGGGACGAGCGCTCCGGGTAGCGCAGAGCGTTCTCCGCCGCCAGACGGGCCGTCGCGCTCGAACCGAACATCTTGCCGACCAGGCGCAGGACCGGCGGCATGAACAGCACCGATCCGAGTGCCAGGCCCGTGAACGAGAGCACGCCGCCGAAGAAGGCGACGACCACGCCGAGCGGCGTGATGAGTCCGATCAGCACGCCGCCCACGAGCAGCGCGGCGCCGGTGACGAGGAGCACCCAGGCCGCGACGTGCCTGCTCGGCTTCCCCGACACCTCGTCGTGGGTGCGCTCGACCGAGCCGCCCAGCGCCTGCAGCGGGGTCACGGAGAGGACCCGTCGGGAACCGGCCCAGGCTGCCGCCCAGGTGGTGAGCGCGACGCCGACGGCCGGCAGCACGACGAAGGGCTGCGCGAGGGAGAAGTCCGCGGGGGCGTTGTCCATCAGCTGCGCACCCACCTGCACGCCGACGGCCGCCAGCAGGAGTCCGACGACCAGCCCGATGGCGGCGCCCAGCAGGCCCACCACGAGTCCCTGGCGCCCGACCTGCGCGCGCTGCGAGCGAGCGGTGGCCCCGATCAGGCGCAGCAGCGCGATGCGGCGGGTGCGACCGGCGATGATGGTCGAGAACGTGTTCGCGGTGACGATCGCGGCCACGTACATCGCGACGACGGTCAGCAGCACCGACAGGAGGGCGACGACGAATGCGAGCGTCTCGCTGTCGCCGATGAACGGATCCGCCTGCAGCACCGTGCCGATGTAGGCCGTGACCTCGACGAGCAGGACTCCGAAGGCAGCCGACAGCGCGGCGACCAGGATGCTCGCGCCCATTCCGCGATCCCGCAGCCAGGAGAGCCGCGGGCCGGTCGCCCTCGTGTCGGGGACGACGGTGGCGACGGCGGTCATGCCGCCACCTCCGCGGCGAGCATGTAGGCGGAGATCTGCTCGGCCGTCTGGCGTGGGTGATCGGCGACGATGCGGCCGTCGCCGAGGTAGAGCACGCGGTCGGCGTGGCTCGCGGCGATCGCGTCGTGCGTGACCATCGCGATCGACTGCCCGTGCTCACGACTCGCGGTCGCCAGCAGGTTCAGCACCTCTCGTCCTGTCTTCGAGTCGAGATTGCCCGTGGGCTCGTCGGCGAAGACGAGGTCGGGCGCCGTCGCCAGAGCACGGGCGATCGCCACGCGCTGCTGTTGTCCCCCGGAGAGCTGATGCGGCCGGTGGCCCAGCCGCGAGCCGAGGCCGAGCGTCTCGATGAGCCCGTCGATGCGCGCACGCTCGATCGCGCTCGGACGGCGACCGTCGAGCTCGAAGGGCAGCAGGATGTTGCCCAGGGCGTCGAGCGTGGGCACGAGGTTGAACGCCTGGAAGATGAAGCCGACCCGGCGGCGCCGCAGGATCGTGAGGTCGATGTCCCCCAGGCCCGTGATCTCGGTGTCGCCGATCCAGGCGCGGCCCTCGGTCGGGCTGTCGAGCCCGGCCATGATGTGCATCAGGGTGGACTTGCCGGAGCCGGACGGCCCCATGATGGCGGTGAACTGGCCGCGACGGATGCCCACGCTCACGTCATCGAGCGCTCGCACCGTCCCCTCGCCGGAGCCGTAGGTCTTCTTCAGATGCTGGACGCGGGCGGCGAGCCCCAGGTCGGTGGTCGTGATCTCCATGGCTTCGACGCTATTTCGGCCACTCCCCACCGGTCATCGCCCTGCGGGCTCATCCGCGTACATCGCAAGGATGATCCGCGCCCTCACACCCACGCGTGCGTGGACACGCCGACCCCGTTCCACGCATTGATCGTGACGATCAGCGCCACGAGCGCGCCGAGCTCGGCCGGGGAGAACTCCGCCGCCGCCTCCTCCCAATCCGCATCGGGGACGTGCGTCTCGGACGCACGGGTGATGCTCTCGGTCAGCGTGAACGCCGCTCGCTCGCGCGCCGTGAACAGGGCGGACTGCCGCCACACCGCCAGCGCGTTGATCCGCTGCGTCGTGTCACCGGCCTTCAGGGCGTCGGTGGCGTGCATGTCGACGCAGTAGCTGCATCCGTTCAGCTGCGACGCCCGCAGTCGGACGAGCTCACGGAGCCGATGGTCGAAATCCACCGCATCGAGCTCGCGCACCATCGCCGTGTCGAGGTGGGCGAGGGCGCGTGAGAAGTGCGGCGCGATGGTGTCGATGTCGAGGCGGACCGGGATGGGCACGGTGGGGGCGATGTTCTCCATGCACGGATCCTGCACCAGGCCACGGACACCGCGCGAGGGTCAGACCAGTCCGTGCTCGAAGGCGAAGACGACGAGCTGCACCCGGTCGCGCAGCCCGAGCTTGGTGAGGATCCGGCTGATGTGCGTCTTCACCGTCGCCTCGCTCAGGTACTCCCGGCCGGCGATCTCGGCGTTCGACAGACCACGCGCGGCGAGCGCGAAGATCTCCTTCTCGCGATCGGTGAGCGTCGCGTACTGGGGCGGAACCGGCTTCGGCGCCTCGGCGAAGTGCGCGAACAGGTCGAGGGTCGCCGACGCGGCGATCACGCTCGATCCCGCGTGGACGGTGCGGATCGCGGCGAGCAGGAACTCCGGGTCGGCGTCCTTGAGCAGGAAGCCGCTCGCGCCCTGGCGGATCGCCCTGGCCGCGGCCTCGTCGAGATCGAACGTGGTGAGCATGACAACGCGGGGCGGCTCCGGCCTGGCGAGGATCTCCGCGGTCGCGGTGAGTCCGTCCATGACCGGCATGCGGATGTCCATCAGCACCACGTCGGGTCGGGTCGTGCGCACGACCTCGAGCGCCTCCCTGCCGTCGCCTGCTTCTCCGACCACCTCGAGGTCGGGCTGCGAGGCGACGAGCATCCGGATGCCGGCGCGGAACAGCGCCTGGTCGTCGACGAGCACGACTCTGATCATTCGGACACTCCGATCGGAAGCGAGGCATGGACGACGAACTGCGTCCCCCGACGCTCGGCTTGCAGACTACCGCCGGCGAGCTGGGCGCGCTCGCGCATCCCGATGACCCCGTGGCCGCCCTGTCCGACCACCGCCTCGCGCGAGACCGTGTTGCGCACGTCGATGTCCACGCGATCCGGAAGCCAGGCCAGGTGCACGTCGACGGCGCCGTCACCGTGGCGGATGGCGTTGGTGAGCGCCTCCTGGAGGATCCGGTAGACGGCGAGCTGGATCGCCCCCGGCGGCTCGCCCGGCGGCATCGGGTCGACGGTCACGCGCGGTTCGATCCCCGCCTGTCGCACCTGGGCGAACAGCGCCTCGAGGTCGGCGAGCGTGGGCTGCGGACCGTCGCCCTGACGATGGCGCAGCTGGGTCAGCAGCATCCGCACATCGCTGAGCGCCCCGCGCGCGGTCTGTGCGATCGTGCCGAGCGCCTCGGTGGCCATCTCCGGCTTGACGGCCGCGGCGTAGCGCGCGCCGTCCGCCTGCGCGATCACGACGGCCAGCGAGTGCGCGACGATGTCGTGCATGTCGCGGGCGATGCGCACCCTCTCCTGCTCCTCGACAGCCAGGGACTCCGCCTGGAGCTGTGCGGCACGGGTGCGGCGTGCCCGCAGGATGACGCGCCAGAGGAGCCCGCACACCCAGGCGAATCCGAGCGCCATCGCCGAGAGCGCGAGCAGCAGCGTACCGGTGGTGACCTGCTCCCACCCCGATCCGGAGCCGAAGCTGACGCCGCTGACGAACACCATGAACAGGGCCGCCACGAGTCCGCCGAGGAGCGCGGAGCCGAAGCCCCACCAGAGCACGCGCCGGGTGCCCCATGCGGACGTGGCGTACAGCACCATCAGGATCGCGAAGTCGATGGGCAGCGGGCCGAAGCCGGCCAGCATCTGCACGATCGCGCCCGCCCACGCCGCGGCGAGCGCGAGCCCGGGAGCGAGCCGGCCGATCGCGACGCCGCCGAACATCAGCACGCTCGCCACGACCATCGCAGCGGCGGCGATCCCGAACGACCCGCCGCCGGGGACCGGCGCGTAGAACACCAGCGACATCGGCGTGAGGACGACGAAGAGCAGCGCCGCCCCGACGATGTCGAGGACCAGCGCCGTACGGGAGAGCGGGCGGATCACTCCCCCACGCTACGCGAGCGCACGGCGTCGGACATCCGTCTGCGGATGTACGCGTTCCGCCTCAGGCGCGCGCGAGGATCTCGCCGTGCGGCACGAGGAACCAGCCGTCGCCGTCCTCAGCCCAGCGCTTCCACGCGTCGCTGATGTCCTCCAGATCGCTCCGGCTCGCCATGCCCTCGTCGACGAGCTGCCGGGCGAGCGCGGACTCGAGGATGCGGTCGGCCCACATCCCGCCCCACCAGGCACGCTCGGCCGGGGTGGCATAGCACCACGTGGAGGCGGTCGCCGTGACGTCCTGGAACCCGGCGGCGCGTGCCCAGGCGAGCAGTCGGCGTCCCGCGTCGGGCTCTCCCCCGTTCGCCCTGGCGGCCGCGCGATACAGCGCGAGCCAGCGATCGAGCTCCGGGAGCACCGGGAACCAGAGGAATCCCGCGTAATCGGCATCGCGCGCCGCGACGATCCCACCCGGCACGGCGACGCGACGCATCTCCCGCAGCGCCTGCACCGGGTCGGCCACGTGCTGGAGCACCTGGTGCGCGTGCACGACGTCGAAGGAGTCGTCGGGGAAGCCGAGCGCGTGCACGTCCTCGACGGAGAAGTCGAGATTGGTCAGGCCCCGCTCGGCGGCCAGGCGGCGCGACAGCGACAGGGCGCCCTCATCGATCTCGGTGGCCGTGACGTGCGCGACGACACCTGCGAAGTCGACTGTGATGCTGCCCGGGCCGGCGCCCACGTCGAGAAGACGCGTGGCGGCCGTGAGATGCGGGCGGAGGTACTGCGCCGAGTTCGCGATGTCGCGCACGTTGTGCGACCGGAGGACGGATTCGTGGTGTCCGTGCGTGTACGAGGCCATGCGGTTCATTCTGGCAGTCCCCGTCCGGCTCGGTGCAGCGCGGCGACCGCCCTCCTGATCGCCTCGCGGTCGGGCTTGCCGGACGCCAGGACATCGAGTTCGTCCACGACGATGAGACGGGACGGACGGGCGTGCTTGCCGACCTCGTCCGCGACGGCGTCGCGCGCCTGCGCCAGCTGCTCCGACTCGCTGCGCCGCAGCACCTCCCCGCGCGCCGCGACGATGACCGACGCCTCCCCCCAGCGCTCGTCCTCGACACCGATCACGACCGCCTCGTGCAGGCCGGGGATCCGACGGACGACCCGTTCCACCCGGTCGAGCGAGATGTTGACGCCTCCCGAGACGATCACGTTGTCCGCGCGCCCGTGCACACGTACGACGCCGTCCTCCACGAGCCCGAGGTCGCCGGTGCGGTACCAGCGGATTCCGAGCTCGTCGCGCACGAACGCCCGGGCGGTCAGCTCTCCGTCTCCCAGGTACCCCTCCGCGAGCATGGGACCTGCGATGCGCAGCTCCCCGTCGACCGTGCGCACCGCGACCGTGTCGAGGGGCACCCCGTCGTACACGCAGCCACCGCTGGTCTCGGTCGACCCGTAGGTGCGCACCAGGTGCACCCCCTGTGCCGCCGCGCGTTCGCGCAGCGGCTCCGGAAGCGACTGCCCTCCGACGAGGATCGCGCGATAGGCCCGCAGCGCGGAGAGGACCGCCGGGTCGTCCGCCGCGTCGAGCAGGGTCGCGACCTGCGCGGGGACCAGTGACGTGTACAGATCAGGGAGATCGGCACCCGGTGTCCGGCGCTGCAGCGAGCGGGTCGCCTCCGCGAACGACAGCGGCGAGAAGCGCCCCTCGACCGATTCCGGCCGCGTGCCGGCGAGAAGCGATCGCACCAGCACCTGCAGACCCGCCACATAGCCGGCCGGGAGCGCGAGCAGCCACCGCCCGCTCCCGATCCGTGCGGCCGTCGCCTCGGCGCTGGCCCGCAGCGCTTCACCGCTCAGGGCGACGCGCTTCGGAACGCCGCTCGACCCCGAGGTGGCGATCACGGCCGCGATCCCCTCCGCGACGTTCTCCGGTGCGCCCGCGACCATGCCGAGTCCGAGCGCCGGGCCTCCCTCGAGCGCGCTGCGCAGCGCCTCCCACAGCTGCTGCGGGTCCTCGGCATCCGTCGGGATCAGCGCGGTCATCCGGGTCTCCGCTTCCGTCGTGCCAGGGGTCAGTAGTGCCAGGGGAACGACGACCAGTCGGCGTCGCGCTTCTCGAGGAACGAATCGCGCCCCTCCACGGCTTCGTCGGTGCCGTACGCGAGACGCGTGGCCTCCCCGGCGAACACCTGCTGGCCGACGAGCCCGTCGTCGACCGCGTTGAAGGCGAACTTCAGCATGCGGATCGCCGTGGGCGACTTGGTCAGCACGGTGCGCGCCATCTTCAGCGCCTCCCGCTCGAGGTCGGCATGCGGGACGACGCGGTTAACCGCTCCCATCTCGTAGGCGCGCTGCGCGGAGTACTCCTCGGCGAGGAAGAACACCTCGCGGGCGAGCTTCTGCCCGGTCTGGCGCGCCATGTACGCCGAGCCGTATCCGGCGTCGAAGCTGCCGACGTCGGCATCGGTCTGCTTGAAGCGCGCTTCCTCCGCGGAGGCGATGGTGAGGTCGCACACGACGTGCAGGGAGTGTCCGCCACCGGCCGCCCATCCCGGCACCACCGCGATGACGACCTTGGGCATGAAGCGGATCAGACGCTGCACCTCGAGGATGTGCAGACGCCCGACGGCGGCTCGGCTCGCACCGTCGACGATCGCCGTCTCCGCATCCGAGTACTTGTACCCATCGCGACCGCGGATGCGCTGGTCGCCGCCGGAGCAGAACGCCCAGCCGCCGTCCTTCGGGCTCGGGCCGTTGCCCGTCAGCAGCACGGCGCCGATGCGCGCATCCTGTCGGGCGATGTCGAGCGCGCGGTACAGCTCGTCCACGGTGTGCGGGCGGAAGGCGTTGCGCACCTCCGGCCGGTTGAACGCGATGCGGGCGACGCCGCCGTCGCGCGAGACGTGCGCGGTGATGTCGGTGTAGTCCTCGGCACCGGGCGCAAGCACCCATTCGGCCGGGTCGAACAGGTCGGAGACGAAGGCATCGGTCACGGCATCCACCCTATTCCCCGGTTCCCGTCGCCCTTGCTGTCGGTTTGGATGCGCCATGCCGACAGCCGGTGCGACGGGAGGAGGTGATCGTGTCGGACGATCAGCCGCGACGCGCGCGGGCCGCCTTGCGCCAGCCGTCCACGATGTCCCATCCGACCCCCGCCGCGACCCCGAACCCGAGCAGGACGGCGAGGATGCGGAACACTCCACCCTCATCGGCGGCACCCGCCTGTCCCGCAGCGAACCCCTCGCCCCCGGCGGCCTCGACGTGGGCAAGGAAGTCCGGGTTGACGAGCTCACCCGTGAACAGCAGCACGAGGGCCCACGCGAGGAAGGCGACGGCGAGGATCGTGTTCACCACCGCCGACCGCGGGCTCCACCGCCCCGCGCGGAAGAGCACGACGGCGAACACCGCTTCCGCCACGATGATCAGCAGCAGCACGCCGATCCCCCAGGGCCACAGGTCCGGATCGAGGATCGGCAGGGCCTGGCCGTCGACCTGGACGAAACCGCGGAACCGATCCCAGAGGAGCGCGCCGACGGAGATCCCGAGGAACACCAGCGACGCGATCAGCTCGCTCCTGCCCGCGCCGTCCTGCGCGGGCTCCGGCAGCTGGTCCACGTTCCACTCGGTCAGGGCCGCCGTGCTCCCCGACCGCTCCAGGATCACGAACACGAGGGTCGTCCAGAAGCAGATGTGGAGGATCGCGCCACCTGTCGCGAGGATCGACGTCGAGATGACCTCCCCGACCGGTGCGGCCGAGATCACCTGCCCCAGAGCGACCGCACCGAACACGCATACCGGGACGATGAGGAGGAGGAGCTTCAGCAGTCGCCACCACATCAGGTAGTACCGCGGACCGATCAGGTACAGCGGGCGATCCGCGTACCCGGCGGCGAGAGCGCCGGGATCGCCGAGCTCGGTCAGCACAGCGCGCTCCGCGGCTTCGGGCGCCTCGCCCTGCTCGAGCCGCGCCTCGACGGCGTCGGCGATGGAGGCTTCGAGTTCTGCGCGCACGTCGCCCTGAGCCTCGGGAGGGAGGCTGCGGATCGTCGCGCTGATGTATCGCTCGGTGAGCGTGGTCGTCGTCATGTCAGTGCTCCTCTGCGGTGAGGGATGCGATCGCCGCCGTGAGCGACCGCCATTCGTCGGTGAGGGTGTCGGCCAGGCGGATGCCGGCCTCCGAGGTGCGGTAGAACTTGCGCGGCCTGGCCTCGTCGGTGTTCCACTCGCTCGTCAGGTACTCCTGCTTCTCGAGACGGCGCAGCAGCGGGTACAGCGTGTTGGCGTCGGTCGCGAAGCCCCGCTGTTCGAGCTGCTCCAGCAGGGAGTAGCCGTACCCGGGGGTGCGCAGCAGCTGCAGGCAGGCGAGCACCACGGTGCCGCGCCGGAGTTCCTGCAGATGCGTGTCCAGCGTCTCGTTCATGCCGATCACATTACTGTGCGTCACACACCATTGTCAACGACACACTGCTGTCGGACACGTCGGTGGATGGGATGTTCTCGCCGATTCGACGCACCCGAGGGGCGAAGCGCGGCCCGACCGACGACACGGAGCAGAATGGGCACATGATCCCGCCCCTCGCAGACCTGCTCGACTCGGCCAGGGTCGTCGCCCTCCCGATGCACAGCCGCTTCCGCGGCGTCGACACCAGGGAGGCCCTCCTCTTCCAGGGGCCGGAGGGCTGGGCCGAGTTCTCGCCGTTCGTCGAGTACGACGACGCCGAAGCGGCGACGTGGCTGGCGGCGGCGATCGACTTCGCGTGGCGCGAGCAGCCGACGCCGCTGCGCGAGCGGATCGGCGTGAACGCCACGGTCCCGGCGATCGACGCCGCACAGGTGCCGGAACTGCTGTCGCGGTTCGCGGGGTGCCGCACGGCGAAGGTCAAGGTGGCCGAGCCCGGTCAGACGCTCGCCGATGACGCGGCGCGGGTGCGTGCGGTGCGCGAGGCGATGGGCCCCGAGGGCCGGATCCGGGTGGATGCCAACGGGCTGTGGAACGTGGACGAAGCCGAGCACGCCGTGCACGTGCTCGGCGAGTACGACCTCGAGTACGTCGAGCAGCCGTGCGCCACGGTCCCCGAACTGGCGGACCTGCGTCGGCGTGTGAAGTACATGGGCATCCCCGTGGCCGCCGATGAGAGCGTGCGGAAATCCTCGGACCCTCTCGGGGTCGCGCGCGCTGGCGCCGCGGACCTCCTCGTCGTCAAGGCGCAGCCGCTGGGTGGGATCACGCACGCGCTGCAGATCGTCACCGCAGCCGGACTGCCGGTCGTGGTCTCGAGCGCCTTGGACACGGCGGTCGGCCTGTCGCAGGGGGCCGCGCTGGCCGCCGCCCTCCCGACACTGGATTACGACTGCGGACTCGGCACAGCCTCGCTGTTCCTCGACGACGTGGCCGACCTGCGCCCCGTCGACGGCGAGATCCCGGTCGGACGCCTGACACCGGACGCCGACGCCCTCACCCGGCTCGCGGCCTCCGATGAGCGACGCGAATGGTGGTTCGCGCGTCTCGCCCGCTGCCACTACGAGCTGGTGTCGGCAGAGAGGGATTGATCGGCTGATCCGTCGGCGCGGTGCTCAGGGGTCGACGAGCAGCTGAACGAGGTGACCGAGCTCCTCGCTCCCGGACTGGCGCAGCTGCGCATCGTCCTGACCGGCCATGGCCCCGCGAACGGTCATGCCCTCCCAGACGATCATGAGCATCCGCGCCGCGACCGCGGCAGGCAGCCGCAACCGAAGGGGGACGGCTGCGGCGATGTCGTCGACGATCTGCGCGATGCTCGCGACCATCTCCCGCTCCTGCGCCAGGTAGGCCTCGCCGAAACGGGCATCACGCAGCGCCCGGATGCGGATCTCGCTCATCAGCATCACCCCGAGGCGATCATCGCCACCGAGTTCCATCACCTGCTGCACGAGCTCGATCGGATCGCACCCCTCGGCGAGCGCGCCCTCCGCCGTCATCTCCTCCACGCGCTGACGCACGGCGCGCACACGCGCGTCGGCGACGCTCGCGGTGAGCATCAGGAACAGCTCGTCCTTCGACTCGAAGTTGGAGTAGAAAGCACCACGGGTGAAACCGGCCCGTTCGCAGACGGCCTCGACGGAGGCACCGTCCAGACCGGCTTCGGCGAAGACCTGGGCGGCCGCCTCGAGGAGACGGGCTCGCGTGTTCTCGCGACTGCGGGTTGCGGGTGTCGACATCGAAACCTCCTGACCCTTCACTCTCGCATGATTCACACCCTGCACACAGACTCCGCGCGCCGGGTCACCTTACGATACATCTATGTATCGGATACACCTGTGTATCCACCCCGCACCCCCTCGGAGGAACGCGTGTCCACACTCCTGTCGTCGCTCGGACGCTGGTCCTTCCGCCACCCCTGGCGGGTCCTGGTGTCGTGGCTCCTGGCGCTCGGCATCGCGGGCGCTGGTGCCCTGGTGCTCGGCGCCGGCACGGACAACACGTTCTCCATCCCGGGCACCGAGTCCCAGGCGGGGCTCGAGCAGCTCTCGCGCTCCTTCCCGCAGGTGAGCGGAACGAACGCGCAGTTCATCGTGGTCGCGGCCGACGGCGACAAGATCACGGATGCCGAGTACCAGGACGACATCGAGGGCGCGGTCGATGAGCTGGACGACCTCGACGGCGTGCTCGCTGCCACCTCCCCGTACGACGAGATGGTCAAGGGCATGATCAACGACGACGACACCGCCGCCATCGTGCGCGTGCAGTTCGACGGCGAGTCCACCGATGTCTCTGAGGAGACGAAGGATGCGCTGCGCACAGTCGTCGCCGACCTGGGCGCGGAGCTCCCCTCGGGCTCGCAGACCTCCCTCGGCGGCGATCTGTTCGCGATCTCCATCCCCGGCGTCACCCTGACCGAGGCCGTCGGACTGCTGATCGCCCTGCTGGTGCTGATCGTGACCTTCCGCTCCTTCGTGGTCGCCGGACTCCCCCTGCTCACGGCCATCCTGGGCGTCGGGATCTCGATGGCCGGCATCTTCACCGCCACCGCCTTCGCCACCGTGTCCTCGACCACCCCGCTGCTGGCGCTCATGCTCGGGCTCGCGGTGGGCATCGACTACGCGCTGTTCATCATGGCGCGCCACCAGGATCAGGTGCGCGCCGGCGTCGACCCGGAGGAATCCGCTTCCCGCGCCGTCGGCACGGCGGGATCGGCCGTCGTGTTCGCCGGTGTCACGGTGCTCATCGCCCTGATCGGCCTGGGCTTCGCCGGCATCCCGTTCCTCACGACCATGGGTATCGCCGCCTCCGCCGCGGTCGCCGTCGCCGTCGCGATCGCGGTCACCCTCACTCCCGCCCTGCTCGGCTTCATGAAGGGCCGGGTCGTCGGTCGCCCGAAGAAGGCCAGGGCGCCGAAGACGAAGGGGAACGCCGACGACTCGGCCGATGACACCGCGCCCTCGACGCCGGTCGGCCCGGTGAAGGGCAGCGCCCGATGGGTCGGCGGTGTCATGAAGCACCCCGCGCTGGTGTCGATCGCGGTGGTGCTCGGGCTCGGCATCGTCGCCGTCCCCGCGCTCAGCCTCGACCTCGCACTGCCCAACGCCGGCGTGCTCCCGAAGGAGAACGAGGCGCGGCAGACCTACGACCTCGTCGGCGAGGAGTTCGGTCCCGGCTTCAACGGTCCGATGATCCTGACCGGAACGATCGTCACCTCCACCGATCCGCTGACGCTGATGGAGGACCTCGGGGACGCGGTCGCGAAGGTCCCCGGCGTCAAGGAGGTCGCCCTCGCGACCCCGAACGAGACCGCAGACACCGGGATCGTGCAGATCGTGCCGGAGACCGCGCCCGACGACCCCGCGACCGCCGACCTCGTGCGCGAGCTGCGCAGCCACCACGATGAATGGCTGGACGAGTTCGGCATCGACCTCAAGGTCACCGGCTTCACTGCTGTCGGCATCGACATCTCCGACCAGCTCGGCAACGCACTGCTGCCGTTCGGCATCTTCGTGATCGGCCTGTCGCTGATCCTGCTGACCATCGTGTTCCGCTCGCTCTGGGTGCCGATCACCGCCGCGGTCGGCTACCTGCTGTCGATCGTCGCCGCCTTCGGCGTGGTCGGGGCCGTGTTCGAGTGGGGCTGGTTCGCGGATCTGCTGCATGTCGCCAAGGTCGGACCGATCATCAGCTTCATGCCGATCATCCTGATGGGCGTGCTGTTCGGCCTCGCCATGGACTACCAGGTGTTCCTCGTCTCCCGCATGCGCGAGGACTTCGTGCACGATAAGGACGCGACGAGCCCGAACCGTGCCACCCGCAGGGCCGCCGCGCTCCGCGCCGTGCGCAGCGGCTTCACCGGGTCGGCGAAGGTCGTCACGGCGGCCGGACTCATCATGTTCGCGGTGTTCGTGGCCTTCGTCCCCGAGGGCGACTCTTCGCTCAAGCCGATCGCCCTCGGCCTCGCCGCCGGCATCGCGTTCGACGCGTTCCTCGTGCGGATGACGCTGATCCCGGCGCTGATGGCGATCCTCGGCGAGCGCGCCTGGGAGCTGCCCCGCTGGCTGGTGAAGGTCCTCCCCCGCGTCGACGTGGAGGGCGAGGCCGTCGAACGCGAGCGGCACCTGGCCGCATGGCCCGGCGACGACTCGGTGGTGGCGGCCGACGACCTCGTGATCACGGCGGACTCCCCGCTCATCGACGACTTCTCCGTCCGCCTGCCGGCCGGAGGCGCCGTGATCGCGACCGGCGGCGATCCCGGGGCGCGCCGCGCTCTCGCGCTCACGATCGCGGGCCGTCTGACGGCGTCCGACGGGCGGCTGCGCGTCGGAGGCCACCTGCTGCCCGGCCGAGCGGCATGGGTGCGATCGCACGTCGGATGCGTCCTCGTGGACGGCGAGGATGCCGCGCTCGACGACCTGACCGAAGCCCTGCGCGGCAGATCCCGCGTCGTCGTGATCGACGGCATCGACCGCCTCACCGATCCCCAGCGCGACCAGGCGACGGCGATGCTGCGCGATGCCGCAGCCGCACGTCCGCTCGCCGTCTTCGCCACCGCCGCCGACCCCGGTACGGCGCGCGCCACCCTTGCCGAGGCCGGATGGCCCGACGTCCAGACTCTCGACACGCGCGCCTCACGACGGGGCGTCGCCGAATCCACCGAGGTGACCGCATGACCCTCCCCATCGAGCGCGCGCGCTCCCGCAAGCCCATCACCTGGCTGACCATCCTCGGCGTGCTGCTGCTGCCCGCGGCCGTCGGCGGCATCCTCGTCACGGCGCTGCAGAATCCGACCGAGAGGCTCGAGTCCATGACCGCGGCCATCGTGAACCTCGACGAGCCCGTGACCATCGACGGCCAGACGACCCCGCTCGGCCGCCAGCTCGCGGCAGGCCTCGTCGACGGCTCGGACGACCTCGACTCGAACCTGACGTGGGTGATCTCCAACGAGGACGACGCCGCGGACGGCCTGGCCGACGGCTCCTACCAGGCCGTCATCACGATCCCCGAGGACTTCTCCGCTGCGGCGACCTCGGCCGGCACGGCGATCTCCGACGGCGGGGGAAAGGCCGAGCAGGCCACCATCACCGTGACCACCCCCGACGACGGCCTCGTCGCCGACGACCTCATCACCGGTCAGATCGCCGACGTCGCGGCGTCGACCATGGGCACGATGCTCTCCGAGGCGACGACGGAGAACATCCTGGTCGGTTTCACCACGATCGGCGATCAGATCGGCGATGCGGCCGACGGTGCGCTGAAGCTCGCGAACGGTGCGCGCGATGCCGCCACCGGGGCCGCAGCGATCCCCGACGGTGCGACCCAGCTCGCCTCGGGCGCGGGCGAGCTCAGCTCCGGAGCGTCGTCGCTGGCCTCGGGCCTCGACACGATCGCGGGCAAGACGCGGGAGGCGGCGGCCGGCGCGGCGCAGATCGGATCGGGACTCACCGGTGGCGGTGCGACGCTGCAGCAGAACGTGGGAGGCACCCAGCAGCTCGTCGGCGCGATTCAGAGCGCCTCCGCATCGGCGCAGTCCGCCGCCGCCGGCTCCGCCGGGCTCGCCCAGCAGCTCGGCGGTCTCGCGGCCGCGGCGTGCACCCCGCCGGTCGCTGATCAGGCTCAATGCGACCTGTACTCCGGCCTCGCCACCCAGGCGGGGGCCGTGGCCACAGACGCCGGCACCGCCTCCGGCGTGCTCAACAGCGACCAGGTCGCCGGCGGCGTCGCCGCGCTCCCCGGCACGTTGAGCACTCTCGCCTCGAGCATGACCCAGGCCGGCACCGGTGCGACACAGCTCGCGGGCGGCCTCACCCAGCTCGCCGACCAGGGCATCGCCGCATCCGCCACAGGCGCACGGGGCCTCGCTTCCGGCGCGACACAGCTGTCCGAGGGAGCGACCGCGCTCGCCGACGGCTCGACGGAACTCGCCACCGGACTCGACACCCTCGCGACCGGGACGGGCGACCTCGCGGGCGGACTGCGCACGGCATCCGACTCCCTTCCTTCGTTCAGCGACAGCGAGTCGACGTCGCTCGCCTCCGTGATCGCCGACCCCGTGTCGTCGAACTCTTCGACGAACACGATCTTCGGCCCGACGGCGATCCCGCTGCTCGCGGCGGTCGTGCTCTGGTTCGGGGGACTGGCGACGTTCGTGGTGATGCGCGCCCACACGGCTCGAACCCTCACCTCACGCCGTTCCTCCGCGTCTCTGACCCTGCGAGCGTTCGCTCCCGCCGCGCTGATCGGCGCAGGGCAGGGTCTGCTGGTGTCGCTGATCGTGCAGATCGTGGCGAGCTACGATGCCGGCACCTGGTGGGCTTTCGCCGGCACGGCCGTGCTCGCCGGTGTGGTGTTCGCCGCGGTGAACCAGGCGCTCGTCGCGCTGTTCGGCGGCGTCGGCCGCTGGATCTCCGCGCTCGTCGGAGTGCTCGCCGTGGCGACCGGGCTCATCTCGACCGTGCCCGACTGGCTCGCCGGGATCGGCGCCGCCCTCCCAACGGCTCCCGCGTTCGCCGGCCTGATCACCGCCAGCGGCTCCGCGGTCGCGGCTCTCGTCGTCTGGGGCGTGCTGTCGCTCGTGGCCACCACGCTCGCCGTGACCCTCCGCCGCACGACCTCCGCCAAGGCCCTCCTCGCCCCCGCCTGACCCCTCCCACCCGTACCGGTCCCCGCAGAACTTCGGAGATCGCGCCGGACACGCCGCCCCTCACCCCGCGAGGCGCGGCGTGTCGTCGTCACACTCCGAAGTTGTGCGCGGCGCCCGCGGCACAGGTTTGTCTCGATTCGCGCAGGCCGAGTCCCGCGCGTTCGGGTCGGTGCCGGCGGAGGTCATCTCCGAGGCGGAGTTCGTCTGGTACCAGGACGGCCGCGAGCATGCCGAGATCCTGCCCCTCCGCGGCCGAGCCTGAGACGCATCCGCAGAACTTCGGAGACTCGATGACGACACGCCGCGCCTCGGGGGTGAGGGACGGCGTGTCGGCTCGGATCTCCGAAGTTGTGCGGACGGAGGTCTGACGGCGGGGACGGCGGCGCGGGCCGGCGGGGACTCAGCTCAGGCCGGAGTAGGCGTGCAGGCCCTTGAAGAAGACGTTCACGATCGTGAAGTTGAAGATCACGGCCGAGAAGCCGACGATCGCGAGCCACGCGGAAGGGTTGCCGCGCCAGCCTCGGGTCGCGCGTGCGTGGATGTACCCGGCGTAGATGACCCAGATCACGAAGGTCCAGGTCTCCTTGACGTCGAAGCCCCAGAAACGGCTCCAGGCGTAGTACGCCCAGATGGAGCCCGCGATGAGCGTGAAGGTCCAGAGGATGAAGCCGATGATCGTGAACAGGTAGGCGAGGCTCTCCAGGCGCACCGACGTCGGGAAGGTGCGGAGGAACCCGGGCCCGGTCTTCGCGGCCCCCTCTCCGACCAGACGCTCTCGGCGCGACTGCATGAGCTGGATCACCGAGAGGGCGAACGCGAGAGCGAAGAAAGCGGTCGCGAGCGACGCGACGAACACGTGGATGATGAGCCACACGCTCTTCAGCGGGTCCATCAGCGGTGAGACCTCGACGTAGAAGTTCGTCGCTCCGAGGCCGAGGAGCACGACGACCAGGCCCGTGATGAACGTGCCGAGGAAGCGCAGGTCGAGGCGGGTGAGCACCACGAGGTACACCGCGATGATGAGCAGCGTGCCGATCATGGCGAACTCGTAGAGGTTGGCCCACGGCACGCGTCCGGCCGCGATACCGCGGGTGACGGTCGCGGCGAGATGGAACAGGAATCCCAGCACGGTGAGCGAGGTGCCGATCCGCGCCATCACGAAGCGCTGCGGTGCTGCGGCCGCCCCGGACGGGAGGGACGAGGCCGCCGTGCTCGCTCCGGCCGCCCCGACGAGCACGGATTCCTTCACGGTCTGCGCATCGGCCGTGGCCTGCGAGCGGCGCGCGAGATCGAAGGCGTAGGCCACGAAGGCCGCCGCGTAGATCGCGATCGCCGTCCACAGCAGGACCGGCGAGATCACGTTGAGCTCGAGCATGGTGTCAGTCTACTTTCGGGTGTCGGTCGCCGGGGCCTCCGGCTCAGCGGGCTGATCCGCCGTCTCGTCAGGGGTCGGCTGCGCCTTCGTGCCGCCTGCTGCGTCGAGCAGTCGCGCGTGCCCGGCGACGAGGTCGTCCACCGCGGCGGCGAGCGTGGGGTCTTCTCCGCGGGCGAGCGCGGCGTACTCCAGCGCCACGGCGCCGTCCTTCGCCGTGGCTTTGACCCAGACGCGGCGGCGCGGCACGAACAGGGCGACCATGAGTCCACCCAGCGCGAGCAGCGCGAAGCCGAGCACCCAGACGCCGGACTCGTCGCGGTGGATCTGCAGCGAGGCGAAGCGCTTCACGGATTCGGACGCGTCCGTGGCGCCGGCGGGCGAGTCGTCCTCGAACGTCACCGATCCGAGACCGTCCGGCAGCTGGGCCGTCTGGCCGGGCGTCAGCTCGATGGACTCCACGTCGGTGCTGCGGCCGGTGAGCTTGGTCATCCCGGTCGTGTCGAGCACGTACACGGACCGAGGAACGCCCTCGTTGATGCCGAGGTCGCCGGTGTACACGTCGAGCGTCAGGGTCGGGTTCGTGAGGTCGCCGTACGCCGAGAAGAAGGCGCCCGTGTCGAGCACGCCCGTCGTCGGGTAGAAGAAGCCGACGAGTCCGACCTGCTCCGCGAGTCCGTCCGGAACCTTGAGCACCCCGAGCGAGGTCATGTTGTTGTCCTGCGGGAGGAACGGCGTGCTGCCCGTGAAGACGACCTTGCCGTCCGGGTCTCGCACGGTCACGGTCGGGGCGTAACCGTTGCCGAGCAGGAAGACATCGTCGTCCGCGACCGCGAGAGGCTCGTTGACCTTGACGGCGCCGGTGCGCTCCTCGCCGTTCTCCTGCACCGTGACGTTCGCGGAGAAGTCGCCCGCCTGCCCGGAGCCGGGCTCTCCGAACGGCTGGTAGGTCACGTCGAACGAGTCGAGGCGCATCGAGTACGGAGCGAAGGCGTCGTCGCCGACGAACCGGCCGCGGTTCATGGAGTCGTAGTCGAGCAGCGTGTTCGCGAAGGTCTCGCCTTCGACCAGCACCCGCTGTCCGGTGTAGGAGAATCCGCCGCCGATACCGACCGTGACCAGCACGCCGACCAGCGCGAGGTGGAAGAGCAGGTTGCCGGTCTCGCGCCAGTAGCCGCGCTCGGCGGAGACGGAGAAGGTGCGGCCGCGGTCGTAGCGTTCCACGCGGTAGCCGAGCGCTTTGAGCTGCTTCGTCGCGACGTCGATCGACGCGGCGGCCTCCGCCTCGGCATCGCCCGTCCTGGTGCCGGAGTCCGCAGCGGGGTCGCGTGTGACCGCGCGGTAGTCCTCGAGGCGCTGCAGTCGTGCCGGGGTGCGCGGCGGCCGAGCCCGCAGGGCCTTCGCGTGGTGCTTGATGCGCGGGATCACGCAGCCGACGAGCGACGCGAACAGCAGGAGGTAGATCGCCGAGAACCACGGCGACAGGTACACGTCGAACATCTTCATCGCGTCGAGCACGGGGAAGAGGTCGGGGTTGTCGCGTTCCCATTGCGTGACGCCGTTCGGGTCGGCCATCCGCTGCGGGAAGATCGAGCCGGGGATCGCCGCGATCGCGAGCACGAGCAGCAGGATCAGCGCGGTGCGCATCGAGGTCAGCTGACGCCATCCCCAGCGCAGCCAGCCGACGAAGCCGAGCCGTGGCTGTGTGATCGAGTCGTCGCCGTCGACATGGTCGGACGGGCGGAGCGGATCGCTGGAGTCGCCGTTCACGGCACCCTTGTTCTTCGTCATGGCCTTCTCGGTGCGGGTGTTCTTCTCGGGACGATCAGAGCGGGAGGATGACACTGCCGATCACCGCCGTCAGCCGGGACATGATGTCGGTCCAGAGACCGGTGACCATCAGCACCCCGAGCAGGATCAGCATCACGCCGCCGACGATGTTGACCACCCGGATGTGGCGGCGGAGGAAGCCGATCGCCTTTGTGGCCCAGCCGAAGCCGAGCGCGACGAGCAGGAACGGGATGCCGAGTCCGAGCGAGTACGCCAGGCCCAGGAAACCCGCGCGGACCGGGTCGCCCGCGTTGAACGAGAGCGCGAGGATCGCGGCGAGCGTCGGCCCCATGCACGGTGCCCAGCCGATGCCGAGCGCGACGCCGAGGAGTGGGGCTCCGACGATGCCGGCCTTCGAGTCGACGTGGAAGCGGAGCTCCTTCTGCGCGAAACCGAAGAGTCCGAGGAACACCAGTCCCATCGCGATGATGACGACGCCGAGGATGCGGGTGATCAGGTCGCCCCACTGCAGCAGGAACACGCCGACGGTTCCGCCGAGCACGGTGTAGAGGATGAAGACGATCGTGAAGCCGAGGATGAACAGCAGCACGCCGAGCACGAGCCGGCCGCGGGTCGTGGGCTGCACGGTCGAGGTCGCCTGGCCCTGTCCGCCGGCTGCGGCCGACGAGGTCGATCGTGGCGCGACGGCGCCGCCGAGGAAGCCGAGGTAGCCGGGCACGAGCGGCAGCACGCACGGGGAGAGGAACGAGACGAGTCCCGCGAGCATCGCGACCGGGATCGCGATCCAGAGTGCCCCGGAGCCGATGATCGCTTCGGGGTTCACAGCACTCCCCTGGTGCTCACGAGTCCTCCGCGAGCGCGTCCTTGACGAGCGTGGAGAGGATGGACGTGCCGTCGATCGGGCCGATGATGCGTGCCGCGACGCGACCCTGCTTGTCGAGCACGAGGGTGGTCGGCGTCGCCGCGATCGGGGTCGCCTTCGCGAAGGCGAGCTTCGCCTCGGCGGTGTCCACGTCGATCAGGCTCGGGTAGGTGACGCCGTACTCCTCGGAGAAGGCGGTGGCGGTGTCGGCCTGGTCGCGCGTGTTGATGCCGATGAACGACACGTCGTCGTCGCTGTACTCCTGCCACACGGCCTCGAGGTCGGCGGCTTCGAGGCGGCACGGCGCGCACCCGGCGTACCAGAAGTTCACGACGGCAACCTGTCCCGCGATGTCGGCGCTGTCGAACTTCTCGCCGTCCTCGGTGACGCCGCCGAAGGCGACGGGCTCGCCGCGCTCGGCGACGGGGATCTCGACGATCGCGCCGTCGGCCGCCACGTAGCCGGTGTTCTCGCCGTTCAGGAACGACTCGCTGACCGGATCGGGAGCGCAGGCGCTCAAGCCGATGGCGAGCACCGCTGCGAGCGCGGCACCGACCGCACGGCGTGAGCGCCGGATGCGGGAGGGGCGGCCGCTGCGGATCGGACGAACCGTCGAGTCGAGTGGCACGACTCCGAGTTTACGCAGAGGATCCTATGCGCGAGCCGGGTACCCCCGGGGGGATTCAGAAGCGGGCGAGCACGTCGTCCACCCCGGCCCGGAAGCGGGGACACGTGGCGATGTCGTGCGCCCGGCACCCCATCGCGTGCTCGGTCATGGCGCGTGAGAGGCGCATCTCCTCCATCCGCCGATCGATGTCGTCCAGGTGCTGCTGCAGAACCTGGTGCCGACCCGCGCTGCCGTCGTCGAGCAGCACCGCGATCTGCTCGAGGCTCATCCCCGCCGCCTTGCTCCGCTGGATCACGGCGATGCGCACGATCTCGTCCTCGCCGTAGCGGCGTCGTCCTGCCGGGTCGCGCGGCGGGCGCAGCAGGCCTACCGACTCCCAGTGCCGCAGCACGTTGGTCGGCAGGTCGAATCGCTCGGCGACCTCGCCGACGGACCACGGATGATCAGCACTTGACTTCATGTTGACATGAACTCACAGACTGGCCTCGAAGGCAACACCCACCCGAAAGGACCACCATGTACGACGCGATCGTGATCGGCGCAGGACCGGCAGGACTCCAGGCCGCGCTGACCCTCGGACGGATGCATCGCTCGACGCTGCTGCTCGACTCCGGCGAGTACCGCAACGGGACCGTCCTGCACATGCACAACATGATCGGCGAGGACGGCACCCCGCCGGCGGAGTTCCGGGCGACCGGTCGGAGCGAGCTCGCCGCCTACGACGACGTGGAGGTCCGGGATGCCCGCGTCGACCGTGTCGAAGCGCGCGAGGACGCGTTCGGCGTGCACCTCGCCGACGGGTCCGAGGTCGACGGCCGCCGCGTGATCCTCGCCACAGGCGTCGCCGACGACCTGCCCGCGCTCCCGGGGCTGCAGCAGCACTGGGGCACTGCGGCGTTCAGCTGCCCCTTCTGCGACGGGCACGAGCATGCGGGGAAGCCGATCGCGATCCTCGGAGCTGCGCCTCGCGCCGAGCACCTGATCGGGCTGCTGGGGCGCATCGTCGGCGAGATCACGGTCTTCCCCGTCGACACCGCGTTCTCCGAGGAGGAGCAGCGTGCCCTCGAGGCGCGGGGCGCGCGGGTGGTCGACGCCCCGGCCACCGCCGTCGACGCGCACCCGGGCGGCGTCCGCGTCCGCACGGATCGGGGCGAGCACAACGTCGCGGGGATCTTCGTGGCGTCGGGGACGATGCGCCAGCGCGCCCCTTTCGCCGAGCAGCTCGGTCTGCGGATGCTCGAGTCGGGCTCGGTCGAGATCGACGACTTCGGTCGCACCTCGGTCCCCGGGGTCTTCGCCGCCGGCGACCTCGCCCACCGCGCGAGCCTCCCCGGGCCGATGGCCTCCGTGCTGCTCTCCGCCGCCGCCGGTCAGCTCGCGGCGGTCGGCGTCATCCAGTCGCTCTGACCCTCGTCGGGGTCGCCTGGCCGAGAGCGGGTCAGACGGCCCCGACGTCGACCGCACCACCGGTCGCGGCGGGCTCCGCGTAGGCGACCTCGCGCCAGACGTCGCCGACGCACTCGAAGGAGGTCACGCTCGACAGGGCGCAGCGTCGGGTCCGCGGGTCGTGTCGCAGCGGCAGGCCGGCGACCCGGAGGTGTGTGATCCAGATCGGCGCCTGGTGCGACACCATCACCACGTCTCCGTCCGGTGCGGCATCCCAGGCCTCGTCCATGACGCTCAGCATCCGCTCCGCGATGGACGAGTACGGCTCGCCCCAGCTCGGCAGGGACGGCTGCCGCAGGTGCCACCAGTTGAAGGGGTTCAGCAGGGAGCGTCGCATCTGCGTGCCCTCGAACACGTTGGTCGGCTCGATCAGTCGGATGTCGATCTCCGGCACCAGATCGAAGCCGTCGGCGAACGGCTCCGCGGACTCCTGCGCCCGCTCCAGCGGCGAGGAGTACAGCGCCGTCACCGGACGCCCGCCCGACGCGACGTGCGTCGCGGCGGCCGCGGCCATCTCCCGCCCTGCGGCGCTCAGGTGGTAGTCGGGCAGCCGCCCGTAGAGCACGCGGGCGGGATTGTGCACCTCACCGTGCCGGACCAGATGCAGGCGCGAAGCCGTCATGTCACGCCCTGCGGTAGCGGGACTCGCCGAACCCGAGGATCAGATAGCCGATGTACGGGAAGACGAACAGCAGGAAGAACGAGAACAGCCCGCCTTTGCCGAAGCGCTCCCCCAGCTTCACCGCGACGATGATGCCGAAGATGAAGCCCACGATCGGGATCAGGTACAGCAGCGCGAGCCACCCGGACATGCCAGCGATCTTGACGAGGAAGACCACGTTCACGATCGGGATGATCGCGAGGATGCCGGGGTATCCGGCCTTGGTGAAGACCTTCCAGAGACCGATGACGACGAGGACGTAGAAGACGAGGGCGATCAGACCCGTCGTGCCGGAGAAGATGGCGGCGAAGAGGTCGGAGATGCCGTTGGAGTCCATGATGGGCCTTTCTGTCCTGGCGATCTTACTGAGAGCCGGCTCGGGCGGAGGAGGCGACGCGCTCCCCCGTAGAATGGGCGGGTTCCCCATTTCCCAGATCAGAAGGAATACTCCGTGCTTCGCACCCACTCGGCAGGCTCTCTGCGAGCCGAGCACATCGGTCAGACCGTCACCCTCGCGGGGTGGGTCGATCGCCGTCGTGACCACGGAGGAGTCGCCTTCATCGATCTGCGGGACGCCTCCGGCATCGCCCAGGTCGTCATCCGCGACGAGGAGATCGCGCACCCGCTGCGCAACGAGTTCGTCCTGAAGGTGACCGGCGAGGTCTCGCAGCGCCCCGAGGGCAACGCGAACCCGAACCTGCCCACCGGCGAGATCGAGCTCATCGCGACCGAGGTCGAGGTGCTGAACGAATCCGCTCCGCTCCCCTTCCAGGTCTCCACGGCCCTCGCCGACACCGAGACGGTGGGAGAGGAGGCACGCCTCAAGTACCGCTACCTCGACCTGCGCCGCCCGGCCCCGGCTTCCGCCCTGCGTCTGCGCTCGAACGTCTACAAGGCGATCCGCGACGTGCTGCACGCCGACGACTTCACCGAGGTCGAGACGCCCACCCTCACCCGCTCCACGCCCGAGGGCGCCCGTGACTTCCTGGTGCCCGCTCGCCTGAGCCCCGGCAGCTGGTACGCACTGCCCCAGTCCCCGCAGCTGTTCAAGCAGCTGCTGATGGTGGGCGGCGTCGAGAAGTACTTCCAGATCGCCCGCTGCTACCGCGACGAGGACTTCCGCGCCGACCGTCAGCCCGAGTTCACGCAGCTCGACATCGAGATGAGCTTCGTCGACCAGGAGGACGTGATCGCCCTCATGGAGTCGCTCATCGTCGCGATGTGGGCGACGATCGGTGTCGAGGTGCAGACCCCGCTGCCGCGCATGACCTACGCCGAGGCGATGGCCAAGTACGGCTCGGACAAGCCCGACCTGCGCTTCGGCCTCGAGCTCGTCGACGCGACCGAGTACTTCAAGGACACCCCGTTCCGGGTCTTCCAGGCCGAGTACGTCGGCGCCGTGCGCATGCCCGGCGGCGCCTCGCAGCCCCGCAAGCAGCTCGACGCGTGGCAGGACTGGGCCAAGCAGCGCGGTGCACGTGGCCTCGCCTACGTCCTGTTCAACGAGGACGGCACGCTGGGCGGCCCCGCCGCCAAGAACCTGTCCGAGGCCGAGCAGGCCGGGCTCGCCGAGCTCGTCGGTGCAGAGCCGGGCGACTGCGTGTTCTTCGCGGCAGGCGCGACCAAGGAGAGCCGCGCGCTGCTCGGTGCCGCCCGCGTCGAGATCGGCCGTCGCCTGGGCTATCTGAACCCCGACGAGTTCGCCTTCACCTGGGTCGTGGACGCCCCGATGTTCGAGCCGGCCGCCGACGCGGTGGCCTCCGGCGACGTGGCAGTGGGCGCCGGTGCCTGGACGGCCGTGCACCACGCGTTCACCGGCCCGAAGCCCGAGTTCGAGGACACGTTCGACACCGACCCCGGATCGGCCCTCGCCTACGCATACGACATCGTGTGCAACGGCTCGGAGCTCGGCGGCGGTTCGATCCGCATCCACCGCGAGGACATCCAGAAGCGCGTGTTCGAGGTCATGGGCATCAGCGACGAGCAGGCCGACGAGCAGTTCGGCTTCCTGCTCGACGCGTTCAAGTTCGGCGCACCGCCCCACGGTGGGATCGCGCTCGGCATGGACCGCGTGCTGCAGCACCTGACCAAGACCGAGTCGATCCGCGAGGTCATCGCGTTCCCGAAGTCCGGCAACGGCTTCGACCCGCTCACCTCCGCTCCCGCTCCGATCACTCCGGAGCAGCGCGCCGAGGCCGGCGTCGACTACGAGCCCGAGGACGACGAGGCCTGAGCCGCCGAGACCCCGTCGTGCCGCCGAGACCCCGGGACACTGCCGCTGGCAGCCCGGGGTCTCGTCGCGTATCCGGGGTCTCGGCGAAAGAGGGAGGAGGGAGAAGGAAAAGGGGCGCTACGCGAATGCGGGGACGATGTTCTCGTTCCAGACGTCGACGCCCAGTTTCGCGATCAGAGCGACCACCACCACCAGGAACACCACGCGGATGAAGGTGGTCCCGCGCGAGATGGCCATGCGCGAACCGAGGTAGCTGCCCGCGACGTTCGCGACCGCGAGAATGCCGCCCAGCAGCCACAGCACCGAGCCGTGCGGGATGAACAGCATCAGGGCTCCGGCGTTCGTGGCGAGGTTGACGATCTTCGCCTTGGCGCTCGCCTGCAGGAAGTCGTAGCCGAGCAGCGCCACCAGCGTGATCACGAGGAACGTGCCCGTGCCGGGGCCGATCATCCCGTCGTAGAAGCCGATCCCCAGACCGGCGGCGCCCGCCATGATGTGGTGCTTGTGTCCGTGGAAGCGCAGCTGCGTGGCCGCGCCCATCTGCGGTCGGAACGCGGTGAACAGGGCCACGGCGAGCAGCGCGATCACGATGATGGGTTTGAATGCGGCGGAAGGCAGCACCGTCGCGACGGCCGCTCCCCCGAAGGAGCCGATCAAGGCGATGATCGCCATCGGTAGCGCCGTGCGGAGGTCGGGCTTCGCGCGTCGGTAGTAGGTGACGCTGCTCGTTGCCGTGCCGAAGACCGAGGCGAGCTTGTTCGTGGCGAGCGCCTGCACCGGCGCGATGCCCGGGATGAGCAGCAGCGCCGGCAGCTGCAGCAGCCCTCCTCCCCCCACGACCGCGTCGATCCAGCCCGCGCAGAAGGCCGCCACCACGACGAGCAGCAGGATCCCCCAGGTGAGCTGCTCCAGTCCGAGCACGGCGCCGATATCCACCTCGCCATGATTCCAGAGCCGCAGGGCTGCACTCGAATCCGCCCCCCGCGCTGGCAGACTGGGGCCATGCTCGATGCCCTGCCCCTGCCCCACACGATCGATTCGCGCGCCGGCACCGCACTCCTGCGACGGGCGACAGTTGAGGACACGGATGCGGTGATCGCGTTGCTGGCGGATGATCAGATCAGTGCGGCCCGTGGCGATGTGGCCTCGGCCGAGGACCGGCCGGCGTATGCGCAGGGCCTCCTCGAGATCCTGGCCGAGCCCTCGAACGACCTGCTCGTCGTCGAACTCGACGGCGCGGTGGTCGGCACGCTGCAGCTCACCTCCATCCCCGGGATGGCGCGTCGCGGCGCACGGCGGCTGCTGGTCGAGGCGGTGCGCGTGCAGAGCAGTCTGCGTTCCTCGGGCATCGGATCCGCCCTGATGCGCTGGGTCGGAGATGTCGCCGCCCCCGCGGTCGGCGCGTCGATGGTGCAGCTCACCTCCGACGCCGCCCGCACCGATGCCCACCGCTTCTACGAGCGCCTGGGCTACGTGGGCTCGCACCGCGGCTTCAAGTACACCGTGCCGCAGGACTGAGCACCGCCGCACCCGAGCGTCCACCCCCTCGCCACCGTCCGTTCACCGGACCCGCGACGGGCGGCAACCTGCGCCTCATAGTGTCCTCTCGCAACCCGACACCGGCTCACAGCGCCGGACACCGAGAGGACACTCATGGCTCGCTTCACCCGCCGCGCGCGCATCGGCGCCGGTATCGCCCTGGCCACCACGGCCGCACTCGCACTCACGGCCTGCTCCGGAGCGGCCGACGCCTCGGGCTCCGGCGACTCCGACGTGGACGCCGCGGCGGCGACCTCGGTCGCCGACTTCGGCACGTTCGCCGACCTCGAGGCCGCCGCCAAGGCCGAGGGATCGCTCAACGTCATCGCGCTCCCCCGCGACTGGGCGAACTACGGCGAGATCCTCGACCTGTTCGCCGAGAAGTACCCCGAGATCACGATCAACGAAGCCTCGCCGGACGTCTCGAGCGCCGAGGAGATCCAGGCCGCCGAGACGAACAAGGGACTCGACACCGCCCCGGACGTGTTCGATCTCGGTCTGACGGTCGCCCTCCAGAACACCGACACCTTCGCCCCCTACAAGGTGGAGACGTGGGACGACATCCCCGACGAGCTGAAGGAGCCGACCGGTCTCTTCGTCGGCGACTACGGCGGATACATGTCGATCGGCTACGACTCCTCGAAGTTCGATGCTCCCGCCGAGCTGTCCGACCTGCTCTCGGCCGACTACAAGGGCGCCGTCGCGATCAACGGCGACCCGACCCAGGCCGGTGCCGCGTTCGCCGCGGTGGGCCTGGCGACCGTGCAGTCCGACGGAACGCTGGACGATTTCCAGCCGGGCATCGACTTCTTCTCCGAGCTGCAGAAGGCCGGCAACCTGCTCAAGGTCGACGTGACCACCGCGACCATCGCGAGCGGCGAGACGCCCGTCGTGTTCGACTGGGACTACCTGAACGCCTCGCACACGGCTGACAACAAGGACTGGAAGGTCGTCGTCTTCGACGGCACCGGTTACGCCGGGTACTACAACCAGGCCATCAACGCCGACGCCCCGCACCCGGCCGCTGCTCGCCTGTGGCAGGAGTTCCTCTACAGCGACGAGGTGCAGAACCTGTGGCTGAAGGGCGGCGCCCGTCCGGTGCGCATGGAGGCGATGACCGAGGCGGGCACGATCGACGCCGACCTCGCCGCTGCGCTCCCTGAGGCTCCGGAGGAGACCGTGGTCCCGACCGAGGAGCAGTCGACGAACGCCGGCACGCTGCTCGGCGAGAAGTGGGCCGTGGCGGTCCAGTGACCACCCTCACCGCACCGGGGGCGGATGCCACGGCCGCCGCCCCCGCCACGGCCGCCGGGCCCTCGCCACGCGCGAGGGCCCGGCGGCCCGCTCCGTCCCTCGCCTGGCTCGGGCTCGTCCCCTTCGCCGCCTACGTCGTGCTGTTCCTCGCGGTGCCGACGATCCTCGCGATCGGCTCGGGCTTCTTCACCAAGGAGGGCTCGTTCACCTGGACGAACGTGGCGGCGCTCGCCGATCCGGTCGTGCTGAACACCTTCGCCAACTCCGCCGGCCTGTCACTGCTCACCGCCGTGGTCGGGGCGCTCGTCGGCGCGCTCGTCTGCTACGCGCTGCTCGGCATGGACCCCGAAGGCCGGACCCGCTCGGCGGTGGATGCCGCCGCCGGTGTGCTCGCGCAGTTCGGCGGCGTCATGCTCGCCTTCGCCTTCATCGCGACCATCGGCATCCAGGGCGTCGTCACCGTGTTCCTGAAGGACACGTTCGGCGTGAACATCTTCGAGAACGGCACCTGGCTCTACGAGCTGCCCGGCCTCGTGCTCCCCTACTTCTACTTCCAGATCCCCCTCATGGTCATCACCTTCATGCCCGCCCTCGCCGCTCTCAAGCCGCAGTGGGCCGAGGCGAACCTCACGCTCGGCGGCACCCGCACGAGCTTCTGGCTGCGCATCGGCATCCCCGTGCTCGCGCCCTCGTTCCTCGCCAGCCTGCTGCTGCTGTTCGCGAACGCGTTCTCGTCGTATGCCACCGCCGCCGCTCTCGCCAGCCAGGGTGCCCAGATCGTGCCGCTGCAGATCCGCACGGCGCTCACGAGCGAGACGGTGCTCGGCCGGGAGAACCTCGCCGGCGCCCTGGCGCTCGGCATGATCGTGATCGTCGGCGTCGTGATGGCCCTGTACTCCCTCGTGCAGCGACGCGCGGCGAGGTGGCAGTCGTGAACCGGCTCGGGCCCTCCCGCACGACCAGGTGGATCATCGGCGTGCTCGTGGGCTCGTTCTTCGCGGTGCCCCTGGTGTCGACGTTCCTGTTCACCCTGCGCGACCCCGCCGGCGGACTGTCCTTCGCCCGCTGGATCGCGTTGTTCGATCCGGCGGCCGCAGCCACCCTCAAGCCGATCTGGACCGGTCTCGGCAACTCGCTGGTGCTGGCCGTGGTGACGGTCGCCATCGTGCTGCTGCTGCTCGCCCCGACCATGATCCTCGTCAACCTGCGCTTCCCGAACCTCAAGCCCGCTTTCGAGTTCGCGGTGCTGCTGCCGATCTCGATCCCGGCGATCGTCCTCGTGGTGGGCCTCGCACCGATCTATCTGCAGATCGGTCGCACGCTGGGCACCGGCACATGGACACTCGCCTTCGCGTACGGCATCACCGTGCTGCCGTTCGCGTTCCGGTCCATCCAGGCGTCGATCGACGCGGCCGACCTCCGGACGCTCTCCGAGGCAGCGCGGTCGCTCGGCGCGAGCTGGCCGACGGTCGTGCTCAGGGTGCTCGCCCCGAACCTGCGTCAGGGTCTGCTCGCGGCGTCGCTGATCTCCATCGCCGTGGTGCTCGGAGAGTTCACGATCGCCTCGCTCCTGAACCGTCAGGTGTTCCAGACGGCCATGGTCGTCGTGAACAAACAGGACCCCTACGCGCCGGCCATCTTCACTCTGCTCGCGCTGGTGTTCGTCTTCCTCCTGCTCCTCGTCATCGGCCGCGTCGCCCGCGGCTCCGGAAAGGCCCGCCCATGACCCTCGACCACGCGCTGCCGCGCACCAAGGACAACCTGCTGCTCGCTCAGGCGGGCGAAGGCACCCGTGTCGAGCTGCAGGGCATCGTCAAGAGCTACGCCGGCAATCGCGTGCTGCACGGGGTCGACCTCGACATCGCGCCCGGTGAGTTCGTCTCCCTCCTGGGGCCTTCGGGCTGCGGCAAGACCACGTTGCTGCGCGTGCTCGCCGGCCTCGAAGGCGCGGACGAGGGCGCCGTGCTCCTGGGCGGCGGCGATGTGTCTCGTGTGCCGACGAACAAGCGCGACATCGGCATGGTCTTCCAGTCGTATTCGCTCTTCCCGCACCTGCGGGTCGCCGAGAACACCGCATTCGGTCTACGGCGACGCGGCGTCGGCAAGGCGGAGGCCTCGCGGCGCGCGGTCGACGCTCTGGCGCTGGTCGGGCTGGCCGACTTCGCCGATCGGTTCCCGCACCAGCTCTCCGGAGGGCAGCAGCAGCGTGTGGCACTCGCACGAGCGCTGGTCACCGAACCCAAGGTGCTGCTGCTCGACGAACCGCTCTCGGCGCTCGATGCGAAGGTGCGCGTGCAGCTGCGCGATGAGATCCGCCGCATCCAGCTGAGGCTCGGCATCACGACCGTGTTCGTCACGCACGATCAGGAGGAGGCGCTGGCCGTCTCGGATCGGATCGCGGTGATGAACGCCGGTCGCATCGAGCAGATTGGGTCCCCGGAACAGCTGTACACGAAGCCGTCGACAGCCGGAGTGGCTGCATTCGTGGGTCTGTCGAGCGTCGTGTCGGGCGTCGCCGAGGGCGATCACGTCATGGTGTGGGGACAGCGGCTTCCGCTGCAGTCTCCCGCCGACGGTCCCGTCGACGTGTACCTGCGTCCGGAGAACGTCTACTTCGCGTCCGAGGCCGACGCCGCCGCCGAGGCCCTGGTCGAGGAGAGCACCTTCCTCGGAAGCATGCGTCGCACCCTCGTCCGCACGGAGTCGGGAGAGCTCGTCCGCGTGCAGCACGCCCCCGGCATCCACCCGTCCTTCGGCGACCGGGTCCGCATCGCGATCGCTCCCGAGCCCGTCGCCGTGCATCCGCGCGGCTGAGTCGCTCCCCCCGCGCGGCTGAGTCGAGACCCCGGGTTCACGCCGAGACCCCCGGCTGCAGACGTCTGCAGCCGGGGGTCTCGACGAATGCCCGGGGTCTCGGCGACACCAGGCGGGGAAACTCAGAGCACGCGCGAGAGGAAGTCCTTCGTGCGCTGGTGCTGCGGATTCGCCAGCACCTCACGGGGGTCGCCCTCCTCGACGATGTTCCCACCGTCCATGAAGATCAGCCGGGATCCGACCTCACGCGCGAAGCCCATCTCGTGCGTGACGACGAGCATCGTCATCCCCTCATCCGCCAGCGAGCGCATCACCTGCAGCACCTCGCCGACCAGTTCGGGGTCGAGCGCCGAGGTCGGCTCGTCGAACAGCATCATGTCGGGGTTCATGCACAGCGCCCTGGCGATCGCCACGCGCTGCTGCTGCCCGCCGGACAGGTGCCCCGGATAGGCATCGGCCTTCTCGGCCAGTCCGACCCGATCGAGCATGGCATGCGCGATCTGCTCGGCTTCCTTCTTGGAACGCTTCTTCACGCGCTGCTGCGCGATCGTGAGGTTGCCCAGCACGCTCAGATGCGGGAACAGGTTGAAGCTCTGGAACACCATCCCGATGCGAGTGCGCACGCGGTCGATGTCGACGTCCGGATCGGTGATGTCGATGCCCTCGATCAGCACCTTCCCGCCGGTCGGCTCCTCGAGGAGGTTCACCGAACGCAGCAGCGTCGACTTCCCCGAACCCGACGGCCCGATCACGCAGACGACCTCGCCCTTGGTGACCCGGAGGTCGATGCCCTTGAGCACTTCGTTGTCGCCGAAGGACTTCACGAGCCCCTGCACGTCGATCGCGGGGGCGTGCACATCAATCAGTTCGGTGATCATCGCTGCCTCGACATCCGTCGCTCCAGCCACGCGCTGAAACGCGTGAGCGGGATCGTCACGATCAGGTAGAGGATCGCCGCCATGATGAGCGGCGTTCCGTTCGCGTTCTGCGTGCTCGCATCACGGGCGAAGGTCGTGAGCTCCTTCGACCAGATGAAGGAGCCGGCGACGAAGAGCAGCGACGTGTCCTTCAGCAACAGCACGAACTCGTTCGTCAGCGGCGGGATGATGATGCGGAAGCCCTGCGGCACGACGATCCAGAAGGTGGTCTTCATCGGGGACATGCCCAGAGATCGTGCCGCCTCGGTCTGTCCCTTCGGCACGGCCTGCAAACCAGCACGGATCGTCTCGGCCATATAGGCGGAGGCGACGAGGATGAGTCCGATGAGCCCCAGGACCACGGGACCCCCGAGTTTCGTCGCGGGCACGCCGAGTCCGATCGGCAGGATGTAGGCGATGGCGAAGATCGTCAGGATCGCGGGGAGTCCACGGAACAGCTCGATCCAGCACGTCGCGATCCATCGGAAAGGGGCGATCTCCGACAGCTTCATCAGGGCGAGCACGACGCCGAGGATCAGTCCGCCGAGGAACGCCACCGCGGTGAACCACAGCGTGTTCACCAGTGCGGTCGTGATGATGCCGGGAAGCATCTTCGCCGCGACCTCGGGGTTGAAGTACAGCTGCGCGATCCTCGCCCAATCCGTGCTGACCACGGCCCAGATGAGGATCGCGATCAGCACCGCGTAGACGGTGTACCGGTACAGCTTGCTCTTGGTGGTGCGCCTCAACGCCATCGTCGAGGTCCTCCCGCTCTCCCGCCGCCGGTCACTTGGCCGCGAGGTACTCGTCGTAGATCTTCTGATATCCGCCGTCGTCCTGAAGCTCCTTGAGAGCCTTGTTCACGGCCTCACGCAGCTCGTCCTTCTCGCCCTTGGCGAAGGCGAAGCCGTAAGACTCGTCCGTCGGGTAGGTCTCGACGATCTTGTAGGCGGGGTCGTCCTGTTCGTGGACGTAGTTGACGGGCTGGTCCTGCAGGATCGCGTCGATCTGACCCGCCTGCATCGCCGGCCAGAGCTCCCCGTCCGAGGGGTACTGCACGAGCTGCGCACCCGGGGCGTTCTCGCCCGCGTAGGTCTCACCGGTCGTGCCCTGCTGGACACCCACGTTCTTGCCGTCGAGGTCGTCGATGGAGGTGATGTCGGAGTCGGCACGCACGAGAAGCGACTGGAGCGAGTCGACGTAGGGGTCGGAGAAGTCGATGTTCGCCTTGCGCTCGTCCGTGATCGTCATCGCGGAGGCGCCGATGTCACACTGTCCGGCCGCGAGAGTCGTGCCGGACTGCAGCGCGTCGAAGCCCACATCCTGCACGGCGAGCTTCAGGTCGATCTTCTCGGCGATCGCGCTGAGCAGATCGATGTCGAAGCCCGAGTAGCCGGTTTCGGAGTTGGGGTCCTCCACCTCGAACGGCGGGTAGGGCACGTCCGAGCAGACGGTCAGAGTCCCGGCCTCGATCAGGCCGTACTCGTCGCCGGCGGCGGGCTCACCGCTGCTGCCCGCATCGGAGGAGCCGGTGGCGCAGCCGGCGAGGGCGAGCGTGGCCGTCGCCGCGAGGGCGAGACCGGCGAAGAGGTTGCGACGAGGCATGTCGGCTCCTGTGAGTCGAGGGCGGTGACGCCCGGTGACGGGTAGGAGAACATCTAAACATGCGGCTCGTCGCGTGACCAATGACATCCGGCTCACGCGTATCACGTTTGTGTTTCGAGTGCGGCGCGATCGACCGGACGAAACCCGGTACCCGCTTCGACGGAACGGCGTCTCAGACTTCGAAATCGACGGCGACGCGGGAGGCGACGACCGAGCGGATGTAGACGGCCACCTCCTCATGCGCCGGATGCACCTGGTACTCCTCGATCGCCGCGACCGACGCGAAATCGGCGACGAGGGTGACGTCCCAATTGGCGTCGGGGTAGGCGATGTTCGCGCCGGCGGAGATCGAGAGGAGCTGCGGCACGACGCCGTCCAGGGCGTTCAGGCGACGGGCGACCTCGGCAGCCTGCGCAGCGCGCTCGGTCGCATCCTCGGCGGCCAGCTTCCAGGTCACGACGTGACGGATCGTCATCGGGTCTCCTCCTGCAGGGTCGACTCATCGGCCCGGATGGCCTCTTCGAGGGCGTGCCGAAGCCGGTCCGGCGACAGGCGCCAGTGGGCGTGCAGCTCGCCATCGATCAGCACGACCGGGATCTTCTCCCACCACAGTTCGTAGAGCGCGGGATCGTCCTGGATGGAGGACTCGACGATCTCGATGCGCTCGGCGGCCGCGTCGGGAAGCTCGGCGACCACAGCGTCGATGATCTCGGATGCCACGTCGCACAGGTGGCAGTCGGGCTTGCCGATCAGGGTCAGCGTGGTCACGCCGAAGGCACCTCCACCGCGCGACCCTGCGCGATCCACTCCCCCGTACCGCCCTCGACGTTCGTCGCGTCATAGCCGCGAGCCTCGAGCGCTTCGACGACACGCGCGGAGCGACCGCCGGCCTGGCAGATCACATCGAACGACTCCGCGGGGAGTTCGTCGAGGCGGTTTCCGATCTCCGACATCGGGATGTTCACGGCGCCGGGGACGTGACCGGCGGCATACTCGTGCACCTCCCGCACGTCGATGAGCGGCGTGCCGGAGCGCTCGGCGAGTTCGGCGACGGTGATCGACTTCATGACATCCTCTCGGCGGTGGGACACGCGGGCAGAGACACAAAGCGCCCGTCCGAAGACAGGCGCTCGGTGTCTGGCCGCTTACTTCTTGTTGCGGCGCTGGTGGCGAGTCTTGCGAAGCAGCTTGCGGTGCTTCTTCTTCGCCATGCGCTTGCGGCGCTTCTTGATGACAGAACCCACGGAAACCTCACTAAGTCAGTGGCTGGATGTCGCCGATTTCGGACATCCGGGTACGGGCACGGAAAATGCCTCGGGTCAGTCTAGCAAACCCGCAGGCCTCGGCTGTCACACCTCGTCGTCGCCCACCCGGGTCCCCGCCGGAGGGCGATCGTCGTCAGCCGACGTCGGCGATGGGGCGCTGCAGCGCGTCGGCCACAGCGGATTCGGGCACGCGATAGCTGCGTCCGAAGCGGACAGCGGGCAGCTCGCCCGCGTGGACGAGCCGGTACACGGTCATCTTGGACACGCGCATCAGCTCGGCGACCTCAGCAACCGTGAGGAATCGGACGTCAGGAACCTCGGGCATCCCACGTACCCCTTTCTCGATGAGCACACTCTATGGGGTAGCTGCGACGCGTGTAAACCCGTGGGACTGATGTGATCAGTGGGACTCGGCGACGGTGGCGAACGCGCGCACAGGGAAGGTGCCGAACCCGCGGACTGCCGGTGGCGCCGCCGTGAACCGCGCGCCCCTGGCCGGAACTGCATCGAGCCTCGTCAGGTGCTCGACGACGTGAACCCCTCCGGCGAGGAGGATGCTGTGCGCCGGGCGCTCCCCTCCGCTCTCGGTGTCGTCGATGTTCAGGGAGTCGATGCCGACCAGTGCGACCCCGGCGTCGACCAGCGACCGCGCCGCCTTCTCGGTCAAGAAGGGTGCCCCTGAGCCGTACCGAGGCGTTCCGAAGTGCCTGTCCCATCCGGTGTCGATGAGCACGGCCGATCCGGCCAGGTCGCGGTCCCCGAACGTCGCGGCTCGGATGCCCCGGTCCTCCGACGTCCACGCGTCACGCACATGGAACACCTCGGCGCGCAGACCGACGAGGGTCCGCAGGTCGAGCGACGCGAGATCACGGCCGTCGGCGTAGCGGTGGAACGGCGCATCCAGGTACGTGCCGGTATTGCCGATCATCGTGATGACGTCCATCGCGAACTCGGTTCCCTCGGCATAGCGGGTGCGCGAATCCTCTCGCGTCAGATACGGCGTGATCGTCGGCGCGGGGAGCCCCGGGTAGGTCACGAGCCCCGCCTCGATCGGATGACTCAGATCGATCACCGTATCGGCCGCGACGCGGCGTTCGACCTCCACCCCTCTGCTGCCGCGGTGCGGCTCCTCCACGATCCTCAGGTCGGTGAGCGCGACCTCGCTCACGAGCGCGAGGCCGAGGTGGCGGACGAGCAGGGCGGCGACGTCCTCCTCGGAGACATCGTGCCCGGGAAGATCGAGTCGGAATCCGTCTCCGCTCATACCTCCGCCATTGGCGAAGACGATCGAGAAGTCGAAGTGCGCTCGGTATTCGGCAGTCATCTCCACATCATGGCGAACACCGAGGGCGCGCGGGGCGATCAGCCCGACTTCCTGGCCCGTGCCAGCCTCTCCCTGGCGTCGATCAGCGCCTGGCGCTCGACCTTGCGCGCCGCGCGCAGAGTCTTCTCCGCCTCCCGCACCGCCTTCTGCGCCTCTTTGAGGCGCCGGTCGCCGGCGATCTCCGCCGGATCGAGGGTGATCCACTCCGACGGTTCGGCATGGGGCTCGCCGCGATCGAGCGCCGCGATGTAGGCGGCGACGCCATCCAGGGTCCGCTCCACCGCGAACCGGAACGGGTCGGCCTCGGAGAGGAAGACCTGGTCCTCGATCGCGCGCCGGAGGGCGGGGAACTCGGCCGCCGTGATGACGCGATCGAACAGCGACGCCTCGCGGGCCGCGACCTCTTCGGGTGCGAGGCCGCTCCCCCGCGACTGCTCGGTGTACCCCGCCTGCACGATCCCGCACCAGCGCGCGTGGCCCGTCACCGCAAGGGCGGTCGCCATCCGCTCTTCGGCTGAGAGCGCTGTGTCCTCGAGCGCCGCGAGTCCGGCGTCCAGCCATGCCGAGCTGTTCGGCGTGATCGGCGAGCCGGTGATGGGCAGGGAGAGCATCCAGGGGTGTCGCAGGTACAGCTGCACCTGCTCCTGGTAGAGCGCCATGAGCTTCGCGCGCCACCCCTCCGCCTCCATCAGGCGCGCGGGCGGGAGGCCGGTCGCCTCCTCCTGCATCAGGAGGAGGAGGTCGTCCTTCGCGGTCACGTATCGATAGAGGGACATCGGGGTGAACCCGAGGCGCGAGGCGACGGCCGCCATCGACACGGCGCCGATCCCCTCTGCGTCGGCGAGCTCGACGGCCGCTTCGACGATCTTCTCCACGCTCATCTCGCGCTTGGGTCCGCGCTGCGGATTCGCCGCCACTCCCCACGCGAGGGCGATACCCCGAGGCAGCTCCGGGAGCTCGGTGTCGGTCATGGCTACATCCTACTTCTGTTTATCTTTTAAACAGTGTGTTACCGTCATACACAGTTGCGTTGCTCATACACAGTTTTTGCCATACACAGAAAGGCTCCACGATGGAGACAGCCATCGAAGTGCGCGGCCTGAACAAGGCGTTCACCCGCAAGACGGTCATCGACGATCTCGACTTCACGGTCGCCAGGGGCGAGGTCTTCGCCCTCCTCGGCCCGAACGGCGCCGGGAAGACGACGACCATCAACATCCTGACGACGCTCACGTCCCCCGATGCCGGCTCCGCGCTGGTCGCCGGGTGGGACGTCCGCGATCAGCCGATCGAGGTGCGACGTCGGATCAGCCTGACCGGCCAGTCCGCTGCCGTGGACGATGCGCTGACCGCCACGGAGAACGTGGTCATGTTCGCGCGTCTCGCGGGACTCGGGCGCGCCGCCGCGAAGCGTCGCGCCGCCGCACTGATCTCCCAGTTCGATCTGGTCGATGCGGCATCCCGCGCCGTGCGCACGTTCTCCGGAGGGATGCGGCGCCGACTCGACCTCGCCCTCAGCTTCGTCGTGACGCCAGAGGTGCTCTTCCTCGACGAGCCGACCACCGGACTCGACACCCGGAGTCGCCGCGCGCTGTGGGACATCATCCGCATGCTCGCGGACACGGGCACGACCGTCTTCCTCACGACCCAGTACCTGGAGGAGGCCGACCAGCTCGCCGACCGCATCGCCGTGCTGCACGACGGCAGGATCGCCGCGATGGGGACGCCGGCCGAGCTGAAGGCCCGCGTGGGCGGCGACACCGTCGAACTCCTGGACGACCACGGCGAGATCCGGCGGGAGATCCCCACCGACGGCAGCGTCGCCGGCCTCCGCCGGGCGCTCGACCTGCTCGACGAAGACGGGGAGGACGGCATCGTCGCGCTGCGCCGTCCGACCCTGGACGACGTGTTCCTCGCCGTCACCGCCCCCACCGCCCCGAAGCGCACCGAGAAGGAGCTCGCATGAACGCCACTCTCGCGGCGCCGCGCACCGCCCCGGCATCCGCCTCTCCCCGCCCGCGGCTGCGCGGCCTCACCGCCGAGTCCGTGTTCGTGGGCCGCAGCCTTCGCCACTCGCTCCGTGACGGGGAGTCGCTGCTGATGGCCATCCTGCTGCCCGTGATGCTCATGCTCATGTTCACCTGGGTGTTCGGCGGAGCGATCGACCCGTCCGGGGCGTACGTCGACTACGTGGTCCCGGGCATCATCCTCACGTGCGCGGGATTCGGCGCCTCCTCGACAGCGGTCTACGTCGCGAACGACATGCGCACCGGCATCATCGACCGGTTCCGCACCATGCCGGTCCGCGCCGGAGCCGTGCTGACAGGCCATGTCGTGGCCAGCGTGCTGCGGAACCTCATCGCGACCGCCATCGTGATCGGCGTGGGCATCCTCGTCGGCTTCCGCCCCCGTGCGACGCCGCTCGAGTGGATCGCGCTGACCGGGCTCATCGCTCTGTACATCCTCGCGATCACGTACCTGTTCGCGGCGATCGGACTGGCCGCGGGGAGCCCGGAGGGCGCGAACGGGTACGGATTCATCCTGCTGTTCCTCCCCTACCTGTCGAGCGCCTTCGTCCCCGTGGCGAGCATGCCGGATTGGCTGCAGCCGGTGGCGGCCCATCAGCCGATCACTCCCATCGTCGAGACGATCCGCGGACTCCTCACCGACGCACCCCTGGGCGGCGAAGCCTGGTGGGCGATCGGCTGGTGCCTCGCGATCCTGCTGGTCGCGGTGGCATGGGGTGCCTGGCTGTTCCGCCGCAAGGCCGCCCGCCGCTGAGTCCGCGGAGCTTCAGGCTCCCAGACGCTTGAGGGCCGACGCGACGACGTGCTTGGCGGAGGCCGCGGCGCGCCCGACGACCTCGGCGGCGTGCGCCGCGCCGTCCGGCAGGGGCGCTCCGGGGTACTGGATGTCCGGGGCGTCATCGCCGAAGGCGTCGACCAGGAACGGGACGAGCCAGTCGTCCACGACCTCGAGCGGCTCGACCGCGAGGCTGTAGAACCGGCGCTGCCCGTCTTCGCGCACCGTGACCAGCTCGGCGTCGCGGAGCACCTTCAGATGCTTGGACACCGTGGGCTGGCTGATCCCCAGATCGGCCACGATCTGGCTGACACTGGTGCCGGTCTCGCCTTCGGACGTGCGCCGCAGCAGGAGCTGGAGGATGTCTCGCCTCGTACCGTCCGCGATCACGTCGAAGATGTCCGTCATGAGTTCAGGGTAGTCGTCCCCGCCACGGAGTACCATGACGAAGGCTCGGCGACAGGCGCCGTGCGACCGCAGGTGCGGTGGAGGCAGGAAACGGAGGGGGCGATGATGTCGGGCATCGTTTCGGCGTCGTCCCCCGGGCACCGTCTCCCGGGTGCGGGCGGATGGTTCAAGCACCTGGTCACGTCATCGCCGTCCCGGTTCGCGATCGCCGTGTTCGCGCTGCTGATCCTGGTCTTCACGGTGCTGTTCTCACTGCCGATCGCCTCTGCCGATCGCACCGTCACCCCCCTGAGCGACGCCCTCTTCACGGCCGTCTCCACGATCTGCGTCACGGGCCTCGCGACGGTCGACATGGCCAACCACTGGTCGCCGTTCGGACACGTGCTGGTGTTCATCGGCGTCAACATCGGCGCGCTCGGGGTGCTGACCCTCGCCTCGCTGATGGGCATGCTCATCTCCAAGCGACTGGGACTGCGGGCCAAGCTGATGGCCGCCGGCGACACGAACCCGCTCCGGGCACACGGTGGCGTCGTGAACGAGAGCCAGACCGTGCGGCTCGGCGAGGTGGGCCAGCTGCTCACCACGGTCGCCGTGTCCGCGCTGATCATCGAAGCCTCCCTCGCGGCGCTGCTCTATCCGGCGCTGGTGATGGCCGGGGTCGACGCCATCGCCGCCCTCTGGGAGGCGCCGTACTTCGCCGCGATGGCGTTCACGAACACCGGCTTCGCGCCCAACGACGGCGGCGTCGCGGTGTTCGCCGACGACTATCTCGTGCTGTCTCTGCTCATGGTGGGCGTCTTCCTCGGCAGCATCGGGTTCCCGGTCATCTACACGCTCGCCAAGCACGTCTGGCATGTGAAGCGCTGGTCGCTGCACTCCAAGCTCACGATCGTCACGACCGTGCTGCTGTTCATCCTGGGCGCGGCGGTCTTCGTCATCCTCGAGTTCGACAACCCCAAGACGTTCGGCTCGATGGACGCCGCCGACACGACCTTCCAGGCGTTCTTCCTCTCGGCCATGACGCGGTCGGGCGGCTTCAACGTCATCGAGATGGACGATCTGAACGGATCGTCGCTCCTCGCCGCGAGCATGCTCATGTTCGTCGGCGGCGGCTCGGCGTCGACCGCCGGCGGCATCAAGGTCACGACTCTGGCCGTGCTCGCGATCGCGGTGTGGTCGGAGGCGAAGGGCCGCCAGTCGGTGGAGGCCTTCGGACGCCGCATCCCCAGCGACGTGCAGCGCGTCGCCCTCAGCGTCGTCGCCTGGGGCGCCACCATCGTGGCGCTGTCCACCATCGTGATCTCGCAGATCACCAAAGCCGACATCAGCCATGTGCTCTTCGATGTGATCTCCGCGTTCGGCACGGTGGGCCTGTCGACGGGCCTCACCGGAGAGCTTCCGGATTCCGCCTCCTACGTCATGGCCGCGACCATCTTCATGGGCCGCGTTGGTACAGTGACACTCGCCGCGGCGGTCGCCGCGACATCGCGCACGCAGTACTACTCACTGCCCGTGGAAAGGCCGATCGTTGGTTGAAGTCCTCCGGGGCGACGCTCCCGTCCTCGTCATCGGTCTCGGCCGGTTCGGTGCCGCCTGCGCCGGAGAGCTCGACCGCCTCGACCGCGAGGTGCTCGCGATCGACGACAACCTCGAGCTCGTGCAGAAGTGGTCCGACCGCGTCACGCACACCGTGCAGGCCGACGCCAGGAACATCGACGCCCTGCGCCAGATCGGCGCACAGGACTTCCAGGTCGCCGTCGTCGCGGTCGGCTCGTCCATCGAGGCCTCGGTGCTGATCACCGCGAACCTCGTCGATCTGAAGGTGCCGCAGATCTGGGCGAAGGCGGTCTCGCAGTCGCACGGCAAGATCCTCGCCCGCGTCGGCGCGAACCACGTCATCTACCCGGAGCGCGAGGCCGGAGAACGCGTCGCGCACCTGGTGAGCGGGCGCATGCTCGACTTCATCCGCTTCGACGACGACTTCGTGCTCGCGAAGATGTACCCGCCGAAGTTCATCCGCGGCGTCGGCCTGAACGAATCCGGCGTCCGGTCGAAGTACAAGGTCACCGTGGTGGGCGTGAAGAGTCCGGGCAAGCCGTTCCGCTATGCCGAGGCGAACACGATCGTCACCAACCACGACCTCATCATCGTGTCCGGTACCAACAGCGACATCGAGCGCTTCGCCGGCCTCGACCGCTGACGCGCGGCGACACTCCCCGTCCCCCTCGCGGCGGATGCGCCGACCCTCACCGCCGTGGTGGGATGGGAGCCATGACCGACCCCACAGCGGCTCCTCCCGTCCTCGCCCTCCGCGGGCTCCGCAAGCAGTTCGGGCAGAAGGTCGCCGTCGACGACCTGTCCCTCGACGTCCCCGCCGGATCCATGCTCGGGCTGCTCGGACCCAACGGCGCCGGCAAGACGACGACGCTCGCCATGACCACCGGTCTGCTGCGTCCTGACGCGGGCACGGCGTGGGTGCTCGGGGCGGATGTCTGGCAGGACCCCGCCGAAGCGAAGGCCCGCATGGGCGTGCTGCCGGACGGCATCCGCATGCTCGACCGCCTCACCGGGGCGGAGCTGCTCCGCTACACCGGGCTGCTCCGGGCCATGTCAGAGGCCGAGGTCGTCTCTCGCAGCGGCGACCTGCTCGACGCGCTGGGACTGTCCGACGCGCAGGACACACTCGTCGTCGACTACTCCGCCGGCATGCGGAAGAAGATCGGGCTCGCGTGCGCGCTCATCCACGCGCCCCGGCTGCTCATCCTCGACGAGCCCCTCGAGGCGGTCGACCCGGTCTCCGGCGAGACGATCCGCCAGATCCTGCGCTCCTTCGTGGACAACGGCGGCACAGTGGTGCTGTCGAGCCATGTGATGGAGCTCGTAGAGTCGCTGTGCGACCGGGTCGCCATCGTCGCGGAAGGACGCCTGCTCGCCCACGGCCCCCTGGACGAGGTCCGTGCGGGGATGTCGCTGCAGCAGCGGTTCCTCGCGCTCGTCGGCGCCCACGACCTGGGAACGGAGACGCTCGCATGGTTGCGCTCCTCGTAGGTCTGCGGTGGCGGCAGCTGCGTCACCAGCTCGGCCGCAATCCGTGGATGATCGTCACGCTGATCCTCACCGGGCTGATCGCGCTCGGCTTCCTCGCCGCGCTCTCCGCGGGTCTCGTGGCCCTGCGCTTCGCCGCTCCCGATGCCGCGGTGACCGCGCTCGTCCTGACGGGCGCCGTGATCGTGCTCGGGTGGTGGATCGGCTCGATCCTGGTCAGCGCCGACGACTCCCTCGCACCCGAGCGGTTCGCGCTGCTGCCCGTGACCGCGCGGTCCCTGCTGCCGGGCCTCACGGTCGCCGCAGCCACCACGATCGGCGGCATCGGCACGACCACCGCGCTCGTGCTGATGCTCCTCGGCTGGTCCGTGAGCCTGCCGGCGCTGCTCGTCGCCGTGATCACGATCCCGCTGGCGGTCGCCACGTGCGTGCTCGGCGCCCGCGTCGTGAGCGGACTGCTCGGACGATGGCTGGCGCGCCGCAGCACCCGTGACCTCGTGGTGACGCTCGGCGTGCTGCTCGCGGCCTCCTCCGGGCTGCTGCTCAACCTGGGGATCGGCGCACTCACCACCGTGACCGACGTGGGAGGGGCCTTCGGCACGGTCGCCGACGTCGTCGCATGGACGCCGGTGGGCGCCGTGTTCGGCGTCCCGGCAGCCATCGCCGGCGGAGACCTCCTCGCCGCCGGTCTGCGTCTGCTGATCGCCGTCGCGACCGTCGCGGCGCTGTGGCTGCTCGCTCAGCGGCTGCTGGCTGCGCGGCTGGTCGCTCCGATCCAGAGCAGCGGCGGGGGTCGCGTCCGGTCGGGCGGAGTGCTCGACCGGATGCTCCCGGCGAATCCGGTGGGGGCCGTCGCCGCCCGCTCCCTGCGCTACTACCGCCGCGACCCGCGACAGCTCGTCAACATCGTGATGATGCTGCTGCTTCCGGCGATCTTCGTCGGCATCGCGGTCATGAACGGGCTCCAGGACGAGGCCATCGGGTTCGGGCCGGCCGTCACCCTCATCCCCGCGATCAACGCGCTCCTCGCGGGCTCCATCGTGCAGATGTCGATCGCCTATGACAACGACGCCGTCGCCCTGCACGTCATCACCGGCGTGCGCGGTACCGCGGACAGAGCGGGACGACTGCTCGGATTCGGCCTCCTCGCCGTCCCGGTCACCGCCGTGCTGTGCGTGGCGACATGTCTCCTGGCCGGCCGGCTCGACCTGCTGCCGGCGAGCCTCGGCGCCGCGCTCGGGCTCACGGCGATCGCGGCCGGATCCGGCGCGTGGGTCGGCGGTTTCCTTCCGGGACGCGCTCCCGCCCCGGAAGCCAATCCCTTCGGTCGGGGCTCGGCGGGCGGTGTGCAGTCCCTGCTCGCGATGATGATCATGTCACCGATCACGCTCATCCTGGGAGCTCCCGCCCTCGGGTTCGCGATCGCCGCGATCTGGAACCCCGTGCTCGGCTGGGTGAGCCTCGTGCTCGGCCTCGCGATCGGCGCTCTCGCCCTATGGGGAGGCGCCGTCCTCGGCGGACGCCTCCTCGACCGTCGCTGGCCGGAAGTGCTCGCGGAGGTCTCCAGCGAGAGCTGACCCGCCCGCCGGCCCTGCGCGCGAACAGGCAGTCGCGCAGCCCACGCGGCAACAGGCAATCGCGGGAGAACAGGCAGCATTTCAGCAGAACTGCGTGTTCCCGCTGGATGGCCTGATCCCGCCCACGCGAGAACAGGCGTGCGCGCGAGAACAGGCGTGCGCGCGAGAACAGGCGCGCGCGTGAGAACAGGCGTGCGCGCGAGAACAGGCGATCGCGGGAGAACAGGCAGCATTTCACCAGAAGCGCCTGTTCCCGGGGGATGGCCTGGCGCGACGCGGCGACTCAGGCGTCGATGTCGAGGATGAGGTGGACCTCGTCGTCGACGCCGAGACCCTCGCGGTCCTGGAGCGCCTTCTTGATCGGGACGATGTATCCGCCGTCCTTCGGCCAGAGCGCGGTGGTCACCGTCGTGTCACCGATCGTGACGGACGCGGGGATCATCCCCCACCCGTACGTCACGACCGACGCGACATCGTGGATCATCTCGCTCTCGACCGGCGGCACGGTGACGAAATGGAACGGTGCCGGCCCTCGCCAGTACCAGATCACCCCCTCGAACCGCAGCCGCATGCTCAGGCTCCGGCGGCGAGCTCCCGCGCCCGGGCGAGCGCGGCCGCGGCGGCGTCGGCGAAGGTCCGGTCGAGATGCGCGTCCTGCAGCACCGCGACGGCGCGCTCCGTGGTGCCCTTCGGACTCGTGACGCGGCGGCGCAGCTCCGCCGGCTCCTCGCCCGAGTCCTCGAGCAGGGCGGTCGCCCCGATGAAGGTCTGCTCGACCATGAGCCGCGCGTCGGACTCCGGGAAGCCCATGTCCACGGCCGCCTTCGTGAACTCCTCGATCAGCAGATACACGTAGGCGGGACCGGACCCCGAGATCGTCGACAGCGCGTCGATCTGCGACTCCGGCACCTCCACCACCGCTCCGACCGTCTGGAACAGGCGACGGACGAGGGTGAGGTCGTCCGCGGTGGCAGCCGTTCCGGCGGCGAGTCCGGTGACGCCCTTGCGCACGGTCGAGGGAGTGTTGGGCATGGACCGGATGACGCGCGCATCCGCGCCGAGCACGTCCGCGAACGTCTGAAGCGTGACCCCGGCGGCCACGCTGACCACGATCGTGTCGGCCGCCAGGTGCGGGGCGATCTCCCGGAGGAGGTCGGGCACCATCGCCGGCTTCACTCCGACCAGGACGATGCGCGCCCCGGCGACGGCCTCCGCATTGCCCTCAGGACGATCCGAGAGCGCGATGCTGGTGACGCCGGCAAGGCCCTGGAACGCCTCCGCCTTCTCCGTCGTCCGATTCGTCGCGGTGATCCCGCCGTCGACGTGGATGCCCGAGGCGACGACGCCCCGCAGGATCGAACCGCCCATCGATCCGGCACCGAGGAACGCGAGGGAGGGAAGCGAGTCAGCCATGTCGTCATCCTACGGCGGGCACTCCGGCATCCGCGGGCGGGCAGTTCTAGACTCGACGCATGAGTGCATCAGGAGGCAACAAGGCCATCGTCGCGGCGTTCCTGGCGAACATGGGGATCGCGCTCGCGAAGTTCGTCGCGTGGGCTCTGTCCGGGTCCGCGTCGATGCTGGCCGAGGCGATCCACTCGGTCGCCGACTCGGGCAACCAGCTCCTCCTGATGCTCGGCGGACGCAAGGCACGTCGTGGAGCGGACCGCGCGCACCCGTTCGGCTACGGCCGCGAGCGCTACGTCTACGCGTTCGTCGTGTCGATCATCCTCTTCTCCGTCGGTGGCCTGTTCGCGATCTACGAGGGCGTGGAGAAGCTCACGAACCCCCACGAGCTCGACAAGACCTGGTGGTGGCTGCCGCTGGTCGTCCTGGTGATCGCGATCGGCCTGGAGTCGTTCTCCTTGCGCACCGCGGTCCGCGAGAGCAACCTCGTGCGCGAGAAGGACCAGTCCTGGGTGTCGTTCGTGCGCCGGTCGAAGGCTCCGGAGCTTCCCGTCGTGCTGCTCGAAGATGTCGGGGCCCTCACGGGTCTGACCTTCGCCCTGCTCGGCGTCGGGCTCACCCTCATCACCGGAAACCCGGTGTTCGACGCCCTCGGCACCGTGATGATCGGTGTGCTGCTGGTGCTGATCGCGATCGTGCTGGGAGTGGAGACGAAGAGCCTGCTGGTGGGCGAAGGGGCGACCCCGGCCGACCACGATCGCATCGTCGACGCCATCACGGCGGGTGACGAGATCGAGAAGATCATCCACATGAAGACGCTCTATCTCGGACCGGACGAGCTCATGGTCGCCGCGAAGATCGCCCTCAACGCCGACAAGCCGCTGCGCGAGGTCGCCGACGACATCGACGCGATCGAGGCGAGGATCCGCGAAGCGGTACCGGTCGCCCGCATCGTGTACATCGAGCCCGACATCTACCGGCCGGCGATCGACCCGGAGCCCTCGACGGACGTCTTCGTCCTGAAGTCCTCGGACTGACGATGACGCGGTCGAGGCGGGTCGCAGCCGTGGGCCCGGCCGCGTGCCTGACCCTCGTCCTCTCGGCCTGCGTCCCGGACGCCCTGCTCTGGGGCGCGGACGGCGCGGAGGTCATCCGCACGACCGAGCGTCTGGTAGACCTGGCCGTCGCCGGCGATGCCGACTCCCTGGTGTGCGAGGGTCACGACCCCGAGCTGGGGGAGCGCGCCGACTGGGAGGGCCTGTCCGCCGAGGAGCCCGGGAGGTTCGTCGCCGAGCACTGGCCGGACCAGGCGGCCCACGAGCCGGACTGGAGCATCAACCTGTCGCTGGGCGCGGAGAGGGTGACGGCGGGGGAGCAGTTCCCCGGCGACGTGTTCTACCGGACGACCGAGGACGGGCTGTGCCTCGTGGACGTGGTCTGGTCGACCGTCGAGGGCTGAGGTCGGGTTCGAAGCACCCTCAGCGACGCTGCTCGAAGAACGCGCGCAGGAGTGCGGTCGACGCGTCGGCGTCCACGCCGCCGATCACCTCGGCGCGGTACGGGAGCCGTCGGTCGCGCAGCACGTCGTACATGGACCCCGCCGCCCCCGCCTTGTCGTCCCACGCGCCGAAGACCACCCGCCCGATCCGCGCCTGGAGGATCGCTCCCGCGCACATGATGCACGGCTCGAGCGTCACCACCAGGGTGTGACCCTCGAGATTCCAGGATCCGACCGACACCGCGGCGCCGCGCAGGGCCTCGATCTCGGCATGTCCTGTGGGGTCATGGGTCGCCTCACGGGTGTTGCGCCCTTCGGCGATGACGCGTCCCTCGGCGTCGACGACCACCGCACCGACCGGGATCTCCGACGCCGCTGCCGCCTCTTCGGCGAGCGCGAGCGCACGGCGCATCGCGGAGTCGTCGGCGGCGGTCATGGCTCGAGCCTACGACAGCCGCCGCCCCCGGCCGGCGGTCCGATGTCGTGTGCGCCCCGGCGGCGCATTACCCTGTATCCATGCGTGTTCACGTCGCCGACCACCCTCTCATCACCCACAAGCTCTCGGTGCTGCGCGACGCGCGGACTCCGTCACCCGTCTTCCGGCAGCTCACCGAGGAGCTCGTGACGCTGCTCGCCTACGAGGCCACCCGCAACGTGAAGGTCAGCCCCGTCGAGATCACCACTCCGGTGACGACCACGATGGGCGTGAAGATCTCCGAGCCGCGGCCCATCGTCGTTCCCATCCTCCGTGCGGGCCTCGGCATGCTCGAGGGTCTCGTGAAGCTGCTGCCGACCGCGGAGGTCGGATTCCTCGGGATGGTGCGCGATGAGACGACGTTCGAGCCGACGACCTACGCCGAGCGGCTGCCCGACGATCTGAGCGACCGCCAGTGCTTCGCGATCGATCCGATGCTCGCCACCGGTGGCTCGCTCGCCGCGGCCATCCAGTTCCTGTTCGACCGCGGCGCGAAGGACGTGACGGCGATCTGCCTGCTCGGCACCCCGGAGGGCGTCGCGGCGATCGAGGCGATGGCCGGCGACCGCGACGTCACCCTCGTCCTGGGAGCCCTGGACGAGCGCCTCAACGACAAGGGCTACATCGTGCCCGGTCTCGGCGACGCCGGAGACCGGCTCTACGGCACCGTCTGACCCCGGTGCGCGCTCGTCTCAGAGCGTGAGCCGGTAAGCGCGTTCGTCGCCGTAGTGCGTGAACCCCGCTCGGGCCAGGATCGGCGCGGACGTGGAGACCCGTCCTTTCACCAGCGCCGTGCGTGCTCCCCATTCGCCACTCCGTCTCAGCCGTTCGGCGAGGACGGCGCGGTAGGCGCCACGGCCGCGATCCGACTCGAGCGTCGAGGCTCCCCAGAGTCGCACGAAGCCCTCGTCGATCGTGCATCCCGCGGTGCTGACCGCTCGACCGCCGATCCGGCCGAGCACGCGGAACCCCTCTCGCGCCTGCAGAGCAGCGGCCACCTCGGCGAATTCCGTGCGCAGACCCTCTTCATCGAGGGGCTGCTGCTGCCACACCGGGACGTTGACCGCGTCGACCTCGCGGACCTGCTCGAGCGTGCGCACGACCTCGACCGTCACGTCGGCGGAGAGGTCGATGTCGGCACCGTCGACCGGACGCGCGAACACCGCCACGGTGTCGACGTGCTCCGCTCCGCGCCGACGCAGCTCGTCCTCGAGGTCCGGGCGATCGGCGGGGTTCGTCCAGAACGTGAACCGCGCCGCACCCCAGGCCCTCGTGCGCGCCAGGGCATGATCCACGACGGTCGGCGCATCGAGCGCGGAGTCGACCTGCGATGCACGCACACCGCCGCCGAACCTCTCCGGATCCCGCACGAGCAGCAGCTCCTCGCGTTCGTGCAGGCTGCCGCGCGGGAACCACACCCAGGCCGCGGCGGCGCCCAGGATCTCTTCCGCGCTGTGCGCGTCCGGGTCGCTGTGTGCGTGGCCGTCAGGCGCCGACATTCTGCGTCTCCTCCGCCCGCGCGACGGCGGACGCGGCGGCGCTCGGCGCGTCGTCCCCCGCACCGACCAGTGTCGCGAAGGCACTCAGGCGGGCGACTCCCTCGGGCGTGTACGGGAGGTCGTCGAGCAGCGCCGGCGAGTGGATCAGGTACGCGACGACCTGCGCGCGGGAGATGGCCACGTTGAGGCGGTTCTGCAGCAGCAGGAACTCCGGACCGCGCGGGGCGTCCCGGCCGCTCGAGGCGGCCAGGGAGGTGATCGAGACGACGGCCTCTTTGCCCTGGAAGTTGTCGACCGTGCCCACGGGGACGTCGGGGAAGCCCGCCTCGGAGAGCGCATCGAGCACGAGCTGACGTTGTGCGTTGTACGGCGTGACCACGATGATGTCGCTCTCGGCCAGCGGTCGACGCGAACGGAGCGCGTCGTTGTCCGTGAAGGTGCGTCCGACCAGATCGCGGACCAGCCGGACGACTTCGGCCGCCTCCTCGGCCGACTGCGTGGCATTGCCGCGGTGCCGGAGCGGCACCACGTGCAGGCCGGGATCGATGCGGTCGACCGCTCGGAGGTCGGTGCCTGGCGCGGAGGCGAGCTGTCCCGCGTAGGCGAGCTTCGACACCGGTGCTGCCACGAACGGGTGCATCCGCCAGGAGCGGGCCAGGAAGTAGCCGTACTCCGGCCGCACCACCGGGTCGCCATCCATGACCCAGCCGAGGGCCGACGTGTCCACCGGCTCCGGGTGAGCCCCCTGGCTCACCTGCGGAAGCTGCTGAGGATCCCCGAGGAGGAGGAGCCGCTTCGCCCCGGCGGCGACGGCGATCGTCGAGGCGAGCGAGAACTGGCCCGCCTCATCGATCACCAGCAGGTCGAGGCCGGCGCGGTCGACCCGCTGCGTGTTGCTGAAGTCCCACGCCGTGCCGCCGACGACCGCACCCTCGTCGGTGTGCTCCCCGAGGAATGACGCCATGCCGTTCTTCGGAATCGTCGTATAGGGAGTCTCGGCATCGGGGTCTTTGGGCGCCTTCGCCACCTGAGCGGGCGGCACCCCGTCGTCGACGACCCGCGCGAGGAGCGTCTCGATGATGGCGTGCGACTGCGCGACCACCCCGATCTTGAATCCGTGCTCGGTGACGAGCCGGGCGATGACCCGCGAGCCCGTGTAGGTCTTGCCGGTTCCGGGAGGACCCTGCACGGCGAGGTAGCTGCGGTCGAGATCGAGGATGCCCCGGACGATCGCATCGATCGCGTCCTCGTCGGCGGAGGGCAGTCCGGCACCGGACACCGTTCGTGGCGGGATGCGGCGCAGGATGTCTGTCGCGGCGTCGTGCGGGAAGTCGGGCGCCGCGTCATGCACAGCGTCGGCCCATTCGTCGATCGCCCCCTGCAGCGAGGCCACGCGAGGTGGCGCCGCGGGGGTGAGCGCGAGCGGAAGCTCGTCCCAGGTCTGTCCCTGCACCGCCGATTCGGTGACCAGGTAGCCGTCGTCGAGCACCTCGGTGACGGTCACGGTATGCGGGACGTGGACCGCGCGCGACGGCACCTCGGTGTCGAACGGAGCCGGGACGCCGTACAGCGCGAACGGCTGCGACCCCGCACCGAGAGTGGTGCCCGGCGAGACCTCGCCGCGGATCTCGATGTCGCGAGACATCACCCGACGCCCCTCCCCGATGCTCCACTCCCGACGGACCGTCGACGATGGTGCATCGACGCGGACGACATCACGCGTGCCGTCCCACATCGTCACCGGCTCGCGCAGGCGCTGGAAGTGCGAGACCCAGAAGCTCTTCGACTCCCGGGGGAAGTAGTCGATCGCGGCGGCCGCGAGACGATGGACGAGTCCGTCGCCGCCTGCCTCCCTGTCGCGCTCCGCGTCCGCGAGCAGTGCCACCGACCGCGGTGACGGCTCGTAGATCACCTCGTCGGCGGCATCGGGCGGGGCAGGCGCGACGCCCTTCTCCCGCGCGATGTCGATGAGCCAGTTGCGCAGTCGTCGTGTCGACACGCAGTCGTAGCGGTTGTAGTCGGCGAGGTCCGCGAGCACGGCGTCGGCCTCCGCGTCCTCCCCCGCCGCCGCCAGCTCGCGGGCGGCGACGTACTGCACGATCGAGTCGTCGCCCTTCTGCACGTCGCTGGTGCGCACGTCGGCGCCCATGTAGAGCGGCTCGAGCTTCTTGATCGAGTACGACCGTGATCCGACGCGCACGGTCCTCAGCACGAGCGGATACAGGTCGACGAAGACGCCCTCGCGCAGCAGTCGGTCGACCTCTCCCTCCCGCACGCCGTGACGCGCGGCCATGGCGACCAGGTGCGAGGTCTCGTACGGGGCGTAGTGGTAGATGTGCATGCCGGGGTGCGCGGCCCGGCGCAGCTTCACGAAGTCGAGGAAGTCCTCCAGCGCCTGCTTCTCGTCCGCGAACGTGTGCGCCCACAGCGCGGAATACTGATCGGCGTTGTCGACCCAGCCGAACAGGTAGTCGATTCCCCACTGGGCCTCACCGTCTGCGGCGGGCTCCGTGTAGAGGGGATCGCCCTCGAAGTCGAAGAAGATGTCGCCGTGGCTGGGCACCGGAAGAGTGTGGATCGCCGGAGCGTAATGCACCTCGTAGGTCGGCACTCCCTCCGCGTCGGCTCGGAGCTGCAGTCGCGCCTGAGCCCGAAGGTTCTCGAACGTGTCGACGTTCATGCCCTCGGGCGGCGTCGACGCGGCAGCCAGGTCATCGATCGTGTCGACACCGGCCGCACGCAGTCGCGCGCGCTGCACCGGGCGCATCCGGGCGACCATCAGCAGATCGCGGTGGGCGATCACCTGCTCTTCGCAGGTGGCGCAGCGTCCGCACGCCACGACCTGCAGGTCGCCACGGTCGTCTCCCCAGGCGAGTGGGGCGCCTGCCATGCCGTCGGCGATCGCGCGGTCGGCGATGAGCGCGCGCAGTCGCGCTCGGCGCACCCGGAACAGCGGGAGCAGGTCGTCCACGGCATGCGTGCTGATCGATCCGTCGCCGAGGATCAGGTCGACCTCATCGGATCTCGGGATGCCCAACCGGTCGAGCTGATCGACGTATGCCGCCAACTGCATGAGCGCCGTGACACGAGCTTTGCGGGCGAGCTTGGAGTCCTGCACCCGCCAGCGGCCATCCACGTCTTTGCGCAGGAAGTCCGCGAACCCGACGAACTCCTCCGTCGCGAAAGCGGCCTGGAACACCACGAGCGCGTCGGAGCGCAGGGCGGCGATGGTCTCTTCGACGGCGGCGCCGAGGGCTGCGGCGTCACTCGATGACACCTTGTCGATGCGGTGCACCCGCTCGTCGCCGAGGTCGGAGAGGTAGCGGGCGAGGACGTTGCGTTCGTGGACATCGCCGAGCTCTGCGGCGCGCTTCAGCGTCGCGTCCTCCGGCTCCTCCACCGCCGGCACCCTGCCCAGCTTCGCGTCGATCGCCCGGCACCAGGCGAACTCGCATTCGGCGGCCGCTTTGAGGTCGCTGGCGCTCCAGATGACGCGCTGCGCCTGAGTGTCGATCCGCACGATGCTCCCGTTCTCTCGGATGCTTCGACACTATCCGCGGCATCTGACACGGGCGAAGCGGCGGCCCGTCTCCTGGGGGTTGCGGTCAACGCCACCAGGTGTCGTCGGGAGTGACCGGAAGGTGCCGCTTGTGCTCCGTCGCCAGGTACCTCGCCTCGATGAGCCCTGCGACCTCGGGGTCGACGGCCTTTCCCTCGAGGAAGTCATCGATCTGCTCGTAGGTCAGGCCGAGCTCGTCCTCGTCCGCCCGGCCCGGCTGACCGTCGAGGAGATCGGCGGTGGGAACCTTGAAGGCGAGGCGGTGCGGCGCGTCGAGGAACTGGAGCAGCGACCGACCCTGCCGCTTGGTGAGGCCGGACAGCGGGAGGATGTCGGCCGCGCCGTCTCCGAACTTCGTGTAGAAGCCCGTCACGGCCTCGGCCGCGTGGTCCGTGCCGATCACGAGCAGGCCGTCGTGGCCGGCGAGCGCGTACTGCGTGACCATGCGCAGCCTGGCCTTGATGTTCCCGCGGTTGAAATCGGTGATGTCACTGGTGACGGCGAACTCGATGTCCTGCTCCACGCCGTCCACGCCGTTCTGGATGTTGACCTCGACGGACGAGTCGGGGGCGATGAACTCGAGGGCCGCTGCCGCGTCGTCCGCATCGTGCTGCACGCGGTACGGCAGACGCACGGCCAGGAACTTCGCCTCGCCGCCCTCCGCACGCACGCGTTCGACCGCGAGCTGCGCGAGACGCCCCGCGAGCGTCGAGTCCTGGCCGCCCGAGATGCCGAGCACGAAGCCCTTGGCCCCGGTCTCGCGGAGGTAGTCGGCGAGGAAGCCGACTCGACGGTCCACTTCGGCTTCGGGGTCGATCTCGGCCTTGACGCCGAGGTCCTCAGAGATCTGCTTCTGCAACGACATGTGATCCTCCGGTCTTGTCCTCGCACCAGTATCCCCCTGATCGCGTTACGAGGGCATGACGCCGCGGCGTTCGCATGCTCCTGCCAGCCACGGCCTGAGAGAATGGGGCAGTGAAACTCCTCGTCGCTGCGCTCGCGTCCGAATTGTCCGCCTTCCCGGAAGAGCTCGAGGGCTTCGACCGTCTCGTCACCGGGCCGGGCAAGCTACAGGCCACGTACGCGCTCACCCGTGCGCTCGATGCGAAGACCTACGACGAGATCGTGGTGGTCGGAACCGCGGGCGCGATCGATCCGGGGCTCGAGGCGACCGTCCACGAGATCGGCACGGCGTTCCAGCACGACGTCACGGATCTCGACGGCGTCGCCGGTCAGCACGTCTCCCTCCCCGCACGCGTCTCGACCGGGCGTGACGGTGTGCTCATCGCCACGGGCGACCATTTCGTGGAGGATGCGGAGGTCACCGCCGTGATCCGCCCGTCCGGCGCGGCGCTGGTGGACATGGAGACGTACGCCTACATCTGGGTCGCCGAGCAGTTCGGCGTGCCGATCCGGGTCTTCCGCGCCGTGTCGGACCAGGCCGAGGACGGCGCGCTGACCGACTGGCGCGAGGCTGTGGCGCGCTGCAGCGTGCAGTTGCGCGACTTCATCCGCAGCGAATACGGGGTCTGAGCGGCTCGGCCGTCAACGACCGCGTCAGCGGGTCTCGATCAGGCTCGGCCCGTTCGGCAGCGCCCGCACGGTGAGCTGAGCCGGGATCTGCTCCTGCATGGCCTCGACGTGACTGATCACGCCCACCGTGCGGCCGCCCTGGCGCAGCTCGTCGAGGGTGCGCATGGCGACGTCGAGCGTGTCGCCGTCGAGGGACCCGAACCCCTCGTCGATGAAGAGCGTGTCGAGACGGATGCCGCCGGCACGGGCCGTCACCACCTCGGCGAGGCCGAGGGCCAGGGCGAGGGAGGTCAGGAACGTCTCGCCTCCCGACAGCGACTGCGGCGGTCGGGTCTGCCCCGTGAAAGCGTCGAAGACCACGATGCCGAGACCGGATGTCGCGCCGCGCGCGGCGAGGGCGTCCGAGTGCTCCAGCTGGTATCGCCCCGACGACATGTCGTGGAGCCGACGATTGGCCGCTTCCACGATCTCCTCGAGCTCCGCTGCGAGGACGAACGTCTCGAGCGTCATCTTGCGCGTGTTCGCACCCCGACCGGCGATCGTGTCGGCAAGCCCCTGCAGGGTCTCGAACTCGGCGGCGTCATCCGCCGTGCGCGCATGCTCGGCAGCCGCGGATCGGATCAGGTCGGCGAGTCGCTCCGCGTCACCCGCGGAGCGCACCGCCTCGTCGACCGCGTGCTTCCAGCTCGCGCGCGCCTCGGCGGCGGCCAGCTCCGCGGGGGCCACGTCGATCGGCTCCTCCGGCAGCGTCCGCAGTTCCAGGTCGAACAGGATCGCGCGCTCCTTCTCGCGCTGCACCGCATGGTGCGTGATGCGCGCATCGAGGGCTTCCTGCGCGGCCGGCGACCGGAGGGATTCCTCGACCGCGGCGACGACGGGGAAGGCGGTGTCGGCCAGCGCCGCGTCCCGCTCGCTCTCGGCCTCCGCGAGCGCGAGCGTCCGTCTCGCCGTCTCGGCGACCGCCTCGACCACGGCATGAGCAGCCGCGATCTTCGCCGCCGCATCCTCCAGCCGGGCCCCGACGGAGGGGAAATCCCCGCGAGCCTCGGAGATCAGCGTCTGTGCATCTGCGGCGCGCTGGAGGAGCAGCGCGTGGGCTTCGCGCGCCGCGGCCAGCGCGGCGGCCGCCTCCGCCCGCTCCGCCTCGATCTCTCCGGCGCGGACGACGAGCGCGGCCAGACGCGCTTCGAGATCCTTGGCCTCTTCAGCGGCGGCGAGGCTGCGTGCCTGCGCCTCCTCCGCGTCAGCGAGCTCGGCCTCGGCCTGCTCGACGGATCGCTCCTCGGACCGCGCTGTCGCGGCGGCGAGCTCGGCGTGCAGCGCAGCGGACGCGGCGACGAGCTCCCGCTCCTGCTGCGCCGCCGCGTCGCGAGCAGCCTCGGCCTCCTCGATGTCCTCGCCCGAGACCGGATCGGCGTGCGACGCCGGCGCCGGATGCTCCTGCGAACCGCACACCGGGCATGCCGTGTCCGGCGCAAGGCGTGATGCCAGCTCGCCCGCCATGCCGTCCGCGCGCCGCTGACGGAGCTGTGCGAGAACGGTCTGCGCCCTGGCATGGGAGGCCGAGGCCTCGGCGACCTCGGCATCCGCGACGGCCAGCGCCTGCCGGAGACGGTCGGCCTCTCGGGCGGCCGCGCGGCGCGACCGGGCCGTGTCCACCGCTGCCCGGAGATCATCGCCTCGGTCGGCGATACGCCGAGCCTCGTCGCGTTCCGCCGTCAGCGCCGCCGTGGCCTCCGGCAGCGAGGCGCGTTCGCGCTCGCCGGCCGCGACGCGCTCCGCCGCTTCCTCGACAGTGGTCGCCGCTGCCGCCACCGCAGTCGCGAGGGCGGGCTCCTGCTCTTCCAGGTCGCGGGCGCGCTCCCACGCGCCGCTCTCCCGCGTGCGGGCAGCGGCCCATTCCTCCAGGTCGCCGTCGACGGACATCCCGAACGCGTCCCACACGGCACGCGCGGTCCGTTCGTCTTCGACCGCTTTCGCGTGCAGCACGGCGGCGCGCTCCGCCGCGGCGATGGCCGGCCGCAGCGCCTCCGCTGCGCGAGCAGCGGCGAGCTCGGCCCGCGCCTCGGCGATCTGCGGCTCCTCCGAATCCAGCTGCTCGAGAGCGACCCGTGCGCGGTCGCGTTCCTTCTGGGCCTGCCGCTCCTCGCGGGTCTTTGCGAGTGCGGCGTCGGCGGCGGCGGAGCGCTGCTCCGCCTCGGCCTGCTCGGATGCTCGACGCTCTGCGCGGTAGTCGGCACGGGCCTGGGCCCGCCGAAGGGCGTCGAGGCGCTCGTCCGTGGTGAAGACGCGCGTCGCGTTCTTCTCTTCTCCGGTCGACTCGTCCTCCGTCCCTTCGCCCCACAGTTCGACGGCGGTGACGAGGCGCTCGGCCTCCTCGACCCGAGCGGCCACGGTCGCCAGCCGCGCGCCGAGCATCTGCTCCGCAGCGCGCCGTCGCTCGTCGAAGCGGGCCTGCACGTCTTCGAACCGCTGAGTGCCGAACAGCCGGCGCAGCAGCACCTGACGATCGCGGCTCCCCGCCAGGAGGAACTCCGAGAAGCGGTTCTGGGCCAGCAGGATCACCTGAAGGAACTGCTCTCGGCTCAGCTGCAGGATCTCGTCGAGCTCGTTGCCGACGTCGACGGCCCTGGCCGCGCGCCCCACCCAGCCCGTCTCGGTCCATTCGTCCAGAGCGACGGCAGGAGCCTGCTTCGTCATGCCTCCCCCGCGCTTCGCCGGACGCAGATACTCCGGAGACCTCGTCACGCGGAACCGGCCCGCCGGCGTGCTGAACTCGACCACGACCTCGGAGATGTCGTCCGGCTCGCAGTGATCGCTGCGCAGGCGCTTCTCTCCCCCGTCGTAGCGCGGGACCCCGCCGTAGAGCCCGAAGCAGACCGCGTCGAGGATGCTCGACTTGCCTGCGCCGGTGCGGCCGGCGATGAGGAAGATCCCGTCGTCGGCGAACGCGTCGAAGTCCACGGTCTGGCGAGACCGGAACGGTCCGAAGCCCTCGATCTCCAGGCGATGCAGGCGCATCTAGACGAGCGCCTCCGCCCGCACGCGCTCGTCGAGCACGGAGCGGATCAGCGCGGCCTCGGTGTCGGTCGCCCCGTTCCCCGCCCGCACGTGCTCGAGGAAGGCTTCGATGCGGTCGGCGTCCGTCACGGCGGTCCGGAGACGCTGCGCGTAGGAACGCTCGCCTGCTTCCGTCGTGACAGCCGGCTGATGCTGCACCATCGCGCAGAACGGGAAGCTCTCGCGCAGTCGTCGCATCGGCTCGGTCTGCGGCACGGCGTCGGTGTAGATCGCACACACCCAGTCGTCCGCGTGCTCGGCGACCATCGCGGGAGCGAGGATCTCGTCGAGAGCACCCGTGAGGGTGACGAGCCGGCGCGGCACGGGGAGTTCGATCCACTCGACGGAGGCGAGGCCGTCGGCATCGAGGTCGACCAGCCACGATCCGCGCGGCTTGTGCTGCTCGCCGAAGCTGTAGTGCAGCGGAGCACCCGCGTAACGCACGCGGTCGCTGAGCTCCTGGCGACCGTGGATGTGACCGAGGGCAACGTAATCGGGGCCGTCGAACACGCTCACCGGAACCACGTCGAGTCCGCCCTGCCGCACCTCGCGCTCGAGTCCCACCGTCGCGTCGACGCCCGCGGTGAAGCAGTGCGCGATCGCCACCGAGCGGCCTTCGTGCTCGCGCATGCCGAGTCGGACCAGTTCCATCGCATGGGCCATGGTCTGCGCCTGCGTGCGGAGCTGACGCCCCGCGCTGTCTCCCTCAGGCCAATGCTGGCGCACGATCGCGGGCTCGAGGTACGGGATGCCGAAGAAGTGCACGGGGCCATGCGCGTCGTCGACCGTGACCGGCTGACCGATCGCCAGCGGATCCGTCAGCACATGGATGCCGTCGCGCAGCAGCCGCGACTGGAACCCGAGACGGGCCGCAGAGTCGTGGTTCCCGCTCGTGACGATGACGCGCGCTCCGGTGTCGTGCAGCGAGACGAGGGCGTCGCCGAGCAGCGTGTACGCAGCAGCCGCCGGAGTCGCCGAGTCGAACACGTCACCGGCGACGATCACGACATCGACGTCATGGCGACGGACCTGCTCCGTGAGCGCCCAGAGGACCTCGGCGAGGGCGTCCATGGTCGAGTTGCCATGGAACGTCCGGCCGATGTGCCAGTCCGAGGTGTGCAGGATGCGCATGTTCACACGGTACGAAGGACCTCGGACATTCCGTCCGAGGCGTGCCGCGGAAGCATGCCACGGCCAGGGAGGAGAAGAGCGGAAGGTCCCCTGACCCTCCCTCGTCGCGACGATCGGCACGCGGTGATGCGAAGTGCGCTGTGCGCGGTCACCTGTGCGGCGTGCGGGGCTGCGCGATGCGGGATCCGGGCTGCCCTCCGCCCGACAGGGCCGGAATTGCCCCTCCGGCAGGGGTTGTGCCCGCTCCGTCGCGACTACCGACTCCCGCTCTCCTCCTCCAGGTCGTTCGACCAGTTCGCCTGCTGGATCCGGTTGTCCAGCTCGCGCAGCTCTTGTGCGACAGCGTCGGCCTGAGCCCGCAGCCGTGCGACGGGGAGCGCCGAGACCTGCCGCAGCTCGGAGCGCATCTGGCGCAGGAACTGGTCGTTCGCACCCGACGCCGCGGCAGCAGCGTCGGTCAGCACGGAGTGCCGCAGGCGCAGCACGTCGCGCGTCGCCAGCGCGTCGGTCATGGTGCCGTCCGCCCCGAGGTCGAGACGGGCGTTCGTGGCGTTGATCCGCCGGATGAGGTCGCGCAGCTCGGTGAGCGAATCCTCCGCCTCCCGGATCAGCGCGGCGGCGTCCTCGGCCGGCTCCTCGCCCTCCTGGAAGCGGGCGTTCGCGACGATCCGAGCGCGCAGCTGCTCGATGCGACGCTGCAGGTCGGCGCGCGCGGTCAGGGCCTCGGCGAGTCTCATGAGCCCATCCTCGCAGCGAGCGCGGCGTAACAGTGCGTCATACGGGCGATGTCACCGACGCCGCAGCAGTCCGGCATGCTCTGGGTGCGCCGAGAACCAGTCCGCGACGTACCAGCACACGGCGTCGACCTTGCGGTCGCCGCGCTCGATGATGTCGGCCACCGCGCCCTCCACGACCTTCCCGGCGTAGCCGTTGCCCCGGAAAGTCGGGACGGTGAAGGCCCGCGTCAGAGCGATCGTGTGCCCGTCGTCCCGGTAGTCGAGGACGCTCACGAGCTTTCCGTCGCGCATGAGCGTGTACCGCGACGCGTCCTTCTCATCGGTCAGGAGGAAGCCTCCGACAGTGTGCGAGATCGTCATCTCCCCCACGTTACGCCCGCCGGGGCTCACGCGGTCGTTTTGACATGGGCGGTCATGATCGGACATAATCCCCCCATGACCACCAACGCACGCCCTTTGTCCGCCCAGGAGGCGAACGGGACTGCCGGGATGATGATGCCCGGTCGCGTTGGCATGTGTTGCCGAATGTGTCGCTGAACGAACAGCCACCCCGCCTGACCTGACCACTCGCGATCTGCGAGGTCGGCGTCACCGAGCATCCACCCTCTGCTCGCTTCCCGGCTCCGCCGGTCATTCACGCAACGCATCAGAGCCCCTCTCGATCCGGGCTCACGTCCTGAGGACTTCATCATCATGTCGAACACCGCACTTCTCGAGCGTCCCGCCGCCGCCGTCCGCACCCAGACCGCCGCCGCTCCCCTGCCCTCCGCAGCAGCAGACCTCCCGGCCGTGCGCTCGCCCCGCGGCTTCGCCCTCTACGTCGGCCTGGACGAGATCAAGGCCGCCGAGGCCGGCGTCAGCCTCCCCCTCCTTGTCGACGCCCTGCGTCGCACGCTCGCCGAACTCGCGCCCGGCGCGGAGACGCACGCCACGGTCGCCCTCGCCCCGCACGGCTCCGGCGGACGTGACCTCGACGTCGTCCGACTGGCGCTGCAGGAGCCGGGCGCGATCGCCCGCACGAAGGCGGCTGCCGAGGAGGACACGGTCGACGAGGAGAGCGGCGTCACCGTCGACATCTCCCGCAAGCGCGTGCTGATCGACGGCGAGTCCGCGGCGTTCACATACAAGGAGTTCGAGCTCCTGCAGTACCTCGTGCTCCGCGAGGGCCGGACGATCGAGCGCAGCGAGCTCGTCTCCGCCCTCTGGCAGGCGCAGGACGACGAGACCCCCGGAGAGCGGACCATCGACGTGCACGTTCGCCGCCTCCGCGCGAAGCTCGGTCGCTACGAGGACATCGTGCGCACGGTGCGCGGTATCGGCTACCGGTTCGACCGGCACGCCGACGTCGTCATCCGCTACGGCCACGGCACGCCCTCGCCCGACCGCTTCTGACCCTCCGCAGCCTCGGAGGCGGTGTCAGGGACGGCGCGTAGGGTGGGCGCATGACCCTCACCGCAGACCCCGCATCGGCCGACGCTGCGGCCGCGGGGGCACCGCGCGAGACGGTCTACCGGCCTCCCCATCCCCTCGACCTCCGGCGCACGGTCGGGATGCTCCGCCGCGGCGGAACCGACCCGACCATGGTCATCGACGGTCCCGTCATCTGGCGCACGATGCGCACGGAGCTCGGCCCCGCCACGCTCGCCCTCCGCATGACGGGAGCGGAGGTCAGGGCCACGGCCTGGGGGCGCGGAGCGGAACTGGCCCTCGACCGCGTGCCCGATCTGTGCGGCGCCCGCGATGACGACGAGGGCTTCGATGCGTCCCGCCATCCGCTCATCGCCGATTCAGCGCGCCGCAACCCCGGCCTCCGCCTCACTCGCGGCGGCGAGGTGTTCGACGCCCTCGCGTGCGCGATCATCGAGCAGAAAGTCACGGGCATGCAGGCCTTCGGCGCCTGGCGCTGGCTCGTGTCCCGATACGGAGAGCGCGCGCCCGGTCCGACCCCTCGCCCCCTGTTCGCCGCGCCGTCACCGGAGCAGTGGTTCCGCATCCCGTCCTGGGCCTGGCACCGCGCCGGCGTCGAGCCGCCGCAGTCGCGGACGATCGTTCGTGCCGCGGAGCGCGGCGACCGCATCGCCCGTGCCGTCCATGCGGCGGCGGACGGCGTCGATCGCGACCGGGTGCTCACGAGCCTGCCCGGCGTGGGCGTCTGGACATCGGCCGAGACCCGCATCCGCGCCCTCGGCGACCCGGATGCGGTGAGCGTCGGCGATTACCACCTGGCGCACGAAGTCGGCTACGCCCTGACGGGCAAGCGCACCGACGACGCGGGGATGATCGAGCTCCTGGCCCCGTGGGCAGGTCACCGGCAGCGGGTCGTCCGCCTCATCTTCGCCAGCGGCGTGCAGGAGCCGCGCCGCGGTCCCCGGCTCGCCCCGGAGGACCATCGCGACCGCTGACGCCGCCGCCTATGCTGGGGCCATGTCCCGTACCGCGCTGCGCATCTCCGTCACCGTCGGCCTGCTCGTCGTCGGCGTCGTGATCGGGCTCATCTTCCAGAACGTGTGGCTCGGCGTGCTCCTCGCCGCGATCGTGTGGTTCGGATGGTTCCTCGGCTACGAGTCCCGCCGCGGCCACAACGCCGGCGTCAACGACGAGGATCACGGCGTCGAGCTCTGAGCCTGTCGCCTCTGGGTCCCTGAGCCTGTCGAAGGGCTGCCGCAGACCCGGGACCGCCGGCATCAGTAGTAGACGGCGAGCGGGCCCGATGGACCGTCGACCACGCGCACGGGGGTGTCGAACACCCGCGTGAGCACGTCGTCGGTCATGATCGCCTCCGGGGCTCCGAACTCCACGACAGCGCCGTCCTTCATGGCGCAGATGTGGTCGGCGTAGTGACCCGCGAAGTTGATGTCGTGCAGGACGATGACGATCGTGCGTCCGAGTTCCTCCGCCGCGCGCCGCAGGTGCTTCATCATCTGCACGGCGTGCCGCATGTCGAGATTGTTCAGCGGCTCGTCGAGCAGCACGAACTCGGTGTCCTGCGCGAGGACCATCGCGACGTACGCCCGCTGCCGCTGACCGCCGGACAGCTCGTCGAGGTACCGGCCTTCCAGAGCGCCCAGATCGAGGAAGTCGATCGCGCTGCTGATGATCTCCTCGTCGGCCCTGTTCAGGCGTCCCTTCGAATGCGGAAAACGTCCGAACCCGACCAGCTGGCGCACGGTCAGCCGGGTGACGAAGTGGTTCTCCTGGCGGAGGATCGAGACGACCTTCGCCAGATCCTTCGACTTGGTGGAGGCCACGTCCAGACCGGCGATCTCGATCGCCCCGGCATCCATGCCGTTGAGGCGTCCGATCATCGTCAGGAGCGTCGACTTGCCGGCGCCGTTGGGACCGATGAGCGCGGTGATCCCGCCGGCGGGGATCTGGAGGTCGACGGGGCCGATCCCGACCTCGCTGCTGTAGTCACGGCGGACGCCGTCGAGAGCGATCACAGCCTGCCCTTTCTGAGGATGACGATGAGGAAGACGGTGCCGCCGACCAGCTCGATCAGAATCGACACCATGCCCTGCGCGTAGAACACGTTCTTCATGAGGAAGTAGGCGCCGGCGAGGATCGTGAATGCGGTCAGCACCGCCACGGGGAAGATCAGCCGGTGATCGTGCGTGTCGGCGAACTGGTACGCCAGCGTCGCGACGAGGAATCCGAGGAACGTCATCGGCCCGACCAGCGCGGTCGACGTCGCCATCAGCACGGCGACCAGGAACAGCACGATGAACAGCTCCCGTCGGTGATCCAGCCCGAGCGAGCGGGCGGCGTCGGGGCCGAGCGCCATGAGGTTGAGCCGCCGGGAGCGGAGCCACAGCAATGCCGCGGCGCCGACGACGAGCGGGACCGCCAGGGGCAGGTACGACGGATCGGCGTTGGACACGTTGCCGAACAGCCGCGCCGCGAGCACGTCGAACTCGCTGGGGGTGAGCAGGCGCTGCATGAACGTCGCGACGGCTCCCAGTCCGCCGCCGATCACGATCCCCACCAGCAGCATGATCTGCAGGTTGCCGTAGCGTCCGGACAGCAGCCAGCCGTAGAGCGCCACGGCGAGCCCCACCATGATGGCGACCTGGATCGCGAACTGTCCGACGCCTTGGATCGCCACGAGTCCTGCCACGCCGAACAGGTACACGGTCGATGTCTGCACGACGCGGTAGAGCGACTCGAACCCCATGATCGAGGGAGTGATGATGCGGTTGTTCGTGACCGTCTGGAAGCTCACCGTGGCGATGGCCTGAGCGACCGCGACGAGGGCCATGACCGTGACGTCGGTCGCCCGGTGCTGCGCGATGCGCCAGAATCCGGGGGTGCCGGCCGGCATCGGGTTGCCCCACGCGAGGAGTCCGAAGCCGGAACCGAGGGCCAGCATGGTCAGGATGCCGAGCACGATCAGGTAGCGCCGGCGGGCACGCGGAGTCGTGAACGAACCGGCCGAGCGCACGCGATCGCCCAGGGTCGCCTTCGTGAGCACCCCGCTAGCCACGTTGACGCTGCCTGAGCAGGAGGAGGACGAACACGACGGCGCCGACGACGCCGAGGATCAGCGACACGGGGACCTCGAAGGGCATGATGATCGTGCGCCCGATGATGTCGCAGACCGTGACGATAGCGATCCCGAGCAGGCACACCCAGGGCAGATTGCTGCGGAGGTCGTCGCCGCGCACCATCGAGACGATATTCGGCACGATCAGCCCCAGGAAGGGCAGGTTGCCGACGACGACGGTGACGACACCGGTGGTGACCGCGATCAGGACGGTGCCGAGCAGGATGATGCGGTTGTAGTTCACGCCGACGTTCGTGGCGATCTCCTCGCCGAGCCCGGCGATCGTCAGCCGGTCCGCGACGATGAACACGATCACGCCGATGATCGCGACGATCCAGAGCATCTCGTACTGTCCGCGCATCACCGAGGTGAAGCTGCCCGCGAACCAGACGCCGATGATCTGCAGCGAGTTCGTGGCGAGCGCCAGGTACGTCGAGACCGCACCGACCACGGCGCCGAGCATGATGCCCACGATCGGGACGATGAGCGAGGACTTGAGCGCGACGCGGCGGAGGAAGGCGAAGAACACCATCGTGCCGATGAAGGCCGCGAGCACGGCTCCGGCCATGCGCAGCGGAAGGGACGGCTGCGGCACGAGGATCATGACGGCGAGCAGGCCGAGACCGGCCCACTCCGTCGTGCCGGTCGTGGTCGGCTCGACGAAGCGGTTCTGGGTGAGCAGCTGCATCACGAGGCCCGCCATCGCCATCGAGGCCCCGGCCAGCACCAGTGCGATCGTGCGCGGAACCCGCGTGATCTGGAACATCTGGGCGCCGTCGTCCGCGCCGGCGATGTCGTAGACGCCGGTGAAGAGCGAGATGACGAGGAGGACGGCGACGACGAGCACACCGATGAGCAGCTTGACGTCGAAGAGCCGCCCGGCGGAGCGGGGCGGCGAGGCCAGGTGGGTCGTGGTCATGATGACGGGGCGGCGGCATCCGGGGCGCCCCGGATGCCGCCGCGGAACCTCAGTTCTTCGCGCTCTGCTCGAGAGCGTCGGCGAAGTCGTTCAGGAACGTCGTGTAGGTCTGGATGCCTTCGTTCAGGTAGGTGTCGGTGGGCATGTACACGATCTGCTTCTCCTTCACCGCGGTGACGCCCGCCAGAGCCTCGGAGCTCTCGAGGATCTCCGCCGCCTGCACGTAATCCGGGGTCTCAGCGGCGAACACGGCGTCGCGATCGAGCACGAGGATCCAGTCGGGATTCGAGGACGCGATGGCCTCGACGGAGATCTCGTCGCCCTGGTGGTCGTCGCTCGCGTCGTCGACCTCGAGCGCGGGAGTGAGGCCGAGGATGTCGTAGATCGGGCCGAGCGAGCGGCCGACGGTCGGGGCGAGGTAGCCGATCTCCCCGCCGGACGTGTTCACGGCCATGACGGTGTCCGCGTCGTCGTAGGCGGCCTTGGCGCGCTCGACGGCGGCGTCGAAGTCGTCGACCAGCTTCTGCGCCTCGTCCTGCTTGCCGAAGATCTCTCCCAGGACGGTGACCTGTCGCTTGAGCTCCGCGTCGAACGGCTCGCCGTCGCGGGGGTCGAGGTCGATGATCGTGGCCTCGGGCACGAGGTCGGCGATGGCGGCGTTGTGCTGCGTGAAGCGCTGACCGCTGATGATGAGATCGGGCTCGACGGCGACGACCGCCTCGAGGTTCGGCTCCGTGTGCAGACCGATGTCGACGATCTCGTCGTCCTTCGCATACGCCACCGTCTCCGGCATGAGCGCGACGGCCGCGGCGGAGAGCTCGACGCCCCAGTCCGAGAGCGTCTGGAACGTGCGGTTGTCGAGGGCGACGACGGAACTCGGAGGAGTCGGGATCTCGTGCGTGCCGGTGTTGTCCTCGATCGTGACGGAGTCGGCCGAGGACTCGGTTTCCTCCGGTTCCGCCGTGCTGCCGGATGCGCAGCCGGCGAGGGCGAGGAGTCCGACGAGCGCGACGCTCGTGGCGGTGAGGGTTCTGGGCACGGACATGGAGAGACTCCTGTTCTGCGGGATCGTCGCGCACACGAGGGGCGCCGGTATGGCCGAGGTTAGGATCACCTGACCTCGGCTCAATTAGGTTAGCCTTACTTCATGAGCGATACGAAATCCGGTTTCTCGATCGAGCGTCGCGGCCTCGAGCTGCGCTTCCGCAACGTCACGCTGAGCGCCAGGGAATGGCTCGCTCCGGACTTCGTGCGCGTGCGCCTCACCGGCAGCGACCTGGCCGGGTTCGAGTCCCTCGGATCCGACGACCACATGCGGCTGTTCTTCCCGGCGGGTCCCGTCGGTTCCGTCGAGGAGCTGCGCGCCTCGCCCAGCCGGGAGTACACGCCCTTGGCGTGGGGCGAGGACTGGCTCGACGTCGAGTTCGCGGTGCACGGCGACCAGGGTGTCGCGGCTCCCTGGGCGGCGAACGCCCCGATCGGCTCGACCATCGGAGTCGGCGGCCCCCGTGGCTCCGCGGTGCTCGAAGGACAGCCCGGGTCGTGGCTGCTCGTCGGCGACGAGACCGCCATCCCCGCGATCCGTCGCTTCGCCACGCTGATCCCGAAGGGCACGCCGGCGCGGATCGTGATCGAGACCGTCGACGCGGCACACCAGGTCGAGATCGAGGCGCCCGTCACGATCGAGTGGCTGCACCGCGGCCAGGCGGCCGCCGGCTCGGCACTGAGCGCCTTCCTCGAGGCCCTGACCCCCGGCGACGTCCCGGGCGACGACCCGTTCGTCTTCATCGCTGCCGAGCAGTCGATCGTCAAGCCGGGCCGAGCGCTCGTGCAGCGATGGGCCGTCGACACCGCGAACGCCGTCGTGAAGGGGTACTGGAAGCGCGGCGAGGCCGAGTACCACGCGCCGCACTGACAACGCGCGCCGACGCTGACAGACTGGGCGCATGGCACTTCTCGACCATCTGGGCATCACCGTCGACGACCTGGAACGCGGCCGCGCGCAGTTCCACCCCGTGCTGACCGCTCTCGGCTATCAGAGCGGCGGAGAGGACGACCACTCGATCTCCTGGCACCACGGCGAGGAGACCGAGATCATCCTCTACACGTGGGACGAGGAATCCGGCCCGCACCGGCACGGCCGCGTCGGCTGGCAGCACATGGCCTTCGGGGTGCCGTCGCGCGCCGAGGTCGACCGGCTGCACGCGCTCGCCCTCGACGCCGGCTGGACAGCCGTGCGCGAACCCAAGGAGTATCCGCGGTACAGCGACCGCTACTACGCCTCATTCGTGGAGGACGCCGACGGCATCCGTATCGAGTTCATGTACAACCCTCCGCGCGAGAGCGCTTGACGCCCGGGCGTGTCGCGTCCTAGGGTGGCAAGGCTGTGCCGACCGGTGCAGCATGCCAGCCGAGGAGTCGACGGATGACCGCCCTGCGGAACCTCCCCATCGCAGCGGTGTTGCCGCTTCAGCAGAAGCGCAATGACCGCTACGAGTCGTACCCTCCGGCACGCGCCGTGTGACAGCATCCGCTCTCGCAACGCCCCGTACCGTCAGGTCCGGGGCGTTTCCGTTGGAGACTCCCCTGACCTGTGGCTGAACACCACCACAAGGAAAGGAATCATGGAGAGGCTCTCCGCACGGCTGCTGTCGTGGGCGTCACTGATCGACGAGAAGACACTCGCTCAGGCGCACACCACGGCCCGCATGCCGTTCATCCACCCGCACCTGGCGCTGATGCCGGATGCGCACCTCGGCAAGGGGGCGACGGTCGGCTCGGTCATCCCGACGCTCGGCGCGATCATCCCCGCCGCCGTCGGCGTCGACATCGGCTGCGGCATGATCGCCGTCCGCACGCAGTTCACGAGGAACGACCTCGACGGCCGCGAGCTCGCCAAGCTCAGGGAGCAGATCGAGCGCGCCATCCCGCTGTCGGCCGGCCGGTACAACCGCAAGGTCGTGGCAACCGCCGAGCCGCGCATCGCCGAGCTCGAGCAGCTGGCGGAGAAGAACGGCTTCGACCCCGCGCAGTACGCCGGGAACTGGCGCCTGCAGCTGGGCACGCTCGGATCCGGCAACCACTTCATCGAGGTGTCGGTGGATGAGCTCGACCGGGTCTGGCTGTTCCTGCACTCCGGGTCGCGAGGTGTCGGCAACAAGATCGCGACGCACCACATCGCGGTGGCCCAGCGGCTGGCGAAGCAGTGGTGGATCGACCTCCCCGACCCCGACCTGGCCTACCTCGTCGAAGGCACCCCGGAGTTCACGCGATACATCCGTGAGCTGCGGTGGGCCCAGCACTTCGCGCTGCTGAACCGCGAGGAGATGATGGACCGGGTCATCCGTCAGGTGTCGGAGTTCCTCGGAAGCCCCGTGGACGAGCAGGAGCGCATCAACTGCCACCACAACTTCACGGAGTCCGAGCTGCACTACGGCAAGCGGGTCTGGGTATCCCGGAAGGGCGCGATCCAGGCGGATGCCGGTCGGCCTGGACTCATCCCGGGGTCGATGGGCACCGCCTCGTACGTGGTCGAAGGACGCGGCGACCCGCAGTCGCTGAACTCCTCGCCGCACGGGGCCGGACGGGAGTACTCGCGGTCAGCCGCGCGCAAGGCGTTCACCCACGACCAGCTGCGGGAGGCGATGGCCGGCATCGAGTTCCGCGACACCGACGCCTTCCTCGACGAGATCCCGCAGGCGTACAAGCCGATCGACCGGGTGATGGCTGACGCCGCGAGCCTGGTGTCGATCCGGCACACGCTGCGGCAGCTCGTGAACGTGAAGGGGGATTGAGCAGGACCGGGCGGCGGAGCGCTTCCGTCGTCCGGTCTCCTCCTCCCCAACGGCCGGGTTCGACCGGTCGTCCACACTCCCCGGACAGCCAATATCTTCGCTCCGCGCGCTCTGGCAGGCTTGCGGAATCGATGCGACGATGAGGGAGTGGGATTCATGAACGATGCGCAGATCTGGACGATGATCGGATCGTTCGTCGCGCTGATGTTCGGCACCCTCACGCTCGTCTCGACCCTCTTCATCCGTGTACTCCGCAGCGAGATCGGCGGCCTCCGCACCGAGATGAACGGACAGATCACCGGCCTCCGCACCGAGATGAACGGGCAGATCACCGGCCTCCGCAACGAAGTGAACGGACAGCTCACCGGCCTCCGCAACGAGATGAACGCGCGCTTCGATACCGTGAACACCCGGATCGACGGCCTCGACCGCGACGTGCAGGCCATCGTGAAGCGCACCTTCGGGCTCGACCGCGACTGATGCGCCCGGATCACCGCCCGATGGTCTCCTCCCCCGACCTCCACGACGCGTATCCGGAGCGCCCCTGCGGCACCGCTGTTCTGATCCTCGCCGGCTCGAGCGGACGCGTCGAAAACGGGCGGGCGGAGCTGTTCGCGCGCCATGGCGCCAGGGCCCGCGCCATCCGCTGGTTCGGCGGGGTGGACCAACGTCCCGCACCGCACGAGGTCCCGATCGAGCTGTTCGCGGCTCAGCTGGAACTGCTGCGGAAGGACCACGACCGGATCGCGGTCCTCGGTACCTCCTTCGGCGCGGAGGCGGCCCTCGTCACCGCCTCACTGTTCCCCGTCGACATCACGGTGGCGATCGCGCCGTCCTCGGTCATCTGGTCGGGGAACGACGGAGCGGGATGGTCCTCGCACTGGACGCACCGCGGCGCCCCGCTTCCCGCCGTGCGGTTCGATGCGGACTGGACTCCGTCGACCGAGCCGCCCGAGTACCGATCGCTGTACGAGACCAGCCTCGAGCTGGACGCCGAGCGCACGGCGTCCGCGACGATCGCGGTGGAGCGGATACCCGGCCGGCTGGTCCTGGTCGCGGGCGGCGACGACCGGGTGTGGCCCAGCGACGGATTCGCCGCAGCCATCGCGCGACGCCGGCGGGAGCACGGCCGAGAGACGACGGTGGTCACACACCCTTCGGCGGGGCACCGCGTGGTGCTGCCGGGCGAGTCCGCGCCGACCGGCGGCGTCCGGATGGCACGGGGCGGCACCGAGTCCGCCGATGCCGAGCTCGGCGCGCTCGCCTGGCCGGAGATCGCCCAGGCCCTGCGGCTGCACGACTGAGGCTCAGACCACGGGAGCGATCTCGGCCTCCACCGTCCGATCGGTGAAGGCGGTCTTCGGAACGAAGACGAGGATCACGGCTGCCGCGAGCGCGGTCGCACCGCAGACGATCCACACGGTGAAGTACCCGGCCAGGGAACCGGCCGTTCCGTCCGCGCCGCCGGCCGCGCTCGTGACCCCGTGCAGCAGGGCGATGCCGAACACGCAGGACGCGATCGCACCGCCCACGGTCTTCACCGAGTTGGTGAGACCCGTGGCCACCCCCGTCTGCGTCGCGGGCGCCGCAGAAGCGGCCGCTGCCGGAAGCGCTGCCACGAGCGCGCCAGAGCCGAGCCCGACCACGACCATGTTCGCGATGACCTGCCCGTAGGCGTCGTGGAACGGCAGGAACAGCAGGAAGCCGACGCCCACGAGCACCGATGCCCCCATCAGGGTCCGGCGCGGCGACAGCTTCCGGGCGACCACGGGGAACAGCAGCGCCCCGACGATCATCGCGACGAGGTAGACGCCGATGATCAGGGAGGTCGCGAAACCGCTCGTGCCGAGACCGTACCCGTACACGGTCGGATCGGTGCGTGCGAAGGTCGACAGCGGGGCCTGCGCGCCGAGCACGCTGACCCCGAAGAGACCGGCGGTCAGGAACACGGGGCCCAGCGCCGGCGAGCGGAACATGCGCACGTCGATCAGGGGGTCCTGGCAGCGCAGCTCCCAGCGCACGAACGGGATCACGAGCACGATGCCGAGGGCGACCACGGCCCAGGAGAACGGGTTGGTCAGACCGCCTTCGAGGCGGAGCAGGCTGAGGCCGCCGGTGAAGCAGAGGAGAGCGAGCGAGATCAGCACCAGGCCGACGGTGTCGAAGACTCCTCCCGTGGGCTCGGGCGACTCCGTGACACCGAACAGGATGACGAAGAAGCACACGACGATGAGCACGGCCGGAACCAGGAGGACGACGGTCAGCGGCAGCACGTCGATGAGGGCGCCGCCCACGAGGGCGCCGATGATGGCGCCTGCCTCGAGCGCCGCGACCAGGAGTCCTGCCGCCTTCGCCGTGATCGACGAGCGTCCGTCCAGGCGGCGCGACCGCGACCAGATGAGCGCGATCTCGAGCGGGAGCCAGACGACGTAGAAGCCCATGAGCGCCCACGCCGCGAGGAACACCCCGAACGAATCGGTGAACGGCAGGACCAGGGCGGCCGCGGCGGTGACGGCCGTCGAGATGAGCAGCATCCGCTTGTGGCCGACCATGTCCCCGAGCTTCGCGAATGCCGGAACGACGAGCGCCGACAGCATCAGCTGCGCGCCCTCGAGCCAGTTCACGTCCGCGTCGTGGATGCCGAGATGCCGGGCGATGTCGCTCAGCATCGGCGTGTAGTAGCCCTGGAGCACGCCGCTGGTGAACTCCACGAAGGCCAGGAAGCCGACGACGACGGCGAGGGTGCCCAGTGTTCGGGTGCGCGTCATCGCGTCTCCTGCTTCTCGTTCGGATCCTCCGGCGCACGGCGGGAGGCGGGTGAGATCACCCTAGCCGTTCGAGGAGTGCGCGATGGAACCGCTCCCCGCGCTCCAGGGCCGCGATCTCGACGCTCTCGTCGACACCGTGGATGGACGCGCGCTGGGCGTTGGACATGTCCAGCGGAGCGAACCGGTAGACGGCCGGTGCGAAGCGATGGAAGTGCCGGGAGTCCGTGGCCGCCATCATGATGTACGGCACGGCGGGGACGCCCGGATGAGAGACCTCCAGGGCCGCGGCGAGCAGGGCGAACTGCGCGTTGTCGGTCGAGGACTCGGGCGACGGCTCACTCGCCTCGACGACCTCGACCTGCACGAGGGGGTCTCGGATCCGTCGCCGCAGACGGTACACGGCCTGCTGCGTCGTCTCTCCCAGTGCGATGCGCAGATTGATCGTGGCCGAGGCCTGAGAAGGCAGCACGTTCGCCGCGGTTCCTCCCGCCTGCATCGTCGGCGCGACGGTCGTGCGCACGAGTGCCGCCGGTTCCCCGCCCAGCGCGGCGAACACCCGCGCGGTCAGCGGCGGCGCGGATCCGAGCAGGCGCAGCAGATGCCGGGCGGGGCCGGGCGTCTGTGCCGCGAGCTGCGACAGCATCCGCAGGATCGCGCGCGACGCACGGGGACGGAAGGTCCCGGGGCCGAGGCGGTCGACGGCTCTGGCGATGCGACGGACCGCGGTGAGCGAGGGCGGGGCGGAGGCGTGACCTCCCTCGCCGCGCGCGGAGAGCCGCACCGTCAGCACCCCTTTCTCCCCGACGCCGATCATCGCGGCGCGGCCCGGCACGAACGGGAGGGGCGCGTCCACGACGGCGCCGCCTTCGTCGACGACGAGCCATGGCACGATGCCGCGGTCGCGCAGCACGTGGGCGATCTCCTCGGCGGCCTTCCCGTAGGTCTCCTCGTTGCCCCCGAAAGACAGGTACACGTCGCGGCTCGGGACGAATCCGTCGGCCAGGAGGTTCTCGACCGCCTCGAGCACGACGATCAGCGGCCCCTTGTCGTCCAGGGCGCCGCGGCCGTACACGGAGCCGTCCGCGATCACTCCCGCGAACGGCGGATGGCTCCAGGCGTCGCTCTCATCGACCGGGACGACGTCGTAATGGGCCATCAGCACCACTGGCCCGCCGTCGGCTCCTCGGGCGCCCGCCCAGCGGAAGAGCAAGCCGAAGTCGGTGTGGCGCTCGAGGGTCAGCTTCTCGTGGACGAGGGGATAGAGCTCGGCGATCAACGCGACGAACTCCTCGAACGGACCGGGGCCGCGCTGCTCGAGCTCCGCGGAGACCGTCGGGATCCTGATCATCTGCGAGAGACGCTCGGCGATGCCGGGGCGCACGGTCGTGGGGGTCACAGTCGTCATCGTAGCGAGGGCCGAGGGTCTGCAGGAGAGCGGGTCGATCCGCCGCGTCGCCGCGTCGCGGCCGGCGCGGAAGGAGGAAGATGTGTCGGGACGAAGGAGCACGCCCATGAGGATCGCTGTCGCAGGAGGAACCGGTGTCGTCGGACGCCGCACCGTCGAGGCCGTACGCGCAGGTGGTCACGATCCGGTCGTGCTCAGCCGCTCGCACGGCGTCGACCTCGTGACGGGCCGCGGTCTGGCGGGAGCTCTGGACGGCGCGGACGCGGTGATCGACGTCGCGAGCATCGAGACGCTGAAGGCGAGCACCGCCATCGAGTTCTTCACTGCCGCGACGGGCAATCTCCTCGCCACGGCGGCGGACGCCGGCGTCGGGCACATCGTGGTGCTGTCGATCGTGGGCATCGATCGGATCCCCTACGACTACTACGCGGGCAAGATCGCCCAGGAGAAGCTCGTGCAGGCGTCGGCGATGCCGTGGACGATACTGCGGGCCACACAGTTCCACGAGTTCGCGGAGCAGATGTTCGCGCGCGCGAAGGTCGGTCCCCTGCATGTCGCTCCGCGCGCACGCACGCAGCCCGTCGCCGCCGACGAGGTCGGGAGGCGCTTGGCCGAACTCGCCGCCGGCGGCGCGCAGGGGCGGGTGCGCGACCTCGCCGGGCCGCGCGAGGAGCAGCTCGCCGACATGGTGCGCGCCTTCGCCCGTCGCACCGGATACCGGGGCTGGATCCCGGCCCTGAACGTGCCGGGCCCCCAGATGTCGGGCATGCGAGCGGGGAAGGCACTCCCCGGCGCGGACGCCGATCTCGGACGGCAGACCTTCGCGGAGTGGCTCGCCGCGCGGTGAGTCGCCGCGTCCCGTCGACGGCCGAGGCTTCCCGGGGGGACGAGAATGGAGGGGTGAGCCTCTTCGCCTTCGCCCCGTCGCGCGGCCGCAGGTGGCCCCTCGCGCTGCAGGCCGCACTCGGCATCAGCGTCCCGATCGCCGTGATGACCCTCGCCGGCGAGCCCGCGCTCGGCTACATCGCGGCCAGCGGCGCGTTCACGGTGCTGTTCCTCGGCTCGGCGGCGGTGGTCGACCGCGCTCGCGCCCTGCCGCTGATCGCCGCCGGGCTCGTGGTCAGCGCCGCGCTCGGCGTTCTGGTCGCGGGGAACGCGGTGCTCGTGGGCATCGGAGTCGTGCTCGTCGCCGTCGCGTCCGCGGCGATCGCATTCGGCTTCCGATTGGGCCCGCCCGGCCCGCTGTTCTTCGTCCTCGTGTTCGGCCTGTCCGCGCACGTCGTCGACTCCTCCGCCATCGCCCCGCTCACGTACGTCGCGGCCCTCGCCGCGGGGTGCGTGTTCTCGTACCTGCTCGCGCTCACTCCCCTCCTGCTGCCCCGCTCGCGGGCGGTGACGCCGCGACCGCTTCGGGATCTGCTGCCCGGCCCCGCTCTCTCCCCGGGATCGCGGGTGCTGGTGCTGCGGGTCGCGGTCGTGGCGGTGCTCGGTGTGCTGCTCGGTCTCGTGATCGATCCCACGCGCACATACTGGATCGTGGGCTCCGCCGTCGCGGTCGTCGGCGTCGCCGCCGCGCGTCGCGCCGCGTTCGAGCGCGGACTGCACCGCATGCTCGGAACCGTCTTGGGTGCCGGCCTGTACGCACTTCTGGCGCTGCTGCATCCGGCCGGGCTCTGGCTCGCGCTGCTGCTGGGCGCGCTGCAGTTCACGATCGAGCTCGTCGTGGTGCGCCATTACGCACTCGCTCTCGTGTTCATCACCCCGCTCGTGCTGCTGCTCACGGGAGCCGCGACCGGAGACATCGGCTCGATGGACGTCGCCGGGGAGCGGATCGTCGACACTCTCGTCGGCGCCGCCCTCGGAGCGGCCTCGGGTCTGCTGCACCCGCGTGCCGTTGCCCCGTCGACCTGAGCCCGGATCGACCGTTCCGGGAACAGCACGCTCCGTCGCGCGGTTGCATCCCGCAGAGCACGCGCCGAGCCGAGCCGAGAGGGGAGCACATGGAGTTGACGCTGGTGTCCTCCTCGTTCTGCGGCGCCTGCGCGCGCACGAGGGCGGTGCTGGGTGACGCCGCACGCTACCTCCCCGGTGCGTCGGTCTCGGAGATCGACGTCGCACGGGAGCCTGACCTCGCGGAGCAGCTCGACATCCGTTTCACCCCCACCGTGATCATCCGCGACGACGCCGGCGCCGAGGTGTTCCGCGCCGAGGGCGTGCCCACGGTTCCGCAGGTGCTCACGGCAGCGCTGCAGGCCCTGCCCGACTGACGATCTCGAGCCCTCTTGCGAGGCGGCGGAACCCGGCGCAGACTGAGCGTCGACGGTGCCGGCCGCGACACGTTCCGCTCGATTTGGAGGTCCTCATGCCCGCTCTCAACCCGTATCTCTCGTTCCGCACGGAAGCCCGCCAGGCGATGGAGTTCTACCAGAGCGTGCTCGGCGGCGATCTGGACATCAGCGTGTTCGGGGACTTCCCGGACATGGTGCAGGATCCCAGCCAGCGCGAGCTGGTCATGCACGCTCAGCTGAACACTCCGGACGGCCTCGTCCTGATGGCATCCGACACCCCGGACGGGATGACCTACGAGAAGCCGCAGGGGATCTCGGTGTCCCTGAGCGGGAACACCCAGGAGCGGACGCAGGAGGTCTGGGATCGGCTGTCCGAAGGCGCCACGATCACCATGCCGTTGGACACCCCGCCCTGGGGAGGCACCTTCGGGATGCTCGTCGACCGCTTCGGCATCGCCTGGATGCTGCACGGCGACCCCGAGTGAGAGCTCAGCCGGGCAGCACAGCCCGGCAGGCGAGGTGAAGCGCCAGCCGCGCCTCGGGGTCGCTCATGTCGATGCCGAGCAGCTCCTGGACACGGCGGATGCGCACGGCGACGGTGTTCCGATGCAACCCGAGCGCTGCGGCGGTCGCGGCGATCCCCGACTCGTGGTCGAGGTAGGACGAGAGCGTCGTGAGCAGCTCACCTCCGCCCTCCCGGAGCGGAGCGAGCAGCGACTGGGCCGCTGGGACGAACGTGTCGTTGCCCGTCCAGGCGAGCAGAAGCTGCTCGAGCCCGAGGCTGTCCACCCGCACGAACCATCCGGTGGCCGACCTCGCAGCGGCGATCCGAGCGGCATCGCCCGCCTCGTCGAGCGTCCCGGCCAACCCCTCCGGTCCGCCCTGCAGCGAGCCGACACCCGTGGCGACCGCGAAATCCCGCAACGCGCTGAGGTGCAGTTCGCGAAGCGCGGCGACCGACCGCTCGACGCGATCGGGACCCGGCGCCTCCGGGAAGGAGAGCCAGCCGCTGATTCCGCGCCCCGCCGTCGTCGCGTGCGCTTCGGCGTCGATCGCGCTCAGACCGGCGGTGATCGAACGGAGCAGGGAGAACGGGTCCACCCGCCCGCGCGCCACCATCCGGAAGCCGATGTGGTGACCTCCGGTGCGCCAGCCGCGCTCCGCCATGCGCCGCTCGACGTCGGCGTCGACCGCACCGCGGAGATCGACGAAGTCCCTCAGCAGACCGGATGAGGCGGCGACGTCGTTGACCGCGGCGATCTCGTCGATCAGGATGCGCGCAGCCACCGCCGGCATCGCGACCTCCGCGGCGACCGAGAGCGACTGCAGCTGCGATTCACCGAGTCCCCGCCCGAAGAGCACGAGCCGCAGTCCGGTGCGTCCGGGACTGTCGACGCGGACGGAAGCCGCCGCGGACTCCCCGGCCCGGGCCCCGTCGATCCAGGAGTCGAACCGGATCGCGGCGTGCAGATCGGCGTCCAGGTGCGCTCCCGCCTCACGGAGCACTCCGGCGGCGTCGATCAGCGCGACCCCGAGGCCCAGATTCGCAGCGAGATGCCCGAGAAGATCACCGAGATCGTCGGCGGCATACTCGAAGGACTGCGCGATCTTGCGCACCTGATTGAGCGTCAGCGCATCACGGGCCTCGATGAGCATCCAACAGGCTCTGGCCAACTGGACCGGACGGTCGACGTCGAGGAGGCACAGCCCGATCCGGTCGGCGAGACGCAGCGATCCCGCGTCGATCCCGGCCGCTCCGGGGAGCGCGAGTCCGGTGTAGCCGCGGTCCCTGACGCGCCGGAGCATCGCATCCTGCTGCCAGGTCGTCGCGGGCGCTGTACCGGTGAGGATGGCGAGCCGGCCGTCGCCGTCGGCGGGCAGGTCCTCCTCCGCCGCCTCCACCGAGACCGCGTCCCACCCGATCGCGGGACCGCCGACGTGGCGCAGCCCCCCGTTCTCGCCCTGGGCGAGGAGGGCGCTCAGGGACAGTGTCTCGCTCATGCGGCATCCAGGTCGGCGAGCCCGTAGGCGGAGGGGACGACCCGGGCGCGTCGGTCCGGTCGGGCGTTCCACCAGTCCGGAGCGGGCAGGCCCAGGACCGCGACATGGCGCGCGAGTCCGAGGTCGGTGACCTCGAGGATCTCCCGGGACACGGCGTCCAGGATGACGATGATGGTCGGCGCGGAGGCCACGAGCACCCCGTCGCTGAGCACCGCGAGGGTCTCGGACCGCGTGATGACGCGGTGGATCGCGCCACCGTGTCCCGAGATCTCCACCGCGTTGACATGAGGATCAGCCGGGGAGGTCGCGATCGAGGCGATCCGGCCCTCGGCGAGGACCTGTCCGCCGAGCTCCTCGGCGAGGACGGGGAGCGGCGCCGTCGCCGCGGCCAGGAACGAGCGGCCGAGCCCCAGCGCGCGGGCCAGGTGACCCTCGATCGCGTGCTCGTGCAGGTCGCCGACCGTGAAGCCGGCGAGGACGGCGCACCCCACCCCTCCCGCCTGGATGATGGCGGAGCGGACGACACGCTCGGCATCGATCGCACGGGTCGCCTCCACGAGCGCCACGCCGTCGGCCCCCGTCTCGCACGCGAACACGAGTCCGGGCACGCGATCGACGAACAGGGACATCTGATCGAGACCGGGAACCGCCCGACCGGTGCAATCCGCGTCGACCACCGTGTGGGAACCCGCCAGGGTGAGCGGGGCGAGCCCGTTCATCCCGCCGCCCTCCAGGGAGCAGACCGCGGGCACCGGGTGTCCGAGCCATCGCTCGACGGCTGCAAGCAGTGACGAGAACGGCGCCGCACCGGGCATCCGCTCGCTCAAGAGCATCGTGGAGCCGACGAACGCGACCCCGAGGCATGGCGTCGCGGGGTCGAGGGACGACGCCTCCGCGACGTCGATCGGCCAGCCGTCGGACGAGCCGAGCATGAGCTCGAGCATCGTGGTCGATCCGCCGCCGCCCGATCCGAGGAGCGCGTACCCGCGGGCGAGGGCACCGAGGTCGTCGCGCGCCAGCTGCATGAGAACCAGCCTAGGGCGCGGCCAGCTCTTCCACGGGGACGAACTGCTCCGTGAGACCGAAGGCCGACGGACCGAACGCCGCGAGCGCCCCCGGGCTGCGCATCATGTCCGGCGTCGAGATGCCCAGCACGCGCACCCGCTGGCCGTACCGCAGCCCCTCGGTCGTGATCGGCTCGGCCGTCTCGTGGTCGACGACGCAGATCAGGTCCGGCACGATCGCCACGAGTGCGCCGGAGCGACGCGCGACGAGGTTCTCGTTCTGGAAGGAGATCTCGAACACGTCGCCGTCTTCGGCGCCCAGCGGAGCGATGACGGCCCGCCCTTTCGCGAAGCCGTCCGTGGTGCGGCGTTCCACGTCGACGACCTTGCCGACGCAGAGCTCGCGCAGATGCGGGTAGAGCGTCGTGGACAGCGTCTCGGCGATCGCCTCGAACGGAGAACGGTGCTCCTCGCGGGCGAGCCGGATGGCACGGCCGAGCGCCAGCGCCATCGAGATCGTGCGGGGCACGGCGGTGCGGCGCACGTCCGCTCCGCTCATCGCGTACTCGGCGATGTGGCCCACACCGCCGAGGCGGATCGTGATGCCGCGGGCCAGCCACTCCATCTGCCGGTCGTCGTCGCCGGTGTCGATCACGACCTTCTCGCCCCGCTCACCGGCGAGCGCCAGCGGGGAGCCGTGCACGCCGTACACCGCGAAGGTCTCCATCGACAGCTCGGGGAAGGCGCGTCCCATGCCGTCCGCGTCGACGACCGGCAGTCCGGTCTCCGCGGCGACGATGAGCGGGATCATCGAGTTGATCCCGCCGCACTCGATCGGCATGGTGGCATCGGCCTTCCGCCCGAGGTGGTCCTCGAGCGTGCGCAGGGCGAGGGTGGGCTCCGTGCCGGCGGGGATCTTCTCGACCATGACGGTCGGCGCCCCCATCTGCGCGGTCGGGATCACGAAGAGATCGTCGGCGAGGTCGTCCGGATCGAGGATCGTGATGCTCCCCTCGCCCAGCACGCGTTCGACGAGCATCTTGCCGATGTAGGGATCGCCTCCGCCGCCAGTGCCGAGGAGGGTCGCACCCCGGGCGAGGTCGGGCAGATCCGCGGCTGTCAGCTGCCAGCTCATGCCGCCGCTCCTGCCGCGGCGGCCCCTGCCGAGACCGTGCCGTCGAACCGGTGTGCCGGGATGTCGTAGCCGAAGTAGCCGGGACCCACCATCGCGAGGGCCGCGTCCGAGTGCCACCGCTCGTCGGCCGGGGCCGCGATCACGCGGACCCGCTGCCCGTAGCGCAGACCCTCCGTCGTGACGGGCTCACCGGACTCGCCGTCGAGCACCATGATGAGGTCGGGCGTCGTCGCGAGCACCTGGCCGTCGGCTTCCGCGACGAGGTGCTCGTTCTGGAACTGCAGCGTCAGCGAGGCCCCGCCGTCGCCGTCGATCCGCGCACGCCCGCGGGCGAAGCCGGTCGTCGTCGCGCGGTTCACGTCCGCGACCTTGCCGCCGAACAGCTCGCGGCCGCCCAGCAGCTCCACGACGGCGGCGACCGGGTCGGTCTTCTCCTCACGGGCGACCGCGATCCGCTGTCCGATCTCGATGCAGCGCGACAGCGACCCCGCGACGAGCGACTCCCGAGCAGCGGCACCGGACATCGAGAAGCCCGAGATCATCACGGAGCAGCCCATCTCGACGCAGGCGACGCGGGCGATGCGCTCCGTCCAGGAGTTGTCCGCCGTCTGCAGCACGCCGGTGTTGCCCTTCTCATCGCTGAACGCGAGGGGTGAGGCAGTCACGCCGTACAGCGTCGGCAGCACCATCTGCAGCTCGGGGAACGCGCGCCCCATGCCGTCCGCGTCGACGAGCGGAAGACCGAGAGCGGCGGCCGCCGCGATCGGGATGGTCGAGTTGACTCCGCCGACCTCGGCGCACGCGATGTGCGTCACCGGACGACCGAGGTGGATGCCGAGCGCCTTGACCGGCTCGATGACCTCGGCGAGGCTCGGGAGCTTCTCGACCATGACGGTGGGCGCGCCCATCATGGCCACGAACAGCACGAGGGCGTCGTCGGGCACCTCGTCGAGGCCCACGACCGTGACGTCGCCGGCGGACAGGGCCTGACGGGCGAGGAGAGCGCCGATGTACGGGTCGCCTCCTCCGCCGGTGCCGAGGACGGCGGCGCCGCGGGCGAGTCCGTCGATGTGCGCGGGAGTGATCGTCCAGCTCATTTCAGGCCCCCATGTCGAGGTCGCCGACGGCCTTGACGCGGATGCGCGTGGCGTTGCCCGGCAGATACGGGATGGGAACCTCGTCGAAGTCGATGATCGACACGGTGGACGGCTTCGCGCCCGCCGCGATCGCCTTGTCGACGGCTTCGGCGCGGACCTCCGCGAGAGTCTCCTCGCGGCGACCCGGCTCGATCGCGTAGACCTTGTCGATCTCGCCGCCGACCTGAGCGATCGAAGCCCCGATGGCGTTCGCCACCGCGTAGTTCTCCGGCCGGTGGACGGTGCCGAACAGCGGAAGCTCGTCGGGGAGGAGGATCGAGCCTCCGCCCACCGCGACGACGGCGATCGGGTCGGGCGAGGTGCGCATCCGGTCGACGGCTTCGGACACGCGCTCCGCGATGCGAGCGAGCACGCGCTCGACGAAGGCGGGATCGAGGTGCGCGACCCTGCTCGGATCCCCCACCTGCGCGCGGCCGGCCGCGACCGCGATGTCGGTCGCGGTCAGCGTGGAACCTCCGAACACCAGGGCCTCGGTCGTGAGCTTGTACCCGACCGAGGCAGGTCCCACCTCCGCGGTCTCCTCGTCCACGATGCTGCCGCCGCCGATACCGAGCGACAGCACATCGGGCATCCGGAAGTTGGTGCGGATCCCGGCGACCTTGACCTCGTTCGCCGTCTCCCGGGGGAAGCCGTTGATGAGCAGACCGATGTCGGCCGTCGTGCCGCCCACGTCGATCACCGCGCAGTCGTCGAGGCCACTGGTCGCCGCGGCACCGCGCATGGAGTTCGTCGGCCCGGAGGCGAACGTCGCGACCGGGTAGCGCCGCACGTACTCCTCATCCATCAGCGTGCCGTCGTTCTGGCTCAGGAAGATCGGCGCCTCGATGCCCTGGGCGCGCACCGCCGAGGTGAGCCCGTCGACGATCTCGGAGGCGAGCTCCCGCAGAGCCGCGTTGATGATCGTCGCGTTCTCGCGCTCCAGCAGTCCGATCCGGCCGATCTCATGCGACAGCGAGATGGCGGCATCCTCTCCGAGGACCTCGGCGACGATCTCGGCCGCGCGCACCTCGAGATCGTGGTTGACGGGGCTGAACACCGAGGAGATGGCGACCGAGCGGATGCCGTGCGCCTTCATGTCCTCCGCGTGAGCGCGGATCTCGTCGGGGTCGAGCGGCGAGATCGGGCGACCGTCGAACTCGTAGCCGCCGTGAGCGAGATAGCTGCGCGCCTGCGTCGCCTCGACGAGCACCTCCGGCCAGTCGATCAGCGGCGGCAGCGCCCGCGTCGCCGGCAGGCCGAGACGGAGCGCGGCGACCGGAGCGAGGCGACTCGCCTGCACGAGCGCGTTGATGAAGTGCGTCGTGCCGATCATCACCGCATCGATGTCGGCGCCCTGGAAGGAGTGCCCCGCACGCAGGTCCTCGATCGCCTGGACGATGCCGCTGGTCACGTCGGGCGTCGTGGAGTGCTTCACCCCGGCCAGGGTGCGGGTGCCGTCCATGAGGACGGCGTCGGTGTTGGTGCCGCCGACGTCGATGCCGATGTGCATGATTCTCGCTTTCGTGGAGGTGGTTCTGTTCCGGGCGGTCCGCTCAGACCGCGGCGGGAGCGCTGTCGGCCTGGTGCGCCTGGCGGGTGGTGGCGACGCCGACGCCGCGCACCCAGCCGAGCTTGCCCGCGACGATGTAGAGCACCATCGACAGGAAGAGGCTGAGCAGCGACGGGATGCCCCAGGTCACGAAGTAGCCGACCAGCGACGAGACCAGCCACACGATGATGGTCGCCGGGACGATGCGTGGGGCGGTCAGCGGCAGCGTGCCGGCCTCTCGGGTCGCGTCGAGTTCGGGCCGCCAGCGGCGCACCACGTAGTACTCGGCGACCATGATGCCGGCGATCGGCGGGAACGCGACGCTGAGCACGACGAGGAACTCGGTGAACTGACCGAGGATGCCGACGGCTGCCAGCACCGAGCCGACGACACCGAGGACGATGGTCGTGGTGACGCGGTGCAGGTTCTTGCCGAAGGCGGTCGAGATGAAGTTCACCAGGCCCAGGGTCGAGGAGTACAGGTTCCAGTCGTTGATCTTGAGCGTGCCGGTGAGGACGATGAACAGACCGATGAAGCCGACCGACGAGGTCACGATCGCGACGATGTCGCCGGTCGCGGCCGCGTGGGCGAGGAGCACGCCGGCGAGACCGATCACGAACTCGCCGAGGGAGACGCCGAGCACCGTCTGCTTGATGACGTCGGCCCGCGAGCGGTTGAACCGGGTCATGTCGCCGGTGATGATGGCGCCGACGATGAGGCCGCCGGCGACGATCCCGGTGCCTGCCCAGACGCTCATGGTCGGTCCGGGTGCCGGGCCGGTCAGCAGCTCGCCGATGTCGTGGCGCGTGAGCTCGGAGATGACAGACCAGCCGACGAGGATGAGGAACAGCGGCACCGTGATGTTCGCGAGCCATTGCATCCCGACGAAGCCGAACGCCACGATCGCGGTGACGGCGAGGCCGAAGATGAGGCTCCACGCCCAGACCGGCAGCGCGCCGGGCATCAGGGCGTCGAGGGACTGCGCCGAGATGGCGGACTGGATGCCGAACCAGCCGATCAGACTGATGCCGATCGCGAGGCCGACCAGGGAGGCGCCGATCTCGCCGAAGCCGGTCCAGCGCGCCAGGAGTGCGGTGTTGAGGCCCTCGCGCTGGCCGATGAAGCCGACCACGCACATGATCACCTCGAGGATGATCGAGCCGAAGAGGAAGGCGAGGACGGCCTCGCCGAAGGTCATGCTGTAACCGAGGGTCGCGCCGAGGAGGAACTGCGAGAGGGCCGAGACCTGTCCGAATCGCTGAACGGCGATTCCGAACCAGGGCTTGCGGGCCTCGGGCGTCACTCGGGAGAGCGCGAAATCGTCTGCGTGCGCCGTGCGTGCCATGGGAGTCCTTCGGGAGGAGGAGGGAACGGGTTGCCCGCCACGGTACTCACCCCGCCGCCTTCCCCGACATGTGCATCTCGCCCTGATCTCCCCTCCCCCTGTGCACACTGCCCTCCCCCCCTCCCCCTCTCCCGCCCTCTCCCGCACTTCTCGCCGAGACCCCGGGCTCACGCCGAAACCCCCTGTCTCCGGCGTGGGCGACAGGGGGTTTCGGCGCGAAAGCGGGGTGTCGCGGCTCAGTGCAGGGCGTTCGCCTCGATGAAGGCGCGGAGAGCGAGCGCGTCGTCGGGCATCTCGGTCACGTGCTGGGGGGCGTCGAGCATCTGCTGCAGTTCGGGCGAATAGCCGAGCTCGACGCCGATCGCCTCGTGGATCGTCTCGGCGAACTTCTCGGGCTTCGCCGTCTCGAGCACGAGCATCGGCACCCCCGGCTCGACGTACTCCCGCGCGATCTTCACGCCGTCGGCGGTGTGCGGATCGATGACCTCTCCCGTGGCCTCGTACACCGCGCGGATCGTCGCGAGTCGGTCCGCGTGGGTCGAGGTTCCGCTCACGATGCCGAACTCCTCTATGAACCGTTCCTTGTCGGCGGAGAAGTCGAAGTGCCCCTGGGCCTCGAGGTCGTCCCACGCTCCCACGACGCGGGCGGGATCGCCGTCGACCAGCTCGAAGATGAAGCGCTCGAGGTTCGACGCCTTGGAGATGTCCATCGACGGGCTCGAGGTCGCGAGCGTCTGGGCGGCGCTGCGCGGACGGTACACGCCGGTGCGGAAGAACTCGTCGAGCACGTTGTTCTCGTTCGCGGCCAGGACGAGGCGCCGGATCGGCAGGCCCATCTGCTTCGCGTAGAACCCGGACAGGATGTTGCCGAAGTTCCCTGACGGCACCGTGAACGACAGCTCGGTCCAGCCGCCGGCGTCGGTCGCGCGCAGCCATGCCCAGAAGTAGTACACCGTCTGGGCCGTGATGCGCGCCAGGTTGATCGAGTTGACGGCACCGAGGTGCTGGGCGCGCTTGAAGTCGAGGTCGCCGGCGAGCTTCTTCACGAGGTTCTGGCAGTCGTCGAAGACGCCCTCGACCGCGATGTTGTGCACGTTCGCGTCGTCGAGCGAGAACATCTGCGCCCGCTGGAACGCGCTCATGCGGCCCTGCGGCGAGAGCATGAACACGGCGACCCGCTCCTTGCCGCGGAGGGCGTGTTCCGCTGCAGAGCCGGTGTCGCCCGACGTGGCGCCCAGGATGTTCAGCACCGCGTCGTTGCGCTCCAGCGTGTACTCGAGCACCTGGCCGAGGAACTGCATGGCCATGTCCTTGAAGGCGAGCGTCGGGCCTTCCGAGAGCCCGACCAGGGTCAGCTCGTCGTCGACCGCCCGCAGCGGCACGACCCCGTCGGGGAAGCCAGCGTAGGCGGCATCCGTCATCCGCGCGAGGTCGGCGCGGGGGATGTCCGTCGCGAACAGGCCGAGCACCTCGGTCGCCAGCTGAGGGTAGGTCAGCGCACGCCAGCGCTCGAGCGTCTCGCCGTCGACGGTCGGCATGATCTCGGGCACCGCCAGTCCGCCGTCGGGCGCGAGGCCCTCCAGCAGCGTCTCGCTGAACGACTGCGGCTGCATGCCGCCGCGGGTGGAGATGAACGGCACGTTGGCTCCTCGGCTCGGGACTCGGCACGTCCATTCTCGCAGGCGGTTCCGTGCGGAACGGACGCGATGACGCCCGCCGGCTCAGAACAGCGAGGTGGGCAGAGCGCCCTCATGCTCCAGCAGCCAGCGCTTGGTCTCGAGACCTCGCCCCGTGTCGCCGCCGGAGTACCCGCCCAGCCCGTCCCCGGCGACGACCCGGTGGCAGGGCACGATCAGCGGCACGGGATTGGCGCCCATGATCGATCCGATGCCCCGCGCCGGAACAGCGGTGCCGCTGCGGGCGGCGAGTCCGCCGTAGGTGACGGTCTCCCCGTGCGCGACGGTCTCCTGCAGGGCGAGCAGCACGGCTCTGGCCGCGGTGGTCTGGACGCCGAGGTCGACCGACACGTCGAAGCGCTGCAGGGCGCCGTCGAAGTAGGCACGGAGTTGCGCGAGTGCTTCAGCGAGCAGCGGATCGGCGCCGGGGTCCGCCGCGATGACGCTTCCTTCGGGCGCAGTCGACCGCCACGTGACGCGGGTGATCGCCGCGCCGTCGCTCTCGACCCCGATGACCCCGACGGGAGTCTCGAGCGTTCCGAAGGCCGACATGCGTCGAGAGTACCTCCCGTGCAGGACACGCGGACCGGCGGGGGAATCACGGTGGCGGCGAACCGTCTCGGCGGGAGGGGGTATGGCGCCTCGTCGCTTCCGGCGCGGCGAGCTGCGAGCGCGCACGGATCGCCGGCCTCGACACGTCACCCACGGCTGACCTGATGCCAGAGGGCGGCCCACTGCTCGGGGCGCAGATCGCGGGGAAGGCGTTGCTCCCCCGCCCCGGCAGCCGCCACCGCACGTCGAGCCCCGCCCATCGGGATGCGAGCGGCGGCCGCCACCACCGCGGCGAGGCTCCCGCCCCGCCCCGTGAACATCGCCCGGACGAACGCGTCGTACCGCTTCCGATCCGAGACAGGGACGAGCGGCGAACCCCGACGGGTGATGGCGAGCAGACCGCCGTCGACGCTCGGCCGGGGAGAGAATCCCCACGCGGGAACCCGGCCCTCCAGGGAGAACTCGAACCACGGGGCCGACTGCGCGGTCATCAGGGTGCCGCCACCGACGCCCGCTCGTTTGCGCGCGACCTCCCATTGCGTGAGCAGCACCGCCTCGTTCCAGCGACCGTGGGAGAGCAGACGCCGTAGGATCGGCGTCGTCACGTGGAAGGGGATGTTGCCGACGACGACCTCGGCGTCGAGCGGATGGCGCGTGGCGTCGGCCACCTCCACGCGGACGTCGGGCAGCGCCCTGCGCAGACGACCGACGCGATGCTCGTCGAGGTCGATCGCGGTGAGGGGCCTGCCCAGCGCTCCGAGCTCGCGCGTCAGGACGCCATCGCCGCAGCCGAGTTCGAGGATGCGGCCGGACGTGCGCGCGACGAGGACGGTGATGCGAGCGAGGGTCGGACGGTGGGTGAGGAAGTTCTGGCCGAGTTCGTGACGGCCGCCATGGATGGATCGAGGCATGAGTGCGCTCCAGAGGAAGAATCGGAGCACCTCGACGGAGGCGAGGACGCGTGGGAGCGTCAGTGAGGATCGCCCGTCCCGAGGTGCGATGACATCTCGGTGGACGGCGCGCAGATGCGTGCGGAGTGCGAGCGCGCCGTCAGGCGCGGCGGTCGCGGAACACGAGGGTGCGCCCCATCACGGGCGCTGCGCATATTGTTCCCATGTCCGCCAGCATATCGGCACTCAGATCCAGCCGCGCTCCTCGGCCATGAGCACCGCCTGCTGACGGGTCTCGACCGAGAGCTTGCCGAGGACGACCGAGATGTGGTTCCGCACGGTCCCCGGCGCGAGGGAGAGCGCTCGAGCGATCTGCCCGGTCGTCTCGCCGCGACGGCCTGCCCGCAGTACGTCGAGCTCACGGTCCGTGAGGGGCGAACGCTCGTCGCTCAGAGCATCCGCGGCGATCTCGGGATCCACATAGCGCGCGCCGGCAGCCACGCGGCGGATGACCGCCGCCACCTCGTCGGCGCCCCGGGACTTCGGCAGGAATCCGGCCACCCCGGAGGCGAGGGCGCGGCGCAGCACACCGGGTCGCGCGTGCCGGGTGACGACGACGCACCGGGTCGCGATCGCCCTGTTCAGCTTCTCGGCCACCTGCACGCCGTCCAGTCCCGGCATCTCGAGGTCGAGCAGGCACACGTCCGGATGCAGCCGCAGCGCCTCGGTCACCGCCTGCTCGCCGTCCGCGCACTCCGCGATCACCTCGATGTCCGGCTCCAGGCGCAGCAGCGCCGCGAGCGCGGAACGGATCATGGCCTCGTCGTCGGCCAGCAGCACGCGGATCATCGCCCCTCCTCGGTCTCGGCGGGAACGGTGACCACGACCACGAACTCGTCCGCCTCCCGTCGCACCTCGAGCGTGCCGCGTGCCTCCTCGATGCGCCGACGGATGCCGTCGAGGCCGGAGCCGTCGTGCTCGAGCTCGGCGCCCGGCACCGTGTCGTTCCCGATCTCGTAACGCCAGCTGTCCGTGGTCCGCGTCAGCAGGAGGCGCGCTCGCCGCCCGGCACCGTGTCGGAGGACGTTCGTCGTCGTCTCCCGGATGACCGGCCCCAACGCGGAGGCCGGGGCCGCATCGGCATCCGCGTCGATCGCGGCCTCGACCTCCAGCCCAGCGGCGACCAGCAGGTCCCTGGCGTTGGCCAGCTCATCCCCCAGCGGAACCGAGCGGAAGCGGGTCGCGAGATCCCGCGTCCCCTGTCGCGCCTCGTCGACGCTGACCCGTGCCGCACGGAGCTGCTCCATCCCGGCATCCGCATCGATCGGCAGCAGGCGCTCCGCGAGTTCGAGCTGCAGCGCCACGACCTGGAGGTGGTGCCCCTGCAGGTCGTGCACATCGGTCGCCACGCGCAGACGCTCCTGGGTCGCGGCGAGCTTCGCCTCGGAGGCTCTCGCGCGGTCGAGCGTCACCAGCACGTCCCACCACCAGAGCGAGCTGACACTCATACCGGGGAGCAGCGCGCCGTAGACGACGGGAATCCACCAGGGGAGCCCGCCGTTCAGTCCGGCGGCGGAATCGACCACGGCCAGTGCGGCGAGGATGAGGGTCGCCGCCAGGACGACGCGGACGCGGACGCCGCGCGGCCAGCTCAGGAGCACGAAGAACTGCACGATGGGCATGGCGGCGAGCTGCCAGCTGCTCACCAGGGCGCCGGCCGTGAGGCCATAGGCGGCCGCGACAAGGAACGGCACCGCCAGGCTCCGCCACATCGCCTCCGGCCCGCTGTCGACGCGGCGTCGGTAGTGGACGAGCAGCATCAGCGTCGACGCGCACCAGACCACGCCCCCGATGCCGACGAAGAGCACGACGCCGCCGCTCACATCCTCCGCGGCGGCGATCCCGGCCCACGCGACGACGAGCATCAACTCGATGAACAGGACGGCGGTGACGGTGTACCACCAGGTCGCGGTGATGCCCCGCGCGAGTTGACGGGCGCCGAGTGCCGGCTCGGCGACGGAGGACGGGGGGATGCTGCTCACGCTCCCACGATACGGCCGTGACACTTGTCACCCGTCGAGGGCGCGATCCACCCGGAAAGGGATGACGGGCCGACACTGCCGCGCGCGTCGGAGTTCGAGTGGACTGGTGTCATCGCGACGGAGACTCCGATCGCATCGAACCACGGGAGCACCCCCATGAACCTCATCGAGACCTTCCAGAACCTGGTCGCCCAGGTGCCCGAGCTGGTCCAGCCGCTGATCGTCGCCCTGGCCGGCGCCGTCCCCTTCGTCGAAGGCGAGGGCGCCGTGAGCATCGGGATCATCGGCGGCATCGCTCCGGTCGTCGCCGCGATCGCCGCCATGGTCGGCAACTTCCTGTGCGTCATGGTGCTGGTGCTGGCGAGCTCCGGCGCCCGCGCCGCTGTGGTGAACCGTTCGCGGGCCAAGCAGGTCGCGCTCGCCGGCGGCGGTACCGGCACCGAGACGGAGCCCGCACCGGACGCCGGACGCGGCAGTGCGCGCCGGGACAAGTTCCAGCGCGCGTTCGAGCGCTACGGCGTTCCCGGCGTCAGCCTCCTCGGCCCCCTGCTGCTGCCGACGCAGTTCACCGCGACCATGCTGGCCGCGTCGGGCATCGGCAAGGGACGCATCCTCTTCTGGCAGGCGCTCGCGATCATCGGATGGACGACCATCGTCGCGTTCATCGTCGGGAGCGCGGTCTACGCGATCAGCTGATCATCCGGGTGGGGGCGCGCGGTCGGCGCCCCCACCCGACCGATCCGCTGTCGCAGCGCCACCGTGCCGCGTCATCGGTCCGCGATGTCCGACCCCCCGGGCAGGATGACGGCATGATCACGCTGCTCTCGGCCCCGTCCAATCTCGGTCTCCGCCCGCCCGAGCACGGCAGCGTCCCAGGAGCTGCGAAGGCACCGGAGGCGCTCCGCGAAGCGGGACTCTTCCGCCGCTTCGGGGAACTCGGCGCCCGCGAGAGCGGAGTGGTCCTGTCGGGACGCTACGTCGACGACGACGACACCCGCGCGGCCGGCTTCGTGCGCAACCAGGAGGCGATGCTCGATCACACCCGACGCCTGGCGGAACGGCTCGGCCGGATACTCGATGCCGGTGAGGCACCGCTCGTGATCGGCGGCGACTGCGCGATCCTACTCGGAGCCGGGGTCGCGACCGCACGCCGCGGCGGGATCGGGCTCGTGCACGTCGACGGGCACACCGACTTCCGTCACCCGGGCAACAGCGACGAGTGCGCGAGCGTGGCAGGCGAGGCTCTCGCGGCCGCGGTCGGCCGGCACTGGCCGGCGATCGCCGACATCGAGGGGTTGGCGCCCTACTTCTCGGCGGAACGCACCGCGCACATCGGTCACCGGGACGACGACGAGGAGCAGGAGGAGGTGCGCGCCCTGCTCGGTCGCGTCACTCCGGCTTCCGACGTCGTCGCTCTCGGAGCCGCCCGTGTGGCCGCCGACGCCGTCGCCGTGGCCGGCCCCGCGTACTGGCTCCAGGTCGACGTCGACGTGCTCGACCCCACGGTCATGCCCGCGGTGGACAGCCCCGATGCCGGCGGGATCGATGCGAGCGAACTTACCGCGCTGCTGCAGGGACTGGCTCCGCACGCGGTCGGCGCCTCCATCACGGTATTCGACCCCGATCTCGACCCCGACGGGCGGTACGCGCTCCTGCTGGCCGACGTCCTGGTCGACGGCCTGCGCGACCTCGGCAGCCGGGTCCGCCGCGATGGAGGCGGCGTCCCCGGCTGACCGCGGTCAGGCGTCGCTCGCGCTCGCCGGCTCGGCACTCGCGTGGGGCGTGACGCGCACACGCGAGATGCGTCGACGGTCGATCTCCGCGACTTGGATCGTCGCTCCGGGCACCTCGACCGTGTCACCGACCACGGCGAGCCGCCCGAGCTGCTCCGTGACGAGTCCGGCGATGGTGTCCGATGAGCCCCGGGGCATCGCCAGGCCGGTGGCCTCTTCGAAGTCCTGCAGATTGAGACGCCCGTCGATGCCTTCGTCCGAGGTGATGAAGACCTCGGCGTCGTACTCGTCGAAGATCTCCCCCACGACCTCCTCGACGAGGTCCTCCAGGGTCACCAGCCCATCGGTGCCGCCGTACTCGTCCACGACCACCGCGATGTGGTGACCCTCGGCTCGCATACGGGTGAGGGTGGGCAGCACCCGCGCGGTCGACGGGATGTAGGGGATGTCGCGGACGAGGGCGTTCAGCGCGCGCGTCGGATCCTCGGCGGCCGCCTCGAAGAGATCGCGCACGTGCACGAACCCGGTGATGTCGTCGATCGAGGTGTTCGAGACCGGATACCTCGAGAACGGGAGGTCCCGCACCTGCGACAGGGCGTCTCCGACGTTCGACGCCTCGTCGAGGGCGACGACCTCGGGCCGCGGTCGCATCACCTCGCTCACCTGCCGCCCTCGCAGGGACAGCACGTCGTCGAGGATGCGACGCTCATCGTCGGGCAGCCCTTGATGGCTCGCGACGATGTCGCGCACCTCTTCGTCGGTCATCTCATCGTTCGTCTTGTGCGGGTCGCCGCCGAGCAGACGCACGAGGGCGTTGGTCGACACCGACAGCAGCCAGATGACCGGGCGCATGACCGTCGCGAATCCGTTGAGCGCCGGCGCGACCGCGTAGGCGAACTGCGCGTTGCGCTGGATCGCGAGCCGCTTCGGCACGAGCTCGCCGAGCACCAGGGAGAGGTAGGCGATGATCAGCGTGAGGACCAGCGTCGCGAGGGTCAGCGACAGCGCGGGCGCCAGGCCCCATGACTCCAGCACGGGTGCCAGCGACGGCGCGATCGACGTCGCACCGTAGGCGGCGGAGGCGAAGCCCGCCACCGTGACGCCGATCTGCACGGCCGAGAGGAAGGTGTTCGGGTTGCGGGCGAGGGCGGCGACCTTCGCGCCGCGGCGGCCTCGTTGGCCGATCGCGTTGATCTGGCTCTCGCGCAGGGTGACCAGCGCCATCTCCGTCGCAGCGAAGACACCGCCGATCAGCACGAACACGAAGACGAGGGCGATGTTCCAGAGCAGGTCGCCCATCAGCGGGCCCCCTCCTCGGTGGCGGGGTGAGCGCCCGGCGTGAGCCGGGCGCTCGTACTGTCAGAGTCCGAAGAGTCAGAACAGCGCTGCGCGCTCAAGAGTGCTCCTTGTCGGTAGGGGTGGTGTCGGTGGTGGAGGTGACGGCGCCCGGCGTGCGACGCGTCTTGAGCAGGCTCGCGACGGTCGCCACCGCGATGGTCGCGGCGATGAACAGCAGCGAGAACCAGATGGGGATCTCGGGCGCCCACTCGACGCCCTGGCCGCCGTTGATGAACGGCAGTTCGTTCACGTGCAGGGCATGCAGGACGAGCTTCACGCCGATGAACGCGAGGATGACCGCGAGGCCCTGAGCCAGGTAGACGAGACGCTCCAGGAGTCCGCCGATCAGGAAGTACAGCTGACGCAGCCCCATGAGCGCGAAGGCGTTCGCCGTGAAGACGATGTATGCCTGGTCGGTCAGGCCGTAGATCGCGGGGATCGAGTCGACCGCGAACACCAGGTCGATGAAGCCGATCGCGATGATCGTGAGGAGCATCGGGGTGACGAAGCGCTTGCCGCTCTTGACCACGGTCAGCTTGTCGCCGTTGTACTCGTCGCTCACCGGGAGGTGACGACGGACGAACGTCATGAAGCGCCCGTTCGCCGGGTTGCTCTCGTGGTTGCTGAACGCCTGACGGTAGGCGAGCACGAGCAGCAGCGCACCGAACAGGTAGAAGATCCAGGAGAAGTTCTCGATCAGCGTGGCACCGACGGCGATGAAGATGCCGCGCAGGATCAGGGCGATCACGATGCCGATCATCAGCACCTTCTGCTGGTACTTCTTGGGCACCGCGAAGCCGGTCATCACGATGAGGAAGACGAAGAGGTTGTCGATCGACAGCGCCTTCTCGGTCAGATAGCCGGCGAAGTACTCCCCGCCGTATGTCCAGCCCGAGACGACGCCGATGCCGACGCCGAACAGCAGCGCGAGGCTGATGTAGAAGATCGACCAGCGGGCCGATTCGCCGATGGTCGGCTCATGCGGCGTGCGCACGTGCGCGAAGAACTCGTATACGAAGAACGCGATCGTGACGGCGATCGTGATGATCCAGATCAGGGGGGTGACGTCCAAATGCGGGCTCCAGACTCGGGGTACGACAGTACCGCCAAAGTCTTCTCCATTCCATGGAACATGGAACCGGTGGCCCGGGATGCGACGTGCATCCGTAATGACGACCCCACCGTATCGGAGTACTCCCCTTGGGAGATCTCAGAATAGAAGACGACCCTTTGCTGTTCCTGTGGATCACCTGCGAACGGACGACGCCCTCGGTGTCAGTCCAGCTCGGAGCGAGTGAGGTCCTGCTCCTCCGCACGGTCGATGGTGCTCGGAAGCACCTCGTCGAAGAAGCTCACGAGCACGGCCCTGGTCTTCACGGCGTCGCGCTCGATCATCGCCGCGCGGAGGGCGCCGACGAAACCGTCGACGGCCTCCCAGTCGACGGCGTCGCGCGCATGCTGGCTGAACCGGCGGATCTGCGGTCCGAGACGCTCGATGATGACGGCGCGCGCGTCGTTGCCCTCGATGCGGGCGAAGCCGGTGGCGATGCCCCGCAGCGCGATGCTGAACCCGGCGACGTCGCGCGCCTTGGCCGATGACGACATCGCGTCGGCGAGCTCGGTGAGGTAGGCGACGTCGTCGTCCTGGATCAGCGGCATCACGTGGCGCACGGAGCCGATCCAGATGTCGCCGAAGAGATCCACCGCGTTGCGGACCTGGTCGAGGTCGATCGGCGCCACGCGCGTGTAGCGGTTGCGCTGCATCTCCACGAGACCGTGGTCGGCGAGCCGGTCGAGGGCATGGCGGATCGGGGTCTTCGAGGTTCCGAGCCGCTCCGCGAGCTCGTAGTCGCGCAACCGCTCACCGGGCCGCAGCTCTCCGGTGATGATCGCGTCCTGCAACCGCGCGTAGGCCTCGTCGCTCATCGACCGACGCTCGAGGGGTCCGCCTGACAGTGCCACATGTCCTCCACTCGAACACGACAGTAGAGCCTGAAGTTCTACCTTCTATGCAATGTATCGCATCGCGCGTAATACCCGTGAAAAATCGGAGTCGCTGTCGTCTGCCGAGTCCGATCACGCGCCCGGTGGCCCGTCGAGGACGGTGGGCACGTATTCGAGCAGCTGCGTCCGCCGGTCGAACGTGCGCGATTCGACAAGGGGCGGACGCATCGCGATCATCGGCGCCGCACGGCGTGCCGCCGTCCGGAGGAGCGCGCGGGGGGGCACCGTCTCGAGGCGGAATTCGGCGGAGGCGCCGACGATCGTGGCGCACCTGGGGTCAGGCGGAGACGGCCTCCCGGATGGCCTCGGCGGGGGTGGTCGTCGGGCGCCCGATGAGAGTGCGGAGGTCATCGCCCTCGACCAGGAGCTCGCCGCGCTTCAGGCTCTGATCAGAGTCCGCGAGAAGTTCGGCGATGGGCAGCGGGAGGCCGAACGAGGCCAGCACGGCGACATAGTCAGCGGCGGGGAGGTCGTTGTAGACGACCGGGGTCCCCGTGACGTCCGTGATCTCCGCGGCGAACTCGGCGAGCGTGAACGCAGCGTCTCCGCCCAGCTCGTAGACCTTGCCCGCGTGGTCGTCGCCGAGCAGCACGGCCACCGCGGCCTCGGCGAGGTCGCGACGGGTGACGGCGTTGACGCGGCCCTCCCCGGCGATCGCGGCCGCGAGCTGAGCGCGCTCCTCGCCCCTCTCACCGCCTGGGTCGTCGGGAACGCGGACGACATCATCGACGGACAGGACTCCGATGCTCCTGACAGGGACGCGCCGACCGCCCGGTGAGCCCGACACCTCCGCGAATCGGAGAGGAACTGTCCGATCACACGAGAATCGGAGAAGACGTCGCGGTGGACCCGCTTGACCCTGTCGCGAGGACAGGGTGTGGTCTGGGTTCATGAACGAACGCCCCCTTCGACGAGTGCCTCGACGCCGTCCATACGCGATCCTCGCCGCCCTGGTGTCGGTTGTCTTCGCCGCCACCGCGTGCACCCCGGCCGACTCGCCCCCGCCGGAGGATTCGGAGAGTGGCGGGCTCGAGCGGTTCTACGAACAGCCGATGGACCTCGAGCCCTGCGAATTGCCTGGCTACGCCCCCGACAGCGTGATCGCGGGCGAGTGCGGACAGATCGAGGTGCCGCTGAACTACGAGGACCCTGATGCGACATCGGCGCAGATCGCAGTCTTTCGCGTTCCGGCCCGCGGAGAGTCTCCGATCGGTTCGCTCGTGGTCAACCCGGGCGGTCCGGGTTTCCCTGGGGTCGGCTACGCGGCTCAGCTCGCGGACGTCTGGGCCGATAGCGCACTGACCGAGCGATTCGACATCGTCGGCTTCGATCCGCGCGGCACCGGCGCGACCGTGCCCGCGCTCGATTGCTACAGCGACGCGGAACGCGACGCGGGGGCGGGCAGCGCGAGCCAGCTGTCGTACTCCGGTGTGCGCCCTCTCGTAGAGGCATGCGCTGAGAGCGTGGGCGGGGAGGAGGCATTGGCGCACCTTGGTACCCGCGACGTCGCACGGGACATGGACATCATGCGCGCTGTGCTGGGTGACCCTGCGCTCTCCTTCGCCGGCTCGAGCTACGGCACCAGGCTGGGCGCGGTGTATGCCGAAATATTCCCAGAGAACGTACGCGCTCTCGTACTGGATGGCGCGCTCGATCCACACGCGACCACTCTGGAGCGCCGCGCGCAGCAGTGGGCCGGCTTCCAGAGGTCGTTCGAACAGTTCGCCGCCTTCTGCGCCCAGCAAGGCGCCTGCGCGCTCGGCGACGATCCCGCCGTTGCAACCGAGGCGTATCAGCGACTGACACGCCCCCTCGTCGACTCACCGCTCATGACGGCGTCCGGGCGCGAACTCACGTTCGCCGATGTGAGCGACGCCATGGTGACGGGCCTCTACAGCTCCGCGACCTGGCCGGTGATGAGCCAGGGACTCTTCGAGCTCGCACAGGGGAACGGGACCACCATGCTCGGCCTGAGGGACTTCTACCTCGGGCGCACCCCCGAAGGCACCTACGACAACGGCACCGAAGCGACTCTGGCGATCAACTGCCTGGACGAGGACCGGTTCACCGCGGCGGAACTGGCCGAACTGGAACGGACCGCGCTCGACGCCGCGCCGTTCCTCGATCCCGCGACCCCGATCCGCGAAACGTCAGACCTCTGCGAGGGATGGCCCGTCGAGCCGACCTTGGGCTTCCCCTACGCGGACGGGATCAGCGACCTCCCCCCGACCCTGACGGTCTCGGTGACCGGCGACCCTGCGACCCCTCACGCCGGGGGCATCCGACTCGCGGAGACTCTCGGCGGATCGCTGCTGACCGTCGTGGGAGACCAGCACGGGGCATTGCTGGCCGCCAATGACTGCGTGGAAGCGGCGGTCGCCGCCTATCTGGTCGACCTCGAGGTGCCAGCTCGCGATGCCCAGTGCACGCTGGCCGAGGCCAACGGATGATCGAGATCGCGACCCGCGAGCAGGGCACCCGCCATAATCGGGTCATGCCGTGGAGCACGACCGAACTCGCCGCGCTCGCCGGGACGACCGTCAACGCCATTCGCCACTACCACCGCGTGGGGTTGCTGGATCACCCCGAGCGTCGCTCCAACGGCTACAAGAGCTACGAAGCGACGCATCTGCTGCGACTGCTGCAGATCCGTCGGTTGCGCGAGATCGGCGTACCCCTGGACCGGATCGAAGAGGTGGCGTCGGGTGCGCGACCGTCAGAAACCTTGAGAACGATCGACGCAGAGCTCGACATCGAGATCGAGCGGCTGCAGAGAATGCGCGCAGATATCAGCGTGATTCTCAACGGCGACTTCGCTGCGTGGCTCCCCGTCGAGTTCGAGGACGTCGCCGACCGATTATCACCGGCCGAGAAAGCGGTGATCCTCCTGTCGACGACACTGTATGACAGTCAGGCCTTGGCGGATATCCGCCAGATGGTGCTGGACGAGGCAGACCGCTCGGCTGAGGCAAGCGAGGAGTTCGATACCCTCCCTCCGGACGCGGACGAGGACGTCCGCGTCCGCCTCGCCGAGCGTTTCGCCCCCGAGCTGGCTTCGGCATTCCGCCGGTACGCGTGGCTCACGGATCCTTCTGGACATATGAGCGTGCCCCTCGACGCCGCGCAGGTTGCTCTGGCCGAAGCGATGAGCGCGCTGTACAACCCCGCACAGCGCGATGTCATGGCGCAGGCGATCAAGCTCGCGCGGGCACAGGACGGCGAAAGCACCCAGCCCTGACGCCCCCAGCTGGCGCCCCCTCCCCACAGCAAAGGGTTTGCGAATAAAACTCGTCCCGTCTACGTTAAATCTGTACCGAGCGGTCTTGAAGTGCCGGGGAGATCTCACAGCCGGTCATTGAGGAGCGAACGCGCCGCAGCGGAAGTGCCGCCGGCTCGATACGAAGGAGAAGGATCATCATGAAAGCCGCCGTCATCACCTCGTTCGGCGAACCGTCCGTATTGCGGGTCACGGAGGCCCCGCGGCCGGTACCGGGTCCGGGTCAAGTCCTGGCGCGGGTTCACGCCGCCGGAGTGAACCCGGCGGAGATCCTGGCACGCGCCGGCGCCTTCCGTCTGCCTGCACCCGCCATCATCGGATTCGAGTTCGCGGGCGTCATCGAGGCGGTCGGCTCGGGTGTCGACGAGGGCATGGTCGGCGACCGCGTCGCTGGGTGGCCGGACTCCGCGACCCAAGGCTCCTACGCCGAGTACACAGTGAGCAGCAACTTTGCGACCATCCCCGACGGTGTGTCCTTCGAGCACGCCGCGGCCACCGTCATCGGTGCCGATAACGCGGCGAGGGCTCTCGGGCTTCTGAACCTTCGTCCGGGTGAGACGCTCGTGGTCACGGGCGCGAGCGGGGCATTGGGGAGCGCTGCGGTGCAGTTCGCGCGACAGCGCGGTGCCACCGTGATCGGCGTCGCCGGCGCCTCCAACGCTGACTTCGTCAAGAGCCTCGGTGCGATCCCCGTCGCCCACGGACCGGGCCTGGTCGATCGCATCCGTGCGGCCGCGCCTGGCGGGGTCGACGCCGCGCTGGACACCGCCGGCAAAGGACTCCTTCCCGCCCTCGTCGAAGTGCTCGGCGGCCCCGAGCGGGTCGTCACGCTCGCCGACCGCGATGCCGCACGACACGGCGTCGAATTCAGCCCCGGAGGCAGCGGGAACCGCGACAGCCGCCCTGTCCAGGAAGCCCTAGACCTGATCGCCGCGGGCGCATGGACCGCGCGCATCAGCCGCAGCTTCCCGCTCGACCAGGCTGCGGACGCCCACCGACTCGTCGCCACGGGCCACACCCACGGCAAAGTCATCCTCCTTCCCTGACCCGGCCGACCGGCCCATCGACCACGACAACAATCAATTGGAGAATCCGAAATGCCCGCAGTTCTCGTTCATGGTGTACCCGATACCCACCGGCTTTGGGACACCCTTCGTTCTCATCTTCAGCGCGAAGACATCGTCACGATCGATCTCCCCGGTTTCGATGCACCCCTCCCAGCGGGGTTCACGTCGACGAAAGAGGAGTACCTCGAGTGGCTCATCGAGAAGATCGAGCAGATCGGCGAACCCGTCGACCTTGTCGGTCATGATTGGGGGACTCTCCTGACAGGCCGCCTCGCATCCATCCGGCCGGATCTTGTGCGCACCTGGACGGGCATCAGCGGACCCATCGATCCCGAGTACCCATGGCACTATCTCGCCGAGATCTGGCAGACGCCGGGCGAGGGCGAGCAGTGGATGGCGGACCTCGATCTCGCGGAGTTCGCAGCGAGCCTGACCGAGGCGCAGATGCCCCGCGAAGCGGCAGAGGAGTCGGTTCGGCACCTCGATGCCACCATGCGGGCCAGCATTCTCGCCCTCTACCGTTCGGCGATCGAGGTCGGAGCGGAATGGAAGCCGGGCTTGAGCAACGCGACCGCGCCAGCGCTGGTGATCTGGGGCCTCGACGATCCGTTCCTGCCGCATCGCTTCGCTGACGAGCTCGGCAATGCCACTCGCGCACGTGCCGTCTTCAAGTTGCGCAGCTCGCACTGGCCGATGATCGAGCGTCCAGCCGACGTGGCGCGCGAACTCGAGGCCCACTGGGATCACGCGTAAACACCCGTACGCAGGCACCCGGGCTCGACCGTTACGCGAACGGCATTCTCACCCGCTCGCCATAGTGGGCTCGGGTGCCCCCGCATCACTTCACAACAGAACACCGTGACGCGGCCCTCCGAGATCTGCCGGGCTGCACGAGGCAGGAGCACTCAAGATCATGAACTCAGCAAACGCCCGGATCGGCGTCGGCCTTGTCGGGGCTAGCGCCGATCGAGGGTGGGGTGGCATAGCTCACATACCCGCACTGCAGGCTCTCGACGCGTTCCAGATCCGAGCCGTCAGTACGACACGAATGGCGAGCGCGAACGCAACCGCTCATCGACTGGGCGCCGACCTCGCCTTCGACACACATGAGGCTCTCGTCGAGCGGCCGGAGGTCGACCTGGTGGTGGTTGCGGTCAAGGTACCCGAGCACAAGCAGATCGTCTCCGACGCACTGGCCGCGGGCAAGATGGTCTACAGCGAATGGCCGCTCGCAAGAAACCTCTCGGAAGCCGAAGAGCTGGAGGGACTCGCACGCGAACGACAGCTGCGGACCGTTGCCGGGTTGCAAGGCGGCCTGCACCCGCCGATCCTCTTCCTTCGCGACCTGATCGCGCAAGGCGTGATCGGCAAGCCGCTCAGCACCAGCGTCCGAGCGCACGTGTCCGACGACATGTGGGTCGGCCGATACGACCCGCCGCTCGAGTACATGGCGCGGGCGGAGAATGGCGCCACGCTGCTGAGCATCATGCTCGGCCACGGGCTGGAACCCCTCTCGCGCGTGCTCGGCAGGTTCGAGAACACTTCCGCCGTCGTCGCCAACCAGCGCGGCGACGGCATCCGCCTCTCGGATGGCTCATCGCTGCCGAAGGACGCGCCAGACGAGATCGTCGTCGCGGGTGTCCTCGAAGGCGGGACCGTCACTTCGCTGCACTACAGCGTCGGGCGCCCTGCCGGCACCGCGACAGCATGGGAGATCCACGGCACCGAGGGCAGTCTGCGTGTGGAGTCACCGTCGGGCTACATCCATTTCACCGACTTCACCATCACGCTTCGCCGCGGCGATGAGCCTGTCCAAGTACTGCGGGTACCGCCCGCCTATGCAACTCCCGACCGGCAACTCGACGCACCAGCTGCAGGGGTCGCCCGCCTCTACGCCCAGTTCGCCGCCGACCTCCGCGATGGAACCACCAATGCACCGGACTTCACGGTGGCACTCGACCACCACCGGGTGCTCGATGCGATAACACGGGCCGCTGAAACCGGTCATCGCCAACGCCTAGCCCGACCCCAATCCATCCTCTGAAACCTGACCGCGGTCCGGCTGCCGGGCCGTAGATCAGCTCGGCCGACTCGTGCGGCCGTCTGCGATACCGTGCAAGCTCTGCCAATCGTCGGGCCGCCAGTCCACAGGTGGGGTCGTGATTGGGCCGGTGCCCCTGGTCCGGAACCACACCACGATGGTGGCCGCGATGAAGATGAGGGCCGGAAGGATGAAGCTGACGGCGATCGTCGAGTTGCCCCCTGAACGGTCACTCGCGCCGCTGAGGTCCCCGCTCGTGCCGACGGCGAAGACGTAGTTGAGCGTGTTGAAAGCCACGTGGAGAACGATGGCGATCTCGATTCCGCCCGAGCGCCAGGTGATCAGGCACGTCGTGATCGCCAGCAGGAAGTACCAGACCCATAGCCACGGGTCCATCGCCAAGTGGAGAGCCGCGAAAGCAAAGCCCGTGACTGCGATGCCCAGAACGAGGGAGGTGCGCGGGCCGCGCCCCCAACTGCCTGCAACTCGGAACACGAGTCCCCGCAAACCGAATTCCTCACCCGTTGCCTGCAACGGCACCAGGAGGAGCGTTCCGGCGAGCATCCAGAGCGCCTCGCTCTGGACCCACGCCACAGACTCTGTCGGGAGCAGGAAACTGCCGACGACATTCATGACGATGAAGACGGGCAGGATGACGAACAGGGCCCGCGCGAAAAGGGCGAACCGGAAGCGGGAGAAGACCGAATAGAAGGACGCGAAGGGCACCCCGTAGAGCCAGCGCTGGATGAGCATGCTCAGCGGGATGAGCAAGGCGTTCGCGAACATACCCAAGATGTGCATCGACGGGGTGAGTCCTCCTCGACCCTCCGCCACCGGAGGTATGCCCACAGCCTGGTCGAACAGCCGCGCGAGGAGGACCGATCCGAGGATGCCAGCCCACATTCCGCCGAGGAGCAGCACGATAGCGAGGATGCCCCGGCCGACCCGACGCTTGTCGCCGGCCAGAGTGCGGTGGTACTCCACGCCGGGCCGGACGGCTCGTCCGCGTTGAGGGGCATTGTCGGTGCGGGCGGACGCGCCCTCGTCGTCGGTGAGATGCATGTAACCAGACTCCGTGGGTCCGTGCAGCGGCAGTAGTGTCAGATGTCACGAGGTCGTGCGGTCCGCGGAACGGGTCTGTTCGGAGCTCAGAGCCAGCCGCGCTCGGCTGCCACGTGGGCCGCGTGATAGCGGGTGGAGGAGCCCGTTTTCTGCATCGCGCTCGACAGGTAGTTCCGCACGGTCCCCGGTGCGAGATGAAGCCTGCGAGCGATCTCTTTGACCGAGTGTCCGCCGTAGGCCGCGTGCAGGACGTCTCTCTCGCGGTCGGTCAAGGGAGAGTCGTCGACGACGGAGAGCTCTAGGACGTCGCGTCCGATCCAACGCCCTCCCGCGGATATCTCGCGGATGACAGCCGCGATCTCCTCCGGCTCGGCGTTCTTGCTGAGGAAGCCGCGCACGCCGAGTTCGAGCGCACGCCGCAGCACTCCTGGGCGGGCATGCCGTGTGAGCATCAGCACAGGCTGGCCGGGTATCTGCTGCTTGATGCGTGTGACGGCTTCGAGCCCGTCCATCGTCGGCATCTCCAGGTCGATGACGACGACGTCGGGGGTGGATCGAAGCGTGGCCGCTACGGCTGCCGCGCCGTCTGCGGCCTCTGCGACGATTTCGATCGTTCCGTCCGATGGGAGCAACGTCGCGAGAGCCGAGCGTAGTAGATGCTCGTCATCCACGAGGACAACGCGGATGACATCGTCGGTCGTCACGATCTCGCCCGGTCGAGAGGCAAGGGGGAGAATTCCGCGCGAACGACGAACCGGTCGGGCTCGCGCGTCACCGTCATCACGCCCCCCGCGCCCCCCACTCGCTCTCGCAGGCGCGCGAGCCCGCGCTCCGGGTCGGTTCGGCTCTCAGCGACGCCGTCGTTCGCCACCTCCACCATCCGCGAGGATGCTCTGATGCTCACGACAGTAGGTTGCGCATGGCGTAGCAGGTTGGTGGTCGCTTCGCGCAGCACATGGGCGAGGGTCAACTGCGGCACAACGCCCTCCGCCAGATCGACGTGTGCGTGCACCGCGATGCCTGCCGACTCGCAGAGGCGCTTCGCGTTCTCGAACTCCACCGCGAGGTTGAGCTCGTAGCGGTCGACTGTCATGGCGCGGGTCTGCGAGATGGTTTCGCGAGCCAAGCGCTGAATCTCGAGCATCTCGGACTCCGCGCGTTCCGGGTCGTCCCGCACCATCCCGTGCGCGACCGCGGACTTCAGTTTGATCACGTGGAGGGACTGGCCCTGGATGTCGTGCAGGTCGTTGATGAACCTGGCCCTCTCCCGTCCCACCGCCAGTTGTGTCTCCATCTGTCTCATACGCTCGAAACGTCGCGCGATCGACCATGCCCGTTCGCTGACGCCGATCACCGCGGCAGCGAAGAGAACACCGAGGAACGGCAACAGAAGATAGGTGGCTGCACGCTCAGCGGTGATGGGGCGGAGGATAAACGCGACCGCACCCAGCGAGGCCACCGCGAGCGCGAAGATCAGCACCCACAGGACTCGTCGACGGACGCGCACGATCATCAGGGAGCCGACCAGGGCGAGCGGCAAGAAGCTCAACGGACTCGTCATCAGCGCGGCGCCGGCGAGCCACGCCGTAGCGGTCACGACGATTGCGAACACGGACCGGGGAGGGTAACCGTCGAGGTCCCACTCGCGCAGCACTCCGAGCGTGAGCAGGAGGCACACGGCGGCGAGGAGCCCTTCCCCCCAGCTTCTGGTGGTCAACGCGACTCCGAGCAAGGTCAGCGGCGCGATGGTCAGCACGGCAGTCACCATCGCCTGCCGTCGCATTCGCGATGCCATCGGGTCTTCGGTGGCGATCTGCTCGTCGGTCGTCATGTCTCGCTTCGTGCCCGTCTCCTCAGTGCCCGGCCCACGGCGATCTTGCCGACCACGGCTGCGACCAGGATCACGAGCGCCACGTACTGGATCGCGCCGTTATCGAGGAAGAAGCCCGTCACTCCCCCAGGAAGCGAGGCCAGCAGTCCGATGCCGTAATAGGAGAAGGCCGCATACGAGGAAAGCACCGTGATCGCCAGCACGATCACCACGTTCAGCAAGACATCAAGTGACTTCATGATTCCAGCCTCCGGAGTCGACCGCCCACCCGACAGTGGCGGACATCACCACTTCTTGTGACAAGCGTCACCACCCTCCGGCTCGTGCTCCCCGAGATGCGGACGACTCACCGCCCGCATAATTGTGTACTATTCAATACAGAATAGCGGCGGGTCGGGGATCACGTCGAGACACGGACGGACGGACGAATGAAGACAGCGCACCTCGGGACACTCGAAGTACCTCGGCTGGGCCTGGGTGTGATGGGCATGTCGGCCTTCTACACGGGTGCAGGGGGCCCGGAAGCCGATCATGTGCGCACCATCCACCGCGCAATGGACCTCGGCGTGACCATGTTCGACACCGCTGAGGTCTGCGGCCCCTTCACCAACGAGGAACTGCTCGGCAAAGCTCTGCAGGGACGCCGCGATCGCGCCGTGATCGCGACCAAGTTCGGCCTCATCTCGCACACGGGCCGACCGGCTCCCGACAGCTCGCCACAGAATGTTCGGCTCGCCGTGGAAAACTCGCTGCGCCGGCTGCGCACGGACGTCATCGACCTGTATTACCAGCACCGCGTTGACCCGAACACGCCCATCGAGGAGACGTTCGGCGCGCTGTCAGAGCTCGTCTCGGAAGGTAAGGTCCGCCATCTCGGTCTCTCGGAGGCCAGGGCCGACACGGTTCGTCGGGCGCATGCCGTGCACCCGGTGACCGCCGTGCAGACCGAGTACTCGCTCTGGACGAGAGGCGTGGAGGAGGAACTGCTGCCCACTCTCACGGAGCTGGGCGCGGGACTCGTCCCCTACTCCCCCCTCGGCCACGGCTTTCTGGCCGGCGGCATCCGCACGCTCGATGGCCTGGCACCTGACGACTGGCGCCGAAGCAACCCCCGTTTCAGCGGCGACAACCTGCAGAGGAACCTCGCGATCGTCGATGAGGTGCAAGCGGTCGCGCGCGAATCCGACGCGACTCCGGCTCAGGTGGCACTCGCCTGGCTGCTGGCCCGCGGACCGATGATCGCACCGATTCCGGGCACCACCAGGATCACTCGCCTCGAAGAGAACCTCGCCGCAGATGTCCTCGAGCTCTCGCCTGGGCAGCTCACCCGGCTCGACGCGCTCCCCCGACCCGACGGCGAGCGCCATTCGGCGGCCGACATGGCCGCGATCGATCGCTGACGGTCGACCCGCCGCAGCTGGCCGGTGGGGGCGAGCGGCGATCCGTGCCCGCCGTCCGAGCCGACTCAGCGTCTCTTGAACTGAACGACACATCACCCTGATCACGCATCGATTGGAAAATCATGAAGGACAACCCCATCCGAGTCGGAATCATCGGCGCCGACACCGCAGCGAGCTGGGCAGGAGCGTCGCACATACCCGCGATCGCGGCCCAGCCGCGGTTCGTGCTGGAGGCCGTCGCGACAAGACGAGAGGAATCGGCGAAGCGGGCCGCGGAGGCATTCGGGGCACGGCGGTGGTTCGCTGATCCCTACGCCCTCATCGCCGACCCCGACATCGACCTCGTCACGGTCGCCGTGAAAGTGCCGGCCCACCGAGACCTCGTGGTAGCGGCGCTCACCGCGGGAAAGGCTGTCTACTCGGAATCTCCCCTCGGCGCGAATCTCGGTGAGACGGAAGAGATCGCCGAGGCCGTGGGTTCTCAGCACACGGCGATCGGCCTGCAGGGCAGTCTCAACCCCGCGGTGCGACGCGCGGCGGAGATCATCGCCGACGGGGCCATCGGGCGCGTGCTCTCCGCCCGGGTTCACGCGACGACGTTCGGCTACGGCCCGGAATCCATCTCGGCCTACGACTACTTCAACAAGCAAGAGTCGGGGGCCAGTTTCCTCACGATCACAACCGCGCACGTGCTGGACGTCATCGAGACCGTCCTCGGGCAGATCACCGAAGTGGACGCGAGGACCGAGAGACTCTGGCCGCAGGTGGTGCTCACCGATTCCGGTGAGACGTCGGAACGCGAGGTCGACGATCACATCGACCTGATCGCCAAGACGAGCTCAGGTGCCCCCGTGTCGGTTCAGGTGCTCGCGGGGGTCCCGATGGAGGACTCCCGATTCACGCTGGAGGTGCGCGGCGCAGAAGGATGGGTGAAGCTCGAGGGCAACCACCCCGGCGGCGTCCAGGTCGGTGATCTCACCCTCTCGGCGAGCGTCGACTTCGCCGCGCCCGACGCGCCGGTCTCGTCCGGCGTGGGACCCACCGCTGCGGAATTCTGGGCGGGTGCTGCGATCAACGTGGGAGAGGTGTACGCGAGTCTTGCACGAGACATCGACGAGAACAGCTTTACGACGCCGGGCTTCGCTCACGCGCTGCACAACAGTCACCTCGTCGCGCGAGTGGAGGAAGCCGCTCGCAGCGGGCGGCGACAGTGAACACCCCGGCGATGAGACGATCGCGGAGTTCGAAGCCTCAGTCGTGGGACCAGGATGCCGCGTTCATCGCCATATCGGCAACCGGGCGCAGTTCCGCCTCGCTCTTTCCGGTCGCGGCCTGAACAGCGATGCCGTATGCGACCGTCGTGATGTAGGTCGCCAGCGTGCGCGGATCCTCGGTCTCCGGTAGATCGCCCTCGGCCCTGGCACGCAGGAACCGGGCCTCGAGGCGCGCAGTTCCATCCTGGCGCCAGTCGATGAGGACCTTCTGGGCTGCGAGCCCGTTGTTTCCGACGGATAGCGCAGCCTGGACGCCGAGGCATCCGTGCGGCGTCTCACGGCTCGTGCTGGCTGCTGCTGCACCGCGAAGAATCGACTGGGCCACTTCGCGTGCGGTCGGCTCCGACAGGGCGCGAAATCCGTAGGACGCTGGGCCCTCCGTGTACCGCTCGACCACTCGCTGGAACAACTCATCCTTGTTCCCGAACGCTGCGTACATGCTGCTGCGAGTGATGCCCATCGCCTCGGTCAGGTCGGTCAGACTCGCACCTTCGTATCCCTTGGCCCAGAACACTCTCATGGCTTGTTCGAGGGCGTCGTCGGGATCGAACTCGCGGGGTCTCCCCGGCTTGGTCTGCGATGCGGACATACCGATCATTATCCCGCTTACGGACCAGGCAGTCCAGATACCGCGACGGCGAGACGGTCGAGCGACCTCGCTGGTGAGCATCTCCGAGAAGTCCGCGACGAAACCGACGAAGACGTCGATGACCTGCGTCGAAAGCGACGGGCTCCGACGCAGGCGCACCCGATTCCGGGCTCGAACTACGCGAATCCACCAAGCAGGAAGCTGAGAGAGTACGCCTCCCAGAGGGCACCGATGATGAGGAGCACGAGCGCAGGGAGCGCGAGGAGTCCAAGCTTCTGGAGGCCCCGCAGGTACCCTCGGCGTCGGGTCTGTGCCCCGGCAGTGCGCGGGAGGAGCCAGTACTTGCCGATCAGGAAGGCGCCGAGCAGGAACAGGATGTACGCCTGCAGCTCGATCACGAGGGTGAGGGAGTGCGGGATGAAGAGGATCCATTCGCCCTCCGATTGGGGGGCGATGGTGATCCCGGTCGTCACAGCCCAGTAGCCGAAGAGGGCAAGCCCCGCGAACGGCACGATGAGCGAGGGCAGCACGATGGTCAAGGCGGTGAGGTTGAACAGGTTCACGCCGAGGATCGCCAGCGCGAACAGCGCAGGGGTCGCGACGAGCGTGCGGACCAGCTCGCCGGTTCCGTCCGCTTCCAGGCCGGCGGCTTCCTGTGCGACGAGATCCGGGAAGATCAGTCCGAGGACGAGCCCGACGACGGCCAGTCCGTATGCGGCCGCGTTGAGAATGAGGTAGGCACGCAGATTCTCACGCACCACCCGGAAGGGGCGTCGCCAGAGGCGCACGCGCTGGGGCTGATTCTTGATGGGCACTGGAGTTGTCATGCATCCAGTGGACTCCGGATGCTCGGTGCGCAGTAGTGGGCTGGTGTCACCAGGATGAGTGACACGGCGTCACATGCCTTCTCACAGCCAGCCGCGCGACCGGGCGTGACGTGCGGCGTCCTGTCGCGTCGACGAGTGGGTCTTCTGCATCGCGCTCGACAGGTAGTTGCGCACCGTGCCACCAGCCAGATGCAGCCTCGCAGCGATCTCCTTCACCGAGTACCCTTCCAGCGTCTCCCGGAGCACATCGAGCTCCCGATCCGAGAGCGGCGAATCGTCGATCATGGATGCCTCGAGGATGTCGTGGTCGACCCACCGGCCGCCCTCGTGCAACCGACGGATGACCTCACCGATGAGCTCGGGATCCGCAGCCTTGCTCATGAAGCCCCGCACCCCCGCTTTCAGCGCTCGCCGAAGCACCCCGGGCCGCGCGTGTCGGGTCAGCATCAGGATCTTCTGTTCCGGCACCTGCCGGCGGATCGATTCGACGGCGTGCAGACCGTCGGTGCCGGGCATCTCGAGATCGATCACCAGCACGTCGGGCCGCTCGCGGAGGGTCACGGTCACCGCCTCCGCACCGTCCGACGCCTGACCGACGATGGCGATCGCACCGTCGAGCGTCAGGAGTGCGCCCAGCGTGTATCGCAGAAGCTGCTCGTCATCGGCGAGGACGACCCGAATGCTGTCGCCGCTACTCATCGTTCTCCATCTTGACCATCGCGCGCAGTCGACGCGGTCCCGTCGTGCGCGGGAATTCGCGCACGGACGGAGAAGGCGTCGACGCGCCGCGAGAAGTCGAGCTCGCCGCCGACGGCGTGGATCCGCCGTTCGAGTCGCGCGAGTCCTCGGGGACGGATCTCGCCCGCGGGGGGAACGCCGTCATTCGTGATCTCGACCTCGACGGCGCTGGCGGTGATGGTCACCCACGACGGCTCTGCGTGTCGCAAGAGGTTGGCCGTGGCCTCGCGGAGCGTGTGAGCCAGGAGCGGGTGGGGGCGGGCGGAGCGGTCGAGTTCGGTGCGGATCGACACGCTCATCCCCGATGCCTCGGCGAGCGCCCGGGTGTTCTCGAGCTCGGCGACGAGGTCGATCTCGTACCGGGCATAGGTGAGCTCCCGCGTCTTCGCGACGGTATCGTCGACGAGCTGACGGATCTCGGCGAGCTCTCCTGCCGCGCGGTGCGGATCGTCTTCCAGGAGTCGATGGGCCAGCATCGCCTTGAGTTTGATGACATGCAGCGACTGCCCCTGGATATCGTGCAGGTCGCCCGCGAAGCGCACCCGCTCCTCCGCCACAGCAAGCTCCAGGTCGATCACCTTGGCGCGCTCGGCCTCGCGCACGAGCTCCCAGGCGAGCTCGCCTACGAAAACGACTGCGAGGACGTAGAGCGTCCCGGCCGCCGGCACGACGACGAACTGGATGACGAGAGGGAGCGTCGCCACATGCGTCAGCAACGACACCGCGCCGACCCCCGCTACGACCAGCGCCAGGAAGAGCGAGGCGATCAGGCGGTGCCTGCGGACCTTCATGACGAGCAGGGCACCCACGACGGCGAACGGCATGAAGCTGATCGGACTGTTCGCCATGAAAGCCCCGTAGAGATACGCCGCTCCGGTGAAGAGGAAGAGGAAGACGGCGCGGGGAGGGTACCCGTCGAGACGCCACTCCTTCAACAGCGTCGTCGCGAACGCCAGTGTGAGTCCGACGAACAGCGCCTCCCACCAGGACGTGCTGGTGAGGGCGACGCCGATCACCGACAGCGGGGCGATCGCGAGGATGGCGGAACCGACCACCATCCTCCGCATCCGAGGGATCGCCTGTGTATCGGTCGGTCTCTCGCTGTCGGTCACCAAGGTTCCTCCCGAGGGTGTTTTCGACGGATCGCTTTCCTGACGGGAATCTTCGCGAGCATTGCGCCGATGACCACAGCCAGGGCGACGTACTGCAGTACCGGAAGAGCCAGGAACGGGCGGGTGATCCATCCCGGAAGAGTGGTGAAGAGGCCGAAGTCGTAGAGCAGACCGAGATACGCGAAGAAGACGGTCGCGGACAGGAGGATGACTGCGTTGAGCACCAGATCCAAGGCTTTCATCCATCGAGTCTGCGGACCGGGCGGTTCTCCCGGTAGTGACACCGTGTCACCACTCGTCTGAACGGAGGCGCGCTGGGCGGCATTCCCTGCGGCGAGATCGTTGGTCGAGTCCGGGCATGCCGATGAGAACTACCGGGAAGCAGTGGCGGTCGCATCCGTCGGAGTACGGCGTGTTCAGTCGATGTTCGGGATGCAGAGCGGGGATCCAGAGCCCGCCGCCCACCGGGAGCACGTCGTTTCGTGCCGCTCGCGATCGCAAACAACTCCTTCCTCTGCGCCAGCTACTCCGGGTGCTCGGTTGCGAGGTCTCGATAGCCGTGGTTGTCACCGAGGCGAGGCGGCTCCCACAGTTCGGGCGCGGGCGTCGCGGCACGGGCACACAGGACAGCAGGAATTTCCGTGATCAAACCGTTGCATTCGTTACCTCGCCGTTATACAGTGATCGCACGGTGAATGTTTGCTGTGGCATCCACCGCATGTGATTGCAGGACACTCTTGGTGCAAGGGACAAGGGCCGGTCGGGAGCCTCTCCGACCGGCCCTTTACTGTTCGCACTATTCTGTGAGGATGACCGATCGCAAGCTCGCCCTGGAGGCCTGGGAGAGCCTTTTCCGGGCGCAGCACGAGCTGTTCACCGAGATGATGGCCGACTTCGATCACAGCGACGTCACCCAGGCCGAGTACGACGTGCTGCTGACGGTCACCCGGTCCCCGGACATGACCGCCCGGCTGCGCGACATCACAGCGAACATGCTGATCAGTCAGCCCAGCGTCTCGCGACTCGTCGATCGCATGGTCACTCGCGGACTCGTCGCCAAGTGCGCCGACCCCGACGACGGCCGAGGTGCGTTGATCCGCGCGACGGACGAGGGTGCGCGCGCTTTCCGCTCGCTCGCCACCGTGCACGGGCGCTCGATCGCCGACCGCATGTCGCGCCTGGACGACGACGAGCTGCGCACCCTTCGCGATCTCGCGGAGAAGCTCCGCGCCCGTTGACCCCCGCGCTTCCTCCTCACAGCGGGATCAGCGCGAGTTGCTCACATTCCGTGAGGCGAACGCCGTCGGCGCCGTCTCCCGATCGGCTTTTCTGGCAGGGTGGATCACGGATGCCCGCAACGGATGCGGGCACATCGGACCGCCCCCTCGGGGGGGCGAACCAGGGAGGTCATCCATGGAGATCGCCGGAATCGTCGGCATCCTCATCATCGTCGGGATCGCGGTCGTCGTCGCGGTCGTCCTGCTGCTGATCCTGCTGCTGTTCGCACGCAGCTGGATCAAGGTCGCTCGTGCGGACGAGGCACTCGTCATCTCGGGCCGCAAGCAGAAGATCCAGCGCGCGGTCATCGCCGCCGACGGCACGACCAGTTCCGAGATGGCGGAGTCTCCCGTCACGGTGATCGTGAACGGCAAGTCGCTGGTCAACCCGATCACGCAGCGGCACGAGATCATCTCCCTGCGCTCACGCCAGGTCTCCCTCAACGCCGAAGCGCAGTCGCTCGACAGCGTGACGCTGAACGTCGACGGCGTCGCGATCGTGAAGATCGGCTCCGACCCGCTGTACGTCCGCCGCGCGGCCGAGCGATTCGCCTCGCAGGACAAGGCGATCGAGCAGTTCACGACCGAGCAGCTCGAAGGTGCGCTCCGCGGCATCGTGGCGACGCTCTCCGTGGTCGAGCTGATGCGGGAACGGAAGAAGTTCTCGGACCAGATCGCCGCCGATGTGTCGCAGGAGCTCGCCGAGCAGGGCCTGATCCTCGACTCCTTCCAGATCAAGGGGATCACCGACAAGGTCGGCTACATCCAGTCCCTCGGTGCGCCCGAGATCCAGGCGAAGCGACAGGCCGCCGAGATCTCGCAGACGAACGCCGACCGCGCGATCAACCAGAAGAACATCGCCAACCAGGAAGCCAACCTGATCGAGCAGACCGCGCTCGACACGAACACGGCCAACGCCGACTCCGGCATCGGCCGCGCGCGTGCCGAGGCCGAGCAGGCCGAAGCCCTGGCCCGTGCTCAGGCCGAGCAGGCCGTGCTGCAGCAGCAGGCCGAGAACAAGCAGGCTCAGCTCGATGCCGACGTCAAGCGCGTCGCCGATGCCCAGCGCTATGAGGCGGAGACCCGCGCTCAGGCCGAGCTCTACACGCGCGAACGAGCGGCCGAAGCCGCCGCGATCGAGCAGGTCAAGCAGGCAGAGGCCCGCACCCGCATCGCCGAGCAGCAGGCACAGGCCGACAAGGCCCGCGCCGAGGGTGAAGCCGCCGCGGCGATCGCCAAGGCCAGCGGTGAAGCGAACGCCCTCCGCGCCCAGGCTGAGGCGGAGGCAGAAGCCCGCCGCCTGCGCGCGAGCGCGGAAGCAGACGCGATCCGCGCCGAGGGTGACGCCCGCGCTGCCGCGCTCGAAGCAGAGGCGAAGGCCATCGCCTCGAACCAGGATGCGTTCCTGTCGCAGCGCGTGCTCGAGGTCCTGCCGTCGATCATGGCCGAGTTCTCCAAGGGCTACGCCGCGATCGGCAACGTCTCGATCATCGGCAGCTCCGGGGAGGACGGCGCCTCGAACGTCGTCGGCGCCGACAACGCGAAGGCACTGCGCTCGGTGTTCGACAGCGTCCACTCGGCCACGGGTCTCGACCTCGCCGGCATCATCCAGGGACAGGCCGTCGGACGCGGCATCGGAGAGGGCGTCGCCGCGGCATCCACCGTCACCGCACAGGCGGAGCGCCCGGCGACCACACCCACGCCACCGCCATCGACGGCGCCGACACCCGCCGCCGAGTAGTCGACACAGCTCAGCAGACACACTGCATGACCGGATGCCGCGACCGAATCGGTCGCGGCATCCGTGCGTACCACCCGACCCACCCCGGAAGCCGGCATCCCACCGCCCGAAACGTCCGCTTCAGTCCAACGATCCGGAGAGCGGGCAGACTGGACGGGTGACGCCCGCCGCCTTCGACCTCGACGCCATCGGCGCCGACCTCTCGTTCGCGGCAGCCCTCGACGAACTCTCCGCAGCGCTCGACGAGAGCGGATCCGTGGTCGTGACCGCCCCACCGGGAACCGGGAAGACGACACTCGTGCCACCCCTGATCGCCTCCCGTGGCGCGGGTCGTGTCATCGTCACCCAGCCGCGCCGCGTCGCCGCACGCGCGGCTGCTCGACGACTCGCCCACCTCGACGGCTCCCCCCTGGGCACGCGCGTAGGATTCACGGTCCGCGGCGAGCGCTCGACGCGACCGGAGACGCGGGTCGAGTTCGTCACGGCCGGCGTGCTCCTTCGACGGATGCTCGACGACCCGGGTCTCGTGGGCGTCGATGCCGTGATCCTCGATGAGGTGCATGAGCGCGCCCTCGAGACGGACCTCCTGATCGGACTGCTCTCCGAGGTGCGCGAACTGCGGGACGACCTGGTGCTGGTCACCATGTCGGCCACGGTGGACGCCGCGCGCCTCGCCGCCGTCATCGGCACCGACGACCGCCCCGCACCGATCGTCGATCATGCCGTTCCCGCCTTCCCGCTCACCGAGCGTTGGGCGCCGAGTCCCGTGCCGCGTCTGGACGAACGCGGTGTCACCTGGGGCTTCCTCGACCACGTCGCCGGCATCGCGACCGCGGCCGCCGCGGAGCTGGTCCGTCATGACACGGCAGCGGACGTGCTGGTCTTCGCGCCGGGCGTCCGTGAGGTGTCGGAGATCGCCGGACGCATCCGCGCCGCGAGCAGCGCCTTCGACGTGCGGGAGCTGCACGGCCGGATTCCCCCACCCGAACAGGACGCGGTGATCCGGGGCCGCACGGCTGGAGATCTGCCCCGCATCATCGTCACGACCTCCCTCGCGGAGTCCTCGCTCACCGTCCCCGGGGTCCGTCTCGTCGTGGACAGCTGCCTGTCGCGACAGCCGCAGCGCGACGCTGCCCGCGGCATGACAGGACTGGTCACCACCGCAGCCTCGCGCTCCTCCTGCGTACAGCGTGCCGGGCGCGCCACCCGCCAGGGTCCCGGCACCGTGATCCGCTGCGTGGATCAGAGCACATACGCGGCGGCTCCGGCGCGACCTGCGCCGGAGATCGCCGTCGTCGACCTCGCCGACGCCGCTCTGCTGCTCGCCTGCTGGGGTGCTCCCGGCGGGGCCGGCCTTCGGATGATCGACCCACTGCCCGCCGAGAACCTCGCGGACGCCACCGCCGTGCTGCGCGGCCTCGGGGCGATCGACGATCGAGGCCGCGCGACGCCGGAGGGCCGCGCCCTCGCACGCATCCCGACGGACCCGCGCCTCGCCCGGGCTCTGCGGGACGGCAGCCGGATGGTCGGGAACCGACTCGCGGCCGAGGTCGTCGCGCTGCTCGGCGGCGACCTGAGGATCGCCGACGCCGACACCGCCCGGGCGCTGGTCACCCTGCGAGGCGGAAGAGCCCCCGACGCCCGCCGATGGCGGGACGACGTCCGCCGCCTCGAGCGCATGGTCGCACCGACCCCGGGCGTCGACTCCGATCTCGACGGCGTCGGGCTCGTGATCGCCCTCGCTTTCCCCGAGCGCATCGCCCACCGCGTCGAGCGCACCGCAGAAGGAGCGACGTTCCTACTGGCGTCCGGGACGAGGGCCGCGGTGCGCGGTCCGTTGGCCGCGGTCGAATGGCTCGCGGTCGCCGACGTCGCGCGAGCCCCCTCGCGGACCACAGCCGGATCCGGAGCGATGATCCGCTCCGCCGCGTTGCTGACGGAAGACCGGATGGAGCAGGCGGCGAGCCACCTGATGACCGACCGTGTCGAGGCGCAGTTCGTCGGAGGTCGCGTGCAGGCACGGCGCGAGCGACGCATCGGAGCGATCCTGCGCACCGCGGTGCCGGTTCGCGCATCGATCCAGGAGGGGAGGGATGCGGTCCGCCGAGCACTCCACCGCGACGGACTCGGCGTGTTCACCTGGTCCGATGGCGCGCGCGCGTTGCGCCGCCGGATGTCGCTGCTGCGCCGCGAGCTGGGTGCACCCTGGCCAGACGTCTCCGATGCCGGTCTGGTGGGGGCTCTCGACGAGTGGCTCGCGCCGGAGCTCGACGCGCTCGCCTCCGGCTCTCCCGCGGGACGCCTGGAGCTGACCTCGGCGCTGCGCCGTCTGCTGCCGTGGCCCGAGGCGACGCGCTTCGACGAACTGGTGCCGGAGCGCCTCGAGGTTCCCAGCGGATCCCGCATCCGCATCGCCTACCCCGACCCCGACGACGAGACCGCACGACCGGTCGTCGCGGTCAAGCTGCAGGAGTGCTTCGGGTGGGCGGACACACCCCGCCTGGTCGACGGACGGGTGCCGGTGCTTTTCCACCTGCTGTCCCCCGCGGGTCGCCCCCTCGCCGTCACCGACGACCTCGCCTCGTTCTGGTCCGGGCCGTATGGCCAGGTGCGCGCCGAGATGCGCGGACGCTACCCGAGACATCCGTGGCCGGAGGACCCCTGGGCCGCTGTGCCGACCAAGCACACGAAGAATCGCCCGGCGCGCTGAGGCGCGTCCCACCTCACCTCAGCGCGTGCGACGCCGCAGGGTGAGGGATGCCAGCACCAGAGCGCCGACGGCGAAGGCCACGACGATCAGGAGCGGACCGAATACGTCCCATCCCTCCTCCCCCGCCGTGACGGCGTTGATTGTGTCGATCGCGTAGCTCAGCGGCAGCCAGTCCGAGATGGCGTACAGCACATCGGGCATCTGATCGCGGGGCATGAACAGTCCGCCGAGGATGATCTGCGGGAAGACCAGCAGCGGCATGAACTGCACCGCCTGGAACTCCGTCTGCGCGAACGCGCTCGCCAGCAGGCCCAGCGCCGTGCCCAGAAGCGCATCGACGATCGCGACGAGCCCCAGCTGCCACAGCGGCCCCTCGACGCCCAGGCCGCACACGCCGACCGCGAACGACACCGTGATGACCGCCTGCAGCAGCGCCATGACTCCGAACGCGAGGGCATAGCCGAGGATGAAGTCGGCCTTCTCCAGCGGCGTCGTCATGAGGCGCTCGAGAGTGCCGGAACGGCGCTCTCGCAAGGTGGTGATCGAGGTGATCAGGAACATCACGATGAACGGGAACAACGCCAGGATGGCGCCTCCGAAGCGATCGAAGACACCCTCCTGATCGCTGAACAGCCACGCGAACAGACCGACGAGCAGACTCGGCGCCACGAGCATGAGGGCGATCGAGCGCGGATCGTGCCGCAGCTGAGCGAGGACGCGCCCCGCCGTCGCGAGCATCCGACGGCCGTTCATCGCTGACCTCCGTGACCGCGCGTCTCACGTCTCGATCGCCGTGTCGGGCCGTCCTCAGGGCGCTCGGCGGCTCGATCGCGCTCGATCAGGGCGAGGAAGGCGGCCTCGGGATCGGCGGTGCCCGTGTCGTCCAGGAGGGCCGCCGGTGTGGTGTCGGCGATGATGCGCCCTTCCCGAAGGAGCAGCAGCCGATCGCACCGCAGTGCCTCATCCATGACGTGACTCGACACGAGCATGGTGACTCCTCGGTCGGCGAGACCTCGGAAGAGCTCCCACAGCTCGACCCGCAGGACCGGGTCGAGCCCGACCGTCGGTTCGTCCAGCACCACGAGCTCCGGCGACCCGATCAGCGCCATCGCCAGCGAGACCCGGCTGGCCTGACCGCCGCTGAGCGAGTCCACCAGCTGCCCCGCCTGGGGACCGAGCCCGACCTCCGCGATGACACGGTCGACATCCGCCTTCGGAGCCTTGAGCAGAGCCGCGAAGTACGCGAGGTTCTGCCGCACACTGAGATCTCCGTACACCGCGGCGCCTTGCGTGCCGTAGGCGACGCGATGTCGCAGCTGCCGCGATCCACCCGGCTGCCCCAGAACAGTCACCTCGCCCGCGGAGATCTTCTGCACACCCACGATCGCGCGCATCAGGGTGGTCTTGCCGCACCCTGATGGGCCGAGGAGCCCAGTGATCTGGCCGCGCGGGATGGTGAGATCGACACCGTCGAACACGCGCGTGCCTCCGCGGTCCACCCGCAGCCGCGTGATGTCCACCGCCGAGTTATTCATCATGCGATGAATTATCCGCCTCCCCCCTCCCCCTCGTCAACAGCCGCCCTTCCCCTCCCGCCCCCCACTCCGCACCCCAGCCCGCACCCCACTCCGCACCCCAGCCCGCACAACTTCGGAGTCCTGAACCGACACGCCGATGCGGAGCCGTACAGGCGCGGCGTGTCGCCGTCGATCTCCGAAGTTGTGCAGGCGGAGGGCCTGCGACGGCGAGGCGGCGGGAGGGGCGGGCGAGGAGGGGCGGCGGGACGGGCGAGGAGGGGCAGGGAGGAGGGGGGTCAGGCGAAGAGGTAGCGCTGGAGGGTGGGGCCGACGCGGGCGACGAGGTCGTCGATGGAGGCTGTCGCTATCGGGGAGAGTTTCAGCACATAACGCGTGAGGAGCAGTCCGGCGACCTGCGAGGCCACGAGCGTGGCGCGAAGCTCCGCGTCGGGGACGCCCAGCGCCGCAGCGATCCGGCCCACGAGTTCACGCGAGAGGAAGCCCGCCAGCAGCGGCGTCGTCAGCCGGCTCCCGATCGCGGTGCGCATGAGCATGACACCTCGCCGCTGGATCTCCGGCTGCTCGAAGCTCTCGAGGACGTATCGGATCAGCCGCTCCCCCACCTCTGCGCGGGGACCGGCGACGATCCTCGGCACGTCGACGTCGGGGCGCAGCGGGATGCCGACGGCCTCGGCGAACAGATCGGCCTTGGTGCCGAAGTAGTGGTGCACCAGCGCGGAATCCACCCCTGCGCGGGCCGCGATCGAGCGGACGGTCGCGCCGTCGTATCCCTTCTCCCCGAAGTCGTCGACCGCAGCCCCGATGATGCGCGCACGGGAGTCGGATCCACCCCGCGGGCGCCCTCGTCGACGCGGCGTTCTGTGCTCGGTCATGCCCGTCAGCCTACGACTTCACGCGGCCGGATCAGTCGAGCAGATGCCGCAGATAGCGGGCCGGCTGATCGAGGAAGGAGCGCCAGTGGTTCACGATCTCGAGGTCTCCCCACTCGGCCGGCCGCATGCCCCAGTCGCCCACCTCGAGGATCTTCGCGCCGGGCAGAGCGGCCAGCACCGGCGAGTGCGTCGCGCACAGCACCTGTCCGCCGTCGTCGGCGATGCGCCGGAGCACGGCGATGAGCGCCAGCGTCGAGTTGAACGACAGGGCGGCTTCCGGCTCGTCGAGGCAGTAGAAGCCGGGCTCATCGAATCGACTCTCCAGCAGGGCGAGGAAGGACTCGCCATGACTCATCTCATGGAACGGGACGTCGGCACCGCGCGTCGAAGGATTGTCCTCGAGGTACGTGTAGAACGAGTGCATCGTCTCGGCGCGGAGGAAGAAACCCCACCGGCTCGCCCCGACGCCGCGCTGCAGTCGAAGCCAGTCGGACAGGGGCGACTCGGTCCGGCGTGTGCGATGCCGCGCCTGGCGAGAACCGCCCTCGGGAGAGAGCCCGTAGGCGATCGCGACCCCCTCGACGAGGGTGGACTTGCCGCTGCCGTTCTCCCCGACGAGGAACGTGACGCCGGGATCGAGGTCGATGCCCTCACGCAGAACCTGGGCGACCGCGGGGATGTTCGTGGGCCAGTCGATCCCGGGTGTCGGGGCATCATCGTTCGGACGGACCGACACCACGGGCTGCTGCCGCCGACGCCGCGAGGTCGGGTCCCAGAACGCATCCATCATGTCCCCTCCGCGTGACGCCTGGTCGCAGGCTACCCGCCGTCACCGACACGAAGGCTGTGGAGCACGGTCAGCATTCGATGACGTTGACCGCCAGCCCGCCTTCGCTCGTCTCCTTGTACTTGGTCGACATGTCCAGGCCGGTCTGGCGCATCGTCTCGACGACCGCGTCCAGCGACACGTAGTGACTCCCGTCGCCGCGCAGCGCGAGACGTGCGGCGGTCACGGCGGTCGAAGCGGCGATCGCGTTGCGTTCGATGCACGGGATCTGCACGAGTCCGCCGATCGGATCGCACGTGAGCCCGAGATGGTGCTCCATCGCGATCTCGGCGGCGTTCTCGATCTGCCGATTCGTGCCGCCCATCACGGCGGTGAGCCCGCCGGCTGCCATGGCGCACGCCGACCCGACCTCGGCCTGGCATCCGCCCTCGGCCCCGGAGATCGACGCGTTGGCCTTGAACAGCGACCCGAGTGCTGTCGCCGTGAGCAGGAAGCGTCGGATGCCGCGACGACGGTTGGCCTCGGCCACCAGAGCTTCGTCCACGCCGTCCGGTTCCGCGACGGCGCCCTGCGGAGACGTCGCGTCGAAGCCGAGCAGGGCGCTGCCGACGAGCTCGCCGTAAGGTGTGACGGCGTTGCCCGCGCCGAGCCCGGAGTCCGCCAGGAAGCGCCACCAGTACATCGCGACGGCGGGGAGGATCCCGGCAGCTCCATTGGTCGGAGCCGTGACAACGCGACCACCCGCGGCGTTCTCCTCGTTGACGGCCAGAGCGAAGGCGCCCAGCCATTCGCCCGGCAGCTCGCGGTGCCCGTCGGCCTCGACCTCTTCGAGTTGCCCGCGGATCACACCCGCCCGTCGCTTGACCTTGAGGATCCCGGGAAGGACGCCCTCGGCGTGCAACCCGGCGTCCACGCATCCGGACATCGCCTCCCAGATCGCGTCGAGCCCGGCGGCGACCTCCTCTTCGCTGCGGACGGAGGTCTCGTTGAGCCGGGCGAGTTCGGCGATGGAGAGTCCGTGCTCGTCGCACAGGGCGAGCAGCGACGCCGCGTCGGCGTAGCAGTAGGGGAAGCCCGCGGTGGTGAGCTTCGCATCCTCGCCGTCGCGGCGGATGAAGCCGCCGCCGACCGAGTAGTAGGTCTCCTCGATGAGGACCGAGCCGTCTTCGGTCCAGGCGGTGAGGGTCATCGCGTTCGGGTGCCCTGGCAGGCGGGTGCGCGGCGCGAAGACGATGTCCTCTTTCGCGAACGGCACCGCATGGCTCCCGTCGATCGACAGCATCCCGCCCGGGGGGAAGTCCGTCCAGGCCGACCGCACCTCCGCTGGATCGCAGGTCTCCGGCGCGAGCCCCCGCAGCCCCGCGACCACGGCATCCGGGGTCCCGTGCCCGATCCCGGTCGCACCGAGCGATCCGTACAGGGTGCTGCCGACCCGTGCCACCTGCGGCAGGACCCCTGTTGCGGAGAGCCGGTGCGCGAAGTCGAGCGCCGCCCGCATCGGTCCGACCGTATGGGAGCTCGATGGTCCCACTCCGATGGAGAAGAGGTCGAAGGCCGAGACGTACGCTGTCACCCCTCCAGGCTACGCCGCTTCGCACGCTCCGGTTCACCGGCGTTAACCCGTCGGCCGCGTCAACCCCCTTCAACGGCCGACGGCGGCAGGGCATCCTGGTCTCACGACTCCGAGGAAGGGAAGAACATGAGCGACAGCACACCCGAACCGACCGAGACCCCCGAGCAGGACGGCAGCACGCCCGAGGCTCAGATTCCCACGCCGACGCCCTCCTCCGACACGTCGGAAGGAAAGGTCACGACGCCCGACGAGGCCTCGTCGACGGAGGACGCGGACCCGGAGGAGGTTCCGAGCACCGAGGAGCTCGAGGAGCCGAGCACGGAGAAGGATCCCGGTGAGGAGCCCAAGGCTCCGCCGCGCCAGGAGTCCGAGCCCGACCACGAGGCCGTCGGCATCGGCGTCATCGACTCCGAGGACCCGCAGTCCCCCTGACCCGCTCGCCCCTGGTCACCCCCGCGCGCGGCCCGAGCCCAGGGCAGCGGGAGCGGATCAGCGGGCGCCCGGCGGGGAAGGGCACGTCACTCCACGAGCTTGCCCTCGGTGTCGACGTCGCGCATGAGCTCGGCGATCTCGCCGGGGACGGGCGGGATCTGCTCCCGCGTGACACCTGACGTCGGCGACCACACCAGGTTCACCTGCAGGGTCGGATCGGTGTCGGGGAAGTCGCTGCGGTTGTGGCACCCGCGTGTCTCCCGACGCTCGCGTGCTGCCTCGAGCGTGGCCCTGGCCGCAAGCGCCGATGCCTTGAGGTCGAAGGCGTGCGCGAGGTCCTGGAATCCGGCGATGTCGGGGTGGATCCCGATGTCCTCCATGCGCCCCTCGATCATGTCGAGGTCGGCGAGTCCGGCGTTCAGCCCCTCCTCCGACCGCACGACACCGGCGTACTCGGTCATGAGGTTGCGGGTGGCCCGTTGCAGCGCGCGCACGTTCTCTCGGCCGTCCGCGGCGAGCAGGTCGTCGATCTCGGCCCTGGCCGCGGCCACCGCTTCGGAGGAGCGACGCTGCGCATCCAGCCCAGCCGCGTGGGCCATGGCCGCCTGCCCGACGATTCGTCCGTACACCAGCAGCTCGATCAGCGAGTTGCCGCCGAGCCGGTTCGCGCCATGCAGTCCGCTCGAGGCCTCGCCGATCGCGTACAGGCCCTCGACGTCGGTCCGGTGGTCTTCCGGCCGCACCCAGACGCCGCCCATCGAGTAGTGCGCGGTCGGGGCGATCTCGATCGGATCGGTGGTGATGTCGAGCATCTGCAGCTCCATCATCGTCTGGTAGACCCGTGGAAGCCGGGTCATGATGGTCTCGCGTGGCAGGTGCGACACGTCGAGCCAGACGCCGCCGTTCTCGGTGCCGCGTCCTTCCTGGATCTCGGTGTAGGCCGCGAGCGCGACGCGGTCACGTGTCGACAGCTCCATCCGCTCGGGGTCGTACTTCGCCATGAACCGCTCGCCCAGCGCGTTGCGCAGGATGCCGCCCTCCCCGCGGGCGGCCTCCGAGATGAGGGTGCCGGCGGCGTTCTCGGGCTCGATGATGCCGGAGGGGTGGAACTGCACGAGCTCGGGGTCGCGCAGGCGAGCTCCCGCGTCGACCGCGAGCCGGAACGAGTCGCCCGTGTTCTCGTCGCGGCGGGAAGAGGTGCGCCGCCAGATGCGGTTGTGCCCGCCGGCGGCGAGGATCACGGCGTCGGCGTGGATGAGGTAGCGGGTGCCGTCGGCCTGGTCGAAGCCGTAGGCGCCGAAAACGACGTTGTCGCGCACCAGGAGGCGGGTGATGTAGACGTGGTCGAGGATGGGCACGTCCAGCTGCTCGGCTTTGCGCACGAGGGTGCGCTGGATCTCGAGGCCCGTGTAGTCCCCCGCGAACGCCGTGCGGCGGAAGGTGTGCGCGCCGAAGAAGCGCTGCGAGATGCGTCCGTCGTCTTCCCTGGCGAAGTCCATGCCCCAGCGTTCGAGGTCGCGGATGCCGCGCTCGGCGCCCTGAGTCACGATCTCGACGGTGTGCGGGTTGGCGAGCAGGTAGCTCTCCTTGATGGTGTCTGCGGCGTGCTGCTGCCAGCTGTCTTCGGCGTCCATGGTGCCGAGCGCCGCGTTGATGCCGCCGGCTGCGAGGGAGGTGTGGGCGTCGTGGCGAGGGCGTTTGCCGACGGCGAGCACATCGACGCCGCGTTCGGCGACCTCGATCGCCGCGCGCAGCCCGGATCCGCCGGTGCCGATCACGAGGACCGTGGTGGAGATCTGTCGTTCGGGTGCATTCATGATCTCGACGCTAGTTAGGCGATCCTAATAACTCCAATGCATAGTTCGACTGGAAACCATGCGGGTAGGCTATGGATATGAACCTCGAGCAATTGCGCGGGTTCGTCGAAGTGGCCCGCCTCGGGCACTTCACCCGCGCCTCCGAGCACCTGCACCTCGCCCAGCCCTCCCTGAGCCGGCAGATCTCGACGCTGGAGCGCGAACTCGGCGCCGAGCTGTTCCACCGCGCGCGCGGCCACATCGCACTGACGGCCGCCGGCGAGACGCTCCTCCCCCGCGCTCAGCGCATGCTCGCCGAAGCGGACGCCATCCGGGAGGAGATGGGCGAGCTGGCGGGACTCCGCCGCGGACGCGTGCGCCTCGGCGCCCCTCCCACGCTCTGCATCAGCCTCGTCGCCGAAGCCCTCAGCTTCTTCCACGACGCCTATCCCGACGTCGATCTGCATCTCACCGAGAGCGGGTCGCGCCTGCTGGTCGAGCAGCTGGCGGTGGGTGCGGTCGACATCGCGCTCGTGACGCAGTCCGATGCGACACCCCCGGCCGGGGTCAGCCTGACGCATGTCCCCCTGCTCACAGAAGAGCTCGTCGTCGTGTCCTCGGACGCCTCGCCACCCGTGACCCACGGACCCTCGATCAGCCTGGACCACCTCGCCACTCTGCCCCTGATCGCGTTCGACGAGAGCTACGAGCTGCGCGCCACGATGGATGCCGCGTTCCGCGCGGCCGGCCTCACGCCGAAGCTCGCCCTGGAAGGGGCCGAGATGGATGCGGTGCTGCGCTTCGTCGAACGGGGCGTGGGGGTCGCGGTCGTTCCGGCGATGGTGCTCTTCGACCGCCCGTTGCTGCGTTCGGCGCGGCTCTCCCACCCCGCGATGACCCGCACCGTGAGCCTGGCCCACCGATCGGATGTGACCCCGGCGGTCGCCGTCGCGGCCATGCGCCGGGCCATCGTGTCGACCGCGGCGGCCGTCGCGGAGCGGGACCCGGCCATCACGAGCCTGCTCTGACTCGGGCGGACAGGAAGGCTCCGGGAAAAGCGAAGATCCCCGCCGCTTTCGCGACGGGGATCTCCGTACTGTCTCAACACAGTGTGCGCCCGAAGGGACTCGAACCCCTAACCTTCTGATCCGTAGTCAGATGCTCTATCCATTGAGCTACGGGCGCCCAGCCCGCTCAGCGGGCCGTGGAACAGCCTACAACAGTCCCGAGAGGAAAGCGAAACGAGGGGTCACTCGTCGTCCGCGGCGGCCTTCTGCTGCTTCTTCCGGCGCTTGGCCTTCGCCCGCTGCTCCGAGGACAGAGCCTGCAGGTCGACGAGGCGCAGAGCCTGCATCCTCGCCTCGCGCATCCGCGAGTAGTCGGGGTCGTGGTCGGGTCGCATGCCCTCGACCCGCAAGCGGCGGTCGAGGTTGTGGCGCACGTCGGCCCAGGCGGCATCGCGCGCCTCCTCGACGATCCGCTCGAGGCTCGCCCGATCCTGCATCATCTCGCGCAGGCGCTGAGCCACGCCGGTGGACTGCTTGGCGCGGCGGCGCAGGTTGCGCACGTCGCGGTCCCGGTAGTCGTGCGTTCCGACCGGGTCGGAGTGCCGGCCTCGCGCGCGCTTGCGCAGTGCCGTGACCGTGGCAGCGGCCTCTTCGGACTCCTCCGCCATCGCCCGCAGCGCCTCCCGCGCGTCGTCGATGTACTTCTCGGTGTCGAACACGCCGCCCTCGGCGATCGTGCCGATGAGGATGTGGTTCTTCACGGCGAGGCGCGCGGCGGCGGTCGCGATCGCGACGCCTTCGGCGATGGCATCCGCTGTCCGTCCCACCGGCACCTCCTCTCCACGAGCGTACCGGTATCACTGGGGCCCGGTGTCGGCCAGAATGGTTCGCAATCAGAATGCCCCATCCATCCGACATCCGCGGTTCCGCTCTCGGATGCGCGCCCGCAGGAGTCCCATGAAACGCCTCGACCTCACCGGGAGCACGACCGTGATCACCGGGGCCGCGCACGGCATCGGAGCCGACATCGCGCGCCTCCTCGCGGCCCGCGGCGCGCACCTCGCGCTGATCGATCATGACGGGACCGGACTCGCCGCGATCGCCGCCGAGCTCCGCGGCGTCCGGGTCACGACGCACGTCGTCGACCTCCGCGACGACGACGCGGTCTTCGCCTCCGCAGCGGCCATCACCGCGGAGCATCCGCGCATCAACGCCCTGATCACGTGCGCCGGCTCCTCCATGCTGGGCAATCTCGAGCAGTTGACGATGGAGGAGATGCGCTGGCTCACCGACGTGAACCTCTGGGGCACGGTCTCGGTCACCAAGGCTCTGCTCCCCGCCCTCAGCGCCGCACCCGCGGCGCACATCACACACGTGGCCAGCGTGTACGCCCTCGCCGCTCCGGCCGGACGGATCCCGTATTCCCTCAGCAAGTTCGCCGTCCGGGCGTTCTCCGAGGCGCTCCGGCACGAGCTGGAGGGCTCGTCCGTCAGCGTCGGCGCCGTGTATCCCGCGGGTGTGCGCACCGGGATCATCCTGCACGGCCGGTATGCCGCCGCGATCGATCCCGCGGTGGCCGCTCGAGCCGCCGCCGCCCAGGCGGCGATGTACCACACCGACCCCGCTGACGCCGCGGCGCGCATCGTCCGGGCCACCGAGCGTCGGGCCGCTCGCACCATGGTCGGACGGGAGGCGCGCCTGATCGACGTGCTCACGAGGGTCGCACCGTCGTCGTACTGGCGCGTCATGCGGCGCCCCCTGCGCGCAGCGATCGACACGACGACGCCGCTCTCCTGATCGCGGCCGGTCGGTCAGCGGACGGCGCCCACCCAGATGCCGGATGCCCAGGCCTGCTGGTCGCCGTTGCAGCCGACGGATCCGGCGTAGCCGCGCACCACGGCCATGCAGTTGGCGAGGAACTCGGGGTCGCCGCCGAACAGCGAGCCGTAGGCCGACGACGACGTGAGAGCTCCCCACACCCGGAACTGGTAGATGTGGGCCAGCTCGTGGGCCATCGCCCAGTTCAGCCGGCCGCTGCTCCAGTTCACGATGTCCGCCCGGTACTTGATGTACCCGTTGCTGTTGGCGCACGCCGGAGCGTTGCCGCCGGCGCACGAGGAGGACTCGTAGAGTCCGACCCCGCCGCCGCCGACCAGGTCGAGAGCCGCCCGCACCCGCGCGTAGCCGCTCGGCCCGCTGGAACTCCAAGCGGGACCTCCGGGTCCGGAGCTCTGCGCGGCCTGCCACGAAGCGACCTGGGTGCCGATCTTCTCGGCGAGGGCGTGGACGGTCGCGGTGGCCGCGGCGACCGTGTCGGGGTTCTCCTTCTCAGCCAGCACGGTCTGCTGAGCCGAGAGCGCCGCGGCCCGGTGCGCCGACGTGTCGACCATCCCGGTCGCCCCGCTGAGCGCGGTGCTCAGCGCGGCGATCTCGGTGAGGAATGCGGGGCGCGCCGCGAGCACGGACGCCCTGTCGGCGGAATCCTGCTCGGCCCTCTCGACGGAGACGGCCAGGTGGTCCGTGCGCTGGGCCGCGTCCTGACGCTGGTCGGCGAGTGCGCGGAGCTCCGCCACCGCCTCCGCCCGCTCTGCGTCGAGGCCCTCGGCGCGGGCGAGGACTCCCGCAGCCAGAACGACCGCCAGCGCGACGGTGACCGCCAGCGCGCGTCGCATCACGGCAGGAACCCGGTCGTGTCAGCGAGATCCGCGTCCTGCTGGGCGACCTGCGCGCGGAGCTCGGTGAGCCGCTCCGCGAGTTCGAGGTTCTGACCTCGCGAGTCGTCCAGAGCGCGCTCGACGCGGACGATCTCCGCCTTGACCGCGGCGAGCGCCGTCAGACGCTCCTGATCGGCGATCGCGACGAGCGCGACACCGCCGACCAGCAACAGGCATCCGACAGCGACAGCAAGACTTCGCATCTCGCTCCCCAGGACAGCGCAACAGTTCCGGACCCACTCCGATCGCACCAATATACAACCGGGGTCGCGTCTGTCGTCCCCGATCTTGCCCGACGGCTCGTCAGATCACGAGGTCGCCGTCGCCGGCGAGCCGCCGCTCGGCGGCCGACTGACCGCTGGCCAGGTGCGCGGGAACGATCCGGCGCAGCGCGTCGGCATCGCGGGCGATGACCGCGTCGAGGATGATCCGGTGCTCGTCCGCCATCGCGACGAGGTCGTCATGCTGTCCGAAGAGCCAGCGAAGGCGCGTGAGGAAGACCGCGATGAGCTCCGCGAGCATCTCGTTCCCGGCGAGCTCGACCGCGATCTCGTGGAACTCCGCCGCCGCGATCCGAGCGGTCTCCGAGTCGTCCACCAGCGCGGCAGCGAGCTCGCGCTCGTAGGCGTCGCGGAGGCGGGCGATCCCCGACTCATCGTGCCGCTCGGCCGCGAACACGAAGATCAGGGTCTCGATCGCCTCGCGGACCTCGGCGAAGTCACGGATGTCGCGGTAGGTGAACTCGCGCACCACCGCCCAGGTGCGCGGCCGGGCGACCACCACGCCCTCGGCGACGAGGGTGCGGATGGCCTCGCGCACGGGAAGCCGTGACACGTGGAGCTCGGCGGCGATGTCCCGCTCCACCAGTCGGGATCCGGGCGCGCGTCGGCCGAGGATGATGTCGTCGCGCAGAATCCTCGTGACCCTGACCGACTCCAGCTCGCCCCGTGCCCCCACAGCCCCCGCCATCTGGGCATTCTTGCACTTCGGTCGGGGATCCTCAACTTTGGTATCCCAACACGCCCGGGCCGGTGCGGGCGGGTCGGTCACCCCACCCGCACCGGAGAGGCGCGTCAGGGCAGGCGGTTGGCCTTCGCCAGGTTCGCCGTCAGTTCCTCGGCGTTCTGGCGCACCACGTACGCCGGGCGGTCGCGCTCGGCCCGCCAGGACTCGCTCAGCGGACCGATGTTGACGGTGTCGAAACCCGCCTCGTCGTAGAACCGCGTCACGAAGGCGACAGCCTCGTCGTCTCCCGCCGTGGCGAGGGCACGCCGGTTCGGGGTCCCCGCCGGCGCGCCGTCGGTCGTGATCTCGGACGCGAAGATGTGGTTGAACGCCTTCGCGATCTTCGAGGAGGGAAGGGCGCGCTGCACGAGCTCCGAGGTGGTGGTCTCGCCCTTGTCCAGCGCTTCGATGTGGCCGTCGCGCTCGAAGTAGTAGTTGTTGGTGTCGAGCACGATCTTCCCCGCGAGCTGTTCGGCCGGGAGCTGATCGATCGCACGCAGGGGCACGGTGACCACCGCGACGTCCGCGGCCGCTGCCGCTTCCTCCGCCGTGGCGGCCTTCGCGCGGGGTCCGAGTTCCGCGACGAGGTCGGCGAGCGTCTCCGGCCCGCGCGAGTTCGCGATCACGACGTCGTAGCCGTTCGCCACCGCGACGCGCGCGACCTGGCTGCCGATGTTTCCTGCACCGATGATTCCGAGAGTTGTCATGCTCGCCCCAACGCGCGAGAGCGACGACTATTCCCCGCTGACTCCGTGCGGGACAAGTCGACGGCTGTCAGCTGCGGGCGAGCGCGTCCTCCGCGGCGACCCAGGCGAGCATGGCGCACTTGACGCGCGCGACGTATTTCGAGACCCCGCCGAGAGCGGCCGCATCGCCCAGCAGCTCCTCGTCGGGCTCGATCTTCCCGCGGGAGCGCATCGCCTCGCGGAAGGCCGCGATCCGCACCTCGAGCTCCGCCACCGTGAGTCCTTCGGCGAGTTCGGCGAGCAGCGACGCCGACGCCTGAGAGATCGCGCAGCCGTGGCCCTCCCACGCGATCGCCTCCACCGAGCCGTCGGCCGCGCGATGCACCTGCAGCGTGATCTCGTCGCCGCACGTGGGGTTGAGCTGGTGGGACTGCGCCGCGATCTCGTCCCGCAGACCGTAACCGTGCGGCGTGCGGGAGTGGTCGAGGATCAGTTCCTGATACAGGTTCTGCAGGTCGCTCATGCGCCCCTCCGGAAGAACTCGATCGCTCCGGCGACGCCGTCGATCACGGCGTCCACCTCGGCGTCCGTGGTGTACAGGTAGGTGCTCGCCCGTGTCGACGAGGTCACACCGAGACGCCGGTGCAGCGGCTGGGCGCAGTGGTGGCCGACGCGCACCGCGATGCCGAGGTCGTCGAGGTACTGCCCCACGTCGTGCGAGTGGATGCCGGCGACGTCGAAGCTCGCCAGGCCCACGCGCGGCAGGTCGATGCCGGCGCCGAGCACGCGCACTCCGTCGATCGCACCGAGACCCTCGACCAGACGGCGACCGAAGGCGGCTTCGTGGGCGGCGATGCGCGGCATCCCGACGGCCGTCAGGTAGTCGATGGCGGCGGCGAGCGCGATGGCCTGGGACACCCGCTGCGTCCCCGCCTCGAACCGCTGCGGCGGCGGAAGGTACTCGGCCTCGGTCGTCGTCACCGTGGTGATCATCGAGCCACCCGTCAGGAACGGGGGCATGGCGGCGAGCAGGTCGCGACGCCCGTAGAGGGCGCCGATGCCGGTGGGGCCGAGCATCTTGTGCCCCGACAGCACGGCCAAGTCGACCCCGAGCGCTCGCACGTCCAGCGGCAGGTGCGGCGCCGACTGGCAGGCGTCCAGCAGCGTCAGAGCGCCGACCTCTCGCGCCAGGGCGACGAGGCGATCGACCGGGTTGATCACGCCGAGGACGTTGGAGACGTGCGTGAACGCGACCAGCTTCGTGCGTGGGCCGATCAGTTCGGCGGCGATGTCGAGGCGAAGGGCGCCGTCGTCGTCGAGGGGGATGACCTTCAGCGTGGCACCCGTGCGCGCGGCCAGCTCCTGCCACGGGATGAGGTTCGCGTGGTGCTCCATCTCCGTGGTGACGATGTCGTCGCCCGCGCGGAGCCGGAGGGGCTCGGCCTGCGCCCCACCGCGCCCGAGGGAGGCGTTCGACAGGGAGTAGGCGACGAGGTTGATGGCCTCGGTGGCGTTCGAGGTCCAGACGATCTCGTCCTCCTCCGCCCCGACGAAGCGGGCGACCGTGGCCCTGGCGTCTTCGAAGAGCTCCGTCGCCTCGGCCGCGAGCGTGTGCGCACCGCGGTGCACCGCCGAGTTCCTGGTGGTCGCGAACTCGCGCTCGGCGTCCAACACGGCCGACGGACGCTGCGAGGTCGCCCCCGAGTCGAGGTAGGCGAGAGGATGCCCGTTCACCTCGGTGCCGAGGATGGGGAAGTCGGCGCGGATGCGCCGCACCTCGTCCTCGGTCAGGGGGGCGACGACGTCGACTCCGGGAGAAGCGCTCATCCCTCCAGTCTCCCATCCGCCGAGCACCCTGGGGCGGCGGAGGCGTTCGGTCACATCCGCGCGAACCGCGCCCTGGCGATGCAGAAGATGCCGTAGATCGCGAAGCCGGCCCCGACCGCACCCAGGACGAGACGACCGAACGGCAGGTCCAGGAGACTGTGCAGCGCGGCGTCCAGCCCGGCCGCCTTGTCGGGGTCCTGCGTGACGGCGGCCACCACGAACAGCACACCGGTCACTCCGACGGCGACGCCCTTGCCCAGGTAGCCGATGACGCCGAGAGCGATGATGCCGCCGCGCGCTGCGCCGGTCGGCATGTCGAGCAGTTTCTCGAACGATCGCATGATCGCGCTGACCACGAATCCGACGCCCACGCCGATCACGGACAGCCCGACGATCACCAGCAGCGCGACGCCTCCCGGTGCCGCGAGCACCACCTGACTGAGCGTCTTCGAAGCCTCCTCGGACTCCGCATGCCCGCCGACGGCGTAGACCAGCGCGAGTCCCCCGATGACCAGGTAGGCGCCCGCGATGCCGAAGAGCTTGAGCCGCTGTCCCCATTTCTTCGTCTCGGCGGGGTCGGCGGCGAGGAACGCGCTCGCGATCTGCCAGACGGCGAGGGCGATCAGTCCTGCGGCGATCAGCAGGAGCAGCAGACCGCCGATCGGATTGTTCCGCACCTGCTCCATCGCGCCGTCCTGGTCGGCGTCACCCGATCCGCCGGCGGCGATCGAGATCGCGATGGAGCCGATGATGACGTGGATCAGTCCGAGCACCACGAACCCGGCACGGGCGATGCGTCGGAACGCCGTGGAGTCCTTCGCCACGCGCGCCGCGTGCTTGACCGTGCTCATGAAGGGAAGGGTATCCCGGCGGAGCGCCGCCGAAGAGGGGGTTGCATTCCGGCGTTCTCGACCGGAGACCTAGTCGGCGTCCGCGACCGGCTGCCGGAGGATGGTGCGCAGCTTCGCCGGGTCGGTGCGCCGCAGGTCGCTCAGGTAGATCTCGTGATGCCGGCCCGTCATCCGCAGGCCGTTCTCCGGGATGAAGCGGTGATGCAGTTCGTCGAGCACCGGCCCCTCGTCGTCGAACGGCCCGACGTGCAGCGTCTGCACGCATCGTCCCTCGGCGAGCGTCTCCAGCCGCACCCTCGACAGCGCGGGGAGCGGCTCCTTCTTCTTCTCGGCCTTGCGGGCGACGGTCTCGACGGCGTCGGCGAACATCGGCCTCGTCACGTGGTCTCCCACCAGGAGCAGGAGCGTCCATTCCCACGCGGATTTGTCGCGCCGAGAGGTGAACGACTCCATGTCGTCGGCGTGCCACAGCCCTTCGAGCGGCATGACCACGGTGTCGATCCCGAGCTCGGTCCGGCTGGCGAACTTCAGCGTGTAGGCGAGGGGGAACAGCGCCGACACGGCCTCCGCGTACGCGGGCGCCGTGTTCGGGTCTCCGCTGCCGTCGATCATCAGATACTGCAGCGGCGGCACGTCGAGGACACGGAACTCTCCCCGCTTGGCGCGATACGCATCGATGGTCTTCTTGGGGTCGATCGCCGCCATGGCGGGCCTCCTGACTGGTGCGCTCTGGTCGTGGGCCCAGTGTGACAGGGAGGTCCGACAGCGGGGAGGAACGGACCGTCGCTCCCCGCTGTCGCCGTCAGGCGTGCTCGACCGGCAGCCAGAGCTCGCACGAGGCGAAGTCGCCGCTGAACTCGAGATAGCGCACGATCGAGGGCCCCGGTCGCAGCCGCCAGGGATTCGACGGGAACCACTCGGTCGCGGTCGCCGCCCAGAGGTCCTGCAGAGTCTGCGGGAACGGTCCGCGTGCCGCGAAGACCGCCCACGCCCCCTCCTCGACAGACATCGCATCGAGGTCGTCCGGCACGGGCGTCGAGGCCGACAGCGCGACACCGTGCAGGTAGGTGAGCATGCTGCCCTCCGGTGCGTCCGGGTCGATGCCGGCGGTGACGGCGAGGATGCCTGCCGGCTCCGCGTCGCCGAGCGCCTTGAGCCGCTGGTGCTCCTCTGCGGGGAGAGCGGCGATGTGCGCCTGGATGTGCGGATTGACTCCCTGGTGGATGAGCGGGACCTCGACGGCGTGGCCGGTGAGGACGAATGCGGGCTGGTGGACGATGGTGACATCCATGCGGGTGCTCCCTTCGACGCTCAGGCGGAACCGGAGCGTGGGTTGTGTGCGGAGAGGACCCCCGTCTCGCCGCGCATCCGCGGGCCCGATCCCGTGCACGGCACGGAACGCGCGGCCGAACGCCTCGGTCGAGCCGTACCCGTGGCGCACGGCCACGTCGAGCAGGTTCCCCGCCCCGGACGCGAGCTCCGCACCGGCGAGCGTCATCCGACGACGGCGCACGTACTCCGAGAGCGGCATGCCGGCCAGCGCCGAGAACATCCGCCGCAGGTGGTACTCGGTCGTCCCGTGCGCGTGAGCGAACGCGTCGACGTCGAGCTCCGCGGCGTGATCCGATTCGACCAGGTCGACCAGGGCGTTGAGCGTGGCGATCATGAGGTCCTCCTTTCCTCACCATCGTCTCCGCGTCGCCTCACGCGCACCCGACTTCTCCTGCCGGATGCGATCGGCTCGCCGCGGCGTCAGAGCTCGACGGGCGGCGCCGGCTCCGACTCCGCTGCTTCCGGGTGCCGCGCGAGGTTCACGATGGCGGCGATCAGCCCGCCCCATACCGTGACCATGGCGATGATCATCATGATGATCGCGATCGGGCTCATGCTCCCGCTCCCTTCGTGGTCGTCCCGAGCGTCGGGATGGCCGAGGTCTCCGCGTCGGGCGCGTACTCCTCCTGGGCCAGGAACCGGTCGTACTCGGGGTCGTCCTTCGCGTGGGAGCGTCTGCTCCACGGCACGGCCGACAGCAGCAGCGCCAGCACGACCAGGGCGACCACCATGCCCCAGCCGAACACGGCGAGGAACCACACCGGGTAGCCACTGTACGGCTCGGAGATCTTCGCGATCAGCTCGCTGATGAAGAGGTAGCCGAGCACGATCGGGGCGAGCACGCCGACGAGCAGCTTCCAGACGGTGCCCACGCGGAAGCTGGAGCGGCGGTTCAGGTGCTCGACCAGCGCGGGGAGCTTGTGCAGGAGCCAGGCCACCACGATCACGGCGATCAGCGCGACGGCCATGATCCCGAAGGAGTTCACGAAGGCGTCGACGGTGTCGAGCACCGTCAGCGCCGTCGTCGTCGAGAACAGCGCCATCGACACGAGCGCGAGCGGGATCGCCACGGTGAGCGTCGTGCGGACCCGGGCCCAACCGAGCTTGTCCTGCAGAGCCGCGACGATCACCTCGAGGATCGAGATCAGCGAGGTCACTCCGGCGAAGACCAGCGCCCCGAAGAACAGCACGCCGATGATGGAGCCGCCCGTCGCCTGCGAGACGATCGTCGGGAACGCCACGAAGGCCAGACCGATGCCGGAGGTCGCCACCCCGGCGACATCCGTGCCCTGGGCCTGGGCCATGAACCCGAGTGCTGCGAACACGCCGATGCCGGCGAGGATCTCGAACCCGGAGTTCGCGAAAGCGACCACGAGACCGGAGCCGGTGAGGTCGGTCTTGCGCTTGAGGTACGAGGAGTAGGTCACCATGATGCCGAAGGCGACCGAGAGCGAGAAGAAGATGTGTCCGTATGCCGACGCCCAGACTCCCGGATCCGCCAGCGCCTCCCAGTTCGGGGGGAAGAACGCGTCGAGACCGTCCATCGCGCCGGGCAGGAACAGCGACTGCACGACGAGGATCGCGAACATCACGGTCAGCAGCGGCATCAGGATCATGTTCGCGCGGCCGATGCCCCGCTTCACGCCCAGCGCCATGATGACGATCACGACCAGCCACACCACCACGAGGGGAAGACCCACCTGCGGCACGAACTGGGTGGAGACGCCGACGTCCGCGACGGACTCGGAGCGCAGGAAGTCACCGGCGAAGAAGGCGTCCTCGTTCCCCGGTCCCCAGGTCAGCTGCGCCGAGAACCAGGTGTACATGGCCGCCCACGCGATGATGACCGCGTAGTACACGGCGATCACGACGCAGATGAGGACCTGCCACCACCCCAGCGGTTCCGCCGCGCGGTGCAGGCGGCGGAATGCCAGCGGCGCCGAGCCGCGGAACCGGTGTCCGATCGCGTAGTCGAAGAACAGCAGAGGGATGCCTGCCGTGAGCAGGGCGCACAGGTACGGGATGAGGAACGCCCCGCCGCCGCCCTCGTACGCGACGTAGGGGAATCTCCAGATGTTCCCCAGGCCGACAGCCGAGCCGATCGCGGAGAGGATGAACACGTTCCGAGAGCCGAAGGCCTCGCGTCTCGGGGTCTGCGTCGTTGCGGTGGGCATGCGGGCGAGACTACCGGAGGGCCGGACCCGATTCCCACTCGACACCGGTTTCGCCGACCAAGAGCCCCGGCGCGCGACGACCGCTGAGTCAACGAGAAAACCCCCGCCGGAGCGGGGGTTCTTCTGCGGAGACGAGGGGATTTGAACCCCTGGTCCCCGTGAGGGGACTCCACCTTAGCAGGGTGGTGCACTCGGCCGGACTATGCGACGTCTCCAGGCACCCGACCCGAAAGTACGGATGCACCTAGCCATCATAACGGGTCTGATGATCGGACACGAACCGAGCGTGTCCCCACCTCCCCGCCGAGCCGGAACCGCCTGGGATACTGACCGCATGACCGGGATGCCGTTGGCGTCGGGCGGACCATCCGTCGAGGCGCGCGAGGGACTGTGGACGAGGCGGGCGACGGGATACGGCGTGGTGCTCGCGCTGCTGGTGGTGTCGTACGGACTCTGCGCCGTGCAGCCGAGCACCGATCCGAGTCCGTGGGCGTTCCTCCCGATGCTCGCGACCGTCGCCGTCGTGTTCTCCGTCACGGGAGCGAGTCGGATCGCGCAGCGGGTGTCCTGGGTCGTGCTCTCCGCCGCCGGTCTCGCGGCGATCGTGGCCGGAGCGCTCGGCGCCGACGGTCCCGTGCTGGCCATCCCGCTGTCGGCCGCGTCGATGATCGCCCTGCTGGTCGCTCCCTGGGTGATCATCGCGCACCAGGTGACGCGTCGCGGGCTCGACCTCGAGGCGCTCCTCGCCGCGGTCACCGCCTACATCCTCGTCGGCATGTTCTTCGCGTTCGTGTACAACCTGATGTCGCAGATCGCCCCCGATCCGCTGTTCGGCTCCGAGAACCCGGATTCCCTCGGCAATCAGCTGTTCTTCTCGTTCACGGCGCTGACGACCACGGGGTACGGCAACCTCGTGCCGGTCGGCACCGGCGGTCAGGCGGTCGCGATCGCCGAGGCCATCACGGGGCAGCTGTTCCTCATCACCGCAGTCGCCCGGATCATGCGCGGCTCGAGCGCAGGGCGCGGCACGCCCACACCCGCCTGAGAGGAACGCCCCCGCTCGGCGAGGATGAGAACATGACCACCGTCTCCGCGCCCCGGATCGAACACCATCGGGAGCCGTTCGGCATCGGCGAATCCCGTCCGCGTCTGAGCTGGACGCTGTCGGATGCACCGGAGGGCTGGCACCAGGCGCGCTACGCCGTGACCGTGATCCGTCCGGGCGCCGAGGAGACGTTCGAGGTCGCTTCCGCCGAGCAGGTGCTCGTCCCGTGGCCGAGCCGCCCGCTGGGCTCCCGGGAACGGGTGGGCGTGCGCGTCGCGGTGCAGGGCGCCGACGGCGTGTGGTCCGCCGCCGGCCCGGAGACCCGCGTCGAGACCGGGCTGCTCCGCGCCGAGGACTGGACGGCGCGACCGGTCGGAGCCGATCTCGACGAGGACCCGGAGAGCGACGCCCGTCGCGCGACCCTGGTGCGCCGAGGGTTCCGCGTCGATGGAGAGGTCGCCGACGCCCGGCTCTACGCCAGCGCGCACGGCCTGTGCGAAGCCGAGGTCAACGGCCGCCGGGTCGGCTCGGACACCCTCTCTCCGGGCTGGACCGTCTATCGGTCGCGCCTCCGCTACTACACCTACGACGTGACGGACCTGCTCGCCGAGGGCGAGAACGCGATCGGGGCCTGGCTGGGCGACGGCTGGTATCGCGGGCGGCTCGGCTGGCGCGGGGGCACCAGGAACATCTTCGGGAGCAACCTGTCGTTCCTCGGACAGCTGGAGATCACCTACACCGACGGACGGCGGCAGACGGTCGCGTCCGATGCGACGTGGCGGGCGACGCTCTCGCCCATCCTGCGGTCAGGCATCTACGACGGCGAGGACTACGACGCCCGCCGGGAGATCCCCGACTGGTCGACGGGCTCTTTCGATGACAGCGGCTGGCTCCCGGTGAGCGTGCGCGCCCGCGACCCGCGCACGCTGGTGGCTCCCACGGGGCCTCCCGTCCGCATCACCGAGGAGGTGTCGCCGGTGGCCGTGCTCACCTCACCCAGCGGCGCGCGCATCCTCGATTTCGGACAGAACCTCGTCGGCCGCATCCGCATCCGCGTCTCCGGTCCGTCCGGCGCCACCGTGTCGCTGCGCACGGCCGAGGTGCTGCAGGACGGCGAGCTCTACACGCGTCCGCTGCGCAGCGCGCGTTCCACGGACCATTACACGCTCGCCGGGAGACCGGAGGGCGAGGAGTGGGAGCCGCGATTCACGTTCCACGGGTTCCGGTACGCCGAGGTGTCGGGATGGCCCGGTGACCTCGACGCCGACGCCGCAACGGGCGCGCTCACCGCCCGGGTCCTCCACACCGACCTCGAGCGGACCGGCTGGTTCGCGTGCTCCGATCCGCTGGTCGAGCAGCTGCACCGCAACGTCGTCTGGGGCATGCGGGGAAACTTCGTCGACATCCCGACCGACTGCCCGCAGCGGGACGAGCGCGTCGGCTGGACCGGTGACATCCAGGTGTTCGGGCCGACGGCCGCGACGCTGTTCGATGTCGCCGGGATGCTGACGGGCTGGCTGCGGGACGTCGAAGCCGAGCAGCTTTCCGACGGGACGGTGCCGTGGTTCGTTCCGGTGATCCCCACGCACAAGGTGTGGTCGCCGATCCGGCCGGGCGCCGCCTGGGGCGATGTGGCGACGCTGCTGCCCTGGACCCTGTATCGGCGGTTCGGGGATGCCGGCGTGCTCGACGCGCAGTTCGACAGCGCCAGACGCTGGGTCGACAAGGTCGAGTCGGTGGCCGGAGCCGACCGCGTCTGGGACGAGGGCTTCCAGCTCGGGGATTGGCTCGACCCCGCGGCTCCCCCGCAGGATCCGGGCGCGGGGCGGACCGATCGCCACCTCGTCGCGACGGCGTACTTCGCGCGGTCGGCCCGGGCGGTCGCCGACATGGCCGGCGTGCTCGGTCTGGACGCGGAGGCCGCGCACTACGGCTCGCTCGCCGACGAGGTCACCGCCGCCTTCCGCGCCGCCTACGTCCGCCCGGACGGCACCATGACCTCGGACGCCCAGACCGCCTACGCGCTCGCCATCGTCTTCGACCTGCTCCCCGACGAGAAGCATCGCGCCACCGCAGGAGCCCGCCTCGCCGCCCTCGTGCGGGGTGCGGGCAACCGCATCGCGACGGGATTCGTCGGCACACCGCTGGTGTGCGACGCCCTCACCCTGACCGGACACGCCGACACCGCCTACGACCTGCTGCTGGAGCGGGAGTGTCCGTCGTGGCTGTACCAGGTGGTGCAGGGGGCGACCACGGTCTGGGAGCGGTGGGATGCGCTGCGCCCCGACGGCACCGTGAATCCCGGAACGATGACCTCGTTCAACCACTACGCCCTCGGAGCCGTGGCCGACTGGCTGCACCGCAGCGTGGCAGGGCTGGCCCCCGCCGAGCCGGGCTACCGCCGCATCCGCTTCGCCCCGCGGCCCGGCGGCGGTCTCACACGCGCCTCGGCACGACAGCGCACGCCCTATGGCGAAGCGGCCATCTCCTGGGAACTCCACGGCGATGAGCTCGCTGTCGACGTCGTCGTCCCGGTCGGGACCACCGCCGAACTCGACCTGCCGGGTGCTGCCGTCGAGCAGCTCGGCCACGGTGCCCACACGAGGTCGGTGCGTCTGCCGCTCTGATCGTCCGACGCCCCCGGTTCGTCGCGCGATCTCAGCCGGTCGTGGACTGTCGCACGACCAACTCGGGGCGGAAGCGCACCCGGCGCTCGTAGTCGCCGTCCGGATCGCTGATCGACCGCAGCAGCAGCTCGACCGCAGTGCGACCGATCAGCTGCGCCGGCTGCCGTACGGAGGTCAGCGGGACGACGGTCGCGGTCGCGAAGTCGATGTCGTCGTAGCCGACGAGGGCGATGTCCTCCGGCACGCGCACGGTGCGGAGCATGGTCAGCGCCTGCAGCAGTCCGACGGCGAGCAGGTCGTTCGCGGCGAAGATCCCGTCCGGGCGCTCCCCCGCCGTCCGCGCCGCGATCTGCTCGCCCGCCTCCCGCCCGTGCAGGACCGTGAGGGCGGGCATCCGGATCACCTCCAGGCTCGCGCCGGGCACCTCATCGACAGCGCGTCGGGCGCCCTGGAGTCTGTTGGCGACCTGGGCGATCTCCGCGGGGCCGCCGACGAAGGCGAGCCGTCGGCGACCGATGGCCAGCAGATGTCGGGCGGCGAGCAGGCCTCCTTCGACGTCGTCGACCGAGACGGAGCAGAACGCGGATCCGGGCACCTCGTGGTCCACGAGCACGACCGGGGTGCCTGCCGCCTGCACGCGCACCAGCTTGTCGACGTCTTCGGAGGACGGGGTGATGAGCACGCCGTTGACCCGCTGCTCGCGGAACAGATCCAGATAGTTGTCCTCGCGCGCGGGGTTCTCGTCGCTGTTGCCGAGCAGCACCGCGAGGAGGTCCTCGTCGGCGCGGGCCTCCGCGCCGCGCGCGACATCCGCGAAGAAGGGGTTGCCGGCGTCGGGGACGACGAGCCCGATGCTGCGGCTGCGCCCTGCGCGCAGTTGGCGCGCCGCGTCGTTGCGCACGAATCCGAGCTCGGCGATCACGGCCTGCACCCGGGTGACGGTCGCTGCCGCGACCTTGTCCGGCTGGTTCATGACGTTCGAGACCGTGCCGACCGACACTCCCGCCGCCGCCGCGACGTCCCGTACGCTCACTGCCACACCTGCTCCTCGCCGCTCTCGGATGCTGTCCGTGAGTGTACGGCACCTGCCAAGGGCGGCCCGATCTTGACGGGTGTGCGGGTCGCCGCATAGCATGGCGGTTGAAACGATTCATGCCACAGGAGTCAGAAAGGCGGAGGCATCATGGAGCGCATCGGCTTCCAGCTGACGATCCGTCCCGAGCTGCTCGACGAATACCTCGAACGCCATGCCCCCGTATGGCCGGAGATGCTGGCCGAGATCGCTCGCGCCGGCCGGCGCAACTACACCCTGTTCCTCGGCGAGTGCGGCACGCTCTTCGGCTACTACGAGACCGATGACGACGCCGCCGCGCAGGCGCACCTCGCCGCATCGCCGATCGCCGCCCGCTGGGAAGCCGAGATGAGCAGGTTCTTCGTCGATCTCGACGGCCGCCCCGACCAGGCGGCCACCCCCCTCACCGAGGTGTTCCACCTCGAAGACCAGCTCGCCGCCGTCGGCGAGACCGCCCTCATCCGCATCGACGACGAAAGCAGCGCACCGTGAGCATCCTCTCCCCCGACACCCTCGCAGAGCTCGAGAAGCAGAGCATCGAGCTGCCCAGCTGGGCGTTCGGCAACTCCGGGACCCGATTCAAGGTCTTCGGAACCCCCGGCACTCCCCGCGACCCGTACGAGAAGATCGCCGACGCGGCGCAGGTCAACGCCTACACCGCCCTCGCCCCCTCCGTCGCGCTGCACATCCCGTGGGACCTGGTCGACTCGTTCGACGATCTGCGCAAGCACGCCGAGGACCACGGCGTCACCCTCGGCACGGTCAACTCCAACACGTTCCAGGACGACGACTACAAGTTCGGCGCCCTCACCCATGAAGACCCGGCGATCCGACGGAAGGCCATCGATCACCACCTCGCGTGCATCGACGTCATGGATGCGACGGGCAGTCGCGACCTCAAGATCTGGCTCGCGGAAGGCTCGAACTACCCGGGTCAGGCCGACCTGCGCGGACGCCAGGACCGACTGCAGGAGTCGCTGGAGAAGATCTACGCCCGACTCGGCGACGATCAGCGCCTCGTGCTGGAGTACAAGTTCTTCGAGCCGGCGTTCTACCACACCGATGTTCCGGACTGGGGCACCTCGTACGCCCAGGTCAGCGCCCTGGGAGACAAGGCCATGGTGTGCCTCGACACCGGCCACCACGCTCCCGGCACGAACATCGAGTTCATCGTGATGCAGTTGCTGCGCCTCGGCAAGCTCGGGTCGTTCGACTTCAACTCGCGCTTCTACGCCGACGACGACCTGATCGTCGGCGCGGCCGATCCGTTCCAGCTCTTCCGCATCCTGTTCGAGGTCATCCGCGGTGGCGGCCTCAACAACCCCGACGTGGCGTTCATGCTGGATCAGTGCCACAACGTCGAGGACAAGATCCCGGGTCAGATCCGCTCCGTGCTGAACGTGCAGGAGATGACCGCGCGCGCTCTGCTCGTCGACCGGGACGCGCTCACCGCCGCCCAGAAGTCGGGCGATGTGCTCGCCGCCAACGCCGTGTTCATGGATGCGTTCTACACGGACGTGCGTCCGGCGCTGGCGCAGTGGCGCGAGTCGCGCGGACTCGCGGCCGACCCGATGGCCGCGTACGCCGCATCCGGTTACCAGCAGCGGATCGCCGAGGAGCGCGTCGGCGGCGTGCAGGCCGGATGGGGTGCCTGATCCGATGACCGCACCCGACATCGCCGACCACATCGTCGACGGTCCGCACGGGCCCCTCCGCATCCGCGTCTACACGCCCGAAGCGCCGAACGGCCTCGGCCTGGTGTGGGCGCACGGCGGCGGCTTCGCGGGCGGCGATCTCGACATGCCGGAGGCCGACGCGGTCGCCAGAGCCTTCGCGGATCGCGGCATCGTGGTCGCCAGCGTCGACTACCGCCTGGCGCCGATGACCGCGGACTGGACCACGCGCCTCGGCTCTCCCGAACGCGGCGGCACGCACTACCCCGTCCCGCATGACGAGGTCGTCGCGGCATTCCGCTGGGCGTCCACGTCGAGCAGGGCACCCCGCGGGTGGGCGATCGGCGGAGCGAGCGCGGGAGGCAACCTCGCCACCGGCGCCGCGCTCCGTCTGGTCCACGAGCAGGGTCCGACACCCGCCCTCGTCGTGCTCGCCTACCCGACTCTCCAGGCCGTGCAGGATGCCCCCGACGCCGATCTGCGCGCCCTGCTGGATGCGGATCCGGCGGCCGACGTGTTCACTCCGGATTTCGTGCGCGGCATGTACGAGAACTACCTCGGGGGCGACACCGACGGCGCTGAGATCTACGCCGTTCCCGGCGTCGCGGAGCCGAAGGATCTCGCCGGCTTCCCACCGACGATCATGATCAACGACGAGACCGACGAGCTGCGGGTCTCCGGCGAGGCGTTCGCCCGCACCCTGACGTCAGCGGGCGCCGAGGTGACCGTGGCGGTCGAGCCCGGCACCACGCACGGCCACCTCAACCGTCCCACCGAGCCGGCCTTCGCCAGGACGATCGAGCAGTTCGCCGCTCGCATCCTGCAACTCCCCTGACTCCCAGCCGCACCTGGGCACCTTCTCCCACGAACCGAGGACTCGCATGACCACCCCCACCGCTGCCGAACTGATCGCCCGCTCGAACCGCCTGGGCGCCGACCCGAAGAACACCAACTACGCCGGAGGGAACACCTCCGCCAAGGGCACGGCCACCGATCCCGTGACGGGGCAGCCCGTCGAGCTGCTCTGGGTCAAGGGCTCCGGCGGCGACCTCGGCACGCTGACCGAGAGCGGACTCGCGGTGCTCCGCCTCGACAGGATGCGGGCCCTCGTCGACGTCTACCCCGGGGTCGACCGCGAAGACGAGATGGTCGCGGCGTTCGACTACTGCCTGCACGGCAAGGGCGGCGCCGCCCCGTCGATCGACACCGCGATGCACGGACTCGTGGACGCCGCGCACGTCGACCACCTGCACCCCGACTCCGGCATCGCGATCGCCACCGCCGCCGACGGCGAAGCACTGACCACGACGATCTTCGGCGACAAGGTGGTCTGGGTGCCCTGGCGGCGTCCCGGCTTCCAGCTCGGCCTCGACATCGCCGCGATCAAGAAGGCGAACCCGCAGGCCATCGGCTGCATCCTCGGCGGTCACGGGATCACGGCGTGGGGCGACACCTCCGCGGACGCCGAGACCAACTCCCTCTGGATCATCGACACTGCGGCGGAGTACATCGCCGAGCACGGGAAGGACGCTCCGTTCGGCGCCGTGCGGACGGGCTTCGAGGCGCTTCCGGAAGCGCTGCGGCGCGAGCGCGCGGCAGCCCTCGCCGGCACGATCCGCGGCATCGCCTCCACCGACAAGCCCATGGTGGGCCACTACACCGACTCCCCGGAGGTGCTCGACTTCCTCGCCTCCGAGAAGGCCCCGGCGCTGGCCGCGCTCGGCACGAGCTGCCCCGATCACTTCCTGCGCACCAAGGTGAAGCCGCTGATCCTCGACCTCCCGGCGAGCGCGAGCGTCGAGGAGCAGATCGCGCGTCTGCACGACCTGCACGAGCAGTATCGCGCCGACTACCAGGCGTACTACGACGCGCATGCCACGGCCGACTCGCCCGCCATCCGGGGCGCCGACCCGCTCATCGTGCTCGTCCCCGGCGTCGGCATGTTCTCCTACGGAGCGAACAAGCAGACCGCCCGCGTGGCCGGCGAGTTCTACGTGAACGCCATCAACGTCATGCGCGGTGCCGAGGCGCTGTCGACCTACTCCCCGATCTCGGACGCCGAGAAGTTCCGCATCGAGTACTGGGCGCTGGAGGAGGCCAAGCTGCAGCGGATGCCGAAGCCGAAGTCGCACCAGGGACGCATCGCGTTCGTGACGGGCGCCGCTTCGGGAATCGGCAAGGCGATCGCCACGCGCCTCGCCGCGGAGGGAGCCTGCGTCGTCGTCGCCGACCTCGACCTCGAGAAGGCGCGGGCCGCCGCGGCTGAGCTGGGGAGCGCCGACGTCGCGATCGGAGTGGCCGCGAACGTCGCGGACGCGGATGCCGTGCAGGCAGCCCTCGACGAGGCGGTCCTCGCCTTCGGCGGCGTCGACCTCGTCGTCAACAACGCCGGATTGTCGCTGTCGAAGCCGCTGCTGGAGACGACCGAGAAGGACTGGGACCTGCAGCACGACGTGATGGCGAAGGGATCCTTCCTGGTGTCGAAGGCCGCCGCCCGCGTGCTCATCGACCAGAAGCTCGGCGGCGACATCATCTACATCTCTTCGAAGAACTCCGTCTTCGCCGGCCCGAACAACATCGCCTACTCCGCCACCAAGGCCGACCAGGCCCACCAGGTGCGCCTCCTCGCGGTCGAGCTGGGCGAGTTCGGCATCCGCGTGAACGGCATCAACCCCGACGGCGTCGTGCGCGGTTCCGGCATCTTCGCCTCGGGCTGGGGCGCCAACCGCGCCGCGACGTACGGCGTGAAGGAAGAGGACCTCGGCCAGTTCTACGCCAACCGCACGATCCTCAAGCGCGAGGTCGTGCCGGAGAACGTCGCGGACGCGGTCTACGTGCTCACGGGCCCCGAGCTCAGCCGCACCACGGGCCTGCACATCCCCGTCGACTCCGGCGTCGCCGCGGCCTTCCTCCGATGATCACCCTCCACCGAGCGCACGGGAACCCGCCGAGTGCACGGCCTGCGCTCGCGGCGAAGCCGTGCGCTCGACGGGATGCCGTGCACTCGAGCGCAGGGCGCGGGGCGTGAGCGTGCGGGCGGTGGCGGCGGTCGACCTCGGCGCGACCAGCGGCCGAGTCATGATCGGGCGGATCGGCGACGGACGACTCGACCTCGAGCTCGTGTCGCGGTTCCCCAACGGGCCCGTCGAGCGCGCGGACGGACTGCACTGGGACTTCGCCGCGCTGTACGAGCACGTGGTCGCCGGGCTCGCGGAGGCCGTGCGACGCGAACCCGGCATCGAGAGCATCGGGATCGACTCGTGGGCCGTGGACTACGGACTCCTGCGAGACGGCGAGCTTCTCGCCGAGCCGTTCCACTACCGGGATGAGCGCACGGCGCGGGGCGTCGAGCAGGTGCACACCGTCGCCGCGTTCACCGAACTGTATCGGCGCAACGGCCTGCAGTTCCTGCCCTTCAACACGCTGTATCAGCTTCGCGTCGACGAACGCCTCGCCGAGGCCGACACCGCGCTGCTGATCCCCGACCTGATCGCCTTCCTGCTCACCGGATCGGCGGTGGCCGAACGCACGAACGCCTCGACCACCGGCCTGCTCGGGGTCCAGGATGCCGAGTGGGATGCGGCGCTGGCCGAGCGCCTGGGCATCCCCCGCAGCATCCTGCCGCCTCTCGTGGATCCGGGTGCGACGATCGGAGCACTCCGCCCCGAGCTCGTCGAGCGCGTCGGGAAGGGCCTCCCCGTGATCGCGGTCGGCTCGCACGACACAGCCTCCGCCGTCGTGGCCGCGCCCCTGTCGACGCCGCGTTCCGCGTACATCTCCTGCGGCACGTGGGGTCTGGTCGGCGTCGAGCTGAGCGCGCCGGTGCTCACGGATGCCGCGCGCGAGGCGAACTTCACGCACGAGCTCGGGGTCGACGGTCGATACCGCTTCCTGCACAACGTCACCGGACTCTGGCTCCTCAGCGAGACCGTGCGGGCCTGGGAGGCGGACGACGGAGCACCGATCGACCTCCCGGAGCTGCTGTCGGCCGCCTCCGAGGTCACCGACGCGGTGGCGCTGTTCGATGCGAACGACCCGAGCCTCAGTGCGCCCGGCGATATGCCGGCACGCATCAGAGCCCTGCTCGGGGACGAGGCCCCGACCACCAGGCCCGCTTTCGTGCGGAGCATCGTCGAATCGATCGCGGAGGCGTTCGCGCAGACCGTGCGCACCGCCTCGGCTCTCACCGGACGCGAGCTCGACAGCATCCACCTCGTCGGCGGCGGCTCGCTCAACCGCCTGCTCTGCCAGGCCACCGCGGACCGCACCGGGCTGCCCGTGCTGGCGGGGCCGGTCGAGGCGACGGCTCTGGGCAACGTGCTCGTCCAGGCGCGCGCGCTCGGAGCTGCACCGTCGACGCTGGAGGAGCTGCGTGCCCTCGTCTCGCACACGCACTCCCCGGCGCGCTTCACCCCTCGACGCTGACACCGCCGCGTCCGCGCGCGGCCGCACGTGGAAGGGGCGCCGGAGCCGAAGCTCCGACGCCCCTTCCCGGCGCCGACTCAGAAGTCGAAGTCGCCGATGTTGTCCGCGTCGAACACGAACGGGTCGCCGAGCACGACCACGCCGTCGGCGCCGACCGTGTACTCGCCGAGGTCTCCGGCTTCGAAGGTGTCGCCCTCGGCTCCGGTGATGTCCCCCTCGATGAGCGCCTTCGCGGCGAAGGCCGACAGGTAGCCGAGGTCCGCCGGGTTCCACAGGGCGAACGACGTGACCGTGCCGTCCTCCACGTATTCGCGCATCTGGTTCGGGGTGCCGAGACCGGTCAGCGCGACCTTGCCCTTGTAGTCCGAGGTGGACAGGTAGCGCGCAGCGGCCGCGATGCCGACCGTGGTCGGCGAGACGATGCCCTTCAGCTCGGGGTGGCTCTGCAGCAGCGCGGCCGTCTTGTCGAACGAGGTCTGGTCGTCATCGTCGCCGTACACGGTCTCGACGATCGTGATGTCGGGGTACTCGCTCGCGGCGTACTCCTTCATCAGCTCGATCCAGGCGTTCTGGTTGGTCGCGTTGGCGGAGGCCGACAGGATGGCGATCTCGCCGGAGCCGCCGATCTGCTCGGCGACCTGGTCGATCTGGGTCTTGGCGATGCCCTCGGAGTCGGCCTGGTTGATGAACACGTCTCGGCATTCGGGGTTCGTGTCGGAGTCGAAGGTGACGACCTTCACTCCGGCGTCCCTGGCCTCGTTGAGAGCGTCGCAGATGGCCTTCGGATCGTTCGCCGACACGACCAGTGCGCCGACCGCCTGCTGGGTGGCGGTGTTGATGTAGCTCACCTGCGCGTCGGGTGTCGCTTCGGCGGGTCCCACCTCGGCGAACGTGCCGCTGAACTCCTCGACGGCCTTCTTGCCTCCCTCGCTGGAGGTGTCGAAGTACGGGTTGCCGAGGTTCTTGGGCAGGAATGTGATCGCCAGGTTGTCGGACCCGCCGTCACCGCCGGATCCGGAGCCGCCCGACCCGCTGCCGGTGTCGGCGCAGCCGGTCAGCACGAGCGCTGCGGCGACGGCCACGGCGGCGAACGCCGAGACCCTCTTGCGTGCAAACGTCATTGTTCTTCCTTTCGTGATGATCACCGCCGGCGGGTGCCGACAGCGAGAGGCCGCCTCATGGTGCGGGAGAGGCTGCGACGCGGAGGGGCGGTCCGGCCTTCGCACGGACGCGCTGGGCCCAGGCGAGGACGCTGGCCGCGACGACCGAGAAGATCAGCAGACCGCCGGTGATGATGTTGATGACGTCGGAGGTGACGCCGGCGAGGCGCAGGCCGCTGCCGAGCACGCCGATCAGGAGCACGGCCGCGACGACTCCGTGCAGGTGCCCTCGGCCGCCGAAGACCGAGACCCCGCCGAGCACGACGGCGGCGATCACCTGGAGCTCGAGTCCGGTGGCGTTGTCGCCGCGGGCGCTGCCGAAGCGCAGCGTGTAGAAGATGCCGGCGAACGCCGCGACCGCGCCGGAGAGGATGAACAGGATGAACTTCGTCTGCTCGACGTTGACGCCGGAGAACCGCGCGGCGTCCTTCGAGAGCCCGATGGCGTAGATGCCGCGGCCGAACGGGGTGAAGTGCAGCACGACCACGAAGATCGCGAGCAGCACCAGGAAAGGGATGACGATGTACGGGATCGTGGTGCCCGCGATCTTCGCCTTGGCCAGGGCCGTCCACATCTCGGGGAAGTCGGTGACGGCGGTCGTTCCCAGCAGACCGACGGCGAGACCGCGGAACAGCGCCAGGGTGCCGATCGTGACCGCCAGCGACGGCAGTCCGACCACCGTCACGAGGAAGCCATTGAAGGCTCCTCCGACGACGCCGACCGCGAGCGCGGCCAGCGCGGCGACCTCGAACGGCGCGCCGGATTCGGTGAGCACGCCCGTGACGACGCTCGCCAGGCCGACCATCGAGCCCACGGACAGATCGATCTCTCCCGTGATCATCACAAGGGTCATCGGCAGGGCGATCAGGAGGATGGGGGCGACGTCGAGGAGCAGATAGTTGACGGTGATCGGCTGCGCGAAACCGCGGATGGATGCCGCCGAGACCACGACGACGAGCACGAGCAGGGCGATGATGGCGAATTCGCGGTTGAGGAGGACGCGCCGCCAGAGCGGGCGGTCGTAGTCCCGGATCACGCGGGTCGAGGTGGTGGATGTGGTCGTGGTCATGAGTCGTCCCTCGCCTCGATGAGCTGCCGTCTCTGTCGGACGGCGAGGACGCGATCCAGCACGATCGCGCCGATGATGAGCACGCCGACCACGGCCCGCTGCCAGAAGTCGGGGATCCCGAGGATCGGCAGCGCCCTGTTGATCGTCATCAGGAGCATGGCGCCGATCGCCGCTCCCCAGACCGTGCCCACCCCTCCCGTGATCGCGATGCCGCCGATCACGGCCGCGCCGACCGCATCGAGCTCCCAGCCCGAGCCGACCTGCGAGCTCACGGATCCGTAGCGGGCCACGTAGAAGACGCCTGCGAGTCCCGCGAGGGCACCGGAGAGGACGAAGGCGCTGAGCACCCGACGAGTCGTCTTGAGTCCGTACAGCTCTGCGGCGGCGGGGTCCGAGCCGATCGCGTAGTACTCGCGGCCGCCGCGGGTGTTGCGCATGTACCAGGCGGCGAGCGCGAGCACGATGATCGCCACGATCGACAGCACGGGGATCGTGAGGATCTGCTGGGTGCCCAGTCCCAGGAACTCGCGAGGAAGGTCCGAGGGGTGCACCTGGTCGCTGCCCGTCCACAGCACGTTGACGCCGCGGTAGGCATACAGCGTCCCGAGGGTGATCACCATGGCCGGGACCCGGGCGAACGCCACGAGGGCGCCGTTGATCAGGCCGAGCACCCCGCCGAACACGACGGCCGCGAGGACGACGAGCGGGATCGGGATGCCGGGCACGTCGATGAACAGCCGGCCGGTGAGGAAGGCGGTCAGGCCCATCACCGATCCGACGGAGAGGTCGACGTTGCGGGTGATGATGACGATCGCCTGTCCCACCGCCACGAGCATCAGGATCGACGGCGTGAGCAGGAGGTCGCGCCAGCCGTCGGCGCTGAAGAGGAAGTTCGGGTTCTTCACGGTGGCCGCGACCACCACGAGGATCAGCGCGGCGAGGATCCCGAACTCCCGGGCGCGGCCGATGCCGCCGGGCTTCTTGGCGATCGCCGGCGCGGGCGCGGCGGGGGCGGTGGTCGTGCTCATGCGTGCTGCTCCGATGCGTGGGTGGCGGCGAACATGACGTTCTCGCTGGTGGCGTCGTCGCGCGCGAGTTCGGCGGTGATCCGCCCCTCCCTCATCACGAGCACGCGGTCGGCCATGCCGAGCACCTCGGGAAGCTCCGACGAGATCATGAGGATGCCCATGCCCTCGCCCGCCAGCTGCGACAGCAGCCGGTGCACCTCGGACTTGGTGCCGACGTCGATCCCGCGCGTCGGCTCGTCGATGATCAGGACGCGCGGATCGGTGGCGAGCCACTTGGCGAGCACCACCTTCTGCTGATTGCCCCCGGAGAGGGTCGCGGCGACGGTGTCGAGCGCATGCGCCTTCACCTCGAGCCGCGACGCCCACACCCGCGCCGCCCGGTTCTCCATGCCCGTGGTGAGGAGTCCCCACCGGGCGAGGTTCCGGCGGATCGCGAGCGTGATGTTGCCGCCCACGCCCGCGTCGATCACGAGTCCCTGTTTGCGCCGATCCTCCGGGACGAGCGCGAGGCCGCGGCGCATGGCCGCCGTCGGGTTGCGGCGCGGGACCGCGTTCCCCTGCATGCGCACCTCCCCCTCGCGATAGGGGTCGACGCCGAACACGGCTCGGGCGACCTCGCTGCGACCTGCTCCGACGAGACCGGCGAGCGCGACGATCTCTCCCGACCGGACGGTGAAGGAGATGTCGTGGAAGACGCCGGGGCTGGTGAGTCCGCGGACCTCGAGCAGCGGCTCGCCCACGGCGGCCTCCTGCTTCGGGAAGAGCTCCGTGACGTCGCGCCCGACCATCTGGCGCACGAGATCGTCGACCGTGGTGTCGGCGATGGGCGTCGTGTCGATGTAGGCGCCGTCGCGCATCACGGTGACCGTGTCGCACAGGTCGAACACCTCGTCGAAGCGGTGCGAGATGAACAGGATGGCCCGCCCTTCGTCGCGCAGGCTCCGAGCCACCGCGAACAGACGCTCCACCTCGACGCCGCTGAGGGCGGCGGTCGGCTCGTCCATGATGAGCACGCTCGCGTCGAGGGAGATGGCCTTCGCGATCTCGATGATCTGCTGGTCGGCGATCGAGAGTCCCTCGGTGATGCGATCGGGGTCGAGTGCGACACCGAGGCGCCGGAAGATGCGGTCCACCTCGGAGCGCATGGCCTTGCGATCGATGCGTCCGAGCGCACCGGTCGGCTGTCGTCCCATGAAGATGTTCTCGGTGACCGAGAGGTCGGGGAACAGTGTGGGCTCCTGGTAGATCACGGCGATCCCCGCCGCCTTCGACTGCGCCGTGCTCGTGAAGTCGACGTCCTCGCCGTGCAGACGGAAGTCGCCGGAGTCGCGACGGTACAGACCCGCCATGATCTTCACGAGCGTCGACTTGCCCGCACCGTTCTCGCCGATGAGGGCGTGGATCGATCCGGGGCGGAGTGTGAGGCTTCCGGAGCGCAGTGCGATGACCGGTCCGAAGGACTTGACGACGCGATGCAGTTCCACCGCGGTGGGGGGAGCACTGCGGACGGGTGCTTCGTCGACCACTGGCTTTCCTCTCCGTTGAGGGGGATGATGTTCGGGTTGAATCCGACCTGAATCGATTCAGGTGTGTTTCAGGCTAGTGTATGTGACGCGGGCCTCAGGTCAAGCCCTGATGCCCGAACCGTGATCCGCCCGATGACGAGAGGACAGCCGTGCCGGTCAGCATCCGCGATGTCGCCCTGCGCGCGGGGGTGTCCGTGGGGACGGTCTCGAACGTCCTGAATCGGCCGGAAGAGGTATCGAGCGACTCCGTCGCCCGCGTGAGCCGCGCCATCGAGGAACTCGGCTATGTGCGCAACGACGCCGCCCGCAAACTGCGCGCCGGTGTCAGCACCACCGTCGGCTTCGTCGTGCTCGACGGCCAGAACCCGTTCTACAGCGACGTGGTCCGCGGCGCCGAGGACGAGGCATCCAGCCACGGCATCGCGATCCTCTACGGCAACACCGACGAAGACCCGTCGCGCGAGAAGGTGTACCTCGACCTCTTCCGGGAGCAGCAGGTGCGCGGCCTGCTGATCGCCCCCTACGGCGACGTCATGACGCAGCTGCGCCGGTTCCGGGCGAGCGGCATCGCCACGGTCCTCGTCGACCGGTTCAGCGCCGACAGCGGGTTCTCCTCGGTCTCGGTCGACAGCGTGGCGGGCGGTCGACTCGCGGTCGAGCACCTCATCGAGGCCGGCCGACGCCGCATCGCCTTCGTCGGCGGCCCCTTCGACATGCGGCAGGTCACCGATCGACTCGCGGGTGCCCGTGCTGCGGCCGAGAACGCCGCCGTCCACGTCGACCTCGAGGTCGTGCCGACGGCGGCCATGACCGTGGCGGAGGGCGCAGCGGCCGGAGCGCGGCTGCTCACCCGTCCCCGCCGGGAGTGGCCGGATGCGCTGTTCGCCTCGAACGACCTGCTCGCGCTCGGCCTGCTGCAGTCCCTGGTCTCCGGCGGTCGCGTGCTCGTCCCCGGCGAGATCGCCCTGATCGGCTTCGACGACATCCCGTTCGCGTCAGCAGCGGCCGTGCCGCTGTCGTCCATCCGCCAGCCCAGTCGGATGATCGGACGGACAGCCTTGCGGATCGTGCTCGAAGAGGCAGCCGATCCGGAGAGCATCCCCCGGCAGACCGTCTTCCCCCCGGAGCTGATCGTGCGGCGCTCCACCACCGGCTGACGGCGGGAGCGGGAGAGCCGAGCCCGGTCGCGTGCGGAACGGACTCGGCTCCCAGTCGAGAGGCCAGCCGCCGGTCAGCCCGCGGTGGGGGCTTCGGCGTTCGCAGCGGAGATCAACTGCTCGATCTGCTCGAACGACACCGGCAGACCCGGGAAACCGGCGAGGCGCCCGATCGGGAACGATGCCATCATCTTCTGCATCGCCTCGTCGTTGGGCATCATGGAGGCGCCGGCCGCGTCGCCACCGGCCCCGCCCAGCATCCCGCCCATCGCCTGCTGCACGATCGGACCGGCGACCGGATGTGCGAGGAGGTCGCCCACGGACGAGTTCATGGTGAGTTCCTGACGCACCTCGTCGCCGGAGACGTCGACGGTCGCGGTCGCGCGGATGTCGCGGCTCGACGCGGCGACGTCGACCGTGTAGGCGCCGCCTTCGACGACCCAGCGGTCGACGCGGATGTCCCAGTACGCGAGGTCTTCGCGCCGCACGACCAGTTCGACCGTGCGGGTCTCTCCCGCGGCGAGCAGGACCGAGGCGAACGCCTTGAGCTCGCGGGGGGCGCGCTGCACGATCGATGTGGTCGGGGCGACGTAGACCTGCACGACCTCCCTGCCGTCGCGGTCGCCCGAGTTCGTGACGTCGACGCGCACGAGCACGTCGCCGTCGCTGCGGACCTCGGCGGTCGCCGCCCCGTAGTCGAAGGTCGTGTACGACAGGCCGTGACCGAACGGGAAGGTCACCTCGAGGCCCTTCGCGTCGTACCAGCGGTAGCCGACCAGCAGGCCCTCTCCGTAGCGGACGTGGCCGAACTCGCCGGGGAAGTTCCCGAACGAGGGGTTGTCCTCCAGGCGCACCGGCACCGTCTCGGTGAGCTTCCCGGACGGGTTGACCGCACCGTAGAGCACATCGGCGACAGCACCGCCGCCGGCCTGCCCGAGCAGCCAGCCCTCGACGATAGCGGGCACCCGCTCCGCGAAGGGCAAGGCGACGACTCCACCGTTGGAGAGCACGACGACGACGCGGGGGTTCGCCTCGAGCACCGCGTCCAGCACCGCGAGCTGCTCGGCGGGCAGGTCGATGTGGTCGCGGTCGAAGCCCTCCGACTCCTCCGCCGCGGGGAGACCGAGGAACAGCACGACCACGTCCGCCGCCGTCGCGACCTCGACCGCCTCGGCCCGCAGATCGTCCGCGGAGCGTCCGGACGCGGCGATCGCCCCACCCTCGACCGCGAAGCCGGGAGCGTGGCTGACGTTCTCGCCGCCGACAGCCCGCATCTCCTCGAGCGCCGTGTCGACACGCGTCGGGTTGATCAGCGAAGAGCCCGCTCCCTGGAACCGCGGCTCGGTGGCGAACGCACCGATCACGGCGACCTTCCGATCGCCGGCGAGCGGCAGCAGTGCACCGTCGTTCTTCAGCAGCACGATGGACCGACCAGCGGCCTCCCTGGCGAGCGCGTGGTGGGCGTCGACGTCCAGAGGCCCGGCAACGGCAGGACGCCGGCCTGCCTTGCGCACGAGGTCGATCGCACGACCGGCCGCGGTGTCGAGCACGCTCTCGGCGAGTTCGCCCGCACGCACGGCTGCGACGAGCTGCGCATCCGTCCGGCCGCCGGAGGAGGGCATCTCCAGGTCGAGTCCTGCGGCGACGCCGGCGACGCGGTCGTTCACGGCTCCCCAGTCGGAGACGACGAGGCCGTCGAAGCCCCAGTCGTCACGCAGCACGCTGGTGAGCAGCCAGGGGTCCTCGGAGGTCCAGACGCCGTTGAGCTTGTTGTACGAGCACATGACCGTCCATGGCGAGGCGTCCTTCACGACGCGCTCGAATCCGCGCAGGTAGATCTCCCGCAGCGGACGCGGGTCGACGTCGGAGCTCGCGCGCATGCGGTCGAACTCCTGGTTGTTCGCGGCGAAGTGCTTGAGCGAGGTGCCGACGCCCTGCGACTGGATGCCGCGGACGGACGCGGCTCCGAGCACGCCCGACACGATCGGGTCCTCGGAGAAGTACTCGAAGTTGCGGCCGCACAGCGGCGAGCGCTTGATGTTGATGCCGGGTCCGAGCACGACGGCGACGTCCTCGATGGCGGCCTCCACGCCGATCGCGGCGCCCACGCGCTCGATGATCTCCGGATCCCACGATGAGCCGATGCCGACCGCGGGCGGGAAGCAGGTCGCCGGCACGCTGGAGGCGAGGCCGAGGTGGTCGGTGGCGCCGGACTGCTTGCGGAGTCCGTGCGGGCCGTCGGTCATCATCACCGAGGGGATGCCGACGCGGTCGATCGCCTTCGTGGTCCAGAAGTCCGCGCCGCTGGTGAGCGCCGCCTTCTCCTCGAGGGTGAGGTCGGAAGCCGAGTTCTCGGTCATGGTGGTCCTTTCGCGGGCGACGTCGATGTCCTTGCGAAAACCATATGCTCTTCAGTATTAGATTTCAAACAGCATTCAGGATTAGTCTCGGAGCATGGCACGACGGGGTTCGTACGCGAAGGGCGTGGCGCGACGGGAGGAGATCCTCGAGAGCGCGCTCGACGTGATCGGACGCAAGGGCTATCAGAACGCCTCGCTCAAGGAGATCGCCGAGGTCGTCGGTGTGACCCCCGCTGCCCTCCTGCACTACTTCGGCTCGAAGGAGGAGCTCTTCACGGAGGTCCTCCGCAAGCGCGACGAGCACGACGGGCTGGATCCCTCCGCCCTCAGCGCGGACGATGCCCGAGGCGCCTTCCTCGACGTGATCCGGCACAACACCGAGGTCCCCGGACTCGTCGCCCTGTTCTCGCGGCTCGCGGTCGATGCAGCGGACCCGGCGCATCCCGCCCACCCGTACTTCCTCGACCGCAGTGCACGCCTCCGCGAGTCCATCGCCGACAACTTCGGCGGTGAGCAGCAGCCCTCCGCGCTCGACCCCGACACCCTCGCCCGCGTGATCCAGGCCGTGTCCGACGGACTCCAGCTGCAGTGGATGATCGATCCGACGGTCGACATGCCCGGCATCATGGCCGCCCTGATCGACGCCCTGCTCCCCCCGACGGCACCCGGGCCCTAGCTCTCCGGCACCCTCTTCCGTCCACTCGGGGGACACTTGTCGGGCGGATGTCCGGATGTCGGGCGATTGCCCCGGATCCGGTCCTGCATCCGCCCGCCCGCCCGACATCCGTGCGGGCGGACCGACGCCGCGCACTACCCCTTCACGGCACCGCCGAGACCTGCCGAGCGCAGGAACACCGACTGGAAGACGAGGAACATCGCGATCGGGATGAGAGTCGCGATCGCCAGCGCCGCCAGGAACACATCCAGTTCGGTCTGCGATTGCACGGCGGGAAGCCGCACCGACAGCGGCTGCACCGCGGGGTCAGGCAGCACCAGCATGGGCCACAGATAGTCCTTCCACGCGGCGATGATCGCGAAGACCGAGACCACCCCGAGGATCGGCTTCGACATCGGCAGCACGATCGACCAGAACAGCCGGAAGGGCCCGGCGCCGTCCGTACGCGCGGCCTCGAACACCTCGCGCGGCAGGCTGTCGAAGAACCGCTTCACCAGCAGGATGTTGAAGGCGTTCGCGCCCATCGGCAGCCACACCGCGAGGTAGTTGTTGAGCAGACTCACATCGCCCGGCAACGGCGGCCGGACGATCGTCAGGTACAGCGGCACCAGCAGCACGATCCCGGGGATGAACAGCGTCGCCAGCACCAGCGCGTTGAGGATGGGCGCGTAAGTCGGGCGCAGCACCGAGAGCGCATAGCCCGCCGTCGTCGCGATGAACAGCTGCACGAACCAGGCCCCGAGCGCGATGATCACCGTGTTGAGGAAGTACTGGTCGATGTGGATGTCGTTCCACGCGGTCGAGAGGTTCTCCCAGTCCATGCCGTTCGGCCACAGCGCGAACGGCTGCTGCAGGGTGTCCTGCGTCGGCGTGATCGCCGACTTCGCGAGCCACAGGATGGGACCGAGTCCGGCGACGACCAGCCCGACGGCGAGGAACACGTGGGTGAGCGTCATCCCGATGCGGATGCCGGGCCGCCGACGTTCGGAGTCGGAGATGACCGTGCGATCACCCGCGCTGTCGGCGGCGTTCTCTGCGGCCTTCTCTGCAGCGCGTGTCGACAGGCGGGTGGTGAGGCTCACGTCGTGCTCCAACGGTCGGTCAGCTTGAAGTACAGCCAGGAGAGGAGGGCGAGGACGATCGCCAGCAGCACCGAGACGGCCGTGGCCTCGCCGTAGTCGCCGCCCAGGCTGTTCCGGAAGGCCTTGTCGTAGATGTACAGCAGCACGGTCTTGGTCGCTCCCGCAGGGCCGCCGCCGGTGAACAGGAACGGCTCGAGGAAGACCTGAGCGGTCGCGATCACCTGCAGGATCAGCATGATGAAGAGGATGCCGCGCAGCTGCGGCAGGGTGACGTGCCAGACCTTCTTCCAGATCCCGGCACCGTCGACCTCGGCCGCGTCGTAGAGCTCCGGTGGCACGCCCAGGAGTGCCGCGAGGTAGATGATGATCGATCCCCCGGCTCCGGCCCAGGTGGCCTCGAGCACGAGCGAGGGCATCGCCTGCACGGCGTCCTGGATCCACGGCTGCGGAGGGATGCCCACGAACCCGAGCACGGTGTTGAACACACCGGACGGGTCGGCACTGTAGAAGAACTTCCACAGCAGCACGGCCACCACCGGCGGGATGACGACCGGGAGGTAGGCGAGCGCGGAGTAGATGCCCTTGCCGCGGCGCACCTCGCTCATGAGCACGGCCATCAGCAGCGGCAGCGGGAACCCGAAGAGCAGGGCGAGCACGGCGAACCACAGCGTGTTGATCACGGCGCGACCGAGTTCGGGGTCGCCGATCACGGCGAGGTAGTTGTCGAACCCGACCCACTCGGAGACGATCAGGTTGGTCTTCTGCAGGCTCATGACCACCGACTGCACGATCGGCGACCACGAGAAGAACACGAACACGAACAGCATCGGGAGCACGAACAGGAGGTTCGCGAGCCCGCCGCCGCGGAACCAGGTGAGGGGTGAGCGGCGGCGGGAGCGGCGCACAGCGGGCGGCGGAGAATCCTCCACCGCCGCCCGCTGCTCGGGGAGCGTCATCGTCATGAAGGTCTACTCGTCGAGCTTCGCCTGCGCATCGCTCTGCGCCTGAGCCAGGAGAGCGTCGATGTCGGCGTTCTGGTCGGTCAGGACCTTCTGCACCACGGTGTCGAGCAGGGCATAGACCTCCTGCGTCTTGACCTTCGGCTCCCCCACCGGCGTCTGATCCCAGATGCGGTCGCTGAACGGCGCCATCTGGTCGACCGGCACGTTGATGTAGTCGGCGATCCACTCCTGCGACTCGTCGTACAGCTCCCGGCTGAGCACCGGCAGCAGCGGGGTTCCGACGGCCTGACCCGACTCGTTCAGGGTCTTCGCGTCGAGCACCGCGGCATCCTTGTCCATGAGCTTCTGCATGTAGTACCAGTCGATCCAGGTCACTGCGGCTTCCTTGGTCGCGTCATCGACCGTGGGGCTGATCACGGCGATGTCACCGCCGCCGAGCGTGCCGGGATCGTCGCCTTCCATGGGCACGACGGTCATGCCGTAGATGTCCGAGTCCATGCCGAAGTCGCGCACGAGAGCGGTGTAGATGTCGGAGCCGGAGGTGTACATGCCGATGTTGCCCGCGGCGAACTCCTGGTTGATGGTCCCCCAGTCGAGGTCGACCTTCGAGCCGAAGGCGTTGTCCTCCCACTTCACGTCGTGCAGGAACTGGAGGGAGGTTTTGGTCGCGTCGTTGTCGATCGTCGACTCGGCGGTGCCGTCCCCGTTGTCGGTCTGCGTGCGACCACCACGGGCCACGGTCTGCGACGTGAGCTGCCATCCACCGGTGTTGTTGATCGCCATCTGCGCGTAGCCGGCCTTGCCGGTGGCGTCCGTGATCTTCTTGGCGGCCTCGCGGATCTCGTCCCACGTCTCCGGAGGGCTGTCGGGGTCGAGCCCCGCCTGCTCGAACAGGTCGCGGTTGTAGTGCAGTGCTGCGGCGTAGGCCTGCCGCGGGAAGCCGTAGATCTTGCCGTCGGCGCCGGTGACCCCGTCGAGGATGATGGGGTTGAACTTGTCCGTGTATCCGAGCTCTTCGATCGCGTCGGTCACATCCATCAGCTGCCCGTTCTCGAGCAACGTCTTGGAGTCGGTGAACGGCACGGTGAAGACGTCGGGCAGGCTTCCCCCGGCGAGCTGCACGGCGAATGTGGGGCCTTCCCACTCGTACTCGACACCGATGATGTCGATGTCGGGGTGCTCCTTCTCGAACTGCTTCTCCTGGGCGGCGAACGCATCGTACGCGGCCGCATCCGCCCCGGGCGGGAACGTCGCGACGCGCAGCTCGAGGCGTCCGTCGGCGCCGTCCCCGTCGCCGGCGGACGTGCAGCCGGCAAGGGCGCCGACCGTCGCGAGCACGGCGATGCCGGCGGCCATGGCCTTCGTTGGTGACTTCATTGTCTGTCCTTCCATGTGGTGCTGAACGGGTGGTGCAGGATCACGACGGCGCTCACTGCGAGCGCGCGGGGGTGGCCCGCAGAGCGAGCCAGGCTGTGGAGTCGGGCGGGAGCACGCCGTCGAGCGGCGCACTGGAGAGGAGGACCTCATGGTGTGCAGGCAGCGGCACGGCGATCGCCCCGAGGTTGGTGACGCTGAGCGTGCCGTCACCACGGCGGAAGGCGAGGACGTCGGCGCCCAGTTCGAGCCACTCCAGGTCGGCGCCGGCGAAGTCGTCGATCCGGCGGCGCAGGGCGATGGCCCGACGGTAGAGGTTGAGCATCGAAGCAGGATCCGCGTCCTGCGCCTCGACCGTGAGCGCGGCCCAGTCGTCGGGCTGGGGAAGCCAGGGGGTGCCGCCGAAGCCGTAGGGACTCGCCGCCCCCGTCCAGGGCAGGGGCACGCGACAGCCGTCCCGCCCCGGGTCGACCCCGCCGGAGCGGAAGTGCATGGGGTCTTCGATCGCGTCGAGCGGCAGCTCCACCTCGGGCAGACCGAGTTCGTCTCCCTGGTAGATGTAGAGGCTGCCCGGCAGGGCCGCGACGAGCAGCGCAGCGGCGCGGGCTCGCCGTGCGCCGCGAGCCGGGTCGGTCGGGGTGCCGAAGCGCTTGCGCTCGAACGCGAACGAGGAATCCGCCTGCCCGTAGCGCGTGACCGGACGCGTGACGTCGTGGTTCGAGAGCACCCACGTCGCCGGGGCACCGACCGGCGCATGCTCCGCGAGGGTGCGGGTGATGGAATCGCGCATGGCACGCGCGCTCCACGGCTGCGTCATGAAGCCGAAGTTGAAGGCGGTGTGCATCTCCCCCGGCCGCAGGTACCGGGCGAATCGCTCGGCATCCTCGAGCCACACCTCGCCCACGAGCACCCGCTCCCCGTCGTACTCGTCGGCGACCGCACGCCACTCGCGATAGATGTCGTGCAGCTCGTCACGGTCGGTGTGCGGATGGTCCACCGTGGGCGCCGAGCCGGCGGGGAGGTCGGGAAGGGCGGGGTCCTTGACGGGAAGAGCCGCCGAGTCGATCCGCACACCCGCGACCCCGCGGTCGAACCAGAACCGCAGGACGTCTTCGTGCTCACGCCGCACATCGGGGTGGTTCCAATTCAGGTCCGGCTGCTCGGGGGTGAACAGGTGCAGGTACCACTCGCCGTCGCTGCCGTCGGGGTTCCTGGTACGCGACCAGGTCTCGCCCTGGAAGCTCGACACCCAGTTCGTCGGGATGACGTCTCCGTGCTCCCCGCGGCCGGGGTGGAACCAGAACCGTTCCCGCTCCGGACTGCCTGGACCGGCCGCCAGCGCTCGCTGGAACCACTCGTGCTGATCCGAGATGTGGTTGGGCACGATGTCGACGATCGTTCGGATGCCCAGTGCGAGCGCCTCCGCGATCAGCTGCTCGGCTTCCTCCAGGGAGCCGAAACGGGGATCGATGCGGCGGTAGTCCTGCACGTCGTACCCGCCGTCGGCGAGGGGGCTCAGATACCACGGGGTGAACCAGAGCGCGTCCACCCCGAGGCTCTTCAAGTACGGGAGCCTCGAGCGGACACCGGCGAGATCGCCGATGCCGTCGCCGTTTCCGTCCGCGAAGCTGCGCACATACACCTGATAGATCACGGCCGTCCGCCACCAGCCGTCGCCGACGGGCATAGTCAGCGTGCGGGCGGGTGCCGCCGTGCGCAGAACGTCAGTGTTCACGGAACTCCTCGTCGTCGGTGGCGATGAGTCGAATGTAGCTTTCCTAACCACTTAACGCAAGAAGTAAACGAAATGTCGTAAATTTACGATGTCTTGCGGGCGCAGCAATCGGCGCCCCCTCAGGGGCCTGGGGTCAGACGGGCAGGGGCCCCGTGGAGGCGCGCAGCACCAGTTCGGGCTCGAAGAGGAGCTCGTCGCCCGGCTGAGCCGTGCCGGCGATCTGAGCGAGCAGGAGGGCGATCACGGCTCGCCCCATCGACTCGATCGGCTGCCGGACCGTGGTCAGCGGCGGCTCGGTGCAGCTCATCAGCGCGGAGTCGTCGAATCCGACGATGCTCACGTCACCCGGCACCGACAGTCCGACACGCCGGGCCGCACGCACCGCCCCGAGCGCCATCGGGTCGCTCGCGCACACGATCGCCGTCGCACCGGCGGCGAACAGTCGCGAAGCCCCCGCCTGGCCGGACTCGAGGGAGTACATGCCGCGCACGACGAGCTCGTCCGCCAGCGGTGCTCCGAGCGATTCGAGCAGACGTCGCGCCGATTCGAGCTTGCGGCGGGACGGGATGTGATCCTCCGGCCCGAGCAGCAGGCCGATCTTCCGATGCCCGAGCTGGTGCACGTGCAACACCGCCTGTTCCGCGGCGGCGGCATCATCGGTCGAGACCGTGGCGAACGGCAGCTCCGGCACACGGGCGTTGACGAGCACGGTCGGGAGGTTCACCTGGCGCAGGCGCTCGTAGTGCTGGTGCGCGGCGTCCGCCTGCGTGTAGTTCCCCCCGAGGAAGATGACACCGGACACCTGCTGCGCGAGGAGCAGGTCGACGTAGTCCGACTCCGTCACACCTCCGGCGTTCTGCGTGCAGAGCAGCGGCGTGTACCCGTTCTGGGTGAGCGCTCCGCCGACGATCTCGGCGAATGCGGGGAAGATCGGATTCTGCAGCTCGGGCAGCACCAGGCCCACGAGGCGGGCGCGCTCTCCGCGCAGCTTCGTCGGCCGCTCGTAGCCGAGGACGTCGAGTGCGGTGAGGACCGCTTGGCGCGTGGCGTCCGAGACCCCCGGCTTCTCGTTGAGCACACGACTGACCGTCGCCTCACTCACTCCGACCTTGCGGGCCACCTCGGCGAGTCGCTTCGACATGCAGTCAGTGTACGCAAGCCCTTGCAAGAGTGCGCAAAGGACTTGCGTGGAGTCGCGGGATCCTCAGCGGACGTTGCCGTTGGAGCAGGTTTCCTGAGCGGCCGAGTTGCCCTTGATCGAGTCGGGGAGCGCCACGACGTTGTCGGGGGTCGCCGCGGGATCGGGCGTCGCCGACGGGTCGACCGGCGTCTCCTCGACGGGCGTCGTCGGCTCCTGCACCACCACGCCGTCGTTGCTGTTGTTCTGGTGGGTGATCTGCAGCTGGGCGTTCTGCTCGATCGCCTCCCAGAGCGCGGTCGCCGCCTGGTAGTTCGGCACCACCTTGTTCGGGTTCGCGGAGTCCGCACCCGTCGGGTACTGCACGAAGACGATGTCCTCGAACGGGACCGACTTCACCGCCAGGGCGATCTGGACCAGCGTCATCGGGTTGTTCGCGAGGGAGGTGCTGGCCTCGAGGTTGTTCAGAGCGGTGTTGGCCAGCTTGAGCATGACGGGCACGTTGCCGAGCACCTCGCCGCTGATCATCTTGCGGGCCAGGCTCGACATGTACTGCTGCTGGTTGCCGATGCGTCCCAGATCGCTGCCGTCCCCGACGCCGTGACGGGTGCGCAGGAACTGCAGCGCCTGCAGCCCCTCGACCGTGTGCGTTCCGGCGGCCATGTCCAGGCCCGTGTAGCGGTCCTTGATGGGGTTGGCGAGGCAGACGTCGACACCGCCGATGGCGTTGGTGATCTCGATCACACCGCCGAAGGTCACGGATGCCGCGAACTGCACCTCCTGGTCGGTGAGCTCGGAGATGGTCTTGACGACGCAGTTCAGGCCGCCGTCCGTGTAGGCGACGTTGAGCGGCTGCTTGCTCATCGCCGAGTGGGTGTTGCCGTCCTCGTCCACGCACTCCGGGATGGGGAGCATCAGGTCGCGGGGGAAGCTGACCACGGTGATGCGACGCGGCTCCTGCGAGACGTGCACCAGCAGGTTCACATCGTTGAGCGTGCCCTCGGCGTCGCTGCCGGTGCAGCGGTCGCCGAAGAGCTCCGCGTACTTCTCCTCGCAGGTGTCCACACCCGTGAGCACCAGGTTGAACCCGCCCTCGTACTCGCCGATGTCCGGCGGCACGGCCTCCTGGCCTTCGAGCTCGACGGCGTTCGCGGAAACCGTGCTGGAGAGGTCGTAGAAGACGTACGCGCCGACGCCGAGACCGCTGACGAGGACGACCGCGAGACCGATCGCGATGAACTTCAACAGCTGGCTGACGGTGCTGGGGCTCTCCAGCTGACCGTGCCGGGCGATGGTGCGGCGGCGCCGGGGGTTCTCGCTCACTCGGGCCCTTTCGGATTCAGCATCGGTGCGGGGGCACCGTGCTCAGCATGCGGAGGGTGTGGGATTCGAACCCACGAGACATCTCTGCCCACTGGTTTTCAAGACCAGCTCCATCGGCCGCTCGGACAACCCTCCCGACAGACGCCGTCTGTCGACCAGGCGTGAGTCTAGCCGAGTTCTATTCTCCCGTGCTGACCTGGGCGGGCGCTGGAAGCGTGTCCAGAGCCTGCGCGAGTCCGCCGTCCACGACATCGGCGGTCACCTCGCCCGCCGCGTCCTTCACCTCGGAGGGCGCCTGCCCCATGGCCACTGCACGACCGCCGAGGGAGAGCGCCCAGCCGAACATGCCGATGTCGTTGCGTCCGTCTCCGGCGACGAGGATGCGCTCCGGGGCGAGCCCGAGCTCGGTGCGCACCTGCTCCAGGGCCGTGCCCTTGTCGACACCCTGGGGGGCGATGTCGAGCCATGCGGTCCAGCCGATGGCGTAGGAGACCTCGTTCAGACCGGCGTCGGCGACGAGGCGGTGGAAGTCGTCCTCGTCGTGGCCGGGCGAGACGACAACGATGCGCGAGACCGGGAGCGCGCCCAGCTCCTCGAAGTCGACCTGGCGGCCGCCGTCGAGCGTCCAGTCGTCGAGCTGCTCCGTGAACAGGCGCTGCCCCGAGGCGAGCTCGACCATGTATCTGGCGTCCGGCAGCCGGTCGCGCAGCAGGGAGAGGACGGGCGTCGGATCGAACGTCTCCACCTTCCAGCGCTCCCACTCATCGCCGGATCGACGCATCGTGACGGCGCCGTTGGAGCACACGACGTAGTCGGCGGTCAGGCCCAGCTCCTCGACGTAGCGGCGCGTCGCCATCCAGCTGCGCCCGGTCGCGATCGTCACGAGGTGACCGGCATCCCGGACGCGGCCGATGGCCTCCGGCACGCCGGGGCTCATCGTCTCGTCCTGCAACAGGATCGTGCCGTCGACGTCGAGCCCGATCAGCCAGGAGTCCGTCACCGGGCTGCCCGCCCCTCGGTCAGCGGGCGGATCACATCCAGCCCGCCGAGGTAGGGACGGAGGATCTCGGGCACGCGTACCGAGCCGTCGGCCTGCTGGTGCGTCTCGAGCAGCGCGACGATCCAACGCGTCGTGGCGAGCGTGCCGTTCAGCGTGGCGACGTGCTGCGTCTTGGCGGTCCCCTGTGCAGCGTCGGCGGCATCGACCGTCGGGCGGTACCGCACGTCCAGACGGCGCGCCTGGAAGGTCGTGCAGTTCGAGGTCGAGGTGAGCTCGCGGAACGCGCCCTGCGTCGGAACCCAGGCCTCGATGTCGTACTTGCGGGCGGCGCTCGAACCGAGGTCTCCCGCTGCCACGTCGATCACGCGGTACGCGAGGCCCAGGGAGGTCAGCATCTCCTCCTGCAGCGCGACGAGACGCAGGTGCTCCGCCTCGGCGTCTTCGGCGGTCGTGTAGACGAACATCTCGAGCTTGTTGAACTGGTGCACCCGGATGATGCCGCGGGTGTCCTTGCCGTGCGAGCCGGCCTCGCGACGGTAGCAGGTCGACCAGCCCGCGTAGCGGAGCGCGCCGTCGGCAAGGTCGACGATCTCGTCCTTGTGATACCCGGCGAGCGCGACCTCGCTGGTTCCGACGAGGTACAGGTCGTCGTCCTTGTCGAGGTGGTAGACCTCATCGGCGTGCTCGCCCAGGAAACCGGTGCCCTGCATGATCTCCGGCCGCACGAGCGTGGGCGTGATCAGCGGGACGAAGCCGTTCTGGAGCGCCTTGTCGAGGGCCAGGTTCATGAGGGCGATCTCGAGGCGCGCCCCGATCCCGCGCAGGAAGTAGAAGCGGGCGCCGGAGACCTTCGCCCCGCGCTCCATGTCGATCGCACCGAGCATCTCGCCGAGTTCGAGGTGATCGCGCGGCTCGAAATCGAACGCCGGCACGTCGCCCACACGGCGGAGTTCGACGAAATCCGCCTCTCCGCCGGCAGGAACGCCGTCGATCACGACGTTCTCGATCCGCGCGAGCGCGACGGACGCCGCCTCGGCTGCTTCGTTGGCGGCGTGCTGGGCCTGCTTGACGCGTTCGGCGAGGTCTTTCGCCTGCGCCACGAGCGCGGCCTTCTCCTCCTTGGGCGCCTTCGCGACCTGCTTGCCGAACGCGTTCTGCTCGGCGCGCAGCTCCTCGAACGCGACGAGCGCGGCGCGGCGCGATCGATCGGCCTCGAGTGCGACGTCGACGGTGCTCTGGTCGTTTCCACGAGCAGCCTGCGAACGGCGGACGATCTCCGGATTGTCGCGGAGGAGTGCGAGGTCGATCATCCGTCAAGTCTACGGTGAACGCCCCGACGTGCAGGATGGGGAGCCCGACGCGGATGGCGGTTTAGAGTAGCGCCATGACCACGAGCGCACCCGTCCAGCGACAGGCGGCGCTCGTCTACAACCCCATCAAGGTCGACGGCAAGAACCTGCGAGCCCGTGTGCGCGACCTCTCGCGTGAAGCCGGGTGGGAGCATCCGGCCTTCTACCCGACGACGGTCGAGGATGCCGGGCAGCTCGCCACGGCGCAGGCTCTCGAGCGCGGGGTGGATGTCGTCCTCGTGGCGGGCGGCGACGGCACGGTTCGTGCGGTGTCGGAGGCGATCGCCGGCACGGGAGTGCCGCTCGCGATCCTGCCGAGCGGCACCGGCAATCTCCTGGCCCGCAACCTCGGGCTGCCGCTCGGCGATCCGGACGAGATGATCCGCGCCGCCCTCGGGGACTTCCGGCATCCGATCGACATCGGCTGGGCGCGCATCACGCGCGAGGACGGCACGGAATCCGAGCACGCGTTCGTGGTGCTCGCCGGCATCGGCCTGGATGCGGACATGATCGCGAACACCCGATCCGATCTGAAGAAGTCCGTCGGGTGGATCGCCTACGTGGACGGAGCCGCGCGATCCCTGCCGAGGGCGAAGCCGTTCCGCACGGTCTACCAGATCGATGAGGGCCGGCTGCACACGCATCGGGCGTACAGCGTGCTCTTCGCCAACTGCGGCACGCTGCCCGCGGGCATCGCGCTGATTCCCGAGGCCTCGATCACGGATGCCGCGCTCGACATCGCCGTCATCCAGCCCACCGGGGTGTTGGGCTGGGTCGCGGTGTGGCGGAAGATCTGGTGGGACAACTCCGTCCTCCGACGGTTCCGCGCAGGCCGACGCGTGCTGGAGCGCCGCGGCCGGAACGCGTCCGTGCACTACTTCCGCGGGACCGCGGCCGAGGCCGCGGTGCCCGAGTCGACTCCCGTCGAGCTCGACGGCGATGAGTTCGGCTCCGCGGTGCGCATCACCTGCTGGGCTGACCCCGGCGCGCTGCTGCTGGCGTTGCCGAGCGGCCACCCCGTCGCGATGATCTGAGCGAGCGGTGCCCTCTCTGCCGGCGGCGGTCTTGTGATGTCTATCGGGGCTTTCGTGCTCGTCGTCCTCGTCCTGATGAATCTGATCTGGGCCAACGCCTGCGAACGGTGAACCCGGCGGCCGGTCCCGCACGGTGAGCCCGGGAAGAGCAAGAGCGCGCTTCAGGTCCGGATCATCCTCGTCTACGAGAGTCGCGGTGTGCCAGGGGTGAATGGCTCATCCCTGGCTTCTCGTGCATGGCTCGCATCCCCGTTGGACTCCGCTCACACCCGCACCATTCCCGGCCGCGGGTTCGCCGCATCGGCTACTCACGGAACTGAAGCTCGCGATACAGACGCGTCTCCGGACAGATCACTCCGATGCCCGCAGCACAAGAGCACTGACGCTCTGTTCCACCTGTTCGGCTCCCGCTTCAATCCTCAGCGGTGCACTCGGCACTTGAACCAGCAGAAGAGAGGTCACGAAATGCAAAACCCGTCGAAGCTTGCGATCGGCGCGGCCATCGTCGCCGCTGGGATCCTAGGAGTGGCGACACCGTCCACGGCAGCGACCCCACTCAGCTCTCAAGCCGCGATGGCGTCCGCGGCCAAGATCGTGCCAGCGGCGCCCTGCATTGGAGGGATCGAGTACTGGCAGACCAGTAGCTGGAACCCCTTCCAGGGGGCGCAGTACTACGCGCACGCGCGCAATTGCACATCGACCAGCAAAAGGATGCAGTTTTCCTATAGGCAGGGCGGATACATGAGCTGCGAAACACTAAAGCCGCACGCGACGCTGATTCGACAGTCCAACTTCGAGTTCAACGGGATCCGCCACAACTGCTAGTCAGCGAGCACGGAGCGCTCCGTGCTCGTTTCCAGATCTCGACTCAGTGCCTCCCCTGCATCACCTGTTAGGGAGGCAGTGAGTGTTTTCAGCTTGCGGTCGATAGCCTGAAGAGCGGATGGAGGGTCGATCGATGGGGGTTTATGTCGAACCTGGGTAGAAGCAGCGCCCTCCTTGGCGTCGGAACGATGGCTTCCCGACTCACTGGGCTTCTCCGAACCGTCGTGTTGGTCGGCCTCATCGGGTCGAATGCTTCAGCGGTCGCGGATGCGTTCTTTGTCGCCAACCAGCTTCCCAACAGCATCTTCGGCATCATCTCCGTTGGCATCCTGACTGCCGTCGTCGTCCCGCAAATCGTCAAGGCGACAGCGGACAGCGACGGTGGGAACGCCTTCATCTCTAAGATGTTCAGCCTGGGAACCACTGTTCTGGTGTTAGCAACGGGTGCAGCCATGGTGCTCGCACCCTGGCTCGTGGCTTTGCAATTACGTCCCGACAATCCTCAACAAATCGCTCTCGCAACAGCGTTTGCATACTGGTGCCTCCCGCAAATCCTGTTCTACGGCCTGTATGCGTTGCTGGGCGAGACCCTTAACGCGCGGCGGATCTTCGGGCCCTTCACATGGGCACCGGTTGCCAACAACATCATCTCGATCGTCGGCTTCCTCCTTATGGGCGCACTCTTCGGCCAGGACCTCACCAACGTCGCGGTGTGGACTCCCGAAATGATCGCCTGGCTCGGAGGAGTGTCAACTTTGGGAATCGCGGTCCAGGCCGCCGTCCTACTCCTGTTCTGGCGTGCGACCGGAATTGCGTTGCGGATCGACTTCAGGTGGCGTGGTGCCGGGTTGGGCAACCTCGGCCGAGTTGCAGGCTGGACGCTGCTGATGGCGCTCTCGAGCTTGGCCGCCGGCTTCTATCAGAGTTGGGTTGCGAATGAAGCCTCCGGTCAAGGTGCCGCCGCCGCTGTCATGAGCAACGCCTGGCTCGTATTCATGCTCCCCTACTCGATGATCGTTTACTCGATCGGGACGCCCTACTTCACGCAGATCGCTGAGCACGCCTCCGCCCGCCGCACAGCGGAGGTTCGTCGGGATATCTCGCGGAGCATCCGTGTGCTGGGCTTCTTCATCACCGGGGCACTTGCAGCAACCACCGCCGCGGCCATCCCGGCGTCACGTGTATTCACGAACACCCCCGCCGACTCGATCGACGCCGCGATTGTCCTTCTCTGCTACCTGATCGGGTTGCTTCCTCTCGCGATCTTGTTCATCGTCCAACGGACGTTCTATGCCTACGGCGACACGCGTACGCCGTTCCTCTTCACATTGCTCCAAGGCGTCATCGTCGTTGCGACAACCTCCATGGCGGCAGCGCTCAATGCGGCAGGAATCCTACCAACGGCCCTCCTTGCTGCAGCTGTTGCTCTAGGGCAATCAGCGGCTAGCACGCTCCAAACAGTTGTTGCAATCGCCCTCCTTCGCAGACGCATGGGCCACCTTGGAGCGCGAACTTGGCTGCTCTCCCTGGTCCGCTGCATGGTGGCAGCCGTGCCGTCGACTTTCGCCGGTGTTGGTCTCTTCGTTCTTCTCGGCGGAGTGGACGGGTGGATGGTGAGCGACAAGCTGCTGGGTGCGCTGGGCTCACTCGCTATCGGCGGCGTTGTCCTGCTCGTCTACGTCGGCGTGCTGGCACTCATCCGCGTCCCGGAGATCCACATCGCAACGTCCGTTCTCCGTCGAAAGCTATTCAAATCGGCGTCAGAACGTGAACGGCCCGTTTCCTGAGCTCGCGCTACCAGTATTCCGTGACGTTCCCGCGGTTGTCACCGGTGATCATCAAGAATCGGAGTGTGACGCCCGAACGAGCACACAGTCGAGTAGCAAGACACATCGCTGCCTGGCTTCGATGGATGCGTGAGTCCAGGGGATTCTCCCAGGAGCGCCTCGCACACGACTCCGATATGGCTGTCTCAACGTATGGCCTTCTCGAGCGCGCATTCGCGCGCGGGCAGTGGGCGAACCCGACGCTGAAGTCCCTCTTGCGCGTTATCGCGACGCTGAACGCGACGGAGCAGGAGCTGGCAGTCCTCTTGACAAACCCGACTCTCGTAGGGCCCTATTCAAAACCTATGGAGCTGTGGGAAAGCGACGCCCTGACTGCGGATGGGTGCCCCCGATGTCAACAGGCGCGCCCCACACATGAGCATCAGGTAGATACTTCGAGGCCCCGGTACCGGGACCAGGGAAAGAACTCCGACCAGTGATCCCCGTTGTGTGAAGTCGCATAGGTGCGACTGGGTCGCCCCCTAACCACTCTTCCGGCGACCGGTCCAACACCTCTGGCTGAGCGAGCGGCGCCCTCCGGGTCAGCGGACCTCGACCGTTCCGTCGAGCCCCCCGCCGACCAACGTCAGGGTGAAGGTCTTGTCGTCGTCGACCGTGTCGTCGCCGAACGCGAGGATGGTCGCGCGGGGCACCATGTCCATGGTGCAGACCTGATTCCCGTCGGTCGCAAAGGTCACCGTCCCGGCGTCGCCGGCCCCCTCCACCGACTCGACGACCGGAAGGCAGGTCGACGACCCCCAGGTCAGCAGCACGAGGCCGCTGTCGTCGAACCACCCCGCGGAAGGCAGGTACTCGGTGGGCGTGCCCGGTGTGCCGGAGGCGTCCGGGTCGCCGTCGAGGTCGACGTCGTCCGTCATGTCGCCGTACGTGATGCGGAGTTCGATGTCCTTCGTCGGATCGACACCCTCCGGAAGGGCCCCGATGCTGGCACGCGGGGCGAGGTCGGCGGTGCACGCCTTCTCGGTGGCGCCGTCGCCTTCGGGCTCGACGAGCGTCGCCGTCACGGTCTGCCCCTCCGCGGTGACCTGATCGACCTGCGGCACGCACGTCGACGATCCCCACGTGACGACCGCGAACATGCGTCCGTCGTCGAGCAGCGCACCCTCGATGTCGTCGTGGTCCTCGCCGCTGCCGGCATTGCCGGGTCCGCTCGACGGATCCGAGGTCGAGTGCGGTGCGGCTCCACCGGGGCCGCCGGTGCAACCGGCGAGGAGGAGGACGGCCACGAGGGCGGAGGACGCGGCGACGGCGAGCCTGGTGGGGGTCATTCCCTCAGGCTACTCGCGCCGCGGAACCGCGGGTAGCCCGCCCGCCCGCCTACTGCAGCGCGGAGGTGAGGCGAGCCAGGTTGTCGAGGACCGTCGAGCGCAGCGGCTGCTCCATCCACTCCTCCAGCGTCAGCTCACGGCTGAGCGAGCGGTACTTGTCCTCGACCTCGCGCATCTCGTCGACGAACTCCTCGCCGCGCACGAGCATCGACACCTCGAGGTTGAGACCGAACGAGCGCATGTCCATGTTGCTCGAGCCGATGACGGCGACCTCGTCGTCGATCGTCAGCGTCTTGGTGTGCAGGATGTAGGGCTTGCGGTACATCCAGATGCGCACGCCCGCCTTGAGCAGCACCTCGTAGTAGCTGCGCTGGGCGTGGTAGACCATCGCCTGGTCGCCCTCTTCGGAGACGAAGAGCTCGACATGGACTCCCCGGTCTACGGCGGCGGTGACGGCGAGCAGCAGAGCCTCGTCCGGGACGAAGTAGGGGCTCACGATCATGATCTTCTTCTTCGCCGCGTACAGCAGCGCGAGGAAGAGGCGAAGGTTGTTCTCGACCTCGAACCCGGGACCGGACGGCACCACCTGACAGTCGAGGTCACCGGAACCGATGTTGGCGTGCGCGATGTCGATCTCCTCGAGCACGACATCCGTCTCGCTGTACCAGTCGCTGAGGAAGATCGCGTTGACGCTGAGCACGACCGGTCCGTCGAGGCGCACCATGAGGTCGACCCAGTGCAGACCGCGCTTGATGTTCTTCTTCAGGTTGTAGGTCGAGTCGGTGATGTTCTGCGAACCGAGGAACGCGACCACACCGTCGACGACGAGCAGCTTGCGGTGGTTGCGCAGGTCGGGGCGCTGCATCTTCCCCTTGAGCGGCTGCACCGGGAGCATGAGGTGCCAGTCGGCGCCCATCGCGTTTAGTCGCGCGATCGTCTGCCGGTAGCGCGGCTTGCCCCTGTTCGCCCAGTGGTCGAGCAGCACGCGCACTTCGACTCCGCGCGCCGAGACCTCCTCCAGAGCGCGGAAGAAGTTGTCGGTGGAGTCGTCCGACTGCAGGATGTAGAACTCGACGTGCACGTACTGCTGGGCCGTGCGGATGGCCTCGGCCATCTCGTCGAGCGACTCCTGATAGTCCGAGATCAGGTGCGCGCCGTTGTCACCGGAGAGCGGCAGGGCACCGAGCCTCTGGTTCATCTGCACGATCGGGCCGAACCAGGCGGGGGCGTTCGGGCGCAGGGTGCCGAAGTGCAGGTGCTCGCTCGTCTCGGCGATGTACTCGTTGATCTGGTCCTGCTTCCGTCGACGCGCGCGTGGGAGGCGCGGATTGCCGATCACCAGGAAGAGGAACACTCCGACGAAGGGGATGAAGAACACGGCGAGCAGCCATGCCATCGCCGCCGTGGGGCGACGGTTGCGTGGGATCACGATGATGGCCGTGACACGGATGATGATGTCGAGCACCAGGAGGAAGGCGGCGATCCACCAGCCCCAGGTCTCCGCAGTCATCGTGCTCCCTCGCCACCGCAGTGACCATCACGTCCGAGGCGCACCGAGCACGGTGCGCTGGCTTCACAGTAGCCGATGGGTCGGACTCAGACGCGCGGCGGCAGGCCGCGTGCGGCGCGCTCCTCGGCCTCGATCTGCGCGTGCACCTTGCGCTCGGTGCGATCGAACCGGAGGATGCCGCGGACCACGACGAAGAACACGATGCTCACCCCGACGGTCGGCAGAAGCGACCATGCCACGGCGACCCAGATGTTCTCCATCCCTCCATCGTACGCGAGCGACTCTTCGTGCACATTCGCGCGTTCCCAGGATCTGCGTCCACAAGCATCCGTTCCGCCGTCGCCGCGCGTGCGATTCGACGACACTCTCGGGATGACAACCGTTCTCCACGCCACCGATTCCGCCGCCTTCCTCGGCATCGTCCCCTCGCTCGCCGGTTTCACACCGCGGGAGAGCGTCGTGCTGCTGCCCTTCCACGGCAGCCGCACCGACGGAGCGATGCGCCTCGACCTCCCCGACGACGACATCGACCTGGACGCGTACGCCGATGCGGCCGTCGGCCTCACGGCGCGCGTGCCGGAGACCGACGCCATCGCGGTGGTCGTGTACACCGACCGGGAAGCGCATCCCACGCGCGACGGTCTCGTCCTCCCGTATGCGGTCGTCGTCGATGAAGTGCTGGGCTGCGCCGAAGACGCCGGACTCCGCATCGTCGACGCGCTGTGCGTCACTCCCTCGGGCTGGGCGAGCTTCCTCGAGGCCGAACCGCAGCTGCATGCGCTCGAGCACATCCGCCCGCTCCCCTCCGCCGCCGGCGATGACGTCCGCGGCGACCAGTCGGCGGGGGTGGACCTTCCGGAGGTCGACTTCGCGGAGAAGGAACGCGTGGGAAGGGCGGCCGTCGAGCTCGCAGCCGTTCTCGACGCGAGCGCGACAGGGCGTGTGAGCGGCCGCGAGAACCCGCAGCTCATCGCCGCGCTCGTGCTGCTGGAGGACATCCCGGTCTTCTTCGAATCCGCTCTCGCGGCTCCCGATGACCTTCCGCCGTTCGCGACGGCGGCACTGCTGTGGTGTCTCGACCGGCCGTTCCTGCGTGACGTCGCGATCGCGCAGTGGGCGACTGATCTCTCCGGTGGAGTCCGCACACTGGGGGCGCAGACGGCGTTCGCCCACGCGGGTCGTGCATTCCCCGACGACCTGGGCCGGGTCTTCCTCGGACAGGGCGCGATGCCGGACACCGAGCGACTGCGCGACGCGCTCGCCGTCGTCCGTGGCGCAGCTGCCCGCGCACCACGATCCTCCCGACCCGCACCGCTCACGGTCGCCGCATGGCTGGCCTGGGCACTCGGCCGGGCCACTCACGCGGGACGCTACCTCGAGATGGCACGGGAGATCGACCCGGACTACTCGCTGGCGGTGCTTCTGGAAGCCCTGATCGGCAACGCCGCGCTTCCGGAATGGGTGTTCCGACGGGGGCAGCGGCGGTGACGAGGGGCGAGCCGACGCTACTTGACGAGGGGGAAGAGGATCGTCTCCCGGATCCCCAGTCCCGTGATCGCCATCAGCAGCCGATCGATGCCCATGCCCATTCCCCCGGACGGCGGCATGCCGTGCTCGAGAGCGCGGAGGAACTCGTCGTCGACCGGCATCGCCTCGACGTCACCACGGGCGGCGAGCTTCGCCTGCTCGACGAAGCGCTCGCGCTGGATCACGGGATCGACGAGCTCGGAGTACCCGGTGGCCAGCTCGAAGCCGCGGATGTACAGATCCCACTTCTCCACCACTCCCGGGATCGACCGGTGCTCCCGCACGAGCGGCGACGTGTCGACCGGGAAGTCCATCACGAACGTCGGTCGGACCAGGCCGCCCTTCACGAAGTGCTCCCAGAGTTCCTCGACGAGCTTGCCGTGGGTCGCCTGCGGGGGCAGGTCGACGCCGCTCTCCTCGGCGAACGCGATCAGGTCCTCGACGGAGTCCTGCGGGGTGACGGTGCGACCGGAGGCCGCCGAGAGAGACTCGTACATCGAGATGCGGTCCCACTCGCCGCCCAGGTCGTACTCCGTGCCGTCGGCCCAGGTCACCGTCGTGGAGCCGGCGACCGCGATGGCCGCCTTCTGCACCAGCTCCTGCGTCAGCGCGGCCATCTGGTTGTAGTCGCCGTAGGCCTGATACGCCTCGAGCATCGCGAACTCGGGGCTGTGCGTCGAATCGGCGCCCTCGTTGCGGAAGTTGCGGTTGATCTCGAACACCCGCTCGATCCCGCCGACGACCGCGCGCTTGAGGTACAGCTCCGGCGCGATCCGCAGGTACAGCTCGGTGTCGAAGGCGTTGGAGTGGGTGATGAACGGCCGCGCGGAGGCCCCGCCGTGCTGCACCTGCAGCATCGGAGTCTCGACCTCGAGGTAGTCGTGGCTCGCGAACGTCGCTCGCAGGCTCGCGTTCACGGCGGCGCGCGCGCGGACGGTGGTGCGCGCCTGCTCGCGGACGATCAGGTCGAGGTAGCGGCTGCGCACGCGCCCTTCCTCGCTGAGCTCGGCGTAGGCGTTGGGAAGCGGCAGGATCGCCTTGGCCGCGATCGCCCAGTCGTCGGCCATGATCGACAGTTCTCCGCGACGGCTGGAGATGACCTCGCCGTGCACGAAGACGTGGTCACCCAGGTCGACGTATTCCTTCCAGTCGGCCAACGACTCCTCGCCCACGTTCGCGAGGGAGATCATGGCCTGGATGCGGGATCCGTCACCCGCCTGGAGCGTGGCGAAGCAGAGCTTGCCGGTGTTGCGGCTGAAGACCACGCGCCCCGCGACCCCGACGATCACGCCGGTCTCGGCGCCGGCCTCGAGCTCGCCGTACTCGGCGCGCAACGAGGGAATCGTGTGGGTGACGGGAACGGCGACCGGGAACGCTCCCCCGCCCGGGTCCGTCCGCTTCTCGATCAGACGCTCGCGCTTCGCGAGTCGCACGGCCTTCTGCTCGTGGACGTCCTCTTCGGAGGAAGGGTCGGTCGAGGCCGATTCGGGCGCGGCGGACGCGTCAGTCATGTGGGGGGCTCCTTGGAAGTCCCTGCCAGTTTACCGAGGCGGCGTGCGGACTCTCCGCCCAGGCTGGGTAGCCTCGAACAATGGGCCATCCACGGATCCTCCGCGCGTTCGCTGTCCTCATGTTCGCCTTCGGGGCGGTGGTCATGCCCACCGCCGCCACGGCAGCCCCCGCCGAGCACACCTCGGCCGTCGCCTCGCAGGCGCAGACAGCGGTCACGGCTGACGATGAGGACGACTTCTCCTACAGCTCGTGGACCTCCGCGTACGAGGTCCGGCTCGACGACGAGGGCCGCGCGCGGATGCACGTGACGGAGACCCTGGTCGCCCGGTTCCCGGAGACGGACCAGAATCGCGGCATCGTCCGAGGCCTCGCCACCGAGTACCAGGGAGCGAGCACGGAGACCACGGTCCTGTCGGTGACCGATGAGACCGGCGCAGCGGTGCCGTACGAGACCGAGGAGGACGACGGACTGCTCTTCGTCCTCACGGGAGACGACGACTACGTGCACGGCCTGACCACCTACGTCATCGAGTACGAGATGCGGGACGTGATCCTGGCGACTGAGCCGGCTGCCGGGTCGTCGAACCCCTCGGTGGACGAGTTCTACTGGAACCTGCTGCCCCTCGACAGCACGCAGCCGATCGACCGGTTCCGCGCCGAGATCGTGTTCGACGCCGAGATGAGCACGAAGCTCACCGGCGACACCCGTTGCTACACGGGACCGGCAGGGTCGACGGAGGAGTGCGAACTCGCTGGGCCCGGTACCGAGGACGGACAGGCGACGTTCGACGTCGAAGCCGCGGAGCTTCCGGCCGGAGACGGGGTGACGGTCGCCGTCGGCTTCGAGGCGGGCACCGTCGCGCAGCCTCTCGCTCGCACGCCGGATCCCGTGGGCGACGTCGCCCCGGTGGCCGCGGCCGTGGGCGCGGTGGGAGTGTCCGTCGGCAGCTGGGTGGCCGTCTCCGCGTTCACCCGTCGTCGGCGCACGGCGACCGGGGTCGTCGTCGCGCAGTACGACGTACCGGATTCCCTGCCGCCGTTGGTCGCAGCTGCCCTCGTGCCCGGCGCCAAGGATGTGATCCCGGCGGAGATCGTCCATCTCGCGGTGCGCGGAGCACTGCGCATCGAGGAGGGCCCCGCATCCGAGGAGCCGCGGCTGCGCCGGATCGCCGGGGCACCCGCTCCCGATGCTCTCGACGCACAGGCGCTCGACGCGCTCTTCCTCGGTGCTGATCCGGAAGGAGTCGTCGATCTGCCCGCAGCGGACGAGGCGTTCGCGGCGCGCATGGCGGCTCTGCGGCAGGGCGGCCTGCTCGAGGCGGAGTCGCGCGGCCTCACCGAGAAGGCGCGGAGTCGCGGTGCCGTGATCGTGCAGTGGTGCGCCATCGCGATCGCCCTCGTGGGCCTGACGCTGGGGATCGTGGCCGCGAGCACGGGCCGTCTCTCCGCGATCCCCGGCCTCGTCGCCGCCGCCTTCGCCGTCCTTCTCGTGCTGCTCTCCAGCCTCTATGCGTTCTCCCGGCACACGGTCCCCACCGCCGAGGGTGCCCGCGTCTCCGAGTATCTGCAGGGCGTGAAGGAGTTCATCCGCGTCGCGGACGCCGACCGTCTTCGAATGCTGCAGTCGTACACCGGTGCCGAGCGCCGTCCGGACGGCACCGCCGACGTCATCCACGTGTACGAGAGGCTCCTGCCCTACGCGATCCTGTTCGGTCTGGAGGACGAATGGGGTGATGTGCTGGAGCAGGCATACGCACGGGAGCAGCGCGGTGCGGCCTGGATCGGCGATCCCGGCTCCTTCCTGCTGCGAGCGCAGCTCGCCTCCTTCGTCGCGTCGTCGCACTCCGCTGCGACATACTCGGCGCCGTCCAGCTCGTCGAGCACAGGCGGATCGTTCGGCGGCGGATTCTCCGGAGGGGGCGGGGGAGGCGGGTTCTCCGGCGGGCGCTGAGCGACCGCCGGGCTCAGCTCAGCGGCGCCTCAGCGCAGCGACGCGCTCAGCGGAGCGGTGCCTCAGATCAGGGGCGGTTCGTCCGAGGCTTCGCGCAGCGCTCGCTCCACGGTCGACTGCACGAGCGCCGACAGGTAGCCGCCGGGGTTCTCGACCCCGATCTCGCGGAGGCGTGCGGTCGACTGACCGATGATGGATCGCGAGAACTCGGTGGCCGTCGCGATCGCGTCCGCATACGCGGGGCGGTCCTCTTCGGCGATCACCACGGGCTCGCACCCCATCTCCACCGCGAGCGCCTGTGCGATGGGCAGCACGGCGGCAGGCGCGGTCACGGCCGCGAAGCCCGCCTGCAGCTGTCGGAGGTCGATCGAGGTTCCGGTGAACGTGATCGCCGGATGAACCGCGAGCGGGATCGCCCCGCGCTCTGCGGCCGGACGAAGAACCTCGATGCCGTACGCGGGGTCGGTGTGCAGCACGAGCTGGCCGATCTGCCAGCCGCCCACCTCGGAGATGCCGGAGACGAGCGACGGCAACTGCTCGGACGGCACGGCGAGGATCACGAGCTCCGCCCGACGGACGACCTCCAGAGCGTCCAGGACGGGGACGTCCGGCAGCACCGCAGAGGCGCGTTCATCGTCGGAACCGCTCGTGATCCCGACGACCGCGTGTCCGGCTCCGGCGAGCGCCGCTCCGACGACCGGACCGACCCGACCGGCGCCGATGATCCCGACGCCGAGGCGTCCGTCACGGACCACGCTCACTCCCCCGGCGCAGCGGGTGAAGCGGGCGGCGCAGGCGGGGCGACCGGAGGCGCAGCAGGCGGAGCGACCGGAGGCGCGGGCGGCGGGGCGACCGGAGGCGCAGCGACCGGAGGCGCAGCAGGCGAAGCGACCGGAGGCGCAGCAGGCGGAGCGACCGGAGGCGCAGGCGGCGTCTGCCCCGGCGCGGTGAAGACCGGCGGCGGCCCCGTGTAGGGCGGCGGGGCCACGGGCGCGGCCACCGCCGTCGGCGTCGACGCGTGCTCGCTCCACCGATGGGTCGTATCCCGAGACGCCGCCTCCGCGGCGGCTCGGCTGACATCGTCCAGGAGCGCCAGCGCATCGGCGCGCTCGAGCCCGGAGAGGTAGCCCGTGATAGGCCCGGGCACGGTGTGCACCTGCGCTCCGGACACGCGCTGCGCCCGGTCGATGGGTCCCTGGCTCAGCGAGACGCCCTGGAGCCGCGCCAACGGGAACACCGCGAGCTTCCGCCAGATGTTCCCGCGTCGGAGGATCAGGCCGAACTCCTCGACGAGGTAACCGTGACGCTTCCAGGAGACCGGACGGCGCCACCACGCGCGACGGGGCATCCGACGGTACGCGTCGCCCTCGCTCGGCCCGACCACGCCCTGATCCCAGAGCGAGGAGATGCTCGCGGCGGGGACATCCGGCAGCACGAGGGCGAGCACGCGCTCGACGTCCGCGCGCTTGCCGACCGGGAGGACGACGTTGAACTGCTGGCCGCTCCCCGACGACTGCTGCGCCGCGCTCTTGCCGCTCATGCGGTTGATCTTGATCATCCACCAGCCGAAGGGGCGCCACAGCAGCGACTGCGAGACCTCGACGGCGAAGATGCGCCCTGGCGGCAGCGTCTCGGTCACGGTCGTCAGCAGTCCGTAGGTGATGCGCACGCCGTCGGGCGTCGGCGCGATCGAGTACCGCAGCGACTTGGAGATCTGCGCCCAGGTGATACCGACCACGGCGATGACCATCGGGATGCCCATCCCGAGCCCGATGCCGAGGAGCACGACGCCGCCGTCCGGGTCGCCGTCGACGAGCATGCCGATGAGCGTGCTGCCGATCGCGACGGCGAAGATCACTCCGAAGAAGACCAGCCACAGCAGGCCGGAGATCAACTGCGATCCGACGAGTCGACCGGTCGGGATCTTGACCACGCTCTCCGGCACCACGTCGGCGAGGTCGACGCCGGCGATGAGGTCGTTGACCCCCGCGTTCATCGAGCCGACGAGCTGCGCGCGCGCGGACGCGGGCGCCGCAGCGGCCGCTCCCGCGGCGTCGGGGTTGAGCGCGGCGTGACGCGCCGCTCGCGCGCCGGAGGCCAGACGCAGGATGTCCGCACGCACCGACTCGGCGCGAGGCGTCGCCAGGTACTCGAGCTCGACGTTCGCGTCATTGCCGGCGCCCACGACTTCGAGCTTCGCCAGTCCGATGATGCGAGCGGGGAACGGTCGGGTCAGGTTGACTCCCTGCACCCGGTCGAGCGGCGCCCGCCGGTGCGAGCGGAAGATGATGCCCTTGCGCACCTCGACGTGGTCGCCGGTGATCCGGAACTGCTGGAAGCGCCAGACGAACCAGAAGATCGCCACGAGCACGAGGACGAGTCCGAGCACGCTGAGCAGAGCGACGAGGATCAGGTTGTTCGCCAGTACCCAGTCGACCGGATCGCCGCCGGTGTAATCGCCGTAGTGGGCTTCCTCGGGCGTGAACAGCGCGACGAGCCAGTTGATGACGCGATCACGCATGTTCGCGACCACGATGCCGGCCACGATGATCAGCGCCAGACCGCCCTTGAAGAGCGGGGTGAGCGGGTGCATCCGGTGCCACTCGCCGTTCGCGAGCGTGGTCGACGGCTCCACGGCGGATGCCTGCGGGCTCGGCGTCAGGGGAGGCTGCGGCTCGCTCACAGGCCGGTCCGACGCGTCTCGGCGACCTGGATGAGGGTGTCGCGCAGCGCTTCCGATGCCGCCTGCGTCAGGCCCGGGATCTGCACGCCGGTGGTCGCGGCGGCCGTGACCATCTTCAGCTGCGAGACCCCGAAGGCGCGGTCGAGGGGCCCCTGGGTGATGTCGACCAGCTGCATGCGGCCGTAGGGGACGGCGATCATCCGCTGCCAGAGGATGCCCTTGCGGAACACGATGTCGTCCGCACGGAGCATGTAGCCGATCGCCTTCGCCTGACGGGGCAGGATCACCAGCGTGATGACCGTGATCAACAGGATCACGCCGGCCGGGATCCATACCCAATCCTGCTCGAGCACGACGTTGAGCACGACGGCGACCGCGACGACGATCGCGATGAAGATCACGTTCTGCACGATCTGCGAGACGACGTAGCGCGGCGAGATCTGGTGCCATGTGCCGTCGAGCTCGAGCCTGGCCTCGTTCCGCGCGGTGCGCAGCTTCGTGTAGGTCCCCTGGTCGAGGGCGTCGAGGTCAGTGCCCTCCGCCGGGTTCAGGGGCGCGGTCTCTGGGTTCTGAGTCATCAGGATCCTTCGGCAGGGTGCAGAACTGTTCAGCGACGAGCGCGGCGACGACGAGGACGATCGCGCTTCCGATGAGGGCCAGCATGGCCACAGTCGACCCTACCGGGGGTTCGATCGGCCGTGTCAGGAGGAACAGCTGCAGCCCGGCGCCGAAGCCGGCCAGAATCGCGCCGAGCAGGCTCGATGCACGGGCGAGCGTCGCGGCCCGCAGAGCCCGGAACGGATCGATGCGGACGCCCGACCGGACGCTGCGCCGGACCGGCCAGGCCACTCCGAGGGACGCCGCCGCGATCAGCAGGAGCAGCACCGGCAGCAGCAGGGACGGGGTGAAGGTCGCGCGACCGCCCGCCGTGAGCAGGTGATCGAGAAGGAAGCCGCCGCCGGCGCCGAGCAGGGCGAGGACGACGAGCAGTCCGGCCGAGGTGCGTCTCATCCCTCGCCCCTGGCGAGGAGACCTGCCGCGAGTTCGGCGACCCTGCCCCACCCCGGCAGCACGGCGTCGGGGTCGACGTCCAGCCAGGGTTCGAGCACGAACAGGCGCTCTGCGGCGCGCGGATGCGGCACCTGCAGCCGCGGTTCGTCCGAGACGAAATCGCCGTACGCGATGAGGTCGAGGTCGAGGGTGCGGTCGCCCCAGCGCTCTCGACGCTCCCGCCCGTTCTCGTCTTCGATCGCGTGCAGCATGCCGAGCAGGATCTCCGGCGCCAGACGCGTGGTCACCAGCGCGACCGCGTTCACGTAGCCGGGGGCGTCGGGATCCGGCCCGTCGAGACGCAGGGCGACGGTCTCGAACAGGGCGGACAGGCGCACCTCGCTGACCAGCGGCAGCCGTGCGATGCGCTCCGCAGCAGCGCGGATCGTCTCGTGCCGGTCGCCGAGGTTCGCGCCGAGCGCCACGACCGCGACGGTCTCCGGTCGCGCGGGGCGAGGACCGGGCAGCTGCGGGGGTTTCGCGAGGCTGCGGCTCATGCGGTGATGTCCTCGAGCCACTCGGGCCCGCGGCTGCGGTGCACGGTCACCGCGACATCGGCGAAGTTCCGGTCGATCGGGGCGTGCGGCTTGTGCACGGTGACGGTCACGTTCTGCACGCGGGCGTCCTGCAGCGCCACCGCGGCGATCCGCTCGGCGAGGGTCTCGATCAGGTTGACGGGCTCGCCCTCGACGACTCCCGCCACCTTCTCGGCCAGTTCGCCGTAGTGCACGGTGTCGGCCACGTCGTCCGAGGCGGCGGCCTGCTCCAGCGACATCCGCAGCCGGAGGTCGACCACGAACTCCTGGCCGTCCTCTCGCTCATGCGCGTACACGCCGTGGCGGCCGAAGACGGTCAGACCGGTGAGGACGATCTCATCGAGGAAATCCATGCCTCTAGCGTACGGGGGCGACCCCAGGGCGCGCCCCTCAGCCTTCCCAGGCGTGCGCGACGGCGAGGGCGTCGCGGGTGGCGGACACATCGTGCACGCGGACCGCCCAGACGCCGGCCCGCACAGCGAGGGCGCTGGTCACGGCGGTGGCGAGGTCTCGCCGCGCCTCGGAGACCTCTTCGTCCTGGCCGCCTTCGCCACGCAGCACCTCCGCGAGGAACCGCTTGCGCGAGGTGCCGATGAGCACGCGCGGGCCGAGCGCGATGATCTCGTCGAGCCCGCGCAGCACGTCCCAGTTCTGCGTGCCCGCCTTCGCGAAGCCGATACCCGGGTCGAGGATCAGGCGCGAGGGGGCGATCCCGGCGGCTGCTGCTTCGCCCATGCGCTCCTGGAGCTCGCCGGCGACTTCGCGGGCCACCCGGCGGTACTCGGCGTGCGCGTACATGTCCGCCGAGAAACCGCGCCAGTGCCCGATCGCGAAATCCGCTCCGGACTCCGCGACGGCCGCCCGCATGTCCGGATCGGCCAACCCGCCCGAGACGTCGTTCACGATGCGGGCGCCTGCGCGGACCGCCGCTGCGGCGGTCTCGGCGCTCAGCGTGTCGATGCTGACGGGCACGCCGGCCGCGGCGAGCTGTTCGATCACCGGGATCACGCGCTGCTGCTCGACATCGGTGCCGACGCGCTCGGCTCCGGGCCTGGTCGACTCTCCGCCGACATCGAGCACGGCGGCCCCGTCCGCGCGCAGCCGGAGACCATGGGCGACGGCCGCGTCCACGTCGAGGTATCGTCCTCCGTCGCTGAACGAGTCGGGCGTGACGTTGACGATGCCCCAGATGCCCGTCATCAGAGAGCGGACCCGTCGCGGGACGCCCCCGAGCCGGCGGACAGTCCGATGAGCGTGATGAGCTCGGTGCGAGCGACCGGATCCGCGTAGACGCCGCGCGCGGCGATCGTGAGCGTCGAGGCTTCCGTCTGGCGTCCGCCGCGCATCGTGACGCAGCCGTGGCTGGCATCGAGCACCACGAGCACGCCGCGGGTGTCGAGGTGCTCGGCGATCGTGTCGGCGATCTGCTCTCCGAGGCGCTCCTGTACCTGCGGTCGCGCCGCGAGCACCTCGACCACGCGCACGAGGGCACCCAGTCCCACGACCTGCTCGCCCGGCAGATACGCGATGTGCGCGTGACCGGCGAAGGGCAGGAGGTGGTGTTCGCAGACCGAGCGGAAGCGGATGTCACGCAGCAGCACCGCCCCGGACGGGAGGGTGTCGGGCGCAGGGCCTCGTGTCACGCTGATGGTGTGCGCGAGCGGAGCCGCTGGGTCCTCCCCCACTCCGGAGAAGAACTCCGTGTACAGCTCGGCCATGCGCGACGGCGTCTGCTTGAGCCCCGGTCGATCGGGATCCTCGCCGATCGCCTCGAGCAGCTCCCTGGTGAGTCGCTCGACGCGCTGCCTGTCGACGGTCACGTCACGCCGTCGCGGGCCGCGGGTGACCGGCTCCGGCCGACCCCTGCTGGGTGCGCGGTGCGCTGCTGGGCGCCTCGACCGATGCGGCGAGCGAGACGTCCTTCTTCGGCACGTCGATCGGCGGACGCTCGGAGACCGGGCGGTCCTCGCTCGACAGCCACAGCGGGCGCTCGGGGAGCTTCTTGACCTCGGTGAAGATCTCCGCGATCTGGTTGTGGTCGAGGGTCTCCTCCTCGAGCAGCGCGAGGGCGAGCTTGTCGAGGATGTCGCGGTTCTCGCTGATCACGGCGTAGGCCTCGTTGTGGGCCTGCTCGATGAGCGCGCGCACCTCGGCGTCGACCCGCTCCGCGACCTTCTCGGAGTACTCGCGGCCGCGGCCCATGTCACGGGCGACGAACATGTCGCCGCCCTCGGTGCCGAGCTTGACCGGGCCGACCTGCGTCGTCATGCCGTACTCGATGACCATCTTGCGGGCGATCGAGGTGGCCTTCTCGATGTCGTTCGACGCACCCGTGGTGGGGTCGTGGAAGACGATCTCCTCCGCGACGCGGCCGCCCATCGCGTAGGTGAGCTGGTCCTGCAGCTCGTTGCGGGTGACCGAGTACTTGTCGTCCAGCGGCAGCACCATCGTGTAGCCGAGCGCCTTGCCGCGGGGCAGGATCGTGATCTTCGTCACGGGGTCGGTGTAGTTCATCGCCGCTGCAGCGAGAGCGTGGCCGCCCTCGTGGTACGCCGTGATGAGCTTCTCCTTGTCCTTCATCACGCGGGTGCGACGCTGCGGACCGGCGATCACGCGGTCGATGGCCTCGTCGAGCGCGCGGTTGTCGATGAGCTGGGCGTTCGAGCGGGCCGTGAGCAGCGCGGCCTCGTTCAGCACGTTCGCCAGGTCGGCACCGGTGAAGCCTGGGGTCTTGCGGGCGACGACCTCGAGGTCCACGTTCTTCGACAGCGGCTTGCCCTTGCTGTGCACCTCGAGGATCTTCTGGCGACCCTTGAGGTCGGGGGCGTCGACGCCGATCTGGCGGTCGAAGCGGCCGGGGCGCAGCAGTGCGGGGTCAAGGATGTCCGGACGGTTGGTGGCCGCGATCACGATGACGTTCGCGTTCGGGTCGAAGCCGTCCATCTCGACGAGCATCTGGTTCAGGGTCTGCTCGCGCTCGTCGTTGCCGCCGCCCATGCCGGCACCACGGTGACGACCGACGGCGTCGATCTCGTCGATGAAGATGATGGCCGGCGCGTTCTCCTTCGCCTGGCTGAACAGGTCGCGCACGCGGGAGGCACCGACGCCGACGAACATCTCGACGAAGTCGGAACCGGAGATCGAGTAGAACGGGGCGCCGGCCTCACCCGCGACGGCGCGGGCGAGGAGGGTCTTACCGGTTCCGGGAGGGCCGTACAGCAGCACGCCCTTCGGGATGCGGGCGCCGATGGCCTGGAACTTCGCCGGATCCTGGAGGAACTCCTTGATCTCGTGGAGCTCTTCGATGGCCTCGTCCGCGCCGGCGACGTCGGCGAAGGTGACGGTCGGAGTCTCCTTGTTGACGAGCTTGGCCTTGGACTTGCCGAACTGCATGACCTTGCCGCCGCCACCCTGCATGGACGACAGGAGCCACCAGAACAGCAGGCCGAGCAGCACGAGCGGAAGAAGGAGCGAGAGGAAGCCGTCGAACCAGGTCGCACGTGGGACGGCGTCGTTGAAGCCGTCCTTGGGGGCTGCCTCGTTGATCGCGCTGACGACCTCGTCGGCACGCGCATCGACGTAGTAGAACTGCACGTTCTCGGAGCCTTCGAAGGGCTTCGAGAGTGTCATGTCGACCCGCTGATCCCCGTCGGTGTTCACGACCTCGGTGACCGTCGTCCCGGACAGGAGCTTCAGCCCCTCCTGGGTCGTGATCTGCTTGGGCGCGCCCAGATTGGAGATCAGCAGGAATCCGCCGAAGAGAAGCACGCCGATCAGCGCGACGTAGATCAGCGGATTCCGGGTGAGCTTCTTCACATCCATGATCGGATCAGCGTATCGCGCGCGCCCTAGGCGGGCGCTGTGCGTTCACCCACGGCGCAACGCCCGTCGCTGCCCCCGGGTCGCTGAGCCTGTCGAAGCGTGGGTCGCTGAGCCTGTCGAAGCGTGGGTCGCTGAGCCTGTCGAAGCGTGGGTCGCTGAGCCTGTCGAAGCGTGGGTCGCTGAGCCTGTCGAAGCGTCAGCTGTAGACGTGGGGCGCCAGCACGGCGACGTCCCGCAGGTTGCGGTACCGCTCCGCGTAGTCCAGCCCGTAGCCCACGACGAACTCCACCGGGATGTCGAAGCCGACGTACTTGCAGTCGATCTTGACCTTGGCGGCCTCCGGCTTGCGCAGCAGCGCGAGCACCTCGATCGACTCCGCGCCGCGGGACTCGAAGTTCTCCAGCAGCCAGCTCAGCGTGAGGCCCGAGTCGATGATGTCCTCGACGATGAGCACGTGCTTGCCGTGCAGGTCGGTGTCGAGGTCCTTCCGGATCTGGACGACACCGCTGGACTTCGTGCTGGCGCCGTAGCTCGACACCGCCATCCAGTCCATCGGGGCGTGGAACGGCAGCGCCCGTGCGAAGTCGGCCATGACCATGACGGCGCCCTTGAGCACGCCGACGAGGATGAGGTCTTTGCCCTCGTAGTCCTTCGCGACCTGCGCCGCGAGCTCGTCGAGCTTGGCGTGGATCTCCTCCTCGGTGACGAGGATCTGTGCAAGGTCGTCCTGGATCTCCGCGGCGCGCATGGATCGATTTTAGGCGACGCAGCGGTGTGCTCCGGTCCCGGGCTGCGACCGCCCCCTCAGGAGTGGATCTCGTCGTGGTCTCCGCGCGTCGTCTTCGGACTGAGCACGGAGATCTCGACCGTCTCGAACTTGCCCTCCTCGGAACGAACCCACGTCACCTCGACGTACCAGTCGTCCTTCGCATAGGCGTCGGCGGTCCTTCGGCCCTCTGCCGTCTCGCGGGCCTTCGTCTGTTCCCACCCGTCGTCGAGCAGGCCGTTGGCGATCGCCTTCGCAGCGTCCTCCGAGGCGGCGGGCCGCTGGACCGGTTCGATGTACGCATCGACCTGCCACCAGACCGAGTCCTGCGGAGAGGGGTCGGCGGAGACCGGATTCTGCAGCATGCGCCCCGACGACTCGACGTCGGGGGGAGTCGTCGGAGCGAGGTCGGCCGGGACCAGGGCGATCAGTTCGTCGGCCAAGCCCTCCGCCTCTGCCTGATACTCGTCGAGTCGACTGTCTGTCTCGGTCACCATCGTGCAGCCTCCCAGCGTCAGGGCCACGAGAACGCCGGCCATCAGCGCGACGGCACGTGCGGTCATCTTCATCATTCGATCCTCGCGTACTCCGGTTCGAAACCCGACTTGTCGATGCCGTCGATCTGCACCGGGGCCTGCACGATGGGTCCGGCTCCCGGCACGACGATGGGTCGCGGGTTGTAGACATCGTCCGGCGCGAAGAGCATGGCGTCGCCGCCGGTGATGACAGCGATGATGTTGTCGAACGCCACCGATCGGGGGTCATACACGGAGCTGTGGCTGTCGATACCCCGCGGCGTGCCGTTCCCCTCGACGTTGTAGTCCTCGAGGTCAACCAGGCGATCACCGTTGTCGTCCTTGATCCACCCCGTCTCCAATCGGGTGACACCGTCCGCGGTCAGCGGCGACTGCCCGTGCATCTGCTCCGGCCCGTTGCCCTGGATCAGTCCGACGACGAGATCACCTCGCGCCATCATCGAGTAGTGCGGGACTCCGGAGGTCTGCGGGAAGTCCTCGATACCGCTCACCCCAGCGCCCATACCTGCCGCTGAGACGTAGAGGATGCGGTCGGCGACGAGACCCGCTTTCTCGGCGAGCCCGACGGTCGCCCCTCCGTAGCTGTGGCCCAGCACGGTGAGGGACGAACCATCCGGCTTGTCGATTCCGGCGACGAAGTCGACCAGCTTCGGCGCGAGGTCCCGCGAGAAGGAGGCGTCGGTCGGTCCGGGCAGTTCCAGTTGCGGGAACGTGCCTCCCGCCCACTGGAACACCGCGGTGTCGGGGCCGGCCGACCGGTAGAGCTGCGCACCCGTTCCGTCACCGAAGCTGGTCATGGTCGTCGTGGTCCCCGGGACCGACACGGCGACGTTGCGGATCCACGCGGGGATGTCTCCGGTGATCGGATCGATCGGGCCGTGGTACGTGGCCACCGCGTCCGCGCCCGGGTCGAAGACGACGACGCGCGCGCCTGCCCCGCTCTCGGTGTGCTTTCGCTCGCTCTCGTCCCACCACGTGTAGTCCTGGTCGAGCAGGCTCTGCCAGTAGTCGATGGGCTCGCGCAGCTTCGCGATCTCGTCGAGGTAGCCCTTCGCCTCCCAGGCGTCGGCGCGGTCGCCGGTCTTGAGGCTGTCGACCAGCGCCTGGAGCCGGGCGATCTCGGCTTCCCTTCGCGCGATCTCGTCGCGGATGTTGGTGTGGTTGGCCGTGACGCGGTCGCGGATCGGGATGCCGTTGAGGTTTCCCAGGATGAGGGATGACGCGGCGAGGAGCGCCGCCCGCGTCTCGTCGTCCATCGCGTTCCACGTCTCGCGGATGATGTCGGGGTCGCCGAGACCGGCGAGGGATTCCGCCGTGATCGCGTTGACGTTGCCCGCCCACGCGAGGCTCGCGGCGACGAATCCGCCAGGGCCGACCTTCCCGCCCTGGGTGACGGCGGTGATGAGGGGCACGGCGGCGAGCGCGCTCACGGCCTTCTGATCGATGGTCGCGCGCTGCTCCGCGAGGGCGTTGTAGGAGGCGAGCGCGGTGCGGTAGCCGTCGATCGCGTCCTGCCAGCGGCGCAGGTAGCCGGGGTCGTCGAGGTACATCCATGACGGAAGCACCGCGTCCCACGGAAGCGCCCAGCCGGTGACGAACTCGCTGGCGGCGTTGAGTGCCTCCGCGCGTCGGACGAAGATGTGGTCGTACGCGTTCTGAGCGGCCCGGAGGCGCCGCGCGGCCTCGCTCTTCAACGCCTCGAGGTCTGTCGCGTACGTCGACACGGCGGCGGAGATCCCGTCGAGCCCTTGGGCCGTCTCCCCGAGGCGCTGCGCGAGGAGCACGACTCTGGTGCCGAGTTCAGCCGCCGCCGACGAAGTCATCGAGGTGAGGCTGGCGAGGGCCGCATCCGCGTCGCCCTTGCGCTCCCGCGAAGAGCTCGCACGGGTGGTGAAGGCGGTCGCGTAGCCGTTCACCGCCCCGACATCGCCCTTGGCCGGGTCGTCGACGATTCCCGGAAGGCTCATCGTGCCGCCTGCGCCAGGGTCTCGTCGGACGCTGTGAACGTGGAGGCGACGGAGGCCGTGTCGGCCGCGGAGTTCGTCGCCGTCTGCGCGAGTGCGGAGAGGATCTGCGTCAGCAGCGACTCAGCCTCGCCCAGCGCGCCTTCGACGGAGGGCGAACCGGTGCCGGCGAAAGACAGGCACGACGTGATGACCGGCGCGGCACTTGCCGTCAGCCGCGCCTGCGCCGTGTCGAGCGCGTCCTTCTGGACATCGAGATCGGACATCGGTACTCCTTCCCCCCGGAGCTTCCACCATAGGGCCGCCTGTTGCATGACGGCGATGGGGAGATCTCCCCATCGCCCGCCATCCGCACTACTGTGATCGGTGACGCGGGCGGACGCCCACCGACGGAAGGAATCCTCATGGCTCTTGACGACATCCTCACCCAGGTGCCGATCGACGACATCGCCGAGAAGCTGGGCGTCTCGCGCGACGAGGCGAAGGTCGCGGTCGAACAGGGCGGCGCCGTGCTCCTGAGCGGATTGGCGAAGAACGCCGAGACCACCGAGGGCTCCGCGGCGATCGAGGCCGCGCTCAAGAAGCACTCCGGCTCGACGCCCGCCAGCACGGTGGACGACATCGATCAGGCCGACGGTGGCAAGATCGTCGCGCACATCCTCGGCTCGAAGGAGAAGGAGGTCACGAAGGAGCTCACGGAGTCGAAGGCGACCCCCGGAATCGACTTCGGCAAGCTCCTGCCCATCCTCGCCCCCATCGTCATGGGTCTCATCGCGAACGCGACGAAGGACAAGAGCGCCAAGACCGACGCCGGGGCGGAGAGCTCCGGCGGCATCGGCGACGTGATCGGCGGCATCCTCGGCGGCGGCGACAAGGGCGGCTCGGGCGGCGGCATCGGCGACGTCATCGGCGGACTGCTCGGCGGCGGGAACAGCGGCTCGGGCGGCGGAATCGACCTCGGCGGCATCCTCGGCGGATTGTTCGGCGGGAAGAAGTAGCCCGCCCTCCGCGCTCCGTCTGGGCGAAGCTCCCGATCAGCGACCGGATGCGGTGATGACGATGCGTCCGCCCCTGCGGGCGGCTGCGCACCCGGGCAGGTCGATCGGCCCCTGACCCCGCCAGTCGGTGACGAGCCGGGCGACCTCGAGGGTCTGCGCGCGGGTGAGGGCGACCCCGAACTCGCTGTCGACGACGAGGCGGATGATCCTGTTCCGCAGGGCGGCGGGGTTCGCGGCGAGCGCGGCCACGCTGACGGAGATGCCGGCCTCGGCGTGCTCGACGATGTCCTCGATCGTCTCGTGGATCATCTCGTCGAAAGCCTCGGCGTCTTCGCGCAGCTGCTCGGCCGTCCGGGCGAGAGCTTCCGCGATACCCGGACCGAGTTCGGTCTCGAGCACCGGCAGCACACGCTCGCGCACGCGCACTCTGGCGTACCGTGCGTCGGCGTTGTGGGGATCGTTCCAGGCCGTCAGGCCGGATGCCGCGACGAACGCCTGCGTCGTCTCCCGGCGCACCGCGAGCAGCGGTCGGATCCACCGCAGGCCGTCGTCATCCTCGCGGACCGGGGCCATGCCCTGCAGGCTCGCGGCTCCGGAGCCTCGCGCGAGACCCAGGAGCACCGTCTCGGCCTGATCGTCCAGGGTGTGACCGAGGAGCACGGCCGCCGCCGACACGTCCAGGGCGGCGTCGCGCAGAACCCGGTACCGGGCGTCGCGGGCGGCGGCCTCCGGACCGCCCGCCCCGTCGACGGCCACCCGCACCACGAGGGCATCGAGGCCGAGGTCGCGCGCGGCGCCCGCTGCCGCCTCCGCAACGGCGGCCGAGTCATCCTGCAGCCCGTGATCGACCGTGAGGGTCGCCGCGCGGAGCCCGCATCGCGGCGCCTCGAAGGCCACGGCCGCGGCGAGCGCCAGGGAATCGGCCCCTCCGGAGAGACCGACGATCACGGTCGACCCCTCGGGAAGGTCGGCGAGCGCGGTGCGCACGGCCAGGCGGATCTCAGCGATGACAGGAGGGAGAGACGGCACGCTTCCACGGTAGGGCACGGCCGTCGCGGGGCCGAGCGGATGCAGCGCCGCATCGGCCGGACTATCCTGACGCCGTGACCGACAACGCGCGTACGCGACCCTTCCGCACCGAGCGGTTCAAGGCCTTCGTCGACGCCGTCGTGGCCATCGCGATGACCCTGCTCATCCTGCCGCTGCTGGAGGCCGTCTCCGATGCCGCCTCCGGAGATCTCACGACCGCGGAGTTCTTCCGCGAGCACTCGGGGCAGCTGGTCAGCTTCGGGCTGAGCTTCCTCCTCATCGCCATGTTCTGGATGGGGCACCACAGCCAGTACCGCGACGTCGAGTGGATCACGGTGCCGCTGCTGTGGATCAACGTCGCGTGGATGGCGACGATCGTCTGGCTGCCCGTGCCGACCGCGATGCTCGGCCAGCTGGACTCCGATGCGCTCCAGGCCGTGGTCTACATCGGGACGCTCATCATGACGCAGGTCACGACGCTCGCGGGCTGGCTCTACCTGCGACGGCACCCCGAGCTCACGACGGCGCCGCCGGCGGTCCTGCGCGCCGGCGTCGTCGGCGACCTCGCCGCCATCATCCTCTTCGCGATCGCGCTCGTGATCGCGGTGTTCACCGCGCCGAACGGGTACCTCGCCCTATTCATCCTGCTGTTGAACGGTCCGCTCTCGCGGCTGCTGAACCGCGTCATGCTCCGCCGCGAGGGCGGATCGGACGCCGAGGCGCCGCCGGTAGGCTAGTCCGCGGCATCCAACCGAACCTTCTGAGGAGCACACGCATGGGCGCACACGACGCCGTCATCGAGATCCCGCGCGGCAGCCGCGTGAAGTACGAGGTCGACCACGAGACCGGACGAGTGCACCTCGACCGCGTGCTCTACACGACCTTCGGCTACCCGGCCGACTACGGCTACTTCGACAACACGCTCGGCGAGGACGGCGACCCGCTCGACGTGCTCGTGCTGCTCGACCACGCCATCTACCCGGGCGTCGTCGTCGAGGTCCGCCCCGTCGCGGTGCTGAAGATGAGCGACGAGGCCGGCGGAGACGACAAGCTCGTCGCCGTGCTGTCGAAGGACCCGCGGTGGGCCCACATCCAGGACATCGACGACATCGCCGAGTACACGAAGAAGGAGATCGCGCACTTCTTCGAGCACTACAAGGACCTCGAGCCCAACAAGTGGGTCAAGGTCGACGAGTGGGGGAACGCCGCCGAGGCGCAGCGCATCCTCGACGAGGCCATCGTCCGCTTCGGCGAGCAGGGTCACTGACTCCACCGGGTCGCTGAGCCAGCCATGCTGGGTCGCTGACCCACCCACGCTGGGTCGCTGACCCACCCACGCTGGGTCGCTGACCCACCCATGCTGGGTCGCTGAGCTTGTCGAAGCGAAGACCCCCGGTCCCACAAGGGAACCGGGGGTCTTCCGCGTCTGGGGTTCGAGGTCGCTCAGGCGGAGACGCCGCGCTGCGCGAGGAACTGCACCGGGTTGACGGCGCCGCCGTTCACGTAGACCTCGAAGTGGAGGTGGCAGCCGAACGAGCGGCCGGTGTTGCCGGCGTAGGCGATGACCTGTCCTGACTGCACCCACTGGCCGGAGCGGACGAGGATACCGCCATCGCGGATGTGCGCGTAGCCGGTGCCGATGCCGCCGCCGTGCTGGATGCGGATGTAGTTGCCGTAGCCGCCGTTGCCGCCGGCGTAGTCGACGGTTCCGGACTGCGCGGCGTAGATCGCGGCGCCGCAGCCGTTGGCGAAGTCGGTGCCGTAGTGGAAGCTCGACGAGCATCCCTGCGGCCCGCACTGCTGAGAACGGGGGCCGTAGCCGGAGCTCTTTCCACCGCCGTGGGGACGGCACCAGCCGCCGCTGCCCTGGCTGCCGCCTCCGCCGCCTCCACCGCCGCCGTTGCCTGCGGCGGCTGCTGCCGCTTCGCGGGCCTCGCGCTCCCGACGTGCCTTCTCCGCGGCTTCGACGCCGGCCTGGTATCCGGCGACGGTCTTCGCGGTGTTGTCCTTGAGGGCTGCGAGCTGCGCCTGCATGGTGGCGAGGTTCGCGGACTGCTCGTCGAGCGCGGCCTGCGCGGCATCCGCGGCCTGCTGGGCGACGACCATCTTCTCTTCGGCGATCTTCTGCAGCCGGTCGCGCTCGTCGCGGGCGACGATGGCCTGGTCGCTGAGCGACTGCGCGGAGTTGCGGGCCGCGACGGCGTCGTCGTAGACCGACTGGTTGTACTCGAGGAGCTTGTCCATCGTGCCGAGGCGGGCGAGCAGCTCGTCGGCGTTGTCCGGGGAACCGGCGAAGAAGAGTTCCAGCGAGGTGTCGTCACCGCCGTTGCGGTACAGCTGGGCGGCGACCTGACCGGCCTTGCGGGCGGACTCGTCGGCCTTCGCCGCCTGCTCGTCGGCCTTCGCCTGAAGAGTGTCCGCCTCGGTGGCGGCGGCGAAGTAGCTCTGCTGCGCTTCGTAGAACTCGTCGGAGGCGACCTTCGCGGCGGCCTGCGTCTCGGCGACCTTGCGGGTCAGCGACTGGATCAGGCCCTCGATACGGCTGACCTCGGCGGCCTTCGCCGCCTCGCTGTTCTTGGCGCGCTGCACATCGTCCCAGCTCGGGTACGAGGCGGCGTAAGCGGCGGAGACGCCGTTGGAGATGCCGAACGCACTGAGGGCGACGACGCTGAGCACTCCGATGCCGAGAGCTCCGCGACGGCTGACACCGGCCTTGTCGAACGCACGACGTTCGGTCGGACTGGGCGCGCAGCCGCAATCCTCGGATGCCGCCGCGACAGCAGCATCCAGCGTGATCTTGTCGTTCACACGGCCCCTTCCGCCGGTTTCACAGTTGCCACACTAACAACAACTTTCACATCCGCACCAGGGTGGATCGTCGGCGATCCGGGCAGCGCCGACCCCTCATCGTCCCCCCGGAACACGCCCGGGAGGCGGCGGCGCGCCCTCGATTCGCGATTTGCGCAGAACATCCCTTATGCTTGAGCGTCGGCAAGGAAGTCCCCCGGGACTGACTCGGCCCCATCGTTTAGCGGCCTAGGACGCCGCCCTTTCACGGCGGTAGCACGGGTTCGAATCCCGTTGGGGTCACACCTTCCGATACAATTGAAAACAAGTATGGCCCTGTAGCGCAGTTGGTTAGCGTGCCGCCCTGTCACGGCGGAGGTCGCGGGTTCAAGTCCCGTCAGGGTCGCTCCGTGCGACGAGCTCTTTCTTCGGAGAGGGCTCTTCGTCTAGGACGCGACAGGTTCGCCGGTCGCGCGGCTCTGTAGCTCAGTTGGTAGAGCGTTCGACTGAAAATCGAAAGGTCACCGGATCGATGCCGGTCGGAGCCACAAGGCTGATCATTACAATCAGCCCAGAAACCCTCGCCTAGCTTCTACATGGCGGGGGTTTTGCTTTGCCCCTGGTGAGGATTCGGTTTCTGGCCGGGACCGGACGGTCACACCTCGTCCGCCTTCGGCACCGGAGCGGCGCGCTGTTGGTGGGAGGGAGTGGCCTCAACCCACCATCTCAACCTGGATCCGCCGGTCGAGATCGTCGAGTTCTGCCAGAAGCTCGGCGGCGACCCAGACACGATCTCGCTTGCGGCCCGTGATCTCCTGGATGAAGCCGGTATCCGCGAGTTGCGCGATCGCTCGGTAGGTCTGCTGCTCCGACGCGCCTGAGCGCTTCTCGATCTCCGCGGCAGCCATGACCGGGTGATCGTAGAAGGCGGGAATCAGGGCTGCGACAGCGGAGTCCGCCCGCGGCCTGAGCTCGGCGGCCCACTCATCAGGCAGGGTCTTGATGCGGGCAATGGACTCGCGCGAGCACACGGCAGCCACGCGGGCCGAACGCGAGAACAGGTCGATCAGCGGGGCCGGGTCACCCTGTCGGTACGTCCCGAGCGCGGCGAAATAGTCATCGCGCTTGGCGAGAAGCCCGCTGGCAAGGGGCACCACGGCATTTCGGGTGACTCCGCGGCGCCGAAGCACCGCCGAGACGAGCGCACGCCCGATACGGCCATTGCCATCAGTGAATGCGTGGATCGACTCGAATTGCGCGTGACCGATCGCCGCCTGCACCATCACCGGAACATCGTCGCGGTTGAGGTACTCGACGAGATCCTCCATGAGCGACGGCACGCGTTCCGGCGCCGGCGGCACGTACAGGGCATCACGAGGCGAGTAGTCGCTTCCACCGATCCAGTTCTGCATGTCTCTGAGCCGCCCCGCGTAGTCGGCCTCGTCGCGGTCGCCCTTCATGAGCGCCCGGTGTGCGGCGAGAAGACTGTCCAGCGAGAACCTTCCCCGGGTGGCGACTTCCGACACCAGATCGTGCAGCGCGGTGCTCGCGGCCACCATGCTCGTCGCCGAAATGTTCGAACGGTTTCCCGCGAGGGCCTTCGCGTAGTCCACAGCAGTGGCGGTGATGCGTTCGATCTTCGACGAGGCAACGGACTCGGTCCGCATCATGAACCGGCTCATCGCAGCCGAATGTCCCTCCGCGTCGGTGTCCGCCTGCGCTACCGCAAGCAGAGCCGACTCCGAGACCACGATCGTCGCGATAGGCGGGACGTAGTCGAGGGACGAGATCTTCGACGGGACCGCGGCGTCCACGGACGTCAGCATGCGATCAGCACGAGTGCCACCGCGGGCCTGTTGACGCCATGGGCGCGTCTCGACGGTGTGCGCCGGCCAGACGCCGTGCCCCATCTCCCTCGTGACGATGTCCATAGCCCCGAGTATTGCATGAACTAATCAGGTTTAGACCGCATAAACCTGATTAAGCGCACCGGAAGCCGCATGGAGCGGGCGCGCACCGGCTCAGACGCCTCAGGGATGGCGCCGGTACTGTCGGAAGCGAATGGTCGCCGGCGGAGGGCTCACATGACTGTCATCGCATCACCCCACGAGCGGAGATCGCTCGACGTGCACGCCCTCGATCTGCGGAGCACCCTGTGACGGCACCGGGCACCTCCCCCGCCGGCCCGCGCTTCGAGGTCGCGCCCTGGAGCATCGCCCTGGACGGGCTGGACGCCTCGCGCCTCGCGCACGACGAATCCGTCTTCGGCTTGTCGAACGGCCACGTCGGATGGCGCGGCAACCTCGACGAGGGGGAGCCCCGCGGCGTCGCCGGCAGCTACTTGAACGGCGTGTTCGAAGAGCATCCGATGCCGTACGCCGAAGAGGGCTACGGCTATCCGGATTCCGGCCAGACCGTCATCAACGTGCAGAACGGCCAGCTCATCCGCCTCCTGGTGGATGACGAACCGTTCGACGTGCGGACCGGCGAGCTCGTGCATCACCGACGGAGCCTCGGTTTCCAGGACGGTGTCCTGCATCGTGAAGCCGACTGGATCTCGCCGACGCACCGGCGGGTCCGCATCGAGTCGGCGCGCCTGGTGTCGTTCTCCCGGCGCGCCGTCGCGGCCGTGCGCTATCGCGTGCACGCCGTGTCTCACGAGGTCGCGATCACGATCCAGTCCGAGGCCCTGCCGAACGAGCCGCTCCCGATCACCCATTCCGATCCGCGCGTGCAGGAGCTCCTCACGACGCCGCTGGTCGGCCTCGACTCGGATGTGATCGGCACCACGGCGACCCTCGTGCACCGAACACGGGAGAGCGGACTGTCCGTGGCCGTGAGCATGGACCACGCCGTCACGACCTCCGGATCCGCCGAGCCGGCCGTGACGACGGTCGCGTCTCCGGAACTCGCGCGCACCACCGTCCGAGTGGTCCTCGCGCCCGGGGAGCACGTCGAACTGATCAAGGTCGTCGGCCATGAGTGGTCGGCGACGCTGTCCCCCTCCGGCCTGCGGGACCGCGCCGAAGCCGCCGTCACGGATGCCGGACACGCGGGCTGGGACGAGCTCGTGCGCGAGCAGCGCGCGCGCCTGGACGACTACTGGGCCTGCGCGGACGTCGAGGTCGAGGGCGAGCCGCGGCTGCAGCAGGCCGTGCGCTACGCGCTCTTCCAGGTGTTCCAGGCGTCCGTCCGCGCGGAGCTCCGCTCGGTTCCGGGCAAGGGGCTCACCGGCTCCGGCTACGAGGGTCACACCTTCTGGGACTTCGAGGGGTTCGTGCTCCCCGTCCTCACCTCCACCGCACCGCATGCCGCGGAGCCGGCGCTCCGCTGGCGGCACTCGACGCTCGGACACGCCCGCGAACGCGCGCAGCACCTGCACCTGCGCGGTGCCGCGTTCCCCTGGCGCACGATCGACGGGCGGGAGAGCTCCGGATACTGGCCCGCGAGCACGGCGGCCTTCCACGTCAACGCCGACATCGCCGGCGCGGTGCTGCACTACGTGCGGGCGACCGGCGACCAGGCCTTCGAGCGCGAAGCGGGACTCGAGATGCTCGTCGAGACGGCCCGGCTCTGGGTCTCCCTCGGCCACGCGGACTCCGCGGGCGTTTTCCACATCCACGGTGTGACCGGACCCGACGAGTACTCCGCCATCGTCGACGACAACGTGTACACGAACCTCATGGCACAGCGAAACCTGCGCGGAGCGGTCGCCTCGGCGCGGCGGCATCCGGAGGTGGCCGGTGCGCTCGGCGTGGACGAGGCGGAGCTCGACGAGTGGTGCCGGACGGCGGACGCGATGTGCGTTCCGTTCGACGAGGCGCGCGGCGTGCACCCCCAGTCGGCCGGATTCACGGAGCAGGAACGCTGGGACTTCGAGAGCACGAGCTCCGAGGAGTACCCCCTGCAGGAGCACTTCCCCTACTTCGACCTGTACCGGAAACAGGTCGTGAAGCAGGCGGACCTGGTCCTCGCCCTGTTCTTCGCGCACGAGGCGTTCACACCCGAGGAGAAGGAGCGCGCCTTCGGGTACTACGAGGAGCTCACGGTCCGGGACTCCTCGCTCTCCGCCGCGGTCCAGGCGATCATCGCCGCCGAGGTGGGGCAGCTCGACCTCGCCTACGACTACCTGGCGGAAGCGGCCACGCTCGACCTCGACGACCTGCACGAGAACACGAGCGACGGTCTGCACATCGCCGCCCTCGCCGGAGTGTGGACGGCGATCACGGCCGGCCTCGGAGGGATGAGGGACACCGACGACGGACTGCGGTTCTCGCCCCGTCTGCCGGACCGCGTTCGCGGGTTGAACTTCGGCGTGCGGATCCACGGGCAGGTGCTCCGCGTTGAGGTCCTGCCCGCGACCGTGACCTACGTTCTGAAGGAGGGACCGTCCCTGACCGTCCGTCACTTCGACGCCGAGGTCGAGCTCCACGCGGGGCATCCCGTCACCCGGGAGATCCCCCGCGCGCGAGATCGCGGAGCACGGCCGTCGCAACCCCGCGGCCGGGCGCCGCGCGACGCCTCGGTCGCGTTCGCTCTGTGACGGTCCGCGTCGACGAAGCGCGCGGCGTCCCGGGCGGCTACAGCGACGCCAGGTCCGTCCGGGCGCGCTCGACCGCGTCCCCGGTCTCCTCGACGCGCTTCGCCGCCTCCGCCTGAGCCGCCTCCAGCTCGGGAAGCTCCTGCTCGACGCGGCGGACCTCCGCGCGGGCGCGCTCGAGCTGCGCCTCGAGGTCCGCCACCCGCTCCGACAGCTCGTCCGCCGTCGACCGCAGCTTCTGCAGCGCGGAGTCCTTCCTGCCGAGCTCTCGCTCTGCGACGGCCTGCTCCTTCTCCGCAGCGGCCACCCGGCGCTCCGCCTCCCGCCGCTTCCTCCGGGCCTGCAGTTCGTCCGGTGGCTGCGGCGGCGGTGCGGCATCTCCCTCATCCAGCTCTCCCGCCACCGCGTCGCGGATCTCCTCCTCGCTCGATGACGGAGTCAGCGCGCGCACCAACCGCCCCGAGGCCACGGCGCTCGCTGCCGTGGGGTCGAAGAACGCCGCCGAGATGCTCTGCTCGACCGACTCGAGAGTCGCCGGCGTGATGCGCTCACCTCGGGACGCGGCGAGCTCGGCCGCCGTCGCCGCCAGCCGTCGGGTGAGGGCGCGCCGGTCCCGGCCGAGCTTGGCCAGCGCCGGCGCGTCGAGGTCGTCCTGCGCCTCGCGGAGCTCCCTGGCCAGCTGCAGCGCCTCCCCCAGCTGCCCGGACCGTTCCTGCGCGAACACGTTCACGACCCAGGCCGCGATGGAGGGCTTCTTCAGCGCGCGGATGCGGGGCGCGAGGGCGCCGGCTTCCTCTGCCCGGGCTTTGCGGGACGCGACGAAGGCGTCCGGCTGACCGGAGTAGAGCGCGGCCGCGATCTCCTCGAACGTGGGATCGGCCATGCGCCAACGATACGCCGCCGCGCGGCTCGGACGCGGAGCTACTCGATCGTGAGGTGGTCAGCCCAGTCGGCGCTGACCAGCTTCCTGGTGCCGAACGTGCCGTCGCCGAGTCCCGGATAGAGGAAGAGCTGCGCCGAAGGCGTGCGGACGAGGAGATCAGCGCGGCCGTCTCCGTCGTAGTCGACGCCTCCCGTCGCTGCCGTGAACTCCTGCCAGCCCGATCCGACCGCGCGCCGCGCGGCGAAGCCGTTGGGTACGCCGGCGTAGAAGTACAGGGTGCCGTCGAAGTGGAGACCGATGATGTCGCCCCAGCCGTCGTTGTCGAAGTCGCCGCCGATCACGAAGTGGAACGCCTGCCAGCCGCTGCCGACCGTCGTGTGCGGACTTCCGAACTTCCCCGCCCCGTTTCCGGCGTAGATGATCAGCACCCCGTTGCGCGAGACCCCGAGGATGTCCTGCTTGCCGTCCCCGGTGTAGTCGGCCCCGGAGGCCACGTGCATCATGTCCCACCAGCCGTCGCCGATGGCCACCGGTGAGCCCAGCGCGCCTCCGCCCTTGCCGGGGTAGAACTCGAGGATGCCGTCGGACCGGGCGGCGAGCACATCGGCCTTGCCGTCGTTGTTGAAGTCGGTGTGCGTGACGTGACGTCGCGTCCCACCCCAGTTGGCGCCCAGCAGCGTCGTGGCCGGCTGGAAGCCGCCCGCCCCGTTTCCGCCGCGCAGCCGCAGGTCGCCGTTCCCGGCGACGATCAGAAGGTCGGCCTTCTTGTCGCCCGTGTAGTCGGCGGCGGCGGTCGGGGACTTCGGGCCGGGACCCGTGGCGAGTCCGGGGACGGTCAGCGGGATGGTTCCGCCGCGCGAGACGTTTGCGAGGCATGTGAAGCCGTTGTTAACCGCGGTGTAGACCGCACCGTTCAGCCGCAGCTCGAAGTGCAGGTGGTAGGCGGGAGAGTTGCCGGTGTTGCCGACGACGCCGATCTGCTGGCCGCGGCCGACGCGGGTGCCGGGAGCGTAGATCCCCGGAGAGGCCATGTGCGCGTAGCGCGTGACGTAGCCGCCGGGGTGCTCGATGTCGGTGTAGTTGCCGTACCCGCTGTTGACGGTGCGCGACTTGATGACGCCGTCGTATGCGGCGACGATCGGTGTTCCCCCCGCACCGGAGATGTCGATGCCGTCGTGCGCGCGGTAGTTGCCGCGGCAGCCGTCCCCGACCTTGGACTGGATGTTCCCGGAGGCGGGATAGACCATCCGGCCGTCGGTGGCCGCGGAAGCAGGGGTGCTCGCCGACATCGACGGCACGAGCGAGCCGATCACGACCGCGAGCACGGCGATCATCCCGATGCGGGCGAAACGCAGGCGGGACGGTCGCTTCATCTCGGCGTTCTCTCTTGTCCGGCGGCCCCAGGGACGTGATGCCCTCCGCCGTCACCGTACCAGGGCGGACGAGCCCCCGCCGTGCGCGCCGCCGGGGAAGCCGGTGATCCGGTCCAGGGCAGAAGCCTCTCAGAGCAGGTCGAAGTCGCCGCTGTCGTACGGCGCGGTGTCGTCGCCGGTGTCACGGCCGTCGAACTCGACGGTCTCGACGGAGATCGCGACCTGCGTCGCCGCGGAGATGAGCAGACTCACCGCACGATTGCCGACCACCACGAATTCGACGAAGCCGCCCCCGGCGCGCATCGCCTCTTCGATCCGACGCCGCAGGTCCGGGACATCCTGGCCTTGCGCCAGGAAGAACTCCGCCCCGTTGAACGCGATCCGGGTCCGCTCCATCGTCTGCATCTGGCCTCCTCCTCATACCCGGGATGTCGTTCGGGCGACGGTACCGATCGGGTCGCCCGCGCAGAAGGGGATTGCGCGATGGCCCGAGAAGAGGCAGAGCGCGTTCTGGGTGTACCGTGCAAGCATGGGAAGACTCCGCTACGACGGGACCTCGGATCCGATCCTGATCGAGGACACGACGCTCGCGCATCTGAAGATCGTGGTCGCCACGAAGCTGCGTCGGCAGGAGAGCTTCATGATGACGTGGCGCCCCGTCAGCGGCGGCGTCGACAAGCGCGCTTCGGTGTGGATCCACCCAGCCATCCCCCTGCAGTTCGGCTTCGAGAGCGCCGATCCGCCCCCTGTCGACGCGCGTCTGGTCGCCGACATGATGCATGCGCTCAACGCCTCGGGCGAGCTCGTCCTCGATCATCTGATCGACCCTCGCTGACGACCGGCACCCGGTCACCGACCCGGAGCTCCACCCGCCGTGGCAGCCGACCTTCTCCCGTTCCTCCTCCTCGGAATCCTGATCCTCGCGCTGCTCATCGGCTGGCCGATCATCAAGCGCCGGTCGGACCGCGGCGCGGGCATGGCGGGTCGCAGCCGGGGACGGCGGTTCCTCGATGCGAAGCGCGCCGAGGCGCTCGCCGCGCTGGGCTCGACTCTGGTCGTGCATGCTCCCGAGCCCGTGGCACGAGAGATCATCGCCGCGGCCGTCGCGAAGCAGGAGCAGCACTTCACCGTCCGCAGCGACGGCGGTTACGGCATCCGATTCGTGGAGCCCGACGACACGATCGTGCGACTCGCGCGGGTTCCGGACGGCACCCGCATGCAGGTCGAGACGTTCCGCGAGTACCTCGACGGCCCGCGGACCGTACCGCTCTGGGAAGACCTGCGCTCCCGCGTGACCTCCGCGGCAGCGGCTCGCAGGATCCCTGTCTCCACAGGCGAGCAGGGCGGCTTCCGACAAGAGGGTCTGATCGACGGGCGCGACGCGCGCTGGGCGCGGGAGAACGGAACCTCATCCGGGCCGGGGCCCGGGTGGTGACCTCCTCGCCCGAAACCGCACTCACATCATCCGGCGGACGCAACTAGGCTGGGAGGCGCGCCCCGCCCGCCGGGCCTCCGCCGGGTCATGGCGGTGGCGTGCGCCCTCACGACCTCCTCCGGTCCACATCATGATCCCGCCGCGCCGGGACGGAGTCCTGCTCCGGTGTGGCCACGCCAGAAAGGCATGAACCCCATGAGCGAATCCTCCGGAACCGCCGACCGCGACGGCGAGCGCTCGCCGGACTTCTTCGACCAGCTGATCGAGACCACCCCGCGCGACCAGCAGGGCGCGTTCACCGTCGGCTTCCGCGGCTACGACAAGGGCGAGGTGGATGCCGCGCTCTCCGCGCTGCGCAACCAGCTCAAGCAGGCGGCGGCCGACGTGGCCGAGGCGCAGGCTCGCGAAGAGGACGCCGTGGAAGCCGTCCGGGCAGAGGAGCGTGCAGCCAGAGAGGCGCTCGAGGCCGAGCTCGCCGCGGCCAACGCGAAGGCCTCGGATGCCGAGCAGCAGGTCGCGACCCTCACCTCCGAGCTCGTCGACGCCCCGCAGGCCGATGGCGAGGAGGCGCCGTCGCGTCAGCAGTTCGAGGCGATCCTGCGCGTCGCGGAGGAGCAGGCGAACGTCCTCATCCAGAACGCCGCTGTGCAGGCCGACCGGCTGATGACCTCCGCCCGCGAGGAGGTCACGGCCCAGCGTGCCGAGGCTCAGGCCGACGCCGAGCGGATCACAGCCCAGGCCGAGCGTGACGCCGATCAGGTGCGCCTGAAGATGGACACCGAGTACACCGCGCACGAGGCCCGCATCGAGCGGGAAGCCGCGCACGCCGCCGAGAAGGTGAACCAGGCCGCGCAGGAGGCCACCGCGATCCGGACCGAGGCCGAGAAGGGCGCCGCCGCTCTGCGTTCTCTCGTGACCCGCGAGACGACGCAGCTGCGTGCGGACGCGGAGCGCGAGGTGCGCGAGATGAACGCCCGCGTGCTGGAGTTCGAGGAGACCCTCACCCGGCGTCAGGACGATGCGCAGCAGGAGTTCCTCGTGCTGCACAACCAGGCCGTGGCGCACGCCGAGCGCATCACCAACGACGCCAACGAGCAGGTCGCCGCTTCTCTCGAGCATGCGCAGCGCATCTCGGCCAGGGCCGAGGACTACGAGCGGCTCACCCGCTCGCAGGCTCAGGCGATCGAGGCCGACGCCCAGGTGCGCGCCCGCGAGACCCTGGAGCGCGCCCGCGCGAAGGCGCAGAAGATCGTCGACTCGGTCACGGGCCACACGACGGCCGTGCTGCGCGACGCCGAGGACCGCACGCGGCAGCTGCGCTGGCAGCAGCAGCAGCTGACGAGCTTCATGGCCGAGGTGCGCGAGCTCATCCGCCCCGACGGCATCTTCTCCGACGACACCGTGCCGGCCGAGATCACCGCAGCCGACGACGCGGACAGCGCGTCGGCGCCCGCCGTCTCCTCGGACGAGGCCCCCGCCGCTTCCGAGGAGAGCTTCCTCGGCGACGAGGTCCTCGAGGACGAGCTCGACGACGGCCCGCTGGAGAAGATCACGATCGACGTGGTGGAGACCAAGAAGAAGTCCTCCAAGTAGTCGCACGACAGAGGCGCGAGCAGGCTTACCTGCTCGCGCCTCTGTCGTTCCCGGATCGGGTCCGGGTGGAGCCTGGGTTACGCCCGACCGAACTGCGCCGATGCGGGGCAGTCGAACGGATCGGCGCCGGCGGAGAGACCGACCCGGTTCAGGTACTCGATGACGATCAGGTACGACCGTCCGAGGCTGGTCTCGGTGTACGGCACGTTGTTCGCGGCGCAGTAGTCGCGCACGATCTCGCGTGCCTTCGACAGGTGCAGCCGCGGCATGCTCGGGAAGAGGTGGTGCTCGACCTGATAGTTCAGTCCGCCCATCAGCCAGGTGGCCCACCAGCCACCGCGGATGTTGCGGGAGGTGCGCACCTGCTTGGTGAAGAAGTCGAGGCGGGCGCTCGGGTCGATGATGGGCATGCCCTTGTGGTTCGGGGCGAAGGACGCCCCCATGTAGACACCGAACACGGCGAGCTGCACGCCGAGGAAGGCGAAGGCCATTCCGAGCGGGAGCATGAGGAAGACGGGGACCAGGAGGATCGCGAAGCGCAGCGCGATGATGCCGAGCTCGGTCCAGCGGCCCTTGACGTTCGGCTTCGTCAGCAGGTGCTTGAGGCCGATGTAGTGGAGGTTGAGTCCCTCGAGGGTGAGCAGGGGGAAGAAGAGCCAGCCCTGCTTGCGGGTGATGAGCCGGACCAGACCCTTCGACTGCGCCGCATCCGTCTCGAGGAACGAGATCGTGTCGACCTCGATGTCCGGATCCTTGCCCACCTGGTTGGGGTTGCCGTGGTGCTTGGTGTGCTTCGAGTCCCACCACGAGTAGCTCATGCCGATGCTGCCGGCGAGGATGCGGGCCAGGCGGAAGTTCGACGGGCCGGAACTGAGGATCTGCCGATGCGCCGCCTCATGGGCGAGGAAGGCGATCTGCGTGAAGACGATGCCCAGGCCAGCGGCGATGAGCAGCTGGAACCAGCTGTCGCCGAGCAGGATGAACCCGGTGACGAGTCCGCCCAGCGCGAGCACGATCCCCGCGGCGACGGAGGCGTAGAACCACTGCGCACGTCGCAGCAGTCCCATCTCCTTGACCACCTGAGACACCTGCTTGTACGCCTGTGCCATCGGGGGGAACTCCGCGTTGCCGGAGTAGGTCTGGCGAACCGGACCGAGCGTCGACGCGTTCGTGTCGATCTGTGTGAGGGAGATGATCTTCTCCTGACGATCGGAGCCCTTGAGCTGTGGAAGCCCAAGGCGATCGCCCAACGCTTACCTCACAGTAGCCCGCGCCGCATACGCGTCAGGGAATACATCGGGGACCCTTGACGGGCGGCATTTCCTGTGCAGGAGAGGCCGCCCGTCGCGTGCCGGAACGGTCGCTCAGGCGCGGGCGCGGCGCGGCCGGCGGCGCCAGGCTCGCGGCAGGATCGGCGTGAAGACGGACTCGCGCCGAGCCGGCTCGTGCACCTCTTCGAGCGCGCGGAACGCATCGTCGAGGGAGTCGAAGGCGCCGAGTTCGGTGCCGCGGTTGTCGCGCACGAGGTGTGCGGCGCCGTCGAACTCGACGAAACCGGCGAATTCGCCGCCGCGGGTCGCGACGTGCACATCGGTGTCGGCCTGCTTCCAGGTCAACGGATCGGACGGGGGAACGGTGGTGGTGCTCATGGTGATGCTCATTGCTGTGTGGCGGACACGCGAGGCGCTCCGCAAGATGTGAGACCGAGGGCGGATTCCGCACGCATCGATGTGCGCGGTCCGTGATGGCCCTGATCAGTGGCGACGTGGCGGCCGAGAGGGGGCGATGCACACACGTTGCATGATCAGCATAGCAGATCGCCTCGGCCGCCACCCGGACGGCCCGCGTGTTCAGCGCGACCGCTGTCCGCCGGGACCGCCCTGACCACCACTCGGCGCCGAGCCCGCGGCCGGCTCCGTGGTCGTGTCGACACCCACGACGAGGACGGCCCGATAGCCGTCGGAAACGTTCCCGGTGACCGTGGCGACCTGGAGGGCGCCGGCGTCGTCGCCGAACACGTTGTCGCTCGCGAGCGTGATCTGCGACAGGTTCCGCGCGGATCCGTCGTAGGCGCTCTCCGCGTACACGGCCGAGCATGCCTGTTCCGGCAGAGCCAGCTGGGAGGTCGCGATCGCCGACGTGGAGTCCGTGATCGACGACACGTCCGGATAGACCTCGAAGTGGATGTGCGGCCAGCGTCCGGAGTAGCAGCCGGGGAAGATCGACGTGAACGACACCCTTCCGTCGTCGTCCGCGACCTGCACGCCGCGCAGGTAGGTGACGTCCTCCAGTCCGGAGGAGTACATCGAGTACTCCCCCTGCGCCGTGCAGTGCCAGGCGTAGACCGCGACCCCTCCGAACGGAACGCCGCCGGCGGCGAGGTCCACGATCCGCAGCTCGAACGTGAGCGGCACGCCCTCCGCCGTGGCGCCGCCGTCGATGGACGAGCGGATGTCCTGCCGCACGATCCCGGAATCCTCCAGGACGTCGGGGCCGTTCGATCCGTCTCCGGGATACGGCCCCGCCGTCTCATCCGGGATCTCGGCGGTCGTACCCGATGCACCCTCGGAAGCGTCTCCGGTCGACGCCGCGGTCGGGCTCGCCGACCCTCCGGACGCGGCGGGCGCGCATGCCGCGAGGACGACGGCGCCGAGGCCGAGACCGGCCAGTCCGAGCAGACCGCGGCGGCTCATCAGGGTGCGGATGTCGAAGGCCGCCCCCTGGTCGACGACCTCCTCATCCGCCCGGTCGAGCAGGCGCCCCTCGTACGCGGGGCCGTCGGGGGTCTGGATCGGTTCTGGGATGCTCATGAGCGGCTCCTCCTCGTTCGCCTGGGGTGGGTGACCACCAGCGTCGCGGACGATCCGATCAGGACCTTCTGCCTCTCCTATGACTCGACTATGTCCTCCCGCGGCACCGGGGGTCGAAGGACGAGGACGACGACGATGACGGCGAGGATCAGGGCCGTCAGCGTGACCGGGACCGGCAGGACGGGGTCGAGCAGCACGAGCAGCGCACCGAGCGGCACGACGGCGTTCACGACCCGGTCGGCGTTGTCGCGGATGGCGATCCACCAGATGCCGAGGAGGAAGATCGCGATCGGGATCGTGACCGTGAAGGACGCGGCGACGTTGGAGAGGTGGCTCTCGCCGGTCAGGACATCGAGTTCCACCTCGATGCCCGCCGAGAAGGCCGCGGCGGCGGCGAACACGAAGTAGTGCGTGTAGCCGTAGCGCAGCGAACGCCGGAAGCTCGTGATCGCCCGGTGGTGCGGCGGCCAGAAGTAGATCCACCACAGCGCGGCGGTGACCACGAGGGTGAGGACCGAGATCGCGATCAGCGGGCCGAGGCTCTCCACCTTCTCCAGGGCGTCGACGATCGCGTTGGCCGAGGCGAGCAGGCTCTCGCCGAGCACGATCAGGGTGAAGAGCCCGTAGCGCTCGGTGATGTGGTGGGGATGCCAGGGCGTCCGCTTGCGGTACTCGGCGAAGATCGGGACGCCGATCTCGATCAGCGCGAACAGCACGAAGGCGACGATCTGGAGCGGGCCGACCGGGATCAGGAGGAAGAGGATCCACAGCACCTGCACCGCGGCGATGCCGAACGCATAGCGCCGAGCGGGCGATCGCAGCTCTCCCCCGGCGCGAGAGGCCCGCAGCCACTGCGCCACCATCGCGATGCGCATCACCACGTAGCCGAGGACCGGGAGTCGGAAGTCACCGTGTTCGAACGCGCGGGGGATGCCCGCGGCGAACACCAGGACGCCGCCCATCTGCACGATCGTCGTGACGCGGTACAGCCAGTCGTCCGTGTCGAACGAGGTCGCGAACCAGGTGAAGTTCATCCACGCCCACCAGATGGCGAAGAACACCATCGCGTAGGACGTCACCCCGTGCAGGAAGTCACCGTGACTGAGGGCGTGGTGCAGCTGCGCGGAGGCGATGCTCACGGCGACCACGAAGACGAGGTCGAAGAACAGCTCGAGCGGGCTCGCGGTGCGGTGCGGCTGGGCGGGATCGCGCGGCAGCATGGTGCGGAGCTGGAAGCGGGAGGAGGAGGCGTTCGCGGTCACCGCGAAAGGATAACGCCCGCGGAACGACCCGGGGAGAATCGGATTCCTCCATTCATGAGATTTATCTTCCCGTCGGGCACATCTTCCGCTACAGTGATGAAGGTCTGCAGTGCCTGCTGTCAGCGAACACCGTGTGGGACGGTGTGATCGCACTCCGTGATGTGGGAATCACGAAGGGTTTCAGCAGGACCCGAGGGGTCGGGACGCAGACGACGCCGTGAACGTGGGGTTCATGGTCTGGGGAATCTGGGGAATCACAAAAATGTCGCACTGGGGATATCTGCGTACATTCACGGCTCAAGGGGCCTCGGCATGACTTCCGTCGAGGATGCCCTGAGCATCACTCGTACGGCGTTCGTGCCGGTCGCCGCTCCGCGAGCCACCAAGTCGGTGACGCGCACGGTGGTCACACCGCGCGCTTCGGCGACCTTGGAACGGCGCCGTCAGTGGGAGCGCCGCTATCGGATGCGGCTGCGGACCACGGATGCGGCTGTCATCCTGTTCGCCGTCGGTCTGACGGCGGCGGTCCAGCTGGCCACCGGCGTCAGCGGGTTCGAGGTCCTCCGCGACGGCATCCCCCTCGCCGCGCTGTGGTACCTCATGCTCAGCGCGCTGCACACGCGGGACGCCGCGTTGTTCCGCGCGAGCGCCACCGAGTACCGCGGCGTCGTGCACGCCAGCGGACTCGCCTTCGGGATCATCGCCATCGTGGCGGTGCTGCTCGCATGGAAGTCGATGCAACTGATGCTGCTGCTGGGGCTGCCTCTCGGTGTGCTGACACTTCTGGTGACCCGGTGGATGTGGCGGCATTGGCTGCAGACGCAGCGCTCCCAGGGGAGGTTCGCCTCCCGTACTCTCGTCGTCGGCAACAGGGACGACGTGGAGTACGTGGTCCGGACGCTGCACCCGATCGGCGCTTCCGGCTACCAGGTGGTCGGCGCGACGCTCCTCGACGGCAATGCCCGCGACATCGTGATCGACGACACGAGGTTCCCGGTTCTGGGGAACGTGAACTCCGTGTCGTCGATCGCGGCCGAGGTCGGCGCCGACACGATCATCGTGGCGAGCCGTCCCGAGGGCGAGCCGGAATTCGTGAAGCAGCTGAGCTGGCAGCTCGAGGGGACGGCTGCCGAGCTCGTGCTGTCGAGCCGACTGACGGATGTCGCCGGGCCGCGCATCTCCTTCGCGCCGGTCGAGGGCCTGCCCCTCATCCAGGTGCAGATCCCGACCTACGAGGGCGGGCGACACCTCCTCAAGCGCGCGCTCGACATCGCCGTCGCCACGGTGGCGCTGATCCCGATCGGCCTCGTGGCGCCCGTGCTGGCGCTGCTCATCAAGCTGGACTCGCCCGGTCCGGTCTTCTTCTTCCAGGAGCGCGTCGGCCGCGACGGTCGCCGCTTCAAGATGGTCAAGTTCCGCTCGATGAAGACGGATGCCGAGCAGCAGCTGGCGACCCTGAAGGCGCAGAACCAAGGCGCCGGGCTCCTCTTCAAGATGAAGGACGACCCGCGGGTGACCCGTGTCGGCCGGGTGCTGCGCAAACTCTCCCTCGACGAGCTGCCGCAGTTCTGGAACGTGCTCGTGGGCGACATGAGCGTGGTCGGGCCGCGGCCGCCGCTGCCCAGCGAAGTCACCGCGTATGACGGCACCGTGTTCCGCCGCCTGTACATCAAGCCCGGGATCACCGGCCTGTGGCAGGTCTCCGGACGCAGCGACCTCTCGTGGGACGAGAGTGTGCGCCTCGACCTGCGCTACGTCGAGAACTGGTCCGTCATGAACGACCTGCAGATCATGTGGCGCACGGCCAAGGTCATGGTGCAGCCCAGCGGGGCATACTGATTCCATGAGCAATGCGTCGCCTCGGGGCGAGGATCGGTCCATCCTCGTCGCCGTCACGACCTTCCGCCGCACCGAGCTCCTGCCGGCCCTGGTCGCCGCCATCCGCGCGGGCGCCGGTGAGAGCGGACAGCACATGCGCATCGCACTGGTCGACAACGACCCCGAGCGCTCGGCCGAGACGTCCGCCGCCGAACTGGGCGTCGACTACGTCGCCGAGAGCACACCGGGCATCGCCGCCGCACGCCAGGCCGCGCTCGACGCGGCCTCCGACGGCGAACTCGTGGCGATGGTCGACGACGACGTCCTCCCCCAGCCCGGCTGGCTGGACGCCCTGGTGGACGTGTGGGAAGACACGGGTCATCCCGCGGTGGTGATGGGCTACGTCGAGTACGTGTGGCCGGAAGGCACGGACCCCTGGGTCGTCGCCGGAGGCTTCATGAGGCGGCGACGCCGCCGCACCGGACAGCGGCTCGATGCGCTGGCGACCGGCAATGTGCTCATCGACGCGTCGCAGGTCGCGCGCCTCGGGATCCGCTTCGACACGAGTCTCGGTCTGGCCGGCGGAGAGGACATGCTCTTCGGTCGTTCGGTCCTCGCGGCCGGCGCGTCGATCGTCGCGTCCGCCGACTCCGTGGTGCGCGACGAGGTCCCTGTGGAGCGGACCACGCGCGAGTTCGTCCGACGGCGGACGATCTCCCAGGGGCAGATGCGCACGCGCCTGCTGACGCGTGACGGCTCGCTCGTCCGGCAGCTCGCCCTGCGCGCCATGCATCTGGTGGGCGGCATCGTGCGTCTGGTCGTCTTCTCCTGCCGGGGTCTCGTGGCGCGCTGGCGCGGCAGGACCGAGGAAGAGGCCGTGTTGCGCCGCCGTACCTGGTTCGCCCAGGGCCGCATCCTCGGAGCCGTCGGACGCATCACCCCGGAGTACGCGCGGACGTGACCTCCTCGGCGCGGTGACGCAGAAGGGGGCGGGGCCGTGACGGCCCCGCCCCCTTCTCGTCGGTCCCCTACTGGGGGACCACCACCGCGAAGCGCTCGAACGAGAGCTTGGTGGCGGCGTTGGTCGATGCCGAGCTGATCGACGTCTTGATGCCCACGCCTCCTGCGGCCTGCATGGCGGCGGTGGTGTCGGTGCCCTGGAGCTGCCAGCCGGCGGGCTCCGTCTGCCCCTCCACCCACACCTTGGCGGCGAGGGTCGTGGGGTTGGTCCCGGCGACGGACAGGCGCGCGTGGAGCACCTGACCCGGCGTGTAGGTCGTGGGCAGGACGTAGCTGTTGCCGATCGCCGTCTCGTCTCGCAGGATGTAGAGGCGGATCACCCCGGCCGGCTCGAGGCGCACCCGCGCGGAGTACGTCGACGTGCCGACCGTGCGCCCGTGGAGCGTGATGCTCGCTGTCCCGCCGACGGAGGCGACGTCAGAGGAGAACGTCGCGTCGAGCACGGTGCTCGTCCCCGAGACCCCCAGGCGTGCCTCTCGCGTCTGCGACGGTGCGAGCGTCACGACGCCCTTCCCGCCGGCCGTGCTGAATGCGGCGTTGCCGCCGGACAGCGCCCAGGCTCCACCGAGGTCGGCAGCACCCCACCCACCGGTGGTCGTGCGGTCGAACTCATCGGTGGCGAGGGGCGTCGGCCCCGCGGGGTCCGGCGGCGTGACCACGGGTGCGGTCACGGTCACAGGGTTCGTCACCGAGTGGGTCGCCCCGTCGTCGTCGGTCACGGTCAGCGTGACGTTGTACGTCCCCGCGGCCGCGTAGGCGTGCGATGCGGTCGCCCCCGATGCCGTCGCGCCGTCGCCGAACGTCCAGGCGTAGCCCGTGATCGTCCCGTCCGAGTCGCTCGAGCCGCTGCCGTCGACGTTCGCCGTGAGTCCGTTCGTCGTGGAGACGAACGCAGCGGTCGGCGCCTGGTTCGGCGGTGCCACCACGGCCCCGGTGACGACCTTGTAGTCGTCCACCGAGATGACCGACGAGACGGTCGAGACCGAGCTGATCGCGGCCTTGATGCCCACCGACCCCGCTGCCTGCAGGACGGCGGTGGTGTCCGTCGCCTGCAGCTGCGGGCTCGCCGGCTCCGTGGTTCCCGTCCGCCAGACCTTCAGCGAGAGCGTGGTCGGCGAGGTGCCCTGGACGCCCAGCAGGACCGAGAGCTTCTCGCCGGCGGCGTATGTGCCGGGGATCACGACGCTGTTGCCGATCGCCGTCTCGTTGCGGAGCAGGTAGAGGCGGATGGCGCCGTTCGCTTCGATCTTGACGCGTCCGGAGTACACGTCGCTGCCGACCTGGCGGCCGTTGACCGTCAGGTTGAAGGCACCGCCGTTGGTGGCGCTGCTCGAGGCGATCGTCACGGAGGTGATCGTCTTGGTGCTCGACACGCCCGACAGGCGCGCCTCCCGCGTGGCCGCCGGAGCGAGCGAGATCTTTCCGACGCCGTCGGCGACCGAGAAGGCCGCGGCGCCCCCGGACGTCGTCCATGCGCCGCCGACCTCGGCGGAGCCCCAGGCGGAGGATGCGGTCCGTTCGAACGCGTCCCTGGCGATCACGTCTTCGGTGGCCGCCGGGGTGACGGCGACCGAGGCCGTCGTCTGATGCGTCGCACCGTCGTCATCCGTGACCTTCAGCGTGACCGTGTAGGTACCCGGGGTCGCGTAGGTGTGGTTCGCCGTGGCACCGGTCGCCGTCGCTCCGTCGCCGAAGTCCCAGGCGTAGGCGACCACGGTGCCGTCGGCGTCCGTGGATCCGCTGCCGTCGACCGCGATCGACATGCCGTCGGCGCCGCGGACGACGTTGGCGACGGCCTTGGGCGGCGCGTTCTGCGCCTCCACCGCGATCGACTTCGTCGTGGTCGAGGAACCTCCGCGGTCGTCGGTCACCGTCAGCGACACCTCGTAGGTGCCCGACGCGGCGTACGCGTGGGTGGCCGTGGCCCCGGTCGCGGTGGCGCCGTCGCCGAAGTTCCACGAGTAGGCGGCGATCGTGCCGTCGCTGTCGGAGCTGGTCGACCCGTCGAACGCCACGGAGAGGAACTGCACGGTCTCCGTGAAGGCGGCCGTCGGCAGCGCGTTCGGGTCGCGGGCGATGACGTCGTGGCTGACGGTGGAGGTGAGTCCGCCGGCGTCCTTCACCGTGAGGGTCACGGTGTAGGTGCCCGCCGCGTCGTAGACGTGGGTCGGAGTCGCGCCGGTGCCGGTGTGCCCGTCGCCGAACTCCCAGGAGTACTGGGCGATCGGACCTTCGGGGTCACTCGACGTCGACGCGTCGAACGCGACGGAGAGGTCGGTCGGAGCCGACGTGAACTGCGCCGTCGGGAGCTGGTTCAGCTGCCCCGTCTTGCCCAGCTGGAAGTGCTGCAGCACCTGGCTCGAGGTCAGCGGCTGCGAGTACACGGCCGCCTCATCGATCGTCCCGACCCAGAACGGGTCGCCCTCCCAGGTCGTGTCGCCGCCCACACGCCAGTACCCGGCGTAGTTGTCGGCGGTCGCCAGCGTGTTGGAAGCGACCTGAGCGCCGTCCACGAAGAGCTGCATGCCGCTCGCCGACTGCTGACCCACGACGTGGTGCCACTGGCCGTCACGGTAGGTGCCCGGCGCGGTGAGCACGTACGTGCCGCCGCTGTAGACGCCGAACTTGAGCTGGCCGGACGAATCCATGTAGATGTGCCGGTCGTAGTTGCTGCTCGGGTTGGCGTTGTTGGAGTTGCTGTTGCCGAAGCCGATCAGCTTTCCGCCCCCGGTCGAGGTGGTCTTGAACCAGGTCTCGATCGAGTAGGTGTTCGGCGACGCGTACTGCTGTGCGCTGACCACCGTCTGGCGGTTGTTCCAGCTGGAGAGGAACTTCGACGACGTGAAGCGGATCGCCGGGTTGCTCACCCCGGACAGAGCTCCGGCCTGATTGCGCTGGATGCTGGCGGACCCGCTGGTCTGGTAGGTGCCGTTGCTCCCGTCGCGTCCGGAGTCCTTCGCGACCGTTCCGCTCGTCTCTCCCAGGCGCCAGTAGAGCGTCGGGTCGAGGTCGTAGACGGACTTGCCGTAGGCGTCGGCCGGAGCCGCAGGCAGCGACGACGTGCGCCCGGAGGCGACCCAGTGCGCGTCCACCGCGTCACGGGTGAGCGCGGAGTCGTAGACCGCGACGTCCGCGATGCGACCGTTGAGGTAGTTCGACGACCCCGCCGACGGCCAGCCGCCCTGCGAGTCGCCGCCGACCCTCCAGTAGCCGGAGTAGCTCTGGCCGGTCGTGGTGTCGTTGCGGGTGCCGATGCGCACGCCGTCGACGTACAGCACCATCCCCGACCCGTTCATCGTGGCGACCACCTGGTGCCAGTTGCCGTCGTTGAACCCGGCGTTGCTGGTGATGGTCCTGGCGGAACCCGGGTACACGCCGAACGTGACCTGACCGGTGTTGCTCAGGTAGATGTGGCGGTCGTAGCTGCCGGAGAGTCCCGTGGCGTTGTTGCCGAAGCCGACGATCTTGCCGCCGCTGGTGCTCGTGGTCTGGAACCAGGCCTCGACCGAGAACTCGTTGGGTCCGACCTCGGCGACCGAGCTGGACGACGTTCCGTTGCTGCCGTTGAAGGCCGTGGACGACGAGGTCTGACCGACGGCCTGACCCGCCTGGCCGCGGGTGGTGCCGCCGGCGAGCGCGAGGTCGTTGCCGGCCACCCAGTCGATCGCCGACGTGCCGGACGCCTCGTTCAGCGGCCAGTAGTACTTCGGCTGCGAGGCCAGGATGGCCTCGTTGTAGGCGTTCGACGTGCCCGCGTCGGCGATCTTGACCGACGTCCAGTCCGACGTGGTCGAGTTGCCGTTCGGGTCGGTGACCTTCACGCGGTACTCGTAGGTCTGCCCCGCGGTCACGGCGGTGTCCGAGTAGGTGAGGCGCGGGCGGACCCAGTAGGTGGAGTCCGCGGTCGTCGTGTACACGGGCTGCGCCACGTCGCGGCGGAAGACCTCGTACGTCAGCCGCGCGTTGTCGGCGTCGTAGTTCGCCGACCATGCCACGCGCGCCTGCCCGGCGCGGAAGGACTGCGTGCTGATCGGGTAGGCGCCGCCCTTGATGGTCGGGCCGACCTTGTTCGGCGCGGCGTTCGGCTTCGCGAAGCGGACGAGGCCCTGCTGGGCAGCGCCGCTGACCGCGGTGAACTCCCCGCCGTAGACGAGGTAGTCGCCGCCGCCGGTGACCGACCACGCGGCCTGGCTCATGCCGGACACCGTTCCCGGCTGCCACGTCGGGTACCAGTGCAGCAGGCGCGCGGCGGGGTTGCCGGTGAAGCTGCGGTAGCCGTAGGGGTCCGGAGTGAGCGTGCGGTCCGACGGGTTCTTGTCGAACGCGAGCGAGAAGTTGAAGTTCCACGGGTCGAGCTGCGGGAACTCCCCGATGTTGCCGCAGTAGTGCGAGTGGGCGGCGGTGTACAGCACGCCGCCGGTCGGGTACACCGAGTAGGTGTCGCCGTGGCAGTCCTCCATCCACACCATCGAGCCGTCGCTCCAGTTGGCGCGGAACGAGCCCTCGAAGTCGTCCTCGGTCTTCGAGCCGCCGAAGTCATAGCCGCTGCCGTAGACGCTGTCGCCGTCGGAGGCGAGCGAGTAGATGGACGCGCCGGTGCCGCCGTTGCGGATCACGCTGTTGATCGCCCACGGGAGGCTCGCGCCGGTGGTGGCGTCGAGGGCGGCCATGCCGCGCCCGGGGTTCGTCGAGCCGTTGGTCGAGGTGAACGACCCGGCGATGACGACCTTGGACTTGTCGGGCGAGACGACCACCGAGCGAACGCCGTAGCCTCCGGCGAGCACGGGGTTGAAGTCGAGCACCGCGCCGGTGGAGGCGCTCAGCGCGGCCACTCCGGTGCGGGCGGTGTTGTTGACGTTCGAGAACTCGCCGGTGACGTACACGGTCGTGTCGGTGGCGACGATGCCCTGAACGATCGTGTTGGTCCCGGGGGTCCAGTTGGCGATGAGCTGTCCGGTGGCCGTGTTGAACGCCGCGAGCCGGTAGCGGTTCTGACCGTCGACAGCGGTGAATCCGCCGCCGATGTAGAGCCGCGAGCCGTCGGGCGAGACCGCGGCCGCGAGGACGCGGCCGTTCACCTGCGGGTTGAACGAGGCGTCGAGCACACCGGTGGCGAGGTCGTAGGCCAGCAGGTTGGATCGCGGCGTCTCGTTCGTTCCGGCAGCGGCGCCGGCAGGGCGCGCGCTCGTGAACTGGCCACCCGCGTACACCTTGTTGCCGCCGACGGCCTGCGCCCAGACGATGCCGTTGATCTGCGTCGTCGGGAGCGGGTCGGCGCTCACGGTCGCCGGCAGGGCCGGATCGGTGGGCACCGTGTCCGCCTGAGCGGCCGGTGCGGTGATGGCGGCGCCGAGGAGCGCGGTCACCAGAACGGCGACGACTCCCATCGCGACGCGGCGGAACGGTCGTGCGCGCGATTCTTCATCGCGTTCGATTGCATCGAGTCGCTGGACTCGCATGGCGCCTCCCCATAGGCACATGCCGAAATATCGGCGAATGATGGATTCCCTCGCGTCCCCCAAAGACGCATCCGCGCTCAGACTAGCGCACGGTGCCCGCGTGGCGCTATTCGATTTCTCGAATTCGCGATAAAGCGGGTCAGTGCTCCGGCAGGAGGATCGCCGCCAGGTGCGCGCACATGTGCGCCGTCGTGAAGGTCGCCTCCACCGCCGCCCGGCCCGCGACGCCCATCCGCTCGGCGCGATCGCGGTCGTCGACGAGTTCCACCAGGCGATCCGCCAGCGCCTCGGCATCGCCCACGGGGACCAGATGCCCCGTCTCCCCCTCGGCGACGTACTGGGTCATCCCCGGGGTGTCGGTGTTGACCACCGGGCGACCCGTCGCCAGCGCCTCGAGCGTCACGGTCATTCCCGACACGTGCAGGTTCGGCCTCGTCGCCGTCGCCACCACGCTCGCCGTGGCGTACAGCTCGCGCAGCTCACGGTGACTCATCCGATCCACCACGCGCACGCCGTCGGGAGCGCCGCTCGCGGAGGTCTGCACGATCAGCTCGACCTCGGGGCGCTGCGCGTGCACGAGCTCGAACGCACGGAACAGCGTCTGCGGGTCGCGATCGCGGTCGTTGCCGATGCTCAGGATGCGCGGCCGGTCGGGGAAGGGCCGCGCCGCGAAGAAGTCGGCGTCGATCCCGAAGGGCACCGCCGTGACCCGAGGGCCGTTCCCGCCCACCAGGTCGCGCAGCGGATCGACCTGGCCGCGGCTGAGCACCCACAGGTCCTCCGCCCCCCGCAGCACGTCGATCAGCCGCGTGGGGACGTGTCCCCGCTGCACCATGTCGGTCAGCCAGATCACTCCGGAGGCGAACCGGCGCCGTGGGCGCGTCACCTGCATCCGGAAGGCGGCGTTCTCATCCCAGGTGAAGGCCATGCCGTCGACGGGACGAGGCCCCAGGCCGGTCCGGGCGCGCAGGCGGGACAGCCGGCCGGGAGCGGGGAGGTCGATCACCTCCACCCTGGCGAACCGGCGGAGGCCGTCGAGACCGTACTGCCACGCGCTCGGGACATCGCCGACCGAATGGCGCAGCTCCCACGCGCTCACCGACTGCTCGGCGGGGAAACCCCAGGCGAGGGCGGCTTCGGAACGGGGCGCTGACGACACCGCCCCAGACTAGCGCCACGACCGCGCCGGGCCGCTCGGGCATACTGTTGCGATGCGCTCCCAACCGTCGCCCTCGTCGCCCTCGCTCCGCATCGCGCTGATCGGCACCCGCGGCATCCCCGCCGCCTACGGCGGGTTCGAGACCGCCGTGGAGGAGGTCGGGCGCCGGCTCGTGGAACGCGGTCATCGCGTGCTCGTGTACGGGCGCGACGCCGGCACCAGCGGCGACGTGCACCTGGGCATGCGCCGGGTGACGCTGCCGGCGGTGCGGCAGAAGGCTCTCGAGACGCTGAGCCACACCGCCCTGTCGACCGCGCACGCCGTCACGAAGGCCCGCCCCGACGCCGCCTTCGTGTTCAATGCGGCCAACTCGCCGTTCCTGCCCGTGCTGCGGGCGCGGGGCATCCCGGTCGCCCTGCACATGGACGGACTCGAGTGGCGCCGCTCGAAATGGGGCGGTCGGGGGAAGGCGTACTACCGCTGGGCCGAAGGCTTCGGAGTCCGCACGGCCGATGCGATCATCGCGGACGCCCCCGGGATCGCCGACTACTACCGGCATCAGTTCGACGTGTCCAGCGAGCTGATCCGCTACGGGGCACCGCTTCTGGACGACGCCGCGACCGACGGTATCCGCGCCCTCGGTCTCGAACCGGGCGGATACCACCTCGTCGTCGCGCGCTTCGAGCCCGAGAACCACGTCCGCGAGATCGTCGAGGGGTACGCCGCATCGACCGCGGCCAAGCCCCTCGTGGTCGTCGGATCCGCCCCCTACGCGGCCGACTACACCGCCGCGATCGATGCACTCGCCGCGGCGGACGAGCGCATCCGCCTCCTCGGCGCGGTGTACGACCAGGACCTTCTCGACGCGCTGTACCACCACGCCTTCACCTACTGCACGGCCACTCCGTCGGCGGGACGAACCCCTCGCTCCTGCGAGCGATGGGCGCGGGCACCGCGGTCATCGCGTACGACGTCGTCTTCAACCGGGAGGTGCTCGACGGCCAGGGCTGGTACTTCGGCGACCCGACCGCGGTGGCGACGGCGCTGGAGGCCGCCGAAGCCGATCCCGCTGCCGTGGACTCGGGTGCACGCAGCCTGCGAGCCCGAGCCGCGGAGGACTTCTCCTGGGACGCGGTCGCCGACGCGTACGAGCAGCTGGCCCTGCGCCTCGCGCGCGGGGAGTCCATCCATCCCACCGCCCGCCGCGCTCGACGGCGCGAGCAGGAGTGGCCCGGCTAGCCCTGCTCGACCACCGGAGCAGGGTCCTCCGAGCGCTCGGGCGCCAGCAGGCGCTCCCGATGCCGGTGGATGTAGATCGCGTACGGGATCACCTGGCACACGACCAGGGCGAACGCGACACCCAGCAGGGGGCCCACGATGCCCAGCACGGGCGTCAGGACGAGCGACAGGACGATGCTGACCGCGGCCATCGCGAGCGTCGGGATCACCTGGAAGCGGATGCCCGGCTTGTCCATGATGAACATTCCCAGGGGATACACCGCCGCGGTGAGCATGATCATGCAGCCGAACGCGAGGATCGTGGAGGTGCGGACCTCGAGCTCGCCGCGCGTGATGAACTCGAAGAGCCACGGGCCGATGAGCCACACGAACGCGGTCGCCCCGGCGACCGCTCCGCCGAACAGCAGCGAGAGCAGGGCGGGTCCCCGCCGGAGCTCGCCGCGGTGGCGTCGCCGGGCGAACTGCGGCCACAGCGCGACGCCGGCCGCCATGACCAGCCCGTTGAGCGCGAAGAAGACCTGCCCCGCCACTCCGTACTCGGCGACGTCGGTCGGCGTCGCGTACTGCGCGAGCACGTAGCGCTGCGAGCCCACCGCGATCGGGTACGTGACCATCTGGGCGAGCATCGGCCAGCCGACGTCCATGACCCGGACCCCGGGCACGCGACGCCAGCGCAGCAGCACCCGGAGGGCGTCCGGGATGAGCGGCGCCGTCGACCGCGTCACGAGCAGGAAGCCGATGATCGCCGTCAGCAGGGAGGCCGCGTACGAGGCGACGGCCAGGAACGAGTCGAAGGCGCGTCCGCCGAAGGTGAGCATGAGCCACACCCCGGCCAGGGTGACCGGCGAGATGAGGCCCTGCACGAGGATCACGAGATGATTGCGGCGCTGCCCGAGGAGGATGCGGAACCACACGCCGAGCGTCACGGTGAGGCTGAACAGCGTGATGCACAGGAAGGCCGCGAGCGGGGCGCCGGGGATCGCTCCCGCGTCGCCGAACAGCGCACGCCATCCGCCCGTCACCAGCAGAACGGTGTTGATGACCATGAGTGCCGAGGCGAACATCAGGAGGATGCGTCCGACCGAGGTCACCTGCAGCCGGAGCTTCCGGTCCGTGCGCACGTCATCGCTCGTCGCGACCGCGTTGACGAGCACCGCTCCGCTGCCGAGGTCGGTGAAGGTCAGCAGCGAGGGGATGGTGATCAGCAGCGTGTAGAGCGCGTAGTGATCGACGTCGGTCTCACCCAGGATCATCCGCGTCGTGATGACGCCGCACACGAGGGAGATGACCATCGTCACGGCGCGCGCGCCGAGAGCCAGCAACGAGTTCATGGCGGCTAACCGCGGGCGTTCCGTCGTCCGAGACGCGGGCGCAGGCCCTTGCCGCGCTCGTCGGTGTAGTACGGGTTCTTCGCGGCGCCGCGCACTCCGTTGAGCACGATCCCGACGACGGGCGTCCTGGTCGATTCGAGGGACGACAGCGCACGAGCGAGGTCGGTCCCCTTCGTGCGATTCGCCCGGACGACGAAGAGCGTGCCGTCGGCCATGGTCGACAGCCACAGTGCGTCGCTCACCGACAGCACGGGCGCCGTGTCCAGGATGACGTAGTCGTACTTCTCCCTGGCCTCGTCCACCACTCGGTGCAGTTCCCCGCTGGAGAGGAGCTGACCCGGGTTCGGCGGCTGGGCGCCGGCGGTGAGGATGTCGAGCCCGGGGCGTCCCCACTGCTGCACCGCCTCATCGAGCTCGATGTCGCCGATCAGCACCGTCGTCAGACCGACCGATCCTTCGAGCTGGGTGTATCGCGCGGTGCTGGGGCGACGCAGATCCGCCTCGATGAACAGGACGGAGCGTCCGCCCTCGGCCAGCGTCAGGGCGAGTCCGAGTCCGACCGACGACTTGCCCTCCTGCGCCGAGCACGAGGTGACCAGGATCACCCGACGGTTCTTGTCGACGTCGACGAACTTCAGGCTGGCCGACACCTGGCGCATCGCCTCGGCGACGCGGCCGTCCGGCTGTGCACGGATGATGCGGGCCAGGGTCTGGTTGTCCGCCGCCTCGGGGATCTCTCCGAGCAGGGGGACCTCGGTGATCTCCTCGAGCGCACCGGCTGTGGCGACCCTCGTCGCGAAACGCCGACGCAGGATCGCGAAGACGACGCCGGCGACGAGTCCGGCGGCGACGCCGAGCGCCACGTTGTTGCGCGTGTTCGGGGAGATCGGGACGGTGGGCGTCCGCGCGGGCGAGATCGTCTCGATGCGCACGGCCGGCTTCTCGTCGGCACCGAGCGGAGAGACGTTGCCGACCGCGACGGCGAGTTCGCTCGCGATCGCGTTGGCGGTCTCCTGCGCACTCTCCCCGCTCGTGTCGGTGACGCCGATCTCGATCACGACGGTGTTGAGCGGCACGTTCACGTCGACCCGGCGGGCGAGCCGGTTCGGCGTCTCGTCCAGACCCACCTCTTCGATCACCGGGTCGAGAACGGTCGGCGAGACGACAAGGAGCGTGTAGGTCTGCACGAGGCTCTGCACGTAGTTCGACCCCTGCAGCAGCTCGCTCGTGCTCTCGCCGCGCGTCGGGATGACCATGACCTGCGCCTCGGCGCGGTACTCCGGGTCGACGAGCTGGGAGTAGCCGTAGGCGGCCCCGCCCCCGAGAAGCATGAGAACGATGATCACGACCCAGTGGCTCCTGAGCGACTGGAAGTAGTCCTGCAGTGTCATGTGTCCCCGTCCCCCTCGGCACGACTGCGCGATGGTCCGCGGTGCCTCACAGCACCCCATTATCGCCTATGTTGGAATCGAGGGCCGGTGATGCCGGTTCCGCATCGAGGGGAACACGTGACGCACAGGCTCATCTTCGTCTGCGAGGCGAACATCTGCCGGTCGCCGCTGATGGAGCAGGCTCTCCGCGCGCGCGTCGACGCGGAGTCCTGGGAGATCAGCAGCGCGGGCACGCGCGTCGGTCCGGGAGACCTGCCGATGTGCGAGGTCTCGGCCGAGATCGCTGCGGCATCCGGCGCCGACACCGCAGCCCACCGGTCCACCGCGATCGACGTCGGTGACCTGCAGGCCGCGGACCTGGTGCTCACCGCCAGCAGGGCGGAGCGCTCGGTCGTCGCACAGCTCGTTCCGGAGGCCAGGTCGAGGACCTTCACCCTGCGAGAGGCCGTGCATCTCGGCGCGGATCCGCTCGACCCCGACGAGCTCGCGGTGGTGGCCGCGTTCAGCGCCGCCTCGGCCGCGGACGACCTCGCGGCCTACGCATCCGCCCTCCACCATCGCCGCGGCTTCGTGCAGCCGCCGAGCAGCGGACGGACCCTCTTCGGGAAGCGGCGCCCGCATCCCTTCGACATCCCCGACGCGCACCACGGGAGCGCCAGGGAGCATCGCGCGATGCTGGAGCGGACAGCGCTCGACATCGCCGAGCTGGAGCGTCAGCTGGACGCCTTCCTCGTTCCGCCCGCCACCGGCCGCGCCGCGCGCTGAGGACCGCAGGTCTCAGGCCTGCGGAAGGGATCCCAGGAACGTCGCGACGGCGCGCCGGTAGGCGTCAGGGGCGAAGCGCTCGCGGGCGGCGTCCCGATCGCCGATGGCCGCGGCCCGGCGCAGGTCCCAGCCCTCGTTCACCGCGCGCAGGGCCCGAGCCAGCTCGTCGGCATCGCCCGGTGTCACGAAGGTCGCACTGCCGTAGGGCCCGACCGCTTCTCGAAGTCCGGGGATGTCGCTCGCGACGACCGGGCGGGCGGCCAGGATCCCCTCGACGGCCGTGTTTCCGAACGACTCGTCCTGTCGGGACGGCACCACGAGGACATCGATCTCGGCGAGCAGCGGCCAGATGTCGGATCGGAAGCCGAGGTACGCCACGCGATCCTCGACGCCGAGCGCGGCGGCCCTCTCCCTCAGCTCGCGGTCGAACCCCTCGTTGCCGGCGAAGACCGCGCCGACGAGCCGGAGCTCGGCGTCGATCCCCTCGCGACGCAGCGCGGCGAGCGCCTCCACCGCCGCGTCCGGGCCCTTGCGGTGCGAGAGACGGCCCACGTATCCGATGCGGAGCCGGTCGATGCGCGCACGCGGCGGCTCGACGTCATCCGGGGAGGCGACCCCGTTGAGGATGACCGTGGCTCGACGGCCGAGCACGGGGAGCACGGCCCCCACGGTCTGCAGCGTGAAGCGGCTGTTCGCGATGATGCGGTGCGAAGCGAGATGCGGAGCGTACAGGGCGAGGTTCACCAGCCGGGAGGCCGAGGCCTCGGCCTCGTGCACGTGCGTGACCGTCGGCACCCGACTCAGCCGCCCGATCAGCGGCCAGGACGGCAGGACGATCGTGCTGACGTAGAGGGCCCGAGGACGCAGACGACGCACGATCGCGACGGATGCGGCGATGCCGCGGACCGCATCCCTGGCGGAGCGGAGCCAGTTGCGCGGGTGCAGAGAGGACTTCCGGAGCACGAACATCGGCGGGATCAGGACCTCCACCCCGATCGCCTGCAACTCCCCGACGAGAGGCCCGCGCTGCGGAACCGCGACGACGACCCGCTCGTCCCTCTCCCGCAGAGCGCGCGCGCTCTCCAGGAGCATGCGGTCGGAGCCGAAGAGCTCCCAGCCCGGGTGCACGAGCAGGTACGGGGCGCGGTCGTCGTCAGTCACGATCCCATTGTGCCCGGATGCGTCGTGCGCCGTGCGTCCCGGCTCGGCCGCGGTGCTGCGGCCGAGCCGGGATCGCCGTCAGCGACCGCTCCCGAGCAGGACGGTGCCGTCGGCGAGGCCGAGCAGCGCCGCGAGCGCGGCGGACAGCGGCCGCGCGATCGCGGCGTTCGCCGCGATGTCGTCGGCCATCGCCGCGAACGGTTCGGCCGTCGCGGTCTGGGCGTTGCGCCATCCCGGGTTCTTCGCCGCGGCCAGCTGGGCCGGGGTGCGGAACGTCTCGTACACGTCGCCGGACCCACCCCAGGTGACCATCGACGGGCCGCCGGCGGCGCTGCTGAACAGGTTCCCGTCGATCGTCACGTTCCACGTGTCGACGGCGCGACCGGTGGCCGTGTCGTGTGCGAAGATCGCCCGCGGCCCCCCAGCGCCGAACACGTTGTTGCGGATCGTGATGTTCCGCGTGATCCACGTGACGGTGGGGTCCACGCCGGGCACCCGGGGATCGCGCCCCACCTTGTGCGTGGCCTGGCGCCGTTCGTCCTGCATCAGGTTCAGGTCGTGCCGGGAGTTGTTGCCGAGATCGTTGTTCGAGATCAGCACGTTCTCCGTGTCGAAGATGCGGATGCCCTCCCGGTTGTCGAACGCCTGGCTGCGGGCGATCGTCACCTTCGAGGACAGCTCGGCATGGATCCCGATCTCCGTGTTGTCGTTCGAGGTCACATCGAGGATCTTCACGTCGTAGCAGGACTCGTCGAACCACGTGCCGCTGCCGATGTTGCGGCTCGTGTCGACATTGCTCATGACGATGCCGCGCGTACGCGTCACCTTCACGCCGCCCGCCACGGGCGATCCGTTGAAGTGCTCGGTGTTGTTGTCGGTGACCAGCGAGTCCGAGAAGGTGGTGCCGTATGCCGTCGTGATCGACATGCCGAGCAGCCCGTTCCGGCGCACGGTGAGGTTGTCCACGGTCGCGCGGTCGTTTCCGACGAACAGTCCGATCGTGGCGTTGTCCTCGATCACGAGGTCTCGCAGCGTCACCCCGACGTTGTGCATCCGGACCGTGCCGAGCACGTCGTACGATGTCGCGTAGCGACGCACGCCGAAGCCCTGGAGGACGGAGTTCGCCGAACGCACGTTGAGCGCCTGTCCGAGGTCGCTCGCCCGCACGTTGCGGCCGGTCGGGTCGGTGCCGAGGATGAGCCGGTCTGCCGCATCGTCGACCGCGAACGTGCCGGGGACGACCTGCGCCGCCGTCGCCACCTGTCGCAGCGGCACCCCGTCGACGTAGAGCTGATCGGGGTGGTTCGCCATGGGGTAGTTCGGGTCGACGAACCAGCTGGCGTTGCCGTTGAGCATGTCGTCGTCGAACTCCGCCTTCCATCCCGAGCTCACCCAGGTGGCGCCGGACTTCGACCAGTTGCTCACCCGCGAGGAGCCGTCGAACCACACGGCCTCACCGGGGTAGGCCTGGATCTTCAGGGTCTTGCTGAAGGGCACCTCGACGGACTCGTGATACTCGCCGGCGCGGACCACGATGGTGGAGCCGGCCGGGGAGGCGTCGACGGCGGCCTGCACCGAGCGGAAGGGCGCGGCGGCGGATCCGTTCGCGGCCCCGGTCGTGCTCTTGACGTCGACGAAGACGGCTCCGGCCGGTACCGCGTACTGGGCGGTGCCGACAGCGGCTGCCCCGCGGGCGGGTGAGCCCGTCCCGGGCTGCGGCTGGGGCTGCGGCTCCGGCTGCGGCTCCGGCTGGGGTTCCGGCTGCGGCTCGGGCTGCGGCTCGGGCTGCGGCTCCGGCTGCGGTTCCGGCTGCGGCTCCGGCTGCGGGGCCGGAGTCTCCGAGCTCAGCGGCCCCTGCGCGGTGGCGGCCTCGATCGAGTCGATCTGCAGATCGGTGGGCGCCGTCGCACTGGTGGAGGCGTACCCCCACACCGCGAAGCCGCCGGGTCCGGACAGGCGCTCCCGTGAGGAATCCGTGACGGCGAGCTGCGGGGCACCCGGCGCGGTCCCTGCCGGGGTCAGGCGAGCCTCGAAGGTCACATCGTCGGTGCCGGTGACGGTGGCGTCGAACGTGTACCACCCGTCTCCGAGGATGCTCACCGGCAGGGACACGGACTTCAGCTCGGCCTCCGAGCCGCCTCCGGTGCGGATCACCGAGAGCTGGGCACGCCCGTCCGCATCGGTCAGCAGTCGGATCCGGTAGGCGGAGCCGTCGCTCTGCACCCGGGTCGTGTACGCGTAGTACCCGCGGCCGCCGCTGCGGTCGAGGCGGAGGTCGGCGGAGATGCGCACGTCCTGGACCTGGACGGAGCGCGGGGTGAGGTAGGCCGATTCGCCGGGGTTCAGCGTGATCGCCGCTGCGCCGTCGGCGACGCTCGCGACCGCGGCCCGCGACGACCACGACGAGTAGTCGATGCCGTTGTCGGAGGTGCCCCATCCGGCCGGGGCGGTGCGGTCGAAGTCATCGGACAGCAGCACGCCGGGGGAAGCGGTGTCGTCCGCGACAGCGGGCGCGGCTCCGAGAGCGCCGAGCAGCAGCGCCGCCGTCGTGGCTGCCGCCGTGACGAGGGCAGCGGTTCGAGGATGGGAGGGGTGGGAATGGATCGGGTGACGTCGCGAACGCAACAGGGTCTCCTAGGGGTTTCAGCCCGCGTACACCGCGCCCCTCCAACCAGCCCCCTCCGGGCGAGATGGTGTGCAGTATCGGTACGCACCGCCTACCCGGAAGGGCGACGGCCAGGGCACAGTCTATACACGAACCGGCGCGGATCGTTGTGGAACCGAGATATTCAGGACGGATCCGCAGGGTCCGGCACGACCACCATGCTGCGGATGAACCGCATCTTCCCGCCCACCTGCGGGATGCTCTCGACCCGCTCGACGGTCACGGGGACGAGACCCTTCGTCGCGTGGCGGAGCTTCTCGGTCGCCGCGTGGATCCCCGCCTGCGCGTCGGGGGCGTCACTCGGGATGCACCGCAGAGTGACCGAGTAGTCGGCGTCCTGGACGATCTCGAACTGCCGGATCGACAGCGGCGCGTCATCGAAGATGTGCCCGAGGGCTCCCGCGATGGTCGTGCCGTCCGGCAGGCGGACCGCGTCGGAGGATCGGCCGGAGATGGCCCCGAGGCGGGGCAGGCCGCGACCGCACGTGCAGGCGCCGGAGCGGTAGCTGCTGATGTCGCCGAGGCGGTATCTGACGATGGGGAAGACGCGGTTCGTGAGGTCGGACACGATGACCTCGCCCTCGACGTCCTCCGGCACCACGTGGTCCTCATCGTCGACGATCTCGATGCGTCGGACGTCCGCGAAGACGTGCAGCCCGTTCTGCGCGGCGCATTCGCCCGCCATCCACGGGATCTCGGCCGAGCGATAGTGGTCGAAGCACGGCGCACCGAACGCCTCCTCGATCTCCGCCCTGGTGCCGGGAGACAGCGGCGCCGCCGTCACGGCCACGGCCACGGGCGGCGTGACGGTGAGCCCCATCCGCTTCATGCGACGAACGGTGTCGAGCACTCCCCCGCCGTAGCCGATCAGGAAGCGCGGGCGCACCCTGTTCCACCGCTCGACGAACTCCCGGACGGAGGCGTCGGTGATCTGGAAGGCGTCCAGCTGCACGCGTCGAGACGGAAGCCAGCCGAGATCGTGGCGGATCCGGGCGGCGCCGGTCAGCACATGCCGCGTCACGATCCCACGGTCATCCCAGGGCTTCACGCCCCACCAGTCGAAGAGGCGCCATTCCAGCGCGCGAGCGGGGAACCGCAGATCACGCAGCAGGTGCAGCGGCAGACCGGTGCTGCCACCGGTCCGGGACACGACGCTCGTCCGCGAGTCGGCCTCGTCGGTGCGGATGCGCTCGAAGTTCTCGCGCAGCATCGCCTTGTCCACGATCGGCAGCGACGCGAACGCCGCGGGATCCCGCAGGTCGTCGTCCGTGATCCCGTGGGCGGAGTAGAGGTCGCGGTAGAACGCGCTGTGCCCGAAGGCGAACCGGGCGTGCGCGATGGACCGTTCGGCGCTCACCTGGGCGATCCGCTCCGGTGAGAGGGCATCCATCGCGAGGAACTCGCGATACGCCTCGGTGCTGCTGCGACCGCCGACCGCGGTCTTGAGCCGGAATGCCGCTTCGCGCATCATGCCTCCACCGCCCGCCCGCGGGGGCGCACCCGCGCCAGCCGCGCCCGCAGCGCCTCACGATAGGCCGCCGCGTGCGCGGCACCCGCGTCGTCCCACTCCCGACGCGACAGGTCGGGGCGATCACCGGTGATCGCCCGCACGGCGCGGAGGGCCTCCAGGAGGGCGTCCGCATCCACCTCCCCGTCGTACATCTGCACCCACTCCGGTCCCACCTCGGCGGCGAGCGCCTCGTTCGGCGCGTTGCGCGGGACGAGCACCGGGCGATCGAGAGAGAGAGCGGCCAGCACGCTGCCCGAGTTGTGCATGAAGCGGTAGGCGAGCACGATCAGCTCGGAACCGGTCACGAGCTGCACGAGCTCCGCATCACTGAGGAACTCCAGCTCCAGGACCACGTTCGGCAGGTCCGCGACACGGGTGCGCAGATCCTCGGCGAGCTCGGCGCTCGACGCCTTGCCGCCGACGATCATGCTGATCTCGGGGTCCCTCGCCACTGCATCGGCGTAGGCGTCCACGAACCCGGAGACGCCCTTGTAGCGGCGCACGCCGCCGAACGTGCCGAGGCGTCCGCGCAGACGCTCCGCGCGGGGCTGCACACCGTACCAATCGCGGTAGTGCCCGTGCAGGATGACCGTCTGCGCCGTTCCGGCGGGAAGCGGGGTCGTCTCGTTCAGCACGATGCGGTGATCGGCCTGCCGGTCGATGCGTCGCAGCAGCCACAGCCGAGCGGCGTTGTCATCCGGCAGGTCGAGGTTGTGCACGGTGCGCACCACGGCGATGCGGCGTGAGAGCCCGTGCCGCAGGGCCAGCAGCCCGGTGAGGGCGTACTTGCCGACGGAGGACACCGCGCTCGACCCGTGCAGCTTCACCTCGGGCCAGTGCCAGTGGAACACGTCGTATCGGCCGAGCAGGGCCTCACGCCAGGAGAAGCGGACGTGCTCGATGCCGTCGGTCGCGGCGAGCGCCTCATCCAGCATCGTGATGTACGGATTCGTGGTCACCCGGGGCGCCCCGAAGGACTGCATCACGCGCAGCGGCCGCCGCGGATCAGACATCGGCGGCCAGTCCTCGGATCGAGCGGTACCAGCGCAGCGCCGCGAGCAGGAGCATCAGCACGTTGATCACCGCGAGCGCGGTGTAGATCCCGACGAACACGGGCTGCCACCACAGCAGCGCGAAGACGAGGCAGAGGAACCCGTAGTCGGTCGGGATGACCGCGAGCGAGTAGAGACCCCCGGATCGCCACGCCTCCCTTGGCGCCTCCGCAGGGCCGTGCGGGTGCTCCAGCCGATGCACCCGGCGCAGGAAGTCGGCGGCGATGATGCCGAAGAAGAACACGTTGGCCGATGCCGCGAACACGAGCGGCACGAGCAGCCAGCCGTCGGGCAGGTCGAAGAAGCGGAACCAGCAGACGAGCACGGCGAGGTGGATGGTCGCGAGCTTGATCGAGTCGAAGAAGTGATCGAGCCACTCCCCCGCGAGCGAGCCGGTTCCGGTGAGGCGAGCCAGCTGGCCGTCGGCGGAGTCGAGAGCGTAGCCGAGCACGAGCAGGACGGCGATGAGGATCGACGACCAGACCGTCGGCGGAAGGAGCGCGATGAGAGCGACACCCGTGAGCGTGAACACCGCGCTCACGATCGTGACCTGCGTTGGCGTCATCCGCAGGGCGTACGCGGTGGCCGCCATCGGACGACCGAGCGGCCGGTTGATGTAGCGCGAATACGCGGCGGCGCCCTTGGACGACTTCTGCGCCTCTTTCAAGCGACTCATCGCCGCACGGATCTCTGACACGACAACTCCCCCAGGCGGCGTCGAATGTAGCCTTCACTATATCTACAGGTTCGAGCGCGCCCCCGCGAGGTGTGCGGCCGGAGAGGAGCAGGAGTGAGCGAACGCGCACTCGCGGTCATCGTCGTCAATTACGGCTCGGCCGCCCTGCTCTCCACCAACCTCGTCGCGACCGCTGCGGCCCTTCCTGAGGCGCGGATCGTCGTCGTCGACAACCGGTCGACCGCCGAGGAGCGCCGACGGGTGGAGGAGCTGTGCGCCCTCCACGGCTGGGACCTGGTGGCGATGGACGCGAACGCGGGATTCGGCGGCGGCGTGAACGCCGGAGCGGCCCACGCGTTCGAGGTCGCCGGGGCCTCGGATCTGCTCCTGCTCAACCCCGATGCGCGCATCGATGCGTCATCGACCGCCGCCCTGCTCGATGCCACCTCCGACGGCATGACGCTCGCGTCGCCTCGCGTGGAGGACGCGGAGGGCAGGACCTGGTTCGCCGGCATGGACGTGTACCTCGCCGACGGCTCGATGGGCGGCCCGCGGCGGCGGCGGGAGCAGCCGTCCGCCCGTCGGCTGCCCTGGATCAGCGGGGCCTGCATGCTGATCCCGCGCGCCGTCTGGGACCTCTCGGGGGGCTTCGACGAGGAGTACTTCCTCTACTGGGAGGACGTCGACATCTCGGTGCGAGCGGCGGAGCGAGGTGCCAGGCTCCTCGTGGTGGAGGACGCGATCGCCGTCCACGACGAGGGCGGGACGCATCGGGGGCAGCGTCAGCGCCCGGAGGCGAAGTCCGAGCTGTACTACTACTACAACATCCGCAACCGGCTGCTGTTCGCTTCGCGCCACCTCGACGCCGCCGACGCCGAGGCCTGGAACCGGACGGCCTGGCCGAACGCGCGGCAGGTCCTGCTCCGCGGCGGAAGACGACAGTTCCTCCGCCCGCTCGCGCCCCTGCGTGCCGCATGGCGCGGAGTGCGCGACGGAAGGCGGCTGATGGCAGGCGCTCGGTCGCGCCGGGGTGCTGAGGTCTAAACTCGGATCACCGTCTCTCGCGACCGCGAGGACGCAGGGGCGAGGTGGGGTCACATGGTCGAAGCGCACGACGAGAAGAAGCCGGCTCGCAGCCGCACCTGGATCGTCCTGTCGGTCCTCATCGCGGTGATCGCCCTCGCGGTGGCCGCCGCCTTCATCGTGCCGCCGCTCCTGGCGCCGTCCGGGCAGCCGACTCCGAGCGGGTCGCCCAGCGCGACCCCGACGGTACCGCCCCGCGACATCGTCGGAACCGACGCGCCGCGCCCCAGTGCGACCCCGTCTCCTGCTCCCTCTGCCAGCGATTCGCCGTTCGCCGAGCTCACGCCCGTCGCGCCCGACGCCACGGTCGTCACGGCGGACCGGATCGACATCTCGCTGTCGCGCATCGAAGCCGTCCAGGGCGAGGCCGCCCTCGCCGGAGAGACCTCAGGACCGGCGATCAGAGTCACGGTGCGCCTCGTCAACGAGGGCTCCGACCCCCTCGACCTGGAGTACGTGACGGTGAATGCGTACTCCGGGAAGGACCGCACCCCCGCCGGCACGCTCACGCAGCCGGGAGGGGCGCCGTTCGAAGGATCGCTCGCGCCCGGCGACTCCGCGGAGGGCGTGTACCTGTTCACCGTGCCGGAGTCGGATCGCAAGGACGTGACGGTGACCGTCGACTACCTCCTCGGTGCGCAGGTCGCCGTGTTCCGCGGCGACCTCCGCTGAGGCGGGGGCAGCGATGACCGGCGCCGACAAGTACACGACCACCTCGATCATCGCGGCGGTCGCGGCGGCGGCGTCGGCAGTCCGCTACACCTTCGGCCCCGGCATCAGCATCTCGGTCGTCATCGCCGTCGTGCTGCTTCCGGTGTGGTGGCCGGTGCTGCGGCAGTACCGCTTCGCGAGACCGCTGATCGTCCTCGCGGCTCTCGCCGCCGTCTCCGGGGCCCTGCTCACGGCGTTCGAGACGATGCGGCCGACATCCACGAGCCTCCTGATCGAGCAGTCGCTCACGCTGCTGTCGCTCGCCGGCGGCATCGGCGTCCTGCTGTGGGCGCGCACGGAGCTGGGTTTCGGCGGCACCGCCGTCGCGTTCGGCGTCGGCGCGCTCGCGAACGTCGCGCTCACCGGCGGGAACCCGGCGAACCTGTGGAAGTACTCGCTCGCGGTGCCCGTCATCATCATCGTGCTCGGCTTCACGTCGACGACCCGACGCCGCTCCCTCGACCTGCTCGCGCTCGCGGCGCTCGCGGCCGTGTGCCTGTTCTCGGACTCCCGGTCGATGACGTCCTTCCTGCTCCTGGCCGGCGTCATCGTGCTCTGGCAGATGTTCCTCCCTCCGGGGACCCGGCGCCCCCGTCCGGCGCAGACCCTCGTGCTCCTCGGCGCTCTGAGCCTGGCAGCCTTCAGCCTGCTGCAGGCCCTGATCCTCGAGGGCGTGCTGGGAGACGCCGCCCAGCAGCGGACACAGGCGCAGATCGACACCTCCGGCTCCCTGATCGCGGGAGGACGCCCCGAGCTCGGTGCCGCCACCGCACTGATCAGCGCCCGCCCGCAGGGATTCGGCAGCGGCGTGCTGCCCACCTCCGTGGATGTCTGGATCGCGAAGACGGGCATGAGCGAGCTGAACTACGACCCGGACAACGGCTACGTCGAGGGCTACATGTTCGGCGGCCAGTTCGAGGTCCACTCCGTGCTCGGCGACCTGTGGCTGCGCTTCGGTCCGCTCGGGGCCGCCTTCGCCGTCGCCCTCCTCGTCGGGGCGATCTACGCCGTGGCCCGTGCGGTCTCCCTCAAGGCGGCATCCGGCCTCGTCGTGTGGCTGACCCTGCTGGGCGCGTGGGACACGTTCTTCAGCCCGCTGCTGACCTCCTCGCGGACGCTGGCGCTGCTCTTCGCCCTCACGGCCATCCCGGTCGCGGAACTCGTGCGACGCCGGCCGGACCGCCCGCGGCGGTCGGATCGGCTGGCCTCACAGGGCGGGCCCGTCGGAGCGGAGTGACACCGCCGACGGGCGTATCGCTCAGAGCTCGCCCGGCTTCATGACCTCGACGTCGATCGCGCGGATCACCCGCTGCGCGGCCGTGTCGGTCGGGGGCTCGGACGACGCCTGGTCGCCCTTGCGCCGACGGGTGGGGGCGTAGACCACGAGCGAGTGGAACAGGAACCGGGCGAAGAACGCCACGATGAGGGAGAGCGCCGTCGCGAGCACGCTGGAGATGTGCCAGGTCTCGACCATCAGAGCCATCACGGGGATGCGCAGCGCCGCCTCGACGTTGTTGAACGCGAACGAGCTCGCGAAGCGGATCCCGACCCCGCGGGCATCCGTCTTCATGTCGGCGAACACGAAGCGCTCCTGCAGCAGGAAGTTGCCGATGATCGTGACCTCGGCACCGACGATCGCCGCCCAGACGTAGGGCACGCCGGCGGCGGTCAGTCCCCACATGATGCCGAGGTTCGCGACCGCCCCGATCACGCCGATGAGGGCGAAGAGCGACATCTTCCCGAAGCGCAGCCGCGCGAGATGGGCGATGAACGTGCCGCCCTGACGCAGGCTCGCCTTGGACGTGCCGTGCCGCCGCTCGGCGAACTCCATCGGCACCTCGGCGATGCGCAGGTCGTTGCGCGCAAGGATCTCGAGGAGGATCTTGAACCCCTGGGGCTTGAGCGCCGACAGATCCAGGCGGGTGCGGTCGACGAGGAAGAAGCCCGTCATGGGGTCGGTGCTGCGGGCGAGGCGACGAGGGAACATCGCCCGCGTCAGCCACGTTGCCACCCGGGAGACGCCGAAGCGCACCGCCGTGCCCAGGCCGCTGGTGTCGCCGCCGCCGATGTAGCGGGACGCGGCGACCACGTCGGCGCCGCCGTCCGCGTGCCGGGCGAGCAGGGTGGGGAGAAGCTCCGGCGGATGCTGCAGGTCGCCGTCCATCACGATGCACACGTCGGAGGAGGCGGCCTGGAGGCCGACGACGACGGCGCCGCCCAGCCCTCCCGTGTTCTGCGTGCGATGGATGACCCGCACCGGGAGCGGGGCGTCCGCCGCGACCCGCGCGATCTCGGCCGCCGTGTCGTCCGCGCTGTCGTCGACGAAGAGGATCTCGGCGTCCCACCCGGCGAGCGCGGCCGCCGTGCGGGCGACCAGCTCGGCGACGCTGTCGCGCTCATTGAACGTCGGCACGATGATCGTCACCGGTGTCCCCACGTCCGCCCCCTGTTCCGCGTGCGCCTCGCGCCCGGCCTCCATCGTTCCACGGGTTCCTGTGCAGAAGGAAACCGGGCCTGCTAGACTCTCGATTCGCGGCTGTGGGAGTCGCGAAGCGGATGGGGATCCGCTCACTGGGGAATCACTGATCTGGGGAGATCATGGGGACGCGTATCGGCTATGCCGTTGGTGCTTTCGACCTGTTTCACGTCGGGCATCTCAACCTTCTTCGTCACGCCAAGCAGCACTGCGACGTTCTGATCGCGGGCGTCGTCAGCGACGAGATGCTGCGTCAGGTGAAGGGCATCGAGCCCGTCATCCCGACGGCGGAGCGTGCGGAGATCGTCAAGCACATCTCGTTCGTCGACGGCGTCTACGTCGAGACGACGCCGTCGAAGATGGACTCGTGGCGCGACGTGCAGTTCACGCACTTCTTCAAGGGCGACGACTGGCGCGGCACCGAGAAGGGCCTGCGGCTGGAGTCGGAGTTCGCGGCGGTGGGCGTCGAGGTGGTGTACTTCCCGTACACGGCGCACACGTCGAGCTCGACCCTGCGGCGCGCTCTCGACGCGATCACCGCGGGAGCTGCGGCACCCGCCGCCGCCCTGCGCTGAGCCGCCGTCAGTTCGCGACGCCGAGAAGGCTCCGCGCCATCCGCGCCACATGCGGCGGGGTGTGCGGCCCGAGCCACACCGTCCACTGCGCGGGCGGCTCGGAGCACGTCCACTCCACGCACCAGGCGTGCACGGCGTTCGCGAGCCGTTCGCCGCGGGCGTGCACCCGGGGTCCGTCGCCGCGGACGAGCCACCGCACGGAGACCCCGTCGGGCACGTCGATGTGGCGGAACTGGATGCGCGCGGCCGCCTCGAGCAGGATGACACCCTGCACGTCCCATGGCAGGCGCGAGGCGATCCGCGCGATGAGGACGGCATCGGCCGCATCCCCCGCGATGAGCACCGTGCCGTCGATGTTCTCCCAGTCGGGCTCCTCCAGGTGCTCGCACGCGTTGCTCATGCCCCGAGTCTAGGTAAGGCTACCCTTACCCGCAAGGGTCGACCGGGCTAGCCTGATCGCGGCGCCGTCGTCAACCGCTTTGCGGCGACCAGGACCGCGGGCCATGCTGGCTCCGTGGACAGATCCTGGACTTCCCGCCGGCACCGCCAGCGGAGGTGGGCGACGGCGGCCATCGGCCTCATCCTGGCCGGCGCTCTCTCCGGCTGCGGACTCACGATCCCCGCCGACCCGGACGGCACACTCTCCTCCGTCTCCGGCGGCGAGCTGCGCGTCGGCACCTCGCCGGACGGCGACCTGGTCGAGGTGACCCGCGGCGATCCGACGGGGACCGTTGTCGACCTCGTGGATGCCTTCGCCGACAGCATCGACGCCGAGCCGACGTGGACGGTCGCGTCGGAGGAGACGCTCGTGCGGATGCTGGAGGCGGGCGACCTCGACCTCGTGGCCGGCGGGATCACGCCAGACACTCCGTGGATCGACAAGGCAGGAGTGACCAGGGGCTACCCGGGCATCGAGGGAGCGGACGGGCGAGAGCTCGTGATGCTGGTGCCCCTCGGCGAGAACGCCTTCCTGTCGAAGCTGGAGTCCTTCCTCGACGCGGAGGTCGGCTCATGACCGAGACGAAGCAGTTCGGACGGACGACTCTCCCCTCCGAGCAGGAGCAGGCGATCAAGAAGGCCGTCCGCTGGGAGGTCTTCACGATCGTCTACACCTCGATCACGATCGCGGTGATCGCCCTCGTCGTGGGCGAGTCCCAGGCGATGCGCACCGCGTGGATCGAGGACATGCTGTCCCTCATCCCGCAGATCGCGTTCCTGACCGCACTGCTCTTCGTCCGGCGGCGCCCGACGAAGAAGCACCCGTACGGCCTGCACCGCGCGATGGGCGTCGGACACCTCGTCGCCGGTGTGGCCCTCCTCGCGGTGGGCCTCAATCTCGCCATCGAGGCGGTCACAGGACTCATCGCCGGCGAGCACCCCACGATCGGCACCGTGCAGCTGTTCGGCCAGACGATCTGGCTGGGCTGGCTGATGGTCGCCGTGATGGCCGTCGTCATCGTCGGCCCGGTGTTCCTGTACGGCCCCGCGAAGTCGAAGCTCGCCCCGGTCCTGCACAACAAGCTCCTCTACGCCGACGCCGACATGGCCAAGGCCGACTGGCAGACCACGGTGGCATCGATCGTCGGCGTGCTCGGCGTGGGCGTCGGGGTGTGGTGGCTGGACGGCGCGGCGGCCCTGTTCATCTCGCTCGGCATCATCTGGGACGGCTTCCGCAACACCAGGACGGCGATCGTCGATCTCATGGATCAGCGCGCCCGCACGTATGACAGCAAGAACCCGCACCCGCTCGCCCGTGACATCGTGTCGTACCTGCGCAGCCGACCCTGGGTGGCCGACGCCGGCGTGCGGATGCGCGATCAGGGCCAGGTCTTCCACGTCGAGGCGTTCGTCGTGCCGCATCGGAGCAAGGTCTCGGTGGAGGACATCGACGCCGCGGCGGCCGGGATCGCCGACATCGACTGGAAGATGCAGGACGTGGTCGTGATGCCGGTGGGCGACCTGCCCGACGAGGCGGACACGGGCAGATGACGGTCGAGGAGCCGCTCTTCCCCGGGTTCGCCGAAGCGCGGATCCCGACCGGCGACGCCGAGATCTTCGTACGGTACGGGGGATCCGGTCCGGCCGTGATGCTCCTGCACGGGCATCCGCGGACCTCGGCGACCTGGCATCGCGTGGCGCCCCTGCTCGTGGAACAGGGCTTCACCGTGATCTGCCCCGATCTGCGCGGCTACGGGCGCTCTCGCGGGCCGCGACCGGTCGCGGATCACTCGGCGCACTCGAAGCGCGCGGTCGCGGCCGACATGGTCGAGGTCGCCCGGCGGCTCGGACAGGAGCGGTTCCACCTCGCCGGCCACGACCGCGGAAGCTACGTCGCGCTCCGACTCGCCCTCGACCATCCGGACCGCGTCGACCGGCTCGCGCTCATGGACTGCATCCCGATCACCGAGCACCTGCGACGGGCGGACGCGCGATTCGCCACGAGCTGGTGGCATTGGTTCTTCTTCGCGCAGCCCGTCATCCCCGAACGCGTCATCAACGCCGACCCCGACGCCTGGTACGCCGCGAAGGCCGACGCCGAGACCATGGGTGCCGCCAACCATGCGGAGCTGCGGGCGGCGGTTCACGACCCGGAGGTCGTGCGGGCGATGCTGGAGGACTACCGCGCCGGCCTCACCGTCGACCGCGAGCACGAGGAGGCCGACCGGAGCGCCGGGCGCCGGATCGACGCGCCGACGCTCATCCTCTGGTCCGCCCACGACGACCTCGAGTCGCTGCACGGCGACCCGCTCGAGATCTGGCGGAGCTGGGCCACGGACGTCAGGGGCCACCGCGTCGACAGCCGCCACCACATGGCCGAGGAGGCCGCACCCGACGTCGCCGCCTCGCTCGGACGGTTCTTCTCCTGAGCCGCTCCCGTCACAGGCCGCTCCCAGCGCCACCCCCGCCGGGCGGCCGTAGGCTGGTCGTATGACTGCTCCCGCTTCCGACACCATCACGATGTTCGGCGCCGACTGGTGCCGCGACTGCATCCGCACGAAGAAGCAGCTCGACGAGCTCGGCGTCGCCTACACGTACGTCGACCTGGTCGCCGAGCCGGCCGCCGCGGACGTCGCGAAGGAGATCTCGGGACGCACGAACATCCCCGTCGTGGTGTACCCCGACGCCTCGCACCACGTCGAGCCGTCGAACGCGGACGTCGAGTCGAAGCTGCGCGAGCTCTCGCTGATCTGATCGTCTCGGCGCGCCGCTACACTGGCGCGATGAGCACCGAAGCTCGACCCGAACGGGCGTCCGTCCGCCTCTCCGCACGCACCGTCGCCCTGTACGCGATCGGCTCGCTCGGCACCGGCGGATACGCCACTCTGCCGGGTCTGGTGCTGACGTACTTCCTCACCGACAACCTCGGTGTCGCCGCGCTGGCCGCCGGACTCATCGTGACCGCGGCGAAGGTCTGGGACGTGCTGATCGACCCCCTGATCGGAGCCGCATCCGATCGGCAGCTCGCCCGCACCGGCTCCCGCCGCGGCTTCATGGTCACGGGCGGGCTCGCGCTCCCGGCGTTCTTCGCGCTGACCTTCGCCGTGCCGCCGTCCTGGGGTCCGGTGGCCGGCGCGATCTGCGTGCTGCTCGCCTTCCTCGCCACGGCGACGGCGTTCAGCCTGTTCCAGGTGCCCTACGTGGCCCTGCCCGCCGAACTCACCGGCAGCTACGACGAGCGCACCCGGCTCCTCGGCTGGCGGGTGGTGGTGCTCACCGCAGCGATCCTCCTCTTCGGCGCCGGAGGCCCTGCTCTGCGCAACGCCGGCGACGACCCGGTGACCGGGTACCTGCTGATGGGCATCGCCTCCGGGATCGTGATCGGCGTCGGGATGCTGATCGCGTCCCGCACGGCTGCGGCTGCGGCTCGACGGATGTCGTCCGGACGCGAGGTCGAGACGATCCCCTCCACGTGGCGCGATCAGTACATGTCGGGCTTCCGCGCGCTCGGGCGCAGCCAGCCGTTCCGCGCCCTGCTGGGCACCTTCGTGCTGCAGGCGCTCGCGACCGGCACGATGCTCGCCGGAGCCCAGTACGTCGCGACCTGGGTGCTCCGATCCGAGGACGCGGTGACCTTCGTGTTCGTCGCCCTCGTCGGCCCGGCACTGCTGGCCACCCCGGGCTGGACGCTCATCGCCCGTCGGCTCGGAAAGGAGCGGGCGTTCGCCGGCGCCAGCGTGCTGTTCACGATCGCCGCAGCCTCGCTCGTCCTCGCGCTGTGGGCGCCCGGCCCCTGGATCTACGCCTCGGTCGCGGTCGCCGGCATCGCCTACGCGGGCCTCCAGTCGCTGCCCATGGCGATGCTGCCCGATGTCATCACGCACGACGAACGCACCAGCGGCCGCGGACAGGCCGGCACGTTCACGGGGATTTGGACCGCCGGCGAGACCATCGGCTTCGCTCTGGGCGCCACCGCGGTCTCGCTGACGCTCGCCGCCACCGGGTACGTCTCCACCGTCGCCGGGGAGACCGTGGATCAGCCGGACGCGGCCATCGCCGGCATCGTCCTGAGCTTCAGCGTCCTCCCCGCGCTGCTCATGATCGCCAGTCTGCTGACGCTGCGGGGGTACCGTCTGCGGCGGGACGACATCGAGGCGCCGATGACCTCCGACGCCTAAGCTGGGATCCCGTCCGAAGGAGACGCCGATGACTTCTGCGACCACGCCCACCGACACGGCCCCCGCGACGACCGCCTCGAAGCCCGAGACGCCGGCTCTCAGCGAGGCGGAACGCGACCGTCTCGACGCGGCGATCCGCGACCTCGCGACCGGAGCACTCACCTGGTCGGCGTTGACGCTCGCTCAGCGGGTGACGCTGCTGCGGGCCGTGCGCGGCGGAGTCGCCGCGACGGCCGAGGACTGGGCGAACACCGCTGCCGCGTCCAAGGGACTCGATGCCGGGCACCCCCTCCGGGGAGAGGAGTGGCTCAGCGGCCCGTACAGCGTCCTCGGCGCGCTCGATGGCTACATCGAGACCCTGACGCGGCTCGCCGAGGGCACCAATCCCCTCGACGGGATCCGGGTCGATCGCGCCCCCGGCGGGCGGACCCGCGTGCACGCGTTCCCCCTGACCGGCATCGATCGCTTCCTGCTGTCGGGCTTCACGGGAGAGGTCTGGCTGGAGCCCGGCGTCACGCCCAGCACGGCCCGTGCCGCGGCAGGCCTGGCACAGCGCACCCCCGGCGACTCCGGCGGGGTCGGTCTGGTGCTCGGCGCCGGCAACGTCACCTCCATCCCCGTGCTCGACGTGCTCTACGAGCTGCTCGCCCACAACCGCACCGCGCTGCTCAAGGTGAACCCCACACAGGACCCGCTCGTCCCGGTGTACAAGCGCGCCCTCGCCGCCCTCATCGAACCCGGGTTCCTCCGCATCGTCCGCGGGGGGCCGGCCGCCGGCGCCCACCTGACCCAGCACCCCGACATCGCGCACGTCCACATCACGGGTTCGGCGGCCACGTTCGACACCATCGTGTGGGGGCCGTCGAAGGGCGACGGAGCCGCGACGACGAAGCGTCGGCGACGGGAGAACCGTCCGCTGCTGAAGAAGCCCATCACGGCGGAGCTCGGCGGCGTGTCCCCCATCATCGTGGTCCCCGGGGCGTGGACCGCCGCCGACCTCGCCTACCAGGCCGAGCACATCGCGACCATGCGGCTGCAGAACTGCGGGCACAACTGCATCGCCGGACAGGTCGTCATCATGTCATCGGACTGGGACCAGGCCGACGCCTTCCGTGCCGCCCTGCGCCGGGCGTACGCCAACGCGCCGGAGCGCCCGATCTGGTACCCCGGGTCTCCGGCCCGCATGCAGACGGCCACGGACGACTACCCCGACGCCCTGGTGCTCGGGGATCGACTGCTGGTGGAGATCGACGACACCGACGACCCGACCGCCCTCGAGAACACCGAGTACTTCGCGCCGGTGCTCGGCGTGGTGGCGCTCCCCGGCACTGGGCAGGAGTTCCTGGACGCCGCCGTCGCCCACGCGAACGAGAGACTGCAGGGCACGCTGGGCGCGAACCTGCTGATCGACCCGGCAACGGAGAAGGCGCTCGGCAGCGGCTTCGAACGCGCGATCACCGCCCTGCACTACGGCTCGATCGCCATCAACGGCTGGACCGCGTTCGGCTTCATCACGCCGACCCTGACCTGGGGAGCATTCCCCGGCGGCACGATCCAGGACGTGGGCAGCGGCCTCAGCGTGGTGCACAACGCCCTGCTGCTCGACCGGGTCGAGAGGTCGGTGCTGCGCGGCCCGTTCCGGCCCTTCCCGCGGTCGCTGCCGTTCGTCAACGGCGGGGGGCGCCTGACCATCCTCCCCAAGCCGCCGTGGTTCGTCTCCGCGCGCACCGGCGCCGCCGTGAGCGAGGGCCTGACGCGGCACCGTGCCACCGGGGGCGTCGGCGGACTGCTGAAGACGCTGACCAAGGCGCTGCGGGCGTAGAGCGGGTCACGCCTCCGGACGGAACCGGTCGGTCGCGGCACGCAGGGCCGCGCTGATGCCCGGCTCGCTCGCGGAGTGACCGGCGTCGTCGATGATCTGGAAGTCGGCCTCCGGCCACGCGCGGTGCAGCTCCCACGCGGTCATCATCGGCGTCACGACGTCGTGACGGCCCTGGACGATCACCGTGGGGATGTGCCGGATGACGTCGACCCCGGCGAGGAGCTGCCCCTCCTCCCACCAGCCGCCGTGCACGAAGAAGTGATTCTCGATGCGCGCGAAAGCGACGGCCCTGCGCGGGTCCGCCATGTCCTCCATCTGCTGCGGATCGGGCCGAAGCGTCACCGTCGCAGCCTCCCACGCGGCCCAGGCCAGAGCGGCCGGCTCATGCACGGCGGGGTCGAGGTCGAACAGTCGTCGGTGATACGCCTCGATCATGCGCGAGCGTTCCAGCACCGGGATCGGGGCGATGAACTCCTCCCAGCGATCGGGGAACAGCGCCGCCGCCCCACCCTCGTAGAACCACTCCAGCTCCACGCGGCGCAGGGTGAAGACGCCCCGCAGGATCAGTTCGCTGACCGCGGCCGGGTGCGCCTGGGCGTAGGCGAGCGCCAGGGCGCTGCCCCACGATCCGCCGAACACCTGCCACCGCTCGATGCCGAGGTTCTTGCGCAGCAGTTCGAGGTCGGCGATCAGGTGCGCGGTCGTGACGTGGCGCAGGTCCGCGTCCGGCGCGCTCGCGTGCGGCGTGCTGCGTCCGCAGCCGCGCTGGTCGAGGAGCACGATGCGATAGGCCGCGGGGTCGAAGAAGCGCCGCTGCCAGGGCGCTGTCCCACTGCCGGGACCGCCGTGCAGGAACACCACGGGCTTCCCTTCCGGGTTGCCGCTGACCTCCCAGTACACCCGGTGCCCGTCGCCGACGAGCAGCTCCCCCGTCTCGTACGGCTCGATCTCCGGATAGAGCCCCGCCGTCTTCTCGTCCATAGACCCCCCAGCCTGTCGTGCGGTCCTGCCGGATCCACGCTATCTGATACCGAGCGGACCTCCGGCCTACAGCTCGCCTTCGTCGAGCGTGAAGAGCTGCCCGCAGACGTCGAGGCCGTTGGCGTAACCCTCCGCGAACCAGCGCTGCCGCTGCTCGCTCGAGCCGTGCGTCCAGCTCTCCGGATTCACGAACCCGGACTGCTCCTGGATGTGGTCGTCGCCGACGGCGAACGCGGCGTTCAGCGCGTCGATGCGCTGCTCCTCGGTCGACGGCTCGAGGTAGCGGTCTCCGTCGGCGTCGGTCTGCTCCGACATCCGCCCGATCCAGGCGCCGGCGTAGCAGTCGGCCTGCAGCTCGGTGCGCACCCCGTTGCTGCCGGGCCCGGTCCCGTTGTTCGGGTGGTCGTCCATGGCCCCGGTGATGTACTGGATGTGGTGACCCCACTCGTGGCCGACGATGTACAGCTGCGCGAGGTTGCCCGCCGAGGCGCCGAACTGCTGCTGCATGAGCTGGAAGAAGGTCGGGTCGATGTACACGGTCTCGTCGCCGGGGCAGAAGAACGGACCGACCGCGTTCGATGCGGTCCCGCACGCGGTCGACGTCGAGCCATCGACCACGATCAGCTGCGGGGCGCGGTAGTTCTCGACGTTGTCGGCCCAGAACGCGTCGAGCGCGAGCTGAGCACCCGCCATCCGGCAGTCCACGTCGGCGTTCGCGTCGGCGCCGGTGTCGCAGTTCTCGATCGCGGAGCCGCCGACCGGCCCGCCGCCGCCGCTGGGAGCTCCGCCGCCGAGGAGCCCGGTGAGGTCGATGCCCAGCAGCGGGCCCGCGATGAGCGCGATGATGCCGAGCACACCGACACCGGTGCCGCCGGCGATGGCAGCGGTGCGTCCGCGTCGACGGGTGGTGTTGCCCGAGAGATCGGCGTCGGGATTGAAAGTCATGCGTCGAGGGTACTCCGGGCGCGATCGGTCGTAGGCTCGGGACATGACCACCACGATCACCATCACCGGCGCGGGCGGGCAGATCGGCTACGCCCTCCTCTTCCGCATCGCGGCGGGCGACCTGCTCGGCCCCGACGAGAAGGTGCGGCTGCGGCTGCTGGAGATCCCCCAGGGCCTGGGGGCGGCCGAGGGTGCGGCTCTCGAGCTGCAGGACGGCGCGTTCGGGCTGCTGGAACATGTCGAGGTGACCGATGACGCGGCGGTGGGCTTCGACGGCTGCGACCTCGCGCTGCTGGTGGGTGCTCGCCCGCGCGGCCCCGGCATGGAGCGCGGCGACCTGCTGGCCGCCAACGGAGGCATCTTCGGTCCGCAGGGGGCGGCCATCGCCGCCAACGCCGCGTCCGGCGTGCGCGTGACCGTGGTCGGCAATCCCGCCAACACCAACGCGCTGATCGCCTCGGCGTCCGCCGACGGGGTGCCGGCGGACCGGTTCACGGCGCTGACCCGGCTCGATGAGAACCGCGCCCGCGCGCAGCTCGCGCTGACGCTCGGCACGCCGGTGCACACCGTGCGCCGCGTCCCGATCTGGGGCAACCACTCGGCGACGCAGTTCCCCGACGTGTCGCACGCGACCGTCGGGGGCAAGCCGGCGCGGGAGGCACTGGAGCAGATCGTCGGCGACGTTCCCGCCTGGCTCGAGCAGACGTTCATCCCGCGCGTCGCGAAGCGCGGGGCCGAGATCATCGATGTCCGCGGATCGTCGTCGGTCGCGTCCGCGGCGAGCGCGACGATCGATCACGTGCGCGACTGGGTGCGCGGAACCGAGGACTGGACGTCGGCGGGCGTCGTCTCGCGCGGCGAGTACGGCGTGCCGGAAGGACTCGTGTGCTCGTTCCCGGTCGAGGCGGTCGATGGGGAGTGGCGCGTGGTGGAGGGCCTGGACGTGGACGACTGGGCGCGGGCCCGGATCGACGCCTCCGTGGCGGAACTCGTCGAGGAGCGCGAGGCGGTGCGATCCCTCGGTCTGCTCTGACACCTCTCCCGGGCATGGGGAGTTCTGCCCATCGCAGACTTTTCCCCGGCCCCGGTAGATTTGCAGCGGACGGGAGAGCCGTCGAGGAGGGGCGACGACATGGCACAGTGGGACGAACTGCATCCGGGACGCGGGAGCACGGGCGCCGCGAACGATGCGGCGACGCGGGTGAGCAACCGGAGTACCGGCACCGAGACGGTGCGTACGGCGCTGGCGAACGCGACCACGGCCACCACGGAGGCGATCTGGGCCGGCGACGCGGGCGCCGCGTTCCGCACATCCCTGACCAAGCCGCAGACCCTGTGCGACGAGTTGAAGACCGAGTTCTCCGCGGTGCAGACCGCGCTGACCGCCTACGCGACCGAGGTCGATCGGATCCGGGTCGCGACGACGGCCGCGCACCAGGCGTACGCGACCGGATACGCCACCTGGAAGGCCGCGGAGCAGGAGGAGAGCCTCTTCCCCCTGTCGACCTACACGTTCAACGCTCCGAACCCCACCCTGCAGCCCGGCCTCTTCGTCCCGAGCGGCACCAAGCCAGGGCTGTCCGAGATGCGCGCTGCGGCGAACCAGCTCAAGACGCTCGCCACGCAGCGCCAGGCGGCCGACGATGCTCTCGTCGCCGCCCTCGCCCCGCCCGCGTCCTCGCGCTGGGATGCGATGCAGTCGGCATTGAACTTCGCGGGCATCGATGACATCGACGATCTGACGTACGACAACCTCGGCGACGCCTTCGCGAACGTCGCGGACGAGATCGCCGAGGGCGACCTCACCGACGAGAACGTGCAGGCGATGCAGGACTTCTTCGACGTGTGGGGCGACGACACGTTCGTCATGTCGCAGTTCTTCCTCGAGGTCGGCGGAGAGAACACCGTCTCGATGATCGACAACCTCGGCGACGCGGTCATGGTCGACGGCCTCGCCGGAGCGACCGCCCTCGCGCTGGCGACCTCGATCCGGGGCGGCCTCTCCACCGGCTCGCAGATCTGGATGCCCTCCACGTCGAGCGACTTCGCCGAGAGCATGCTCACCGGTGCGTCGTCGGGCGTGGGCGGCGCCGTCGCCGCGATCGGCTTCCTGTTCTCCGACGAGAAGAACCACCCGCTCGGCGTGAACCTCACCGTCGCGATGGCCGACGAGATCGACCGCATCGAACGCGACCCGTCGAGCATGCAGTACGGCAACTGGACGGACTTCTCCCCGAACGCCGGCGGTCGCACCCTCGCGTTCCTGGAGGGCGAGCAGACCGGCCTCGACGGCAACCGCGTCGACGACCTGGCCGGCCGCATCTTCTCCACCCTCGGCACCTACCCCGACGCCGCGCTCGACTGGCTCACCTCGACCGACGACGACCCGTTCGGTGACGGCGACCTCGGCACGGGACGTGTGGACTACTGGTTCGGTGAGCGCGACTGGAGCGCGAACACCACCGGAGACGGCTTCGAAGGCCCGAGCGCCCTGTGGGCAGGTGCCCAGCAGGCGGCCGGCGGCCCCGCGGATGCCACGCACACGTACAACCCGGAGACGTGGGAGCGCGTGGCTGCCCTCACATCTGACGTGGTGCGTTCCCTCATCGAGAACGAGTCGTTCCTGCCGGAGAATCTCACCAGCATCGGCCAGGTGCGTCTCGCGGAGGGCATCTCGCTCTCGATGCCGTACTTCGCCGAGGCGGCCACCGAATCCGACGACCTCTCGGGAACGCGCGACTCGATCCAGACCATTCTCATCGGCACCGACCTTGAGCGAACCATCCCGGATGTATCCCCGGATCAGCTCGCCCAGCTGCTCGGCACGGCCTCCTGGTCCGACGGCGAGACGTCCTCGGCCGGAGCGCAGGCGATCACCGCCTCCGTGCAGCAGTATCAGGACGCGTTGATCACGCTCGCCGACCTCCGCGGTGACGCGGACTTCACACAGGAAGCGATCACACGTGTCGTCGCCCTGCAGAGTTGGTTGGATGGCGCACCAGCCGGCACTGATCTCGCCGAGGCGACGCGCCACGATGCCGCGGTGCAGGCGGCCATCGACGGGGTGAGCACGGTTGTCGGGCTCATCCCGATCCCCGGCCTCGGCGACGTGCTGGTGCAGGGGGGAAGCACGCTGATCGACATCGGTCAGGATGTCGTGGTCGGCCAGGTGACCGAATTCGCGGAGGGCCAGGCGACGTCTGCGTGGGGCAATGCGCACGAAGTACTGTTGCAGGAGCAGGAGAACAATGCTGCCGGTCGCGAGGCCGCGATGATGGAGAGCGTCCGGCAGCTGCTGGACGATCTCGGAATGACCGAGGGCCTGTCCGCCACGGAGGCGGAAGAGCTCGCCCGGCAGCACTTCTGGGTCTACGACATCGGTACGGAGGCCTTCACGTCATGGGCAGAAGGACACGCAGAATGAAGCGCGCACACGCAGCAATCGGTCTTGCCGTCATGGGGATCGCCCTCGTCGGGTGCACTCCTGCTGCTGAGGCGCCCGAGGTCACGTGGCAGAGCGGCCCTCCCTCCGGGGAATGGGAGAGCGACCCGTGGGTCGAAGCGGTGCGTGCCTCCGATCTCGCACTGAACACCGCGCTCGTCACCCGTGATTACACGAGCGAAGAGCTCCGTTCGACCACCTCCTCTTCGGCGATCAAGGCTTTCTCGTCCGCCCAGACGAGCGCCGCGAAGGGAAACCGCCACTTCACCTCACCCGGCCCCACTCCGATGATCCCCCTCGATGTCGAGGAGACCGACGGCGAGGCCATCGTGCGGATGTGCCAGGCCCAGGACTGGGTACTCACCGCCGACAAGCCCACCGCGCCCACCGAGCTTCAGGGACAGGTGGCCGAATTCCGGGTGGTCATGCGCGATGGCGGCGAGCGTCGTTCGGAAGGCGCCGCCCTCAAGCTCGAGGAGTGCGACCTCGACGGTGTCAGCATCGGTCTCTTCGACCCGCAGCCGGACCCCAGCGAGACCTACTCTCCGGACGATGTGAAGGAGCCGTCATGACCGACCTCCAGTTCGACTCCGAAGCCGTCGGCGCGACCGGCAGCACCCTGCAGAGCACCGCATGGGGCTTGAGCCTGGACGTGGACCTCGCCCTCGGCGCCTGCGGGAGCTCGGCCGTCTCCGCCGCCGCCGACACCTGGGCCATGTGGGCCAAGGGCACACTGCTGCAGCTGCAGAGCATGACCGCCGGCGCCGGCGTCGTCGCCCGCGATGCGGCGACCGCCTTCGAGACGCAGGAAGCCGAGATCACCAGCGCCGCCAACAGCGGCACGCCCTGAGGAATGCGCACCGACGACGTGAAGTCGCCGTGATGACAGAGTGCCGATGGCCGAGTGCACGGCATCGCGTCGAGCGCACGGCTTGACCGCGTGCGCAAGCCGTGCACTCGGCGGGAGCCCGTGCACTCGGCGGAAGGTTGCCGCGAGACCGTGACGATGCGGGTGGCCTGCACGGCGGGGGCGGACAGGGCACAATGGAGGTGGAGTGAGGTGGAGGTGCGCCGATGAGCGAGACGATCGAGCCTGTAGCGAGGAATGCCGGGGATGAGACCCTGACGAGCCCGCTGCACCTTCCGCACGCCGCCGCGGAGTGCCCCAAGTGCTTCACCGAGTTGCAGGAGAACCGCAACTTCTGGCTCGCCCGCCCCGACGGCTCCCGCCTGGTCGGCCTGGTCGTCTCCCGCGACGACATGCCCTCGATCGTGGAGCAGCGCGCCGACCTCACGCGCTTCGGGGTCCCCATCGAGGGATTCCGTCACCCGGCGCCCGACATCCTGGAGAGCTGGAGCGACCGCCTCTCCCGCCTCATCAACACGCTGAACCCCGGCGACGTGCTCGTGGTCGCGACGATCGCCGCGCTCGGGCGGAACAGCGAGGAGGGCGCCCGCACGGTCGCCGAGCTCCGCCGTCACGGGATCATCGTGAAGGTCCTGAACCACAACGCGCGCCACCTGGCCGACGCCGCCGCCGCCGTTCACTGATCGGCACCAGGACGCAGAAGAGGGGATGCCGGATCGGCATCCCCTCTTCTCGCTGAAGCGTTACTGGCGGATCTGCGCCGCGAGCTGCTCGTCCGTCGACTGCAGCGACTGGGCTGCGACGTCGAGGAAGCGGGCCATGCCCTCGATACCGGCGATGGTCGCGGTGGCGCCCTGGTTGAACTGCGCGTACGAGGCGTCGAACGCGCCCGACGCCGACGTGGTCACGAAGCCGCCCGAGACGAGCTGCGACACGTAGGCGCGGAGGTTCTTCAGCTGGGTCTCGATGTCCTGCTGGCCCGTGCGGAGACGGCCAGCAGCGTCCTTCATGTCGGCGTAGCTGACTTTGAGGTTCGTCATGGTGTTACCTTCCGGTCGCCCCGGCGGGTGCCGGAGGTGTTCTTGTTCTTCGAGACTAACGAAGCGGATGCCGCCTGCAAATGGGGAGAAGTCCCCATCATCGCGACACGCCGGATCAGACGGTCTCCGGGATCACGAGCGGGAACTGCACGCGGACGACCTTGCCGCGCTGCGCGAGCACCGCACGACCCACCGGGAACTCGCCGCGTCCGATGCGCGGCAGCGGCGACTTCAGCACGAGTTCGCCGTCGATGGTCTCGGGTTGCAGGACGACTCCGCGTCGGGCCTGCTTGATCTCGCCGAGGAGTCCGAAGTTGCTCGTCCACTCGCTCGTGTCGCCCGTGAACAGCAGCAGCAGCTCGCCGCGGGTGGCTCGTTTGACGAGGTCCGACAGCGGCATCTCCAACAGCGACGACGCGAACTCGGCGACGCCCTCGACGGCCACGACCGGCTTCAGGCCCTGCTCCGCCTTCTCCACGATCGCGGCGACCGCGGCGGTGCCGCTGATGCCGTCGGCCGCGGTCGCGGTCCACGACACGGCGTGCCGCGCGGGCGACCGGGTGGAGCCGAGGAAGAGCGTCGGCGTGTCGGGACGGGCCCGGAGCACCTGCTGCGTGATCGCCGCGAGCGCATTGCTCTTGCCGCTGGCGGGCGGCCCCGCGATCACGAAGGTGCCGGTCGGCTCGATCCCGAAGGGTCCGAGGTCGGCATCCGACAGACCGACGACGAGCTGATCGCCGATCGTGGCCGGCACGTCGTCCAGGCGGTAGCTGAGCGGCAGCGCCCGCACCGGAGGGGCGTCGGGCACGCCGCGGCGCGACATCGAGGCCGCCATCCGCTCGATCGCCAGCGACTGCTCCTTCATGCTGCGCGTGCCGCCGATGATCGCGATCTGCGCCTCGTTCTCGCCCACGATCGCCCGCCCGGGAACGGACTCCGGGGTCAGCACATCCTTGGGGACGTTGAGGATGTTGTAGGCGTCGGTGTCGGCCATGCGCAGCACCACCCGGCGCTGCAGCATCGCGTTCAGCGCGCTCGGGATGCTCTGGAACCGATCGGCGGACAGCACGACGTGGATGCCGACCGCGCGGCCGTCCGAGAGCACCTCCTGCAGCGCGTTGTATGTGTCCGTGCGACCGATCACGGCCTCGTAGTCGTTGCGGAACGCGGCGAAGCCATCGATGAGGACGACGATGCGCGGCTCGTCGGACTTGCCCGACAGCGCCCGGTACTCGGTGAGCGTCGCCGCGCCCACCGCGGAGTATGCGTCGCCGCGCCGGTCGAGTTCACTGCGCAGCGTGGCGAACAGGCGGGCAACCCGCTCGGCGTCGTCCCCGGAGATGACCGAGCCGACGTGCGGCAGCGGTTCCAGCATGCGCAGCGCCCCGGAGCCGAAGTCGAGGCCGTACACCTGCACGGGGCCGCCGCGCGGGGTGATGCCAGCCGACACGGCGAGGGTGCGCAGGGCGGCGCTCTTGCCCGAGCCGCTGGTGCCGTAGATGACCATGTGGCCCTCGGTGTCGGGCAGGAAGTGGAACGGCACCTGCTCCTGACGCTCCGGCTGATCGACGACTCCGAGCAGCAGGGCGGCGTCGGTGCGCTGCGGGAGCTTCAGCTGGTCGAACGTCGGGGCGAGCTCGTCCAGCCACGGCCGGCGCGGCTTCTCGACCTGCGCGGCCTGCGCGGCGAGCACCATGGTGCTGACGAGTCGCTGCTGGTCGTTCGGCCCGAGATCCTCGTCGACGACCACCGCGTTCTCATCGATCGGCAGCTCCCACGGACCCTGATCCGTGGTGCCGAACGCCGTGATCGCGACGTCGACCCCGTCGCTCTCGCCGAGGCTCCATCCGCCGGAGTAGGCGGACTGGAAGAGCGTCATGCGGCCGGGACCGGTCTTCGCGATACCGCGACCGGGCGTCCCCGGGTCGAACAGCGCCGCGTCCTTCGTGCCGATCACGTCGTTGCTGTCGGTCTCGTCCGCCATGCGCAGCGCCACGCGGAGGTTGGTGTTGGCGCGCAGGTTGTCCTTGATGACGCCGGCCGGTCGCTGCGTCGCCATGATGAGGTGGATGCCGAGGGACCGGCCGCGCTGGGCGATGTCGATCACACCGTCCACGAACTCGGGGACCTCCTTGGCGAGCGCAGCGAACTCGTCGATCACGAGCACCAGGGCGGGTGGCGCCTGCGGGTCGCCGGCACGCTCCAGCTCGAGGATGTCCTTGGCCTTCTTCCGGTTGAACAAGTGCTCCCGGTAGTGCAGCTCCGCCCGGAGGCTCACGAGCACGCGGCGCACGAGGTGCTCGTTCAGGTCGGTCACGATGCCGACGCAGTGCGGCAGGCTCACGCAGTCGGCGAAGGCCGAACCGCCCTTGTAGTCAACGAAGAGGAACGTCAGGCGCTCCGGGCTGTACTCGGTCGCCATGCCCAGCACCCAGGCCTGCAGGAACTCGCTCTTGCCCGAGCCTGTGGTGCCGCCGACGAGGGCGTGCGGACCCTGTTGGCGAAGGTCGAGCTGCAGCGCCCCCTCGGCCCCGGCGCCGACGAGGGCGCGCAGCTTCGGCTGGTACCGCCGCGCGGATCCGCTCTTGCGGCGGGAGTGGAGGGAGTCGTTCTGCGTCCAGCGGTCGACCACGCTCTCCGGCTGCGTCGCCATGTCGCGGCCGAGCAGGTGGAGCATCGAGATCGTGCGCGGCACGTCGCTGCGGTCGAGCGCGACCTCTCCGGCGTCGGTCAGGCGCGCGAGGGCTCGGGCGAAGACGGCGAACTGCTCGCGGGTGAGCTCGTCGACGGCGAGGTTCTCGACGACCTCGCCGAGCCGCACGAAGTGGGCGCTGTCGGTCGCGCCGAGCTCGACGAACGTGCGGCAGGAGGCCGGCAGGGCGGCGGCGTCCTCGGTGAGCCACACCGGGAAGATCCCCCGCATCGCGGCGCGCTCGGACAGCTGGATGAGACGCCCGCGATCGACGGGGGCGTCCGGGGCGATGAGCACGACGATGGCCGGCTTCGGGACGGAGTCGTGGCGGCTGCGCGAGTCCTCGCCGACCTTCGATCCGCTGTTCGTCGCCGCCTTCTCGGATTCGAGCGCGCCGAGCTCCACGGCGTCGCCGTTGCGGGTCGAGCGTGTCGCGATGAGCTCCTCGAGCCGCGCGACGATCTGCCCGGCGGAGGTCGGGCCGTCGCCGATCGGCTGCACGCCGAGCACCGCCTGCGCCGACCAGGCGTGCGGCAGCCATTTGGCATCGGCCAGCTGAGCACCCCAGCGCGGACCCCAGAGTCCGACCACGCCGACGTCGGCCGGGGCATGCAGCCCCGTGAGCTGGGCGAGCAGAGCGCGGGCATAGCCCGTGGACCGTCCGCCGAGACCGGCGATGCCGAGGGCGCCGACGTCAGTGAGGTCCTCCAGGATCGGCACCTGGGGCACGATCCGGGTGGCGTCGACCACGGCGTCGAGCTTCTCCACGTATTCGGGGATGGCGCGATCGCGACCGTTCGAATCCTTCACCGAGCTGCGGGAGGCCGTGTCGCCGATGCCGAGGCGCACGTGCAGGAACGACCAGTGCTCGGTGCGACGCGTCCACACCAGGGGACCTGCGGCGAGCGCGGCGTCGCTGACCTCGCGGAGCAGGGGCACCTCGCGGCGACGGACGTCGATCTCGCGCTCCCGCTCGCTCTGCAGCCGCGCGTCGAGCCGCTCCAGCTGCTCCTCGAAGCGCTTCTTGTCCTCTTCCAGCTCCCGCTTCTGCTGGTTCTTCGTCGTCAGCCAGGTGCCGATCATGAGCAGCGGCGACAGCGCGACGAACATGATCGAGAGGATGCTCTGGGTGAACGCGTACATCGCACCGCCCATGAGCAGCGGGGCGACCAGCGTGAGCAGGGGGAAGGGCTGCTTGCGCGCGGGGACGGGCAGGTCGGTGCCGTCGAGGTCCTCGCCGAGGTAGCGCTCCTCCACGCGCGGCGAGCGCACGAACTCGACCTGGCGGATCGAGGCCTCGACCGTGGTGGGCGCGGTGGACCCCGCCTCCACCTTCACGCGGACGGGGGTGTCGCCCAGCACCACGGCGAGCTCGCCGTCCGCCGCGACGAGACGCACCACGGAGGCGCCGTCGATGATGATCCCGTTGGCGGAGTTCAGGTCGATGAGCTCGACCCGGTCGCCGATCTCGAGCCGGGCGTGGCGCTTGGACACGAGCGGGTCGTCGATCACGACATCGCAGGACTCGTCGCGACCGAGCACGATGGTGCCTCGGGTGAGCGCGATCGACCGCGCCCCCGGACCGGCTCCGACCTCCATGCGTCCGACCACCGGACGCTGCTCGTAGGACGCGGGCACCACGCGGACGGTCGCGCCGTGGGCGAGGCCGACGTGCGCGAAGGTCGACTCGGGGGCGAGCAGATCCCCCGGTCCCGACACCACCGAGCTGTACGCCTCGAGAGTGACCGCGGTGGGGTCGGCGTGCGCGAAGGATCCGAGCGGGTCCGCGCGCACGATCATCGCCGCGATCTCGCCGATCGTCGCGGTGTTCTCGGCCGTGACCTCGATGTCGCTGGATGCCGCGCCCTGGCGCAGCAGGGTCAGCCGTACCTTCACTCGTTGTCTCCCTCTGCCTCACTCGGCTGCGGGGCATCCAGCAGCGGGAGGTCGTCCTTGCTCACCATGCGCGAGGCGATGACGTGCTCGACCAGTCGTGCTCGCCGGTTCGTCGCGAAGCTGCGCTGCCCGCCGCGCATCCCGGGCACGCCGATCCGGTCGAGCTTGTCGCACACGTTGTCGAGCTTCCGGTTGAAGCGCGTCACCGTCCAGCCGAGGCGCTCCGCGGCCTTCGCCGACGACGGGATCTCGCTCATGCCGGTGCCGTCGCGACGCAGCTGCGGCTCCGCGAGCGCGAGGATCAGCAGTTTCTGACTCAGGGTGAGCGGCACGTCGCCGATGGTCGAGGCGCCGCCGTCGTCGTGCTCGCGCTGCGTCGCCCGGAAGGTGGGCTCCGCGGCGTGCAGCACGAGCTCATAGGTGGTCGGGCCCGCGCTGAACACGATGGTGGTCGTCTCGAACACCAGCGGGAGGCGGGCGCCGGGGGCGAGCCTGGCCTGGACACCGCCGGCCGAGTCGGTGACCGTGGCGGTGAGCCTCGTGCCGATGTTGGCCAGCCACCACAGTCCCTCGCCGTCGCTGATCTCCAGGAAATGGCGATGCAGGAAGAGGTTGTCGTCGAGCTCGAGGTCGCCCTCGCGGCCGACGACGAATCTTCGGCCGGGCTCGATGGGGAAGTACTCCCCGGCGAACTCGACCGTCACCCCCGCCGGCGCGGTCATCGGACGCACCCCGTGGTCGGTTCGGACGCGCGACCGTCATCGCGACGCAGCATGACCTCGATGCACACCTCGCCCGAGGAGGCCGGTGCGAATGTGACCGTCTCGTCGGCGGCCTGCTTCACGGCGCCGTCGGACGCGCCCCCGGTCTCAGTCCAGATGTAGCTGTCGCCCTCGCGCGGGTCGGGGTTCGTCCAGGTGAACGTGACCTGGTCCCCCGCCCGCGTTCCGGCGACGTCCGTCACGCGGGGAACCGCGTCGGACACCGGATCCTGCGGGTCGACCGCCTGTTCGCTGCTCTCCGGGTCGGGCTGGGGCTCGAGGCCGGCGACGAGGGCGTTCAGGCCGACGATTCCTCCCACGACGATGACGACGGCCGCGGCGGCCAGTCCGATCCACAGCCCCTTCCGACTCCGCGGCGAGCGCTCCTCCACCGCTGCCACCGGAGCGGCGGCGGGCGTCGGGGCGACGGCCGGCGAGACCGGCGCCTCGGGCTGCACGACCTGCGGAGGACGCAGGATCGTCCGGTCATCGCGGTCTCCGGGCGTCGGCGGCACGACGGACGGTGCAGGCGACGGCGCGACCGGCGCGTCCGCTGCCGACCGCGGCGTGCGTCGCTGCGTCTGCTCGACGGACGGCTCCGGCCGCGCCGGCATGTCGAAGCGCGGGGCGTCCGGGACAGCGACCGACGGTCCCTTCGGCTGCGTCAGCGCGGAGGGCCGGGTGGCTCCGTGCATCCCGGGGTCGATGCTGACGATCTCCCGCACGCGGGTGAGGCCGTCGCCGTCGTCTTCGAGGTCTTCCGCCGGCGGGTGGTCGTCGACGATGTCGATCGGCGTCACGGAATGGGAGAGCTCGATCTGCACCTTCTGCAGGGCGCGGGCGAAGGCCACCGCGCTCGGGAACCGGTCGTCGGGGTTCTTCGCCATAGCGCGCTCGAGGAGCCGCTGCAGGCTGTCGGGTGAGTCCGGCCGCGCCAGAGAGGGCAGCGCGGCCCGCTCGATGCGCTCGATCAGGTCGGCGCTGGAATTGCGCTCTCCCGGGCGCTCGAACGGTGAACGGCCCGCCAGCAGCGTGTAGAGCGTGGCGCCCAGCGCCCAGACGTCGGTGCGCGGACCGCTCTGCGGCGGCTCGGCGAACGACTCCGGCGGCGACCACGGGATCGACATCCCCGAGGACTCTCCGGTCGCGCCGGTCGTGGAGGCGATGCCGAAGTCGGTGAGGGCCGGACGGTTGTACTCCGTGACGAGGATGTTCGCGGGCTTGATGTCGCGATGCAGGACGCCCGCCCGGTGCGCGGTCTCCACGGCACCGGCGACCTGGATGCCGACGCGCAGGGCCTCGGCGACCGAGAAGGGCTCCTTGCGCGAGCGGATCTGCAGGTTCGGACGCGGGCAGTACTCCATGACCAGGTACGGGCGTCCGTCGCCGGCGACGCCGGCCTGATAGATCGTGACGATCGCCGGATGCGTCGAGAGCATCGCCATGACGTTCGCCTCGTCGGCGAACTCCTGGGCGGCACCGCTGGAGATGCGGTCGGCGAGGAGCACCTTGACCGCGACGCGTCGCCGGGGCATCTCCTGCTCGTACAGGAAGACATCGGCGAACCCGCCCGTGCCCAGCGGCTCGACATACGTGAAGCCGGGGAGGGCCGGCGGCGGCGAGGGGCGGCGATTCACGGGAGGTCCTCGAAGGCGACGGTCACCCCGTCGCCGAGGTCCACCACATCACCCGACAGGACGAGCGTCTGCTCGCCGGGGTGCAGGCGCATCGGGTCGGCTCCCGGCCGCAGCAGGGTAGATCCGTTCGTGGTGTGCAGGTCGATGACGACGACCGTGTCACCCTCCGGCCGGATCTCCAGGTGGCTGCGGGAGATGTCCTGCTGCGGGCTCTCGACCGCGATCAGGTGCGGCAGATTGGCGCCGCTGGCCCGCGTGGACCGCGGACGACGCCCGATGATGACCGTCCGATCGAGCGCGACCACCTGCCCGGATGAGACCCGGATGCGCCCGGTCGACGCCGGCGCCGCCGGAGCTTCGACCGGGATAACCTCGGTGGGTGCGTCGGGTGCGGGCGGTGCCGTCTGGCGGATGCTGCGGAGCTCCTCCGCGGAGATCGTGGCGCCGTCGTGATCGCCGCTCGGCGCCTCGGCCTCCGCGGCGGGGGCCTCCGGCTCCTCGCTCGGTCGGACCGCCGCGTCCTCGATCGGGGTGTGCACGGTCTCCCCCCACAGGTGATCGAACTCGTCGGCGGGCGGCGCGAAGGTCGCCTCGCTCGGCACCAGCGTGGCGTCGACGATCCCGTCACCGGGCGCGGAGTCCGCGTCGGGCACAGGCACGGGGACGACCGCCGGCGCAGCAGGCGGCACGACGGCAGGGACGGCGGCAGGGACGGGCACGTCGACCACGGGAGCCGGGGTCGGCGGTGCCGGAACGGCCGGAACGCCGGTCTCCGCGGCGGATGCGCCGGCCGCGTCGTTGCGGTCGATCACCGGGACGGGACCGGCGGTGAGCGGAGCCGCTTCCGCGTCTGCGGGCTCGATCTCGGCGCTCACGGCGGCCGCGAAGACGATCCCGCTCTGCACGGGGAGGGTTGTGGCCGGCGCGTCGTCGTCGATGGTGATCTCCATCGTCGAGACCGCGGGGACGAACCGCTCGCTCCACGTCGTGACCTCGGCGCCGGAGAATCTCTGCTCCTGCGCGTCGGCGCCGGTGACCTGCACCGTGAGCGGGCCGCGCACCGCGATGCGGGCGTCCGTCCCCTCCAGCACCGCAGCAACGAACGAGGGCATGTCGGCGAAGGATCCCGCGAGTCGCGTGGTGAGCACGTCGATGACGGTCGCGAGGCTCCGCTCCTGAGGAAGCCGCTCCCACAGCTCGGCGACCGTGTCGCCGGAGGCGTCCGGCGGCAGCGCCACCAGGGCTCCGGGGATCACGATCAGGTACCACTGTCCCGGTCGGTAGATCGTCTGCATCAGCGAACCCCTCCTGCTGCGGCCTCGCGCGGGCGCGTGTCGGCGTCGATGTCGTCGGTCTGGAGCAGGGCACCGCGCCGCGACGCGACGGAGACGGCATCCACGACCACGACCGTCACGTTGTCCCGCCCGCCCGCCTGCACCGCTTCGTCGACGAGGATGTCGGCGGCACGCTGCGGGTCGGGCTCCGATCCGAGGATCTGCTCGATCCGCGCGTCGGAGACCTCGGTGGTCAGCCCGTCCGAGCAGATGAGCATCCGGTCGCCGAGCTCGGCGGGGAAGAGCCAGTAGTCCGCGTCGCCGGTGCTGCTCGCCCCGATCGCGCGCGTGATGATGTTCCGGCGACGGTCCGTCGCGGCCTCCGCCGCGGTGAGCTCGCCCGCCTCGATCAGCTCCTGCACGACCGAGTGGTCGACGCTGATCTGCTCGAGCTCGCCATCGGCGAAGCGGTACGTGCGGGAGTCGCCGATGTTCACCGTCAGCCAGTACCCCATGCCCTCGACCGAGGCGACCACGACGCCGCTGAGCGTGGTTCCGGCGCGGCCGTTCGCGGCTCCGGACAGCGCCTCGACCGCGAGCCGAGCCCGAGCCAGGGTGTCGAGCAGGTCCTCGAGCTCGAGGTCCTCCCGGCCGATGTGGCGAGCGAACTCGTCGATGACGGTGGCGCTCGCGCGCTCCCCCGCCTCGTGTCCGCCCATGCCGTCGGCGACGAGGAACAGCGGCGAGCTCGCCATGTAGGAGTCCTCGTTGAGCGGACGCCGGAGCCCGGAGTGGGTCGCCGCTCCTGTGGCGACGACGAGAGGGACGGTCATGCGTATCCTCCGACCATGACGACGCGGTCGCCGATCTCGATCACGTCTCCCAGCTTGATCGGCACACGCTGACCTGCGGGGCACGCGATGCGCTGACCGTCGCGGACGATCGTGAGTCCGTTCGTCGAGTGCCGGTCGACGACCCATCCCCCCGAGGTCTCGGCGGCGGCCTCGAAGTGCGTCTTCGACAGCGAGAGCGTCTCGTCCCGGACCGGCACGACCAGCGCGCCCTCCTCCGGAGCGGGGTTGCGTCCGAAGACCGTGCGGCGGGAGACGGGGATGCGCGTGCCGTCATCCCAGGTGAACACCAGCCGGTGCCCCGGGATGCTGATCCGCGTCTCCTCCAGGTCGTCGGCCGGCTCGGGTGTCGGTGCGGCAGCGACGGGTGCAGCGGGGGCCGGCGCGCCGGCCGGGGCCGAGGGAGCGGACGCGGGGGCTGCCGCCGCAGCGGGGCCTGCCGCCGGAGCGGGCGGGACGGGCGGAGCCGGAGGGACCGGCGGCGCCGCCGGGACAGCGGCCGCGGGAGGTTCGGCGACCGGCGCCGGAACGGCGGGCGCGGGAGGAGCTGCGGGCGCGGGCGACGGAGCCGCGGCGTCTGCTTCGGACCGCGCGGAGCGACGGGAGGGCGGAGCGTCCTGGGTGATGCCGGGGACGTACGCGATCATGCCGGAATCCTGCGCGGGGGCTGCGAAGTCGCGTGCCACGGGCGCCGCATCCGGCGTCGGGGCGGTCGTCGGGGCCGCCGGCGCCGCGGGGGCGAAGCCCGGCATGGGCGCGGGAGGAAGCCGTTCGAACGACGGCGCCGGGAGCAGCGGCGGCGCCGGCGGCTCCGGCGCCTCCTCGACGACCGGCTCGGGCGCAGGGATCCGCGCATCCAGCATGAGCGACGAGGCGACCTTGTCGTGCCACCCCTGGAAGCGCCCTGAGCCGTCGAACAGGGGGCTGAAGTATCCGACGACGATGGCGGCGGCGAGACCGAAGATGATGTTGCGGAGCAGACTGCGGCCGAACCCGAGCGGCGTCCCGTCCGCTGCCGACACCAGCCGCAGACCCTGCGACCGCATGCCGATCGAGCCGGCGCCTGCCTGCATGAGCGTGTAGACGATGAACCAGGCGAGCAGCAGCAGCCCCACGATCGGGCCGCCGATGAACAGCGTCATGATCGACGCTTCGAGGCTTCCCGACAGTGTGGAGGCGAGGATCAGTGCTCCGCCGAGCACGACGCCCAGCCCGCCCGCGATCAGGGCGTCGATGAGGTAGGCGATCGCGCGGCGGGAGATCGGCGCGATCTGGTCGAGCGCGGGCTGCGTCATGGGGTCTCCCTCTCCGAGGACGGCGGCGGCGTGCTGTCTTCGATGGTGCCAGGTTCGCGGCGCACGCGCGCGGTCGCCGCCTCCTTCAGATTCTGCAGGCCGCTCGAGATCGCGGTCCCGCCGAGCAGCGAGCGCATGCTCAGGCGCGCCTTGATGCGCTTCCAGAAGCCGGCGTCCTTCCCGAGCCCTCCCACGATCTCGTCCACCTCGTTCCAGAACGTCTCGACGTCCTGCGGAGTCGGATCGGCGGGGCCGAACACGTCGGCGTCCGCGCGCTCGGCGAGGGCGGTGACCTGCGGAACCGTGAGCGCGGAGGCCACCACGGCCGCCTCCTCGACACGGGTGCCCCCGGGGGCGATGCGCGCGCCGTAGTCGATGGCGCGGTCGGTGAGCTCGTCCCAGCCGCCGCTGATGCGGTCCGAGGTACGGGCGGCGGCGCGGCGCGAACGGCGCCTCGCGGCCTTCCACGCTCCGATCACGATGAACGGCGAGGCGAGCAGCGCGATCACGGCCAGGGAGATCCCGCCGATCAGCAGGATCAGCCCGATGATGCCCGCGAGGTTCAGGCTCTCGTCCTCGGACTCGCGGTCGTCGGGGAGCGTGGGCGGCAGGTCGACGGGCTCCTGCGGCGGGGGCGGCGGCTGCAGGACCTGCGGCTTGGGGTCGACGCGCGGCTTGGTGTTCTGGTCGTTGGGGACCTGGTCCTCGGGCGGCGTGGGGTTGAAGGTCACCCAGCCGATCCCGTCGAAGTTGACCTCGACCCAGGCGTGCACGTTGTCGCCGGTGGCTTCGAACACGGCCTCGCCCGCCTGCTCCTCGTCGGGGTAGTACCCCATGACGACACGGGCGGGGATGTCGATCTGCCCGGCGAGCAGGGCCATCGCGACGGCGTACTGCTCGTCGTCGCCGATCATCTGGTCGGCGCCGACGAGGGTCGAGATCCGCTCTGCGGTGTGTCCTGCCCGGGAGAGCACCTCCCCCTCGAGACCGTGGCTGAAGAAGCCGCCTTCGGCCAGGAAGTTCTCCAGCGCCCTGACCTGCTCGATGGGGGTCTCGGCGCCGGCGACCGTCTCGGCGGCGAGAGAGGTGAGCTCCTCCGGCACGTTGCTCGGCTTCGGCATGGTCACGGATCCGAACGCGACCTCGGCGAGCTGCTCGTCGTCCGGCGTGGCCGGCATGACGGCATCCACCGTGTAGTCGTCTCCCGCGCCGAGCCCCGGAGTGGCCACGGCTGTGCCCGTCTCGGTGTTCACGTAGGTGCCGCGGCGCAGCTCCTCGGCGTCGTCGCTGGCGAAGCGGATCTCCGACAGCGCTCCGGCCGTGGGCATCCAGACCCCGCGGTACCCGTCGATCTCGATCCTCAGCGTCACCGGGACGCCTTCGGCGTCGGGCGACATGTTCGAGCGCAGCGGGGTGAACGCGCTGGACGAGGTCGGTCCGCCGTCGGTGACGTTGTAGACCATGCCGTCGAACTGGTCCATGACGGCTGTGCGGATGCGGGCGCCCTTCGGCAGCCCCTGCACGGTGAAGAGGGTCTCGTCGGCTTCGTCCCGCACGTTCTTGCGGAAGGCCTGCAGCGGGCTGGGATAGTCGCGGATGTCGAACGGCGGGATGATGACGTCGCGGAACACGTGCCGGGGCTGAGCGGGGGTCGCGACCGCGCTGGTGGCGACGCCAGCGCCGCCGGCGATCGCGAGCACCGCGGCCCCCGCGAGCAGGCGACGCGTGCGCATGTGCGCGGCGCGGGACGGATCGACCTCGCTCACCGAGACCGCGAGGTTCTGCGGGGCCCACAGCTGGCGGAGGGCGAGCCAGACCATGCTGACCACGGCGAACACGAGGCCCTGCACCAGGGGGAATGCGGGCTCCGGCGTGCCGAGCGCGATCACGAGCATCAGCAGCACGCCGGACGGCAGCAGCGCCCACGCGACCTGGGACAGGCGCAGCGCGAGCGACGCGGTCAGGGTCGTGACGACGAGCGCGAGCAGGAACGGGACGATCAGGTGCCCGTCGGCCGCGGAGACCGGGGCGACCGTCGTGAGCATCTGCTTCCAGGCCGTGACGGTGCCCAGCGCGAGCAGCCGCAGCGTCTCCAGCGACGGGATGACGCCGAGGATGGCGGTCTGCGGCAGCGCCAGGGCGCCGCCGAACACGAAGTAGGCGCCGACCGTGAGGCCGGCGATGATCAGGATGCCCCAGCGCCGCCAGGCGGCGACCGCCGCGATGGCGAGCCCGAGCAGGACGCCGCCGATGACGGCGGGAAGGAACGACGGTCCGGCGAACGACGGCCAGAACCCGACCAGCGCGGTCACGCTGAGCAGCGCGGTGGCGGTCAGATCGAGGATCCAGCGGCGCGGGGCGAGGCCGGCGGGAGCGGAGGCGGGCGCGGTCATGCGAGCACCTTCTGCAGGGCGAGGGGGATCTGCTCGAGCGCGCCGACCGTGACGACGTCGGCGTCTCCGATGCGTCGCAGGGCGGGGGCGGCCGCGGTCGTGTCCGTCACGACGGCGAGCACCTTCGCCCCGAACGGCAGGCGCGAGCACGCCAGCCGCAGATCGTCCGAGCGCACACGCGAGCCGCACACCAGCACCACGACGCTCGCGAGCGGCATGGTCGCGGAGACGATCCCGGCCAGGTCGGCGATGCCGCCCTCCCTGGCCTTGCTGTTCTCGACGGCGGCGAGGGAGTCGAGCAGCTGCTTGCCCGTTCCGGCGGGCAGCTCGCGGCCCTGCACCCGCACGTCGACGCGCTGCGAGTCGCGGAGAGCGCGGAGGCCGATGGAGCCGGCGGCCGAGATGCCGAGCTCGAAATCGTCTTCGGTGGCATAGTCGGCGAGCGACCGGGACAGCGCGATCACGAAGTGCGACCGCCGGGTCTCCTCGTACTGGCGGACCATCATCGTGCCGGTGCGCGCCGTGGAACGCCAGTGCACGTGGCGCAGGTCGTCGCCCGGCTGGTACTCGAGCAGCGCGTGGAAGGACACGTCGTCGCGCGACAGGTCGGCGGCGGGGAGGCCCTCCAGGTCGCGCAGGTACCCGAGCGACTGCCCGTCGAACAGCACGGTGCGCGGGTGCACGTAGAGATCCACCGGGTCGTCGCGACGATGCGCGCGCTCGAACAGACCGAGGGGGTCGCCGCGCACGACGCTGACGGGTCCGACCTTGACCACACCGCGCTTGTGGGTGGGGATGGCGAACAGCTCCTCCGCCTCCTCTCCGGGCGCGAGTCGCTGGATCCCGAACTCTCCGCGGCCGGAGCCCACCGGGAGCACCACACGCGACGGGAGGATCGCCCTGGTGCCGCGGTTGGCGAGGGTGAGCGCACCGACCGCGCGCTCGCCGACGACCACCCGGGTGCGCGCGAGGTCGAGGGCGACGTCGTAGGCGGTGCGCCCGATGAGGAACAGCGCGCACAGGGCGACGGCCATCGCGATCACGACGGCCGCGACGATGAACTCCGCCCAGCCGGCGATCTGCCCCAGCACCCAGAAGGCGATCGAGAGGGCCATCAGCACCCACGCCAGCGGACGGATCGCCGCGGTGATCTTCCGGAGGCGCACCAGCACGCGCGCACCGACGACGGCCGCGATGTCACGCCAGTCGGCGTCGCGCTCCGTCTGCGGCGGCGACGCCGGAAGTGCCTCCGCGGTCATCAGGCCGCCGCTCGGGCCTGCGGGGCCGGCACGGCGTCGAGCACGCGCGCGATCACGGTGTCGCTGTTCGTGCCGGCGAACTCGGCCTCGGCGTCCAGCAGCAGACGGTGCTGCCACACCGGACGCGCGAGGGTCTTGATGTCGTCGGGGAGCACGAAGTGGCGCCCCTGTGCGGCCGCCCACACCTTGGCGATGCGGATCATCGCGATCGCGCCGCGGACCGAGACGCCGAGCCGGATCGCACTGTCTTCGCGCGTCGCCTCCGCGAGCTCGGCGACGTAGCGCAGCACGGCGGGCTCGACGTGCACCGTGGCGGCGAGATCGGCCATGTCGGCGACCGCGCTGGTCGTGATGATCGCGGACAGGCCCGCGGAGGGGTTGCGGTCCGAGGCGCCGGCGAGGATGCTCTCCGTCACGGCGAGGTCGGGGTAGCCGATCGACGTCTTGATCAGGAACCGGTCGAGCTGGGCCTCGGGGAGCTTGTACGTCCCCGCCTGCTCGATCGGGTTCTGCGTCGCGATCACGAGGAACGGGCGCCCGGTCTCGTGCGTGACGCCGTCGACCGTGACCCGCGACTCCTCCATGACCTCGAGCAGCGCGGACTGGGTCTTCGGCGACGCGCGGTTGATCTCGTCGGCGAGCACGATCGACGCGAAGATCGGGCCCTTGTGGAACTCGAAGCGGTGCGACTGCTGGTCGTATATCGTCACGCCCGTCACGTCCGACGGCAGCAGGTCCGGCGTGAACTGGATGCGGGCGCTGGTCCCCTGCACGGTCGCCGCGAGCGCCTTGGCGAGGCTGGTCTTGCCGGTTCCCGGTGCATCTTCGAGGAGCACGTGCCCCTCGGCGAGCATCGAGGCCAGCACGAGGCCGACGATCTCCTGCTTGCCCTGCACGGCCTTGTCGACGTTGTCGACGAGGCGCTGGAAGGTGCCCTGGAACCAGGCGGCCTGCTCGGGGGTCATTGTCATGAGGATGTCGTTCCTTGTCGTGGGAGAGTTCGGGTACCGGGAGCGGGAGCCGTCACGGCCAGGTGGTGGCCTCGGACCAGCCGACGCCTTCGATGTCGGCCTGCAGCGTGCGGTTCATGCCGCCGTGCCAGCAGGAGAGGCGGATCGTGCCGTTCGCGGGCACGTCGTACCAGTTGTAGGTCGACGTCTGCCCGGACGCGGAGCGGTACGGGGTGCCGTTCTCGAGGCAGCGGATCCGGTATCGGCCCGCGTTCACGTTCGCCGTGTTCAGGTTCAGGTAGTAGCACGTGTCGGGGTTGCAGTTGCCGGAGTCCGTCCCCTGCGACGCCCACCACCGCGGCTGCGGCTTGGCCTGCGCCGTGGCACCGCGCGTGGGGCTCTCATCGGACCAGGCGCCGGTGTTGTCCATCGCCCGGGCCTTGATGCTGTGGTATTCGCTGTACGTGCCCACGTTCACCGAACCCGACATGCCGACGTTCTGCCAGCCGCCGCCGTCCACACTGATCTGCACGACCTGGATGCTGCGGCCGTTGGGCGATCCGTTCGCGTTCCAGTTGAGGCGCACGTCCGTCTGGAGCGACTCGGCGCTCACGTCGGGGGCGTGCGGCTTCCCGTGCGGGTTGCCCGTGGCCGAGTTGGACACGGCGCCGGAGTACGTCGATCCGTCCACGTTCGCGACAGCACGCACCTCGACCGTGTAATTGACGCCGTTCTCGAGCCCGCGGAGAACCTTGTCACCGGGCACCGTTCTCCAGTCGCCGCCGTTGAGCCGGTACTGGTTCGTGATCTCGCCGGGGGCAGCGCCGTTGCGCGACCCCTCGTTGAAGGAGATGGTCAGGGAACGGTCGCCCTCGTCCGCGATCCGCAGGCTGGTCGGCGCACCGGGCGCCACCACGCCGCGGCGGGGGGCGGAGGGCGCGCTCATTTCGCCCCAGCCGGCCTTGTTGTTGGCCTGGATGCGGTAAGTGTAGGGCGTCTCGGAGTTCTCGACGACGATGGCCTGACTCGTGGCCTCGGGGCCCGGCGTCAGCGTCCGCACGACCGAGCCGCCCCGCAGCACCTCCAGCCGGTAGCCGCGGATGGCGTCGCCGTTTTTGTCGGGCGCCGTCCAGCTCACGCGCATCTGCGCCTGGCCGCCGACCGGGGAGAGCTCCTGGGTCGTGGGTGCGGCGGGCGCGAACGGCGGCCCGGCCGGGATCTCGGATGCGGACCATCCGCTCCAGCTGGACGGGTCGGGCGCGCGGTTGTGCGCCTGCACGCGGACCTGGTAGTCCGAGCCGTTCTCCAGGCCCTCCCATGTGGTGGAGTTGCCCGTGACCTCCTTCTGCGTGATGCCGGAGGGCGGTGCGGGCGAGATCTCGAGCGTGTACCGGTCGACGGGGGATCCGGGCGTCGACGGCGTCTGCCATGCCACCTTGAGCGACTTGTCCCCGAACGCGAGCGTCGGCGGGTTCGGGGTGTCCGGTCGCGCGTCCGGTCGTGCGGGGGCGGACGCCGCCGAGGGGTCCGACTCGCCGACGCGGTTGGTCGCGGTCACCTGGAACGTGTACTCGACGTTGTTGGTGAGGCCGTCGAGCGTGCACGTCGTGGACTGGCAATCCTTGGTGTAAGGACTGCCGCCCAGCGATCGCACCGTGTACTTGGTGATCTCGGCACCGTTGTTCGCCGGCGCCGAGAACGACACCACGACCGTGCGATCCTGCTCGGTGACGATGGCCGGCACGCCCGGGGCGTCCGGAACGTCCTGCACTGTGACGACGATCTGACCGTTGACCTCGCGGTCGGAATCCTCCGTCGCGTCCTGGATGCGGTAGCGGACGACGAGCGTGCCCACGAAGGAGTCACCCGGTGTGACGGTGACCTGATCGGCGGTGAACTCGACGTCGCCGACGCCGGACTCGGCCACGGCCGACACGATCTTCAGCGGCGTCTCCGGGAACGGGTTGTAGTCGTTGGCGAGAGCAGGGACCACGATGGTCTTGCCCGCATCGGCCTCCGCGATCGTGTCGGTGTTCGCCGCGGGCATCGAGCGGGTGGACGCGGTGACCATCACCTCGACCGTGCCCTCGACCGGCTCCGTGGTGCCGTCGGAGATGCGCAGCTTCAGCGTGATCGCTGTGCCCTTCTTGGCGTTCGACGCCGCCTCCACGACGAGCTTGTCGCCGCCTTCGATGCGGGCGGAGATGCCCTTGCCCTCGCCGCCGACGAGCGCGTAGTCGTGCTTGCCCTTGTCCTCGGGGTCGGGGTCGTCCGTCAGCGCGGCCAGGTCGAGTGACGTGGCCGGCTCGCCCGGCGCGACGTTGACCTGCCCCTGCACGAACGTGGGCTGCTGGTTCTCGGGCGGCAGGACGTTGATCGGGATGCTGAGCGTCGCCTTGCGGCCCTCAGGGTCATCCGGGCCGGTTCCGTCGGTGACCTCGAACGTGAGGGAATCGGGGCCGAAGTACCCCGCGGCCGAGGTGTACACGAGTGTCCTCGCGTCCTTCAGCAGATCGGCCCCGTCGGCGTGGTTCGCGCTGACCTTGGCCTTCTCGGTGATGACGACTTCGCCGCCGCCGGCGACCGTCACGTATTCGGAGAGCGGCAGCGTCTCGGTCTCGCCGCTGACCACCTCGAGCGGCTTGGTCGAGGTGAGGGTCGGGCGCAGGTCTGCGCGCGAGGGCACGAAGATGAACGCCGAGGCCGCCAGGCCGTCGCGGTCGGTGAGCGTGTAGCGGATGAGCTGCAGCTCCTCCGTGACGGTGACGCGCACCTTGCCGTTCTCGAGCGGGGTGCCGCCCTCGCCGATCTCGACGTCGAGGGCGTCGGTGGTGCCGTCCGGGTCCTCGTCGTTCGCGAGGATGTCGAGGTCGGCGGTCAGGCCGCCGTCCTTGAGGTCCGCGGGCTGCAGGCGGTCGTCGCGCGCGACGGGCGCCTGCAACGGCACCTCCTCGTCGACCGTGATCTGGAGCGTCGCCATCGCCGTCGCCCCGCGGGCGTCCGCGACGGTGTACTGCAGCGAGGTCTCGGTCTCTCGATCCGGAGCCTGCACGAGCACGCGGTCGCCGGAGACGCGCGCCTCGAGCCCGTCGGGCACCTCGAGACCGTCTTCCACGAGTGCGAGCTTGTCGCCCTCGGGGTCGGAGTCGTTCGCGAGCACGGGCACCGCGATCTCGCGGCCCGGTCGCACCACGACGGCGTCCTTGACCGCATAGGGCGGCTGGTTGACCTGCTCGGTGGGGGCGATGCCGACGCGGATCGTGGCGATGCCCTCCTTGCCGAGCCGGTCGCGCACGCGGTACTTGAACACGTCGACGCCGCTCGCACCGTCCGCGGCCTCGTACGTGAAGTAGTTCGGCCCCACGGTGATGCGCCCCTTCGAGGGGCTGGACTCGATGCCGACGAGCTCCACAGAGTCGCCGTCGGTGTCGATGCCGTCGAGCGGCACCGCGATGTTGACCTCGGTGCCGGCGAGGGCACGCGCCACGATGTCCTGAGGACGCGGGGCCGCGTTCTTCTCCTCGTCGATCGGCAGGATCTGCACCGTGACGTAGCCGGCCGCCTTCTGCTGACGGGAGTCGGAGACCTCGTAGGTGAGGTAGACCGTCTTCGCCTCCGGCCCGGCCTTGAAGCGCACCGTGTCCTGCGAGACGAACGCCTCACCGTCCTCGGGATCGACGAACGGCTCGATGAGCTCGGGTTCCACGTGCATGGCGTCGTCGCTCGGGTGAGTGTCGTTGTCGAGCACCGGGATCGTGACGACGTCGCCGACGCGCACGGTGGCGGTGTCGGGGTTCGCGACCGGCTGGAGCAGCTTCTCCGGCGCCGGGATCGGGATCACGACGACCTCGCCGTCGGCGGACTTCGAGCCGTTCGAGATGCGGTACTTGATGCGCACCTGCTCCTCGAGCGCACCCTGGTCGGTGATCCGGAGGGTCTCGTGGTTGAGGACCGAGACCGAGATGCCGCTCTGGGGTTCGACGGTCACGGACTGGACGACGAGGATGCCGCCGCCCGGGTCGGTGTCGTTGTCGAGCACGCCGAGCAGCACGTCTCCGCCCGTGGGCAGCAGAGCCACGTCGCGGACGGCGACCGGGGGAAGGTCGGTCTCCGACTCCGGCATCACGTCGACGCGCACCAGACCCTCGCCGTTCTTGGGGCCCGTGGTCACCTGGTACTGCACGTAGTAGACGCCCGGCTTCTCGGCCATGAAGGAGAAGGTCTTGTTCGGGGTGTTCGGGATGATCGTCGCACCCGGGGTGTCGAGCACGCGGCTCAGACGCAGCGGCTCGCGACTCGTGCTCGTGTCGTTCGCGGTCGGCGCGACCGTGACCTGCTCGCCGGCCCGGGTGATCACGTGGTCGGCGTTGGTCTTCGGGTTCGTGGAGCCCTGTGGCCGGACGTCGATCGCGATCGTCGCGGTGCCGAGGTCGCCGAACGCGTCGGCGACGGTGACCTGCACATCCTTGCGTCCCTGCAGACTGGCGGTCGCCTTGTAGGTGAGCTGCCCGTCCTTGCTGAAGTCGACCTCGTCGCCGGGCGCCGCGATCACGTCCTTCAGATAGATGTCGTCGCCGTCGGGGTCGATCCAGTCCGGGAGGATGTTGTACGAGATCGTCCCGCCGGTCTCGACGGCGAGAGACGTCTTGCGCTTGGGCTTCGGCGCATCGTTCTTGCTCCACTCGCGCACCGTGAGCGAGACCACCGCGGTGTCCTTGCCCTTGCGGCCGTCGTCGACCTCGTAGGTGAAGCTCGCGGTGCCGGTGGCCTTCTCGTCGACCGCGATCTGCAGCGCTCCGCCGTTGTTGATCGGCTGCACGGTCCCGATCGACGGCTGGGCCTCGGCCAGGGCCGCGACGAGGACGTCGCCGTCCGGGTCGTTGTCGTTGTCGAGCACGGGGAGCAGCGTCGTGGCGCCGGGGCGCACGCCGTAGGAGTCGTCCTCCGCGATGGGCGGCGTGTTCTCCTCGCTGCGCTCCGGGAGCGTGGTCTCGACGGTCTCCTCGGTCGAGTCCTCCTGGTTCTCCGTCTCGCCCTCGGGCGGCGTCAGGTCGTTCCAGTTGTCGACGCGCTGCAGGCTCTCGTTGGCCAGCCAGGCGGCACCGCCGACTGCGTCGTTGAGGATGATCACGTCGCGGTTGACGCGGAACGTCAGGCTGGCGGAGTTCTCGGCACCCTCGATCGGGGCGTTCACGTCGTTGGCGTCGCCGGGGCATTCGCGGATGAAGGTCGCCGAACCCGCCCAGGCCCCGTAGGTGCAGCCGCGGAGCCATACCGGCGCCGCCGCCGTTCCTGCGCCGCCCGCCGACGTCTCGGTGGGCTCGCTGCCGTCGAGGGGGACCCGCACGAGCGCCGAGGGGGTGGCGAGGGCGACCGCGTCGGTCTCGGCCGACGCCTGCTGCAGCACGGCGTCCACCGCGCCCTGGATCTCCGTGCGGAAGCCGCCGGGCGTGGTCATGAACCCTGCCGCCCTGTCCAGGACGACGGGCGTGCGGCCGACGGAGGTGATGCTCGGCCGCTCGGCCAGGTCGAGCTCGCCGACCGATGCCGTCGACGGGTCGCCAGGGGCACCCTCGTGGTCGACCGGGACAGTGACGACCTCTCCGCGTTCTGCGGAGAGCGCGAAGACGGTGCCGTCGTCGGCGACGACGACGTCGGACTTCTCCCCCAGTTCGACGACGGGCTCCGCGGCCTCGATCTCGAAGGAGGAGATCCCCTTCACGGGCACGACCCAGAGATCACCCGACTTCTCGTCGAGGATGGCGGCGGTGTTCGCGCCGAGGGCCACCTTCGCGTCGGAGGGGATGAGGGACGAGTCCCCGAGCGACACGCGCGCCGGATCCACTGCCGTCAGCGTCGAGGCGCTCTCGTCGACGACGACGACGTTGGCCGCGGCCTGCAGGATGTCGTAGTTCTCGCTGGTGGTGCGCAGACCGCCGTCGAGGATCGTCGATTCGTTGTTGAAATGTCCGACGAGCAGACTGGAGGTCTTGGTGATCCAGACGCCGCCGTCGTTGAGATCCACCTTGGTGGTGGGGAACCCCTCATAGGTGAACGCCATGGTGGTGATGGCGATGACGCCGACGGTGACGCCGGCCGCGGACGCCAGCGTCTTGGGTCGCGCGCGCATCCATGACAACGCCTTCATACCCGGTTCCCCCCCAGGGTGACACTCTCGGATTTCTCGATCGCGGGTCCGACCGACCCACGGAGCACCCGTTCATCCTAACCGGGTCCCGGAATACTGCTCGATGGGGAGTTGTCCCCATCGTTCCCCTCACGCCCGCCAGCACCCCGCGATGTGATCGTCGACCATCCCGGCCGACTGCATGAGGGCGTACATCGTGGTCGGTCCGACGAAGCGGAACCCACGGCGCCGCAGCTCTTTGCTCAGCGCGGTCGACTCCGGCGTGACGGCGGGGACGTCCGCGAAGGCCGCCGGACGGATCGGGGACGGCGGCGGGGCGAAAGACCACATCAGCGCGTCGAGCTCGCCCTCCGCCATGGTGCGCACGATGCGGGCGTTGCCGATCGTCGCCTCGATCTTGGCGCGGTTCCGGATGATGCCGGCATCGGCCATCAGCTGCGCGACGTCGCTCTCGTCGAACTCGGAGACGAGCTCGGGCTCGAAGCCGCGGAAGACCTCGCGGAACCGAGGGCGCTTGCGCAGGATCGTGATCCAGGACAGTCCCGCCTGGAAGCCCTCCAGCGACATCTTCTCGAACAGGGCGCGATCTCCGTGCAGCGGGGTGCCCCACTCCTCGTCGTGATAGCGACGGTATTCGTCGTCGTCACCCACCCAGGCGCAGCGGTCGCGGGCGTCGGGGCCCGTGATCAGAGAGGTCATGCCCTCAGGCTATCCGCGGCCACCGACCCCGGATCCCATCGTGCATGATGGTTCCGGAGCGCTCCCCGACGCGGATGTGAACGCGGAGCGCTCGCGGAGACCACGCGTACCGCTCGCTGCGGAAGGATGCACTCATCGCTCATCACGATCCGATCCAGGCGGAGCCGGCCCGGCGTCGTCGGCGCCTCCGGTGGCTCACCGGGCTCGCGGCGACCGCAGTGCTCCTCCTCGTCGCCGTGGCGGTGCTGACGCAGCGGTTCGGCTACACCACGAACGTCACGATCCCTCTGAGCTACGTCAGCGACAGCGGTCAGACCTACTCCTGCACGTACGACTACCGCACTCCCGACCGTCTGCCGATGCCCGCAGCCATCGCCGAGCAGATGAACGAGCGGGACTGGTCCGGGACCGGTCAGCTGATCTACGACTGGGCGAAGACCCACCCCGCCGAGCACTGGACGACGGAGGAGGACCTGCCCGCAGACGACCCGCGCTCGACGAGGGCGGATGCGTCGTGGGGCCTCGCGATGGACAGGTACGTGACGTTCCCGCCGTGGCTCGTCGACGGGGAGGGCGGAGCCGAGTACGAGCTGCGCTGGGAAGCGCGCCCCGGCAGCGACTGCGAGGACGGCCTGCGCTGACCCCGGTGGGCCGCCCGCCGCGACGTCCAGCGGTTCAGACGAAGGTGGCGGCGTCGATCACGAACCGGTAGCGCACGTCGGACGCGAGCACGCGCTCGTACGCCTCGTTGATCGCCGACGCCGGGATCACCTCGATCTGCGCGGTGATCCCGTGCTCGGCGCAGAAGTCGAGCATCTCCTGCGTCTCGCGGATGCCGCCGATGTTCGAGCCGGCGATCGAGCGGCGTCCGGCGATCAGCGACCCGGCGTTCAGGGCGAGGGCCTCGGCCGGGGCACCGACGCACACGATCGTGCCGTCGACATCGAGCAGCCCGAGGTAGGAGCGGAGGTCGATCACGGCGCTCACGGTGTTGAGGATCACGTCGAACGAGCCGCGCAGCTTGCGGAAGGTCTCCCGGTCGCTCGTCGCGAAATAGCGATCGGCCCCCAGGCGCAGACCGTCGTCCTGCTTCGCCAGCGTCTGCGAGAGCACGGTGACCTCGGCGCCCAGCGCGTGCGCGATCTGCACGCCCATGTGCCCCAGCCCGCCCAGCCCGACGACGGCGACGCGCGTTCCGGGTCCGACCTTCCAGTGCCGCAGGGGCGAATACGTCGTGATGCCCGCGCACAGCAGCGGCGCCGCGGCATCCAGCGGCAGGGCGTCGGGGATGCGCAGCACGAAGCCTTCCGTCACCACGACCTGCTCCGAGTAGCCGCCCTGGGTGATGGTGCCGTCACGATCGACCGCGCCGTAGGTGCCGACGGCGCCCTGCGTGCAGAACTGCTCATCGCCGCGGAGGCAGTACCGGCATTCTCCGCACGAGTTCACCAGACAGCCGACACCGACGCGGTCGCCGACGGCGTGCTTCGTGACCTCGGCGCCCACGGCCGCGACCGTCCCGGTGATCTCGTGCCCCGGAGCCAGCGGGTACTGCTGCGGACCCCAGTCCCCGCGGACGGTGTGGATGTCGGAGTGGCAGATGCCCGCGAAGGCGATGTCGATGAGCACATCGTGCGGGCCGAGCTCCCGACGCTCGATCACGGTCTTCTCGAGCGGGGCGGCTTCGGCGGGGGCGGCGTAGGCGGTGACGGTCGACATGATGCTCCTCGGGTCGGTACTCGCCGAGACTATCCCCCGGCGCCGATGAGTGCGCCGAGCGCCCTGCTGATCCGCACGTGCCGAACGCGTCAGCGCTTCTGCCGCTTGAGCACCTTCTCCTCGATCGGGGCCTTGCCCGTCGCGGCGAGGTCAGCGTAGTAGGCGCGGGCCTCGTCCTGACGCTGCTTCTCGATGCCGCTCGCGATGGGCGCACGCACGTGCTCCGGCTCGTAGCCGAACGCGTTCACGAGGTCGAGCGCGTAGGGGCGCAGACGTGCGCAGAGGCGATCGATGTAGCTCGACACCGCCGCGGCGCGCTGCATCGACAGCCGGCCATGGATGAGGTGCCAGGCAAGGTGCTTCTCGATGAGCTGCAAGCCGAACAGGTCGCGCAGCCAGGTGAGCACCTTCTTCGTCTGCGGGTCGTCGATCCGGCGCAGCGCATCGGTGAACGCCTCCCACTGCAGCAGCTCGCCGTGCGCACGCGCGGCTTCGATGAGCTCGGCCTGGTTCTCGTTGAACAGACGGGCGCCGAGCGCCTTGTCCTTCCCGCCCGCGCGCAGGCGTCCGGCGATGTCGGCGACCATCTGCTGGACCCGTCCGGCGAGCAGGTCGTGCTGCTGCTCCTCGCGGAGTCCGCGCTCGACCGAACGGCTCACCTGGCCGAAGTCCGACACGGCCTGGCCGAGCTGGCGGAGGCCGGCGCCGTGGAACAGCTTGCCCGCCGTCATGCCGACGGCGAACTTCGCGAGCGCCGCGGCATCCTTGCCCTGGAACTGCTTGGCATAGTCGGTCAGCAGCCGCTTGCCGACGAGCTGCAGCAGCACGTTGTTGTCGCCCTCGAAAGTGACGTAGATGTCGAGATCCTGGCGGAGTCCGACCAGACGGTTCTCGAACATGAAGCCCGAGCCGCCGCAGGCCTCGCGTGCCTCCTGCAGCGTGTCGAGGGCGTGCCACGTCGACAGCGGCTTGAGCGCCGCGGCGAGCGTCTCGAGGTCCTCACGGTCGTCGGGGGTATCGGTGCGACCGGAGAAGACCCCGTCGAACTTCTGCAGGAACTCGTCGTGCGCGAAGATCTGCGCGTACGTCGTGGCCAGGCGCGGGAGCAGACGGCGCTGGTGCTTGCCGTAGTCCATGAGCACGACCTCCTGCCCGTCCGCGCCGTCGAACTGCCGGCGCTGCGTGGCGTAGGTGATCGCGATGTGCAGGCCGAGCGCCGAAGCCCAGGATGCGGCGCCGTCGAGCGAGACACGCCCCTGCACGAGGGTGCCGAGCATCGTGAAGAACCGGCGGCCTGGACTGTCGATGGCGCTGGAGTAGGTGCCGTCCGCGGCGACGTCGCCGTAGCGGTTGAGCAGGTTCGTGCGCGGGATGCGCACCTGATCGAACGAGAGCCGGCCGTTGTCGATGCCGTTCAGCCCGCCCTTGAGGCCGTCGTCCTCGCGCCCGATACCGGGCAGGTCGACGCCGTCCTCGCCGCGCAGCGGCACATAGAAGCAGTGCACGCCGTGGTTGACGCCGTTCGTGATCAGCTGGGCGAAGACGGTGGCCGCGATGCCGTGCAGCGCGGCATTGCCGAGGTACTCCTTCACGGCGCCGCGGAACGGCGTGTGGATGACGAACTCCTCGGTCTCCGGGTCGTACGTCGCTGTGGTGCCGACGGCGGCGACGTCGGAGCCATGGCCGATCTCGGTCATCGCGAAAGCGCCGGGGATCGACAGGTCCATGACTCCGGGGAGCCACTTGTCGTGGTGCTCCTCGGTGCCCAGCTGCAGGATCGCGGAGCCGAAGAGGCCCCACTGCACGCCCGACTTGATCTGCAGGCTCGGATCGGCGACCACGAGCTCTTCGAATCCGGCGATGTTGCCGCCGTTGTTCTCCTCGCCGCCGAAGCGCTTCGGGAACGCGCGGTGGACCGCCTTGTTGTCGACGAGAAGGTGCAGCTGGCTCAGGACCCGCTCGCGGTGCTCATCCTTGCCCAGCTCGTCCTTGCGCCAGAACGCCGAATCCTTGATCATCTCGCGGGCCTGACGCCGGACGTCGCCCCAGGTTCCCATCAGCAGATCGTTGACGCGGGCGACATCGATCGCGGGGGTCGCCTCGACGATCGGGGCGTTGGCAGGACGGACGGCGGCGTCGACCATGAGCGTTCCTCTCAGAGGGAAGTAGGGATACGACCATGGTAGGTCTGCGACAACCAGCAGCGAACTGCCCTGTCCCTTTCCTCCAATGCGCGGCAGGCACAGGGCCGCGCCCTGTTGTCGTCAGACCACAGTCGACCGGTCCCGCCCTCAGCCTTCCGCGAGCGCCGGCGTCGGCGGGGCGGCCTTGGCCTCCTGCCACCGCCGCTTCGTCCCGGCGCTCAGCCGCGCCCAGGTGCGATCGCGGATGAAGATCGAGTCGATCGCGATCATGGTGAGCGAGAACCAGGGCAATCCCATGAGCACCGCGATGCCGATGTGGAAGGACAGGATGCCCAGCAGGCCGATCAGTCGCGTCGGCCGTGTCAGCAGCATCAGCGGGAACGCGACCTGCAGGATGATCGACCCCCAGCTCGCGATCGTGACCATCGGTCCCCACGTCGTGACGAGGTCGCTCAGCACCGGCCAGGTTCCGAACCGCGCGGTCTGCAGCGGGTTGTAGACCGCGTACCCCTCCTCCCATGGCGACCCGCCCGCCTTGTACAGGGCGCCGGAGGCGTAGACGAAGCACACCTGCGCCGTGAGGGCGACCAGAGCGAGGTTGTGGAACATCGTCCCCAGCAGTGCGGGCTGACTGTCCGGCGGGAACCACTCACCCGCACGGGCGCGTCGACGGGCGTCCAACGACCAGCGCGCGGCGGGGTCGGCGAAGAACAGCAGCAGCAGCGCGATCCGGAACATGTTGTCGCCCTGGTCGCCCACCATGTCGTTCGCCTCGATGAACCCGACCCAGAGGCAGAAGAAGATCGGCAGCACGATGCGGAAGCGCCAGCCCAGCACGAACAGCACCGCCAGCACCCCGAGGAGCAGGTAGAGCGCCGTGTACAGCACGTCGTTGCCCATCGTCGCGTGGAAGGCGCTGAACACCCAGATCTTCGGGAAGTCGCTCACCGGCTCCGCGAGCTCGCCGTTCCAGGCCGATCCCGAACCGAACGTGTACAGGCGGGTGCTGAAGTTCGCTGCCAGCAGGCCGATCGCCGTGACGCCGAAGAGGATGCGCGTGACGGCGAGGCCGTACAGAGCCTTCTTCCCGTTGAACAGCCAGTCGCCGACGAACGCCGAGATGCGGTCGACGGCCGAGAGCACCATCGCCCAGAGGCCGCCGATCATCGACGACGCGAACGTCAGCAGCCGGGTGAGGAACGACCGCGGGGGCGGGCTGTCGGTGCGAGCGGGCTCGGGAGCGGGAGCAGGCGGAGGGGAGACCGGGGCCGGGGCCGTGGTCGTCGTGCTCGACCGCGCCGTGTCCTTCTTCTTCGGCTCCGACTTCCGGGGCGCCGTCCTGACCGGCGCGCTCACGGCTGGATCCTCTCGAACTGGCTGCGGAACGTGTCCGCGAAGTTCTCGCGACTCTGGCCTTCCTCTTCTATGGGCAGCCGCCACCCCGTGGTCGAGAACGTCGGATCCGGACGCTGCGCACCAGGGTCGTTGCGTTCCTCATACGGGACCACGTTCTGTCGGCTCACGCGGTACTGCACCTTGACGACGGCATCCGCTCCCCAGATCGCGTAGGCCACCTGGGTGGCGTAGGCCGTGGAGAGGTGCTCCTCGGCCATGTACGCCTCCGTCGAGGGATTGTCCCCCTCGAGCTCGTCGAAGGAGCGCACCATCCACTCCTCCCAGCCGTCCTCGGCGAAGTCGAGGCCGACGACGGCCTGCTGATCGGCGCTCAGCTTGTTGTACGCGTTCATCTGCCCGCTCGCCACCTCGCTGGATTGGATCCCCGCGCGGGGCGGGAACAGGTTGTAGCGGATCATCGACAGCTCGACGTCGGTGGCGCTGACCCAGCCGGTCTCGACCTCCGCGCCGTCCTTCTCGATCACGGCGCGCACGTTGAAGTGGTAGTCGCCGTTGATCGGCTCCGGTGCGAAGACGCTCCACGATTGGCCGAACATCGGCAGCATGTATCCGGCGAGAACCTCCTGCGTCGGAATCTCCCGTAACGCCGAGTACGGGGCGATCCAGAGGAAGGACGCGGCGATGTGCCACAGCGTCAGCAGGCAGGCGGCGAAGGCGATGAGCTTGACCCACCAGGTCGGGCGCGGCCGCACCACGGCGGCTGCGCCCGAACCGGGCAGGTCGGTTTCCGGTGAGGACTCGGGTTTCGTGTTCATTCACTTCCCTCTCACCGCTGAGGGCCGAGGCCGCCGTGGGGAAACGGCCTCGGCCACCCAACGTTCGTGCGACGTGATGTCTACTCCGTCTGGACCAGCGGCCGCCGCGACCTCGCGAGCCGCAGCGCCCCCAGCCCGAGCATCAGGAGCAGGACGGCCAGGGCGACCGCACCACCCTGGGCCTGGCCACCGGTCGTGGCGAGTCCGGACGCGACGACCTGGAATGTCGCGGACACACTGCCCGACGTCGCTCCGGTGAGCGTCACCGTGTGGGCGCCCAGGTCGCTGGAGGACGGGATCGTCCAGGTGAAGGTGACGGTGCCCTGCGCGTCGGCGACCTGGGTCCCCAGTGGGACCGGAGCGGACGTCATCAGCCCCGTCACCGTCTCCCCCGGCTGGAAGCCCGTGCCGATCGCGGTCTGCTGTGCCCCGCGCTCCAGCACCGGCGACCGCAGAGTGATCGCGATGGCCCCGTTCGGGTCGGCTGCCGCGTCCGCCGAGGCGGATGCCGTGGCCGAGGCCGAGGCATCGGCGGCGGCCGTGGCGGATGCCGTGGCCGAGGAGGAGGCGTTCGCCGCCGCTGCCGCTGCGGCGTTCGGGTCCGCGTCGGCCGAAGCCGAGGCGTCCGCCGCGCTCGTGGAGGTCGCGTCGTTCTGCGCCGCCGCCTGCGCCGCTGCCGCCGCGGAGGCGTCGGCCGCCGTCGTGGCCGTGCTCGACGCATCCGTGGAGGCATCGGTGGTCGCCGCAGCCTGAGCCGCCGCACTGGCCGTCACGTCCGCGGCAGCGGAGGCCTGGCTGGTCGCATCGGCGAGGGCCGCAGCCACCGCCGCCGCCTCAGCCGAGGCGTTGCTGTCGTCATCCGCCTGTGCCGACGCCGCCGCCGATGCGGAGGCGTTCGTGTTGATCTCGGCTGAGGCATCCGCCGCGGCGACCGCATCCGCGGAGGCATCGGTCGACGCACTCGCGATGGCTGCGGCACTCGCATTCGCCGCGGCGCTCGTGCTGGCGTCGGATGTCGCCGAGGCTTCGGCAGCGGTGTTCGTCGTCGCGTCGGCCAGAGCCGCCGCCTGGGCGGCGATCGCCGCGCCCGCGTTCGCTTCGGATGCCGCATCCGCCGATGCCGCCGTGGAGGCCGTCGCCGTCGCCGCCGCCTGGGCCGCGGCTTCCGCCGACGGATCTGCCGCTGCCGACCCCTCCGCGGTCGCATCGGCGAAGGCCGCAGCCTGGGCCGAGGCTTCGGCGACGGCCGCCGTCGAGGCATCGGCGTCGGCCGACGCAGAGGCCGAGGCCGCGGCATTGGTGTTGGCCGATGCCTCCGCAGAGGCATCCGTCGAGGAATCCGTGGTCGCGGCCGCTTCGGACGATGCCGCCGAGTTCGCTTCGGCAGCAGCCGAGGCCGCCGCGTTCACGTCGTCGGACGCGTCCGCCTGCGCCGCCGCCTGCGCCGCGACCGCCGCCGAGGCGTTCGCGGTCGACGTCACATCGGTCGAGGCGGTCGTGGAGGCGTCGGTCGTCGCCGCGGCCTGCGCCGCCGCGGTGGCATCCGCGGTCGCTGCCGCCGAGGCGGCCGACGTCGCGTCGGCGAGCGCGGCTGCTTCCGCGGCGGCCTGCGCCGAGGGATCACCGTCCGCCGTCGCATCGGCCGACGCGGATGCCGAAGCCGCCGCGTTCGTGTTGACGCCAGCCGGATCAGCCGCGGTGACCTCGGTCGTGTCGGTCGCGGTTGCGGCGCCCGCCGTCGCGGTCAAGGTGTGGCCGGCAGCAGGGGCCGTGTCGGCCGGCACCGGGTAGTTCGCCGTGAAGGCGCCGAACGCGTCGGTCGTGGCGGTCACCGGACCGCCGACGTTCCCGCCGCCCGGAGCGGTCAGCTGCAGCGACACCGAGGAGTTCGCCGGCCAGCCAGAGCCGGTGACGGCGAGGTTGGTGCCCGCGGGGACCTGAGCTGCGGCGTCGACGACGACCGGTGCCGCGGTGACCTCGGTCGTGTCCGTCGCGGTCTGCGTACCCGCGGTGGCCGCGATCGTGTAGCCGGTTCCGGCGGGCGTGCCGGCGGGGACGGGGTAGTCGATCGAGAAGACGCCGAGCCCGTTGGTCGTCGCCGTCTGCGGGGTGCCGATGAGGCCACCACCCGGAGCCGTGAGCTGCACGGTCACCACGGTGTTCGCGGGCCAGTTCGCGCCGGAGACGGGAAGGTCGGTGCCTGCTTCGACCGTCGCCGCCGCGTCGACGGTCGCCGTGGCAGGCGCCGCGGTGACCTCCGTCGTGTCGGTCGCTGTCTGCGTGTCGACCGACGCCGTCACGGTGTAGCCCGTCCCGGCGGGCGTTCCGGCCGGGACCGGATACGACCCGGTGAACACGCCCGAGGCGTTGGTCGTCATGAGCACCGGTGCGCCGATGTCCCCGCCGCCGGGTGCCGTCAGCTGCACCGACACCGGGGTGGCGGCCGGCCAGCCGGCGCCGGAGACGGCGAGGTCCGTTCCCGCCTGCACCGTGGGAGCCGCATCCACGGTCGCGGCCGCGATGACCTCCGTCGTGTCGGTGGCCGTGGTCGTGCCCGCCGTCGCGGTGACGGTGTATCCGGCACCCGGCGTCGCGGATGACGGGACGGGGTAGGCGAGCGTGAAGCCACCGGCAGCGTCCGTCGTCGCGGTGACCGGCGCGCCGACGTTCCCGCCGCCCGGAGCGGTCAGCTGCACCGACACCTGGGTCGTCGCCGGCCATCCGGAACCGTTGACGGCGAGGCTCGTCCCGGCCTGCACCGTCGCCGCCGCATCGATCGCGGCGACGGCCGCGGCTGCGGCCTTCACCGTGGAGGAGCCGAGGTCGAGGGCGACCCCGCCGCCGACGGCGGGGAGCAGGTCGATCGCGAGCGCACGCACCGTGAAGCTGTCGCCGGGGATGTCCCCCGTCGCCGGCTGCTCGTTGATCGTGATGGTCGCCACCCCGGAGAGCACACCCTGGAGCACCGGGTCGAGCGTCGTGAGCACCGGGCCGGTCAGGGCGGCGAGCGCCGGCTGGACGAGCGGGATCACGCTCGTGAGCGCCGTGTCGACGAGAGGACCGGTGGTCGTCGCGACGGCCGTGGTGACGGCGCTGACCACGGGGTTCAACAGCACCCCGAGGTTGAGCCCGGCGAGGGTGATGTCGGTCGTGACGGCCGGGACGGGAGTCGCGGTGCCCGCGAACTGCGCGAGCGATCCGATGACCGTCACATCGCCGGAGACGAGCGGCGTCCCGGTGAGCGGCACCGTGAGATCCACCCCGACCGCGAGCGTGACCTGCAGCGCGTCCAGCGTCGTCGCGAGGATCGAGGAGACCTTGCCGTTGAGGCTGTTGGGATGCGTGCCCGTGAGCGCCGAGGTGATCCCCTGCTGGATGGCGGCGATCGTCGTCGCCGAGAGCACCGGGGTGTTCGCGGGCAGGGAGTTGAGGTCCGCTCCCGCCCCCGTCTCGACGAGGATCCGCGCCAGGTCGACGGAGATCGTTCCCGTGCTGAGGTTGACGATCACCGATCCTGTCGTGTTCTCGAGCGGCTGCAGCAGCACCTCGCTCGCGACGGTCTGTCCGACCGTGTCGAGGCCGGCGATCGAGACGGTTCCGCCGGTCGCCTCGAAGGCCGCGACGAGCGGCACATCCGGGATCGCGTTGATCGTGTCCACGAGCGTCGTCGTCAGTGCGGTCAGGGCACCGCCGGGTCCGGCGAGGTCGCTGACAGGCGTGACGGTGCCCTGGATCGCCGCGGCGAGCGTGGTCGACAGGCCGGCGACGAGGTTGCTGTGCAGGTCGAGGTTCAGGTCCGCGATGCGGTACTCCGAGGTGGCGGTCCCGGCGTTGGACTCGGCGCGGGACGCGAGTGCGCCGATGCCGACCGAGGCCTGGTCGAGGACGGCGTCGGTGAGCCCCGCGACAGCCAGCTGATCGAACAGGTCGGTGAGCTCGAGCGTCGCGGGATCGGTGCTGCCGTCGATGGCGCCGGTGTCGATCGCGCCGCCCGAGGTGATCGTCCCCGAGGATGCGGTCGACGTCGTCTGAGTGGGCGAGGCGCTGAAGCTCTGGGTGGCGCCCAGGTCGCCCAGTTGCAGCAGACCGGGTGAGGTGCCGTCGGTCAGCAGCGGGATGTTCAGCGTGCCGACGTCGATGCTCAGCGCCTCGAGCAGAGCCAGGTTGAGACCGCCGAGCTCCGAACCCGGCGCCGCGGGATTGCTGGTCCGCGTGTGGCCCAGCGCCGCGATGTCGAGCCCGCCGAGCAGCGGAGCCGGCAGTTGGATGATCTGCCCCTGCGCGACCGACGGATCGTTCGGATTCGCCGCATCCAGCGCGTTCGCCGCCGTCGGCATCAATGCACTGGCGAGGACCACGGCGCCGACGGTCATGCCGGCGATGGTCCCGCCCATGGCTCTGCGTCTTTGCAGAGTCCTGCTGTCCAGCTGTTCCATTCGCTACTCCCGAGTGATGCGATCTTCCGCGTCACAAGGCCCCCCCACGGGTCGACAGGTGTCGGCCGAGCGATGTTGGAGACAGTATTACGGTGCTCCACGGGATATGTCCAGCACTTGTCCAGAAATCCATCCACGAGGGGCTCCCCACGAGACATTCCGCCATCGTCTGACCGGGCGGCGACGACAGAACCGCCCCGCAGACCGGAGTCGGCGAGGCGGTTCGAGGGGTCCGACGGCTACAGCGCGAGCCCGTGGCCGAATCGGAACAGCGGGTCGGCGGTGTCGAACGGCACGTCGGGGCGCGACGCCTCGACGGCGGCCATCGAGCGCGGGAGGTCGAAGGGCAGCGCGCCCCGTGCCGGCGAGGCACCGCTCAGGACGTCGAGCAGCGCCGGGGCCGATGCACCCCAGTTCACGGTCAGCGCTGCCGCGACCCCCGCGATCGGGGTGAGGATCGGCGGACGGTCGGCGAGCACGTCGACCACCGTGGGAACGGCGGCCGCGACCTCACGGACGTGCGCGATCACCGCCTCCGAGAACTCCAGGGAACCCGCGTGGAAGAAGTTCTCGAACATCGTCGCGCGCTCCTCGAACGGAGCCTGCAACCGCAGGATCGCGAGGTCGGCCTCTGCCGGCGTGTCCACGACCTGCCCGAAGGCGGCCGCGACATCGGCGTCGATCCCCTCGACGTAGAGCTTCCGCCCGGGCGGGAAGGGCAGCACGTCGTCGTTGGCGAGCACGGTGATCGAGGCGCGCTGCGCCTCCTCCCCTGCGGCACGGAAGTCCGCACGGCCCACGATCTCGTCGGCCGCATCCTCATCCACGAAGGGATCGTCGAACAGGCCCAGCTCGAACTTCTCGCGCAGGATGCGTCGAGCCGAGATGTCGAGTCGCTCTTCGGGGACCTCGCCGTCGGCGATGAGCTCGAGCAGCAGCTCCGGGTTCGCCTCTCCGCCGAACTGGTCGACGCCGGCATCCAGCACCTTCTTCATCCGCTCTCGGGGCGTCAGGTCCTCGACGCCCCAGGCGCGGGCGGGGAAGGGCTGGCCGAAGATCTCGGAATCGCTGATCAGGCCCCAGTCGGTGCAGACCAGACCGTCGAATCCGTAGCGCTCGCGCAGCAGCCCGGTGATCACGGACTTGTTGAAGCCGAAGCCCACCTCCTCGTACTCCGTGCCGACGGGCATCCCGTAGTACGGCATCATCTGCCGGGTACCCGCGGCGAGCGCATCCTCGAACGGCTTCAGGTGAAGCTCGAACTCGCCGCCAGGATAGACCTGCTCGCGACCGTAGGGGAAGTGCGGATCCTCGCCGTCCTTCTGCGGACCACCCCCGGGGAAGTGCTTGGTCATGGTCGACACCGAACCGGGCCCGAAGGACTCCCCCTGGAACCCCCGGATGTACGCCGCGCCGAGACGCCCGGCGAGCTCGGCGTCCTCCCCGAAGGTCGCGGTCTGCCGTGCCCACCGCGGCTCCGTCGCGAGGTCGACCTGCGGGTGCAGGGCGACCCGCAACCCGACGGCCGTGTACTCCTGGCGGGCGATGTCGGCGAAGCGCTCGACGAGCTCCTCATCGCGGGTCGCGGCGAGACCGAGGGTCTCCGGCCACTGCGAGAACGGACCGGCGAGGATCGACGCGCCGGGGTTCTCGCTGAACGAGTGCCGCGGGTCGGTCGAGAGCGTCACCGGGATGCCGAGCCGCGTGGAGGCGGCGAGGCGCTGCAGCGCGTTGTGCCACGCGGCGATCTCCCGACCGCTGGGCGCGCCGCCGAGCAGGTTGAAGTGCGTCATCCGCTTGGATTCGAGGAACTCCCGCGCCGACGGCGTCGCGAACACCGGGTTGGGTTCCTCCAGATCGCCGATCGCGATCATGGTGTGGAAGAAGAGTCCGGCCTTCTCCTCGATCGTCATGGCGTCGAGCAGCAGCTGCACCCGCTCGTCGACCGAGAGGTCGGTGTCGAGCCACGGGCGGGCGATGGTGGTCTCGGTCATGGTCACTTGACTCCCTTGATGCGGTAGACGAGCACGGCGCCCGCCAGCGCGACGAGCGCACCGAACAGGTACCACGTGGTGTAGCCGCCGAGCGGCGTTGCCGCCCCGATCGCGATGATGCCCGGGGCGATGGCCGGGGCGATCGACTGCGGCAGGGCGTTGGCGATGTTCAGCACGCCGAGGTCCTTCGCCACGTCGTCGGGGTTCGGCAGCACCTCTGTCGCGAGGGCGAGGTCGACCGAGAGGAACGATCCGGCGCCGAGACCGATGATCGCCTGCGCGATGATGACGGTCGTGACGTCGGGGGCGATGGCGAGGATGACCAGACCGACCACCATGATGACTCCGGCGACGGCGACGAACGGACGGCGCTTGCCGATCCTGTCGGAGAGGAAGCCGCCGAGCGGGGAGGAGATCGCCATCGCCGCCATCGAGGCGAGGTTGGCGGCGAGGATGATGCCGACGGCCCCTTGCTCGTCGAGGCCGAACTTGGTGACCAGGTACAGCGGGAGGAAGGTGGCGATGCCGGCGTAGCCGAACATCACGAAGAACTTGGTGAGCCAGGTCCAGCCGAAGTCGGGGTGCTTGCGCGGGTTGAACACGAACGAGCCGAAGAACATCCCGATCGTGAACTTCTCGGCGGGCTTCTCGGTGAGGCGGCGGTCCTTGAGGGTCAGGACGAAGACGACGACCAGGATCAGCGCGATGACGCCGGGCACGACGAAGCGCTCGAAGTCACCGGGAAGGAAGTTCACCAGGAAGCTGCCGGCGAGGATGCCGATCGGGGTCGTGATGCCGATGATGCCGGACACCTTGCCGCGGCTGGAGACGGGAACCTGGTCGGGCAGGGTGGCGTTCGCTGCGGCGAGCACGGCGTTCATGGCCGTCTGCACGAGGCACCACGAGAGCAGCACCATCCAGACGGACGTCGCCGCGCCGATGAGGACGAAACCGCCGAGCCCGACGATTGCGCCGCCCAGGATCCAGGGACGACGCATGCCCCAGCGCGATGTGGTGCGGTCGGACAGTCGCCCGACGAGCGGGTTCGCGACGAGGGCGAAGATCGCGCCGACGCCCATCACCAGGCCGAGGCTCCCCTCGGTGTTCACGGGATCGATGTGCTGGACCTTGAAGGCCATGGACACCATCACCGGGGTGAGCAGGGCGAGGTACACGCCGAAATTGACGGCGGCGAGACCCGGCGTGTACCCGCGCGGGGTCTTCGACGGCGTGGTCCCCGGGGCCTTGAAGCCCGTGGTTCCGACCGCGGCCGCGGCAGCGGCGGATGACAGCTCTGTCATGACAGTCCTTTCGATTCACCGCACATCTTCGGGCGATGCGGTTCTGGGATGACCATACACGAATCTCGACCGCTTGGTAACTGAAATTAGACCGCTTGGTAATGAGCGAGGATAGGATGCGGGAGGAGGATGCGATGACGACGACGGCACCGGCCGGCTCGCGGCAGGCTCGCGCCGCCGCCACCCGGCAGCGCATCCTCTCCGCCGCGCACGAGCTGTTCGTCACCCGCGGCTATCGCTCGACCTCGCTCCGGGACATCGCGGCCGCCGCGTCGGTCAGCCACCCCGGACTGCTGGGCCACTTCGCCTCGAAGGACGACCTGCTCGCCGAGGTCGTCGCGGAGCTCGAGGCCGAGAACGAGACGGTGTTCAGCGCGATCGCGGCCGCCTCGGAGCCGGGAGAGCTGGTGTTCGCCGCCCTCGCCGCGCGCAACGCCCGCACCGAGGGGTACCTCGAGCTGTTCGCCGCCCTCACCGGTGAGGCGTCGGCGCCCGGGCACCCCGCGCACGACCGGATGCGCGAACGCTACTGCCGCCTGCGGGCGCTGAGCGTCGACGTCCTGCAGGATGCACAGGATCACGGGGTGATCGCGGCCGATCGCGACGTCCGTGGCGAGACGGTGCGGCACACGGCCGGATGGGACGGCCTGCAGCTGATCTCGCAGTATCTCCCCGACCGGGTGGACGTCGTCGAGATGCTCGAGGACCGGGAGAACCTGTGGGCGTCACCGCTCGCCTGGCGAGACCCCGACGATGACCCGACGCCCGAGCTCGACGCACCCGCCGGCCCGCTCCCGGAGCTGCCCGTCGCCGCCGTCCCCGAATCCGACCCCGGCTACGCGGTGGGCCGCCGACGCCGCACGCAGATCGTCGCGGATGCGATGCGCCTGTTCTCCCGCGACGGATACGGCGACACGAGTCTTCGGGACATCGCGACCGCCGTCGGCGTATCGAAGTCGACCCTGCTGCACCACTACTCCTCCAAGGAGCTGCTGCTCAGTGCCGTCCTCGCCGAGAGGGACAGCGCGATCAACGACAACCAGTCCGTCGCCGGCGCCGCCTCCGCCGCGGAGCTGCTGCGCGGGATCCCCGGCGGTGCCGCGCACAGCGCGCGGGAGGAGCCAGGGCTGATCGAGGTGTACGCCGTCCTGTCGTGCGAGGCGGTTCCGACCACGCACCCCGCCCACGCCTACTTCCGGACGCGGTTCGCGAACACGATCGACTACTTCACCACCCTGTTCGAGCTCGCCCAGCGCGACGGCGACCTGCCGGCGCACCGCGACCCCGCGCACGAAGCCGTCTGGCTGATCGCGATGTGGGACGGTCTGCAGTACCAGTGGCTGTACGACCGGGGCGCGGTCGACGTCGCCGCGCACCTGCAGGCGCACTTCGACGACGTGCTCCCGCCGCGCTGAGCACGCGCGACGGTCAGGCGGCGGCGATCACCGCGAGGACGCCCTCGCCGTAGGCCTCGCGCTTCTTCGCACCGATGCCGGTGATGCCGTCGAGGTCGGCGAGAGAGCTCGGTCGATGTTCCGCGAGCGCGCGGAGCGTGGCGTCGCCGAACACGATGTACGCCGGGACCCCCTGCTCCCGGGCGGTCTCGGCACGCCAGGCGCGCAGCGCCTCGAACAGCCCGCGGTCCCCGGCGTCCAGAGCATCCGCAGCACTCGCCTTGCGCGCCCGCGAAGAGGAGGCGGGCCGGCCGATCGTGTCCTTGCGCAGAGGTACAGCCGTCTCGCCACGCAGCACCCCGGCCGCCAGCTCGCCGGGAGCCAGCGTGCCGTAGTCGCCCTGCGCGACGAGGATCCCTCTGGCGAGGAGCTGCCGGACGACGCTGCGCCAGTCCTGATCCGAGAGGTCGTTGCCGATGCCGTAGGTCGCCAGCTTGTCGTGACCCTGCTGCCTGATGCGCTCGGCCGAGGCCCCGCGGAGGATGTCGATCAGGTGCCCGGCGCCGAACGCCTGGTTGCGCTCGCGCTTGAGCCGCACGATCGTCGAGAGCAGCTTCTGGGCGGGCACGAGCCCGTCGAAGGTCTCGGTGTCGTCGAGGCACGTGTCGCAGTTGCCGCAGGGCGCGGACTCCTGCCCGAAGTAGCCCAGCAGGTTCTGTCGGCGGCACTCGACCGTCTCGCACAGCGCGAGCATCGCGTCGAGGTGCTGCCCCATCCGCATCTTGAACGTGCGGTCGCCAGGGCTCTGGTCGATGAGCCGGCGCTGCTGCACCACATCGCCGAGCCCGTACGCCATCCACGCCACCGAGGGTTCGCCGTCACGACCGGCACGGCCGGTCTCCTGGTAGTACCCCTCGACGGACTTCGGCAGGTCGATGTGAGCGACGAAGCGGACATCGGGCTTGTCGATGCCCATGCCGAACGCGATGGTCGCGACCATGACCACACCGTCCTCGCGCAGGAACCGGGACTGGTTGGTCGCGCGCACCTCCGCCGGGAGACCCGCGTGATACGGCAGGGCGTCGAGCCCCTGGGCGGCGAGATACGTGGCCGTCTGCTCGACGGACTTGCGGCTCAGCGCGTACACGATGCCGGCAGCGCCCTCCGGCTGGGAGCGGATGAACTGCACGAGCTGCTTGCGCGGATCGACCTTGGGCACGATGCGGTACTGGATGTTCGGGCGGTCGAAGCTCGCGACGAAGTGCTTCGCCGTGTCGAGCCGCAGCCGCTCGGTGAGCTCCTTGTGCGTGGCCCGCGTCGCCGTCGCGGTGAGCGCCATGCGCGGAACACCCGGGAACCGCTCCCCCAGATCTCCCAGCGCGAGGTAGTCGGGCCGGAAGTCGTGGCCCCACTGCGACACGCAATGCGCCTCGTCGATCGCGATCACGCTGAGCGTTCCACGCTGCAGCAGCGCCGTGGTCTGCGGGCTGGAGAGCCGCTCGGGGGCGACGTAGATGAGGTCGAGCTCGCCGGCGACATAGGCCCGCTCGACCTCCCGCCGCTCGTCGATCGCCTGGGTCGAGTTGAGGTACGCGGCATTGACGCCGTTGGCCCGGAGCGCGTCGACCTGATCGTGCATGAGCGCGATGAGCGGGCTGATGACGAGCCCCGTGCCCTCGCGCACGAGCGCAGGCACCTGATACGTGATGCTCTTGCCGCCGCCGGTCGGCATCAGCACGACGGCGTCTCCGCCGGAGATGACCTGCTCGACGATGTCGGCCTGATCGCCGCGGAAGTCGTCATAGCCGAAGACGGTGTGCAGCGCCTCGCGTGCGGTCGGATAGCGGCTCGGCGTCGCGCGGCGCTCGACGGGCGGGCGCGCGGTGGCGGGCGAGTCGACGGCGGTGACGGGGCCCTGCCCCCAGTCGAGCGGGGGCTCGAAGCCGGCCCCCTGCGGCTCCCAGTCCATGGGCTCCGGCGGGTATGAGGACTCCCAGCCGTCGTCGTACCCTTCGACAGGCTCAGGGACCCATCCGACAGGCTCAGGGACCCATCCGTCAGGCTCAGGGACCCATCCTTCGTACGGGTCACGGGGAGTCTGCGGCATGCCTCCAGCGTAACGACCCCCGCCGACGCGGGCGGCGTGTCATCCACAGCGTCCGGTGCCGGGACCGCCCCCCGCCCGCGCGCGCGGGCGTAGGTTGGGAGGCACACGCAGAAGGAGCAGCCGATGACCGACATCACCGTGACCCGCAACGACGAAGACTCGCGCTTCGAGATCCGCTCCGACGACGTGCTCGCCGGCTTCGCGGCGTTCGACCTGCGTCCCGGATCCATCCGCTTCCTCCACACCGAGATCGACCCGGCGTTCCAGGGCCAGGGCCTGGCGGGCAAGCTCGCGTCCGAGGCCTTGGCGGATGCCGTCGGGCGCGGTGAGGCGATCGTCCCCCTGTGCCCGTACATTGCGAAGTACCTCGAGACGCACGACGTCCCCGGCGCCGAGATCCGCTGGCCGAAGTCGCCGTCCGGTCACGGCGGCTCGGTCGCCGAGGATCCGACGGGCCGGGCGGAATGATCGGGCAGCACCGCCTCATCCTCGAGCCGCGTGAGGTGCCGCTCGGCGGTGTGCGCGGCATGAACGTGCTGCGGGCGCTGCCGCACCGCAACCTGCCGACGATCGGCGCCTGGTGCTTCCTCGACCGCTTCGGACCGGCCGATACCCGGATGCGCGTGGAACCGCATCCGCACATCGGTCTGCAGACCGTGACCTGGCCGCTCGTGGGAGAGATCCGGCACCGCGACTCGCTCGGCAGCGACGCCGACCTCCGACGCGGCCAGCTGAACCTGATGACGGCGGGCAACGGCATCTCGCATTCGGAGTACTCGATCGGCGAGGACCCGATCCCGCTGGACGCCCTGCAGTTCTGGGTGGTGCTCCCCGACGCGGCCAGACACGGTGCGGCCGGCTTCGAGAGGCACACGGAGCTTCCGGGGCTGACCGTTCCCGCCGCAGAGGGAGCGGATGCCGAGGTCACGGTGGTCCTGGGCGACTTCGCCGGCGTGCTGTCGCCCGCCACCGTGCACACCCCGATCGTCGGCGCCGAGGTCGTGCTCGCCCCGGGTTCCCGCGTGCGGCTGCCGCTGCGGCCGGACTGGGAGCACGCACTGATGCTCGTCGAGGGAGACGCGGTGGTGGCGGAGCATCCCCTGGACCGCAACGGACTGCTGTACCTCGGCGACTCGCGCGAGGAGGTCGAGGTGTCCAGCAGAGAGGGCGCCCTGCTGTTCCTGCTCGGCGGCGAGCCCTTCGAGGACGACATCGTGATGTGGTGGAACTTCGCCGGACGCACGCATGACGAGATCGCCGCCGCGCGCGAGGAGTGGGAGGCCGCATCCGACCGCTTCGGGGTGGTCCCCGGTCACGACGTGCGCATCCCGGCTCCTCCGCTCCCGCCCGTCCGCCTCATGCCCCGTTCCCGCAAGCTCTGACCCCTCCCTCCCCATCCCGCCTGCCTCCATACGCTCCCGGGACCGGCGGTCGGGGTCCGGGTCAGCCGCGCTCGGGGGTGTGCACTCGCGCGAGGAAGCGCTCGGTCCGGGGGGACGGGCCCCGCGGATCGACGAGTGACACGACCACCGTGATGCCGGTGGCGAGCGGTATCGTCCACGCGGCAGGCTGCGCGAGATAGGGCGCGGCCACTCCCACTCCCCCGACCGCCGCGTGCACGAGCAGCGCGAGCCCGGTCGCGACACCGCCGGAGACCATCCCGGCCACCGCTCCCCGCGCCGTCAGACCCCGCCACCACACGCCCAGCAGCACCACGGGCGACAGCGTCGATGCGGCGAACACGAACACCACGCCGACACTCGAGCCGAGGCCCGCCGGGGCCGTGAGCAGCGCCACGGCGAGAGGGACGAGCGCGCACAGCACGGCCGACACCCGGAAGGAGCGCACCGACCCGGAGAACACGTCCTGGCTGATGACGCCGGCGAGGGAGACCACGAGTCCGGCCGAGGTCGCCAGGAAGGCCGCGAACGCGCCCGCCACGATGAGCGCGGTCAGCAGCTCGCCGAGCACCCCCGGGAAGACGCGCGATGGCAGCAGCAGGACCACCGTGTCGGCCACGCCGGGCGCCGCGAGGTCGGGGGCCGCGATGCGCGCCAGGAGCCCCATGGTGCTCGACACGGCATAGAACGCACTGACCATGCCGATGACGATGACGGTGGTCCGTCGCGCCGACACCCCGGTCGGGCTCGTGTAGAAGCGCACCAGCACGTGCGGCAGACCCATCGTCCCCAGGAGCAGGGCGAGCAGGAGCGACGCCGTCTCGTAGGCGTCGAACCCCGACGGTCCGGCCTCGACCGGGAACACCAGCTCGGGATCGAAATCGTGGGGCCCGCCGCTGAGCGCGAACGCGATGAACACCACGGGCACGAGCAGAGCCGTGAGCTTGAGCCAGTACTGGAACGCCTGCACGTACGTGATGGCGCGCATGCCACCGGCGGCGACCGCAGCCGCGACGAGGACCGCCACGGTCACGGCCCCGACCCACTCCGGCAGACCGGCCACGACGAGCAGGGTGATCCCTGCGCCGTGCAGCTGCGGCACGATGTACAGCCAGCCGATGACGAGCACCGCGATGCTGGTCACCCTCCGAGCCGTGACCGACTCCAGCCGGGCCTCCATGAAATCGGGGATCGTGTAGGCCCCGCTGCGACGCAGCGGGGCGGCGACGAAGGCGAGCACGAGGAGGTATCCGGCGGCGTACCCGATCGGGAACCAGAAGCCGCGGGCGCCGTCCAGCAGCACGAGCCCGGACAGCCCGAGGAAGGTTCCGGCCGAGAGGTACTCTCCGCTGATCGCCGAGGCGTTCCACACCGGGCGCACCGTGCGGGAGGCGACGAAGAAGTCTCCGGTCGTCCGGGAGATGCGCAGACCGTAGACGCCGATGAGCAGTGTCGCGACGATGACGAGGGCGACCCCGATGAGGTCGAGGACCGCGTTCATTCGCGGTCCCGGAGCGCGCGGTAGCGACGCTCGTTGCGGGCGGCTGTGCGGACGTACAGCACCCCGAAGACGAGGATGATCGGGTAGAACGCATAGGCCTGGAGCAACCACGACAGCGGCAGTCCCCACACCAGCACCTCGCCGATCTGCGGGATGAGGGCGATCGCGAGAGTCAGGGCGATCACCACGACCACGAATCCGGCGACGGTGCCGAGCGCAAGCCGGAGTTGGCTGCGCATCAGGGCCCTGGCATAGACGGCGTCTGCCTCATCCACCGGTGCGCCCGGGAGCGCGATGCCGCGGGTGAAGGGGGCCGACCGCCGATCGGGGAGGTCGGCGGTCACGCGCACGCGCTTCGGCTTCTCCGTCATCCCGCACTCTCCCCGCGCAGGAGCGCCTCTCGCACCGCCGGTACGAGCCGCCGACTGACCGGCAGCGACACGGTGTCGATCGTGACCGCGGGCTCCGCACCGGAGAGCCGGGCAGCAGTCACGGCCGCCGTGCGCACCAGCGACGACCGATGGATGCGCAGGAACCCGACCTCGGCCCACCGCGCCTCCAGCTCGGAGATCGGGATGCGCACCAGGTGCCCTGCGCCCTCGCCCGTGTGCAACCGCGAGTAGTCCCCCTGCGCCTGCACCCAGCGGACGTCGCTCCGGCGCACGAAGCGCACCACCGAGCCGACCGTCACCGGCAGCATCTCGTCATCACCGGGGGTCGCGGCGTCGGCGAGCTCGATCGCCCTGTCGACCGCCTGACGCAGACGCTGCACGCGCACGGGCTTGAGCAGATAATCCGCCGCGCGGAGCTCGAACGCCTCCACGGCCTTGGCGTCGTCCGCGGTGACGAACACCACGGCGGGCGGCTCCGCCAGAGTGAGCAGCGCTCGGGCGAGCTCGGTGCCGGTGAGTCGCGGCATGTGGATGTCGAGGAAGGCGATCCGCACGGCGCGCTCGGACAGCAGCCGCAGCGCCTCCGCGCCGGAGGACGCGGTGAGGATCTCGCCGATGCGCGCATCCGTACGCAGCAGGTGCACGAGCTCGTCCAGCGCCGGCTGCTCGTCGTCCGCCACGAGCACGTCGATCACGCGATCACCTCGCCCGTCGTCATGCGAGTCCCTCCGCGCCAGGGTCATGCTGCGGCTGCGACTTCGGCACCCGCAGGCGGACCAGCGTGCCCGCGTCGGTGTTCGTCTCGACCACGAGGCCGCCGTCGCCGCCGTAGAGCTGGCGCAGCCGCGTGTCGACGTTGCGGAGCCCGACGTGCAGGCCGTCGTCTCCGGCGGTGAGGGTGACCCGCAGCCCCTCGGGATCCATGCCCACGCCGTCGTCCTCGACGGTGATCTCGGTGTGCGTGCCGTCGTCTCTCGAGGCGATGCGGATCTCGCCTCCCCCTTCGCCCGGCTCGAGGCCGTGACGGACGGCGTTCTCCACGAGCGGCTGGACCGACAGGAACGGGATCACCGTCGCGAGGGTCTCCGGAGCGATCTGCAGCGTCACCCGCAGCCGGTCGCCGAATCGCGCCCGCTCGAGTTCGAGGTAGGAGTGGATGCTGCCCAGCTCCTCGGCGAGCGTCGTGAACTCGCCCTGCCTGCGGAAGGAGTATCGCGTGAAGTCCGCGAACTCGAGGACGAGCTCCCTCGCGCGGGCGGGGTCGGTGAGCACGAACGAGGCGATCGCCGTGAGGGCGTTGTAGATGAAGTGCGGCGAGATCTGTGCGCGCAGCGACCGCAGCTCCGCCTCGGCCAGCTGGGTGCGCGACGCGTCGAGCCCACCGAGCTCGACCTGAGCGGCGCACCAGTCCGCCACCTCCTCGGCCGCGCGGACGAGCGCCGCCCGCACGGGGGCGGCGAAGGCGACGACCACACCCGCCACGGTTCCGTCGACGAGGATCGGAGCCCCGACCGCCTCCAGGTCGTCGTCTCGTCCCGACGCGGGGAACACCTGTCGGCGACGGGAGGCCCTGACCTGCGACGCGATGCGGACCGCGGCCGACTCCAGCCCGTCGGAGGGGCCGTCGAACGACACCGTGTCATCCGCCGCCACGATCGCCACGGCGGCGCTTCCCAACAGCACCCGCAGGTGCCGGGCGGCCTTGACGACATCGGGCGAGGAGAGCCCCGCGCGCAGATGCGGGGCGGCGAGACTGGCCTGGTGGAGCGCCGTGAGTGCGGCGCGTTCGGCCTCGCTGCCCAGGTCGGCGGCACCACGCGCGAGTCGACGAGCCAGCAGCAGAAGCACGGAGAGGACGACACCGCCGAGCACGCCGAGGATCGCAGCGAGAACGACGTCGGTCATGACCTCAGCCTAGGCATCGCGTCCCGCCGCTTCGACAGGCTCAGCGACCCACCACCCGCGACCCGCCGCTTCGACAGGCTCAGCGACCCACCACCGCGACCCGCCGCTTCGACAGACTCAGCGACCCACCTTGGGTCCCTGAGCCTGTCGAAGGGCCCTGAGCTCGTCGAAGGGTCAGCAGCAGCGGGCACCGGGGTTGCGGTCCTGGTCGTCCATCCGCTCGCGCCAGAACCGCCGCTCCGTCATCGGCTCTTCGTCGGGGTGATGACGCCGATGATGGGCGACGTACGTGGAGTACGCGGTGTCGCCCATCAGGGTCGTCATGTACCAGCGGATGCCGCGGCCGACCCGGCCGAGAGCGCTCAGCAGCGCCCGCAGCGGGGTGGCGGCGGCATCCGTCCGATCCATCGTGTGGGTCATCTCAGTGCCGCGACGCCGCGCGTTCGTCGGCAAGGATGGGCTCCCACTGCTTCTCCAGCTCCCGCTCCTCGGCGCTGGGCAGGAAGCCTGCTGGTGCGAAGCGGCGCGAGGGCACGGGCGGTTCCTCGGTGTTCTCGCCGCCGCCGTCGCGGATCGCCCGGATCGTGACGATCACCGCCGCGACCATGACGATGATCGCGAGGGTCACGAAGATGATCGACAGCGTCCCCTGCACCGCGGTGTTGCGGATGACGGCCTGGAGCACCTCGGGCTCGCCGAGCGCGGTGTCGCCCGTGTTGAGGGCCTCGAGGTAGCGGAAGTGATTCGCCCAGTATCCGATCGCCGGCACCGGCGAGAAGATCTTGTAGAGCGATGCGGTGACCGTCACCACGGCGGTGAACGCGAGCGGCAGCGCGATGATCCACAGCCACTTGACGTAGCTGCGGCCGCGCTTGGCGACGATCGCGAGCACCACGGCGAGCGCGATCGCGGCGAGCAGCTGGTTCGCGATGCCGAACAGCGGGAAGAACGTGTTGATGCCGCCGAGCGGGTCGGTGACGCCGAGGATGAGGATCGCTCCCCAGCCTGCCACCATGATCGCGGTGCAGATCCACACCCCTGGACGCCAGGAGACGTCGCGGAACTTGGGGAACCAGGCGCCGATCGAGTCCTGCAGCATGAAGCGGGCGACACGGGTACCGGCATCCACGGCCGTGAGGATGAACAGCGCCTCGAACATGATGGCGAAGTGGTACCAGAACGCCATGAGCGCCTGACCGCCGAGAGCCTGCTGCATGATGTGCGCGAGGCCGAGAGCCAGGGTGGGGGCGCCACCGGTGCGGGAGACGACCGATTCCTCGCCGACCATGGTCGCCGTGCTCGTGAGCATCTCCGGGGTCAGGTTCACCCCGGTCAGGCCCAGCGAGTTCACGAAGGCCACTGCTCCTTCGACCGTGCCCCCGGTGGCGGCGGATGGCGCGTTCATGGCGAAGTAGATGCCCTGGTCGATCGAGATCGCGGCGACGAGCGCCATGATCGCGACGAAGGACTCCATGAGCATGCCGCCGTAGCCGATGAAGCGCGTCTGGCGTTCCTTCTCGATGAGCTTCGGCGTGGTCCCGGAGGCGATCAGGGCATGGAAGCCCGACAGCGCCCCGCAGGCGATCGTCACGAACAGGAACGGGAAGAGCGGACCGGCGAACACCGGCCCCATGCCGTTCTCGCCGAAGATGCTGACGGCGGGGACGGAGATCTCCGGGCGGACCAGGACGATGGCGCCGGCGAGCATCACGATGACGCCGATCTTCATGAACGTCGAGAGGTAGTCGCGCGGAGCGAGCAGCAGCCAGACCGGGAGCACCGCGGCGACGAAGCCGTAGATGATGATGCCCCAGGCGATCGTCGTGCGGTCGAGGTGGAAGATCGCCTGGCCCCACTCGGTGCCGGCGACCCAGCCGCCGCCGATGATCGCGGCCATGAGCAGCACGAAGCCGATGATCGAGACCTCGGTCACCTTGCCAGGACGCAGGTAGCGCAGGTACACGCCCATGAAGAGCGCGATCGGGATGGTCATCGCGACCGAGAACACACCCCACGGGCTCTCGCCGAGGGCGTTGACGACGACGAGCGCGAGGATCGCGACGATGATCAGCATGATGAGCAGCGAGGCGATGATCGCCGCGGTGCCGCCGATCTTGCCGAGCTCCTGGCGGGCCATCTGGCCGATGGTGCGGCCACCGCGGCGCATCGAGAAGAAGAGGACCGTGTAGTCCTGCACGGCACCGGCGAGCACGACACCGACGATGATCCAGATCGTGCCGGGGAGGTAGCCCATCTGCGCCGCGAGCACCGGCCCGACGAGGGGTCCGGCACCGGCGATGGCCGCGAAGTGGTGGCCGTAGAGCACCCGCCGGTCGGTGGGGACGTAGTCCTTGCCATCCTGCTTGACCTCGGCCGGAGTGGCCCGGCGGTCATCGGGTCGGGTGATGTACTTCTCGATCACCTTCGAGTAGAACCGGTACCCGATCAGGTAGGTGCAGACGGCGGCGAACACGAACCAGATCGCGTTCACGGTCTCGCCGCGGACGATGGCGAGCATGGTCCACGCGACGGCACCCAACAGGGCGATGGCGGCCCACAGGATGATCTTGGGCAGGGTCCAGCGGTTCGACTTCTCGTGGTGCTCTTCGCTGAGGGCGACGGGCGGGAGGGTCGGGTCGGTGACGATGATCGGGTCGTCGTCGACCAGTCCGGCGCCGTCGCGGCGGCGCGACGAAGGTGCGGTCATGGGGATCTCCTCGGGATACGCGACATTGCGTTCCCCCACGCTAGGAAGATCCCGCTCTCGACATGACCGCTCGCCGCGGTTGCTGCGACGAGCGGCGCGGATGGCGCGATGAACGGATGCCGGGGATGTCCGTTCGCCCCGCCGCATCAGGCCTTCCCGCCACATCAGGCGGCTGCCTCACGAATCGGCCTGTTTCCGCGAGATCGCCTGTTTCCGAGCACCACGCAGACGACGCCCCGCGGAAGGGAGGCCGCGGGGCGTCGTGTGTGTGGAGGATCTACTCCGGCTTCGCCGTCTCCGGCGCACTCGTCGGAGGCGCATCCGTCGGTGATGCCTCGGGTGCCGGGGTCTGCGGAGCCGGAGTCTCCGGTGCCGGGGTCTCCGGCGCCTCGGTCTCCGGTGCCGGCGTCTTCGGCGCCTCGGTCTCCGGCGCCACGGGGGCGGCGGGGGTGTCGACCGTGAGGACGGTGCGGACGTCGGAGTCGCCGTACTGCACGAGCCCGAGGTAACGGGCGCCGGCGGTCAGCCCGGTCCAGCTGAGCTCGTACGAGGTCTGCTGTCCGCGCACAGCGGCGATCGGGTTCGGCGTGGCGGTGAGGTCACCCTCGCCGTCGGGAAGCACGTTGGCGTAGGTCATGTCCCACGTCGTCGGACCCGTCGTCGAGTAGATGTTCGCCACCACGAGGTACGTCCCCGGGGTCGGGGCCGGGATGGTGACCTGCTCGTCCGCCGAGCCGGTCGCCGAACGCCAGCGCTGGTAGTACTGCAGGTCGTCCGGGCTCACCACCCGGTACACGGTGAGGTCGAGGTCGCTGCCCTTGTCGTCGGACGAGTCGAGATCGAACCGGGAGAGCGTCGTCCCCTCCGGCACGTCCACGATCCAGGCCACGTCCTTGTTCGCGTCGCCCGAGTTCTCGTCGCCGGAGTGCCCCTCGACCGGGTTGTCCGGATCGGTGAGCAGCTGGAACGGCGTCAGGCCCGAGAGTCCGAGCGCGAGGTCGCCGGTGAGGCCGGGAGTGATGTCGACCTCGGTGCTGCCGTCGACGCCGCTGCCGCTGACCTCCGCCGGAGCGTCGGCCGTGACCGGGAACAGCGCGATCGGCGAACGGACCGAGTTCTTCGCACTCGTCCAGGTGAGCGTGCCGGTGGCCCACTGCTCCACCGGGGCGCTGGCGTTGTCGAACGTGACCGTGAAGGTCTTCGTCTGACCGGCGCGGTCGAACTTCAGCTGCTGCGGCGTGACTTTGACGTTCACGCCGGGGACCGAGGCCTTCGCCGTGAACGTCCCCTTCTCGGTCGAGGTGACCGTGCGGGTGACGGTCTGCGCGCTGGTCAGGGAGCCGATCGAGATCGACGCCTGGTTCAGATCGCTGCCGTCGATCGGGTCGATGCCGGGGAAGTCCGACAGCCCCTTCCCGTCCAGGAACGCGGCCCAGTCCTTCACGCCGTTGAGGTACAGCAGACCGGGGTTCAGGTACCGCTTCGGGTCGACCTGCCCCGCACCCTGCTCGAACGGATCCGTGTTCTTCGAGCCGTCCGCGAGCACGGTGTCATAGGCGGTCGTCATCAGCGCCGACTTGATCTCGGCCGGCGTCGCCTTCGGGTGCTCCCCGAGGTACAGCGCGCCCAGACCCGCCACATGGGGCGAGGCCATCGACGTGCCGGACAGGATGCCGAAGGTCGGCTCCTCACCCGGAGCGTTCTCGGTCGCCGCGAGGATCGCGACGCCGGGAGCCGCGACATCCGGCTTCATCACATCGCTGCCGTCGGCCAGCATCGGTCCGCGGCTCGAGAACCCGGCGATCTGCGGCGTCGGGGTGGTCACACCCGTGGTGTTCTCGCCGACGAGGGTGATGGGGCGATCGACACCGCCCTGGACGTATGCGAGCACGGCCGCGCGGTGCACGGCGTTCAGGTGCACGGTGGGCACGGCGTGGAAGTCGTTGTCGAGCGAGTCGGCACCGCCGGGAACGTTCACGAGGACCATGCCGATACCGCCGGCATCCTTCACGACCTGCGACTTCTCGGCGCGGGCGTTGCCACCGCGATCGCAGACCACGATGTGTCCGGCGACCTTGGCAGGATCGAGGGTGCCAGGCAGGCAGAGCTGCGCATCCGTGACGGCTGCCCCCGCGCCTGCGGCGTCCCCGGCGTAGATCGACGGGCCGGTGACGCTCTCGCCGAACGGCACGCTCACCGAGGCGCCGGCCTGCTCGAACCCGTCGAACTGCACGGTGCCCTCCCAGGTCGGGATGGTCGATGCGGCGACCGTCGTGTACCAGGGCGAGGCGTGGTCTGCGGTGACCGGATCGGGACCGTCGTTGCCCGCGCTGGTCGCGACGAACACGCCGGCGGCCGCGGCGTTGAAGAACGCGATGTCCTCCGGTGCCAGGACGGTGCTCGCCGCCCCGCCGCCGATCGAGTAGTTGATGACGTCGACGCCGTCGGCGACCGCCTGGTCGATCGCGGAGACGAGGTCGCTCAGTGCGCAGATGTCGTCGTCGGTGACGGTGACGTCGGGGCCCACGTAGCAGGCCTTGTACGCGGCGATCTTGGCGCCGGGTGCGACGCCGGAGATCGTGCCGAAGTCGACGCCCTCGACCTCGGCCTTCACCTTGAAGTTGCCGGCGGCCGTGCTCGCGGTGTGCGAGCCGTGTCCGTCGCCGTCACGCGGAGACAGGTAGTCGTACTGGAAGTCGAAGCCCGCGGCCTCCGCTCCGGCGAAGAAGTACTGTCCGCCGATGAGCTTCGAGGAGTAGTCGCTGTGATCCCAGTCCTGGCCCTCGACCATCGCGGCCTGGAACTGACCGCCGTCCGACTTGTCGAAGTACACGTAGGTGCCGTCGGTGTAGGGCTGGTTTCCCTTGTGGCGGCTCTGCTGCTTCTTCTGCTTCTTGATCTTCTTGCCCTCGAACGAGGGGTGCTCCGGCGCGATGCCGGTGTCGATCACTCCCACGACGACGCCTTCGCCGGCCTTCTCCACGCCGCCTGTCTGCTGCCAGACGCCGCCCTTGCCCTTGCGGTCGTCTCCGAGTCCGAGGAAGTCGGTCGAGGTCTGCGCGTCGGGGTGGCGGATCTCATCGGGGTAGACGCCGAACACGTCCTTCGAGGCTCGGAGCGCATCCACCTGCTCCCCCGTGAGGTCGGCGCTGAACCCGTTGAGCACGACCTGGTACGTCGTGTCGGGAGTGACGCCGATGTCGCTGACGAGGTCGGTCTGCTCGTTCTCGAGGTGCTTGAGGTACCGCTGCGAGTCCTGCGACTGCGTCTCGAGCTGCTCGCCCTCGGCCGGCTTGGTGGCCTTGAGCCCCTTGACGTCTCCCTCGTAGCTGGCGAGAGGATCCGACTTCATCACGACGATGTAATGACCGGGGGTGCCCGCGACGGGGACAGGGTGCGTCACCTCCTCCGTCGCGTAGCCCGCAGTTGCCGTCGATGCGATGAACAGCGTGGCCAGGGTGGTGGCTGCCGCCATCCGGAGGGGTGTTCGACCCATGTGGTGCTCCCGATGATCACTGTGCAGCCCTCTTGCCGCACAGCGGCCAACATATGCCCGGCTCCGCCGATCGACGCGAGATCTGGCCGATCGGTCACCTCGGCCTCGCCGATTGGCCAGGGTTATGCACGGCCGGGCACCCGATTGGTCGACACTAAACTGGATCGGTGGCCCGTACCCCCGTCCTGTCGACCAGAGTGCTGCTCGTCTGCGCGGCCCTCGGCGTCGCCACGGGCATCCTCGGCGGCATCGCCGGATGGGTCACGCCGGTCCTGCTCGCGAGCCCTCTGCTGTTCCTCTACGGCCTGGTCCTCGGCTCTCACGTGCTGCCGGGCATCATCGCGCAGGAGGTGCTGCGTCTTCCGCTGGTCGCCCTGATCACGCACGTGTTCGCGGCCCTGATCGCGAGTGCCTTCAACCCCGCCTGGGCGCTGCGCTTCATCGGCACGGCTCTCCTGTTCGGACTGATCCAGGAGGGCGTCGCGGCACTCACCCGCTATCGCTCCTGGGGACCCTGGCGCTTCTTCGTCTCGGCCGCGATCATCGGCGTCATCGTCGCGGTCGTCGTGTTCTTCGCCGCGCACCTGTCCGTCATGCCGGTGTGGGCGCAGATCCTCTACCTCGCGATCTCGGTCCTCGGCCCGATCGCGTGGACCGCCGTCGGACTCGCCGTCGGCTCGGCCCTGCGGAAAGCCGGCGTCGCCCGCCGCTGAGCGCACGTGGCGGATCAGGTTAGGCTCAGCTAAGTTAGAGGCGAACGATCCGCCGACCCCGGGACTCCGCCGTGCGCCCATCCGCGCCCCTGCTCAGCGTGCGTGAGGTCTCCCTCACCCACGCGGAAGCCGAGCGTCCCTCGCCGCGGGACGTGAGCTTCGACATCCACCCCGGCGAGGTGGTGCTGCTGCTCGGCCCGTCCGGATCGGGAAAATCCACGCTCACCCTCTCCCTCAACGGGCTCATCCCGCACGCGCTGCCGGCGACCATGACCGGAAGCGTCCGCGCGGGCGGCATCGACACGGCGACCGCGCAGACGGCCACGCTGAGCACCCACGTCGCCATGGTCTTCCAGGACCCGGACGCGCAGATCGTGACCGGAACCGTCTACGACGAAGTGGCGTTCGGCCCGGAGAATCTGCTCCTCCCGCTCGAGGTCGTCCGGACCAGGACAGAAGAGGCCCTGCGCCGAGTGGGCCTGTGGGAGCGCCGTCGGGAGAACCCCGACCACCTCTCCGGGGGAGGACGGCAGCGACTCGCGATCGCGTGCGCCCTCGCGATGGGGTCGCCGCTGATCGTGCTCGACGAGCCGACGGCCAACCTCGACCCGCAGGGCATCGACGACGTGTACGCGGCGCTGACCGAGGTCGTCGCCGCCGGCGACCGGGCGATCCTGCTCGTCGAGCACAACCTCGACGCGGCGATGGGCTTCGTGACGCGCACGATCGTCCTCGACCGCGAGGGGCGCGTCGCGTTCGACGGACCTGCTGCGGAGGTCATCCGCGACCACGCCGACGAACTGGTCGCCATGGGGGTCTGGCTGCCCGGCGCGACCCTCGCCGCGCTCCGGCTGCGCGCCCAGGGACACCGGATCGACCCGCTGCCGCTGTCACCGGAGGACCTCGCTGCGGCGCTCCCCTCGCGTCCGGCGTCGGATGCTTCGGATCGGGCGCACCGAGCCGAAGCATTCGACGCGGCCGAGACGCGAGCCGAAGAGCCTCTGATCCGGGCGCGCGGGCTGACCGTGAAGCGTCGGCGCACGGAGATCCTGCACGACATCGACCTCGACCTGGCAGCCGGCACGCTGACGGCGATCGTCGGCGCCAACGGCGCGGGCAAGACCACCCTGATCCAGGCGCTGGCCGGTGTCGTCCCTCCGCCGCGGGGGCAGGTCCGCATCGACGGCATGGATCCGGGCTCGGCGTCTCCGCGCGATCTGGCCGAGCACATCGGCTTCGTGTTCCAGAACCCCGAGCACCAGTTCATCGCGCACACCGTGTTCGACGAGCTGGCGCACGGGCTGCGCCTGCGACACCTGCCCGACGACGAGATCACGGCCAGGGTCGACGAGATGCTCGCCCGGTTCGGCCTGGAGCACAAAGCCGCCGTCCACCCCTTCCTGCTGTCCGGCGGGGAGAAGCGACGCCTCTCGGTCGGCACGGCCCTGATCACGCGGCCGCGGGTGCTGGCACTGGACGAACCCAGCTTCGGACAGGACAGAGCCCGCGCCTCCGAGCTCCTCGATCTGCTCGCCCGTCTGCGCGCCGAGGGGACGACCATCGTCATCGTCACGCATGACCTGCAGCTCGTCGCCGAGCACACCACGCACACGGTGGTGCTGGCCGACGGGCGAGTACGTGCCGCCGGCCGCACGTCCGTGCTCTTCCAAGACGAGAGCCTGTTCACGGGTGCGGGGCTGCGTCTCCCTGCCCTCCAGCGCGTGCTCGCCTCCGCCGACGTCGGGGGCCTGTCGTGACCGCCGACAGTCGCACCGCTGGCGTCGGCTCCGTCGACCCCTACGCCGGGATGGCGGCTTCGTCCCCGAGGCAGTTCCTGTACGCGCTGAACCCGCTCGCGAAGGTGGCGGGGTTCGCGCCGGCGATGATCCTGCTCGTGTTCGTCCGCGATCTCGCGACCCCGGCCGCGTTCCTCGTGCTCGCCTACGCTCTGATCCTGCTCGGCGCCCGGCTGACCGGCCGTCTGCTCGCGCTGCTGCTGCTCGGACTTCCCGCCGGGATGCTCGCCATCGGCGTCGGCTTCTCCCTGTGGGTGGATGCCGCGCGCGTCGCCGACAGCGTGCCCGTGCTGCGGATCGGAGACTGGACGCTGTTCAGCGGAGCCCTGCTGATCGGCTTCGCCACCGCGCTGCGCCTCGGCTCGATCGTCGCCCTCGCCCTCATCGGCGGGCTCACCACCAGCGGACCCGACCTCGTGCGGGCCAGCGTGCAGCAGCTCCGTGTGCCGTATCGGATCGGCTACACCGCCCTCGCGGCGTTCCGCTTCGTGCCGCGGTTCGGGCACGAGCTCTCCGTCATCAGGGCCGCGCACCGGGTACGCGGCTATCACGGCGGCCGCGGCCCGTTCGCCCGGATCGCTCGCGGCTGGGGCTACATCGTGCCGCTGCTCGCCGGCGCCATCCGCCACGCGGAACGGGTGGCCCTCGCGATGGACTCGCGCGCGTTCGGAGCGCACCCGTCCCGGACCGAGCGCCATCTGGTGCCGTTCCGCGCCCGGGACGTCGTGTTCACGGCGGCGGCCCTGGTCGCTTCCGCCGCCATCTTCCTCGTCTTCTTCCCCTGGCAGCTTCCCTGAAAGGCGCCCCATGGCATTCAGCAAGATGGTCAAACCCGCATCGTCCGAGCTCCTGCACCTCACCGTCCTGCGCGCGGAGCGGCTTTCGGCGCACTGGCTCCGCGTCACGCTCGGCGGGGGCGAGATCGACCGGTTCCAGCCGATGGGCTTCGACCAGTGGTTCCGCCTGTTCCTGCCGATCGGCGGCGACGCGGGGCTCGAGCGCGTCCCGGCGAAGGCGAACAGGATGTTCGGCTATCTGAAGTTCCTGCGCATCCCCGACGGTGAGCGTCCCGTCATGCGCAACTACACCGTGCGTGCGTATCGTCCGGCGAAGGACGGCGCCGGCGCGGAGATCGACGTGGACTTCGTGCTGCACGGCTCCGCCGCGGACGGCACGGCAGGGCCCGCGTCGCGGTGGGCGGAGACCTGCCGTCCGGGCGAGCACGTGCTCATCATCGACGAGGGCCTCGCGTTCAATCCGCAACGGGGGACGGATCGCGTCGTCCTCGTCGGCGACGAGACCGCGCTTCCGGCGATCTCCGCGATCTGCGCCTCCCTGCCCGAGAACGCGGTCGGCACCGCGATCATCGAGGTCCCGGCCGACGAGGACGCAATGGCGTTCCCGCATCCGTCCGGAATCGAGGTCGTGAGGATCGTCCGCCCCCACGGCACCGCCCCCGGCGCTCTCGCGCTCGAAGCTCTCGGTCGCACCGCACTGCCCGAGGCACCGTTCCACGCCTACGCGGCCGGCGAGCAGGCGCTCGCCTCCGGGGCGCGCAAGCACCTCGTCGGAGAGCGCGGCGTCGACAGGAACGCGGTCAGCTTCTGCGGCTACTGGAAGATCGGCGCCTCCTCCCCCGCGTCGAAGGCGGCTCGCGAGGCCGCAGCGGAGCCCCTGGCATGACCGGCTCGGAGGAGACGCACGGCACCGCGCGACCCGCGTCGCCACGGCCTGCGCGATTCCGGTTCCCCACCGCGATCCTGCTCACCTGCGCGGCGCTGGGCGTCGCCGGCGGACTGCTGCTGGCACCGGCGAACTGGCTCTCCACGATCCTGTTCCCCGGGCTGCCCTTCGTCAGCGTCGGCCTCGCAGGCCTGTGGCTGCTTCCCTCGGTGATCGCCCTCCGCCTGCTGCGGCGTCCTCTCGTCGGACTCCTGGTCGGGCTGCTCGCCGGTCTGGTCATCGTGCCGTTCTCCGGCTACGGCTTCGGCAGTGTCGCCACCAACCTGTGGTGGGCCGCCTTCACCGAGCTGCCGTTCCTGTTCGTGCTGTGGCGGTACTGGGGTACCTGGCTGCACTACGTGGGCGCCGTGATCGTCAGCATCGTCTATCCGCTGCTCGCCTGGGCCTCTTTCGACCTCGCAGCCTTCCCGCTGGGCATCCAGGTGTTGTTCTTCGCGATCACGCTGGCCAGCTGCGTCGGCGCCACCGCCCTGGGCATCCTGATCGCCGACCGTCTCCGCAAGGCCGGCGTCGGCCGCCCCTGACCCCCGGCCTCCCCACGCCCGCTTTCCCCCGCACAACTTCGGAGATCCGCTTTCCCCCGCACAACTTCGGAGATCCAGACCGACACGCCGGGCGGAAGGATGCCGTCACGGTGTGTCGACCACAGATCTCCGAAGTTGTGCAGGAGCAGGCCAGGAGCGTAAGCATGAGGAGAACGGACGGGACGGGGCGGAGCCGGGGATGGCGCTCGGGAGGGCCGCCTGTTCAGAGAGCGAGGTGCAGGCGGAGGGCCTCGTCGATCGCGCCCATCAGCTCGGCAGGGACCCAGCCCACCGGCTTCACGATGCGCGCGACCGCCACCGTCCTCACCTGCTCCGCCTGCGCCTTGGAATCGTGATGCAACCCCGTGGTCTCAGCCGGGAGCTTCACCTGGAACGGGTAGACCTTCGTGGCGTGGGACGTGACCGGCACGACGGTGACCGTGGCCCCCGACGACCTCAGGGCCGCAGCGTTCGCCGTGTTGTTGCTCACCACGACGGCCGGGCGGGTCTTGCGCGCCTCGGAGCCCACCGCGGGATCGAAGGCTACGAGGACGATCTGTCCGCGCCGAAGCAGCGGGATCGTCGTGTCAGTCACGCGGACGCCAGCCCGTCGCCGATCGCGGTATCCCATTCGTCGTCGTGGCCCTCGGCGTAGGCCTCGGCATAGGCATCCGCCAGGCGACTCTCTCGGAGGAGACGCACCGCGTCGTGCACTGCCGCCGAGCGGGACGGATAGCGCCCTTCCAGCGCCTCGGCGTCGAGGAAGGCGAGGTCGGCTTCCGTGAGGCTCAGGCTGACTTTCGCGGTAGGCATGCCGAAATGCTACCTCCGGTACGACGATGGTGCTACCGGCATCGGCACCTTCCCCGCGCCTCCCTCCCCCGCCTCCAGGGCGGGGTGAGGGAGGGTGGGGTGGGGTCAGCGCTTGCCCGCGATCTGGCGACCGACGATCTCGCGCATGATCTCGTTCGTGCCGCCGTAGATGCGGTGCACGCGGGCGTCGAGGAAGGCCCGGGCGATGGGGTACTCGGTGATGTAGCCGTAGCCGCCGTGCAGCTGCACCCCGGCGTCGAGCACCTCCCACTCGCGCTCGGTGGCCCAGAACTTGACCTTCGCGGCCTCCTCGGCCGAGAGCTTGCCGTCCTTGTACGCGAGCAGCGCGCGGTCGATGTAGGCCCACAGCGCGTCGACCGTGGTCGCCATGTCGGCGATCGTGAAGCGGCTGTTCTGGAAGTCGATGATCCGCTCGCCGAACGCCTCGCGGTCCTTCGTGTACGCGACGGTCCAGTCGAGGGCGGCCTGCGCGGCAGCGGCACCCGCGACGCCGATCGACAGGCGCTCGAGGGGCAGGTTCATCATGAGCTGGATGAAGCCCATGCCCTCCTTGCCGCCGATCAGGTTCTCCTCAGGGACGAACACGTCGCTGAACGAGAGCTCGGCCGTGTCGTGCCCCTGGAAGCCCATCTTGTGCAGCTTCTTGCCGTGATCGAAGCCCTCCATCCCGTTCTCGATCAGCACCAGGCTGAACGCGTCAGGACGGTTGCCCTCGCCGGTCTTGACGAAGGTCACCACGAGGTCGGCGGTCGCACCGGACGAGATGAACGTCTTCGCGCCGTTGACGACGTAGCCGCCGTCGACCTTCTTCGCGGTGGTCTTGATGCCGCGGAGGTCGGAGCCCGCACCGGGCTCGGTCATGGCGAGCGCGCCGATGACCTCGCCGGTGGCCATGCGCGGCAGCCACTTCTCCTTCTGCTCCTGCGTGCCCATGTGCACCAGGTAGGGGACCGCGAGGTCGTCCTGGATGCCGAACGCACCGGCGAGCGACCCGGCACCGGCGGCGATGACCTCTTCGTTCACGACCGCCCGGAAGCGGTAGTCCTGCAGCATGCCTGCTCCGCCGAACTCCTCGGGAACCGACAGCCCGATGATCCCGGCCTCGCCGGCCGCGAGCATCGTGGCCCGGTCGACCTCCCCGTCGGCGTTCCACTTCTCGATCGCCTCGTTGTTCACGTGGCGCTTGACGAAGTCCTTGACCAGGTCCCGGAATGCCTCGTGATCCTCGTCGTAGATGTCGCGTTCCATGCCGTCCTCCTGAACGTCTCGTGCATCGTTGCTCCGGGAATTCTATGCCGCGAACACGGGGCAGCCCCGGAGATTGTGAGAATGCATCTCACGAGTGGTGACACTCGGTACCGTCGTTGTGGAAAGCCGCAACGCGCCCCGGTGGCCGTGCTCAGTGCGCGTAATCGGGGGCGGGAGGCAGCCCGAAGAACTCCTCGAGCGTGTGGAAGCCACCGTCGTGATAGGCCGCTGCGAGGTCGACTCCGACGTATCGAAGGTGCCACGGCTCCGGGGCATAGCCGGTGACGGGTGTCCCCACCTGTTCGTACCGGACGATGAACCCGTACTCCCATGCATGCGCCGCCACCCAGTCGCTCTGGGGAGTGCCACCGAATCCGTCGAGACCCCCGCACGCCGAATCGCAGGCGACCACGTCCAGCGCGAGCCCGGTCTGATGCTCGCTGTGCCCCGGACGGGCTGATCCGGCATCCGCAGTCGACTGACCCTGGGCCCGCACGTGCGCATCGTAGGTCGTCACCTGCAGCCCGTATGAGCGGTATCCGTTGTTCGCTCCGATACGTCCGGCACCCGCGGCTGCCGCGTCCTCCGCCATCCGCCCCACTGCACCCGCGACGTCCGCGCGCACGCGACCGGAGAGCGTCGTCATCTGCAGAGGCACCGAATCCAGCGGCGCGGGCTCGTAGTCGGGCGGATCCAGCGGCAGGCTCTTGTTCACGACCACCCAGACGCGTGCGGGGTCGGTGAGCGAGACGCAGGGCGCGTTCCCGGCGACGACCGCCTCGCGGAAGCGGGCACCACCACCGAATTCCGCGATGGTGGCCGCGTCGTCGCCGTGTGCGATGGCGTCCTGCACGCCGGGGTCGGAGCAGGGATCTGCGGCGGTCGTCGCCGCGACGTCGACGGGAGGAACCTGCAGGACAGCGGCCGGCTCCGGCATCGCCCCCGCGTCGGCCGGCTCGAGGGGCGCCGTCACGAGCGACAGCAGCATCCCGATCGCGGTCACGGCCACGCCGATGGGCAGCGCGGGGCCGCGGATCGGAGAGCGCGGAACCGCGTGCTGAGCAAGCGGCGGGGTGGGCATTGCCTCATTCTTTCATTCGAAACTATGTCGCATCATGGCTTGCAGTCTCTTCGATCTTCTGTTCGAATGGAGGAATGCGCTGGCAGGGACAGAAGGTCGGAGAGACGGATGCCGCGGCGCTCCCCGGCCTCGAAGACCGGTCGAGCGTCCTGCGATCGGTGACCACGCCCGAGTTCGCGGGGATGACGTTCCACGAGGTGCTGTCGAAGTCGGCGCTGAACCACGTGCCCGGCGCGTCTCGTATGCCCTTCGCGTGGACCATCAACCCGTACCGCGGCTGCTCCCATGCCTGCGTCTACTGCTTCGCCCGCGGAACCCACGAGTATCTCGACCTCGACGGCGGCGCGGACTTCGACTCGCAGATCGTCGTCAAGGTCAACGTGGTCGAGGTGCTCGAGCGTGAGCTGCGCAAGGGCAGCTGGGCTCATGAGACCGTGGCGCTCGGAACGAACACCGACCCGTACCAGCGGGCGGAGGGCCGCTACAAGCTCATGCCGGGGATCATCGAGACGCTCGCCGCCTCCGGCACCCCGATGTCGATCCTCACCAAGGGCACGCTCATCCGCCGCGACATCCCGCTGCTGGTGAAGGCCGCGCAGCGGGTACCGGTGGATGTGCAGATGTCGATCGCGATGTACGACGACGAGCTGCAGAAGGCGATCGAACCCGGAGCCCCGACGACGCAGGCTCGGCTCGACACGGTGCGTGCGCTGGCCGACGCGGGCTTTCCCGTGACGGTGTTCCTCATGCCGATCATGCCGCACATGACCGACTCGCTGGCCGCGATCGACAGTGCCCTGGTCCGCATCAAGGAGGCCGGAGCGCGCTCGGTGATCTACGGGGCGCTGCACCTGCGCCCTGGCGTGAAGCCGTGGTTCTTCGAGTGGCTCGGAGCGCACCGCCCCGACCTGGTCTCCTCGTACCGCGGACTGTACCCGGGTGCTTCGGCCGAGGCGCCGAAGGGGTATCGGCAGTGGCTCGCCAAGCGTGCGCGTCCTCTCATCCGCATGCACGGGCTCGACGGCCGGCACGAAGACGACTATCCCCGGCGCGGGTTCCGGCCGGGGCAGGGGCACGTGCAGACGAGTGCTCCCACGGCGGGCCCGGTGATCTTCACACCGAGCGCGCGGGCCGCGGCCTCCCCCGCCCAGCCGATGCTGTTCTGACCCGTCCGGCACCGTCCTCTCGGCCGCGTAGGCTCGATGACCATGGCCATCGGTTCCACAGTCCACACGTTCGAGGTGCAGCTCGCCGACACGGATCGAGGCGTCTACGAGGACTATTCGCTGCGCGTGGCGCGCCATCCGTCCGAGACCGACGCCTACATGCTGACGCGCGTGCTCGCCTACGGTCTCGAGTTCGCGGAGGGCATCGCGTTCGGTGGGAGCATCTCGTCGACCGAGGAGCCGGCCGTCCTCGTGCGGGACATGACCGGGCTGATCACCGTCTGGGTGGAGATCGGAGCGCCGGACGCCGAACGGCTCCATCACGGGAGCCGTCTGGCGGAACGGACCGTGGTGTACACCCACCGCGACCCTTCGAAGGTGATGGCCCCCTGGACGGATAAGCGCATCCACCGCCGCGAGGACCTCCGCGTCCGCAGTTTCGATCCCGGCTTCATCGACACCGCCGCCGCTCTGATCGAGCGCCGCAACACCATGACCCTCACTGTGACCGAGGGCGTCCTGTACCTCGACCTCAACGGCACGAGTCTGACCTCCGCGGTGCACGTGCACGAGCTCCCCTGACGCCCCCCGTTCCATCGCCGAGTGCACGCGTTCTCGCCGAGCGCACGGCTTCTTCACGCGCACATCCCGTGCGCTCGACGGCATCCCGTGCACTCGCGGCCGGCTGGCCGCGCGCACGACGAAGGCCCCGCCCCGCGAGCGAGCGGGACGGGGCCTTCGGAGAGGAGGGTCAGGCGGTCAGGGTGGCGGCGGTCGGCACGCGACCCGCGATCTCCTCGATCACGTCGTCGTCCAGACGGGCGTTCTCGAACGGGGCGTCGATCTCGGCGCGGTCGAGCAGCTCGGTCATGCGGCGCTGGCGCTGGCGCGTGATCAGCGTGACGACGCGTCCCGAACGACCGGCGCGACCGGTGCGACCCGAGCGGTGCAGGTACGTCTTGTACTCGTCGGGGGCGTCGGCCTGGACGACCAGGTCGATGTCGTCGACGTGGATGCCGCGGGCGGCGACATCGGTGGCGACGAGCACGTTCACGCGACCGGAGGTCAGACGCTCGAGGTTGCGCGTGCGCTTGGCCTGGTTCAGGTCTCCGTGCAGCGAGACGGCCGGGATGCCGGCGTCGTCGAACTGCTCGGCGAGCATGTCGGCGTAGGCGCGGGTGCGGGCGAAGACGAGCGTCTTGCCGTCACGGTCGACGAGCGACGTGAGGATGTCGGCCTTGTCGCGGTGCTCGATCACGAGCACGCGGTGCTCGATCGTGCTGGACTCCTGGTCTTCACCGGCAACTTCGTACACGGCCGGGTCGACGAGGAACTCGTCGACGAGAGCCGCGACCTCGCGGTCCAGCGTCGCCGAGAAGAGCAGCTTCTGGCTGCCCTCCGCCGTGTGACGCAGGATGCGCTGCACCGGCTCGACGAAGCCGAGCTCGCACATGTGGTCGGCCTCGTCGAGCACCGCGATGCGGCAGTCCGAGAGGTCGAGCTTGCCCTGGTTGATGAGGTCCTCGACGCGGCCGGGGGTACCGATCACGATGTCGACGCCCTTCTTCAGCGCACCCACCTGGCGGCCCTGCGGCACGCCACCGTAGATCTGCGTGGTGAACAGGCCGACGCTGCGGGCGATCGGCTGGATGGTGCGGTCGATCTGCAGGGCGAGCTCGCGCGTCGGAGCGAGGATGATCGCGCGCGGCGACCGTCCGAACTCGCGACGCTTGCCGGCCTGCGACTGCAGCACGCGCTCGACGAGCGGTGCGCCGAAGGCGATGGTCTTGCCGGATCCGGTGCGGCCGCGGGCGAGCACGTCGCGTCCACCGAGCACGGCAGGGATGCTGGCCGCCTGGATGGGGAACGGAGTCGCCGCCCCCATGTTCGCGAGGGTCTCCACGATGTTGGAACCGAGCCCGAGGTCGCCGAAGGTCACACCGTCGACCTCGACGGCCGCCACGGACTTGGCCTCGAGGCGCTCGTGCACCACGTCGTCCGTCGGCTCGAACGCGGCCTTGGGCTTGGCGTTCCAGTCGTTGCGGGTGGGACGCTCGTCACGGCGCGGACGCTCGTCACGGCGCGGACGCTCGGTGCGGTAGGCGCCGCCGGTCGAGGGACGCTCGCGCCCACCCTCGAACGAACGCTGGGTGCGGTCGCGGTCGAAGGCACGGCGTGCACGGTCGGCGTCGTAGGAGCGCTCGGGGCGCTCGCCGGCGCGGTCGTTCGTCCTGCCACGGTCGCCGGAGCGGTCATCGCGGCGCGGACGGTCGTCACGGTCGAAGCGCGGCCGGTCGTTCCCGCGGTCGTTGTACCGGGGGCGGTCGCCGCCACGCTCGCTGTCGAAGCGCGGCCGGTCGTTGCCGCGGTCGTTGAACCGAGGACGCCCGCCATCGCGGTGGTCGTTGTCGCGGAAGCCCTGGCGCTGGGATCCGCCGGAGCGGTCATCGCGACGCGGACGGTCGTCACGATCGAACCGGGGGCGGTCGCCGCCACGGTCGTCGCGGTAGGTCCCGGGGCCGGTCGGGCGCTGCCCGGCGCGGTCATCCCGGCGTGCGCGGTCGTCGAAGCGTCCGGAACCGGCACGGTCGCCGAACCGGGGACGCTCCGCGCGCTCGTCGAAACGGGGGCGCTCGTCGCGGCGGTGCGGCGCGTCCCGACGGCCGGACTCGGCCCGATTGCGGATGCCGCGGGCCTCGTCGCGACCGGCACGCTCCGAGGCGCTCCAGCGACGCTTGGGGGCGCCGGACTCTGCCTCTTCGGGACGGTATCCGCGGTGACCGGCACTGCGGCTGCCCGGTCGACGGTCGTAGCCGCCCGCCGCAGGTGCGGAGCGGCGGTCGCCGGCATCCGCGCGTCCGCCGCGCTCGTCGCGTGCGGGACCGCCGTTGTGGCGCTCGTGGAAGGAGGTCTTCTTCGCGCCGTAGCGCGGTTCGAAGTTGGCGGACGGACGCCCGCCGCGGGGCTTCTTGTTCTTCGGCATTGCGGTGTCTTTCTGTGTTCTCGCACGAGAACAGCGCCGCGCGCACGCGCAAGCACCCTGCGCAGGATCGATGGTCGACCAGCGGGGTTCCGGACTGTCAGCGGCCGGGGCCATTCATGTGATGGTTGATTAGCGTCGAGCGACGCTCACCATCGGCCCCTGGACTCACACTTCATACACAGAAAACGTCCGCGCCAACGCGCGGGTGTCCGAAGCCGACCGTACAAGTGTAGCCGGTGCGCCTGGGAGAGTGCCGACCGGGCGTGTGGTCATACGATGTCGAAGTGAACTCCGCATCTCCCACCGGCACCCAGATCGACCTTCGCCTCGGCGACGTGACCGCGCAGATCGCGCAGGTCGGGGCATCCCTCCGTGCGCTGCAGATCGGCGGGGTCGACCTCATCTCGCCGTATCCCCTCGATCGTCCGACGCCGTCGTGCTCCGGAGTGGTCCTGGTTCCGTGGCCGAACCGGGTGCGGGACGGGCGGTGGGACGACGACGGCACGGCGCGCGCCCTCGCCATCACCGAGCCGAAGCTGAACAACGCCAGCCACGGCCTTCTCCGCTTCACGGCGTACGAGATCTCGCAGACCGCGTCCGAGGCCGTCCTGCGCGCGACGATCGTGCCGCAGACCGGGTACCCGTACCTGATCGAGACGGAGGTCGTGTACACGGTGGCCCCCGACGGCATCGAGGTGACGCACACGCTCACGAACCGGTCCGATTCCCCGGCTCCCGTCGCGCTCGGCACCCATCCGTTCGTGACGATCGGCGACGTGGATCCGCATGATCTGGTGCTGCGCGTTCCGGCACAGACGGCCTTCGTGACGGACGACCGCATGCTGCCCACAGGCACGCGCCCGGCTGAGGCGGCTCTGCGAGACGGAGTCCGCGTCGGCGATGTGTTCCTGGACACCGGCTTCACCGACCTCGCGCGCGACGCGGACGGACGCGTGCGCCACTCCCTCACCGCCCCCGACGGCCGCCGCGTGACGCTGTGGCAGGGCGAAGGTTTCGACTACGTGCAGGTGTACACGGCGACGAACTATCCCGGCACTCCGCTCGCTGTCGCGATCGAGCCGATGACGGCTCCCGCCGATGCGTTCAACAGCGGTCTCGGCATCCGTCGCCTCGCTCCCGACGAGACCTGGACGCTCCACTGGGGCATCGCCCTGAGCTGACGCCGCCCCACTCGGCGAGTGCACGGCTCGACGCCGAGTGCACGGGATCGGTGCGTGCGGAACCCGTGCACTCGGCGCGAAGCCGTGCACTCGGCGCCGGAGGCCCCACGCAGGGCCCTCCGGCGCGCGGGCTACTCGCCGCGCTCGCGGAGCTCGCGTCGCGTGATCTGCGGGGCGTGGGGCAGACCGGACGCGTCGATCAGGACGGCGTCGCTCGCCCCGGGCGCTGCGGGACCCACCGGAGCATCCGGGCTCGGCGTGCCCGCGTCCCCGGAGCCTCCGGTGCGGCGTGCGGCCCGTCGCTCCTTCGCCCCCTCGACGAGGTTGTAGAGGGTGGGCAGCACGATCAGCGTCAGCACCGTGGAGGAGATCAGGCCGCCGATCACGACGATCGCGAGCGGCTGCGAGATGAATCCGCCGTGGCCGGTGATGCCGAGCGCCATCGGCGTCAGCGCGAAGATCGTCGCCAGCGCGGTCATGAGGATCGGCCGCAGACGCTTCTCCCCACCGGCCTTCACCGCCTCGACGGTCGACAGCCCCTTCTCGCGGTACTGGTTGACGAGGTCGACCAGCACGATCGCGTTGGTGACCACGATGCCGATGAGCATCAGCACACCGATCAGCGAAGCGACGCCCAGGGGAACGCCCGTGACGATCTGCAGCAGGATCGCACCGGTCGCCGCGAACGGCACCGACACGAGCAGCAGCAGCGGCTGACGCAGCGACTTGAACGTCGCGACCATCACCACGTAGACGATCAGGATGGCCGCGAGCATCGCGAGTCCGAGCTGCGAGAACGAATCGGCCTGCTGCGAGGCGACGCCGCCGACCTCTGCGGATGCACCGTCCGGAAGCTCCGCCGCGGCGAGCGCCTCGGTCACGGACTGGGTCGCGGTGGCGAGGTTGTCGGATGCCGGCGGCACGGTGATCGTCGCGGTCCGGCGACCCTGCTCCGTCGTGATGGACGTGGGTCCGTTGCGCTGCTCGACGGTCGCGATGTCCTGCAGCTGCACGATGCCGGCAGCGGTCGGGATGGCGAGCTGCTGCAGCGCCTCGATCGTGGTCGGCGGCTCGGGGTTGACGATGTACACGGTGAGCGCCGTGTCGTCGATCTCGACCGATCCGGCCTGCTGCGGGCGCATCGTGTTGGACACGATGGAGCCGACGGCGACCTCGGAGAGGCCGACCTGGGCAGCCGCCTCGCGATCGACGACCACCGCGATGTAGGGCAGGGCGGCGGCGAGGTTGTCGGTGACCTGACCGATGCCGTCGCGTCCGTCGAGCTCGTCCACGACCGCGGAGGTCGCGGTCGTCAGGTCGTCGCCGGTCGAGGCCGACACCGTGATCTCGATATCGCTCGAGCCGAAGCCCGCGGAGGCCGCGACGCTGACCTCGCCGACCTCGTCGCCGAGTCCGTCGATCGCGTCCTGCACCTCGGCGCGCAGCTTCTCCTGGTCGGCGTCGCCGTCGGTGAGCACCGAGTAGGTGATGCCGGCACCGCCGGAGAACGCGTCGCGCAGGGCGGATCCGCTGGATCCGATCGACGCCTGCACGTGCTCGATGCCGTCGATGTCGAGAAGCGCATCCTCGACGGACACCGCGGCGTCGGACTTCGCCTGCAGGCTCGCGGTCGGGCCGAGATCCTGCGTCACGGTCATGGTGTTCTGGCCCGAGTCGCTGAGGAAGTTGATCTTCATCAGCGGGGCGGCGGCGAGCGTGGCGCCGAGCACCACGACCGCGAGGATCACCGTGATGCCGGAGTGCTTGAGCGTCCAGCCCAGGATCGGCCGGTAGACGCGCTGCAGCTGCGTGGGCGGTGCGTCCGGGTGCTCGGGGTCGATCGCATTGCCGTGCTCGTCGAGCAGGGGCTTGCCCGGCTTGAGGAACCAGTAGGCGAGCACAGGGACGATCGTCAGCGCCACCAGGAGCGACGCGACCATGGCGATGGTGACGGTCATGGCGAACGGACGGAACAGTTCGCCGACCATGTCGCCGACGAACACGATCGGCAGGAACACGGCGACGGTCGTGATGGTCGACGCGGTGATGGCCATCGCGACCTCGCGCACGGCGAGCCGGATGGCGTCGCCCTTGTCCGCATCGCCGACGTAGTGGCGCTTGATGTTCTCGATCACCACGATCGAGTCGTCGACCACGCGCCCGATCGCGATCGTGAGGGCGCCGAGCGTCAGCACGTTGAGCGAGTATCCGAACGCCTGCAGCCCGATGAACGTGATGAGCACGCTGGTCGGGATCGAGATGGCGGTGACGAGGGTCGACCGGATCGACATCAGGAAGACGAGGATGACCAGCACGGCGAAGACCAGGCCGAGCAGACCCTCGGTCGCGAGGGTCTCGATCGACTGCACGATGAACGGCGCCTGGTCGAAGATGACCGTGAACTCGGCGTCGGGGAAGGCGTCCCCGATCTCGTCGAGCGCCGCGATCACGCCGTTGGAGACCTCGACCGTGTTGGCGGCGGGGAGCTTGGTGATCGAGATCGACAGCGCGTCCTTGCCGTCGACGCGCGAGATCGAGGTCACCGGGTCGGACTCCTGCACGACGGTCGCGACGTCTCCGATGGTGAGCGCCGAACCGACGAGCGGGAGCGCCGCGATCTCCTCCACCGAGGTGATCTTCGCGCCGGTCTGCACCGTGAGCGTCTGTCCGTCCTGGGTGATGTCACCGCCGGGGAACAGGGTCCCGTTCTGCTCGAGCGCGGAGCTGATCGCCTGCGTGCTCTGGCCGGATGCCGCGAGCTTCGCCATGTCCGGAGTGATGGTGACGCGCTGGCCGACGCCGCCGACGATCTCGGCCGCGTTCACCCCGTCGACGTCTTCGAGCTCGGGGATCGCGACGTTCTCGAGCTGCGCCTGCGCGTTGTCCGCGTCCTCGAATCCGGTCACCGCGACCTGGATCACGGGGAAGTCGTCGATCGACACCGACAGCACCTGCGGGCTCACGTCTTCCGGCAGGGTCGAGGAGATCCGGTTGATCGCCTGCTGGATCTTCTGCTCGGCGGTGGCGAGATTCGTGCCGTAGGAGAACATGGCCTGCACGATCGACGCGTTGGTCGTGCTGGTCGCGGTCGTCGACTCGAGGTCGGGCACGCCCTGGATCGCGGCTTCGATCGGCGTGGAGATGTCGTTCTCAACCACCTCGGGCGAGGCTCCCGGGTACGTGGTCATGACCACGAGCGCCGGAAGCTCGAGCGAGGGGATGAGCTCCTGCTTGAGGTTGGTGAGCGCGAGCCCGCCGAACACGGCCGCGACGATCGTGATGAGGGCGATGAGAGCGCGGTTCTTCAGGCTCAGGATGGCGAGTTTCGACAAGGCGGCTTCCTCGGTGTCAGGGTGTGGCTGTCGCTGCGGAGGGGGTGGAGAGGGGATCTCCGAGGATCCGCGCCAGTGCGGTCTCGATGAAGGACTGTTCGAGCCGGGCGTCGCGGACCTGCATGCTCCACATGACACCGTCGATGAAGATCATCGCCGCTCGGGCCCGGTCTTCGCCATAGGTCGGCTCGAGCAGTTCGACGAGCCGATCCGACAGGTGCCTCGCGAGCTCGCGGAGCCGAGGGTCGTGCACGGCTGCCGTGACCACGGCGCGGTCGGCCTGGACGGCGCGGTGGTCATCCATGCTCTCGAAGACGAGCGCAGCGATCACGTCGGGACTGTCGCCCCGCTCGGCGATCGTCTGCCGGACGCCGTCGAGACGCGCGTCCACCTCTTCCGCGAGTGCCCGGAACGCCGCCGCCCTGAGGTCGTCGAGCGTGGCGAAGTACTGGGTCGTCGCCCCGAGGGGCACGGCGGCGCGGGCGGCGACCATACGGTGCGTCACGGCGTCGGCGCCCACCTCGACGATGAGTTCTGCCGCGGCGGTGACGATCTCCCGACGGCGCGCTTCAGGGTCGCGACGACGCCGCTCCCCGTGCTTCATCCCGCCCCCTTGGACATCCGTACATGTACGTTTGTACATTCGCTCCGATGTGAGGACGCTGAGAGCCCATTCCGGAATTCCGCGATGAAGCAGCCCGGGAAGGCGGGGGATACGCGAAACCGTGCGACCGTGATGCGGAGCCAGGGAGGATCATGTTGAGCAGATCACTCAGAGCCACGATCTGGGGAGCGGCATCCGCGCTGCTGTTCGCGGGCATCCTGTTCGTACAATCCGCGTTCGGTGATGCGGTGATCGAATCGGATCAGGGACGAGGCGCGCCGGGGTCTGGCGTGGTTCTCTGGATCGCGTTTGCGCTGCTCACGGCAGCGCTGATCGTGACCCTCTCCCTGTTCTTCCGAAACCTCGCTCTCGCGCTCGAAGCCCGCCGCAGGCCTGATCCACGCTGAACGCCGCAGGGATATCCGATCCGGCGACAGCGGCTTCGCTCACCCCGTCACGCCCGCACGGCGTCGACCTGCCCGCGCTCGAAGTAGGCGACGAGCTCGGGGTCCAGCGGCGGAATCTCGATCGCGGAGCCGTCACCCCGCAGCGACGCGGTCGCGAGGATCCCCGCCGCCACGGCCTCGCGCGCGGCGACGGGCGAGGTCTCGGTGAGCCCGCCGTGCCGGACGAACCGCAGGAACTCCGCGACGAGCAGCGCATCCGCACCGTCGTGCCCGGCGTCTGGCACCTCGGGGACGATGAAGGTCTCGTCGGCCGCCGCTGCCCCGGCATGCCGCCGATTCCACAGCTTGACCTCGCTGCCGGCCACGTCGCCGAAGTTCTCGATGCGGCCCTCGGTGCCGATCACCGTGTAGTTGCGCCAGTAGTCGGGCGTGAAGTGGCACTGCTGGTACGACGCGAAGATGCCGCCCTCCAACTGCATGTTCACCATCGAGATGTCCTCGACGTCCACGACGGGGTGCAGGCCCGTCAGCGCGGTCGGCGGCCAGTTGTCCATGCTGAACCAGTCCGGCATCCGCTCGCCCGTGCGGTCACGGCGGTCGGTGATCTCGCCGTAGACGCTCAGCGCGCCCATCGCGGAGACCCGCTCGCTGTAGGCGCCGGCGAGCCAGTGGATGATGTCGATGTCGTGGGCGCCCTTCTGCAGCAGCAGTCCCGTCGTGCGGCGGCGATCGGCGTGCCAGTCCTTGAAGTAGAAGTCGCCGCCGTGCCCGACGAAGTGCCGCACCCACACGGCCTTGACCTGTCCGATGCGTCCGCTCTGGATCAGCCCTCGCATCAGCGTGATCACCGGCATGTGACGCATGTTGTGTCCGATGTAGAGTCCGGTGCCGGTGCGGCGTGCGGTCTCGAGCATCCGGTCGGCGTCGGCGAGGTCGATCGCGAGGGGCTTCTCGCAGAACACCGGCACCCCGGCTTCGAGGGCGCGGATGCTGAGCGCGGCGTGCGTGTCGTCGGGGGTGAGCACCATCACGGCGTCGACGCCCGAGGAGAGCAGTTCGTCGAGCGAGTCGGTGATGAGCGCGTCCGGCACGAGGAGACGGGCGTCCTCACGAGCGCGCAGGGCGAGGTCGCACACGGCGGTGATGCGCGAGCCGTGCCCTGGCCGATGCACCTCCTCCTGGAGGGTCGAGCGCGCGCCGAAGCCGATGATGCCGATCTGGAGATCCACGATGGTCCTTCTGTGTGATGAGTCTGTGCGGGATACCGAGGTCAACGGGCCCGCGGTGCGGGGGCGTCGAGGTCGGTGGATCCGCCGGGGAAGAGCGTCCATGCGAACTCATGCAGACGCCCGGATGTCGGGTCGGTCTCGAGGGCGCGGTCGACGATGATGCGCGCCTGCCGCTCGTAGAAGTCGGTCGGGCCGACGGTCGTGAGGGTGGGCGCGATCAGGCGGGCGTCCGGGGTGTTGCCGACGCCCACCACCGCGACGTCGTGCGGCACGCGGAGGCCGAGCATGTGCGCGGCGTTGATGGTGGCGATCGCGGCAAAGTCGGTCGTGGCGTACACGGCGTGCGGACGGTTCTCACCCGACAGCAGTTCGACCGCGGCGGTGAAGGCGCTCGCCTGGGTGTCCGCGTAGGTCACCGTCCACGCAGGGTCAGGCACGATGCCGGCGGCAGCGAGCTTCTCGACATACGGCGTGTAGCGGGTCACCTGCTCCTCGGCGAGGCGCACGGCCCCCTCCGCGGCGATGCATCCGATCGCGGTGTGCCGCTCCAGCAGATGATCCATCGCGATCTCGCAACCGGGGATCGCGTCGGAGCGGATGACGTCGAAGCCGTCCGGTTCCAGATGCTCGGAGAACACCACCAGGCGCTGTCCGCGGCGTACGAGGTCGGCGAGGTCCTTCCGCGCCGCGTCGTCGAGCCCGACACCGTCGAGGTAGGCCACGTCGCTCTCGACCCGGTCGAGGGCCGCGTGCCAGTCGCCGTCCGCGAGGATCAGCGTGGTGAGCCCGTGCCTGTTCGCCTCGGCGTTCACGGCATCGGCCACGGCCAGGGACCAGGGGTCGCTCAGCATGTGCAGCGACAACTGCACCATGCCGCTGCGACCGGTGCGGATCGCCCGCGCCGCGCTGTTCGGTCGGTAGTTCAGCTCCTCGGCGGCAGCCATCACCCGCGCCGCCGTGGCTTCGGCGACGCCGGCCCCGTTCGCCCCTGAGCGACCGGAGAACACGTAGGACACCGTCGCCGTCGACACTCCCGCCCGCTCGGCGACCATCCTCAGGGTCGGACGACGCGGCACCTGATGCTCGCTCTTGGCCATGTCTCAGCCCTTCGATCCGCTGAACGCGATGCCCTGGATGAACTGTCGCTGCAGCACCATGAAGGTCACCAGCATGGGCAGCGTCGCCAGCAGCGCGCCCGCCATCAGCACCGGATAGTCCGTGCCGTGGATGCCGACGAGCTGCGACAGGCCGACCGACAGCGGCATCTTGGCGGGATCGGTCGTCACGATCAACGGCCAGAGCAGATCGTTCCAGGACCACAGCACAGTGAACACCACAAGTGCGATGATGCCAGGCTTCGCGAGCGGAACCATGATCCGCCAGAAGGTCTGCCACGGATTCGCGCCGTCGATGCGAGCGGCCTCCTCGAGCTCGGCGGGCATCGACATGAAGAACTGCCGCATCAGGAAGGTCCCGAAAGCGCTGAAGATGCCGGGCACGATGAGCGCCTGCAGCGTGTTGAGCCAGCCGAGCGACTGGATGATCTCGTACTGCGGCAGCAGATAGAGCTGCGACGGCACCATGAGCACCGACAGGAACACCACGAACAGGGCGTTGCGGCCGGGGAACGGGATGCGTGCGAACGCGTAGCCAGCCATGGTGCAGAGCACCACCTGACCCACTGTGCGCCCGACCGTGAGCCACACCGAGTTCAGGAACATCTGCGCGAACGGCATCGAATCGAACACCTCGGCGAAGTTGGTGAACACCCACTCGCGCGGCAGGAACGACGGGGGCACCTGCACCGAGTCGGACAGCGTCTTGAACGAGGTGAGCAGCTGCCAGACGAAGGGGAAGACCATCAGCACCGCGCCGACGAGGAGCACGAGGTGCACGATCCAGAGACCGCGGTTCTTGGGCTTCCCTGCCCCGGAGCGCGCGGGCTTCGCGCCCACGATGGCGCGCGTGTCGAGCGAGACGTCACTCATAGTGCACCCACTTCTTCTGCAGACGGAACTGCACGATCGTGAGGATCAGGATGATCACCAGCAGCAGGAAGGCGACGGCAGCCGCGTAACCGCGGTCGTTGTCGAGGAAGCCCGCCTCGTAGAAGAGGTAGACGACGGTGCGGGTGTTCGGCATAGCCGGGTTGCTGCGGCCGAGCATCATGTAGATGAGGTCGAACACCTGCAGCGCCCCGATCACGCTGATGACGCTGACGAAGAAGATCGACGGCGACAGCAGCGGGATCGTGATGGAGAAGAATTTGCGCACGGGTCCTGCGCCGTCGAGGTCGGCCGCCTCCATGATCGTGTCGGGGATGCCCTGGAGCCCGGCGAGGAAGATGACGATGTTCGTGCCGAGGCCCGCCCAGATGCCGACGACAGCGATCGCGATCAAGGCCGTGTTCGGATCGGTGAGCCAGCTGCGCCCCTCGATGCCGACGGCGGCGAGCGCGGCATTCAGCACGCCGTAGTCGCCGTTGTAGATCATTCGCCAGACGAGCGCGATCGCCGCGGGCATGGTGACGACGGGGATGAAGTACAGCGTGCGATAGGCGCTGCGGCCCTTGAGTCCTGTGGTGTTCAGCAGCGCGGCGATACCGACCGCGAGCGGGATGCCGATCAGAGCGATGGCGGTGTAGATCGCGGTGTTGCGCAGTGCCCCGATCAGTTCGGGGTCCTGGAACAGGCGCGTGTAGTTCTCGATGCCCACCCATTCGGATCCGCCGAACGGACCCGACTTCGTGAACGAGATGATGAGCGTGCGGACGGTCGGCCAGAGGTAGAAGGCCGCGATGCCCAGCGCCGTGGGTCCGAGGAAGACCAGTGCCCACCAGGGTGACGCTCCGGGACTCCGTCGACGGCGGCGGGGGGCGGATGCCGGGGGCGCCGGCATCCGCTCCGCACTCTCGACCGCGCGTGGCGCGATGACGGTCATGAGGTCACTCCTGCTCGGCGTCCAGGGCCGCCTGCATCTGGGCGGCGAGGTCCTGGAGACCCTCCTTCGGCGAGACCGCACCCGACCAGACCTGCGAGAGCACCTCGCTCTCGATGCTCGTCCACGCCGAGGTGTTCTTCGACACCGGGTAGGGCACGGCGTTCTCGAGCGCGTCGATGTAGACCTGCAGGTCGTACTGCGGCAGGGCGTCGACCCAGGCCTGCTGCGTCCCGTCGAACGCGGGGATCACGGTGCCGGTCTCGGCCTGGATCTTCGCGGCCTGCTCCCCGGAGGCGAAGGCTGCGAACTGCTTGGCCTCGGCGAGGTGTGCGCTCTTGGCGTTGGCGACGTTGCCGACGCCGTGGATCACGCTCTGGTTGCCCTCCGCTCCGGAGGGAAGCGGAGCGACGTCGACGCTGCCGCCGATGTCGGCGTTGTCCGCATAGGCGATGGCCGCCCACGATCCGTTCTGGAACATGGCGACCTTGCCGGAGAGGAAGAAGTCCTCGGGGTTGGTGTCGGTCATCTGCTGCGCCGTGGGCGAGGAGCCCGCGGCGATCAGGTCGGTCCACAGCTCGATGCCGGCGAGCGCCTCCGGCGACCCGTAGCCGCTCTTCGTGCCGTCGGCGGAGATCACCTCGCCGCCGGCCTGCGCGATCGAGTTGTAGAAGTTCTCCTGGCCGTACTGGCTGGCGGCCACGCCGAACTGCCCCTTCGCGGGGTCGGTGAGCTTCGCCGCTGCGGCCGTGAAGTCCTCCCACGTCCAGTCGGCGGAGGGATACTCCACGCCGGCCGCGTCGAACAGCGCCTTGTTGTACCAGAGCGCGACGGTGTCGAAGTCCTTCGGCGCTCCGTACAGCTTGCCGTCGTAGGTGTAGAGGTCGATCAGTCCCTCCGGGTAGTCGCCGGCGTCGATGCTGCCGTCATCGAGCGGTGCGAGCTGTCCGTTCGAGGCGTAGAGCTGGAAGTTCGGGCCGTTCATCCAGAAGACGTCCGCCGCGGAACCACCGGTCGCGGCGGTCTGCAGCTTGGTGAAGTACTCCTTGTACGGCGTGACCTGGATGTCGATCGTGACGTTCGGGTGCTCCTTGGTGAACGCGGCGGCGATGTCCTCCATCGCGGGCTTCTGGTTCTCGTCCCAGATGGCGTAGCTCAGAGTGACGTCTCCGCCGGATTCGGCACCGGCCGACCCGGAGGAGCAGGCGCTGAGGGCGAGGACGGCGACCGCGGATGCGGCGAGGGCGCCCAGGGCGCGGCGGGTCGTGCGGGGCATCGATGTCTCCTTCGACAGGTGCGGAACAGCGGGGACCGGACGTGTTAACCGTTTAGCGTTAAACGATTAGCAAGGAGAGTACCCGGAGGCGCACGAGCACCGCAACCTCGATTACAGAACGGAGCCGAGAACCAGCCCGAGCCCTGCCGCGAGCAGGCCGAGCAGCAGCATCCCCACCGCGTCGAACGCCGCCGCCGGTCGCTCGCCGTCGCGCCACAGCGCCACCGCGTCGAGCATGGCCGTGCTGAAGGTCGTGTACCCGCCCAGCAGCCCCGCGCCCAGGAGGACCGCGGCCCCGGGCAGTGCGGCGGTGACGAGTCCGAGCGCGAACGAGCCGCTGAGATTCACCAGGAAGATGCCCCACGGGAAGCGACGGCCCGCGAGCCGGGCGATGCCCAGATCCACGAGGTACCGCAGCACCGCTCCGACTCCTCCGGCGAGCGCCGCCCCGAGGAAGAGCACGGGGTTCATGCCGCCCTCCGTGCCCGCGGTCTGCCGAGGCGAAGTCCCAGCGCTGCAGCGGCGAGCCCCAGCACGAGGCTCCCGGCGGCATACGCGAAGGCGAGCAGCGGCGCCTGCGTCCACAGCGCGAGCGTGCCCGTCATGAAGGCGCTGTAGGTCGTGAACCCTCCCAGCACGCCGGTCCCGAGCAGCAGCCGCAGGTCTGCCGCTGCGGGAAGTCGTGCCGCGAGCACCCCGATCAGGAAGGCGCCGACGATGTTGGCGAGCAGCACGGCGACCGGGAAGCCTCCACCGTCGGGAAGCGCGAGGCTCAGGCCGAGTCGTGCCGCGGTGCCGACCGTACCGCCGAGGGCGACCAGGAGCAGGCGGCGGACTTTCACGTTCGCCACTGTAGTCGCGCCTGACAGCCGAGCGGCGCGATGTCAAGGCCGTGGAGTCGCCGCACCACCCGCCGTTGACTGCTGCCATGAGGCCTCTGTGGAAGCTCGACCAGACCCTGCCAGCCGGATCCCCGTTCGACCCCGGCACCCGACACGACGTCGTGATCGTCGGCGCAGGGCTCACCGGCCTGTCCACGGCAGTGATGCTCGCCCGTGCCGGCCTGGACGTCGCGGTGATCGAATCCGGTGAGGTCGCCGAACTCGCATCCGGCGGCAACACCGGCAAGCTCTCCCTCCTGCAGGGCAAGCAGCTCGCCACGATCCGCCGGCATCATTCGGCATCGCTCGTGCAGGCGTATGTCGACGCCAACCGCGCCGGCATGGACTGGCTCCTCGGATTCGCCGACTCGGCCGGCGTCCCGTACACCCGGCGCACCGACCACACGTATGCGCAGGGGGCGGACGGCATGACCGCGGTCAACGACCAGCACGCCGCCGCCCGCGAGGCCGGACTGTCGACACGGCTGCTCCACCAGCACGAGCTCTCGACGCCCTTCCCGGCCGCCGGCGCCGTGGCTCTCGACGACCAGGTGACGATCGACCCCGTCGCCGTGGCACATGCCCTGGCAGCGGAGCTCCTTGCGAGCGGCGGAACGCTGCACACCGGCATCCGCGTCACCGGCGCGCACGCCCTGCCCGACCCGCGGGTCGAGACCACGGCGGGGCCGATGTTCGCCGAGCACATCGTGCTCGCCACGGGGACCCCGATCCTCGATCGCGGACTCTACTTCTCCAAAGTGCAGGGGATGCGGTCCTACTGCGTCTCCTTCCAGGTCTCCGGAGGCGTCCCGGAGGGCACCTTCATCTCGGCCGACAGTCCGACCCGCTCGATCCGGCCGGTCTCCACCGCCGACGGCCCCGGGCGCACGGCGCAGCTGGTCGTGGGAGGCAACGGCCACCCGGTGGGCCGCTCGGACGGCGAGACCGCCGCGATCGAGGACCTCATCTCCTGGACGCGCCTGCACTTCCCCGACGCGGAGGAGACGCACCGCTGGTCCGCGCAGGACTACCAGTCCCACAACCTGATCCCCTTCGTCGGCGCACTGCCCCGCGGGCTCGGGCACATCCGGCTCGCGACCGGGTACGCCAAGTGGGGGCTGTCGAACGCGCCCGCCGCAGCGCTGCGCCTCACCGAGGAGATCATCGGCACGCGACGGAGCGAGCGGCCGTCGTGGATGATCCGCATCGGCACGCGCCTCACGGTCCCTGCCGACCTCGCGCGCGGGGCCGTGGAGGGCGGCAAGGTCGCAGCGGCGGCGACGAAGGGCTGGGTCGAGGCGGAGAGCCGGCCGGTCCCCGTCCGGCAGCCCGACGAGGGCGAGGGCGTCGTCGCGAACCGCGGCGGTCGCCCGGTCGCGATCTCCACCGTCGACGGGGTCACGCGCGCGGTCAGCGCCGTCTGCACCCACCTCGGCGGCGTGCTCGACTGGAACGACGCCGAATGCACGTGGGACTGCCCGCTGCACGCCTCCCGCTTCGCAGCGGACGGCACCAGGATCGAGGGCCCCGCGCTCCGCGATCTGGACGAGATCCCTCGCGTCGCCGAGGGGTGAGACCTAGACGGCGCGCGCTAGCGGAGCGGCTCGTCCCAGCCCTGCTGCGGGGTGTCGCAGTCCTCGCGGAACACGTACTGCGAGACGAGCTTGCGCTGGCTGCTCGACCAGTCGATCGCGGGGCGCCTCTGCTCCGGCGGCAGGTAGCCGAGCCGGTAGACGGCCATGAGCTCGAGGTCATCCGGCACCCGCAGCAGCCGCACGATCTCGTCCCAGCGCCCCGGCGCCTCCATCGGGAACGAGATGAACTGGATGCCCATGCCCAGCTCGACCGTCGTGAGCCACACGTTCTCCATGGCCGCGCCCATGCTGAACACGGAGTAGAACGACGACAGCTGCCCCGGTCGGTACTCGCTGCGGTCGAGCATGACGCCCAGCAGCAGCGGCGATCCGGCGACGAGCTTCCGGTTCTCCGACCCCAGCGTCTTGGGCACCCCGAAGGTGTTCATCAGGGTCTGGCCGCGTTTGGTGAAGACCTGCGACGTGAACGGCCGAAGCGGTGCGGGGAGCTTGTCGAACAGCATGCCGCTGCGCTTCTCCTCCATCTCCGCCTCGCTGAAGCGGAAGTACGGCTTGTACCGTTCGAAGAACGTGCCGTTCGACATCGCCTCGGTCATGCTCTCACCGGAGATGCGCGCGATCTCGTCGATCGTGTCGCGGCTCTCGACCACGACGAACCGCCACGGCTGGCTGTTCAGCTGCGACGGCGCGCGACCGGCCGCTTCCAGGAGGATGCGCTGATGCTCCTCGGAGACCGGGTCGGGCAGGAAGGCGCCGTTCGTGGTCTTGCGGCGGCGGATGGCGTCGAGCAGTTCCATGTGTTCACTTCCGGTCGGCGGAGCGCGAGAGCACGAGTCCCGCGAGGACGAAGGGCGCCGCCGCGAGGGCGACGAGCGGATGGCGGCGCGTGTGCGTGCCGAGGTACGGGATCGCGGCGAGGGGTGCGGCGGCGGGCAGGAGCGCGAGTGCGGCGCGGCGGCTCGATCGGCGCGGCGCCCCCCAGAGGCCGGCGCTCAGCGCCACAGCGGTCGTGAGGCACGTGGCGATGTACAGCAGGTGATGCAGCCACCGGAAGTTCCGGGTGTCCACGACCCGGGCGGCGACGGCTGCGCCGAGAGCGCAGTTCGCTCCATAGGCGGTGGCCGCGGCGACGAACAGCGGCGCTGCGTCCCTGCGCCGGTGTCCGTGAGCCATGCCCCGACCCTACGCCTCGCCCACCCCCCGATCGCCCCCCTTGCGCCCCGCCCGCCGGTTCGGTACCACCCCGGTTCCGGTCGCGATATGACAGCCAAATCGGCGCCGATGGCTGGCATATCGCGACCGGAGCGGGGTCGGCTCAGAGGTTTCCCTCCGCATACACGCGGAGGGCGTCGCGGACGAACTCCGCCCCGTGCGTCCCACCGGACGACGTGGCGTAGTTGGCGCCGAAGCGCGGATCAGCGACGTACATCTCGCCGAGTCCGATGACGTACGCCTTGACCGATGCATCCGGACCCTGCGCCCGCCGAGCGGCGGCCGCGGGGGTGCCCGGGATCCCGGTCAGCCACTCGACGTGGCGTCGCGCGAGCTCCTGCGCCTCGGTCGACGCAGGGTCGATGCCGCTCTCCGCGGCTGCGACCCAGTCTCGCCCGAGGTCGGATACGCGCTGCTGCCAGTCCGCGCGCTCGGCGTCGGTCATCCCGCGCCACCAGCTGTCGCTGTCGGCGTAGGCCTTCGCGCCCCAACGCTCCTCCACCTCCTCCCGATGCCGGGTGTGGTCGAAGCCGTCGAACATGTTCTCTGCCATGAGGTTCTCACCTCCTCTCAGTGCTGTGATGGTGGTCTCGACCGACGCGATCTGCCGCGCCAGCCGGGTCTGTTCCTCGCGCAGCAGCGCGAGATGCGTTTCGAGTGCTCTCGCCTCGCGCTGCTCTGCACCCTGCGTGACCGAGCCCGTCGCCGGGCCGAGGACGTCGGCGATCTGGGTCAGTCCGAGTCCGAGCTCCCGCAGCAGCAGGATCCGCTGCAGGCGCACGAGCGCCGCGCTGTCGTAGTGCCGGTAGCCGTTGTGCGCGATGCGCGAGGGCGGCAGCAGTCCGATGTCGTCGTAGTGACGCAGCGTCCTGCTCGTGGTGCCCGCGAGTCGTGCGATCTCCTGGATCGACCAGTCCCGTCTCATCCCCGCCTCCCTTCCCTCACCTGTGCTTCTCTCTGCCGCCGACTCTATTTGTTGACGTTGCGTCAAGGTCAAGCTCGAACATCAGGCCGCTCCGGTCGCGATATTCCAGCCAAAAGCCGCGCCTATGGCTGGAATATCGCGACGGGAACGGGGATGGGGTTGACACAGACGAGATATATCGTGTTATTGTCGGAGAACACGATATATCGTGACCCTCGAAACCAGGAGAAGCACATGACCGAGAAGTGGCTCATCGCCCCCGGCGAAGAACGCGTCATCGACATCGAGTCCGTCACCCGCCTCAAAGTGGGTCTGGTCGGCGGGCAGGTCGATGTCATCGCCCACGACGAACCGGGCATCCGCATCGAGGTGCACGGCGTCACCACCAAAGACCTCCGCATCGAAGCCCACGACGGCGAGGTGGAGATCGACCACCCGCAGCTGGGATGGGACAACTTCCTCGAGGTGTTCCGGAACTTCGGATCCGGCGGCCCCCGTGCCGAGGTGAGCGTCGCCGTCCCCCGGTCCGTCGCCCTGAACCTCGGCGTCGTCAGCGCCGGCGCGCTCGTGTCCGGACTCCGCAACGACACGCGCCTCAACACCGTGTCGGGTGACATCATCGTCGACACGCTCATCGGCGACCTGACGGTGAACTCCGTCTCGGGAGACGTGCAGGTGCGCGGCCTCACCGGCTCGATCAGCGCGAACAGCGTCTCGGGTGACGTGGCCGTCACGGGTGCCGTGCGCAAGGCCACGATCGACATCGTCTCGGGAGCCACCCTTGTCGACGCCGCGGGCGACGTGAACACGATCACCGTGAACTCGGTCTCCGGCGGAACCACCGTCCGTCTCGACGAGTCGCTCGCGGCGAACTACGTGATCCGCACGCTCAGCGGACGCCTCCTGATCGACGGCGTGGAGCGCAGCTCCTCCGGCCCCAGCAACTTCACCGGGACGACGGGCGAGCTCGCGGGACGCTTCGTCGACCTGCGCGCGAACTCCGTCTCCGGCGGGGTCACGGTGCTCCGCCGCACCCCGGCATCCATCGAGGACGACGCGGAGTGGGAAGCATGAGCCCCGCAGTCTTCTCCCACGGCGACCTGCGCCTGTACCTGCTGTCCTTGCTCGCCGAGTCGCCCCAGCACGGCTACGGCATCATCCAGTCACTGACCGATCGCACGGGCGGCACGTACACCCCCAGCGCCGGCACCATCTACCCTCGGCTCGCGAAGCTCGAGGAGGACGGTCTGGTCACCAAGACCGTCGACGGCCGCACCACGATCTACGCGATCACGGAAGCCGGGCGCGCGGAACTGGCCGCGCGGGAGAACGACCTCGCCGGCATCGAGGCTGGTCTCACGGATTCGGTGCGACTGATCGCGACGGAGGTGCGCCAGAGCGTCCAGGACGCGATGAAGAGCCTTCGGGCGGATCTCGCCGCTGCGGAGAAGGACGACCGGACCGCGGCGAAGAGCCGCCCCCGCACGGCATCCGACGACTCCCGGCTCCTGAGCCGCGAGGAGATGCATCGGGCGGACGCGATCATCAACGCGTTCCGCGCCCGTGTGCGCACCGACCTGCGCACGCATGTCGCGAAGGGCGGATCGCTGCCCGCTTCCGTGGTGACGGACCTCGAGTCCGCGCTCGACGAGGCTGCGCGGGGCGTGACGGTCGCTCTGAGCTCACCCGGCCACTGACCCGAGCCGCTCCCGTCGCAGAAGGTGTCGGTACCCGTGAGGGTCACCGACACCTTCGGGAAGGGACGCCGACGGGCGAGTGCTACTCGGGCCAGATCTCCTTCTGCTCGTCCGGAACGGACTCTCCGAGCGGGACGACGAGGATCGAGCGATGCTGTCGATGCGCGAGCCGCGCGGCGACGGAGCCGGTGAAGAACTCCCTGATCGACTCGCCGATGCCGCGTTTGCGCGTGCCGACCACGATGAGCTGCGCGTCGAGCTTGTTGGCGAGCTGCTTGATGGCGAGCGCCGGGTCTCCGACCAGCTGTCGCGCCGTCCAGGTGACATCCGTCCCCGCGAGCATCTTCGCCGCCGCGGCCTCCACGGCCTCGAACTCGGCCGCCCCCGCGTCGAAGTTGATGTCGATGGGAGCGGAGTGCACGTAGCCGTCGGGGTCCTCGTAGGTGACGAACCGCGTCACGTCGACGTGCGCGATCACGAGGGGCGCGCCGAGCAGTCGCGCGTAGCGCACGGCCTCGTGGATCACATGCGGGTCCTGATCCAGCTGCATGCCGACAATGACGGCCCGCTGCAGCGCCGCGTTCTGTGCGGCCTCTTCGGAGGGAGTGGAGGTGCTGTCGGTCATGAAGATCGTTCCCTTCACCAGCCTGGCGTCAGCCAGAGGGTCTTACCCGCGTGCTATTCTGAATGCTACTCTTACCGGCCTCGAGCCGGTGTCGTGAATAATGCCCCGGGCCTCATCCGCCCGCGGCTTGACTCGTGAGGGGGTCTCGCGCATGGGCCGTGGCCGTCAGAAGGCGAAACACACCAAGATCGCCCGCGAACTCAAGGCGTACAGTCCGTCGGTGAACTACTCCGCGCTCGAGCGCGAGCTGGCTCACCCGACGGACGAAGACGCTTACGTCGACAAGTGGGCGGACGACTATGCCGACGAAGACGAGGACGAACTAGAGAAGGCCTGACAGCCGATCTGGAAGAAACACCCGCACGCTGTGCGGGTGTTTCTTCGTGTCTGCACGCGGTTTCCGTTCCGGCCGCGAGCGGAACGCAGGGCGCGCCGGCCCGCCCTGGCGAATCGCGCCCCGGCGACGCACGCGCGCAGAGCGTCACCGCGCCAGGTCGTCGGAGCGCGAATGTCAGCGCTCTCCAGCATTCCAGAAGATCCCCCGATTTCGTGGTGCTCCAGCGCTTGTGAGCGCAAACATTTTCTGATTTGATGTGCATGTGATCGACGACGCTCCGGCGTCAGCCCCCGCACCGGGCGGTCCGAAGAACATGACCTCAAAGAGGAGAACAGCATGGCAATCACCCCTCGCTTCACCCGCACCGCCGCGATCGTCGCTGTCGGCGCGGTGTCGGCCTTCGGCCTCGCAGCCTGCTCGTCCGGCGACTCCGGTGGCGGCTCCGCCGACGGCGAGCCCGTCACGATCGAGTACCTGCACCGCCTCCCCGACGGCGAGGGCATGACGCCCACCTCCGAGATCGTCGCCCGCTGGAACGCCGATCACCCCGACATCCAGGTGAAGGCGACGAAGTTCGACGGCAAGTCGAGCGACATGATCCTGAAGCTCGAGACCGACGTGAAGGCCGGCAACGGCCCGTGCCTCGCGCAGACGGGATACTCCGAGGTGCCGCAGCTGTTCGTCAAGGGGCTGCTGCAGGACGTGGCCGACGAAGCCACGAAGTACGAGGACGACTTCTCGGCCGGAGCGTTCAGCGCGATGAAGGTCGGCGACGCCATCGTGGGCCTCCCCCAGGACACCGGCCCCCTGGTGTACTTCTACAACGAGGCCGAATTCACGGCGCTCGGGCTCGACGCTCCGAAGACGCTCGACGATCTGACGGCCGACTCGGCCACGGCCACCGCGGCCGGCAAGTACGTCACCGCCTTCACGTCCGACGAGGCACAGAACTGGCTCGCCGGCCAGTCGGCAGCGGCCGGCGACACCTGGTTCAGCACCGCCGGCGACGAGTGGAAGGTCGACGCCCAGGGCGCGGGCTCCGAGCGCGTCGCCGCATTCTGGCAGGGGCTGCTCGACAGCAAGCAGACCCTGGCGACCGAGCGCTGGGGCGAGGGCTTCACCGCCGCACTGAACGACGGCAGCCTCATCGGCCACATCGGCGCCGCATGGGAGGCCGGCTTCCTCCTCGACTCGCTCGACGGCACTCCCGCCGAGGGCCAGTGGCGCGTCGCCCAGCTCCCCGACTTCGGAGCCGGCGCGATGAGCGGCCCCGACGGCGGCTCCGGCGTCTCGGTCATGAAGGGCTGCGAGCACCCGGCGGAGGCCATGGAGTTCAACGACTGGTTCAACACGCAGGTCGACGACCTCGCGTCGCAGGGCCTCGTCGTCGCCGCGAAGGGCAGCGTCGAGACCCCGGAGAAGATGCTGCGCCAGTTCGGCGGACAGGACGTCCTCGCCGAGCTCGCCACCGCGACCGAGAACCTGAACCCGGACTTCCCGTACGCGCCCGGCTTCTCGACCCTCTCGAAGATGAACGAGACCGCCGCGGCCGCCGTGGCCGGCACGGCAAAGGTCGCGGACATCTTCACCACCGCGCAGGACACGGCCGTCGCGTCGCTGAAGGACCTCGGCCTCCCGGTCGCGGAGTGAGCGACCGAGAAGGCATCATCGGATGATCGACGGCGGAGTGCACGCGCAATCGTGCACTCCGCCGTCGTCTCGAGATCGAGAGGCGACACCATGGTCACAGTGACCGAGACGCGGACGACACCGGCTCCGGCACCCCGCACTCCCTCAGCCCCCGCGCGCCGACGCGGCTTCGGCACACGACGCGAGGGCCTGACGGGCTGGCTGTTCATGACGCCGTTCGCCCTGCTGTTCCTCGTCGTCTTCCTGGTGCCGATCATCGTCTCCGTGCGGTCGGCGTTCTTCGCGCAGGTCCCCTCCGGTGGGGGGCTTTACGGGGGCGGCGAGCTGGTCGACACCTTCGTCGGCCTCGAGAACTTCGTCACGGCCGCGACGAATGGAGCCTTCTGGACCGGCATGGGTCGGGTCATCCTCTACGCCGCCCTGCAGATCCCGGTCATGATCATCGCCGCGCTCGCGCTCGCTCTGCTGCTGGACTCGTTCATCGTGCGTCGACCGACCCTGTTCCGGCTCTCCTTCTTCCTGCCGTACGCCGTGCCGGGGATCATCGCCGCGATGATGTGGCTCTATCTCTACACGCCGGAGGTGTCGCCCTTCCTCCCCTACCTCCCCGAGGGGACGGACTTCATGGCGCCGGGGACCATCCTGTTCTCGATGGCGAACATGACCACGTGGACCTACACGGGCTACAACATGCTCATCTTCCTGTCGGCGCTGCAGGCCGTGCCGCGCGACCTGTACGAGGCGGCGCGCCTGGACGGAGCATCCGGCTTCCAGATCGCGATGCGCATCAAGGTGCCGCTCGTGCGCGGTGCCGCTCTGCTCGCCGTGCTGCTGTCCATCATCGGCACGATCCAGCTGTTCAACGAGCCCGTGGTCCTGCAGGCGGCGAACTCGTGGATGGGCAAGGACTTCACGCCCATGATGCTCACCTACAACACGATGATGGGCGAGCTCTCGCCCTCCGGCAGCGGCCCGGCGTCCGCCTACTCCCTGCTCATGGCTCTGATCGCGGGAGTGCTCGCGATCGTGTACGCGCTGCTGCAGCGCCGGAAGGGCGACGCATGACCACCACGCGCCTCGTCACCACAGCCCCACCCGCATCCGTGCGTCGACCGCGACGCCCCCGCGATGCGGACGCTCCGCCGCCCTCGATCGCTCCGGGACCAGCGGCTCGCGCGTTCGGCATCATCGCGCTCGTCGTCGCCACGCTGTATTTCCTGGTCCCGGTGTACTGGCTCATCGTCGCGGCGACGAAGAACAACGCCGACCTCACCTCGACCTTCGGCTTCTGGTTCGCGGACTGGAACCTCGACACCAACTACGACAGCCTGATGAGCTGGACGCAGGGGCTGTTCTGGCGGTGGGTCGGCAACTCGATGCTGTACTCCGTGAGCGCCGGCGTGATCGGCACCCTGTTCGCTGTCATGGCCGGCTATGCGATCGCGAAGTTCGCCTTTCCGGGCAAGCGCATCGCGGTGGGGGTGATCATGGCCGGACTCCTGCTCCCCGTCGCGCTGCTGACCGTGCCGCTGTACATCGAGTTCCACGCCCTCGGACTGACGAACACGATCTGGGCGATCATCATCCCCTCGGCGGTGTCTCCGTTCGGTGTGTTCCTCGGCATGGTCTACGCGCAGTCGTCGGTGCCGACCGAACTGCTGGAAGCTGCCCGCATCGACGGAGCGGGGGAGGCGAGGATCTTCTTCACGATCGTGCTGCGGCTTCTCGGCCCGGCGATGGTGACGATCTTCCTGTTCATCTTCGTCGCGACGTGGAACAACTTCCTCCTCCCGCTGATGATGATCTCGAGTCAGGATCTGAAGCCCGTCACCCTCGGCCTCTACGGCATGGTGAGCTACTTCTCCCCGGACAAGGGCGCCGTCATGCTCGGAGCGCTGCTGGGCGTCATCCCCCTCGTCCTGCTCTTCTTCACTCTGCAGAAGTACTGGCGTTCCGGCCTCGCCGCCGGCGCCGTCAAGGGCTGACCTCCCCGCTCTCCCCACCCCCCACCCGCCCCACGTGTCCGCCCTCGGCCCCTGCCGAGGGCGGACTTCTGCGTTGCAGGAGCCTCGCGATTCCCGCGCGCGGGCATGACGAGTGCACGGGAAGCCCGCGAACGCACGGGACATCCACGTGGACAAGCCGTGCGCTCGACGAGAAGCCGTGCACTCGACGGGGAGGGAGCGGCACACGAAAGGCCCGGAGGCGGGATGCCTCCGGGCCGTTCGTGCGCCAGCTGGTCAGCTCAGGCGACGTCTCCGCAGCCACAGGGTCAGGCCGAGGCCCATCGTGAGAAGCGCGGCGAGAGCCGCACCGGTCCAGATCGCGCCGTCGGCACCCGTCGTCGCGAGGCTTCCCCCGCTGCCGCCACTGCCGCTACCCGTCGCAGCCGTGACGGCGAGGTCGCCCCGAGCCAGCTCGACACCCTGGGCATCGGTCGCGACCAGCGCGTGCGCGCCGGCCGGGGTCGACGCCGGAATCGTGACGGTCGCCACCGCGGCGCCTTCTGCTGACACGGTCACCTCCCCGATCCGCACGGGCTCGGAGTGCAGCCACAGCTGCACCAGCGCATCGGCCTCGAAGCCGCTCAGCTGCACGGTCACGCTCGATCCCGCGACGACAGAGCCGATGGAGGCCGTGACGGTCGCCTTCTTCCCCGGCTTCGCCTTCTTGACCTTCAACGGTGCGCTTGCGACTTCGGCGCCTGCCGCATCCCGCACGATGACCCTGTGCTTCCCGACCTCGGCGTTCGCGGGGATCAGCAGCCGCGTCGTCAACGCGCCCTCCGCATCGACCGTGGCATCCGTCAGTCTGGTGCCGTCGAGCCAGACCGACACCGTCGACCGCGGCGCGAAGCCCGTGAGCGCCATGCCCACCGTCTCTCCGGCACGCACCGTGTCGGTGTCGAGCCCGAGCTTCGGGTCGATCACCGGGTTGCACGCGCTCAGGTCATCCGCAGGACGGGTCGCCGGAGCGTGTCCGGCCCGCGGTGCGGAGGAGCCGTAGACGGCCATCTCGGCGACCGCGGCGAACTGTGTCCCCGAGATCGAAGAGAGCGCCGTCACGCGGAGGTAGCGGGCCGTGGTCTCCGCGAAGTCCACGTCCTGCCACTCGGCCACGTTCTTCCACTCCCCCGAGGCCACGGGTGTGTACGCCTGTCCGTCCGTCGACACCGCGACCTCGTATCCCTTGATGGGCCCGTTCTGGTTCGCACCTCGGCGCAGGTACGAGATGCCGTCGACCTGCTCGGCAGCACCGAGGTCGAACGTCAGCACGTGCGGGTACGAGGTGGCCGCCGAGCTCCACCGGCTGTGCCAGAACGTGCCGGCGTTGCCGTCGAGCATGTTCGCGGCAGCGCCGTCTTCGCCCGAGGTCTCCTCCGAGCTCGCCGTCGCGGTGATCTGCGCGTTGGGGATGCGGGCCCGCGAAGACACCGACACCTCCTGCGTCGTCCCGACCGTGCGCACATCACAGTCAGCGAGGTACGTCGCCGCGATCCCGATGCCGACCGTCGTGCCTGCGGCGTCCGCGGGCGCCGTGATCAGCCAGGTGGTCTCCACGCTGTCGCCGGCCGCGACCTCGTCAAACAGGTTCGATGAGTCATCGGCGACCTCGACCACGTAGCCTTCGGGCACCTCGAGCTGCACGCCGATGTTGTCCACGGCGATCGACTCGCTGTTGGTGAAGGTCGTGGTGAAAGCGGTCTGCGTGCCGGGGCTGAGCACGGCGGCCTCGCCGGACACCGTCGCGCAGGGCGTTCCTCCTGGCGTCTCGCCGAGGTCGGTGACCGTGAAGTCGTCGAGCACGAAGTCCACGTCCGGACCACCCACCCGCTCGAGTCCCACCCAGGTGTAGTCGCCGCATCCGACGATCACGTCCTGGGAGAACTCCGTCGTCTGCAGCGCCTGCGTGAGGCCGGTGCGACTGAGCGTGGTCGAGGTGACCTTCCCGCCCGCGACCGCGTCCGTGCCGGTGAGCCAGCGGTAGGCGCCGCTCGCGCCGACCTGGTAGTCGAATCCGATCCGATAGGTGTGCCCGGGCTGCAACGAGACGAGCGTCGGGTCGGTGCGGTAGACGACGCCGCTGTTCTCGGAGTGCGACATCAGCGAGTGCTCGCCGTTCAACGTCGTGTCGACGGCCATCCCGGCGAGGGCGCCGGCGTCATACGGCTTCGCCGTGTTGCGCCAGTCGCTGCTCGTGTAGGGGTCGTGTCGACGGGAGATGCTCGTGCGCGGATCGTCGATGCCGTTGGCGTCGCCCTTCACGAACGGCCCCCAGCCCGCCGCGTTGCCCTCGAAGTCGTTCGAGTACACCGTTCCTGCCGCGAACGGCGCCGTGGTGTCGGCGGAGACGCGGGCGTTGTCGATCCGCACCTTCGCCTCTCCGGCCGCCGCCGCGACGGACACGCTCACTTCGCCCGACGCGGGGGCGAGGAAGGACACCGCGCCGCGCTGGTAGTACTGCCCGGCCTTGGAGTCGGCGCGCATGTAGTTGTACGTCGGCGAGAGGTTCCACGTTCGGTCGACTACGCCGGCGCCGGTGTCGACCGCGACGGTGACGTCACGCGTGGCGGTCGGATCGATCTGCACCTGCGCCGAGAACGCGTACCGCTGTCCCGGCGTGAGCCCGGTCACCGTCTGGGATATCGAGGAGGCGGAGGCTCCGAGGACGGCGATGTTGTCGCCCCGGGACTCGTTCTTCGCGGCGCCCACGTCGGTGCGCTCGAGCGTCACATCACCCTGCGGATGCCACACATCCAGCGAGCCTGCGTTGAAGCCGGGATCGTCGAGGCCCGCATCGTGGTATTCGACGGCCGCGCGCTGCGCTCCACCCTGCGGAACGACCACGTACGCGGTGCCCTGCTCGCCCTGGACGGTGAGCGTGCCGTTCACGGCGTCGACCGTGCCGACCTTCACTCGCCCCTGATCACCGAGCTCGAACACGTCGAAAGCCGTGTTCCCCTGGAACGCCGCCGTGAGGTCGAAGGTCTTCTCCCCACCGGACGCGCTGTAGAAGTACATCTTGTCCGCGTCGACGGGCGAGCCGGAGTCCTGATTCGACGCGAGCGACTGCCACGGGAGCAGGTAGGAGTCGCCGCGCAGCACGGTCGCGCCGTCCATCGTGACGACCCTGGTGTCGCCGTCGATGCGCACCGCCACGTCATCCGTGAACGTCGCCTGCGCACCTGCGTCATACGTCAACAGGTCGAAGTGCTGCAGGAACTTGGTCGGCAGGCTCTGCGTCCAGATGTTGTCGACGAAACCGTCCCAGTTTCGGTTGCCGACCCAGCCCTCGGCGTCGACAAGGCGCTGTTGGCCGAGCAGGGCGTCGTCGTTCCAGACGTCGGCCTGCCCGTTCTGGATGAAGCGGACCATGGTCGAGTTGATGCCCTTGTTGGTCACGCCGCCGTAGCCCAGATCGTTCGGCCAGTGGGACCAGACCGTGCTGTCGACGAACTTGTCGCCCCACTCGGTCGCGACCTCGAGATCCATGGCATTGAGCTCGTCCGCGAGCTCCTCCGCGACCCAGCCGTTGGAGTAGTACACGTCGATGTAGACGCCGCTGAGGCCGGGCACCTCGTCGCGCAGCCGCTGGAAGCGGTCGAGGACCCGCCCCGTTCCGAGATCCGTCTGCTGGTTGATGTAGTACGACTGGTCGAGCCAGTTCCAGCCCGGTTTGTAGGGCGCCGTACCGTCGAGGATCGCGGAGTCGAACGCGTTCGCCTGGGGGTAGATCTCCGTGGCGTTGACGTGCACGCTCATGTCGGCGTTGAGCTTCGCACCCTCGTCGACGAGGGTGTTGACGTCGGCGAGTCCGCCGGCACGCTCGTTGTAGTTCCCGCCGTAGTCGGTGTTCGCCGAGTCGTGGCCCTCGCTGCCGAACCCCTTGTTGAGCACCCACTGCCCGAGACCGTCGGTCTGGTTCGCGATCCGTTTGGTGTTGTCCAGCGTGAGGTCGAAGTAGTTCGTCGCACTGGAGGCGAAGTTGAACGGGATCCTGCTGACGACGCGCTCCGCGACCCGGTCGGCACCGAGCCGCGGAGTGTCGACCTCGCGGTACCGGATCGCAGCGTCCTGCCAGTCGACCTCGGCGTCACCGTTGCGGTCGGCGGCGAACAGCACGGTCACCCGCGGAAGCGCGTAGGTCGTGACCCGGCTGTCGACGGCGGTCGTGGGGTGGATGAGCCAGGCGCTGGATCCGATCTCGGCGGTGCGACCCGCCGTCTCGGTCACGCGCGTGGTCAGACGCGTGTTCCAGGAGGCTGTGCCGCCGGAGGCCTGCGTCGTCGCGTTGGTGATGACGCTGCCGACGAGGGCGCCGGTGCCGAGGAAGGCGAAGGCCGCCCCCTTCTGGCCCGTCGGCGTCGCGGCGTTCACGGCGATGTGCTCGTCGGCGTTCTTGGTGCTGTCGGGGCTGATGACCGTGCGGTCGAGCACGGCGCCGGCACCGGCCGATCCGGAGAGGAACGCGTTGTCCGGAAGGCCGAGCGTATTGACGACGGCCGTTCCCTCGATGGCAGTGACCTCGAAGGCCACCGTGCCGTCTTCCGCCACACGGATGCTGCTGCGCACCGTGACATCGATGCCGGTCAGCTGGGAGACGTAGTCGATGCCCGTCGCAGTCGGCGTCGACGTGGTCGTTGCCGCGTAGGCCTTGCCGTTCACCGCCCACGTCTTCGCGGACGTGCGCTGTCCGTCGATGCTCTCCGTCCCGATCCGGTAGCCGGTGATCTGCGGGAACCCGGTGGCGACCACGGCGGTCGTGCCGCCGTTCGCGATCTCGACCGTGTCCACCGTCTCTCCGGGGCCGGGGTTCTCCGGCTCCGTGACGATCGGAGGCAGCTGTTCATCGGACAGGATCTCGATCTCGCCGGCTCCTCCGCCGGTGGTTCCCTGTGCGTCGATGATCAGGAGGGCGACGAAGCGGCCGTCCTTCGCGGTGCCGAGTTCGATGCGCTGCTTCTCGCCGTCGGCAGTGGGCGCGTGCAGAGTCGCGGTCGCGGCTGCGGATCCCCAGCCGCCGTCGGCCGGTGACGTGCGAGCGGCCTCCGCATCGTCGGTGACGTAGACCCCCACGGTCTTCGCCGCCACGCTCTGTCCGCGCTTGACGGAGTAGTCGAGGGCCTTCACCGAGAGCGACCGCTGCAGGTCGACGGCGATCCAGTGCGGGAACGGCGCGCTGGCCGCGTACCTCGAGGTCCATTGCGTGGTGAAGTCGCCGTCGAAGGCGCCGAGGGCCGTGCCGTCGAGCGCTGGTGGCGCCGGCCACGGGTCGGATTCGCTCGACACCGCGTGCAGGCGGTAGTCCGCCTTGGGAACGGGGATCAGTTCGGCTGCCTGCGCCGCCGGCGCCTGGACGAGCACGCCGCCGAAGGCGAGGGCCGTCGCCAGCAGGGAGCTGACAGCGACCGCCGTCCGGGGCGGTCGGGGGGATTTCGACACGTCTTGCCTCTCGATCGGAGCGACGGTCGGGAGAGGGGACGCCCCGATGCGCCGCAGGTGGGTGTCATCGATACGAATCGATGTTTGCGCTATCACCGTAGAGCGAGACAGTCGCTTAAGACAAGAGATCGGTGCGCGGAAGCGCAAACATTGGCCGAAGGTCATGCCCGCTGAGACGTCGGAGCCGCTCGCGCACGATGTGCGGAGCGGCTCTGGACGGGACGGCCTCAGGAGCCGATGAACTCCTCGGTCTCCCCGAACGAGGGACGCTCGCGGATCTCGACCCGCGAGCCGAGCCCGTCGGTGTCGAGCACCACGACCTCGTTCCGCCCCTCGCGCCACAGCGGCGCCGGGGCGTACAGCGTCTCCTGCGGGCCGACGCTCCAATAGCGCCCGAGCAGGAAGCCGTTCAGCCAGACCATGCCCTTGCTGCCGTCGGGGAAGGCGAGCCACGCGTCGAGCGGCTCGGCGATGTCGAACGACGCGACGGCGGCGCCGTCGTCTCCGCCCGATCCGACGAGGTCAGGAGCCGTCTGGGGGATGGCGCGATGCGTCCAGCCGTTCACGAAGCGCCGTCCGATCATCACGCCGCCCATGATGCCCTTGCCTTCACCGGTGTACGGGCCGTAGTTGATGCGCCCGAGGCTCTCCACCAGGAGCGTGAGCCGCCCGCCGCCGCCCTCGACGGGAAGAGCGAGGGTCGTCTGACCGTCTCGTTCGAGCACGCCGAGGCGCCGGTCGTCGAGGAAGACGACGGCGCGATCGTGCAGGCCGTCTACTGTGAGCGTCGCGTCCTCCGGGAAGGACACCTCGGTCTCGTAGGCCGCCAGCCCGTCCTCCGCGCCGAGCTGCTCGAAGGTCAGCGGCCGAGGCGACGGCTCTCCGACGGCAGGGGTCGCGCGGACGACATCGAGCAGCGAGGCCACGGGCTCCAGCGCGGTCGAAGCAGCACGCTGACGTCGGGGCTGCGGCGGCACGGGCGGGAGTTCTCCGGAATGGAAGGGCGCGAACAGCGCACGCAGCGCATGGAACTTCTCGCCCAGCGTGCCGTCCTCCCCGATCGGCGCATCCGAGTCGTAGCTCGTGACGGTCGGCTGCAGCACCTCGTCGTGATTGGCGCCGTTCCACAGCCCGAAGTTCGTGCCGCCGTGCGCCATGTACAGGCTGACCGAACCGCCCTCGTCGAGCAGCTCGCGGACGGTGCCGCCCATGCTGTCGGCGGACCGGACGTGATGCCGCTCGCCCCAGTGATCGAACCAGCCGCCCCAGAGTTCGCTGCACATCAGAGCCTCGCCCTCACGACGCAGAGCTGCGGCGACCGGGACGCCGGTTCCGAAGGTGAACGTCGTCATCGCCCCGGGGACACTGCCGTGCGCGATCATGTCGGGGGTGATGCCGTCGGCGGTCGTGAGCATCTCCACCATGCCGCGCCGACGCAGTCCCTCGCTCAGGTGGGCCAGGTACGCCGCATCGCTGCCGAACGAGCCGTACTCGTTCTCGACCTGGACCGCGACGATCGGTCCCCCGTGCGACGCCTGGAGCGGGACGAGCCGCGGGATGAGCTCGTCATACCACGCATCGACCGCGGCGAGGAAGTCGGCATCGCTGGTGCGGAGGGCGGCCACCCGACCGGACACCCAGAAGGGGATCCCGCCGTTCGACCATTCCGCGCAGATGTACGGGCTGGGGCGCAGGAAGACGTCGAGTCCGACCTCGCCGGCGAGCCGGATGAATCGCTCGACATCGCGCCATCCATCGAAGCGGATGTCACCCTCGACGCGCTCGTGGAAGTTCCAGGCGACGTAGGTGTCGACCGTGTTCGCGCCCATCGCCGCGAGTCGCCGGAGCCGGTCCTCCCAGAGGTCGGGGTGCACGCGGAAGTAGTGGATGGAGCCCGCGAGGATGCGATGAGCGACGCCGTCGCGAAGGATCTCCCCGTCGCGCCAGGACAGGGCCGGCGCGCCGATCGGCGCCGCGGAGGCCGGGGCGACGACAGCGAGGGAAGAGCCGTCGTGAGCCGAGGCGAGAAGGTCAGGCATAGCGCTCCAAGCACGAGTGTTTGCGTTCACATTATCGCATCGCCGATGTGCTCGCCTCCCGATTTTCCGCCGATTGATCGCTACCATTGGGCACATGTCACCTCGTCGCCCGAGAGACGACCGCGCCCCCAGCCAGGTCGACGTCGCCCAGCTCGCCGGAGTCTCGACCCAGACGGTCTCGCGCGTCATGTCCGGGCAGGACAACGTGCGGCCGGACACCGCCAAGCGCGTGCTCGCCGCCGTCGAGGAGCTCGGCTATCGGGTGCACGCCGCCGCCGCATCGCTCGCCTCCGGGCGCACGCGGGTGCTCGGCGTCATCGTGGTGTCCACCGACCGGTACTCCTCCGCCGCGCTCGGCGTCGGCATCCAGCAGGCCGCGGCAGCGAACGGCTACACGGTGACCACCGCGGCCGTCGCCGACCACGCCTCAGCGGAGTCGTTCCTGGAAGCGTTCGATCGCCTGGAACGCCAGGGAGCGGAGGGCATCATCCTCGGTGTGCCGGTCGAGCTGGAGAGTCCGGCGATGAAGACCCGCACCGAACGGACCCCCGCGACCCGGAGCGAGCGCACCTCACTCGACGAGAACGCCCCGCTCGCGGTCGACCAGAGGGCGATCGCGCGACTGGCCGTCGAGCATCTGCTCGACCTGGGGCACGAGACCGTGTGGCATGTCTCGGGAGACGACTACTGGACAGAGACCCAGCAGCGCAGCGAGGCCTGGGAGCAGACGCTGCGCGATCGCGGCATCGCACCCCCGCCGGTCATCCCGGGCGACTGGACTCCCGAATCGGGGTACCGCGCAGGGCGCACGATCGCGGCGATCCCGGAGGTGACGGCCGTGTTCGTCAGCAGCGACGAGATGGCCTTCGGACTCATCCGCGCGCTGCACGAGGCCGGCCGCAGCGTGCCGGAGGACGTCTCGGTGGTGAGCGTCGACGACATCGCCCTCGCCGCCTACGCCTCACCCGCCCTGACGACCGTCCGTCAGCCCTTCGAGGCGATGGGCCGCGCGGCCGCCCTGCGCCTCATCGCCCAGATCGAGGGTCATGAGGCGCTCGGCGAGGTGCCCTCGACCGATCCGCAGCTCATCGTCCGGTCGTCCACCGCGCCGCCGCGCGCCCGTCGCTGACGGAGTTCACCAGCGCCCGTGCCGGCGCTCCCACTCGTCCTCGACCGTGCGCCGACGACCCGCGACGATCCCGGCAGGGATCGACACCACGAGCACCGCGCCGACGACGAGGAGCGGCACCTGCCACCCTCCCGTGGTCTCGTGGAGCATCCCGACCAGCAGCGGGAAGACCGCCGCGATCGCGTAGCCGAAGCTCTGCACGAAGCCGCTGAGGGCGACCGCGCTCTCGGGGGTGCGCGCTCGGATGCTGAGCAGCACGAGACTGAGCGGGAACATGATGGCGGTGAGACCGAAGATGCTGACCCAGAGCGGCAGCGCCACGGTCGGTGCGAACAGGAGCCCGAGAAGACCGACCAGTCCCGCGCCGACCGCGACGAAGAACAGCGGCCGGGTGGCCTGGAACCGCACGACCAGGATCGGCACCAGCATCGAGCACGGCAGCCCGATCAGCGCGAACAGCGACAGCAGGAACCCGGCCGTCGCGGGAGTGACCCCGCCGATGTCGACGAGCATCGTGGGAAGCCAGGCGAACGACACATAGGCCATGGTCGATGACGTGCCGAAGACCAGAGCCAGCGCCCAGGCGAGCGGAAGTCGCCAGAGCCGACGGAACACCTGCGGGCTGGCCGACTGCGTCGTGATCGGACCGGTGGAGGCGGCGACCGCGTCGCGCACGTCGTCGACCCCGTCGGTCGGATCCGGCACCAGGAGCTCGGTCGGCATCGGCCGGTCGTCCGCGGAGCGGCTGCGGATGAGGAGCGTGACCCACGGCACCAGGGCCAGCGCCGCGACCACTCCCCACATGCCGAGCGAGACCCGCCAGCCCAGCGAGTCGGCGACCGGGACGGCGACCAGCGGCGGCAGGAACGTCGAAGCGGCCAGCGTGGTCGAGTACGCGGTCATCATGACGCCGAGACGGTCGGGGAAGTACTTCTTCACCAGGGGCGGCAGCAGCACGTTGCCCGACCCGACGCCCGCGAACACCACTGCAGTCGCCGCGAGCAGCGTCCAGGAGTCCGGCGCGAGACCGCGCAACAGCATCCCGGCCGCCATGAGCACGATCGCCGAGACGGCCATCCGCTCGAGGCCGAACCGCCGCTCGAACAGCGGAGTGAGCAGGCCGAACAGGGCGAAGCAGACCGGCGGCGCCGCTCCGATCAGGCCGACGACCACCGGCGACACGGGGAAGTCGGCGGCCACGTGATCGAGCACAGGGGACAACGAGGCCACCGCAGACCGCAGGGAGAACGCGACGAGCACGATCCCGATCAGCGCGAGAGCCCGCCCCTGCCAGAGCGGGCGCCCCATCGACGAGTTCGGGGACCCGGACATCAAGAGGTCTGCGACCCCTCCACCCACGCCAGGTACTCGTCGGACACGGTGCCGGTGACGTAGCGGCCGTCGAAGCAGCTCATGTCGAGGTCCTCCAGAACGGAGCCCTCGGTGATCGCGGCCTTGAGGTCCTCGACCTCCTGGTAGACGAGGTGGTCGCAGCCGAGCTCCTCCGCGATCTCCGGAATGGTCCGCCCGTGCGCGATGAGCTCGTGGCGCGAGGGCATGTTGATCCCGTAGACGTGCGGGTGGCGCACGGGCGGAGCCGCGGAGGCGAAGGTCACCGAGGCGGCCCCGGCGTCCCGCGCCATCTGGATGATCTCCTTCGAGGTCGTCCCGCGCACGATCGAGTCGTCGATCAGCAGCACGTTCTTGCCCTGGAACTCCGTGGACATGGCGTTGAGCTTCTGGCGCACGCTCTTCTTGCGCACCGCCTGCCCCGGCATGATGAAGGTCCGGCCGACGTAGCGGTTCTTGTAGAAGCCCTCGCGGTACTCGATGCCGAGCTTGCGGGCGACCTCCATGGCTGCCGGACGGGACGAGTCCGGGATCGGCATGACCACGTCGATCTTGTCCATCGGGACGTGCTTCGCGATCGTGTCCGCGAGCTTGTCGCCCATCCGCAGACGCGACTCGTAGACCGAGATGCCGTTCATCACGGAGTCGGGTCGGGCGAGGTAGACGTACTCGAACGCGCACGGAGCCAGGTGCGTCTCCGTCGCGCACTGCTTGGTGAACAGCTCGCCGTCGTTCGTGATGAACACGGCTTCGCCGGGCTCGACCTCGCGGACGACCTCGTAGTCGCCGTTCTCCAGCACGAGCGACTCGCTCGCGACGACCCACTCGTCGCGCCCTTCCGCACCGGGGACGGTGGAGGGACGGCGACCGAGGATCAGGGGGCGGATGCCGAACGGGTCACGGAACGCGAGCAGACCGTAGCCGGCGATCACGGCGATCACGGCGTAGGCGCCCTCGATGCGCTCGTGCGTGCGGGCTACTGCTTCGAAGATGCGCTCGGGGTCGAGGTCGACGGTCGAGGTCGTGTTCTGCAGTTCGCCGGCGAGCACGTTGAGCAGCAGCTCGGTGTCGCTCGAGGAGTTGAGGTGACGGCGGTCGCGCTTGGCCATGTCGGCCGTGAGTTCACGCGTGTTGGTGAGGTTGCCGTTGTGGATGAGGATGATGCCGTACGGCGCGTTCACGTAGAACGGCTGCATCTCCTCCTCGTTCGACGCCGTGCCCTTGGTGGCGTAGCGCACGTGACCCAGACCCACGTTGCCGAGCAGCGCGCGCATGTCGCGGGTGCGGAAGGCCTCGCGGACCATGCCCTGCGCCTTGGCGTTGTGCATCACGCCGTTCGCCTCGGCGGTCGCGATGCCCGTCGCATCCTGGCCGCGGTGCTGCAGCAGCAGGAGTGCGTCGTAGATGTCCTGATTGACGGGGGCAGAGCCCACCATTCCGACGATGCCGCACATGGGCTTCTACTTCGCTCCGTCCGCGTAGGCGCCGACCAGGCGCACCGCTCCACCGTCGACGCCCTTGGCGCCCTGTTCGAATTCGCCGGAAGGACGCGGGCCGAAGCCGACGTTCCCGACCTGCCACGAGGGCATGCCCTCGGCGTTCAACGCCGCGATCGCGGCATCCTTCTTGTCGGCGGCGACCACGGCGAGGAAGCCGATGCCGAGGTTCCAGGTGCCCTCCGCGGATTCCAGGGTGGAGCCGGCGATGTCGCTGAGCACGCGGAAGACCGGGCTGGGCGACCACGTGCTGCGATCGACCTCGACCCAGCTGCCCTGCGGGAGGACGCGCGCGAGGTTCGCCGCGATGCCGCCGCCGGTGACGTGGGTGAGCGCGTGGACTCCTCCGACGCCGTGGGCCCCTCCGGCCCCGTGGGCCCCTGAGCCTGTCGAAGGGGTCGAAGGGGTCGAAGGGGTCGAGGCGAGCTGGTCGATCAGCCGCAGCAGCGGGAGCGTGTACAGCCGCGTGGGTTCGAGGAGAGCCTCGCCCCAGGTGGTGCCGAAGTCGGCCGCGTTGTCGGCGTACGAGATGCCGGCACGGGTGATGATGTGGCGGACGAGCGAGTAGCCGTTGGAGTGCAGTCCGCTGGAGGCGACGGCGATCACCGCGTCACCGTCCTGCACGAGCTCGGCGCCGAGGACCGCATCCGCCTCGACGACTCCGGTCGCCGCGCCCGCGACGTCGTAGTCGCGCGGACCCAGCAGACCCGGGTGCTCCGCGGTCTCGCCGCCGACCAGCGCCGTGCCCGTCGCCGCGCACGCCTCGGCGATGCCGCGCACGATGTCGGCGATGCGCTCCGGGACGACCTTGCCGCAGGCGATGTAGTCGGTCATGAACAGCGGCTTCGCGCCCACCACCACGATGTCGTCGACGACCATGCCGACCAGGTCCTGCCCGATCGTGTCGTGCTTGTCGATCGCCTGCGCGATCGCGACCTTCGTGCCGACGCCGTCGGTGCTGGTCGCCAGCAGCGGGCGGCGGAAGTCACGCAGCGCGCTGGCGTCGAACAGCCCGGCGAAACCGCCGACGCCGCCGAGCACTTCAGGGCCGTGCGTCGCCCGCACGGACGACTTCATCAGCTCGACGGCGAGATCACCGGCAGCGGTGTCGACGCCGGCTTCGGAATAGGGGTTGGTGGGGGAGGCAGCCACCCTCACAGCCTACCGTCCGCAGCCGGTCCGACTCTCCGCACGGACGGACCTCGGATCCGAGGGTCTTCCCCGCCTACGATGGGGCCATGTCCGACAAGCCGCAGTGGCTCATCCGCGAAGATGCGAGCGTCCCGGTGCTCGTCGCGCTCGCGCTGCGGCAGGCGCTGGGGATCAGGGTGCCGGACGACCTTCCCACGCTCCGCGAGCTGGGGGTCAGGGCTCCGGATGCCCCGGACGCCTCGCCGGCGGTCGAGGCGCAGTGGCGCGACTACTGGGACATGACGGTCGAGCCCCGGGCGCATCCGTCGGGCGTTCCGCTCGAGCTCATCGACGGATTCGACACCCTCGTCGCGCTGCCGGCGACCGGCGCGGAGGAACTCGCCGCGGCGATCGCCCCCCACGCGGAATCCGCTCTCCGCTACGCGCGCGCCGCGCACGACCGGTACGTCTCCTCGATGAAGAGCCACACCGGAGGAGACGCCTACCGCGCGTACGCCAGCGCCATCGCGGAGTTCGAGCGCGAGATCGGCCGCCGCGCCCACTCGTTCGAGCTCAACGTCCAGGTGCTCCCCTTCTCTCAGCGGGGCATCTGGTGGGTCGGCGCCCTGACGGTCGCAGTGACCGACGGCCTTCGCCGCGACGTCGTGGCCTTCGATGCCGCCATCCGCCCCGTGATCGCCGAGTTGGCCTAGCTCCGGCGCCCCGCGCGATCCGCGCGAGTGCACGGGAACCCGCCGAGTGCACGGGATGCAGGCGCGCGAAAGCCGTGCGCTCGGCGGGAAGCCGTGCGCTCGGCGGCGCCGGGCGGCGCGGGGATCAGTCGTCGATGACCGTCTCGCGGTCGACCTGCACGACGCGGTCGTGGCGCCGGGCGACGCGCTCGAGGACGAGGCCGACGACCCCGCCCAGGGCGAGGCCGATCGGCACGGTCCACAGCAGCAGGAAGCCGAAGACCTGACCGGGAGGGTAGACGACGTCGAGCGCCTGCGATTCCTCGAAGCTGCCCGTCCAGGTGAGGATGGCGGCGGCGATGATGCCGACCACGACGCCGATGCCCATGAGCACGCCGTACCGCGGCACGCGGCGCACGGTCGCTTCGACGGTCTGGTGGGAATCGGTGGGGGCCATGCATCCATTGTCCCACCGTCGGGCCGGAGCGCGCACCGGTCTCCCCCTCGCCCCCGCCCCGCCCGCTCCCGCCCGCTCCCGCCCGTGCCCGCCCGTGCATCTGTCGGACGGTTTCACGGATGCAGGGCAGGACGCGGCTGATCCGTCCGACATCCGGACATCGGCCCGACATCCGTGCAGAGCCGCGAGCGGACGTGCCGGATGGACGAGACGGGGGACGGGGAACGGGGGACGGGACGGGAGCGGGTGGGAGGGCCCTCCGGGTGGAGGGCCCTCGGGGTCAGGCGGTGGGGGTCGCCTTGGAGTCGTCCGCGCGGTTGCGGCGGGCGATCAGCACTCCCCCGGTCGCGGCGAGCGCGACGACGACGAGCCCTCCGACGATCCACGGCCACACCGGCGCGCCCTCCGCCGTGGCGGGTTCGGTCGCGGCGGTGACGGTCGCCGTCGTCTCGGCCTCGGCGTCGACCTGCTCCTCTGTGGCGATGCCGCAGTCCGCGTTCACCGGGATCACGGCGGAGACCGGATCGAGGGCCTCACCGGCGGCGTACGTGCCGAAGGCCGCGGCCCCCGCCTCGGTCAGCGTCGTCGGGAGCGCGTCGAGCGAGAGCGCCCCGTCTGCGACCGCTGCGTCGCCGAGGGGGAACTCCGCGAGGCGGACGCCCTTCTGATCGACGCTGTCCCCGCCCTGGGTGGTGCCGGTCACGTCGAACACGATGTACCCGGTGTCGCCGGCGAGTTCGAGCCGTGCGTTCGCGAGGGTCGTGTTCAGCGCTCCGTCATGGCCGGTGAAGGTGATGCTGCCGCCGTAGGAGATCTGCCCGGTGAGTGTCTCGTCGTCGAACGAGCCCGTGCCAGCGCCCCACGCGTAGGCGGGGTACTCGTAGGAGACGTCCGTGAGCGTCCACCCTCCGCGGGCGATGCCCTCGATGTAGGTGCGGAACGACTCCTTGTATCCCCAGGTGAGCGAGGCACCGTCGACCGTGCACGCACCCATCACGGTCGTGGCTCTGGCCAGGGTGAAGACGAGCCCGCGGTCGACCGACCCCTGGAAGGTCAGGGTGTGCTCGCCGTCCTCGAGACCGGCGGGGAGCGACCCCGTCCAGGTCGCCACGCCGTCGGCATCCGCGGTCACCGTGTCGAGCAGCACCGGCGAGGAGTACACGACGACCTGGATGCCCTTCTCGCCCGCCTGGAATCCGGATGCCGACACGACGGCCTGCCGGCCGGCAGCGAGGGCCGCGAGGTTCTCCTCGTCGATGTCGATCCCGGCCGCCGCGGGTGCCGCGGCCGGAAGGGTCTTCTTCACCGCGACGGCGGCGACGGCGACGGTGCCCGTGGTGCCGGTCGGCGCCGCGGCGACGGAGCCGATCGTGAACGACACGGGGTTCAGCGTCGTGCTGTAGCCCGAGAGCACGCGATCGCGTCCCGCGGCCGTCAGCGTCGCCGGAGCCGCGGCGTAGGAGACCGCGCCGTTCGCCGTGGTGCGCACGGCACGGGTGAGGTCGAGCGTCGCGAACGGGATCTGCTCTCCGCCGTTGGTGACGGTCAGGGTCGCGGAGCCCGCGGAGGTGATGCGGATCTGGGGGTTCGACACCGTCACGTCGAGGACGCCGTGGTGTCCGGTGAAGCGCACGGAGCCGCGATACACGACGCTGCCGAGACCCGTGCCCGGGTCGAAGTCGCCGCCGACGGTCTGCCCGAACTGGAACTGACCGCCAGAGCGCGTGGCTCCGTTCGACACCTCGATGGCGCCCTGCGCGATCGGGCCCGTGACGTAGTTCGCGAACGACGAGGAGATCGCCCAGCGCAGCGAGCCGCCTGGCACGCTCGCCGGCGGGGTGGCGGGCTTCGCCGGGGTCGTCGGCTTCGTGGGCTCGGTGGGCTTCTCGGGCTCCGTCGGCGTCTCGCCGCGCAGCGCCTTCCAGTGGGCGTCCGTGATCGTTACGGCGCCCCGCGCGTGGATGGTGTCCGCCGTCGGCATCGTGTGCTGCTGCCACACGATCACCTCGTAGGACTTCGCGGTGTCGAGGCTCTTCGCCGCCGCGGTGAGGTCGACGGAGAAGACGCCGAAACCGATGTCGCGCACGTACTGCATCGCGAGGAACCCGCCACCGGCGGTGACATCCGCCTCCGTGCCCGCCTCGATCAGCGCGACGTAGACGCCGGAGACATCCGCGAGGCCGGATGCGGATGCCGTGACGGTCAGACCGTCCTTCGCGGTCGCGGACTTCACGGCGACTGCGACGGCGGGGCCGGGAGCCGCCGGCTGCAGCGCTTCCCAGTGCGCATCCGTGAGGACGACGGTGGTGCGGGCGTAGATGGTCTCCGCGCCCGGCATCGTGTGCTGCTTCCAGACGATGACCTCGTACGCCTTGGTCCGGTCCAGTGTCTGCGCGGCAGCCGTCAGGTCGACGCTCAGCGCGCCGCCGGTGATCGGCCGCACGTACTCCATCGCGAGGAATCCGCTGCCGGTGGTGACCTGGGCCTCCGTGCCCTTCTCGATCAGCGCGACGTAGGCGCCGGGGATCGCTCCGAGGTTCGACGCGGATGCCGTGATGCTCAGGCCGTCCTTCGCGTTCGCGCTCTTGACCGTGGCTGTCACGGCGGAGTGCTCGCCGTAGTTCAGGGCGACGCTGCGCTCCTGTGCGGCGTTGACGACTCCTCCTGCCGCGTAGGTATAGACGCCGTAGGAGCCGGGCGTCGCCGTGGTGTCCTTGAGCGTCAGCGTGGTCTGGAACGTGCCGTCGGCGGCGATGTCGACCCACTGCGCGCGAATCGCAGCCTGGTACTGCGCCGGGACCTGATCGAGCACGCCCTCGGCGAGCGCCCACACCTGAGCGCCGACGGCTCGGCTCGACGACGCGGCACCTGCGGACGGCTGCCACACGGAGGCGAAGTTGCCGAACACCACGTACGTGCCCTGCGGCAGATGCTTCGGGATCGGCGCACCGCGGCCGCCGACGTTCGCCGTCGGGTCATAGCCCGAGCCCTTCACGACGACCTCGTCTCCCGCTGTCAGCGCGACACCCGCTGCCGGCGTCGTGCCGTCGGCCAGGAACACGTCGAGCTTCGCGGATGCCGGTTCGGGCTCGCCCGGGTCCGTGCCCGGCTCGGTCCCCGGCTCAGTGCCCGGCTCCGTGCCGGGGTCCGTGCCCGGGTCCGTGCCGGGGTCGGTGCCGGGGTCGGTGCCGGGATCGGTACCGGGATCCGTTCCCGGCTCCGTGCCAGGATCCGTTCCCGGCTCCGTACCCGGCTCGGTCCCCGGCTCCGTGCCGGGATCCGTTCCCGGCTCCGTGCCAGGATCGGTCGGTGCCGGGCCGAACACCGCGTCCCACTGCTGCGCCGAGACGGAGACGTCACCGCGACCGTAGATCGTGGCCTCACTCGGGTTCGAGTGCTTCTGCCACACGAGCACCTCGTAGGTCTTCGTCCGATCCAGAGACCCGGCGGGGGCGACCAGCGCGAACGAGCTCTCCCCTCCGGCGACGGTCGGCATGATGAACGCCGCGTATCCGCCGCCGCCGCTGAGCCCCGCCTCGGTGCCCTTCACGATGAGCGCCGCATAGGCCCCTGCGACCTCCGGCAGCCCCGCCGACTGCACCTGCACGCTCAGGCCGGCGGCGTCGGACGAGGAGACGGTCGCCGCGACGGTGGCCCCGTCGGCACGCGCGGGCGGCACGATCACCGCTCCGGCGGCGATCAGGAGGAACGAGACGAGGGCGGCGAGCAGCACGCGTATGCGTGAGCTTGCGGACGATGCTGTGGCAGTGGGATTCACGATTCTCCACGGCTCCGGGCACGCAGAAGGCACGCGTGCCGCGGTGCCGCAATGCGGTCGAACGACAGGGAAAGTTAGGCTTGGCTAAGCAAGCCGCCGATCCCGAGCGTAGGGCGGCAAGCTGGTGCGCGTCAAGTTTTAGGATAGCCTTGCCTAATGCGTCGCGTCCTCGCTCTTCTCTCCGTCGCCGCTCTCGCCCTCGGACTCGCCGCGTGCGCCGATGCGGGTCCGAGCGACACAGCACCCGCTTCCGCGTCCGCCGACGACATCTGCCCGCAGGCGTCGGTCCCGCTCGCCGCGCTGCCCCTGGTGGCGGACGTGCGCGCTCACACGGGTCCATCCACCGCATGCCTGTCCAGCCACGCGATCGAGCCCGTCAACGACGAATCCGCTCCGCAGCTCCCGGTGACGCTGATCGACAGCGAGGGCCACGACGTCGAGATCGACGACGTCGACCGCATCCTGCCGATCGACATCTCCGGCACCATCGCCTCGACCGTCTTCGCCCTCGGGCTCGGGGATCAGGTCGTGGGCCGCGATGCGTCGACGACCTTCACGGGAACCGAGGACCTGCCCGTCGTCACCCAGGCGGGGCACACGCTGAATGCGGAGGCCATCCTCGAGCTCGCCCCGACCGTGGTCCTCACCGACACCACGATCGGCCCGAAGGAGGTCCGGCAGCAGCTGCGTGACGCGGGGATCGCGGTGGTCGTGATCTCCAGCGACCGCCGCCTCGACACCACGGACGAGCTGGTGACCGAGATCGCCACGGCCCTCGGCGTGCCGTCGCGGGGCGAGGCCCTCATCGCGCGCCTCGATGCCTCCGTCGACGAGACCCTCGCCGAGATCGCAGCGGTCACCCCCGCGGATGCGGCCGACCGGGCGCGGATGCTGTTCCTCTACGTGCGCGGCAGTGCGAACGTCTATTACATCTTCGGGGAGGACTCCGGCGCCGACTCGCTGATCGACGCGGTCGGCGGGATCGACGTCGCGGCGGAGATCGGCTGGGAGGGCATGAAGCCCATGACCGCCGAGGCCCTCGTCGCCGCACGACCCGATGTCCTGGTGATGATGACCGACGGCCTCGAGTCGGTCGGCGGGATCGACGGACTCATCGAGCGGATCCCCGCCGTGGCCGAGACCCCTGCCGGAGCCAACCGCCGGGTGATCGACATGGCGGACAGCGAGATCCTCAGCTTCGGTCCGCGCACCGCCGATGTGATCGGCGCGCTGGCCCGAGCGCTGTACGCCCCCGAGTCGGCGCCGTGACCCGCGAGGTCGTCACCCCCACTCCGGCGCGACACCGCGGGCTGCGCTTCGGACTCGTCACGGTCGGTCTGATCATCGCTCTCGGGATCACCGGTGTCGTGTCGATCACGAGCGGACAGTACGACCTCTCCCCCGCATCTCTCCTCGGGGTCCTCCTGCGCGGCATCGGCATCGACACGGCCTGGGCGCCGGAGGCAGCCACCGACCACGGCGTGATCTTCAACCTGCGGATGCCGCGCATCGTGCTCGGGCTCCTCGTCGGCGCAGCCCTGGCCGTCTCCGGTGTGCTGATGCAGGCGATCTTCGGCAACCCGCTCGCGGACGCCGGCGTGGTCGGTGTCTCCTCGGGCGCCGCGCTCGGAGCGGCCGCCAGCATCACGTTCGGCCTCGCGACCTTCGGGATGTGGACCACACCTGCCTTCGCGTTCCTCGGCGGTCTGATCGCGGTGTTCTCGGTGTACTTCATCAGTCGTTCCGGCGGACGCACCGAGGTCGTGACCCTCCTGCTCACGGGCATCGCGATCAACGCGATCGCCGGCGCGGGGATGGCGTTCCTCACCTTCCTCGGCACCACGTCCACGCGCGAGCAGATCGTGTTCTGGCAGCTGGGTTCGCTGAACGGCGCTCTGTGGTCGAACATCCAGCTCGTCGCACCGCTCGTGCTGATCGGGATCGGCGTCGCACTGATCGTGGCACCCAGCCTCGACCTCTTCGCCCTCGGCGAGCGCACCGCCCGCCACCTGGGCGTCCGCGTCGAGCTGCTGCGCGTCACGGTCATCGTCACGGTCGCGCTGCTGGTGTGCGCCGCGGTCGCGTTCGCCGGCATCATCGGCTTCGCGGGGCTCGTCGTGCCGCACCTGATGCGCATGATGATCGGTCCGGCTCATCTGCCCCTCGTGATCGCCTCGGCTCTCGGGGGTGCGCTGCTCATCGGGGTCGCCGACCTCGTCGCGCGCACCGCCGTGCCGCTCGCGGATCTGCCGATCGGCATGATCACCTCTCTCGTGGGCGGGCCGTTCTTCCTGTGGCTGCTCGTGCGCACACGCCGTCGCTCCGGAGGGTGGGCATGACCGTGCGGCTCCGCGGGACGGGGCTCACCGTGCAGGTCGGCGACGGACGGAGGATCCTCGACGACGCCTCCATCGAGATCCACGCCGGGGAGGTGCACGCGCTCGTCGGCCCGAACGGCGCGGGCAAGTCGACCCTGTTCGGGGTGCTCGCCGGTGATGTCATGGCGCAGGCCGGAACCGTGGAGCTCGACGGGCGGTCGATCGACCGGATCAGGCCGCGCACGCTCGCCCAGCAGCGCGCGGTCCTCCTGCAGGAGAACACCGTCACGTTCCCGTTCAGCGCCGAGCAGGTCGTGCGCATGGGACGGACGCCCTGGGCGCGCACCCCCGCGGCCGAGGAGGATGACGGGGTCGTGGCGGCGGCGATGGCGGAGACGGAGGTGACCGGGCTCCGGACCCGAGCGGTGCCGTCGCTGTCCGGCGGCGAACGCTCCCGCGTCGCGCTGGCTCGGGTGATCGCGCAGAGCACCGGCATCCTGCTGCTCGACGAGCCGACGGCCGCGCTCGACCTGAAGCACCACGAGGACGTCATGCGGCTGATCCGGAGTCGGGCGGACACCGGCGTGGCCGTCGCGATCGTGCTGCACGACCTCAACGCGGCACTCGCCCACGCCGATCGCGTCACGCTGCTCGCCGACGGCCGGGTCACGGCGACCGGCACCGCGGCCGAGGTGCTCACCGCCGCGCGGATCGAGCAGGTCTACGGGCAGGCGGTCGACGTGTTCCCGCACCCCGCGACCGGGGTGCCGCTCGTGGTGGCGCGCCGCTGACCCGCCCGCAGGCGACGGTCGGGCCCTACGCGTCCCCGTCGCGCAGGGAGCGGATCATGCTCCGCAGGATCTTCAGCGCTCCCGTCCGCTCCGCCTCGGTCATCCCCGACAGCATCCTGACCTCGACCGAGCGCACCGCCGCGCTCGCCTGCTCCAGGCTCTGCCGGCCGCGAGGGGTGAGCCGGGCCGGGAGGGCCTTACCGACGGGCGCCGCCTCCGGACGGGTGACGTAACCGTCTCGCTCGAGCGCCTGGAGCAGCACGTTCATGGACTGCCGTGTCACGAAGGCTCCGCGGGCGAGCTCGGAGTTCGACAGGCCGGGCCGCTGCGCGAGCAGCTCCAGGCAGGAATAGTGCGTGATGGTCATCCCGAGCGGGCGCAGCACCTCCTCCATCGCGACACGCAGAGCGCTGGACGCCTCCTTCAGCAGATAGCCGAGCGAGGTTTCGAGGTCGATGCCGGCGCGATCTTGACTCATGTCAGTATTCTGACATACGCTGGTTTGTGTCAGAAAACTGACACGAAGCAAAGGATGCCACCCATGCCCGTCACCGGCCCCGACTTCCTCTCCCTGCAGGCACGCGACCTCGCCGCCTCCCAGGCGTTCTACGAGCGCTACCTCGGACTCGTCCGCTCCCCTTCCGGGCCTCCGCACGCGGTGGTCTTCGCGACGACCCCGATCGCCTTCGCCCTGCGGGACATCGCTCCGGGCACCGACCTCGCCGGCGTCGACCAGCCGGGCATCGGCGCAGCCATCTGGCTCCATGCGACCGACGTGCAGGCCATCCACGACGCCCTCGTCGCCGACGGCCACACGATCGTCATGGACTTGATCGACGGCCCCTTCGGGCGGACCTTCACGTTCGCCGACCCGGACGGCTACCGGATCACCCTCCACGACCGCGCCTGATCCCGCGGCCCTGCCCCGCTACGGCCGGAGCGGAAGCACGCCGGCGAGGTCGGCCCGCGTGCCGGAGGCCTGGATGCGTCCCGAGGACGCGGCATCCGCCCACGCCTCCGCTCCGGTCGACACGGCGATCCAGGTCGCGGCATCCATCTCGACGACGTTCGGCGGCGTGCCGCGGGTGTGGCGCGGACCCTGGATGACCTGCACCGCCCCGAACGGCGGCACCCGCACCTCGACGCTGTTGCCCGGTGCCTTCTCGTCGAGCAGCTGCAGCAGGTAGCGCACCGCGGTGGCGAGATCGGTGCGAGCGGGCTTGGCACCGGCGGCGTCCGCTGCCCGCACGGCATCGAGGGCGGACCGCCCGTCGACGATGTCGATCTTCTTGGCCATTCCCCCACCATAGAACCGCGACCCCGCACCCTGGTCATAAGCTCGGAGGCATGAGCATGCATCCGCAGGGCGCCAGAGCGGACTTGCTCGCCGCCGCGGAGGATCACTCCTGGAGCGTGCCGATCCCGCCGCTCGCCGATCCGGGCAGCGCGCACGACGCCGCCGTGCTCATCCTGTTCGGGGTGCTCGACCACGTCCCGGCGCCGACGGTCGAGGCCGCGGTCGCACGCGACCTCGACGTTCTGCTCCAGCGCAGGGCTCCCACCCTGTCCTCGCACCCCGGACAGGTGTCGTTCCCCGGCGGACGCGCCGAGCCGGAAGACGCCGACCTCGTCGCCACCGCGCTCCGCGAGGCCGAGGAGGAGACGGGCCTCGATCCCGCCGGCGTCGAGGTGCTCGCCACCCTGCCCGTGATCCCGCTCGCCGCGAGCAACCACCTCGTGACTCCCGTGCTCGCATGGTGGCAGTCGCCGTCGCGCGTGGTCGCCGTGGACCATGCCGAGACCGTCGAGGTGTTCCGCGTTCCGGTCGCGCAACTGCTGGATCCCGCCACCCGTTTCACCTCGACCCTGACACGGATGGGGCGCACGTTCCGCGGACCGGCGTTCGACGTCGACGGAACCATCGTGTGGGGCTTCACCGCGATGGTGCTCGACGCCCTCTTCGACGCGGCGGGCTGGACCGTGCCGTGGGACGCGACGACCGAGCGGCCGATCGAGCTCTGACGCCACGCACCGAAACGCGGCAGGTGAGCCTCGGTAGTCTGGACGGGTGAAGATCCTCGTCCTCGGTTCCGGTGCCCGTGAGCACGCGATCATCCTCGCCCTGCGGGCAGAGCAGACGGAGCACGAGATCTTCGTCGCTCCGGGCAACGCCGGCATCGCGCAGGATGCCACCCCCGTCTCGCTCGACCCTCTCGACGGGGCCGCGGTCACCGCCTTCGCGCACGAGCACGCGATCGACCTGGTCGTGATCGGCCCGGAGGCTCCGCTCGTCGCGGGAGTCGCCGATGCCCTGCGTGTGCGCGGTATCCCGGTGTTCGGACCGGGCAAGGCGGCCGCGCAGCTGGAGGGCTCGAAGTCCTTCGCCAAGCGGGTCATGGATGCCGCCGGGGTTCCGACCGGGCGCGCCGTGCGTGCCGCGACCACCGCAGAGGTCGACGCCGCCTTCGATCAGCTGGGTGCCCCTTTCGTGGTCAAGGCCGACGGTCTGGCCGCAGGCAAGGGCGTGATCGTCACCTCCGACCGCGCCGAGGCGCTGGCCCACGCCGAGCAGTACCTTCCCGCGGGTCCGGTGCTGATCGAGGAGTTCCTCTCCGGCCCCGAGGTCTCGCTGTTCTTCCTGAGCGACGGCGACACCGTGCGCGCGCTCAGCCCCGCGCAGGACTTCAAGCGCGCCCTCGACAGCGACGCCGGGCCGAACACCGGCGGCATGGGCGCCTACTCCCCGCTGCCCTGGCTCGCCGAGCAGTTCGGCAGCGAGCAGGCCTTCGTCGAGGAGGTCACCCGCGACGTCGCTCTTCCCGTGGTGCGCCAGCTCGACGCCGAGGGCACCCCGTTCATCGGACTCCTCTACGCCGGGCTGATCCTGACCCCGGCCGGCGTGCGCGTGATTGAGTTCAACGCCCGCTTCGGCGACCCCGAGACGCAGATCGTCCTCCCCCGACTGGTCACGCCCCTGTCGCAGCTGCTGTTCGCCGCGGCATCAGGCACGCTCGAGGACCAGCCGGACCCGGTGTTCAGCGACGACGTCGCGATCACGGTCGTGCTGGCGAGCGAAGGCTACCCCGAGTCGCCGCAGACCGGTCGTCCGATCGAGGGCCTGGAGGATGCCGCGTCCGTCGAGGGCGTCCGCCTCGTCCACGCGGCGACCGCGAGCCCCGATGCCCCGGGCGGATCGCTCATCGCGACGGGCGGCCGCGTGCTGAACGTGGTGGCCGTGGCCGCGGACTTCCGCACCGCGCGCGACCGCGCCTACGAGGCGATCGGCCGCATCCGCCTCGACGGCTCCCACTACCGCACCGACATCGCCGCCCGCGTCGCCGAGTAACCCGCCCTCCGGCACAGCCGCACCACCGCCGCCGAGCGCGTCCGCCGGCAGACCGCTGGCACATCGCCGGCACAACTTCGGAGATCGCAGCCGTCCGCCGGCAGACCGCTGGCACAACTTCGGAGATCGCAGCCGACACGCCGTCAGACCGAACGGATCGTCGGCGTGTCGCGTCGGATCTCCGAAGTCGTGCGGCTCCGAAGTTGTGCAGCTCCGAAGTTGTGCGCGCCGGGTCAGAGGACCTTGGAGAGGAAGTCCTGCAACCGCTCGTTCTTGGGGGATCCGAAGAGCTCGGCGGGGGCGGCCTCTTCGACGACGACGCCGCCGTCCATGAAGACGGTCCGATCGGACACCTCACGGGCGAAGCCCATTTCGTGCGTCACGAGCACCATCGTCATGCCGCCATCGGCCAGGTCGCGGATGACCTGCAGCACCTCGCCGACCATCTCCGGGTCGAGAGCGCTCGTCGCCTCGTCGAACAGCATGATCTCGGGATCCATCGCCAGCGCCCTGGCGATCGCCACGCGCTGCTTCTGTCCGCCGGAGAGCGACGCCGGCTTGGCATCGGCCTTCTCCGACAGCCCCACCCGCTCCAGGAGCGACAGCGCCCGTTCGCGCGCCTGCGCCTTCGACAGCTTCCCGCACTCGACGGGGGCGAGCGTGATGTTCTCCAGCACGGTCATGTGCGGGAACAGGTTGAAGTGCTGGAACACCATGCCGATGCGCTGGCGGACCTCGTCGAGCTTGACGCTCTTGTCGGTGAGGTCGACGCCGTCGATGATGACGTGTCCGGACGTGGGCTCTTCCAGCTTGTTCAGGCACCGCAGGAGGGTCGACTTGCCCGAACCGGACGGGCCGATCACCGCGACGACCTCCCCGTCCGCCACCGCGAGGTCGATGCCCTTGAGCACCTCGTTGTCGCCGAAGGACTTGTGCAGGTCTCTGACCTCGATCTTGCTCATGCGTTGAACGTCCTCTCCAGGCGATTCGCGAGCAGCGTCAGCAGCGTGATCACGACGAAGTAGATGATGGCGACGACCGTCAGCACCTGGGCCGACAGGTACGTCGAGGCGATGATCTGGCGCGACACGAAGGTGAGTTCGGCGAGGCCGATGACGCTGATCAGCGAGGTGTCCTTGAGGGTGATGATGCCCTGGTTCACGAACGACGGCACCATGATGCGGAACGCCTGCGGGAGCACGACCTTCTGCATGGTCTTCCAGTGGCTCAGGCCCAGTGAGCGCGACGCCTCCGCCTGGCCGGGGTCGACCGCCTGGATACCGCCGCGGATGATCTCCGTCATGTACGCACCGGTGTTCAGCGACAGGGTGATCGCACCGGCCACGAACGGGTCGAACTTGAGGTCGGGGATCAGCTGCGGGATCGCGAAGAACACGAAGAAGGCCTGGATCAGGATCGGCGTCCCGCGGAAGACGTAGACGTAGGCGGTCGCGATCCAGCGGAACGGCGCGATCTTGGAGATGCGCCCGAACCCGAAGATGACGCCGAGGATGAACGCCGCGATCACCGCGACGATCGTGGCGAGGATCGTGAGCCACAGACCCTGCATGAGCGCGGGCCAGTAGGTCACCGCGACGGAGATGATGTCGGTGGGCTGCGCCTCCTGCGCGTCGTCACCCGACGCGAGGTAGGTGTCCACGATCTCGTCGTACTCGCCGGAGTCCTGCAGGTCGGCGAGGCCGGCGTTGAACATCTCCAGGAGCTCGGCGTTCTCGCCCTTGTTGACCGCGAAGCCGTACTCGCCGCCGAGCGCGGGCTCGCCGACGAGACGGAAGCCCGACCCCTGCTGGATGCCGTAGGCGAGCACCGGGAAGTCCTCGAAGTAGCCGACGGCCTGGCCGGCCTTCACGGCGTCGACCATGTCGGTCGTGTCCTGGTAGGGCGTGACGCGGAAGCCGTACTCGTCGGCGTTCTCCTCGGCGAAGGTCTGCCCCTGCGTTCCCGTCTTGACGGCGACGGTCTTGCCGTCGAGGTCGTCCAGGGACTCGATGTCGCTGGACTCCAGCACGCCCAGCTGCACGCCGCTCGTGAAGTACGGGTCACTGAAGTCGAAGGTCTGCTGACGAGCGTCGGTGATCGACATCCCCGCCATCACCGCGTCGACCTGGTTCGACTGCAGCGCCTGCACGGCGGCGTCGAACCCGAGCTGGCGGATCTCGACCTCGAAGCCCTGATCCTTCGCGATCGCGCGGAGCAGGTCCATGTCGATGCCGACGAGATCGCCGTCCGCGTTCGTGAACTCGAAGGGTGCGAACGTGGTGTCGGTGCCGATCACGTACTTCTCGCCGTCGTCCGCGGCGTTGGCCGGCGCGACCCCGGCGAGCACGGCGCCGACGGCGACGAAGGCCGCGAGCGCGGTCGCACCGACGGTGCGGGTCAGGCGGCGCAGGCGGCCGGGCGCGGAGGATGGATTTCGGCTCACGTCGAGCTCCTCGTGGTTCGAAAAGGGGCGACCCGGCGGTCGCCGACCATCCACCCTAACCCTGCGCGGACGGACGACCGGAATTCCGGTGAGGCCCGTGGCCGTGCGGATCCCGGCCTTCCGGAGCCTTCGAGATCAGCTGTCGGCGAGCTCGATCCAGTACCGACGCACCTGCGGCTGCCCGGGCTCCGGGGCGTCGCTCACATCCTCGAGCACGCCTCCAGCGCCCTCGATCGTGCGGATGGACCCGACGTTGTCGTCGTCGCACGTGAGCAGCACACGGTCGTACCCCTCGGCCGCGGCGCGGCGCAGGGCGAGGCGGAGAGCCTCGCGCACGATCCCCTCGCGTCGGCGGGACGGGATCACGGAATAGCCGATGTGTCCGCCGAACCGGCGCAGAAAGTCGTTGAGCTCGCGACGGAAGGAGAGGAAGCCCACCACCTGATCGTCGTCGGTGATCCAGAAGTAGTCGCAGGGGACGTGACCATCGGGAAGTTCCGCACCGGGCGTCGCATACAGCTCGGCCCGCGCGACGAACGCCTCGCCCGCAGCCCGGTCGGGGACGAAGCCCTCCTCCAGACCGCCGCCATCCACATGTCCGCCCTCGAACTCGCCCACGGCGGAGGCCCAGGAGTCGAGGAGGTCGATGGTCGGTCGGGTGAGTGCGATCGTCATCGCCTCAGCAGACCAGATGCCCGGGCCCGTCCGCAAACCGCGACGGCGCAGATCCGCACCGAGGTCGCAGCGGATCCGGAGATTCCCTGCGACCCGGTGCGGATCTGCGACGTGATGCCGAGCGACTACTCGGCGGACGGCTGCACGGCGCGCGCGTCCGGAGCCGAAGCATCCGCCCTGTCGTACCGGCCGAGGAACAGCGAGGCGATCAGGGCGACCAGGATCACGCACGCGGGCAGCAGGATCGACTGCGCCATACCGGCCGCGAACCCATCGGCCACCTGCGGGGGCAGCGAACCTCCGCCGATGCCTGCCGGCGCGTCGGACAGCCCCGGCAGGTTCGCCTCGAGCCGCGACTGCATGAACGCGGCAATGGAGGCCGAGCCGATGACGGATCCGATCGTCCGTGTCGTGTTGTAGATGCCCGCGCCCGCGCCCGCCTGACGCGGCGGCAGCTTGCGGGTCGCCGTCGTGGCCAGCGGACCCCACATGCCCGCGTTGCCGATTCCCATCAGCGCGGACGGCAGCAGGAACATCCAGATCTCGGTCTCCATGTTGATCAGGGCCGAGTACCAGACCAGCGCACCGGCGACGCAGAGCAGACCCGGGATCAGGATGATGCGCGGGTCGACGCGATCCAGGATCTTTCCGGCGACGGGAGCCAGGACGCCGGACAGCACGGCCATCGGGATGAGGAGCAGCGCCGCCTGCGTGGGGGTGAGTCCACGGGCCGTCTGCAGGAAGAACATCATCGGCAGCGACATGCTCGTCACCGTGAAGCCGACCGCGGCGATCGCGACGTTCGCCCCGGAGAAGTTCCGATCACGGAAGAGCTCGAGCGGGACGAGAGGTTCACTGCGGGTCTTCGCCTGCTGGAAGATGAACAGCCCGAGCACAACGAGACCGACGATGATCAGGCTCCACACGGAGACGGGACCCCAGATCACACCCCAGTCGTACTTCTCGCCCTCCTGCAGCCCGAACACGATGAGGAACAGGGCCACGGCGCTCAGGATCACGCCCACGACGTCGAAGCGGTGCGGGTGCGTCGCGAGCTTCGGCACCAGGCGCCAGGCGAGCACGAACGCGACGATGCCGACCGGGATGTTCACGAAGAAGATCCACTCCCAGCCGAAGCCGTCGACGAGCAGTCCGCCGACGAGCGGACCGACCAGGGTCGCGACACCGGCCGTCGCACCCCAGAGGCCCATCGCAGCGCCCCGACGCTCGGGCGGGAAGGTGCGCGTGATCACGGCCATCGTCTGCGGCGTCATGAAGGCGGCACCCAGGCCCTGCACGGCGCGGGCGGCGATCAGCATGCCGAGCGAATCGGACAGACCGCACCAGAGCGAGGCGAGCGTGAAGACCGCGAGCCCGATCAGGTAGATGTTCTTCGGCCCGAAGCGGTCGCCCAGGCGTCCGGTGATCAGCAGCGGCACGGCGTAGGCGAGCAGGTAGGCGCTCGTGACCCACACGACGTTGTCGAGGTTGTTGGTGTTCGGGTCGAGCGCCGCCTTGATGGCCGGGTTCGCGACCGAGACGATCGTCGTGTCGACGAGGATCATGAAGAAGCCGATGACCAGCGCCCAGAGGGCGGGCCAGGGACTGGTGGGCTTGTGCCCGACGGAGTAGGTGCCGGTCGACGGACCGGAGGTCGAGGGCGCGGACACCGGCGGGCGGTCTCCGTCGCGAGGGGAATCGGTCATTGCTGTGCGGCCTTTCGCTGAGCGCGGTAGCGGTCTGAGTTCGGGAATGCCGTGGGACCCCACGGCACGGCTTGGGCTTCGAGACGGTCGAGAAGGGAGTCGAGCCAGCGGAGCTCGGCGTGCAGGAGGGCCTCCTGCCGCTCGATCTCGACGAGGACCTGCTCCGGCACGCTCTTCTCCCGCGCCCCGCGGAGACCGTCACGGTGGCGGGCATGATCCTCGACGAGTGCGCTCCTCCGGGCGCGCAGCAGGTCGACGGTCTCGTCGCGCTCGAGGTTGTGCGCCTCGGCGAGCGCGATCCGGAAGTCGGCGGGGCGGTCGATGCGCGGCAGTTCGCGTCGCACCCAGGCGACCACGGCGTCGCGTCCTGCGTCGGCCAACGTGTAGGTCGTGCGTTCGGGTCGGTTGCCCTCGCGATCGATCCCCAGCTCCTCGATCAGTCCGGCCCGATGCAGGCGGGAGACCGTGTGATAGAGCGTCCCGTTGGTGATCGTGATCAGCCGATCATCGTGCCGGGCACGCATGAGCCGCACCATCTCGTAAGGGTGCATGTCGCCTTCTCGCAGCAGCGCGAGAACCATCACTCCCATGGGAGTGAGCCGATCGACGGCATCCTTCTTCATGTTCCACCTCAAATAGTCCATGTGGACTATACGCTCTTTTCCGACGACAGGCCAGACCCCGCAGCGGCCTATCCGGCTGCAGCCGCGAGCTGCGCTCCGGTGAGCGGACGGTCCGCAGAGAAGAGGAACTGGACCGACGGATCGGGATTGCCCGCGTCCGCGGTCCGATGCACGAGAGCGAGCCCCGCCTTCTCGGCTACTCGGCCGAGGCGCGATTGTGCTCGACGAGATACGCGATCACCGGACGGGCGGGGTCGACCGCGTGCGCGCGTTCGACCGCGGCCGAGGCGAGCTCGGTGGCGTAGCCGTTGCCGTGATGATCGGCCGACAGCCGGTACCCGAGGTTCCACACCTCGCCACCCAGCAGCGTGCAACCGCCGTTGCCGATCAGCTCGCCCGACGGCGCGGGGGCGACGGACATCTCGGCGGGCGCGACCGCCCGGAACCGGGATAATGGGCGGGTGAGCACTCCTTCCGAAGGCACGGCACAGAGCATCCCCGGGTGGCGACACCTCTACTCCGGCAAGGTCCGCGACCTGTACGCCTCGGAGGATCCCGCAGACACGCGCATCCTCGTCGTGGCGTCCGACCGCGTGAGCGCCTTCGACTTCGTGCTCGAGCCCGGCATCACCGACAAGGGGGCGCTGCTCACGCGGCTCAGCCGCTGGTGGTTCACGCAGCTCTCCGACTTCCCGAACCACGTCGCCGAGGGGGAGCTGCCCGACGTCGTCGCCGACCGCGCCATGCTCGCGCAGTCGCTGGAGATGCTGCCGATCGAGTGCGTCGTGCGCGGCTACATCACCGGCTCCGGATGGGTCGAGTACCAGGAGAGCGGGACGGTGTGCGGAATCCCGCTGCCCGCCGGACTGAACAACGGCGACCGGCTGCCCGAGCCCCTGTTCACCCCGGCCTACAAGGCGCCGATGGGCGAGCACGACGAGAACATCACGTTCGACCGTGTCGTCGAGCTCGTCGGCGCCGAGCGCGCGGCCGAGCTGCGCGACGCCTCCCTCGCGATCTACGCCAAGGCCGCAGCCATCGCCGAGGAGAAGGGCCTGATCCTCGCCGACACCAAGTTCGAGTTCGGCACGGACGCCGACGGAACCCTGCGCCTGGCCGACGAGGTGCTCACGAGCGATTCGTCCCGCTACTGGGATGCCGAGGCCTGGCGCACCGGCACGACTCCCGGCGAGCGGATGGCGAGCTTCGACAAGCAGATCGTGCGCGACTGGCTCGCCGCCAACTGGGACAAGCAGGGCGAGCCGCCGCTGCTCCCGGACGACGTGGTCGAGCGCACCGCCGACCGCTACCGCGAGCTGATCGAGCGCCTCGGCGCCTGACACCCGTCAGCGCCGACCAGACCGACTTCCTCGACGAGACGCACGTCGGCATGGACGAAGTCCCGGCCCTCCTCCAACGCGGCGAGGCGCCGCCGAACGGCATCTTCCACCGCGCCGATCGTTCAGTGAAAACTCAGGAATCGATAGTGTTGCTCCGGCACTCCTGCCATCCCCCGAACCCTGAGGAGCCCGCATGGCCCTGTGGAAGCTGCACGGAAACGGCCGCACGGTCGAACCCGGCGCCGTCGTCGCCCCCGAAGAGCGTCTGAGCTGGCCCGCGACGATCGCGATCGGCGCTCAGCACGTCGTCGCGATGTTCGGCGCCACGTTCCTCGTGCCGACCCTGACGGGCTTCCCCGTCTCGACGACACTGCTGTTCAGCGGTCTCGGCACGCTGATCTTCCTGCTCATCACGAAGAACCAGCTCCCCAGCTACCTGGGCTCGTCGTTCGCCTTCATCGCCCCCATCACGGCGGCCGTGGCCGCGGGCGGCACCGGCTCCGCACTGGCGGGCGTCGTCGCGGTCGGCCTGCTCCTCGTGGTCGTGGGACTCGTCGTGCAGTTCGCCGGGCTGCGCTGGGTGGACGCGCTGATGCCTCCCGTGGTCGCGGGAGCGATCGTCGCCCTCATCGGGTTCAACCTGGCCCCGACCGCGTGGAGCAACTTCGCCCTCGACCCGATCACCGCGACGATCACCCTCGTCGCGATCATCCTCTTCGCCGTCCTCTTCCGAGGCTTCCTCGGGCGCATCTCGATCTTCCTCGGCGTCGCGGTCGGCTTCATCTACGCGGCCTTCGCCGGTTCGTTCGACGTTCCCAATGAACTCCGCGGGGGCAAGACGCCGGCCGAGCTGATCTCCGACGCCCCGTGGATCGGGCTGCCGCACTTCCAGTTCCCGGACTTCGTCGAGCCGAACACCTGGTCGACCATCGCGATGTTCCTGCCGGTCGTGCTGGTGCTGATCGCGGAGAACGTGGGGCACGTGCGCGGCGTCGCGACCATGACCGAGGATCCCTCGATCAACAAGCACACCGGACGGGCGCTGATCGCCGACGGCGTCGCCACGACCGTCGCCGGTGGCTTCGGCGGGTCCGGCACCACGACCTACGGCGAGAACATCGGCGTCATGGCGGCGACCCGCGTCTACTCGACAGCCGTGTACTGGGTCGCCGGACTGTTCGCGATCCTGCTGGCGTTCTCGCCCAAGGTCGGCGAAGTGTTCAACTCGATCCCGGCGGGCGTGCTCGGCGGTGCCACCACGGCGCTGTACGGTCTCATCGGCATCATCGGCATCAAGATCTGGGTCGACAGCCGCGTGGACTTCTCCCGCCCAGTGAACCAGTACACCGCCGCGGTCTCGCTCGTGATCGGCATCGCCGGGTTCTCGATGCAGCTGGGCGACTTCGCCTTCGGCGGCATCGTGCTCGGCACGGTCGCGGCCCTTCTCATCTATCACCTGGGCAACCTGATCGCCCGCGCCCGCAAGACCGGCGCCGACGACCCGCGTCCCCTCGAGCCCGTCGGCCCCCTCGGCGGCGACCCCGAGTAGTCCTCACCCCACCCGCACTCCCGTGTCCCGCACTCCCGCGTGCATGCGGGGCCGGGGGTCCGGGGTGGGGAGCCCGGCCGAGGTCAGGCGATGGTGGCGAGGACCGCGTCGGCGGAGACCGCGGCGGTGAGGGCGACACGCTGCGACAGGGTGCCGGCACGGTGCGCGGTCACGGTCGTCTCCATCTTCATGGCGTCGAGCACCGCCACCGGATCGCCCTCGGCGACACTCGCACCCTCATCGGCCAGCCAGCGCACCAGCGTTCCGGGCACGGGCGCGCGCAACTCGGACGGATCAGCAGCGGGTGCCGCGTCCGCAGGTTTCCCGGACGCGGCGAATCCCGCGAGCAGCGCCACCGGCAGACCGAGCATGACGCGACGACCGTCGATCTCGACGGGGAACCGCTGCAGCGCGGCATCCGGGACCGCGGCCGGACGCGACTGCACCTCGCCCTTCGGCAGGAGTGTGCTCTCGATCCACTGCGTGTGCACCGCGAACGTGTCGGTCGCGAACGCCTCGTCGTCGAGAGCGACCAGGTCGAACGGGATGACGGTCGCCGGCCCCTCGACGGTCAGTTCCCGCAGGGCGCGTCGGGCCCGCACGAGCGCGTCGTCCCGGGATCCGGCGTGCACGATCAGCTTGGCGATCATCGAGTCGAAGGCCGGCTGCACGACATCGCCCTCCTCGATCCCGCTGTCCCAGCGCACACCCGGTCCTCCCGGGATGCGCAGACGATCGACGCGGCCGGGACTGGGCAGGAATCCGCGCCCGGGGTCTTCGGCGTTGATCCGGAACTCGAAGGCGTGCCCGGCGGGCTCCGGTGTGTCGGTGAACGACGGGCCTTCGCCGAACGCGATGCGGAACTGCTCGCGCACGAGATCCGTTCCGGTCACGGCCTCGGTGATCGGGTGCTCGACCTGCAGGCGGGTGTTCACCTCGAGGAAGGAGATCGTGCCGTCGGCGGCGAGCAGGAACTCCACGGTCCCCGCCCCGCGGTACTGCACCTCGGCGCAGATCGACCGCGCGGCGTCGTGGAAGCGCGCACGCTGCTCCGCCGTCAAGCCGGGGGCCGGTGCCTCCTCGATGAGCTTCTGGTTGCGGCGTTGCAGCGAGCAGTCGCGGTCGCCGACCACGACGACGCCGCCGGCCCCGTCGCCGAGCACCTGGACCTCGATGTGCCGCGGACTCTCCAGGAAGCGCTCCACGAAGCACTCGCCCCGGCCGAACGCGGCGACCGCCTCCCGGGTGGCCGCGTCGAAGGCCTCGGCGACGTCGGACAGCTCGCGCACCACCTTCAGGCCGCGTCCGCCACCGCCGAACGCCGCCTTGATGGCGATCGGCAGTCCGTGCTCCTCGGCGAAGGCCACCGCCGCCGCAGGGCCGGACAGCGGCTCGTCGGTGCCCGCGGCGAGAGGAGCCCCGACGCGCTGAGCGATCCGGCGCGCGGTCATCTTGTCCCCCAGTGCGTCGATGCTCTCGGGCGAGGGGCCGATCCAGACGAGCCCCGCGTCCTCGACCGCACGGGCGAACGCTGCGCTCTCGGACAGGAAGCCGTATCCCGGATGCACGGCGTCGGCGCCGGACCGGGCCGCGGCGTCGAGCAGCGCCTCGACGGACAGGTACGTGGCGGCGGCGGTGTCTCCGTCCAGTCCCACAGCCTCATCCGCCAGGCGCACGTGCAGGGCATCCGCGTCCTGATCGGCGTACACCGCCACGGAGGTGTATCCGGCTTCGGCGCAGGCGCGGACGATGCGCACCGCGATCTCGCCGCGGTTGGCGATGAGCACCTTGGTCATGAGGACTCCTTGAGGACGAAGCGGATCCGCGCCCCGGGCGGGAGCTGGCCCGCGAGGTCGAGGCTGCGATCGGTGACGGCTCCGATGATCGGGTAGCCGCCGGTGAGGGGATGGTCGGGGAGGAAGAGCACGGGCTGCCCGTCCGGCGGAACCTGGATCGCCCCGGTGACCGCCCCTTCGCTGGGCAGCTCTCCCGAGCGGGATCGTTCCAGCGGCACGTCGCCGTGGAGCCGGATGCCGACGCGGTCGGAGCGCGGCGTGATGGTCCACTCCTGCGTCGTGAGCGCGTCGAGCGCAGCGGGCGTGAACCAGTCGTCCCGGGGGCCGAGCGTGATCTCCAGGTCGACCAGGTCGCCGGGAGCCGGGAGGGCGCGCGGCACCGGGAGCGGTTCGACGGAGTGCGGGGCGTCGGCGCCGATCGCGACCGCGTCGCCGGCGGCGAGCGCGGCCGGCCCCAGCCCGGCGAGGGTGTCGGCTGCGCGGCTGTCGAGCGCGGGTGCGGCGGCGATGCCGCCGCGGACGCCGATGACGTAGCGGAGTCCGTGGCTCGGGTGGCCGAGGGTGAGCTCGTCGCCGTCGACCGTGGCGAACGGCACTCCGGGGGCGACGTCGCGGCCGGTTCCCTGGGCGTCGGTGAGGAGCAGGTCTCCGACGGCACCGGTGACGACGGCGACACCCTCGCCGTGGAAGCGCAGGACGGCGCCGCCGACGCTCTCCAGCACCGCGGCCTCGGCTCGGTTGCCCACGGCCCGGTTCGCGTCGCGCATCGCCTGCCTGTCCGCGGCGCCGGAGGCCGAGACGCCGAGCGCCGCGTAACCGGGGCGGCCGGCATCCTGCACCAGCAGCTGCAGCGAGGGGCGCACCACCTCCACCGCCGATGAGCGCGGATCGTCGGACGGCGTGGGCGCCTCGCTCCGGTCGTCGCGCTGGTTCGGGCCGCCCGCAGAAGAAGGTGACCCCGATCCCGCCCTGATCGCGTCGCGCTCGGCGCGGGTGAAGCTCACGAGCGCTCCAGGGGAGAGGAGTGCGGGAGGATCGCGGTCGATGTCCCACATCGCCGCATCGGTCCGACCGATCAGCTGCCAGCCTCCGGGGCTCTCCCGCGGATACACCCCGGTGAAGGCCCCGGCCAGTGCGACGGAACCGGCGGGGACGCGGGTGCGCGGAGAGGATCGTCGCGGCACGTCGAACAGCGGATCCCCGCTCACCACGTATCCGAAGCCGGGCGCGAAGCCGGAGAAGGCGACCTGCCAGGCGGCGGCCAGGTGTCGGCGGATGAGCTCGTCCGCCGAGACGCCCAGCAGAGAGGCGGCCTCGTCGAGGTCTTCCCCGTCGTATCGGACCGGCACCGTCACCTCGCCGGCGCTCGGGAGGTCTCCGGTGCCGATCTCGGTCGCCGCGAGCACGGCGGCGAGCTCCGACGCGGAGGTGCGCAGGGGGTCGAACCGCACGAGCACGGTGCGTGCGCCGGGGATGCGCTCGACCACCCCGGGCACGCCGTCCCAGGCGAGGTTCAGCCGCATGGCCTCGTCGAGGTCGTGCGCCTCGACGAGCAGGGCCCGGTCGGATGCCGTGAGGATGCGCATCAGACGAGGAACTCCGCATCGGGGACGTCGGTGATGAACATGTACCCGGGAGCGTGCGTGACGGCGAACGGCGGCTTGGACGCCATGATCGCCGCCTGCGGGGTGACGCCGCACGCCCAGAAGACCGGGATCTCGCCGTCGCGGAGTTCGGGCGCATCCCCGAAGTCCGGGCGCGACAGGTCGGCGATGCCCAACGAGGCAGGGTCGCCGACGTGCACCGGAGCGCCGTGGACGGCGGGCGTGCGTCCGGAGATCTGAACCGCGTCCGCGACCCGATCGGCGGCGATGGGCCGCATCGACACCACCATCTCCCCCCGCAGCCGACCGGCGGGGACGCAGTCGACGGAGGTGCGGTACATCGGGACGTTGCGACCGAGCTCCTGGTGCCGGATCGGGATGCCCGCCTGCACGAGGCCGGTCTCGAAGGTGAAGCTGCAGCCGATCAGGAATGCGACCAGGTCGGGGTGCTCGTCCCACGCCGCGCGCGCGTCGGCCACCTCCTCGGCCAGTTCGCCGTCGCGCCAGATGCGGTAGCGGCCGATGTCGGTGCGGATGTCACTGCCGGGCGCGAGCACGGATTCGACCTGCCCCTCCTCGATGACCTCGAGCACGGGGCACGGCTTCGGATTGCGCTGCGCGTACAGCAGCGTCTCGAAGGCCCAGTCGGCGGGCACGGCGATCAGGTTGGCCTGGGTGAGCCCGGCGGCGACGCCGCTGGTCGGCGCTGCGCTGCCCGCGCGATGGGCGGCGCGGGCGGCGCGGACGTCGGCGAGCTGCTGCGCTGTGGCGAGGACGCTCATGTCAGGCCTGCACGAAGGGTGCGATCGCGATGCCCTCGGCCTGCAGCAGGCGCTTGGTCTCCGCCGCCATCTCCACCGAGCCGGGGGTGTCCCCATGGACGCAGATGGACTGCGCCGCCACCCGCACATCGGTGCCGTCGATCGCGCGGATCACCCCGTCGGCGGCGAGGCGCACCATGCGCTCGGCGACCTCGGACGGGTCGTGCAGCACCGCCCCGTCCTCGGTGCGGGAGACCAGCTGGCCGTCGGGCTGGTAGGCGCGATCGGCGAAAGCCTCGGCCGCCACGGCGAGACCGGCCTTCTCGGCGACGTCGAGCACGACCCCGCCGGCGAGACCGAGCAGGACCAGGCTCGGGTCGATCGCGCGGATCGCCGCCACCACGTCCTTCGCCTGCCGTTCGTCGCGCGCGATCGTGTTGTACAGCGCCCCGTGCGGCTTGACGTACGCGACCCGTCCGCCCACCGCGGCCGCGAGTCCGAGCAGAGCGCCGAGCTGATACTCGACGTGCCCCTGCAGGGTGGTCGAGTCGATGTCGACCTTCGTCCGGCCGAAGTTCTCGTAGTCCCGGTAACCGGGGTGGGCGCCGATCACGACCCCGCCCCGGACGGCGGAGGCCAGGGTCTCCCGGATGCCCTCCGGGCTTCCGGCGTGGAAGCCGCAGGACACGTTCGCGCTCGTGACGAGACGGAGCATGCTCTCGTCATCGCTCACGACCCGATCGGGGACGTTCTCCCCGAGGTCCGAGTTCAGGTCGATCGAGGTCATGCGATCACGCTCCGATTCCGAGGAAGGCGAAGATGGGGCCGACCGAGACGACACCCATGTACCAGGTGAGCAGGGTGACGACCGTGCCGGCGATGAGCAGCCACAGCGGGTACTTCTTGGCGCCGAGCAGGTCGCGACGGAACCATCCGATGTACATGAACACCGTCAGTCCGATCGGCAGGATCAGGCCGTTGAACCCGCCGACGAAGACGAGGATCGCGGCGGGAGCGGTGCCGATCGAGAGGTACACGATCAGGGACACGACGATGAAGGCCACGGTCGCGAGCTGCAGCGACCAGCCGCCCGTGAACCGCTTCGCGAACGTCGACAGGAAGGTCGCCGAGGTGTAGGCGGCGCCGATGACCGAGCTGATGGCCGCGGCCCAGAAGATCGCGCCGAAGATGCGCAGGCCGGCGTCGCCGAGCACCGCACCGAAGGCCTGGCCCGCGGGGTTCGCACCCTGACCGGAGAGATCGAGGGTGACGCCGGAGGCCACGACTCCGAGGATCGCGAGGAACAGGACGTAGCGCATGATGCCCGTGACGAGGATGCCGTTCGCAGCCGCACGCATCACGGGACCGGCCTGCTGCGGCCCGGTGTGCCCGGAGTCGAGGTAACGGTGCGCACCGGAGTAGGTGATGTACCCGCCCACGGTGCCACCGACGATGGTCGTGATGGTGGCGAAGTTCAGCTCGTCCGGGACGAAGGTCTGACGCAGGGCCTCCCCGATCGGCGGCTGGGCGACGAAGGCCACGATCAGCGTCATCACGATCATGCCCAGACCGAGGACGACGAGCACGATGTCCATCACGCGGCCCGCCTTCTTGATCAGGAAGATGATGATCGCGAGGACGCCGGTGAGGACGCCGCCGAGCTTCGGGTCGATGCCGAGCAGGGCGTTCAGGCCGAGGCCGCCGCCGGCGATGTTGCCGATGTTGAACGCCAGGCCGCCGATGACGACGAGCACCGCGATCACATGTCCGGAGTAGGGGATGGCGCTGTTGGCGAGCTCGCCCGCGCGCTTGCCGGAGGAGGTGATCATGCGCCAGATGTTCAGCTGCACGGCGATGTCGACGAGGATCGACACGAGGATCGCGAAGGCGAAGGCCGCCCCCATCGTGGCGGTGAAGGTCGCCGTCTGCGTGATGAACCCCGGGCCGATGGCACTGGTGGCCATGAGGAAGATGGCGCCGATGACGGCGCTGCGGCCTGCGCGCTTCTTGGCGACGGAGACGCGGGCTTCGTCCTCCGGCGAGAGGGAGGCAGTGGACTGTTCAGACATGGAGGGGGATTCCCATCGTCGTTGGTGGGTGTCGGGTGACCCCCAGTGTAGAACGGATACAGCCCGATTGTTCAACAATAATGTTACGCCCGTGCTACAACGCCGTTGCTTTCGTGTGTGCATCCTCGCCTCCCGGCCAGACGATCCGGCGAACGCCCGCCTACGATGAAGGCATGAACCAGCAGGGCGTGCTCGCCGACGTGCTTCGTCAGCGGATCATCGACGGGGATTTCGCGCCGGGATCCCGCCTGTCGGAATCGGCCCTCGCCGAGCAGTTCGACGTGTCGCGCAACACGCTCCGCGAGGCGTTCCGCGTCCTGGCCGAACAGGGACTCGTCGAGCACATCCCCCACCGCGGCGTCTCGGTCGCTTCGCCCACCATCGCCGACGTGATCGACATCTACCGCGCCCGGCGGGTCATCGAGTGCACGGCGCTGCGCCAGTCCGAGCCGCAGCACCCCGCGGTGCAGCGGATGCGCGACGCGCTCGCCGAGTCCGAGGAGCAGCTCCCGCGCGAGGACTGGCAGCGGGTCGGCAGCGCGAACATGGCCTTCCACGACGCGATCGTCGCCCTGGCGGACAGCGCCCGTCTCGCCAGGACCTACCGCGACGTGGCCGCCGAGCTGCGGCTGGTGTTCCTCGAGATCGACGACCCCCGTTCGCTGCACGAGCCCTTCGTCCGCCGCAACCGCGCCGTCCTCGAAGCGCTGCTCGAACGGGGACCCGACGCCGCGGCCGAGGAGCTCGAGCGCTACCTCACCGCCTCGGAGCGCAGCGTCCTGGGTGCTTTCGCCCGCATGGGTCACGCCTGACCCGGCACCATCAGCGAAAGCCGGCTCACCCTTTCGACCAGTCATGTCCCGGTGATTGTTGACCTGAGTGCAGAAATCTGTGAACGAGCCGTGAGATCGCTTGCCGCCGCATGGACGGCGTGCTTACCGTGAGCGGACTTCGGCGGGATCCGCGGCACAGAGTCGCCCGGCTCTCCGGTCGAGGGCCGCACGTCGAGGGGGCGTGCGGATCGTTCCGATCGAAAAGGACTACCGCTTTGCGATTCACGAGAAGACTGGCGTTCGCCGCTACCGCGGCTGCTGCGCTCTGCCTCGGCACGGTCATCCCCGCTGCCGCGAACACCGCGCCCGACGCCGACGACATCCCCACCTATCAGGAGTTCGAGGCGTCGACGTTCCGAGATGTCGACGGCGCCTACGTCGTCAACGGAGACGAGATCATCGCGAACAAGGGCCAGCTGCGCGACTTCTACGAACAGCTCCTCGGCCCCGTGACCCTGAACGACGGCCTGATCGTCAACACCGTCAACAACGTCGACGATCGCTGGTCGGATGCCCAGGTGAGCAACCTCACCTACTGCGTCAGCACCGCCTTCGGAGCCCGTCACGCCGACGTCGTCAACGCGATGGAGAGCGGCGCCGCGCTCTGGGAGTCCGCGTCGTCGAAGATCGACTTCGTCTACGTCGGCAGCGCGGACGGCAACTGCACGACCCGCAACCGTTCGGTCCTCTTCTCGGTCGAGCCGGTGCAGACCACGCAGTACATCGCGCGGGCGTTCTTCCCGAGCTCGCCGGAGCGCCAGCAGAACGTCCTCATCGACGACTCCATCTGGACGCCCGGCTCCTCGTGGACGCCGACGAACGTTCTCGGCCACGAGCTCGGTCACGTCCTCGGCTTCCGGCACGAGCACACCCGCCCGGAGGCGGGCACCTGCTTCGAGGACAACAACTGGCGTCCGCTGACGCCGTACGACTCGTCGTCGATCATGCACTACCCGCAGTGCAACGGCTCCTCCGACGACCTGTCGATGACGGGGGTCGACGTCGCGGGAGTGGTCGCCCTGTACGGGAACTGACATCCTCCGCCGGAGCTTCCTCCGATCAGCCGGACCCGGTCGCTGTCGACCGGGTCCGGCTGTGCGGACGGAGTCAGGCGGGCGAACCGGCGACCGGACCCTCGGAGCGCAGCGCCGCCGTGGCGCGGGGACGCGGCTCGCCGTCGCGGAGCGGAGCCGGCGGGGCGATGGCCGCGCGGGGTTCCGGCAGCCCGTAGCGGCGATGGAGCCAGCGCCGTGCGTCCTCGAGGGGATAGGTGTCGCCGAAGACGGCCGACTTCACGAACACTCCCTCGATGGTGCTCCGGAGCATGATCTCCTCCAGCGCGGGGTCCGCGGCGCCGCGCGCGCGGAACAGATCCCGCACCGCATCCTCGGCCGCGGTCGCTCCCGCTTCGTGCCGCGCCTCGGACTCGGCGAACAGCCGATGCGTCGCCGGCTGCTGCTGCATCGCGAGGACCGCCCGCTGCAGCGGGATGGCATACGCCGTGGCCGTGAGCGCCCCGTCGATCACGGCAGCCAGCATCTCGTCGGGAGTCCCCTCGACCCGGGCGAACCCGAGCACGGTCTCGAACCACCGATCGATGACGGCCGCGACCAGCTGTTCCTTGCCGCCGAAGTGGTAGTTCACCAGCCCCTGGGCGACGCCGGCTCTCTCGGTGATCCCCGCGATGCTGGCGCCGGCGACGCCTCGTTCGGCGAAGACCTCGATCGCCGCCTGGAGGATCCGCTCCCTCGCGCGTTCCCGGGCCAGGCGGTTGTGCTCGTCGGAGCGCGCCATGGGCATCCACCTCTCCCGACTCCACCGCTCGTTTTCCCCGATCGCCCCCTGCCCTATAGATTAGTTACTGAACGCCTGTTCAACCTATGACCTTCTGCGCGGCTCCCGATCTCGGCTGACGCGCCCAACCCCGCACAACTTCGGAGACTGGAGGCGACACGCCGCAGCATCCGCCCGGGCGCCCGGCGCGTCGGTGCGGAACTCCGAAGTTGTGCAGCACAGACGCACGGGTGCGTCCCTGGCCCGGAGGGGGCGCCAGGGGCGCGCCCGTGTTCACCCCAGGGCCAGGGGGCCGGACGGGCGGTCCCAGCGAGAGGGTCAGGGGGCCGGACGGGCGGTCCCAGCGCGAGGGTCAGGCGGACGCGCGGACCACGAGCTCGGTCGGCAGGATCGTGGTCATGGGCGGATCCTCACCGGCGAGGCGGGACAGCAGCACCTGCGCCATGGCCTCGCCCTGCGCATACATCGGCTGGCGCATGGTGGTCAGGGGCGGGTCCGTCGTGAGGGCGACCGAGGAGTCGTCGAAGCCGACCACCGCGATGTCTTCGGGCACGCGGACGCCGGCGGCGCGCAGGGCCGTCATGGCTCCCCGTGCCATCAGGTCGCTCGCGATGAAGATCGCATCCGGACGTCCGCCGTCGAGCAGACGTCGCGCGGCCTCGGCGCCGCTGGCCTCGCTGTAGTCGCCCTCCTCCTCCGCGTACGGAGTGAGACCGGCCTCGGCCAGGGCGTCCCGGAACCCCTGCACGCGATCCTCCGAGGCCACCATCGTGAGCGGCCCGGAGATCGTCGCGATGCGCGTGCGACCGATCTCGATCAGCCGACGGGTGGCGTTGCGGGCGCCGGTCACATTGTCGACGTCGACGACGTAGTCGCCTTCGTGCCGCCGCACAGGTCGACCGCCGTACACGACCGGCACCGCATCGGCGATCCGGTCGATGAACGCGTCGCTGGTGTGATGCGACACGATCAGCGCCCCGTCCACACCGCCGTTGCGCACGAAGCTGGTCATCTTGTCGCCGGGATCGTCGCTCGCGATGAGCAGGTTGAGAAGGTAGTCCGATCCCCCCAGCGCGCCCGTGATGCCCGCGACGATCGCCGCGAAGAACGGATCGCCGAAGAAGCGCGTGGTGTCCTCCGGGACGATGAGGGCGATCGCATGCGTCTGCCGCGACGCCAGCGAGCGCGCCGCCCGGTTGGGGACGTAGTTCAGCTCGTCGATCGCGGCGCGCACCGCGGCAAGGGCCTCCGGGCTCACCGCGGTCGAGCCGTTCACGACGCGCGACACCGTCGACCGCGAGACTCCCGCGGCCGATGCCACCTCTTCGATGGTCGCTCGGGGCGACATCAACGTACGCACTCTTCCATCGCCCCATTCTCACCGGTCGGCGCGGCTCGGGTCGCGATCGAATCGCGGAGTCGTCGTCGTGTCCGGTCGACGGAGCCCTCCGTCCGACCGGAACCGCGGATCAGAGCGCGCGCGCCGCGATGATCCGCGAGTACTCGCTGCCGGAGTCCTTGACCGTCCGCTCCTGGGTGTCGTAGTCCACGCGCACGATGCCGAACCGCTTGTCGTATCCCCAGGCCCACTCGAAGTTGTCGAACAGCGACCAGTAGAAGTAGCCGCGCACGTCCACGCCCGCGTCGACGGCGTCCAGCACCGCGCCGAGGTGCAGTCGCAGGAACTCCGTGCGGTCGGCGTCGTGCACCCGCTTCTCGCCGTCCTCGACCACCACGACGTCGTCGTAGGCCGCGCCGTTCTCCGTCATGGAGAGGACGGTGCCTGCCGGTTCGGCGTACTCCGTCCAGACGCGCTGCAGCAGGCGGGTGAGCCCCTCGGGCTGCACCTCCCAGTTCTGCGCGGTGCGCGGCAGTCCTCGCTCGACGGCGTGGATGCCCTCGTTCGACGGGTACGGACTCCGCACAGGGCGGGCGGTCGCGGGTCCGCCCGAGACGGGGGCGTCTGCCGGAGCCGTACCGGACACGAGGTCGCCGTGGTAGTAGTTCACGCCCTGGGTGTCGATGTGCTGCGAGATCAGTTCGAGGTCGCCGTCGCGGACGGCCGCCTCGAACTGCGCGACGGCGTCGGCGTCCACCGCGCGGATGTCCTCCATGATGTCGGCCGGGTAGCTGCCGCGGTAGATCGGGTCGAGGAACCAGCGGTTGAACTGCCCGTCCACGCGCCGGGCGGCGTCGATGTCTGCCGGGTTCTGCGGATCGGCGGGATCGGCGACCGTGTGGTTCAGCGTGATGCCGAGGTTGAGGGAGGCGTCACGTCCGCGCAGCTCCTGCACGGTCGCGCCATGGGCGAGCAGCAGGTGATGCGAGGCGAGCAGCCCCTCCGCGATGCTGGTGTGGCCAGGGGCGTGCTCCCCTCCTGTGTAGGAGAGGAACGACGAGCACCACGGCTCGTTCAGCGTGGTCCACACGTTCACCCGGTCGCCGAGCGCATCGTGCATGGTGCCCGCGTACTCGAGGAAGCGGTCGACCGTGTCGCGGTCCGTCCATCCACCGCGCTCCTGCAGCGCCTGCGGCATGTCCCAGTGGTACAGCGTCAGCCAGGGGAGGATGTCGGCGGCGAGGAGCTCGTCGACCAGGCGCTGGTAGAAGTCGACGCCGGCCGCGTTGACCGCTCCCCCGTCGGGACGCACCCGCGACCACGAGGTCGAGAAGCGGTACGTCTGCAGCCCGAGCTCCTTCATGAGCGCGACGTCCTGCGGATACCGGTGATAGTGGTCGCACGCGACATCGCCGTCGTCCCCGCCGATCACGGCGCCGGGCACCCGGGCGAACGCATCCCAGATCGACGCGGTGCGGCCGTCCTCGAACGCCGCCCCCTCGATCTGGTAGGCGGCCGTCGCGGCGCCGAAGAGGAAGTTCTCGGGGAAGGGGCGGGTCATAGGGGTCATCCTTTCACCGCGCCCGCCATGATGCCACTGACCAGCTGCCGACCCGCGACCACGAAGAGCACGAGCAGCGGAAGGGTCGCGAGCACCGCACCGGCGAGCACGATCGAGTAGTCGATGTAGTAGCCCGACTGCAGCTGACTGAGCGCCGTCTGCAGGGTCGGGTTCTGCGGGGAGAGCACGATCAGCGGCCACAGGTAGTCCGTCCACGCCGTCATGAACGTGAACAGGCCGAGGATCGCCATGGCCGGTCGCGCCGCGGGGAGCCCCACGGTCAGGAAGGTGCGGAACTGGTTCGCCCCGTCCATGCGCGCGGCCTCGATCAGCTCGTCCGGGATCACGTCGACCAGGTACTGCCGCATGAAGAAGACGCCGAACGCGGTGACGAGCGTGGGCACGATGACGGCGCCGATGGAGCCGGTCCAGCCGAGCTCGCGCATCAGCATGAACAACGGGATGATGCCCAGCTGCGTCGGGATCGCCATCGTGGCGATCACGAAGATCATCAGCCCGTCGCGGCCCTTGAACCGCAGCTTCGCGAAGGCGTAGCCGGCGAGCGTCGAGAAGGTCACGACCGAGATCGTGATGATGCCCGAGATCAGGAACGAGTTGCCGAGGGCCAGCCAGAACGGGATCGCGTCGAACACCTGCGCCGCGTTGGCGAGGAAGTTCCCGCCGGGGATCAGGGGCAGCGTCTCCCCGCGGGTGGCGTTCGTGCCGCTCGCGACCACGACCGACCACCACAGCGGATACACGCTGCCGATGATGAACGCGGCGAGGAGCCCGTAGGTGAGGAACCCGGGACGGCTGCCGATGCCGGCGGTGCCACCCGCGGCTCCGCGACGGCGACGGATCTTCTCAGGGACGCTCAGCGCCTGCGTGGCGGTCATCGCGCATTCTCCTCGGTCGTGGTGGCGAGCGTCGTCCCGGCGGCGGCCGAGGCGGCTGCGGTGTCGACGGTGCGTGCGCGGCGGCGCGCAGCGCGGTTCCTCTTGGGCGCGTCCCCGGTGGAGATGCGTCGCGAGATGAGGAAGTTGATGACGCCGATGCCGACGATCAGCAGGAACAGCAGGATCGCGACCGCGGAGGCCTCGCCGAGGTTGCGCCGGAAGAACGCGAGCTCCCACAGGAACAGGACCGTGGTCTGGAACTGCCGGTCGCTGCCGCCGATGCCGCCCGCGGTCGACACGTCGAACAGTCGCGGCTCGGCGAAGATCTGCAGCCCGCCGATGGTCGCGGTGATGATCACGAAGATCAGCGTCGGACGGATCGTGGGGATCGTGATGGAGAAGAACCGACGGGCGGCGCCGGCTCCGTCGAGGGCGGCGGACTCGTAGAGGTCGCGCGGCACGGCCTGCATCGCGGCGAGCAGGATGAGGGCGTTGTAGCCCGTCCAGCGGAAGTTCACCATGACGGCGATCGCGATGTGCGACAGCGCAGTGTTGTGCTTCCACTCCTGGTCGGCGATGCCGATGAGGTTGAGCAGGTTGTTGGCGAGGCCGTCCGCCTCGTTGAAGATGCTCGAGAAGATGATGGCGACGGCGACCGGGGTGACCACGAACGGGATCAGCACGCTCATGCGCCAGAACGTCGGCGCGCGGAGGCCGCGGTCGAGGAGGTAGGCGATCACGAGGGCCACGGCCAGCTGGGGGATCGCGGAGAGCAGGAAGATGCTCAGGGTGTTGCCGATGGAGTTCCAGAACATCGCATCGCCCAGGATCTCGACGAAGTTGCCGAACCCCACGAAGTCGCCCTCGCCCTTGAGCAGGTCCCACTCGTGCACGGCCACCCACACCGTGTAGAGCAGCGGGAACAGCCCGACCAGCCCGAACAGCAGGAAGAACGGCGAGATGTAGAAGTACGGCGAGGCGTTCTGATCGAACCGCGAGAGGCGGTGGCGCCAGGAGCGCTTCGGCGGCACATCCGACGTCGCGGATGCCGCTCGCTGCTGCTCCGCGCGCGGGGCGGTGAGAGTCATGGGGGTCTCCTTATCCCGGGGTCCGAGGGTTCCCGTCGCAGTTTCTGTCGCCATCCGTGCGCGGAGGCGACAGAAACTGCGACGGGAGGGGAGTCAGCGACTCAGGTCAGCCGACGAGGTCGTTCAGCAGGCCGATGGCCTGGTCCCAGGCACCCTGCGTATCGGTCTCGCCGCGGTCGAGGCTGCTGAGAGCCGGCCCGAACACGTTCTCCTGGATCACCGAGTCATCAGCGCCCTTGAACTGCGCGACGACGCCCTTGGCCCGCTCGGCGAGGATCGCACCGGTCGGCGCATCGTTGAAGAACTCGTTGGGCGTGGCCTCCTCGGCGAGGGACTCCTGCGCCTTGATGGTCGACGGGAAGTTGCCGGCCGCAGCGGACTGCTTCACCTGCTGCTCGGGCTGCGTCAGCCAGTCGGCGAGCTCCGCCGCGGCCTCCTTGTGGGCCGAGGTCTCCGGGATCGACAGGAACGCGCCACCCCAGTTGGCCGCGCCGCCGGGGAACACGTCCGCGAAGTCCCATCCGGTCGACGCGTCGCCGCCGCCGGCCTCGACCTGGCCCTGCACGACGCCGAGCATCCAGCCGGGGCACACGAAGGTCGCGAACGTGCCGTCGACGAACGACTTGCCGCCGTTCCAGTCCCAGGCGGTCTGCGCGGCGGACTGGCCGCCCTCGGTCGCGGCGCCCAGCAGCTCGAAGCGCTCCTGGAGCTCGTCGTTGCCCTCGACGTTCAGCTCGCCGTCGGCGGTGTAGTAGCCCTCGTCGAGCTGGTTGACCATGGCGTTCCAGACGAAGCCGGAGTGGTCGTACCAGGCCTTGCCGGTCTTGGCCGTGTAGTCGGCGCCGACCTTGAAGTAGTTCTCCCAGTCGCCGTTGAGCAGCTCGGCGACGGACTCGCGGTCGCTCGGAAGGCCGGCGGCCTCGAACGCGGCGCCGTTGTAGCAGATGCCGCTCGGTCCGATGTCGGTGCCGTAGCCGATGACCCGGCCTTCCGCATCGGTGGCCTGGCCGTACTTCCAGTCGACCCAGTCGTCCTTGCGGTCCTCGATGCCGTAGTCGCGCAGGTCGACGAAGGTGTCGGACACGTCCATGATCGCGCCGAGCCAGCCCTCCTCGATCGCGACGATGTCGCTGAGGCCGGAGCCGGCGGCGATCTTGGTGAAGGCGTCGGTGCGGGCGTTGCCACCCGTGTCGATGTTGGTCGCCTCGATCTTCACGTTCGGGTGCGCCTTCTCGTACTCCTTGTACAGGTCGTCGTAGCCGAAGGTGCCGAAGGTGGTGACGGTCAGCGTGACCTCTTCGTCGCCGTTCGCGTCGCCGCTGTCGCCGTTGTTGCCGGAGCAGCCGGCGAGGGCGAGGGCGGATGCGGATGCCACGGCGGCGATCGCGAGGATCCGGTGGCGGGCACGTGTGTTCACAGTTCACTCCTTTGTGGTGGTCGTGCGGTGTGATGCGTCGGGACGTCGTGGGAGCGCTCCCACGCGTTGAGCAGTCACTCTATGGGAGCGCTCCCACAGTGTCAAGCCAGCCCTGCGGGCGACGGATCACCGATGCCGCGACGATCCGCCGAGCAGCGGCCGGGACATCGTCCGCGGATCGTCACCGCGTCGGCGAATCGTCAAGCCCTTGCCGACCGGCGTACCCTTGTCCGGTGCCCGAAGCCACCCTGTCTCCTGCCCTCGTCCGTGCCGAAGCCCTGATCCGCAACGTCCCGGACTACCCGCAGCCGGGGATCATCTTCCGCGACATCACGCCGCTCCTCGCCGACGCCGAGGCCCTCCGGGTGACGACGGAGGCGATCATCGAGCCCTTCGCCGGGCAGTTCGACGTGATCGCGGGCATCGAGGCGCGCGGCTTCATCCTCGCCAGCGCCGCAGCCATCGCCGCCGGAGTCGGGCTGATCCCGATCCGCAAGGCAGGCAAGCTGCCCCGGCCTGCAGCATCCGTCGACTACGCCCTCGAGTACGGCACCGCCACGATCGAGATGCACGACGACCTGCCGGTCGGATCCCGCGTGCTGCTCATCGACGACGTCCTCGCGACCGGAGGCACCCTGGCCGCAGGCCGCCAGCTCGTGGAGCGTCTCGGCAGCCACGTCATCGGCATCTCCGTCCTCTTCGAGATCGACGGCCTCGGCGGCCGCGAGGCCGTCGGCGACCTCCACACCGTCTTCCACTCCGCCTAACCTCCCTCCCCCCTCCCCCTCTCCGTCCCCTCCCTCCCCCCTCCCCCCTCCCTGACGCCGAGTGCACGGGTTCTCGCCGAGTGCACGGCTTCTGCGCGGGAGGAGGCGGTGCACTCGGCACCAAGCCGTACACTCGGCGAACCGAACGGGGACGCCGGAGAGACGGGGACGGGCGGGGCAGTAGACTGGGTGCGCCCCTCCGCCCGCGACTCTTGGAGCCGTCATGCCCACCATCGTCGTCGACGTCATGCCCAAGCCCGAACTGCTCGACCCGCAGGGCAAGGCCGTTTCCGGCGCCTTCGCCCGCCTCGGCGTCGAGGGATTCACGGACGTCCGCATCGGCAAGCGCTTCGAGCTCACCGTCGAGGGCGAGGTGACCGACGAGGTCCTCGCCGAGGCTCGTCGCATCGCCGACGAGGTGCTCTCGAACTCCGTGATCGAAGACGTCGTCGGCATCGAGGTCGCGGAGTGACCACGCGCATCGGGGTCATCACCTTCCCCGGTTCGCTCGACGACCGCGACGCACAGCGCGCCGTCCGCATCGCCGGGGCAGAGCCCGTCGCCCTGTGGCACGGCTCGCACGACCTCGAGGGCGTCGATGCGCTCGTCCTCCCCGGCGGCTTCAGCTACGGCGACTACCTGCGCGCCGGCGCCATCGCCGCGCTCTCCCCGATCATGGCCGAGGTGAAGGACGCCGCAGCCAAGGGAATGCCCGTGCTCGGCATCTGCAACGGCTTCCAGATGCTGGTCGAGGCGCATCTTCTTCCCGGCGGGCTGATCCGCAACAACCACCAGCACTTCGTCCGCCGCGACCAGAAGCTCACGGTCGAGAACGCCGACACCGCCTGGACCAACGCCTTCCGCACCGGCCAGGAGATCGTGATCCCGCTGAAGAACGCCGACGGCGGATACATCGCCGACGAGCAGACGCTCGACCGCGTCGAGGGCGAGGGTCTCGTGGCCTTCCGCTACGCCGGCGTGAACCCGAACGGCTCCCTGCGCGACATCGCGGGGCTGACGAACGAGGCGGGCAACGTGGTGGGGCTGATGCCGCACCCCGAGCACGCCACGGAGCCCGGCTTCGGCCCGGACACCGCCGCCGCCATGCGCAGCGGTGTCGACGGCCTCGACTTCTTCACGAGCGCGATCGCCGCCGTCGCCCGCGTCGCGGCCTAGGCTCGGCCGACCGGGAGGCGGAAGGGGCACAGAGCCTAGCGCGAGCCCCAGTCGTCCGGCAGTTCCAGAGGCGCCTCGTAGCCCTCAGGTGGTTGCCATCCACGCCAGTCGCCCACGACGGCGAGCCATGCGTCGAGGTCCTGGACGATCGCATCGCCAGTCCGCCGGGCGGCGACCAGGTCGCCCTCCGGAAGCCGCCCCGCGGAGACGGCCGTCTCCGCTTCGTCGACATCCTTCCACGCCGACGTGCCATCCGGTGCGATGACGAGATCCAGATGTCGATCGAGACTGTCGAAGCAGGATCCCCGACGTCTTCGCGGTCGTTCGAGGTTGACGTACCAGCCGGCGAACCGTCCCTCGTCCCAGAAGTGCAGCACCTGGTATTCGGCGCCCGTGGGCATCACCCGAAGAACGCCTGACCCCTGCCAGATACGGCGCGCGGTCGTCATCGGCGATCGGAATCTCTCGGCCAGCGGGATCGTGCGCGGATCTCGACCGTCGGAGAGCGCCCAATAGGAGATCTCGGTCCCCGGAGACAGCCACGCCACTGTGCGCTCGGGGCCGTCCTCAACGACGCGCAGCGGCAGGCCCGCCTGGGGGCGACCATCCGGATACCGATAGCGCAGCAGGATCTCATCCCCCGGCAGCCCGAACCTCACGCGTCGCCGCCTAGGCTCGGCCGACCGGGAGGCGGAAGGGGTTGTCGCCCGTCGCGGCGAGCAGGTACCAGGCCGTCGCGCCGGTGTGCAGGCTCGCGTAGTAGAGGTCGCCGAAACCGGAGTCGAGCCCGTCGTTCGAGGTCGCGACGATGCCCTTGCCGTCACCGTTCGGGGCATCCCGCTGCGCCAGGCGGATGCTGCTCAGCAGGGTGTCCACCGCCGCGGCGTCGCCCGGTGCGTCGCGCAGCCCCAGCGCGAGCGCGAGGTGTCCACCGCCTTCGAACCACGCCTTCGACACGTCGACCTCGCTGATCGATGGGCCCGTGTACGGGCCGTCGGTCGCCATCAGATGGGCGAGCGTCCAATCCAGGGCCGTTCCGTAGCGCGGGTCACCCGTGGCGAGCGAACTCCACGTCTGGGCATCCAGCGGGATGGGACGCGTGTTGATCGTGGAGCCGTCGAGGCCGGTGCCGGTGTTCACATGTCCGTCCGCGTGCTGCATCGCCGCGACGAACTCTGCAGCGACAGCCGCCCGATCGGTCCACACAGGGTCGCCGGTGAGCTGGCCGAGCTGGGTGAAGAAACCGGCGATATCGCTGTTGTGCTCGGTGGACTTCCACGTCAGAGAGGTGCCGTCCTCGAGCTGGCCGCCGGTGTATCCGTAAGGCGCACGGGCCATGTCGGCGGTGTTGTCCTGGATCCACCGGCCGACGCGGAGCGCGCCGTCGAGGTAGCGCTCGTCTCCGGTGACATGCGCGAGCCGCGCCAGCGCCATGCCCACCCAGGCCTGGTTGCCGGTGAAGGTGCCGGGTCCGGTGATCTCCACCCGCCCCTGCCGGATGCCGTGGGGCTCGTACGACGCCCGGGTGCGGCCGTCTCCGATCGGGTCGTTCTCCTGCACGAACAACAGGGTGTCGCCGATCGCGCGAGCCCGACGGAGATCGTCCGGCAGCCCACGGGCCGTGTACGCGATCACGACGAGGGCGTCGTCGTAGACGAAGGACGGCGTGAAGTCCCAGGTCGGGGTGGTGAAGAAACCGCCCTGGTAGCTGCGCGGCAGGCAGTGTCCTTCGCCGTCGCAGAACTCGTCGACACGCGCGTCCAGGAACTCGTACGCCAGCGCGACCGAGGCGGCAGGGTCGGTCACCGGGTCCGCCGGAGTCTCGTCCCGCGCCGCGAACGCATCCGACACGGCCGGAGCCGCGCCGACGAGCACGGCGCCGACCACGAGTGCGGCGACGGCGGCCCAGGGTGCGCAACGGCGGACAGAACCGGACATCGGGACCTCTCGGACGGAAGACCCCCGGGGGGACATGCCGCGAGCGACACGGGGGGATGTGGGAAGCCTGTCATCACAGGGGGCGGCCGGTGAAGTGTCTTTCGGCCAGACTTCGCCGCGGGATGTCGATGCGCGCCCGCGCGTAGCAAAGCGCTGCGGAGCGTGCAAGGCGTTTGTCTCGGCGTCGGGCGGCGCGCACGATGGTCATCCCGTCCCCGACCTCCCGGAAAGGACTCCCCATGTCCCGTGACCAGTACACCTTCACCGACCCGACCGCGCTGTATGCCGACATCGAGCCGCAGAAGCAGCACATGCCGGAGCCGGGCCTCGATGCCGACCTGACCCCGCAGGCCGACCTCGGCGAGGAAACCTACCGCGGCACCGGACGCCTGACCGGGCGCAAGGCGCTCATCACCGGCGGCGACTCCGGCATCGGCGCGGCCACAGCGATCGCCTTCGCGCGCGAGGGCGCCGACGTCGCGATCTCCTACCTCCCCGAGGAGGAGCAGGATGCGAGCCGCATCGCCGACATCCTCCGCGACGCCGGCGTGACGGTCGCCGCGATCCCCGGGGATCTGCGCGACCCCGAGTACTGCCGCACTCTCGTCGCCGAGACGGTCGGCGCTCTCGGAGGCCTCGACATCGTCGTGAACAACGGCGGCAAGCAGGTCTTCCAGGAGTCGCTCACCGACATCACCGACGAGCAGTTCGACGACACGTTCAAGACCAACGTCTACGCCATGTTCTGGGTCACCAAGGCCGCACTGCCGCACCTGTCCCCCGGGTCGACCATCATCAACACGACGTCGATCCAGGCGTACTCCCCCTCGGACATCCTCGTCGACTACGCCTCGACGAAGGCGACCATCAACGCCTTCACGAAAGGCCTCGCGCAGCAACTCGCCCCGAAGGGCATCCGCGTGAACGCGGTCGCGCCGGGGCCGATCTGGACGCCTCTGCAGCCCAGTGACGGTCAGCCGCAGGAGAAGATCGCCGAGTTCGGCAAGGACACGCCGCTCGGTCGCATGGGTCAGCCGGCCGAACTCGCCCCCGCCTACGTCTTCCTCGCCTCCGCGGAGTCGAGCTACGTCGCCGGCGAGACGCTGAACGTGAACGGCGGCATGCCGACCCCGTGAGTCCTGATCGGCGTCAGGCCGCGAGCGCGGGCGGCCAGACGCCGATCAGCACCGCCATCACGAGGACCGTGACGCCCGCGTCGGCCGTGACGGCGACCGAACCGATTCGATACGCGCTCTGGCAGGAATGTAAGCGTTTGCAGTAGCCTGATTCGCATGGCACAGCTTGAGCAGATCGCAGCCCCCGGTTCCGAGTGGTGGCGCAGCGCCGTCATCTACCAGATCTACCCCCGCTCCTTCGCGGACGCGTCGGGCGACGGCATCGGCGACCTCCCGGGGATCACGAGCCGCCTGGACTCCCTGCAGGAGCTGGGCGTCGACGCGATCTGGCTCAGCCCGTTCATGACGAGCCCGCAGCGCGACGCCGGCTACGACGTGGCCGACTACCGCGACGTCGACCCGCTGTTCGGCACGCTCGCCGACTTCGACCTCATGCTCGCCGAGGCCCACGCCCGCGACATCCGCGTGATCGTCGACCTCGTCCCGAACCACTCGTCCGACCAGCACCCCTGGTTCCAGGAGGCCCTCAAGGCTGCACCGGGGAGCCCGGAGCGCGCGCGCTACATCTTCCGCGACGGCCGCGGCGAGAACGGCGAACTGCCTCCGAACAACTGGGAGTCCGTGTTCGGCGGCGGCATGTGGCAGCGCGTGACCGAGGCCGACGGCACGCCCGGCCAGTGGTACCTGCACATCTTCGACGCCACCCAGCCCGACTTCGACTGGAACAACGAGGAGGTGCAGGAGGAGTTCCGCTCCATCCTGCGCTTCTGGCTCGACCGCGGTGTCGACGGCTTCCGGGTCGACGTCGCCCACGGCATGATCAAGACCGAGGGCCTGCCCGACTACACCCCGCCGACCGACGCCGACTCGATGGGCGGCGGCGAGTCGAACGTGCCGTACTGGGGCCAGGACGGCGTGCACGAGATCTACCGCGACTGGCACCGGGTGCTGGCCGAGTACGACGGCGACCGCGCCCTCTGCGGCGAGGCCTGGATGCCCACCCTCAAGCAGACCGCGCTGTGGGTGCGTCCGGACGAGATGCACCAGACGTTCAACTTCCCCTACCTCATGACGGAGTGGGACGCGAAGGCCCTCGGCGACGTGATCCGCGAGTCGCTGGACGAGTTCGGCGCCGTCGGAGCCCCGAGCACGTGGGTGCTGTCGAACCACGACGTGGTGCGCCACGCGACCCGCCTCGCCCTCACCTCCGAGAACCCGCAGGGCGAGGGCATCGGCCCGAACACCCCGGACAAGCCGGACACCGTGATCGGACTGGCCCGCGCCCGTGCAGCCACCACGCTGATGCTCGCGCTTCCCGGTTCGGCCTACCTCTACCAGGGCGAGGAGCTCGGACTGCCGGAGGCCATGGAGATCCCGGACGAGTTCCGTCAGGATCCGACCTGGTTCCGCACGAACGGCAAGCGCTACGGACGCGACGGCTGCCGCGTGCCGCTGCCGTGGGAGGCCGAGGCTCCGGCCTTCGGGTTCAACGACACCGGGCTGTCGTGGCTGCCCCAGCCGGCGGACTGGGCGGGCTACGCGCGGGACGTCGAGGAGGTCGACCCCGCGTCCACGCTCGCCCTGTACAAGCGGCTCCTCGCCGGTCGCCGCGAGTACGGCTTCGGCGCGGGCTCGCTGGTCTGGGAGGATGCCGGTCCCGACACGGTGGCGTTCCGCCGCGGCGACGTCCACGTGATCGCGAACCTCGGCACCGCGCCGGTCGAGCTGCCCGCGGACGCCCTCGTGATCCTGCAGAGCCAGCCCTTCGACGGTGCAGCCCTCCCCGTCGACACGGCTGTCTGGTACACCACCGCCTGATACATCCCACCCGCTCCCGTCGCACTTTCTGTCGCTCTCAGCCTCCGCAGGCGACACGAAGGCGACGGGAGCGGACCAGAACGAAGGAACCCATGGCGAGCATCGATGAGGTCGCCCGGCTCGCCGGGGTCTCCACCGCCACCGTCTCGCGCGCGCTGAGCGGACGAGGCCACGTGTCCGAGTCCGCCAAGGAACGGGTGCAGGCCGCGGCGCAGTCGCTCGGCTACGTGGTGTCGTCGCGGGCGTCGAGTCTCGCGTCCGGCCGCACCCGCAACGTGGGAGTGGTCGTTCCCTTCCTCGACCGCTGGTTCTTCAGCACCGTGCTGTCGGGGGTCTCGTCCGCTCTGATGCGCGCCGGCTACGACATCACGCTCTACAACATCACCGCCGACAAGGACGTGCGTCGCCACGTGTTCGACACGTTCCTGCGGCGGCAGCGCGTGGATGCGGTCATCGCCGTGTCTATCGAGCTCGACGACGAGGAGACGCAGCATCTGCTGGAGCTCGGGCTCCCCGTGATCGCGATCGGCGGCCCCAACCCCAAGCTCGACACCCTCACGGTCGACGACGTCGCCGTCGCCCAGCTCGCGACCGAGCACCTGATCGGACTCGGGCACACCGACATCGCGCACATCGGCGCGAACCCCGAGTTCGACATCGACTTCCACATCCCCACCAACCGGCGGCTCGGGTTCGAGAAAGCGCTCGCGAAGGCGGGGCTCCCCCTGAACCACGCCTTCCTCGAGCCCGCGGACTTCACGGTCGAAGGCGGCTACCGCGCGGCGAAGCAGCTGCTCGGGCGACCGGGCCCCCGCCCGACCGCCGTGTTCGCCGCGTCGGACGAGATGGCCATCGGCGCTCTGCTGGCGGCCCGCGATCTCGGCTTCAGCGTGCCGGAGGAGCTGTCGATCGTCGGCATCGACGGCCATGAGCTCGGCGAGTTCTTCCGCCTCACGACCGTCGACCAGTTCCCCCTCGGCCAGGGCGAGCGGGCCGCCGACGCCGTGCTGGCGAAGCTCACCACCCCGGACGCCGTGCACATCCCGTCGGCGCTGCCGTTCGAGCTGAACGTGCGCGGCACCACGGCGCGGCTCGTCTGACCGGGGGTCCTCTCAGCGGGACGCCCCGGTCGCATCGCACCAGGTACGGTAGCCGCCGTCGAGGTTGCGCACCTCTCGGCCGTGCTGGAGGAGCAGTCGCGTGGCGACGTGTCCGCGCAGCCCGACCTGGCAGTGCACCACGAGCGGCCCGGCGGGAAGCTCGTCGATCCGCTCCCGCAGCTCATCCAGCGGAATGCTGCGTGCACCGGGGATCGCCCCGGCCGCGAACTCCGCGGGCGAGCGGACGTCGATCAGCGTCGCCCCGGCGGCGACGGCGTCGTCGAGCTCGTGCCACTGCAGCGAGGGCGTGGTGCCGGTGCGGGTGTTCTCCGCCACGGAGCCGAGGATGTTCACGGCGTCCTTGGCCGAGCCGAACTGCGGGGCGTAAGCCAGTTCGAGGTGCGCGAGCTCTGCAGCGGGCAGTCCCGCCTGCATCGCGGTCGCCACGACGTCGACGCGCTTGTCCACACCGTCGCGTCCGACGATCTGCACGCCCAGGATGCGGTCGGACGCCGGGTCGGCGAGTAGCTTCATCGACAGCGTCTCGGCCCCGGGATAGTAGCCGGCGTGCGACGCAGGGTGCGCGTGCACCGCGTAGAAGTCACGCCCCGCGGCGCGGAGCTGCTTCTCGCTCCACCCCGCCTTCGCCGCCGCCACGCCGAAGACCTGCACGATGCCCGTCCCGACGGCGGGCCGGGCGGCCTCCTGCCGCCCGGCGATCACGTCGGCGACCAGGCGTCCGTGGCGGTTCGCCAGACCGGCCATGGTGATCAGCGCTTCGCCTCCTCCGATCAGATCCTGCTTCTCGACGCCGTCGCCCACCGCGAACACGTCGGGCGCGCTGGTCCGGCACGATGCGTCGACGGCGATTCCGCCGGTCGCACCGATGCGGATCCCGGCCGCCGACGCCAGCCCGACCTCCGGGATGACTCCGGACGCGTCGACGATGAACTCGGCCGGCACGACCGATCCATCGCTCAGGGTGACGCCGGTCGCAGCGACCTCCTGCACGCGGACGCCGAGGCGCACGTCGACGCCGTGTGCGCGCACCTCCGCGAGGATGGGGGCGGCCATCTCCACGTCGAGCGGGGCGAGCAGCTGCTCCCCGCGCTGCACGAGCGTGACGGACGCGCCGCGGGCCACGAGGTTCTCGACCGCTTCCAGTCCGGTGTATCCGCCTCCGACGACCACGACGGGAAGCCCCGGACGGGTGAGCGCGGCCTCGATCACGTCGGCGTCCTCGACCGTGCGCAGACTGCGGGTGGGCGTGACCGCGTCCGGCTCGTCCCGGCGGGGGCGTGCGCCCGTGGCCAGGATCAGCCGGTCGTACGGCTGCGTGATCCGACGACCGCTCCCGTGGTCGACGACCTCGACCACCTTGGCCGTCGTGTCGATGCGCTCGACCTCGTGTCGCACGCGCACGTCGAGCCGGAAGCGCCGGTGCAGTGAGGCGGGCGTCTGCAGCAGCAGGGCCTGACGGTCCTCGATGACGCCACCCACGTAGTACGGGAGGCCGCAGTTCGCGTACGAGACCTCGGGGCCGCGCTCGAACACGACGATGTGCGCGGACTCGTCGAGACGACGCAGCCGTGTCGCGGCGGACATGCCGCCGGCGACACCGCCGACGACCACCACGGTGAGCGGAGCCGCGGTCATCGCTGGAACAGCCGGGAGAGGAAGCCTCCCTGGTTCTGCTCCTTCGGATGCCCGGCGCACCACTGGGCCGCCGGGACCGTATGGCGCACGTCGGCGACGTGCTGACCGCACCCCGCCCAGGTCGTCTTGCCACAGGTCTTGCATCGGACTGCTCGGCACATGGATCCGCTCCTTCTCGTCGTTATACCCCCCTGGGTATAACGAGACTATACCCCAGGGGGTATGATGGTCCGCACAGCCGACCCTCAGGGAGTGCCATGTCATCCACCGACGCCGAGACGCAGCGCAAGATCGCCAACCGGCTCAAGCGCGCCCAGGGACAGCTCGGCGCCGTGATCGCCGCCGTCGAGAACGGGAGCGACTGCCGAGCCGTCGTCACCCAGCTCGCCGCCGTCAGCTCGGCCCTCGACAGGGCCGGTTTCCAGATCATCGCGTCCGCGATGAAGGACTGCCTCGTCGAGGCCGAAGGCGAGCCGGGCGCCGACGAGGTGTCGCTCCCGGAACTCGAGAAGCTCTTCCTCTCGCTCGCCTGATCCGCGCCCGCGGCTACTCCTCGCGCTGGTACACATCGGGGACGCCGTCGCCGTCAGCATCCACGGACTCCTGCGCCGCGATCGCCCGGTACCGGCGGTTCCGCGCGCCCAGCAGGACCGAGGCGCCGACCGCGGCGAGGACCGAGGCGAGGAGGATGGCGACCTTCGCCGCATCATGCTCGAGCCCGCCGGGGAAGCTGAGCTCCGCCACGAGCAGCGAGACCGTGAATCCGATGCCGGCGAGCATGCCGACGCCCACCAGATCGATCCACCGCAGCCCCCCACCCAATCGACTGCGCGTCGCCTTCGTCGCGATCCAGGTGGCGAGCACGATGCCGACGGGCTTGCCGAGCACCAGACCGCACACGATCGCGATCGCCACCGGATGCGACACCGTCTCCACGAAGCCGTCGCCGACCACCGCGACGCCGGCCGCGAAGAACGCGAACACGGGCACCGCGAAACCGGCGGACAGCGGCCGGAATCGGTGCTCGAACTCCTCGGCGAGACCGGTCCGCTCGACCCCGTCGGCATCCGTCTCCCCGGAGCGGACCGGGATCATGAAGCCGAGCGCGACGCCCGCGATCGTCGCATGGATGCCGGATGCGTGCACGAACGCCCACACGACCACGCCGATCGGAAGCAGGATCAGCCAGGCCGCGAAGCGGTTGCGCGCGAAGAACCCCTGCCGCATCTGGGCCAGCGCCGCGTAGAGGGCGAGACCCAGGATCGCGGCGGGGAGCGGCATCGGGTTCAGGTCGTCGGTGTAGAAGATCGCGATGATGCCGATCGCGATGAGGTCGTCCACCACCGCCAACGTCAGCAGGAACAGGCGCAGTCGCGCGGGCAGGTGCGAGCCGATGATCGCGAGCACGGCGACGGCGAACGCGATGTCCGTCGCCGTCGGCACCGCCCAGCCGCGCAGCAGCTCGGGGTCCGGCCCGATGACCAGCACGAAGATGGCCGCCGGCACGACGACGCCGCCGACCGCCGCGGCCACCGGCACGATCGCGGTTCGCCGGTCGCGCAGGTCGCCGACCACGAACTCGCGCTTGAGCTCGAGGCCGACGAGGAAGAAGAAGATCGCCAGCAGGCCATCGGCGGCCCAGGCGCCGAGACTGAGGCGCAGATGCCACGGCTCGTAGCCGACCTCGAAGTCGCGGAGCGCGAAGTAGCTCTCCGCGAGCGGCGAATTCGCCCACACCAGGGCGATCGCGGCCATCACGACGAGGAGGATGCCGCCGACGCTCTCCTTGCGCAGGAGCGTGCCGATACGGCGGACCTCGCGGTAGCTGCCGCGGGCGGGGAAGGAACGACGGGTGTCTGTCATGGGAGCTCCGAGGTGTCGACGAACATGGTGTCGACCAGGCTTCCCGACGCTCCTTCCTCCACCCTAGACGGTCACGCCGGTGCGTGCCTGAGCGGACGCGGTGCACCCCGGCAGGATCAGGAGGCGACGATCAGACCCTGCGTCGCCGTGCGTGCGGCCTCGAAGCGACGCTGCACGTCGGGCCAGTTGACGAGGTTCCAGAACGCCTTGACGTAGTCGGCGCGCACGTTGAGGTAGTCCAGGTAGTAGGCGTGCTCCCACACGTCGAGCTGCAGCAGCGGGGTGACGCCGAGGGGCGCGTTCCCCTGCTGGTCGAACAGCTGGAAGATCACGGGACGCGCACCAACGCCGTCCCAGGCGAGCACGGCCCAGCCCGAGCCCTGCACGCCGAGCGCGGTCGCGGTGAAGTGCGCGCGGAAGGCGTCGATCGACCCGAAAGCGTCGACCAGCGCGGCCTCGAGCTCGCCCTCGGGAGCACCGCCGCCCTCGGGCGACAGGTTCTGCCAGAACACGGAGTGGTTGATGTGTCCGCCGAGGTTGAAGGCCAGGTCCTTCTCGAGCTTGTTCACGTTCGCGAGGTCGCCGGCGCTGCGGGCGGCTGCGAGCTGCTCGAGGGCGGTGTTCGCGCCCGTCACATACGCCTGATGGTGCTTGGAGTGGTGCAGCTCCATGATCTTGCCGGAGATGTGCGGCTCGAGCGCGGAGTAGTCGTACGGAAGCTCGGGGAGCGTGTAGAGAGCGGACATGTCGTGTTTCCTTTCGGTGATGCGGATTCAGAGGGCGGTGTCGTGCGAGAGGGCGTGGAACCGGCGGTCGAGGTACACCAGCGGGCGAGCGGCGCGCCCCGGCAGCACCTCCAGGACCTCGGCGATCACGACCGTGGACGAGCCGACGGGGACGTTCTGGATCGATCGGCACCGCAGCGCCGCGCGGGCCTCCGCGAGATGCGGCTCTCCCGTGGGCAGCGTGGTCCAGCCCTGCTCCGGCGTGAAGCGCTCGGATCCGCTGATCGCGAAGCTCTGCGCGAGAGCGGAGTGCTCGTCGTCGATCAGGTGGACGAGGAAGGTGTCGGCCCCGAGGATCGCGCCCGCACTGCCGGTGGCCCGGGTGACGGAGAACACGATCGCGGCGGGATCCACCGCGACCGACGACACGCTCGAGGCGGTGAGGCCGACCGGTCCGTCGGGAGTCTGCGCCGTGATGATGGCGACGCCGGCGGGGTGCGTCCGGAACGCGGCCTTGAGGCCCTCACCCACCGGGGTGGGGACGGGCGCCGCGGGATGCGGGGTGGGCTGGGGGACATCGGTGGTCATCGGACGGTCTCCTTCACGGATTCGAGGTGCGCGTGGCCGAGCATGGTGCGGCGGTCGACGATCTTGGTCCGCTCCCTGCCGCGGGCTGCACCGGCACGGCGCTCCGCCTCGTCGATGCGCAGCCAGCCTTCCCGGTCGACGGCGGCGCCGAGGTGCGCGAGCGGATCGGCCGACTCGACCGATCCGGCCTCGGCCGCAGCCAGGTCCTCGACGAGGTGCGCGACGGTCTGCGCGGCATCCGACTTCGTCGAGCCGATGAGCCCGATCGGACCGCGCTTGATCCAGCCGGTCGCGTACAGGCGCGGGATCGGCGCCCCGTCGCCGTCGAGCACGCGCCCTTCGGCGTTCGGGACGATGCCGCGTTCGGCGTCGAAGGGCACGCCGGGCACCGGCGACGAGAGGTACCCGATCGCGCGGTAGACCGCCCCCACGTCGTAGCTCACGAACTCGCCCGTGCCGACCATGCGGCCGAGGGGATCGGACGCCGTGCGCTCGAACTCCACGCTCTCGACGCGGTCCGTGCCGCGCACGCGCACCGGCCGGTGGCGGAAGTGCAGGTGGATGCGTTGCGATGCGCCCGACTGCGGACGCTGCGCCCATTCGGTCAGGGTCCGCACGATGATGCGCCGCTGGGAGAACTGCTCCAGCATCCGCTCGGCGTGGGCGTCGAGGGCGAGCTCCGCGGGGTCGACGATCACCTCCACGTCATGCTGCTCGCCCAGCTCGCGCAGTTCGAGCGCCGAGAACCGCACGTCGGCGGGACCGCGGCGGGCGAACAGATGCACGTCGCGCACGCGACTCGCGGCGAGCTGATCGAGGATCGGATCCGGGGTGTCGGTGGATTCGAGAGCCGCCGCGTGCTTGGCGAGGATGCGGGTCACATCGAGGGCGACGTTGCCCGCGCCGAGCACGGCGACGGACTCCGCATCCAGACCCCAGTCCCGTGGCACATCGGGGTGGCCGTCGTACCAGGCCACGAAGTCCGCAGCACCGAAGGAGCCGGGCAGCTCCGCTCCCGGCACCTCGAACGGCACGTCGCGGTCCGCTCCGGTGGCGATGACCACTCCGTCGTAGGCGGCGCGCAGCTCATCGACGGTGATGTCGGCCCCGACCTCGACGTTGCAGCGCAGCCGGATCGAAGGGTGCCCGACGACCTCGTGCAGGGCGTCGATGATCTTGCGGATCCGGGGATGGTCGGGGGCGACGCCGTAGCGGACGAGTCCGTAGGGCGCCGGCAGCTTCTCGATCAGGTCGATCTTCGCGTCCGGAAGTTGCGTCAGGAGGATGTCGGCGGCGTAGATGCCAGCGGGGCCGGCTCCGACGACCGCGATGCGCGGGCTCATGCGTGCGCCTCCTGCGGGGGAAGCACCGAGATGAGCGGGTGGTCGAAGGGGAGCATCCCGGTCTTCGCGGCACCGCCGGGCGAGCCGATCTCGTCGAAGAACTCCACGTTCGCCTTGTAGTAGTCCTGCCACTCGTCGGGCAGGTCATCCTCGTAGAAGATCGCCTCCACGGGGCAGACGGGTTCGCAGGCGCCGCAGTCCACGCACTCGTCGGGGTGGATGTACAGCGAGCGCTCGCCCTCGTAGATGCAGTCGACGGGGCACTCGTCGATGCAGGCCTTGTCCTTCACATCGACGCACGGCAGGGCGATCACGTAGGTCATCGGTCGGTCTTCGTTCGGGTCACGGTTTCCACCGTAAAACCTCAAGTATACTTGAGGTCAAATCGAGGAAGGTCGACCGGATGAGTCCGCACGCACCCGACGAACCGCTGTCGATCGGCGAGATGACGAGGCGCACCGGCGTCGCGGCATCCGCCCTGCACTTCTACGAGTCCCTCGGCCTCATCGCGTCGACCCGCACGCCCGGCAACCAGCGCCGCTATGCCCGGCACATGCTGCGTCGCGTCTCGCTCATCACGGTCGCCAAGCGCCTCGGCATCCCGCTCTCCGACGTGCAGACGGCCTTCGCCGACGTGCCTCTGACCGAGACTCCGAGTCATGAGGACTGGCAGCGGGCCTCGCGGAGGTGGAAGCGCGAGCTGGAGAAGCGCCGCGAGGGCATCGAGCGCCTAGAGCGCGAGCTCACCGGCTGCATCGGCTGCGGCTGCCTGTCGATGAAGGCCTGCGGCCTGCTCAACCCCGACGACGCCCTCGGCACCCAGGGTGCCGGCCCCCAGCGTCTCTGACCCCCGTTCCGGTCGCGATATAACAGCGAAACCGGGCGGTTTTGGCTGTCATATCGCGACCGGAACGGGTCAGTCGACCTGGAAGGTGGCGGAGAGGAGCACCTCGTCGCGCGAGCTCGGGCCGACCAGGAGCTCGAACGCGCCGGGCTCGACCAGACGGTTGCCCGCAGCATCCACGATCGTGCAGTCGGACACCGGCAGCTCCAGGCGCACCCGCACCGACTCACCGGGAGCGAGGTCGACCTGGCGGAAGGTCTTGAGCTCCTTGTCGGTCCAGCTCACGCTGGTCACGGAGTCGCGCACGTACACCTGCACCGTCTCGCGCACGGGCCGCTCGCCGGTGTTCGACACCGTGACGTGTCCGACGATCGTGTCGGACTCCCCCAGCGAGGTCTCCTCCAGCGACAGGTCGGAGTACTCCACGGTCGTGTACGACAGCCCCTCGCCGAACGCCCACGCCGGCGACTGCGTGAGGTCGGCGTACCGGTCGCCGTGCTGTCCGCGGATCTGGTTGTAGTACGTCGGCTGCTGACCCACGTGGCGGGCGAACGAGATCGGCAGGCGCCCGGACGGCTCGGCCGCTCCGGAGATGATGTCCGCCAGTGCACGCCCACCCTGCATCCCGGGGTTCGCCGCCCAGATCACGGCAGCCGCCTTCGACGCGGAGGCCGGGAGCACGAGCGGCTTCGAGGCGAGCAGCACGATCACGACGGGCTTCCCGGTCGCGATGAGCGCATCGATCAGGGCGTTCTGCCCGCCGATGAGCTCGAGCGTCGCGGTGGAGCGCCCCTCGCCGACGAGCTCGATCCGGTCGCCGACGACTGCCACGACGACATCCGAGTCCGATGCGGCGGCGACCGCCTCGGCGATCAGCGCGGCGTCGGGCTCGCAGGGCTTCACCACGGGCGGACGCGGCTGATGGTCCGGGAAGAACGCCCCCTGCGGGTCCTCTTCCAGGGTGAGGATGTCGGCACCGCGGGCGTGGGTGATGCTCCAGCCGTCGATCGACCGCAGCCCGTCGAGCACGGTCGTGATCATCTCGCGGGGCTGACCGTCGAGCCAGCCCGCCTGGCCGGAGCCGCCGGCCCAGTCGCCGAGCTGCGTCTGCGCGTCGTCGGCGAGCGGGCCGGTGAGCGCGACCTTCAGCGCGGACGCGGGGTCGAGCGGCAGCACGCCGTCGTTCTCGAGCAGCACGAGCGAGCGGCGGGCGACCTCGAGGTTCAGCTTCGCGTGCTCAGCGCTGCCCACCACGGCGTCGAGCTCGGTGCCGGGCAGGCGCGGGTTCTCGAAGAGCCCCAGCTCGAACTTCAGCGTCAGGATGCGGGCGGCCGCCGCGTCGAAGGCGTCCTCGGCGAGCATGCCCTTCGCCACGGCATCCAGCGCTCCTTCGAAGAAGGCCGGCGTGGTCATGATCATGTCGTTGCCCGCCCGCACGGCCGCCGCGGCCGCGTGCGTGATGTCGGGCTGGATCCGCTGCTCCCACACCATGCGTCCGACGTTGTCCCAGTCGGTGATGAGCGTGCCGGTGTAGCCCCACTCCCCTCGCAGCACGTCGCTGAGCAGCCAGTCGTTGGTGGTGATCGGCACGCCGTCGGTGGTCTGGTAGCCGAGCATGAACGTGCGGCACCCCTCGCGGGCGACGCGCTCGAACGGCGGCAGGAACCACGAGCGCAGCTTGCGGCGGGAGATGTCGGCCTCGCTCGCGTCGCGCCCGCCTTGGGTCTCGGAATAGCCGGCGAAGTGCTTGGCCGTCGCGAGGATGGCGGTGGGGTCGTCGAGCCCGTCGCCCTGGTACCCGCGCACCATGGCCGAAGCCAGCTCGCCGATCAGGAACGGGTCTTCGCCGAACGTCTCGTCGATGCGGCCCCAGCGCAGATCGCGGGCGATGCACAGCACGGGCGAGAACGTCCAGTGGATGCCGGTCACCGCGACCTCCTCGGCCGTGGCACGAGCGACGCGTTCGACGAGCGCGGAGTCCCAGGACGCGGCCATGCCGAGCTGCGTCGGGTAGATCGTCGCCCCCGGCCAGAACGAGTGGCCGTGGATGCAGTCCTCGCCCACCAGCAGCGGGATGCGGAGGCGCGTCTGGGCCGTGAGCTCGTTCGCCCGCAGGATGCGCTCGGGCGAGGTGTGCAGGATCGAGCCCGCATGACGGCGGGCGATATGGTCGTCGATGTCGTCGCGAGCGTCGAGCTGGAGCATCTGCCCGACCTTCTCCTCCAGCGTCATGCGGCTGAGGAGGTCGGCCACGCGCTCGGGGATCGAGAGAGCGGGGTCCTGGTACGGGAGCTGCGTGGTCAGGGTCTGAGAGGTCATCACTTCGTGTTCTGTGTCGAGGTCTTCGCGGAGTCGTCGGGAGTCGCCGACGTTACGGGATCGGGGGCCTTCTTCGGCAGGGGCACGCTGCGGACGGCCGTGACGGCGTCGTTCACGTTCAGCCCCTTCTTCTTCATCGCCCTGGCCCGCTCTCCCGCCGAGCGCAGGCGCGGGTTGACGTACTCGTCGATGCCGAAGTTGATGAGCGAGAGCGCGACGCCGATGATCGCGATGCAGAGCCCGGCCGGCACGTACCACCACCACAGACGCGGGAAGGCGCCGTTCTGCTGCGCCCAGAACAGGATGGTCCCCCAGTTCAGGTTGCTGACCGGGATCACCCCGATGAAGGCCAGGGTCGTGAGGCCGAGGATGGCCGCGGTCACGGTGCCGACGAAGCTCGAGGCGATGAGCGCCATGAGGTTCGGGAGCATCTCGACCGTGATGATGCGGCGCAGCGGCTCGCCGTTCGCGCGCGCGGCCTGGATGAAGTCGCGGTTGCGCAGCGACATGGTCTGAGCCCGCAGCACGCGGGCGCCCCACGCCCACCCGGTGAGCCCGAGCACCGCGGCGATCACGATCAGCGGCGGGTTCTCGAACTGCGAGGCGATGATGATGATGAGCGGGATGCCGGGGATCACCAGGAACACGTTCGTCAGCGCCGAGAGCGATTCGCTCTTCCAGCCGCGCACGTAGCCGGCGATCACACCGATCGTGATCGCGATGATCGTGGCGATGAAGGCGGCGAGGAAGCCGACGACGATCACCCCGCGGGTGCCGTAGATGATCTGGCTCAGCACGTCTTCGCCCATGTGCGTCGTGCCCAGCCAGTGCTCCCAGGAGGGCGGCTGACGCAGCGCCGTGCGGTCCTTCTGGGTCGGTCCGTACGGGGCGATCCACGGGGCGAGGATCGCGATGAGCACGAACACCCCGAGGATGATGAGCCCGGCGATCGACTTGGGATTGCGGAACATCGCGAACGCCTGCGCGAGCTGCGACCAGAACGTCTTGCGCGGCGGCGCTCCCGCCGGCGGGGTGCGCAGTGTCGCGGTCTCGGGCATGCCGGAGACGACGGCCGATCCGTCGGGCGCTGTCGTCGCTGCGGTGGTGGGAACGGTCATGTCAGGACTCCATCTGGCGCGTGCGCGGGTCGAGGTAGGCGTAGACGACATCGGCGAGGATGTTGGCCACGAGCACCGACAGCGTGATCACGAGGAACACACCTTGCATGAGGGCGAAGTCCTTGGCGTTGGTCGCGTCGAGCAGCAGCTTGCCGACACCCGGATAGCTGAAGACCATCTCCATCACGATGGTGCCGCCCACGATGAAGCCGATCGACAGCGCGAAACTCTGGATCTGCGGCAGCACCGCGTTGCGGGCGGCGTATCCCCAGAGCACCCGCTTGTTGGGCATGCCCTTCGCCTGCGCGACCGTGATGTAGTCGTCGTCGAGCACGGTCAGCATCATGTTGCGCATGCCGAGCACCCAGCCGCCGAGCGAGGCGACCACGATCGTCAGTGCCGGCAGCGTGCCGTGCGCGATCACCTGGCCGATGAAGTCGAGACTCCATTCCGGCGACTGCCCCTTGTCATAGGCGTGCGATGAGGGGAACCACTTCAGGGTCGAGGAGAAGATCGCGATCGCGATGAGCCCGAGCCAGAAGTACGGGATCGTGTTGAAGAACGTCGTCACCGGGATGATCGCGTCGAGCCTGCTGCCCCGCTTCCATCCCACGACGGCTCCGAGCAGCGTGCCGATCGCGAACGAGATGATGGTCGCGATGCCGACGAGCCCGAGCGTCCAGGGCAGGGCGGCGGCGAGCACCTCCGCGACGGGCCGCAGCCCGTGCAGGGTCGAGATGCCGAGGTCGCCGCGCAGCAGCATCCCCCAGTATTCGAGGTACTGCTGCCAGATGGACTTGTCGGTGTCGATGCCGAGCAGGATGCGGAGGGCGTCAGCCGCCTCGGGACTCACGTTGCGATTGCGGGCGAGGTAGGAGCTGACCGCGTCGCCCTTCATGAGCCGCGGGAGGAAGAAGTTGATCGTGATCGCCGCCCACAGCGTGAACAGGTAGAAGGCCGCGCGACCGGCGAAGAAGCGCCACGGCACCGGCCGCCTGGAGCGCTCTGCCGTGGTCGCCGTGGTGCCGACCTCGAGGGCATCGCGGGCGACGAGGTCGTTGTCGTCGAGCTGGGGGAATGCGGTGCTCACAGCGTGCCTCCGTTCGATGCCGCCGCGGCGAAGTGCTTCTCCGGATCGGGAGAGGTCGCGCGCAGCTCGCGGGTGTAGGGGTCCTGCGGGTTGAGGATCACATCGTCGGCGGTGCCGTACTCGACCACGCGCCCCTGGTTGAGGACCATGATCTCGTCGCTGAAGTGTCGAGCGGTCGCCAGGTCGTGCGTGATGTAGAGCACGCCGAGTCCCTCTTCGCGCTGCAGGTCGGCGAGCAGGTTCAGCACGCCGAGCCGGATGGAGACGTCGAGCATCGACACCGGCTCGTCGGCGACCAGGAGCGAGGGACGCGAGGCCAGGGCACGGGCGATCGCAACGCGTTGCCGCTGGCCGCCCGACAGCTCGTGGGGGCGGCGGTCGATCACCGCGTCCGCGTCGAGGCGCACCCGGTCGAGGAGCCGACGCACCTCGTTCTCGGTGTCCTTCTTGGGCACCACATCGTCGAGGCGGATGGGCCGCTCCAGGTGGTAGCGGATCGAGTGGTACGGGTTGAGCGAGGCGAACGGGTCCTGGAACACCATGCGCAGTTGCTGGCGGTAGGTCCGCAGGCCTCTGCCGCGGCGCGGGATCGGCGTGCCGTCGAGCAGCACCTCGCCGCTGGTCGGGGTCTCGAGCTGGGTGAGGATCTTCGCGATCGTGGACTTGCCGCTGCCGGACTGTCCGACCAGGCCGATCGTCTGGCCGGACGTCAGCGTGAAGCTCACGTCGTCGAGAGCTTTGATCTGGCCGGCGCCGCGCACGTTGTACGCCTTCGTGACGTGACGGAATTCGAGGGTGGTCATCGCACCAGCACCCCTCTCTCCCCGGTGAGCCGGGGGAACGACGACAGCAGGGTCTTCGTGTACTCGTGCTCCGGCTGCGTCCAGATGCGCTCTGCCGTGTCGAGCTCGATGATCTCTCCCTCGCGCATGATCGCGATCCGGTCGCTGATCTCCAGCAGGAGCGGAAGGTCGTGGGTGATGAAGATCACCGAGAAGCCGAACTCGTGCCGCAGCTGGGAGATCTGCTTGAGGATCTCCCGCTGCACCAGCACGTCGAGCGCGGTCGTCGGCTCGTCCATGACCATCAGCTGCGGACGCAGCGCGAGGGCCATCGCGATCATGACGCGCTGGCGCATGCCGCCGGAGAGCTCGTGCGGGAAGGAGCGGATGCGCTGGCGCCCGACCTTGACGATCTCGAGCAGCTCCTCCGCCTCGGCACGCCGCTGCCTGCGGTTCATGTCGGGGCGGTGGATCTCGAACACGTCCTCCAGCTGCGAGCCGATCGTCGCCACGGGGTTCAGGGCGTTCATCGCGCCCTGGAACACCATCGACACCTTGTCCCAGCGGAATCGCTGCATCGCGTCGACGTCCAGCGCGTTGATGTCGATGTCGACACCGGTCACGTCGTGGAAGGTCACGCTGCCGCCGGTGATGACGGCCGGGGCACGCAGCAGGCGCTGCACCCCGTAGGCGAGCGTGGTCTTGCCGCAGCCGCTCTCCCCGGCGAGGCCCAGGATCTCGCCGCGCTGCAGTTCGAGGGTCACGTTCTTCACCGCCTCGACGGGCGGATCGACGTCGTACACGACGGAGAAGTCGCGCACGGTGAGCAGGGGATCTGGCATGGGGTGTCCTCGGTGTGGATCGCGGGTTCGGCCCTTCGACGGGCTCAGAGACCCAGAGATGGTGGCCCTTCGACAGGCTCAGGGACCCAGAGATGGTGGCCCTTCAACGGGCTCAGGGACCCAGGGATGGTGGCCCTTCGACAGGCTCAGGGACCCAGGGGGTGACAGGCTCAGCAACCCGGATGGGTGGCTGAGCCTGTCGAAGCCCCGCCGTGGGTGGCTGAGCCTGTCGAAGCCCTCACTCGGCCGGGGTCAGCTTCGTGAGGATCTGCACGATGTTCTGCTGCGTCGGGTCGGCAGACGCGTACGGGTCCTCCTCCGACGGCCACCCCACGTAGTTGCGGGTGTTGAACTCGCCCAGCAGCGGGTGCGCGCCGAGCGGGATCGCCGGCACCTGCTCGACGAAGATCTGCTGCAGGGTGTCGAGGGCGGCGGTGCGCTCCTCGTCCGACGACGCGTTGGCGTAGGTGTTCAGCGCTTCGGTGGCCACCGGGTCGTCGAAGCGGCCGAAGTTGAAGCCGGCCTTGCCCTCGGGCGAGATCCAGCGCGGGTCCATGGTCGAGGTGTAGAGGCCGTAGGCCGTGCCGCTGTCCTCCAGCCAGTGGATGATCGCCGAGAAGGTGCCGTTGTCGCGGGGGTCGGCCCATCCGCCCCAGTCCGGCATGTCGATCTTGACCTCGGCCCCGATGGACTCGGTCACGTCCTCCGCGATGAGCTCCTGCGCCGTGTTCCAGTCGCTCCAGCCGGAGGGGACGGACAGCGTGAAGGAGACGGGAGCGCCGTCGGGGTCGATCAGCGCGTCGTCCTTCCAGGTGTACCCGGCCGTCTCGAGCAGGTCGCGCGCCTTCTCGGCGTCGACCTCGTACTCCTCGCCCTGGAACTCGGGCTGGATCTCGTCCTCGAGGATCGACGACAGTCCGGTCACCGACCACACGGGCTCGCTGGCGCCTTCACGCGCGATGTCGACGTAGGCGTCGCGGTCGATCACCCAGGCGAGAGCCTGGCGGAAGGCCGGGTTGTCGAACGGCTTCTGCTGCAGGTTCATGAACAGCGTGGCCGAGCCCGTCGTGGGCGCGGCCCAGAACTTGTTGTGCTCGGGGTCGGCGTCGAGGAACTGCTCCTGGATCTGCGGGATGAACGCCTGCGCCCAGTCGGCCTCGCCCTGCGCGAGAGCGGTGGTGAGCGCCGTGTTGTCGCCATAGGAGACGTAGTGCAGCTCGGGCACGGCGAGGTCGCCGCCCCAGTAGTCGTCGCGCGCCTCGAGGGTGACCGACTCGGTCGACCAGTTCGACAGCACGTAGGGGCCGGTGCCGACGAGGTCGTCGCCCTTGACGGGGTTCGTGGCGGGGTCGTCGAGGTTCTCCCAGATGTGCTTCGGGACGATCGGCACATGCAGCACGCGCGCCTGGTTGACGTACTTCGACTCGCCGAAGGTCAGCACCACCGCGTCGCCGTCGATCTCGGCGCTCTGGAACTTGAGACCGGCGGTGTCCAGCGCCGGCGTGGAGACGAGCTCGTAGCTGTACACGATGTCGTCGGCGGTGAAGGGCTCGCCGTCGCTCCAGGTGACATCCTTGCGGGGGACGACCGTGAGGACGGTGTAGTCGTCGTTCCACTCGATGCTCTCGGCGAGCCAGGGCGTGACGCCGCGGTCACCGGTCTGGTTGACGAGTCCGAGCGTCTCGAAGATCACCTTGCCGTAGCCGTACTTCGAGGCGGACGAGTCGCCGACGTAGGGGTTGTTCGACTCGGTGGTGATCGCCCCGTCGGGCTTCGCGATGGTGAGGGCCGCCGATCCGGCGCCGCTGCCGGAGTCGTCATCCCCTCCTCCAGCGGAGCATCCGGCGAGGGCCGAGATGCCGAGTGCGGTGATCGCGGTCACGGCGATCAGAGACTTCCTGAGCTTCATTGCTTCTCCTTGGCACGGGTCTTTGTGCTGCGTCGCCGGAGGACGGGAGCCCGCCGACGGTCGTGATTTGCTTACTGTCGAGAAAGTAAGCTGTGGTGAGGTTACCGAGTAGTAAGTTGGTTCGCAACCACAGCTCGACGACGGAGAGGAAGACGCGGTGGCAGACGGCGACCAGACAGTGCGCGTGCGCCCGGCGACCCTCGCGAAACGCGAGCAGATCCTCAAGGCCGCGATCGAGATCTTCGGCAACAAGGGCTCGACGAACGGCACCCTCGCCGACGTCGCGGAGCAGGTCGGCATCACGCACGCCGGGGTGCTCCATCACTTCGGCTCGAAGCAGAAGCTGCTGCTCGAGGTGCTGGCCTACCGCGACCAGGACGACGTGGCCGGCCTCGCCCAGAAGCACATCCCCGGGGGACCGGAACTGTTCCTGCACCTCGTGCGCACGGCCTTCACGAATGAGAAGCGCCCGGGGATCGTGCAGGCCTACACGGTCCTGTCGGCGGAATCCGTCACCGACGACCACCCTTCGCGACCGTTCTTCGAGGAGCGCTACACGACCCTGCGCCGCGAGGTCACGGCCGCGTTCCACGAGCTGTGCGCGCAGGAGGGCGTCTCCGATCCGGACACGATCGCCTCGGCAGCCGCGGCCATCCTGGCCGTGATGGACGGACTCCAGCTGCAGTGGCTGCTGCACCCCGACGTGATCGGACTCGGCGACGCCAGCGCCTTCGCGATCGAGGCCATCGTCAACGCCGTCCTGCATCCGGGCCCCGCCCTGAACTCCTATTCCCGCACCTGACGCCCGGCTAGGCTCGGGCCATGACGATCGACCTCGAAGCGCTCTACATCGACCTGCACCAGCATCCGGAGCTCTCGTTCCAGGAGACGCGCACCGCCGGCATCGCCGCCCAGCACCTGCGCGACCTGGGCCTCGAGGTCGAAGAGGGCGTCGGGGTCACGGGCGTCGTCGGCGTCCTGCGCAACGGCGACGGCCCGGTGGTGTGGGTGCGGGCCGACATGGACGCACTGCCGGTCGAGGAGCAGACGGGTCTGGCGTACGCCAGCACTGCGAAGGGCGTCGACCCCGCGGGGACGACCGTTCCCGTCATGCACGCCTGCGGACACGACATGCACGTGACCGCGATGATCGGCGCCGTCGAGAGACTCGTCGCCGAGCGGTCCGACTGGTCGGGAACGCTCGTCGTGCTGATCCAGCCCGCCGAGGAGTACGGCGCCGGGGCGCGCGCGATGCTCGACGACGGGATCCTCGACCGCCACCCGAAGCCCGACGTCGTGCTCGGCCAGCATGTGACCCCGCTCCCCGCCGGCGTGATCGGCGTGCGCAGCGGGACGCAGATGGCGGCCTCCGACGGACTCACCGTCACCCTGCACGGCCGCGGCGGGCACGGCTCGCGCCCCCACGCCACGATCGACCCCGTCGTGATGGCCGCGGCCACCGTGATGCGCCTGCAGACCATCGCCTCGCGCGAGATCGACCCGCAGGGCGTCGCCGTGGTCACGGTCGGATCCATCCACGCCGGACTGAAGAACAACATCATCCCCGCGGAGGCGAAGCTCGAGCTCAGCCTGCGCTATCCGAACGAAGAAGTGCGCGAGAAGGTGCTCACGAGCGTCGAGCGCATCGTGCGGGCGGAGGCCACGGCATCGGGTGCGGAGCGTGAGCCCGAGATCCGCACCGACCACACGCTCCCCGCCACGATCAACGACGACGAGGCGACGGCACGGGTGTCCGCGGCGCTGCAGCGCGCACTCGGCGAAGCGGCCGTGATCGATCCCGGCATGTTCACCGGCAGCGAGGACGTCTCGTGGTTCGCGCGGGATGCCGGGGCGCCGCTGGTGTTCTGGTTCTGGGGCGGCGTCGACCCGGCACGGTTCGCCGAGGCCGCCTCCGCAGGCCGCCTGGAGCAGGACATCCCGACCAACCACTCGCCGTTCTACGCTCCGGAGATCCACCCCACGATCGAGGTCGGCGTCACTGCGATGTCGGCCGCCGCCCGCGAGTTCCTCGGCTAGGCCGCCGTTCGGACGCGCGTCCCGCGTCGCGCTCTCGTCGGAGAAACGCGCCCGTGTCGCACTCTCTGTCGGGAAATGGGCGACGGCAGTGCGGATCTCCGTGGCCGACCGCCGGCCGCGGCGTCAGTCCTCGTCGGAGGGCGTCGGCGGGCGCCAGCCGCCTTCGTCGCGGAGGGCACCGGCGATCCGCCGGGAGATCTCCCGTAGCTGTCGGCGCTGCACGGCCGTGAGCCGATCGAGGACGAGCTCGCGCACGAGTTCCGCGTGACCGGGGGACGCCTGGTCGACCTTGGCGCGGCCGCTGTCGGTGATGTGCGCGAGCGTGAATCGGCCGTCGCTCGGGTCGGGGGAGCGCCGCATCCACCCCTTGCCCTCCAAGCGGGTAGCCGCACGGGACAGCCGTGACAACGTGCTGTTCGCGTAGGACGACAGCACGCTCATCCGCAGCCGCCCATCCTCGGCATGGGCGAGCGCATAGAGCACGCCGTACTCGAAATGGGTGACCTGCGCGTCCCGCTGGAGCTGGGCATCGAGTGCTGAAGGCAACCACTCGAGCACCGTCGCCATGGCCGACCAGGTCTCGAGTTCCTCCCCCGCCAGCGGCGGGATCGCGCCGTTCGTCGTCATCCCCACAGCGTATCGCCTCACGCGATTTGACTTGACCAGGAAAGTCAGGCTGACTTGCTCAGGAAAGTCATTACGCAGAGGAGACACAGATGGAACTCGAACTCACCGGCAAGCGGGCGTTCGTCAGCGGATCGACCGAAGGGATCGGATACGCGATCGCTGCCGGGCTCGTCCGCGCCGGCGCCGCCGTGGTCGTCAACGGGCGCGACGAGCAGCGTCTCTGCGCCGCGACCGAAAAGCTGCGGGCCCTCCGACCCGATGCGGACGTCACCGGGATCGTTGCCGACTTCGCCGACGCCGAGCAGGTACGCCACCTGCTCGGCCGACTGGGCGAGATCGACATCCTGGTCAACAACGTCGGCATCTTCGACGTGCGGCCGTTCACGGACATCGACGACGAGGAGTGGCAGCGGTACTTCGACGTGAACGTGATGAGCGGAGTCCGCCTCTCCCGCCACATGCTCGGCGGGATGCTCGCCCGGGGCTGGGGACGGATCGTTTTCGTCGCGAGCGAGTCGGGGATCGACGTCCCCGCGGACATGACGCACTACGGTGCGACCAAGGCGGCGATGCTCGCCCTCGCGAACGGCCTGGCCAAGTCGACGCGCGGAACCAGCGTCACGGTCAACAGCATCGTCGGCGGACCCACCTACTCGGAGGGCGTCGCGCGCGCCGTGGAGCAGATCGCTCTGGCACAGGGGCTGCCCGCATCCGAGCTGAAGCAGGCCATCGCCGCGCGCAACACGACCTCGCTCCTGGAGCGCTTCATCGAGCCGGAGGAGATCGCGCAGCTGGCGCTGTACCTGGCGAGCCCGCGATCGTCGGCGACGAACGGCGCCGCCCTTCGTGCCGACGGCGGGACGCTCACGACGATCCTGTGACGCCGCCGCCCCGTCCGAGCGCGGCGACCTCCGCCTCGCGGCCGGGCTCTAGACGCCGACGACCCGCGGCGGAGAAGCGACCGGGGGTGCAGGCGGAGCGGGCGGCGGCGGGGGCGCGAGCTGACGCTGCGGCACGCCGTGCGCCTCGCGGTGCAGCCGCTCCATCCGGCTGTCGAGCTCCGCGGCGGCATCCGCGGCATCCGACAGGCTGTCGACGAGATGAGCCGGCACCTGATTCGAGAACTTGTAGTAGATCTTGTGCTCCAGGCTCGCCCAGAAGTCCATCGCGATCGTGCGGAACTGCACCTCGACCGGCACCGAGAGCGCACCGGTCGACAGGAAGACGGGCACCTCGATGATCGCGTGGAGGCTCTTGTAGCCGTTGGCCTTCGGCTGCGCGATGTAGTCCTTCACCGTGCGGACCGTGACATCGTCCTGCGCCGTGAGCAGATCGAACAGCCGGTACACGTCGGCGACGAAGCTGCAGGTCACCCGCACGCCGGCGATGTCGGTGATGTCGGCGCGGATGCGGTCGAAGTCCGGTTCGTCGATGCCCTTCCGGGCGAGCTTCTCGACGATGCTGTCCGGTGACTTCAGGCGGCTCTTCACGTGCTCGATCGGGTTGTACGCGTGGTCGTGCGTGAACTCGTCACGGAGGATCGAGATCTTCGTCTCGACCTCGCGCATCCCGAACTCGTACTCGCGCAGGAACCGCTGCAGCTCGTCGCGCAGTTCGCGGGCCTGGTTGATCGTGGCCTCGGTGACGTGAACAGTCGTCATGACCGTGACGTTACGCGTTCGTGATCGGAAACCGCTGTGGATCCCTCCGGGATACGGGAAGGCGGGCGAGGCTCATGGGCGGGCGTGCGGGCGCGCGGGGGTGCGGGCGTCGGCGAGGTGCTGGTCGGAGAGGACCCCCGGGAGTCCACGGCCCGCGCGGGTGGTGAAGAGCATCACGATCGCGACGAGGATCAGGAGCGAAGACGCAAGATCGAACAGGCCGCCGCCGAGTGCGAGGGCGCTCAGGCCGCCGATGCCGCCGGCCCAGCGCAGGAGGCGCGCGAACGGTGCCGGAAGACGCGAACCCGAGTAACGCAGCTGCACGGCGATGTCGCCGATCGAGCGGCCGGTCGACAGGATCAGCACCAGGAAGACGCCGGCCGGCGCGATCGTCCCCACCGCGGCGGCGATGGAACCGTCGAGCACTGCCTCCCGGTCGCGCACCACGTACTCGAGCCAGAGCTGCACGGCGACGCCGGCACCGAAGCTCACGAAGAAGTACGCCAGACCGTCGCACAGCATCGCGAGCGCCCGCCGTCCGCGCGTCACCGGACGGGGGAGGTCGGCATCCGGCTTCGCCTCAGACCCTCGCATCGACGGCGGGACGACCAGCGCGATCGTGCAGCCCACCACCGCGCCGAGCGTGTTCGTCATCAGGTCGCCCACGTCGAAGAAGCGATACGCGCAGGGGTAGACGCCCCACACTCCGGTCAGCTGCGTCGTCTCCACCAGGAGCGACAGCCCGAACCCCGCGGCGAGCGCCACGAGGATCCCGCGGCCGGCGAGCACCCGCACGAAGAAGCCGAGGGGCACGAACAGCAGCACGTTGAACACCAGCTGCAGCAGGGCGGGCTGCCGCAGCGGATTGCCCGGCGCCGCGAACGCCTTCTGCACGTCGCGGACGACCGACATCGGGTCGGTGATCGCCCCGACGCAGCGGATCGTGTCGGGGTCGGGCAGCGGAAGGAGCGTGTACGTCCAGATCGCCCAGAAGTAGATGAGGGCCGCGAGCCACAGGAGTGTGCGGCCGAGTCCGAGGCGCCCGCGGCGACGGTAGCTGACCGCCACGAACGGCACGAACAGCACGACGCCGACCGCCACGCCGATCGCTATCGCGATGAACGCGAGCAGTACCTGATCCCCCACAGCGTGCCAGTGTAGACGCCCCGTAAGGATTCCGTGAGGAGCGGCGATCCGCCCGTAGGGATTCCGTGAGGATCGCGTGAGGATGCCGCTCCAAGGCGTAGTGTCGCCGGACGTGTCAGACGAAAACAGGGAGAGCGTGGATGCGCCGCCACGCGCGAAGCGCATCCTCATCGGGGAACCGCTGACGAGCCAGCAGGTCGACGACCAGCTGCTGCCCAAGCGCATGGCCCTGCCGATCTTCGCGTCGGATGCGCTGAGCTCTGTGGCCTACGCGCCGCAGGAACTCGTGATGATCCTGCTGATCGGCGGACTCACCTTCCTGTCGTTCACACCGCTCGTCGCGATCTCCGTCGTCGTGCTGCTGGTGGTGGTCGTCCTGAGCTACCGCCAGCTGATCAAGGCGTACCCCTCCGGCGGCGGCGACTACGAGGTGGCATCGAAGAACCTGGGCGAGGTCCCCGGTGTGATCGTCGCGGCTGCGCTCCTGGTCGACTACGTGCTGACCGTGGCGGTGTCCGTCGCCTCGGGCGTGGACAACATCATCTCGGCGGTTCCGGGGCTCGACCCGTTCCGCGTCGAGCTGGCTGTCGGCTTCGTGATCCTCATCATCATCGTGAATCTCCGCGGCGTGCGCGAAGCCTCGCTCGTGTTCGCGATCCCCACGTACGTCTTCATCGCCTCGGTCGGGATCATGATCGTGACCGGCCTGATCCGCACCTTCCTGGGCGACGCCCCCGTTGCCTCGAGCGCGGAGTTCTCGGTGCAGGCGGAGAGCCTGAGCCAGGCGGCCGTGATCCTGCTGATCCTGCGCGCCTTCTCGAGCGGATGCTCCGCGCTCACCGGTGTCGAAGCGGTCTCGAACGGGGTTCCGGCCTTCCGCGCCCCGAAGGTCCGCAACGCCCAATCGACCCTGGTGCTGATGGGCACCATCGCGATCTGCCTCTTCTCCGGGCTCACCGCCCTGGCGCTGATCACGGGTGTGCACTATGCGGAGAACCCGTGCGACCTGATCGGCTTCGACTGCAGCAACCCACAGCCGAGCCTGATGGCGCAGATCGCCTCCGCCACGTTCGGCGGCGGTAGCATCCCGTTCTTCATCGTGCAGGCGGCGACCGCGTGCGTGCTGCTGCTCGCCGCGAACACCGCGTTCAACGGCTTCCCGTTGCTGGGCGCCGTCCTCGCCCGCGACGGCTACGCCCCCAAGTCGCTCAACACCCGTGGCGACCGTCTCGTGTTCTCGAACGGCATGATCCTGCTCGGGATCGCCGCGATCGCGGTGCTCGTGGTGTTCCAGGCGAAGCTGACGACCCTGATCCAGCTGTACATCATCGGCGTCTTCGTGTCGTTCTCGCTCGGCCAGATCGGCATGGTGCGCCACTGGCGGCGCGTGCTGCGCGGCCCGAGGGAGAGCACGACCGGTTCGGGGATCGACGGAGCATCCGCCTCCGACCGGCGTTCCGCGAAGGTCGGACTCGTGATCAACTCGGCCGGCGCGACCCTGACCGTGCTGGTGCTCCTGATCGTGACGATCACGAAGTTCACGCACGGCGCCTACCTGGTGTTCTTCGCCATCCCGATCCTCGCGTTCCTGATGATGGGGGTGAAGAGGTACTACCGCGACGTCGAGCACGAGATCGCGATCGACGACACCACCCGGTTCGGGGCGACCGGCGACCTGGCCATCGTCCTCGTCAACCGGCTGCAGAAGCCGGTGATCAAGGCCATCGACTACGCGATCGCGGCCAAGCACGGGAAGACCCTCGCGGTGCACGTGGCCGTGGCCTCCGACGACGCGGCCGCGCTGCAGAAGGACTGGGCCGACCACCTGGTGCCGATCCCGCTCGTGATCGTCGAGTCGCCGTACCGGTCTTTCGCGCAGCCCATCACCCAGTTCATCAAGCAGTACCGCGAGAAGCACGGCTCGTCCGTCGTGACCGTCTATCTGCCGCAGTACATCGTCGGCCACTGGTGGGAGACGTTCCTGCACAACCGTCGCGCCCGCCGGCTGGCGAACCAGCTGATGCTCGTGCACGGCGTCTCCATCACACTCGTGCCGTGGCTGCTCGACTCGTCGGAGCTCATCTACGGCCGCCGCTCCCGCCCGCTGCCGGGTCAGGAGCGTGCCGGTCGCCCGGTGGTGGTGTCGGGACGACGCGCGCATCGGCCCGCCGGCCCGCCGCAGGACGGCGCCCCCGAGGCCTGAGCCGCGCGGTCGCGCGCTGCTCCCGCCCTGTCACCCACCCGCTTTCGTCTGCCCCGTTCCTCCTGCTCCGGTGAGGCGGGGGCAGGGGGCGGGGTCAGGATCCGGCGAGCACCGCGCCGAGGATGTCGGCGGCCTCGGGGAAGCGGGCAGGATCCGCGTTCGCGTAGTTGAGTCGCACGTACGACCCGGAGGGCTCCGCGGGGAACCACTCGGACCCTGGGGCGATGATCAGCCCGCGCACTTCGCACTCGCGCACCACCTGTCCGACGTCCGCTCCGTCGGGCAGCCGCACCCAGAGGTTCAGCCCGCCCACCGGCACGCTCTCCACCCGCGCGGAGGGTGCGTGCGCGGCGAGGCTCGAGATCAGCAGGTCGCGACGCACGCGCAGGTGCTCGCGGAACCCCCGCAGGTGCGTACGCCACGCCGGCTGGGTCACCACGTCGAGCGCCGCGGCCTGCAGCAGCCCGCTGACGTACATCGACTCGGCTGCCCGGTCGGCGAGGATCCGGTCGCGGGCCGGTCCGCGTGCGATCACCGCCGCGACGCGCAGAGCAGGAGACGCGCTCTTGGTCAGCGAGCGCAGGTAGACCACGTGTCCGTCGTCGTCGGAGGCGGCGACGGGGCGCGGCTCGGTGTCGATCCCGAGGTCGTGCGCCCAATCGTCCTCGATCAGGAAGGCGCCGTGACGACGGACGGCCTCGAGCACGGCCTGCCCCGTCGCGATCGGCCACTGCGCCCCCGTCGGATTGGCGAACGTGGGCTGCGCGTAGAACGCCCTCGCGCCGGTCTGCGCGAACGCCCGTTCGACGTCGTCCGGGTCGGGCCCGTCCGGACCCGACGGGATCGGCACCAGCACGACCCCCGCCTGGGCCGCGGCGAGCATCGCACCCCAATAGCTCGGCGACTCGATCAGCAGCGGTTGTCCGACACCGACGACCGCCCGGAAGATCGAGCTCAGTCCGCTCTGGCTGCCCGAGATGATGAGGGCGTCTCGCGTCGAGGCGGGAACGACTCCGGGCGGGGCGGATGACGCGAGCTCGCCCGCGAACCAGGCCTGCAGCTCGGGGAGACCCGCCGCGGGAGAGCGGGTCAGCGCCGCATCGGACCGCGCCGCCCGCACGAGCGCCTGCCGTACGAGTCGCTCGGGGAGGAGGTCTGCCGCGGGATAACCGGAGTGCAGGCCGATCGCGTCGGGGGCCACCGTGCGCTGTGTCGAGGAGAGGCCCCCGAGGCCCGAGGGTGGCGTGCCGAGGGCCGCCGTCTGCCAGCCGTAGTCGACGGAGCGGGCGGCGGGGACGGCGCGCACGAAGGTCCCCGCACCCGGACGCGATTCGACCAGGCCGAGCCGGACGAGCTGCCGCATCGCCTTCTGCACGGTGACGGGACTCGCGCCGTACTCCGCCGTCAGCGCGCGGTTCGACGGGACCCTCGCGCCCGGGGAGGCGGAGGCGATCCACGCGCGCACCCCCTCGACGATCCGGGCACTGCTATCCTGACTCATGGAAGCCAACAGTAGCGTTATCGTGTCGCGATCGACAGTGCTATCGCCGCGCGCGGGACTGTGGTGGGGGGCGCTCGGCGTCGCCGCGTTCTCCTTCACGCTCCCGCTCACACGCGTCACCGCGGGCGATCTCTCCCCGCTGTTCATCGGCTCGGGCCGCGCCGTCGTCGCGGCACTCCTCGCGGCCATCGCCCTCGCCGCGGCTCGGCAACGCATCCCCACCGGAGCGCAGTGGCCCCGACTCGTGATCGTGGCCGGCGGAGTCGTCGCGGGGTTCCCGCTGCTGACCTCCTTCGCGATGACCACCGCGCCCGCCAGTCACGGCGCCGTCGTGATCGGCCTCCTTCCGGCCGCGACAGCGGTCGCCGTCGTGCTTCGAACGCGCGAGCGCCCCGCCCGAGCGTTCTGGGTGTTCGCGGGCCTCGGTGCGGTCGCCGCTGTCGTCTTCGCCGCCCTGCAGAACGGCGGACTGGGTGCGCTCACCGCCGCCGACCTGCTGCTGTTCGGCGCCGTCATCGCCGCGGCGATCGGCTATGCGGAAGGCGGCCTGCTCGCCCGCGAACTCGGATCGTGGCAGACCATCTCCTGGGCACTCCTCGTCGCCCTGCCCGTGATGACGCCGCTGGCCGTGGCATCGGCGGTCGCAGAGCCGCCGATCGCGACGCCCGTGCCATGGCTCGCGTTCGCGTACCTCTCCGCCGTGAGCATGTACCTCGGCTTCTTCGCCTGGTACCGCGGCCTCGCGATCGGACCGATGGCGCAGGTGAGTCAGATCCAGCTCGTCCAGCCCGTGATGACCATCGCCTGGGCCGCCCTCCTGCTGCAGGAGCCGGTCGGCTGGGCCACGGCGGTGGGCGGTTTCGCCGTCATCGCGTGCGCCGCGCTGGCCGTCCGCACCCGCCTGACCCCCCGCCGATCGAACGACCACCGAACAGAGGAATCCTGATGCGCCACACACCCCGGTATCTGATGACCGACCCCGACGAGGTCAAGCGCCTCATCCGCGGCAATCCGTGGGCGACCTTCGTCTCGCCGGCGAGCGGGGGCCTGGTCGCCTCGCACTACCCGGTCCTGCTCGTGGAGGATGCGGACGGCATCGTGATCGCGAGCCACTTCGGGCGACCGGACGAGCAGCTCCACGAGCTCGGCCGCCACGAGCTGCTCGTGATCATCCAGGGTCCGCACGACTACGTGTCCCCGAGCCTGTACGCGCCGGGCGACCTGGTGCCGACGTGGAACCACGTCACCGCGCACCTGTACGGCACGCCGGAGATCCTGAGCGAGGAGGAGAACTACGCCATGCTCACCCGGCTCACCGACCACTTCGAGGACGGCAGGGAGCACGGCCGACACCTGTCCGAGGACGAGCCGGGCACCCGCCGCGCCGCGAAGGGCACCGTCGGTCTGCGCCTGCGCGTCGACCGCTTCGACGCGCGCGCCAAGCTCAGCCAGAACAAGTCCGCCGAGGTGCGCGAGAACATCATCACGCGCTTCGACGACACGAACGCTGCTCTCGCGCAGGAGATGCGCCGGGTCGCCCCCTGACCCGGCCCCGCCCGTTCCCGGGCGGGTGGGGCTAGCCCGACACGACGACCAGGACGAGGACGGCGGTGCAGACCGTGGACACCGCGGCCACCGCGCCCCACAGCATGAAGCGGCTCCACCGGATCGTGACCCCCAGCGCGACGATCCGGTGGTGCCAGAGCAGCGTCGCGAGCGATGCCCACGGCGTGATGAGCGGTCCGAGGTTCACGCCGATCAGCAGCGCCATCAGCGCCACGGGATCGCCGGCCGCGGGCTCGAGCACCAGATAGGCCGGGAGGTTGTTGATCGCATTGGCGCTCGCAGCCCCGAGCGCGGCGAGCCGGAACAGGTCGCCGGGAGAGTCCCCCGATGCGGTCAGCGCGGTGAGGAAATCGAGGAGTCCCTGCGCATGCGCGGCCTCGACCAGCACGAACAGCGCCGCGGCGAGCGCGACCGCCTGCCACGGAACGAGTGAGAGCCGCAGCGCACGGCGGCGGCGGACGGCGAACAGCACCACGAGCGCGAGTGCCGCCCCGGTCGCCGGGATCCACACGTCGTGCGTCAGGGCGAGCAGGGGCATCAGCACGAGGAGGATGCCGGTCGCACTCCAGAACAGCGTCGGATCGGCGGGTCTTCGCGGCACCGGGGTCTCGTATGTGCCGAACACGGTGCGTCGATGCAGGAGCGTGAGGATCGCGACTGGTACGAGGATGCCGGCGAGCGTGGGCGCCCAGCTCAGGGCGAGGAACGCCGTGGGCCCGTCGCCGATCGCGGGAGCTGCGAGCAGGTTGGTGAGGTTCGACACCGGCAGGGCCAGCGACGCGGTGTTGGCCAGCCACACCGTCGCCAGCGCGAACGGGATCGGAGACACCCCCACGCTCTGGGCGAGCACGACCACCACGGGCGTGACGATCACCGCCGTGGTGTCGAGCGACAGGAACACGGTGCTCACCACGGCGAGGACGACCACGAGCATCCACAGCACGACGACGCGGCCTCGACCCCAGCGTGCGAGGCGCTGCGAGACGACGTCGAACACCGCGGCGTCGCGGGCGAGTTCGGCCACGACCGTGATCGCGATGACGAACCCCAGCACGGGCGCGATCCGCTCTCCCAGGGCACCGGCATCCGCCCGCGGCAGGAGCCCCGTGATCACGCACAGGAGGGCGGCCGCGACGAGACCGGCGACGACCCCCGTCCCCGCACTGATCCGCACCCTTCGCACTCCCACCTGGTGAGCATAGGGCCGATCCTCCCGCGACGCGTGATCTCCCCGGCGCTGACGAGTCTCACCAGACGACGGAGCGCTTCGACACAGGATGTGCACGGAATCGAGCGAGGAGCGTCGCGAAGAGCGGGCTCCGAGGAGGATGCAGATGAGTACTCGCCGAACCGCAGACCTGGCGACGGACATCGGACAGCTCGGCGTCCGGGTGATCATCGCCGTGAGCTTCCTTCTCGCGGTCGCAGATCGCCTCGGCATGCTCGGCGGCCCCGGTGACCCCGGCGTCTCCTGGGGATCGTGGGGAGCCTTCCGCGAGTACACGGCGCGTCTTGTTCCCGTGCCGGTGGATCTCCTCGTGGACGCCGCGGCGGTCGGCGCCACGATCCTCGAGACACTGCTGGCCGTCCTCCTGATCGCGGGATTCGTCACCCGCCTCGCGGCGACGGGAGCCGCGGCGCTCACGCTCGTCTTCGGTCTCAGCATGTTCGTGTTCCTCGGACCGCTCGCCCCCTTCCGGTATCCCGTGTTCCTCTTCACCGCCGCGGCCGTGCTGCTCGCGGGGCTTCCGCGCCACCGCTGGAGCCTGGACGCCGCACTCCGCGCTCCCGTGTAGAGGCTCCCGTCGCGCGGGGAGCGGCGGGCGTCAGAAAGGTGCATGCATCCGCGGCGGAGGCGTAGGGGAAGCGTGAGGATCGCGGGATCGGACTCCGGGCGGGAGTTGGATCGGATCCGTGCTCGACATCATCTACATCGCGCTGACTCTCGCGCTGTTCGCCCTCGTCTCCCTGGCGGCCAAGGGGGTGGAGCGACTGTGATCGTCTTCGAGATCCTCGCGGCCGCTCTCGCCGTCGCCGCCGTCGTCTACCTCGTGGTCGCGCTCGTCGCCCCGGAGAGGTTCTGATGGACGCGACGATCTGGTTCGGCATCCTGCAGGTCGCGGCCGTCGTGGTCGTGCTCGTGCTCCTCTACCGCCCGCTCGGCGACTACATCGCCCACGTGTACTCCTCGGCGCGTGACCTGCGGGTCGAGCGCGGCCTCTACCGGCTGATCGGTGTCAGCTCCTCGTCGGAGCAGACCTGGCGCGCCTACGCCCGCAGCGTGCTCGCCTTCTCGGTGGTCGGGGTTCTCCTGGTCTACGGTCTCCAGCGACTCCAGGCCTTCCTCCCCCAGTCGCTCGGGCTGCCGGCCGTGCCGGAAGGGCTGTCCTTCAACACCGCCGCGTCGTTCGTGGCCAACACCAACTGGCAGTCGTACTCCCCCGAGCAGACCATGGGCTACACCGTGCAGCTCGCGGGCCTCACGGTGCAGAACTTCGTCTCTGCGGCGGTCGGTCTCACGATCGCGATCGCCCTCATCCGCGGTCTCGCCCGCCGGGGGTCGACCACGATCGGCAACTTCTGGGTCGATCTGATCCGCGGCCTCGGCCGCATCCTCCTCCCGCTCGCCCTGATCGGCGCCGTGGCCCTGCTCGCGGGCGGCGTGATCCAGAACTTCGCCGGCTTCACCGACGTCACCACCGTCTCGGGCGGTACGCAGACCATCCCCGGCGGCCCGGTGGCCTCGCAGGAGGCCATCAAGCTGCTCGGCACCAACGGCGGCGGCTTCTTCAACGTCAACTCCGCGCACCCGTTCGAGAACCCGACCGGCTTCACGAACCTGCTGCAGGTGCTGCTGATCCTCGTGATCCCGTTCTCCCTCCCCCGCACCTTCGGCCGCATGGTCGGCGACCACCGTCAGGGCTACGCGATCGCCGCCGTCATGGGCACGATCTTCCTCGTCTCGACCTTCGCCCTCTCGGCGCTCGAGCTCGCGGGCCGTGGCACGGCGCCCGAACTCGCGGGAGCCGCGATGGAGGGCAAGGAGGTGCGCTTCGGCATCCTGGGCTCGACCCTGTTCGGCAGCGCGAGCACCCTCACCTCGACGGGCGCGGTCAACTCGATGCACGACTCGTACACGGCGCTCGGCGGCATGATGCCGATGCTGAACATGATGCTCGGCGAGGTCGCCCCCGGTGGCGTCGGCTCGGGCCTGTACGGGATGCTCGTGCTCGCGATCATCGCGGTGTTCGTCGGCGGACTGCTCGTCGGACGCACGCCGGAGTGCCTCGGCAAGAGGATCGGGCCGCGCGAGATCAAGCTCGCCAGCCTGTACATCCTGGTGACGCCGACCCTGGTGCTGCTCGGCACCGCGATGAGCTTCGCGATCCCCGGTATCAGGGAGGACGTGGAGTCCACCAGCATCCTGAACCCCGGAGTGCACGGCATGAGCGAGGTGCTCTACGCCTTCACCTCGGCCTCGAACAACAACGGCTCCGCGTTCGCCGGACTCACCGCGAACACCCCGTGGTTCAACACCGCCCTCGGTATCGCGATGCTGCTCGGCCGGTTCCTGCCGATCGTGCTCGTGCTGGCCCTTGCCGGCTCGTTCGCGGCGCAGGAGCGCATCCCCGCCACCTCCGGAACCCTGCCGACGCACCGACCCCAGTTCGTCGGTCTGCTCCTCACGGTGACGGTCATCGTCACCGCGCTCACCTACTTCCCTGTGCTCGCACTGGGCCCGCTCGCTGAAGGACTCGTCTGACCATGACTCTCATCACCACCCCCTCCGATCCGCATCCCGCGGTCCCTGAGCCCGTCGAAGGGTCGGCACCCGCGGCCGCCCCGCGCTCCTTCGGCTGGTCGCAGCTCGTGCAGGCGCTCCCCGGCGCGCTGCGCAAGCTCAACCCGGCAGCTCTCGTCCGCAACCCCGTCATGCTCCTGGTGTGGGTCGGCGCGGCGTTCACCACGGTGCTCGCGATCGCCGAGCCGTTCCTCGGCGGCCCGTCCGACTCGGGCGGCACCCCGGTGCCCGCCCCCTTCACCTGGGGGATCGCGATCTGGCTGTGGCTGACGGTGCTGTTCGCGAACGTCGCGGAGTCTGTGGCCGAGGGCCGCGGCAAGGCGCAGGCCGCGAGCCTGCGCAAGACCCGCACCAGCACGATGGCCCGCCGCGTGGTCGACTACGACGGCACGACGGATGCGGCGGCCGAGCACGCAGCGACCGCCCAGATCTCGTCGGCCGAGCTGCAGCGCGACGACATCGTGATCGTCACGGCGGGCGAGCTGATCCCCGGCGACGGCGACATCGTCTCGGGCATCGCCACGGTCGACGAGTCGGCCATCACGGGCGAGAGCGCTCCGGTGATCCGCGAGTCCGGTGGAGACCGCAGTGCGGTGACCGGTGGCACCCGGGTGCTGTCCGACCGGATCGTGGTGCGCATCACCTCGAAGCCGGGCGAGACGTTCGTCGACCGCATGATCGCGCTCGTCGAGGGTGCGAGTCGCCAGCGCACCCCCAACGAGATCGCGCTGAACATCCTGCTCGCGAGCCTGTCGATCATCTTCGTGGTCGTGGTGCTGGCCCTGAACCCGATCGCGTCGTACGCCGCATCCCCCGTCAGCATCCCGGTGCTCATCGCCCTGCTCGTCTGCCTGATCCCGACCACCATCGGGGCGCTGCTCTCGGCCATCGGCATCGCCGGGATGGACCGGCTCGTGCAGCGCAACGTGCTCGCGATGTCCGGTCGTGCGGTCGAGGCCGCGGGCGACGTCACCACCCTGCTGCTCGACAAGACGGGCACCATCACGTACGGCAACCGCCGCGCCCACGAGGTGCTGGCTCTTCCGCGAGTCGATGCGGACGAACTGCTGCGCGTCGCGGCGTTGTCGTCTCTCGCGGACCCCACGCCAGAGGGGGCCTCGATCGTCGAGCTCGCCGCCGCGCAGGGCATCCGGGTGACAGCCCCCGATGACGCCGTGGTCGTTCCGTTCACGGCACAGACCCGCATGTCGGGGCTCGACCTCGCCGACGGCACGCAGATCCGCAAGGGTGCCGGCTCCGCTGTGCGCGCCTGGCTCGGACTCGACGGCGACGACCTCGAGCTCACGAGCCGCACCGACGCCGTGGCCGAGAGCGGCGGCACGCCCCTGGTCGTCGCGGTCAAGGGCCCTTCGACAAGCTCAGGGACCCATCCTGACTGGGTCGCTGAGCCTGTCGAAGCGCCGGACGCCCGCATCCTCGGCGTCGTGCACCTCAAGGACATCGTGAAGGACGGCCTGCGCGAACGCTTCGACGAACTGCGGGCGATGGGCATCCGCACCGTCATGATCACGGGCGACAACCCGCTCACGGCCGCCGCCATCGCGAAGGAGGCCGGCGTCGACGACTTCCTCGCCGAAGCCACCCCCGAAGACAAGCTCGACCTCATCCGGCGGGAGCAGGAGGGAGGGCGCCTGGTCGCGATGACCGGCGACGGCACGAACGATGCCCCCGCCCTCGCGCAGGCCGATGTCGGCGTCGCGATGAACACCGGCACCTCGGCGGCGAAGGAGGCAGGCAACATGGTCGACCTCGACTCCGACCCCACCAAGCTCATCGACATCGTGCGCATCGGGAAGCAGCTGCTCATCACGCGCGGAGCGCTCACCACGTTCTCCCTCGCGAACGACATCGCCAAGTACTTCGCGATCATCCCGGCGATGTTCATGGGGGTCTTCCCCGGACTCGCGGCCCTGAACATCATGCAGCTGCACTCGCCGGCATCCGCTGTCACCAGCGCGATCATCTTCAACGCGATCGTGATCGTGTTCCTGATCCCGCTGGCCCTGCGCGGAGTGAAGTACCGTCCGGCGAGCGCCTCGCAGATCCTGCAGCGCAACCTGCTGATCTACGGTCTCGGCGGTGTGATCGCCCCGTTCCTCGGCATCAAGCTCATCGACCTCGTCGTCAGCCTCATCCCGGGCTTCTGACCCGGCTCGGAAACGGAATCCAGTCATGTCATCCACTCGCACCACCCTCCGCACCACCGGTGTCGCCGTCCGCGCGATGCTCGTCCTCACCCTCGTACTCGGCGTCGGCTACACGCTCCTGGTCACCGGCGTCGGCCAGCTGCTGCTCCCCTGGCAGGCCAACGGATCGGCGCTCCCCGACGACAGGGGCAGCGCGCTGATCGGACAGTCCTTCACTTCGACGAGGCTCAGCACAGGCACGGATGCCGACGGGGAGGCGCTCCCGGAGTACTTCCAGTCACGCCCCTCCGCCGCGGGTGACGGGTACGACGGCGCCGGCTCCAGCGGCAGCAACCTCGGACCCGAGAACGCCGACCTGGTCGCCGCGATCGCGGAGCGCAAGGCCATGATCGCGGAACGCGAAGGCATCGACCCGTCCGAGGTGCCCGCCGACGCGGTCACCTCCTCGGGGTCGGGTCTCGACCCGCACATCAGCGTGGCGTACGCCCTGCTGCAGGTGCCGCGCGTAGCCGCGGCCCGCGGGCTGTCCGCGCAGGAGGTGCGCGACCTCGTGGAGTCTAGGATTCAAGGGCGGGATCTGGGATTCCTCGGCGAGGAGCGCATCAACGTCGCCGAACTCAACCTCGCGCTCGATGATCGGGAGGGCGAATGACCGGAGAACCGCTCCGTCGACCTCCGTCGCGTCGCGGTCGGCTCCGGGTGCTGCTCGGGGCCGCGCCCGGCGTCGGCAAGACCTACGAGATGCTCGCCGAGGGACGGCGGATGCTCGACGAAGGCCATGACGTCGTGATCGCGATCGTGGAGACGCACGACCGCGCTTCGACCAGGGCGCAGACGGTCGGCATCCCCGAGGTTCCCCGGCGCGTCGACACCCACCGCGGCATCACTCTGACCGAGCTCGACATCGACGCCGTGCTCGACCGCGCCCCCGAGATCGCCCTCGTCGACGAGCTCGCCCACACGAACGCCCCCGGCTCCCGCAACGCCAAACGCTGGCAGGACGTGGACGAGCTGCTGGACGCCGGCATCGACGTGGTGACCACGGTCAACGTGCAGCACATCGAGTCTCTGAACGCCGTGGTCGAAAAGATCACCGGCGTCGCGCAGCAGGAGACGATCCCGGATGCCGTCGTCCGCGCCGCCGACGAGATCGAGGTCGTCGATCTGGCCCCGCAGACCCTGCGCGATCGGCTCTCGGCAGGACTCGTGTATCCCGCCGAGCGGATCGACGCCGCCCTGTCGAACTACTTCCGCCTGGGCAACCTCACCGCCCTGCGCGAGCTGGCCCTGCTCTGGCTCGCCGACGAGGTCGACAGCGCACTGCGCAGCTACCGTGCCGAGCAGGGCATCGAGGGGGCGTGGCAGGCCAGGGAGCGCGTCGTCGTCGCGCTGACCGGAGGCCCGGAGGGTGAGACGCTGATCCGCCGCGGCGCGCGGATCGCCGCCCGCTCAGCCGGGGGCGAGCTGCTCGCCGTGCACATCTCAGCGCAGGACGGTCTGCGCGACGAGACGCCGGGAGCCCTCGCCGCACAGCGCACGCTCGTGGAGTCCCTCGGCGGCACGTACCACCAGGTCGTCGGGGACGACATCCCCGGCACGCTCGTCGAGTTCGCCCAGGGAGCGGATGCCACGCAGCTGGTCATCGGCGTGAGCCGCCGCGGTCGCCTCACGGCCGCGCTCACCGGTCCCGGCATCGGCGCCGAGGTCATCCGCCGGTCGGGCGACATCGACGTGCACATCGTCACGCATGCCGCGGCCGGCGGTCGGATCGCCCTCCCGCGCATCACCGGCGGCGCGCTCGGCTGGCGGCGACAGGCGCTCGGGTTCGGAGTCGCGCTGGCGATCGGTCCGCTGCTGTCGTGGATCATGTTCACCTTCCGCAGCCCGGAGTCCATCACGGCCGAGGTGCTGGCGTATCAGCTGCTCGTGGTCGTGGTGGCCCTCATCGGCGGCATCCGTCCCGCTGTGTTCGCCGCGGTGCTCTCGGGCGTCACGCTGGACTTCCTCTTCGTCGCACCGCTCTTCACGATCACGATCGCGCACCCGCTGCACGTGCTCGCCCTCGCGCTCTACGTCGTCATCGCGATCCTGGTGAGCATCATCGTCGACCAGGCCGCGCGTCGTGCCCGCACCGCGCAGCGCGCTGCCGCGGAGGCCGAGCTGCTGGCCGCCGTCGCCGGCAATGTGCTCCGCGGCGACAACGCCGTGCTCGCGCTGGTCAGCCGCACCCGAGAAGCGTTCGGACTCAGCGGCGTGCGGCTGATCGCACCCGACGGCGAGGTGCTCGCGAGCGACGGCGAGCCCGTGGCCGACGGACGCGCCACGACCATCCCGGTCGGCGTGGTCACGGGCGGCGGTCCCCGCGCCGTGCTGGAGCTGAACGGCGAACCGCTCGCCGGACCCGAGCGGCGGCTGCTGGATGCGATCGTCGCCCAGCTCTCCGCGGCCATCGAGCACACCGACCTGCGGGCGACCGCGCGGGAAGCCGAGGCGCTGGCCGAGACCGATCAGGTGCGCAGCGCCCTGCTGTCGGCCGTGAGCCACGATCTGCGACGCCCGCTGGCCTCGGCCGTCGCGGCCATCGGCGGCCTCCGCGCCGCCCACCGCCTGTCGGCATCCGATCGCGAAGAGCTGCTCGCGACCGCCGACGAGAGTCTCGCGACGCTGTCGACGCTCGTCACGGATCTGCTCGACGTGAGCCGCGTGCAGGCCGGGGTGCTCGCCGTGTCGTCGTCCCGGATGGATGCCGCCGGCATCGTGCTCGCGGCCGTCGACGAGCTGGGCCTCGGCCCCTCCGACGTCGAACTGGCCCTCGACCCCGACCTTCCGCCGCTGCACGCCGACCCCGTGCTGCTCCTGCGCGTGCTGGTCAACGTGATCGCCAACGCCCACCGGCACGCCCCCGACGGTTCACGCGTCATCGTGTCGACGAGCGCCCTCGGCGACCGCGCCGAGATCCGCATCATCGACCGCGGAGACGGCGTCTCACCCGAGCGACGCGACCGCATCTTCCAGCCGTTCCAGCGCTTCGGCGACACCGACAACACGACAGGGCTCGGTCTCGGTCTCGCCCTGTCGCGCGGATTCACCGAGGGCATGGGCGGTACCCTGACACCCGAGGACACCCCGGGCGGGGGCCTCACCATGGTCATCTCCCTGCCGCTGGCTGCAGGACCCCGCGACACGGAAGGCTCGGAGTGAAGCTGCTCATCGCCGACGACGACCCGCAGATGGTGCGCGCCCTGCGCATCACCCTCGCCGCACACGGCTACGACGTCGTCGTGGCACCGGACGGCGCGGCCGCCATCGCGACCGCCGCCCAGACGCACCCCGACCTCATCATGCTCGACCTCGGCATGCCCCGCCTCGACGGCATCGAGGTCATCCAGGCATTGCGCGGATGGACGAACGTGCCGATCATCGTGGTGTCCGGCCGCACCGGCTCCGCCGACAAGGTCGAGGCTCTCGACGCGGGCGCCGACGACTTCGTGACCAAGCCCTTCCAGGTCGACGAGCTGCTGGCGCGGCTGCGGGCGCTGTCGCGTCGCTCCGTCCCGGCAGGCGGGGAGTCCACGGTTGCCTTCGGCGACGTCGTCGTCGACCTCGTGACCAAGACCGTCACGCGCGGCGGCACGCGCGTGCACCTGACGCCGACGGAATGGCGGATGCTCGAGCACCTGTCCCGGCATCCCGGCGCGCTGGTCACCCGCCAGGATCTGCTGAAGGAGATCTGGGGCAGCGAGCAGGTCTCCGATTCCGGCTACCTGCGCCTGTACATGTCGCAGCTGCGGAAGAAGCTCGAGCGGGAGCCCGGAGCGCCCGCCCACCTGCTGACCGAGTCGGGGATGGGCTACCGGCTGGTGCTCTAGCGACCCAGCGGGGCACGGTCGTGCGCACCGGCGACGCGACGCCGACGGAGTACGGCCACGACACCGGCGAGCACGAGCAGCACCGCGACGACGATCGCCGTCACCGCGGTGGGCGTGCTCTCGGGCTCGCCCGTCAGCCGACCGACGGCGAGCCAAGCCAAGCCCCAGGCGGTGGCCAGGGCGGGGGCCATGCGCCCGGTGGACCACGCCGCCGCGACGCCGATCACCAGCACCACGGCCAGCACGGCGACCGCCCAGACATCGGCGGCCTCGCCCCAGCTCGACGGGGCGATCTGGGTGAGCCAGGCGGCGGTGTTGGCGACAGTCGCGATCGTGACCCAGCCGAAGTGCAGTCCGTTCGCCCCGTCGGTGAGGATCCGGTCGACGAGGTTGCGGGCCGGGAAGCGTCCCAGGATCACGATCACCCGAGCGAGGACGGCGACGAGCGCCGCGATGACCAGCACGGTCAGCCACAGCGTCAGGTAGCGAGCGGTGACGAGCCACAGCCCGTTGAGCACCATGGATGCCGCGATCCATCCGCCCACCGCCTCCTGCCGGGCGTCCTGCCGCTGGGCCGGGAGCGCCTGCCACACGGTGTAGGCGATCAGTCCGAGGTAGATGAGCGACCAGATCGAGAACGCCGGTCCGGCCGGGGCGAGGTACGACCCCTGGGCCGACAGCGCACCGTTCTGCAGCTCATCGACGGACGCGCCGCCGAAGGCCCCTCCGCCGACCGCAGCCGCGATCAGCATGAAGACGGCCGCGGCGATGATGAGCGACTGGCGAGCGATGCCCCTCGTGCGTGATTCCATGCCCCGACCCTAGGTGGCCTCCCCTTCGCCCACACCCGCCTTGACAGCCGACAGCCATGTCGCTAACCAGGTTAGCCATATGGCTCGAGCGGACGGATGGCGTGGACAGATGTCGGACGGATGAGCACCCGTCGGGCTGCACGCCGCCGTTTCGCCCGACATCCGTCCGAACGCCCGACATCCGTGCGGGCGGCGGTGGGATCAGCGCCGAGGGTCAGGGGTGGGGGACGGCGGCGTCGATCAGGACCTCGGCCGCGCGCCGCGCGTGCACCGCGGCATCCGGATCGGCCGAGATCGCCGCCGTGCTCTGGGCGCCCTCGGCGAGGATGGACAGCTGAGCCGCCAGGGCGCCGGGAGCACCGGTCGCTGCGACGAGCTCCGCCATGTACTGCTGGAACGATGCCTTGTGCGCCCGGACGATCGCGGCGACCTCGGAATTCGTGCCGCCGAGCTCGCCGAACGCGTTGATGAACGCGCACCCGCGGAAGTCGTCGGCGCAGAACCAGTTCTCGAGGTATCCGTACACCGCGAGGAGTCGCGTGCGCGGGTCGTCGCCGGCATCCGCCACTGCGCCGGAGAGTCCGGCTTCCCACTGGGAGTGCTTGCGAGCGAGGACGGCCGCGACGATGTCGGTCTTCGCAGGGAAGAGCGAGTACAGCCGGCGCAGCGACACGCCGGCGGCGGAGCGGAGCTCGTCCATACCCACGGCGGCGTAGCCCTTGCGGTAGTAGAGCTCCTCCGCGGCGGAGAGGATGCGCTCGCGGGCGTCGTCTTCGGTCATACCCAGAAGTTTACTTGACACGAGAACGAACGTTCTCTATGTTGATCATATCGAGCGAGAACGATCGTTCTCACCGGAACCGAAAGGACAGGATCATGGGTTACATCACCGTCGGAAACGAGAACAGCACCCCGATCGAGCTCTACTACGAAGACCAGGGAGCCGGCCAGCCCGTCGTCCTGATCCACGGCTACCCGCTCGACGGACACAGCTGGGAGCGCCAGACCAGGGAGCTCCTCGCCCAGGGCTACCGCGTCATCACCTACGACCGCCGCGGCTTCGGCCAGTCGTCCAAGGTCGGAGCCGGCTACGACTACGACACCTTCGCCGCCGATCTGAACACCGTGCTCGAGACCCTCGACCTGCGCGACGTCGTTCTCGTCGGCTTCTCGATGGGCACCGGAGAGCTCGCGCGCTACGTCGCCCGCTACGGACACGACCGCGTCGCCAAGCTCGCCTTCCTCGCCTCGCTCGAGCCGTTCCTCGTGCAGCGCGACGACAACCCCGAGGGCGTGCCGCAGGATGTCTTCGACGGGATCGAAGCTGCCGCCAAGGGCGACCGCTTCGCCTGGTTCACGCAGTTCTACAACGACTTCTACAACCTCGACGAGAACCTCGGATCCCGCATCAGCCAGGAGGCCGTCACCGGCAGCTGGAACGTGGCCGTCGGCAGCGCCCCTGTCGCCGCCTACGCGGTCGTCCCCGCCTGGATCGAGGACTTCCGCGGAGATGTCGAGGCCGTCCGCGCCGCCGGCAAGCCCACGCTCATCCTGCACGGCACGAAGGACAACATCCTTCCGATCGACGCCACCGCCCGCCGGTTCCACCAGGCCGTTCCCGAGGCCGAGTACGTCGAGGTCGAGGGCGCCCCGCACGGCCTCCTCTGGACCCACGCCGACGAGGTCAACGCCGCGCTGAAGTCCTTCCTGGCGAAGTAACCCTCGTTCGAATCGCCCGAATGGCCCCGTTTCCCCGGAGATGGGGCCATCCGGGCGATTCGGCGCGGGTCAGCGGGAGCGCCAGAGCAGCCAGACGAAGTACGGGGCGCCGATCAGCGCGACCACGAGACCCGCCGGAAGCTGCGCGGGGGCGATCACCGTCCGGCCGATCGTGTCCGCGATGCCCACGAGCAGACCGCCGAGGAGCACCGCCGTCGGGATGACCCGCGAGTGCCGGGCCCCCACCAGGGCCCGCGCGGCGTGCGGTGCCACGAGCCCCACGAAGCCGATGACCCCGATCGCCGTCACGCTCAGCGCCGCGAGGATCGCCGCCACCAGCAGCAGCGTCAGCCGGACGGGCTCCAGGCGGATGCCGACCAGTCGCGGCGTGTCCTCATCGAGCGACAGCACATCGAGCTCCCGGCGACTCATCACCACGAACGGCACCGCGATCACGAGGACGATCGCCAGCGGGATGACCTGCTCCCACACCCGCCCGTACGTCGTCCCGGAGAGCCAGGTGTAGATCTTCGGGGTGTCCCACGGGTTCGAGCGCAGCAGGAAGAAGGTCGTGAGGGAGACCGTGAAGTACGACACCCCGATGCCGATCAGCAGGAACCGGTCCGCATTCAGGCCTCCCCGCCACGAGAGCAGGTAGACGAGGGCGAAGGCGAGCAGCGAACCGGTGACGGCCCCCGCGATCATCCCGCCCGTCGACGACGTGATGCTCGTGAGCACCAACACCGCGCCGAGCCCGCCGCCGCCGGTGACGCCGAGGATGCTGGGATCCGCCAGCGGGTTGCGGCTCACGCCCTGGATCACGGCGCCGGAGAGCGCGAGCGCTGCGCCGGCGACGACGGCGGCCACGATCCGCGGCGCCCGCTCGTCGAGGGCGAAGGCGATGGGCGCGGGAGCCTGCCCCTGCAGCCACAGCGCGATGTCGCCGGTGAGCAGCCAGGTGTGCCCGGCCAGCAGTCCGAGCAGCAGCACCCCGACCACGCCGAGGGCGACGAGGGCGAGGGTGATCCGGAAGCGCAGACGGCTGCGGACGCCGAAGCGCACCCGCGGAGGCTCGCGCGTGGGCCCGGCGTCGCGGAGGCGTCGGGCCATGAGCACGAGCACGATCGCGCCGAGCAGCGTCGTCGCGACGCCGGTCGGGATGAGGATCGCGGCCTCCGCGCCGATGAGCGCGCGCAGGAGGGCGTCGGAGAGGATGACGACGAGCGCGCCGAGGAGGCCGGCCGCGGGGATCAGCAGCACATGGCGGTTCAGGCTCGGCACCACGCGGGTCAGCAGCCGCGCGAGCACCGGCGCGCACAGCCCGACGAATCCCATCGGCCCGGCGAGGGTCACCGCGACCGCCGTCAGGGTGACCGCGAGCAGGATCCCGATGGCCCTGGTCGACCGGATCGGCACGCCGAGCGACGAGGCGGTGTCGTCTCCCAGGGACAGGATGTCGAGGCGCCGCGCGAGGACGAGGGCCAGCACCGTGACGACCACGACGACCGGCGCCGCCTGCAGGAAAGCGGTGAGTCCGAGCTGCGACAGGCTCCCGCTTCCCCACGCCAGCAGTCCCTTGGTCTCCTCGTCGAACAGGATGAGCAGGGTCGAGGTCGCGGCCTGGAAGGCGAGCGCCAGCGCGGTGCCCGCGAGGATGAGGCGGGTCGTGGACGACCCCGCCCCGCCGGCGAGTCCGAGCACGATGCCCGCGGCGACGATGCCGCCCGCGAACGCCACCGCGCCGGAGGCCCAGACCGGCACGGCGATCCCGAACGCCGCGAGCGCCGTGACGGCGAGGTAGGCGCCGGCGGTCACCCCGAGCGTGTCCGGCGACGCGAGGGCGTTGCGGGCGAGGGACTGCAGCAGGATGCCGGCGACGCCGAGGGCCACGCCCACCGCGACGCCGGCGGCGAGCCGCGGCACCCGCGAACCCCAGAGGACGTCGGTGTCGGCGAACACGGCGCCGCTCGTGCCCTGCGTGAGGTGCCAGCAGGCGACCGCGACCAGCACGACGGCGAGCGCGATGAGCACACCGACGCCCGTCCACACCGCCGGTTTCCGACCCTCCGCCCCCACGGGGACGGCGGACGGCGGAGCGGCGGGCTCCGCCGTCGCCGTCGTGTCGTCGAGGCGGAGGGTCTCCGTCACTTCGAGAGCACCTCGACGTAGCCGTCGATGATCTGCTCGGTCGAGCGCGGGCCGCCGAAGGTCCAGATGCCGGCCGGGAACGCGGTCAGACGGTCCTCCGCCACCGCGGGGAGCGAGGTCCAGGCGGGGTTGTCCGCGAGGGCGTCGACGAAGCTCTCCGAATCCGGGTCCTCGGTGCCGGTGTAGAACAGGTTCGCGTCGCCGACCGTCGTCATGCCCTCGACATCGGTCTGCCCGAGGCCGTATACGGGGTCGACCTCCCCGGTCCAGGCGTTCGTCAACCCGAGCTCCTCGCCCACCTCGCCGACGAGCGAGCCCTGGCCGAACGGACGCAGCGCCACGTTGCCGCCGTCGACCCAGCCGTCGAAGAACACGAAGTCGGTGGTGGCGAGGTCGCGGTCGGCGAGCTCGGCCTTCGCGGTGTCGAGGTGCTCCTGGAAGGCGTCGGTGACGACCTCGGCGCGCTCCTCGCGGCCGGTGACCTGCGCGATGAGGTCGAAGGTGTTCAGCATCTTGGCGATCGGGTCCTTCGCATCGGCGCCGACCGTCGCGAGCACGGGCACGTCGTAGGCCTCGAGCTGCGCGACGATGGGGTCGTCCGCGGCGTTGACCTCGACGATCACGAGGTCGGGGTCGGTGCCGAACAGCGTCTCCAGGTTCGGCTCCTGGCGGGTGCCCACGTCGACGACGCCCTCCGGCAGCTCCTCGGCCGTCACCCAGGTGCTGTAGCCCTCGGCGTCGGCCACCGCGACGGGCGTGACGCAGAGCGACAGGGCGTCCTCGATCTGCTGCCACTCGAGCACCGCGATGCGCTCGGCCGGCTTGTCGAGCTCGACCGTGCGGCCGAGGTCGTCGGTGACGGAGACCGCCCCGGTCGAGGTGCTCGTCGTGTCGTCCGTGCAGCCCGCGCTCGTCGAGGTCGGGGCGTCCGATCCCTGGGCGGACGGCGTCTGCGTGGTGCCACAGCCGGCGAGCGCGAGGGTGAGGGCGCCGCCGAGGGCGAGCACGGCGAGGGGGGTCTTCTTCATCGGTGGTTCCTTCAGGGGTCGGGATCAGGAGGCGGAGGGAGTGCGGAGGCGACCGTGGTGGCGGCCGCGCGGACGCACCCGCACCAGGCCGGTCTCCTCGTCGAGGGCGGTGTCGATGCGCAGGCCGTACACATGCGACAGGTTCTCGCCGGTGAGGACTTCGGCGGGAGCCCCCGCCGCGTGCACCCGCCCTCGGTGCATCAGCACGACGTCGTCGGCGACCGAGGCGGCGTGGTCGAGGTCGTGCAGCACGACGCCGAGCGCGGTGCCGTGGTCGTCGGCGAGCTCCCGCACCAGGTCGAGGGTCTCCACCTGGTAGCGCAGGTCGAGGTGGTTGGTCGGCTCGTCCAGCAGCAGCACCCCGGTGTCCTGGGCGAGCGCGGTCGCCAGCCACACGCGCTGCAGCTCGCCGCCGGAGAGCTGGTCGACCGGGCGGGCGGCCATGGCGGACAGTCCGGTGAGGGCGAGGGCACGCGCCACGGCGGCGCGGTCGGCGTCGCTCACGCCGGAGAAGCGTCCGCGGTGCGGGTGCCGCCCGTACGCGACGACGTCGGAGACCTCGATCCCGGACGGGTGCGGCCGGGACTGCGACAGCATCGCGACGGTCTTCGCGAACTCCTTGGCGGAGAGGGCGGCGGCGTCGCGCTTCTCCGCGCCGCCGACACGCACGGTCCCCGCCTCGATGCGGTGCAGCCGCGCGAGGGCGCGGAGGACGGTCGACTTCCCGCTGCCGTTGGGCCCGATCAGCGCGGTCACCCGGCCTGGCGCGAGGCGCAGGGAGACGTCGTGCACGACGCGGGTGCGGCCGTAGCCGAGGACGAGGGATTCCCCCTCCAGGCTGTGGCGATCCACGGTGTCGGTCATCTCAGCCCCGCATGGCGACGCCGCGGCGCCAGTAGCCCATGAACGCGACCTGCCCGCGGTCGATGCCGAGGTCCTTGACCAGGTGGCGGCGCAGAGTGGTGACGACGCCGCTCTCCCCTGCGATCCAGAAGTAGCGCTCGGCCGGAGCGGTCCGCGGTGCGAGGTCCTCCCCGAGACCCGAATACTCCGGGGTCTCCCACAGCAGGTCCTCACTGTCGATGTCGGTCACGCTGATCGCGTCGGTGGCATCGGCGTCGCCGAGGTATCCGAGCACCGCGGGGATGAGGCGCAGACCGTGCGGCTCCCCCGCATCCCGCGGCAGCCAGTGCACCTCCACGCCCGCGGGCGCCTCGATGCGCAGGATGTCGGCGGGCGAGGGCACCTCGATGAAGGCGACGCCGCGCAGGTCGCGGGGGGCGTCCTCCAGGATGCGGGCGATCGCCGGAGCGGCCGTCTCGTCCCCGGCCAGCACGACCGAGTCGGCGGTGCCCGGCGCGTACTCCGCTCCCCCGTGCGCATCGACGTCGACGCCGCGGCGGGGTCCGACGAGGTACAGCTCCTGCCCGACCGCGGCCCGGCTCGCCCACAGCGATGCGGGACCGGTGAGCCCGGGCTCGAGGTGCAGCACGAAGTCGATGTCCACCTCCGTGCCACCGTCCGCATCGAGCCGCAGCTCCCGGACCGAGTAGGTGCGCATCGACCCGCGCTCGTCCTCCGGGACGGCGAGGAACGCCTGCCACCAGCTGTCCGAGCTCCGGTCGAGGTCGGGGAGCACGCCGGATGCGGGCGGGAAGACGAGCTTGACCCGGCTGTCGAACACCTCGCCGGGGGTGCCGAACTCGAACAGCTCGTCGCCGCCGAAGGTGACCCGCACGAAGGACGGGGAGACGCGGGTGACGGCCCGCACCTCGGCGCGGGTGAGGATGTACGTCGGGCGCTCGGTCGTGGTGGTCTCAGCGGACATGGTGCCTCCCGATGGGTGTGACCATCGGCTTGCCGGAGACCGGGTCGATGGTGATCTGATTGGCGAGGCCGAAGACCTCTTCGACGAGTTCGGCGGTGACGACGTCCTGCGGGGCTCCGACGGCGTGCACGCGTCCGTCCTTCATGGCGACCAGCTCGTCGGCATAGCGCGCGGCGAGGTTGAGGTCGTGCAGCACCATCACGATGGTCGTGCCGCGCGAGACGCTCAGGTCGGTGAGCAGGTCGAGCACCTCCACCTGGTGGGCGACATCGAGGAACGTGGTCGGCTCGTCCAGCAGCAGGATGTCTGTCTCCTGCGCGAGGGCCATCGCGATCCACACCCGCTGCCGCTGGCCGCCGGAGAGCTCGTCGACGCTGCGGTCCGCGAGCTCGGTGATGCCGGTCGCGTCGAGGGCGTCGGCGACCACCTCGTAGTCGTGCGTGCTCCACCGGGCCAGCATCTTCTGATGCGGGTGCCTTCCACGGCCGACGAGGTCGGCGACGGCGATGCCCTCCGGCGCGACGGGAGACTGGGGAAGCAGCCCGAGGATGCGCGCGACCTCCTTGGTGGGCCGCGTGTGCACCGACCTCCCGTCGAGCACGATCTGCCCGGCGGTCGGCGACAGCAGCCGGGCGAGCGAGCGCAGCAGCGTCGACTTGCCGCATCCGTTCGCCCCCACGATGGTCGTGATCTTCCCTGGTGCGATCTGCAGGTCGAGTCCGTCGATGACGGTGCGGTCGCCGTAGGCGAGCGTCACCCCGTCGGCCGACAGGCTGTGGGACACGGTCATAGCGAACCCCCGGAGCGGTTGGTGCGGATGAGCAGGTAGATCAGGTACGGCGCGCCGACGACACCGGTGATGACGCCGACCGGGTAGCGGGTGCCGAAGACGAACTGGCCGATCAGGTCTCCGCCGAGCACGAGCACCGCGCCGACGAACGCCGACGGCAGCAGCAGGTTGGCGCCGGGGCCGGTGATGCGCGCGGCGATCGGTCCCGCCATGAAGGCGACGAACGCGATCGGCCCGGTCGCCGCGGTGGCGAACGCCAGCAGGGCGACCGCACCGAGGATGAGCAGGAGCCGCGTCGCGTTCACCCGGATGCCGAGGCCGGCGGCCGAGTCGTCGCCGAGCTGCAGGGCGCCCAGCGCGCGGCCCTGAGAGAGCATCAGCGGCACGATCACCGCCGCGGCGATCGCCATCGGCAGCACCCGCTCCCAGGAGGCGTTGTTGAGGCTTCCGGTCAGCCACTGCATCGCCGTCTGGATGTCCCAGTTCGCCGCGCGCGACAGCAGGTACGAGATGACGCTCTGCAGCATGGCGGCGACGCCGATGCCGATCAGGATGAGGCGGGTACCGGCGAAGCCGCCCTTGATGGAGAGCAGGTAGATCGCCAGGGCCGTGACGATCGCGCCGCCGAGGGCGAACAGCGAGACGACCGGACCGTTGAGCGACAGCACCACGATCCCGAACACCGCGGCCGCGCCGGCGCCGTTCGAGATGCCGATGATGTCGGGCGAGGCGAGCGGGTTGCGCAGCATGGTCTGGAAGCACACGCCGGCCATGCCGAAGCCGATCCCGGTGAGGACGGCCAGGACGGCGCGCGGCAGGCGCAGGTCGCCGACGGTGAAGGAGGCGCCGGGCACGGTCTCGCCGAGGATGACGCGGATCACCTCATCGGGCGTGTAGAACGTGTTGCCGACCATCAGGGCGACCGCGAAGAGCACGAACAGTACGATGCCGAGGACGATCGTCGCGACGGCGTGGCGACGGTGACGCGACCGCCGGCCTGCCACGATGCGCGCGACCCTCGTCGCGGCGGGCTCATCCACCCGCTCGAGCGTGTGCTCGGTGTGCTCGGTGTGCTCCGTCATGCTCACAGCTCACGCACCTTCTGCCGGCGGACGATCCAGATGAAGAACGGGGCGCCGATGACGGCCGTGATGATGCCGACCTGGATCTCCTCGGACGACGGCGCGATGACCCGGCCGACGATGTCGCTCGCGGTCAGCAGCGCGGCTCCGGCGATGGCCGAGAACGGCAGCAGCCAGCGGTGATCGGTCCCCACGAGCATGCGGCAGACGTGCGGGATGATCAGCCCCACGAATCCGATGGGCCCGGCGATCGCGGTCGCGGCTCCGGCGAGGATCACCGCGCCGAGCGCGGAGATCATGCGCGTGCGGAACACGTTCTCGCCCAGCCCCTTGGCCATCTCGTCACCCAGCGCGAGGGAGTTCATCCCCCGCGCGCACAGGAAGCAGATGAGGGCGCCGACGGCGAGGACCGGGGCGGTGAGGGCGATGCGCGGCCACTCCGCCCCGCCGACCCCGCCGATCTGCCAGGACTGGAAGGTCTGCAGCAGGTCGACCCGCGGCAGCATGACCGCGCTGATGAGCGAGGCGAAGGCGGCGGAGGTGGCGGCGCCGGCGAGTGCGAGCTTGAGCGGCGTGGCTCCGCCGCGCCCGAGCGAGCCCACGGCGTACACGAACACGGCGGCGAGGCCCGCCCCGGCGATCGCGAAGGCCATCTGGCCGTACGGGTTCGCGAGACCGAAGAAGGCGATGCCGAGGACGACGGCGAGCGACGCGCCGTTGGAGACGCCGAGGATGCCGGGGTCGGCGATGGGGTTGCGCGTCACCGCCTGCATGGTCGCGCCGGCGAGGGCGAGCGCCGCCCCGACGAGGAGGGCGAGCACCGTGCGGGGGATGCGCTTGACGATCGCGGCCTGGGCGATGGTATCGGTGTGTCCGTTGAGCGCGGCGACGATGTCGTCGACCGTGACCGCCCGCACCCCGAAGGAGATCGACATCACGCACAGCACGAGGAGGACGACCGCCCCGATTACCAGCCAGAGGGTGCGCCGGAGCACCGGACGCCGCAGGTCTGCGGCGTCCGGTGCGAGGACGGTTGCTGTGGTCACTGCGTCACTCCGCGGAGGCGGATCGAGCGATTACGGAGCGAGCGGAGCGGCCAGGAGTCCGAGGTAGTCGCTCAGCCCCCACGGGATGGACAGCGGCGACGGGTTGGCCGACGCGGCGATCGGGGTGGCGTCCGGCAGGACCGCGATGCGACCCTCGGCGATGGCGGGGATCTTCGACAGCAGCGGGTCGGCCTGCAGCAGGGGGATGATCGAGTCGTCGCCGTAGGTGATGAACAGGTCGACGTCGTCGAACTTCTGCGCTTCCTCGGCGCTGACGCTCAAGTAGAACTGCGTGCTGTCCTTGTTCTCCTCGACGATCGCCGGCAGCGGCAGTCCGAGTTCGTGCAGGTACCCGGGGCGCGTGTCGATCGCGGTGTAGTAGCCGACCTGGCTGAGGTCGGTCGGATCGATGTAGGAGAAGAGGACCTTCTTGTCCTTCAGGATGCTGTTCTCCTCGAGCGCCTTGTCGGCATCGGCGTGCAGCTGCTCGATGAGCGCCTCGCCCTCCTTCTCGAGGCCGAGCGCCTTGGAGTCCAGCTCGATCATGTCGTCGACCGACGTGCCCCAGGCGACCTTGGGGAAGGCGACGACCGGAGCGATCTTGGAGAGGGTGTCGTACTCCTCCTGCGTGAGGCCGGAGTAGGCGGCGAGGATCACGTCGGGCTCGGTGTCGGCGACGGCCTCGTAGTCGATGCCGTCCGTCTCGTCGAACAGCACGGGGGTCTCGGCCCCCAGCTCGTCGAGCTTCTCCTCGACCCAGGGCAGCACGCCGTTGTCGTCGTCATCTCCCCAGGTGGCCTTGCTCATGCCGACGGGCACGATGCCCAGGGCCAGCGGCACCTCGTGGTTCGCCCACGCGATCGTCGCGACGCGCTCGGGCTTCTCCGAGATCGTCGTCTCGCCGTAGACGTGCTCGACCGTGACCGGGAACGCGTCGTCGGAAGCCGGGTTGCCGCCGGACGGGGCCGTCGACTCCGGCGCGGAGGAGGCGCAGGCGGAGAGGCCGACGGCGAGCGCGGCGGCCGCGCCGATGGCGAGGATTCGAGAGATGCGCACAGGCGTTCCCTTCGGTGTGGTTTCGGGTGAGCGGCGCAGAACGCGCCTCGGCCTTTGGTAAGCCTGGCCTAATCTAACACGGAGGTTAGGTGAACCTCACCTCGACCACATGCGAAAAGCCGGCCGGATCCGTGAGGATCCGGCCGGCTTCAGGAAGTCAGCGCGCGCTCAGAGAGCGCGGATGTTCGCCGCCTGCATGCCCTTGGGGCCACGCTCAGCGTCGAATTCGACCTTCTGGTTCTCGCGGAGCTCCTTGAAACCGGAGCCGGCGATAGCCGAGTAGTGGGCGAAGAGGTCGTCCGAGCCGTCATCGGGAGCGATGAAGCCGAAGCCCTTCTCCGAGTTGAACCATTTCACAGTGCCAGTGGCCATGTGTTTTCTACTTTCTGTTGAACGGCTGTTCTCACAGCCTGCACCGTGCCGGAACATCCGACACGCGCGCTCTGTCACGCTACCACGACAGGCTGACGGTCAGTCCGGAGATTCGGATTCTTCTGCCGGAGTGCGGCTTCGGTGCGCGTGCTCACGCCGAGTTTGCGCAGCACGGCCGACACGTGCACGCTCACGGTCTTCACGCTGATGAACAGCCGCTCGGCGATCTGCCGGTTGCTCAGCCCCTCGGCGATGAGGTCGAGCACCTGCCGCTCGCGTGCCGTCAGGGCGTCGGCCTCGGTCCCGGCGGAGGACTGCGGAACGGGGCGCACGGCCAGCCCGGCGTTCGTGGCGAACCGCTCCACCGCGAGCTGCAGCTGCACGTGCCCGAGGGATTCGGCGATGCGGGCGGCCTCCGCCAGGACGAGCGAGGCCGCCGTGCGATCGCCCTCGCCCACGTGCAGCCGGGCCCGTTCGATGCGGAGCACCACGCGGAAAGTCACCGGCACATCGTCTCCGGCCGCACAGCGGAGGGCGTGATCGAGTGCGTCGGCGGTCGGGTCGAGCAGGGCGTGGAGCACGATCGACCACGCGTCGCCCTGGAGCTGCGTGGGCTGAGCGAGCCACGCGGCGCTGATCTCGTCGCGCGCCGCTGCCGTGTCGACACCGTCCGCCCGCAGCTCGGCGATGAGCGCCGCCCCCTCCAGCAGCAGTCGGCGCTGGTGCAGCAGAGCGGGCCGCTCGTCGCGGATCATCTCGCGGATCGTGTCGAGCGCATCCCCGAGGTCGCCGCGGCTCTCCGCCACCGCGACCTGCATCATCACCCGGTCGTACCAGATCTGCCGCTCCGAGACGCCCGTCTCCTCGAACGCGGGCAACCAGTCCTGCAGCAGCTCCGCCGCCTCCGTCGCGCGGCCGCGCCACGCCAGCACCCGCACGCGGGTCATGCTCATGTACATCCGGAAGACCCGCAGCGTGCCCTGCATGAAATCGCGCGCGAGCATCTCCTCGACGCGGTCGATCTCGCCCAGCTCCAACAGCGGCACCACCATGTTCTGCGCCATGATCGAACCCGAGGTGCGCTCGACGCGGAGTTCTCGTGCGCGGCGCAGCCCCTCCTCCGCCACGTCGACCGCCTCCCGGTAGCGCCCGAGCAGCGTCAGCAGGTCGGAGTAGTTGACGCGATACCGCATCTCGGCGGTCGACCCTGCGGCGAGGTCGCGGGCGCGCTCGTACTCGCGCACACCCGCGTCGACCTCCCCGAGGTGAGCCAGGGATCCCCCGCGCACGTTCGCGGCGATGGACAGCTGATCCGTGGTCGCCGCCCCGGCCGCCGCCTGTTCGGCTTCGTCGGCGAGCCGGATGGCCTCCACCCGGTCGCCCGCGATCATGCGGCGACTCGCGAGCTGGTTGAGCAGCTCGGCGCGGAACACCTCGTCGTGCACATGCTCTTCCGCGATGGCCAGCGCCTCCTGCAGGAGCGGGATCGCACCGAGACGCCCCAGGTTCACCAGGTACAGCGCCTTGTTGCGCAGCAGCCGCGCGTGCAGCCGCGGATCGACGGTCTGCGGATCGACCTCGGCCAGGGCGACGTTCGCCACCGCGAGAGCGCGCTCGCCGTCGCCGGCGTTGCGCAGGATCGACCCCAGGACCAGAAGCAGGTCGAGGCGGGCCGTTCCCGCCGCCTCGGCGGCATCGGGGACCAGCGGCCACAGCTCGAGCACGAGCTCGCCGAAGCGCGCGGCGCTCGCGAACGCGTACTGCGCCTTCGCCTGACGCATCGCTTCCGCGGCGGCGATCAGCGCCTTCCGATCGTCCTGCGCGAGCTGCCAGTGATACGCGAGCGCGGCGGCGTCACCGCTCTCGGATTCCGCGCAGTGGGCCTCCAGCGCCTCGGCGTACGAGCGGTGCAGGCGCGCGCGCTCCCCGGGAAGCAGGTCGTCGTGCACCGCCTCGCGCAGCAGGGCATGCCGGAAGCGGTAGTCGTCGTCGACCACGACGAGGATGCCGCTGCGCGTGGCCTCGCGGATGGCCTCGTCGAGCCGCTCCTCCGACATGCCGACCAGACGCGTGATGAGAGGGTGCGACAGCGGACGCTCCGCCCCGGACGCGACCTGGACCACCCGGCGCGCGTCGTCGCCGAGACGGTCGAAGCGGGCCAGCAGCAGGTCGCGCAGGCTGTCGGGGAGCGGCCCCTGCGAGCATCCGGCGATCTCCTCGATGAAGAAGGGCACGCCCTCGGCGCGCTCCTGCATCCGGTCGAGCGCTGACGCCGTGAGCGGGGTGCCCGTGATCTGCTCGGCCAGCTCGCGCACCGCGGTGTCGTCGAGCCGTCCGAGCGTCAGCCGCTGGAGCAGCCGCGCCCTGGTGGCCTCGCCGATGAAGCGGCTCACGGCATCGCCGCGGCGCACGTCGTCGGTGCGGCACGTCAGCAGCAGCAGGATGCGTCCGCGCCCGAGCGCCCGCAGCAGGAAGGAGAGGATCGCGAGGGTCGACTCGTCCGCCCAGTGCAGGTCTTCGATCACGAGCACCTGCGGGGCGCGCTCGGCCGCCGCCTCGATCAGGGAGGCGATCGCGTCGCGGAGGCGCTCGGGGCTGGTGCGCTCCCGCTCGGTCGGCGCGTCGACGAGCTCGGGCAGCAGCATGCCGAGCGCCTCGGCGCCCACGCCGACCGACTCACGCACGTGTTCCACGCCCATGCGCGCGACGATCGATCGCAGGACGCCGGTGAGAGGGCCGTACGGGGTGCGCGAGGCGCCGAGGTCGAGGCACCATCCCACGTGCACGTCGGCGGTCTGTCCGATCTCGGCGGCGAACTCGCGCAGCAGCCGCGACTTGCCGATCCCCGCCTCGCCCTCCACGAGCACGGCGGCCGGGGCGCCGTCGCGGACCTCTGCGAACACCCGGCGCAGCTCGGCGAGCTCGGCCGCACGGCCGACCATCGCGACGCTCGACAGAGAGGAGGACATGGATTCATCGTCCCACCCCCGACCGACATTCGGGGCGCCTCCCGGCTCCGCGGAGATGACGGCCGTCACCGTGCGGAGACGGCGGCGGTGTCGCACGGCCTGGCGCTGCGGTCGACCGTGATCCGCGCGCTCGCCCCCGCCTCCCGCGCTCCGGTCCGCCGGGCTGCGGGACGCGCGAACAGTCGCTGCAGCATCCGCCGCAGCGCCCCGGCCGGACGCGGCACGATCTGGTCGGCGTGCTCGGCGAGGAACAGGCGTCGGGCTGCGGCGCGCTCCAGCTCCTCCTGCTCGAAGCGGGTGAGCTGCTGGCTGAGATACGGGTGCTCGTACATGGGTTCTCCTCGACGATCTGCTGTATCCCTAGATTCCGCTCTGAGTCCCCCTCGTCACATCGGACGGATGCCCTATCTTTCGGAGCTCTCCCCATAGGGATGCCACCGGGAATCAGGCGGTCACGCCACATCAGGCGGGTGGACGCGCGAACGGCCTGATCCCGCGTGATCGCCTGACCTCACGCGTGCGACCGCAGCGTGCGGCGAGCGGAGGGCCGCGACTGCGGCGGAGTGAGGATGGCGAGCACCCGGACCAGCGTCGCCATCCACAGCAGCCCGAGTCCCACGACCACGGCCTCGAGCGCGGTGGCCGAGTACAGACCGAACGGGATCCACAGCAGCACGGCGACCGCGACGAGCACGCCGACCCCGACGGAGGTGAGCAGCAGCGCGCGCGGGGTGTCCGGCACCACGGAAGTCGTCCACGCCGCGGCCGCGACGAACAGCACCAGGCTCGCGAACGCGGCGATGTCATGCGGGACCGGCACGCGGTGCAGCGGCAGCAGTCCGACTGCGGCGAGCGCGAGACCCGTGACCGCCCACAGCGCGACCACCGCCGCCACGCGCCCGAGAGCCCCGTCGCCGAGCAACCGGTGCAGATCGCGGCCGATGTAGGAGCCGACGGTCGCGACCAGGAGTCCCGCCACGACCAGGGTGCCGTTGAACGCCCAGCCGACCCCGAGCTGGGAGAAGTTCGCCTCCCACCAGCGCGGATCCGCCGCGGTGACCATGGCGAACAGCGTGCCGATCACGAGGAACCCGAACAGGAGCGCTGCGAGGTCGGCGGTCCTCAGCTCGACGCCCGCTCCGAAGGCGAAGCGTCCTCCGACGGCGGAGGCCACGCCGGTCAGGATCCCGCCGCCGACCGCCGCGAGCCGGAGCCCTTCGAGCCCGGCCGCAAGAACCTCCGCGGCGAGCAGCACACCCACCGCGGTGACCGCGCCGAACGCGATGGTCACCGCGCCGGTCGACAGGTCGGACACCACGGCCTGCCACCGCGGCATCGGGGTCGTCTCCGCGCGGCGGTGCATCAGCGTGCTCGCGAGGAACGCGGCGGCGGCGACGGCACCGGCGCCCGTCGCGGCGGGCACGGCGAGCGATGCCTCGCCGGTGAGCGGACGCGCATCGCCGCGCAGAAGCAGCCCGCCGACGACCGCGCCGAGCACGAAGCAGATGACGGTCGCCCAGACCGCCCTCGTCTCCGCGCGCAACCGCTCATCCCGGTCCATGCGCCCATGCAAGCACGCACCCCCGACGGCGGGAAGACCTTCGTCTGACCCCCCTGCCGCACGAAGAAGGCCCGACGGCGCACTGCCGTCGGGCCTTCTCTGCATCTGATCTCCGGTCAGGCGTCCACGTCTCCGCGCCAGGCGCCGGTCTCGACACCGCGGCCCTCGATGAACTCCTTGAAGTTCTCCAGGTCCTTCTTCACGGCGTGCGATCCCGCACCCACCAGTGAGCCGAGCTTCTCGAGCAGCCCCTCGGGCTCCCAGTCCAGCTGCACGCTCACGCGCGTGGAGGTGTCGGTGAGCTTGTGGAAGGTCACGACCCCCGCGTGCTCCGTCTCGCCGCCGACGCTGTTCCAGGCGACCCGCTCGTCCGGGTGCTGCTCGGTGATCTCGGCGTCGAACTCGCGCGTCGCGCCGCCGACCTTCACCTTCCAGTGCGTGTGCGTGTCGTCGATCTGGGTGATCGACTCGACCTCGTCGAGGAACTTGGGGAAGCTCTCGAACTGCGTCCACTGGTTGTACGCCGTGCGGACGGGAACGTCGACGTCGATGGTCTCGATGATCTGCACCATGGGATGCTCCTCACTGTTCGTCGTTCGTGTGGTTCCATTCAGCCGGTGATCGCGAAGATCGGCGACGGGGTTGACATCCGCCGCCGATCCCGCGAATGTGCTCAGCTGGTCGACATCCGACCGAACGTCGCATCGATGTCGGCCATCTCCATCTCGGCGGTCGCCTCGATGAGGGCCTGCAGGTCGGCGTCCGCGCCGGGCGAGAACTCCTCCGGACGCTCAGGAGCGATCGTCGACGGCACACCTTCGGGCGCCTGCTCGTCGGCGACCAGATGCGTGCCGTCTCCCGACGGGGACATCCCCTGGAAGATGCGACCGGCCTCCGACCTGTCGTCGAGATCGAACGAGTACTGCTTGCTCTGCAGACCCAGATCGAGCAGGCGCTTGACCTCGGGGAAGCTCTCGGCGTTCGTCTTCGGGATGGGCAGGCTGGTCCGCCAGTTCACACCGAGCGTCTCCAGTGCCTTCGCGTACGCGTTCTCGTGCGCCTGATCGCGGACGATGAGGTACGAGATCGTCGAGCGCGCGGTCTTGTTCGCGGTCATCTCGTACAGCCGGCACTTCTGCAGGCGCCCCGTCGACTCGAGCATCAGGTTGTAGAGCAGGTCGAGCACGAGGTTGCCGGAGTTGTAGACGTAGCTGCCCATCCACGGGTTCCCCGCCGCATCGACCGGCAGCGCACCCTGCGCCCCCACCAGGTAGTGGTGGATGTTGCTGTGGTCGAGGGCGATCTCCAGCGGGACCGCGCCGCCGGCTCCGGGAGCGTCGACCGGGGCGTCCTTCTTGCCCTGATACGCGGGGGAGCCGTCGAGCAGGCGCGAGATGGTGGTGCCGATGAGCTCGACGTGGCTGATCTCCTCGGTGCCGATCCCCTGGATCAGGTCGCGGTAGGGCTTGCCGGCCGGGCCGCGGAAGTTGATGCTCTGGAAGAGGTACTGCATCATCGTGCGCATCTCGCCGAACTGCCCTCCCAGCCCTTCCTGCAGGGCGTTCGCCGCCGCGGGATCCGGCTCGTCCGGCTCGATCTCGTTGATCAGCTGCTGCAGATGGAAGTACATGTCGGCCTCCTCGGCGTCGGGGATGAACGGCCCACTCTGTGCCCCCGCCGCCGATCCACCACCCCGATGGACGGCATCCGCCGCGGCGCGTATCATGCCCCGCCGCGGGCGCTCCGGTCCGGCGTGGGCGACGTCGCACCGGCGGGACTACCGTGGAGGACATGCGCATCCCCGCCGCGATCCGCGCCTCGAAGCGCTCCCCGCTGCTGCAGGTGGTCAAGTCCGCCGCGGCGACGATCGCCGCGTGGCTCATCGCCGGGTGGGTGTTCCCCGCGCAGCTGCCGGTCTTCGCGGCGATCGCGGCGCTGCTCGTGGTGCAGCCCAGCGTGAACCAGTCGCTGTCGAAGGCCCTGGAGCGCAGCATCGGGGTGATCGTCGGCGTCGTGATCGCCGTCGCTCTCGGCCTGCTGCTCGGGTCGCCGAGCTGGATCGTGCTGCTCGCGATCGTGATCGCGATGCTCGTGGCCTGGATCTTCCGCGCATCGCCGGGAACCGGCAACCAGGTGGCGATCTCGGCCATGCTCGTTCTGGCCCTGGGTTCGTCGAGTCCGGAGTACGCCTTCGCCCGCATCGTGGAGACCCTGATCGGCGTCGTGATCGGCATCGTGGTGAACGCCCTGATCGTGCCGCCCGTGCTGGTCGAGCCGGCACGCCGGGACGTCGGTCTGCTGGGGCGGGAACTCGCGGCGAGCCTGGACCGCCTCGCCGACGCGCTGCCCGAACCCCAGACGCCGGCGCGGCTGCAGGAGCTGATGCTGGAGGTGCGACTGCTGCGCCCCATGAAGGACGCGGCGGAGGCATCCATCGCCGCCGGGGAGGAGTCGCTCACCCTGAACCCGCGGCGCTCGACGCACCGGGCCGACCTGACGGAGATGCGGGCGCTGCTCGACCGGCTCTCCCCCATCGTGACGCAGACGATCGGCATGACCCGCGCCTACTTCGACCACTACGACGACTCGATCGGCGAGGAACCAGCGGTCGCCGCCATCGCCGAGCAGCTGCGCCGCGCCGGGCACGATGTCCGCCTCGCGGTGCAGATCGCCGCCGCATCACCGGAGCCGGAGGCCATGACCTCCGCGATCCCCGCGCTCACGGCTCCGCTCGTGATCCGGCCGCCGTCTTCGCAGCACTGGATCCTGATCGGCTCCCTCATGGAGGACCTGCGCCGGATCAGGGGCGAGCTGCTCGACGAGGACTGACCGTCCTACGCTGGTGGCATGGCGGACATGACCGTGACCGAGGCGCTGGGCGAGCTCGCAGCGCTGGAAGACCCCAAGATGCGCGCCGCGAACGAGAAGCGCGGCGACGACCACGGCATGAACCTGAGCAGGCTGCGGGCGCTGGCGAAGCGGATCAAGACCGATCAGCCGCTCGCTCGGGAGCTGTGGGCGACCGGCGAGACTCCGGCCCGGCTGCTGGCGCTGCTGATCTGCGCTCCGCGGGAGTTCGCCGCCGACGAGCTCGACGCGATGCTCCGAGAGCCCCTCCCGCCGAAGGTCGACGACTGGTTCGTGAACTACGTGCTCAAGAAGAGCCCGCACGCGGAGGAGCTGCGTCTGCGCTGGTTCGACGACGCCGATCCCACCGTCGCGGCCGCCGCCTGGTCGCTCACGACCGTGCGCGTGACGAAGGACTCCGCCGGCCTCGACCTCCCGCACCTGCTGGACCTGATCGAGCGCGACCTGAAGGACGCGCCGTCGCGGCTGCAGTGGGCGATGAACGAGACCCTCGCCAACATCGGCATCTTCCATCCCGAGCTCCGCACCAGAGCGCTCGAGATCGGCGAGCGGCTGCAGGTGCTCGCCGACTACCCGACCGCACCCGGCTGCACCTCGCCCTTCGCGCCGCTGTGGATCGGCGAGATCGTCCGCCGCCGCGAGGGCTGAGCACGCGCGGCATCCCCCGCCGGATCAGGCATTCGCGCGGGATCAGGCACTTCTCCCGCGTATCCGCCTGATCCCGCTGCACCCCCTGAGTCGGCGCACGCGGACCTGGCTACGCTGAAGCCATGAGCACGCACATCGCCGCCGCACCCGGTCAGATCGCCCCCATCGTCCTGTTCCCCGGCGACCCGCTGCGGGCGAAGTGGATCGCCGAGACGTTCCTCGACGACGCGGAGCTGTACAGCCAGACGCGCGGGATGCTGGGATTCACCGGCACCTGGGAGGGGCACCGCGTCTCCGTCCAGGGGTCGGGCATGGGGCAGCCCTCCATGGCGATCTACGCGAACGAGCTGTTCACCGAGTACGACGTGCAGACCATCGTGCGTGTCGGTTCGTGCGGCGCCCTGACCGAGCGGGTGAAGATCCGCGACATCATCATCGCGAACGGCGCCAGCACCGACTCGGGCATCAACCGGGTGCGCTTCCACGGACTCGACTTCGCCCCCGTCGCCGACTTCTCGCTGCTGCGGGCCGCGGTGGAGGCGAGCGAGTCCGAGACCCTCGAGTCGACCGTGCACGTGGGACAGCTGTTCTCGAGCGACCAGTTCTACAGCACCCGCCCCGAGGCCACGGAGCCTTTCGTGCGGCACGGCATCCTCGGCGTGGAGATGGAGGCAGCCGGGCTCTACACGCTCGCGGCGTTCCATGGTCGCCGCGCCCTCGCGATCTGCACGGTCAGCGACCACATCGTCACCGGCGAGGAGACCACCGCGCAGGAGCGCGAGCAGACGTTCGGAGACATGATCCGCATCGCGCTGCGCGCCGCCACCTCCTGACGCGGCATCCGCCGCCCCGCCGCATCAGGCGATCACGCCGCGTCAGGCGGATGCTGACGAAAGTCGCCTGAGGTGGCGGGATCGCCTGAGCTCGACAGGCGCGAAGGCGCGGCGGGACGCGGGTCAGGGGGTGTCGCCGACGGCATGAGGGCGCGGGAGCGCCACCATCGCGCCGGTGTCCGTGAACTCCTGCTGGATCTCGTCGTCGTGCCGGTACGTCACCAGGCTCACGGCGACCGCCGCGATCAGGGCGAACACGAAGGCGGGAAGCAGCTCGTAGAGCCCGGTGTCGAGTGCCTTCCAGATGAAGACGGTCGCGGCTCCGACGAACATCCCCGCCAGAGCGCCCCAGTTGGTGAGCTTGCGCCAGTAGAGGCTCAGCAGGATGACCGGGCCGAACGCGGCTCCGAACCCCGCCCACGCGAAGGAGACGAGCCCGAGGATCGTGTCGTTCGGGGTGATCGCCAGCACCGCCGCCACGATCGCGACGCCGAGCACCCCGAGTCGCCCCATCAGCATGAGCGTCTTCTGCGACGGCGGCGTGCGCCGGAAGACCCCGTACAGATCCTCCACCAGCGCCGAGGAGCACACGATCAGCTGGCTGGAGATCGTGCTCATGATCGCGGCGAGCACAGCCGCCAGCACGAGCCCGGCGACGAACGGATGCAGCAGCGTCTGCGACATCAGCAGCACGACCGTCTCCGGATTGGCCAGATCGACGCCCGTCTTGGCGATGTAGGCGACGCCGACGAGACCCGAGAGCACCGCGCCGCCGAGGGAGACGATCATCCACGAGATGCCGATGCGCCGGGCGCTCTTGGCCTCCTGCGGCGAGCGCAGCGCCATGAAGCGCACGATGATGTGGGGCTGACCGAAGTATCCGAGACCCCACGCGAGCGAGGAGACGATGGCGAGGATGGTGCCGCCCGTGAGCGCGGTTCCGGAGAGCAGCGAGAGATGGTCGGGCGCGACCTCGTTGATCAGCTCGCCCGTCTCCGCCAGGCCGCCGATCGCGACGATCGCGGCGACGGGGATCACGATCAGCGCGATCACCATCATCAGCCCCTGGACGACGTCGGTCAGCGACGCGCCGAGGAACCCGCCGAAGAGCGTGTACGCGAGGGTGACCCCCGTGACCAGCAGCATCCCGGTGAGGTAGTCGCCGTCGAAGGAGCTCTCGAAGAAGACTCCTCCGGCCACCATGCCCGAGGAGATGTAGAGGGTGAAGAACACGAGGATGACGACGCCGGAGACCACGCGGAGCAGTCGCGTCGTATCGCGGAGGCGGTTCTCGAAGAAGCTCGGCACCGTGATCGAGTTCCGGGAGACCTGCGTGTAAGCGCGGAGCCTCGGAGCGACGAGCAGCCAGTTCAGGTAGGCGCCGATCGTGAGGCCGATCGCGATCCAGGCCTCGATGAGTCCGGAGACGTAGATCGCGCCGGGGAGTCCCATCACCAGCCAGCCCGACATGTCGGAGGCCCCGGCGCTGAGCGCGGCCACCCACGGCGGCAGATTGCGTCCGCCGAGCATGTAGTCCTCATGGTCGCCGGTGCGCCGGAAGGCGATCCAGCCGATGAGCAGCATCGCCGCGAAGTACACCCCGAGTGCGGCGAACGTGTAGATCTGGTCAGACATCGTCGTCCCTCCTTCGCGGTGCGGCCACCGCATCCGGTCGTCCGTCGATGATGCCACGGGCGTGTGCGGCCTCCTAGCGAGCGACGCGCGAATATACCGGGCCAGGGCTCTCCGGCGCTGAGCCCCCCGACGCCGGATGGGATGATCGATGGATCATGCCTTCCCTCCTCGACGCCGCCCCTCCCGCCGGAGCAGACGCGGACACGGTCTACCTGGCGTTCGTCGAATGGGCGGAGTCGACGGGCATCCGCCTGTACCCCGCTCAGGACGAGGCGGTCATCGAGATCATCTCGGGCAACAACCTGATCCTGTCGACCCCGACCGGCACGGGGAAGTCGCTCGTCGCGGTCGGCGCCCACTTCGCCGCGATCAACGCCGGCGTGCGCAGCTACTACACCGCGCCCATCAAGGCCCTCGTGAGCGAGAAGTTCTTCGCCCTCGTCGACGTGTTCGGTGCCGAGAACGTGGGCATGATCACGGGCGACTCCTCCGTCAACGCCGACGCCCCCATCATCTGCTGCACGGCCGAGATCCTCGCGAACCTCGCCCTCCGCCAGGGCGCCGATGCGGAGGTCGGGCGGGTCGTGATGGACGAGTTCCACTTCTACGGCGACCCGGACCGCGGATGGGCGTGGCAGGTGCCGCTGCTCGAGCTGCCGCAGGCGCAGTTCATCCTGATGTCGGCGACCCTCGGCGATGTCACCGAGCTCGCCGCCGACCTCACCCGCCGGACCGGACGCGAGACGGCCACGGTCACCGGAGTCGAGCGGCCGGTCCCGCTGCACTACTTCTACGAGACGACCCCGATCCACGAGACGATCGACGACCTGCTGAGCACCGGGCAGGCGCCGGTCTACGTCGTGCACTTCTCTCAGGCCGCCGCGATGGAACGCGCTCAGGCGCTGTCGAGCACCAAGGTCGCCACCCGAGAGCAGCGCGACGAGATCGCCGCCCTGATCGCCGAGTTCCGCTTCACGACGGCGTTCGGCAAGACGCTCTCCCGCTTCCTCCGTGCGGGTATCGGCGTGCACCACGCCGGCATGCTGCCGAAGTACCGGCGGCTGGTGGAGCAGCTCGCCCAGCGCGGCCTGCTGCGGGTGATCTGCGGCACCGACACCCTCGGCGTCGGGATCAACGTGCCGATCCGCACGGTGCTGCTCACCGCGCTCACGAAGTTCGACGGCACCCGGATGCGACAGCTGAACGCGCGCGAGTTCCATCAGATCGCCGGCCGTGCGGGTCGCGCGGGCTACGACACCGCCGGCACCGTGGTCGCCCAGGCGCCGGAGCACGAGAGCGAGAACGTCGCGGCGGTGAAGAAGGCCGGCGACGACCCGAAGAAGAAGCGCAAGATCGTCCGCAAGAAGGCACCGGACGGTTTCGTGTCGTGGGGCGAGCCGTCCTTCCGCAAGCTCATCGATGCCGTTCCCGAGACGCTGACCTCGCACATGCAGATCACCAGCGCGATGATGCTCAACGTGATCGCCCGTGGCGGCGACGTCTTCGCCAATATGCGCGCGCTGGTATACGACAACCACGAACCGCGGAAGCGCCAGCGCGAGCTCGCCCTCCGCGCTATCGGCATCTACCGGACGCTCCGCGAATCGGGCGTCGTCGAGAAGACGCCAGACGGCGACATCCGCCTCACGGTCGACCTGCAGCCGAACTTCGCCCTGAACCAGCCGCTGTCCCCGTTCGCCCTCGCCGCGTTCGAGCTGCTCGACCCTTCGACAGGCTCAGGGACCCAGGGGACGACAGGCTCAGGGACCCAGGGGACGACAGGCTCAGGGACCCAGGGGACGACAGGGTCAGGGACCCAGGGGACGACAGGCTCAGGGACCCAGGGGGTCGGGACGGGGTCGTACGCGCTCGACATGATCTCGATCGTGGAGTCGACGCTCGACGATCCGCGCGCCGTCCTGAGCCAGCAGGAGTTCCTCGCCCGCGGCGAAGCGGTCGCGGCGATGAAGTCCGAGGGCATCGAGTACGACGAGCGGATGGAGCTGCTCGAGCAGATCACCTACCCGAAGCCCCTCGACGAGCTGCTGACCGCCGCCTTCGAGGTGTTCAGCACCGCGCAGCCGTGGATCCGCGACTTCGAGCTTCACCCCAAGTCCGTCGTCCGCGACATGTACGAACGAGCCATGTCGTTCGGAGAATATGTCGCCTACTACAAGATCGCTCGCTCCGAAGGGGTCGTGCTGCGGTACCTCTCCGACGCCTACCGCGCGGCCTCGCAGACCATCCCGGAGGAGCTCAAGGACGAGGATCTGCGCGACCTCATCGAGTGGCTCGGTGAACTCGTCCGCCAGGTCGACTCGAGCCTCCTCGACGAGTGGGAGGAGCTGATCGCCGGCGTCGACAACGGTCGCTTCGACCCGCATGCGCCCGACGAGCCGATCGTCCCGCCCGCCCCCAAGCGGCTCACGAGCAACCTCCGCGCCTTCCGCATCCTGGTGCGCAACGAACTGTTCCGCCGGGTGCAGCTCGCGGCGAGGGAAGACGTGGATGCCCTCGCCGAACTCGATCCGGCTTTCGGCGCCGACGCCTGGTCGGACGCGCTCGACGGGTACTTCGCCGACCACGACGAGATCCTGACCGGCGCGGACGCCCGCAGCTCGAAGCTGCTGATCCTCACGGAGGGGCCGACCGCGTGGACCGCACGGCAGATCTTCGACGACCCCGCCGGCGACCACGACTGGGGCATCTCCGCGACGGTCGACCTTGCCGCGTCGGACGAGGCCGGTCAGGCGGTGGTCACGGTGACCGGGGTGGACCGGCTGTAGCTCAGGCCTGCATCACCGCGAGCACGTTGCCCGCGGGGTCGCGGAACCAGGCGATGTCCGGGCCCTGGCCGTTACCGCGGACGATGCCGCGCGAATCGGACGGGAACTCGTCGTCGCTGTAGATCTTCGTCTGCACGCCTCGGTCGTTGAGCTCGTCCACCGCGGCGTCGACGTCCGCCACCGGGAAGTTCAGGATCGTGAAGCTCGCCGGGGTGTGGTTCGGCTTCGCGTACACGAGGATCGAGCCGCCGCGCGGCAGCTTCAGATCGAGGAACCCCATCGCATTGACCTCCACGTCGAGCCCGAGGGTCGTGCCGTAGAACTCCTTCGCCGCGTCGATGTCGTCGACGCTGAATCCGCTGAACGCGTTGTCCGTCGTGAAAGCTGCCATGGGTCCAGCATCCGCCTCCGCCCGCCGCTTGTCGAGGCCCTCTCACACCGCGGCGCGCACGAGCCGTCCCACGAGGTCGACGTAGTCCACGCCGGCGGCCGCGAACATCCGCGGCACCTGCGAGGCCGCGGTCAGCCCCGGCATCGTGTTGACCTCGTTCAGCACGGGCCCCCCGTCGGTGAGGAAGAAGTCCATCCGCGCGACGCCGTCGCATCCCAGCGCATCGAACAGGGCGATGGCCGCCCGCTTGAGCGCGGTGCTCTCCGCCGCGGTGAGCTGCGCCGGCACGGTGAATCGTGCGCTGCCGTCGTACTTCGTCGCGGTGTCGAACAGTCCGGCGGTGTGGATCTCCAGCGGAGGGGCCGCCCATCGGATGCCGCCCTTCTCGCGCAGCACGGCCACGTCGATCTCGCGCCCCCGCACGACCTCCTCGACGAGGATCCTCCGGTCGAAGCGCGCCGCCTCGCGCAGCGCCTCCAACAGCCGATCCTCCTCGGTGACCAGGCTCACCCCGTGGCTCGATCCGGCCGACACCGGCTTCACCACGACGTCCCCCTCAAACTCCACGTCGCCGATGTCGTCCGCCGCGATGAGGCGTCCCCGCGCGGTGCCGAGTCCGACGGCGGCGGCCACGAGCTTGGTGGCCCACTTGTCCATGCCGATCGCTCCCGCCCGCAGCGCGGACCCCACCACGCGCACCCCGGCGAGCGCGCACAGGGCGGCGAGGGCACCGTCCTCCCCGAGCGCGCCGTGCACAGCAGGGAACACCACGTCCGTGCGGGCGAGCAGGGGAAGAGCCTGCGCGAGCGAGTCGGCGACCGTGCCCCCGTTCGGCAGGCCGTCCGCACGCCACACGCCCTCCCGGTCGATCGTGACGCTCGTGACCTCGTGGTCTCCCAGTCGCAGGGCGGCCGCGACGGCAGCGGCCGAGGCGAGCGACACCTCGTGTTCGGCGTTCTGCCCGCCGCCGATGACCAGCACCTTCGTCGTCATGCCGCACTCCTCTGCACGCGGTTCCCGATGCCCGTGACGATCGTGTGCGGGATCGTTCCCGCCCACTGGGCCCATTCCTGGATCGACGGCACCGGCCCTCCCTCCGGTCCGAACACGGTCGCCACCTCACCCCGGGGGAACATCACCGGCCCCGTGTCGACGACGATCTGGTCCATCGAGACGCGTCCGACGATCGGATGCCGCACGCCACCGATCGCCACACCGGCTCCGGGTGAGAGTTCGCGGGGGATGCCGTCCGCATATCCCACGCCGATCACACTGAGGTGCGTCTCCCGCTCGGCGACGTGGTCGCCGCCGTAGCCGACCGCGGTCCCCGCCGCGATCCGCGCGCTGTGCACGACCGGGGCCGTCCACCGCGACGCTCCGGCCAGCTCGGTCGTCTCGGACGGATCGATGCCGACCAGCCCCGCCCCGATCCGCACCATGCCGAAGTGCGTGGCGGGGTCGGTGAGCGCGCCCGCTGTCGCGGCCAGATGGACGATGACCGGTCCGAAGCCTGCCCGCAGCACGGCATCCCTCCCCTGGCGCATGCGCAGTACTGCCGCGGCGTTCGCTGCAGGGTCGGCCTCGTCCGCTCGCGGCAGGTGCCCCATCACCCCGACGACCTCCACCCTGCCCCGCCCTGCCCTGGCGACGCGGAGCAGCTCCGGCCACTCCCCGAACGGGCACCCTCCGCGGGCCATCCCGGTGTCCAGGTGCAGGTGGATGCGCACGGGCTCGGCCGCATCCGCGATCAGTCGGCGCAGCTCGTCGACCGAGCCGACCGCGACGTCGATCCGCGCGTGGGCGGCCGTCGTCGCGTCGACCCCGGCCGGGTTGAGCCAGGTCAGGATCGGCACCTCGAGTCCGGCATCGCGGAGCGCGACGCCCTCCGCGACATCGGTGACCCCCAGCCACGCGGCGCCCGCATCGACGGCCGACCGGGCCACTGCGGCGGCGCCGTGCCCGTATCCGTCCGCCTTGACGACGGCCATGATGGGGACGGCGGTCCGGCTTCGCACCCGGCGGACGTTCTCCGCGACGGCTTCCGGCAGGGTGCGCAGCATCGGCGCCTGCAGGCGGGTGGTCGTCGCGCGCGGCGGCAGGAGAAGGGCGGTCATGGCTGCATCCTCGGGTCTTCGGTGGGGTCGGTGTACATCTCGGGGCAGCCGTCGGTCACGGCCTCGGGGCGGAGCTCGTAGTGCCAGGACTCGTTGCCGTAGATCTGGCAGAGCCCGTAGCGCCATCCGCGCTGGGCGATCCAGTCGAGCGTGGGAAGCGGACCCAGGTCGACTGCATCTCCCGACACGTGGGCTGAGGTCTCCGCGGTCGCCACCCAGCGCCGTGCCTCGGCCTCGGAGCCGTACTCGGCGATCGCGTCCTGCAGCAGCCGCTCCTGCAGGGCTGGCGAGCGCCAGCCGCTGTTCACGAGGAACGTGACGCCGTCGCCCTCCGCGTCGGTCGCCGCCCGCTGCAGCGCCGCGAGGAGGGCGGGGTCGAGGTTGCCGACCGCCACCCGGTCCACGTCGAAGACCGTGGGCTGGTCGCCGTCGCGGATCACCCCGTCGGCTTCGCTCGGGGCGATGACCGTGCCGTCGATCTGCTCGGACGGCGCCGGAGGCGCGGCGGGGGACGTGCCCTCCTGGACGGCATCGGCGGATGCCGCAGCCAGCGACTGCTGCACGGCGAACGCGATGACCACGGCGGAGGCGAGCGCGGTCAGCACGACGGCGATGCGGCGTCGGCGGCGCCGTGAGGAGTGGGGGATGGTGCGGGTGTTCATGCTCCCAGTGAAGAAGGGCGCCGGTTGCGAGGGCGTATGCGCTTTTCCATATGCTCCCGATATGCCGAGGTGCGTAGGATCGCTGCCATGCGTGTGCTGATCGTCGAGGACGAGCCCTACCTCGCCGAGGCGGTGCGCGACGGCCTGCGCCTGGAGGCGATCGCCGCCGACATCGCGGGCGACGGCGACACCGCCCTGGAGCTGCTGGGCATCAACTCCTACGACATCGCCGTGCTCGACCGCGACGTGCCCGGTCCCTCCGGCGACGACATCGCCCGGTGGATCGTGGCGTCCGGCAGCGGCATCCCGATCCTCATGCTCACCGCTGCCGACCGCCTGGACGACAAGGCGAGCGGCTTCGAGATCGGCGCCGACGACTACCTGACCAAGCCGTTCGAGATGCGCGAGCTCGTGCTGCGACTGCGGGCTCTCGATCGTCGACGCCAGCGTTCGCGGCCCCCCGTGCTGGAGGTGGCCGGGCTCCGTCTCGACCCGTTCCGTCGCGAGGTCTACCGCGACGACCGATATGTGGCGCTCACCCGCAAGCAGTTCGCCGTGCTGGAGGTGCTCGTCGATGCCGACGGCGGCGTCGTCAGTGCCGAGGAGCTGCTCGAGCGCGCCTGGGACGAGAACGCGGATCCGTTCACGAACGCCGTCCGCATCACCGTCTCCTCCCTGCGCAAGCGGCTCGGCGAGCCCTGGATCATCCTCACCGTGCCCGGTGTCGGGTATCGGATCGGAACGGACGCGGATGCCTAGACGCCGCCCCGGGATGAGCGCCCGCCTCAAGCTGACCCTGAGCTATGCGGGCGTCGTCGTCGTGTCCGGGGTGCTGCTGCTCGCCGTGGTCGTCCTCTACCTCCTGAGGTACGTCCCCGACACCGTCAACGTGTTCCCCAACCGGAGTGATCTGACGAGAGCCTTCGTTCCCGTCGTCACGATCGCGATGATCGTCCTGCTCGCGATCGGCCTCGGTGGCGGGTGGATCCTCGCCGGGCGGATGCTGGCCCCTCTCGAGCGCATCGGCGACGCGGCGCGGCTCGCGGCCCAGGGATCGCTGTCCCACCGGGTGGCGCTCCCCGGTCCGCGGGACGAGTTCCGGGACCTCGCCGACGTCTTCGACTCGATGCTCGAGCAGCTCGAGGCCCACGTCGCCGAGCAGCAGCGGTTCGCGGCCAACGCCTCGCACGAGCTCAGAACCCCGCTGGCGATCACACAGGCCATGCTCGAGGTCGCACGGGACGACCCCGACCGCGACGTCGATGCGCTCATCGCACGGCTGCAGGAGGTCAACAGCCGCGCGATCGGCTTGACCGAGGCCCTGCTCCTGCTCAGCAAGGCCGACCAGCGCACGTTCCGTCGCGAGGTCCTGGATCTGTCCCTGCTCGCGGAGGAGGCCGTCGAGGTCCTGCTGCCGCTCGCGGATCGCCGGGGCGTCTCGGTGGAGGTGAGCGGAGCGTCGGCACCCGCGCTCGGGTCGTCCGCGCTGCTTCCGCAGCTGGTCACGAACCTCGTCGTCAACGCGATCGTGCACAACCTGCCCTCGGGCGGCTCGATCGCCGTGCGCACGCATGCGCTGCCGCACGCGGTCGCGCTCGTCGTCGAGAACACCGGCGATGTGGTGCCCGCCCACCGCGTGGCGACCCTGGTGGAGCCGTTCCAGCGGGGAGCGGACCGCACCCGCGACGAGGATCACGGCGGCGCAGGGCTCGGCCTCGCGATCGTCGACCGCCTCACGCAGGCGCACGGGGGCACCCTGGTGCTCACGCCCCGCGCGGAGGGCGGCCTCATAGTGACGGTCTGGCTCCCGCACCCCTATCCCGCCGCCCTGTCCTGACCCCCCACACCCGTGCCGGGTGCGTGCCGGGTGTCGGGTGTCGGGTGCCGGGTGCCGGATGTCGGACGGTTTCACGGATGTCGGACCGGAACGCGGTTTCCGGTCCGACATCCGTCCGTCCGCCCGACAGGTGTACGGAGAGACTCAGGCCACGCGAGGATCGCGCGTCGCGGCGAGCTCCCGGCCGTAGGTGCGGGCGTCGGCCTCGGCGTTCTCCTTGAGCTCGCGCGCGGTGTCGGCGAACGCGTCGAGCGCCGGGTTGACGCCGACCAGTGTGAACGGGCGCTGCACGACCCGCAGGTCGAGACCCCAGACGTCTTCGAGCACACGGCGCAGCCAGCCGGTCGAGTGGTCCCAGCCCTCCTTGGGCGAACCGGGAGCGTAGTTGCCGCCGAGGACCGTGACGAGCGTGGCGGGCTTGCCGTTCAGGGCGGTGCCGGTCGGATCGATGCGCGGGTCGGTGTAGGCCAGGTCGAACCAGGTCTTGAAGTGCTGCGAGACGCCGTAGTTGTACAGCGGCACCGCGAACAGCAGCGCGTCGGCGCCGATGAGCTCATCGGCGAACTGCGTCGCGAGGGCGCGGGCCTCGTTCTGCGCGGGGGTCCGCTGGGCCTCGTCGACGAAGCCGCCGGTCACGGCATCAGCCCACGCGGTCGCGGGCACCGGGTCGCTCGCCAGATCGCGGCGGGTGACGGTGGAGTCGGGGTGCGACGCGGTCCACTCGGCCTCGACGATGTCGGCGAGCGCACGGCTGGCGGACGACGCGGGAAGGATGCTGGCATCCAGGCGGAACAGGGACATGGGCCTACCTCTCGTTTTCGTAGTCGCTAGGTTTTTCTTAGCGGCATCGGTTAACGTAGCACGGGTAGGATGGGCGCATGTCCGAGATCGACGAAGAGCGTCAGGTGTGCGATACCGCCGTCACCCTGGCCTTCACCGTGCTCGGGAAACGGTGGAACGGCATGATCGTGTCGTCGCTCGGCGGCGGCCCCTCGAGCTTCGTGACGCTCCGCCGCGCGGTGGGCGGTATCAGCGACACCGTGCTGTCCGACCGGCTGGCCGAACTCGCCGACGCCGGGCTGGTCGCCCGCACCGTCGACGCCGGCCCTCCCGTCGCGGTCTCCTACGCGCTCACGTCCAGCGGCGAGGGACTCCTGCCGATCCTCGATCAGCTCGGCCGCTGGGCCTCGGCGAACCTCGCCGAACGCGCCCACTAGCCGGAGGCGCTCACCAGGGGCTGGGTTCGTAGTCCTTCAGGAACACGCCGTGGATGTCTTCGCCCGCCTCGCCGCGCACGATCGGGTCGTACACGCGGGCGGCACCGTCGACCAGGTCGAGCGGGGCGTGGAAGCCCTCTTCGGCGAGGCGCACCTTCGTGTAATGCGGGCGCTCGTCGGTGATCCACCCGGTGTCGACGGCGGTCATCAGGATGCCGTCCTTCTCGAGCATCTCGCCGGCGCTGGTGCGGGTGAGCATGTTCAGTGCGGCCTTGGCCATGTTCGTGTGCGGGTGGCCAGGGCCCTTGTAGCGGCGCGAGAACTGGCCCTCCATGGCCGAGACGTTCACCACGTACTTGCGGTGCGCCGATGACGCGGCCATCGAGGCGCGCAGGCGGCTGATCAGCAGGAACGGCGCCGTCGTATTGGCGAGCTGCACCTCGAGCATCTCGAGCGGATCGACCTGATCGATCGACTGCACCCAGCTATTCACGCGGTTCACGTCGGGCACGAGTCCGCCGGCGTCGATCGCGGTGCCGTCGGCGTGCTTCTCGAGCGAGGAGGATCCGGGGGCCATCGCGAGCCGCGCGAGGTCTTCGGCCGTGAGCGCCTGGCCGCCCTGCTCGGCGACCGTGCCGCCGAGGGCTGCGACGGAGAGCAGCGGGTGCGCGTCGACCGAAGCCTGCAGCGCCTGCGGGTGCGGGTCGGCCGTGTGCCCGAACGTCTCCATCTCGGGCAGCGGTCCATCGGGAAGCGGCTGCAGCTCGGCATCCGCGAGAAGCGAGTACGCGCCGGGTGAGCGGCGCACGGTCTGCGCGGCGTTGTTGATCAGGATGTCGAGCGGGCCCTGGGCCGCGACCGAGTCGGCGAGACCGATCACCTGGGCGGGGTCGCGCAGATCGATCCCGACCACCCGCAGCCGGTGCAGCCAGTCCGCCGAGTCGGGAAGAGCCGAGAAGCGGCGCACGGCGTCGCGCGGGAAGCGGGTCGTGATCGTGGTGTGGGCGCCGTCGCGGAGCAGCCGCAGCGCGATGTGCATGCCGATCTTGGCGCGGCCGCCGGTGAGCAGGGCACGCTTGCCGGTGAGGTCGGTGCGGGCGTTGCGCTTGCCGTGACTGAAGCGGGCGCAGTCCGGGCAGAGCTGGTGGTAGAAGGCGTCGACGAGCGTGTAGGGCTGCTTGCAGATGTAGCAGTTGCGCGGCTTCAAGAGCTCGCCGGCGATCGGGGCGTCGACCACGCTGGTGGCGAGGTCGTTGCCGCGCGTCTCGTCGTCGATGCGGTCCGGCGCCCCGGTGGCGGTGCGGGCGACGACGGCCTTGTCGGCCTCCGCGATCGCGTCGCGGATCTCCTTGCGCCGCACGCGCTTGACGGCCTTGAACATCGCCGCGGTCGCATGGCGCACGGCGACGAAGTCGGGGTGCTCGTTGTCGATCTCGTGCAGTTCGGCCAGCACGCGCAGCGTCGTGGCGAGGTCTTCGGGGTCGATGCCCGGTCCGAGGTCGGGTGCAGCGTCGGAGGGGGCGTCGGTCATTGTCCTGATTTTACGCGAGTGTCCTGGGCATCCGCCCGGCGCCGAGCACGCCCGCCGTCGGTTGCCGGTCGTCGGTCGTCGAGTGCACGGCTCGTCGCCGAGCGCACGGCCTAACGACGCGACGAAGCCGTGCACTCGTCGAGATCCCGTGCACTCGACGCCCGCAGTCGGGACCCGGCGCCTCGGAGGATCATGGCGCAGACTGTCCTCATGACCGATCCCCACCTCCTCGGACCAGGGCTCCTGCCGACGCCGTTCACCGCCGCCGAGATCCGCGATGCGACGGGAGCGGGCACGACCGTCCACCTGCTGCTGGAAGGCCCCGACGGTCCGCTCGGCGAGCACGTGAACCGTTTCCACGACACCGACGACGAGGGCGCCACCCTCGACCGCTGGGCCGTCGACGATCCGAAGGCCGTCGTGTCGAACCGGGTGACCTGGGTCGAGCTGCAGAGCCATGCGGCCTTCGACGCGGAGACGACCAGCGTCTCGACGGTGGCCCTGAGCACTCCGCTGGGCGATCTCACGTGTCGGCGCTACGACACCGCGGACGGCGTCTTCTGGTTCTCGATCGACCACCCCGGCATGCCGGTGCAGCACGAGTCCGACGGCCTCCGCACGACCGTGCTGAGCATCGAGCGCGACTGACCTCAGGGGACGACGAAGGGCGGGCCGCGCCGGCCCGCCCTTCGAGGGGACTCAGTGGCCCGCGGCTCCCACGACGACGAACTCGTTCGGCACGACATCCAGCGTGGCTTCCGCCGCCACCTCGCCGGTGTGCAGATCGACCGCGAGGATGCGCTTCTTCGCCGGCTCGGTCACGTACGCGACATCCCCCACCACGCGCAGGCCAGGGTGCGGCTGCTGCCACTCGGTCGGGCTCTCCCACGGATCGATGACCTGCCACGAGTCCACCGGCGCGCCGGCCTCGTCGAGCACGGTCAGCGCCCCGTCCGCGCCGAGCACGACGACGTCATCGTGGGCGCTGCGCCCGACCCCGCGCCACGTGTACTCCACGCCGTCCGGCAGGTCGACGACCGACAGCGTCCGGGAGTCCGCGTCGATCCGGACGAGCTGCGACAGCAGGTATCCCTCCGCATCCGGGTCGGTCTTGTAGTCGCCGAAGGCGATCGAGCTGGTCTCGGACACGTAGGCGTTCCCGGTGCGACCGAACGGGTCGGGCGCCTCGATCTTGGTGAACGCGCCGTCGTCGAAGAGCAGCACGCCGTCCTCGCATCCGAACATGACGACCTCGTCCTTCAGGGCTCCTTCGCCGTGCACGCTGGGGCACTGCTCGCTGCGGGCGAGCTCGGTGCCGTCGGCAGCCAGATGCCGGACACCCGAACGCGCCTCGGCGGTGCCGATCGTCGACAGGACGGTGCCGTCGGCGAGTTCGATGGCGACCCCGTGGTGGGCCGCCTCGGAGGTGAGGGTGTCCACCTCGGGGAGCGTGCCGGTGCCGATGGCGTCCGTGTCGAACACGCGCACCTCGCCTGTGCCGTCGTCGAACAGGGCCGTGCGTCCGGCATGCGGAGTGGCGTGGCCGGCTGCGACGGCTTCGAACACCTCGCCCGTGAATTCCACGGCGTCGGAGGCGAGGCCGCTGTCGAGGACGTGGAAGCCGTCTTCCGCGGTGACGAAGACGTGACCGTCGTGATCGCCGGCGCTGTTGACGCGCAGGAAGCCGCCGAGCGGCGCCTCCCCGATCGTCTCGAGGGTCTTCCCGTCGAGCACCAGGACTCCTCCGTCGTAGGTGACGGCGACGCGCGTGTCGCCGTCATGCTGTTCGCCGCTCGGGGCGTCGGCCGAGGAGCCGGCGGGGGCGGCGCCGGCGCATCCGGCGAGCGCCGCGACGGCGAGCGCGCCGAACGCGGCGAGCGCGAAGCGGGTGCGGGGTCGGGACATGGGTGGTCTCCTTCTCTGTGTGGTGGGTGCGCGGGTGCGCGGTGACGACCGGGGCCGCCGAAGACTCGGGTCAGCCGACGAGCTGGAGGAACGAGGGGTCGAGATCGTCGAAGGAACGGGTGATGCGCGCGTCGGTGTGGTCGATCTCGTGCACGGCGCCGAGAGCGGGGTCTGCGAGGTACGCGTGCCGCCCGCCGACGACGAGCTGCACCCGCTCGCGCAGCGCCGGGTCGGAGACGGCATCCGCGAGCAGCGGTTCCGTCCGTGCGAGCACCGAGCCGTCCGCTGCCAGGATCCGCACCCACCCTTCGGCGTCGACCGCGACCGTGCGGCTGTCGTCATCGCCCACGGCGACGGCACGCAGCAGCGGCACATCGGAGTGCAGGAACGTCCAGCGGCGCTGCCGGACGTCGAGCAGCCAGGCCCCCGCGGAACCGGCGACGCCGGCGAGATCAGGACGATCGGTTCGCCCGGCGAGGTCGGTCGCCGGAGGAGCATCCGCGGGGAAGGGGATGACCTCGGCGGCGACGGTTCCCCCCACCTCGCGGGTGAACAGCACAGCGCCGTCGGGGCACGCGAACACGGCGCCGACGCGGGTGACGTCCGCGTCGGAAGCGTCGAGGCAGGGCGCGGATGCATCGAGCGCGGCGCCGGAGAGATCGGTCGCCGCGACCGCCCTGTCGGCGGGCACGAGCAGCCCGCCGGCGAACGGCACCACCGGGCCGGTGTGCATGACGGCGACCGGGTCCGCGGACTCGAGCCCCGCGCCGAGCTCCTCATGGTCGAGGACCACGAGGCTCGAGCCGCCGAACGCGACGGACGCACGCTGCCCTCCTGCGGTCACGCGCACGTCGCCGGTGCCGTCGAGCGTTCCCCGCGACCGCGCGTCGCCGCGGAACGAATGGGTGTGGTCGCCGTGCGGAACGGTCCAGCGTGCGGTGTCGATCACCTCGACGCCGGCGTCGTCTGCGAGAGCCCGGTAGATCAGGCGCCCGTCGCCGGACACCGCGGTCACGTCTCCGGGGGATGCGAACTTCTCCCGCTCCTCGGTGTCGAGGTCGATCAGGGTGAGCGCTCCCTCCTCGTCGGCGATGACGAGCGCGAGGGCAGGGGAGGCGACCTCGGCGGCACCCCCGGCGTCGAAGCCGTGAACCTCGGTGGTGGCCGGGCGGGGCGTCGGGGCGACCGCGCAGGAGGCGAGGGTGAGCAGGAGCGCGAGTCCGGCGGAGGCGACGGCGAGGCGGGGAGCGGAGCGTGTCATGGCTCTCTCACCCTATTGAGAATGATTCTCATCCTCAAGTCGGAAGTCCGATGCCGCGTGGGTCCGGGCGTCGGAGACGGATGCGCGCGAACGTCGCCACCCCGGCGTAGGGTCGCAGCATGAGCAGCACAGCGGCGGTACGTCACGGAGTGATTCCCTCCTATCTGCTGGCGCGCCTCGCCGAGTCCGGCCGCTTCCCGAAGGCCGCGGCCGCCGCCCGGCAGACGCTGACCGCGGGGCGCCCGCCGTTCCGCGCCCGCATCGACCTCTCGATCGACGAGAACGGCGACCTCGTCGCGCAGCTCTCCGATGCGCCGAACCGCACCATCAGCGACGCCGGCAACACGCAGCAGCTCCCGGGGGCGATCGTGCGCGGCGAAGACGACGCCCCGGTCGAAGACGCCGCGGTGAACGAGGCCTTCGACGGCCTCGGGGCGACGTTCGAGATGCTGCTCGCGGCGTTCGGCCGCAACTCGCTCGACGATGCCGGCGCGCCGCTCGACGCGACGGTGCACTACGGCGTCGACTACGACAACGCCTTCTGGGACGGCGAGCGCATGGTGTTCGGCGACGGCGACGGCGAGGTGTTCCAGGGGTTCACCGCGTCTCTCACCGTGATCGGCCACGAACTCGCACACGGGGTCGTGCAGCACACGGCCAACCTCGAATACCAGGGCCAGCCCGGCGCCCTGAACGAGTCGATCGCCGATGTTTTCGGCGCCCTGACCGAGCAGTACGCCCTCGGGCAGACCGCCGACCAGGCCAGCTGGCTCATCGGCGCCGAGATCTTCACCGACGCCGTCGAGGGTGCGGCCCTGCGGTCGATGATCGCTCCGGGCACGGCCTACGACGACGATGAGCTCGGCAAAGACCCGCAGCCCGACCACATGAGCGGCTTCGTCCGCACGACGGAGGACAACGGCGGGGTGCACATCAACTCCGGCATCCCGAACCGGGCCTTCGCCCTGTTCGCCCGCGATCTCGGCGGCAACGCCTGGGAGCGCGCTGGCACGGTCTGGTATCGGGCGCTGACCGGCGGGCTGTCCGACACCGCGACGTTCACCGAGTTCGCTGACGCCACGGTCTCCGCCGCCGAGGCCATCGACCGCGCCACGGTCGCAGCGGCTCGACGCGCGTGGACGGCCGTGGGAGTCTATGAGGATGAGCGAGTCCCCTCCGCCGACTGACCCGCAGGTCGTGGTCGCGGTGGTGCGCTCCGGCGGCATCGCGGGGATCCGCCGGCAGTGGCGGGTCGAGGTGGAATCGTCGGACGCGTCGGAGTGGATCGACCTGATCGACCGCTGCCCCTGGGACCAGGAGACGGATGCCGACACCGGCGCCGACCGCTTCGTCTGGCGGATCCGCGCCCGCACCCCTTCCGAGCGCCGCGAGCGCGAGCTCCCGGACTCTGCCCTGGACGGCCCCTGGCTCGCGCTCGTCCAGGCCGTCCGCGCTGCCGCTGCCTGACGGATCGCGCAGGCACCGGCATCCGATCAATCCGGTGTGAATCAGACCCGGCTACCCCCTCCGGGGGTCACAATGGACCGCATGGGACTGTTCCAGCACAAGCCTGAAGAAGAAGAGAACCCGTGGGCTCTGCCCTCCGAGCCGCTCGAGCACTCGGAGTCGGATCAGCTGGACACCGCCCCCGTGGTCGATCCGCTCTCGATCGGCCTCGGGGCCGAGACCAGCGGCGACCTCAGCTCGATCCTGTTCCCCGTCGCGCCGCCCCCGCCCCCTGCCGAGGAGCGCGCGGAGACCGGAGAGCCCGAGGACTGACCCCGCCGCAGATTCGCGCTCGCGTCGCATCCCTGCGCCCCTCCGCTGCGACCTCGGTGCGAAACGGCGGTGGCACGGGCACGCACCCGCCCGCGGCTACGGTGGAGGGATGACGATCACCGCCGCCGCAGACGGCTCCGCCCTGGGAAACCCCGGCCCCAACGGCTGGGCCTGGTACATCGACGAAGCCAACTGGGCGGCCGGCGGCTCCCCGCACGGGACGAACAACCAGGGCGAGCTGCGTGCGGTGCTCGAACTGCTGCGCGCGACGGCCGGCACCGACGAGAAGCTGCTCATCGAATGCGACAGCCGCTACGTGATCGACTCCGTGACCAAGTGGATGCCGGGATGGAAGCGGCGCGGATGGCGCAAGTCCGACGGCGGCCCGGTGCTCAACCGTGACCTGCTGGAGGGGATCGATGAGGCGATCCGCGGCCGCGACGTGGAGTTCTCCTGGGTCAAGGGACACGCGGGGCACCCCCTGAACGAGGCCGCGGACGAGCGCGCGAACGCCGCGGCCAAGGCGTACCAGCAGAAGCAGGAGCCGCGTCGTGGCCCCGGGTTCACGCTGGCGACGGATGCCGGAGCCGCCGTGGCCGCGTCCGCCTCCGTGGCCGCAGCCGCCGCCCCCGCTCCCGATCCGGCACCGACTGCGACACCGGCCCCCGCTGCCGCAGAGCCGCTCTGGGCCGAGGCATCCGACCTGCTCGACGGTCTCGACGCCCCCGTGGACGACCCGATCGAGGTGCGCATCCCGCTCTCCTCCGACGAGCACGCCCGGCTGCGCGACCGCGCCGAGGCGCAGGGGGTCACCCTGGAAGAGGCTCTGCGCCGTCTGATCTGAGGCACCGGCGCCGCACCCCGCGTCGGCGCGTACACTCGCACCATGTCGACTCCCGCTCGCACCATCGGCCGCATCTTCCTCGGTTCCTCCCTCGTCTTCGCGGGAGTGTCGCACCTCACGGTGGCGCGGAAGGAGTTCCAGGCGCAGGTGCCCGAATCCCTGCCCCTCGATCCGGATGCGACGGTGCTCGCGTCCGGCGTGGCCGAGATCGCGCTGGGATCGGCGCTGCTCTGGGCGCATCGGCGCCGACGCGCGGTCGGGCGGATCGCGGCCCTGTTCTTCATCGCCGTGTTCCCGGGCAACGTGGCGCAGTGGATGCATCACCGCGACGGCTTCGGACTCGACACGGACATGAAGCGGTTCGTGCGGCTGTTCTTCCAGCCCGTGCTCGTCGCACTGGCCCTGTGGTCGACCCGCCCCGCTCGCCGCTGACGCCCGCGACCGCCCCCGTCACAGTCGCTCCGGCCGGGCTCCCAGTCCCACGAACCGCCCGGTGACCCGCGTCAGCGCCGGATGATCGCGCAGCAGCCGCAGCGGGACGGGAAGCGGTGCGCCGACCGGCGTGGAGGCGAGCAGCGGACGCTGCAGGATCCGCTGCACTCCCTGCGTGACGACGACCGGCCAGGTGCGTCGGCGCTGCACGCGTCGAAGGTCGCGGATGCGGGGTGTCCCCCGCTCCAGCGCCGGACCGAGGACGCGCGCGGCGGCCACCGCATCCTGGATCGCGAGGTTGATGCCCACGCCTCCGGCCGGGGACATGGCGTGGGCGGCATCGCCGATGCACAGCAGGCCGTCGCTCCACCAGCGACGCAGGCGCTCGAGCCGCACGCGCAGCAGGTGCACATCCTCGCCGGTCAGATCGGCCGCGGCGGCTCCGAGCCCGGGGGCGATGCGGCGCACCCGCTGGATCATCCGCTGCACATCGTCCGTCGATCCGGTCCAGGTCCCGGCGGGGATCACATGCGCGATCTGGAGGAACTCCCCGCGGTCGATCGTGATGATCATCCCCTCGCCCGCCTGGATGAACGGATGCGTCTCTCCCGGGTGCTTCGGCAGCCGGAACCAGAGCACATCCATCGCGGCCGCCACCCCGACGGGCGTCAGGCCCGCCGCGGCTCGGACCTCGGAATCGCGCCCGGATGCGTCGACGACGACGCGGGCGCGCACGTCGACCGCGCCGTCTGGTCCGGTGCCCGTGACGCCGACGATCCGCCCGTTCTCCCTGGTCACACCCGCCACCCGCGTCGACCGGAGCAGATGGAACCCGGGGCGCCGGCCCGCGGCATCCGCCAGCAGATCGAGGAAGTCCCACTGCGGCATGAACGTCATCACCCGCCTCGCGGTCGGCAGACGGGAGAAGTCGGCGAGCGTCAACTCGGCGCCGTGCCAGCTGAGAGTGACCCGCGACATGTCGGCGTGCGGACGGGCCAGGAACTCGTCGAGGAGGCCGAGCTCTGCGAGCAGCTGCTGCGTCGAGGGGTGGATCGTGTCGCCGCGGAAATCCCGCAGGAAGTCGGCGTGCTTCTCGATCACCGTGACGTCGAGGCCGCGGCGCACCAGCAGAAGCCCCAGCATGAGTCCTGCGGGCCCGCCGCCGACGATGACGGCATCCGTCTCGATCTCCGTGTCCATGGGGAAAGCGTGCATCGCTCCGTGCAACGATGCGAGCATGGTCGATAAACGAGCCGGGCGCCCACGGGGGCCGTCGACCGTGCGACAGCGGCTCCTGGATGCCGCCCAACGCCATTTCGACGCGGGCGACCTGCCGACCGTCTCGTCCAGGGACCTCGCCGCCGAGGTCGGCGTCAGCCACTCCCTGGTCAATTATCACTTCGGCTCGCGAGAGCAGCTGGTGGCCGCGGCGATCGCGTTGCGTGCCGCGCCGCACGACGTCATCGCCCTGTCCCGCGACGAGGGCGGACGAGTCGATCTGTCGCGCCTTGCTCACGGCATCCTCGCGGTCTGGGAGCACCAGGAGCACGGCACTCGACTCGCCGAGTTCGCGCGGCGGCTGGCGTCCGGCGACGGCTCGTCCGACGCGATCGGCGACTACATCCAACGCTCCGTCTTCGAGCCGCTCGCCGTCGACTTCGGTCGCGAGCATGCCCGCCGCATCGCCGTGGCCGTCGTCGGATTCCTGTTCGGCCGCTACGTGCTGGCGCTGCCGATGTTCACCGCGCCGACGCGCGACGAGGCCGGACGACTCCTGCTCTCGATGATCCGCTGACCCGCGATCCGTAGACTCGGCGGATGACGGAATGGGTGGTGACGCAGCGGTGAAGGCCCGCACCGTCTTCGGCCTGCTCCGCCTCGCCGCCGCCGTCGTCTGCCTCGTGGCGCTGATCCATCGCCTCGCGTGGGGTCTCGCATCCCACACCATCGCGAGCCAGAACTTCTTCGCCTACCTGACCAACCAGTCCAACATCGCGTTCGTGGTGCTGCTGTCGATCGCCGGTGTCATCGCCCTCCGCACAGCACGCGATCCGCGGTGGCTCACGGTCGCCCTGGCGCTCGTGCTCACCTGGACGATCACGGCCGGGCTCGTCTTCGCGATCCTCGTGTGGCAGGCCGGGCTCCGGGGGATCCGCATCGACGTGCCCTGGTCGGACCAGGTGCTGCACTTCTGGCTTCCGGCGGTGACGGTCGCCGCCTGGGCGCTCGCTCCCGGTCACCGCTCCGTCCCCTGGCGGGTGGTGCCGATCACGCTCGCCTACCCGGTGCTGTGGGGCGTGTTCACGATGGTCCGCGGGCCGATGATCGGCTGGTACCCGTACTACTTCCTCGACCCCCGACAGGTGAGCGGACCGCTCGAATTCCTCGTCTCCTCCGCGATCGCTCTCGGCACGTTCGCGGTGGTGGCCTGCGCGCTCGTCCTGATCAGCCGGATGCCGCTGCCGAGACGACGCGGCGGCGAGGAGGATGCGGCGCAGGGACCTGCGCCGGACGCCCTCGCCGTCCGGGAGCGCGTGACTCAGAGGTAGAGGGCGAGTGAGGCGAGCGCCGCATCGAGGGCGTCGTCCTCGTCGAGGGCCGCGAAGTCCGCTGCCGCCGATCCCCCGACGATCCCGACCAGCACGTTCTCGCCGGTCGCCGGTCGCAGGTTGATCCAGGTCGGGATGGCCACGTCGGCGCCCACCGAGTGCCAGATGGCCTCCTCGTTCTCCCAGAACGGCTCGTCCCACCGCAGCCACACGGTCTCGATCGCGCCCATGCCGAGGGCGGAGATCGCGCCGCGGTTCGAGAAGGGCAGCGGCGGATCGAACTCGATCGCACGATCCTGCAGCACACCCAGCGGCACGGTCACCAGCACCCGGTCGAACGACATCGCCTCGCCCGTGCCGAGGCGCACGCTGACCCCGCTGTCGTCGTAGGCGAGTCGGGAGACCGGGGAGTTCAGGCCCACCTGGACGCCGTCGAGCGCCTGATCCACGAACGGGGTGAGGCTGTCGCGCGCGCCGGACAGGTCTCCCGTCGGCAGCGGCGGTGCGAACCAGCTGGAGAGCTCATCGGCTCCGGCGCCCGTGCGGGTGGCGAGGATCGCGAGCAGCGCGGCGGTCCCCGGATCAGCGGGGTCGAGGCCCGCCGCGGCCAGCGCGTCTGCGATCGAGGAGTCTTCGGGGGCGGCCTGGGCCGTGGCGACGGCGGCGGTGAAGGGCTCGGGGTCGACGGGGTCGGTGTCGCCTTCGGGGCTGCGCCAGAGCTCGCCGGTCAGGTCCTCGACGTCGACCTCGCCGCCGCCCAGGCGGTCGAGCACCTCGGCGTCGTCCGCGCCGAAGAGCCACGCGCCGAGCTGCACCGGGAGCGGCCAGGAGTCGTCCTCGCGCGAGAGGACACGGCCGCCGACGCGGTCCCGCGCCTCGAACACCGTCACCTGCATCCCGCTCTCCGCGAGTCGGGCCGCGGCGGTGGCTCCGGCGAGCCCTGCCCCGATCACGGCGATGCGCTCTCCCGAGGTCGCCGGGATCAGGAGCTCGTCCGCCGCCCGCTGCCCCGAGCTGATCGCGCCGCGCACGGTGCCGGGAGCATCCGGATCGGTCGCCTCGCCCGCGAAGAACAGCCGCTTGTCGACGGGTCGGGCCAGCGCGGTGCGGGTGTCGGACAGCACGCCGACCGGGGTGAAGCTGACCGCGCCGAGGGCGAACGGGTCGGTGGTCCACGTGCTGCGGATGCTCCCCGCCGGGGCGGGCACCCCGGGGGGAGGCTCCGGTTCGCGCGTGCGGGTCGGGGTGGGCGTCGGCACGGGCTCGGGTGTGCAGGAGGCGAGCAGCACCGAGGCGACACCGGCTCCGGCGCCGAGGAGCAGAGTACGGCGCGTGATCCTCATCGTGTCGCCACTTTATCCCTCATCCGTCGCCTCCGCTTCGCTCGCCCGGCGCCCCGGTTCCCCCAGTACAGGCAGAAACGCCGAATCAGGCGGTCTCCGGAGAGAACCGCCTGACCGGCGTGACCGCCTGATCCGGCGCGGGATGGCGCGGGGGCGGGGGGTCAGACCGCGAGCAGCTGGCGCTCCAGGCGGGAGAACGATGCCTCCATGCCGTCGGCCATGCCGGTGGCGAGGATCATGTCGCGCGTCTCCTTGTCCGGGTACTCGATCAGCACCGTGACGAGGGTCGCGCCGTCCTCCTCGTAGAGGTTCAGGTCGTTCAGGGTCTCGGTGGGCATGCCCTGCATCCGTTCGGTGGTCACGGCGCGACGGGGCGCGTCGATCAGCAGCGCCTCCCCTTCGAAACCGAACGGCTCGCCCTCGGTGTCGCCGACCGGCGCCCAGGAGTTCCGGTACGACTGGCCGACCTCGGTCGCGGCGACGCACTCCGTCATCTCCCAGCCGTCGGGACCGAGCATCCACTGGCGGATGAGCTCCGGCTCAAAGTGGGCGCGCCAGACCAGCTCGCGCGGTCCCTCCACCAGCCGCGTGATGCGCACGTGCGTGTCGTCGAGCAGCTCCACACGCGTGCCCTTGCCCTGCGCGTAGTCGCGGAGGTCCTGCAGCACCGCGTCCAGCTGGCTCATCGCCATCTTGATGCCCTCGACCTGGCCCATCGACACGACCTGCTCGAGCGCGTCGACCGAGTCGAAGTGACTCGTCGTGACCATGCGGGTGCCGTCCGCGGTCGGCTCGAAGGCGAACGACATGCGCTGCGCGGGGAAGCCGTCCAGCGGTGTGCCGTTCTCGTCGACGAAGGAGTCGATCACCTCGAAGCCGCGCGGCTCGTCGATGGAGAGGAACTCCCACGAGCCGGAGGAGCGCTCGCCCCGCGGTCCGTTCATCGTGTACACGGCCTTGCCGCCGACGGTGTGGTCCCAGGCGGTGAAGGTCGCCGGCCATCCGGGAGGGCCCCAGAAGCGCTCGAGCTGGCGCGGGTCGCTGTAGGCGCTCCAGACCCGCTCGACCGGGGCGGCGAAGTCCGCGACCACGGTCATGGTGAGGTTGTCGGCGTCGGTGGTGACATCGGTGACGGGCATTTCAGTCTCCTTGTTCGGTGTTCGTGTTCTCGGTGCTCTCGGTGCGGTCGCCCCCTGGGGCCCCGTGGGTCCCTGAGCTCACCCCGTGGGTCCCTGAGCTCACCCCGTGGGTCCCTGAGCTTGTCGAAGGGTCCGCCAGCAGGTCGTCGAGTCGGGCGATGCGCGACCGCCACAGCTCTTCGTATCGGGCGAGGAGCGCCCTGGCGCGGGCGATCATCTCGGGGTTCGCGCGGACGAGCCGCTCGCGTCCCTCGGCGCGCTTGACGATGAGGTTCGCGGCCTCGAGCACGGCGACGTGCTTCTGCACCGCGGCGAACGACATCTCGTATTCGGAGGCGAGGGTCGAGACGGACTGCTCCCGCTCGATCGTCCGGCGCAGGATGTCGCGCCGGGTCGACGTCGCCAGTGCGTGGAACACACGGTCGACCTCCGCTTCGCTCAACTTCTCTTGTGCAACCATTTGGTTGTACGTTATGCCCACGGCGAAGCGGTGTCAATACTTCTATTGTGATTTCCGCCTTTGGATCGGACTAACGGCTTTACACCGGACTACCCGCGGCGAGATCGGACTAAGTCCGATCTAAAGCAGAGTGCTGGGGGCCGCCTCCCTTCGGAGTGGCAATGAAGCCAGCTGCGGTCGCGAGGAAAGTCAGATCGTCAGGCCGACTCATGCAGGACGACGGTCAAAACGCGCGCACATCCAGACCCCGAATACGGATGGTTGGCGGTCGGCAGAACCTGCGCCGAAACCCATACACCACCCGTTTCGGCGCCCTAACGTTTCGGCAGGGGGTTACGGCGGGGCGACGCTCGGCGTGTCGCACTTCCCCAGCACCACCACGGGTGCCCGGCCGCAAACGATCGTTTTCGGTGGTAGCCCGGGCACGACATCAACAGCGAAGTCGAGGATGATTGAGTCGTGGAGATTGAGCTGCTTTATATCGCCGGTTGCCCCAGCTGGGTTGAGGCTGGCCTTCGTGTTTCTGAGGCGCTACGAGAAACAGGCCACGACGAATCGGAGGTTCACTACCGACTCATCCGGACGGAGGAGGACGCGGGCGCAGTCTCGTTCGCGGGCTCCCCCACGATCACCCTGGATGGCAACGATCTCTTTCCGGGGTCGGGGCGAAGCAATGACCTCGCCTGCCGTATTTACAGCACCCCTGCTGGGCTGGCCGGGATGCCAACGGTTGAACAGATTCGAGAGGCGCTCTCCGCTCATGGCGACTGACGAGGACGTTGCGTGCACGTGCTGCGGGCGACATCTGCCACGCAAGAAGCTGCACGCACTCGGAGACGATCGCGCTTTCATCTGTCGACGATGCGGCTGGTGGGTGGCTCTGCGCCTACATCGCGACCGCCCGCCTGCCTAAGCGTGAACTCACTCAACGGCTGCCCACGGCGATCGCGCCGATGTAGAGGGCGAGTTGATGGGTGTCCCACCACCGCACAACGGATCTCACTCGGTGCTCTCATCCCCGGCGCGGATCATGAAAACTGCTCCGGTGATCGCTGCGGCGAAGATTACGATGTCGGCGATGTTGCCGATGAACCAGTTTCCGTAGGCGAGGAAGTCCACGACGTGACCACGGGCGAATCCGGGGTCCCGGAAAAGGCGGTCGCCTGCGTGTGAGGCGGAAGCGCCGCCGAGCGCGCCGATGACGATCGCCCATCTCACGCGTTGCACTCGGAACGCGAACACGATCGCTGTGACCGTGGCGGCGACAGCGAGCAGCGCGAACACCCAGGTGAAGCCTTCCCCGAAGGAGAATGCCGCTCCGGGGTTATAGGCGAGCTGCAAACCCAGCAGGTCACCGATCAGCGGGATGCGCTCACGGTCGGTGAGGGTCGCTTCGGCCCACACCTTGGTTCCCTGATCGATCAGCACGACGACCACGGCGATCAAGAGCGCTCCACCAGTGAGCTGCCGCCGCCGGGTCGACGACAGCTTGCGCGCAGCGGGCGGATGAGCCTCTGACTGGGAGGAGGTCATGCGAGCACCTCGATCAGACGGACGATGACCCCAGATTCGATCAGGATGAACAGGCCCAGGCCGATGAACACGGCCGGTACGAGCCAGTGCTCGACGCGCTCCAGCCCCTCGGTAACAGCCTTGTTGGTGCCGATCAGCCGGCCGGCCGCGCACCAGACCGCGACGAGGATGAGGAACACGACGATCATGATCGCGACGTCGACTGGGGTGCTGGTGCGGAAGATTGGCGTGTAGAGGGAGATATTGTCGGCCCCGTTGGCGATCGTGATCCCTGCGACGCCCCATAGTCCGACCGCGGTGATCTTGGAGTCGTCGTCGTCATTGTCGCCGTTGCGGCGCAAGCCGCGAATGAGCGTCCACACGCCGATGCCGAGCGGGATCAGACCCAGGAACCCGACCCATTCGTCCGGAACGATCGTGAGCCCGAGCGCGGCTATCACACTGATCACGACCAGGGTGATGAACCCGAGATACTGGCCTGCGATGATCTGCCACGGGCGGGGTTTCCCTCGACTGGAGGCGAGGAACAGCACGGTGAGCACGACGATGTCGTCGATGTTCGTCGCCGCAAAAAGGCCGATCGCTGAACCGATGGTGGCGAGCATCAGCTTTCCAGTCGTGGCGTGCGGGCGGCACGCAGGCCGTTGAGGATCACGATGACCTCCGCGACCTCGTGGACCAGGACGACAGCCGCGAGCCCCAGGACGCCGAAGAGCGCGAGCGGGAGCAGGGCGGTGATGATCAGCAGCGACAGGATGATGTTCTGGTTGATGATCCGTCGACCGCGCCGGGCGTGATCGAACGCCCGCGGGATGAGGCGCAGATCATGGCCGGTGAAGGCCACGTCGGCGGATTCGATCGCTGCGTCGGAGCCTGTCGCGCCCATCGCGATGCCGACGTCTGCGCTAGCGAGGGCCGGGGCATCGTTGATGCCGTCGCCGATCATCGCGACCGGTCCTGCCTTCGACAGTTCTGCGATCGCGGTCGCCTTGTCCTCCGGGCGCAGCTCCGCTCGCACGGCGCTGATCCCGGCCTGCGCAGCCAGAGCACGAGCGGTCCGGGCGTTGTCGCCGGTGAGCATCGTCACGCCGACGCCCTGGCCGGTGAGTGTCCGGACTACGTCAGAGACTTCAGGGCGCAGCTCGTCACGGACGCCGATCGCGGCGACCGGTGACCCGTCGCGGTGCACGATGACGACGGTCATGCCCTGCTCTTCCAGCGTTGCGACCCGCTCGACGAGGTCGCCGGCGTCCAGCCAGCGGGGACTGCCGACGGTGATTCTCGATCCGTCGACGGTGCCGTCAATACCGTGGCCGGCCTGCTCGGTCACATCTGCAGCTGCCGGTGTCCCCGAGGCTGCGGCGGTGATTGCTGAGGCAAGAGGATGTGTGCTGTGCTGCTCCAGGGCAGCCGCCCACGCCAACGCCTGGACCTCGGTTACACCGTTCGTGGTGAGCACGGCGGTGACCACGGGCTCGTTGCGGGTGAGGGTTCCGGTCTTGTCGACGGCGACGTGCCGGACCGTCCCGAAGCGCTCGAAAACGGCGCCGGACTTGATGATCACACCGAACTTGCTCGCCGCACCGATCGCAGCGACGACCGTCAGCGGCACCGAGATCGCCAGCGCACACGGGGAGGCCGCGACGAGCACGACGAGCGCGCGGGTGATCCACACCTCGGGGTCGCCCAGCAGCGAACCGATGATCGCGACAAGCGCTGCGAGGATCAGCACGCCGGGCACCAGCGGGCGGGCGATCCTGTCCGCGAGACGAGCACGCTCGCCCTTCTCGGTCTGTGCTTTCTCTACCAGTTCGACGATCGTGGTGAGCGAGTTGTCGGTGCCCGCAGCCGTCGTTTCGACCTCCAGCGCGCCGGCGCTGTTGATCGCGCCGGCCGACACAACATCGCCAGGCTGGACCTCGACCGGGATCGACTCCCCAGTGATCGCCGAGGTGTCCAGGCTGGAGCGACCGGAGCGGACGATCCCATCCGTTGCGATCCGCTCGCCCGGGCGGACCACCATGACCTGACCGACCATAAGCTCTCTCGCTTGCACCTGCACAGCGTTGCCGCCCTGCAGCACGGTCGCTGTTTCCGGGACGAGCTTCAGGAGCGCCCGTAGCCCCCCGCGGGCCCGGTCCATCGCCTTGTCTTCGAGCGCCTCAGCGATCGAGTACAGGAACGCCAGAGCCGCGGCCTCCTCGACGTATCCGAGGACGACTGCACCGATGGCGCTGATGGTCATCAGCAGTCCGATGCCGAGCTTGCCCTTGAACAGCTTTCGTATCGCGCCAGGCGTGAACGTCGACGCACCCAGCAGCAGACCGGCCCAGAACAGCACGAGCGCCGGAATCTCGAGGCCGGACCACTCGAGGATCAGGCCGACGAGGAACGCAACGCCGGAAAGGACCGGCACCATGATCCCGCGGTCCCTCCACCACGGCCGCTCAGCCTCTTCGTGTTCCTCTCCCGCCGGGGCGGCGGACTCGTGCTCGCAGCCGCACGCCGCGCTCACGCGTCAGCCCCTGCTCCGCAGCAGCCCGGCACCGTGCAGGCCGAGTCCACACACGGCGCGTGCTCGTCCACAGCCAGCGTCACATCCACAAGCGCGAGGAGGGCCGCGGCGAGATGAGGGTCGGCGATCTCGTAGCGGGTTTGCCGGCCCTCAGGCTCGGCGACAACGATCCCGCAGTCACGCAGGCAGGTGAGATGGTTCGACACGTTGGAGCGCGTCAGCTCTAGCTCACGGGACAGGACTGCGGGGTAGCTCGGGCCACCGAGCAGAGTCATGAGAATCCGAGAACGCGTAGGATCAGCCATGGCGCGGCCGAGCCGGTTCATGACGTCGAGACGAGAAGCAATGGTCAGCATAAGCTGAACTATACAGTCTCCGCTGACCTATTTCCTATGCGGTCAAGCCAATGCCCTCAGGGCATGGTCTTCGAGCCCGAAAGAACGCTGCCGCCCAGAATGCACAGGCGAGCTCGACGCGTCTCTGACATGAGCCGTCTTCTGGTTCCGGACGCGCTCCGCGGGTTCGCGATTGTCGCGATGCTCATCGCGCACGCTGCTCCGTTCGTGCCGAACGCACCGTGGGCGGTGCAATTCGTCACGGCGAACTTCAGTAGTGTCGCGTCGCCGCTCTTCGCACTCGTCATGGGCATGTCGGCGGAGCTTGTGTGGAGACGCGGCGGCGCTGCGGGGGTGACGTTGCTGCAACAGGCTCTGCGTGGCCTGTTCCTCATCGTCCTGGGTGTGTGGATGGCCACGTGGGGCTCCTGGCTGGCGGTCATCCTGAGCTATCTCGGGCTGCTCATCATCCTCGGCGCGCCCCTTCTACTCCTGCGCAGCTCGGTCGTGATCGCCGCGACAGCGGTCCTTGTCCTGGCCAGTCAGCCATTGCTGAGCGTCGCACGCACCTGGATTTGGGTCTACACCGCGCCGCCGCCCGTGCGTGAGGTCACGACCTGGATGTTCCTGGGCCCTCAGTATCGGGTGGTCAACCTGTTGCCGGTGTTCCTCATCGGTGCCCTGTTGATCCGTCACGGCTTGAAACGCGATCGCTTGTTGTGGATCATGGCGGCTGTGGCGCTGTTGGCGTATCTTGCCTGGGGTTTCGGGCAGCGCTTCGGCACGGTGTTATCGGGGGACTACCTGGACTCTCTGAGGGATATTGGCTTGGTGTTCGCCGTCTACGTCTGCGTTGTGCTGGGGGCTACGGTGAGGCGGGAGCATGCAGAGCGTTTTTGGGGTGCTGTCTTTGTTCCCCTGTGCGCGTGCGGTCAGGTGGCGTTGTCCCTGTACTTGCTGCACGGCGGTCTCATCGCACTCTGGAGTAACGCGTATGGCCGCCCTGCCGAGAACTTCTACTTGGGATGGCTGGTGATCGTTCCGGGCATGATCGGGGCGGGTTGGGTGTGGTGGCGGTTTGTTGGAACTGGTCCAGTTGATGGGTGATGGGCTGGCTCAGCGGACGACGTCCCAAGGCTTTCTCGCTTCGCCCGTAGAACGGGCGCGTGGCTCACGGGTTCGCAAGAAGACTTGATTGGTGGGGCTGGTATCATCCTGAGGTCATGGTCGTCCACGGTCGCGCTCACAAATGCGTTAGCCGAGCCGACGAGTTCCTGATAACGAAGATCATTACAGCCCTCGGGCTGGCGCTTCTTCTCGTTGTCGGAGCATGGCCGGGCGGCCATCGTGACGTGACAGATACGACTCCGTATCTGAGCACGACATCCTCGTCGTCACTAGGGACGCCTTCTGTCGGCCAGGACTCCGCTGGTTCCGGTGAAAGCGTTGTCGGCGCGACCGCCGAACAATTCGTGACCGGGGATACCGCAAACGACATCGTGATCGGTGTTGCCGGGTGCCTCTTGGGTATCATCTGCTGCTTCTTGGTGCTCATCGTCACGCGGACCTTCCGCCGGCACGTCCCCGGTTCTCACATTCGCGAACGTTTGCCGCGCGCACCATCACTGGCGGCCATGACGGGGCGCCTGTTCGCATTGCCTCCTTCTCTCACACAGCTTTCTCTGTCGCGGACCTGACTCTGGCGGCGCCATCTCTTCGATGGCGCTCCACTGGTCGCCCTCGTTCGTTGTGTGTGTTTGGAGTGTCTATGAAATCTTCCGTGAAAGCGGTACTTGTCACCGTTGCTCTCGCCGTGGTGTTGCTGTTCGTCGCGCTGGTCTTCGTCCTTGTCAATCAGAATCGAGCTGCCGCACCCGAGACGGGGACCGCTGACGGTCCACAGGTCGTCCGTGAGAACTCGCATGTCCTCGATGACGGAGGGGAAGGGGCGGTGACGGTTGTCGAATTCCTCGATTTCGAGTGCGAGGCCTGCGGTGCGTTTTATCCCCTCGTCGAGGATCTCCGCGGCAAGTTCGATGGCGAGATCACGTACGTGATCCGCTACTTCCCGCTGCCTGGTCACCTCAACTCGAAGAACGCCGCAATCGCTGCCGAAGCCGCAGCGCAGCAGGGGCGGCTGGAAGACATGTATCACCGCCTGTTCGAGACGCAGCCTCAATGGGGTGAGGCTCAAGAGTCTCGTGCGGACCTGTTCCGGGGGTTTGCGGAGGAACTCGGATTGGACATGGCCGCGTTCGATGATGCGGTCGCTGATCCGGCGACAGCAGAACGGGTCCAGTTCGATCTCGACGAGGGTGAGCAGCTCGGTGTCAGCAGTACCCCCTCGTTCTTCATCGATGGAGAGCCTGTCGTGCTGGAAACGTGGACCGACCTGGAGGACAGCATTGAAGCCGCGGTGAACGGTGCTGAATGATGGCGCGTTCGCTATCGCACCGTCGCGTCATCATCGTTGGCGCCGGGCATTCCGGATTGGCGACAGCCGCCGCGCTCAGGTCCTCCGGGCTTGAGCCACAGAAAGACTTCGTGATCATCGATTCTGCACCCCCCGGTCAACGAAGCTGGGCCACACGGTGGCAGTCGATGAAACTGCGCAGTGCGGCACGCCACAGTGTCGTCCGCGGGTTCCCTTTCCCGGGCGATGAAGATCGTCATCCGAGTGCGGATGAGATGTCCGACTATCTGTCTTCGGTGGAGAAAGCCATCGGTGTGAAGACCGTGTGGAGCACACGAGCTCTTGGAGTCAACCGGTTGGGCGACGGATCCACGCTGCATCTGTCGACCTCCGCCGGGGAAGTGCAAACACGAAATGTGGTCTGTGCAACGGGAGCTGCCGCCGTGCCGCGCATACCGGGGTGGCGCCAGGAACTGGCAGTGCCCGGTGTTGTGCTGCATTCCAGCCAGTACCTCGACCCCGCGCAGATACCCCCCGGCCGCGTGTTGATCGTTGGCGGCGGATACAGCGGAGTGGAGATTGCTGAAGAACTCACGTCCTCCCACGACGTCACCCTCGCGACTCGAGCGGAACCACCACGGGCATCAGAGCGGCCCATCTGGTCAAGGCTGCGACGTAAGGGTCCGATGTCCGAGGCACGCCCCCGCGCAGCTTCGACAGACGTCACTCATGCCGCCGCCGTAACGGGGGTCAACGGAGACACCGTGATGTTCGCCGATGGGGCGTCCATGAAGCCGCAATCCCTGATCCTCGCGACCGGGTACGAGCCGGCAGACGGATGGCTGCCCGATTCGGAGCCCCCCGGGCAGCCATTACACGTCAGTGCACGCATCCCCGGACTGTTCACTGTTGGCATGCCGCGATACTCCCGGGCGGACGCTGACACCCTCGCTGGGGCGAGCCGTGAAGCGGCGACCGTCGCCCGGCTAATCGTCGGACGGCCATAAAGGAGCACCATGACAGAAACAGGGCACAGTCACGGTATCGGTGACGCCACTCCCCGCAATCGCCTGGTCATCGCGTTCGCGATCACCTCCTCGGTCTTCATCATCGAAGTAGTCGGGGCAATCATCACAGGCAGCCTCGCACTGCTCGTTGATGCGGCGCACATGCTCACCGATGTCGTCGGGTTGGCGATGGCCGTCACCGCTGCGCATCTGATGAACCGTCCCCCGACTCCCAAGTACACCTTCGGTCTTCAACGCACTGAGGTGCTCGGTGCACTCGCTCAAGCAGCTCTGCTGCTCGGAGTGGGCATCTTCGCGCTCGTGGAAGGCGTACGTCGGCTGTTCGAGCCCCCGGAGATCGCTTCGGGAAGTCTGCTGTTCTTCGGCATCGTCGGTCTCGTCGCCAACATCGCCTCCATGCTCGTATTGTTCAGCGGCCGCGGGCGCAATCTCAACATGCGCGCCGCGTTCCTCGAGGTCGTCAACGATGCCCTCGGTTCCGTCGGCGTCATCGCCAGCGCCATCCTCATCGCCGTTTTCGGTTGGTATCAGGCGGACGCTGTCGCGGGCGTCTTAATCGCGCTACTCATCATTCCCCGCACCCTCATCCTGTTGCGAGCATCCGGCCGGGTCCTGTTGGAGTCCACACCTGCCGGTCTCGACCTCGAGGATGTTCGCCGCCACATCCTCGCCCTTCCGCACGTGGTCGCGGTGCACGACCTCCACGCGACCCAGGTCTCGACCGACCTCCCCACGCTCACCGCCCATGTTGTGGTCGATGACACCGTCACGATGGAAGCTTCCGCCGAACTGCTGGCATCACTTCAGCAATGCGTCAGCGAACATTTCGCCGTGAGCATCGAACACTCCACCTTCCAGATTGAACCCGAATCCCACCCCGGAGAGCACGACACCCATGCATAAACGCCTCTCGGCACGCACCACTGCCGTCCTCACCACCCTGTTGTTGTCGGCATCCGTCGTACTTGGGGCTGCATCTCCGGCCGCCGCTCATGACGACTTCGTTTCGTCGTACCCCACCGCCGACTCGACCATCAACGGATCCCCCGACGAGATCTCTCTGATGTTCACCGGAACCCTCACCGGTGGTGACGACGCAACGGTCGTCGAGGTTATCGATGAAAGCGGAGCAAACGTCGCCGTCGACCCGCCGACGGTGAGCGGTGACTCGATCACCCAACACCTCTCCCCGGACGCCGCAACCGGCATCTTCACCGTCCGCTGGAAGACCGTCTCCGCCGACGGACACCCGATCAGCGGAGAGTATGTCTACACCGTCACGCCCGCGATGGCCACGGAACCCAGCACTCCGACCACAAGCCCCACCCCTGAAACCTCCCCAACCGAGGAGCCGGAACCGGCCCGACCCGCGCAAACATACGGTGGCACGGCATCCGGCGGCGGCGCTTTCGAACTGCTGCCCCTGTTCTTCCTCTCGGGTCTAGCACTGATTCTGGGGATCGGCGTTGTGGGAGTGGTTATGGCCGGGCGCCAGCGTCACCAGCGCGACCGCGCACAGGCCGCCAAGGATGCCGCAGCTACGGAGAACGACGCCGATGCGTGATCGAGTCCGCCGGTCGGCCGTGATGCTCATCGTCGCCGCCATCGTCATCCTGATCGATCAAGGCACCAAGACTCTTGCTCTGAACACGTTGCGGCAAGATGCGCGTATACCGCTGATCGGTGACTGGCTCGGTCTTCAACTGGCCTTCAACCCCGGGGCGATCTTCTCGCTCGGGGAAGGTTCCACATGGGTCATCACCGTCATCGGGGTCGCTGTCACCGCGGTCCTCATCGGTGCCGCCATCCGAGCCCGGAACGTCTGGTCGGCGGTTGGTTTCGGTTTCATCGTGGGCGGTGCGATCGGAAACCTCATCGATCGCTTATTCTCGCCGCCCGCGTTCGGGATCGGGCACGTCACCGACTTCCTCGCCTACGGGAACCTGTTCATCGGCAACCTCGCCGATGTCGCTCTCGGCATCGGTGCCGTATTCCTCATCGTCGCGGGTCTGCGCACAAGCCGTCGCCGGCCAGACCCCGCGTCCCGCCCCGATCCCGTCGACCCTGTACCCGCCGAAGAAACGGTTCACCCATGAGTCCCAAAGAACGCGTCCCCTCCACTTACCAGCGGAATGCCCTGGCCCCCAGCCTCGTCGCCGCCGCGATCCTGTTCCTGGCCCCGGCGCTCTTCCAGGCGAACTGGGCACCGCTCGTCCTCTTCATCGCCTCGATTTTCGGGCTGATCGTCGGGTGGTTTGCGCTGCAGGCACGCCACTGGTGGTGGATCCCGGTTTTCCTCGCGATCGCCGTGCTCTGGAATCCGGTGATGCCGTTCCCCTTCTCCGGTGTCGTGTGGACCACAGCACAGCCCGTCGCGGCCGTGGTCTTCTTGGCAGCGGGTGCGACGATCAAGGTGATCCGGAAGTGAGCGGCGTGAGCTTCGCGTCACGACCATGCGTGTGAGCGGCGAGATCCCGGACAGTCCCCCGTCACTGCAGACGTTCCTCGCACCGGCCGACATTCCTCTTCCGGTGCTACCCATCGTCGCGGGGATCCTCGCTGCGCTTTATCTCGTCGGAGCGATCCGATTGTGGACGCACGGGCGTCGTTGGCCCGTGTGGCGGACGGTCAGCTTCCTTCTCGGGTGCGTTCTCCTCGCGGCGGTCACTGGCCTGGGCGTTGAAACGTATGGCCAGGCGCTGGTGTCCGTTTTCATGTTCCAGCAGCTCACTCTGATGATGATGGTGCCGCCGCTACTGGTCCTCGGCTCACCCGGAACCCTTCTTCTGCGAGCAACACCGCATCACGGAGCGGGACGGGTAGTCCTCACAGCGGCCCACAGTGCTCTTCGAAGCCCGGCCGCGAGATGGGTACTTAGCCCGTGGGCCACTGTGCCGCTCTACCTGTTCGCGTTCTACGGCATCTACCTTGCGGGTGCTGCCGATTCCATCCTCACTCTCCCCACGGGTCACGTCGCGCTCGAGGTCGGATTCCTCCTCGCCGGCATGCTGTTCACCATCCCCATCTTGTCCTCCGATCCTCTGCCGGTCAGGTTGGGTCACGGTGCCCGTGCGCTGGATGTGTTTGCTGAAGCCGCGCTCCACGCATTCTTCGGGGTGTTCCTCATGATGGCCAGCACGATCCTGGTCGGCTCGTTCGTCGCCCCCACAGAGGCGCTAGGCATCGATCCCCTCGCTGACCAGCAGCTAGCCGGTGCTCTGGCCTGGTCCTACGGCGAAGCCCCGACCGTGCTGATGTTGATCTACGTGATGCATCGTTGGTTCCGCAGCGACACCGCTCGTGCTGCCGCGGCGGACCGGTACGCCGACGTGCATGGGAACGCCGACCTCGACACGTACAACGCCTATCTGAAAAATCTGAGCTCTCATGACCGTGACCGCTGACCCGTTGGTGGGACCCCCCATTTTCGTTCGATCGAGGCGCGGCAACCCCAGAGAGCACAACGCGCGCCTGCCTGTTGCGGTGCCGTTTTCCGTAGCGATCATCGCGGCCGCCGTCGCAGGAGGAATACTGGATTTCGCCTACCCCGCATACGGGTGGTGGCCCGCAGCATTCGTGAGCGTAACCATCGGGCTGTGGACGCTCCGCGGACGTTCTCTACCCGGGGCGTTCCTGATCTCCCTCGTCTACGGCGCGGCCTTCTACTTCACCCACTTGGCATGGGTGTCACGGTTTCTGGGGCCTATCCCGTGGGTCGCGCTGGCTGGCTTGGAAGCTCTGCTGTTCGGTGCCGGCGGCGTGCTGATCGCACTCGCCTATCGAGCCACCACCCGGACCGGATACGGGTACCGCGCGTTTACCCCTCTGCTGGTCGCCGGGGTGTGGGTGCTGCGAGAAACGCTGATGGGTAGCACGCCGTACACCGGGTTCCCATGGGCGCGCGTCGGTTTCAGTCTCGCCGAGAGCCCGCTCGCGGAGGCCGCATCCTGGGTTGGGACCACCGGGCTGTCCTTCCTGACAGTCCTGGTCTGCGCGAGCGTTGTGGAAGCCCTCATCCTCCGCCGATGGGAGCCAGCAGCAGCAGCGGCGGTCATCGTCGTTGCCGCGATAGCCGTCCCTCTGTTCCCGACTGAGCAAGCGGGAATGTTGCGCGTCGGATGGGTGCAGGGCAACGGTCCCAGCGGCTACTTCGACACCAAAACAACAGGTGACATCCTGCGCGCGCAGGAAGAAGCGACCGCTCCTCTTCTGGACCGTGAGATGGACCTTCTCGTCTGGCCAGAAGGGGCCGTCGACGCCGATCCCCTGCGCGATGTCGCCGTCGCGGGCCGCCTTGATCGACTCGTGCAGGGTGCCGGCGCTCCGGCACTGGTGAATGCGGCGACCACCCGCGGAGCCGACACGTTCAACACCTCGATGCTGTGGACCAGCGCCGGGCCGCAGCAGCTCCACGACAAGGCCAACCCCGTCCCTTTCGGCGAATACGTCCCGGACCGTTGGTTCTACGAAGCCATCGCCCCCGACCTCATCGGATTGATACAACGCGAGTACACGCCCGGCTCCAACACACCCCTCATGAACGTTGGCGATGTGCCCATCGGTCTGGCCATCTGTTTCGACGTCATCTACAACGACGTCATCCACCAAAGCGCGGCCTCTGGTGCGCAGATGTTCGTGTTTCAAACCAACAACGCGGACTTCAGAGGCACCGACGAGAACCTCCAACAGCTGGCCATCGCCCGTATGCGCGCGCTCGAAACAGGGAGAACTGCCGTCAACGTCTCCACCACCGGGACCAGTCAAGTCATCGGCCGCGATGGAAAAGTGTTGGCTCAGGTTGCGGTGGACACGACCGCGGCGAAGATCACCGAGGTCCCCCTCCGCACCGGCACGACCCTCGCCGTCGTGCTGATGCCGTGGCTCGGCTGGACACTCAGTATCGGAAGCGTACTCGCGCTGCTCGTCGTGTCGATCCGACAGCGGCGGTCGGATGCTCACTCCCAGGAAGACGGATGGATGAAGTTGTGAAACTCAAGATTCTGACCTCTGTCGCGGCACTCTGCGCACTGTTTCTACTCAGCAGCTGCGCACCCACCGTCCACCTCGAGCCCGCAGCAAACGCGAATGACCCGCTGTGCGCAGAGGTCACCGTACGACTACCGGACTCGATAGGCGACCAGGATCGCGTCTGGACGGACGCTCAGGCCACCGCAGCATGGGGCACCCCCAGCAGCGTGCTCCTCACCTGCGGGTCGGAGCCCCCGGCCCCCACCACGCTGCAATGTGTCAGCTTGGGTGGCGTCGATTGGATCGTCGACGAGGAGGACACCCCGAATCTGCGGCTCACAACCTACGGCCGAGAGCCAGCTGCCCAGGTGTACGTGGACACCACCACCCTGTCGGCAGACGCGGTTCTTGAATCTCTCGCCGGGGCGATCCAGCAGCTCCCCAAGACCGGTGAATGCACGGCACCTGTGACCGAAGACCCAGACGTCGTAGGCGATGAGACGGGAGATACCGCTCCATGAATCCCGTTGTTCTCCGGATTGTTGGTCCGACGATTCTCGTTGTCGCCGCACTCATCGCTGCGGTGGTCGGGCTCGCGATCGGTGGAGGAGCTGCACCAAGACTCACCAATGACCCTGGAGCGCTCGTGCGATGGGGACTCCCGGCCGCGAAGCTGATCGTCAATCTTTCCGGTGCGGCAATGCTCGGGCCCCTGGTGCTGGCGGTGTTCGCTCTCCCCTCAGGGGGGAAACCGTTCACCGTCGCGCTCGATATCGCCTCCGCCGGCGCCGCGACCCTCACCATCTCAAGCGGGGTGGTGGCTTTCCTCACCTTCCTGTCGTCGTTCAATCCGCAAGTGAGCCTGAACGCCGAGTTCGGTGCGCAATTGGGCCGCTTTCTTCTCGACACGGAGCTGGGACGATCATGGCTTATCACCGTGATCCTCGCCTCGGTCGTGACAGTCCTCGCATTCGCTGTTCGCAGCAATGGGGCGGTGCTGTTCACGACCGTGCTCGCGATCATCAGCCTGATACCCATGGCCACCCAGGGTCATTCGGGTGAGCTCGCCAACCACGATCCCGCGGTCATGTCCCTCGTCCTGCATGTCATTTCAGCAGCAATATGGCTCGGCGGTCTCATCCTGCTCGTCGTCGCGCGACCGATCAGCTCGCCGCGCGAACTCGAGAACCTGCTCCGCCGGTACTCGACGGTGGCGCTCATCGCGTTCATCGGCGTCGCCGTCTCGGGATACGCGCGGACGCTCACAGCCCTCGGCCGGTGGGAGGATTTGGCCTCACCGTACGGCATCCTCCTTCTCACAAAGATCGGCGCGCTTTTGGTCATGGGCGTCCTGGGTGCCGCCTACCGCCGCCGACTCATCGCAAAGACCAGCGAGGGCCGTGGCGCCTTCTGGACGATCGTGTGCGTCGAACTCGGTTTCATGGGTGTCGCGAGCGGGGTCGCCGCCGCCCTCGCCCGCACCGCCGCCCCCGCCGATGCGATCACCCTGCCGCAGACCACCGCCGCGGAGATCCTCACCGACGCACCCGTCCCGGTCGCACTCACCCTGCAGAGATGGTTCACGGCGTGGAGTCCCGACCTCCTTTGGGTGCTCGTCGCGGGTTTCGGAATCGTCTTCTACCTCGTCGGCGTCCGACGCGCACGGCGCCGCGGGTATCCGTGGCCAGCCAGGCGCACGATCAGCTGGATTGCGGGGATGGGGGCGCTTCTGTGGACGACCAGTGGGCCGATCGCAGCCTATGACGATTCGCTCATCAGTATGCGATTCCTCGCCTTCGCTCTCCTCAGTCTCGCGATCCCCTTGCTCCTTGTCTTCGCGGCGCCGATCACCCTCGCAACCTTGGTCATCCACCCACGGGACGATGGAAGCCGAGGACCGCGCGAATGGCTTCTCTGGGCCGCCCACAGCCCCCTGGCCCGGTTTACTCGTCGCCCCGTCGTCGCCGCGTCCCTGTTCGCCACGTCGCTGTGGTTGTTCCACTACTCCGACCTGTTCCGATGGTCGCTCTACGACCAGCTCGGAGCGGAATGGATGATCAGCCAGCTCCTCGTCACCGGGTGCCTCTTCGTACGATCGCTTTCCCCGAACGCGTCCACGACTCCCGAGGGGCGGTGGCGTGTGGCCTCACTCACTGCGCTCACAGGCGTGGCCACTTTCTTCGGCATCGCCACTATCGCTCGCTCCGACCTCATCGTCGCGGAGTGGTTTGGCGCCATGGGGCGCACGTGGGGACCCACCCCCCTGCAGGACCAGGCCCTCGCCGGAGCCGCCACCTTGATGATCGCGGGAATGCTCGCAATCCTCACCGGCTTCTCCGTCCTCCACACGAAACGCAACAACAGACCTACCGACAGCACCCCCGTGCCCGCCGGACGAAAGGACCCACGCCCGTGACCTCCACCCACCGCACCCGCTGGCTCGCCAGCACACTTCTTGCCCTCATCGCACTGGGAATCGTGGCCGCACCGGCCCCCGCAGCTCTCGCGCACGACAACCTCCTGGACACCGTGCCCGGGGCAGACGAAACCGTCACCCAACTCGACGACGTCGCTCTCACGTTCAGCGGGGAACTCATTGACTTCAGCCAGGCAAGCTTCGCCCAAGTGCAAGGACCCGACGGCCTCTTCTACGAATCCAGCTGCTCCACCATCGACCGCAACATCCTCACCACCCCGGTCGCACTCGGAGAACCCGGCGTCTACACCGTGCTTTGGAACGCCGTCTCCAGCGACGGTCACCCCATATCCGAGAGCTTCACGTTCACGTACGCTCCCACCGGCATCGAGCCAGGGCTGGGATGGGACCAACCAGCATGCGGGAACGAACAATCACGGATGCAACCGGCAAAGGCGTCGCCCTCTGCTGTGCCAACTACCGAACCTCCCGCAGCGGACACCCCTGCCCCGGCGGCATCCGCAGGCGAGAACGAGGTGGCTTCGATCGCGATCCCGCTCATCATCGCCGTGGCTGTCATAGGTGCCGCGGTGATCGCCACCACCGTTGTCGTACGGCAAGTGAAAAAGAACAAACACAACAAGGTGAGCCCCGACATCCACACGGACCCGAAAGCGTGAACTTCGTGTCAGGACAGTCGAACTCGAATTCGATGCGACAGATATGGGCCACTGATCAGAGATCACGAGCGAGTCGGCGCGACTTCGGCGGCCACGTACGGCCGATGGACCAGACGGCGGGCAATGCAAGCGTGGCCAATCTGCGCGCCCATGGCAGCAGAATCCACGAAGCCGAGCTCGAGGAGAGGGCACAGTGAACGGACGACTCGTCTCTGCGGCTACGGAGGCGGCTGAAGAATGCGGTTGTGCACCCACGCCCGCCGAACGCGACTCGTTCTGGAAGCTGAGTGTTACTCGACGTGGCGCTTTCGGGCTCGGCGCGCTCGGTGTCGCTGCATTCGCTGCACTCGGCATCGGCTCCGGCGACTCAGCGGCGTACGCTGCGTCGTACCCGAGTTGGGACGATGTGCAACGCGCCAAGAACAACGAAGCTGCCAAGGCTGCCGAGATCACCCGAATCGAAGGGCTGATCCAGTCCTTGACGCGGAAGGTCGCTGAGACTCAGGTTGCTGCCGATACAGCCTCCGACGAGTTCTATGCAGCGCAGCAGGAGTACTTCGCTGCGATCACGGAAGCTCAGAGCCTGCAGGCGCAGGCGGACGAACAATCAGCGATTGCCGAAACCTCTGCGCGCAGGGCCGGTCAAGTTGCGGCACAGCTGTATCGCAACGGTGGAGATGATTCAGCACTGCAACTGTTCTTCTCCGGTTCCGCGGCCAACGCCGATGAGCTCCTGTCACGCCTGGGCACCATGGACAAGCTTCTCGAGTACAACCGGTCGGTCTACGATGGCGCAATCTCGGCGCGCAACACCGCCCAATCGCTGACCGATCAGGCGAAGGTTGCCCGCGACGAACGAGACCGCCTGCAGCAGGTCGCAGAGCAGAAGATGATTGCGGCACAAGAAGCGGCCGACGCCGCACAGGCCGCGCTCGACGAGCAAGCCGCGAACCTCGAGACGATGCAGGCGCAGCTCGCCGCGCTGAAAGACACCACCACGCAGACTGTCGCTGGTTACCAGTCGGGTGTGGCCGCGCGCGAGGCCGAAGAGCGCGCCCGTCGCGAACGCGAAGCCGCGGAAGCGGCAGCCAACGGTGGCGGCAACGGCGGCGGCGGAGGCTCTGCCGGTAGCGGCGGTTGGGTCCGGCCCCACGGGGGCGGCCGAAGTTCAAGCTACGGCCCGCGGACCCCGATCTGCGGTTCGCAGGGCTGCTCCTCGAGCTACCACTACGGCGCGGACATGGCCAATGGCTGCGGAGCGGCGATCTACGCCGCCAACTCCGGAACAGTGGACTACGCCGGCGCGAACGGCAACTACGGCAATTACGTCCGCATCCAACACGGCGGGGGCGTCAGCACCGGGTACGCGCACATCAAACCCAGTGGCATCCTCGTTGGCAGGGGGCAATGGGTCAATTCGGGCCAGGTCATCGCTTACGCGGGTGACACTGGACGCTCCTTCGGTTGCCATCTGCATTTCGAGGTCTACATCAATGGTGGTTACACCAACCCCGTCCGATTCATGGAAGACCGCGGCGTCTATATCTAAGGCTCCGACATGGGAGCACGAAGTGGCGCCACCCACAATGACCAGTTGGGTAGAGAGGGCTGCTCCAGTCGTCACTCGCGACATCCTTGCTAGGGATCTCAGAGAGGGAGAATGACGCTACCCATCACCGCCGTCAGCCGCGACATGATGTCGGTCCACAGCCCTGTCACCATCAGGATTCCGAGGACGATCAGCAGTATGCCTCCGCATACGTTCACCACCCGGATGTGACGACGGAGGAACTCGACCGTCTTCGCCGCCCAACCGAACCCGAATGCGACCAACAGGAACGGGATGCCGAGGCCGAGCGAATACGCGAGGCCGAGGAAGCCGGCACGGACAGGGTCGCCAGCATTGAACGAAAGCGCGATGATCGCGGCAAGCGTCGGACCCATGCACGGTGCCCAGCCGATACCAAGTGCCACTCCAAGTAGCGGCGCCCCTGCGATTCCGGCCCGGGAGCCGACGTGGAAGCGGACCTCCCGCTGGGCGAAATTGAACAACCCGAGAAAGACGAGCCCCATCAGGATGATGACGACTCCGAGGATGCGTGTGACCAGGTCGCCCCAGCGTAGGAAGAACACGCCGGCCGTGCCGCCCAGCGCGGTGATGAGAACGAAGACGACGCTGAAGCCGAGGATGAACAGCAGTACGCCGACTACGAGCTGACGGCGCTGGGGCGCGACTGCGTTCGTCGCGCGACCCTTCGAGTCCGGCGCGACCACCCCGCCAAGGAAGCCGAGGTAGCCGGGGACCAGCGGGAGCACGCAGGGCGACAAGAACGACACGAGGCCAGCGAGCATCGCGACGGGGACTGCGAGCCAGAGCGCACCGGACCCGATGATGGTGTCGGCGTTCACGGTGTCTCCGCCAGAGCGTCCTTGACGAGCGTCGAGAGGATCGAGGTGCCGTCGATGGGTCCGATGATGCGGGCGGCGACACGGCCCTGCCTGTCGAGCACGAGAGTCGTCGGTGTCGCCTGGATCGGCACGACCTCGGAGAAAGCGAGTTTCGCCTCGGCCGTGTTCACGTCGATCAGGCTCGGGTAGGTGATGCCGAACTCGTGAGAGAAAGCCTGGGCAGTGTCGGCCTGGTCGCGGGTATTGATGCCGATGAAAGCTACATCCTCGCCGCCGTATTCTTGCCAGACGCTTTCGAGATCCTTCGCCTCGATGCGGCACGGCGCGCACCCGGCGTACCAGAAGTTCACCACCGTGACCTTGCCGGCGTTGTCTGCGCTGTCGAAATCATCACCAGTTTCAGTGATGCCGCTGAAGTCGACCGGTTCGCTCCGCTCGTCGATCGGGATCTCGACGATCGCGCCGCCAGCGGCCACATACCCGGTGTTCTCACCCTTGAGGAAGGAATCGCTGACCGGATCCGGCGCACACCCGCTCAGACCGATCACGGACACAGCGAGCATGGCCCCGACCGCGCCACGAACGGCACGAAAGCGGGGTCTTCGACGCATATTTCGAACCTTACACAGATCACCTATGCGTCACCTTTGCCTCGGACACTTCCCGACCGGGAATAGACTCGCATGCATTGTGTTATATACCCCTAGGGGGTATCTTTTTGGGAGTGAACGGCTACGAGAGCAACAAGGCTGATCTGCGTAAGCGGTTGAGCCGGGTAGAGGGTCAGGTGCGAGGTATCGCACGAATGGTTGATGAGGACAAGTACTGCATCGATATCTTGACGCAGGTGTCTGCGGCGACGAAGGCCCTCGAGACGGTGGCGTTGTCGCTACTCAGTGACCATCTCGCTCATTGTGTCGCTCAGGCAAGTGCTGAGGGAGGCGAGGTGGCTGCGGCGAAGGTCCGCGAGGCCAACGAAGCGATCGCTCGTCTCGTCCGTTCATAACTACTACGTCTGTCTACTCGAAGGAGCACATCATGACTGATCGCATCGAACTCGGCTTGAAGGACGCGAATGCGGGGTGCGCATGCTGCGCTGCCCCTTCATCCGTTGACGCATCCGCGCCTGTCGCGGCCCCGGTCTCGGCCGAGATCTTGGTTGCGGGGATGACATGCTCGCATTGCGCCTCCAGCGTCAGCGATGAGCTGAACGCCATCGATGGTGTCGACGGTGTCACGGTCGACCTGAATGCCGGCGGGGCATCCCGCGTGATTGTCCACAGCGCCGCCCCTATCGATCCCACGGCTGTACGGGCTGCGGTTGAAGAGGCCGGCTACACCCTCGCGACCTCCCCGATCTGAGTCGCTATCCGTTTGCGCCCGGCTGATCCGGGTGCATCCGAGCAAGGAGTTTCCGATGAGCCAGCATGACCAGCACCACGAACACACTGCGCATCAGGATCACGGCAGCGTGCCGACAACGGAGCATGACCACACGGCGATGAGCCACGACCACGGTGCTCCCCCAGAGCACGCTGGTCACACGAGCCGCGGCGGTCACGGCGGTCACGGCGGTCACGGCGGTCACGGCGGTCACGGCGATCATGTCGGTCAGTTCCGGCGGTTGTTCTGGATCATGCTGGTCCTCGCGGCCCCTGTGGTTGGGTTCTCGATGATGTTCTCGATGCTGCTCGGGTACCCATTGCCCGACGCCGCGTGGGTGGGTTGGGTGTCCCCGGTTCTCGGGACCGTGATGTATGTGTGGGGCGGGGCCCCGTTCCTCACGGGTGCCGTGAGCGAGCTCCGTGCACGCAAGCCCGGGATGATGCTGCTGATCGCCCTTGCGATCACCGTGGCATTCCTGGCGTCCTGGGGTGCGAGCCTCGGCATGCTGCACCACGAGTTGGATTTCTGGTGGGAGCTGGCGCTGCTGATCGTGATCATGCTGCTTGGTCACTGGATCGAGATGCGCTCGCTCGCGCAGACGACATCGGCCTTGGATTCCTTAGCGGCGTTGCTGCCTGACGAGGCAGAAAAGGTCGACGGCGATACGACCGTAACGGTCGCGCCCTCGGACTTGCAGGTAGGCGATGTCGTGGTCGTGCGTCCGGGCGGGCGGGTCCCCGCCGATGGGCGCATCGTTCAGGGATCGGCCAGCATGGACGAGTCGATGATCACCGGAGAATCCCGGCCGGTGCGCCGCAGCGATGGCGACCCGGTCATTGCCGGTACCGTCGCCACGGATTCCGGAGTGCGGGTGGAGATCACGGCCATCGGTGAGGACACCGCTCTCGCGGGGATTCAGAAGCTGGTCACCGAGGCGCAGAGTTCGTCGTCTCGGGCGCAGCGGCTCGCGGACAAGGCCGCAGGGTGGCTGTTCTGGTTCGCGCTCGGCGCCGCAGCGATCACCGCGATCGTCTGGACGGTTGTTGGCCTACCCGACGCCGCCGTCATCCGCACCATCACGGTGCTGGTGATCGCCTGCCCGCACGCGCTGGGCCTGGCGATCCCGCTGGTCGTGTCGATCGCGACCGAGCGCGCCGCCCGCGGGGGCGTGCTCATCAAGGATCGTCTCGCGCTGGAGAGCATGCGCACCGTCGACACTGTTCTGTTCGACAAGACGGGCACGCTCACCAAGGGCACCCCCGCGGTGACCGCCATCAACCCCGTCACGGGGACCGACGCCGATCAGCTGTTGGCGTGGGCGGCCGCGGCGGAAGCAGACTCCGAGCACCCCCTCGCCCGCGCGATCGTCAACGCGGCAAAAGAGAAGACGCTCACCGTTCCACGCTCAACCGACTTCGAGTCATCCCCCGCTGTCGGGGTGCGTGCCCGCGTTGACGGACGTGTCGTGCAGGTCGGTGGCCCGTACATGCTCGAGCAAGAACACGCCGCCGAGCTGCCGGTTGCCGACGAGTGGCGCGGTGAGGGTGCGATCATCCTTCACGTGCTCGTCGACGGTCAGGTGACGGGCGCGCTGCGCCTCGCGGATGAAATCCGCTCCGAGTCGCGTCACGCGGTCGTTGCGCTTCACGAGCGCGGCGTGCAGGTGGTCATGATCACCGGTGACGCTGACGCGGTCGCCGCGTCCGTCGCCGGCGAGCTGGGTATCGACCGGTACTTCGCCGGGGTCCGTCCGGAGGACAAAGCCTCCAAGGTGAAAGAACTGCAAAACGAAGGCCGCAAGGTCGGGATGGTCGGTGACGGCGTGAACGACGCCCCCGCCCTCGCCCAGGCAGACGTAGGGATTGCGATCGGTGCAGGAACGGACGTTGCGATCGCCTCCGCAGGTGTCATCCTCGCCAGCGACGACCCCCGATCGGTGATCTCCGTGATTGAGCTGTCGCGGGCCAGTTACCGGAAGATGAAACAGAACCTCTGGTGGGCCGCCGGGTACAACCTTCTCTCGGTGCCGTTGGCTGCCGGTGCGCTCGCCCCCGTCGGGTTCGTGTTGCCGATGTCGGTCGGTGCAGTGTTGATGTCACTATCCACGATCGTTGTCGCGCTGAATGCGCAGTTGCTGCGACGGCTGAACCTCAGCCCGGACGCCGTCGTCGACAAGTAGGCGCATGGGCGGCGGCGACGTACCCTGGAAGAAAGGGAGGTGGGACAGTGTTGACGACGATCGCACGGCGCGTGCATGACCAGCGCACCCTCACCCGCACCCTCCTGACCGTCGTCGCCGTCGCCTTTTCCGTGATCTTCGGGCTTCTGGCGATGCACTCGATGAACACGCACACCATGCCCTCCGGGCACAGCGAAACCATCGCGGTCGCACCCGCGCATGCCGACGCTCACCCCGCACACGCCTCAGGCGAAGCTGCAGCGATGGATGAGACGGGCTGTGCGACGTGCTCTGACGATCACGGCATGTCGTGGATGGCCTGCGTTCTCGCGCTCCTCATCGCCGTAGTGCTGGTCACCCGGCCGCCCGCCTGGTGGCGCTCACTCACCGAAACCCCTGGTCCGCTCCTTTCACGTTTTGCGCTTCGCGGCGCGCTGTACCCGCTGCGGCCGCCGTCTCTCACCGTTCTCTGCATCAGTCGCACCTGATGGTTGGCATGCCCGTTCTATGGGCAACGCCCCCTCGCCCAGCCTGTCTCGCTGGGCACCATCATCGACTCTTGGAGAGAACCATCATGAAGACCCGTTTTGCGGCGACCGCCGCACTCACTCTCACTGCTGTGCTCGCCCTTGCCGGCTGCGCTGGAAACACCTCCGGCGGAGGCGATATGCCCGGCATGAATCACGAGAGCAGCAGCTCCGCCCCGGCGTCGGCGGACGCCAATGACGCCGACATCATGTTCGCCAGCATGATGAAGGAGCACCACGCTCAGGCCATCGAGATGTCTGACATGCTCCTCAGCAAGGACGGCGTCAACGAGCGCGTCGCCGCCCTCGCGGAAGAGATCAAGGCAGCGCAGGGCCCCGAAATCCAGAAGATGGAGCAGTGGCTCGAAGAGTGGGGCGCTGATACCTCCAACATGGAAGGCATGGACCACGGCGGCGGCATGATGTCCGACGACGACATGCAGGCCCTCGAAGATGCCACCGGGGCGGACGCCAGCCGTCTGTTCCTCGAGCAGATGATCGAGCACCACCAGGGTGCCGTCGAAATGGCCCAAGACGAAGTCGACAACGGCCAGAACAGTGACGCGGTCGCCCTGGCCGAGACGATCATCGAGGCACAGACCACGGAGATCGCCACGATGAAAGACCTCCTCGACACACTCTGATCTACCTTCGGGGGTGCGGCGCTCGCCCGCACCCCCGAACTGGCCTTCTCGCAGTAACCCACGCCACCGCGCTGGTGCCATGTCGCGACTCTCATTCGCGTACCGCTCGCGCACCTGCATGCATTTCTTCACGTCGGAGTCTCATGAACCGCCACTCGCCCCTACCCGCTTTCGCGATCGCTCTCGCAGCCGTCGCCCTCACCGGCTGCGCCGTGCCGCAGGCCTCCGGCACCAACGCGGTCCCCCCCGTTATCCAACACATTCACGGTGTTGCCGCTGACCCCCGCGGTGAGGACCTCTTCATAGCCACCCACGGAGGACTCTTCACCCTCACTCCTGAAGGTGCGATCGCCGGTCCCATCGGAGGCCACGATTTCGATGCGATGGGCTTTACCGTCCTCGACGACGCCCTCTTCGCATCCGGTCACCCGGGCACACAGACACCCGCAGAGCTCGGCTCCCCGAACCTAGGTGTCATTCGTAGTGACGACTTCGGCGAATCGTGGTCACCGATCGCCCTCACTGGCAGTACGGACTTCCATGTCCTCACCGCCGGACCAGACGGCACTCTCTACGGGATCGCCTCCGATGGCGTCGATCTGCTCATCAGCACTGACGACGGTCTCGAATGGACCCGCGGCGCAACACTTGCCGCGGCAGACCTCGCCGCCACCGGCGACGGTCTCTACGCCGCCGCGGAAGAAGGACTGCTCCTCAGCACCGACAACGGCGCCACCTTCACCCCCGTCGCCGACGCCCCGCTGCTCTACACACTCGACGCCAAACCCAATGGCTCGCTCGCAGGAGTCGGAACCGACGGTGCCCTCTGGTCACAGAACACCGAAGGAACATGGCAACGCCTCGACGCGCTTCAAGGGGCCGCTCAGGCCTTCACCGCGATCGATGACGAACGCTTCATCGTTGTCGACGACCGCGGCATCGTCCAGATCACAGCCGACGACACAACCATCCTCGCCCCCGCCCGGTAGAGAACGCCACCACCAGAACGGCCACCCATGGTCCCCCGCCGCAATCCCTTCCGACGCATATCCGTCTTCATCGCGTGCGCCACAGTCCTCGCCCTGCTTCTCGCCCTTGCGAGCTTCTACCTCATCGGAGCCATATTCAGATGACCCGCCACCTGCACCCAGCTCGGCACCGTCCACGAGCACACGTTCCCACGCGCACCAGCCACATGTCCCCACAGCGGCGTCACGATCGCCTCGTACGTATCGGGGCCTTCCTTCTCCTGGCCGCCGTCGCACTGATCGCAACTCATCTCCTCATCGACACAACCGTTCCAGACCAACGGTCACTCTGGGCATACACGCTCGGAAGCTACGAAACAGCGTTCATCCTCGCGATCGTCGGACTGGCGCTCGTGCTGCGTGAACCTCCGGGAGGCGCGGATGAATCTCAATGACTACTGGACCAACGCCTTTTGGTCCGTCATCCCCACGATCGCCGTCGTCGCAGCATTCTGGTTCGTCCTGCGGTCCATCATCAGAGCCGACCGCAACGAACGAAAAGCACACGCCAAGATCGAGCAACAACTCCGCGCGGAACGAAACCATCCTCGCCAACTCGCATCGGCGGACGACGAGCGAGACCCGCTACCTGAACGCCGGAAACGTCTGCCGAAAGCAGATACCGGCGAACGTTAACGGCGGGCGCACGATGACGGGCGACGCGAACTCGCCGGAAACGATCGTTTTCGGCGGGTCGTCTGCTGCACGCTCCCTCCTGCTGTGCTCACTCGCGTCTTCAGCGGGAGATTTTGGAAAGCGGAGATGGGTCCGAGGCCTCGCTTGCGGCACCACCAGTAGAACCGAATGCGAAACCACGCCGCAAACGATCGTGTACGGCGGGCGGCACCGAACCGTGAGGTTGCTCAACATTTTCTTGCGAGAGGCGAGGGGAAGTCTGCAATGTCGGACATATGAGGGATCGTGGTGACTATGAGCTGACCAGGATCGTGAGGGAACGCTATGACCGGTAACGACGAGCCCGAAGGGCATTCGTCCCCCGATGGCGTTCCTACTCTCATCGCGTGGGCAACGGATCAGGCCTGGCTGGCCGAGGCAGACCGCGATCGCGCCGAGGAACGTTTCGACCGGCTCGCTGGAGACCGCGAACTCGCGACCGCACTCCAGGCCAGCGGATACCGTGGCCGGAACTACGATCTGTTCGCGAATGAGATCGCGAAGTACGGGTGGGCTGTCATCCGCGGGTGGATCTACAAAGGGCAGATTCGTGGCGAGGTGAAGCGAAAAGGCTTCGGCGCACTGGAGCCTGAGCCCCGCCCGGGCTCGATGATCGAAGAGGCCGAGAGCCTGGCGGATGAGACGATCGTGCTCGCCCTCACCGCGTTCCGAGACAAGGTGCTCGTCCCGGGCAAGTGGGACCCCGCCAAGGGAGCTTCCCTGCGCACGTTCTTCGTGGGCCAGTGCCTTCTGCAGTTCAGCAACGTCTACAAGCGTTGGCGTCGAGAAGAGCTGCGTTCATATGCGGAGCCGCAGGCTCCGCCGCCCGCAGCGGCCTGGGCCGACGACTTCGAGGAGGGTCCGTCGACGTCGGCTGCTCCCGACGCGAGCGAGGCGGCGCACATCAAGGACGAGCTGCGTCGTGCATTCGGGAGCATCAAGGACGAGCGTGTCCGCTCAGCCTTTTATCTGAACGTGACGCATGGCTTCACGCACGCGGAGATCGGCGAGAAGCTTGGCATGACCGCGAAAGCGGTGGAGTCGGCGATCGCGCGCGCACGTCAGCAAGTACGACAGAACCGGGAGTCCGCATGAGCAGTGAATTTCGAGGCAAGATCGAGCGCTCGTCCTTCGGGACCCAGAACGCGAAGGCGGCACGCCGAACCGTTTCCGCCAACAAAGCGCAGTCGCTCGTCTCGCGATCGATGACGGGCAAGACTCAATCGAAGCAGTTGAGAGGCCGCGAGGGGAAGTGACCAGCGGCGGACATATACCGAGATGTCGGGATCACAACGGAAAAGAGCCGCCCCGCGGTAACGGGACGGCTCACAAGCCCTGAGAAGGTCAGGTCTCATCCAGAGCACTGACTGTACCGGAGTTGGCAGCCGCAGACTAGCGGCGCTCCATCTCATGGCACCCCGGCACCAATCAGTGAAGGAGTTCCCATGGGAACCGTTCGTCGCTCTGCATCCACCGGTCGTTTCGTCTCCAAGGCCGCTGCGGCCCGCTGGCCCGGAAAGACCACCACCGAACGTGTCGGTTCCGGCACGAGCAACTCGACCACGGTGCACCGCTCCGCGTCGTCGGGCCGGTTCGTCACCGAATCGACCGCCAACCGCAACCCGGGCGGCACGATCAGCCAGCGCGTCTAATCGAACCTGAGGGCCTGCACGTGCACACGTGCAGGCCCTCGTTGTGTAAGTCGAGGGCCTCCAGAACCCCGTCGGTGGCGGTCAGTAGTTCACCTTGTCGATGACGAGGTTCCCGTCGAGCATCTCGTGCGGGACGGGTCCTGCACTGGGGGAGCGGGATGGTCAGTCTCACGAGGTCGGGGTCCGCAACGGTCTCCGCGGACGCCAAGGCGTGAGCGCCCGGGACGGCAACGCCGACCGGCATCTCAATGTCTGCCGCAGCGCCGGAGCCGGCAATGTTCACCGGAAGCCGGCGGCGAGTACTGTTCACCCGAAGGCTAGTGGGGGAGCTTTCCCCTCGTTCGTTCAAGTCTGGCCTTGCGTTGCCTAGACCTTGCGACGGAAGCCGGTGGAGTCCCGAGTGACATCGGGCGACCAACGATGCGGTTCTCGCTTCACGTCGGGCCACTCGAGATCAGATCGAACGATATCCGGTCCGCGCCGGTGTGTCGGAAGCCCGTCGAAGCCGACCGGGCTGATCCTGGGCGCAGGCGACGAAGATGTGCCTACCGGCACTCCGCCTCCCTCCGGGAGTGATGATGAAGCCAGCTGAGATCGCACGGATGATCGCTCGTCGACGGTTCTCGAAAGAGTCGGAGCTGCACTGGGTGCCGCGTGATCATCGTTCGGAGACTGGCTATGCGAACAACACCTCGTTCGCACCGGTCGACCGAAGTCTCGGCCGTTTGGATTGGTCTGTCATCGACCCCATGAAGGTTCGAGTATCGAAGGGCGCCAGCCACTTCTTCACAGGATCTGAGTACTTCTGGAGTCGCACCCGCAGCCACGTGTGGTGTGAGTCTCAGTTCGAGCGCGACGAGTTGATGTGGCTCGATTTTGCCGGACAGGTCGAAAGGGTGTGGTCGCAGCCGTTTGGCGTGGTGTTCGGCGTCCGCTCACCGATGGCCGGTCATTGGCACGTGCCGGATTTCTTGTTGCAGATGTCGGACGGCTCCTACGCCGTCCGAGATGTGAAGCCGAAGGAACGCATCGACGAGTCCGTGCAACTGCAGTTCGATGAAACCGCACGGCTGTCGGCAACGCTCGGCTGGCACTACGAGGTGCTCTCCGGTCACAGCGTCCATGCGACTCGCGTGGTCGAATGGTTGTCGGCGTCGCGTCATGACCGTTGCAGGCCGTCGGCGGACATCGAGGACAAGATCCTCGACGCAGCTACTCAGGGCAAAACACGCCGGGAGTTGTGTGAGCTGGCGTCTCCAGATTGCCCGCTTCTAGCGTGCGCATGGGTTGACAACCTCGCCTGGCGCAGACTTCTCGCGCTCGACTTGTCGTCCGTATTCAATAGCAACACGCTACTGACTACCGCACATCGGGAGAGAACGGACGCGATCAGTGTCCGATGAACGCAAACTGAAGCTCGGAGACTCTTTCGAGATTGACGGCGAGAGCTGGGTCTGGGTCCACATCATTCCTGGCCTGGAGGTGAAGCTCCGCTCTGAACACGCGCCCGATCGACACCTGATCATGTCCGTAGACGAGTTCCTGCTCCAGGCCGGAACAGCCCAACGGGATCGCAGCGTATCTCTTCGACCGGACGGGGATGCATGGCCGACCGACGTATGCGATATGGAAGCCCATCTCCTTGAGGCGTTCACGGGCAGGCCGATGGATCCGTTGGCCTCCGCTTCTCGGGCACAATACGACCCTGCGCTGACAACTCAGAACGCACGCGTTGACGCGAAGCTGCTCGAGCTAAAAGGCACGTCACTTGGGCGAGCGCGCAGCACCTTTCACCTCCTGTGGAAGACGTACCAGCAAGACGGTGCAGCCGGGCTGAATGCCCGCATGCATCGCAAGGGCGAGCAGCGACTCTCCATCAGCCGGGCAGATGCACGGCTGGTGACGATCATCGATCGATTCCTCGATCGCCAAACGGACAAGTCGACGAGCAGCAAACGCCGGTGCGCTGTCTTGGTGAGGCGAGAGCTCGAGACCACTTACCCGGGCGATCCTCTATGCGAGATCAAGGCTCGCACCCTCCAGGGCTACATCAACGAGCGGGCGGCCGGCCGTTACAGCTTCGACAAAGCGACCACCCGGCGAAACACCGATAACAGCCCCAAGCGTCAGTACTACTCCGGGGCTGCCTATCAACTTGGGGAGCGATGCGAGATCGATTCAACGAAACTCGACGTTCTCGTCTGGGATGAGAACAGTGAGTTCCGGCCGACACTCACCGTGCTTCTCGATGTCGCAAGCCGGGTACCGCTCGCTTGGGCGATTCACGCGGACAGCCCTGGCGGATTCGACCATGCACTCCTGCTCGCCCGGGCTGTCATCGGGCGCAAAGCCGTACCTGGTTCGGGAGCAGCCACCCTCGCGGGATCAGCCACGTTGCCTTCTGACCTGATGAAGCAGGTGAACCCCTACCTCACTGACGATTCTCTGGCCCTCCCGTGGATCTTCCCGCGATCGATCACTATCGACGGCGGAGCAGATTTTCGGTCCCGCACGTTCAGAGATGCCTGCAGCGCGTACGGAATCCACAGGGAACTTGCCCCCTCCAGAACGCCGACGGTAAAGCCACACGTAGAGCGCAACTTCGGCACCCTCTCGACAGACTTCGCCGCATGGCTGGCCGGTTTCGTGGGGAACTCCGTCGCCCATCGGGCCGCCAAAGACGACCCCACCCTCACCCTGGATTCGCTTCGCCTCATCCTCGACAGCTGGATAACGAACATCTACCTGAACAGGCCTCACCGTGGCTTGAAGTCGACGAGCTCCCCAGGGCGCATCTTCACCCCGAATCAGATGTACACCGAACTGTTCGCTGTAGGACCCGGCGTCCCGGTGCCTTTCGGAGTTGAGGAGTACCTCGCGCTCTTGCCCACGGAACGGCGCATGATCGGTCGTGCAGGGATCGAACTCCACAATCGCCGCTACGACTCATCCCACCTGGAAGATCTCCGCAATCGCTCCCTCACGGGCGCTGAACCGGGATCCGCGAAAGCCAGGAAATTCCCAGTGAGCTTCGACCCCTACAACGCCAATGCCGTCTGGGTGCGTCACCCAGAAACCGGTGTGTGGATCGAGTGCTGGGACATCGCTCTGCGGGAGAAGACAGCACCGATGGTCGCCGAGATCGACATGAAACTCCTTGCCCGATACCCCGACGCCGCAATCGACGATCCCGACCGCCGCCGCGAGTGGATCGACCACGTCGAAAGTCGCGAACGAGGAGACAAACGGAAGCGCACCCAGCACAAACGGGAGCAACAGCGCCTCAAGGTCGAAGCGCAACGTGAACCAGGCCCCTCGACAACGACACCGATCCCACTACGGCAATGGGCCAAACCCGTCGACATCAGCACCATCGATTGGACATCCCCCGACATAGATCTCGCGCAAGCAGAGGAGCTTGATTCATGAAGATCACCCCACTCGTCCTCCACCATGACCGCAAGACCAGCCTTGCAGGGCTTCGAGAAGCATTCGACGCCGAGCCCGCATCCCCGCCGAAGATCACCTTCCGTCAGTACAGAGATCTGGACAGTGAAGCTCGAGAGCTATACGACCAAGCTCGCGAAGACTTTCTCCGGCTGACGCTGAGGGTGAAGACACGCGAGCAAGCGGTCTGCGCTCGCATTCTGGAGGACCTCATCCGGATCAACCCTCGGCTGAAGAACTCGCGGCGCGGGCTGATGATATCCGCGCCGATGTTCTCCGGCAAGACAGAGCTCGCTCTCCTGTTGGCTCGATCCGTAGAACGCAGACACGCAGCCCAACACCCCGACTACCTCAGAGACGGAGACGCACCGGTCGTCTGGGTGGAGATGACCGAACACTCGACCGGAAAAGCTCTCCTTGCCCAGATCGTGGAGTTTCTCGCCCCCACCATCGTTCTCCCCAAACAGATCGCCACCGACAGGCTGAGGAAGCTTGCCGTCGAGGCCCTCCACCGTCACGGCACGAAGCTGCTCGTGATTGACGAAGCGCACAAGCTCGGCGGGACTGAACCCTCCAGTGTCATCAAAGCCCTCCAGAACGAGTCTTGTGCGACCGTCGTCCTGGTTGGAATCAATCTCGACCAAGCATTCAAGACGGGCGACGGCCTGCAAGTCAGCGCACGATGTGACTTCGTCACACTCGACAAGATCGACCCCGCCGTCCAAGAGGACTTCGAACAATGGATCAAATGGGTCGCCACCTTCGACAGCTTCCTACCACTATGCGGGCACGCCCACGGCCTTCTCACCCGCAACGCCGGCACGCTAGTCCACGCCGCCGACGGGAAACTCGCCGTTCTCGCGATGATCGTGGACCGCCTCGTCGCGTCCATCTTGCGCGACGAATCGCGCACCTCGGAGACCGTAACCCGCGAGCGACTCTTCGGGGTTCTCGATACTCTCCGGCGCACCACGCTCAACACACACAACGTCACCCTGGACGACCTGGTGGACGCCGCATGATCAGCACGCAGGCGTGGGCGAAACGACCCAAGTGGCATCATCTTGAGACGCCACGCTCCTACGCGCAGCGGCAATGCCGCGCCGCAGGAGTACCGTTCGACTTCGCCGAGAGGGCACTGACCAGCCGAGCGCAACCGAACATCCACCGCGTCTGGATCGACGACGAAGCGGCCGCTCGGACGGTCGAGGCGACGGCAGGGCGCCCAGCCGGTCATTACCTCCGCATGAAGCGTCTAGCGCAACCGGACTCCACACGGGCCTACCCGCAGCGCTTCCTGTGCCGCCTATGCAGTGCCGGGGAGACGATCGAGCAAATTCCCCACGATCGGGAAAACTTCTGTCTCCGACACCCGAGGCAGATGGTGTGGGTCGGTCCCGGAACCGAACCCGATACCCAGGTGATCGTTCCCTTCGATCCCACGCTTCGGAACGCGGAACTCTCCTTCCGTCGACTCGTCGCCACTGGTCGGGTCACCACACAACTGCACGGTCAAGTGTGGGCCATGGTGCGCGACAACGAAACGCTCTCCGCCCAGAACGCAGAGACCGGGCAGAATCCGTGCTTGATGAGCGCGGTACGCGAGATCGATCGCCGCGCACATCTGTACCGCGCGACGGTGCGCGTTCTGCAGATCTTGTCCAATCGTGCACACTGCGCACGATGGCGCACTCAGTCGGCGGCAGATCTACGACTCGACATCACCGCAACGTTGGGCCTCACCAACAGCGACATCCTCGTCGAACGCGTGATTCTCTGGCTCCGCCCCCTCCGCCGCCACACCATCCCCACGAAATTCCGCCCCCTGGAAGCCGCCCTCGACACCGTCGACGTCCCCCGCATCCTCGACACCACCGCCAACTACCCGCTGTGGATCCTCCGCCACCCGAAAGCCATCTCCGAATGGGACTGGGATCGCAACCCGCCCACCCGCGACCCCTGGTCCGGAGTCGATGTCTCTCACAAAGCGTGGTGGTTGTGCGAGGAGGGGCACTCCTGGGAAGCAAGCCCCCACGTGCGAGGCTCTGCCGAGACCAACTGCGAATATTGCATCGGCATGGACTTCTGGCCGGGACACACCGATCTCGGCACCCTGCGGCCAGACATCGCCGCGGAATGGGACACTACCCCAGGAGCCAACCGGGGGGACCCCCATCACGTGAGCGCCACCTCCGCCCGGAAAATCAACTGGAGGTGTACTGCTCACGAGCACACCTGGCCCGCCCAGGTGCGCTCCCGCACCACGCAAGAAAGCAAATGCCCCTATTGCAGCGGTAGCCGGGCGATACCGGGTGAAACAGATTTAGCCACTCTTCACCCCGGCCTCGCAGCAGAGTGGGATCACGAACTCAACGACAGCTCCATCACTCCGGAGACAGTCACCCCCGGATCGGACCGTGTCGTCTGGTGGCACGGCCACTGCGACCACAGCTGGGACGCGGCTGTCGGTGACCGTTGCTCAGGACACGGGTGCCCGTACTGCTCCAATCAACGCACCCTCGCCGGTTTCAATGACCTCGCCACCACTCACCCTCATCTCGCCGAACAATGGGACCGCGTCAACTCCAAGTCCGCTTGTGAGGTCACCGCGGGCTCGGATTACCCCGCAGTATGGCGCTGCGCGCTGAGTCACACATGGGAGCTCCCCGTCTGGGGCCGCACGAAGGACAAGACGGGATGCCCCGTGTGTGCGAATCGCGTCGTCCTCGCGGGGTTCAATGACTTGGGGACTCTCGATCCTCATTTGGCTTCGGAATGGGACCGCACCCCAGGAGCGAACGACCGGACACCGTCCGAAGTGACCGTCAGTAGTTCCTATGAAGCCCAATGGCGGTGCGCAGAAAACCACACCTGGCCAGCGACCGTCGCCAACCGACACGCAGGCTCAGGCTGCCCGTCATGCTCCGGCCGGGTCGCTATCCCGGGAGCCACTGACCTCGCGACACGCAGACCCGATATTGCCGCGCAATGGGATCCCAGCAACGACTGCTCACCGAATCAGGTCACGGTCTCCTCCCACGTGAAAGTGTCGTGGATCTGCCACCGCAATCACTCGTGGCCCGCGACAGTCAAAAACCGGACGTCCGGCTGCGGCTGCCCTTACTGCACAGGAAAGCTACCCATCCCAGGGGAGACCGACCTTGCAACCCTGCGACCCGATCTCGCAGCGCAGTGGGACTCCTCTAACGCCCTCTCGCCCACCGAGGTCACCGTGGGATCGGGGAGAAAAGTCACCTGGCACTGTGCCTGCGGGTATACATGGCCATCGAGAGTTCAGACCAGAACCCGCAGGCCTCACGCCCGCTGCCCCGAATGCCGCAAATAGCGACACTCCAGGTTCCAACGCCATCGAGCTCGCACTTGGCAATGCTGACCCCCTCGAGCACGAAGGACAAAGGCTCACGTGTTCGCTGCTCGCCCAAACGCGAGCGAGTCGAGAAGCGCTGAAGGCCTGACCAAGGTCGCACTGCCGACTCGCCGTTCACGTCAGCGTCGCGGATTGTCGAGCGCGTGCGCTTCTCAGAGGAGCTCGCTCACCAGCTGTTCGATGCGACCACGGATATCGTCGCGGATGGGCCGTACGGCGTCGATGCCCTGGCCAGCGGGGTCGTCGAGCTTCCAGTCTTCGTAGCGCTTTCCGGGGAAGAACGGGCAGGCGTCGCCACAACCCATGGTGATCACGACGTCAGAGGCCTGCACCGCCTCGGTGGTGAGGACCTTGGGCTGCTCGGCGGTGATGTCGATACCAAGTTCCTGCATCGCGTCGACGGCGGTGGGGTTGATCTGATCCGCAGGCATGGACCCGGCCGAGCGCACTTCGATACGGTCGCCAGCGATCTCGCGGAGGAACCCGGCCGCCATCTGCGACCGTCCGGCATTGTGAACGCAGACGAAGAGGACGGACGGCTTGACGGTGGTGTCAGTCATGTTTGCTCCTGAATGGGCGGTAGAGGGGTTAGCGGAGAAGGTCGTCGACGAGAACATGGACGCGTGCGGCGATATCGTCACGGATCGCTTCGACGCCTTCGCGAGACGCGAGAGCGGGGTCACCCACCGCCCAGTCGTCGTACCGAACGCCGGGGATGATCGGGCAAACGTCCCCGCAGCCCATCGTGACGACCACATCTGCCGCGCGCACCGCGTCGTCGGTGAGCGGCTTGGGATACCGATCGGCGGCAATGTCACCTTCGATGTCCGTGAGCAATGATCGCACATGGGGGTGGATGACGTCCGCGGGATTCGACCCTGCGGAGCGCGCAACGACCTTGCCGCCGCTGATCTGATTCACGAGTGCTGCGGCGAGCTGGGAGCGTCCGGCGTTCGCGACGCACACAAACAGCACCTGCGGGACGGAAGAGACGCGGTCTCTGGTGAGGTCAGCGAGGCGCTGCCGGGCGAACCTCTCGGTCAAGGGGATCAATGCAGAGGTGACGCGAGCAGTGCGGGCAAGGGACGTGTACGACTCGCGGACGATGGTGAGCACCACGTCCGCGTCAACCTCCGGAATCTCGGCGGCGAGCTCATCGGCAAGATGAGTCACGCGCGCGTCGAAGTCGGGTCGAGTGCTCGCATCCGTGTGCTCAACGCTCCACGGCTCACTCACGGTCGCAGGTGCGAACGAGTCCAGGAGAGCGGTGACCGCGCCTCGGCGGTTCGGGTTGATGCGGTACCAGACCCAGGTGCCACGCCGCTCGGAGACGAGGACATCCACGTCTTTGAGGACTTTCAGGTGGTGCGACACGGTGGGCTGGGAGACGTCGGCCAGTTCGGCCAGGTCGCACACGCACGATTCTCCGCGGGGATCGGAGGCGATGGCCGACAGCATGCGCAGCCTGAGCGGGTCGGACAGCGCTTTTAGCGTCGCTGCGACCGAGGTGGCAGCGTCGATGCCGATCGCGTGGGTGGCGACGGGACTGCAGGTGTCGCCGGTGGTCGTCAGTGTGACGTTCATGGCTACATCCTTTCAGCGGTGTACGGGTTGGTGTGGAACCAGCGTCGGGCCGCCCACAGGGAGACGTAAACGAGTCCGACGAGCACGGGGACCTCGATCAGTGGGCCGACGACGCCGGCGAGGGCCTGACCGGAGGTGGCCCCGAAGGTGCCGATGGCGACGGCGATGGCGAGTTCGAAGTTGTTGCCCGCGGCCGTGAACGCCAGCGTGGAGGATCGGGCGTATCCGAGCCCGAGCGCCTTCCCGGTGAACAGTCCGATGAACCACATCACGGCGAAGTACGCCAACAGCGGGAGGGCGATACGGGCCACATCCCACGGCCGGTTGGTGACCTGCTCGCCCTGCAGGGCGAACAGCAACACAATCGTGAACAGCAGGCCGTACAGCGCCCACGGTCCGATCTTGGGAAGGAACTTCTCTTCGTACCAGTCGCGGCCCTTCGCACGCTCCCCGATCAGGCGGGAGGCGAAGCCGGCGATCAGGGGGATGCCGAGGAAGACGAGGACATTGAGGGCGATCTGCCAGACCGAGATCTCCAGTCCCTGCGAGTCCAGTCCGAGCCATCCGGGGAGCACGGTGAGGTAGAACCAACCGAGCAGGGAGAAGGCGATGACCTGGAACACGGAGTTGATGGCGACAAGGACGGCGGCGGCTTCCCGATCGCCGCAGGCGAGATCGTTCCAGATGACGACCATCGCGATGCAGCGGGCCAGGCCCACGATGATGAGGCCGGTGCGGTACTCGGGGAGATCCGGAAGGAACGCCCAGGCGAGGGCGAACATCAGTGCCGGTCCGACGACCCAGTTCAGAGCGAGTGAGGAGATGAGTAGCTTCTTGTCGCCGGTGACAGCGGCGACTTTGTCGTAGCGGACCTTCGCGAGGACCGGGTACATCATCACCAGCAGGCCGAGAGCGATCGGCACAGAGATGCCGCCAACCTCAATGTGTGCGAGGAGGTCGGAGACGCCAGGGATGAAGCGGCCGACGAGGATTCCGGCGACCATAGCCAGTCCGATCCACAGCGGCAACCATCGGTCAAGGGTCGACAGGCGGCGGGTCGTCGTTGTGGGGGTGGGTGCGGTTGCGGTGCTCATGCGAGGAGCGCCTCCATCTTCTCTGCGATTACGGGCTTGGCGTGGGCGCCGATGAGCATGTCAACGCGCGCACCCTGGTTGTAGAAGACCAGCGTGGGGATCGAGGTGACGCCGATGGCGGTCACCGTGGCCGGGTTCTGGTCGGCGTCGAGCTTCACGATCTTGACCCGCCCGTCGTACTCGACGGCGAGCTGGTTCAGAAGCGGTGCGATCTGCTTACACGGACCGCACCAGGTGGCCCAGATGTCCACCACGACGGGGATCTCGGAGTCGGTGACTTCGTTCTGGAATGTGGCGTCGGTGACCACGATCGGGAAACTCATGCGAGGACCTCCTGGGCATCGAATGCGGGCGCGGTGTCCGTGAGGGCCGCGAGGTAGTGCTGGGCGTCCTGGGCGGCCGCGCAGCCCGTACCGGCTGCGGTGATGGCCTGCCGGTAGGTGTGATCGACCAGGTCGCCGGCGGCGAAGACGCCGTCGAGGGTGGTGCGGGTGGACGGGTGGACGACCCGCACATACCCGTCGGCGTCGGTGTCGACGGAGCCCGCGACGAGCTCGGAGCGCGGGTCGTGCCCGATGGCGACGAAGACCCCAGTGACGGAGAGTTCGCGCTCCGCCCCGGAGACCGTGTCGCGCAGCGTGACCGCCTCGACCTTGTCCGTCCCGAGGATGCCGGCCACTTCGCTGTTCCAGGCGACGTCGATCTTCGGGTGCTCGAGCACCCGCTGCGCCATGATCTGTGAGGCGCGGAACGTGTCGCGGCGGTGCACCACGGTGACCTTCGACGCGAACCGGGTGAGGAACAGAGCTTCCTCCATCGCCGAATCGCCACCGCCGACCACGACGATCTCCTGGTCGCGGAAGAAGAAGCCGTCGCAGGTCGCACACCAGGAGACCCCGTGGCCGGTGAGACGCTCTTCGTCGGCCAGTCCGATCTTGCGGTACGCGGACCCCATGGCGAGGATCACCGCACGCGCCAGGTACGTGTCACCCGATCCGGTGCGCACCGTCTTCACCGGCCCTGCCAGGTCGACCGCGACAGCGTCGTCGAGAAGGATGCGGGCACCGAAGCGCTCAGCCTGCGCGCGCATCGACTCCATCAACTCCGGACCCTGGACACCGTCGACGAAACCGGGGAAGTTCTCCACCTCGGTGGTTGTCATGAGCGCACCGCCGGCGGTGACGGAACCGGCAAGCACGACAGGGGCAAGGCCCGCCCGCGCCGCATACACCGCAGCCGTATACCCGGCGGGCCCGGATCCGATGATGACTAGCTCAACCTCTTGAATCGACATGCGTCTATATTGACACTTATCAATGCAACGTGCAAGCCTGGTGTCATACCAACGATCCGGCGAGTGTCTCGCCGGAGGAGAGAAGGATGACGTGACAGACCCTCAGACCGTGCTGTTCATCTGTACGCACAATGCGGGACGCTCGCAGCTGGGCGCGCACCTGCTGGCCCGGCATGCTGGCGATCGACTGATCGCAGACAGCGCCGGAGTGCACCCCGCTGCCGCGATCAACCCCGCGGTCGCCGCGACCCTCGACGACCTCGGCATCGACACATCAGCGGCAGTACCGCGCGGTGTCACCCCGGACGACCTCGCGAACGCTGATGTGGTGGTGCTGATGAAGCCGGGCTTGGAACTACCCGGGCCGGTCTCCGGCGAGCTCGTGCAGTGGGAGTTCCCCGACCCTGCGGACTGGTCCGTGGACAGCGACTCGGTTCGTGACCTGCGCGATTCGGTCGATCTCAAGGTGCGGGCACTGGCAGCCCGACTGTTGGAGTAGCCAGGCCCCTCAAGGAAGATCCTCGCAGCGCAGGCACGCTCAACCTTCATCACCACTCCCGCCTGGGCGGTACACCTCAGAGCATGGCAGGCTTGCATCGACCTCAATACCTCTGGCCGTCGCGGCCGTCGCCTTCGGCGAGTTCAGACCATACCTAGACGCGTCGACAGCTCGCGCGCAGCTCGCGAGACGAGCGCGCCAAGCGCCTCAAGGCGGTGCCCGATTCGCGCCTTCGGGGCGCTTACGTTCACGGCTGCGACGATACGTCCCGTGAAGTCGATGATCGGCGCCGAGGCTGCCACCACCCCGAACTCGAGCTCCTCGTCCGATAGCGCGTAGCCCTGCTCGCGGATACGGCCGAGTTCGGTGTGCAGGCTCGCGAGATCCGTCACCGGAGAGTTGCCCGGCGGGGGAGAGTCCAGAACCGGGAATCCGGAGGGGTCAGCCTGGTCGAAACGGCCGACGAGGGGCTGATCCTGCCCGTGGTCGTCATACCAGCGTGCGAGGGACTCCTCGTCCCAGTCGCTCAGCAGCGCACGACCCGAGGGAGTGCGCCACGCGGCCGTGGTGGTGCCCGCCCAGCCGGTCGTGCGCACGTCGTGCGGGCTCAGCTCGCTAAGCAGCGTAAGCACGTTGCCGCCGCGCAGCACGCACAGGTGACTCGTCTCGCGCGTGGACTGCACAAGTCGTCGCAGGATGCTGCGCGAGGCGTGCACGAGCGTCGACGTGGCCGTGTGCGCCGCCAGGGCGTATAGCCGCGGCCCGAGCAGGTAGCGCAGCGACTCCTCATCGCGTTCGACGAGTCCGGTCTCGGCGAGCGTCGCGAGTGTGCGTGACACGACCGCCTTGTCCCGCCCGGTGAGCTGTGCCACCTGCGAGACGCCGAGTCCGCCGGAGCGCAACGCCTCGTCGCCGCCGAGCAGCTCGAGGATCTCGATGTCGCGTCCGAGGCCGGAGGAATTGCGGCGAGGGCCGCCGGAGGTGGTGGTCACGGTAAGAGTGTAGCGTCAGCGGTTGCCATATACACAACGCTCTTTGACGAAATGGCCACAAAGGCTACCGTGAGTCTCATCCCCGGTACCGGCCTCAACGACGAGACAGGAGCCCTCTTGACCGGATTCAACTGGGAAGACCTCATGGCCTTCCTCACGCGTCGCGCGGACGACATTCTTGAGCTCACCCGCGATCACCTCGTCGTCGTCGTCGTCTCAGTCGTCCTCGCGGCGATTATCGGCATCGGCCTCGGCATCCTGGTCCGCAACCGTCGCATCGCCCGCACCACCGTGCTCACGGCCGCCGCTGTCGCGATCACCATCCCGTCACTCGCCCTCCTTGCCCTCCTGAGCCCCGTCCTCGGCCTCGGGTGGCTGCCGACCGTCGTCGCCCTCGTTTTCTACTCGCTGCTCCCGGTGGTGCGGAACACCGTCGTGGGACTCCGCGAAGTACCGGTCTCGGTGCTCGAGTCGGCGCGGGGCATGGGCCTCGGCCCCACCCGCATCCTCTTCACGGTGCAGCTGCCGATCGCCTGGCCGGTCATCATGACCGGCATCCGTGTCGCCGCCCAACTCACGGTCGGGATCGCGGCGATCGCCGCCTACGTCGCCGGCCCCGGGCTCGGCGAGTACATCTTCAAGGGCCTGAGCTCGCTCGGTTCGAAGAACGCCCTCAACTACGCGCTCACGGGCACCGTCGCAGTGATCATCCTCGCGCTCGTCCTCGACGGCATCCTCGTGCTCGTCGCCCGCCTCACCACCTCAAGGGGTCTCCGTGCCTGACATCACAACGAACACCGGCGTTCTCACCTCCCTCGCGGCGCAGCAGGGCGGCGTCGACATCGTCCTCGACCACATCACCAAGCAGTACCCGGGTCAGCAGAGGCCCGCCGTCGAGGACTTCTCGATGCGTGTAGAGCCCGGCGAGCTGATCATGTTCGTCGGCCCCAGCGGCTGCGGCAAGACCACGACGATGAAGATGATCAACCGCATCATCGAGCCGACCTCCGGGTCGATCCGGATCAACGGCGATGACGTGCTGTCGCTCGACGGCAACGAGCTGCGTCGGCACATCGGCTACGTCATCCAGCAGATCGGCCTGTTCCCGCACTTCACGATCGCCGAGAACATCGCGATCGTGCCGAAGCTGCTCGGCTGGTCCAAAGCCCGTATCGCCGAGCGCGTGGACGAGCTCCTGCGCACCGTGCAGCTCGACCCGGGCACGTTCGCACAGCGATACCCCCGTCAGCTTTCCGGCGGGCAGCAGCAGCGTGTCGGAGTGGCCCGGGCACTGGCTGCCGATCCGCCCGTCATGCTCATGGACGAGCCCTTCGGTGCGACCGACCCGATCACGCGGGAGAAGCTGCAGGCGGAGTTCCTGCGCATTCAGGCCGACATCGGCAAGACCATCATCTTCGTGACGCACGATTTCGAAGAGGCGATCCGCATGGGCGACCGCATCGCAGTGCTGAGCGATCGCAGCCAGATCGAGCAGTTCGACACTCCGGCGCGCATCCTCGCCGAGCCTGCCAACGACTATGTACGATCGTTCATCGGCGAGGGGGCCGCCCTGAAGCGTCTCGCTCTGATCCCGGTGACGGACGCGCGAATCGGATCCGCGGATGCCGCAGCCCCGGCCGTCACGGTCGACGAGCACTCCTCGCTGCGCGAGGCCCTCGACACCCTGGTGCTGACCGGCGCCGCGCGCGTCAACGTCACCCGCGCCGGGGCGGTCGTCGGCTCGATCGACCAGGCGGCCATCTCGGCAGCGCTGGGCTCCGAAGGCCCCGCGCGTCGCGCCGAGGAGGCGTGACCGTGACCGGCCCCCAGGTCGTGCCCTCCGCGACCACGATGCTGCGCACGCAGTCCGCGCCCCGACGCGGCATGCCCGTGCTGCTGCGCCGCCTGATGCCGCTCATCGTCGTCGCGGTCGTGCTGGTGCTCACCTACGTGTGGGTGTCGAGCCTCGACCTCGACTCGATCGAGCAGCGCACGCTCAACGCCGACTACATCACGGCCCGCATCGGCGAGCACCTCGTGCTGTCGATCATCGCCTCCGTGCTCGTGGCTGTGCTGGCGATCCCCGCCGGCATCGCGGTGAGCCGCTCCCGATCGAAGGTGTTCCGCGGCGTCGTGATCGGCATCGCGAACATCGGTCAGGCGACGCCGGCGATCGGCGTCGTGATCCTGCTCGCAATCGTCTGGCAGACGGGATTCACGACGGCACTGCTCGCACTCGTGATCTACTCCTTCCTGCCCGTGCTGCAGAACACGATCGCGGGCCTCGCCCAGGTCGATCCCAGCATCCGCGAGTCGGCCCGGGGCATGGGCATGACCCCGTCACAGGTTCTGCGCCGAGTGGAGCTGCCGCTCGCCTCGCCCGTGATCCTCGCGGGACTCCGCACCGCGCTCGTCTTCGCGGTCGGTGTGGCCACGGTCGCGACCTTCATCAACGCCGGCGGTCTCGGCGACATGATCATCAACGGCCTGAAGCTGCAGCGCTATCCCGTTCTCGTCGTCGGAGCGATCCTCGTCGCCTCGATCGCCGTGCTCATCGACTGGGCCGCCGGCGTCGTGGAGGACATCGTTCGACCCAAGGGCCTCTGAGCACCACCACTCCACCACTAATTCACATGCACAGCACACTCCCTTCCCGAAAGGAACTTGCAATGAACACACGCACCATCGCCACCGCCTCGTTCGCCGCCATCGCCGCCGGCGCTCTGCTCCTCACCGGCTGCTCGTCCGGTGCCGGCGGAGGCTCCGGAGCCCAAGGCGACGAGCTGGAAGGTCTCACTGGCGAGATCGGCTCGAAGGACTTTTCGGAGCAGTACATCCTCGCCTACATGACGGCGGAACTGCTCAATGCGCACGGTGCCGACGTCGAGGCCAACACGAAGCTCGTCGGCTCCGCCAACGTGCGTCAGGCGCTCGAGAATGACCAGTTCCTCGGCTACTGGGAGTACACCGGCACGTCGTGGATCACGTACAACGGCAATACGACGCCGGTGCAGGGCGCCGAGGCGCAGTTCGATGCCGTCAAGGGAGCGGACGCCGAGAACGGCATCGCGTGGCTCGACCCCGCGCCGTTCAACAACACCTACGCCTTCGCGATCCGTAAGAAGGAGGCTGACGAGCTGGGCGTGAAGACGCTGAGTGATGTCGCAGCCCTGCCGAGCGCCGATCAGACGTTCTGCATCGAGAGCGAGTTCTCGACGCGCGACGATGGCTGGCCGGGTCTCAAGGCCGCCTACGGCTTCGATGCCCCGGACTCGAACGTCACGATGCTCGACACCGGCGTCATCTACACGGCGACCCAGAAGGGCGACGACTGCAACTTCGGCGAGGTCTTCCAGACCGACGGCCGCATCCCCGCCCTCGACCTCGTGGTGATGGAAGACGACAAGGAGTTCTTCCCCAGCTACCAGGGCGGCTTCACGCTCAAGCAGAGCACCCTCGACGAGTACCCGGCGATCGCCGACGTGCTGGCCGAGCTGAGCCCGCTGCTGACCACCGAGGTCATGCAGGAGCTCAACGCCAAGGCCGATGTCGACGGTGAGGACCCCGAGGACATCGCGATCGACTGGCTCGAGGAGCAGGGACTCATCTGATGACCTCGACCATCCAGCTCGGCGAGAGCTTCGTCGGCGACGGCGTCAACGCCGCACACATCAACACCGTGCTCGGCCACCGCGAGGGACCTGCGGGGACGGCGTGGGCCACTGCCCTCGCCAGCCCCAGCCAGGGGCACGTGCCCTTCGTGGCGGTGCTCCGCCCCTCCCTCCCGGTGAAGCCCCTGACGCTGTTCGTCACGAAGGCCGCACCGGCGGGTGACGAGCACGGCCTCCTCATCTGGGGCCCGGCGCAGGCCGGAGTCGCTGCGGGCGTGGCCGACGCCGTCGCCGACGGTGTGATCCCGCGCGAGGCTGCCGACACGCACGCCCTCATCGCCGCAGTGTGGGTCAATCCGGCGGCCGACGACGCCGACACGGTCTACCGCAACAACCGCGAGGCGACACGCACCGCGCTCGCGAACGGCGCGGCGGGCCTGCCCAAGCTCGACGCCGTGCTGGAAGCCCGGCACGCGCCGACCAATCCGTTCTACACCCCTTCCACCGCATCCGCCTGATCCACAAAGGACACGCATCACCCATGAGCTCTCCCACCCCCGTCCTCGACCCAACGCCGGTCGGGACCCGACCCACCGTCGGGTTCATCGGACTCGGCAACATGGGGTCAGGAATGACCCGCAACCTGCAGGCCGCGGGCTTCCCGCTGGTCGTGACCGATCTGCGCCGCGAGTCGGCGTCCGACCTGATCGAGGGCGGTGCCCGGTGGGCTGAGACCCCTCGCGAGGTCGCCGCCGCCAGTGACCTCATCATCACGATGCTGCCGACGCCCAAGCACGTCGAGGCCGTCGCCTCGGGGCCTGACGGCCTCGTGGTGGGGCTGCCGGACGGCGGTACCTGGATCGACATGTCGACCTCGGTGCCGGACGTGCTGGACGGTGTGCGCGCCGCGACCGCCGGCCGCGGACTGCACCTGCTCGACGCCCCCGTCAGTGGGATGTCAGTGGGCGCCGCGAACGGGATGCTGCAGATCTTCGTCGGTGGTGACGCCGACGATGTGCAGCGGCTGCGTCCCGTGTTCGAGGCGATGGGGGACCCGGAGCGGATCCTGCACGTCGGCGGGCCCGGCGCAGGCTACGCCGTGAAGCTCATGATCAACCAGCTGTGGTTCTCCCACCTGGTCGCGACGGCGGAGGTGCTGTCGGTCGGCGTCGCCGCGGGGGTCGACCTTGGCGTGCTGCGGGACGCGCTCATCGCGAGCCCCGCGAACAGCACCTTCGTCTCACGCGACGTGTTGTCGATCCTCGACCACGGCGACTACGACGAGGGCTTCGCGATCGCCCTCGCCTGCAAGGACCTCGGTCTCTCCGTCGATCTGGCCCGCTCGGTCGGGATGCCGGTCGAGCTGTCCTCCCTCGTCGAGCAGATCTTCCGTCGAGCCCGCGCGAGCTACGGCGACCGCGCCGGGGAGATGACGCCCGTGCGTCTCTACGAGGAACTACTCGGCCGCGACCTCCGTCGGGAGATGCCCGCATGACCGCGGCACGCGAGGCCGAGGTCATCGCCTCCGTCCCCACCGGCCTGCTGATCGGCGGTCAGTGGCGGGAAGCGACCTCCGGCCACACCTTCGAGGTGCACGACCCGTCGACGGGTGAGGTGCTCGCCCATGTCGCCGATGCGACGCCCGAGGACGGCATGGCCGCACTCGACGCTGCTGCTGCGGCGCAGACCGCCTGGGCCGCCACTGCTCCGCGACAGCGCGGGGAGATCCTGCGCCGGGCGTTCGAGCTCGTCACGGCCCGCGCCGAGGACTTCGCACTCGTCATGACGCTCGAGATGGGCAAGCCTCTCGCCGAATCGCGCGCCGAGGTCGCGTACGGCGCCGAGTTCCTGCGCTGGTTCTCGGAAGAAGCACCCCGCATCTCCGGGCGATACGCCACCGCTCCCGACGGCCGCAACCGACTGCTCGTCGCGAAGCGACCGGTCGGTCCGAGCCTGCTCATCACCCCGTGGAACTTCCCGCTCGCGATGGCCACGCGCAAGATCGCGCCGGCACTCGCGGCCGGCTGCACCTCGGTGCTCAAGCCCGCCGCGCTCACACCGCTCACCGCACTCCTGTTCGCCGAGGTGCTCCGCGAGGCCGGAGTGCCGGACGGCGTCGTGAACGTCATCCCCACGACCCGCGCCGGCGCGGTCACGGGCCCGCTCATCACCGACCCGCGACTGCGCAAACTCTCGTTCACCGGATCAACCGAAGTGGGGCGCCGCCTCATCGCGGACGCCGCGCACCAGGTGCTCCGCGTCTCGATGGAACTCGGAGGCAACGCCCCCTTCCTCGTGTTCGACGACGCTGACGTGGACGCCGCGGTCGAGGGTGCCCTGCTCGCAAAGCTCCGCAACGGCGGCGAGGCCTGCGTCGCCGCGAACCGCTTCCTCGTGCACGAGAGCGTGGCGGAGGAATTCACCTCGCGGCTCGTTGAACGCATGGCAGGGTACGTCAACGCCCGCGGCACCGACCCGGAGTCGACCCTCGGGCCGCTCGTGGACGAGTCGACCCGCAAGAAGGTCGCCGACCTCGTATCCGGCGCGCTGGAGGACGGAGCGAGCATCGCACTCGGCGGCAGCATCCCCCAGGGGCGCGGCTACTTCTACCCGGCGACCGTGCTCGTGGACGTGCCGCAGGACGCCCGCATCCTCCAGGAGGAGATCTTCGGACCCGTCGCGCCCATCACCGTGTTCCGCGACGAGGACGAGGCCGTGCGCCTCGCCAACGCGAGCGAGTACGGGCTGGTGTGCTTCGCGTACACCCGCGACCTGAACCGGGCGCTGCGCCTCGCCGAGCGTCTGGAGACCGGCATGTTCGGCCTCAACACCGGACTCGTGTCGAACCCGGCTGCGCCGTTCGGTGGCGTCAAGCAGTCCGGCATCGGTCGCGAGGGCGGCTTCGAGGGCATCGACGAGTACCTCGAGACGACCTACATCGGCATCGCCGATCCCTTCGTCGGCACCCACTCCTGAAGGATCATCCGTGCACATCACCGACTTCTCCCTCGACCACTTCTCCCTCCGGGGCAAGCGGGCGATCGTCACCGGGGGCAACACCGGTCTCGGCCAGGCGTTCACCCTCGCTCTCGCCAAAGCGGGTGCCGACATGTTCGTTCCGACGCTGTTCGACGACGGCGGCGAGACCGCAGCTCTCCTCGCCGAGGCGGGTGTCGGCTACCGGGAACTCCGCGTCGACATCACGGCGGAGGGCGCACCCGCGCGCGTGATCGACGCATGCGTCGAGGCGTTCGGGGGCGTGGACGTTCTGGTCAACTCGGCCGGGATCAGCCGCATCGCCGACGTCACCGAGTTCGGGCGCGTGCAGTGGGACCCCATGGTCGCGGTGAACCTCACCGCCGCGTTCGAAATGTCGCACGAGGCCGCGAAGCGGATGATCCCGCAGGGCTCGGGCAAGATCATCAACATCGCCTCGCTGTTCTCGTTCCTCGGGGGACTCGGATCTCCCGCGTACGCCGCGACCAAGCACGGCATCGCCGGGCTCACGAAGGCGTACGCCGACGAGCTCGGCGGACACGGCATCCAGGTCAACGCGATCGCCCCGGGATACTTCGCCACCCCGATTACCTCCGAGACGCGTGGGGACGCGGAGGCGAACCGGCGCATCGTCGACCACACGCCGGCGGGGAGGTGGGGGGACGTCGCCGATCTCATGGGCGCGACCGTCTTCCTCGCGAGCCCCGCCTCCGACTTCGTCAACGGGCACGTGCTGTCCGTCGACGGCGGTTACCTGGTGCGCTGACCGCGGCGCCCCCACACCCTCAACGAACAGGACACCTTCCCCATGGTCACTTCACGATCCGCTCTCTCACGTGAGGAGATCGTCACCCGACTGCAGGAGATCCTCGGCACCGACCAGGTCGAGACCGAGGCGCAGGCGCTGCGCGAGGCGAGCGTCGACCGCTTCAAGAAGTACACATCCGTGCACGGCATCTTCGACGGTCCGATCCCCTCCGCGATCGCCTACGCGCGGTCCACCGCCGACGTGTCGGCGATCCTCGCGTTCGCGGACGAGAACCTCGTCAACGTCGTGCCCCGCACCGGCCGCACCGCGACCGAGGGCGGACTCGAGACGATCGTCGAGGATTCGATCGTGCTCGACGGCTCGCGAATGGACGCGATCCTCGACATCGACCCCGTCGACATGATGGTCACGGCCCAGTGCGGCGTTCCGCTGCAGCTGCTCGAAGACACCCTTCGGGCGCAGGGCCTCACGACGGGGCACTCACCGCAGTCGAAGCCGCTCGCGCAGATGGGTGGACTGGTCGCGACCCGGTCCATCGGCCAGTTCTCCACGCTGTACGGCGGGATCGAGGACATGGTGATCGGGCTCGAAGCCGTGCTGCCCGACGGCGAGGTCGTACGCATCAAGAACGTGCCGCGACGCGCCGCCGGACCCGACATCCGCCACATCATGATCGGCAACGAGGGCGCGCTTGCCGTCATCACCGAGGTCACCGTCAAGGTGTTCACCTACCAGCCGGAGAACAATCGTTTCCTCGGGTACCTCGTCGACTCGCTCCCGGCGGGCGTGGCAGGTCTCCGCGAGATCATCGTCGCCGGCTACCGCCCGTCGGTGGCACGCGCGTACTCCGAGGAGGACGCCGCGCAGCACTTCTCGCACTTCGCCGACGGCAAGGCCGTGGTCGTGGTCGTCGCCGAAGGACCGAAGGGCGTGGCCGACGCCACAGCCGCCGGCGTCGAGGAAATCTTCGCCAGCATCCCGCACGAGAAGGTCGACCCCGCACTGATCGAGAACTGGTTCGACAACCTCAATTGGGGGCAGGACAAGATCGACGCCGAGAAGCGCGAGATGCTCGAGAAGGCGCGCCTCGGCTACACGACCGAGGTATCGATCGACTGGTCAGGCGTCGAGGAACTGTTCGAGTCCGTCATGCGCCGCGCACGCACCGAGTTCCCGCGCGCGGCGGACCTGCGGATGCTCGGCGCGCACTCCTCGCACAGCTACCAGACCGGCACCAACTTGTACTTCGTCTACGACTACGACATCGCCTGCGAGCCGCGCGAAGAGATCACCGAGTACCACGAGCCCCTCAACGCGATCGTCGTGGAGGAGGCACTGCGCCTCGGCGGCTCCATGGTGCACCACCACGGCATCGGCAAGTACCGCACGCCGTGGACACATGAGGAGCACGGCAGCGCCTACCGGCTGCTGCGCACCCTCAAGGACGGGCTCGACCCGCGCGGGATCATGAACCGCGGGACCATCTATCCCCTGGACGACGTCGCCACGCCCGAGGCCGAGATGGCGACGCGGGCGTGAGCGCGTCGGCGGCGGGGTACGTCGTCGCGATCGACAACGGCTCGCAGAGCACGAAGGTCCTGATCGTCGACGGCGACGGGACCGTGCACGCGAGCGCCCGTGTCGCGCTGCGGCCGTATTCGTCGCCCGCGCCGGGTCGATGGGAGCATCCGGACGACGACCTGTGGGACTCGATCGTCGCCGCGACGCGCGCCGCGGTCGCCGACTTCGCGGGGGATCCGGCCGAGATCCGCGGCATCGGCCTGTGCACGATCCGCTTCTGCCGGGCCGTGCTGCGCGCTGACGGATCGCTCGCCCAGCCGGTCATGAGCTGGATGGACGAGCGTCTGCCGCGCGCGTACGAGCGTGAAACCGACGAGGCGGTGTACGTCACAACTTCGTCGGGGTACATCACTCACAAGCTCACCGGAGAGCGCCAGGATGCCGCGGGCAACGTACAGGGCAGCTGGCCTATCGACACTGCACACTGGGCCTGGAGCATGGATGCCGCCGAGTATGAGCGTGTGGGTCTGGGACGGGAGATGTTGTTCGACCTGGTCGCTCCAGGCGAGGCACTCGGCACTCTCGCCTCCGAGGTAGCACTGCTGCTCGGTCTGCCCGCGGGAATCCCCGTGATCGCGACGTCGAACGACAAGGCCGTCGAAGCCCTGGGTGCAGGGCTCCAGGACGAGGGGGACGCATTGTTGTCCCTGGGCACGTACGTCGCGACCATGACGCCAGGGGATCGTCCGCTGCCACCGCATCCAGACGTGTGGACGAACTTCTCGTCACAGCCCGGCGGATACCTCTACGAAAGCGCCGGAGTGCGACGCGGCATGTGGACGGTCAGCTGGTTCCGCGACGTCGTATCCGGGTCCATCGAGGCAACGTCGGAAGATGACCTCAACCGCGGTGCCGACAACGTCCCGGCTGGCGCGGGCGGCCTCGTCGCTGCTCTGGACTGGCTCGCGCCCGCGGATGAGCCGTGGCGGCGCGGGGCGCTGGTCGGCTTCGACGGCACGCAGGGACGGTTCCACATCTATCGGGCGATCCTCGAGGCGCTCGCGATCGAGACCGAGAGCGCTGACGCCCGTGCGCGCCGCGCGCTCGGGCGAGACCGTCGTTCCCTCATCGTCACCGGCGGTGGAAGCGAATCGGATCTCATGCTGCGCATCCTGGCTGCCGTATATGGGGTACCCGTGCGCACACCCCGTGTACGTGACGCAGCTGGTATGGGGGCAGCGATCTGCGCGGCCGTCGGGACGGGGCTGCACCCCACCTGGGCTGACGCCATCACTGCCATGGTGGGGACAGGACAAGAAATTCAGCCCGACCTCGAACTCGTCAGCGCGTACGGGGAAGTCCGTCAGACGTACAGACGAGTGATTCCCCGCGTGCGGACGCTGTTCTCCCCATAAGCCACTCACGGCAGATGTCCCGCGATACATGCAGAAGGGGAGCTCGCCCGAGGTGGAAGAGCTCCCCTTCGCGGGGCCGAGGTTCGACGTCCAGGTCTACTTGGAGCCGTATCCAACTGGGTTGCCCAGGGAGGGCGTGCGCGGCGTGCATGCACAGTCGGACAGATCCAGCTCGAGCTGGATGGTGACGGCGAGCGGGGTGCCGTCGCGGGGGTCTTCGATCGTGACGTTCTTCTCGATCAGCTGGTTGGCCATGTGAGTACTCCTTGGGTTGATTGCGCCCCGCGGGGCGCTGGGTGGTGGTTCGAGCGGCCGGTCAGCCGACGGCGACGCGGGTGGGCTCGAGCTGGATGACGGGCGCTGCGCAGCAGCTGCTGCCGGCCCCGTCGAAGTCTCCGGATCCGCCGCAGACGCCGGTGTCGGGAAGGACGAGCTCATTGCGCTCGGCGCCTGCATGGTCGCCCGCGAGGTGGGCGGCGACGCTGCGAACCTGCTCGAACCCGGTGAGAGCGAGGAAGGTGGGGGCGCGCCCGTAGCTTTTCGCGCCGACGATGAAGAAGTCCGGCTCGGGCTGGGTGAGGTCGCGGGCCCCGGTGGCGCCGATCGATCCGCAGGAGTGGACGTTCGGATTGATCTCTTCCGCGATCCCGGCGACCGCCTCCAAGGACGCATCCAGGTCGATGCGCATCTCCGACAGGATGCTCACATCGGGGCGGAATCCGGTCAGCGCGAACACGCGGGACACCCCGTCGACCTCCTTGCCGTTCTCCGCGACGATGCGCAGCCCCGCCGCCTCGTCGTGGAACTCGGCGACGCGGAAGCCCGTCACCACCTCGACAACACCGGCTTCGATCACCTTGCGCGCTCGGGTGCCCAGAGCTGCACGCTCGGGCAGTTCATCGCCCGCTCCACCACCCAAGACGTTGCCCGTCGTACCGCGACGCAGCAGCCACGTCACCCGGGTGCCTGGGGTTCTGCGCGCCAGCTCGCTCAGCCGGAGGACGGCATGCACTGCGGAGTGCCCGGCACCGATCACGACCAGGTGCTGCCCCGCACACGCGGAGACATCCTCCGGGATGCGGTACGAGATCCGTGAGGCCGCGACCGCGGCCCGCTCGCCGAGCGCGGGCAGCCCGTCCGCCCCGGCAGGGTTCGGGAGCGTCCATGTGCCGCTGGCGTCGATGACGGCGCGCGCGGAGATCCGCCCTTCTGCCCCCTGCGTGTCCCGGGTATGCACGATGAACGGCTGCCCCTTACGGCCGCTGTCGACCATCAGATCCCGGCCCTTGCGGGCGACACCGGTGACGGTCGTCGAGTAGACGACGCGGTCACCGAAGACGCGGGCGAGCGGGTCCAGGTAGCCGGCGACCCATTCGGCTCCCGTGGGGTAGCCCGAGTGCGGTGCGGTCCACCCGGTCGGCTCCAGCAGACGCCGGGCGGCCGTGTCGGTGAGTTCCGGCCAGCTGGAGAACAGGCGCACATGCCCCCACTCGGACACCGCAGCAGCTGGCTCATCGCCTCGCTCAACGACCGTCACGGCGATGCCACGCTCCGTCAGGTGGGCGGCCGCAGCAAGCCCTTGGGGGCCGGCGCCGATGACTACGACGGGAAGCTCGTTCATCACATCTCCTCAAATCGAAAAACTTCAATATGAATAGCCTGCTCCTCCTATCGAAGTTTGTCAATGCGTGCGATACTGGTGTCATGAGTCTTCCTGCCACCCTCGACACCTCGACGTCCTGCTGCGCCCCTCGGGTGACAGCAGCGATCACGGTCGAGGACGCGGAGCGCGTCGCACGGGTGTTCAAAGCGCTCGGGGATCCGACACGGGTGCGCCTGTTGTCGCTGATTGCCGCCGGTGACGGTGGGGAGGCGTGCATCTGCGACCTCACCGCGCCGGTCGGACTGTCGCAGGGCACGGTGTCGCACCACATGAAGTTGCTCGCCGACGCGGGGCTTGTCACCCGCGAGCAGCGAGGGAAGTGGGCATACTTCGCGATCACCGACGGGGCGCTGGACGCCGCCGCGGACACCCTGCGTTCGGTGTGACGGCCCGGGCCCCGGGCTCCCGGTTCGGGGGGCGGCTTGTCGCGCTGTCGCTGGGGCAGGTCATCAGCTGGGGGGTTCTGTTCTATGCGTTGATCGTCGCCTCGCCCGCGATCGCGGACGCGACAGGGTGGCCCGTGGCGCTGGTGACGTTGTCGTTCTCGGGTGGACTCGCTGCGTCGGCGATCGCGGGCGTCGTTGTCGGGCGCTGGCTCGACGAGCGTGGGCCTCGGATGATCATGACCGTGGGAAGCATTGTCGGTGCGGGTGGGCTGGTCATCGTCGCGGCCGCGCCGAATCTTGTCGTGTTCACGGCGGGGTGGATCGTGGCGGGGACCGCGCAGGCCGCGGTGTTGTACCAGGCCGCGTTCACGGTGATCGCTCGCCGGTATGGAGACCGCCGCCGGGGTGCGATGACGATCCTCACCCTCGCGGGAGGATTGGCGTCGACCGTCTTCGCTCCTATCGTCGCCGTGTTGCTGACGGTGATGGATTGGCGGTCGGTGTTTCTTGTCCTCGCCGTCGTCCTCGTGGTGACGACCACACCGCTGCACTGGTTCTTTCTCGAGTCGTCCTGGCCGCCCGTCGTCCATGATGCGTCGGCCGATCACCATACGGTGGCGAGCGTGGTGCGCACGCGGCGCTTCTGGATGCTTGAGGCGTCGATGCTCACCTTGGCGGCGGCGCTGTTCAGCGTCACACTCGCGATCATTCCTCTGTTCACTGAGAAGGGGATGACGTACGAGGTCGCCGCTTGGGCGCTGGGGCTGCTCGGCGCCGGCCAGGTGATCGGCCGACTGCTGTATGTCGCCATCCCACACGCCGCCGCACCCTGGGTGGCGTTGGCGGCGACGGCGGGGCTGAGCGTCATCGGGCTTGCTCTGCTCGCGATCGTGCCTGGGCCGCCGTGGCTGCTCATCAGTATCGGCGTGGGGGTCGGAGCCGTGCGCGGTGCACAGACGCTCGTGCAGGGCTCTGCCGTCGCTGACCGGTGGGGCACGCGGAACTACGGCTCGATCAATGGTGTCTTCGCCGCACCGATCACGGCGATCGGTGCGGTCGGTCCCGCACTCGGCCCGCTCATCGCGGTGGCGACGGGGTCGTACTCCGCCATGGCATGGGTTGCTGTCGGGTTCGCCGGGCTTTCACTCATTTTCGCCCGCTTCACCTGATCTCGCCGCCCGGTCAATGCCGCCCGCCTCCGAGCTGCGAGACGCACCGGCGTGGACAGGGGTCGTTGATCCCGCTGCGCGGGTTGACGTGCTCCACGCTTGGGTAGCGATCTGCACCGCATCCCAGGGGGAGCCGAGCGGCGGGGTATAGGACAGGTCGAGGTCGCTGATCGCGTCTACGGACATGCTGTGGTGCAGTGCTGTCGCGAACGTATCGACGCGCTTGGATATCTCGGCGCTGCGCGATCCGAGCAGTTGCGCGCCGAGGAGACGCCCCGATTCGAAGTCTCCGGTCACGCGGATGTGGATGGGGGTGGCACCGGGGTAGTAGCGCTTGTGGTCGTCGGCAGTGACGGTGTGGCTGTGCGGTCGATGCCCCGCGGTTTCGGCTTCGTGATCTCGAAGGCCCGTGCGGGCAGCCACCAGGTCGAACACCTTCACGACCTGGGTTCCCAGGCTGCCGTGGAATCGCGCATCGGCGCCGACCGCGTTCGCGCCCGCGACTCGCCCTTGTTTGTGCGCGGTCGTGCCGAGCGGAAGATACGTGTCGCCGAGAAGGCGATGACGGGTGATCACACCGTCCCCGCCCGCCCAGATCTGCGGGATCCCTGTCTGCATCCGTTCGTCCACGATGACGGCGCCGCCGGCTCCGGTTCGTGCCCCGATTCCGGTGAGGAGCTCCACATTGGGGCGCACACCCACCACGACGAGGACCAGCTCGGCGCGACGCACGAACGGGGCACCGTCGCGGGTGCCCTGGACCGCGAGGAGCCCGCTGTCGCGGCCGATATCGTGCACCTGCATGCCCGTTTCCACCGTGACGCCGTTGCGGTCGAGCTCGTCGCGCACGAGCGCTCCGAGTTCCGTGTCGAGGGTGGAGAGCACCTGGGGTCCGCGTTGCAGCTGCGTGACCTGGAGCCCGCGGATGGTGAGCGCTTCGGCCATCTCGAGGCCGACGTACCCCGCGCCGATGATGATTGCCGTCGACGGTTGATGCTCATCGAGGTAGTTCTCAAGAGCGAAGGTGTCACCCATCGTGTGGAGCGTATGCACCCCGTCCGCAGGCCCGAGCCGGTCGGTCCCGTGGATACCCGCCGTCGAGGCGGATGCGCCCGTCCCGACGACGAGCGCATCGTAAGGAATGGCGGACTCCGCTCCACCGTTGTTCCGCACGGTGAGTGTGCGGGCATTGACGCTGATGCCCGTCGCGAGCGTGTTGGTGCGCACCTGGAGACCGGCCGCTTCCAGATCGGCAAGCGTGCGATGTGCGAGCGACTGCCACGGTTGCACCTCCCGCGAGAAGTAGTAAGGGATGCCACAGATCGAGAAGTTCGGGTATGCATCGGCAACGACGACCGTCACATCAGCGGATTCGTCCACCTCTCGGGCACGGAGCGCCGCGGAGATTCCTGCGTCACTTCCCCCGATCACGACCAGGTGCATGTGAGTCCTTTCTGTCGAGACCTCGCCGCCTGCGAAGCCTCACTGACGCGCGCGACGTCCGCGCACCTGATCATCGCGTCGATCACGGCACGATCCGACACCCGGGCGGGAAGATCAACGAACCCTTTCGCCCCCGTTCACCCCGCGTTCATATAGATAGCCTTCTATAACTACGTCGGATAGACAAGCATCTATGTGAAGCGGCGATTTGACTGCTTCATCCCTCGAATACCTGAGATGAAGGAAGCACACGTGCGAAAGTCCACAGCAAAGATCTTCGCGTCCACCGCATTGGTCGTGATCGGGGCACTAGCCCTGAGCGGGTGCGGCGGGCAGTCCTCTGGTGGCGACACCTCTGGATCCGGCGCGAGCGGAGGCGGACTGACCGGTTCGGTGAACACCGACGGTTCATCGACCGTCGCCCCGCTGACTGAGGCCGCCGCCGATCTGTTCCGCGACGAGGAGAGCGGCGTGAACGTCTCGGTCGCGACGTCGGGAACCGGTGGTGGCTTCAAGACGTTCTGCGCCGGTGAAACGGATGTGTCCAACGCGTCACGTCCGATCAAGGACGAGGAGGCCGCCGAGTGCGAGGCCGCTGGCATCGAGTACACCGAGATCATCGCCGCCAACGATGGCCTGTCGGTCATCGTGAACCCGGAGAATGACTGGGCGGAGGACTTGACCGTCGAGCAGCTCAACCTGATCTGGGGTCCCGAAGCGGAAGGCGAGATCACGAACTGGAATCAGGTCGATTCCAGTTTCCCCGACCAGGCCATCACGCTCTTCGGCGCCGGCACCGACTCAGGAACGTTCGACTATTTCACCGAGGCGATCAACGGCGAGGACGGTGCGATCCGCACCGACTACAGCCCCTCCGAAGATGACAACATCACCATCCAGGGTGTCGCCGGAGACGTCGGCGCAATCGGGTTCCTCGGTCTCAGCTACGTTGAGGAGAACGAAGGCGTCATCAAGGCAGTCGCCGTCGACGGCGTCCTGCCGAGCACCGAGACCGTGCAGGACGGCACCTACACGCCGCTGGGTCGCCCCCTGTTCATCTACGTCAACAACGCTTCGTACGTCGACAAGGAGCAGGTGAAGTCGTTCATCGACTTCTACGTCGCCAACTCCGCGGAGATCGCTGAGCGTGCACTGTTCGTGCCGCTGACCGAGGAGCAGGTCACCATCGCCACCGACGAGCTCGCCTCGCTCGGCTGAGCACCGCACTCTCCATGACCGCCATCATTGAACGGCGTGGGGGTCCGGCTTCCGGCCGGGCCCCTGCCCCCGCCAGCAGCTTCGCCGGCCGCCGCCGCCCCGGCGAGTTCCTCATCAAGCTCGCCCTGCGCCTGGCTGCAGCCGTCACCGTCGTGACGACGGTAGGGATCCTCATCGCGCTGCTTATCCCGTCGCTGAGCTTCTTCGCCGAGGTCCCGGTCCTGGAGTTCCTGTTCGGCACCCGGTGGGCGCCGCGCTTCGCCGACGCATCGTTCGGCGTGCTGCCCCTGGTCACCGCGACGTTGTGGACCACGCTCATCGCGCTGCTCGTGGCGGTGCCGTTCGGGCTCGGGGCTGCAACGCTGCTCGCCGAGTACGCCCGCCCCCGCGTCCGCAAGGTCCTCAAGCCCTTGCTCGAGATCCTCGCTGGCATCCCCACGGTCGTCTACGGATTCTTCGCCCTGCAGTTCGTGCAAGGCACCGTCCTGCGGGACTGGCTCCACCTTCCGACCGGGGCGTTCAGTGTCCTCGCGGCGGGCCTCGTTATGGGTGTGATGATCATCCCGACGATCGCGTCGATCGCAGAAGACGCCATGTCCGCTGTCCCGCAGGCGCTCCGCCAGGGCAGCGCCGCGCTCGGAGCGAACCGGATGCAGACCACCCTCCGTGTCGTGTTCCCCGCCGCCCTGTCCGGGATCGTCGCGGCCGTCGTGCTGGGCATCTCCCGAGCGGTCGGCGAAACCATGATCGTCGCCATCGCCGCCGGCAACCAAGCACAGCTCGTCACCAACCCGCTCGATCAGGGGCAGACGATGACGGGATTCATCGCCAACGCCGCCCTCGGCGACTCCCGTGTCGGGAGCCTCGAATACAACACGTTGTTCGCGGTCGGGCTGCTGCTGTTCCTCATCACCCTGCTGATCAACTTCATCAGCATCCGATTCGTCCGCCGCTTCCGGGAGGCCTACTGATGTCCCCCACCTCGACGACCGCGACGCAACCGTTGCGCGCCTCGGCCCCCATCGCGACCGGCCGCAACGGTGAGATGCGACCGAGCGCACTCGCGTTCCTTGTGCTGCTGTGGCTCTCCCTGTTCGTCGCATTCGCGGTGCTCATCACACTGCTGATCACGATCTTCCTCACCGGGCAGAACAAGCTCTCCACGGCGCTGCTGTTCAACTTCCCCTCCGCCGACCCTGACGAGGCCGGAGCCCGGCCCGCCATCCTCGGATCCGTGTGGGCCATCGGTGCGACCGCCGTGATGACACTCCCGCTCGGGATCGCCGCCGCCGTGCACCTGGAAGAGTTCGCCGACCGGAAGCGGTGGTTCAACCGGTTCATCGAACTCAACGTGCAGAACCTCGCCGCAGTGCCCTCGATCGTGTACGGGCTGCTCGCGCTCGCCTTCCTCTCGATGCTCGGCGTCACCAACAAAAACATCGTCATCGGCGGGGCGTTCGCCCTGACGCTGCTCATCCTGCCGGTGATCATCATCGCGACCAGAGAAGCACTGCGCGCGGTCCCGCGAGAGATTCGCGACGGATCCCTCGCACTCGGCGCCACCCAATGGCAGACGACGTGGAGACAGGTGCTCCCCGCATCCGTTCCCGGGATCGCGACCGGCTCCATCCTCGCGCTCTCCCGCGCACTCGGGGAGGCCGCCCCGCTGCTCGTGCTCGGCGCGCTGGTGTACATCACCTTCGACCCGAACGGGCTCCTCAGTGGCTACACCACGCTGCCGATCCAGATCTTCAACTGGACCGGCCGCCCGCAAGAAGGGTTCCACGAACTCGCCGGCGCCACCAGCATCCTGCTGCTCGCCGTCCTCATCCTGATGAACGCTCTCGCGATCTTCATCCGCAACAAGTTCCAGAAACGGTGGTAACCATGAGCACTCCCACAGGCAGCGCCGCGACAGCGACGCACACGAACTTCCATGCCGCAGAAACACGACGGCTCGCCGCCACCCCCAGTGGCCTGATCCGCTGCGAAGACGTCAATGTGTACTACGGCGACTTCCGGGCCGTGACCGGCGTCAACCTCGAGTTCGGGCGTAACGAGATCACCGCGCTAATCGGACCCTCCGGCTGCGGAAAATCAACGCTGTTGCGCTCCCTGAACCGTATGAACGACCTCGTCGATGGTGCCCGCGTGGAGGGCACCGTCCTCTTCCAAGACGAGGACATCTATGCCAAGGCCGTGGATCCGATCGAGGTTCGTCGGCGGATCGGCATGGTGTTCCAAAAGCCCAACCCGTTCCCGAAATCGATCTACGACAACATCGCCTACGGCCCCCGGGTCACCGGGATGAAAGTCGACAACATGGACGACCTCGTCGAAGAGGCACTGACCCGCTCCGCGCTCTGGGGCGAGGTGAGGGACAAGCTCAAACAATCCGCGTTCGGTCTCTCCGGTGGTCAACAGCAGCGCCTGTGCATCGCGCGGACGATCGCCGTGCAACCCGACGTGATCCTGATGGACGAGCCCTGCTCCGCCCTTGACCCGATCGCCACGTCTCGGATCGAAGACCTCATGCACGAGCTCCGCAAGGACTACACGATCATCATCGTCACCCACAACATGCAGCAGGCAGCACGCGTGGCCGATCGCACCGCATTCTTCACCGCCCTCGCCGACGAAAGCACCGGTGACCGCACCGGCGTGCTCGTCGAGTACGACCTCACCCGCAACATCTTCGAGCAGCCGCAAGACCAGCGCACGGAGGACTACATCAGCGGACGATTCGGATGACCTCCCCGTCTGGTGGTGACCCGCGGTTCGTTCTGCACGGACGCAGTTCGGAGATCCTTCGTGGAAGCTTCGCTGAGTTCAGGCATGCAGGCGTCCCGATAGCGGTGCACGCTGAGATCGTCGATGCGCTGGCAGACTTGGCCCACGACTACGAGGCGTCGCTCGTCCTCGCCGGCGGGGAGTCAGTTGACCGGCTGGCGGCCATCGTGCAGATCGCCGAGCCGGTGTGCGGAGGACCGATCTTCTTCGGGGTGAGCGAAGACACGGAGACGTCGATGATTGAAGCCGCGATGCGGGCAGGAATGCGTGGCACCATCCGCCTCCCCATCACCCCCGACCGATTGCGTGAATTGGCCCGCTTGCACCCACGGACAGGGCCGCTGGACCGCACCCTCCGATTCGGGGAACTGACCCTCGACATCACGCACCGCAGCCTCCGTTGGCAGAAGCATGCGCTGTTGCTTCCTCCGCGCGAATTCGAACTCCTGCATCAGATCATGCGCGCGTACCCGGAGAGCGTGAGCATTGACACACTCGCCCTCGCCTTCGGCTCCGACCTTGAGGATCCGCACGCCTCTGTTCGCGTCGCCATGACGAAGCTGCGCGCACGGCTGGCGACTTTCGCCCCCGCACAAGCCCTCATCGAGACGGTGCGAGTCGCCGGCTACCGGCTCGCGTCCTGAGGCTCCACTTTGAGCTCGACCAGGAGTTGTAGCACCCGGGCGCGAATGTCGTCTCGAACGCCACGAAGACCGTCTTGGTCGAGCTCCAACGGATCCGGTAGATCCCACTCCATGTAGCGGCGCCCAGGGAAGACGGGGCACGCATCCCCACACCCCATCGTGATGACGTAGTCGGCGGCACGCACCACTTCATCGGTCAGCGGTTTCGGGAACTCTCCCCACAGCTCCACGCCCACTTCCTCGAGCGCAGCGGCAACACGAGGGTGTGCACCCTCCGCCGGTGAGGAACCTGCGGTACGCACGTGCACCCGGCCGCCCGAAAGATGACGTAGCAGGGCTCCAGCCATCTGCGACCGCCCCGCGTTCTGAACGCACACAAACAGGACCTCAGGAGTGTCACGGAGAACCAGGCCCTGACTAGTCGCCAGTGCGTCCAAGCGGTCGGCCGCGTACCGAGCGGTCATCGTCAACAGGTGCTCACGCACTCGCGTTCGCTGGCTCAGCAACAGGTAGCTTTGGGCGACATAACCGGCCACTGTCTCGCGGCTGAAGGTTGAACTGAATCTGTAAGAGAGGTCGTCAACGACGGTGGCCACAGCGCGTGGGAGAGCCGTGACGGGAGCCTCGGGGGTTGTCGGCTCAATCGACTCACTCAACAGCAGTCTCCCGAAACGGACCCAGGCATCGACGGTCGGCACCCAGACATCGTCATCGCTGCGGATGAGATCGACGAGCTCCAGCGAGTGGATTGCTTGCTCGACGACCGAGAGATCGGCATTCAGCACAACCGCTATGTCCGGCGCTTTGATACCGGAAGCAAGCACGCTGAGAACACGGAGCGTGTCGGGGTTACCGAGAACCGACACTTGACCTGCGCGCTCCCGGGCAGCACGCTCGCCGAGAGGGCTTCCCACTCGGTGCTGCGACTCCTCGCTCACCGCAGAAAATCCTCAACGGCGCTGCGGCGCGTCGGGTGCACGGAGAGCCAGCCGAGCTTGCCGTCCTGCTCACGTGCCAGGAACCCGTCGTCCAAGAGAATGCGGACGTGATGGGTCACTGTCGGCTGCCGCAGCCCCAGCGCCTCCGTCAGTTGACCTACGGTCGCCCGTTCATCAGCCGAGCCCAGCACGATACTCAAAATCTGGAGACGAGTCGGATCAGCGACCGCCCTCAGCGTCCGCGCCAGCTCTTCGGCCGCACCACGATTGAGCGCAGCTCCGACCCGAGGCTTCGGTGCAGGCTGAGCGGTCATGCCAGGATTCTAGTTGCCGAACCTTGCGACCCCCTCAGACGTGCCGGTGCTCGAAACGTGCGGGACTGAGACGCGACTACTTCGCGAACATGTCGCCGCGAAGCTTCGACGCGGCGTGCAACCGAAGTAGCTCGATACTGAGGGCTGCGCTTGCCGGACTGCTCTGCGACAAGCTCTTCGCAGCAGCTGCAAGGGCGGGACGAGCGGCATCCCGCTCAAGAGCAATCAGCATGTCGACCGAGACTCCGAGCGAACGTCCCCGCCAGACAGCACCAGGCGTCTGCAGTTGCTCGACAAGGAGGAGGACCTCCGCCGTCGGGTTGGATGCCCGGGCGAGAGCGCGTGCGAGGATCGCCGCATCAGCGTGGATCGGTCCGGGTTCGGGTCTGATGTATTTCCGCCCCTCGGTCAAGGTCGTTCGTGCCTGCTTGGCGAGATCTGACATACCGGCACTATTGTCGCTCAATGCGCGGGTGGCGAGGTTTGCAGGGTTCTCGCGGCTGAGCTCGTGCAGGGCTTCAAGCACGATGGCCTGCTCTCGCTCGCCTTGCTCCAACGCAGTCGCCAGAAGGTTCGCAACGCCGGCCGGCATGCCATCAGCGAGATCTGCGAATTGGTTCACAGCGGCGCTGAGGAGTTTGCGTCGTGTCGCCGGGAACTCGATCCCGAAGTTGTCGAGGTAGAGGTCGCCGGCGAGGCTCGCGCCGAGGGCTGTGATCGGCGACTCGGCGGCTTGAGTGTCGTATTGAACGACGATGTTGATGAGGTCATCGATGAGGTGCTCTCGACGCTTCAGCAGGCGGCCCGCCGCGAGCAGCCACGTGTTGCGCCAGTGACTTGATGGAACGAGTTCGCGCAGGTTCTGCAAGACGACCTGTTCGTCACCATCGGTGATCGCGCGAGCCGCCATGTATTCCTGCAGCGATCGCACCTCGAACTCATACTTCGATGTCTTCGGGGAGACGAGCATGACCAGTCGCTCCGTCGACAGTTTGAGGAGAGTCGTCGCGATCGACTCCGATTCACTCTCTTCGAACCCAGCCGCGCTCAGCCGGCGGCATAGGATACGGGAGATCTCGGCTTTCGTGAGGATAGCGTCCGAGTTACCTGGTCGCTCAGTTCTTGCTTGCAGCTTGAGCCCGGCCTGTTCGTGAAGATGGTCGATGTGTGGGCGCAGCGACTTCAGTTCCGTGAAGGCTTCACTTTTCGCCAGTTCACGGTCGTAGACGACGCGATAGTACCGGTCGAACAGCTCGAATCGATCCGTCGGAAGGTCGACTGCTTCTTCAGCGAGAGCAGTCATGATCGTCACCTGCAACGGTGTGGTCATCAGTCGTTGCGTCACTCGTTCATGGACGGCCGTGATGAGCCTTTGTGCAACCTGCTCGGCGAGGTCCGGATCGTCGACCGCCCGCAACGCGGTGAGTGCTTCCGAGTAGCTAATCGCTTCTGTCTCGGTGAGTTCAGACAGGATGATCTGCGTGCAGGGAAACGCATCGTCGAACTCCCGCCGGTATCCCTGTGGGCGTGTTGTGGCGACGAAGAGCACGTCCGCCTTCTCAGAGCTGAGCTCGCTCACTAGCGCTGTGACGGCCTCGATGAGCCGGCTGCGGATCTTCGCGTCAGGCACCTCGTCAAGGCCGTCGAGCACGAGGCATGACGGCCAGGTGCGCAACCAGTCCAGCAACGCCCCTGGGTCCGACTTCTTCCCCCGAATCAGGATGGAATCTGCAATGTAGGTGAGCAATGAAAACGTCGACGGGGAGGATGCGATTGCGGCCCCCGCCTTTGCCAGCTCGATCACGAACGGCCACCGACGTTTCTGCGGGTTCGGGATTCCCGCCTTTCTGAGCCGTGCGTCGAGGCCATCGAAGGCGAGCTGCGCCCTCTCGCCGTACTCCGCGACGTTTGTGTCAGCGAGGAAGGCGACACGATACGTGTGGGCGATCACTTGGGCGATCGTGCTCTTGCCCTGACCTGGGCCTCCAACGATGACCACCCCGCGAGGCCCCCGCCCTGAGACGGTCGACAAGTGGAGGTCTCCGATTTGCACCGTCTCGGCCGCGGTCATCAACCGCAGGTGGCCCTCCTCGCCCGCGCGCGCCTCCGCAGTGAACGGCAAATCGATAGCGATGTCCGCGAGCCTCACCTTCGACGCGTCGTTGTACCCCGCGTCGCCCGTTCGAACCCATTGCCTGTTGATGAGCTCGGCGACTGCATGCCCAGCAAGCCGGTCCACCTCGAGAGCTGTCTTTTCCGGGAGCAGTTCGGCGACTTGCGCAAGAAAGTCGCCGGTGACGATCTGCTCCAGGTATCGCTGTCGAATGGACGTGTGGGTGTCGAGCATGACGCGAATCTCGTCGTAGTCCCACACGTACCACCCACGCAGCCCCAAATCTTCCGCGTTGGCTGCAAGAAGCTGGTCGAACTGGTCGCGGCCGCCCGTGTCTTTGGTCCCCGTCAGCACAACGTTGGTGGAGAACAGCAGGTACTCCGGCGTCTTCTCGCCGACCCTCCTCTTTACGAGCCAACCACGCAGCTCGGAGCGGACCTCGTCAAGGAACCAACGCCAGTCAGCCGTCGTCGATACAGGCTTCTCGTTGTACTTCATTTGAATGACGCCGTAGCCATCCCACTTCGCGCCCGCCCCGACCGGGAAGTCGACGCGGCCGTCGAACGTGGCGTCGCGCTGCGCGTCGCGACCTGACCCAAACGGCCGGACACCATTGCCCAGCTCAGCCTTTGCAAGCGCTTGGAGCATGTGCTCGAACTGCTGCCAGCCCATTCGGTTGAGGTTGTAGTGGCCCACAGAGTCCCTCCGGGTCAACGTCGACGCCTATGAGGCGCATTAGAGACATTCTGTACCAGTGCTGCTGCCTATCCGGCTGAACCGGCGAGCGAACGCGTTCGACCGTACGGGGTTCTCCCGGCGACGAGAAACGATCCCAATCCGATCACCAGCGCGCACATTTGAGCCGAGTAGGGCGAGGCCTGAGCTCCGCCCGCCTGCCATTGAACCGATCGGATCCTCGACGTCAATGCCCAGGGAACCCTCCCCTTCCGGTGAAGGCTCATCTACGCTGTCGCACATGGATGAAACCGATGGCCAGCCACGGCCCCGCCCTTGGCAAGCACAGCCATCCACCGATGTGATCGCGGCGTTCACTGACGCCGTCGCTCGGTTGAACGCCGACGGGGACTTCATCGTTCGAGCGCTGACTGACCAGCTGCTCGCAGAGCGACCGATCGCGGACCAGGAAGAGCTGACGCCGCAGGAGATCAGCTATCTCACCCGGTCCAAGGCCTTCACGCCCGAGTCGTTCGAGAAGACATCGACTCGGGTTGCTCGCGGCGGTCTTCTGGCGAGCGAAGCGAGCACCCTTCTGACGGGCGTGCTTCAAACCATGTCCGCGTCCGCAGCCGCTGCCTTCTTGAGTATGGACGAGGACTCGCTCTTCGCCGCCGCCGATCGTGGCGAGTTGTACGCCGTCGATGTTGCCCACTCCAGACGGTTTCCGTCGTGGCAGTTCAGTCTCTCGTCGCCAGGAAAAATCCTGCCGCACCTGACCGAGATCATCGACATTGTGAAAGACAAAGGATGGGTGTCGGTATCGGCTCTCATGGCGACGCCCCAGTCGATCATGGTCACCGACGGGCACCAGAGCCCTGTGGAATGGTTCAGGCGCGGCGGCGACGCGGAGACCCTGGCTCGGATCATCGAGGCTCAGAAGTGGCGATAGAGCTCCTGCTGGGGACGTGAATTCGTGCGCGCCGCCGCTCTCGCATGTCACCTACGGCGTTTGGCCTCGAGCTGCGAGAAACTCCGTCGCCGTCTCAACCCGATACCGCTCGTCGACGTAGTTTGCCGGAGTGAGATTTCGGGTTACGAAGAGCGTGCTCAGGCGAAACTGCTCGCCTTCAGGCGGGTCCCCGAGTCCGAGGCGCGTCGCAATGCTCGCGACGTGGGGCGCTAGTTCGCTCTCCTTGCGGGCTAGCTGCGTGGCGTAGCAGGGCTTGGCCCCGCGGTCTCCTACCTGGTCCCGGAAGAAGGTGCGCAGTTGGCGTGCCGTCTCAGCGAATCCGTGCACCGACGCAGGATCCTTCGCCTCGATTAACCAGATGGTGCTATCGCCAGGGCGTCCGCACACGAGGTCAACTTCGGTCGTGAGAATCGGCACGCCGAGTCGCGCGTGGTCGTTGGGTTTCACGCGGGCGACCGTGGTGTAGCCGAGTTCCTCTAGCCGGTCTTGAAGGAATCTTTCGAACCGAATATTGCGGCGCGCACGGCGATCCGCAAGCGCGTTGCTGACAGGCTGGGGAACGTCTCCCGCCCAGGGAAGAACTCCTTGGAGGAGGTGGCGGTAGTAGACCTGGAAGGACGTCAGTAAGTACTGCGGGCTGATAATGAGTCGTCCGTCCGAGTCTTGCACCAGCGGTTGCACGAGGAGCCGGTGACGCCGTGTGCGCGTTTGCCAGGGTTTCCACTCCACGGCTTGCATCTGGACGGCCGTGCTGGTGAGCATCCGAATAGCGGCGTCAACACGCGTTCTCTGCGACTCATCCGCGTCCGGGCCCAGCGCGTCACAGACCCATGCTGTTGCCTCGGCCACGGTGACGTGCGCGGTCGTCCTGCTTGGCTCGAACGTTTCCCACTTTGCGAGGGTGGCGAGTGCGGCGAGCATGTCCTGCGACGTCGCTCCCCATGCCGGCTGGAACGCATCTTCGACGTCGTCTTCTTCGTTCGCCTGTTGCAGCGAGTCGTCGTCTTGAGTGCCGTGCAATCGGACGCTCGCAGCTGCACGGGTCAGTTCGTCGTTTCGCAGGCCCCACGCCGATGCGTCGGGATGCGGATCGTCGTCAACTGCCAGCTCGTACATCGGGCTGAGGTTGATGACTGCGGGCGCGACTTGGTGATACATCCGCTCACTCAGCGTGGTCGCGGTGAGGTACGCATCTGCGGCGGCAAGAAGACCGCTCCACTCCTGAGGAGTGATCGGCTTCACCGCCGCCGGATTGCCCAGGATGCGCAAGGCAGCCTCCACCACGATCTCGTTACACTGACGAAGCTGAAGTGTCTCCGCCGAGAGCTCGGCCGTGCGGGTGAGCGGATCCCATTCGGTCGCGAGATTCGCTGCGACTCGGGATAGATCGTCTTGCTGATGAATGGCACTGTCCATCACCCTCGCCAGCTGCTCCATCCCCGTGAGCACCACCTCGCTCACGTCGTGTCTCTTGATTCCTTCAGTCAGGGTCTCGAGAGCAAGGGGCGCAAGATGCTCGCGGATGAGTCGATTCGCGTCGTCCGCTCGGTACTCTCCCGGTTGAACGCCGGCGTCGTGGAGTCGTCGTCCCAAAGCCGCAACCATGCGGCTCTCATCAGAGGGTCGTAGACGCCACGGATCAGGCAGGTGATTGAGAGTGGTCCGGGCCTGCTTCATCTCCAAGATGAGAAAGGGTCTCGCTGTGCGCCACTGGTCGCGGAGCGCCGCTCCGGTGTCGATATCCATGCCGCCCGCGCGGAGCAGATCGAACACTGCATCCGCTGTTAGGAGATTCGCCGCGTGCGGATCTCCATTCGCCGAGTCTGCGAATCCCTCGACATCGATGCGCCACAAGAAGTTGACTGGTTCGTCGACGGCACGCGCGTGCGGGTCGAGATACGGCGTGACCACACCGGGCGGTTCACCCGAGACCGTTTCCGATGCGTGGAGGTAGAGGACGTATCCGGGCACATCGATCTCCTGGTGCGCGAAACGCCATCGATCACCAAGCGCAGCGAAGCCGTAGATTAGCCCGCCGCAGAAGTCGAAGAAGAACCGTCGGTGGTCGGCAGATGCTTCCTCCAGGCTCGCCCGTGCCACGGCAACGGGAGGTTCGGTGAGAGCGAGAGACCACCCGTCAACACTCGGCGCGATGTTGACACCGCGGGTGGCGTCGTACATGGGGTCACCTGCGATCATCGCGACGTTTGCGACGGGCCCCGGGGCGACTTCTGCCGCTCGGAGGTCTCGAATCGGGGGAAGCCCAACCCTGAGGAGCGCCACTTCGAGATCCGATAGCTCTACCGCTCGATCCCACTCGGCCTCGCCCGCGTGCGCTTCAAAGTAGACGGCATTGGGTACCACGCCACCCTTGAAAAAAGACTTGCCATTGGCTTTCCATGGCTCCCAGTAGTTGATCGCTTCCCATCCGAAACTCTCAGGGAAATCGGGAGCGCTCAGGTCCCGCGTGAATGCGTAGAGATCATCGTCGGACGTAGCCGTTTCCGCGATCCAGGTCAGGTCTTCGAGCGCGAGTTTTGCTTCGCCGACCGCCTGCGGCACAGCGATGTGACCGGGCGCAGCGAACACCGTCAACGGGATGACCTCCGCGCCCGGCCTGACGGTTCCTCGTCGCCCGCCCGCCATCCGCACCGGCACAGGGTCTGATTGCGACCTCACCTGTTTCGCCAGCTCCACTGAGCCGATGTATGGCGCCGGCGCGGCCCCCAGGTCGGGGACGTAGATGACTGAGACGGCGATGAAAGTGGACGGGTTCACCGGCACCAACCACTGAACGTCAATCCCGCGAAGCGGGGAATCGAGGCCTTCGCTGTTGGGAGGAGCTTCGATCAAGCTGTTGGAAAAGCGCCATAGGGACTGGCGAATCTGGTTCAGGCAAGAACTCCGGAGGGCTCGTCGTGCTTGCCCGTCCCGGTCGAGCGCAGACACCAGTTCTCGTACGGCATGGGCCATGATCTCTGGGATGAAAAGTGGCGGCACCCATCGATGTGCACCCGCCGAGTCAGCGAAGCGAAGGTACCTCCCGAACGGGCTGGAGAGACTCTCCGCGTCGAACGTGGCCCGACTTGCGGAGTTCGTCATCCATTCCAACGCCCTTTCATCAGCTTCACCGAGTTCGATGTGGTCGAGCGGGTTCAGGTTGAGGAGGGCCCGCGTCGCTTCGTACTCCGCGTCCGGCAGGGAGACCTCGTCGTTGAGCGCGAGGTCCGGGGCTGGTACCCATGCGTCTGCAAGGTGGCGGGCGCAGAAGTCGCCGTACTTCATCGCCACGTTCACCACGTTTGCGATGCCGAATTGAAATCGTCTGTGAAGCCGACCGTCTACCGCTTCCGCCATTCTGAGCGCACGCGTGAGGTCGGCGACCGGCCGTTCGGTGAGGCCAGGCACCGCGCGCAGCGGCTCAGAGCCGACCGCGAGGAAGACAGTTCGAGTCGGGTCGGTGGGGATGAAATCTTCACGCGCCGGGCCGATCCCATAGGTGGTAGCCGCTAGATCGGACAGTGCTTGGATCGAAGGCAGCGGCTGGTATTCGTCTGGCGCCGGAGCGGCGGAGGCTCGTAGCGCAGCCGCGAAGCTGCTCCCCAATGTCACCGACCGATGCCTGTTGCCGGGGGACGTGGCGGCGGCGAAAATCAGCGTCCAGAGCTCGTCCGGATCGTACGCTGAAAAGGCCAGTTCGAGTGCGTCGGGCTCCCGTCGCGCGGCGCTCACCGCCCGCGGTTGAGATCGAGACCGCTTGCTTCTCCGAGTTTTCTTGCTCTTTCCCACGCAAGCATTCAAGCGTAAGCCAACGACATCCGCACTGATTACTGAGCGTTGAAAGCGTTGCGCCGGGGAGGAAGGTGGCGAAGAGTTGGGGTGCCGCCTCGAACGCGCGGACGACAGGTCTCCTTCAACGCCGCTGCTCCCGGGCCAGGGAGCTCTTGACCGCTCTCACCTCGTCACCTCGCGGGGGTGCATACACGCAAAAGCGCGCGTAAGATATTGCGTGTACGCGCTAACCAGATGACGACACGAGGAGGCAAGATGGCCGTGAAGAAAAGTCGCACTCGTGCCGCCTCCGCTCGCGAGGCGACTGTGAACCGCGGCACAGTGACAGGTCGATTCCTCAACGGGAACCCGAAGCTCGTCGTGGCGACCAAGGCCCCCGCAAAGACCGACGTACAAGCCGGTGTCGAGCGCCTTGCGCAGGTGGCGAAGACGTCAAACGTCGACGTATCCGTGTTCAACGCACTCATCGACGAGCTCGCCGATGCCATGACCGACCGTCAATCGACCGAGCTGGGCCTCACAGAGCAGGAAGCCAACTTCCTGATCGAGTCTGGCGATTTCACTCCGGAGGAGCTCGCCGAGGCAGCCGCATTCGTCACCAGCGGTGGGATCGCCAAGCTCGAGCGCGAGACTCACGTGCGCGCCCTAACCAACACCTACACCGCATCCGAGGTCGCAGCGCTCCTCGGCATCGATGCCTCCAGTGTGCGTCACCGCCAGAGCAAGAACACCTTGTACGGCTTCCGGGCAGGAAGGATCCGCCTCTACCCTCGATGGCAGTTCATTTCCGGCGATAGGGTCTCGACGATCCCCCACCTCCCGCTGCTCGTCCGAGCGATCCCGTCCGACTGGGATCCGGCCGACGTCGAAGGCTTCATGACAACACCTCAAGACGACTTGCGGTCGAGCGATGAGTCTGTCGACCCCCAGGAATGGATGACGCCGATCGAGTGGCTGGCTGCCGCGAAGGATCCTGCACCCGTAGTGGACATCCTCGAAGACGCCGACATCACGTGAGCCCGTCGAACGCGAAAGTCCCCGCAACACCCCCGGCGCCGCTCACACTCGACGCGAGTGAGCACCTGAGATCATTCGATGGGATCCTCTGGCGGGTCTTCGCTACGAGAGGTGCTCACCCACAGGCGTGGGATGAGCTACGGCACTTCGGGCCGATCAGAACCATGCGCTTTGACCCGCATCCCGAGCCGCAGCAGCACCATGCCGATTATGGCGTGACGTACGCAGCTGCCGGATCTACAACAGCTCTCGGCGAGGTGTTTCAGAAGGGCCGACTAATCAATCGGCGCGTTCGTGGAAACACCCTCGCGGCTTGGCGGCCGACGCGTGAGCTTCGGTTACTGGATCTCACCAGCAACTGGCCCGTGATCAACGGGACGACCTCTTCGATCCAGATGGGGCCTAAGCGATACACGCGGAACTGGGCGAATGCGATCCATGACCAGCTTGGGTCGAGCATCGACGGGCTCTACCATGTGTCATCGATCGACTTCGGCCCGATGGTGACGCTGTTCTCGTCCGCCGAGGGCTCGTTCCCGCCGCTGCCGTTGGTGCACACCCGACTGGACTCATCCAGTGCGAACGTGTACCTCGCGAAAGCCGTGAAAAGGCTCGGCTACCGCGTTAAGAAATAGAACCGCCCCAGGACGGCAGTCCGCGATTCTCGGATTATCAGATGACGCTCGATCCACCCGTACTCTCAGTGCTATGCCAAAGCGTTCCACATTGCAGACTCTCGGCGGTGCTGTCGAAGGATTCCGGGACTTCGCGGCGGCGATCAAGAGTGGAGTGCCCACGGTTCGAAAGGGGTCAATGGCGGAGGAAGATCAAGCCCTCGCAGGAAACATCGTCATCCCTCATGCCATAGTCTCCGGGCTCGTCCTCACCGCTGCGGACCACGTATCCGCCTGGGCGGAGCTTGCCGCTAGCCCCGAGGAGAACGTGTTGCTCCTTCATATGCAGGCTGACTACACCTTGTTCCGTCCTGTCTTGGAGGGGCTCGCGGAGCTCATCTGGATCCTGGACGGCACCGATTCCTCGAGTCCGCAGGGCGCTCGAGATCGCCCGCATCGAGTACAGGCACGGGCTGAAGCTGACGAACGCTCTGCGCAAAGCTCAAACACCAGATGACAGAACGGAACAAGGAATAGCCGCGCTGGGGCGTTTCCTTAGGACCACCGCGACCAACCTCGGGTCCGATCCAGAGGACGTTCTCAGTGCGCCATTGATCGATCCCTCCTCGATCACAAGGAAGATTGCGAGTCGCGTTCCAGGCCCCACGTTGCGGACCTTCAACTATTGGGCGATAACTTCGGCCCACGCGCACGGGCAGTTCATCACCACTCTGCGCCACGCGATCGAGACGCGCCCATCTACACCTCAGATGGGCAGGACTCTGTACGAACCAGACGAGGAGTTGATCGCAGACCTCATCGAGTTCATTGGGACGCTGCTCGAGATCGCAATCAACCTCCTTAACGAACAGGGTTACGAACTTCGACGCTAGAGCTGTCCTGCTTGGCCGATCGGGGAGCGCTGGGTCGCCGAGATGCGCGCCATGGGGATTCAGAGCTCCCTGAGGCGAGATGTCCGACCCCATCCGTATGATCGAATCAGCCCCTTCGTGAGGCGGTTCGGTGAGGGAGTGGGCTTCGCGCTTTACATCGGACTTAGTCCGATTTCATCGCGATTCTGACATCTATTCACCTGAATCTACCCCTCGATCCGAGGCGTAGGCTGGAGGAAGGACGGACCGTCCGAGAAGATCTCCCGGCACCGCGCCCGTTCGGAAGTGGAGTCTCTCGTGGCTCAGTACGACGTCTCGAACCGCTCGGCGATCGTGACGGGAGCAGGCAGCGGGATCGGGCGCTCGACCGCCCTCCTGCTGGCGAAGAACGGCGCGGCTGTGGTCGTGAACGACCTGAACGCGGAGCATGCGAACGCGGTCGTCGAGGAGATCCGCGCCGCGGGCGGCACTGCAGAGGCCTCGGTCGGAGACGCGACCGACGCCACCTGGATCGCCTCCTCCGTCGAGCTCGCGAACACCCTCGCTCCGCTGCGCATCGGCGTCAACAACGCGGGCATCGGCGGCGCCAGCGCTCCCACCGCCGAATACGAGGACGACGCCTGGGACAAGGTGATCGCGATCAACCTCAACGCGGTGTTCCGCAACATGAAGGCGCAGATCCCGTCCATCCTCGCGAACGGCGGCGGTTCGGTCGTCAACATCGCGTCGATCCTCGGCAGCGTCGGCTTCGCGGGCTCGCCCGCCTACGTCACGGCCAAGCACGGCGTGGTCGGCATGACCAAGTCGGCAGCACTCGAGTACTCCGCTCAGGGCGTGCGCGTGAACTCGGTCGGTCCCGGCTTCATCGACACCCCGCTGCTGGCGAACATGGGCCCCGAGGCGAAGGACTTCCTCGTGAGCAAGCACCCGATCGGTCGTCTCGGCCAGGCGGATGAGGTCGCGAACCTCGTCGCCTTCCTGGCCAGCGACGCGGCGAGCTTCATCACCGGCAGCTACCACCTCGTGGACGGCGGCTACACGGCTCTCTGATCCACAGACATCCGGCCAGCGGGAACCCGAATCCCGGTGGCCGGATGTCGTGTGCGGCGACGCGTCAACCCCCCGGTCGCGTCGCCTCGCACCTCACCTCGTCCGTCGCACAGCTTTGCCCGAGAGTGCGACCGGCGGGGAGGCGGGCTGAGGGTCAGGCGACCGCGTGCATCCGCGGCGCGAGGCCCGACGGAGCGAGCTCCAGGTCGGTGAGGTCGAGGCCGGTCGACGTGCTCGCCGCCGCCATCATCTTGACGAGGAGCGGACGCTGGAGCTCGATGTCGTCACGGACCTCGAACCGGATCGGGATCGACGCGTGGACCCACAGGGTCTCGGAGGTTCCGCGACACGTCGGCACGGTCAGCGGAAACGACTCCCCTCGGCGCAGCTTCGTGACCGTGACGAGCCGCAGATGCGCGAGCACCTCGTCGTCGAGTTCGAACCGTTGCGCCTCACCTGCGTAGCTGAGCTGTCCCATGACCCCTCCTCGTGAAAGAGATGTTATGGAAGTTAGATTACTAGTTTAGCTAGCTAAATGGAAATCCGAGTCACTCGGACTCCGAGAGCTCCTCCGTCAGGCGTCGGAGGAACCGTGCGATGACCTCGACCTGCTCCGGAGAGAACTCGCTCTCGAGGCGTTCGATGCGCCGCGAGATGTCGTCCGCCGGCGAGGACGCATCCCGGGACGACGGACGGAGGATCTTCGAACGCGCATCGTCCGGATGCGGCGCGACGACGATCATGTCGCGGTCGGCGAGGCGACGGATCACCGAGGTGACGGCGGCGGTGCTGACCCCGAGGTGCGCCGCGAGCGCGCCCGGCGTGACGGGTTGCTCGGCGGGCGCGGCCGAGATGTACCGCAGGGCCGCGCGATCCGTCTCGTTCGGCTGCCGCTGCGCGACGAGCCGCCGCGTCAGCTGCGCATCGACCCGGCGGAGTTCATCCACGCCCCGCGCCAGCTCCGACGTCGCGGTCTCCACCATGTTCCCCATGTCACCTCTCCCGTCCCGCCGAACATGGTACCTCGCTCAGCTGGTTACTGGCTTATCTAGCAAAATTCCGGTTCGATCAGGGGCTCTCCGGGTGAGAGGATGAGAACCCGCGGCGAAAGGATGCCATGTTCGAGCGAGTCAGCCTCGAAGACGCGAAGTACATCGGGTACACCGAGCTGCTCGACCAGCTGCAGGAGCAGTTCCCCGCCGTGGCGCGGCACCGGATCGAGAGCATCATCGTCGCGGAGAACGACGCGATCACCGGCGGCTTCCTCCGCATCGTCCCGGCCGAGGTCGCAACGGGCGCGATCGAGATGCTGGAGCGGGAGCCGGTGGGCACAGGCGAAGACGGCGAGGTGGAGTGATGTCCGAACCACAGGAGTACGCCCGATCCGGCTACTGGTACCCCGACGGCGAGAGCGTCAGCACGGTCGATGTGCTGAACATGCTGCGCCGCTACCGCTCCGCCGAGACCGCCATGCGCGCGCGCACCCGGGCGTCCATGGGCATGAACGAGACCGACCTCATGGCGCTGCGCTTCCTCCTCCGGGAGCAGCGCGCCGGCCGGATCGTCCGCCCGATCGACATCGCCCGCATGCTGGACATCTCGACCGCATCGACGACGACGTTGATCGACCGCCTCGAGAAGGGCGGCCACGTCCGTCGCGAGGCGCATCCCACGGACCGGCGCGCCGGGGTGATCGTCCCCAGTGTCAGCAGCGACGAGGAGGTGCGCGCCACCCTCGGCGCGATGCACCGCCGGATGCTCACGCTGGTCGACGAGCTCTCCGACCAGGAGCGGGCGGTCGTGACGCGATTCCTCGCGGGGATGACGGCAGCGATCGAAGAGGCCTCCGACCTCGACCAGGAGCTGCGCGATGTGATCCGCGACCACGAGGGCCCCGAGAAGTCGGAGTGACGCCGGGGCTCAGAGTCCTTCGGCGATCTCCTTGATCGCGGCGAGGCGACGGTCCCACTCGCGCCCGATCGCGTCGAGCTTCTGCGCGGTCGCGGACAGCTCCGCTCCGACCACGCGGAAACGCAGCTCGCGGCCGGCGCGCACGGGCTCGACGAGCCCGACCTCCTGCAGCACGCTCAGATGCCTCGCGATCGCCTGGCGACTCACCGGAAGACGCCCGGCGAGGGCGGACGCCGAAGCATCCCCCTCACCGAGCGCCGTCAGGATGCTCCACCGCGTCTCGTCCGCGAGGGCCGCGAACATGGGCGTCAGGGTTCCTGTCGTCACGCTTCGCCTTCCACCAGTGCCACCATCTTGTCGAGCTCCAGGTCCCACCCCGTGCGGTGCGCCTCGAGGTTCGCGAGCGGGTCGGAGGTGCGCTCGAAACCGGACTCCACGACGGTGAGCCGTGTCCCGCCGTCGGACTCCTCGAGCGTGAAGGTGAAGACGGTCGAGGTCGCCTCGTCGACGGCATCCGGCAGCTTCCCGAGCGCGTCGTCGTTGTTCCAGCGGTACGCGATGCGCCGCGGCTCGTCGTACTCCTCGATCCGGAGGGGGATCACGTCGTAGTCGGGGAACGTCATCGTCCCGGTCGCCCCGACCCCGGTACCGTCCAGCACGGTTCGGCCGAACCAGCGGGAGACGTGCTCGGGCTCTGCGACGGCACGCCAGACCTTCTCGATCGGTGCCGCGATCTGGATGCTTCGCCGGACCGAGAAGGTCTCCTCGTCGACGACCGATGCCTCGTTGTGGGTCATGTTCACCATGATGCTTCCTTTCGGTGCTTCACGCCTTCTTCGTCGGCCCTGCGCCGACTGCAACTCTAGAGTTGCACATCGGTCTCGCTCAGTGCAACCCTTATGTTGCAGTTCTGCGCTTGTCGAGGAATCCGGCCAGCAGCACCGCGACGAGGGCGGCGGCCGGGGCGACGATGAGTCCCACCCGGAGGCTCTGCGTCTCGGCGATGTACCCCACGAACGGCGGCGACAGTAGGAAGCCCAGGCGCAGCAGCCACGACACGACCGTGAGCCCGACACCGGGTCGCAGACCGGGGAGCTCGTCCGCCGCGTGCATCGCCGCGGGGATGAGGGTCGCGATGCCGAAGCCGACCGCCGCGAACCCGAGGATCGTCCCCGGCACACTCGGGAAGACGAGGGCGAGCGTCATCCCCACCGCGGCGATGAGACCGCCGATCCGGGCCACCCACCGCTGCCCGAAGCGGTCGGTGAGCGGATCCCCGAGCAGACGTCCGACGAACTGCGCGCCGACCAGGGCGATGAAGCCGAGCGGGGCGATCGCGGCGGCAGCCCCCAGGGAATCCGCGAGATACAGCGTCGCCCAGGAATTGCCCGCATCCTCGGCGACGGCGCCCGCCATGGCGATGAGGGTCAGCGCGATGACGGCGATCACGGTCCGCGGACGCACGCCGCGACGCACGGCGCCCGCGAGCGCGGACGGCTCCGCGGCGGCATCCGCCTCGGTCTCGTCGTCGCGTCCGGGAAGGCAGAACCGCAGCGCGACGAGGGCGACCGTCGCGAAGACGGCCGTGGAGATCCCGAGGTGCACGCCCAAGGGCAGCCGCAGCGCGATCGCGATCGCGGCCATCACCCCGCCGAGCACCGCGCCGATCGACCAGATCGCGTGGAAGGAGTTGATGATCGAGCGGCCGTAGCGGCGCTGCACGCGGAGTCCGTGCGCGTTCTGGGCGACATCCGTGATGGCATCCGACGCTCCGCCGAGGAGCAGCGCGATAGCGAACAGCACTCCGGACGGAGCGAGCGCCGCCGACAGCAGCCCCAGGCTCGTGAGCACGGTTCCGATCACGGCGATGCGGGCCGAGCCGAATCGGCGGATCAGCACCGCGGCGAGGAGTCCCGCCGCGATCGCGCCCGCCGGGAAAGCCGCGATCGCGACGCCGTAGCCGAGATTGTCGAGGCCGAGCGATGCCTTGATCTCGGGGTAGCGCGGCAGGATGTTCGCGAACAGGGCGCCGTTGGTCAGGAACAGTGCGGACACGGCGACACGGGCGCGGCGGGAAGCCTGATCCGGCGCGGATCGAATCGATTCGACAGACAGCATGTCCTCGATCGTACAGGCACGTCCCTACTGAGCCTCCTCCCCCTCCGCAAGCCCGTCCTCCGGACGCCCGGCTGGACGTACGCTCGACCCATGACCGAGCTCACCCAGCCCACCGGCCGCGAAGAGACGCTGCGCGCCCGACCCCGCGCCGACGGCACCGCCCCGCGCGCGCTGGTGCTCGGGGCCACCGGATACATCGGCGGGAGGCTGACCCCTCGCCTCGTCAACGCCGGCTACCGCGTGCGCGTGCTCGCCAGAGACGCTCAGCGGGCGGCGTCCTTCCCCTGGGGCCGGGACTGCGAGATCGTCGAGGGCTCCGCCGACGACGAGGACGCGGTGGCCCGTGCCGTCGCCGATGTGGACGTCGTGTACTACCTCATCCACTCGATGACCGCGGGCGCCGGGTTCGAGGAGAGCGACGAGCGTGCGGCCCGCACCGTGGCCGCAGCGGCCGTGCGCGCCGGGGTGCAGCGCATCGTCTACCTCGGCGGGCTGCATCCCGAGGACGTGGACCTGTCTCCGCACCTGCGTTCGCGGGTGCACGTGGGGGAGATCTTCCTGAACTCGGGCGTGCCGACGCTCGTGCTCCAGGCGGGCGTGGTGATCGGCTCCGGGTCGGCGTCGTTCGAGATGATCCGGCACCTGACCGACGTGCTGCCCTACATGCCGGCGCCGAAGTGGGTGCGCAACCGCATCCAGCCGATCGCCGTGCGCGACGTGCTGCACTACCTGCTCGGCGCCGCCCGCGTCGCGCCAGAGGTCAACCGCGCCGTCGACATCGGAGGGCCGGATGTGCTCCGCTACGGCCAGATGATGAACGGCTACGCGGTCGAGGCCGGCCTGCCGCAGCGGGCCATCGCCGCCCTGCCCGTGCTCACCCCGGGCCTCGCCTCGCACTGGGTGAACCTGGTGACTCCCGTGCCGCGGTCGATCGCGCGGCCGCTCGTGGCGTCGCTGCAGAACGAGTGCATCATGAAGGACCACGCGGTCGACGACCTCATCCCGCGTCCCGCGGATGGACTGACGCCGTATCGGCGCGCCGTCGGCCTGGCCCTCGGACGCGTGGAGGCCGACGATGTGGAGACCAGCTGGCAGGATGCGGAGGTCTCCGGTGCGCCGAGCGACCCGCTGCCGAGCGACCCGGACTGGGCGGGACGCACCGTGTTCACCGACGCCCGTTCGGTCAGGACCGCCGCCTCTGTCGAGGAGCTGTGGCGCGTGATCCTCGGCATCGGCGGCGAGAACGGCTGGTACTCCTCGCCCCTGCTGTGGGCGATCCGAGGGTGGATGGACCGCATCGTCGGCGGCGTGGGGCTGCGCCGCGGACGCCGGAGTCGCACCGCCGCGCGTGTGGGCGATGCGATCGACTTCTGGCGGGTGGAGGCGGTGGAGCAGACCGAGGCGGGTCATCTGCTGAGGCTGCGCGCCGAGATGAAGGTGCCGGGAGAGGCGTGGCTCGAGCTCCGCGCCGTACCGGATGTCGAGGGCGCCCGGTACGAGCAGCGCGCGGTGTTCTTCCCCCGCGGGCTCACCGGTCGGCTGTACTGGCTCGCGGTGCTGCCCTTCCACGGACTGATCTTCGCCGGCATGGCCGCGCGCATCACTGCGGCCGCAGAGCAGCCCACCGCTCCTGCGAAAACAGGCGATCACGCCGGATCAGGCCGTTCCGACGAGGAACTGCCTGATCCGGCGTGATCGCCTGATCTCGAGAAGGTCAGTCGGCGCGGGGAGGCGCCGGGTCGTCCGCAGGGGCATCCAGCGCGGCGTCCACCGCGGCCTCCACCTCGGCGGGCGGGATGATGTCGATCGCCTCGGTCGCGGCCTCGTACACCTCGGCGAGCGTGTCGTCGACGGTGTCCTCGTCGATCCAGGCGAGGTCGTCCTCCGAGTGGTCGTACTCGACGGGCACGAGCGCGAAGTCGTCGCCGTACTCCTCGAGCCCGGCCATGACGCTGTGCCGAACCGCCGCTCTGGCATACCGGTCGCGCAGGATCAGCGGATCGCGCCGCAGATCCTTCATGAACGCGATCATCATGAACGCCATGATGATCGCGAACGGCAGCGCCGCGATGATCGTCGCGTTCTGCAGCGACTGCAGCCCGCTCCCCTCGGCTCCGCTCACCAGCAGCACGGCGGCGATCACGCCGACGAGCACACCCCAGACCACGGCGACCCAGCGTGACGGCTCCGGGCGGCCCTGCTGCGAGAGCGTGCCCATCACGAGCGAGGCGGAGTCGGCACCGGTGATGAAGAAGATCGCGATGAGGATGATCAGCACGATGCTGGTGATCAGCGGGAATGGCAGGTTCTCCAGCACCCCGAACAGCACCTCTTCCGGCGGGTCGACCACGAGGCCCGCGCCGTCCATCTGCTGCTGGATGGCCGTGGTGCCGAAGATCGCGAACCACACGAGTGAGATCGCGGACGGCACGACGATGACGACGGACACGAATTGGCGCAGCGTGCGGCCGCGCGAGATCTTCGCGATGAACATGCCGACGAACGGCGACCAGGAGATCCACCACGCCCAGTAGAAGATCGTCCAGCTCGACAGGAAGGCCTGCGCGGCCTCACCCTGCGAGGCGGAACGGCCGATCATAGTGGGCAGATCGCCGAGGAACTGCACGGCGACCGACGGGATGACGTTGAGGATCAGCAGCGTCGGGCCGACGAAGAACACGAAGAACGCCAGCAGGATGGCGACCACGGCGTTGATGTTCGACAGCGCGCGGATGCCCTTGGAGACGCCCGACACGGCGGAGGCGATGAAGCACGCCGTGAGCACCGCGATCACTGCGATGAGGATGCCGTTGCCGAGCGGGCCGGCACCGCTGACGAGTTCGACGCCGTGTCCGATCTGCAGCGCCCCGAGGCCCAGCGAGGCGGCCGTGCCGAACAGGGTCACGATGATGGAGAAGATGTCGATCGTGCGGCCGACCGGGCCCGTCGTGCGGTTCTCGCCCAGCAGCGGGGCGAAGATCGACGAGATCAGCGGCGTGCGACCGCGGCGGTAGGCGCCGTACGCGATGGCGCCGCCGACGAGCGCGTAGAACGCCCACGCCTGCGGACCCCAGTGGTAGAGCACCTGGGTCTGCGCCGTATGCATCGCCTCGAGGGTGTTCGCCTCGACCGTGCCGGGCGGCGGGTTCTCGAAGAACGTCAGCGGCTCCGCGGCACCCCAGAACACCAGGCCGATGCCCATGCCCGCGGCGAAGAGCATCGAGATCCACGAGAACATCGAGAACTCGGGCTCCTCATCGTCGCGTCCGAGCGGGATGCGCCCGTAGCGGCTGAAGCCGACGAAGAGCATGAAGACGAGGATGATCGTGGCGATCGTGGTGAAGAAGAACCCGAAGTACTCCACGACCCACGCGAGCACCGTGCTCGTGGTGCCGGCGAGGTTGTCCCCCGCGAACACGCCCCACGCGATGAAGGCGATGGCGAACGCGGCGGCGACGCCGAAGACGAGCGGGTCGGTGCGGTAGGTGCGGCCCGTCTCCTCGACCGAGACCCCGGGGACGAGCGCGGGGTGCACGCTGCGCGGCGGGACGGTCGTGATGTCCCGGACGATCTTTCGTGCGGCCTCGGAGGCCTTGACCGCCTGGCGGTGCGTCCCGGTCACGATCGCGTCGGTGCGCGGGCGCGGGGTCGGACCTCCTGCGGAGCGTTCGGTGGGCTTCTCGTCAGGCGTATCCATGAGAACCCATCTTTCCACGCGAGGCGCGGCGGCGTGGCCGGACCGCAGATCGTGCAGGTGCGAGGGGCTCAGCGGGAGCGGCGGCGGACGCCGGCGAACAGCGAGTGCAGCAGCGGGAGCACGGACACGCAGATCAGGGTGATCCCGAGCGGCGGGAGCGACGGGACGAGCAGTGCGCCGCCGATCAGCATCGCGGCGAACAGCACACCCGAGGCGATGCGTCGCGCGATGCCCTCGAGCCGGTCGAGGCGACGCTCCAGCCGCGAGGTGTCGAACGACACGTTGCCGTCGTCGATGCGCGTGATGATGCGGTCGATGCGACCGGGCAGCCGCCACGTCGTGGTTATGGTGTCCATGGCCTGACCCGCGAACTCCTGCACGAGGTTCCCGCTCTCATCGCGAAGCAGCCGTCCGGCGTAAGGTTCCGCGGCATCCCAGACGTTGAACGCAGGATCGAGGCCGCTGCACATGCCCGAGGTCAGCGATACCGCGCGGATCAGCAGCAGCATGTTCTCGGGCAGCTGCAGCGGGAGCGAGCGCACCATGTCGCCGAACTCCTCCGCGAAGTCACGGAACTCCCGCGGGTCGACCGTGCTCAGCTCCGCGAAGCCCATGCCCCCGAAGCGGGCGAACAGCGCGGTGAGGGCGCGTTCCAGCTCGGCCGTGTCTGCGGAGGGCAGCAGCACGCCGATCTCCTGCGCGGCGGCGACGAGGCTCCTGCTGTCGCGGCTGGCGACGGCGATGAGGAGCGTGCGCAGTCCGTCGCGGAGGCTGTCGGGCACCTCGGCCATCATCCCGAAGTCGATGAACGTGAGCCGGAACCGCCCCTGGGTCCCTGCGCCATCCCGGGTCCCTGCGCCAGCCTGGGTCCCTACGCCAGCCTGGGCCCCTGCGCCAGCCTGGGTCCCTGAGCTCGTCGAAGGGACAGGCGTGACGAAGATGTTCCCCGGGTGGGGGTCGGCGTGCACGAAGCGGTGGGTGAAGACCTGGTCGAACATGACCTCGGCGAACACGGCGGCCACCTCGGCCGGATCGATGCCCGCCGCGCGCAGTGCGTGCGTGTCGTTGATCTTGATCGCGGTCACGTCCGACAGTGTGAGCACGCGACGCGTCGAGCGCTCCCACACGATCTCCGGCGTATCGATGCGCGGGTCGTCGGCGAAGTTCTCCCGGAACCTCTCGGCGTTCGCGGCCTCGTGCAGGTAGTCGATCTCCTCGAGGCTGGTCGTCGCGAACTCCTCCACGAGGGCGGGCGCGTCGACGCGGTCGGCGACGATCCGCACGCGGGTCAGCCAGCGGGCGACGCGGCGGAGGGCGGCGAGGTCCACCGCGACGATGTCGCCGATGCCCGGTCGCTGCACCTTGACCACGACCTCTTCGAGCCCGGTGTCCGCGGCGTCGAGGGCCGAGAGTCGGGCGCGGTGCACCTGCCCGAGGGAGGCGGCGGCGACGGGCGTCTCGTCGAACCAGGCGTAGGCGCGTTCGAGCGGGATCCCGAGCTCGGCCTCCGCGAGCGCGCGGATCTTCGGCGTCGGCACGGCCGGCACCTCGTCCTGCAGACCCTCGAGCTCTTTCGTGATCTCCGGCGGGAGCACGTCGAGACGCGACGACATGAACTGCCCGACCTTGATCATGAGGCCGCCCAGGTCGACAGCCAGCACGTGGAAGCGCCGCGCGAAATGCTGCATCCGCTGCCCGCGCGTGCGCTCGGCGATGCCGCTCATGCCGAAGCGCGGCAGGACGAGCTCGAACCACCAGATCTTCAGGAACTCACGGCCCGCGAACGACAGGATGCGGCGGTACCGGGCGCGGTGGGCGCCCTGTGCCGCAGCATCCGTCATCGCGTGGTCCTCTCGCAGGTCCCCACCCGATGCCGCACTGCGCGGTCAGTCCTGCGCGAGGATCGAGTACAGCCTACGGCGGGCCTCGTCGAGCACCTCGATGGTCTGCTGCACCTGCTCGGGCGAACCGCTGCGTCCTACCTGCGCGGCTGCGGCGGCGAGGTCGACCCCGGCCTTGGGCAGTGCGCTGAAGCGAGCGTTGTCGCGGTTGCCGTCCTTGCTCGCGGGCTCCCACGGCGCGCGGGTCTCCGTGGCCTCGGCGGCCACGTCTCGGCCGGCCTCGGTGAGCGAGTAGGTCTTCCGACCGTTCTGCTCCTCGGCCTCGATCAGGCCCTCATCGGCGAGCAGCTGCAGCGTGGGGTACACCGAGCCGGCGCTGGGCTTCCAGGTGCCGCCGCTGCGCTCGGCGATCTCGTTGATGATCTGGTAGCCGTGCATCGGACGCTCGGCGAGGAGCGAGAGCACGGCCGTGCGGACGTCGCCGCGCGCCATGCGAGAACCGCCGGACGGACGGGACTCGAACGACTTGCGGAGCTGGTCCATCGCCTCGAAGAGCGCGCCGGCCGGGCCGTTGGGTCCGCCGAAGCCGTGTCCGAAGAGACCGCCGCCGGTGCTGCCGTCTCCGCCGAACGGGTTGGACGGGAATGCGTTGCTCATGATGACCTCCCAGTCGTGAACGATAGTCAACGATATATCGTTCAGCCTGGATGTGGGGTGGGAGTTTCGGGTGGGAGCGTTCCTGTGCATACCGTCCAGCGCGCCGCAAGCCTGGTGCGCCGTCCAGGAAGGGATGCTTGGCTGATCAGCAGGCATGGCGGGGTTCGAGAGCAGTGGGGGAGAGAGCAGTGATGAGCAGCACGACCGGAGAAGGCACGATCGGGGACGGCACCGGCGGAGAGCCGACGGGGAGCGTCAGGGTCAGCGTCGTGGTGCCCGTGTTCCAGCCGAAGGCGTCGTTCGACGAGCTGATCACCTCGCTCGACGCGCAGACGCTGGACCGGGACGCCTTCGAGGTCCTGCTGTGCGATGACGGATCCGGCCCGGAGACCGCCGAGCGACTCGCCGAGGCCGCTCGCACCCGACCGAACATCCGGGTGCTGTCACTGCCCCATTCGGGCTGGCCCGGCACTCCGCGCAACCGCGGCGTCGAGGCCGCCCGCGGAACGTACGTGCAGTTCGTCGACCAGGACGACCGGCTGTTCCCGCGCGCCCTGGAGAAGCTGTGCGACTACGCGGACCAGAACGGCTCGGACGTCGTGGTCGGCAAGGAGGTCGGGATCGGCCGGAAGCTGCCCGCCCGCATCTTCCGCCGCGACATCCCGCACGCGGTGCTCGGACAGGATCCGCTCCTGGAGATGCTGACGCCGCACAAGATGTTCCGCACGGCGTTCCTGCGCGAGCACGGCATCCGTTTCCCGGAGGGCAAGGTGCGCCTCGAGGACCACCTTTTCGTCATGCAGGCGTACTTCGCCGCCGAGACGATCTCGATCCTGGCGAGCGAGCCCTGCTACGCGTGGGTGAAGCAGCCGGGCAGCGCGAGCTCGGCGCGCATCGAGCCGGAGTCGTACTTCCCGCACCTGGAGACCGTGCTCGATGTGGTCGAGGCGAACACCGAGCCTGGTCGCGTGCGCGACCGACTGCTGCGGCACTGGTTCCGAGGCAAGATCCTCAACCGGATCGCCGGACGGCGGATGGTGAAGTACCCGGCGGAGTACCGCGAGCGGCTGCTGGATGTGGTGGTGCCGCTGGTGCAGCGGCGGTTCGGCCCCGGCGTCGACGCCGGCCTCTCCTTCCCGCAGCGCATCCGCGCCGGCCTGCTGCGAGCGGACCGCCGGGAGGACCTCGTGCGGCTGGCGGAGTTCGAGGCCGGGATGGAGTGCACCGCCACGGTGACGGCGGCCCGCTGGTCGCGCGGCGGCGGACTCCACCTCACGGTGCGCGTCCGGATCACGCGGGACGGCGAAGAGGCCCTGGTCTTCGAGAAGGCGGGGTCGACGGAGCGGCTCGTGTCGCTGCCGCTGACCTCGCTGGACGGTTTGCTGGATGGGCTCCTGATCGTCGGCAAGGAGACCAGGAACGACCGGATCGGACTCGCCGCGCAGGCCGCGTCGGATGCCGGAGCGGCACCGGCGACCGAGTCGGAACCCGAGCGCCGCCTCGCCGACAAGCGACCGAAGAACCTCACGGCCATCCCGCTCGCCGTCGACCCGGTGAAGGTCTTCGGCGACGGCAAGGCCAGGTCGGCGGCGCTGGCGGTGACGGTCCGGCGCGCGGGGTGGAACCTCACGGCGCCGCTCACGGCTGCACCGGGGGCGCTGGAGAAGGCCGGTCGCTCGCCGCTGCTCGCCGGTCGGCGCTGCGAGCTGGCCGTCGACGCCGACGGAACGGTGCAGCTGCGCCGCGAGTGGCCGGGCGGCGCCTGGCGGGATGCCGTCGCGCGGACGGCTCGCCGCGTGCGGTCTCGGCTGCGCCGGGGGTAACGGTCTCTCATCGCTTCCGATTGCCGGATCGAACGATTAACGATAGATTCTCGTTGTCATTCGATGGTTTTCGGGAGGTGGCGACGTGGCGAAGACGACGATCGCGGTGCTGCGGGTCGTGATCGCTCTGGCCCTGGTCGGCTCGGTGGCGGTGCAGGCGCTGATCCTGCCGCTGCTGTGGCTCGATCTGGCCGAGGGCGAGTTGTGGGGGCGCCTCCTGGTCGTGTCGATCATCGGGCTCGGCGTGGCGACGATGCAGGTGTTCGGCGTGTGCGTGTGGATCCTGTTGACGAAGGTGCGCCGCGGCTCAATCTTCTCGGAGTCGTCGTTCCGGCCCGTCGATGTGATCATCGGCGCGATCCTGGTGGCCGCGGCGCTCACGTGGATCCTCGCCGCCGTCCTCGCGCCGGGGTCGATCGCCCCGGGCGTGGTGGCTCTCATCGGCGGCGCCGGCGTGGTGCTGGCCGGGATGGCACTGCTGGTGGTCGTGATGAAGGCGCTGCTGCGCCAGGCGATCGCGCGCGACGTGGAGGCGCGGTCGCTGCGCTCCGAGCTCGACGACGAGGTGATCTGATGCCGGTGGTGGTCGACATCGATGTGATGATGGCGCGGCGGAAGATCGGCGTCGGGGAGCTTGCCGAGCGGATCGGCATCACTCCGACCAATCTCGCCGTGCTCAAGAACGGCCGCGCGAAGGCGGTGCGCTTCACCACCCTGGACGCCCTGTGTCAGGCGCTGGACTGCCAGCCGGGTGACCTGCTGCGCTGGGAGCCCTAGCCGCGCCGATCGTCGCTATGCCGCGATGTCGAACCGTGCGCGTCCGCCGAGCCGCGGAGTTCGATCCGGATCGACGGCGCGGGGCGGGATGAACCACGGCCGACCGCTCACCCCCGAACCCTCGATGACGATCTCCCAGTCGTTGTCGTGGATGCGATGGTGGCAGGTCTCGCAGAGCAGGATGCCGTTCGACAGGTCGGTCGGCCCTCGATCCCGCTGCCACCAACGGATGTGATGAGCCCTGGTCATCTCGGGCGGGAGTCCGCACATGGCGCAGCCACCGTCGCGCTCGGCGAGAGCCAGACGCTGCGCTCGCGTGAACAGTCGCTTCTCCCTGCCCCAGTCGAGGATCTCGCTGGCACCACCGAGAACCCAGGGGATCACGCCGCCGCTGGCCGCCATCCGCCGCGCCGCCCCGATGTCGACCACCTGGTCGAGTCCGTCGATCGTCGCGGAGCCCGGCCCGGACTGAAGATCCTCCAGCCCCACCCGGACCACCACGGTCGCACCCGCGAGCGGAACCCGATCGCCGCGGCAGCCGAGCACGTGAGCACAGAAGACGGAGAGGGCGTCGGCCTGGACCATGGCGACGGTGCGACGGTCCGCGTCGGGCGCGCCGGGGAAGGGCGCGTCGGAGCGGGCGGCGAATGCGGCGGAGACATAGCCGCGGATCGCGGTGACGACAGGGGCCGCCGTCTCGGGGTCGAGCTGGGCGTGCAGATGCACCATGCCGCCGCGCTCGAAGATCCGCAGAGAACGGCGTGCGCGCTGCTCATCGGCGCGCGGCTCGACGCCGTCCGGATCGAGCCAGGCCTCCGCGCGGACGACGAGCTTGCGCACGGCATCGAGCTCGAGCCCCTCGGCCGCAGCGACCAGCAGCCGCTCGGCCTCGGCGATGCGCTCGGCTCCCGCGGCGATACGGCAGCGATCGAGAAGTGCGATGAGGAGGGCCGCCGCCTGCGCGCCCAGAGCGCCGGAGCCGAGAGCTTCTCGGATGAGCGGGTATCGAGCCGGAAGCCGCGAGCCGATCAGGTCGCTTCTCGGGGCAGTCGCCTCTCCGACCTTCACCAGCCGCTGGGCCTCGCCGGTGGAGATTCCGGTGGCGGCCGCGATGAGCTTCGCCGCCGTGCGGAAGCCGCGTTGCTTCGCCAGGCTCTCGGCGCCGAGCTCGGGGCGCGACTCGCGCGCGATGCCTGCCGCCACGTCGACGTGCACGGAATCCAGGCGCCGCTGCAGCAGACCGATCGCCTCGACGACCGTGATGAGCTGCTCACGCGAGAGGTCACCGGCGTCGTCGGCGTCAGCCCAGGCCTCGTCGAGGCGAGACATCGCCTCGTGCAACCCGGACATTTTCGACATGCTTCATTTTATCTCGGATCGCCTCGAGTTTCGAAGCTTTGTTCGAACGCATGCCGGCATTCCGCAATCCCCCTCACCCGAGCGGAGGCGTCAGCGCGCGGCCAGCAGCTCCTGCAGCCGTGCGGCCTCGCCCTCGGCCATCGCATAGCCGTGCTCGGCAGCCGGGTAGACGCCGCCGCGGACCTCCGCCGCGTAGGCCTCGACCCCGGCGACGGCCGCCGTGCGCAGCTCGGCATAGCGCTTCACGAACCGAGCGGCTCCCCCGTCGTACAGACCGAGCAGGTCGTGGAACACGAGCACCTGGCCGTCGGCATCCGCTCCCGCTCCGATCCCGATCACCGGGATCTCCAGCAGCGCGACGACGGCCGCGGTGACCTCGGAGGGCACGGCTTCCACGACGAGCAGCGAACACCCCGCCTCCTGCAGCGCCACAGCGTCGTCGATCACGGCGAGCGCGGCTTCGGCGGTGCGTCCCTGGGCGCGGTATCCGCCGAGCGCCGTGGCCGTCTGCGGGGTGAGCCCGACGTGTCCGACCACCGGGATGCCCGCCTGGACGAGTGCCCGCGCACGCTCGACGGTGGTGCCGCCGCGCTCGATCTTCACCAGGTCGCAGCCCGCCTCTTTGACGAAGCGCAGGGCGGTCGCGATCGCGAGCTCGTCCGAGGCCTCGTACGACCCGAAGGGCAGGTCTCCGACGAGCAGCGGCGTCGTGAGACCGCGGCGCACGGCCTTCGTCAGCATGAGCATCTCGTCCACCGCGACGGGTACCGTGCTGTCGTAGCCGAGCACGGTCATCGCGGCCGAATCGCCGACCAGCACGATGTCGACGCCCGCCGCCTCGACGATCTGCGCGCCGGGGTGGTCGTACGCGGTGACCATCACGATGGGTTCTCTGCCGGCCTTCTTCGCGACGAGACCCGCCAGCGTGACCCGAGCGCGCGGGGCGGCGTGCGCGCTCATGGGCGCACTCCCGTGATGCGGCGGAGGTTCGCGCTCCTCGGGGTGGTGCACATCATTCGGCGCCCTTCGCATCGGAGACGGTCAGCAGGTGGTTGTCGATCAGCCGAGCGCCGCCGACCCGGGCGGCGACCGCGAGCAGTGCATCGCGCTCCACCGTCGTGACGTCCCGCAAGGTCTCGGCGTCGCGAAGCTCGAGGTATTCGGGGGCTATCCCGGCGTGGTCGAGCACGCGCCGCGCGGCGGAGAGGATGGCCTCCGCGTCGCGCTCCCCGGTGGCGAACACCGCCTCGCCCGCGTCGAGGGCGCGGTTCAGGGCCGTCGCCCTGGCGCGCGAGGCGCGGTCGAGGTAGACGTTCCGCGAGCTCATGGCGAGTCCGTCCGCCTCGCGCACGATCGGGCACGGGACGATCCGGACGTCGAGGTCGAGGTCGCGCACGACGCGGCGGACGACCAGGACCTGCTGCGCATCCTTCCGGCCGAAGTACGCCGCATCCGGTCGCACGATCCCGAAGAGCTTCGTGACCACGGTGGCGACGCCGTCGAAGTGATGCGGCCCGCGGCTCGCGCCGTCGAGCACGTCCGTGAGCTCCGCCACGTGGATGGTGGTGGCGAAGCCGTCGGGGTAGATCTCCGCGACATCGGGGGCGAAGAGGATGTCGACGCCCGCGGCCTCGGCCAGCGCGGCATCGCGGGCCTCGTCACGCGGATAGGAGCCGAGGTCCTCGTTCGCACCGAACTGCGTCGGGTTGACGAACAGCGATACCACGACGAGGTCGGAGTCCGCGCGGGCCGTCCGCATGAGCGAGAGGTGCCCGTCGTGGAAGGCGCCCATCGTGGGCACCAGCCCGACGGTGCGGTCGTCTCGCCGGGCGGCACGGACGGCGGCTCGGACGTCGGCGATCGTGCGCAGGATCCTCATGCGGCTCCCTCTTCCGCGTCCGCGGCCCTGGCCGGCTCCGCGGGCGCGGCGGCGAGGCTCCGCGTCGCGGTGACGAGCTCGTCGAAGAGCGGACGGAGGGTCGGAGCGTCCTCGTCGATCGCCGCGCCCTGTCGCGTGACCGTGCGCGCATCGCCTCGGGCGATCGGACCGGTGAGCGCAGCCCGTGCCCCGGTGGCGACCCAGTTGTCGACCGTGCGGTGGACCAGGGGCGCCAGGATCCGTCGGGCGTCGCCGGCTCGGAGCCCCGCCGAGGACGCGAGTTCCTCCGCGGCGTCCAGCAGCGTCAGCACGAAGTTGGAGGCGAAGGACGCCGCCGCGTGATAGCTCGCACGGTGCGCCTCGTCGACTGCGAACGGACGGGCTCCGAGAGCGAGCGCGAGCTGTTCCGCGACGGCGAGCGCGTCCGGCGTGCGCCCGGCGATCGCGGCACCGATCCCGTGGAAGGCGTCGGACGACTCGGCGCCCGTGAACGTCTGCAGCGGGTGCAGGCTGAAGTCGGCATCGCCCAACTGCGTGGCGCCGGAGACATGACCGACCAGTCGCACATGCGGGCGAGCGGCGGATGCGGCCTCCGGGATCTCGGCGTCCGGCACGCAGAGCAGCGCGACGTCGACCTCGGGGATCCTCGCGCCACGCCCGAAGGGGCCGTGCACCGCGAACCCGGCGTCCGACAGCGCCCGGGCGAGCACGACGCCGAGCCGGCCTCCGCCGAGGACGGCGAGGGTGGCGGTGGGGGCGAGCAGTGCGGTCTGCATGGGTTTCCCGGGCTCCTTCGGTGGCGTCTCGGGTGTCAGCAGTATCCGCCGGGAAGTGCGCCACCGCCAAATCGCAGAGCAGATAGCACCGAGAAAGTCACGATCTGCTTGGCATTCTGCAGGTATCAGCGACCAATAAACGTGCTGATTGCTCTCAGTGAGGCAGCACCATACCCCGGAGCGCGAACCACGCTCCGGGGTATGGTGCGGGCCCCGTCAGCCGCGGCGCCAGACCGCGACGGTCGCCGCACCCAGCAGCGCCAGGCCGGCCGCGCCGATGAACAGCCACGAGAACCCGCCGGTCATCGCGTCGGCCGCGGAGGCGCCGCTCGCCGTGAGCGCCGCGGTGCGCAGCCCGGCCACCGTGCCGAGGACCGCGAGTCCCACCGCTCCTCCGATCTGCTGGCTCGTGTTGATCAGGCCGCCCGCGAGGCCCGCTTCTCCCCCGGCGACGCCGTCGACCGCGAGCTGGGTGGTCGCGACGACGGCGCCGCCCAGCCCGATCCCGATGAGGACGGTCGGACCCAGCAGCTGGGTCAGGAACGCCGCGTCGGACGGCGCGGCGGCGAGCCACAGCAGGCCGACGGCGAGGACGAGGAGCGATCCGATCAGGACGGGACGGGTGCCGAGGCGTGCGATGAGGGCAGGAGCTCCGCCGGCGACCAGCACCAGCACACCGGCGAGGGGCAGCTGCGTGAGCCCGGCCGTGAGCGCGTCGTAGCCGAGCACGGCCTGCATGAAGACGGACAGGGCGAAGAAGAGGGCGACCATCGCCGCGCCGCCCAGCAGCATGACGACGTTGCCGAGCGCGAGGTTGCGGTTGCGGAACACCGACAGCGGGACGAGCGGTTCGACGGCACGACGCTCCACCGCGATGAAGACGGCACCGAGGACGAGCGCCGCCGCGAACAGCACGAGCGGGAGCGGGTGCAGGAACCCGAGCTGCTCCACAGCGCTGAGGGCTCCGACGAGCGCGACCAGCGCTGCCGTCACGGTCACCGCGCCCGCCGCATCCAGTCGGCCGGGAGTCCGCGCGCCGTCGCGGGTGACGAGCAGCGGGATCGCGATCAGCACGAGCGCGCCGACCGGGACGTTCACGAAGAACACGGACTGCCAGCCCAGGGTCGCGGTGAGCACCCCGCCGAGCAGCACGCCCGCGGCCGAGCCGATCCCGGCCACGGCGCCCCAGACGCCGAGCGCGGTGGTGCGCTCCCTGTCATCCGGGAAGAGGTGGGTCAGCAGGGCGAGAGCGGCCGGGGCGAGGAGCGCGGCGGAGACGCCCTGCAGTGCGCGAGCGCCGAGCAGCATCTCGCTCGAGACGGAGAACCCGGCGAGGGCGGAGGCGGCGACGAAACCCGCCGTTCCGAAGAGGAACACCCGGCGGTGCCCGTAGCGATCGGCGAGCCGCCCGCCGAGGAGGAGCAGTCCGCCGAACGCGAGCACGTACGCCGTAATCACCCAGGCGAGCGCGGCGGTGTCCATGCCGAGCTGCCGACCGAGGACGGGGAGGGCGATGTTCACGATCGAGGCGTCGAGCACGACGAGGAACTGCGCGAGGGCGAGGACGCCGAGAGCCAGCCAGCGATGTGTGCTGCGCGGTGCCGTCGCGGCAGTCGGGATGGTCAGAGTGGTCATGGGGTACTCCCGTTCTGGATGAGGGACATCGGATGGTGTTATGAGTGATTACTCACTCACTCTGATGGACAGCAAAAGACGGGACAGCACCCGGGGCGCGAATCAGTCCGGGTGCGTGATCCCCTTGGTCAATGCGGCGACCCACTCCTCGGGCCGCCCGTCGAGCTGGGTCGTGACGATCAGGTGGCACAGCTGCCCGTAGGCGATGAAGCGCTGCACGGCGTCGTCCGCGGCATGCGAACGGCTCTGCGCGAAGGTGGCCACCCGGCCGAGTCCGACGCGCAGCGCCTCGCCGATCGCGGGGATCTCTGCGACGGACTGCGCGTGCACCTGCAGCATGAGCAGCTTCCGGTCGGCGATGAGATGCGCGTAGGCGTCGCCCATCGCGTCGAGGATGCCGTCGGGCGACGGATCGACCGCAGCCTCTGCGCCCTCTTCGAGCGCCACGAGGATCGCGTCGAAGCAGGCCTCGAGCGCGGCGACGAACAGCGCCTCCTTGCCCGCGTAGAGCTTGAAGACGTACGCCGGGGAGATCTTCGCCTCGCGTGCCACGTCGGCGACGGTCGTTCCGTGGTACCCGCCGCGCGCGAAGGCCGCCACCGCGGCCGAAGCGACCAAGGGCCGCCGCGCATCGGCAGTGGAGAGGATCGAACTGCGAGTGGTGGACATATGAGTGACTGTACACTCACTCATTCCTTTCGGCAAGCTCTCCCCCTTCTCGGGTCTCTCAGCCCGCACCTTTCCTGGGTCGCTGAGCTTGTCGAAGCGCAGCACCCTGGGTCGCTGGCCCTCCCCTACCCTGGGTCGCTGAGCTTGTCGAAGCGCCGTACCCTGGGTCGCTGGCCCTCCCGTACCCTGGGTCGCTGAGCCTGTCGAAGCGCCCTACCCTTGGGTCGCTGAGCTTGTCGAAGCGCCCGGCGTCAGCGCAGGACCGAGTCCAGCAGACCGGGAAAGAGGGCGTCGAGGTCGTCGCGGCGGAGTGTCAGCATCCGTCGACGCCCGTTGGGCTCGTTGCGGATGACGCCGGCTTCGCGCAGGACCTTCATGAAGTGCGACTTGGTCGATTTCGGGAGGTTCGGGTCGGTGGCGTGGCACGAGGCCATGTCGAGGGGACCGTCGGCGAGCTGGCGGGTGATGGCGAGGCGTTCCGGGTCGCTGAGGGCGAAGAGCACGTCCGTGAGCTGGATCTCGGAGCGCTCCGGGTGAGGAAGATCGCCAGGCATGGTTCGATAATAGTTGAACAATAAGTGGATGGCGAGTACGCTCCGATAGTTCGATGATTCTCGAACCTTACGAGGAGCAGCCATGACCCCCACTCAGCCGATCGTCGCCCCGCCTGTCCCCACCGCGTCCGCGCCGGTTCGCTCATCGTCCCGCTCCGGTACCGCGCCACGGACCGCAGGCCGCTCGCGCCTGGGCTTCCCCCTCGCAGTGGCGGCGCAGATCCTGATGGCGGCCGGGGCGAGCGCACCGTCGCCGTTCTACCCGGTCCTCGCGCACGACATCGGCTTCGACGCGATCGTCATCAGCGCGGTGTTCGCGGTCTACGCCGGCTCACTGCTGCTGACGCTCCTCACCGCCGGCTCGCTGTCCGACCACATCGGCCGCCGCCCGGTCGTGGTCGCCGGGTTCGTGCTGCTGGCGGGGAGCATGCTGCTGTTCTGGCACGCGGATGCCGTCGCCGTGCTGTTCCTCGCCCGCATCCTGCAGGGTGTCGCCAGCGGGCTGCTCCTCTCCGCCCTCTCCGCCACGGCCCTCGACTTCGCGCCGGGCGGTCGGGCGGGGGTCGCCGCCCTGTGGAACGCCCTCAGCCCGGGCATCGGTCTCGCGCTCGGAGCACTGGTCTCGGCCGTGATGCTCGACCTCAGCGGCGAGGCGCTGCTGGATGTGTTCGCGCCCCTGAGCACGGTCTACCTCGTGATCGCGGTGCTGTTCCTGGGGGTGCCGGAGACCGCGCCGCGCAAGGCAGGGGCCTGGGCGTCGCTGAGCTTCCGGCTGACGATCCCGTCCGCGATCCGGTCCGACTTCTGGCGCGGAGCTCCGGCCGTGATCGCGGGGTGGGCGACGGGCGGGCTGTTCCTGTCGCTCGGGGCCACGATCGTGCGGGGTGAGCTCGGGGGTGAGGCGCACGTCTGGCAGGGGCTCGGCGTCGTCCTGCTCGCGGGAGTCGGGGCGGTCACCGCGTTCACCCTCCGGAAGATCGCGGCCCGGTCGATGGTGCTGTTCGGCACGGCGGCGCTCGCGGTCGGCACCCTGCTGTCGCTGATCGCCTTGAGCGTCACGTCCCTGCCGTTCTACCTCGCTGCCGCCGCCGTGACCGGCATGGGCTTCGGGACGGCCTTCTCCGGGGTGGTCGCGTCCCTCGCGCCGAAGATCCCCGCGACCGAGCGGGCCGACACCTTCGCCGCGATCTACCTGCTGTCGTACCTGGCGTTCGGGGTGCCGGCCGTGATCGCCGGGGCGCTCGTCGGGGCGGTCGGGCTCGAGGCCGTGTGCGTCGGGTACGGGGTCGTGGTGATCGCCCTCGCCGGTATCGCGTTCGCGCTGCGTCTGCGCCGGGCGGCATAGCAGCCGCAGAGCGCCTCAGCGGACGATCAGCTCCGGCGTGATCAGCGCATGCGCGGAGCCGGCCTGCAGGCTGCGCGGGGCGACGATCTCCCCCGTCGGGCCCATCAGGAGCTCGAGGATCGCCGTCGCCACATCCTCCGGGCGCTGCTCGACGCTCGAGAAGCCCAGAGCCTCGGCCGTGGGGGTGTTGTCGAACCCGATCACCGGCAGCGTGAGCCCCGCAGCGGCCACGGCCAGCAGGGCGCCGACGGCGAGCGAGTCACTGGCGCACACGAGGGCATCGGGCACCTGCCCTGCGGCGAGCGCGGCGTCCAGACAGGCTCGAGCGTGGGGGACGCCCTCCTCCGCGGTCAGCCGCTCCCCCGGGGCGTCGGCCGCAGCCATCGCCTCCCGCCAGCCGCGCTCGCGGTCGTCGCCGGTCCCCGACCCCGTCGGCCACCCGAGGAACGAGACCCGGCGCCCGAGGGTCAGCGCGTGTTCCGTCGCGGCGCGTGTTCCCGCGGCGCCGTCGACGTCGACCCAGAGGTGGCGCGGATCGGCGATGTCGTCTTCCCCCCACGGCCGGCCGAACGAGATGAAGGGCAGCCCGTCCTGGTCGAGGCTGCGCACGCGCGGGTCGTCGCGCGAGGTGCCGGTGATGATCGCGGCGTCGATCTCGGACCCCTCCCACAGCTCCGACAGCCGCTGGATCTCCTCTTCCCGCGTGCGTGCGGCATAGACGAGCATCCGCATGCCGCGCTCGCTCGCCCGCTCGGTGACGGCATGCACGAAGCGGTCGAGCACGACGCCGGAGATGCCGCCGACGTACGGATCGAGGCGGATGCCGATGGTCGAGCTGCGGCGCAGTCGCAGACGCCGAGCGGCGGCGTGACGCCGATAGCCGAGATCGTGGATCGCGGAGAGGACGCGCTCCCTGGTCGCCGGGCGGACGATGTCCGGGGTGTTGAGCACGTTCGAGACCGTCTGCCGCGAGACGCCCGCGCGCTCGGCGACGTCTTCGACGGTGGGCGCCTTCGCCATCGCACCTCCTCGTTCACGCCCGGGTTGACACTTCCCGCGACTGCCGCCTAGCCTATTCCACACGGAGTTTGATCGTTCAAATTTCTGTGTCGATCCCGACGAGCCTTCCCGGGCGCCGATCGCAGTGACTCATCAAAGGAGAGAGACCATGACACGGCATACCACTCGCGCAGTCTTCGGAACCGGGGCGGTGCTGCTCGCCGGCGCGCTCGTCCTCACCGGCTGCGGGTCCGGCTTCGCGGGCGACGACCAGAAGGACGATGCGGAGGGACTCACGTCCTCGGACGACGCTCTGACGCTGCTCATCGGCTCCTCGGGCGATGCCGAGACGGCCGCCGTCCAGTCCGCCGTCGACGACTGGTCGGCGGAGTCGGGAACGGACGTGAAGGTGCAGGTCGCGAGCAACCTCGACCAGGAGCTGTCGCAGGGTTTCGCTGCGGGCGAGCCCGCCGACCTGTTCTACCTGTCCGCCGACCAGGCGTCCGGCTACGCGAGCAACGGCTCGCTGCAGGCCTACGGCGACCAGCTGTCGAACAAGGACGACTTCTACCCGTCGCTCGTCGAGAACTTCACGGTCGACGACACGTTCATCTGCGCGCCGAAGGACTTCTCCACGCTCGCGCTCGTCATCAACTCCCGGATGTGGGCCGAGGCCGGACTCACCGACGCGGACCTCCCCCAGAGCTGGGACGACCTCGCCACCGTCGCGCAGAAGCTCACGACCCCCGAGCACGTCGGCCTGGCCTTCGGCGCCGAGTACCAGCGCGTCGGCGTCTTCATGGCGGAGGCCGGTGGCGGCCTCGTCCAGGACGGCAAGGCGATCGCCGACGACCCGGCCAACGTCGAGGCGCTCGACTACGTGAAGGCGCATCTCGCCGACGGCACGTTCGCCTACGCGAAGGATGTCGGAGCCGGCTGGGGCGGCGAGGCGCTCGGCAAGGAGTCCGCGGCGATGGTGATCGAGGGCAACTGGATCACCGGAGCGCTGTCGAACGACTACAGCAGCCTCGAGTACACCGTCGCCGAGCTCCCCGAGGGTCCCGGCGGCAAGGGCACGCTGCAGTTCACCAACTGCTGGGGCATGGCCGCCGACAGCCCGAACCAGCAGGCCGCGCTCGACCTGGTCGAGTACCTGACCAGCGCCGACAGCCAGCTCGCGTTCTCGGAGGCGTTCGGGCCGATGCCGTCCATCAAGTCCGCCGCTTCTGACTGGACCGCGGCGAACGAGACCCTGAAGCCGTTCCTCGCCGGCGCGGAGTACGCGCAGTTCCCGCCGAACCAGGCCGGATCCGCGGATGTCATCGCCGACTTCAACTCGCAGCTCGAGTCGCTCAAGACGGCCGACCCGAAGACGATCCTCGACTCGGTGCAGTCGAACCTCGAAGCGGTCGTCGAGTAACCATGGCGGTCAAGGCAGCGCCTCGCCGCGGTGGGGCCTCCGGGCTCCGTCGCGGCGAGGCGGCAGCCGGCTGGCTGTTCACCGCGCCGGTGATCGCGATCCTCGGCGTGTTCCTCCTCATCCCCGTCCTGATGGCGCTCTGGGTGAGCGTGTCGGACTGGGCCGGCCGCGGCAGCCCCCTGTCCGGCTCCGTCTCCTTCGTCGGGGCGGACAACTTCGCCGCCGTGCTCGGCGACGGCGGCCTCGCGACGAAGGACTTCGGCACCGCGCTGCGCAACAACGCCTGGTACGTGCTGCTCGTCGTGCCGCTGCAGACCGCACTCGCCCTCTTCCTCGCCGTGCTGGTGAACCGTGCGATGCTCCGGGGGCGCGGGTTCTTCCGCACCGCCTACTACTTCCCGTCCGTGACCAGCACCGTCGCGATCACCGTGCTGTGGACGTTCCTGTTCACGGCGAGCGGCGCCGTGAACGACGTGCTCTCCTGGTTCGGCATCAACGGTCCCAACTGGTTCAACGATCCGCGGGGCATCCTGCACCTCGCCCTCGGCACGATCGGCGTCGACACCGGTCCCGCCTCCCTGACCGAGGGCGGCGCGCTCGGCGTGTCCTGGTGGGAGTGGCTCGCCGGCCCCTCGGTCGCCATGAGCGCCTACATCCTGATGGCCGTCTTCACGACCTCCGGCACGTTCATGCTCATCTTCCTGGCCGGGTTGCAGAACCTCGGCGCCGACGTGGACGAAGCCGCCATGATGGACGGCGCGAACGGGTGGCAGCGCTTCTGGCGCATCACGCTCCCCCAACTGCGCCCGACACTGTTCACCGTGCTCACGCTGGGCCTGATCGGCTGCTGGCAGGTCTTCGACCAGATCTACACGGGCACCAGAGGGGCGCCGAGCAAGACCACGCTCACCCCCGCCTACCTGTCGTACCAGACGGCCTTCCAGAACCAGGAGTGGGGTCAGGGTGCAGCCATCGCCTTCATCCTGTTCGTCATCATCGTCGTCTTCACGCTGCTGCAGCGGTGGGTCCTGCGCGACCGGCCGGTCTCGAAGCGCCGCATCCGCGCGTACGAGTCGCCGTCGAAGGGAGCATCGTCATGAGGCGACTCTCCGCGAAGCAGCTGACCTGGCAGATCGTGCTCTACGCCCTGCTGATCGTCCTGGCGGTCATCTACATCTACCCGTTCCTGATCCAGGTCGCGACGAGCTTCAAGACCGATGAGGATGCGGCGACGAGCGGCATCACGCTCATCCCCGAGGTGTGGACGTTCGCGGCGTACGAGCGCCTGTTCCGCAACTCCGACTTCCCGTCGTGGTTCGTGAACAGCGCGATCGTGACGATCTTCGTCACCCTCGGCCGGGTGTTCTTCAACTCGCTCGCCGGATACGCCCTCGCCCGCCTCCGCTTCCGCGGGCGCGGCGTGGTCTTCGCGGCACTGATCGCGGTGATGTCGGTGCCGACCGTGGTGCTGCTCATCCCCAAGTTCCTCGTCATCAACCAGCTCGGCATCTTCAACTCCTATGCCGGGATGATCCTGCCGCTGCTCGTCGACGCGGCCGGCGTGTTCATCATGAAGAACTTCTTCGAGTCGATCCCGGAGTCCGTGGAGGAGCAGGCCCGGATCGACGGCGCCGGCACGTTCCGGATCTTCTGGTCCGTGGTGCTGCCGATGGCGACACCCGCGCTCGTGACGATCATCATCCTGTCGTTCCAGGGGTCCTGGAACGAGCTCAGCCACTTCATCGTGTCGACCAACGACCCCGCACTGACCACGCTCACCAAGGGCGTCGCCTCTCTCGCGAGCGGACAGCTCAGCCAGGGCACGCAGTACCCGCTCAAGCTGGCGGCCGCGCTCATCATGACGATCCCCGTCGCCGTGATGTTCTTCGTCTTCCAGCGCCGCATCATGAACTCCACCGAAGGAGCCGTCAAGGAATGACTCCCACCCCACCCCTGCAGCCGTTGCTGGACGACGCCGTGATCATGCTGGAAGCGCCGACCCAGGCGTGGTCGGACCGCGCCGGGCGCATGGGCGATGCCCCGATCCACGGCATCTACCACGGCGACGTCCGGCACATCCGGAGCATCGAGATCGCGGTCGACGGTACAGCGCTCGAGTCCATCGGCTGCTCCTCACCCGTGCCGCAGCAGACGGTCCTGACGGATCTGCTGCGCGGGCTCGACGACGCATCCGCCGACCCGAAGGTGCGGATGGACCGCGATCGCCGGGTCGCCGCCGGGTCGTTCTCGGAGCGGATCCGTGTCGCCTCGCACCTCGGCACCGCGACCGCGGTGGTGGTGACCGTGCGCGTCGTCCCGGACTTCGCCCCGATGCAGCAGGTCAAGGCGGGATCGGCCGCGAGCGCGGCGTGGAGCTGGGACGGATCCGTCTGCCGTGCGGGGGATGCCTCCTTCACGCTCGCGGCTCCCGAGGCCGCGGTCACGCGCGACGGCGATGCGCTCGTGCTGCGGTGGGAGGCGACCGTGCCGCCGAGAGGGTCCGTCGTCGCGGACTGGTCGCTCGCCCTGGACGATCCCGCCCTGGTCGTCACCGCCGCTCGCCCGTCGCGCATGGTGCCGGCACCGTCGTCCGGCGACCCGCGAGCAGCACGCTGGATGGACCAGGCCGCGGCCGACCTCTCCGCCCTCCGGCTCGCACTGCCCGCCGACCCGGACGATGCGTTCTACGCCGCGGGCGCCCCGTGGTTCTTCACGCTCTTCGGACGCGACTCGCTCTGGGCCGCGCGCCTCGCCCTCGCCGTCGACCCCGACATGGCGGCGTCCACCCTGAGGGTGCTGGCCCGCCTCCAGGGCACGACCCACGACGCGTCGACGGCGGAGGCGCCGGGCAAAATCCCGCACGAGCTGCGCAGCGGCACGCTCTCCCTGCCCAATGAGGGCGTGCACCTGCCGCCGCTGTACTACGGCACGGTGGACGCGACGCCGCTGTGGATCTGTCTGCTCGCGGATGCGCGTGACGCCGGGATGCCGCTGTCGGAGGTGCGCGCACTGCTTCCGGCCCTTCGCGCCGCCCTCACCTGGATGACCGTGCACGGCGACGCCTCGGGCAGCGGCTTCATCGACTACAAGGACGAGTCGGGACACGGACTCGCGAACCAGGGCTGGAAGGACTCGGGCGACTCGATCCAGTGGCGGGACGGACGCCTGGCCGAGGGGCCGATCGCCCTCAGTGAGGTGCAGGGCTACGCCTACGAAGCGGCGACCCGCGGGGCCGAGCTGCTCGACGCGCTCGGCGAATCCGGCGCCACCGAGCTGCGGGCGTGGGCGGCGGACCTGCGCGAGAGGTTCCGTGCCGCGTACTGGGTGACCACGCCGGAGGGCCGTTACCCCGCGATCGCCTTGGATGCGCACGGCGCACCGGTCGACACCCTCACCAGCAACATCGGGCACCTGATCGGCACCGGCATCCTCGATCCCGACGAGGAGCGGGCGTGCGCTGCGCTGCTGACCGCGCCGAGCATGTCGAGCGGCTACGGCATCCGCACCATGTCGACGGATGCCGCGGGCTACTGGCCGCTGAGCTATCACGGCGGCAGCGTGTGGGCGCATGACACGGCCATCGCCGCGCACGGGATGCTGCGCGCCAGCCTCGACGCCGAGGCGCGGGTCGTCGCGCAGCAGCTGCTCGACCTGGCGGAGGGGTTCGACTATCGCGTGCCGGAGCTGCATTCCGGTGATGCGTGGGTGCCGGGCGGCGCCCCCATCCCGTACCCTGCCGCGTGCCGGCCGCAGGCGTGGTCGGCTGCGGCCGCGGTCGTCGTCGCCCAGGCGCTCGGATGACCGGGGCGATCGGCTGAGCGCCCGCGAGCCTCAGCGGATCTCGCGTCCGTCCTTCCAGACGGTGTCGACGAGGGGAACGCCCGGTCGGTAGGCGAGGTGGATGCGGGTCGGCGCCTTCAGCAGCACGAGGTCGGCTCTGGCGCCGGGCGCGATCACGCCGACGTCGTCGCGGCGCAGTGCCTTCGCCCCGCCCGCCGTCGCCGCCCAGACGGCCTCGGCCGGGGTCATCCCCATGTCGCGCACGGCCACGGCGATGCAGAACGGCATCGACGAGGTGAAGCTCGACCCCGGATTCGTGTCGCAGGCCAGGGCAACGGTCACTCCCGCGTCGATCAGGCGTCGGGCGTTCGGATACGGCTGCCGCGTCGAGAACTCGACCCCCGGCAGCAGGGTGAGCACGGTGTCGGAGCCGGCGAGCGCGTCGATGTCGGCGTCCGCCAGGTAGGTGCCGTGGTCGATAGATGCAGCGCCGAGCTCGACGGCCAGCCGCACGCCCTCTCCCGGACCGAGCTGGCTGGCGTGTACGCGGGGGGCGAGGCCGCGGGCGATGCCGGCTTCCAGCACCCGCCGCGACTGCGCGACCGTGAAGGCGCCCGTCTCGCAGAAGACATCGATCCACTTCGCGTGCGGAGCGCAGGCGTCGAGCATCGGCCCGGTCACCAGGTCGACGTACTCGTCCGGGCGGTCGGCGTACTCCGCGGGCACGACGTGTGCGCCGAGGAACGTCACTTCCGGTGTCACCTCTGCCGCCAGGCGCACGAGGCGCTCCTCGTCGGCGACGCTCAGCCCGTAGCCGCTCTTGATCTCCACGGTCGTCGTGCCCTGCGCGAGCATCTCGTCGAGGAAGCCGCGGAGGCGCGTGCGCAGCTCGTCATCGGTCGAGGCACGGGTGGCGGCGACGGTCGAGCGGATGCCACCGGCGGCGTACTTCTGCCCCGCCATGCGCGCCTCGAACTCGGCGGCGCGGTCGCCCCCGAAGACGAGGTGGCTGTGACTGTCGACGAACCCAGGAATCACGGCACGCCCCGCAGCGTCCACCACCTCGTCGGCGGCCGGAGCGTCCGCGGCGGGGCCGACCCAGGCGATCCGCTCGCCGTCGATCAGCACCGCCGCATCGGTCAGGGTCCCGGTGCGGTCATCGCGCGTGGGGACGTTGGTAGTGACCTCGGCGATGTTCGTGATGAGCGTGGACATGTCCTCACCCTCTCAGAGCATCGGCACGTTCAGGCCGCGCTCGCGGGCGACCTCGCGGGCGTGCTCGTACCCGGCGTCGACGTGGCGCATCACACCGGTGCCGGGGTCGTTCGTCAGCACGCGCTCCAGCTTCTGGGCGGCGAGGTCAGAACCGTCGGCGACCGTCACCTGGCCGGCGTGGATGGAGCGGCCGATGCCGACGCCGCCGCCGTGATGCAGCGACACCCAGGAGGCGCCGGACGCCGTGTTGAGCAGGGCGTTCAGCAGGGGCCAGTCGGCGATCGCGTCGGAGCCGTCCTTCATCGCCTCGGTCTCGCGGTACGGAGAGGCGACAGACCCGGAGTCGAGGTGATCGCGACCGATCACGATCGGAGCCGAGAGCTCACCCGAGGCGACCATCTCGTTGAACTTGAGTCCGGCGAGGTGGCGCTCCTTGTACCCGAGCCAGCAGATGCGGGCGGGCAGCCCTTCGAAGTGCACTTTCTCCCCGGCCTTCTCGAGCCAGCGGTGCAGGGCGGCGTCTTCGGGGAAGAGCTCGGCGATCGCCCGGTCGGTCTTGTAGATGTCCTCGGGGTCGCCCGAGAGCGCAGCCCAGCGGAACGGTCCCCGCCCTTCCTCGAACTGCGGGCGGATGTAGGCCGGCACGAATCCGGGGAACGCGAACGCCCGGTCGAAGCCGCCCAGCTGCGCTTCGGCGCGGATCGAGTTGCCGTAGTCGAACACCGCGGCGCCGGCATCCTGGAAAGCGACCATCGCCTCGACGTGCGCTGCCATCGATGCACGGGAGCGACGCGTGAAGTCCTCCGGGTCGCGCTCGGCCTCGGCCTTCCAGTCCGCCACCGTGGTACCGAGCGGGAGGTAGGCGAGCGGGTCGTGAGCGCTGGTCTGGTCGGTCACGATGTCGATCGGCACACCGCGGCGCAGCAGCTCGGGGAACACCTCGGCCGCGTTGCCGACGACGCCGACCGACAGAGCCTCGCCCGCATCCTTGGCAGCGACCACGCGCGCGACGGCGGCGTCGAGGTCGGTCGTGTACTCGTCGAGGTAGCGGTGCTCCACGCGGCGGGCGAGGCGCGACTCGTCGACGTCCACGATCAGCACCGCCCCGTCATTCATGGTCACGGCGAGCGGCTGGGCGCCGCCCATTCCCCCGGCACCGCCGGTGAGCGTCAGGGTGCCGCGCAGCGAGTCACGGCCGAGCGAGCGGGCCACGGCGGCGAAGGTCTCGTACGTCCCCTGCAGGATGCCCTGAGTTCCGATGTAGATCCAGGAGCCGGCGGTCATCTGCCCGTACATGATGAGCCCGAGCTCCTCGAGCTTGCGGAACTCGGGCCACGTCGCCCAGTCCCCGACCAGGTTCGAGTTGGCGATGAGCACCCGCGGTGCCCACTCGTGTGTGCGGAACACGCCGACCGGCTTGCCCGACTGCACCAGCAGCGTCTCATCCGGTTCGAGCTCGTCGAGGGTGCGCACGATCGCGTCGTACGCCTCCCAGCTGCGGGCGGCCTTGCCCGTGCCGCCGTAGACCACGAGATCTTCCGGGTGCTCGGCGACCTCGGGGTCGAGGTTGTTCATCAGCATGCGCTTGGCGGCCTCGGCGCCCCAGCTCTTCGCGGTGCGCTGGTTGCCGCGGGCGGCACGGACGACGCGCGGCTGCGTTGCTGCGTCGGTCGAAGTCTCAACCATGAGTGTGCTCCTTTGCGATGCGGGCGACGGCGCCCGACTGGACGAGGGCGGTGACGGCTTCCATGTCCGGGGACAGGAAGCGGTCGGGGCCGGGACCTGCGGCGACGGTGCGGACCAGGTCGCGCACGGCGCCGGTCGCGGGTCCCGCCTGCAACGGTGCTCGCAGGTCGAGCGCGCGGGCGCCGGTGAGGATCTCGATGGCGAGCACGCGTCCGAGCCCGTCGATCGCGCGGCGAAGCTTGCGGGCGGCGGCCCATCCCATCGAGACGTGGTCCTCCTGCATGGCGGACGAGGGGATCGAGTCGACCGAGGCGGGGACCGCGAGACGCTTGAGCTCGGAGACGATGCCGGCCGCCGCGTACTGCGCGATCATGAGACCGGAGTCGACGCCCACCTCGTCGGCGAGGAACGGCGGGAGTCCGTGGCTGCGGGCCGGGTCGAGCGCACGGTCGGTGCGGCGCTCGGAGACCGAGGCGACGTCGGCGACCGAGATGGCGAGGAAGTCGAGGACCGCGGCGACGGGAGCGCCGTGGAAGTTGCCGTTCGACTCGATGCGTCCGTCGAGCGTGATGACGGGGTTGTCGATCACGCTGGCGAGCTCGCGTCCAGCGATCAGCGTCGCGTGGGCGAGGGTGTCGCGGGCCGCGCCGTGCACCTGGGGCGAGCAGCGCAGCGAATAGGCGTCCTGCACGCGGCCGTCGTCCGGGCCCTTGTGGCTCGCGACCATGGGGGAGTCGCCGAGGAAGGCACGGAGGTTGGCCGCGGACTCGGCCTGGCCCGTCTGTGCGCGGAGCGCCATCAGGTCGGCGGCGAACACGGCATCGGTGCCGAGCTGGGACTCGACCGACATGGCCGCGGCGAGGTCGGCGGTGAGCAGGAGCGTCTCCAGGTCGTGCAGGGCGAGCACCAGCATGCCGAGCATGCCGTCGGTGCCGTTGATGAGCGCGAGCCCCTCCTTCTCCACGAGGGTGAGCGGCTCGATGCCCGCGGCGGCCAGGGCCTCGGCAGCGGGGACCAGTGCGCCGGATGCGTCACGCACGTCGCCTTCGCCCATCGCGGCCAGGGCGATGTGCGCGAGAGGGGCGAGGTCACCCGAACAGCCGAGCGATCCGTACTCGCGCACGACGGGGGTGATGCCCTCGTTGAGCAGGGCGGCGTAGGTCTCGACCACGACCGGGCGCACGCCGGTGCGTCCGGAGGCGAGGGTCTGCAGGCGGAGCAGCTGGAGGCCGCGGACGACCTCGCGCTCGACCTCGGCGCCGGTGCCAGCGGCGTGCGAGCGGATCAGGCTGGCCTGCAGCTGCAGGCGACGGTCAGGGGCGATGAAGGTGGTCGCCAGCGCGCCGAATCCGGTCGAGACACCGTAGTGCGGGTTCGGGTCGGCGGCGAGGCCGTCGACCACACGCCGTGTCTCGGCGACGCGGGTGAGAGCTTCGGCGTCGAGCTGCACGGGGGCATCGTGACGGACGACGGCGACGACATCGGCGGGCGACAGCGGAGCCGCTCCGACCAGCACGGGTGCGAGTTCGGTCATGGTTCGATTCCACACCCGAGGTGTCGCCAGCGGCACCCGATCATGCGATGCTGTGTCTGTGATCCCAGACAAGCGGGAACGATCGACGGAACCAGGGGCGCCTGCCGCTCAGGTGCCCGCCGCGGAGAACACGCTGCGCATCCTGAGCTATCTCGCCGCGCGGCCTGCGCCGGTGGCGGCGTCGGCGATCGCGCGCGAGCTCGAGCTGCCGCGGTCGACGGTGTACCACCTGCTCACCACGCTCGCCGCGCACGGGTTCGTGCTGCATCTGCGGGAGGAGCGACGGTGGGGGCTGGGCACCTCGGCCTTCGAGCTCGCCGGCGGGTACACGCGGCAGCAGCCGTTGGCGCGAAGAGGGCGCCCCCTGGTGGCTGCGCTGTCGGACCGCTTGGGAGAGAGCGCGCACCTGGCCGTGATGAGCGGGGGAGACGTGCTGTACGTCGTGGAGGAACGCGCGCCGCGACGGCCGGCGCTGGTGACGGATGTGGGAGTGCGGCTTCCCGCGCACCTCACGGCTTCGGGGCGGGCCATGCTCGCGGCGCTGCCGCGGGAGCAGGTGCGGGCCCTCTACCCGGATGTCTCGGCGTTCCCCGACCGCACCGGGTTGGGGCCGCAGACGCCACGGGAGCTGCGGGAGCTGCTGCGGGACGTGCGGGCTCGCGGGTATGCCACGGAGAACAGCGAGATCGCGGAAGGGCTGCGCAGCGTGGGAGCAGCGGTGCTCGATGCTGCGGGGTGGCCCGTAGCGGCGGTCGCGGTGACGTGGGGCCGCGCGGATCTGGACGAGGAGCTGCTTGCCGCCGCGGTCCAGGAGTGCGCGGCCATGCTCGAGGCCCGCTTGAAGCGGTGAGCATGCGCGTTAACGCAAGAAAGCCACCCAGCATTGGGTGGCTTTCTTGTTTAAAAGGAGTCCGGCGGTGTCCTACTCTCCCACAGGGTCCCCCCTGCAGTACCATCGGCGCTGTGAGGCTTAGCTTCCGGGTTCGGAATGTAACCGGGCGTTTCCC
>NZ_WAAO01000004.1 GCF_008868005.1 Microbacterium algeriense
ACATGCATCTCCGAAGCCGTGCCCCGCGACGGCCACGGCGCCGACCGGCTCAGTCGCGCTGGAAGTCCTCGAAGATGAGAGTCGTCCTGGTCGATCGGATCGACGGGATCGCCTGGATGTCCTCCAAGACGATGCGTCGCAGGTCTCGCGCGTCGTTGGCGCGCACCAGCAGGATCACGTCGAAGTCTCCCCCGACGAGCGCCATGTGCTCGATCTCCGGGATGGCCCGCAGCCGCTCGCTCACGGCTTGCCAAGTCGCCTGCTCGATGGCGAGGGTGACGTAGGCGCTGGCGTGGTGACCGAGCAGCACGGGATCCGTGCGAACGGTATAGCCCGTGATGACACCCGCGTCCGTGAGCCGCTTGATCCTCGCGTGCGCACCAGCCCGCGAGACGTGCACCGCCTCGGCGATCGCGGTCATCGAGGCGCGCGCATCACGGCGCAGCTCCTCCAGGATGGCGCGATCCGTCTCGTCCAGCGCGACCATGCGCCCCTCCGTCCGTGCGACAAACCTGACACTTCGATCAAGGATGCCCCACATCGAACGCTTTCATCCAGGAATCCGCGAAAGATCTTGGATGAATGTCGCGTCGGGAGCATGCTGTCCTCATCGAGTTCGGCAAGGAGGGCGAACAGATGCTGCACACCGACCTGCTCCCGCGAGACACCGCGGTGCGACTGATCGACGAGAACGGGGAGTCCGTCTCGGATGAGCGGTACGCGCTCCCCGATCCCGGCGTCCTGCTCACCGCCTATCGCGGCCTCATCGAGGGTCGGCGCCTCAATGACCAGGCCAGCGCGCTGGTCCGTCAGGGCCGCCTCGCCGTGTACCCCTCCTCTCACGGGCAGGAAGCCTGCCAGGTCGGCGCCGCGATGGTGCTCAGCGCACAGGACTGGCTGTTCCCGACATACCGCGACTCGGTCGCCCTGATCGCCCGCGGCGTGGCACCCGCCGAGGCGATGGTGCTCCTCAAGGGCGACTGGCACTCGGGGTACGACGTCCGCGCCCACCACGTCGCCCCGCAGGCCACTCCCCTCGCGACGCAGTTGCTGCACGCTGTCGGGTTCGCACACGCGGCGAAGCACCGCGGCGAGGACACCGTCGTCCTCGCCCTGTGCGGCGACGGCGCGACGAGCGAAGGCGACTTCCATGAGGCGATGAACTTCGCGGCGGTGTTCCACGTGCCTGTGGTCTTCTTCGTGCAGAACAACGAGTTCGCGATCTCGGTCCCCCTCTCCCGCCAGACCGCGGCACCCTCCCTGGCCCACAAGGCGATCGGCTACGGCATGCCGGGCCAGCGCGTCGACGGCAACGACGTCGCCGCGGTCCTGGCCGTGCTGGGTGAGGCCGTCGACCGCGCCCGCGCCGGCGGCGGCCCCTCGCTCGTCGAGGCGCACACCTATCGGATGCAGGCGCACACCAACGCCGACGACGACACCCGCTACCGCGAGCGCGACGAGGTGCAGGCCTGGGTCGCCCGCGATCCGCTGCGGCGCCTGCGCGCGCACCTCACCGCGACCGGGGCGCTGGACGAGGAGACCGAGGAGCGGTTCGCTCGCGGCGCGGACGAGATCGCCGACGAGATGCGCACCGCTCTGAACACCGACGCCGACCTGGACCCCGAAGACCTGTTCCGTTTCGTGACCTCGTCCCGCTCGCCGCAGCTCGAGGAGCAGTGGCGGCTGCTGCGGGGAGAGATCGAGCGGTCGCAGCTCGCCGACGCCTCCGGCCCGTCGAACGGAGAATCCCGATGACGATCGCGCAGGACGACACCCGCACGGCGGCCGACGCCGGCACCGTGACGACCATGACCATGGCCGGGGCTCTGAACCGCGCTCTCGCCGACGCCCTCGCTGCCGACCCCGACGTGATCGTGTTCGGGGAGGACGTCGGAGCGCTCGGCGGTGTGTTCCGCATCACCGACGGACTCACCGCCCGCTTCGGCGAAGACCGCTGCTTCGACACCCCGCTGGCGGAGTCCGGCATCGTCGGAACCGCCGTCGGCATGGCGATGAACGGGCTGCGGCCGGTCGTGGAGATGCAGTTCGACGCCTTCGCGCTGCCCGCCTTCGAGCAGGTGGTCAGCCACGTGGCCAAACTCGGCAACCGCACCCGCGGCGGAATCCGGATGCCGCTCGTGATCCGCATCCCCTTCGGCGGCGGCATCGGCGGGGTGGAGCACCACTGCGACTCCTCCGAGGCGTACTACGCGCACACCCCGGGCCTGACCGTCGTCAGTCCGTCCACCCCGCAGGACGCGTACTCGCTGCTGCGCGCCGCGATCGCCTCCCCCGACCCGGTGATCTTCCTCGAGCCGAAGAAGCTGTACTGGTCCAAGGGAGAGGTCGACACCGCAGTCACCGCCGAGCTCGGCACGGCCCGCATCGCGCGCGAGGGCACCGACGTCACTCTTCTCGCCTACGGAGCCTCCGTCCCCCTCGCCCTGGAAGCGGCGGAGGCCGCCGCCGCCGAGGGGCGCAGCGTGCAGGTGGTCGACGTCCGCTCGCTCTCCCCCTTCGACGACGCCACCGTCACCGCGGCGGTCACGTCGACCGGGCGGGCGGTGGTGATCGCCGAGGCGCCCGGCCACGTCAGCGTCGCCTCCGAGATACAGGCCCGCGTCTTCGAGCGCTGCTTCGAGTATCTCGAGGCGCCGGTGCGCCGGGTGACGGGGTTCGACACCCCCTACGCGCCGCCGAAGCTCGAGCACTGGTACCTGCCCGACGTCGACCGGGTGCTCGATGCGATCGACACGCTGCACTGGGAGGACGCATGAGCACGCCGCTGAGGTCCGACACCGCCGCGCGCGTCTTCCGTCTGCCCGACCTCGGCGAGGGGCTGACCGAGGCCGGGCTCGTGCAGTGGCTCGTCGCGGTCGGCGACACCATCGCCACGGATCAGCCGATCGCCGAGGTGGAGACCGCGAAGAGCGTGGTCGAGCTGCCGTCCCCCTTCGCAGGCGTCGTGACCGCGCTGCACGGCGCCCCGGGCGACACGATCGACGTCGGCGCTCCGGTCCTCGAAGTCTCCGCAGCCGCGGGACCCGGGGCATCCGAGCCCCGAGCGGAGGCGGCTGAGACGCGCGAGCCGGAGCACGAGGCGTACCGGGAAGAGGAGCGCGCCGGCTCCGGGAACGTCCTCATCGGCTACGGCACCACGGCCGGATCCGCCACGGGTCGACGCCGCCCGCCCGCCCGCTCCGCCGACCCATCCCGCGCCGCACAAGCCTCGCCCGTCGCGCCGGTAGCACCGGCCGCGCCCGTCCCGAGCCGGACGGACCGGGCGCAGGCATCGTCCGCGCAGACCGGTGCGGAACAGCCGGGGCAGGATGCCGTCGCGAGTCGCCGCCCCGTCGCCGTCCGCTCCCCGCTCGTGCGTCGCCTGGCCCGCGATCTCGGCCTCGACGTGCACACGATCACCGCGACCGGTCTCGACGGCGCGATCACCCGCGCCGACGTGCTGCAGGCGGCTGTCGAGAACGCCGTCGACGGCGCGGCGGCGCATCACCGGAACGCCACGGAAGCCGGCGAGACCCTGGACGGCCTCGGGGTGCGGTCCCGCGAGCCGCTCTCGCCGCTGCGGCGCGCGGTGAGCGCCAAGCTGAGCAGGAGCCGCTCGGAGATCCCGGAGGCGACGGTCTGGGTCGACGTCGACGCGACCGAGTTGTGGGACCTCCGTCCGCAGATGGCGCCCGAGGGCGAGAAGGCGCCGTCACTGACGGCGCTGCTCGCGCGCTTCGTGCTCCTGGCGCTGGAGGAACACCCCGTGCTCGCCTCGCGTCTGACCGAGAGCGGCGACGCGCTGATCTCCTTCGACGGCGTGAACCTCGGGATCGCCGTCGACACCGAACGGGGGCTCCTCGTCCCGGTGCTCCCCCACGCGCACACGCTCAGCGTGGGCGAGCTCGACGCCGCGCTGCGGGAGCTCACCGCGACGGCCAGAGCCGGATCGATGCCCCCTGAGCGGCTGCGCGGGTCGACGTTCACCCTCAACAATTACGGAGGGCTCGGAGTCGACGGATCGGCGGCGATCATCAATCACCCCGATGTCGCGATCCTGGGGATCGGCCGGATCCTCGAGCGGCCGTGGGTCGTCGATGGCGCGATCGTCCCCCGGCGGATCATGCAGCTCTCGCTCGCGTTCGACCATCGTGTGTGCGACGGCGGCTACGCGGCCGGCTTCCTCCGCCGGGTGACCGAGCTCATCGAGCATCCGCTGCGCGCGTTCGGGAGGGTCTGATGACGGAGGCCTATCTCGTCGGAGGGGTCCGCACCGCGGTGGGCCGGTACGGCGGCGCTCTCGCGAGCGTGCGTCCGGACGACCTCGCCGCGATCGTCGTGCGCGAGGCGGTGACCAGGGCCGGACTGCCGGATGACGTGATCGATGAGGTGATCCTCGGCGCCGCGAATCAGGCGGGCGAGGACAACCGCAATGTCGCCCGGATGGCCGTGCTGCTCGCGGGCCTTCCCGACAGCGTGCCGGGGATCACCGTGAACCGCCTCTGCGCTTCGGGGATGTCGGCGATCGCGATGGCCGCGCAGGCGGTCCGCGCGGGAGACGCCGACGTGATCGTCGCGGGCGGGGTCGAGTCGATGACGCGCGCGCCGTGGGTGCAGGCCAAGCCCGAACGCGCCTGGGCCAAGCCGGGAGAGGCCTACGACACCTCGATCGGATGGCGTTTCACCAATCCGCGCCTGGCCGCACGAGACAAGGCCACGTTCTCGATGCCGGAGACCGCCGAGGAGGTCGCCCGTCGCGACGGGATCACCCGCGAGGATGCCGATGGCTTCGCCCTGCGCAGTCAGCAGCGCGCGGTCGCGGCGATCGACGCGGGCCGTTTCGCGCCGGAGATCGTGGCCGTGCCGACCCGCAGCGGTGAGGTCCGCGTCGACGAGGGGCCGCGGCGAGACACCAGCAGCGAGGCTCTGGCCGCCCTGCGCCCGGTCGTGGCCGGCGGCGAGGTCGTCACGGCCGGCAACTCCAGCGCACTCAACGACGGCTCCTCGGCGATCGTCGTCGCCAGCGCCGAGGCCGTCCGCGCCCACGGGCTCGTGCCTCGTGCGCGCATCGTCACCGCGACCTCCGCCGCACTGGCTCCCGAGATCATGGGGCTCGGTCCGGTTCCGGCGACCGAGAAGGCTCTGGGTCGTGCGGGGCTCCGCCTCGACGCGATCGGAGCCGTGGAGCTGAACGAGGCGTTCGCGACGCAGTCGCTCGCCGTCATCCGCCGTCTCGATCTCGACCCGGAGATCGTGAACCGCGACGGCGGCGCGATCGCCCTCGGCCACCCGCTGGGCTCGAGCGGCTGCCGGATCGTCGTCACCCTCCTCGGCCGCATGGAGCGCGAAGACGCGGAGCTCGGGCTCGCGACGATGTGCGTCGGCGTCGGTCAGGGCACCGCGATGATCCTGGAGCGCGTGCGATGACCCTTCGCATCGAGGAGCAGGACGACCGGGTGGTGGCCACCCTCGACCGCCCGGAGAAGCGCAACGCGATCGACCAGGAGACCATCGACGCCCTGCACGTCCTGTGCGCTCTGCTCGAGGAAAGACCTCGCGTGCTCATCCTCACCGGATCCGACGGCGTGTTCGCCGCCGGCGCCGACATCGCGCAGCTCCGCGAGCGCACGCCCGATGACGCCAGGCGCGGTATCAACGCGACCGCGTTCATCCGTGTCAGCGAACTGCCGATGCCCGTGATCGCGGCGCTGGACGGATGGGCGCTCGGCGGCGGAGCCGAGCTCGCCTACGCGGCCGACATCCGGATCGGCACGCCGGCCCTGAGGATCGGAAACCCGGAGACGGGGCTCGGCATCCTGGCCGCGGCCGGAGCGACCTGGCGTCTGCCCGAGATCGTCGGACAGGCCCGCGCGAGCGAGCTGCTGCTCACCGGCAGGCTCCTCGACGCGGACGAGGCGCTGGCCTGGGGCCTGGTGTCGGCACTGCATCCCTCCGCCGACCTGTTCGACGCGGCGCACGCGATCGCCGACCGCATCTGCGCCAACGACCCGCTCGCCACCCGGCACACCAAGCGCGCGCTGCGGGCCCCGCGCGCTGAGCACCCCGCCATCGAGTTCGAGCTGCAGGCGGAGCTGTTCGCCTCGCCCGAGAAGCACCGGCGGATGACCGACTTCCTGGAGAGGCGGGCACGGCGATGACCGACACCGAGGCGACAGCACCGGCACGGGTGGGCGTGCTCGGCGGCGGACGGATGGGCGCCGGCATCGCGCACGCCTTCCTGCTCGCGGGGTCGCGGGTCAGCGTGGTGGAGCGCGACCACGCGGCGGCGCGAGCGGCCGCCGAGCGGCTGGGCGACAGCATCCGCCGCTCCGTCGAGCGGGACCCCCTTCTCGACGCGGTGCCGTTGGGCGAGGGCTACGAGTGCGGCACCGACGTCTCGCTCTTCGCCGATTGCGATCTGGTGGTGGAGGCGGTCCCCGAGGACCGCGCCCTCAAGGAATCGGCGCTTGGTCGCGCCGAGGCGGCGATGGCCGAGGGGGCGATCCTGGCGTCGAACACCTCGTCCATCTCGATCGACGACCTCGCCTCAGGGCGCCTCCGCCCCGCGAGCTTCCTGGGACTGCACTTCTTCAACCCCGTCCCGGCCTCCGCCCTGGTCGAGGTCGTTCGCGGGGCGTCGACCGGCGACGCCGTCGTCGACCGCGCGCGGTCCTGGGTGCAGGCGCTGCGGAAGACACCCATCGTCGTGCACGACTCCCCCGGCTTCGCTTCGTCGAGGCTCGGCGTGCTGCTCGGCCTGGAGGCGATCCGGATGCTCGAGGAGGGCGTGGCCGATGCGGCGGACATCGACGCGGCGATGACTCTGGGCTACCGGCATCCGATCGGCCCGCTGCGCACCACAGACCTGGTCGGACTCGACGTGCGGCTGGGCATCGCCGAGGAGCTGGCCGCCGCGCTGGGACCGCGCTTCGAACCGCCCGCTCTGCTGCGGGCGATGGTCGCGGACGGCCGGCTCGGCCGCAAGAGCGGAGAGGGCTTCTACCGATGGAACGAGGAGACGTCATGACGGAGTATCTGCCGAGCTATGTCGAGGGCGCGTGGTGGACGCCCGCCGCCGGAGCCGACCGGAGCCCTGCCGGGACCCCGGTGCGCGACGCCTCGACGGGTGAGGTCGTCACGACGGTGAGCGCCGAGGGCCTGGACCTCGCGTCCGCGCTGGAGTACGGACGGACGACGGGCCAGGCGAGCCTGGGTGCGCTCACCTTCCACCAGCGTGCCGTCCTGCTCAAGAAGCTCGCCCTCGCTCTGACCGAGCGCAAGGAGGAGCTGTACGCGCTGTCGGCGCGGACGGGCGCCACGAAGACCGATTCCTGGGTCGACATCGACGGCGGCATCGGCGTGCTGTTCTCCTACTCCGGCAAAGGACGCCGCGAGCTGCCGAACAGCAGGGTGCACGTCGACGGGCCGGTGGAGCCGCTCTCGAAGGACGGGTCCTTCCTCGGCCGCCATGTGTACACGACCCTGCCCGGCGTCGCCGTCCAGATCAACGCGTTCAACTTCCCGGTGTGGGGCGCGCTCGAGAAGCTCGCCCCGGCGTTCCTGGCCGGCATGCCGACGCTCATCAAGCCGGCGACTCCCACCGGCTATCTGGCCGAGGCGATGGTCCGCATCCTCGTCGACTCCGGTCTGCTCCCCGAGGGATCGCTCCAGCTGGTCAGCGGCGGCGTCCCCGCGCTGTTCGAGCATCTGCGGCTGGGAGACCTGGTCGGCTTCACCGGCAGCGCTTCGACGGCGGAGAGCCTCAAGGCGCATCCGGCGGTGCAGACCGGCGGCGTGCGCTTCACGGCGGAGACCGACTCCATCAACGCGTCGGTCCTCGGCACGGATGCGGTGGCCGGCACCCCGGAGTTCGACGCCTACGTGCGCCAGCTGGTGACCGAGCTGACGACGAAGGCCGGACAGAAGTGCACGGCGATCCGGCGGGCCATCGTCCCGGAGGCCGCCGCGGACGACGTGATCGACGCCGTCCGCGCGCGCATCGCGGACAAGACCGTGCTCGGCGACCCGCGCGCCGAAGGAGTGACCATGGGGCCGCTCGCCTCGACCGCGCAACGCGATGAGGTGCTGCGTCAGGTGCGCGCGCTGCAGGACGCGGGCGGGCGGCTCGTGATCGGCTCGACCGATGCCCCCGAGGTGCGCCGGGCCGACGGCGCGACGGGTCCGGCACCGGACGGCGCCTTCGTCGCTCCCGTCCTCCTGCGATTCGACGATGCTCAGGCCGACGCTGTGCACACGGTCGAAGCCTTCGGACCGGTGGCCTCGCTCCTCACCTACGCCACGACGGCCGACGCGGCGGCGCTGGTCGGGCGCGGCGGAGGCTCGCTCGTGACGAGCATCGCGACGCACGACCCCGCCCAGGCCGTGGAGCTCGCGACGCGGATCGCCCCGTTCAACGGCCGGATGCTGCTGCTCGACCGTGACGACGCCCGCTCCTCGACAGGACACGGCTCACCCCTGCCGAACCTCGTCCACGGGGGTCCGGGGCGCGCCGGCGGCGGCGAGGAACTCGGCGGCATCCGCGCCGTGCTGCACCACATGCAGCGCACCGCCGTGCAGGGGTCCCCCGAGATGCTGACCGCTCTCACCGGCATCTGGCATGCGGGCGCGACGGCCCACAGCGAGGGACGACACCCGTTCCGCAAGTCGCTCGCGGAGCTGCGCATCGGCGACCGGATCGCCTCGGCCACGCGGGAGGTCACCCTGGACGACATCGAGACCTTCGCGCATTTCACCGGCGACACCTTCTACGCCCACATGGACCAGGACGCCGCCGCGGCGAACCCGTTCTTCTCCGGTCGCGTCGCCCACGGCTACCTGCTCGTCTCGTGGGCGGCAGGACTGTTCGTGGACCCCGAACCGGGCCCCGTGCTCGCGAACTACGGCCTGGAGAACCTGCGCTTCCTCACGCCGGTATCGCCGGGCGACAGCATCCGCGTCGAACTCACCGCCAAGCAGATCACGCCGCGCGAGACCGACGAGTACGGCGAGGTGCGCTGGGACGCCGTGATCCGGAACCAGGATGACGAGACGGTCGCGACGTACGACGTGCTCACCCTCGTCAGCAAGGAGCCCGCCGCCGAGCCCGTCTCCGTGTGAGGGACACGATCCCGCGGCCGGCGTCGCTCGCCGCGTCCGCGGGGTCAGCCGAAGTTCAGCGGCGTGCGCAGCTTCGCGTCCTCGACCAGGATCCCGGTGATGACGGCGGCGGGATCGGTCGCCTCGCGGTCCGCTCGGAACCGCAGCGTGATGCCGTCGCGCGAAGCCGACTCGTAGAAGAACTCTCCGGAGGACACGACGCGGCTCGTCGTCCCCTCGGGGAAGGCGGCGATCGCCGCCGAGACCGGGTCGCCGACGCGCACGCCGCCGGCCGCGGGGAGCGCGGCGCCGTCGTGCGTCCGGTCACCGCTCACATTCGCCGCTCCGACCGAGATCCCCGACACGACGTCGTCATCGTCGGCCCACAGCAGGAGCGAGGCGGAGCCGTCCGCGGCGATGAGGCGCGTCGGGCCGCCCCAGTCCGACTCCTCCACGTGCGCACCCGGAACGGCGGCGATCGCTTCGGCGACGTCGACGCCGAGAGGCACCGGTCCCACTCCCGCAGCGGAGATCTCCCATTCGCCCCACGGCGCGCTGGGGTCGGCGGCAGCGGGGGTCGGAGCCGGGGTCGGCGGGTTCGCCGTCAGCTCGTCGATCAGCATCGCGCGCGCCTCACTGGCGCGATCCCGCAGCAACGCGGCGGCCTGTGCGGTGTCGAAGTCCGGTTCTCCCCCGAACGGCTGCCAGAACGAGACGATGACGTTGCCGACCGAGGCGTAGCCCTTGTATTGGTTCCAGCCGTCGTCGCTCCCGCGCGGCACGGTGAGAGAACCCGCGATCGCGCGCACGCCCCCCTCTCCTTCGGCCGAGGACGACACGAAGGACGACGCGTCTTCATACTCGAACTCGACGCACTGATCAGCAGCTTGGGCGTACTGGTCCATTCGCGCCTGCGCGGCCGCCTCGTCGGCGAACTGCAGGACGTGCAGCCAGCCGTCACGTTCCGGGCGAGCCGCCGTCGTCCAGGTGATCGTGCGGGCGCCGACCGAGCCGAGCGCTGCTTCGGCGAGCAGAGCATTGCAGGCCGCGGGGCTGGCCACGGGTCCGCCTCCGTCGGAGATGGCGATCAGGGACGAGGACGGGGCGCTCACGTCGCCGACCGAGGGAAGCATGTCGGCGATCTCCGCCGCGGCGGGCAGGAACCAGTCCAGCTCATCGCCGACGAAGTCCAGAGGCCCCGCGTACGGGTCCGGCGTGGCGCTCTCGCTCGGCGTCGGCTGCGCGGTCGGCGTGGACTGCGGAGCGGGGGCGCACCCCGCCATCGCGAGCAGGGCGCCGACGGCGGCGACCCCGACCGTGGTCGTGATGACAGAACGCGAGCGCGACATGGATCCTCCGATGGACACGTGCGCCGCTGGTCGGCGCCCCCCTGAGAGGAGACTAGACGGCGACGCGGCCCTGCCGGCTGCTTGCGGGCTGGTCGAGACCGGAACGATAACAACCCCATGCCACACGGGGCATATACGCCCCGTGCAGGCGTCAGTGGCCGTGGGTCTCGCGGAGGACGGCGCCGACCGCGACGCGTGCATCGGCGGCGGTGGACGCGTTGCACGCGACCTCGGCCGCGCGTCGGCAGTCCTCCTCCGACACCGCCGCCAGTGCTTCCGCGACGCGGCCGAGCGACCGCGGCGTCATCGACAGCGAAGTAGCTCCGAGCCCGACGAGCACCGGCGCCAGCGCGGGATCGCCACCCGCCTCTCCGCACACTCCGACGGGCTTGCCCGCCGCTCGACCCGCCGCACCAACCTCGCCGATCAGCCGCAGGACCGCCGGCTGCCACGGATCGTTGAGATCTCCGAGATCGCTCAGCAGTCGATCCGCCGCCATCGTGTACTGGGCGAGGTCGTTGGTGCCGAGGCTCACGAAGTCGACGATCTCGAAGAGCTGCGCGGCGAGCAGGGCGGCCGCCGGAGTCTCGATCATGATGCCCACGCGTTCGAGTCCGGCGGCGTGCGCCTCGGCGGCGAACTCGCGCGCCTCGTCCACGGTCGCCACCATCGGCGCCATCACCTCGACCAGGGCGGACTCCGCTTCGGCGGCCGCAGCGAGCGCCTTCAGCTGATCGCGGAGCAGCTCAGGACGCCGGCGCGCGATCCGCAGTCCGCGGACGCCCAGGGCCGGGTTCTCCTCGTCCTCGGCGTTCGCGAAGGGCAACGGCTTGTCGCTTCCCGCATCGAGCGTGCGCACCACGACCTTTCGTCCGGGGAACGCCGCGAGCACCGCACGGTACGCCGCCGTCTGCTCGTCGACAGAGGGGGCGTCCGTCCGATCGAGGAAGCAGAACTCGGTGCGGAACAGCCCGATGCCCTCGGCGTGGGCTGCCGCGGCGACGGCGGCGTCGGGGGCGCCTCCGACATTGGCGAGGAGCGCGACGCGATGCCCGTCCCGCAGGCTCCCGGTGCCGTCGAACACGACCGGTTCCGCCGCCGCGGCCGCCTCTGCGACCCGCTCCGGGCTCGGATCGACCTCGACAGTGCCGCGGTCGCCGTCCACCAGCACCACGGCACCGACCGGGATGCGTGTCGCCTCCGACGCACCGACGACGGCGGGCAGTCCCAGTGAGCGCGCGATGATGGCGGTGTGCGACGTGGGACCGCCCTGTTCCGTGACCAGCGCGACGCAGCGCCCGCCGGCCAGCGCCGCCGTGTCGGCCGGTGCGAGGTCGACGGCGACGAGCACGAACGGCTCCTCGCGCTCCGGCACTCCCGGCATGTCGACCTCGAGGATCTCCGCGATGATCCGGTCTCGCACGTCGCGGATGTCCGCCGCGCGCTCCGCCATCCGGCCGCCGAGCGCGGCGAGTCCGCGCTCATGCGCGGTCGCGGTCTCCCACACCGCTCGAGCCGCGGTCCGGCCCTTCTCCCGCACGAGCGCCGTCGCCTCCGACACCAGCTCGGGATCGGAGGCGAGCAGTCGCGACGCGTCGAGGATCGCCTTCGCCTCCCCCGTCGCCTCCGCCGTCCGTCCGCGGAGCTGATCGGCGACCGCCACCGCCGCCCACTCGATCGCCGACACCTCCGCCTCCCGCTCGGACGGAGGCACGAGCACGTCGGCGTCCGGTTCCGGCAGCGCCGGCGCGAGGTGCACGACCGGAGCGGCGACCCTCCCGGGGCTCACCCCTCGTCCGCGCAGCACGGTTCCCGCGGCGACCTCGCCCGCGCCATCGGTGTGGTCCGGGACGTCCTGGCTCACTGCGGGAGCGGTCTCGCCGCCGCGCGCCTTCACCGGCGCGAGCGGCTCCGTGCCTTCGCCGAAGCCGTCGTCGAAGAGCGCCACGAGCCGGTCGAGCACGCCTCGCGCGTCCCCGCCGCGCACGGTGAGCTCGAGCTCATCCCCCTGGCGCGCGCCGAGGATGAGCAGCCGCGAGAGACTCGCCCCCGTCGCCTCGGGCCCGGCGGGAAGACGGCGGAGTCGCACATCCGCGCCCGCCGAGGCTTCGGCGATCAGCGCCGCGGGACGGGCATGCAGGCCCTGCGGGTTGCGCACCCGCACCGTGGCACGCGCCGTCGCCTCGCCCTCCGCCGGCCGGTCGGTCGCCGGACCGCCCTGCGCGTCGGACTCCGTCGGCGCCTCGTCGACCGGAGCGAGCTGTCCGGTCTTGGCGGCGAGGGCGGCGGAGGCCTCCGCCGCCACGGCGTCCAGGCCGTTTCCGGCAGCGGCGGCCACGACCGCCGCGAGCAGACCCTCCACGAAGGGTGCGGGCGCGAGACGCACCGGCACGTCGCTCGTGCGCAGCTCGACCGCGAGCTCGGCGCTCAGCACGGCGGACCCGAGGTCCATCAGGACCAGCACACCATCGCAGTCCGCGGCGAGCTCGTCGATCGCGGTCGCCACCGCGACGGCATCGGTGCCGAGGATCGGCGCACCGTCGGCGTCGACACCGGCGCCGGCCGCGACCTGCACGCGCACGCCTCCGCCCTGGACCATCTGCAGGGCGAGCTCGAGCGCCGCCTCCCCGAGCCGTGCACTGTGGGAGACGGCGACGATCCCGATCATCCGGCGCTGCCCGCCAGCGCGTCGGCGAGCGTGTCGAAGAGGATCGCCGTCGATGCCGCTCCCGGGTCGAGGTGGCCAGCGCTGCGCTCACCGAGGTAGCTCGCCCTGCCCTTGCGCGCCACGAGCGGGAGCGTGGCGTCGCGCCCGGCGGCTGCCGCCTCCGCTGCCGCTCGCGCGGCGTCCGCGACAGAGGAGTCCGCGGCGAGCGCGGCATCGAATGCGTCGACGGCGGGAGCCATGGCGTCGAACATGGTCTTGTCCCCCGCCTCGGCCTTGCCGCGTGCGACGATGCCGTCGAGCCCGGCGCGCAGGGCGGCCGCGAGTGCCGGTCCGTCGAGCTCGGACACGGCACCCGCTGCCATGCCCATGCGGAGGAAGAAGGTGCCGTAGAGCGGACCGCTGGCTCCGCCCACCGAGCTCACGAGCGTCATGCCGACCGTCTTCAGCAGCTCGTCGACCGTGGCGGGGGTTCCCGCGGCGAGCTTCTCGCCGACCGCGCTCATGCCCCTGTCCATGTTGGCTCCGTGGTCCGCGTCGCCGATCGCCGAATCGAGTTCGGTGAGCCAGTCGCGCTTCTCCGCGACGGCCGCGCCGAAGCGCGAGACCCAGTCTGCGAGGACGGCGGTGTCGATGCCGGCCATCAGGCGCCCCACCGCAGGCCGGGGGTGTTCACGGGAGCGTCCCACAGGCGCAGCAGCTCGTCGTCCGCCTTGAGCACGGTGACCGAGCATCCGGCCATGTCGAGCGAGGTGATGTAGTTGCCGACGAGGTTCCTGGCGATCTGGACACCGGCCTTCTCCAGGATCGCCGCGACCTCGCCGTACATGAGGTACAGCTCGATCAGGGGGGTCGCGCCCATGCCGTTCAGCATGACGATGGCGGGCCCTGCTGCGTCGATGTCCGCGAGGATCGGCTCCACCAGCTGACGGGCGATGTCGGAGGCCGGGGCGAGGGGTTCGCGATGGCGGCCGGGTTCGCCGTGGATGCCGATGCCGATCTCCATCTGGTCGTCCGGCAGATCGAAGGTGGGCTTGCCGGCGGCAGGCACCGTGCAGCTGGTGAGCGCCATGCCCATCGACCGCCCCTGGCCGTTGACCTTCCTGGCCAGCTCGACGACGGCGGCGAGGTCACGCCCCTCCTCCGCTGCAGCGCCGACGATCTTCTCGATCAGCACGGTGAGTCCGACACCGCGACGCCCCGCCGTGTACAGCGAGTCCTGCACGGCCACGTCGTCGTCCACGGTGACGCTGCCGACCTCGATGCCTTCCATGGAGGCGAGCTCGGCGGCCATCTCGAAGTTCAGCACGTCGCCGGTGTAGTTCTTCACGATGTGGAGCACCCCGGCGCCGCGGTCGACGGCCTTGGTGGCGACCTGGACGCGGTCGGGTGTGGGCGAGGTGAAGACCTCGCCGGCGACCGCCGCGTCGAGCATGCCGGGTCCGACGAAGCCGCCGTGCAGCGGCTCGTGACCGGAACCGCCGCCGGACACGATCGCGACCTTGCCCTGCGCCTTGGGCGTGGCGCGCGTGATCACGTGGTTCTCGAGGTCCACGGAGAGTTCCGGATGAGCGAGCGCGACCCCCCTCAGCGACTCGACGAGAACGTCTTCAGGGGCATTGATGAGCTTCTTCATCGTCCGATCTCCTTTGATCCTTCGTGAGTTCTTCCGCAATAATCCGAAAGCAATTCGTTAATGTCGAATATGCTCGGGCCGTGCCGGGTTGTCAAGACTCTCGGCCTCCTGCACGACGCCCCGGCTCGACGACGCACCGGAAGGAGGGCTCCCCGTGATCCAGGCGATCGACCGCGCCGCGAAGATCCTCGAACTGCTCCAGGGAGCACGCCACCTCGGCATCACCGACCTCGCCTCCGCCCTGGACCTGCCGCCGTCGACGGTGCACGGGATCGTGAAGTCGCTACGGGCGCACGGCCTCGTCGCGAAGGAGCGCGGAGGTCAGCGCTACATGCTCGGGCCGACCCTCCTGCGGCTGAGCAACGTCTACCTCGACACGCTCGACGTGCGTGCGCGGGCGATGCGCTGGACGCAGGAGCTCGCTCGACGCACGAACCTCTCGGTGCGGCTGGGCGCCCCCCACTTCACCGACGTGCTCGTCATCCATCACAACCTGCGCCCGGACGACAGCCAGCAGATGCTCGAGACCGGCGTCGCCATCCCCGCGCACGCCTCGGCGATGGGCAAGGTGCTGCTCGCCTACGACCTCGGCTTCCAGCAGAGCGTGTTCGCCCAACCGCTGCGCAGCCTCACCGGCGACACCGTGACGGACATCGCCCGGCTCACGCTGGAGCTGCCGTCCATCGCCGAACGCGGCACCGCCGGAGAGTTCGACGAGGCGGTGCTGGGGGAATCCTCGATCGCGGCTCCCGTCGCCGACGCCGCGAACGACATCGTGGCCGCCGTGGCCGTGGTGCTGCCGACCTCGCAGACACCCGCGACGGATGCCATCCTCAACGCGCTGCGCGAGACCGCGAGGAACATCTCGCGGGAGCTCGGAGCCACCGCCTGGCCCCCGCGCGTCGCCCCCGCGGACGACTGACCACGCGACCGCTCAGCCTCGCAACGCGAGGGCGAAAGGCAGCACGGCGGTCGCGCCCGCCTGTCGGAGCACCCGGGCGGCGACGGTCATCGTCCACCGACTGTCGACCAGGTCGTCCACCAGCAGCACGGGTCCGGCCGGAATCTCGAGATCGTCGGCGCTCAGACGATCCCAGAGGCCCGCGAGACGGAACACGCTGTTGCCGCCCGGCTGCCCGGTCGGGCCGCCCGCGACGGGCTCGAGGGCTCCCAGATACGGGAGCCGTCCGATCTCGGCGAGACCCCGCGCGAGGGAGTCGACCAGCAGCGGATGCGAACGCGACGGCAGAGCGACGACCGCCGCGGGCCGCTGCTCCCACCCCCAGCCGGCGAGCACCCGGACACAGGCCTGCAGCAGCTGCGGCGTGACGGGCGCGTCGGCCGCCCCTGCCGCGAACAGCTCGCGCAGGGCTCCTCCCCATCCCAGGTCCGTGAGCCGGGCCAGCGCCCGCCCCTCGCTCGCCTGCTCGTCGGCGGGGATGCGTCCCTTCACGGGAACCTCCAGGCGATCGGCGCCGGTCGGCCACGCGCGACGCGGCTCGATCGGCACCCCGACGCGATCGAGCGACTCGGCCGCCTGGGTGCTCGCCGCCTCCCCGATCTCACGCGGGAACCACACGCCGGCGCAGTTGTCGCACCGCCCGCAGGGTGCGGCCGTGTCATCATCGAGGGCCCGCTGCAGGAACTCCATGCGGCAGCCATCGGTCTTCTCGTACTCGAGCATGTGCTGCTGCTCGGCGACGCGCTCCGCCGCGATGCGCTCGTACCGCTCGGCGTCGTAGGTCCACGGCTCTCCCGTGGCGATCCAGCCGCCCTGCACGCGCCGCACGGCCCCGTCGACGTCGAGCACCTTGAGCAGCAGCTCGAGCGGCGTGCGACGGATGTCGACCATCGCCTCGAGCGCCGGCGTGGAGACCGGAGCGTCTCCGAGCGCCGCGATCACCCGCTCCGCCCGCTCCCGGTCGGGCATCGACGCGGTCGCGAAGTAGTGCCAGATGTCGCGATCCTCCACTCCGGGAAGCAGCAGCACGTCGGCGCTCTCGCTGGCGCGCCCCGCACGACCCACCTGCTGGTAGTACGCCACGGGCGACGACGGGGCGCCGAGGTGCAGCACGAAGCCGAGATCCGGTTTGTCGAAGCCCATCCCGAGCGCACTGGTCGCGACGAGCGCCTTGACCTCGTTGCGCTTGAGCATCCCCTCGGATTCAGCGCGTTCCTCGGTGTCGGTCTGCCCGGTGTATGCGCGCACCTCGTGCCCGTGATCGCGCAGCAGCCGGGCGGTGTCGACCGCGGCCGCGACCGTGAGCGTGTAGATGATGCCGGAGCCGGGCAGGTCGTCGAGGTGGCTGAGCAGCCAGGCCAGACGGCTCGCCGAATCGCGCAGCCGCAGCACCCCGAGCCGCAGCGACGTGCGGGCGAGCGGTCCGCGGATCGTCAGCACCGGTGCGGAGCCCCCCGCCTCGTCCGCCTGGAGACTGCCGAGCTGCTCGGCGACGTCGGCGACCACACGGCTGTTCGCCGTCGCGGTCGTCGCCAGCACCGGCACGTCGAGGGGCATCCGGGCGATGAGATCGCGGAGCCGCCGGTAGTCCGGGCGGAAGTCGTGCCCCCAGTCGCTGATGCAGTGCGCCTCGTCGACCACGAGCATCCCGAGGCGTCGTACGAGCGTCGGCAGCTGCTGCTCGCGGAACGCAGGATTGTTCAGCCGCTCCGGCGACACCAGCAGCACGTCGACCTCGTCGCGGTCGAGCTGCGCGAGCACCTCGGACCACTCGTGCGCGTTCGTCGAGTTGATCGCGACCGCGCGCACGCCGGCCCGCTCGGCCGCGGCGATCTGGTCGCGCATGAGCGCCAGCAGCGGCGACACGAGGACGGTCGGGCCGGCCCCCTGCCGCCGCAGCAGCAGCGTCGCCACGAAGTACACCGCCGACTTGCCCCAGCCGGTGCGCTGGACGACGAGAGCGCGGCGGCGCCCCTCGACGAGCGCCTCGATCGCCTCGTACTGCCCATCGTGGAACTCGGCGTCCGGTCGGCCGACGAGTTCGCGCAATGCGGCACGGGCGGCCTCACGGGTGTCGACGGGTGCGGCGGAAGTCATGCCTCCACTCTGCCCCACGCCGCCGACACCCGCCCCACCGTCCACAGCCGGCGCGAAGCCTCGGGCACATCGTGTCGTCTAGCGTGAGGGGATGATCACCCGCGAGCTCGCCGTCGCCCTGAGAGACGCAGGTCTCGCCTGGAACCCCGCCGAGGGCGATCGCTTCCAGCTCGACCTGCCCGACGAGGTGGAGCTCGAAGCGGAGGCCGAGGTCTTCACGGTCAGCGAGATGACGATCGAGGCCCGGCAGACGCCGAGCGGCACGGATCTGGCGTTCAACGGCACGACCGAGTGGGCGCTCGACGCCGTGACGCTCGCCGACGCCGTGTGGCTGCCCCGGGAGGACCAGCTGCGCGAACTCCTCCGCGGCACCTTCCGCGCGCTGGTGCGCCTGGACGACACCTTCCGCGTCGACGTCGAGATCTCCGGCGTACCGGCCTCCTTCGAGCATCCGGACCCCTCGGAGGCCTACGGCCGCGCGCTCCTGGAACTCATCTCCCGCACGCGGTGAGCGGTGGCTTGAAAGCCCTGTTCTGCTGTGTCAGAATTACCTAACGATCGGTCAGTAAAGATGGCCCGATGCCGAGGAGTCGATGATGACCAGCCCTGCAGACCTGTCCCTCGTGGACGAGCCGTCCGATGAGGAGCGCCTGTTCGACGAGCTCATCGCGAACGAGCAGCGCATCGAACCCCGCGACTGGATGCCCGACGCCTACCGCCGAACGCTCGTGCGGCAGATCTCCCAGCACGCCCACTCCGAGATCATCGGCATGCAGCCGGAGGGCAACTGGATCACCCGAGCGCCCAGCCTCAAGCGCAAGGCGATCCTCATGGCGAAGGTGCAGGACGAGGCGGGCCACGGCCTCTACCTCTACTCCGCGGCGCAGACGCTCGGCACGACACGCGAAGAGATGATGGACCAGCTCCTCAGCGGCAAGGCCAAGTACTCGTCGATCTTCAACTACCCCACACCCACCTGGGCCGACATGGGAGCGATCGGCTGGCTCGTCGACGGCGCCGCGATCTGCAACCAGGTGCCGCTGTGCCGCGCCTCCTACGGCCCCTACGGGCGCGCGATGGTGCGCATCTGCAAGGAGGAGTCCTTCCACCAGCGGCAGGGGTTCGAGATCCTCCTCACCCTGATGCAGGGCACCGATGAGCAGCGCGCCATGGCGCAGGACGCCGTCGACCGCTGGTACTGGCCGAGCCTGGCGATGTTCGGCCCTCCCGACGACCAGTCCCCCAACTCGGCGCAGTCGATGCAGTGGAAGATCAAGCGGTTCTCCAACGACGAACTGCGTCAGCGCTTCGTCAGCATGCTCGTTCCCCAGGCCGAGATCCTCGGTGTCACCCTGCCCGATCCCGAGCTGCGCTACGACGAGGAGACCGGCCGCTACGAGATGGGCGAGATCGACTGGGACGAGTTCTTCGAGGTGCTGCGCGGCAACGGACCCTGCAACGCGGAGCGCATCGAACGCCGACGCACCGCGCACGAAGAGGGAGCCTGGGTGCGGGAGGCCGCAGCGGAGTACGCGCGCAAGCAGCGCTCGACTCTGGTCCCCGGGCCGGCCGAAGGGGCGGTGGCGTGATGGCGACGCCCGGACACGACCCTTCGACGAGCTCAGGGACCCACGGTCGGGAGGTGTGGCCGCTGTGGGAGGTCTTCGTGCGGGCGAACCGCGGACTGAGCCATGTGCACGTCGGCTCGCTGCACGCCCCGGACGCCGAGATGGCGATCCGCAACGCCCGCGACCTCTACACCCGGCGCGGCGAGGGTGTCTCGATCTGGGTCGCCCCCGCCGAGGCCATCACCACGAGCGACCCCGACGCGAAGGGCGCCTACTTCGAGAGCCCCGCCGGAAAGAACTACCGGCATGCGGTGTACTACACCGCCTCCGAGGGGGTGCCGCACCTGTGACCCTTCGACAGGCTCCGGCCCTTCGACAGGCTCCGGCCCTTCGACAGGCTCAGGGACCCAGCGACGCGCACGGGGACGTCTCCGTGGATCAGCTGCGCCTGAGCGAAGAACTCGCGGGCGCCGGCGACGTCGCGGCGAGCGCGGACCTCGCGGAGTACGCGCTGTGGCTGGGCGACGACGCCCTCATCCTGTCGCAGCAGCTCGGCGCGTGGATCTCCCGCGCCCCCGAGCTCGAGGAGGACGTGGCCCTCGGCAACATCGCCCTCGACCTGCTGGGACACGCGCGATCCTTCCTGCACTTCGCCGGATCGTACGACGGCCGGTCGGAGGACGACCTGGCGTACTTCCGCGACGAGCCGGACTTCCGCAGCGCCTGGATCATGGAGCAGCCCAACGGCGACTTCGCCCAGACGATCGCTCGGCAGCTGGTCGCCTCGGTGTATCTGGTCGAGCTGTACTCGGCGCTGCGGGCGAGCGCGGAGCCCACGTTCGCGGCGATCGCGGAGAAGGCGCTCAAGGAGGTCGACTACCACCGCGACCACGCCGTGCAGTGGGTGCTGCGTCTCGCCGGCGGCACCGAGGAGTCCCGGCGGCGCATGATCCGCGCCCTGACGGATGTCTGGCCATACGTCGCTGAGCTGTTCCGCGACGAGCCGCTGATCGACCGCCTTGGTGACGCGGCCGTGCGTCCCTCCACGCTCCGCGCGCCGTTCGACGCCGTCATCGACGCCGTGTTCGCGGAAGCGGGGCTCGAGGTGCCGCCGGTGGCGCCGTCCTCCGCCGGCGGTCGCCGCGGTGCGCACGCGACGCCCCTCGGGCACATCCTCGCCGAGATGCAGGTGCTCGCGCGACGGCATCCGGGGGCATCATGGTGACGCACCCCACCTCCGATCCGCAGACCGACGCCGGCACCGACGCCATCGCCGACGCGTGGCGCATCGCCGCGGCCGTGCCCGACCCGGAGGTCCCTGTCCTCACGATCGAGGACCTGGGCGTGCTGCGCGCCGTCGAGGTGGACGGCGCGGAAGTGCGCGTCGACATCACCCCGACCTACAGCGGCTGCCCCGCGGTGGACGCGATCCGCGACGACGTGGTGCTCGCGCTGACGGCCGCGGGCTTCGCCTCGGTGTCCGTGCGGCTCGTGCTGTCCCCCGCCTGGACCACCGACTGGATGTCGGACGAGGGCAAGCGGAAGCTCCGAGAGTACGGGATCGCCCCGCCGAGCGGCCGGGCCGCCGTGCCGACGGGCCCGATCCGGCTCGCGCTGAGCGTGCGCTGCCCGCGCTGCGACTCGCTCGACACGCGAGAGGTCTCCCGCTTCGGCTCCACCTCCTGCAAGGCGCTGTACGAGTGCCGCGGCTGCCTGGAGCCCTTCGATCACTTCAAGGTGCACTGATGTCGCTGTTCTCCCCGGTCCGCGCCACCCCTCCGCCCCCCGGCTCGGTCCCCGTCGCGCGAGGGCGGACCCGCGCGCGCTTCCACACCCTGACGGTCGAGGACGTGCGCCCGCTCACCGAGGATGCCGTCGAGGTGACGTTCACGGTTCCGGCGGAGCTCGCCGACGAGTACGACCACCTGCCGGGGCAGTACGTCGCCCTGCGGACCACCCTCGACGGCGTGGAGGTACGCCGCTCGTACTCGCTCTGCCGCGCCCCGGAGCACCGCGCGGACGGCGGGCCGACTCGACTCAGCGTCGCGGTCAAACGCGACGAGGGCGGCCTGTTCTCCACCTGGGCGCAGACCGGCCTGCGCCCAGGATTCCGCATCGACGTGATGAGCCCGCAGGGCACGTTCACCTCGGCGCTGGACGACCTCGACGACAAGCACGTCGTCGGCGTCGCCGCAGGGTCGGGCATCACGCCGCTGATGGCCCTCGCGCACACCGTGCTGTCCCGGTCGCAGACCTCGCGCTTCACGCTGCTGTACACGAACCGGTCGACGCTCGACGTGATGTTCCTGGAGGATCTCGCCGACCTCAAGGACCGCTACCCCACCCGCCTGACCCTGCACCACGTGCTGTCCCGCGAGCAGCGGACGGCCCCGGTGCTCTCGGGGCGGCTGGATGAGACCAAGCTGCGCACGATCCTCGGCTCCCTCATCGATCCCGCCGACACCGACGAGTGGTTCCTGTGCGGGCCGCTCGCGCTCGTCGACCTCTGCCGGCAGGTCCTCGCCGACGTCGGGGTGCCGCCCGAGCACATCCGCTTCGAGCTGTTCACCACGGGCGGCGAACCGGCGCGCGCGGCACGCCCCGTGACGGTGCGCTCCGACGAGAAGACCGTGCGCATCGAGGTGAACCTCGACGGCGTCTCCTCGACGGTGGAGAGCCCGGTCGCCGCACGGGAGTCGGTGTTGAACGCGGCGCTGCGCGTGCGACCGGATGCGCCGTTCGCGTGCGCGGGGGGCGTGTGCGGCACCTGTCGAGCCCGGGTCATCGAGGGCAGCGTCACCATGACCGAGAACTACGCGCTCGAACCGGACGAGCTCGAGCGCGGCTATGTGCTCACGTGCCAGTCCCACCCCACCAGCGACCGCTTGGTCGTGGACTACGACGTCTGACCCGGAGGCCCGCCATGATCGACCTGACCATCTCCGACGACGTCGCCACGATCGTGCTGAACGCTCCCGCGAAGCTCAACGCGCTCGATGAGGCGGGGCTGGACGAGCTGGATGCCGCGTACGACGCGGCCGAGGAAGCGGGCGTGCGCGCCCTGCTGCTCCGCGGTGAGGGCAGGGCGTTCTGCGCGGGTCGCGACATCTCCTCCGTCGACCCCCGCGATGACGATGTGCTCGGCTACCTGGGCGGCGCCGTCACCCCGCTGATGCAGCGGATCGCGCGCTTCCCCGCCCCCACGTTCGCCGTCGCGCACGGCGCGTGTCTCGGGGTCGGCCTCGGACTGCTCATCGCGACGGACGTCGTCTACGTGGCGGAATCCGCGAAGATCGGCTCCCCGTTCGCCACGCTCGGCGCCACCCTCGACTCGGGCGGTCACGCGCTCTTCCTCGAGCGGCTCGGACCGCACAAGACGCTGGACCTCATCTACACGGGGCGGCTCATGACCGGCGCCGAAGCCGTGCAGTCCGGCCTGTTCTCCCGCGTGCTCCCCGACGACGCCGTCGTGACGACGACGGCGGACGCCGCGGCCGCAGCGGCGCGCGGAGCCACCGCGGCCTACCTCGCGAGCAAGGAGCTCGTCTCCCGCATCCGCGACGAGCGTCTGACCCTGTGGGAGTCGATCGGTCTCGAGAACACCGCGCAGGCCGCGCTGTGCGACACCGACGACTACCGCGAGGGCTTCGCCGCGTTCCAGGAGAAGCGCCGCCCGACGTTCCTCGGGCACTGACACAGCCGGCTGCGCGCCCTGTCAAGCGCCTCGCCCGGTGTCCGCCCCGGGTGGCATGATGCGGGGATGCGGCTCTCCGAGCTCGTCACCACCACCGATCATGTCGCGGCCACGTCGTCGCGGCTCGCCAAGATCGACGCCATCGCACGGCTGCTCGACGGAGCGGACGAAGGCGACGTCGCCGCGCTCGTGGGCCTGCTGCTCGCGGCTCCCCGACAGGGGCGCCTCGGCATCGGCTGGCGCGGACTGGCCGCGCTCGACATCGCCCATGCCGAGGAACCATCCCTCACGATCGCCGACGTCGACCACGCCTTCGACGAGCTGGCCACCACCTCGGGAGCGGGGTCGGCCGGCGTGCGCAGCGACCTGCTCCGCGGACTCGCATCGCGCGCGACGGCCGCCGAGTGGGACTTCCTCGCCAGGGCCATGCTCGGCGAGCTCCGCACCGGGGCGCTGAGCGGCGTCCTGCTGGATGCGGTCGCGCGCGCGGCCGACGCCCCGATCGCGACCGTGCGACGCGCCGCCATGCTCTCCGGAGACCTCGGTGAGACCGCACGCATCGCTCTCACCGGTGGCGACGGCGACCTCGACGCGATCGGCCTGCGGGTGGGACGCCCGGTGCTGCCGATGCTGGCTGCGACCGCCGCGACCCCGACCGCGGCGCTCGAGATCACGGGCACCGCCTCCGTGGAGTACAAGCTCGACGGCGCCCGCATCCAGGTGCACCGCCACGGCGACGAGGTCGGCATCTTCACGCGGAGTCTCGCGGACGTCACCCACCGCCTCCCCGAGATCGTCGACATCGTGCGCACGCTGCCCGCAGACGACCTGATCCTCGACGGGGAGACCCTTGCGCTCGACGAGGAGGGCGGCCCCCGCCCGTTCCAGGAGACCATGTCGCGGTTCGGTGCGGACGTGGCGCGGGAACTCGCCCTCCGGCCCTGGTTCTTCGACGTGCTGCACGTCGACGGACGAGACCTCATCGACGAGCCGCTGTCCGTCCGCCAGGAGGTGCTCGACCGCATCGCCGGCGAGTGGCGGATGCCGGGGGTCGTCACCGACAGCGCCGACGAGGCGGAGCGTCTGTCCCGGGAGGCGCTCGCGGCAGGACACGAGGGCGTGCTCGTGAAGTCGATCGACGCGCCCTACGCGGCGGGGCGCCGCGGCAAGTCCTGGGTGAAGGTCAAGCCCGTGCTGACATTCGACCTGGTGGTCCTCGGCGCCGAGTGGGGGTCAGGACGACGCCGGGGCTGGCTCTCGAACCTGCACCTGGGGGCGCGCGACCCCGAAGGCGAGTTCGGAGACCCCGGGAGCTTCGTCATGGTGGGCAAGACGTTCAAGGGCCTGACCGATGAGCTGCTGCGCTGGCAGACCGCCGAGTTCCCCGCCCACGAGACGCACCGTACGGCATCCACCGTCTTCCTCCGCCCCGAGCTCGTGGTGGAGATCGCGATCGACGGCGTGCAGCGGTCACCGCGGTACCCCGGCGGCATCGCCCTGCGGTTCGCGCGCGTGAAGGGCTATCGCTCCGACAAGTCGCCGGCGGAGGCGGACACGATCCAGACCCTGCGCGCGCTGCTGCGCGGCTGACCCGGCCTCGTGGACTCAGGCCGAGGGCGTGAGTCCCTGATCCTCTTCGCGCACCGTGCCCTGGAACGACCACGGGAAGTTGATCCAGAGGTCGGTGTCCTTCCAGGCGAAGTCGGGCTGGATGATGGTGGAGGGCTTGGTGTAGATCGTGACCGACCGCACGTCGGCCCCCTTGTCCTTCAGCAGCTGCACGGCGAGGGCGAGCGTGCGGCCGGAATCGGCGACGTCGTCGACGAGCAGCACGCGGCGTCCGTCGAGATAGGCCATGTCGAGCTCGGGAGGAAGCACCTCGGGTGCATCGAGCACCGTGCCGATCCCGGTGTAGAACTCGACGTTGATCGCGCCGCAGTTCTTGACACCCAGGCCGTACGCGATCGCGCCGGCGGGAAGCAGCCCGCCCCGGGCGATGGCGACGACCACCTCCGGCTCGAAGCCGCTGGCGAGGATGCTCCGCGCCAGATCGCGCGTCGCCGCTCCGAAGCCGTCCCACGTGAGCGTCTCCCGCTCGGTCATCGCATCCGTCATCCGTCCATTCTCGCGTATCCGCCCGCCTCGAGCCGCCGCTAGACTGAGCGGGTCCGGCCCAGCCGGTGCCTGAAAAAGAGGCACGAAGCACTTCGCGATGACGCGGAGGCGAGACACATACGGATCCCGCAGTTCCTCCGTCCCTGTCTCGAAAGGCTTTCGCATGCCCACCGTCTCCGCGCACGTGGCCCTCACCCTCGCCCAGCACATCGATGCCGTGTTCGGCGTGATGGGCAACGGCAACGCCTACTTCCTCGACGCGCTCGAGAAGCAGACGGATGCCGTGTTCACCGCCGTCCGACACGAGCAGGGAGCGGTCGTCGCCGCCGACGCCCACTTCCGCGCCTCGGGGCGCATCGCCGCGGGCACCTCCACCTACGGCGCGGGGTTCACCAACACCATCACCGCCCTCGCGGAAGCCGTGCAGGCGCATGTCCCTCTGGTTCTCGTCGTCGGCGACGAGCCCACGTCCGGACCGCGCCCGTGGGATGTCGACCAGATCGCCCTCGCCTCCGCCGTCGGCGCCCGCACCTATACGGTCGGGCGCGCTGACGCTGCGGCGACGACGGTCATCGCGATCGAGCACGCCCTCACCTACCGGGTTCCGGTCGTGCTCGCGATCCCCTACGACGTCGCGGCGCTCGAAGCCGGCGACGTGCCCGAGGCCCCGTCGCCGCGTCTTCCCGCACCGCTCGCGCCGCGGGGGGAGTTCGCGGAGGGGATGCTCGACGAGATCGCCGAGGCCCTTCGCGGGGCGCAGCGTCCGTTCCTGCTCGCCGGACGCGGCGCCTGGCTGTCGGGTGCGAGCGCCGCGCTGGGCGAGCTGGCCGCGGCGACCGGCGCCCTGACGGCCTCCTCCGCCCTGGGCCGGGGAGTCTTCCCCGAGTCGCAGTACGACCTCGGGGTCACCGGCGGGTTCGGGGCCGACGGCGCCATGGAGCTCATCCGCAGCGCTGATGTCGCGGTGGTCTTCGGCGCATCGCTCAACCAGTTCACGATGCGCTTCGGCGAGCTGTTCGCCCCGGGCACCAGAGTGTTCCAGATCGACACCGCCCCCGCGGCGACCCATGCCCACGTGGGCGGCTTCGTCCGCGCCGACGCCCGCCTGGCCGCCGAAGCCCTCGTCGCCCGCCTCTCCCCCGCGCCCACCTCCTCCCCCTCTTCCCCCTCTTCCCCGCACGACTTCGGAGATTCGCCCCGACACGCCGAGGCCGGCCGCGGATCCGCCGGCGTGTCGAGCCCGGACTCCGAAGTTGTGCAAGCGACGGGGCGGCAGGCGCGGGCGGGCGCATGGCGCGAGTCGGTGGACGTGGCGGCGGCTCGGGCGTACGCGCCGGGAGATGAGCTCGCCGCGGATGGCCGCCTGGACCCGCGCTCGGCGGCGCGGCGCATCGCCGAGCTCCTCCCGGAGGACCGCGTCGTGGTGTCCGACGGCGGCCACTTCATCGGCTGGGCGAACATGTACTGGCCCGTCGCCGCTCCCGACCGGATGATGATGGTCGGCACCGCGTTCCAGTCCATCGGCCAGGGATGGCCGAGCGTGGTCGGCGCGGCTCTCGCACGGCGGGACTCCACCATCGTGCTGACCTCCGGCGACGGCGGCGGTCTCATGGCGATCGCCGACCTGGAGTCGGCCGTGCGCGCAGCGGCCGGGCGCGGCATGGCGGTCGTCTGGAACGACGCGGCCTACGGCGCCGAGGTCAACCTCTACGGGCTCAAGGGTCTCGCCGAGGGACCGATGCGCATCCCCGAGGTGGACTTCGCCGCGTTCGGAGCGGCCGTCGGCGCGGAGGGCGTGGTCGTGCGGACCCTCGCGGATCTCGACCGCCTGGCGACCTGGGCCGCGGAGGATGCCACCACCCGCCGGTTCCTGCTTCTCGACCTGCGCATCTCGGGCGACGTCATCGCGCCGTACCAGCAGGAGATCATCCGCGTGAACTCCTGAGAGGCGCGGCCGGTAGGCTCCGGGCATGACGACGACCCCCGAGATCCTGCGCTACAGCGCCTTCGCCGCGACCCCGGAGGGCGGGAACCCGGCGGGGGTGGTGCTCGACGCGGACGGGCTCGACGAGACGCGGATGCAGCGGATCGCCGCCGAAGTCGGATACGCGGAGACGGCGTTCGCGACGCCCGTGCCCGGTGCTCCCGGACACCACCGGGTCCGATACTGGTCGCCGGCAGCCGAGGTGCCGTTCTGCGGTCATGCGACGGTGGCGACGGCTGTGGCGCTCGCTGAGCGGGACGGTGCCGGCACGGTGGTGTTCGAGACCGCGGCCGGATCGATCTCGATGGAGTCCTTCGCGGATGCCGACGGGCGCGTGACCGTGTCGTTCACGAGCGTGGAACCACAGGTGCGAGACCTCGACGTCCGCGTGCGCGACCGGCTCCTCGACCTGCTCGGACTCGTCCCCTCCGACCTCGATCCGCGTTTCCCGGCGCGCGAGTCGTTCGCGGGCAACTGGCATCCGATCCTGGTCATCGCCGATCGCGAGGTCTTCCACCAGTTCCGGTTCTCGCCGCCAGAGGTCGCCGCGCTCATGCGGGAACAGGGCTGGCTCGGCACCGTCACCGTGCTCTACGGGGAGGACCCGGCCGACCTCGAGGCGAGGAATCTGTTCCCGGTGGGACGCATCACCGAGGACCCGGCCACGGGTTCGGCCGCCGCCTCGACAGGCGCGTATCTCCGGGCGCAGGGCTTCCCCGGCACCTCCGTCCGCATCCGCCAGGGCCGGCACGTCGGGCGTCCCAGTGAGCTGCTCGTGGCGATCCCCGAGACCGGAGGCATCGTGGTCTCCGGCGGGGCGACCCCGATCAGCTGACGGAACCCGGCTGGTGCGGGGCACGCGGCGCCGGACGACACGATCCGCCCGGCACCGCCCGACTCGTCATCCGAGACGACGCCTCCGCCGCAGAACGACGAGCCCGAGTCCGGTTCCGAGCAGGAGAACGGCCCCCAGGAGGAAGGGGAGGCTGTCCGCTCCGGTCGCGGCGAGCGAACTCGCGGCTCCCGTGTCGGATCCGCTCCCCGGTACGGGAGCAGCGGCCCCACCGGCGCCCGGCGCGCTTCCACCCGCGCCGTCCCCGGGTCCGCCTGCGCCCGGGTCGCCACCGCCGGCAGCCGCGGTGACCGTGAGCGGCGTCGAGGTCTCGACGCCGTCCGGATCGACCACGACCAGGCTGTGCGCTCCGGGCACGGTGTCCGCGGGCACGGTCATCGTCGCGCGGAAGCTGCCCGTCCCATCGGCGGTGACCGTGCCGAGCAGCACGGGCGTGGAGCGGAGTTCGACGCGCAGCTCGGAGCCGGGCGCGAATCCCGTCCCCAGGACGACCACAGCACCACCCGCGACGGCGGAGGTCCCACCGAGCTCGAGGCGCGGCGTCTCCGGCTCCGGCTCCGGTTCCGTGCATCCGCCGTCGCAGATCGTGAAGTTCGCCAGGACCGCCTTGTGGTCGGACGGCCATACGGCGTCCGGCGTGAGGATCTCGTCCGCGCTGTCGTCGTCGACTCGCTGATCGCGCACGATCGTCGACTGCGGGCCCACCACGGATGCCCCGTCGATCGACAGTCGCGCGTCGGGGGTCGCGAAGATGTAGTCGATGCGGTCGCGCTCATCGGCCTCGGGTGCCCAGGTCAAGGACGACGTCGGGAACAGCGGGTTGTCGGACGGCCACGTGAAGCCGGGGTTCGCCACCGGATCGGGGTGCACCGTGCGGAAGGCGTCGACCAGCCCGCCGTCGAGGAGCGTCTGCGTCGTCTGCCAGGGGATCACGACCCCGTTGTGGTCGAACAGGCCGGCGGTCGCCGCGATCCAGTCCTGCGACGGCGGTTCGTTGAAGTCGCCACCGACGACGGCGAGCCGTCCGGCGGCGCGCTCAGTGGTGATGTCGGCGACGAGCTCGGCCGCGGCGGCGGGACGGCCGGACTGCTCGTTCGCCTGGAGGATGGCCTCGACGTCCGTCACCGGCGCATCGAGCTTGTCCCAGGTGTTCCACCCGGCCGGCCAGTCGCCGTGGATCTCGCCTCCGTAGCCGCGCGGGAGGTATGTCGTGTACCAGCGGTACTCCAGGTGTCCGCCGTACACGACGACCTCGGAGCCGTTGACGTCGATGACCGCCTTCGACCACCACCGGCCGATGGTGTCGGTCGAGATGATCGGATAGCGGGAGACGACACCCGTGTCCGTCGCGATGAGGTGCTGGTATCCGAGGAGCGCCGCGACCTGCGCGGGTGCCTGGCCGACCTCGGGGAGGAACGTCACGTCGGCGTCGGTCTGGGTGATGATGTCGGCGATCTGCCGCGCTCCATCGGCGACCTGCGTACCGCCGTGCCACACGTTGAACGAGAGCACGTTGAGGCTGCTCCTGCCATCGACCTCAGGCTTCGGCTGCGCAGGCGGGACCGGCGGTTCGGCATCCGCGTCCGTGACAGTCAGATCGACGGGACCCGCGAGGACCGTGTAGCCGTCGTCCTCGAGCAGGTAGACGTCGTACTCCCCCGCGCCCATGTCGGCGGTGTTGCGCGTCCACCCGTCGCGTGCGGACGGCCCCCACGTGAGCTGGCCGCTCTGCTCCGGGACGTAGCGCCAGTCGAGCGAGGCCGGTCCACCCGGCGTCGCGCCATCGCGGTAGATGCCGACCCAGTTGCGATCGTGGACAGCCGTCCCGGCGTCGAAAGTGATCGTGACGGTCTCGTCGGCGGTGATGGACGGGGTGTCGACGGTGAGCGCCGCGTCGGCGGCGTGGGCCGCGGGAGCGACGAGGAGGCCGGCGACAGCGACACCGATGCCGAGGGCGGCGAGCAGCCCTCGTCGCGACCGGTGGAGCGGGGAGTTCATCGGGGGTGGTCCTTTCGAATGCGTGGTCGGTCGCGACCTTAGTCGCCCCGGGTGTCCGGTCCGTGGCGACGAGGTGAACGAGGCGGCGGCAACGCCCCGAGGAATCGCGGTTTGG
>NZ_WAAO01000005.1 GCF_008868005.1 Microbacterium algeriense
TTGTTTAAAAGGAGTCCGGCGGTGTCCTACTCTCCCACAGGGTCCCCCCTGCAGTACCATCGGCGCTGTGAGGCTTAGCTTCCGGGTTCGGAATGTAACCGGGCGTTTCCCTCACGCTATGGCCGCCGAAACACTATTGATGTTTCAATCAAACGCATAACAAAGTCATTGTTGTTATGCGGTTCTCGACCGTACATCGAGAACCACTCAGTGGACGCGTAGCACCAACAAACGGTGTGTTATCAAGTCATCGGCTTATTAGTACCAGTCAGCTGCATGCATTGCTGCACTTCCACATCTGGCCTATCAACCCAGTAGTCTGGCTGGGAGCCTCTCACCCGAAGGTATGGAAGTCTCATCTTGAGGCCGGCTTCCCGCTTAGATGCTTTCAGCGGTTATCCATCCCGAACGTAGCTAATCAGCGGTGCTCCTGGCGGAACAACTGACACACCAGAGGTTCGTCCAACCCGGTCCTCTCGTACTAGGGTCAGATCCTCTCAAACTTCCTACGCGCGCAGCGGATAGGGACCGAACTGTCTCACGACGTTCTAAACCCAGCTCGCGTACCGCTTTAATGGGCGAACAGCCCAACCCTTGGGACCTACTCCAGCCCCAGGATGCGACGAGCCGACATCGAGGTGCCAAACCATGCCGTCGATATGGACTCTTGGGCAAGATCAGCCTGTTATCCCCGAGGTACCTTTTATCCGTTGAGCGACAGCGCTTCCACAAGCCACTGCCGGATCACTAGTCCCGACTTTCGTCCCTGCTCGACCTGTCAGTCTCACAGTCAAGCTCCCTTGTGCACTTACACTCGACACCTGATTGCCAACCAGGTTGAGGGAACCTTTGGGCGCCTCCGTTACTTTTTGGGAGGCAACCGCCCCAGTTAAACTACCCACCAGGCACTGTCCCTGAACCGGATTACGGTTCGAAGTTAGATATCCAGAGTGACCAGAGTGGTATTTCAACAATGACTCCACACGAACTGGCGTCCATGCTTCAAAGTCTCCCACCTATCCTACACAAGCCACACCGAACACCAATACCAAGCTGTAGTAAAGGTCACGGGGTCTTTCCGTCCTGCTGCGCGTAACGAGCATCTTTACTCGTAATGCAATTTCGCCGAGTTCGCGGTTGAGACAGTTGGGAAGTCGTTACGCCATTCGTGCAGGTCGGAACTTACCCGACAAGGAATTTCGCTACCTTAGGATGGTTATAGTTACCACCGCCGTTTACTGGGGCTTAAATTCTCAGCTTCGCCTTGCGGCTAACCGGTCCTCTTAACCTTCCAGCACCGGGCAGGCGTCAGTCCGTATACATCGTCTTGCGACTTGGCACGGACCTGTGTTTTTAGTAAACAGTCGCTACCCACTAGTCTCTGCGGCCACCACGCCCTTTTCCCAGCAAGTGGGTATAAGCGGATGGCCCCCCTTCTCCCGAAGTTACGGGGGCATTTTGCCGAGTTCCTTAACCACGATTCTCTCGATCTCCTTGGTATTCTCTACCTGACCACCTGAGTCGGTTTGGGGTACGGGCGGCTAGAACCTCGCGTCGATGCTTTTCTCGGCAGCATAGGATCACCCACTTTTTATCCGCATCGTGTCTCAGCCTGTATGAGTCGCGGATTTGCCTACGACTCGGCCTACGCACTTGCACCAGGACAACCATCGCCTGGCTTGGGCTACCTTCCTGCGTCACACCTGTTAATACGCTAACCGCACCAGCATGGGGTCGTGCGCTAGGCCCAGAGCGTCACCCCGAAGGGATCAGTCACTGGGATTCAGACACTTAGCACTACTGGATTAGCTTGGGCGGTTCTTCGCCGGTACGGGAATATCAACCCGTTGTCCATCGACTACGCCTGTCGGCCTCGCCTTAGGTCCCGACTTACCCAGGGAAGATTAGCTTGACCCTGGAACCCTTGGTCTTTCGGAGGACGTGTTTCTCACACGTCATTCGCTACTCATGCCTGCATTCTCACTCGTGTAGCCTCCACGGCTGGTTTCCACCGCCGCTTCGCTGGCCACACGACGCTCTCCTACCCATCAACACGGCTGGACCACGAAGGCCTACCAATAATGTCAATGCCACAACTTCGGTGGCGTGCTTGAGCCCCGTTACATTGTCGGCGCGGAATCACTTGACCAGTGAGCTATTACGCACTCTTTCAAGGGTGGCTGCTTCTAAGCCAACCTCCTGGTTGTCAGAGCAACTCCACATCCTTTCCCACTTAGCACGCGCTTTGGGACCTTAGTTGGTGGTCTGGGTTGTTTCCCTCTCGACTATGAAGCTTATCCCCCACAGTCTCACTGCTGCGCTCTCACTTACCGGCATTCGGAGTTTGGCTGACGTCAGTAACCTTGTAGGGCCCATCGGCCATCCAGTAGCTCTACCTCCGGCAAGAAACACGCAACGCTGCACCTAAATGCATTTCGGAGAGAACCAGCTATCACGAAGTTTGATTGGCCTTTCACCCCTATCCACAGCTCATCCCCTCAGTTTTCAACCTAAGTGGGTTCGGTCCTCCACGACGTCTTACCGTCGCTTCAACCTGGCCATGGATAGATCACTTCGCTTCGGGTCTAGGACATGCGACTGAATCGCCCTATTCAGACTCGCTTTCGCTACGGCTACCCCACACGGGTTAACCTCGCCACATATCGCTAACTCGCAGGCTCATTCTTCAAAAGGCACGCTGTCACCCCTACTAAGGAGGCTCCAACGGTTTGTAAGCAAACGGTTTCAGGTACTATTTCACTCCCCTCCCGGGGTACTTTTCACCTTTCCCTCACGGTACTTGTCCGCTATCGGTCATCTGGGAGTATTTAGGCTTATCAGGTGGTCCTGACAGATTCACACGGGATTTCACGGGCCCCGTGCTACTTGGGATACTCTTCGCGCCAAGAGAGGCATTTCGACTACGGGGTTGGCACCCTCTATGACCGGCCTTTCAAGACCGTTCGTCTATACCTTCTTGTAACGCCGCCACCTCGGCAGAGATGACTGAAAAGTCCCACAACCCCCAACGTGCAACGCCTGCCGGCTATCACACACGCTCGGTTTAGCCTGTTCCGGTTTCGCTCGCCACTACTAACGGAATCGCGGTTGCTTTCTCTTCCTGTGGGTACTGAGATGTTTCACTTCCCCACGTTCCCTCTACCCGCCCTATATATTCAGGCGGGAGTCACTAGGTCGGCACGCCGCCCAGCGGGGTTTCCCCATTCGGACACCCTCGGATCAAAACTTGCTTATCAGTTCCCCGAGGCTTATCGCAGATTGCTACGTCCTTCTTCGGCTCCAGATGCCAAGGCATCCACCGTTTGCTCTTAAAGACTTGAAATCACATGAGTTTGAATCAAAAACTCGACCCCATCCGAAGATGGAATCAGAAATTGACTAATGATCTTTAAGATCATCTTGTGCAACAACCCGAAGGCTG
>NZ_WAAO01000006.1 GCF_008868005.1 Microbacterium algeriense
GTGTCAGATGCTCCTTAGAAAGGAGGTGATCCAGCCGCACCTTCCGGTACGGCTACCTTGTTACGACTTAGTCCTAATTACCGATCCCACCTTCGACGGCTCCCTCCACAAGGGTTAGGCCACCGGCTTCAGGTGTTACCGACTTTCATGACTTGACGGGCGGTGTGTACAAGACCCGGGAACGTATTCACCGCAGCGTTGCTGATCTGCGATTACTAGCGACTCCGACTTCATGAGGTCGAGTTGCAGACCTCAATCCGAACTGGGACCGGCTTTTTGGGATTCGCTCCACCTCGCGGTATTGCAGCCCTTTGTACCGGCCATTGTAGCATGCGTGAAGCCCAAGACATAAGGGGCATGATGATTTGACGTCATCCCCACCTTCCTCCGAGTTGACCCCGGCAGTATCCCATGAGTTCCCACCATTACGTGCTGGCAACATAGAACGAGGGTTGCGCTCGTTGCGGGACTTAACCCAACATCTCACGACACGAGCTGACGACAACCATGCACCACCTGTTTACGAGTGTCCAAAGAGTTGACCATTTCTGGCCCGTTCTCGTATATGTCAAGCCTTGGTAAGGTTCTTCGCGTTGCATCGAATTAATCCGCATGCTCCGCCGCTTGTGCGGGTCCCCGTCAATTCCTTTGAGTTTTAGCCTTGCGGCCGTACTCCCCAGGCGGGGAACTTAATGCGTTAGCTGCGTCACGGAATCCGTGGAATGGACCCCACAACTAGTTCCCAACGTTTACGGGGTGGACTACCAGGGTATCTAAGCCTGTTTGCTCCCCACCCTTTCGCTCCTCAGCGTCAGTTACGGCCCAGAGATCTGCCTTCGCCATCGGTGTTCCTCCTGATATCTGCGCATTCCACCGCTACACCAGGAATTCCAATCTCCCCTACCGCACTCTAGTCTGCCCGTACCCACTGCAGGCCGGAGGTTGAGCCTCCGGATTTCACAGCAGACGCGACAAACCGCCTACGAGCTCTTTACGCCCAATAATTCCGGATAACGCTTGCGCCCTACGTATTACCGCGGCTGCTGGCACGTAGTTAGCCGGCGCTTTTTCTGCAGGTACCGTCACTTTCGCTTCTTCCCTGCTAAAAGAGGTTTACAACCCGAAGGCCGTCATCCCTCACGCGGCGTTGCTGCATCAGGCTTGCGCCCATTGTGCAATATTCCCCACTGCTGCCTCCCGTAGGAGTCTGGGCCGTGTCTCAGTCCCAGTGTGGCCGGTCACCCTCTCAGGCCGGCTACCCGTCGACGCCTTGGTGAGCCATTACCTCACCAACAAGCTGATAGGCCGCGAGCCCATCCCCAACCGAAATTCTTTCCAGACGCAGACCATGCGATCACGTCACATATCCAGTATTAGACGCCGTTTCCAGCGCTTATCCCAGAGTCAGGGGCAGGTTGCTCACGTGTTACTCACCCGTTCGCCACTGATCCCACAGAGCAAGCTCCGTGTTCACCGTTCGACTTGCATGTGTTAAGCACGCCGCCAGCGTTCATCCTGAGCCAGGATCAAACTCTCCGTAAAAAAGAAATGCATACCCACACCGGGAAAACGATGGGGCAGCGAGTTTGATGCTGACCAAAGAGACGAATTCATTGCTGACTTCATCCATTGCCAGCCCCCGGAAGGGCTGGTCTTTGATCCAAAGGAATTCTCACCCCCACCGAAGTGGAGACGAGGATAATTTGGCATTTGACAAGTGCACGCTGTTGAGTTCTCAAGGATCGGATGCTCCCACGACCCAGTCATCACAACCAGGCCCGCAGGGCAACTTCTCTATCTTAC
>NZ_WAAO01000007.1 GCF_008868005.1 Microbacterium algeriense
GTGCTGGAATATTGGTCTGAGCTGGGTTTTTTCGGGGTGGGAATGTCGGTGCCCCGGGGTTGACTGGGGGCATGAGCAATCCCGCGGAGCTGTTGGAGCAGGTCGTGATCGACCTGGATGCGATGCTGGCCGGGGATGTGATCGCGGGGCTGTCGGACGAGGCGAAGATGGCGTTGTTGCAGGTCGCGGGTCGGGTGCAGCGGCGGGTGGACGCGGTCGTGGTCGAGACGGTCGCGTCGGTGCCGGCGCGGGCGGCGGGGTCAGGGGATGCGGCGTTCTGCGGACAGTTCGGGTGTCGGACGGTGAGCGAGTTGCTGCAGCGGGTGCTGCGGGTGGACGCTCCGGGTGCGGGGCGGGTGGTCACGGCCGCGCGGGCGGTGCGCCGGGAGGTGGATGTGTCCAGCGGGGCGTGGTTGCCGGCTCGGTGGCCGGGGTTGCGGGAGGCGCTGCTGGACGGGGTGATCGGCATCTCCGGGCTGCTGGCCGCGATCGGCCCGATCGAGCAGGCCGGTGCCCGGGTCGGCACCGCCGACCGGCTCCGCGCGGATACGGAGCTCGCCGCGTATGCCCGCGGCTGCGCCGGAGACGGTGACGGTGACGTCGCCGGGGAACAACCTGCCGCGGATGAGCAGGGCCGTGCCGGTGAGGCCGGGCCGGCCGCGACGCCGGAGGATCTGCGGCTGCTGTCCCGGGTGATCGTGCAGTATCTCGACCCGGATGGTGCCGAGCCCGCGGACGAGATCGCGATGCGCGGGCGGGCGCTCACCCTGGGGAGAGCGAAAGACGGCACCATCCCGATCCACGGCAGACTGCTCCCGGAGGTCGCGGGACAGTTGCAGCGCCTGTTCGATGCATACCTGAACCCGAAAGTCGACGGCCCACCCCACCCGGTCGGAGTCCACTTCACCCCCACCCATGAACACCACGGCGACCGGGATGGCGACGGGAACGACGGGGATGGGGATGATGCGATGGGTGAGGGGGTTCTTCCCTCGGAGGACCCGACCCGGATGGTCGACACCCGCACGAGAGCGCAACGGCAGCACGACACGCTCGCCGCGGTCCTGGGCATCGCCGCCCGCCACGACGATGCTCCCCGCCTGGGAGGCGCCGCCCCGACCCTGGTGGTCTCCATCACCGCCGACGACTACGCCACCGGCACCGGCTGGGCGCACATCGACGGCATCGACACCCCCACCCACCCCCGCACCGCCGCGCACACCGCCTGCGCCGGCGGCATCCAACGCGTCCTGTTCGACCCGCACGGCCGCATCATCGGCATCACCACCACCGACCGCATCTTCACCGCACCCCAACGCCGCGCGATCACCCTCCGCGACCGCGAATGCCTCATCCCCGGCTGCCACGTCCCCGCGACCTGGTGCGAGATCCACCACGTCACCGAACACTCCCGCGGCGGACCCACCCACACCGACAACGGCGTCACCCTCTGCTGGCACCACCACCGCACCCTCCCCACCAGCGGATGGGACATCCGCATGCACCACGGCACCCCCCACATCCGCGGCCCCGCCTGGTGGGACCCCACCCGACAATGGCGCACCCCACA
>NZ_WAAO01000008.1 GCF_008868005.1 Microbacterium algeriense
AAAGACTTGAAATCACATGAGTTTGAATCAAAAACTCGACCCCATCCGAAGATGGAATCAGAAATTGACTAATGATCTTTAAGATCATCTTGTGCAACAACCCGAAGGCTGTTGCAAGATGCTCGCGTCCACTGTGTAGTTCTCAAAGTACGGGCGGTCCCTCCATCCGCAACCCCAACCGGGGAAACAGAAAGAGGCCCAGAGTAACCGACTGTGCACTCGACCCGAAGGCCAGTGCGCATCCGGTCCCTCAGGACCCAACAGCGTGCAGGCACCGGTCCCCTCACCCAGAACCTTCCAACCACCGAAGCGGCGTACTAGTTCCGAGATCAGATCTCGATGCCATGTCAAATGTTCCACCCATGAGCTCCCAGCGAAGAACGTATGCCTTCGATCTGGGTTCTGGACACCCGGAGGTGTCAGATGCTCCTTAGAAAGGAGGTGATCCAGCCGCACCTTCCGGTACGGCTACCTTGTTACGACTTAGTCCTAATTACCGATCCCACCTTCGACGGCTCCCTCCACAA
>NZ_WAAO01000009.1 GCF_008868005.1 Microbacterium algeriense
AAAGACTTGAAATCACATGAGTTTGAATCAAAAACTCGACCCCATCCGAAGATGGAATCAGAAATTGACTAATGATCTTTAAGATCATCTTGTGCAACAACCCGAAGGCTGCTGCAAGATGCTCGCGTCCACTGTGTAGTTCTCAAAGTACGGGCGGTACCCCTCACCGCTTCCCCACCGGGGAAACAACGAAAGGCCCAGAGTAACCAAATGCTTCCAACCCGAAGGTCAAAGCGCATCCGGTCCCTCAGGACCCAACAGCGTGCAGGTGCGACATCCGTCACCCTCCCCGTTCCAACCACCGAAGCGGCGTACTGGAGAAGACCAACATTCTTCGCACCATGTCAAATGTTCCACCCATGAGCTCCCAGCGAAGAACGTATGCCTTCGATCTGGGTTCTGGACACCCGGACGTGTCAGATGCTCCTTAGAAAGGAGGTGATCCAGCCGCACCTTCCGGTACGGCTACCTTGTTACGACTTAGTCCTAATTACCGATCCCACCTTCGACGGCTCCCTCCACAA